>NZ_VKKU01000002.1:1157500-1600197 GCF_007280415.1 Sphingorhabdus contaminans | reverse complement strand
CAAGCAACGCCTGGTTTGCCGAAAAGCACAAGGTCACATTGACCATCGTCCCCTCGCCCGTCAGCGCCTTGCACGTCTTCAGCCCGTCAATCGTCAGCGGCACCTTGATGCAGACATTGTCCGCAATTTTGCGCAATATCTCGGCCTCTTTCATCATCGTCGCATGATCAAGCGCCACAACCTCGGCAGACACAGGCCCATCGGTCAGCGCGCAAATCTCCCGCGTCACCTCGATAAAGTCCCGGCCTGACTTTGCGATCAAAGACGGATTGGTCGTCACACCATCCAGCAATCCTGTCGCCGCCAGTTCCTTGATGTCGTCAATTTCGGCTGTGTCGGCAAAAAATTTCATAGTGAGGGTTGCTTTCAATCGGATTGGATTCGTTTTCCTTGCCTAGTAACAAACCCTTGGGAATCCAAGTCCGTTCGATGCCGCATCACCTTGTCAAGCCAAACACTCCAATCAACAGCGGATCATTTGTTTTTTGCGGATTAGTGCGGATTGCCGATTCTTCCAATCCGATCGCGGCCCAGATACTGTCATCTGCCTTCCGAGTAATATCTTGAGCCAATGCAGCGACATCAAATCCAGCCACCGAACGAACGGCCTGGCTAATGATTTGATCGTCAAACAACCGCAATCCATCGGAAATACCGGGAAGCATTGCTTCAAGAAGCGCTGGACCCATTTTGCCGCGCAAAAAAGATGTTGCCGCTTGCGGTCCACCTCGCACAACCGACGCAGCATCTTCGATACTCAAATTACGGACAGCATCTGCCACCAAAGGTGCTGCCCTTTCCGCACCTTTTTCAGCGGCACGATTCAATTGGCGCTGCAAGCGGTCACGAAACTGACGGCTCTGCAAAACGACCGATAAGATGCCCGTTCCACGCTCTCCGCCCAGTTTGTCCGGCAGTGAAATGCGCGCTACCGAACTGTCGTAAAATCCGCCGGGCTGCAACAAAAGGGCAAATGCATTTTGCGAGGCAATCGTCAGAAGCCGCCGGATGGCTTCGGTCAAACTTAACCCAGGCATGCTCTGGCATCCGGGCAGCATCAATGTGGCAAGCGCTGCCCCCGAAAGCAGGATATAGCGACGGCTGGTTTGAACGGTCATTCGGTGGTCTCCTCCTTTACTGCGATAGCAGCAATCACCTGCCAATTCCATGAACGCGTCGTGCAAGATGGTGACGCGCAGCAATTGCATGCCTATATCGCGTTTATGAATCCTCCCCTCAAACGCGTACGAGTTGTCTTGCTGACGCAGGCAATTGGCCCGCTCGACTATCGTCTTCCTGACGGGATGAATGCGAAGCCGGGCTGCGTGGTGATGGTGCCGCTGGGACCGCGTAAGCTGCCCGGGGTTATCTGGGATGAAGACATATTTGGCGACGACCCCGTGGATGCTAAAAAACTGCGGAACGTGCTCGAACTTGTCGAATGCCCTCCAATCGGGAAGGGATTGCGCCGCTTGGTTGATTGGGTTGCCGATTATTACCTGACGCAACATTCTGCGGTATTGCGCATGGTTTTGGCTTCATCTGCGGCCTTCACAACATCGGGCACGATCACCGAATATCGCCGCACTGGGTTGGAACCTGCACGCCTTACGCCGCAACGGGCCGCAGCATTGGATGCACTGGAAGGGGCGCAGGGCTTGGTACGTGAACTGGCCGCCGAGGCCGGAGTGAGCGACAACATCATTCGCGGATTAATCAAAGCAGGCGCATTTGAGCCCGTTACAATCAGTGTCGACACCCCATTTCCCGAAGCACTCCCCGATTTTGCCGCCCCGCAATTGAATGCAGCTCAACAAACAGCAGCAGATGCGATGACGTCCGCTGTACGTGAAGGATCATTCACGACCTTTGTCCTTGATGGCGTAACGGGATCGGGAAAGACCGAGACCTATTTCGAGGCCGTCGCCGAAGCATTGCGTCAGAAAAAGCAGATCCTCGTGCTGTTACCGGAAATCGCGCTTACCCAACCATTTTTGAAACGTTTCGAAGAACGCTTTGGCGTAGAACCTGCGACGTGGCATTCCAATATGCGCTCAACCCAACGTCGGCGCGTATGGCGGGCCATCGCCGATGGAAGTGCGAAAGTGCTTGTCGGTGCACGGTCGGCTCTTTTTTTGCCCTTTGCAAATCCTGGCCTCATCATTGTTGATGAAGCCCATGAAACCAGTTTCAAACAGGAAGACGGGGTCCGCTACCATGCCCGGGATGTCGCAGTCATGCGCGGGCGTTTTGAAAGATTTCCGGTCGTGCTTGCGTCGGCAACGCCCGCACTGGAATCACGGCATATGGTTGCCATCGGACGTTACAAGGGGTTGGAAATTCCTTCGAGGTTCGGGGCGGCGAAAATGCCTGAGATCAAAGCCATCGACCTTACCGTCGATGCCCCCGAGCGCCAGCACTGGATAGCACCTACTTTGCTTAAGGCGCTTGAAGAAAGGTTGGACCGGGGCGAACAAAGCCTGCTCTTTCTTAATCGCCGAGGTTATGCGCCGCTTACATTATGTCGCACGTGCGGACATCGATTCCAATGCCCGAATTGCACAAGTTGGATGGTCGAACATCGGCTGGTTCGCCGCTTGGCCTGTCACCATTGCGGTCATGTGATGCCGCCGCCCGAGGAATGCCCGGAATGTGGCGAGGCAGACACATTGGTAGCCTGCGGACCAGGCGTCGAACGGATATCCGATGAAGTAAACCGGCTCCTGCCTGAAGCCCGGACCATCGTCGCGACATCAGATACGCTCTGGTCTCCGGAAAAAGCGGCAGAATTTGTCGCCCGCGTAGAAAGCAAAGCCGTCGATATCATTATCGGCACGCAATTGGTCACGAAAGGCTATCACTTTCCCGAATTAACACTTGTCGGGGTTATTGACGCGGATCTTGGCCTGGAAGGTGGCGATCTGCGCGCTGCTGAACGTACCTTTCAGCAAATTGCACAAGCGGCAGGGCGCGCAGGTCGCGGCGAAAAGCCTGGTGAAGTCTTCATCCAGACACGCAATCCAAACCATCCGGTGATAGCCGCATTGGTTGCAGGCGACCGTGATGCTTTTTATGATGCTGAAACTGAACAGCGCAAATCTGCAGGGGCGCCGCCTTTTGGAAGATTTGCCGCCATTATCATTTCGTCCGAAGACGAACGCGAAGCTATAGAAGCCGCGCGTGCGATCGGCGCGGCGGCACCTCGGACAGATGGCATGTATATATATGGCCCCGCCCCTGCACCGCTTGCCATGCTACGCGGCCGCTACCGGCAACGTCTTTTGGTACACGCCCAGCGGTCGGTGGAGATGCAGGCAATCATCCGTGAGTGGTTAGGCGGAATACAATTTCCCCGTAGCGTCAGGGTCGGCGTCGATGTAGACCCCTACAGCTTTTTGTGAAGCCGATTTTTTCACTCGCCTTTAGCGTCTTATATAGATAATACAGCCAATCGATGTTCTTCAAACGCGACAATCGACCCCCTGCGGTACCTGACATCGACAGTCGTCTGGCGGCGTTCGATCAGGCCTATGCCGGCCTGTTCCCCGACAACCCCAAGCCATGGGAAGGTGAAGCTCCTCCGGCACCACCCAAAAAACCGTTTCTCGGAAAAACAAGGTGGTGGTGGTTTTCGCGTCTTTTTGCGGGATTTCTAGCCCTTTTCATGTTGTTGATCCTGTGGTTGGCGATAACCGCACCTCTTTCAAAATCGTTACAACCTATTGCGCCACCCCGCATTACATTGCTGGCGTCGGACGGTACGCCCATCGCCCGAAACGGAGCTATTGTCGATAAACCCGTCGATGTCAGCACTTTGCCACCGCATGTCGTGCAGGCCTTTCTGTCGATTGAGGACCGCCGTTTTTATTCGCATTGGGGGATCGACCCGCGCGGATTGGCGCGTGCTGCATGGTCAAATGCGTTTGGCAGCGGCATTACGCAAGGCGGCAGCACAATTACGCAGCAACTGGCCAAATTTACCTTTTTGACGCCCGAACGCAGCCTTACCAGAAAGGCGCGCGAAATGCTGATTGCCTTCTGGCTTGAAGGGCGTTTGACAAAGGATGAGATATTGGAACGATATCTGTCTAACGTCTATTTCGGTGACAATGTTTATGGTTTGCGCGCAGCTTCGCTGCACTATTTTTACCGTCAGCCGGAGCGGCTGACGCTTTCACAAGCATCTATGTTGGCTGGCCTGGTTCAGGCCCCTTCGCGGTTGGCTCCCACCAAAAACCCCGAACGCGCTGCGAAGAGGGCCAAGCTGGTGCTGCGTGCGATGGTAGCCAATGGCGCAATCACACAGGCACAGGCCGATGCTACACCGGTGGCCCGACTGGATGTCCGTGTGCGCGACAGTCTTCCTACGGGCACCTATTTTGCAGACTGGGCAATTCCACAGGCACGTCTGCTAACCGAAAGTGGTTATTCCGACGTCAGGATTACGACTACTCTCGACGCCCGCCTGCAAAATATTGCACGCCGGGTAACGGCCAATGCAGGCCTGGGTAAGGCGCAGGTTGCGTTGGTGGCTATGCGGCCCAATGGTGAAGTTGTCGCAATGGTAGGCGGCCGAAGTTACAAGGATTCTCCGTTCAATCGCGTTACTCAGGCAAAACGGCAGCCGGGTTCGACGTTCAAACTATTTGTGTATCTTGCTGCACTACGTTCCGGAATGACCCCCAATTCCCTAATTGCGGATACACCTATCAATGAAGGTCTATACCGTCCGAAAAATTCAGGTGACAATTACCGGGGGGACATCAGCCTCAAAGAGGCCTTTGCGCGATCCAGCAACGTTGCCTCCGTTCGCCTATACCAACAGGTTGGAGGGGAAGCGGTGGCCAAGGCAGCAGAAGACCTTGGCGTTACGAGCAAACTAAATTTAGACCCAAGCCTCGCCTTGGGCAGTTCGGGCATCACCTTACTCGAGTTAACTTCGGCTTACGCGGGGGTTGCCGGTAATGCGTGGCCTGTCGAACCACACGCTTTCAAGCAGGAAGAGCAAAGCTGGATCGAATGGCTATTTTCCGGTCCGCGCAGTTTCAGTGGGCGAACGCACCAAATGTTGCTCGATCTGTTGGGAGCGACCGTGACTGACGGAACGGGACGAGCCGCGCGTCTTTCAATTCCTGCATATGGAAAAACAGGAACCAGCCAAGACAACAGGGACGCTTTGTTCGTCGGCTTTGCCGGAGATCTCGTGGTGGGTGTCTGGATTGGAAATGACGATAATAGTCCGTTGCGCGGTATAAACGGGGGTGGGTTGCCTGCCAGGATCTGGCGCAATTTCATGAGCCAGGCCGTAAAGGGGGCTGCGCCCAAGGCTACACCGAAACCTATACGGAAGCCGGACCCTGAAGGACCAGTTGAACCATTGGACTTGCCCGAACTTCCCGAGTTGCCAGAAGGTATTCGAAACACTGACGTGCGTATCAACGAACAGGATGGTGTAACGGTCAATACCGAGGTGGGGGGTGTCCCCTTGGATATTCGCCTTGGTCGGGAAGGTGTGGAGGTGCAGCCTACACCAAAGGAAAATGAAACGCGCCGGTGATGGCAGGTTGATTGACCCGCACTTTTATGGTCGACTGGCGCATGCGATATTTTCTTGCGCTTTTACTCCTCCTGTCCCCCTTTGCCATGTCGCAATCGCGCGGCGACGCTTCGGATATAGCCGCTGCAACACGCAGCGTCGTTCGGATTGCCGTATTCAGTTCTTCTGATGGTCAGCGGACGTTGATCGGATATGGATCCGGTGTGGCGGTCACTGCAGACAGGATCGTAACCAACGCGCACGTAGCGGAACCGGCCCGTTCAGACGAAAGTGTCACATTTACAGTTATTCCATCGGAAGGAAGCGCGACCTACAGCGCGCGTTTATTAGCTTCGTCGCCAAATAAAGATCTCGCTTTACTGCAAATAGCAGGCAATGGTCGTCTCATACCGGCCAGTTTCTTTTCCGGAATAGTCGGCGACGGTGCAGATGTATTCGCAATCGGATATCCCGCAAATGTCGACATAGCTCTGGAGCAAAGCGAAGCGGATGTCCTGCGTCCATCACCGCCGGTGAAGACGCGCGGCACAATATCATCGGGACGCAGTTCCAAATCTGTCGAATCCCTCCTTCATACCGCGCCAATCGCACCCGGGAGCAGCGGCGGGCCGCTCGCCGATTCCTGTGGCCGCGTCATCGGCATAAACTCTTTCGGGTCGGTCGCCGATGGTGGTGGCGCCGAATTTTACTTCGCTATTTCTGTGCGCGAGGTCATCACCTTTCTGCAAAGCAATGACGTTAATCTTGCTGCAGTTTCGAGTGAATGCCGATCCGTCGCCGAATTGACACGAGCCGAGGCCGAGCGTGAAGCTGCGCGAAGGGCGAAAGTAGAAACCGAAGCGCGTATTGCAGCCGAGCTAAAGCGGAGCCGCGAAGGAAAGGTTCGCAGCGATGCCGAACACGCCGTGATAGGCGAGCGCGAAAACCATATCGCCCTTGCCACCCTTCTGCTCGTTCTCAGTGCAGTTGCAGGCGGTGCTGCATGGCAATTCGCAGAGCGTGAGCAACCCGACCGGTTTAAGATTGCCGCCAGCGTCGGAGGCACAGCATTAGCCTTGTCCATAATTGTGTTTTTCGCGCGACCTTCGTTTGACGAAGTCGACGAACGTGTCCGTGCAGCTATGACCGAGAATCTCAAAAATGACATCGCGGGCAAAGGCATTGCCAGATCGCCCGATAATGGGAAACGTCGATGTGTTTTGCAGCCGGAGCGAAGCCGCGTTACGGTATCGGATACCAGCGATGTCATGTTTACCTGGTCCAAGAATGGATGCGTGAACGGTAGAACCCAATATGTCGAAAATGGGGGGACTTGGTCCCGTAGTTTCGTTCCAAATAGTGAAGCGCAGGTATCCGTCGTGAGCTACGATCCTCAGAACAAGTTGTATCGTATTGAGCGGTATCTTTTGGGATTGGACGCGATGGAGAAAGCGCGAGTAGCGCGCCAGAGATATGAAGTTACTACATGCAGTCCTGACCCCGAAACGGCAGGCAAGATCGACAATATGAACAAAGCGGTACGTGAAGTGCTTCCATCATCTCCGAACGAGATTCTGGTTTTTGCATGCACGGAAAAGTAACAGATGCATTGTGCCAAAAGCCATTGTGTCTATTGTGACACAATGACCCGCCTGTTGTGTTTCATCACAGTATTAATGCTTCTGGCAGGATGTGCCGAAGGGGTGGATAACAGCCGCGTTCGGGTTGATATCATAGAAAATCGTCCGCGCCCGTTCAGCATTTCTGCGATACCTCTTCCGCTAGCATCCGCATATCTACGTGGGGCGACGGCGCAGGGTCTGGTGACATTTGACAGTAAGGGCCGGGTAGCCCCCGGCCTCGCCAACCGTTGGATCGTTACGGATGACGGTTTGAGTTACATCTTTCGATTAAACAAAACTCGTTGGAACGATGGTCGCGAGGTGACGTCGAATGATGTTGCTGGCCTTTTGACCAGCCGAATTAAGGAACTACGCAAAGGTCGGTTCAATTCGGAATTGGCGATTATTGATCGCGTTGTACCCATGACGGGCAAAGTTGTCGAAATTCGGTTGAAGGCACCAATGCCTTATCTTTTGGAGATGCTTGCGCAGCCGGACTTCGGTCTTGCAAGGCGTGGTTTTGGTTCGGGACCCATGCAAGCTGAAAAACTAGGCGACGCGATGCAATTACGCCTTCGGAGTTTTGATGACGAAGGAAAGACCGTGCTTGAACCGGAAACGGTCACCATCCGAAGCAGTCCGGCGTCTTTGGCACTGGCACGCTACATCGAAGGGCAGAGCGACCTGGTCGAAGGCGGGCGTTTTGAAGACTTCCCATTGCTCGAGGCGGCGCAAATAAATGCCGGTGAAATTCATTTCGATCCGGTGCCCGGGCTTTTTGGCTTGCTATTCGTCGAAGGCGGTCCGTTTTTGTCTTCGCGTGAGAATCGTGACGCCATAGCAATGGCTATTGATCGCCCGAAACTTTTGACCGCATTCGATATCATGGCGTGGCGTGAAGCTCTGACTTTGGTCCCGGAAAACCTGCCAAATCGGTTGTCTATTCCCCGGCCTAGTTGGACGATGGGACAGATAGATGCGCGTAGAGCAACTGCAAAGAGAACGATTGAATCTTGGGAAAACAGCAACGGTCAAGTGCGCGCCCTGAGGATTGCATTACCGCGCGGTTTTGGTGGGCGTATATTTTTTGCCCGTCTCAAGGCAGATATGGCTTCAATCGGACTTGAGGTCGAACGTGTGACTATCGACCGTCCGCATGATATACGATTGATCGACCGCACGGCTGATCAATCGAGTCCAGCATGGTATATGGACCAATTGTCTTGCACCGTGAGTGTGATCTGCAGCCAAGATGCGGACAGGCTGGTTTACGAAGCCCGTATGGCGAGCACAATTGAGGCTCGGGCTCAATTACTCTCGCAAGCTGAAGCCGAATTACAGGAAATGCGTAACTTCATCCCAATTGCCAACCCGTTGCGCTGGTCGGTCGCGCGGCCTGGATTGTTGGGGCATGTCTCGAACGGACGCGGCTGGCACCTGTTGCAATATCTGGGGCGTGACACAACATAACAAGAAAGGAGCATCAAATGCCACTTTCGCAAGAACAGTTTAGTCAATTGGCCAAAGATTTGCCAGGCATGGGGAGTGATCCCCATTCGGTGCGTGCACGCGTAGAAGCAATGGAAAAAGTGCTTGAACGGTCATTTCACATCCCCGGAACCAGAATTCCTTTTGGGCTGGATACGGTGGTCGGCTTGGTGCCAGTGCTTGGTGATGTCGTAACCGCCGCAATGGGTGCCTATATTGTCTGGGAAGCGCGCAATTTGGGAATGTCCAAATGGCAGCTTATGCGTATGGCAGCTAATGTTGGTCTGGATACTGCGATTGGAGCGGTACCTCTGGTTGGCGATGTATTCGACTTTGTTTGGCGATCTAACAGCAAGAACCTTCGGATCATCAAAAAGCATCTCGACAAGCATCACCCCGGAACACGAACAATAGAGGGTTAGTTACTCCGACAACAATGTGCCGACAGAAACCTTCGGTCGACCCCTATCTTGCTGCTTTAACTGTACCGCGCCAAACCTTTACCGTCGCACTATTTGCTGTGTCTTTCGCCCGTCTCGGGCATTTTCGGGGCTTAAAGTCTAAACCCAGACATATTCTCACCTCTTCCAGCCAACCATTTTTGTTGGCCTTGACGCGCATTGCGTCGACAGGCAGCCCTTCATTCAGCTCCGCAAACGCTTCTGCAATTGTTGCGGCCGCCAACGGCGTGCCGCGCTCCGATTGGCGTGAAAGCCGAACCATGTCGGGAAACTGGATAGCATGAAACAATAGCCGAGCGGCACCGAAATAAGCTTCGGGTGTTTTTGCCATACATGTCCCATGCTTAGCCCATTCATGTTGCTGCAGTTGCGGCGTAGGCGTGACACACATGTTGCTCCTTACTACTTCGCGCGTTAGCACACCGACCGTTCTGCAATATTGTGGATAGCGTGGACCGTTTGTTTCGGGCCACAGACCGTGCAAAACAAAGCCGAATTCACCAATTTCACCGGAGCATTGGTAGCGCATGAAAGGATCGTGCTTGCGCCCCCGACATTGTTCAGGGCTCCAACTCAACGCCAATGTATAGCCTTTCACTGGTGAACGGCGTATTTCCCCCGATGTCGGCAATTCCAATGCCGGACGTGGAACATAGGCGGGTGTGCGGCATTGCCAAGCTTGGGCATGCACAGGCGCAAACGAGAACCAAGCCCATAACAACACCAAGAAAAGCCGCGGCGCCATTCCTCAAGCTTGCGCGAAATCCAGTCCGATATCCGCAGCCGGGGCACTTTGGGTCAGTCGTCCTACGGAAATGTAGGTAACACCAGTCTCAGCCTTGGCCCGGATCGTTTCCAGAGTGACACCTCCCGACGCTTCGGTCGGCACACGACCAGCGACGAGAGCAACTGCAGCCCTCAATTCCTCAACATCCATATTGTCGAGTAGCAAATGGTTGGCACCTGCTGCCAAGCCTGGTTCGATCTGTGCAATCCGATCAACTTCGAGAATTATACGAGCTACGCCCGCGTCTTTGGCTCGCCGCACGGCTTCTTCAACACTACCGGCTACGGCGACATGGTTATCCTTGATCATCGCGGCATCCCACAGGCCCATCCTGTGGTTGGTGGCACCTCCCATTCTCGTCGCATATTTCTCCAATATGCGAAGCCCCGGGATCGTTTTGCGGGTGTCGAGTAAGGTGCAACCTGTGCCCGCAATCGCTTCCACATATTTGCGCGTCATAGTGGCAATTCCTGAAAGATGCTGGACAGTGTTCAATGCCGAACGTTCTGCAGTTAGCATGGCGCGCGCACGTCCTTTTAGCCACATCAGGTCGGTGCCGGCGGCTACATACTGACCCTCTGCCGCCAAAATGTCGATTTTCATATTGGAATCGAGATATTTGAAAAATGCCGCTGCGATCGGCAGTCCTGCAACCACTATGGGATCTCGGCTATCCATTACGCCCGCAAAATGGACGTCCGATGGGATAACACTTTCAGATGTGATGTCGCGACCGGTCGGTCCCAAATCTTCGGAAAGCGTCGCCGCAACAAAGGACCGCAAATGAAAGTCTTTCAACGCGAATTTCATGTCTAAGCCAATCCAAGAGCTCAATGGGATAGAAAACTAGGGATGGAGCGGGAAGTCGCTAAGCTCTTCCCAAATCGCCCTTTCCGATAGTGCCGCTGGCCATCTCCAGCATCCGGTCTAAACTGCGTTTTGCTGCAAGCCTTATTTCTTCATCTAGCGTGATCTGGGGCTGCAAATCGCGCAACGCCAGATAAAGCTTTTCCATCGTATTCAACGCCATATAGGGACATATGTTACACGCGCAGTTCCCGTCTGCGCCCGGCGCGCCGATGAACTTCTTCGACGGCTCCGACTTTTCCATCTGGTGTATGATATGCGGTTCTGTCGCGACAATCAGCGTATCGCCGGTCAGGGTTCTAGCGAATTGCAATATACCACTGGTGGATCCCACATAATCGGCATGATCGATTATATGGGGCGGGCATTCCGGATGCGCCGCCACGGGTACGCCGGGATATTGCGCCTTCAGTTTCAGCAACTCAGTCTCGCTAAATGCTTCATGGACGATGCAGACACCTGGCCACAATAGCATATCCCGGTTGAACTTGCGGGACAAATATCCCCCCAAATGGCGGTCAGGCCCAAAGATGATTTTCTGATCCAAGGGTATCTGGGCGAGGATTGTCTCGGCGCTGCTGCTCGTCACGATGATATCGGACAATGCTTTCACTTCGGCAGAACAGTTAATGTAAGTCAGAGCAATATGATCGGGATGCGCATCGCGGAACGCCTTAAACTTACCTGGCGGACAGGCATCTTCCAACGAACATCCAGCCGCTAAGTCCGGTAAAATGACCGTTTTTTGCGGGCTCAATATCTTTGCAGTTTCGGCCATGAATTTTACGCCGCAAAAGGCAATGACATCCGCATCGGTTTCAGCGGCGCGTTTGCTGAGCTCAAGGCTATCCCCGACAAAATCTGCAAGATCCTGAATTTCCGGCTTTTGATAATAGTGCGCTAGTATGACCGCATTACGTTCTTTTTTCAGCCGGTTGATTTCGCTGAGGAGATCAACGCCCTTCAGGCTTTCACGGGATGGAGCGTTCATTTTCAATTTCCATTAATTTCGGCAATTCGCCACGCATTAGCGCATTGAAGATGGCTTGTCTTCGCCTGCAACCGGATTTTATTTCACAATCTCGCTCAAAGGAGTGGATTCATCCCATCTGGTCGTGACATTTCCTCCTAGTTCATCGGCAAAATAGACTTGAACTTTGGCATCGAGACCTGCTGCCCGCAACGGAAACTGAAAGTTGTTCGTAACAGCCCTTTTGAAGGCGTCGCGTGCAAGTCGCATGGGAACCGGGCCGTTCGCCTGCCGTATGAGTTCAGCCACGCCCTTATCGCGATTTGCTTCGTCCAGAACATCATCAACATCAGTGAATGTGCGTAAAATCCCATTCTCTCCATATTCCTGGATCGATTTAAGATCGATTTGCGGCGGCGCGGTCTCGATAGGAGGAATCTTTACCCGCAAGATGCCAGTCGATGCGTCCCAGCGGACATCTTCATCTTTCAATTTGCTTAAATCTACTTCGTATCTGACCAGACCCTGCATGATCAGCGTCTTCTTCGCCGACAAACCGAAACGCTGCTGTTCGCTGGTAACGACAGCCGCGTAATTTGCAGCAAATGCTGACAACCGGTTCTGCTCACGAATGCCCGTGAGGCTGGCGCTTGCAATTGTTTCGGGCGAAGGTCCGTCACGCCAAGTCCGAAAACCATCTAGCGCCCACCAAATACCCAGCAAAAGCAAAGCGGGTATAAGCCATACGCCCAAACGCATCGGCCATTTAGGCAAGGAGAATTCGTTCATCGCCTTGACATAAGGACTGATGGCGCTTTCGCCAATGCCATCTCCGTCAGCTTGGCATTGGCGGCGGTGGACCGAATTCCCATGGTGGCATGGCTGCACCGGGATGACCGGTCGTTATGGCGGCATAGAGAAAGTCACCGACCGGAGAGTTGGCGATAACATGAGCGAGCGGGACAATCAGTGCGATGGCGATTACACCACGCCACCAGGCAGGATGAATTCGTCCACCATTCCTCAGGTCACGGATCATACCGAGGAACGGGAAAAGTAGAGACACAGCCACAACAATATCGAAGGCATAAGGTCCCATCAATGGCATGGGTAATATCCGACCAAGACCTGGACCAATAATCGCAATAGTCGCACAAATATGGAGCCGCTTATGCCAATCGGGGTCCCGGCGGCGACGGATTGCCGAGGCAGTCAAGAGGGCAAAGCACAATACCGTAAGAGGATTAGCGATCAGGAAATACTGCGGGAGAAAGAAGAAGGGTGTTTTTCCTAACCGCGCCACGTCTATCGTAATGGCGAAACCCATAACAACGAGCAAAACCGCCCAGCCCGCCGCAACCCATCCCAATCGCCTGTGCAGCGATAAGGGTCCGCTTGTCGCGAGCCTAACTTGTGTCACAAACAATACGACCCAGCCCATGAAGGCAAGGCCGTGCAGATGGACGAGAGGTCGCGCTGCTAGCGTGGAGCGTCCCATGGCAAACTGGATGGTAAAACCGGCTATGATTGTAAGAGCGATGACGATTGCCATGCGCATGAAAAAACGGTCATCCGAAGATGCAGCCGGGGCTGCGGGCGCTAATGTCGCCATATATCCCTCCCTATATGGTAAGCTGACCCGCATGAAGGAGTAACAGTCGTTCGCTGAAAGCTCAAGCAGTTGCTGCGCTCTCGGCTTTTAGCCAACGATCCCCGGAAAGCGTTGCCTCACCGCGATTTTGAAGATCAACGAGATGTGCCAGTACAGAACGTCCTGCGGCGCCTGTCAAACGGGGATCCAGTCCCTTGTACATCGCAGCTACCATGGCGGGGATGTGCCCCTCGCCGCTTTCCAAGAGGTTCAATATCTGCCTCTCTCTCTGCCGCCGATGCCCGATCATCCCACGGACCAATTGACGGGGATTATCGACCGCCGGGCCATGGGCCGGATAGTAGATGCGATCCTCACGATCATACAGCTTTTGCAAGCTCGCCATATAGGCGCTCATATCGCCATCCGGTGGACTAACTACACTTGTTGACCATTTCATTACGTGATCCCCAGTGAACAGGGCCCCGCTTTCGACAAGCGCGTAACAGATGTGGTTGGATGTATGCCCGGGCGTAGCTACGGCTTCCAGCGTCCAGCCATCACCGTAAATGTTTTCACCATCTGACAATATCCGGTCAGGGGCATAGTCGGGATCAAAAGCGCTGTCCGCCCGCGGACCATCGTCCTTCAGGACCAGAGGCGCACAACCGATAATCGGCGCACCGGTTGCCAGCTTCAAGGGTGCGGCAGCCGGAGAATGGTCGCGATGCGTGTGAGTACACAGGATTGCGGCGACCCGCTTTCCGTCGATAGCGCGCAAAATTGCATCAACATGCCCCTCGCCGTTAATATCCGCCGGATCACCAACGCTTTGGCCGCTTCCGGTTGGTCCGGGGTCAATTATCGCAACATCTTCGCCCGCGCCGACCAGCCATGTTTGCGTGCCCGTATATGTGTAAGGTGAAGGATTGGGAGCAAGAACGCGGCGGACCAGCGGTTCATGCTGTTCGGTTTCGCCTGCGCGAATGCTGTCGGGCCAACTCATGAAACCGATATGGCGCATTGGGGTAAAAAGAAAAGGGGGCGGTTCAAGAAAACCGCCCCGGCCGAACAAATTGAAAAGGGGAGCTTATGTTCGGTTCAGTTCACCCTGTTAATCGGCCTTGTCCGCTTGGCTTTCCAGTTTGCGGATCTGCTGCTCGAGCTTTTCGACCACTTCTTTGCGGACAGTTTCAGGGATATCCTTATCCTTGTCGATATCTCCACGGGCTTCGCGCAAACCCTTGATAGCTTCGAGTCGGGCAATCTTGGCTTGTCCCTTACCGCACATTACCAGGCGGATGCGCGAGCGGTGCTGCCCGTCAAATCCGCTGACATCGGTTGTTACAGGCTGTCCTTCCTGGCAATTCTTGGTGATTTCCTTGATGTCGATCTCGGGAATATAGGATGCGATATTCATGTTGGTCATGACACGGATTGCCTCGCGACGGCCAACTTCAGCGGCAGCGCGAGCCCCCTCGGCGGCGGCAGCAGCGCTCTCGGCGGCACCTTGGGCAATATCCGCCTCGGCGCGTGCACCATCGGCTTCAGCAAGCGCCTTGTCGGCTTCCATCCGTGACTTCTCTGCCTTTTCGATCCACTGCTCGACTTCCTGTTCGGTCAGCTTTTTGTCGGTGCGGAAAATGAAAGTTTTGCCATCGCGCTCGACCTTGGTGACTTCACCGTCGCCGTCATGGCCGACAACGTCGACAGTTTCGCCATCCTTTTTGATCTTGATGATCTTGACATTCCGTTTGACCACTTCGGCCTTTCCATCTTCGGCAGCAGCCTGATCCTGGGCAACGACGGCCGGAACAATTGTTGCGGTCAAGGGAAGTATGACGGCCACAGCGGTCAAAATTCCCAGTTTGCCGAGCAGCCGGCGCTGGGTGCTGGCGTCTTTCATGGTAAGCCTCCTCAGTCTTTCAATTATGGTTTTCGGCGAATTCAGCGCCGTTGCGAATGTGGGCACGCCGTCAAAGGCGGTGCGTGCCAGTGCCTGTCCGTAAATGGCCCGTTCTTCTGCGCCTTTTCCGGCGAGGACGCGGGCGTCGCAGGCGGCTTCCTGATCGAAGCGGAATGCGTCCCAGCTCATCCAGGCGACGGGGTTGAACCATTGCAGGCACAGGATGATGAAGGCGACCAGATTGGCGAAGAGATCGCCGGATTTGTGGTGCGCCATTTCGTGGGCCAGGGCGAGTTCGCGTTCGGCGGGGGAATAGGTTTTGGTGAAGTCCAGCGGAACCGCGATGTAGCGTTTGAACAGACCGAAGGCGAGCGGTCCGGCGACGACATCGGACGCCACCACCTTGACGCCGTCAATCTGCGCGATTTCTTCGGCCTCGGCGAGGAGGTCGTCGCGCATGGAGGCGTAGCGGATCATCTGGATGATGAAAAACAGCACCGCTCCGCCCAACCAGAATGTAATGCCCAGCGCCATGAAATCAACCGTTGCAACGACACTGCTTGCCGAGTTTGTTAACCCGGCTGAAGCTTCCGACGGTACTGAGGCCAGGACCGACTGCCGGACGGCTTCGCTGATATTTTGGCTGTTTTCCGCCAAAGGCACCGAATCGCCTTCGAGGCTGGGCATCAGGAGGCGGGCGGCGGGGACGAGCCAGAGGGCGTAGGCAACGCCGGGGCCAAACAGCTTGGCGACCGGTTTGCGGACACATAAAATTGCGGCCATCAGCAATGTTGTAACCAACAAGCTGTCGACCAGCCATGCCTGACTGAATTCAACGCTCATGACTTCATCTCCCTCAGCAATCTCTCAATCTCGGAAATGTCCGCATCGCTCAGCTTTTCCTGCTCGGCGAGATGCGCGACCAGCGGCATGAACTTGCCGCCGAACAACCGGTCGACCAGCCGCTTGGATTCATGGGTCACATAATCCTCCCGCTCCACGAGCGGCGAATAGAGGAAACGGCGGCCATCGGCGCGGTGTTCGACCGCGGCCTTGGCCAGCAAGCGGGACAGCAGCGTCTTGACGGTCGGCAGGGACCAGTCCCGATCCGCCGGAATCCGTTCCGCGACTTCGGTCGCGGTCAACGGCGCCTGTTCCCACAGGATTTCCATTACCGTCAGTTCTGCATCGCTAATACGTTCAAGGGTCATTTTTCGCATTCTCCGACTACAGACGTAATCGATTCGATTACAGATGTAAACGTCATTCATCCGCCCCCGTTTGCTTTTTGTCGAACTTCTTTACAGCCGCCATCATGGTTAATGCGGTGGTAACCAGCTAAACCCCTGTTTTTATTGGGCAGCGCAAAATTGGCACGGGGAGTGCATTACTATTTGCGTTCAACACCCCACAAACAAGGACGGGTGGTTTGCTACTGGTCTCGCACCACCCGTCCTGGTTTACCCCCCAAAAAAATCATAAAAAAAGAGCCGGAACCCGTATGGATTCCAGCCCCCTTGGTGCGACCCTGTCCCGGGTCGGGATTAGATGCGGATGCGCAGGCTTGCACCCATATAGCGGTCGGCATCGCGTGGAATGTGCAGACGCTGTCCGGCGCTGGTGTTCAGCAGGACATAGCTTTCATCCGTGATATTCTTCATGATGAAAGTCAGGCGCCAATTGTCGTCGGCATCCGAATAGCCAACGCTGGCATTCCACAGACCATAGCTGTCGATCGGGCCGCTTTCGCCCAGATCGGAGAACTGGCTGCCAACATGGTTGTAGCTGGTGCGGACATAGACCTTTGCGTCGGCGCCGAAGATGTTGAACGGCGTTTCATAAGCCGCACCGATGTTCCAGCTCCACTCAGGCGCCAGCGGCAATTTCGTGCCGTTGCGGGCGTCAGGTGCGTTGGTCAGCGGGTTGGGGTTGAAACGGCGTACCTTTGCATCGGCGTAGGCAACGCTGGCAAACAGGTCGAGACCGTCGACCGGGTTAGCGAGGGCATCCAGTTCGAAACCGGTGCTGCGAACCGTACCGGCATTGGTCAGGTTGGTCACAACCGCGCCATTCAGCAGGACGAAGTTGTTCGCCTGGAACCCGTCATAGGTCACCTGGAATGCCGTTGCGTTCAACTGGATACGGTTGTCGGCAAACTGGCTCTTGATACCCAGTTCGAACGAGTCCGATGTTTCTTCGTCAATCGGCACGGAGTTTGTTGGTGCCGTGTGGTTGAAGAAGACGTTGAATGCCGGACCCTTATACCCGCGGGTATAGCTGCCGTAGAGCATGACATCTTCGGTAGGCTTCACGGTCAGGACCGCCTTGCCGGAGAAGTTGCTGTTGGACGACGATCCGGTCGACAGCACCGTGCCATTGCCGCCACCGGCAATTGTGCCGCCAGCAGGGGCGCCCGAAATACCGGGGCCGGTAGCCGGAAGGCCGGTGGTCCGGTTCACACCCGGGAAGCGACGGTGGGCATAATCGATGGAGTCATGCGTCCAGCGCAGACCAACCGTCAGGCCGATCCAGTCGGTAAAGTCATAGGTTGCCTGACCGAACACAGCATAGTTTTCGATGTTCACAAGGCTGTTCGACGTTGCGGTCGGGAACAAGGTGTTGACCGTATCGGTCAGGTTGCACGGACGGCCGCCGGTGACAGGGTCGATCGGCAGGGTCGAGGTCGTGCAGGATACCACCTGACGGGTGAAGTCCTGCGTATTTTCGGACTTCCAGTAGAAACCGCCAACCTGATATTTGAATGCCTTGCTCTGGTCCGAAGCCAGACGCAGCTCGAGGCTCTGCTGATCGGTTTCGACAAAACCACGGTCGTGCAGTTCGGGGGTACCAACAATCGCACGCGGCAGGAAGTCGCCTTCACGCAGTTCGGTGTTGTTCCAGTTGCGGTAACCGTAGATCGCGCTCAGCACATGGTCATTGAAAACGTCGAAATCGGCATTGACGGTCAGACCCCATTGGCGGTCAAGCGACTGGGTGACGAGGTTGTGGCTGACGAAACGCTGGTTTTCACCCTGCGCCACGCCCAGAGGCAGATTGAGTTCGGCGTTGAGCACCGCACCGCGCGATACGCCGGTGACTTCACCGCAGCAGTCATCATCAGCTTCATAATAGTCGGCGATGATCTTGATCCGGGCCGGGCCGTTATCAAAATCGAGCAGGCCGCGGAAACCCAAATGCTCGTAACCGTTGATCTTGCTGTCACGGGTCTGGAACGGTGCAACATTGGTGATGTTGCCCTTATATTTTCCGAAAAAGGCATTCGCACGGAATGTCAGATTTTCGGCCAGTGGGCCGGAAATGGTACCGCGTGTGCGGACTTCGTCGCCTTCATAATATTCAGCGGTGAATTCGCCTTCCAGCGTTTCGGTGCCGCCCTTTGACACTACGTTGATCAAACCGGCCGATGCGTTTTTGCCGAACAGGGTGCCCTGCGGGCCACGCAATACTTCGAGACGTTCGATTTCAACGAGATCGGCAAAGGCCTGACCGGAACGGCTGAGAACGACGCCGTCAACCACGGTCGAGACGCTGGGTTCAGCCGCAATCGAGAAGGAAATGGTGCCAACGCCGCGCAGGACGACGGCGGAGTTTGCATTGGTCGTGCCCTTGCGGAAGGTAACCGAGGGGACGAGCTGGCCAAGATTTTCGAGGCTGTTTGTGCCCGCTGCGGTCAGCGTGTCGCCGGACACTGCGGTGATCGCTATCGGCACATCCTGCACATTTTCTTCGACCTTCTGTGCGGTCACAACGATTTCTTCGACCTGCGCCATGGCAGGCGCGCTGAAACCCAGCGCGGCGGCGCAACCACCGAGCAACGCGGCACGGATCAGATTGCGGTTATGGAACTTGGAACTTTGCATAAGGCACCTCCCTTAAATTCGGCTACCCAATTCTCAACTATTTTGCTTGAGTTAAGGCAAGCAAGAAAAGCTTTAGCGGGTTATACCGTTCATGACTGGGCGCTCTAACCAGATTGACTTCATATGTCTAGCGGTGTCATATAGGTGGACAAATTATCGCAACGACTGTGGCAAGGATGCCATAGTCCTTCTAAACCGGTGAAAGGGAGCGCAGTGCCATCGCAGTTCATCATGCATGCCGATGGCTTTGACCTTTTTGCAGGCGATATCTGCGTCCTGACACACCGCACCCACAGCCCCGCCTTTGCGATCGGAACCGGCACGCCGGACATGGAAATGGTGCGCGGCAATTTCCGCATCGACGACAATCTGGACCTGCGCCTGCCGCTTGACTGTTTTGCCAATGACAAGGGCGCCATCCGGCTGTGGAGCAGCGAGCGGCCTGACGCGATTCTGGGTATCAGGGTCGATAGGGACGCGCGCAAACTGGCCCTGCGGATCCGGTGCACCGACGAATCGATCAACCGCCTCTGGGTGGACATGCTCTGCGCAGAAGATGAAGCCTTTTGGGGCGGCGGGGAGCAAATGTCCTACCTGCGGCTCAACGGCCGGCGCTTTCCCTTCTGGACGTCGGAGCCGGGTGTCGGACGCGACAAGTCGACCAAACTCACGCAAATCATGGATGCCGAAGGTCTGGCAGGCGGGGATTACTGGACGACCAATTATCCGCAACCCACATGGCTCAGTTCCCGCAATTATGCCGTCCACCTGGAAACGGCCGCCTATTCGGTCCTCGACCTGACCGACGGGACGCGCGCCGGAATCGAATGCTGGAAAGCCGATGTGGATCTGGAACTATTTACGGCCAACGACCGGACCGGACTGGTGGGCCAGATGTCCGACCGTTTCGGACGTCAGCCGCCCCTGCCCGATTGGGCCATTTCGGGTGCGATTGTTGGCCTGAAAGACGGGCAGGACACATTTGAACGTTTCGAAAAAATTGCCGCCTCGGGCGCTGCGCTGACCGGCCTGTGGTGCGAAGACTGGATCGGCATCCGCCAAACAGGCTTTGGCAAGCGCCTGTTCTGGGACTGGCAATGGAATGCCAAACGCTACCCCGACCTGCCCGACCGTATCGCGGCACTGGCAAAACGGGGCGTGCGCTTTTTGGGCTATGTGAACCCCTATCTCGCCGTCGACGGCCCGCTTTTTACAGAGGCCGCATCGCTTGGTTATCTTGCCCTGCGGCAGGACAGCGACGAACCCTATGCCGTCGATTTTGGCGAATTTGACGCAGGCGTTGTCGATTTCACCAACCCCGAGGCGGCTGCATGGTTTTCCGAACGCATCATCGGCCAGGAAATGCTCGATTTCGGCCTGTCGGGCTGGATGGCGGATTTTGGGGAATATCTGCCCACCGATGTGCGGCTGTTCGACGGTTCCGACCCTATGGAGGCACACAACCGCTGGCCGGTTCTCTGGGCGAAGGTCAATGCCGATGCCATCGCATCGCGCGGCAAGACGGGCGACGCCACCTTTTTCATGCGCGCGGGCTTTTCGGGCGTGCAGGCCTATTGCCCGCTGCTGTGGGCCGGTGACCAATGTGTCGATTTTTCGCGCCATGACGGGATCAACACGGTCCTGACCGGCGCGCTGTCCTCCGGCCTTCTCGGCAATGCCTATCACCATAGCGATCTGGGCGGCTATACCAGCCTGCATGGCGTGGTGCGCAGCGCCGACCTGATGCACCGCTGGATTGATATGGCCGCCTTTGCCCCCGTCATGCGCAGCCATGAAGGCAACCGGCCTGCCGACAATCTGCAACTCGACAGCAATGCCGAATTCCTCGCCCATTTTGCACGGATGAGCCAGGTGCACGCGCGTCTTGCCCCCTATGTCCGTGCTTTGTCGGACGAGGCGGTGGCAACCGGCCTGCCGCTCCAGCGTCCGCTTTTCCTGCATTATGACGACCCTGCCTATTATGATGTGCAGGACCAGTATCTTTATGGCGCGGACATGCTGGTCGCGCCGGTGGTCGAAGCCGACCGGACGGAACGCAATGTCATCCTGCCCGAGGGCGAATGGGTGCATCTCTGGTCGGGCACACATTATGCGCAAGGCACGCATGCGATTGCCGCGCCCTATGGCGAGCCGCCTGTATTCACTCGCAAAGACAGTCCGTTTGCGCCATTGTTCGCCTCTGTGAAGGAGGAGCTTGGCGCATGAGTCCGAACAGCAATATGCGGGCGAATATTCGCGATGTGGCAAAGCTTGCGGGCGTCGCGGTCAAGACCGTCAGCCGCGTGCTCAACAACCATCCCTATGTCAGCGCGGCCACCAAGGCAAAGGTCGACGCCGCGATGGCCGAACTCGGTTTTTCACCCAGCATTGCAGCGCGCATATTGGCCGGAACGAAATCCGGGCAGATTGCCCTCATCTACGACAACCACTCGCCCTATTATATGCACCAGATCATGCAGGGCTGCTGGGACCGGTGCCATAGCGAAGGCATGCGCCTGATTGCGCAGCCGGTCGATGTGGCCGACCCTGATGTCGGCGAACAGGTGCGCGGCATGGTGCGCCAGACGCATGTCGATGGGGCGATCCTGTCGTCACCTGTGACCGACTGCGCGCCCGTGCTTTCCGCGCTGGAGGCGCTCAACATTCCCTTTGTCCGCATTTCGCCCGGCACCAACCATGCCCTGACATCCTCTGTGTTCATGGACGATATGCAGGCCGCCGATGATATGACGACGCATCTGATCAATATCGGCCACCGGCGGATCGGCTTCATCATCGGCCACCCCAATCATATGGCGAGTGCCGAACGGCAGGCCGGCTATGAACGGGCGCTCGGGCGGGTCGGCATTTCGGTCGATCCCGATCTGATTGCCGAAGGCCAGTTTGATTTTGAAAGCGGCGTTGCCGCAACCGAGAAATTCCTATCGCTGAAAAGCCCGCCCACCGCGATATTCGCGTCGAACGACGACATGGCATCGGGTGTTCTTGCCGTCGCGCACCGCCGCGGTCTGCAGGTGCCCGAACAGCTTTCGGTCGCGGGCTTTGACGATACGACACTGGCGCGCGTTGTCTGGCCGCCGCTGACCACCATCCGGCAACCGGTGCGCGACCTTGCGTCGACCGCCGCCGACCTGCTTTTTGGCGAAGGGGGCATCGAGCATCGTCGCCTGCCCCATGAACTCGTCATTCGCGAATCCACATCCTCACCTTCACAGAAGAGCAAGAAAACATGACATTACCCGCACCGCCACGCACCCGTTCCATGGGCAAAAGTGGCATTGAAATTTCCTCCATCGCCTGGGGCATGTGGCGCTTTGCCGGACTGGAACTGTCCGCCGCGCGCGCCGCGATCGATGCCGCGTTCGAAGCCGGCATCACCTTGTTCGACACCGCCGACATCTACGGTTTCGGGGAACAGGGCTTTGGCAAGGCAGAGGAATTGCTGGGCCGGGTCTTTGCCGATGCGCCGGAATATCGCGACCGGATGGTGCTGGCGACCAAGGGCGGTATCACCCCGCCTACGCCCTATAACAGCAGCGCCGACTATCTGACCAAGGCCATCGACGACAGCCTGCAACGGCTGGGCACCGACCGCATCGACCTGTGGCAGATCCACCGGCCGGACATCCTCACCCATCCGCAGGAAATTGCGCGGGCGGTCGAGGCGGCGCACAGCGCAGGCAAGATCCGCGCTTTCGGCGTATCGAACTTCACACCTTCGCAGATCAGCACCCTGGCGCAATTTTGTCCGGTGCCGATTGTATCGACGCAGCCCGAGCTGTCGCCGTTGCGGATCGACACAATTGAAAATGGCGAGCTGGATCAGGCCATCGCCATGGATCTGGCCGTGCTGGCCTGGTCGCCTCTGGGTGGCGGGCGGATCGGCGATCCGTCCAATGCGCGCGAACAGAATGTTGCCGGCGCGCTTTCGGGTGTGGCCGCATCGCATGGCGTGTCGCGCACGGCGGCGGCCTATAGCTGGATCATGGCGCACCCTGCGCGCCCGATCCCCATTGTCGGCTCGCAAAATCCGGCGCGCATTGCCGAGGCTGCCGACGCCTTCAAAATCACATGGACCCGCGCCGACTGGTACAGCGTGCTGGTCGCCGCACGAGGAGTTCCGTTACCATGAAGCCTGTCGAAGTCAGCTGGTTTTCCGCCCTGTGCGACGATGACTATGAATTTCTGGGCCAACCCGATCCCATGCTGGCGTCCAGTTGGGAGCATTGCCGCAATATCGTCCTGAACGCCGAAAAGGGCGGGTTTGACAATATCCTGCTGCCCTCGGGCTATGCCCTCGGCCTCGACACCACCGCCTTTGCGAGCGCGATTGCGGTGCTGACGAAACGGATCAAGCTGCTGATGGCGGTGCGCATCGGCGAAAGCTGGCCCCCGCAACTGGCGCGGCAGATCGCGACGCTGGACCAGATTTCGGGCGGGCGGCTGAACGTCAACATCATCTCGTCCGACCTGCCCGGTGACCAGATGGACAGCGAACCCCGCTACCGCCGGACGGTGGAGGCGATGCATATCCTCAAGACGCTGCTGAATGGCGAGCATCTGTCCATCGATGGCGAGCATTACAAGATCGACCTCGACCCGCCGCGTATGAAGACCGTCAGCGGCAAATGCCCGCCCCTCTATTTCGGCGGGCTTTCTCCCGCGGCCAAGGAAGCGGCGGCCGAAGGGTGCGATGTCTATCTGATGTGGCCCGAAACGGTGCAGGGCGCGAAGGACCTGATCGACGACATGACCGCGCGCGCCGCGAAATTCGGGCGGACTTTGAAATATGGCTTCCGCAGCCATGTCATCGTCCGCGAAACCGAAGCCGAAGCCCGCGCCTATGCCGACCGCCTGCTGTCCAAGCTGGATGCGGGAACCGGCGAGGCGATCCGCAACAAGTCACTGGACGCGCAAACCTTCGGCGTGGCGCGGCAGGCGGAACTGCGCGAAGCCGCGGCCGCCAATGACGGCTATATCGAGGATAATCTGTGGACCGGCATCGGCCGTGCCCGCTCCGGCTGCGGCGCCGCCATCGTCGGCGACCCCGACCAGGTGCTGGCCAAGCTGGAAGCCTATAAGGCCGTCGGCATCGAGGCTTTCATCCTGTCGGGCTATCCGCACATCAACGAATGCGACATGTTCGCCCGTTATGTGCTGCCACGGCTGGAGCACGGACGGTTGGAGATTTAGTCTCCCAGACCCGCCATCCGCTCGGCCTGATCTTCGGCGATCAGCGCATCGACCAGCTCGCCCAGCCCGCCGCCCTCCAATATTTCGGGCAGCTTGTGCAGGGTCAGGTTGATGCGGTGGTCGGTCACGCGGCCTTGCGGGAAATTATAGGTGCGGATGCGTTCGGAACGGTCGCCGGAGCCGACCATCGCCTTGCGCGCCTCGGCCTCGGCCCCTTGCGCCTCTTCGCGCTCTTTTTCATACATGCGGGCGCGCAGCACCTGCATCGCCTTTTCCTTGTTCTTGTGCTGGCTGCGCCCGTCTTGACAGGTGACCACAATCCCTGTCGGCAAGTGCGTAATCCGCACGGCAGAATCAGTCGTGTTCACATGCTGCCCGCCCGCACCTGACGCGCGGTAGACGTCGATCTTCAGATCGCGGTCCTCGATATGCACATCCACCTCGGTCGGCTCGGGCAGGACCGCAACGGTTGCCGCACTGGTGTGTATGCGCCCACCGCTTTCGGTCACCGGCACGCGCTGCACCCGGTGGACGCCGCTTTCGAATTTCAGCTTGGCAAAGACGCCATTGCCCTTGATCGACGCGACAATTTCCTTGAACCCGCCCACGTCCGAAACGCTGAGCGAGATCGGCTCGACCTTCCACCCCTGCCCCGCGGCGTAGCGTTCATACATGCGGTAAAGGTCACCGGCGAACAGCGCCGCCTCGTCCCCGCCGGTGCCCGCCCGGATTTCGAGCATCGCCGGCCGGTCATCCGCCGCATCCCGTGGCAACAGCGCAATGGCAAGCGCCGTTTCGGCATCAAACAATTGCTGGGTCACATCCTCCAGCTCTTCGACCGCCATGTCGTGCAATTCGCTGTCCGACGAATCCCGGACCATATGCTGCAGCGTCTCGATCTCCTTGCGCAGACGCCGCACGGTTTTGGCAGCGACAGCGACAGGCTCAAGCTCGGCATATTCCTTGGACGCAGCAACAAACGCCTCGCCCTCCATCTGCCCGGACGCCATCCGCGCCTCAAGCTCGGCAAAACGCGATTCAATCTGCGCAATCCGTTGCGGGGAGATTTTCATAGAGGCAACCCCGACGATTTTGGTTCGCACGAAGACACGAAGACGCGAAGCAACTTCTTTGTGCCTTTGTGCCTTCGTGCGAACCCTATTTCCGACAAGTCAGGCCATGAATTCCCGACTGCGCGGGCATGACAAAGTTGAGTGTTTGTCATGCGCGGTAGTCATCACCAGAAAGCTCGGAATATTGATCCGGAAGCATACCCAATATTTTTAGCAGGAAAGGCGTTGCTTGGTCGGTATCGAGCGTCACATTTGTTAGATGCAAGCGACGTTTCGGATCCGCTTCATTTCGAACATACAATATGGCGACTGCTCCCGCTTGCTTGGCTTTTTCGCTTTGCTTCTTCGGGTTTCCTTTAAACGACGTAAACACCGGCAATTGTCTACGACGCAGCGCGCTGGCTATTGCATGGGCTTCAGATTCCATCGCCTGTTCGTTGGGAACAACCGCAATAATGTCTTTCGTCAGCAGAGTAGGCGCGTCCACCAACATAGCCAACCGCTCAATCCCGGCCGCCCAACCGACCGCAGGGGTCGCGGGGCCGCCCAGATTTTCGATCAACCCGTCATAACGCCCGCCGCCCAGCACGGTGCCCTGTGCACCCAACCGGTCGGTGACAAACTCAAAGGCCGTGTGGCGGTAATAGTCGAGGCCGCGCACCAGTGCGGCGTTGCGGGTCCATGCGACGCCTGCGGCGTCCAGTCCGGCGGTAACGGCAGCGAAGAAATCGCTGGCTTCGGCGGACAGAAAATCGTCGATCTTCGGGGCCGCATGGGCGACGCCGCGATCATCGGGGTCCTTGCTGTCCAATATGCGCAAGGGGTTTTTCTCCAGCCGGGCGAGACTGTCTTCGGAAAGAACATCGCGATGGTCGTTGAAATAGCTGACCAGCGCCGTGCGCCACGCATCGCGGCTGGGCGTGTCGCCCAGCGTATTCAGTTGCAAGGTCACGCCGTCGCTGATGCCCAGTTCCTTCAGCAACTGGTCCGCCATGACGAGCAATTCGACATCGGCAGCCGGTTCCGCCGCACCGATGATTTCGGCGTCAATCTGATGGAACTGGCGATAGCGCCCCTTCTGCGGACGCTCATAACGGAACAGCGGTCCGTGCACCGACAATTTCATCGGTGCATATTGCTGCCAGCCATTGGTCAGATAGGCACGCGCGATGCCGGCGGTAAACTCGGGCCGCAAGGTGATGGAATCCCCGCCGCGATCTTCGAATGTGTACATTTCCTTGGAAACCACATCGGTCGCTTCGCCCAGGCTGCGGGAAAAGACGGCGGTCGGCTCGATGACCGGCAATTGCAGGCCCTTGAACCCGTACAGGCGGCGCACACGCTCAAAAGTCGCCACGACATGCGCGAAGCGTTCCTCGGTCTCACCGAACATATCCTGGGTGCCACGAACGGGCTGCGGGGTCTGTATCTTTGCCATCGGCAAGCGCCCTAGCGCCAATTGACGGAGAGGGGAATAGTGCTTTGGCTCATGCTGGTGTTGAGGACAGTCCCGAAACGCGTCCTCCCCTCTCTCCTTCAGGGGAGAGGATACGAAGCCTTGGCCGAAAGGCCTAGGCGCAGTTGGAGAGGGGCTCCGACGGTGAAGGCAATGCGCCAACTCCCCCTCTCCACTCCGTCTAATGGCTAAAGCCATAAGACTGCGTACCTCTCCCCTAAAGGGGAGAGGAGGAAGCCTTGTCTTCTTACGAGTCCCCCCAACATTCCGCTGGACGCCTGCAATCTCATCCGCCAAAACCTGCGCCCATGAATTCACGCACTTTGACGCGCGCTCTTGCCGCACTCGCCCTGTCCTCCAGCCTTGCAACCGCAGCCTATGCTCAGAAAAGCGCGCCGCAGCCGGTGCCGATTGTCGACCGGGTACCGGAGCCGGAGGATCGTCCCCTGCCCGCCCCCATGGTGCTGGAGGTTGACGCAACCGATGTGGCGCGGGCCATATTCCGGGTGAAGCAGACTATCCCGATCGAGGCCGGAAAGCCATTGACGCTGCTCTATCCCCAATGGTTGCCGGGCAAGCATGGCCCCCGCGGTGCCCTGGCCGAGCTGACAGGCCTCAAAATCCGTACAGGCGGCAAGCTGCTGAACTGGACCCGCGATCCGGTCGAGGTTTATGCATTCCATGTCGATACGCCCGAGGGCACGAAATCGGTCGATGTGGAATTCCAGTTCACGTCCCCCGTGCGCGATAGCGAGGGGCGCATCGTCGTGACGCCCGCAATGATGAATGTGCAGTGGGAACAGGTCTCGCTTTACCCCGCAGGCCATTTCACACGCGCTATCGAGGTCAAGCCGTCCATCACGCTCCCGTCCGGCTGGACTGGTGTTGCGGCACTGGACGGGGCGAAGATCACGGGCGACCGTATCGATTATGCGACGACCAGCTATGAAACTTTGGTGGACAGCCCGATGTTTGCCGGACCGCATTACCGCAAATGGGATCTGGGCAACAAGGTAACGCTGAATGTCTGGGCGGACGAGCCGAAGTTTCTGGCGGCCAAGCCCGAACATATTGCCGCGCACAAGGCACTGGTCGATGAAGCCCTGATCCTGTTCGGGTCGAAACATTTTGACCGCTACGAATTTCTGCTGGCGCTGACCGACGAACTGGGTGGCATCGGGCTCGAGCATCATCGCAGTTCGGAAAACAGCCGCGACACCGACTATTTCACCAACTGGGCCGAAAATGGTTCCGAACGCGGTCTGTTGCCGCACGAACTGACGCATAGCTGGAACGGCAAATTCCGCCGTCCGGCCGAAATGTGGACGCCCAATTATTCCACACCGATGCGCGACAATCTTCTGTGGGTTTATGAAGGACAGACCAGCTATTGGGACCTTGTCCTTGCCGCCCGTTCCGGCTTGCAGACCAAGGAAATGGTCCTGGCCGAATGGGCCCGCTATGCCGGTTTCTACGCCGAACAGCCGGGCCGAGACTGGCGTTCGGTCGAAGATACGACACATGATCCTATTTTCGGCGCGCGCAAACCCAAGCCCTTTTCCAGCCAGGCGCGGGGCGAGGATTATTATAATGAAGGCTCGCTCATCTGGCTTGCCGCCGACATGACCATCCGCGAATTGTCCAAGGGCACCAAATCGCTCGACGATTTTGCCAAGGCCTTTTTCGGCGTCCGCGATGCCGACTGGGGTGTTCTGACTTATGATTTTGACGAGGTTGTCCGCACGCTGAATGCGGTCCAGCCCTATGACTGGGCGAGCTTTCTGGACACAAAGTTGCGCAAACCCGGACAGCCTGCGCCGTTGACCGGTTTTGAAAAGGGCGGATACCGGCTGGTCTGGAAAGAAGAGCCGAATATTTTCGACAAGGAACGGATGAAGGATGGCGGCAGCACCGATCTCACCCATTCGCTTGGCCTGATCGTCGATAAAGAAGGCAAGGTAACATCGGTCATGTGGAATGGTCCGGCGTTCAAGGCGGATATCGTCAATGGCGCCAAGATTCTGGCCGTAGGCGGCATGGGCTTTACCAAAGACCGGCTGACCGAAGCGGTCACCGCAGCGAAGGATGGCAAGACCCCGATCCGGCTGATCGTCGAACGCAACAAGCGTTTTGAACAAATAGACATCGCCTATTCAGGCGGTTTGCGCTATCCGCACCTCGAATCTGTGGGCAAGGGCGAAACGGCGATAGACCGGCTGCTTGCGCCACGGCGACCGAACAAATAACTCAAGAAAGCATTCTCCCATGCGTATTGACCTGATCCCTGCTGGCGATAATCCGCCGGAAAGCCTGAACGTCCTGATCGAAGTGCCGATCGGTGGCGAACCTGTGAAATATGAATTCGACAAGGCATCGGGGGCGCTGTTCGTGGACCGTTTCCTGCACACGCCGATGCGGTATCCGGCCAATTATGGTTTTGTACCCCATACGCTGGGCGAAGATGGTGACCCGCTGGACGCGCTGGTTGTCGCCCGTTCGCCGATTGTCGCCGGCGCTGTTGTCAAATGCCGCCCGATCGGCGTCCTGTTGATGGAAGATGACAAGGGCGGCGATGAAAAACTGCTCTGCGTGCCGGTCAACGCGACCTTCCCTTATTATGCCGATGTCGTGACCTATAAGGATATGCCGCCCATCGTGCTGCAGCAGATCGAACATTTCTTCACCCACTATAAGGATCTTGAACCCGGCAAATGGGCGAAGCTCAACGGCTGGGGCGATGAAAAGGACGCGAAGCGTATCATCATGGATTGCGTCGCACGCGCCAAGGAGCATGGCATATGAAATATATCGCACTCGTCGCGGCATCGGCACTGGCATTGTCCGCCTGCGCCACACCGGAAACACGGGTGCGGACGGCGTTGATGGACGCCGGACTTTCCAAGCCCATCGCCTCCTGCATGGCGGACCGTATGGTCGACAGGTTGTCGCTGATCCAGCTTAACAAGCTTTCCGGCCTTAAAAAGCTGCGCAACAAGGATGTGCGCAAGCTTTCTGTGGACGAATTTCTGAAGCGCACCAAGTCGCTGCAAGACCCCGAAATCCTCGGGGTCGTGACCTCGTCCGGTCTGATCTGCGCCGTTAAGGCCTAAGCAAACAGCTTCGCCAGTATCGCCAGCCAGCCGCTGTCCGCCCTGGGCACGGCCGGCGGCGTGAAGTCCGCGCATTCGAGGCAACGGGCCTGCACGCCCTTCACACCGGTCAGCATGTCCAGATCGGCCGCCATTTGCTGCACGAACAATTGCTGCTGCCATGCGGCCTGGGCGAAAATGTCCATTGGCGCCGCGACGCTGGCCCGCTTGGGCACCAGTCCGCCCAAGAGCGATCCTGCAAAACTAGGTTGCGGTTCGATATAGACGGCATGCCAGTCATCGGCCTTCAACCCGGCGCGTTTGGCCGCCTCGTCCAGAGCTTCGGCCATGCCGCCATAGCGGTCCACCAGTCCGATCTGCCGCGCCGTGCCGCCGGCCCAGACGCGGCCCTGCCCAACGGCGTCAACCTGCTCGGGCGTCTTTTTGCGGGCAGTGGCGACGCGGGTGAGAAATTCGCGATAGCCATTTTCGATGGCGCTCTGCGCGACGCGGTCGAATTCGGGGCTGAAACCGCCCAGCACATCGGGTTCGCCCGACAGCGGGGTCGTTTTGACACCATCGGCATTGACGCCAATCTTAGCCAGACCGGCCTTGGCGCTGGGGATTACGCCAAAAATGCCGATGGAGCCGGTGATGGTCGACGGTTCGGCAAAGATGACATCGGCGGGCAAGGATACCCAATAGCCGCCGCTGGCAGCGACATTGGCCATGGAGACGATGACAGGTATTTCCTTGGCCTTTGCCGCTTCGATAGCGAGGCGGATTTTCTCCGACGCTGTGACAGAACCGCCGGGGGAATCCACACGGACGACCAGTGCCTGCAGATCCTTATTGTCGATTGCGTCGTAAATCAGGCCGCTGATTGTATCGCCCGCCGCTGTGCCCGGGCCGGCTTGACCATCGACAATGGTCCCGGCGATGGTGACAACGCCAATCTGTTTGCCGGCTCTCGGCGGGCCATAGCTTGCCAGCAGCGCGTCCATGGGGGTTGCGGCAAAGCCGCCGGTGGTTTTCTTCTCGTCGGTGCCGACTTTGGTCGCGACGAATGTGCCGAATGCGATCCGGTCGCCCAATTTGTCGACCAGCTTGTTCGAAATGGCGAGCTGCGCCAGATTTCCGCGCGCGCCCTCAACCGCGCCTGCGGGATCGGTCAGGATGCCTTCAATCTTCGCCTGCGGCCGTGCCTTGGCGACGTCTGCCTTCCACTGGCCCCAGATTTCGTCATAAACGGCCTTGATCGCTGCCTTCGATTCCGGCGACTGGTCGGACCGCATATAGGGTTCGACCGCGCTCTTATAGGTGCCAACGCGGTAGATATTGGCCTTGATACCCAGCTGGTCCAGCAGGCCCTTATAATAAGGCTGCGACCCGCCGGGACCGGTCAGCACCGCGCCGCCCAAAGGATCCATCCAAATCTGCGTGGCGTGGGCAGCCAGTTGGTAGCTGTCATCGGTATAGGCGGTGGCAAAGGCGTAGACCGGCTTGCCCGCCTTTTTGACGGCATCCAGGCTGTCGCCAATGGCGGAAAGGCTGGCCTGCCCGCCGCCCATGAAGCGGTCCATATCCAACACCACGGCCTTGATCCGCTTGTCGCTTTCCGCAATCTTCAGGGAACGGATGATGTCGCGCTGCCGGATCTCGCTGACCGGAACGGCGGTGGACGTCAGCGCGGTCAGGGGATCGACCTCGGCGGGCTGTTCGGAAACGACGCCATCCAGTTTCAGCCACAACGCCCCTTCGCGCACCATGCCGGGGTTCGGGCTGGCGTTGAGGACAGCGAACAGCAGCGCGAAGAAAAACAGGAGCAGCAGAAGCACCAGCAGGTCCTTCAAACCGACGATGATTTTCCAGCTAATCCGCAAAAACGTCATAAACTACCCCTTGATCAATGCCGCTGATGTAGGAGTTGCCCGCGCAAATTCCAGCATTCTTTCGACCAAAAGCATATCGGGCACAGAAAAGGGCCGCTGGAGTTGATCCAACGGCCCTTAAACATGGGTCAGCGGTCGGATGTGCCGCTGCCGGAAGTTGCTTTCATGCCGTGACCGGCATCGCTGATTGGATCAGCGGCCGATCTCCCGAACGGATTTGCCCGACCTCTTAACTGAACCATGAGACATCGGATCACCTCCTTTCGTTGAATGGAAATTGCTTGCTTCAAACATATATCTGCCCTCCGCGACTCTGAAACTGAATCAAACAAAGTTTGCAAACAAGTCTTGTATTAAATTTTTTTTCCGTCAAACATCGGGGTTCTGCGTCGAAGCTCTCAGGCTCTGCAATCCTCCACAATCCGCGTAATTTCGGTCCACGACGGGATCGCTATGGATTGCTGTCCGTCGACCTCCAGCGCGATGCGCCCGCGGCTGAATGCCATGGCGTCAAGGATCGGGTCGGTCGGCAGGATTTCGGTCGCAAGATAGGCAGGTGTCGCGCCCGTCGGGCTTGCCGCAAATTCCTTCAGCGTTGAACTGGTCCGCACCGTCATCCGCCCAGCCTGGCCAGCGCCGGCACGCGCGAGATAAATGCGCCGCCGCGTCGTGTCGCAGCGCAGCGTCACGGTCGCATTCTGCCCCGTGGCCCCGAACAGGGCGAGCGATCCGCGCTCATCCCGGCGATACACCCAGTCCCCCGTTTCCAGCGGCCAGTCGAGCCAGTTTGCCGAAGGCCGTGGCGCAGGCGGCGGAGCGGGCGTCACCACCGGCGCAGGCTTGACCACAGGCGCAGGGGGCGGGGCGGGCGGTGGCGGCGAACAGGCCGAAAGAGCAAGCAGACTGGCGCACAGGGGATAATGAAGCTTCATCACCACAGCTTATGGCCAAAAGCACTCCATTCCGCTAGCGCCGTGCGACATGGCGACGAAAAAAATACGTCTGGATCAACTGATCGTCGACCGCAATCTGGCGGAAAGCAAAACGCGTGCCCAGGCGCTGGTCATGGCAGGCCATGTCTTCATCGGCGATGTAAAGGCGCAAAAGCCGGGGCAGCAGGTCGCCGAGGATGCCCCCGTGCAGGTCAAGGGCAGCGACCATCCCTGGGTGTCGCGGGGCGGCATCAAGCTTGCCCATGCGCTGGACGAATTTGCGATCAATGTAACAGGCAAGGTTGCAATGGACGTCGGGTCATCGACGGGCGGATTTACCGACGTTCTGCTGACCAACGGTGCAGTGCGTGTCTATGCGGTGGACAGCGGCACGAACCAGCTCGCCTGGAAATTGCGTCAAGACGAACGCGTCATTGTCCATGAGCAGACCAGCGCCCGGATTTTGACCCGGGACCATATTCCCGAGCCCGTCGATATCATCGTATGCGACGCCAGTTTTATCAGCCTTGCCAAAGTGTTGGAAACGCCGCTGACCTTCGCCCGCACAGGCGCGGAGCTTGTCGCCCTTATCAAACCGCAATTCGAGGCCGGGCGCGATGAAGTGGGCAAAGGCGGCGTGGTGCGGGACGAGGCAGTGCACAGCCGCGTGTGTGCCGAAGTCAAAATGTGGTTGGTCGAAAAAAACTGGACTGTTCATGGCCTGACAACCAGCCCCATCACGGGGCCGCAAGGCAATGTCGAATTCCTAATCTGGGCGCAGAAAGACTGACGCCCGTCCGTTTCGGGGAGCTGAAAATGAAAACACGTATCTTACTCGCCGCGTCGGCTGCCATGCTGGCCCTGTCGCCGGTCAGCACGACGCTTGCCGCGCCTGCCAAAAGCGCCGCAACCGAGGTGCCGTCGCAATTGCCGCGTAACGCCGCCCCGATCCATTACAGCATCACGGTCACACCCAACGCCGAAAAGCTCAGCTTTGAAGGCAATGTCAGAATCGAATTTCTGCTGAAGACCCCCAGCGACAGCATCACGCTGAATGCTGCGGACATTGATTTTCGCCGGGTAACCGTTGCCAAGGGTCGCGCCGCAGCAATGCCCGCCACCGCCACGGTCAACGCAGCGGCCCAGACCGCCACAATCGGCTTCGGCAAAAAACTGCCTGCCGGACGCTATACGCTGAATATCGATTATTCCGGCAAGATCCTGCAACAGGCGAACGGCCTGTTCGCCCTTGATTACAAAGACCCGCAGGGCGCCGAAAAGCGCGCTTTGTTTACGCAGTTCGAGGCCCCCGACGCCCGCCGTTTCGTACCGAGCTGGGATGAGCCCAATTATAAGGCGACCTTTGATCTGAGCGCGACGGTTCCATCCCACCAGATGGCGGTCAGCAACATGCCTGTGGCCGCCCGCCGCGACATCGGCAATGGTTTGGCAGAAGTCCGCTTCGGTACCTCGCCCAAAATGTCGACCTATTTGCTGTTCTTTGGCCTGGGCGAATTTGACCGGATCACCAAGCAGGTTGGACCGACGGAAGTCGGCGTCGTGGTTGGTAAGGGCAATGGCCCCAAGGGCCAATATGCGCTGGACGCCTCGGCCAAGCTGGTTGCCTATTATAATGACTATTTCGACACCCCCTACCCGCTTCCCAAATTGGACAATGTCGCCGGCCCCGGACAAAGCCAGTTTTTCAGCGCGATGGAAAATTGGGGCGCGATCTTCACCTTTGAGCGCGTCCTGCTGAACGACCCCAAAATTACCAGCGCCCGCACCCGTCAGGGGATTTTTTCCACCGATGCCCACGAAATTGCGCACCAATGGTTCGGCAATCTGGTCACCATGGCCTGGTGGGACGACCTGTGGCTGAACGAAGGGTTTGCAAGCTGGATGGAAAGCAAAGCAACGGCCCATTTCAACCCCGACTGGCAAAGCGAACTCGACCGTGTGAACGGCCGCGAAGGGGCAATGGGCCTCGACGCCTATGTCACCACCCATCCGGTCATTCAGAAAATCACTACCGTCGAACAGGCCAGCCAGGCATTTGATACAATTACCTATCAAAAGGGCGAGGCCGTCATCACCATGCTGGAGGCATATGCTGGCGAGAATGTATGGCGGGATGGCCTGCGCGCCTATATGAAAAAGCACGCCTATGCCAACACCCGCACCGACGATCTGTGGAACGCCGTGGAAGCCGCTGGTGCCAAAGGTCTGGTCAAGATCGCGCATGATTTCACCAAGCAGCCAGGCGTCCCCTTGCTGGAGGTCAAGTCGGCAAAATGCGTGAATGGTTCGACCCTGCTGACCCTGTCGCAGAGCGAATTTTCGCGCGACCGCAAGGCCGAGACCGCGGCAAAACCACAACGCTGGAATGTGCCGGTTATTGCGCAAGTCATCGGACAAGCGCCCGGCAAAACCGTTATTTCGAACGGCAGCGGAACATTGCAACTCGCAGGATGCGGTTCCTTTATCGTCAATGCAGGGCAAAGCGGCTATTACCGCGTGCTCTACCAGCCCGATATGATGGCCGCCCTGCAAAGGGATTTTGCAAAGCTACCGGCAATTGACCAGTTGGGATTGCTGAACGACAGCCAGAGCCTTGCCTTCAACGAATATCAGCCTGTCCGGACCGCGCTTGATCTGGTCGATGCGGTTCCATCCGACACCAGCCAGCGCGTGACCGAAGACAATGTGGCCACGTTCGGCTTTTTGTACGGATTGTTCGAAAAGGATGCACCGCGCCAGGCCAAATTGGCAAAGCTCGCCAGCGCCCGCTTTGGTCCGGCACTGGCAAAGCTCGGCTTCCGCCAATCGCCTTCGGATTCGACGCTCGACGCCAATTTGCGCAGTTCGCTGATCAGCACTCTTGGCTATATGGGCGATCCTGCGGTAGTTGCCGAGGCCAAGCGGTTGTTCGCCGAACTGGAAACCAATCCGGCGGCATTGGATGGCCCCCTGCGCACAACATGGCTGGGCGTTATCGCGCAAAATGCCAATCAGGCCGATTGGGACAAGATGCGCAAACTCGGTCAGACAGCCGAAAGCTTTCTTGTAAAATCCAGCATGTACCGCTTGCTGGGCGCGGCCCGGGACACGGCCCTTGCAAAGCAGGCACTCGACCTCGCGCTTACCAAGGAACCCGGCCCGACGCTGAGTGCGGCGATCATCAACGGCGTATCGGGTGACCATCCCGATCTGGCCGTCGATTTTGCACTGGCCAATCGCGAGGCGGTAGAGGCACTGGTCGATGTATCATCCAAGTCAGAATTTATTCCGGGCCTTGGCTACGGTTCAAGCGACCCCGCCATGATTGGCAAGCTTGAGGCCTATGCCAAAGCCTATCTGTCGCCGGAATCGCGCAAACCGGTGGATCAGGCCATTGCCGCGATCCAGACCCGCATCAAGTCGCAACCGCGGATCCGGACCGAAACATCGGCATGGCTGGATGAAAAGGTGGCGCAATAACCCGATCTGTGGGCGGCAAGCATTTCGATGCTTGAAGGAGCAAAGGCTTGCCGCCTAATATCGGATAAGAAGGATGCGCGAGGCGTCCGAAAATATCTGTCGAAAGGGGGATCGGCCGACATGAATACCATCGCTATCAAATTGGCGCTTTGTGCAGGGGCAATGGCCCTCACACAAGCTGCGGCTGCCCAGAACAGAGCGGATCTTTCGGACGGGCACGGACCGTCCTCGGTAACCCAGCGCGGGGCGGCGGTGATGGCCAGCGTCAAAATTTCTCTGGATGGCCCGCGCAACAGGCCACCGACACAGGGGCCGGTACGCTTCGATCTGGTCGCCGGACCGAGTTTCCGGCTGTCCGATGGGCAGCCCCTGCAGCGCAGCGCAACGATCAATGGCGACGGCTTCAGACTTTCCTTCATTCCCAACCATTCCACCAAGTTGAGCCTGAACGGGCAACCTCTGGCGACGCATTATTTCAATCTGTCCGCTGCGGAATCCGAAGCGAAAAAGGGAGGCGGCGGACCGAGTGCCCTCGCCATAGCCGGCGGCGTGATTGTTCTGGGACTTGGCGTGGCTTATCTGGCGCTGGAGGATGCGGTCGATTGCAACGAGAACGGACAATATGTCTGTGAGTAGCTTTTAAAAGACTATTCCAGCACTTTGCGTTTTTGTGTGAAACCATTCCTCTCCCCTTTAGGGGAAGAGGGAAGTTTTAGCATGCCCTGTCCTCAATCCTTATACATGCCGTTCAGCCGCGCCGCATAGCGTTCGCGGATGACGTGGCGGCGAATCTTCATGCTCGGGGTCATTTCGCCATTTTCGATGGTGAAGGGTTCGTCGGTCAGTTCAAACTGGCGGACCTTTTCCGTCACCGACAAATCCGCATTCACCCTGTCAACAGCGGCACGCAGCGCCGAGCGATATTGGGGATTGTCATTCAGGTCGGCAAAATCGCATTTGATATCCTGCGCCCGGCACCATTCCAGCGTCCATTCGGGATCGGGAACGATCAGCCCGACAATATAGGGCCGCTTGTCGCCCGACACCATCGCCTGCAGGATTTCGGGTTGCAACGTCAGCATCCCCTCCACCTTCTGGGGTGCGATATTGTCGCCCTTGTCATTGACGATCAGGTCTTTCTTGCGGTCCGTAATCGCAATCCGGCCCTTGTCATCAATATAACCGATATCGCCGGTATGCAGCCAGCCGTCGATAATGACGCGATCCGTCTCGGCCTTGTTGCGCCAATAGCCGCGCATGACCAGCGGCCCGCGCACCAGAATTTCGCCATCATCGGCAATTTTGACCTCGGTGTTTTTTAGCGGCGGCCCCACCGTATCCATCTTCAGACCGACGCTGGGCCGGTTGCAACTGATCACCGGACCCGCTTCGGTCTGGCCATAGCCCTGCAACAGGGTGATCCCCAGCGACTGGAAGAAAACACCGATATCGGGGTTGAGCGGCGCGCCTCCTGACACCATGGCCTTCATCCGTCCGCCAAAGCGGGCCTGTATTTTGGGCTTGATCGTCCGCGACAGCAATACGCGCATGGGCGCGTCGCGCAGGCGCTTATTGCCCTTATAATCGCGCTCGCCAATGGTCAGCGCCTTGTCGAGCAGATAGTTGGGGAATTTGCCCTGTTTCTCGACCGCCTTGATCATCCGCTGGCGCAACACCTCGAACAGGCGGGGGACGACGACCATGATGGTCGGGCGCGTTTCCTCGATATTGGAGGCAAGCTTTTCGAGGCCTTCCGCATAATAGATTTGCGCGCCGACGCCGATGGGCAGGAACTGGCCGCCCGAATGTTCATAGGCATGGCTGAGCGGCAGGAAGGAGAGGAAGACTTCTTCCTCATCCAGCCCGAAATCTTCGCGCAGCACGGCGGCCGCGCCATCGGCGTTATGCAGGATTGCGCCATGCTGCTGCATCACGCCGCGCGGCGCACCGCCGGTGCCGCTGGTGTAGATGATGCAGGCAAGGTCGTCACGGGTGACGGTAGCCATCGCCGCTTCGGTGGCGCGCACATCGGCATCGGTACCGTTGACCATCTCGTGCCAGTTGTGGATCGACAACTGCCCCTGCTGCGTTGCCTGCAGCGGCTCCATGGCGATGATGAATTCGGCCTCGGACGAGCGGATCGCGGCAGGCATAAGCGTCTTGGCAAGCTTTGCCGTCGACACGACGACGGCACGCGCCGCGCTATTGTCCAGAATATGCTGGTGATCGCGTTCGGTGTTGGTGATGTAGGTCGGCACCGTGACACAGCCTGCGGCCATGATACCGAGGTCGGCAATGCACCATTCGGGCCGGTTTTCGGACACCAGCATGACCCGGTCGCCCTTTTGCAACCCAAGCTGGCGCAGCGACTTTGCGAAACCGGCGACCTGGCGCGCGGTTTCGGCCCAGCTCAGCGAGCTCCAGCCATTTTCCTTCTTGGCCCAAAGGAAGGGCGCATCGCCCCGGTAGCGGGCCCGCGCAAGGAACATCGACACCAGATTGGAAAAGCTGTCAAAATCGTCAAATTGTTCGGCAGCCACAATTCTCTCCTCGGACTATTCCGGTCGGCCCTTTTTCGAACCTTAACCCCGTCGCCGTTGCTAGCGCGGCCTGCGGTGCAGCGCAATCAGGCTTTCGTTCTAAACCCTATCAATGCACGCTTGCGGTTGGTGCGGCGGGGGCCTTTTTCGGTGCCGTCACCGTGACCCTGCCCTTGTCGTCCAAAGTCGCCGACGTGCCTTCGCTGCGCGGGTCGGACGCGCCGGTCCACCCGCCTGCCCCCCATTGCGCGCCATTGACCTTCGATCCCAGATCGGCCGCACGCACCTTTTGCCCATAGGCGGAAAGCGTTTCGACCATCGGGACCAGCGCGCTGTCCGCTTCGACCTGCAGTTCGCCGGACCCGAAATAGATATTGGGCAACGCGATGGCCTGATCCAGCGGCAGGCCGAAATCCAGCACGCCGACAAGCGTCTTGGCGACATGCATGATGATCCGCTTGCCGCCTGCCGAACCAAGGGTCAGGACCGCCCGGCCATCCCGGTCGAACACGACCGTCGGCGACATGGACGACAAAGGCCGCTTGCCGCCCGTCACGCGGTTTGCCACCGGCGCGCCATCTTTTTCAGGGGCGAAGGTGAAATCGGTAAGCTCGTTATTCAGGAAAAATCCGCCTGCCACCAACTGGCTTCCGAAGACGCTTTCGATAGTCGACGTCATATTGGCGACATTGCCCTTGGCATCGACGGCGGCGAAATGTGTGGTGCCCGCCACTTCGCTCGACAGAGCCGCCGTGCGCGGCAGTGCGCCGGGGGGTGTCCCTGCAGGATAGTCCGCACGCGCCTTGTCCGGATCGATCAGGGCCGAGCGTTGCTTCAGATATTCAGGGTCGAGTAGGCCCTTCACCGGCACCTCGACAAAGTCGCTGTCGCCCAGATATTTTTCCCGGTCGGCATAGGCAAGCTGCATCGCCTGACCCAGCAGGAACCAGCTTTTGGGGTTATCCTTCCCCAGCGCCGCCATGTCGAACCGCTGCAGGCTGCCCAGAATCTGCAGCACGGTGGTCGCGCCTGAAGAAGGCGGTCCCATGCCGCAGACGACATAGACGCGGTAGGGCGCGCACACGGCGGCCTGTTCCTTGACCCGGTATTTTTCCAGATCGGTCAGCGTCATGTCACCGGCGCCGACCTTGCTGGTGGTGACGGCATCGACAATCTGCTTGGCAATGGCGCCCTTGTAAAAGGCATCCGGTCCCTTCTTGGCGATCAGCTTTAACGTCGCCGCCAGCTTGGGGTTGCGGATGGTGGTTCCGGCAACCGCCGGTTTGCCGTCCACCCAGTAAATCGACCGCGCCTCGTCAAAATTGGGCCACAGCCGCTCAACCATCTTCAGCCGGGATTCGAGCGTGGCGTTGACCACATACCCCTTCTGCGCAAGGCGGATGGCCGGCTTGAACAGCGTCGCCCAGGGCAGCTTGCCCCATTTCTTGTGCGCTTCGGCCATAAGGGCGATATTGCCCGGAACGCCCACCGACCGGCCGCCCTGGAACGCCTGTAAAAAGGGCATGGGCTTTCCGTCCGGCCCGACAAACCGGTCCGGCGTCGCCGCGGCAGGGGCCGTTTCGCGGCCGTTGATCGTGCTCAATATCCCCTTGCCCGCGTCCTGGTACATCAGGAACCCGCCGCCGCCGATCCCGCTCGATTGCGGCTCCACCACGGTCAGCGCCAGCATCATCGCCATGGCCGCATCCGCCGCCGTGCCGCCTTGCTTCAGCATTTCCATCCCGGCCTCTGTCACCCGCGGGTCAGCAGAGGACGCGACACCTACCGAGTTGGCCGAAGCATTTTGGGGCACCAGCGCAAGTGCAAAGAGCGCGATCAAAAATCTTTTCATAAACCGTGCTCTACGGTCAGGACCTTCCAATTGCAAAGTCCCTTTTTCAGGCGTCCACCCCGACAGCGTCGGCAAGAGAAGCAAAACCGTCCGCTTTCAACAGCCGGGCGAGCCCTGTGTTAATACGCCGGGCGAGCCCCGGCCCTTCATATACCAGCGCGCTGTAAATCTGCACCAGCGACGCCCCGGCCCGTATGCGGGCATAAGCATCTTCGGCACTGGCAATACCACCCACGCCGATCAGGGGCATCTGCCCGCCGCTCGCCTTGCGGAAATCGGCCAGCCGCTGCTGCGCCAGATCGCGCAAGGGCGCACCCGACAGGCCGCCGCTTTCATCCCGGTGGGAAGATTGCAGGGCCGGACGGCTGATGGTCGTGTTGGACACGATCAAGGCCGCTATCCCGCGTGCAATGGCGACCTGCACAATGTCGTCGATATCCGCCGGTTGCAAATCGGGCGCGACTTTCAGGAAAACAGGCCGCCCAAAAGTCCGCGCGTCCATGGACTGCGCCAAAAGGTCATCCAGAGCCGCCTTGTCCTGCAGCGCACGCAGGCCGGGCGTATTGGGCGAACTGATGTTGATGGTCAGATAATCGGCAAAACGCTCCATATTGCGGACACCGGTCACATAGTCCGCGATGCGGTCCGCACTGTCCTTATTGGCGCCGATGTTGATGCCAACAGGTCCTGCGCCCTTGTCCCGGACCAGATGCGCCAGCCGCGCCATTGCATCGGCCTGCCCGCCATTGTTGAACCCCATACGGTTGATAACGGCCCGATCTTCGACAAGACGGAACAGCCGCGGTTGCGGATTCCCCGCCTGCGGCAACGGTGTCAGGGTGCCGACCTCGGTAAAGCCGAAACCCAGGCGCAATATCTCCAGCGGCACCTCCGCATTTTTGTCATATCCCGCCGCCAGACCCACGGGACTAGGGAAATCCAGCGAGGCCACATTCTGCGCCAATATGGGATCGGGCGCGCCCAGAGAAACGATCGGAGCCGCCTTGAGCATGGCAAGCGACAGATTATGGGCCCGTTCGGCACCGGAGAGAAACAGGAATGGACGGAGAAAGGCATAGAGCATGGGTTCGCCTATCCTACACAATAAAATCCGACGCAATCCCGCTGTCATAGAAATGCAAGAAACCACAATTTCCAGTATGTTAACGATAACGAAAAATAGGTTGGCCGAAAATGTCAAATGTAATCGTTGGCGATGACGATTCCGTGCAAGAGGCTTTTACATTTTACGTGAATAGAGGGGGTGCGACCCGAAGGGCTCGACGTCGAAAGACGCCAAGTTCTTTTTCCTGTCAGGCCCGCTGGAAACAGCGGGTCTTTTTTTGTGAACCGTCGCGGTGTATGACCGAAGCTGGAGATGGGTCGCACTATGCTTGACGTAAGTTATGAAGCGCCGGGAGAACGGCTGGCCGAACTCGTGTCGTCATTCTATCGCCTCGATTTTGCAGGCGACCATTTTTCGGAACTTGAACGCGCGGACCGGGCACAGTTTCGGTTTCAGTTGAAAGGCCATGGCGAATATCATTTTGCCGATGGCACAATGTCACCCTCTTTCCCTGTCACCATCATCGGGCCAACCACCGCGCCGGTATTGGCCAAATCCAATTGCCCCTTGTCCATATTTGGATGGGGCATGCCGACCGCCGGCTGGGTTGCACTGATGGGCAACAATGCCGGCGCCTATGTCGACAAGGCGCTGGACGCGCGGCACATATTCGGCGACTGGATCATGGAAATCCGGGATGAACTGATCGCCGCGTCGGATTTTGCCGAGCAGGTGGAAATCGGCTGCCTCGCGGCCGAGAACATATTCCGCCACAAATCGACGGCGCCTTTTGAATTTACATCCTTGGTGGACGCCTGGCTGATTAGCGATGGCGACCCCAGTGTCGAAAGCCTAGCCAACCAGTCGGGCCTATCCCAGCGGCAGCTCGAACGCATGACCAAACGCTATTATGGATTGCCGCCCAAAAAACTGGCCCGCAAATATCGGGCATTGCGGGCGGCCCAATCCCTCGCCCATGGCGACAGTCTGGATGAAACAGGTCTGGCGCTTGCCTTTTATGACCAGTCGCACCTGATCCGCGAGGTGAAACAGTTTACCGGCCTTACCCCCGGCCAGTTACGGAGCGGCCAATCCACATTGACGCGTGCCACAATGAAGGGAAGGCGTGCCTTGGGCGGTAAAGTCAGTCCGCTGGTTTCGGAGAGTTAGGGGCCGATTCGGACACACTTCCCCCCGGCGCCTTGCGGCGCCGCAAATTGGTCCGCAACGCCTCACGCAAACGCGCTTCCCGGTCGTTTTGCTTCTTGTCCGACTTCTTTTCCATGATCCACCGTTGCCAAATGCAGCCAATCCGCGCAAGCGACTTGACAAGGGGCCATTCCCTTCGCATAGGGCCGCACCTTCGGTGTAAGCTGCTGTAGCTCAGTGGTAGAGCGCGTCATTGGTAATGACGAGGTCGGGAGTTCAATCCTCCCCAGCAGCACCATCCCTTTGGATAGGTAATCCCAAAATCATATGCGAAAGTGCCTTCCCGTTGGGAGAGGCTTTGGGTCCTGCTTGGGGGCGCTTTGCGTTACCTCTAGTCGTAGCCAAGGCTAACGAGCTAACAGAACTTTTAACTTTGCTCCTTCTATTTCGACCCAGTTCAGTATTGCATTCGAGCATGCTGATGGCTCCGGTGGAAAGCTAGCTACATCTCGAAAAGTGAAAAAGTCAGAATATATTCGATACCAATCTTTGTCCGGTTTTCCTTCCAGAGCTAGTAAAGCATCATCTTTTTCGTTAGCCAACTGGATGTAAACCTTTGGAGCGAATGAAACTGGCCGACCTGTTTGTTCCTCTATTTCTTCTAAATATAACCCCTCCCCTCGATCGGGGAACCAGATGCCTGTCGCGACATAGGTATTGCTATCGTATCGCTCCGTTTTAGCGAGAAACCTGTAAGCATTAAAGGATCCACCCTCTGCGTCAGCAGAAGCCCAGACTACCCTGCCATTGGAGGGAGCCAATCCGTTGAGTTTTCCGATCATCTCATTGACGAGTTTTGTGAATGGATCCACGACTTCAATGAAATTTGCTAGGGCGGAGAAGTCTCGATATTCGGGGTAGGCATCTTGCATTCCATGTCTCTCCAAAAAACACCAGTAAGCAGCTACAAGGGTCCGGTAATGTTCTTGCTCGCTGGCGTCTGCACAAACGTCTTTAAGTAAACAGGCAATTTGGCTCCAGCTCGTGCAGTTTCTGCCGAGAGTTTCATAAGCAGGGTGCTTTGAACCGTTGGTAATAAAATCCTCGGGTACTGGTGTCTGATGAGTTACAAACACAAGTCCTTGAATTAGCCCAGTCCTGTCGAACTTCTGGTGTTGCAGCCAGTACCCATATCGGTGAAGTTGGTTTTCAACATCTCCCACTTCTGTTTTCTGTTCGTCGACGTGACTAGCCACCTTGTTTTCAAACAGAAGCCAAGGTTGGCTGGGTTCGCATCCGCCTTGCTGTTTCATGGGCGCTATCGAGATGATGAGGTCTGGTCGCTGCGTTCTGGTGGCCCCGCGTCCAATCGTTACCTGGGTAGAAATTGAAATGTCGCCATGGATTTGCGCAATTGCATTTTCTGATTGCCCGGTCAGCGCCGACATAAATTTTGAAAACGGCTCTTTTGGCAATGCACGTAAAATTGCAGCCAAGCATTCAGTCAACCAGTCTTCGTAATTGTTCTTCCCTTCCCTCTGACGATAGCGATAGAGGTCGGAGAATAAGTCGCTCATAACCCCTACGTGTCATTCGTAAGCGTGCTGGTCAAGGTCGGTTGGCAGGACTTGGCGTAGCCTTTACGCAGGCGCCGGCAGTGATGGGGCCGGTTACGACTGCGGTTTTTGAAGATGGTTGCGGCAACCTAATCCAAATTGTCCAACGACACTAGTGGCAGCTATCCACAACAAAACTGCCATTCGGTCCGCGATTTTAAGCCTTCGTTAGCTGCCGTTGGATCGTCTCCCAAATGAAAGGCAACTTTCCAGCGATACGCCCTAAAAGCGGACTTTCAGGACAAGACAACATAGCAGACATAGCTGCTCGTTTCGGTGTCGCTGACATTCCGGACCCTCCATTGGTCAAAGTCGCGCCTTGGTGAAACGCGACAACGTAGAGCGGACGAGCGAAAGGGAAATTAATACGCCGAGATTGAACAATGCGGTTGTCAGCGACCCACTGGCAAACGCTGTGCTGATGGCCATCTGCCAGCGGAACAGCCAGTCGGATTGGGGAACGGGTCGGATCGCAAAGCTAATCTGGGTCATGGTTTTTTCTCGCCCGTTCCCGCAATGGTGCCCCAGTCAATCGGGCACCATTGCGGTGCGGTTTCATCAATAGATGGGGGTCAGTTCAAATGTCAGAAATTGTAGCTCACGCCGACAAGCGTCTGGTGGCGGTCATATTGTCCGCCATTGGTGCCGAAATCGCTGTAGCGATACTCCGCACGGGCAGAAACGCGATCGCTGATCGCATATTCGAGGCCGCCGCCAATCTGCATGCCGTCGAGATTGTCTGACGTGCTCAAGAGGCCGCTGGCCGCCGCGAGCGTTGTGCGAATGCGAGTATTGGCATAACCGCCGCGGACATAGATCAGCGCTTTGTCGGTCACGAGATAGCCTGCACGCGCAGACAGGTCGAAGCTGTAGCGCGGGTCGATTGTGAGCGCCCGTCCGGCAGATGTGGCGCTGATCCGGTCGTCGACCGTTGCGCTGATGCCAGCTTCGGCGCCAATTACGATTTGGTCCGTCGCCTTTACGTTGTACCCGGCATAGCCGCCCAGTACGAGCGCATCGCGCGAGACTTCGCCGGTGATTGGCCGCGTTTCGATGCGATCGGCAATTTCGCCCCGTTCCCAGCCGGCAGTAACGCCAACATAGGGGCCGTTAAAGGTTTCGGCTTGGGCGGGAGCCGCCGCTGCACCAAACGCAGCGACGACAGCAAAGGATATGAGAGAGGATTTCATTATGTTTCTCCAGTTGGTGGCCCCATGTCGGGGTGGACTGGAGGTAGGCGCATCGTAGAGTAGTTATAATATGACGAAAGTGAAAGATATTATTCCGATTGATGGAATAGATGAGTTGATTGTCTGGAATGCATGCGGCCGTTCTACAGCCACATAGATAAAAACACGGACGTCGGTCTTCTTACAGCCATCTCGAGATGCGCGATGGATCTTCTTCAAATTCGGCAACGAATTGCGGCGCAGCGCCCGTCTCTAATTGAGTTACCTAAACGATCAAACCTGAGCAGTCTGATGCCACGCAAGAGTTGGACTAGGAATCCGCATCCTTTGCCGTATTTCGTCCGCAAACTCACGCGTCGAAAGAATCTCCAGCAACTTCAAAGCCAGCTCAATTCCAGTACCTGGCCCGGTTGAGCTCATTATATGACCATCAATTACAAGAGGTCTGTCGACAAAAAGAGCGCCATAGCTCTCCAACTCTGTTTTGCGTTTGCCGCCCGGTTGGTGGTAAACGGTTGCTTCTTTCCCTGTGAGAATGCCGGCGGCCGCCAGTGCGATCGAAGCTACGCAAACTGCGGCTATTGGTGCCTGCCGGTTGTGGAAGTTGCGAATGACTTCGAGAAATGGTTCGGACAGCGCTTCTTGATAAAAGCCTGCATCCTCGAAGCCCCCCGGTATCACCAAGGCATCAAAATCCTCGGGATTGATTTCAGCCAACAGCTTTTCGGGAAGGACATCAAATCCAAAGGTCGTTTTAATGGGACTTCGCAAGCCAACCGACAGTTGTTCAAATGGGGCAGCACCATAAATATTCGCCCAACCGAAGACTTCCGTAAAACAACCAGCCTCCATGACCTCAAAGCCATTGGCCAATAAAATCAGCACCCGTTTTCGCATTGACCTACCCCTGTTCGGTCAGACCCGTTCAGGTCTGCGAGCGCGGTAGCACGATTAGGAAGTCATTGCGATGACGGGCGATCATTATTGGACGAATCGCGGCAATCTATTGTTGCTGGTGCGGGGCTAAATTTCTAAGCATTGCCGGATTTATTTCCAGATCCTTTGGCTTCGCCACACCTAAATCGCGAGCATAGGCGAGTTTGGCGACTTCCTTAAGTTCAAGCATATTGTAGCCAACCATCAATGCGCGAACGACGGCTGCGTGAATGCGCACTGGTTCATCTGAACCTAGAGCGCAGGCAAAATCTATTGCGGCGGCAATGCGTATGTCGAAACTGTGCAGGCCCCGTGCGGCATCCACTTCGGCGCCGGTCAGGCCAAGCCGGTCGGCGCGCCTGTCCAGTCGTGCGAGTGTTTTCTTGCACGTGCAGTCCCGATCCAGCGCAAGTTCAATGTGCAGCTTCAGGCGTTCAGTCAAAAATCTTTTGGGCATAGCAGTTCAGATGGAATTTCCGGTCTGGCATCTTTCTATCCCCCGGCGCACAGCGTCCCGCTGCTCGATCCGGCTGGTCCATTCCTGTGCGTGGCGATAGTCCAAAAGAGAAAGGCCTGCGTAGCTTGCCGACCTGACCCATGAAAAATGGGCGATGTCTGCAATCGAATAGTCTTCGCCATTCAGCCATTCTGACTCGGCAAGCCGATGGTCCAGCAATGCCAGATGGCGCCGGGCCTCGCTATGGAAACGCTCAACTGCGACGAGGTTTGCCGGATCATTCCGCAGAAAGTAGCTGGCATTGCCAAAATTTGGCCCAAGCCCTGCGACCTGCAAAAACAACCAGCTTAAAGTCGATGCATGCGCCACTGCGCTGGTCGGAATAAGTCCCGGTTTCAGCCCTGCAATATACAACAAAATCGCGCCGGATTCAAAAACAGGTACCGATTGTCCATCGGCAAGCTTGTCGACAATTGCGGGAATTTTGGCATTCGGATTGACCGCCCGTAGTTCCGGAACCGACGCCCCACCCCGGCTCAGGTCGACCTGGTGAAGGCGGTAAGCGATCCCGAGTTCTTCCAGAGCGATTGGCACTTTAATGCCATTGGGGGTGGGGCTGGTGAATACGTCCATCATGGGTTGCGACCCTGCTTCGGGTTCCCATAACGGTCGCACTCTACCTGAAATGCAGCGCATAGCGGCCATATGATGACCGCAAAGGCGGCAAGGAAAAAGAGAGCTTGGGCAGTAATGGCGAGCGTGCCTTCCTCGCCCATTGCAAAGGCCGCACAGCCAAAAAAGACAAGGGCAATCCAGGAGAAGAAATAGCGTCGCTGCCAACGCAGATCCTTACTCAGGCAATGGGCATTCATGCGCATGGTGACATCCTTCTGTGTCAGAAACCGAGATCGCTCAGGCCGGGATGATCATCCGGCCGGCGACCCAAGGGCCAATGGAATTTGCGATCGCTTTCGGCGATTGGATGCTCGTTGATGCTGGCAATGCGGCGGCGCATCAGACCATCGGCATCAAATTCCCAATTCTCGTTACCATAAGCTCGAAACCAGCTGCCGCTGTCGTCGCGATACTCATAGGCAAAGCGGACCGCGATACGGTTGCCGTCATGGGCCCATAATTCTTTGACCAGCCGGTAATCCAGTTCGCGCGACCATTTGCGGGTCAGGAAAGCTTCAATCGCTTCGCGACCATTCAGAAAGTCCGCGCGGTTTCTCCACGCACTGTCTGCGGTGTACGCCAATGCAACGCGGCCGGGATCCCGACTGTTCCAGCCGTCTTCTGCAAGACGCACTTTTTCGGCCGCAGATTGTTGCGTGAATGGGGGAAGCGGGGGACGTGACATAGATAATTCCTTTGGTTGGAAAGGGTAGCGGACGGCGCACAGGAGGGGGTGGGGAGGCGCGCGCCGTCCGCTCATCGGATCAAGCCACGCAGGCGATGGTCCGGATGTAATCAAAATCGGTGATGAGCAAAATCATTGGGTTTCTCCATTGGAAGCGGCAGTATATTCACTGTCTGAAGCCTTTATGGTTCAAATCATCCAATGAAAGAACCATTGAAATATTGAACGCACTATTACGATGAATGCAATAATTGTAATTCCTGATTTTCACCCGACAGAGATGGTGATTTTCCCAAAATGTTCAGCAGAACGCAGCAATTCGTAAGCAGTGCCTGCGTCGTCGAAAGGAATTTCGGCATCGATAACCGGATGGATCTTGTGCTTCCTGAGAAACCGATTCAAATCCGCATAATGTGCGACTGAGCCAACACAGATTCCATTCACCGCGGCGTTCTTAAACTGGAGCGGCGTCATGTCCGGACGCGAACCAAAACCGGATAGAACACCGATTTGCGCTATTTGCCCTCCAGGTGCGATTGCGGCGATAGACCGGTCATAGGTCGATGGCCCGCCAAGTTCGAGAATATGGTCAACTCCGTGATCATCGGTTAGCTCAAGGGCGACCTGATCCCAATCGGGTTGGCTCTTGTAGTTGATTGTCTGCCACGCACCGAGGGCCTTTGCTCTCGCCAGTTTTTCGTCGGAAGAGGATATGACAATAACCCGTGCACCGATTGCCGTGGCCAGTTGTAAACCCAGCAGGGCAACGCCGCCGGTGCCTTGAACCAAAAGGGTCTGTTCTGGCTGGATTTTGCCTCGCTCGAACAAGGCATGCCATGCTGTTACACCTGCACAAGGGAGCGCGGCTGCTTCGTGGAATCCCAAATGGTCTGGAATAGCAACGACTGCCGCTTCGTCAGCCGTTATAAATTCACTCAGCACGCCGTCCGTCTGCCCTCCGCCAAGCGCGTTGGATAGGTTGCTTTGTGAAAATGCCCCGTCGGTCCAAGCCGGAAAAAAGCCCGGACTTACGCGGTCACCGATTTTCCATTTGCGGACCTCTGAGCCAATTTCAACAACCTCCCCTGCCGCATCTGAAAGAGGGACAAGTCCGTCTTTGCTCCCGGCTGGGTCATTGAAGGTGAGCAAATCCCGATAGTTCAGGCTAGCAGCCTTAACCTTTATTCGTAGTTGGCGAGGGTGCAGCGCACCCAATTCATGACTTTGCTGTTCAAGATTAAAACCCGCTTCGCTGCGCACAAGCGCGTATTGCTGATGTAGTGCCATGTTAAATATCCCTTGAATTCGGGTGTTTCAGATTTCGAGTATTAGCCTTACTGGTCCATCGCCATTTTCGGCGGCAGGAACGGCGCAACAGATTAACGCCTCGTCGCTTTCCGTCCGGAATGCAGGTTGTTCGGCATAGGTCACCGCGCCTGCGAGGATCTTGGTCCGGCAGGTGCCGCAAGTGCCGCCGCGACAACTGAATTCGGGTGTCAGTCCGCGCGATTCCGCGAGGTCCAGCAAGCTCCCGCTCTCCGGTGCCCAACGTGCTTCCTTGCCAGAAGCCGAAAAGGCCACGGCGACGGGCTTTGTCGCCGCGGGAGCCAATTGGACGCCGGGTGTGGATTCGACCTGGCGTTTCAGAGACGCAGGCCCGAACGCCTCGGCATGTATCCGATGGTCGGCGACGTTCAGTCCGCGCAACCCATTATAGATCGCTTGCATGAAGGGCGGCGGACCGCACATCAGAAAGTCATAATCGTCGAAACCAAGCGCAGCGCGCAGCAAGTCCATGTCGATCCGGCCCAGAACCTCAAAATCCACTCCCTGCTCTGCGCCTTCTGCATCTTCCAGCAAGCGGATGATGCGCACCGCACCGCCAGCGCGTGCAAGGAGCAAGCCGAGTTCATCGTCAAAAGCGCGCTCCGCTTTGTTTCGTGCGGCATAGAAAAAGATGGTGGGCCGGAAGCGCCGCGTGCGTAGGCCTTCATACACGATATGCCGTAACATCGCCAACATCGGTGTGATGCCGACGCCTGCGGCCATGAGAACTGCAGGACGGCGCTCGGCAGCATCGATAGTGAAATTGCCAGCGGGGGGACGCGCATCGATGATGCTTCCGACGGCCACCTGCTCGTGCAGAAAGCTGGAAACCAGGCCTTCCTTCTTCACGCTGATGCGATAGGTTCCATCAGAAGGCGCGGAGGAAAGCGTGTAGGTGCGTATAACTGCCGGTGCATCGGGATCGGGTTGCACGCGGATAGGCAAATGTTGACCGGCCAGATTGGCTATCAACCCGGCATCGTCGATGGGTTCCAGATAGAAGGAACGGATCACGCTGCTTTCATCGACAATCTTGCTCACCTTTAACGGCCGCCATGCCGATACCCGCTCGGCCGCCTTGCGGCGTTGCGCAGCTTGATCCCAGTCGCCGGTCATCAGCGAATTTGGTGACCAATCCAGAAAGTCGAAGCGTAAGGGAAATGCGGCCTTCCGTCGGACGATCTTGTGCGGCGTAAAAGTCCATAGCCGCTCCGCGCCCTGAAAGGCCGCGATGTCGGGAGAGTCCAAAATGACTTCTGCGCTGCCCGTCATGTGCAACATGTCGCCATTGCTGAAATCAACAAAGACCAACCCGGCACGCGGGTTGCGGAGAAAATTTCCCAATGTGTTGAAATGCAGATTTCCGGCAAAGTCGGGAATAGTGAGCATATCATCGTCGCCGATGCGCACAAAGCCTGGCTTGCCTCCACGATGAGAGGCATCAACTTGACGGCGGCCATCTTCCAGATCGATATAGGATGCGACGAAAAATGTGTCGGCAGCTGAAATCGCGGCACGGGCATCATCATCCAAAGCGGTTAGCTTTTCGGTCGCTGGCGCTGCTTGGTCTTCGGGTGGAAGCGCGTGCCAGTTGCGTGTCTGGATATATTGCGGGCAATTGCCGAAGCTATGTTCGACTTCGACGGTAAGTCCACTTTCTGAAACTGCGCCAATGGCCCCGTTCATGCGGTTGCGTCGGCGGGAGTGCAGTTCAATCCCTAGCAGGCCAATGGCATCGCCATTTTTCTGACCCTTGATCGCGGGATCGCTTGGATCATATGGGGCATTTATGGTGAGTTGCCGGGGGTCGGGGGATTGCATGAAGCCGGGCGCGCCGGCCAACACTGTTGCCCAGACATCGCCTTCGTTATCAACGGTGCCAGCGACGACGAAGGGCAATTGTTCGAAAAAGTCGCGATGCTGTTCGGGCATATGATCGCGAATGACACGGCGGCCAAACTGCTCCATCCGATCGGCAACGCCCAGCTTGCGCTGCAATTCGACTTCTCCGCTGTGAAAGGGCGAACCGGTCGGGATTTCGTCATTGCTGTCCATGGCATCTCTCTTTTCAAATGAGGGGAAGTTTCCGTCAGACTTGTGGCCGTTTCAGCCATTCTTGATCGAGTTCGGGAACACGCATTTTGGCGCGAATATGGGCCGCATTTTGTGGCGAGGTGAGGTTGGCGAGTAATCGTAAGGCTACTTCGATTGCCGTTCCCGGTCCTGTAGAACTTATGAAGCGACCGTCTTCGACAACAGCCTGATCCACAAATAGGGCACCATATTGTTCAAGTTGATCTTTTCGCTTGCCGCCAATCTGATGATAGATAGTCGCTCTGCGGCCTGCGATAACACCCGCTGCCCCCAATGCCAGCGATGCCACACATACCGATGCGACATCACGATCACGAGCTTCAAAATGCCGAATAACACGCAGAAACGGCTCGGAAAGGGCTTCGTCATAAAATCCCGACCGCGCAAATCCGCCCGGTATGGCAAGTGCGTCAAAGTCATTCAGGTCAAGCTCTGCAACTTGCGCTTGCGGCATAACCCAAAGACCGAAAGTAGAACGTAATACGGGTTTGAAACCAGCAGAGACTAGTTCGACTGGCTCGTTTCCTTCAAGCCCAGCCCATCCAAATACATCGGTGAAACCCGCAGCTTCGAGCGGTTCAAAGCCGTCAGCTAGCAGTAGCAGAACTTTCTTGGTCATTATGTCGTCGCTCCGGAAGAAACAGGCTTGGGGATCTGTGCGTGCTTGGGGACCGTCCGGATGCTTATCCCCCTTTGGGAAAGACATCCGGACGATGGGTGTCAGGCTGCTGCAGCCAGCCCCACAGGGGTCTGTACGAATGGGACAAAATTAGGCAAAGCCTCGATGCTCTTCAGCCAGGCGTCGATATTTGCATAAGCCGTTAGGTCGACATTACCTTCGGGTGCGCGGGCTATGTAGCTGTAGAGAGCCAAATCCGCGATGGTGGGGTGGTCGCCGCCGATGATCCATTTCTTTGTCGCTAGTTCCTCATCGATATTCTTCAGAACGGCATGTGCGCGTCCGATGACTTCTTCTGCATTAAAGCCTGCACCGAATACGGTGATCAAACGGGCGGCGGCGGGGCCGAAGGCGATCTGGCCGGCAGCGACCGAAAGCCAGCGCTGTACAGCAGCTGCACCATCAGGATCACTTGGCAACCATTCTGTCAAACCACGCTTTTTGGCGATGTAGATCAGGATTGATGCGGAATCTGCGATGATTTTGCCGTCGTCGTCGAGCACAGGCACCTGTCCAAAGCGATTGAGCGCCAGAAATTCAGGTGCCTTGTGCGCGCCTTTGGCCAGGTCGACTTCGACCAGTTCGAACGGGGTTTGCGTTAGCGAAAGAAACAGCCGTGCACGGTGGGCGTGGCCAGACAAAGGATGATAGTAAAGTTTCATGTGATGAGCTCCATAATGCATCTGCCACAGTGGATTAGGGGACTGGGCCTCTTGCAATGCCTTTATGGGCCTGCACTTTTGCGAACAGAACGGAGATAAAAGTCAAAGGACTATTCCATTTTTCGGAATATTCTTGCTCCCGTAACGAAGCATCCCCATAATTCCAGCGCGACAGTCAAAGGAATCAAAACATGGCAAAGCTTGAGGCGATGCACACATTCGTCAAGGTGGCCGAGACCAGCAGCTTTGCCGAAGCCGCGCGGCAATTGCATATGAGCCCGCCCGCGGTGACACGCGCGGTATCCGCGCTTGAAGAGCAAATCGGCACCAGATTGTTTACCCGAACCACACGGGTGGTGCGCTTGACCGAAGCCGGGAACCGCTATTTCGAAGATTGCCGCAAGATTTTGGCCGATGTGGAAGAAGCCGAAGCTGCTGCGTCAGGGTCCTATGCGCGTCCGACCGGCGTGCTGCATGTGACGGCATCGGTCCTGTTCGGGCAGCAATTTCTCCTACCCATATTGACCGAATTTCTTGGAGAGAATCCGGATGTCACGGTCCGCTCCCTATTCGTTGATCGGGTGGTAAACCTGGTTGATGAAGGCATAGACGTAGCCATCCGCATCGGCCATTTGCCTGATTCCAGCCAGAGCGCGGTACGGGTCGGTAAGGTGCGGCAAGTCGTCTGCGGTGCGCCGTCCTATTTTGCGGATCATGGTATTCCCCAGCAACCAGCAGATCTCGCCCGGCATCGCATGATCGCAGGGACGAGTTCCTTCTCATCGCTCGACTGGTTTTTCGGGCAGGATCAGAAACACAAGGTGCACATTACGCCAAGACTGTTCTGCAACACCTATGACGGTGTGATCCGCGCGACGCTGGAAGGCTGGGGTCTATCGCGGGTGCTATCCTACCAGATAGGCGAGCATCTTGTGGAAGGCCGCTTGCAGACCGTACTCTCGGACTTTGAACAGGACCCGCTGCCAATCCATATTGTGCACCCTGAGGGCAGGCGTGCATCCGCCAAGGTGCGCGCATTCATCGATCTTGCCGTCGACCGCCTGCGCGCCAACCGGTTGATAAACTAGGGACGCATCAAGATTGATTTGAAGACGCCAATTTTGTTTGCCGGTCGAGGAGCGCATCCAGAGACAGCTTGCCCGGACCATAGGCCATGATGCCCAAGGCAATGGCGAACCAGCCGAAATGGGTTGAGAGGAAGGCGTCGGGATAGACAAATATCTGGATGGTGAGTGTCATAACAAATAGTCCCAAAGCCGATAGCCGTGTAGCCAAACCCAAGACCAGCATAACGGGCAGCAGATGTTCAGCGTAGGTAGCGAGATAGGCCGCAATTTCGGGGTCGACGAGCGGCAAGCGATATTCTTCTTCAAAAAGGTAGAATGTGTTTTCGGACACGGTCAGCACCCCTTCGACTTTGGTCCGTGCAGAGCTCCAGAAGATGCCGGCAAGCCCCCCACGCATGGCAAGTTGCACAACGGCCTGGGGGATTTGGGACATGATTTTTGCAGGCGCAGAAAGTGCACCGGATAGGGGCGAGTTCGTCACTTCATTTCTCCTTCAATAGGCGTGTGTGTTGGGACAATTATTCCGGCAATGGCCAGGTTGATAAAACGGGCAATCAAGGTTGCGACGGACGGATCGTCCGGAAATTCCGAAATTAGGGCGGCAAAAGTTTGCGATTGGGCGAAGTGCCGTAACAACAGTGCGTCATCGGCATGCGCCAACATCTCTGTCACCAGATCGTCCTGTCGCCAGATAATCGCTGTTTCGGTCGCGTCGGGTATCAGCGGCGTTGCATCGGGTTCCAGCTGGGCGCGCCAGATCGACAGCGCGGGATTTTCGGAAACAACGACGGTCACCGATGGATGAAGCATCGCTCGAATATCCAGTGCCGCAATGGCCGAAGCTTCGCTGTCCATCCGGAAGTTATGCGTATCAGCGGCATGATAGGCCTGAACACGGGCAAACTCGAGCCGCGCTACGTCAGCCAGATAGGGATAATCGCTTAGCGGACTGAAACCGCTCAAGAAGGCGGCAAAATCATGCCCATATTCAGTCATAATCGGCGAGCGGGGAGGATGGCGCTCGACGTAAAGGAGAGTGAGCGCGGAAAAATAGTCTTCCCCAACCAGTTTCTCTACGGCGGGAAAGGTTGTGCGCAATGCATTGCGTAGCGTAATCCGAAGATTGTTTCGATAGACGTTGAAGCGCCCATGCTCGTCCACCTCGGGCAAATCCGTTTCGAGCAACGCGTGAGCAAATGATGCCTGCATCACAACACCGCCGCGTACGCCGTACGCTCTATAATCTGCCGGACCTGGTCAGTTTCCTGCAAAAGAACCGACAACGGAGGTATGTCATTATCCCGCTCAACGAGGACGGGACGAATGCCGCCGCGGGTTATTACATGTTCGAGGAGTTCGAAAACCGGTTCGCCGACGGGATCACCATGGCTGTCGATCAGCAATGTCTGGCCTTCGGCGTCCTGAATGGCTTCATGCCCTGCCACATGAATTTCGCCGACCAGGTCCAGCGTAATGTGCGAGAGCCAGTCCTGTGCAGACCAGTCATGATTATAGCAAGAAACATAAAGATTGTTCACATCCAGCAGCAGTCCGCAACCTGTGCTTTGGGCAATTTGCTGCAGGAATTCGGCCTCGTGCCAACTGCTTGCCGAAAACGCGACATAAGTTGACGGATTTTCGAGGAGCATTCGGACACCCAGAAAATCCTGGGCTTCGTTGATGTTCACAATAACGCGGTTGAGCGTGGGCGTATCGTAAACGACGGGCAAAAGGTCGTTGAAATAAACGCCGTCATGGGACGACCATGCCAAATGCTCCGAAAAGCTGGCGGGACTCGTGCGGTCGATTAACTTGCGAAGTCGATGCAGGTGCTCGCGATCAAGTCGCTCTTTGCCGCCGATCGAGAGCCCCACGCCATGGATAGATAGCGGCCATGCCTCGGCAATCCTGTCCAACAGGATCAGGTTGGGGCCGCCGGCGCTCATAAAATTTTCGGCATGGATCTCGACGAAATCCACAAGCGATGGATCGGCCAAAAGCGCTTCGCAATGCGCGCGCTTAAGGCCGATCCCCACACCCGGGGGCAATCCGTTCGGTCCCGCATTAGGAGCGAACACTGACATGGTAGAATGCGCCCCGGACATGGTTTAACGCCGCACTTCCTTGAACTCACTCAATTGGCCATGGCCAGTGGGCGAGGTTTTGGAAGGCATAGTGAGACATGTGCCCTTGGGGACCAAAGTCCATGCATTGCCCTGATAATCACGCTTTGATGTGCCGGCGCAGGAAGTGCCTGGGCCAGCAGCACAATCATTGTGTCCGGCAAGCGAAATGCCAAAACATTTTTCCTGCGGCGGGCGTTTGGCAGCTGCCGCGCTGGGCGAAAGGCTGACGAGGGCTGTTGCCACAGCGCCTGCGATAAAGGCCGAACGGGAGAGGTTCATGGTAATTCTTCCTTCTTCTGGAGCGGACGATCCCGAACGGCAGCGAACAGGCGTCCGCCACCGTTGGAGGGATCAATTCAACGATTCAGGGGTCTTGCCCTTGATTGCGGGCCAATACTCTTTGGCCTTTTCGAGATTGCCGGGAATGTCACGCTGCCAGGCAACCGCGACGTCTGCATTGACGTTCAGGTAGAGTTTGCCATCTACGATTTTCCAGACAGCAGGGTCACCGTCGAGCTTCTTTTCAAGCGCGACACCCATGGCGCAGAAGCCACCAAATTGGGGCGCGAACGCAGCGGGATTGGCCTTGAACTTCTTCAAGTTTTCAGCGCTGGCAAAAAAGTAGCTTGCGCCTTTGTACTTGAAAGTCAGCGTAGGGTTGCCTTTGGTTGGTGCGCCGACTGTGAAATAGGCGACCGGATCGTAGCCATGCAGAGCAATGCCCTGTTCATCTGTATTAACTGCCGACGTGGAAGTAGGAACCACTGCAAATGCAGGGCTGGATGGAATAGAAGTTGATGCTACGAGCAAGCCAAGAGCGACAAGCACAGCGCGAGTAGTACGGTTAGTCACGATAGTGTCTCCAACTTAGGCCGTCGCCGGGGGGGACGGTCATGATGTTTCCCGGTCTTTCCGGGTGAACCACTATCTAGGGCTAAACGTCGTGCGCATTAATATGCGGAATAGGTAATGGATTGATGCGTTAACTGGAATAATATTGGCTCAATCAATTTACACCAGCAGACGTAAATCCGCCTTGAGGATGAATAGGAATACAACCCTTCATACCATCCCTCGACTGTAGGTCCTGCGTAGGTCGCTTTTTGGACTTTTATTGAACCAAAGAACTTTCAGTAGGAAAACTCTGAGATAAGACTTTGGGACAGCTTGGGAAGTCTGTGGGTTAATCCACTAATGCCAACAAAGAAGCTGCAAAATCGTTGGTAACCCTTACCTTCCGGCCGGTCTTCCCTTGCTTTGGTAATGACGAGGTCGGGAGTTCAATCCTCCCCAGCAGCACCATCCCTTTCGTTCGGGAATCCCAAAATTTTATACGAATGTGCCTTCCCGTTGGGAGGGGCTTTGGGGTGCGACCTGGAAAACGCCTTTTTCGGTTCTGTCAGCTCCCGAAACCTCCTCACATAGACTTGATCAGCATTTGTGAAATTGCCTCATGACCGGCTGCATTCGGGTGCCAGGGCGCACCGTTTTTGGTGTCGTACCCTTTTGATAAACCATTGCTCCATGGCTCAGCCGCGCATGGCGTATGGGACCGCGACGCGATATCGGCTTGAATCGTATATATACCGTTTGCCCGCGCAACCTGTGCTGTAATGCTGGCCAGTCGGCTGGCAATCTGCCGACCTACAATCGCATCTTCGGACGCTATAATCTCCAGCGGGCATGTGGGATCGGAAAGCAACGTCACATATTGGACAAAAAATACCCGCGCCTGCGGTGCTCTACGGCGGATTTCCGTGGCCATTTTTTGCAGTTGCTCTTCGAGCCTCAGATAATCCGCGTCGGAAGGTGCAAGGACGTCCCGGCAGGGTCCCGGGTAAGCCGATACGCCCAGCCTGCAACTGCTTGCGAACAGCCACCCGACATAACGCAGATCGTTGCCGCCAATAGTCACTGTAACCAGACGGGTATCCGGCCCCACCGATTCAATTTGCGGGGGAAGCTCGTTCCAGTTGCCGAGGATGTGGTCGGTCGACGCGCCGCTGCAACTGACGTCCACCAGATCAAGCTTTAACGCGCTGGCAACGAGGCTGGCATAATTGTTGACGGTCCTGCTGCAACGTTCTGGCGACCCCGTCTGGATCGGACCGATACCTGCGCCGGCGGCAAATGAACTCCCCATCGCCACATATTTCGAATGCGCCAAAATGCGCGGGCTTTGGCCGCCGTTAGTGGTCGCACAGCCACTCAGAATCCAAAACAAGCCGAGTAACGAGACCAAAATTCTATTCATATTTCCACCGCCCGAACAGCTTTATGCACCCGGCAAAGATAAATGGAAAACAGGATTTTAAATGGGGATGATCCATCTCTGTCCGTTGTCAGGACAAAAAAAGGCCGGAGCGAACCCCGGCCTCTTTATCGATGGATCGACTGATCAGAATTCGAAGTCGAGCGTCATTCCATATGTCCGCGGGTCGCCATAGATGACGCCGGCAAAACCAAGCTGGCCGAAGTCCACCGAACGCGTGACATAATCCTTGTTCGTCAGGTTCTTGCCCCAGAAGGTTACCCCGAAACCATTGCCTGCTCCACCGAACTTGATGCCGTCGATGCGGATCTGGCCATCGACAAGGCCGCGGGCATCACCCTCGGTCGTCTTGGAGAATGGCGCCGTCAGCGGGTTGGCGAACATCTGGTAGCCAGAGGTGTAGTTATACCCCAACCGGCCGGTCAGCTTTGTGTCGCCGGACAGCGGAACAGTGACATTGGCGGCAATGGAACCGGTCCATTTGGGTGCATAAGAGCCCGCACCGTTCAGAAGGCCGGCAATGTTGCGCGTGGTATTGGTGATATCCGCGCCCGGGAAATTCTTGATGTCGACCTTGAGATAACCCAGATTTCCATCGATCGAGAAATTGTCGGTCAGATTGAACTGACCCTCAAGTTCGATACCCGTGTAGGTTGTTTTACCCGCATTGACGGTAATCGTTCCGAAGCCGCCTCCGCCAACGATCGGCACCGGAATGGTTGCCAGCTGGTCTTTGTAGATGTTGTGGAACACCGCAACATTCAACCGGACCCGGTCTGCAAATTGCGTTTTCGCGCCAAGTTCGAACGAATCGATCAATTCTTCATCAAATGGCGTGAGCGGAATGGTCCGCAGACCAAAAGGCGGTGCGGCGGCACTGCCATTATGGGTCGCCTGACGGAGGTTGAAACCACCTGAGCGATAGCCTCGTGCCGCGCGGGCATAAAGGTTGATATCGTCCCCGGCACGGTAATCAATTGTCAGATGCCCTGTTGGTGCATTGAACTTCTTCTTGCCATAGTTGAACGCCTTGTCCGCTCCCGAGGTATAAGGAACCGCTCCATTCTGTGTCCGGAGCACTTCCTTTTCATCCCAGGAATAGCGCAGGCCCAGTGTGACGCCAAAGGCGCCATCTTCACCACCCGGGCGATAGCTTGCCTGCGCATAAACAGCCTTGGACGTGCCATCAGCCTTGTAAGCCAAGATCGACGACTGCGGGATGATGCGGAAGCGTGCCGGGTTGTTGGCCTGGATCAGCGGAGCCAGTCCGCCGAAGTTGGCAGCCGTATAGACAACCTGGTTGGTATCAAGAACGAAGCCGAAATTCTGGACGTTCCGTTCGGTACCTGATTCACGGAAGAAGAACCCGCCTACGACCCATTGGAACGGACCGTCATTGTTCGAGACAAGCTCGATTTCCTGACTCCATTGTTCCTGCTGACGGTCATTTGTCGCGGTAAAGAGCGACTGCGTGATTTGCGGAATGGCCTGACTGGATAAGAAGGCCGCGGTGCCAGCGGGCAGACCAAGCCCTGAACCCGTCAACGGGTTGCCGGACAGAACAGATGCCGGGAAACCGTTCAACGTGTTCGTCGGGCCAATGTTGAACAATGCACCACGCAAGGAACCAAGTCCGTCCAGGTCGCTGCCGTTGATCCGGTTTTTCCAGCTGCGATAGGCAGTCGTTGTGCGTAGCGTTACAAAATCGGTCTCTGCCTCGATGCGGAACATATTGCCCCAGATGCGGTCGGTGGAAAGGCCGTCGGATTCATTGCAGATTTGGGAAAGACGCGCACGCGTTACGGTTTTGGAACAACCGGGTTCCAATATTGTCGATTGGGCCAGATAGCCGCCGACATTCGCGGGATTGACCTGCGCAAATGTATTTCCCTGATAAACGATATTGGGGCGGAATACGCCCAGACCAACTTCGGCCAGTTGCTGTACATGCGGCTGCCCCTTGATCTGGGTCCAGTCGAGAACATTATAGACCGAGATGTTATCGGTCACGTCGATCTCGATCGCCCAGCGCGCGGAGTCGACCTTGCTGCTGCCGGGATCACGGCTGTCTTTCGGTTCCAGAAGGTTGTCGACAACGCCATTGCGCTGACGACGCAGGTAACCGAGGGACATACGCGCACCGCCAATGTCGCCCGAGTTAAGCACGAACCGGCCAAGACGCTGGCCATAATTGCCGACACCGAGTTTGAGACGCAGGCTCGCCTCGTCATCCGGCTTTTTCGTGATGAAGTTGATAGCGCCGCCCGTCGTGTTGCGGCCAAAAAGGGTCCCTTGTGGTCCGCGCAACACTTCGACACGTTCAATGTCCGCAACTTCGAAAGAGGCTGCCGAAGAACGGGCGAGATAGACACCGTCCTGGTACAATCCGATAGGCGAATCGAAGCCTTGGGTTTCGTCAGCGGGCGTCGGAATCCCGCGGATGGAAACAACCGCAGCAGTAGCATTGGTCGTGCCCCCGAGAATGGACACGTTGGGTGCGATTGCGCTCAGGTCCTTCACTTCGGAAAGTCCGCGAAGCTCCAATTGCTCGGAACTGACCGCCGAAATGGCAATGGGTGTTTCCTGCAAGTTTTCCGAGCGTTTGTTCGCCGTAACGACGATTTCCTGAAGACCGCTATTATTATCTTCGGCGTCCTGCGCGAAAGCCGGAACAGAAAGCCCGGCGATGCTTACGCCGACCAACAAAGTGGATACCGCGACGCGATTAAATGTTTTCATTGAACCCTCCCCTAAAGTCGCGACTGCAAAGACATCCATCTTCGCAGTCATTCTCTTCCTCTGTGCGCTAATTTCCAAAAAGCGTAATGAAAGTCAATTCAAATTACGCGTTTGGCAACAATATGACGATATTCATGCCACTTTGCGAAACACAAAGCGGCAGAATCAGCACATTTGTCAGGCAACGGCATCCCATGGCGCGGTTGCGGTCCCCCGGGTTGTGTATTTGCCATTCACCCGAGTCTGGAATTCTCCGGCTCTTGCCCTGGGATTGTAGAATTGCTTGTACCAGATCCGCAATTTGTCGAACGGGCCATCGCCCTTGACCATCATGGGATTGATGCAGGGGCGCTTGTTACCCCAGATTTCGAAATCCTGGGCAAAGGCGTCAACGCCTGCCACTTCATATTGCTTGGCCAGCGCGATGTCGGCGCCTGTCGGCTTTTCGTTCTTCACCTTCACCATCAGGCCGTACCAGACTTTGACCGAGCCATCATCGACCGGAGTATGCGCGATCAGCATATGCGAGGGATACTCCCCGATCATGACCGACTGCAGGATACCGGGGCCGGTATACCAGGTATCGTTGGTCATCGGCTCCGCACCTGATCCTGCGAGCGTCTTATGTCCCGCGGCGAGTATCTGCCGGCAGACAACACCATCAAATTCATTTTCGAAACTGACCATATCGACCGAACCATGAACCGGTTCCAGATGGCCCTTGTCGGTCATGTTATCGACGACTTCCTGCGGATGGGAATTGAGCGTGCCCAGACAATCGATTTTCCAGTTCACCCAATAGGGCGCGTCGAACGCCTCAAAGGCGGGCAGGTCGTAATCCGGCTCTCCGTTCTCCGCATCATACCATGTCCAGACGACGCCCGCTCTTTCGACCACTTTCCAGCTTTTCAGACACGCCGCCTTGGGTGGTGGTGACGGTGAATAGGGAATTTCGTTGCAACGGCCGTCCGGGCCAAAGCGCCAGCCATGATAGGGGCAGCGGATATTGTCGCCCTCGACATGTTCCTTGTCGCGCACAACATAAGAGGTGCTGTTCTTAGCGAGATGGGTCCCCATATGCGGGCAAAAGGCCTCGATCAGAAAGACCCGCCCGGAATGCCCGCGGTAAAGGACCAGTTCCTCACCGAAATAGCGGACGCCGATCGGCGTGTTCGTTACCTCTTCGGACGTGGCCACCATGAACCAGCCCCGCGGGAACGTGAATTCGCCGAGCCCATAATCTGCAGTCGTCGCCATTTCGCATGCCTCTCCTTGAATCGCGCAAGGATGCATAACGCAAAATGCGTATGCTTGGCAATAGATATGCCAATATCACTACTATGCGTAATTCAAGGCCGTATTAATTACGCATTTTTCGATCAATCATCAGTTTCGATGATATGATCTGCCTCCGTGATCCGGACGACGCGGGCATTATATTTCACCGTCTTTACCGCAATCGAGGTCTCGACATGGTGCACGCCCGGTATTGCCAATATCTGTTCGGATGCGACCGTGTGGAGGGCATCCAGTTCATTGAACAGGCAAATGGCGAGGATGTTGAAACGGCCCATGGTGATCATCACCCCGTTCACCGAGGTCAGGCTGGCGATTTGCTGTGCAATTTCGCGCACCTTTTCCACTTCGGCCAGTACGCCGATGAAGGCCATCTTGGTCGAGTTTTCGAGGCCGAAGCTGGTGATCGCGGTAAAGGCGATCAGGCGATCCTGCTGCAGGCGTTTGATGCGGCCACGCACAGTCCCCTCGGTAACGCCGAGGTCTGCGGCAATTTTCCGGTTCGAAACCCGGGCATCGTTCGACAGAATGCCGATCAACTGGCGGTCGAGATCGTCGATCAGCGGCGCGCTCATGCTGCCCCCCTCGCCTCGATCGGGGCAACATCAAATTTATACTTCACCACATCAACCGCGATGGCCGGGCTCATCGACCGGATGCCGCGGACTTTCGAAAATTTGTTCAGCATGAGGTCGGTGAGTTCGTCAAAGTCATGCAGGGCAACCAGCATGTCGATGTCGTAGCGGCCAGTCACCAGATGGGCGGCGAACACTTCCGGAAACTCGGCAAGTTCCTTCGCCACTTCCGAAGCCGCGCGACCATCAACCTCGATCGCGACTTCCATCAGCACATTATAGCCGTGCGCCGAAAAGTCCGACACAGCGACAACACGCAGCTTGTTTTCATCTTCCATACGCCGGATGCGCGCGGACACGGTCGCGGCGGTGAGATCGAGCCGGTCAGCAATCTGCTGGTTGGTTGCACGCCCATTATATCTGAGCTGTTCGACGATAGCCCTGTCGATATCGTCGGCGATGAATTCGTCGGCCATAATTTCCCTTTCAGACCCGGATCACCTGCGCGGCTGAAAAGCCGCCGTCAACCGGAATATTGGCTCCGGTCACGAACGAAGCCTCATCGGACAGCAGAAAACGGATGACTTTGCCCACCTCTTCAGGTTGGCCGGCCCTTTGCAGAAGGTGCATCCCCACAAAGGCATCGCGCATCGGCCCGGCATGGGCGAGCATATTGGTCATCGGTGTTTCAATATAGCCCGGGCTTACGGCGTTTACCCGGATCCCCGAAGCCCCATAGTCTGCCGCAAGACTGCGGGTGAGTTGCAGGACGCCGCCCTTGGTCACGTTATAGGGGGTGTTTCCGGGGCCGCCCGTCATCCCGTAAATGCTGGCAACGGTCACGATAGCACCGCTTCCCGCGGCCAGCATATGCGGCAGGACGGCGCGGCAGCTCAGCATCGTGCCGGTCAGGTTGACGGCAAGGGCCTTGTGCCATTTGTCCAGAACGAACTGCGTCACCGACCCTTCGACCGAAATACCGGCACAGGTCGCAAGGCCATCGATCCTGCCGTGACGTTCGATGATTTGCGCAACCACCTCGGCCGTCTGGGATTCGCTGCTGACGTCGAGCTGGTGGGCACTGTCGCTGTTTCCGAGCCCTGGAATTTCCACAAGGTCCGCCGCCGCAACGATCGCACCCTGCTGCCGAACCAATTCAACCGTTGCCCGCCCGATACCTGATCCCGCGCCCGTGACCAGGATCACCTTTCCATCAAGTCCGGCCATTAACGAAACTCCCTCAAATCCGATGCCATCATCGCGGCGGTAAATTTCTGGACAGGGCGGGTTTCGACCCAGACCACCTCAAGCCGCCGTTCGGCAAATTTCCAGCGCCCTTCTTCCTGCGCGTAACGGTTATGATAGCGCATCGCAAAGTCGAGCAGATTGCAACCTTCGCCCTTGAGCATATGGCTTGCGATGCAGGTCGTCAGCCCGCTGACGGTGCCGTCGTCCGCCCGTTCAAAAGTCTGGTTGAAGACATTATGCATCGTCTGGTCAAAGGATGCGTCCACCTGCGCGATCATGCGCGTCAAACCCTCGGCCCCTGCAAATTCGATCGGGTTTTCGCCATAGCCGCGCACAACACCGTCATGAGTAAAGATCGATACCAGCATCGCCGGATCGCGTGTATCGACGGCAAGGGCATAGCGAAACGCCAGATCATGCAATTCCTGCGGGGCGGCAAAGGCCGTCAAGCGAGGTCTCTTTTTAGATTGGATGCACCCCGCTCAATCCATTCCCATGTATCCGGGACCGCCTCGAACATGCTGAAAAAGCCATGGATCATGCCCGGTGCCGTGGCCGCATCCACAGGAACGCCCGCGGCATCAAGCTTCTTGGCATAGGCAATACCTTCGTCGCGTAAGGGGTCATATTCGGCCGTAATAACCGTAGCCGGCGCGAGGCCGGACAGATCCGCCACATTCAGAACGGCGGCAAACGGCGCATTTTCTGCTGTCGTATCGCCCAGATAATGGCCCCAGAACCAGCGCATGCCATCGGTGCTCAGATAATATTCACCACCGCCATTCTCGGCATAGGACGCCCGCGTCAGATCATTGTGGGTCACGGGATAAATCAGCAATTGATGACGAAGCGGTGGGCCGTTCCGGTCGCGTGCCATAATGGCGACCGCAGCCGCCAGATTGCCGCCTGCACTATCCCCCGCAACAGCAAGGCGCTCGCCGTCCACGCCAAGGCTTGCGGCATTTTGCTTCGCCCAGACCAATGAATCATAGCAGTCTTCGGCAGCCGTGGGATAGCGATGCTCCGGCGCCAGCCGGTAAGCAATCGACAAAACGGCGCAGCCACTTTTTTGTGCAAGGGCACGGCAAGTGCCGTCGTGCGTTTCCAATGTTCCGATCACCCAGCCGCCGCCATGATAATATAGGATCAGCGCCGGCCGCTCACCCGCACCTTCGGGCACATAGAGCCGCGCATCCAGATTGCGCCCGTCGAGGGAAATCTCCAGATTCTCCACCCGGGCAACCTGGGGCGGTGCGGCAAGTGGCATCGGATTGTCAAAGACCGCGCGAATGTCGGCAGGATTGGCCACGGTGAAATCGGGCGCAGGCATCTGCGCCATCATTTGCAACAGGGCGTCGACAGAGGGGTTTAACGGCATTATTCTCTCCTAAATTCCAAATCCGCCCGACACATTCAACTGCTGTCCGGTTACATAGGCGGCCCGTGATGATGCAAGCCAGCTCACCGCATAGCCGATTTCTTCAGGCTGACCCCAGCGTTTGATTGCCAGCATTTTGCGGGTCTCTTCAATCCATTCGTCAGGAAATGCGCCTTGTGCCATCAGGTCGTGAAACATGCCGGCATCGATCACGCCGACCAGAACGGAATTGGCGCGGATGCCGTGGCGCCCTTCTTCGCGCGCGATACCCTTCAGCCAGCTTTCGTTGGATGCCTTGGGCGCAACCGACAGACCATCGCGATCCGGCCAGCGTAAATGTCCGGCGGAACCCAGATGCACGATGGATCCCCCTCCCTGTTCGCGCATGTGGGGTATCAGGGCGGAGACAAGCCCGAAAAATCCATGCACCTCGACCTCGAATGCCTTGCGCCATTTCTCGAGCGGCGTTTCGGAGAGGTAGAGCTGGTCCACAAGCGGCCCCGCTGCCCAGACCAGTGTATGGATTCGGCCATGCCGCGCAACAACTTCGTCAACGAGGGCGGCAACAGCAGCAGGGTCGGTTACGTCACAGCGGTGCACGCTACTCTCAGTCGAAACGCTTTTGGCAAGGGCCTGTGCGGCATCCGCCTTGCGGTTGTAGACAAGCGCCAGATCACTGCCATCTTGCCCGAGAATTTCGGCGACCTTGCCACCAATTCCGCCACTTGCCCCCACAACCAGGGCAGCGCCTTTTGGAAAAAGTGCGTCATTTGACATGGATTTTCTTTCGCAATTGACGATTAACATCGCCCAAAAACTAATAATTGCGTATTGTTGAACGCAAATCCAGTGCTAAATCGCAGAATCGAGAGGAACATCACATGCAACGATTAAAGGGTAAAGTGGCGCTGGTTACCGGTGGCGCGCGCGGCATTGGCGAAGGCATTGTTCGCCGGTTTGTGGAGGAAGGCGCTCAGGTGATGATCACCGATGTGCTCGACAAGGAGGGCCAGGCACTGGCGGACGAATTGGGGCAAGCCTACACCCGTCTCGACGTCGTTTCCCGCAGCCAGTGGGACGAAGCCATCACCGCGACCGAAGCCCGGTTCGGCAGGCTCGACTGCCTTGTCAACAATGCCGGAGTACTGGTCTTCAAACGGCTCGACGACTTGAGCGAAGAAGATATCCGGCGCATCATCGACATCAACCTGATCGGTACGATGTTCGGTGCCCAGGCGGCCATTCCGGCTCTCGAACGTGCAGGGGGAGGATCGATCATCAACATGAGCTCGGCCGATGGCATTGTGGGCGCCAACTCGCTGACGGCCTATTGTGCTTCCAAATTTGGCGTTCGCGGTTTCACCAAGTCACTGGCGCTTGAGCTTGGCCATCGCGGCATCAGAGTCAATTCGATCCACCCTGGCGGGATCGTCACGGCGATATCGAATCCCACCAATCTGCCGCGCGACGTGGTCGACCAGGGATATAAGATTTATCCCGCACAACGCGCCGGCGATCCACACGACATTGGTGCGGCTGCCGCCTATCTCGCTTCGGACGATGCCGGCTATTGCATGGGAACCGAATTGCTTGTCGACGGCGGGCTGGTTGCCGGTCACTATTATGCGATGATGCCGGGCGCGCCGCCATCTATGCAGCGCTAATCGGGACGTTCGCTTTCAAACCGGCGCAGGATTTCATTGTCACCGTCGAGCCGTGACGATGCATACCACATACTCAACGCGGCGATAAAGCCTGCTGGAATCGTGACCGACAGGCCGATGCGCAACGATTGGGCATCGTTGCCGAAAGCACCACTGATTTCCCCGGCCAGCCACGGCCCCACAAGAAAGCCCATTAATGTGCTGACCGCGATAAAGGATGCAGTGGCGGTTGCGCGGTAGCGGTCGGGTAGCAGATATTGCAGACTCGCCATAACGCCGACCGACCAGCCGCCCCCCAACAATCCCGACGGAATGGCGAGCATTTTGGACTGTGCAAAGCTGCTGCTCCACGTGACCAGCAAGATGCATAAGGTCGCGAAGAAAAGAGAAAATGCCGCAAGTCTTGGCGGTCCATGCGGGCCTTTTCGCGCAAGCCGGTCGGATACCGCGCCAAAGATCAGCATGCCGGTCAGACCCGCTAGCCCAAAATAGGCGGCAAACGCATTGCTGGCGACGGACTCTGTCAAACCATGATTACGCGCAAACAGCGTTGGCCCCCAAAAGCCGAAGGACACGCCCGAAAGTGTTCCCAGCCCCATGCCAAGCATCAGGGCGATGTAACTTCGCGCCTTTACCAACCGCCCGATGATGGGCGCCAGTGCCTCCTGCACCTGCGCTGCCGCAGACCTTTGGGGTTCCTTTATCAAGAGCCAGGCAAAGCCGGCGAGCACGAAGCCCGGAACTGCCATGGCAAAAAAGGCGGCGTGCCATGTGTATATTTCCGCAATTGCGGGACCTCCGGCATAGCCGGCAATCTGGCCGAAATAGGTTGCAAGACCCAATATTGCGAAAGCCACTCCCCGCCGTTCGGGCTTGAAATAATCCGCCAGCAAGGAATAGGCCGGCGCCACAAATGCCGCCTCACCAATGCCAACGCCTACCCGGCACAGGGCAAGCGTTACCGGCCCTGTGGCCAATCCCGTCAGGCCTGTAAACAAGCTCCAGACTATGCAACCGATACAGATGATCATCACCCGCGACGACCGGTCGGCCAGCCGCGCGATCGGAATACCGGCCAGCACGTAGAGCACAACGAAAGCGGGCCCCATTAAAAGCCCCATGAACCCGTCGCCCAGCCCGAACTCTTTCTTGATCGGTCCCACAAGACCGGAAATCAGAAATCGGTCGGCATAGTTGAAGATAAAGATCAGCAGCAGCAGGAACAGGACAAGCCAGCGGTTTGAAAGGCGGGGCGCGGCGACTTCAGTCACGCATTTGTGCTCCGCCGTTCACATGCCAGACCTGCCCGTTGACCCAGGCGCCATCTTCCGACGCAAGAAATGTGACTGCCGCGGCAATATCTTCCGGTTGCCCCAAACGCACATGGGGCACTGCCTTCAGCCCGCGTTCGACATATTCATCTGTCAGATGTTGTTTAACGGCTTCGGTCAGAACAAGTCCCGGACAGATCACATTCGCGCGGACGCCCTGCTTCCCATATTTGCTGGCAACATGCCGCGCGAGGGCGTGGATGGCATTTTTGGTCATGGGATAGGCCACTTGCCAGGGGGCGCCGCCTGAGGCAGCTCCGCTCGATGTATAGATCATTGCACCACCACCCCGTTCGATGATTTTCGGCAGGGCTGCCTGCGTTGCAAGGAAATGGCTTTTGGTATTGATCGCAAAACTTTTCTCGAGCACCTCGACCGGGCAATTGAGCGCATCGATATCGCCTTCCGTCCCGCCCGCCAGATTGCTGTGGTAGAAATCAAGTCCGCCAAAGGCCTCCACTGCCTTGGCGACAATCGCAGCCTGCGATTCTGCGCTGGTGCCATCAAGATCAACGCCGACAGCCTTGCCGCCCTGGGCGACAATATCTTCGGCTACTTCGCGCGCCCAGTCACCCATCAGGTCGCCAATGACCACATGCGCGCCTTCCTGGGCCAAACGCCGTGCCGTTGCGGCACCGATACCCCTACCGCCGCCGGCGACAATTCCAACTTTGCCCGAAAGCCCGCGCACGTCCCTCTCCCTCGATATGCGTAATTAGTTTATATGTATTTTACGCATATAGAGGTTATCTTGCACTGTAAATCGACAATTGCGATTATGCTCTTTATTCGGCGGCCACCGCCGAAGCGATATCGTCATTAGCATGCAGCGCGTCTTCGACAAGATTATTTGTATCTGCCCACAGTCCTGCCGGTGGCACCGGGGTGATGCCCAGTTCCTCCCGGATGTCGGAAATCTGCCAGTCGACCATGGCCCGCCAGTCGGCAAGCATGATCGGATATTTCCAGTTCCGCGCCTGTGTAGCACCGACATATTCCGCTTCCAGATTGAGCGCATAGCCCTCGGCGTAGTGCAGCATATCCTTCATGATCGTCTTGGCCCGTAAATAGCTGGGCACGCGGTTGAAAAAGGCCGCCAGTTCCGGATGGAAATACCGCGCCTTGGCGTGCAGATTTCCGACCAGAAGCGCGATTTCACCGCCATGATTGGGACCAAAGCCGGTCACGATATGCTCGATATCATGGGTCAGCGCAGTCTGGCGAAGATAGAATGTCAGATCGTTCACGACCTGGATTTCACGGTAGAAGATATCCAGTTCATAGCCCGAATTGACCATGAAGTCGAAAAGCGCCGCGCCCAATGTCCCGGGCGCGCAGTCCTTGACTTCATCCTTTTTGAAATCGGAAAGCGAGCGGTCGTCGCACCATTTCCTGAACTGTGGCAGCCGCGCTTTTTCCTGTTCGAACAGCGCGATGATGCGGGGGAAATCCTCCAGCATCATCAAGATCTGCGCCACTTCGGGGATGAAGGCGGTGTTGGGCATATCCGCTCCATTGCGCCGAAGCATTTCCTGGGACACCAGATGCCGAAGTTCCTGATGGTTCAGATATTTGGATGAGCTGATTAGCACCGAACTTTCGGTTTCGACCTTGCGGATCTTGCCGTTGAAATATTCGCGCTCGCCAGCCCCTACCTTCACATCGGTCATGTTCGCTACTCCGCTGCTATGGCCACGGGGGCATCATCATTGGCAGGGGAAAGAAACTGGCCGGGCTTGGCTCCGGTATAGGCGCCATTTTCAAAGGTAGGTTCGCCATTCACCAATGTCAGCCGCATTGGCGCCGCTTTACGGGTGAACCGCCATGTCTTTCCGCCCTTACCGTCAGGCACATCCCAGGCTTTCTCAAAGGGGTGGTACGTCACCTCGTCGAGGTTGAACACGGTGATATCTGCCCGCTTGCCCGGTGCGATTACACCGCGATCGTGCAGGAAGAAATGCTCGGCCAGCTTTCCGGTCATGATGTGGACGGCTTCCTCGATGGTAATCGCCTTTTCCTCACGCACATATTTGGTGAGCAGGAGGGAGTTTTCGCCGCCACCGCACAGCATCTGCAGATGGGCACCAGCATCGGAAATATTTCCGACTGTTTTCGGATCGCGCATCAACGCAACGGTCAGTTCCTCATTTTTGGGGAACGGCGCCATGTGGACGGTGGAAAGCAATCCATTTTCCAAGATCCAGTCCGCCATGGCATCACTGCGATGCACGCCGCGGCTGTCGGCAAATTCCTTGAGCGTGCCGCCAATCGGGCCCGTGCCATTTTCGCTATCGAGCAACAGCAGTTCCTGCGGATTTTTGAGCGGGCTGTGATCCCATGCCTGCGTGTCCCAGCTTTCGCGGGCGCGTGCCCGCCAATCCGGATCGCGCAGCAAACGCTCCTTTTCCTCGTAGCTTTCGGCCAGCACCACCTCGTGCCAGACATAATCGTTCGATTGTGCGAAGATCAGGGACTTGGTGATGCTGAGCACACTGGTTGGCGAGACATGGGCGAAGCCCGGCCAGACATCGATGCCCGCCGCACGCATCTCGTCGATCGTTTTCTGCATTTCCGGCAGGATGCCGGCCTGGAAAAACAGGGTCGGAATGCCACCTGCAATCTGCACCCGGATTTTGCGTCCGGCCAGCAGATTCTCAAGCCGTTTCAGGTTGGCAGGGCCATTCATCCGCATGAAGGTATCGACGATGATCTGGTAACAGGTTGCAGGATAGCGATCCATCACGTCGAACAGCGCGGAAAATTCCGCATCGCAGGCGAGCAAAGAGGGAACCGGGCGGTTGTCGCCGTCATGGTCGTGCATATTGTCCGACAGGCCAAGTGCGCCTGCCGCAAGGGCATCGTCGAGCAGTTCGGCCATTTTGGCAATCTCTTCCGGCGTCGCTGCACGGTCCCAGGCGTCCATGCCCATCGCCGCCAGACGCAACGGGATATGCCCGACATAGCTGGCATAGTTCAGCGGCACCTTGACGCTGTTTTCAAAGGATTTGCGATATTCGGACCAGGTCGTCCAGTCCCATGGAACATTCTGCTGGAACGGACCGATGGGGATATCTTCGAAAAAGGAGAAGATTCCCATGACCTCATCGCGGGCTTGTTTGGACGGGTGAAGCGGAGCCATTGAAAAGCCGCAATTGCCCAAAATCATCGTCGTCGCACCATAGCCGGGCAGCGGATCGAGATCAGGCTGCCACCACATGCTGGCGTCATAATGGGTGTGGCTTTCGATGAAGCCGGGCGCGACATAGCAACCATCGGCATCGACAATGCGTTCACCGTGCGAAGGCAGATCGCGGCCTACTTCGGCGATCAGGCCATCCTTGATGCGAACGTCAGCGGCGAAAGCGGGGGCGCCGGTACCGTCGACAACGGTTCCGTTCTTGATCAGCATGTCGGGCATATCTCTCTCCTCATTTTTGCACGGGGGCTGGTCGCCCACGAGTCCTTGTGGAGAGAAGGATATGTCCGAATCATGGGTCGACGCCATCAGTTCACTTGATTTCGTATCGTTATACGATCTATTTGGTATCATTATGCGAACCGAAAGCGAAAGCCAGCGGATGCTGGCGGCGTTGAAACGCCATCTGAAAACGGCAGGATGGACAGCCGCGACCATCGCCCAGAAACTCCAGATCGGGGAGGCTACGGCGAAACGCTGGCTGGCCGGGAAAGCTCTGACAATCGACCGACTGACGGCGCTGGCAGATTTATGCGATCTCAGCCTTTCCGAGCTGGTGCGTGAGACCGAACGCCCCGCCGCCCGTCTGGCCCGCGAACTGACATTGGCGCAGGAACGCGCCCTGATGGCCGATGAGTTTATGGCGCTGATGTTCTTCACCATATTGTCCGGATATCCGCCTGAGGAAACAGCAGCCGACTTCGAACTTCCGATTTCGATGGTCGAAGGCGCGTTGGTAAGGCTGGAGCGTCTGGCGCTCATCGACCGGTTGTCGGGTGGACGCGTGCGGGCGCTGGTTGACCGTACTGTCGTCTGGCGCAAGGCACCGATGCGGCAATTGTTCGAAACGCGGATGAAGGCGCAATTCATGGCCATCGATTTTGCCGCCCCCGAAACGCCCTATGCATCCGAGGTTGTGAAGCTGTCCCCGCAAGGTGCAGCTGCCTTGGCCGAATTGATCGAGGAATATCGGCGACGGGTGCAATTACTGGCCGAACATGATCGTGAAACAAGCCACTTGCCGGCAAGCTGGTATACGATGCTGGCGGTCATGCGTCCGCTGGACCTGAGTGGTCTCGAACGTCTCAGGGGTTAGGTTGGCGGCCAAGCTGCTGCAGCATTGCCCGCGCTTTCGCAGCCTGGTCGAAATAGACCAGCCCTTCCTGCACCGGCATATCGGGCTCTGCCAGACGCGCCATGTAGACATCGACGGTCAGGCGCAACGCGACAGGGTTTTCGGGTTCGCCAAAGAAAGCCCAGTCGGCGAGCCGGGCGGCCAGCTTCGGATCTGAAGGCAGCAGTTCGCGCGCACGTCGGTCGAGGGCATCAATCCCGCCAGCCAGGCGAATGGCCTCCTTCGCTTCTGCTTCGAACGGAAGCGCGGCGAAATGTCCGGGGACACCATCCCACCACCCTGTCCAGCGCATCGACACCATGCGCGATATATCTTCGGGCCGGTTATACTGGGCATCGAGTGTGGGTTCTTCGGCAAAGCGTTTTGGCCAAGCTATGGTCGCGGCAATAACATCCTTCCGTTCACCGTCGTTCAGGCGCCGAACCGTTTCCGCCGATACATGCTCGAGTGCCTTGGCAAGTATAGTCAGGCGTCTTTTCACCTCGACCGCATCCGAGACAGGTGCACCGTGCATCGGCATCAGCAGAGCAGGTTTGAAAGCGGCCATCGCCCGCAGCGCCGCCGCCCATTCGTCGACATGGCGCATGATCCGCTTGCCGTTTCCGGCATTGGGGAGAAAGCCCTGATAATAATCGGCGGTAAAGATTGCACCGCGACCGGGCAGCGCCATCCACATCTGCTCCTCTGTTTCCCCGGGCGCATGGAACAGTTCGAACCGCTCGCCACCAATCATCAGTGACAGGCGGTCGCGGACGAATATGTCGGCCTTGGGCAAGCGGTCGACTGTCGAAGGTTGAAGAGGTAGCGGCTGGTTGTTCAGTCGTCCGATCGATCCGCCCAGGCGCACTTCCTTGGCAGCCATTGCCGGAAAAAGATCGCTGGTGATCGTTTTCACCTTGGGCCATTTCGCCTTGAGTGCCGGCCAACCATAGGCATGGTCCACATGAACATGGCTGACGACAATATGCGTCAGCGGCTTTTTACTCAGCGTCGGGATCAGTTCCACCAAAGCCGGACCTATGGCCGCATAGCCGGTATCAAACAGCAGCAGACCCGTCCGCGTTTCAACCAGTGCAACATTCACATAGGGAAAACGCACCAGCCACATGCGATCGCCTAGTTTTTCAACCGACATCTTCGCCTTGGCTGCAGCGACCAGTTCCGGCGCGTCGGAAAGCATGGCGCGGGCAATAGGTGGTGAGGAAGGGCCGCCAAAACCATCCTGACGCGCCATGTGACGCATGGTTTCGGGATATTCGCGGGCGAGCAGCGCCCTGCCCTGCTGCACCAGCTTGTCTTCGGCAGACGGGGTGAACCCGTCCGCCCTGGCCGGTCCCGCGGCCATCAGGGCGAGCAGCAACAGCAGGTATCGCATGGTCAGATGCCCGGCTGGTCCGGCGGAATTTCCACGACCAGACCATCCAGTTCCTCCCCGAGCTGGATCTGACAGGACAAGCGGCTTGTCGGCCGGATTTCGACACCGTCCAGTGCCTCCAGCATGGCCGCTTCATCGGCGGAAGGTGGCCCCACCCGGTCTGCCCATTCCGGCGCGATATAGACGTGGCAGGTCCCGCATTGCATCATCCCGCCGCAATTGGCGTCGATGCCATCGACGAGATTGCCGATGGCCAGATGCATCACCGTCATGCCCTCGAAATTGACGCAGGTCCGCTCGCTGCCGTCAGGCTGGATATAGGTGATCTTTGCCATCAGTGTACCGGGCAGCCAGCGGCTTTTGCCATTTCGGCCATATCGGCACCCTTCGCATCGCTGCGCGCCCGCTTTTTATAGCGCACGCGGCACGGCTGCGCTGGCCAGTAGGTGCCCGCACCGGCGATGGGCTTCACCTCGTCAAGCAGTTCCATGTCGTAGTTTTGGAGCAAAACCGCGAGCACGACCTTCATTTCCATCCGCGCGAAGTTCACACCGGCACAACGGTGCACCCCGCCGCCAAAGCCGACAAGCGAATTGGATTCAATCTGTGCATCATCGCGTTCCGCGTTGAAACGTTCCGGATTGTAGCGGTCAGGCTCTATCCATGTTTCGGTCATGCGGTGCGTGACCGAAGGGGCAAGAAGGACGAAATCACCCTTCTTGATTGTATAGCCATCACGTTCAATATCGGTGTTCGCTTTCCGCGACAGGATAAAGGCCACCGGGTGCAGTCGTTCGGTTTCGCGCAGGGCAAGGTCCATTTTCTGCATCGCTATGGCCTGTTCCCAGCCGAGATTGCCGCCGTCGCTGCCGCCGAGTACCAGTTCCAGTTCGTCCCGCAGCACTTTCTCATAGTCCCGGTTCTGCAATATGTCGGCAAGCGCCCAGCTAACTTGCCCTGCAGTCGTTTCATGACCCGCCCACACCAGCAACAGGATCAGGTGCCGGATCAGTTCGTCCGGAATGGGACGGCCATCGGGATATTTGCTTTCGATCATCCCCTGGAAGAAGTCGGGCGGATCAAGCGGCGCCGCCCTTCGTTTGTCGATCCAGCTTTGCAGAATGGCGTGCAATTTCTTCTTGGCACGCTGGCTCTTGATCATTTTCGGCGTCGGCAGCCACAGCGGCAGCACAAATTCCATTCCGCCCGAAAAATCACGAAACAGATCGAAAAATTCATGGCCCAGCTTTTCGTGGAACTCCTTGCCCATGAAACTATGTGCCGCGATATCCATGACGACTGGGCCCAGCGTCGGGATCAGGTCAAATTCACCTTCATCCCCCAGCCGGTTGACGAGGTTCAGGCTCTCCTCGACCATGACACCCACATATTGCTTCATCGCCGCTGCTTTGAAACGCGGCATGATTACTGCGCGCTGGCGCAGATATTCATCCATTTCGGCAAAGCTGTAGAAATCGGGTGAAAACATTTTGAGGAAAAAGGGCATCGATTCCCGGATCGACAGCAGCTTGTCGGTTTCTTCAAAGAAAAAACGGTTATGCTCAGGTCCGAGCATGACATTCATCCGGCGGCCCATGATACCGAATGAAAACAGCTTGCCCTTGCTGTGGTAGCCTTGACGGAGCACGGCAACGGGGTCGCGGAAAAAAGGAAGCAAATGTCCCAGAAATGGCGCACCGCCATCAATAGGTGGTAAAGTAGCCGCAGTCATTTTTCTCTCCTCCTCATACATGTCTAGCCAAGCATTTTGTGAAGCATCCCTGAAAGTGCGATGGCGCTGTGGTCGTGCCAATGGGGCGTGATAACCTGTATGCCGACGGGCAAATGGCCATCGCTACCAACCGGCACCGACACTGCAGGCAAACCGGCATAGGTGGCAGGACCAATCCACGCGATCTGGTCGACAAAGGGCGCTTCCACGCCGTTGATGGACAGACGGCGGTTATGCCAGTCGGGTTCGTCGGTGTGCGGAAATGCGGACGTTCCGAAAACCGGCGTAAAGATCGCGTCGAAATCTTCGAAAAGCCTCTGCCATTGCCTCGTCATATCGGCTTGTTCATCCAGCAACCGCATCCAGCCCCGCATACCAATATCGGGGTGTTCCTCGGTCGGCGGTGCGCGAGCAGCCATGGTGGTGCTCATCAACTTCACATAGGCGGGATGCAGCGCTTCACGGTCGGGCAATAGGGGACTGTTGTGGGACAAATGTGCACCCGCATTCGCAGCAGCATCCGCAGCCGACCGCAATGCATCGGCCACTGGCGTATCCACCCGCGACAACGGATGCGTGTCGAGCACCAGAATGCGCACATCCTTGAAATTCCTGTGCCGTGGACGGGGCAGAGGTAATGTGCAGGTCAAATCCAGGGCAAGCGCAAGATCTTCTGCCGAGCGCGCCATTGGACCTGTCATTGAAAGCACCGAAGGCGCACCCGACGTACCGGGTGCAAAATGCCCGTCACTCGGTATTGCACCATAGGTCGGTTTCAATCCGGTAACGCCACAAAAATGGCATGGTGTGCGGATGGACCCGCCTATGTCCGAACCGAATTCGAGCGGAACCATTCCGGCCGCAAGAGCAGCCGCGCTGCCGCCGGACGAACCGCCCGGCACGCGCGAGACATCATGGGGATTGTTTGTGCGTCCGTAGATCGGATTGACCGACTGCAAATCGGCAAGCGCCACAGGCACATTGGTTTTACCGAGAACTATTGCCCCAGCAGATTTCAACCGTTTGACGGCATGGGCATCTTCCTGCGCCACGAAGTCACGCGCATGGTCAAAGCCCCATGTCGTTTTCAGCCCTGCAATGTTGAAGCTTTCCTTGACGGTAACAGGAACGCCATTTAGCGGCCCTGCCGCCCCCTGTGCCCGGCGTGCATCTGCCGCCTTGGCCTGGTCACGCGCATGATCGAAATCGCGAACCACGACGGCATTGATCGCCCCATCCAGCCTCTCGATCCGGTCGATCGCTGCCTCGGTCGCTTCAACAGCGCTTAGCTCCCCGCGCGCAATCTGGCCGGCCAGCTCCAGCGCGGTCGGTTCCCTGTGCAAGTGCGGCGCGGGCATCGGCATTCCTATTCCAACGACCCGAAGATGGTTGCCCCATCCTTGATGGTTGCAACGACCTTGATCGCATGCAGATTGTTCGGATCAACCGAAAGCGGGTTGGAATCGAGCACGACCATATCCGCACGCTTTCCGGCCGTGATGCTTCCCTTGCTGGCATCTTCCCCGATCTGCCATGCCGCATTGATTGTCACCTGCTGCAACGCGCGATAGGGCGAAATCCGTTCTAACGGGCCCAGAATGTCACCGGACTGCGTCCGTCTGGTAACCGATGACCACACCAGACGCAGCATATCGGGCGGAACGACAGGCGAGTCATTATGCGCCGTTGGCCTTAATCCCAGACTCCATGCCGTGGCTTGCGGGGAAATGAAATCGGCCCGTTTTGCCCCCAGTGACACATCACGATGCCAGTCACCCCAATAAAAGGTATGGTTCGCAAAAAAGCTGGGCTGGATATCAAGCGTCTTCATTTCCTTAAGCTGGTCCAGTTGGACCACCTGGTTATGAATTGCGATCGTCCTGTGCCCGGCCAGCGCATTTGCGCGCACGCCATCGATCAGCGCTTGTGCCGCGGCGTCCCCGTTGACATGCACGAAGACCTGCCAACCATTTTTTGCCGCATCTGCCAGCTTGGCATTGAACAGTTTGAGGTCGATCGCCGGATAGCCTGCATATCCTTCTTTCTGGCCGTCCGGTGGGATCGGCACCGGATCCTTCAACCACGCCGTGCGCCCCTGCGGTGAGCCATCCAGCGTCAGCTTGATACCGGCAATGCGCAACCGACCGGAATAGGATCTGCCAATTCTGGACCGCACAGTTTCGGGCCAGTCGCGCTCGAACGAGACCAGCGAGACAACATCGATGGGAAAAAGGCCGCGCTTGGCCGCTTCTTCAAGAGCGGGCCAGTTTTCGGGCATCACCCGCCCATCCTGTCCGGTCGTAATTCCATAGCTCGCATATATTTTCGCAGCCTTTACCAGCGGCGCGATGCTTGCCTCCAAATTGGGTGGCGCGAGCAACTTGAGCAACGGGTACATGGCGGTTTCTTCGATAACGCCATTGGGCGTTTTGCCGTCGGCTTCGCGCCGGATCACACCACCTTTGGGATCAGGGGTATCGGGACTATAGCCGACCAGTTTCAACATGGCCGAGTTCATCGAAGCGAAATGCCCGCTGACATGCAGCACCAGGATTGGCACATTTGGGGAAACAGCATCCAGATCAGCCCGCGTAGGATGCCTTCGTTCGGCCAGTTGGGAATCATCATAGCCGTTGCCGATCAGCACCGGAGCCGCTTGCCCCCGGGCAAAATCGCGCAGTGCATCCTGCATTTGCGCGATGCTGGCGACGCCGCCAACCGGGGGTGGCTGTAACTGCGCCATGAACGCATTCTGGCCGACAAAGCCCATATGCCCGTGCGCATCGATAAAGCCGGGCAGCATTGTCCGCCCTTTCAAGTCAACCTGCACGGCGCGTTTGCCTGCGGCACGAGTCACCAGAGCCAGGTCGCCGACGGCCAGAATATGATCGCCTTTGACAGCAACCGCTTCGACCGTTGCAGGATTATCCCCGTCCATGGTCAATATCGGGCCGCCGCTATAGACAGTGACAGGGGACGGGGTTTCCCCCGCCCCCATGAGCAACAAAGCCGCGGCAACGAGCAGCAGCTTTTTCATCCCGCTTTCCGGATCGGGGTTACATTTTCACCTTCGGGCCGGTCCGCATCTTTCGCATAATAGCGCGCGTAGAATTTGCGGAACTGGGCTATCGGGCCATCACCTTCGCATATCAGTGCATTAGGTTCATATTTCTGGCGGTCCCAGATGACCTTGTCCTGATCGAACTGCTTGCAGATGTCGCGGATAATCGCCCTGGCAACGCCGGCCCGTTCGCCTTCTGCCTGGGCCCGGGGCTGGGTAAAGCAGAAGCGCGCATGGACATGGTCCAGCTCGACCGGCGTGATACAGGCGACGAGCAAAGTCTCCGAAATGCCGGTAAAGCGGGTCCAGCTTTGCCCTGGTCCCATCGTATCATAGCTGATGCAGCCATCGACTTCGCCCCATGGCGTACCCATTTTGCCACGGACATCGGCACCGCGTCCCCAGTCTCCCCAGCGTAACTCGCCGAGCGGAACGTTGGCGGTGCCGTGGATATATTTGAAATGGGCTACATCCACGCCATTTTCGGCCATATTCTGGATTGATCCGTACACATTCCATTCGTGGACGTCATAGTCGGTCCAGTCAGGATCGGATGTTTCCGGAATATGTACAACGTCGAACAGCGGTGCGACATCATGCGGATGATACCATGCCCAAACCCAGCGGTTCGCCTCTGTCACATGCCATGTGCGGGTGCACTTGCGCTTCACCTGCGGCGGGATGGACCGGGAATAAGGTATTTCCTTCACAACACCTTCTTCGCCATCGTAGCGCCAGGCGTGAAACGGACATTCCAGCAGATTGCCATGCACTTTCCCGCCATGTCCCATATGGGCACCCAAATGGCGACAATAGGCATCGACCATGCGCACCTTGCCATCTTCACCTCGCCATATGGCGAGGTCTTTCGAGAAATAGCGCAGCGGCTTCACCTCGCCGACAGCCAGATCTTTCGTCATCACAATCGGATACCAGCCGAACGGGAAGCCAATATCGAGGTTGCGTTCCTCAATCGATGCGCGTCCTTCGACCGGGGCGAGGCGCCAGTCGAGCAGGTCCTGCCCCTTCAGCTTTTCGAGGATTTGCCAAACGGCGACCGGCGCAGTGCGAGCATCGCCGGCTGGACGGTTTTCTGAATCAGACATGATCAGTCTCCTTTTCGAAACCTTCCCTTGTGGGGAAGGACCGGGCCGGGGGGTTGTCTCACCGGGCCGGAAACAGATTAAAGGGAGCAGACTTCCCGGCTCCCGTCTCCTCAATGGCCTGCCGTTACAGGCCGAACACCTTGACGGCGTTTTCTCGTAGAAATTTGGGCCATACCTCATCCTTGAACGGCACAGACGGCATGTCACCAAAAATCCGGTCCAGGCTCAAGCCCATCGGGAAATAACCGGCATAGATGATCTTGTCGCTTCCACGCGTGTTCGCATAGTCGATGATCGCTTTGGGATAATGTTTCGGCGCAAATGCACTCGTCGAATAATAGAGGTTGGGCCATTTGAGCATCAGCTTCACGGCCAAAGCCTCCCAGGGTTCCGCACCGTGGCGCATGACGATTTTCAGGTCAGGGAAAAACCAGCACACCTCGTCCAGATGCTCTACCTTCTGGGTTTCCATCGGAATGCGCGGCCCCGGAATACCCACATTCAGGCAAATCGGAATACCAAGTTCCGCCGCTGCTGTATAAAGCGGGAACATATATTTATGATTGATCGCAACCTGCGGCAGCGTGCCGCTCGGAAATACGCTGATCGCCGAAATGCCGACTTCGCTGTGCAGCCGCTTGATCCGCCGGACTTCATCGACCCCTTTGTTGGGGTCGCACGGAACATCGAAAAAGAAGCGGTCCGGATAAAGCTCTTTGGCACGGCGGGATGTATCGTCGTCATTCCATCCAACCAGTGCCTTTTCGATATTGAAACGATCCATCTGCTCGACCGTCCACTTGACGAAATCGCCCGGATTGCCGGTCGTGGGCACATCCTTGAACATATATTGCGCAGGCATTGAAAATTGCTCAAGCGTCTGGGCATCCTTGATCAGTGGACGGAATGCCGCAAACCAGTCAGACCGGTCCTCGGCATTGGGTATGCCCAGCATACAGTCGATAACTTTGATGTCGGTGGGCATGCCCATATATTTTACACTCCTGCGAGATCGGGCCACATCGCCCGCAATTTGATTTTATCGACCTTGCCCACGGCATTGCGTGGCAAAGGTTCGCTGACGAACCGGACATGTCCGGGTGCCTTGTACCGGGCCAGCTTTTCGCCCACCTCTTGGATGATTTCCTGTTCGGTTACCCCGGATCCGACGACAAAGGCCACGAGCAACTCCCCGAGCCTTTCGTCCGGGATACCGAACGCTGCGCATTCGGCGACACCGTCCATGGCGCCCATGATCCGTTCTACTTCGGCGCAATAGATGTTTTCGCCGCCCGAGATCACCATGTCCTTTTTGCGGTCAACTATGAAGATATAGCCTTCATCATCGACCATCCCGATATCACCGGTCCGGAACCACCCATCTGCCGAAAGCACCGCCGCGGTTTCTTCGGGCCGGTTCCAATAACCTTTCATCACCATCGGGCCGCGCACCATGATTTCACCGGCCTGACCTTCAGGGGCATCGATTTTCATGTCGACCAGGCTGAGCACGCGGCCGGCGGCGGTTCGGTTCCGGATGAAATCCTCACCCACCGCTTGCGCGACGCTGCCCGATGTTTCGGTCAGGCCGTAGCCGGTTCCCATAAACGCCTGCGGACATGCGCTGCGGATCGCGTCGAGCAGATTGACCGGCAAAGCCTGCCCACCCGTGCCAATGTTGGTCAGAGAGGACAAATCGGCGCTTTCCAGATGTGCCTTGTTCAGGATGTCCCACAACATTGTCGGGACCCCTGTAAACATCGTCACCCGTTCTGCCGCGATAAGCCGCAACGCCTCCTCGGGATCCCAATGGTGCATGACGACAATTTTCGAGCCGGCAAGCATGGGCGAGAGGAATGCACTGCCAAGCCCCGAAATATGAAACAGCGGATAGACCTGAAGCACGGCTGCCTGCGGCAGATTGGCGCGTAATGTCTCGACATCGGTTCCGAATTTTTCGGCCATGCCGTGCAGGATCATTACGCCCGACAATTGCATCAGCATGATGCCGTGGATTAGATTCTTGTGGCTCAAAACCGCCCCTTTGACCCGGCCGGTCGTCCCCGAAGTAAACAAGATGGCGGCGGCATCGTCCGCCTGTGCTGGCGAGACGGGATCGAGCGCCATGGTCCCATCGGAAGGAAATTCCTGCGCCTCGATAATCCGTCCCGCATAACCGCCCTCGCGCAGACGTCGGGCGCGATCGGAATCGGCAAGTACAATCGCCGCGCCGACATCGTCGAGCATGGCCGCAAGTTCGTTCGGCGCACCCCTGCTGTTGACGGCCACGGCCACACCGCCGCGCGCGAGTATGGCAAGAAAGCCGATCATCCAGGCCGCACTGTTTTTCATGCACAACCCGACCCGGTCGCCTTTTTCTATCCCCAGCGCAGCGGCCAGTGCATCGCGGCGTACGAACACGTCAGCATAACTCAGCCGCAAATCACCCTCGACGATCATTGGCCGATCGCCGAATGCGCGTGTCCGTTCGATCATCTGGTTCAGATCGCTGGGCGCGTTGACAAACTGCCGCATACCATCGCGCTCGCCTATTTCGAATGGCGAGCCGGGACCGGTAACCTTGTCAAAAATCAGATCTGAACTCGTCATGCCGATGCTGCCACCTCCCTGGCCCAGCGGTAATCCTGTTTGCCCGCCGGTGAACGCTTGACCGCATCCACCCAGACGAGCGCCTTTGGCAGTTTGTAACCTGCCAACTGCGACGACAAGTGTGATTTCACCTCGTCGAAAGCGGGCCGTGTGCAGCCCTCGCGCAGCGACACCACCCCGACCACACGTTCGCCCCAGCGGTCATCCTTTTGCCCGGCAACCACCGAGTCCAATATCGCAGGGTGCGTCCGCAGCGCCTCTTCCACTTCTTCGGGAAACACCTTTTCCCCGCCCGTCGTAATACAGGTCGAGCCGCGGCCGAAAACGGTCATGAAGCCATCATCGTCGATCCGGGCCGTATCGCCCGAGACAGACCATAATGTGCCATCAATCGTCTGGAATGTTTCCGCGCTTTTTACAGGGTCGCCAAAATAGCCGACCGGGATATTGCCGCTGCGGGCGACAAAGCCGGTTTCCCCAACCGTGCCCAGCCTGCCATCGACGACGATGCTTTGCAGCTCGTTCACCGGCAGGCGCATCATTCCTTCCGCACTGGGAATGGCCATACCGCTGACCCCGGTTTCGGATGAACCCATGCCGTCGGTAATCATCGCGTTGGGCAGAAACTGCCTCAGATCCGCCTTTACGCTTTCGGAGAAGACCGCGCCGCCGGACCCGAAATTGATGACATGGTCAAGTTTCCAGCGGCCCGGATTATCCCGCAATGCATCACGCAACGGGATCGCCATGGCATCGCCGACGATTTGCACCATTTGTGCGCCTTCACGCTCGACACGGTCCCAGATGGCGACCGGATCGAAGCTGCGCACGGGATCGAGTACCAGCGTCAGACCCGATAGCATCGCCCCGAGGGCCGACCAGATTGCTGCACCATGCATCAATGGCGCAGTCGGAAACATCGAGAGATGATACCCCCCCGATGCCCGTGCCGCGATATCGCCAGGTGCGGTGCATGGGCCGTCGGCATGATAATATCCCGCCCCGTTCAGGCAGGCAAAAAAGAAGGCTTTATGTGGCCACATGACCCCCTTGGGCGCACCTGTTGTGCCACCGGTATAGAGCAGCAGGATGTCATCTTCATGCCGTTCGAATGGACCAGCGGGCGCAGTTTGAAGCAGTTCATCATAGGTTGGCGAACGCGTCTGACCGATGCCGTCGTCGACCGAAATGGCCAGCCGCAATTTGGGAAGGTCGGGCTTCAGTTCGTCGATAACGGGCGTAAATTCTGCGCCATGGATCACCGCCACTGCCTCGGCATTGTCGAACAGGTAGCGCAGCTCATCGGCCCGGTAACGGTAATTGACGTTGAAGGGGACAGCCCCGATCTTGATCGCCGCCAGCAGCGATTCCAGATATTCGGGCCCGTTCATCATATACAGCCCGACATTGTCCCCACGCCGCACGCCCTGCGCCCACAGCCCGGCGGCGAGCCGGTCGGTCCGCGCATTCAGCTCGCCATATGTCAGATGCCCTGCATCCGATTTGATCGCGATACGGTCAGGTATCTGCGCGGCGGCAGTTTCGAACAGGTCCGCAAGATGAAACTGGCTTGCCACTAGTAAACTGCGGCAGGATTCTTCGCAGGCGGATTGCCGAGCATCTCGCGGTAGGACGGACGTTCTTTGCCGCGGTCGGTTACACCCAGTTCCTTGGCAATTTCCGCGCCGATCAGGGTCGATCCCGAAAGCTCAGCGCCGCGTGGATCACGTGCCAGCGCATCGATGATGTGCGCTGTGAATTCAGGATTTTCGGCACTTTCCAAAAAGCCTTCATATTGTTCCGGATGCTGCGTGCGTGCGATCATCGACCGCTCCGTGATCAGGGGCCCCATCCAGATCGAAAAACAGCGCACGCCAGTGCCCTGGAAGTCATGCCCCATATCATGCGCAAATTTGTCGAGGCCTGCTTTCTGCGCCCCGTAAGCGGGCCCGTGCATATAGCATGTGCCCCCAAAGGATGAGCCCATTGCGATCAAGCCGCTACCGCGGGCAACCATCATCTTGGCCGCATGCCAGCTTGCGACATAGGCCGAACGCAACCCGACATCGAGGATGCCCATCGCAGCCAGTTCCTTCTCCCAGAACTTCTTCTGCTCGATCAGCTGCGGATGCATATATGCGGCATTGTTGACCAGCACGTCGAGCTGGCCATTCTGTTCAGCCGCTATCTGTTCAAAAACGCGTGCGACCTGCGCGTCGTCGCTGTGGTCGCACATCACCGCAATTCCCTTGCCACCGCGCTCTGTTACATCAGCTGCCGTTTGCGCGACCGTTCCGGGAAGAACCGTACCATCCCATCCCTTGGCATCACCCGGCGCCACAGTACGCCCGGTGACGTAAACCGTATATCCAAGCTCGCCAAATCCCCGCGCAATGCCTGCTCCTGCACCGCGGCTGGCGCCGGTAACCAGCGCGACTTTGCCATTTGCCATCTCAAGTCTCTCCCGATTCGACGCGTTTTGCGTGTATGAAGCATAAATAACCTAGATTTGCGAATTTAAAAGGGGTATGTTTTACGCAAATCACGAAAAGGCAGGCCATTGGACGACATTCCTTATCTCGCACGCGGGGTCAATTTGCTGGGCACGGACTCAAGCGTGCTTGTTTCTTCCTCCAAATATCTCAACAGCCCGAAACTGCGCGAGTGGATCGCGCTGATCGCCCTCAAAAAGAACGGCCCCGATTTTCCTCCCGCGGCCGAGATGCACCAGTTGATCCCGATTCTCAATGAATTGCGGGATTTCGACCATATCGAAGCGATGTTTACCGAAGAGAGAAAGGTAAATCCCAAACTCGACGCATGGTTCAACGAATGGTTTTGTTCCGATTACAGCATTGCAGATCTGAAAGATTGCGCGCCGGGCACGCTCGGCGGGATTTATTATAAGACGGCGACGGAAGGTAATTACGAAATCCAGATCGTCCCCAATTTCGAGCCGAAAACGCAGTGGGAATATTATTCGCTCCGATCCGGACAAACACATGATTATGAGCATATCCTGACCGGTGGCGGCTTCAACTATATGGGCGAGCTGATCCCCTATTGGTTCCGGCTGGCAACAATCCACACGCATATCCAGAACAAGGAACTGGCAGGCGAAATGAGCGTGCTCTCGATCCTCGGTACCACGCGCTATGTCATCCGCACGATGCTGCATTATCCGCAAATATGGGAAACCGCGCTGGAGTGCATCCAGCAGGGTATCAGCATCGGCCGTCAGTCGGATGCATTCTGGATGGCCAAGATGGAGGATTATTGGCACACCCCATTGGAAGAGGCCCGCCGCCAGCTGGGCGTCCGCGGGGCATATGATTTTGATACGCAGGAAGCCGGTGACATTTGGGGTGAGGTTCGAAAATGAGCGATTATGATCTGGTTATCAGGGGTGGTACGATAGCCGACGGGACAGGCGGTGCCCTGATCACAGGCGATATCGCAATTTCCGGCGGACGCGTGGTGGCGATTGGCAAGGACCTGGGCGTCGGACGCGAAGAAATCGATGCCCATGACCGGATCGTAACGCCGGGCTTTGTCGATGTGCACACACATTATGACGGGCAGGCAATCTGGGGCGAGGAACTTGCACCATCCTCTGCCCATGGCGTGACGACCGTTGTCATGGGCAATTGCGGCGTGGGCTTTGCGCCCTGCCGCCAGTCCGATCACGCTATGCTGATCAATGTCATGGAAGGCGTCGAAGATATTCCCGGTGTCGTTATGGCCGAGGGATTGCCGTGGGACTGGGAAACTTTCCCCGAATATCTGGACCGCCTTGATGCCGGTAAACGCGACATCGATGTGGCCGCCTATCTGCCGCATTCACCGCTACGTGTTTACGCCATGGGCGAGCGCGGTGCACGTCGCGAAACGGCGAACGACGACGACCTTGAGAAAATGCGCGCTTTGACGAAGGAAGCGATACAGGCCGGCGCGCTCGGTTTTGCGACCTCGCGGCTCAGCATCCACAAGACCGCCGATGGCGGTTCGATCCCGACTTTTGAGGCCGATGTCGAGGAACTGAAGGCAATCTGTCGCGGCATGACCGATGCCGGTTCCGGCACATTCCAGATCGTGCTCGACGCCTTTGTCGGCTGGGACAAGGAATATGGGGTGATCGACGAGGTGGTAAAGGCCTGCGGCCGTCCGGCCACCTTCACCCTGGCCAGCGGTAATGAAGGCCCGCCACGCTGGCGTGCGGTGCTCGACATGATGTCAGCCACCAATGCAGGCGGGGGTCAGGTAACCGCGCAGGTCATGCCGCGCCCGATCGGGTTGATTGCCGGGCTCGAACTGACCGTCCATCCCTTTGTCCTTTGCCCGAGTTGGGCGAAGATAGCCGACCTTCCTCTCGCCGAGAAAGTTGCCGCGATGCGCGACCCGTCGCTACGCGCCGCATTGCTCAGCGAAGAGTTTAGCGAAGGACATCCGTTCAACGCACTTGCGCGTAACTGGGAATGGATGTTCCCGCTCGACAATCCACCCGATTACTCGCCACCCAAATCGCTAAGCATGGCCGACCAGGCACGCGCACGCGGCTGCACTCCCCAGGAAATTGCCTATGAACGGCTATTGGCGACAGAGGGCAAAGGCCTGTTCCTCGCCGCCCTTGGCAATTTCGAGGATGCCTCGCTTGCGAGCGCACATGAGATGCTGAACCATCCCCATTGTATCCCGGCGCTCGGCGATGGCGGCGCCCATTATGGTGCCATTTGCGACGCGAGCTATTCGACATTCCTGCTACGGCACTTCGTTCGTGATCGTCGCGACGGCGGAATAGAATTAGCGCAAGCGGTCCATATGCTGACGCAAAAGGCAGCGAAAGCCGTGGGACTCAATGACCGGGGTACATTGAAAGTTGGCGCGAAGGCGGATCTGAATGTCATTGATATGAAACGGCTGACATTACATGTGCCGGAAATTGTCCATGACTTGCCTGCAGGTGGGCGCCGTTTGCACCAGCGCGCGACAGGCTATGATGCGACAATAGTCTCGGGCCAGATCATCCGCCGGATGGATGCAAGCACGGGTGCCCGGCCCGGGCGATTGGTGCGGGGAGCACAGGCAGCCTAGCTTTGCCGGCGGCAGGGGATCGCCATAGTGGCCAGACGCTGCCCGACAGACTTCGCCGCCGGGTCCAGCCGCTGGCTCGCATTCAGCCCACCCGGCAACGCACCGTCGAGGACGATGTTAAGCGCGTGGATGCCGGGGACTTCGTAAATGGTCACCTTGAAATCGCCGAGATCGGTGAGATGTGCGCGAAGCAATTCGGGCGTGAGAGCGGCGCGCAAGGCGGGCAGGTTCTCGGGCTTTCGGGCGATGACGCCAATGTTGATGGTTTCGCCTTTTTCGCCGCTGCGGGTGTAGGCGAGGTCGAAGATTGTCAGTTCCGCTTCACCGACCCCGTCACCCACGACCTGGTTCAAAACCGCTTCTGCCTCTCCAACCTGCGGTTTCGATTGCACCATTGGTGAGGGCGTAAGTTCAGCATGAAGAGTTATGGGTTCAGAGAACGGTTCTGCTCCATCCCCTACATCTATTGTCACTTCTAAGTCATCCCGCGGCACGAGAAAGCTGACCAGCCCCATGCACGGCTGCACCTGCACGCCGAAGGCCACACTTGTTCCCGGTGCCATGGCGCTGATGGCAGAGAATTGCTCGCGGGCGAACATCTGGACGGCCAGCATTTCGTCATGTTCAACCACCAGCTTGACAACAACCTCCTCGGAGGCAGGATTTCCGGTGGCCCCGATCATCACGGCCTCTGTCCGCCGCCAGTCAGCCAAATTGCGCGCACGCAGGAGATTGCGTCCCCGTTCAAACAGCGCTTCGGCCTGTTTCGCGGCCTTCTGCAGTGCGGGTCGCCCGATTACCGGTTGGTAAGCAACCGCTCGCCAGCCATCGTCCCATGTCGCGCAAGCTTTCAGCTTTTCGGGTTTTGAATTGCCAATCGCACCCTTCACCAGAACCCGGTCTTTGCCGACCTCCTCCATCGTGACATGGGAGAAATCACATGCCACATCCGGTACCAGATAGGCGGCAGGATCGCTTACCTCATAAAGCATCTGCTCGGCGCAGGTGCCGAAACTGACAAGGCCGCCAGTGCCTTCGGGTTTGGTTATGATGCACCGGCCATCCGAATGGCATTCTGCAATAGGACTTCCGATATTTGCCCAGCCTTCGACCTCGTGCCAGTCGGTAAAGGTGCCGCCGGTCACCTGCGCGCCACATTCGATCATATGGCCGGCCAATGTACCGCCAGCCAGTTGGTCGAGATCATCCGGCCCCCAGCCAAATTCATGGATCAACGGGCCTAATGCCAACGCGCTGTCCACCACCCGGCCGGTAATGACGATATCTGCCCCCTGTGCCAGTGCGCGGGCAATCGGGAATGCCCCCAGATAGGCATTGGCGCTAGTCACGCCCTTTTGCGGAAACGCTTTGCCCGTAAACATGTCACGCGTAGCGGCAAAATCCGCCAGCCGGTGCATCAGGCAATCACCTTCGATAGCAGCTACCTTCAGTGACAGGCCCAGTTCGGCAATTTTGCCACGCAGTAAATGCGCCAACCGACCGGGGTTCACGGCACCTGCATTGCTGACAATCTTCGTGCCTGTTTGTGCTATCTGCGTCAGAAACGGGCCGATATGCACATCCATGAAATCGCTTGGAAAGCCGCTGTCCGGATCGGCGAGCCGCATCCGCCCCATCATACCCATTGCGCCTTCGGCCAAATAATCGAGGATGATATAATCCACGCCTGCGCCCAGCAGCTGCGGTACCGCCAGCGCACTGTCGATGAAGAAGGCCGAGCCTCCGCCGATGCGGATGACTTTATCCGAAGTCATACTGGCTCGTGGGAATGATATCGATCCGCCCGAACTGGATAAAGCGCCCGCAACTGTCCATCATATCATCAAGATTGGCCTTAAACTTTGCCGGATCGCCCACGGCGTCAAAAAAGGCATGCGGATCGGTCAGCGCTTCGACCGGAAAGCATTCCTCGACAAAGGCATCATATTCCGGTGCATCATCCGTCAGCGGTCGGACGACCAGATTTTGCACATATTCAAAGTTGGACTGGGTATCGATCGCGACGCGTGTATGGTGGCTGTGCCAGACGTTCATTGCCTCCATCCGGTCCAGATCGCTGCGGAAATTGATGAAGCTCGCCTGGCTCCACCCCCATGTTCGCTGCCCCGAAACCGGCGTGTGTTCGCGATTTGCAATGATAGTCGATTCGGCAACCAGCCATGCCGCGAAACGGTTGCAATGCCCTGCAATTGTCTTGTCTGCACCTGCGCGGAAAATCGCATTTGCGCTCGGCAGCCAATATTGCACCACCGCCTCTTGTTGCGGTTCCTGCCACTTCTGGATCAGCGCCGCGCCTGCCGCGACAGCCTCGTCGCGGATGTTGATGCGGATGCCGCGCGCCCCCGCCGCATGTAAGGCGTCAGGCAGGCCGGCCAGCAGCGCCACATTATCGACACCCCAAAGCGCGCAGACTATTTTCTCCATGACTGTTCCTTACGCAAAATAGGCCTGCCCGCCGTCTAGAGGAATGGTGGCGCCGGTGAGGTAGCCCATTTCAGGCGCACAGAGCGCGACAACGGCTTGCCCGATATCTTCCTGCAACCGACCAATCCGCCCCAGGGGTATTGTTTTAAAAAAGGCCTGCGCCTCGTCCGGGTTGTTTTCTATCCACCATTTCAATCCTGGGGATTCGGCATGTGGCGCGATGTTGAGCACCCGGATGCCGTCACGTCCCCATTCCGCAGCCGCCGCGCGGGTTAGCACCTGCGTCGCTGCCTTGACCGCACCATAAGCTCCGAAAGTTGCCATGTCCCAGCGGATCATGGCCGACGAAACAAAGTTGAAAATCACCCCGCCACCGCGTGCAAGCATATGCGGCCGGGCCAGTTTCATCAGTCGGTGCGATGCGAGGGGCCCCGAAATGAACCCGGCCAGGAACGCGTCGTCATCGACGTCTTCCAACTTGCCCAGCGGCACCTCTTGCGCATTGTTTACAAGGATATCGAGGCTTCCGAAGCTGCCGACCGTCGTTTCGACAGCAGCCGCCAGATCATCGGCGGATTTGACGTCGCAGGTTAACGCCAGCGCCCTTCCACCGCGGCGCTCAATTTCAGCCACCGTTTTTTCCAGTTTTTCGAGCGTGCGCCCGGTTACCACGACCGATACACCCGCCTCTGCCATCGCAAAGGCAATGCCCTGTCCCACACCTTGTCCGGCTCCGGTTATCAATGCTACCTTATCCAAAAGCTGGGCCATAGGTGCCAAATCCTCCATTTTCGTAATTTTATATAATGATTTTTACGCAAGACGTTGACAAAATGCCATAGAAAACGTCAAATGCGTTAATTTTGGGGAGAATGATATTGCCATCGACCGCCACACCTTCACCATTTAGCGACGTGAAGATAGGTCCGATCACCCTTCGTAACCGCTTCATCAAATCCGCCACTAATGAGGGGATGGCGAAAGGTGGCATTGTGTCCAAAGGTCTCGCCCGGTTCCACGAACAGGTCGCGGAAGGCGGTGCGGCGCTTTCGACCGTAGCCTATTGTGCTACCTCGCTCGACGGGCGTACCTTTGTTGACCAGGCGGTGCTGGATGATGAATCACTGCCGGACTTTCGCGTTCTGACCGACGCCGTACACAAGCATGGCGGTGCCGCCTCTGCGCAGATCACCCATGCAGGAAGCTTCACCTTTCTAGACCACGCAACGTTAAAAACGGCACGGCCATTGTCGTCGAGTGGCGGGTTCAACAAGGTTGGGGTGATGTCGCACCGTTGGCTCAAGAAGAAAATGAACCGCGACGAAATGGATGCGATGACCGCAGAATTTGTCGGTGCCGCAATCAAAGCGCGCGAAGCAGGCTTTGACGCGGTCGAGCTGCATATGGGACATGGCTATCTGCTCAGCCAGTTTCTGTCGAAAATATATAACAAGCGGTGGGACAGTTATGGCGGCAATATCGAAAAGCGTCTCAAATTCCCGCGCGAAGTTCTCGGCCGCGTGCTAGACACGGTTGGAAAGGACATGGCGGTCATTGTCAAATATTCCATGACCGACGGCCACAAAGGAAACACTATCGAAGACGGGGTTGCCATTGCCAAGGCAATCGCGGCCGACGGCGCGCATCTGGCCGTCCTTTCAAACGGGCTGAACGTCGAATCGATAACCGCCATGTTCGGTTCCGCATTCCCGCAGGCCAATCGCGGGACAGTTGGCAATCCAATTATTGCGCTCGGTATGTGGATCCAGTCGCTATCCGAACCCAAAAATGTCGTGTTCCGGGAAAATTATCTGCGGGAATTGGCGCTACGTGTCCGCGCCTCGGTCGATATGCCGCTTGCCTATCTGGGAGGGGTGCAATCGCTTGATGGCGCACAACAGGCAATGGCGGACGGCTTCGAATGCATTGCGCTGGGGCGCGCGCTCGTCAACGATCCGGCATTTGTGAACAAGCTTCAATCGGGCGCACTCGCGAAATCGGCCTGTACAGCCTGCAATCGGTGCGTCACGATGATGTATTCACCCAACGGGACATTCTGCGTCGAAGGGAAGCCGGGTGACGCGAAACTCAATATAATCAAAGCGGGAGCAGCAGCATGAGCAAGGATTTGGCGGGTAAGGTCGCCATCGTCACAGGAGGCAGCGATGGCATAGGCCTTGCGACAGCGAAATTACTGGCGTCGCGCGGTGCGACAGTCGCCATCTGCGCCCGGCGTCCGGACAAGCTGGAGGAGGCGCGAGCCGAAATTGCGCAATTAGGTACTGTCGAGGCGAAGGTCATGGACGTGACAGACGAAGCCGGCTTTTCCGGCTGGATCGAGGATGTGGCCGCCCGCCATGGCGGGCTTCACATGATGGTCAACAACGCCATGTCGGTCCATTATGCACCGCTCACCAAATTGACGACAGAACATTGGCGCAAGGATTTCGCGGTTAACGCCGAAGCAGCCTTTGTCGGCACACGCACGGCAATGAAAATCATGATGGCCGCTGGCAAAGGCAGCATTGTCAACATTTCATCGACCACAGGCATCCGCGCCGCACCCTATATGGCAAGCTATTCGGCATCGAAGGCCGCGCTTACCCATTTCACAGCTTGCGCCGCGATGGAGGGCGGCCCTGCCAATGTACGTGTCAACGCAATCGTGCCCGGCCAGGTAATGACCGCAGCAACCGAGGACTGGGCATCCAAGGCCCCTGAAACCGCTGCCAAGACTGCGGGCGCGATACCGATGATGCGGGGCGGGCAACCCGAGGAATTGGCCGAAGCCATTGTTTTCCTTCTGTCCGACGCCGCAAGCTACATCACCGGCGTTGCATTGCCGGTCGATGGCGGCAAGGCAGCGCAGCTTTATCTGCCCTCCTGACCAGATGACCGTTGCTGTCATCACCGGAGCCGCTTCTGGCATTGGTGCTGGTTTGGCACGCGAAGCCGCGCGGCGGGGCATGCAGGTTGTTCTGGCAGATCGCGATGCCATCGCTCTGGAAAGCGTTGCCGCCGGCATCGGCACATGCGCCCATCCGGTGGTGACCGACGTCACCGATTATGCAGCGGTTGATGCGCTGGCGACGCTGGCTTTTGATCGTTTCGGGGCCGTCGATCTTTTGTTCAACAATGCCGGTGTGATGGCGACCGGCCTGAGCTGGGAGATTCCTGCGGATAAGTGGGCAGCGAGTTGGAAGGTTAATGTCGACGGCATATTGAATGGCCTGCGCGCTTTTGTTCCTCGACTGATCGCCGCCAACTGCCCCGCACGGATTATCAATACCGCGTCTGTCGGTGGGTTTTTGCCCTCCCCTTTGATGGCGCCCTATTCCGCGACCAAATTTGCGGTTGTTGCCCTGACCGAGGCTTTGGCCGGGGAACTGAAAATGCTGCGTAGCAAGATTGAGGTTTCTTTACTGGCCCCGGGCCCGGTCAAATCCGACATCTTCCGCGATCCCCCGCCCCAAGCCGCCGAGCAATTCCACGGCGTCATGACGTCGATGCTTGCGCAAAACGGGCTCGAACCGGATGCGTTTGCCAACCGGGTGTTCGACGCCATCGAACGGGGCGAATACTGGATTATTCCGCAGCCCGAAGCTTTTGACCAAGGCTTTACTGCACGCACAGAAACGATAGCAAAAAGGCAGGCCCCAATATTTTACGGGGTGGAGGGGAATGAGTGATGGGTTGGGACAAAGAGGTCGACATGCTGGTCGTTGGATCAGGAGCGGGCGGGCTTCTGTCTGCGTTGGTGGGCGCACATAACCATGCGGACGTGCTGGTGGTCGAGAAAGAGTCTTTATGGGGTGGTACATCGGCGACCTCGGGCGCAGGCATCTGGATCCCCAACAGCGATCAGGCAGCAGCAGCGGGATTCAAAGACGACACCAAAAACGCGTTCAAATATGTCCGCAAATTATCGGCGAAAAATGTCCCCGATGCGAATATCAAAGCCTATGTTGAAAATGCAGCGCACATGCTGCGCTGGGTAACGGCCAATACCGAACTGGATTATCAGGCCTTCCCCTATCCCGATTACCATGCCGAGGAGCCGGGTGGATCGCCCCAAGGCTACCGCACGCACATGCCCTTGCCCATTGATGGGCGAAAGCTAGGCAAGGATGTCGAAACGCTTCGCTTTGCATCTCCGGCGGCAAGCCTGTTCGGCTATCTCAACTGGCATTTCGACGAAACCTACATCATGTTGTTTCGTGCAAAGGGCTGGTGGTGGCATCTGACCAAAAGCCTCGCCCGCTATTGGTTCGACTGGCCATTCCGCTTCAAAAGCCGCAAGGACCGCCGGCTGACATTGGGCAACGCGTTGCTGGGCGGGCTGCGATTGGCGATGAATGACCGTAAGGTTCCTGTCTGGCTCGACTCCCCGCTGGTCGAACTGATTGAGGAAAAAGGCAAGGTGACAGGCGCTGTCGTGCGCCACGAGGGGAAGCTTTTGCGCATCGCCGCACGCAAGGGCGTTGTCCTCGCCGCCGGGGGTTTCGACAAGAACCAGTCGATGCGGGACGAAAATGCGCCGCTTTACAAAAACGCACTTTATTCCGGCGGGACCAGCGGCAACACCGGGGACAGCATTCGGGCAGGACAAAGTATCGGCGCCGAAACAATGAATATGCAGTCGGCCTGGGCAGCGCCTGTATTCTATGTTCCGGGCGAAGATCGGGGACGTCTCTGCACCATCGAACGCGCACTTCCGGGATGTATGATGGTCAACCAGAAGGGCGAACGTTACCTCAACGAAGCGGCGTCCTATCATATCGTCGGTCAGCAAATGGCACGCCGCGAAGCCGAATATGGCGACGCATCACCCAGCTGGTTTGTTTTCGACCACGTCTATCGCCACAAATATCCGGTAGGCCCGCTATTGCCACTCATGCCCGACTGGCTGCAACGGGGCGAGGTGCGTTCAATCCTGAAAAAGGGAAACACCATAGAAGAATTGGCTACCGAAATAGGTGCCGAGCCCGAACGGCTGTCCGCAACCATATCGCGCTATAACGAATATGCAGAGAAAGGAGAGGATCCGGATTTTCGGCGCGGTGAAGCCACCTATGACAAAATGTATGGCGATCCGTCCGTCACGCCAAATCCGTGCTTGCGACCGCTGAGCAAAGGCCCATTTTATGCAATGCCGATTTATCCCGGCGATATCGGTACCAACGGCGGTTTGAAGACCAATGACAAGGCGCAGGTCATGGGAACCAATGGCAAGCCCATTGCCGGCCTATATGCCGTCGGGAACAACGCGGCATCTGCAATGGGGGAGAGCTATCCGGGCGCAGGCGTTACCATCGGGCCCGCCCTGACCTTCGGCTATATTGCCGCGCGGCATATGACAGGAGCAAATGAATGAGCGGCAAGTTGCAAGGTCGTGGCGCGATCGTCACCGGCGCGGGTCGCGGCATCGGCCGGGCCATCGTTGAACGCCTGATGCAGGAAGGTGCGCAGGTAGCGGCACTTGATCTCAATCTGGACGATGCTGCGCAAAGTGGCGGCACACTCGCCCTGCAATGCGACGTCACCAATGCCGACGCGGTAGCCGAGGCCGTCGCCAAGGCGCGCGAAGCCTTTGGCAGGCTCGACATCGCTGTTGCCAATGCCGGTATCGGACAGGCGGAGGGCGATGGATCACCGCAGTTTTACGGTGCAATGGCAGAGCGCAATGCGGAACTTGCCGAAAAGGGAAGCAGTACCGTTTTTGTCGACCAGTTGATCCATATGGAGGACCGCGGCTGGGCCGGCGTGATGGACGTGAACGTCGGTGGAGCCTTCCGTCTTGCGCGCGAATTTGTCCGCGTGCTCGCCCGCGACGGCAATGCAGGTACAATCGTAAACATCAGTTCCACCAGCGCCCAATCCGGCGAAGGTTCACCGCACTACTGCGCATCGAAGGCTGCCATAATCGGCCTTACGCGGCAACTGGCGCGCGAACTGGCACCACGCAAAATCCGCGTCAATGCAGTCGCGCCCGGACCCACAAACACACCTGTTATGCAGGGCATCCCGGACGAGTGGATCAAATCGATGGAGGCCAGCATCCCGCTGGGCCGAATGGCAGAGCCTGCCGAAATTGCGGCTGCAGTGGCTTATCTGGCATCGGACGATGCCAGCTTCGTCAATGGCTCGGTACTCGTCGCCAACGGTGCCAGCTATTATTTCTGATCGTTAATTGCGTTTCTGGCGCACTTGCAACAACCCGCCGGTCATACCGGCATAGAAATCGCCGTTCGGTGCGATCGACATAGATGCCCAGTTATTGTCGAATTTACGGCCACGCCCGGTCGGGATCTTGATCACCTGTTTGCCATTTCGAAAATCCAGACCGACTATTGACCAATCTTGCGTCAATTTGCCGTCAACATTTCGGGCAAGATCAAAGCTGTAGAAATAGGCGATGCCATTTGCCGCTGACAATTTGGGTACGACTGACGGCACTTTCAAAGGTGAGGTCCAGACCGTTTCACATCCGCTTTCGTCTGCATTTACATCGACCCGAACCACTCCGCCTGCGACAGCATTCCAGTCCTTTTGTTCATAGGCGCTGGTAAAACCGGCATTGTTTTCAAGTATGACGGAGCGACCCCAGCCGATCATACTGTTGTCGGTCGCACTCGCGCCATCCTGAAACACCGGCTCGGCGCAGATGCGGCTGCCGTCGCTGCGACGCAGGACGACAATGTTAATCCGGCCATCGGCATTGTCGGCAAAGGTGATCCAATTGTCGCCGAGCAATGTCGGCGTTGTCCCGCTCCCCTGATTGATCGAACCGACCTTGCGACTTGTGCCCCGGTCATAGGCAGTTCGCCAAAGCTGCACGGGCTTGCCTGCCTTGTCTGCTGCAAATGCATATTGCGCATGATCGGACAGGACGTAAACCGCACGGTTGTCCATCGCGAGGGCGTTCTGGATTTCCTCACCGTTCAACCGGAAAACCGAAACCTTACCGCTTTCGGGATCAAGGGTGCCAAGCCGTCCCTTTCGGGTTGTCCACCAATAAAGCCCCTGATGATCGGGCATGACGGTGGTTATCTTGTCGCACTCCCCTTTTGGGAACCAGTTATTCCAATTCAGACAGTCGTGGGGAACATAGGGTTTCAAATCCCATTGCCGTTCGACAGCAAAGCTCCACTTGCCCGCCTTTTCTTTTGCCGTGAGACGCTGAACCACCCATTGGCTGTTCGCAAATACCAGCCGGTCCCGGTTATCGAGAAACATATACGCCCCGCCCGAGCTGTCGTTCATCATGATACCCATGTCACGTTTGACAAAGGCTTCGAACGAGCTTGGCCGGATAGGCAGATCGAAATGGGCCAGCGCCTCCAGCGTTTCGGGATCAAGCAATACCATCCGGAATCCGGCCAGCCCTCCGCACATGACGACGGGCTTTCCATCGCTTCGATAGACAAAGGTCGAACATTGTCTCGGAAGTCCGTTTCCGGCCTGACGGCTGCGTCTTTCCAGATCGCCGCCAAACGGTCCTGCCGCCGGATGCGTGTCCGATTGGCCGCCATCTCCATGCATGGTTCCGTTCGCATCGGCAGCCAAAAAGGGATTGCTGCTCAGCTTTCCGTCAACAGGGGCCGGAACAAAATCCATATCCCAGCTAATGACCTGCGTCGATGCGCCTTCAATCGGCCGGGCCTGCGCGTTTTCCAGATTGGCATTTTTCCAGAAAGCGAAGCCACCCACCAGAAACGCAACACTTAGCCCTGCAAATATCCAGATTTTGCGCATCAGTCCGCCCGCACCTTGACCTTGGGTGCGGCCTGACCACGGCGCATTGTCTCGATGAATTTTTCAAGCGGCGCTGGCTCGGCGACCGGCCCGCCATGATCCCCTTCACGTTCCCAGAATTCGGCGAAGCTTGGGAATAATTTGTGAAAATTACCCTCAACCCATTCGGTTCCCGGCCAGCGCATCTTGTTATCGCCAACAGGTGGTTTGTTGAGGTCGGTCGCATACCAGTAGAGCGGCAGACGTCGGGCGAAGTACCAGCGTCCATCCATGCGAACATAATTGTCCGCATACATCATCTGCATGATTACCCATTCGTCACCAGTCTCATGCTCATTTTTCGAATAGCAAATTCCGTGGGCATGATCGGGATCGTCAAATTCGATGATATGTCCACCGATATGGTGCGAAGTACCCGTAAATGGGGAACGGAGCGTTCCGTCCATATAAGCCCGCAGGGCCTGCCGCCCGCGTGCATCCTTGCCCACCCGAACATTCTCTTCGAACAGGTTCACCATTGCGTCCATATCACGCATGTCGAGCGCAAGTGAGTATTTGGCGGCCAACTGGCGTATCGCATCCAACGACTCCAGCCTGTCTATCCGGGCTTCCAATGCGTTCATGACTCTCCCCTTATTGCGTAAATCAAATACGTATTATCTACGTTTTTCGAATTTGCATTGCTGATATATTCAATATATCGTAGCCATACCATAAAATAATTACGCAATTTGCGATCGACGCATAACACGGGAGAGATTGCCATGCGAAATGCGGTTCTTAAATGTCTGTTAGCATCCACGGCGCTTGCCGGTGCCACGACGGCCCATGCCCAGAGCGAAAACAGCAATGATGACGGAATAGGCGAAATCGTTGTCACAGCACAGAAGCGTGCAGAAAATATACAGGATGTCCCCATTGCGATTTCCGCCGTCAGTTCCGAATATCTGGAATCGCGCGGCGTCACCTCGATTGACGGGTTGGGCACGGTCTCGCCAAATGTGAAAATTGAAAGAGCACCTTCAAGCAAGACCATTACACAGATCGCCATCCGCGGTTCGGTGACGATCAATCCCGCCATTACATGGGAACCCGCAGTCGGCCTGTATCTCGACGGCGTCTATATCGCCAAGGCGCAGGGATCGATTTTCGACGTCGCCGATCTGGAGCGTGTCGAAATCCTGCGTGGCCCGCAAGGTACTCTATATGGGCGTAACGCGCTTGCCGGTGCGATCAATCTGATCAGCAAAAAACCCACGGGCGAAGCGGGTGGTTCGGTGGAACTCACCTATGGCAGCTATGACTATCGCAAGATCAAGGGTGCGATTGACCTTCCGCAAATGGGAATTTTCTCTGCCAAAGTTTCCGGCCAGTACGTCAAGCGGGACGGCCTTGTTGATGTCATACCTAATCCGGTCGCAGGTGTCGTCACGGCGTTGCCTAATCTCGTGAACCAGACCGATACGATCGACAGCGCAAGCTTCATGGTTCAATTGCGGGCAGAGCTCAGCGATGCGATTACGGCGGATTATACCTACGACTATAACAAGCAGAAACAGCGGCCTCCATTTGCACAGTTGCTGCGTGTCAATCGCAACGGCGATCCGCGCGACATTTTTGACCCCGGCTCACCCAGCTTTGCCTTTGGCGGCGCTTTCTTCCCGTTACATCTATATGCCGATCCTGACCGGCAAAAGGTGGCAAGTATCAATGGCGCGGTTTACGAACGCTCCCGCGCTTATGGCCATGCGCTGACCCTGACCGCTGACCTTGGCAGTGCGACGCTCAAATCAATCACTGCCTATCGTGATCTTGCCTGGGCTGACGGACTCGATCTGGATGGTTCACCTACCCCGGTCGCCTATACGCAGCGTATTACTGACTATCATGCGTTCAGCCAGGAACTGCAGCTGACGGGCACAACCTTTTCCGATCGCCTCAATTATGTTCTGGGGGCTTTCTATTTTAAGGAAAAGGCCGAGACATTAGGGCCGCAAGTGTTCTTCGGGGGTGGTGCCGATTTCCAGTCGGATTATGGTTCGCACACAAAGGCGTTGGCCTTGTACGCACAGCTGGATTACGATTTGACCGATGCTCTCAAGCTGTCGCTTGGCGGACGCTATACCTATGAAAAGAAGGATATACGCCGCTTCCTCCGCGTCAATTTTGACGCGGCCAACGGCATCTTCGCGCCACTGGTTGTTGCAAATATCCCTTATGGCGGGGTACCGGATGCGAAGTATAATAACTTCTCCCCGGCTGTGACGCTCAGCTATGCAGCCAGCGAGGATATCAACCTCTATGCCCGCTTTGCCCGCGGATTTAAATCAGGCGGCTTCAATGGGGAAACCAATGACTTTGGCGCACCCACCGCGGCATGCCCGTCAGGTGCTTTCGAGCTGTGTGATCCCTATGACCCCGAAAAGGTCGACAGCTACGAGCTCGGCGTCAAGACACGTCTTGCCGACGGTCGCTTGATATTCAACGTCGCCGCCTTCCGTGACGACCATAAGGACATCCAGCTTTCAATCTTCCGTGCAACCGGTGCGGCATCGTCCATTGTGCGCAACGCTGCAGCGGCGCGGATCCAGGGGCTGGAATTCGAGGCGATTGCCAAGCCGGTCGACGGCCTGACAGTTAACGGCTCGCTCGCGCTGCTTGATGCAGATTACAAGCGCTACATCGATGCCGGCGTCGACGTGTCGGACAACCGGGCCTTCCCGCACACCCCGAAGCTGAGCGCATCGGTTGGCGTGGACTGGGCGGTGGCCGAAGGTGATTGGGGCAAGTTCAATCTTTACGGCGATGTCAACCATGTGTCGGCCTATTTCACTTTCCCCTATCCGCTGCGCACACCGACCCCGTCAGACCAGAATGCGTTCAACACGCGTTCAAAGGGACGGACAATCGTGAACCTCCGCGCCGCACTATCGGAATTCGAACTGGGCGGCGTAAAGACAGAAGTCGCAGCGTTCGTCCGAAACCTGACCAACGAAGACGACCCCAGCAACTTCATCGATTTCGGCCCGGGCTTTGGTGGCCTGACGCTCGGCTATTTCCCCGACCCGCGCACATGGGGCGTTTCGGTCGGCATACGTTTTTAGGAGAGAGACTTGCTTAACGGAGAAAAGCGTTTCGCCATCATTGGAGCCGGGATGTCCGGCATACTCTGTGCGATCAAATTGAAGGAAGCCGGCCACAAGCATATCACCGTCTTTGAAAAGGCCGATCGTATCGGGGGGACATGGCGTGACAACCGGTATCCGGGTTTGACGTGCGACGTGCCGGCGCATGCCTATACCTATGAATTTGCACCCAACCCGGAATGGTCCGCCTATCTGGTCGGCGGAGCAGAAATTCAGGCCTATTTCGAAAAAGTGGTCGACGATCATGGCATCCGTCCGCTGATCCGCTTCAACAGCGAGATTGAGAAGATGGCCTGGAATGGCGACCATTGGGATATTGAAACCAAGGATGGGTTTAAGGATCAGGCGCATGTGGCGATCATGGCAACCGGTGTGCTGCATCATCCTAAGTTCCCCGACATTAAGGGGCTGGAAAATTTCGCCGGAAAAGCGATGCACACAGCGCAATGGGATGTTGATTTCCCGCTGGAAGGCAAGCGGATCGGGATAATCGGAAACGGCTCTACCGGTATTCAGATGGTCACCCACCTCGGGAAAAAGGGTCAGGACATCGTCCATTTCCAACGCAGTCCGCAATGGATGATGCCCTATCCCAATTTCGAATATAGCGAAGAAGACAAAGCCAAATTCCGTGCCAGTCTCGAAGCTATAGATGCCATCCGTTATGACGAAAATTACTGGTCGGCGATCCGTCGATTTACGACCGGCATCACCGACATCGATGGGCCGGAGATGCGCGAGATCGAGGATATCTGCCGCAATTTCCTTGAAACAGCTGTCGTCGACGAAACGTTGCGCCGGAAACTGACCCCGACCTATCGCGCGGCGTGCAAGCGATTGATCTACAGCTACGACTATTATGGCGTTGCCCAGCAACCCAATGTCGAGACCATTGTTTGCGGTATCCGCGAAATTGTTGCGGACGGCGTCATCGATAATGACGGCACCCTGCACAAGGTTGACGTTCTCGCACTTGCGACCGGCTTCCAGAGTGACCGCTTCGTCCGTCCGATTTCCGTAAAAGGCGTAGGCGGGCGTGACATCGAGGATGCATGGGCCGAACGCTGTGCCGCATATATGGCGATCTCTATCCCCGATTTTCCGAATTTCTTCCTGTTCAACGGCCCCAGTTCCCCGGTTGGCAATTTCTCGTTGATCGATGTCGCGGAAAAGCAATGGGGCTATATCGAACAATTGCTCAATCGCGTCGCCAGCAGCAACGCCAGCGGCATTGTGGCAAGCAAAGCCGCATTCGACGATTATGAGGAGCGTCGGATCACAAAAGCCAAGGCATCAATCTTTGGATCCGGCTGCACCAGCTGGTATCTCGACAAGACGGGGGTGCCAATCACCTGGCCGTGGGATTATGACGCCTTTGCCGATGCAATGGCCCAGCCAGATTTCGATGCGTTCGACATGGTATAGGGCGTCCGCTCAGTACCATTCCAGCCATTTTGAAACATCCACACGCGCCTCTGCCTTGCGACCTGTTTTGGCGAGCAAGTGAAAGGTCAGTTTCTCGTCCGCCGGGATCGGGCGGGCGATTTCATAGACGCGATCATATTCACTATGTGCGATCTTCCACCCTTCTGGTGTCCGCAGATATCGGTCACGGTAGAGCGCGGTGCCAATGGTGTCCTCCTGCCGTATGGGATCGATGAAGCGATCCTCCAGATACCATGTTCCTTCGGCACTATCGGAACCGGTAAAGCTGATTTCCGGACAGTGTCCATGATGCTGCGCAACAATATCGCTGTTAAATGCGCTGCCGATGAAATCCACCATATTCTGTCTGCCGCTCAATTTCGCGCGATATCCGCCGCCGCGATAGTCGATGGTGACGTCTTCGGTGAATACGCTGGCAAGATCAGCTTCGTTGCCTGTATCAATCGACCGGAAATAGCGATGTTTGAGCTGCTTTATCTCTTCGAGATCGGAAAGTTGCTGCATTGTGAAGGCCATATTCACGCATCCCCACCAAAGCTGGCAGGTGCTTCGCCCATCACCGCTACTGCAGCAACACCTGCATCGTCGACCGAATGGATCAGGCACGAAAGCCGCTTTGATCGCGTTTCGGCGATCCACCACCGGCCGCCTTGCCGCACATAGATATCGTCATATTCGACACCCATCTGGGTCAGTGTTTTTGTGCCAAGATTGATGTTGTGGAAGAAGAGAGACCATTGACCCGTCGCGCGATCGGCATTGTCGAATTGAATGATACCATTTGCTCCATGGTGGATATCGAAGATGCCCGGTGCACAGCCCATCTGCGCATAAACGCCGACGAATTCATCGCGGTTATCGAAAGGTGGAAAACCATCATAGGATATGACCGCGCCCTCGGGGATCAGGCAATCGCGAACGGCTTCGGGATCCTTGGTATCGCATGCGCGGAGATAGCGTGCCTTCAGATCGCGGATGGCCCGATCATCCTCCAATCTCTGCAATCTTTCCTCAATTCCCATTTTCATTTCTCCTTTGCGTAGAGAATGAAGTGCGTTATTACGCAAATCAAGGTTTATTGGAGTCTACAATGCGCTTTTTGGGAAAGAAAATATTGGTGACGGGTGCCGCGTCTGGAATTGGGCGCGCGACCGCGATCCGTTTCGCTTCCGAAGGCGCAGAGGTCACAATCGGCGATATCAATGAGGCAGGTCTTCGGGAAACGGCGGAAATGATGGAGGGTCCCGCCCGCATCCAGCCTTTCGATGCTGCCGATACCGATAGTTGCCGCGCGCTGGTCGCCGCCGCTGCGACCGATGGTCTCGATGTCCTGTGCAACATCTCAGGCATGCTTAAATGGGGACCGAGCATTGATTTTGCCGTCGAAGATTTTGAACGAATTTTGAAGATCAACACCACGAGTGTTTTCGTGCTGTGCCAGGCAGCGCTGCCGCATCTGATCAAAAGCAAGGGCAATATCGTCAACACCGCGTCAACAGCGGCGCTGCAGGGCATCGCCTATACTATCGCTTATTCGGCTTCCAAGCACGGCGTTGCAGCGATCACAAAAGGGCTGGCGATTGAGTTCGCGTCAAAAGGCGTGCGGGTCAACGCGATTTGCCCCGGACACGTTAACACGCCTATGGGCAATTCGGCTCCACCGGCAGGAGATGTTAATTGGGACCTGGTGATGCGCAACGCGCCCAAGCTGGAAAATGGCAGTTGTGAGCCAGAAGATATAGCCGCACTTTTCGCCTATCTGGCAAGTGATGAAGCACGCAAAATTACCGGATCGCTGTTCACGATAGATGGCGGTCAACTGGCAGGATAAAGAGAGGGTATCGGAGAGGGAAATGAGCACCATAGAACTGGAAAAAATGTCGGAACATGTCGGCACCGAAATCTTGGGTATCGACCTGAATAGGGCGAGTGACGCCGACATCGAAACCATCAAGGCCGAACTGGCCAATCGCGGGCTGGTCGTGTTCCGTGACCAGAATCTGGACGAGCAAGCGCATATCGATTTTGCGAAGCGTATCGGCCCGATCGTTGTTAACAATTATTTCCCGGAAAATGGGAAATTCCCCGAAATTGCCGAAGTGCGCAAAGCGGAAACGCAATTGGCGAACATTGGCGGCGGTTGGCATACCGACCATAGTTATGACCAGATCCCGGCAATGGGATCGATCCTCGTTGCACGCGAACTGCCACCGGTTGGCGGCGACACACTGTTCGCCAGCATGGCCGCAGCCTATGAATCGCTTTCGGATGGGCTCAAAAAAACGCTCGAAAGCCTTCGTGCGGTTCATACCGCCGATCATATTTACGGACCACAAGGTTTCCTCAGCAATTCCGATCAGGGGGCTGACCTCAAAGGCCGGGACCTGAAGACGCTGGCAATCCATCCGGCGGTCATCCGGCATCCCGTCACAGGGCAGAAGCTTCTCTATGTCAATTCAGCTTTCACGACGCATTTCGAAGGCTGGACCCGTGACGAAAGCCTTGTCCTTCTCAACTATCTCTATGCAATTGGCATGCAGGAAGAATTCCAGTGTCGGCTGCAGTGGCAGCCGGGGACGGTTGCTATGTGGGACAACCGTTCGACCTGGCATTATGCATTGAATGACTATCATGGCCACCGGCGCCTTATGCACCGGATTACCATAGATGGTGTACCGATCAGCTAAGGCCTAGCAAGGCGCAGGCCGCTTCACTGCCATCAAGGGGAGCATTGACCCGCCGACGGACTTGCCACCCTTGTTCGCCGCGCTCCAATTCCCACCGGTTGGCAGAAACACGCCAGACTTCAAAGCCTGCATCGGTGTGGCGAAAGACAACGCTGTGGCCGCGCGCAATCGCAAAGTCATTCTGCAGTTCAATCGCCACCGGACCAAGAAGGTGCGCGCACCCGGCACGCATCAACTGCCGATGCAGATCGCTTTCGACAAGGCCGGCTATGGCGGCCCGGCCTTTCGCATCGGTCATGCCGCCAACGCTGTAGCTGCCGTCTTCTGTCCAAAGCGCAGCAACGCGGTCGCTGTCTCCGCTATCGACCAGGGGGCCGTAGTGCGCGATCAGATCGCGGATTGCTTCCTTGTCCTCAAGGATGCGCAGCCGCGCTTCAAGACTGGCCGGCATAAATGCCTTCCGCGCGCGCCTTTAATGCGATTGCGCTGTCGTCAAAGGCGCGCTTGATCCACGGACCGGCGAAACGGAATACATGAATGCCGTTGGCCCCCAGAAAAGCGTCGGTCGAATAGTATCGGCAGCCAGCCGGACCCGTAGCCTCAATGACCTGGTCGCGCCTGGCCGGGTAAGGCCAGAAATCAAGATTGGGAAATTCCCAGCTTAGGAGTTTTTCCGGTTCAAATCCGCAGATATACTCCAGATTGGGGACGGTAGGCCCGCCAGCTGTTGCATAGTTGATCAGTGTCATTTCGATCGGATCGCCCATTTTCAGCGTTGAAACGGCGCGGATACAGAAAGGATTCCACTCATTATAGCGGGGCAGATCGGTCAAAATATCCCATACAATTTTGGCCGGGGCATGGATTTCGACCGTTTCCGAACGGGTAACCGCATCCGGGTTAAAACCGAACACCGGGTCTTCTTCATGGCTTTTTGCAGCTTTCATCCAGTCGAGCATATGTCCTCCCATTTTACAATGCGCGCGCGCGGCAATGGATGCTCGCTGGCACCCGCCCAGCGCAGTAACGCCGTGCCTTCGCTATGGCCGCAGGTGTCGATCCAGTTTCCGACGCCGGGGTCGCGAGCCGCACAGATAATCCTGGCGCTGCCGTCATTCTCCAGCTTTACGCTGTGCTTGTTTACGGTGACTTGGCGGAAACGATAGTCGAAGCTTTCCATCCACCAATTGTCGAGCTGGAAATTCCAGTAGTAGCATTCCGGCGGCGTGACTTCGATTACCCAGGCCTCGTCCGGTCCGATCCGCCAATAGCTGTGGGCATAATAGATGTCCTTTGCTCCGCCCCCTTTTTGGAACATTGACTGGTCGATAGCGGCGAAATGGTTCGGATGCTCACGAAACAAACGCGTCCAGTCCGAAAAGGTGGAGGCGATACCACGCACAAATTGCGCGGAGGTCGCAAGCCCCGCAGAAATCTTTTCTGCAGTCAGCGGGGATGGTACGACTGGTCCGTTCAGCCGTTCGATCCGAAACTCGCCGCCCCGCTCCTGCGCGCGATCCAGTGCCGATTGCCGCAGAACGATGACGCTGGCATCGGGCTCAAGGCGCAGCCAGTTTTTGGGCTGAGGGTTGCACGAGGCAATGATTTCCACCTCTCCATCCGGTCCCCATTCGATATCACCGTCCAGCAATTGCCCGGTGGCATGCGCGCTGCCATCGATGTGGTAGCGCATCGCATTGGCGACTATCGAGAAATAGAACATCGATCCACGCCTGCCGGTAATGCGATAATCGCAATCCCCCCTTATCGATGCATTCCAATAAATATTATCCGGATTGTCCGCGCCGATCTTTGCCGTTTCGTGGCTGAGCTTGTAGAAAAAGGGGAAGTCCGGATCAGAAGCCTCGACATATTGCTCAAGGGCCAGTTTCGTAAGGCGCGAGAGATAACGAAATCCTTCGGCGCGAATGATCGGGTCGTCCGGTATATCGGGTGCAAGTATGATGTCCCCCGCAACGGCGAGTTTGCCGCAGAAATCACGCCATGCTTGTGCGGGATCCGGGGCCGGGTCGTCAGTCACGCCGCAACCCAGTCGCCACCATTCACATCCAGCATCGCTCCCGTTACCTCGCTGGCATAGTCCGACAGAAGGAAATAGACGGCCTTGGCGCAGTCGGCGTCGACAGGAATATGACCGACGGGAATTTCAGAGGCGCGCTGCTTGCGGAACGCATTCCCGCCTTCGCCCATGCTGGCGAAAAACTGCTGCAGCGGAACACCGTCCATCCAGCCCATCAGCGCTGTGTTAACACGAATACCGGTTCCGCCGAGCTCGACCGCCAATTGGCGCGACAGCTGGTTCAACGCCGACTTGGCCATCGCATAGCCCCCTTCGCCGGGCATAGGTTTTCGTGTGGCAAGGGTTGAAATATTGACGATGCTTCCCGAGCCTTGCGCCTTCATCGTTGGGATAACAGCCTGCGCCATACGCAATCCGCCGACGGCTACAACGTCGAGAACTTGGGTCAACTGGTCGATCGAATGCGCCTCCAGATTGGCCCAATCGGGATGGTAATAGGCCGAATGGACCATACCGTCGATATGACCCCATTTATCGAGTGCCGCCTTGGCAAGGGCATTGCAATCGTCGACGCTGGTCACATCGCAGCGCACGGCAATGGCTTCGCCGCCCTTTGCACCGATTTCGGCGACGATCGCTTCGATTGCGTCGACCGAGCGTGCCGAAACCACTACCTTTGCGCCTTCCGCCGCCGCCCCCTTGCACAGCGCTTGGCCCATGCCAGGCCCTGCCCCGGTGACGATCACAACCTTGTCTTTCAGGATCATTGCAGCCTCTTCTTCCCAGTTTCTTTTATGTGAGATATTTATCGTGATAGTCCGCAAAATCGGAACTGATCCCCTCGCCGGTCAGCCCGAAGTCGGCCGCGGAATATTTGTGCACCGGGCGCGTTTCGCGGGAGTTTTCATGAATAGTGCGTTGCATCGCCTTCTGGTCTTCATCGTCAACATCGACTCCGAGCGCTCTGAATAGACGCATCCCGGTACCGTGCGGGTCACTCACCGTATCTTCATACCGCACATCGATGATCTGGCCGTTCGGCAATCGTCGACGGACGCTCTCCAGCCGGGCAAGGCCGTCACGGAACCGTTTCGTCCAGTGGGCGCCTTGTTCTTCCTTGCGGTAGTTTGTTGAACTATTGATCGATAAAGACGCACACATGCTGCAATAGCTTGGCAACACTTGCGCAACATTACGGTGTGTCATCACCAGTTTGACGTCAGGCCAGACCTTCAGAAGTCCATCGAGAGCGCCCAGCACATAATGCGGGGTCTTGAACACCCACGGCCGCCGGACCTCGCCCCGCGCCACCCGCTGATGCTGGATCGCTTGCATGAAACGATACAGGTCTCGGATAGCCGGTTCATGATCCTGTTCGGCTTGCCAATGACCATAGGCGTGAATCGGCATCATGGAATCATAGGTGGTCGACAGGAATGTGCGATCGAGCAAAACCACTTCCTCGTTGATCGCCATCGCATCCATTGGATCGATACTCTCAAAATCGGGCCATTCGTTTAGCAGCCAGTCGACCATGTCTTTCGCCGCCTTTTGCCGGGGGGCGGGATCATTCAATGTTTCACCTGCCATCGGAAAAGGAAATGCGGTTTCCCACCACCACAAGGCGTTGAATTTGGTGGAAGATGCCAAAAGCCGGTGAACCATGGTCGACCCTGTTCGCGGCAGCCCGATTATCGCGCAGGCGAGCTCGATTTCCTCGCCCGCTGCATCCGGATAATCCTTGAAATATTGTTCCAGCATAAGCCGGTCGCAAAGCGCACCCTGAATACGTGCGCCCGCGCTGCTCTCGGGCGACAACAGGCCGGCATCGAGGTTCACATACTCCACCAGCTTTCGAAGGTGGGAGACGAACCATTCGTCGCCGAAATCATCCAATCCTGTCTGTTCGCGCGCATTTTGCAAAAGGGCATCGACAGACAGGTCCTTTGTCATCCCCGCGCTGCTCCCAAGCCGGCCTGCCGTCCGAAAAAGGTGCAATCGGCAAGGCTCAGGCCCGAACTATATCCATGCCCCCATGCCGGCAGTCCACTGGTACAGCGCCCGGCAGCGAAAAGACCGGGGATCGGTTTTCCACTTCTGTCGAGGACCTCTGCATGGGCAGATGTGCGCAATCCACCAAGTGTGAAGAAGCTGAAGTAGCTCGTCTGAAAATTGAGCTCCAGCGCAACAAACGGCCCTTGATCCAGTGGTGTCAGGATAGGTGGCTTCTTGTCGAAAAGAGGATCGCGGCCTTCCTTCGCATGGGCATTATATACAGCCATGGTAGTCGAAAGCGTATACGCCGGCAGGCCCAATTCAGCCTCGACTTCTTCCCAACTATCCCCTGTTCCGGCGATGTCGATCCGGGCAAAATCCATGGGCTGGACAAAATGGGCCACGTCGAGCAGCAGGTAAACCTTGCCCCCTGGCTGATCCACGGCACAACGGCTAACCCGCCCGTGATAGCAGTCCTCGTTGATGAAACGTTGACCCTGCGCATTCACAAAGACGCCATAAGCGTGGCTTTCCGGCATCGTCCATGGACAGGTCGTGAAGAACTGCTCCATATGGATTGCATCGCCACCCGCACCGACGCCAAGTTCGATCCCCGACCCGTCATCCTTGTCACCGATGGGGTCATTTATCCGGAACGTTTCGGGGCAATATTTACGACGCATGGCTTCATTCATGACGAAGCCGCCGGTTGCAAGCACGACGCCCCGTCTTGCCTTTACGAACCGGTTCTGTCCGTCAATGCGAACCACCACGCCTACAATCCTATCGCTGTCGCGGATCAGCGCCAAGGCGCGTGCATCGGGGATGATCTCCACGCCCTTTGATCGAGCGGATGCCTCCAGCACGTCGACCAGCGGGCGGCCACCTCCCCATCCCATATGCTGTATGACATGACCCCGCGGTGCCGGTTTGGCGATATTGCAAAAGGGCGCGGCCGCTTCGCTACCGGACCAGATCAGCGTCGAATCGTCTGTCGGCTCGATATGCTTTCCCGGAAGGTAATTTCCCCGGTAGGGTACACCTTGAGCCTTGAGCCAGGTATAGTGGTTCAACGCCTCTCGCCCGTAATGCTCACATTTGGCTTCATCAACGCACGGCCCGCCCGCCGCTTTCAGATAGGCGATGAAATCTTCAGTGCTGTCCTCAAATCCGGCGGCGCGCTGGGCATCGGTGCCGCCATTGCCGCCAATATATATTTCCCCGCCTGAAAGACCGGAGGCACCACCACTTCCGGAATTTCTTTCGAACAGCATTACCTTCGCACCCGCATCTGCGGCTTCGATCGCGGCGCAGGCTCCTGTCGCGCCAAACCCGATGATGGCGACATCGGTTTCATGGTCCCACGCCGTCACTTCACTGGCAGGATAGGGGTCGTGCAAAGAGATTTCAGCCATTGCGTGCCTTCAAAAGGTCGAGAGCAACATCGACGATCATATCCTCCTGACCGCCGACCATCTTGCGCCGGCCAAGTTCGACAAGGATTTCACGGGTGTCGAGGCCATAGTCATTGGCCGCCTTTTCGGCATGACGCAGAAAGCTTGAATAGACGCCCGCATATCCCAGACTTAATGTTTCGCGATCGACGCGCACAGGCCGGTCTTGCAATGGACGCACCAGATCTTCTGCTGCATCCATGAGCTTCATCACATCACATCCATGATTCCAGCCCTTGCGGTCGACTGCAGCGATAAAGACCTCAAGCGGAGCATTGCCAGCACCTGCTCCCATACCAGCCAGACTGGCATCAATGCGTACTGCCCCGCATTGCGCGGCTACAATGCTGTTCGCAGCGCCGAGCGAGAGATTGTGATGCGCATGCATACCGCGCTGCGTCTCCGGCTTGAGCACACGATCATAGGCTTCAAAACGCGCACGCACGCCATCCATGTCGAGCGCGCCGCCACTGTCGGTGACATAGACGCACTGCACGCCATAGCTTTCCATCAGCAGGGCCTGTGCGGCCAGTTGTTCAGGCTCGATCATGTGGCTCATCATCAGGAAGCCCGACACATCCATGCCGAGATCACGCGCAATGCCGATATGCTGCTTCGAAACATCAGCCTCTGTGCAATGCGTGGCCACACGCACCGATCGCACGCCAAGATCATACGCACGCCGCAACTCGTCTACGGTGCCGACACCTGGAAGGATCAGGGTAGTGAGAATGCTGTGAGTCAGCACATCGGCAACCGCCTCCAGCCATTCCCAGTCGGTATGTGCACCGAAACCATAGTTGAAACTGAGCCCGTTCAAGCCATCGCCATGCGCGACCTCGATTGCGTCAACACCCGCTTCATCAAGCGCCTTGGCAATGGCGCGGACGTGGTCAATGCCATACATGTGCCGGATGGCATGCATCCCGTCACGCAGCGTAACGTCCTGAATGTAAAGTTTGTGCCCGGCTTCGACGTTGAATTGCGTGTTCATGCTGCCTGCCCCTCCGCATCCATACGACGCGCCGCGAGCAGCTCCCCGGTGGCTTTTGCAGCCGCCGTCATGATATCGAGATTGCCCGAATAGGGCGGCAGATAATCGCCAGCGCCCTCGACCTCGAGCATGATCATCGACTTGATCCCGCAAAATTCGCCAAGCCCGGGAATTTTCAGCGGATTGTTGTCGCCGAACCGTTCGAACTGGACATCCTGTTTCAGCCGGTATCCGGGAACATATTTCTGCACCTCGGCAACCATTTGGTTTACCGAGGCGCGGATGGCCTCTTCGTCGGCGCCTTCGGAAAGGGTGAAAACCGTATCGCGCATGATCATCGGCGGTTCGGCCGGATTAAGGATGATGATGGCTTTACCCTTGGACGCACCGCCAACCACTTCAATCGCCCGCGCAGTGGTGCGGGTAAATTCGTCGATGTTGGCACGCGTTCCAGGTCCTGCCGAGCGTGAGGAAACCGAGGCGACGATCTCGGCATAATGCACCTTGTCCGATACCCGCGCGACCGCCGCGACCATGGGGATAGTTGCCTGCCCACCGCACGTCACCATGTTGACATTGGGCTGATCAAGATGTGCCTCCATATTGACCGGAGGCACAGTGAATGGGCCGATTGCGGCCGGTGTCAGATCTACGACCTGTATACCGTCGGCGCGAAGCGCGGCGTCATGGTCTTTGTGCGCGTAGGCGCTGGTTGCGTCAAAGGCGATCCCGATTTCGGAATAGCAAGGCAGCTTTTTCAAACCTTCTATTCCTTCGTGCGTCGTAGCGATTCCATGGTCGCGGGCCATTGCCAGCCCCTCCGACGCCGGATCTATTCCAACTACCGCTGCCAGTTCCATATTTTGCGGATATTTGATCATCTTCATCATCAGATCGGTCCCGATATTACCCGAGCCGATGATTGCCGCTTTGACGCGTTTCACTCTGTTTTCCTTACACAAATCGTGCACTGCACGTCCCAACGCCGTGCAATGTCATTTCAAATAGATCACCTTTGGCCGCTGGCTCCAAGGGTACGAGCGAGCCGGACAGGATGATGTCACCCGCATCCAGAGTAACCCCATAAGCACCCAGAGTATTGGCAAGCCATGCGACCGCCTGAGCAGGATCGCCCTGCACCGCACTGCCATATCCTTCTGAGAGCGGGGCACCGTTTTTGGTAACGGTGACATGCAATGACGGCAGATCATGGTCGCGCGGATCAGCTTTTGCCTCGCCCAATATGAAAACCCCACAACTCGCATTGTCGGCAACGGTATCGACAATTGAGATTTTCCAGTCACGGATCCGGCTATCCACGATTTCGAAACAAGGAGCGATATAATCGGTGGCGGCAATCACCTGCTCTGCGGTTATCCCCGGCCCAGCCAGACCCTCTTTCAAAACAAACGCGATTTCGGCCTCGGCGCGCGGCGCGATCAAGGCTTTTGCGTCAATATCGATGTCGCCTTTGATATGCATCCAATCGGTTAGAAAACCGAAATCGGGCTGGTGCACACCCAGCATATCCTGCACGGCCTTTGAGGTAACGCCAATCTTCTTTCCAACCACACGTTCTCCGTCCTTGCGGCGCAAGGCCAGGAATTCGAGGCTGATTGCATAGGCATCATCAATGGAAAGAGACGGATCCTGCTCGATCAATGGTGCCAGCGTCCGGCGATCCCGTAACGCTGCATAGAGTGCCGAACCATATCGGTTTGGGATACTCACAGATATCCTCCGTCCTGATAAATCAATGGATCAACCCCGTCACTGACCTTTGCCGAAAGAACGCGGGCGATGACGATGCTGTGGGTTCCGTAGGCGAGCATTGCGTCGATTACACAATCCAGATTGGCCTGCGCGTCTTCAAGCTGGGGCAGGCCGCCCGAACCTTCGATCCAGGAGCCGACAGAAAATCGCTCCTCTCGCGGGGTCCCGCCCCCGAAGGCCGCCGAGACATTTTTCTGGTTCCGGGCAAGCAGGTTTATCGATAGCGGCGCAGTCGGAACGAGCAGCGCATGCAGGCTGGTTGTACGGTTGATGCACACCAGCACAGCCGGTGGATCGGCGGTCAATGATGTAATTGATGTTGCGGCAATGCCGACAGGACCTTCATCACCCTTTGCAACGACAATCGAAACCGACGCTGCCAGCCTGCGCATCGCCGCGCGAAACTGGGCGGGCAACTCTTCGGGTATCAACGGATAACCATCAGCCACGCAGAAACTCGATCGAGTGGCGGTTAAATTCATCGGCCCGTTCGACCTGGACCCAATGTCCAACATGATTGAACGTCATGGTTCGGACATCGCAACCCGCCGTGAGGAAATGCCGGGCTCCGCTTTCAGGGCAGAATTCATCCTGAAGGCCCCACAAAACAAGAATAGGCTGACCGAGTTCGCCCAGACGCGGACCGAGATTTGGCGTTCGCATACGTGCCAGCACATCTTTGGGCTGGGTCCGCGCCACTGCAAATCGCTCCTGCACAAGGGCGTCTGGAATTTTCGGCGCAAAGCTCGGATGGACAAGATTGGATACAAGACGACGCTGCTCATCCAGATTGAAATCCGGACTGCCAAAGCCGGACACCATTTTCGCTATGCCCGGCATGGTAAAATAGCTGGCCTGTTCTTCAATGCATCCCGGGGCCATCAACACCAGCTTTTCGGCCATCTCGGGGTGATCAAGCGTCATTTGAATAGCGACACCACCACCCAGCGAATTACCGATAAGCGACGCCTTCTTTACGCCATGCGCCTGCAACGCCTCGTACAGCGTATCTGTGAACAGCTGCAGCGTATAATCGATCCCTTCGGGTTTCGAAGAGGCGCCATAGCCGATCAGGTCAGGAAGGATGACCCGATAACCCGCCTCGACAAATACAGGCCAATTATCGCGAAAATTGGAAGCACCCGAAGCCCCGGGCCCGCTGCCGTGGATAAACACGACAACGGGCCCTGCCCCCGCTTCGGCGATCCGGATATCGTAGCCCCCTGCTACGGAATAGGTCGCCGTCGAAAGCTCTGTCATAGCGGTCAGCCTTAGAGAAATGTAAACGCCGGCTCTTCGCCGAGCAACGTACCAATGACGTCCGCCGTCCGATTGGCCGGGTCATTAGCAACGTGCGCACGACCGGCATGCAGATCGAGCCATGGCTGGATAATATCGCTGGTCATATAGATGGCGCGGCCTCCCAAAAGCTTCACGATGTCGTCGACGAGATCTGCAAGCCTGCGTACGACATTGCTGGATTGGTAGGTGAAAAAGGCGCGCTTTTGCATCGGTATGGGCTCCCCGCGCTCGGCATAACCGATCAGCTCTTCAAATGTCAGGCGCAGCGTCGTTTCCATTTCGCTCTTTTCCGATATCGCACGCGCCAGAGCCGCATGAAGAATAGGGTCTGCCTTTGATGCTTTACCGGTGTTGGTCGACACTCGATCCTGCATGATTGCCATTCCGGCATTTATTGCGGCCTGCGCCCCTCCAAATGCGGCAGTCGAGACCGAACGGGTAAAGACCTGAGCCCAGGGCAATTTGTAAAGCGGTCCGTCATTTGCGGCCTGCCCCGGATTTTGGCACAGAAAGCCATCGACCGCGCGATGGGTGCGATATTCCGGAACAAAGGCATCATCGACAATGATATCGTGACTGCCCGTTCCCTGAAGACCGAATACATGCCAGGCATCTTCACCAATCGTGTAGTCGCTGCGCGGCAGCAAAAATGTCCGCATATCGGGAGGTCCGGAACCCGGCACATCATCCGGCCAAACGAGCGCGCCAAGCAATACCCAGCCGCAATGCACCGATCCTGTTGAAAAGCCCCAATGGCCGGAAAGGCGGAAACCGCCTTCGACCTGTGTTACCTTGCCGACGGGCTGATAGGTCGAGGCGACGAGCATCGACGGGTCGGTTCCCCAGACCTCCTGCTGCGCCTGGTCATGGAACAGCGCAAGTTCATAGGGGTGGCAACCAAGGACACCGTACATCCAGCCGGTCGACATGCATCCTTCCGCAAGCGCCTTTTGCACATCGAAAAACACATTGGGGTGCATTTCATACCCGCCCCAACGCTTGGGCTGCAGGATATGGAAAAAGCCTGCTTCCTGCATTTCGGCAATCGTCTCTTTCGGCACATTACGCTGCGCCGTGCATTGTTTGGCACGTGACTTCAGCGTCGGAATCATGGCCTTTGCACGAGCTACCAACTCGTCGGCTGAAGGAATCGGACCGGGTCGGCCCTGCATGGCGACAACGGTTGCCATTTGCGTTTCTCCCGAGGTTTGGCGACTCAAACCATATTGAGACGCGACATTCGTAAATTTTTTTGTCATTAAATACGCAAATCGTCAATTGAAAACCGCTTTCGCTTTCGATACGAGTAAAAATGACATGTCAGATATGATGAAATCGAGGATCGACCTATCCGGGCAGGTGGCCATTGTCACAGGTGGCACCCGCGGGCTTGGCCGCGTTATAGCAGCGCGGCTGGCAGAAGCGGGCTGCAAGGTCGCGATTTGCGGGAGAAACGCACCCGAATCATTGCCGGATAACGTCCGGTTTACCGCATGCGATATTCGCGATCCCGAACAGGTAAAGATCTTTGTCGACTCGGTGGCAGGCGAGCATGGCCGAATCGATATCCTGATCAACAATGCCGGCGGGTCACCGCCGCATGACGCCGCTACTGCATCACCCCGTTTCGTAGATGCTCTTGTCAAACTCAACCTTCTCGCACCGCTATACGTTGCGCAGGCGGCTTATCCACACATGCTTAAGGGCGGAAGCGGCAGCATTGTGAACATAGCCAGCGTATCCGGTGCAAGACCCTCGCCCGGGACAGCGATTTATGGGGCCTCGAAAGCAGGTCTTCTCAATCTTACACAGAGCCTCGCTCAGGAATGGGGCAAAGACAAAATTCGGGTCAACGCCATCATCGCAGGCCTGATGACGACCGAGAATGCCGATGCGACCTATGGCAATGCCGAGGCGCAGGCGAAGGTAGGCGCATCGATGCCGTTGGGCAGAATGGGAACGGGCGACGACATTGCCGGCGCCGTTCTTTGGCTATGTTCCGATCTCGCCCAATGGGTCAGCGGCGCGCGTCTGCAAGTCGATGGCGGTGGCGAACGCCCTTATTTTCTAGATCTTGTGAAAGGAGGCTGAGCGATGGGGGTTAAGGCGCTTGGCTATGTAGTCATTGAAACTGCGCAGCCGGAAAAGTGGGACCATTTCCTGACGCAAATCGCTGGAGTGATGCGTGCACCCGATGCCGCGGACGGCGCTGCGTTATACAGGATCGACCAAAGGCCGTTCCGGTTCAGGATTGAACGATCAACGCGCGATTGGTTCAAGCTAGCCGGTTACGAGGTAAGCGATGGGAACGCGCTAGAAACGCTGGCGTCCGCCATCCGCACCTCCGGGCGTCCGGTCGACGAGTTCTCGGCCCAGGATTGCGTTTCGCGCGGTGTTGCAGCCGGTTTCAGGACCAGCGACCCCGCAGGAAATGGCCTTGAGTTTTTCCATGGCGACAGCCGTGCGGATACGCCGTTCATTTCCCCTATTGGCGTGCCGGATTTCGTCACCGGGGAAATGGGAATGGGGCATGCGGTATTTTCCGCACCCAATTTTCAGGAAGTCCTGGCCTTTCATCGCGATGTCGTGGGCTTTCATGAAACCGACATGCCCGCCTTCCACCTGATGGGTCCGGAAGCGCCGCCTATGCATTTCGCCTTCCTGCACGCCGATAACGGGCGGCATCATAGCATCGCGTTTGGCGAAGGGCCGATCCCGCCCTCGGGCGCGGTCCATATCATGCTGGAATATCCGAATCTGGTTGAGGTAGGCAAAGCACATGATCGAATGAAGCAATTTGGCTACGCCGAATCCGCGACTTTTGGACAGCATTTCAACGATCAAACCGTGGGCTTCTATGTTCAGACACCGTCCGGTTTCGATCTGGAGCTCGGCTGTGACAGTCTCGTGATCGATCCGGCGAATTGGCAAGTGACCCGGCATGAAGGCATCAGCATTTGGGGCCATGAATGGGCCTGGCAAAAGGCGATGAAAGACCAGCAAGCGCAGGCCGCGGAATGACAATGCTCGATAAACGTATGAGTGCGGCCGACATGGTCGCGCAACTTTCGGATGGGATGACAATCGGTATCGGAGGTTGGGGCCCGCGCCGCAAGCCAATGGCGCTTGTTCGGGAAATCCTGCGCTCTGGCCTGAAGGATCTGACGATCGTTGCTTATGGCGGCGCTGATGTCGGAATGCTGTGCGCCGCGGGCAAAGTGAAGAAACTGGTATTTGCCTTTGTGTCCCTCGACGCCATTCCGCTGGAGCCTTGGTTCCGAAAAGCACGCGAAGCAGGCCAGATAGAAGTGCTTGAACTCGATGAAGGCATGTTCCAATGGGGCCTCAAGGCCGCGGCCTTTGGCCTGCCCTTTCTACCGACAAGGGTCGGGCTCGGGACCGACCTAGCCGAGTTGGGCGGTTTGAAAACTGTTCAGTCACCTTATGCGGACGGCGAAACATTGATCGCGATGCCCGCACTGAACCTCGATGCCGCAATTTTGCATGTGAACCGCAGCGATTGGCGCGGCAACGTCCATTTATTCGGCGCAGACGTCTATTATGACGAATGGTTCGCAAAGGCCGCCTCCAAGACATTCGTCAGCTGCGAAGAGTTGGTCGACCGGATGGAGGACCATTATCCCGAACAAGCTCAAGCAAATGTTTTCGAACGTTGCTTCGTCACTGGCGTGGTCGAGATCGCAGGAGGGGCGCATCCAAGCTCAATGCCTCCGCATTACGGACCCGATATGAGGGCGTTCAAGACCTATGCCGATGCGGCGCGTGAACCGGGTAACTGGCCGGAAGTGTCCGACCGGTTTGTTGGCGCAAGCGAAGCGGAGTATTTGGCCGGAATAGGTGGAAAGGAAGCGGTGATGCAAACCCCGCTGGCGATTTACTGATGGCGACGCTTGCTGAACTCTGCATCGTGGCCTGCTCAGAGGCGTTTCGCGGTAATGGCGAGATCATCGCAACGGGCGTAGGCCCGGTTCCGCGCCTCGCTGCCAGCCTTGCCAAATTGACGCACAGTCCCGAACTGATGATGACCGATGGCGAAGCCTATCTTGTCGAAGATCCCGTGCCTCTCGGACCACGCGATTATGACGATCGCAAGGCAGCCGGTTATCTGCCTTTCTCGCGCTTTTTCGACAGTGCGGTGTGGACGGGCCGTCGCCATGCGATGGTAACGCCAACACAAATTGACCGCTTCGGCCAGATCAATCTTTCACAACTGGGCGGTACCCATAAGCAGCCAAAAACCCAGATGCTGGGTGTACGTGGATTCCCAGGCAACACCATTTATCACCCGAACAGCTTCTTCTTCCCCGCGCACGGACCGCGTGTGTTTGTGGAAGGCGAAGTCGATATGGTGTCTGGAGTTGGTTATAATCCTGCAAAGCGGATCGCCGGCGGAAATTACACCGGTGTCGACCTGCGGCTGATTGTTACAAACCTATGTGTGATGGATTTTGGCGGGATGGATAATGCCGTTCGTGTCGTTTCCTTGCATCCCGGAGTGACCTTTGCAGATGTCCAATCAGCGACAGGCTTCACGCTTGCGGATGCCGTTCAGGGTGAAACGCCACTGCCCACCGCAGAGCAACTTGAAATAATTAGCAGGCTTGATCCGCATAATATCCGGGCAGGGGTCATCAAGGATAATCCTCCAGCACATGGGAGTATGGCATGACCGATCTGGTTCAACCCAAGAACGTCGCAATCGAATACGAAACCGAAGAGCCTGTCCTGTACGAAGCAGCAGACGGCATTGCCTGGATCATGATGAACCGGCCCTCGTTCAACAATGCCCAAAACGGCCAGATGACCTATGCGCTTGACGACGCTTTCCAGCGCGCGGTCAATGACGACACTGTCAAGTGCATCGTGCTGGGAGGACACGGCAAGCATTTCAGCGCCGGACATGATATCGGCACACCGGGCCGCGACCTGCATTTCGAATTCGACAAACGACTGATGATTGCACCGCACACCAACAAGCCGGCCGCGGAATTGCTCTACACGCGCGAGCAGGAGCAGTATTTGGGAATGTGCCGTCGCTGGCGGGACATCCCAAAGCCTACTATTGCGATGGTGCAGGGTGCATGCATCGCGGGCGGGCTGATGCTTGCGTGGATATGCGACCTGATTGTTGCCAGCGAAGATGCTTTTTTCCAGGATCCCGTCGTTCCGCTGATGGGAATCCCGGGAGTAGAGTATTTTGCGCACGCTTATGAATTACCGCCACGTGTAGCCAAAGAATTTCTGCTGCTCGGCGAACGTATGCCCGCTGCCCGTGCCGAACAATTTGGCATGGTCAACAAAGTTGTACCGCGCGAGCAACTGAAAGAAGCAACCGCAGCCTGGGCGAACAAGCTTGCGGCAGGATCGCGGCTTGGCAATTGGCTCACCAAACAGGCCGTGAACCATGTCGAGGAATTACGTGGCAAACGTGCTGCCATGGACGCGGTATTCCACATGCATCATTTTGCTCATGCGCAGAATGACCTGGTGACCGGCGACTCTATTGGCGGTGTCAGCGGTAAATCGGCAGCGGCCGCAAATAAAAAGACATCGGACTGACCTTGCTGAAAACGCCGCTAACCGAGGCACTTGGTTGCCGCATACCGGTTATCCAGACCGCAATGGGTTGGATTGCCAAGCCGGAGCTTGTCGCAGCGACAAGTAATGCAGGCGCATTCGGATTTCTTGCAGCGGCAGTCATGACCCCCCAGGAAGCCAAGGACGAAATCGCACGTCTCAGGGATATGACACAACATGCCTTCGGTGTGAATTTCCACAGCTTCCAGCCGGGCGCTGCCGAAATTGTCGACATCATTCTTGCCAACAAGGATCGCATTCGTGCCGTCAGTTTCGGGCGCGGCCCGGATGCAAAAATGATCGGCCGGTTCAAGGATGCCGGAATCTTGTGCATTCCGACCATCGGTGCGGTCAAGCATGCGCAGAAAATGGAAGAACTTGGCTGCGACATGGTCACGGTTCAGGGCGGAGAAGGCGGCGGCCATACAGGTTCGGTTCCGACGACGGTACTGCTGCCTCAGGTACTGGATGCAGTAAAGATACCGGTGGTTGCAGCAGGTGGTTTCGCCGACGGGCGGGGCCTGGCGGCGGCACTCGGTTATGGGGCGGTTGGTATCGCAATGGGCACACGATTCTTGATGACGGCCGAAAGCCCGGTGCCAGCTGCACCCAAATCGGCCTATGTCAAGGCGGGCACCAGCGACATCGCCGTTTCCACCAAGGTTGATGGCATACCGCAACGCATGATCCTCAATCCATTGCTCAAGCGTATCGAAGGTTCCGGAAAAATCGCCATGTGGGCCCGTGCAGTAGAGGCGGGTATGGAAATGAAGCGCCAGACCGGAATGTCCTGGGGCGATGTCATACGTACCGCAAAGGCAATGACCAGCCATGGCGAAATGCCACTCGCACAGGCCATGATGGCGGCAGCGGCGCCGATGATGATCCAGCGCGCAGTTGTTTCGGGGGACGCGGATAACGGCCTAATGGCCACCGGTGTTGTCGCCGGCCGGCTGCAGGATCTGCCGAGCTGCGCGGAATTGCTCGCTCAAATCGAAACAGACGCGGCGGCGCGTATCGCCGCGATGCAAACCCTTCAGGCTTAGGAGAGAGATATGCCGATAAGCTGCAATGTGAAGGAACGAATTGCGGAGATTGTCTTCGACGTGCCACCGGTCAACGCATTTGATAGCGATACATGGATGTCGATACCGGACATTATTGCAGACGCCGGTCGCAATCCGGACGTCAATTGCATCCTGATCCGTGCGGAAGGAAGGGGCTTTTGCGGAGGCGTCGATATAAAGGAAATGCAGGCCCATCCCGAACGGATCACCATCCTAAACCGCGGCAATTACCTGACTTTCAAGGCTATCCGCGACGCCGAAGTACCGGTGGTTTCGGCTGTACATAAATTTGTCATTGGCGGCGGCATCGGAATTTGCGGGGCAAGCGATACGATTATCGCAGCCGACGATGCCTATTTCAGCCTGCCCGAGGTCGATCGCGGGGCAATGGGCGGGGCGAGCCATCTTTCGCGCATGCTGCCGCTGCACAAGGTGCGGGCTGCCTTTTTTACAGGTGGCAATATTCCCGCCGAAGAGGCTTACCGCTTGGGCGCGGTTGAGAAGATCGTCCCGCGCGCAGATCTTGAAAGGGAGGCTCGCGCTTTCTGTGCCGTAATCGCATCAAAGTCGCGCAAGGCCCTCGTCATCGCCAAGGAAGCGCTGAACGGGCTTGAACCGCGTGATGTTGATCGCGGTTATCGTTGGGAACAGGGCTTCACTTTGGAAATGTACATGCACGAGGATAGTCAGAAGTCGCGTGACGCCTTTGTGGAAACCGGCAAGGCGGCGGAATTCTGATGCATCTCCACTATACACCGGAACAGGAAAAATTTCGTGCCGAAGTGAGGGCATGGATGGAGGCACATGTTCCCAAAGAACCGCTGGTCACGCTGGAATGCAAAGAGGGATTTGACCAGCATGTCGAATGGGAGCGCACCCTCGCATCCGGCAATTGGGGCATGGTTACGTGGCCCGAAGAATATGGCGGTCGCGGCCTCGACTTAATTCAGTGGCTGATTTTCGAGGAAGAATATTTTCGCGCTGGTGGCCCCAACCGCGCTAACCAAAACGGCATTTTTCTGCTTGGCCCGACCATCATGGAATTCGGCACCGAGGACCAGAAGCGCCGTTTCCTGACACCCATGGCCAAAGGAGAAGTGATCTGGGCGCAAGCATGGTCCGAACCCGGTGCGGGCAGCGACATGGCAGCCATTTCCTCCAAAGCCGTCCGGGATGGTGATCATTATGTCATAACCGGACAGAAGACATGGAGCAGCCGCGCAGCCTTTGCCGATTGGGGCTTTGGCATTTTCCGCACAGACCCGGACAGCAAGCGGCACAAGGGCCTGACCTTCATACTGTTCGACCTCAATACGCCCGGCATCACCCGTCGGCCGATCCGCCAACTTCACGGCGAAACCGGATTTGCAGAACTTTTCTTTGATGAAGTGCGGGTTCCCGTAGAAAACTGCCTTGCCGGTGAAGGCGAAGGCTGGAACGTCGCTATGGCAACCGCCGGGTTCGAACGCGGATTAATGCTGCGGTCGCCCGGCAGGTTTCAGGCAACCGCAAAAAGGCTGGTAGAGCTTTACCGGGCGCACGAAGCTGAAGCTTCGCCGTCGGCGCGCGAGGCGGTTGTTCAGGCTTGGGGGGCAGCGCAGGCCTATGCCTATAATACCTATGCGGTAGCTTCAAAAATCATGGGGGGAGGCAAGATTGGCGCGGAGGCGAGCCTCAACAAGATTTTCTGGTCCGAACTCGATCGGTCCATGCATCGTACCGCCATGCTTTTACTCGGCGCACATGCCGAATTGAAGCGTTTTGGAAATGGCCAGATAAACCAGTGGCTCGAAGGCTATATCTTTTCACTATCCGGCCCGATCTATGCCGGGTCAAACGAAGTACAGCGCAACATCGTCGCTGAACGGCTTCTTGGCCTGCCACGTGTAGGAGCTGGATGATGGACTTCCGTTTTTCCGAAGACCAATTGGTGCTTGTCGAATCCGTCCGCGATTATTTCAGCGGAACCCACGGCCCTGAAGTCCTGAGACGACTGGATGTCGATGGCAATCGCGATCCTGCTATCTGGCAAGCTTTGGTGGATATGGGACTGACCGGCCTATGTGTACCCGAAGCCCATGGTGGCTTGGGAATGGGCCTTGTCGAAGCCGCACTGATTGCTGCTGAATGCGGACGGGTTTGTCTCGCCGAACCCTTGGTCGATACGGCTTTCGTGGCAGTGCCATGGCTTATCGCAAAAGGTGAAACCGATAAATTATCGGCGATTGCCTCTGGCGATCACAAGGTCGCCCTGCCCCATGTTCTAAATCCATGGGTAGCAGATGGCGAAGGCAAACCACAAACAAGTGTCGACCCTTTACGCAACCTCGCAATGTTCCCGGCAAGCGGGAGTAACGACGACCGTTTGCTCAATCTAGGTGCACTGATGAATGCGGCGCAGCTGTTGGGTCTGGCCGACGCAATGCTGGAACAGGCCGTTGAATATGCCAAGATACGTACGCAATTCGGGCAGCCCGTGGGAGCTTTTCAGGGAATCAAACACCAGCTCGCCAGTTGCGCCGTTGCGGTCGAGTTTGCAAAGCCCGTGGTTTGGAGGGCAGCTGCTGCAATGCAGGACGGTCTGGAAACCGCACCGGTTCATGTAAGCCACGCAAAGATCGCGGCGAGCGATGCTGCCATGTTGACCGCCGAAACCGCCATCCAAGTGCATGGCGCCATGGGCTACACCTATGAAGTGGACCTGCATTTCTGGATGAAGCGTAGCTGGGCGCTGGTCGGAGGATGGGGTGATCGCTCCTATCATTACAAGCGGCTCGACGCAGCCGTGCTGGGCGGTTCAATCCCGATCGGCCCGGAACACACTTTTGCTTGAGGAATGAAGATGGCTGAAGCCTATATCATTGATGCGGTACGAACTCCGATTGGACGCAAGAAAGGGACGCTAGCGGAACTGCACCCTGCCGATCTGGGCGCTGCCCCGATCAAGGCGCTGGTCGAACGCACAGGAATAGATGCGGGCGCTGTCGACGATGTCGTCTGGGGTTGCTGCGACACCATCGGTCCACAGGCCGGTGATATAGGTCGCACGGTATGGCTCGTTGCCGGACTACCCCAGCATGTCCCCGGAACAACAATTGACAGGCAATGCGGATCGAGCCAGCAGGCCGTACACTTCGCCGCCCAGGGGGTGATGAGCGGAACGCAGGACCTTGTCGTCGCGGGCGGATCGCAGGCGATGAATGCTATTCCCATTTCGGCGGCGATGCTGGCTGCGGAGCCTTACGGGTTCGCAAACCCGTTCAACACCTCACCCGGATGGGTGGCGCGATATGGCGATGGCATATTGAACCAGATCAATTCTGCAGAAATGATTGCAGCCAAATGGGGCATCAGCCGCGAAGCAATGGAAGAGTTCGCGTTCGCTTCGCACCAGCGCGCGCAGGCCGCATGGGACAATGGCTGGTTCGATGCCGAGGTGTCGCCATTGGCCGGGCTCGACCGCGATGAAACTATTCGCCCGCAAACGACGTTGGAAGGGCTTGCGAGCCTCCGGACGGTTCAGGAAGGCGGCGTCATCACCGCCGGCGTCGCAAGCCAGAATTGCGATGGTGCAGCAGCCCTGCTGATCGCCAGCGAGCAGGCCGTGAAGGAGCATGGCCTGAAACCGCGCGCACGTATCCACCACATTTCGGTCCGTGCCGACGACCCGGTTTGGATGCTGACGGCACCAATTCCTGCAACGCAATATGCGCTGAAAAAAGCGGGTATGTCGGTGAGTGATATTGATCTGTTTGAATGCAACGAGGCTTTTGCTTCGGTGCCGATGGCCTGGATGAAGGAACTCGGTATTCCGCATGAGAAGGTCAATGTGCAGGGCGGCGCTATTGCGTTGGGACACCCGCTTGGCGGCACAGGCGCCCGTCTGATGACCACCTTGCTGGGTGCGCTTGAACGCACAGGCGGGCGCTACGGTCTGCAGACGATGTGCGAAGGCGGTGGCCAGGCCAATGTGACGATTATCGAGAGGCTGTAATGGGTATTTGTGACGGAAGAACAGTAATCATCACCGGCGCCGCACGCGGGCTCGGGCGAGCTTATGCGCTCGCCTTCGGGGCTGAGGGGGCAAATGTGGTCGTGAATGACATTGGCACATCGCTTTCGGGCGAGGGGCGGGACACAAGCGCTGCCGACGCGGTAGTCGAGGAGATCACAGCATCGGGCGGCAAGGCGATCGCCAATTATGAAGACATCACCGACTGGGATGCCGCAAAGCGGATCGTCGATGCCGCCCTGGACGCGTTTGGCGATTTGCATGTGGTGGTCAACAATGCCGGCATCGTCCGCGATCGCATGTTTGTATCGGCGACATTGGAGGAATGGGACGCGACGATGCATGTCCATCTACGGGGGCATTTTTGTCTGTCACGTCATGCCGTGAACTATTGGCGCGAAAAACAGAAGGGGGGCTCAAATCCCGATGCGCGGATTATCAACACCTCATCGGGAGCCGGACTTCAGGGAAGCATTGCACAAGCCGCTTATTCCACGGCGAAAGGCGGCATCGCCGCGCTAACATTGGTACAGGCCGCAGAGCTTGGCCGGTACGGTATCACCGCCAACGCCCTCGCCCCCTCTGCCCGCACACGAATGACCGAACAAGCCTTCGCGGAAAAAATGGCGACCGAAGGCCAAAGCTTCGATGTCATGGACCCTGCCAACATTGCACCGACAGTAGTTTGGCTGGGGAGCGCGCAAAGCGCCGATGTAACAGGCTGCGTGTTTGAACTCGAAGGCGGCAAGATCATGCTTGAGGATGGATGGCGCGAAGGCCCTATGGTTGATGCTGGTGCCCGATGGAATCCGGGTGATGTTGGCGAAGCGGTTCAAAAACTGCTCACCGCCCGCACCCCACCGCGCAAAGTGTGGGGTACCGCCTGATGGAATTTGTGTTTACCGAAGAACAGGCGATGATCGGCGAGACCGCACGCGCCTTTTTCGCCGAAAGCGCAACGTCCGAGCATACGCGCAAGGCAATGGCGGGTGACGGCATTGATCGCGCATTGTGGCGATCCTTTTGTGGCGAATTGGGCCTTGGCGGAGTCGCGCTGCCCGAAACCTATGGTGGAGCAGGCCTTGGAATGGTGGAATTTGCTCTCGTGGCCGAAGCGGCGGGCGCACAAATTGCGGCTATTCCCCTGGCTGGAAGCATCGCTATGGCAGCGCATGCTATAGCCGCAGGCGGTAGCGAATCCCAAAAAGCAGAAATACTGCCTCGCCTTATAAGCGGCGATGTGATCGGCGCATGTGCCGGCACCCAGATGCTGACGGTGGATGCCAACACAATATCAGGCCAAGTGGATTTTGTTGCACATGGCGCAGCGGCCGACCTTTTTGTGCTTGGTGATACCGAAGGCGCATGGATCGTCCGGCGTGATGCGCCGGGTGTAACAGTGACCGCGCTCACGACGATGGACCAAACACGGCCATTCGCGCGAGTTACATTGGACCGGGCGACTGCGGAGCCGTTGCCGAAAGGGCAGCAAGCATTACAGACTGCGCGCGAATGTGGCTGGGTCTGCCTCGCTGCAGAAGCGTTAGGCGGCGCACAGGCGGCGCTCGACAAAACGGTCGCTTATGCCAGGGAACGCATCCAGTTCGGACGCCCCATCGGTTCGTTTCAGGCCTATAAGCATCGCCTCGCAGATATGGTAATCGAAATCGAGCAGGCACGCTCCGCCGTTTTCTGGGCAGCCTGTGCCGTCGATGAAGGCTCGGACGAGGCGGCTCTTGCTTTGCATGCGGCCAAGAGCTTTTGCGCCGACACATTTTTCATGTGTGCATCGAACATGATCCAGCTGCATGGCGGCATCGGTTTCACGTGGGAACATGATGCCCATCTCTATTTCAAGCGCGCAAGGTCGATCCAGACCATGTTGGGTAACGGCAATTACCATCGCGAACAGGTGGCAAAGATGATCTTGGGAGAAGCGGCATGAAACTGGGCTTCTCGCCAGAAGAAGAGTTGTTCCGTGCAGAATGTGCCGACTGGCTAAATGCGCAGATGGCAGGGGAATTCCGCGATATAAAGGGTATAAGCACACTCACGGAAAAAGCCGAGCGGCGCAAAGAGTGGGAGCAACATCTCGGCGCACATGGATGGGGATGCATCGGCTGGCCCAAAGAATGGGGCGGAAGAGGCGCTACCCTTGCCGAACAGGTTATCTTTGCCGAAGAATATGCCCGCGCAGGCGTTCCTGGCCGGGTCAACCATATCGGCATTGAGCTTGCCGGTCCCACGATCCTGACCTTCGGCACGGAGGATCAGAAGAAGCGTTTTCTGCCTGATATCGCAGCGGGCAATACAATTTTCTGTCAGGGCTTTTCGGAACCCGGCGCAGGATCGGACCTTGCCAGTGTTCGTACCAAAGGACGGCTTGAAAACGGTTCCTGGGTCGTCAACGGCCAGAAAATCTGGACAAGCTTGGCACATATTTCGGACTGGATTTTTGTCGTTACCCGTACTGAAGAAGGCTCAAAGGGTCCAAAGGGACTGACCTTCCTGATGATGCCGATCGACCAGCCGGGTATTGAAATCCGACCGATCAAGCAGATCAATGGTGATGCCGAATTCAACGAAACCTTTTTTACCGACGCGACCTGTCCCGAAGACAGCCTGATCGGTGCCGTAGGCGACGGATGGCGGATTGCCATGGGCCTTCTCGCCTTTGAACGCGGGGTTTCCACGCTGGGGCAGCAAATGGCATTCCGGAACGAACTGGACGCCATCATTCTGGATGCAAAAGCGAATGGAGCAGCCAGTGATTCTTTGGTCCGGCAGCGTTTGGCAAAGGCCGAAATCGGATTGAGGCTGATGCGCTATGGCGCGCTACGGATGCTATCAAACACCGATCATTCAAAAGTCGACGGGGCAGCGCTGACCTATAAAATTCAGTGGGCGACATGGCGCCGTAATCTCGGTGAGTTGGCGATGGATGTGTTGGGGCAAGCGGGTGAAGTCACCGATAATGCCGACTATGAATGGACAATGCTTCCTAACCTATTCCTCTATTCCCGCGCCGACACAATTTATGGCGGTACCAACCAGATCCAGCGCAACCTGATTGCTGAACGCGGTCTTGGGATGCCGCGGGAACCTAGGGGAGACGTATGACGACACCTGCCTATCCCCAACCCCGCGACCTACTGAAGGGCAAGACCGTTGTTGTCACCGCTGCCGCCGGCACCGGCATCGGTTATGCTGTTGCCAAGCGTGCGGCCGAAGAAGGGGCAACCGTACTGATCAGCGATTTTCATGAACGCAGGCTCGGCGAGGCTGCGGACCGGATAGCTGAAGAGACAGGCTGCGCACGACCGGCTACCTTTGTTTGCGACGTTACCAATCAAGAACAGGTCGATGGCCTGCGCGACGCGGCACTGCGGGAACTAGGATCTATCGACGTGCTCATCAACAATGCCGGTCTGGGCGGCGAAGTCGATGTTGTGGATATGAGCGACGATCAATGGAACCGCGTGCTCGACGTGACATTAAACAGCGTGTTTCGCATGACCCGCGCTTTTCTGCCTACAATGTACGAACGCAAATCGGGAATCATTGTGAACAATGCTTCCGTCCTTGGATGGCGCGCGCAAAAAGGCCAGGCCCATTATGCCGCGGCAAAAGCAGGTGTCATGGCCTTTACCCGTTGTTCCGCGATTGAGGCTGCCGAACATGGCGTGCGTATAAACGCAGTCGCCCCATCCATTGCGATGCATGCGTTTCTGGCCAAGGTGACGACCGATGACCTGCTAGCGGAACTATCCGCAAAGGAAGCGTTCGGCCGGCCTGCCGAAGTATGGGAAGTCGCAAATGTGATGATCTTCCTTGCTTCGGACCTGTCATCTTACATGACCGGCGAAATAGTCTCGGTCTCAAGCCAGCGCGCATGAGGTTAAGCACATGACCAGAATTTTCGAGACCCCAGCCGCACTAATCGGAAGCGAAGGAACCCCGTTGGGGCCCACTGACTGGCTAGCGATCGAGCAGGATCGGGTAAATGGTTTTGCCGATGTCACCGGCGATCACCAATGGATACATGTCGATGTGCAACGTGCGGCAGATGGCCCCTTTGGCGGCACAATCGCCCATGGTTATCTGACGATGAGTTTGGTCAACTATTTCCTGCCGCAATTGATTGAAGTGCGGGGTTTTGCACATGCTGTGAATGTCGGCGCAGACAGGCTGCGTTTTCTTGCGCCGGTCAAGGTGGGCGCCCGCATTAGAGGCGTCGGCGAAATTGTTTCGATTGAGGAAATCAAGGGTGCGATCCAGTCGGTCGTCCGTGTGACGGTCGAGATTGAGGGCAGCGAAAAGCCCGCATGCGTTGTGGACACCATCAGCCGCTATTTTCCGGAGACCTGACATGCCAACCACCGAACAAAAACTCGCGGCCGTAAACGGATATGTCGATGCATTCGCGAGGGGCGATGCCGAAGCCATTGTGGCTCTGTTCGACGCAAACGCCACGGTCGAGGATCCGGTCGGTACGGCAATCAGACGCGGTCATGATGAAATACGGGCATTTTATACAGGTTCGATGGCCACAGGAGCAAAGCTCGAGCTTTATGGGACGCCGCGTTGCGCCGCGGACTATGTTGCGTTCGATTTCGCTGTCAAACTCGAATGGCAAGGTCAGAAAACCGTCATAGATGTGATCGACACCTTCCGCCTGAATGATGCGGGCAAAATAGTCGAAATGCGCGCCTATTGGGGGCCGGAGAATATGAAGGCCGGATAATGCTGTCGCCCCTACCCCAGACTATACCGCATGCTGCCGAGGCCGCCGCACGCCAATGGCCAGATGCACCCGTCGTCATCGAGGGCGACCTGACACTCAGCTTTGCCGAGCTTTGGGATTTGTCGAGGGCGGCCGCATCCTCACTGATCGCACGGGGCGCCAAGGCGGGAGACCGGATTGCGATCTGGGCACCTAACCGGCACGAGTGGATCATTGCAGCTATCGCCACGATGACAATAGGCGCAGCCGTTGTCACATTGAATACCCGATTAAAGGGACGCGAAGCGGGTGATATCTTGCGCCGTACCAAGGCGCGCATCCTGTTTACGGTCAGTGACTTTCTCGGCATCGATTATCGCGCCTTGCTTGCCGAAGAGAACTTGCCAGACCTTTCCGAAACCATCCTTATGGATGTCGGCTTCCCCGACTTTCTGGCATATGGCAAAGGATCAGGCGATGTAGCGGTCGATGCGGCTTTGACGATCATCAATGCCGATACCATTTCAGATATTCTTTTCACCAGCGGCACCACCGGCAGTCCGAAAGGTGTGATGATGACCCATGGCCGGGTCCTGCCGCAATGCGCGGTGTGGATCGGCAATACAGGCCTCGGCTTTGGTGAGCGCTACCTGATCGCCAATCCCTTTTTCCATAGTTTCGGGATGAAGGTAGGTTGGGTCGCCTGCCTGTTGTCGGGGGCAGTCGCGGTACCGATGGCGCAATTCGAAGTACATGAAGCGATAAATCTTATCGAACGGTTGAAGATCAGCTTCCTCCCCGGGCCGCCCACAATTTTCCAGATGCTGCTGTCGGAGCGCGACAAGAAGCCTTTTGATACATCTTCGTTACGTGGCGGAACGACGGGCGCAGCAACTGTCCCGCCCATTCTGGTTGAACGCATCCGGAATGAGCTCGGTATCCGGGATATCATTACGGCTTACGGCATGACCGAGTGTGTGAACATCACCGGATGCCGGCCGGGAGACCCTGTCGATTTGATCGCGCAAACATGCGGCGCTGCGATTCCGGGGAACGAAGTCATAATCGCCGATGAAGCCGGAATCGAAGTTCCGCGAGGCGCAACAGGCGAGATTTTGGTTCGGGGCCAAGGCGTTATGTTGGGTTATCTTGATGACCCTGATGCTACGGACGAGGCCATCGACGCGGACGGCTGGTTGCATACCGGCGATGTCGGCACGATGGACACAAATGGTTATGTCCGGATCACCGATCGCAAGAAAGACCTGTACATCTCCGGCGGGTTCAATGTGTACCCTGCCGAGGTGGAAAAGCTGCTGTCCGCACATCCCGCTGTTGCGATGGTCGCGGTTGTCGGCGTCCCCGATGATCGGATGGGCGAAGTCGGCAAAGCCTATGTCGTCCTGCGCCCCGGAACCAGTACAACCGAGGCGACACTGGTCGCATGGAGCCGGGAAAATATGGCGAATTACAAAGTCCCGCGCAGCTTCGTCTTTGTCGAAGACCTGCCCCGCAATGCGAGCGGCAAGGTCCTCAAGACCGAATTACGTTCGATCTAGACCGCCGTTGCGCCCCCATCGATCACCAATGCGTGGCCGGTAACAAAACTTGCCTGATCCGAACAAAGCCAAAGCACTGCACTGGCGATTTCTTCGGGACGGCCCATGCGGCCCATGGGTGTCATGCTATCCAGCACCTTGCGCATTTCGGGATTGGCTGCGAGCGGAGCGGTCATGCCTGTTTCGACTACGCCGGGGCAGACCGCATTTACACGAACGCCTTGCTGTGCCCAACGCAGCGCTCCGTGCCGGGTTAACCCGACCACACCATGTTTTGTCGCAACATAACCCGGCTGCGCTCCATTTCCGACCAGGCCGTTGATCGAGCTCGTGTTCACGATTGCACCTTTGCCTGCTTTCAGCATCACCTCGGATTCTTCGCGCATACACAGCATCACACCCGTAAGGTTGACGCCCAGACTTTTGGCCCAGACATCATCGTCATATTCATTCGCCATCATTGAATTTATGCCGGCATTATTGTGCGCAAAATCAAGGCCGCCATATTCCGATACAGCCCGGGCCACCAATGCCTTGACCTGATCGGCTTCGGACACATCACAGTTCTGGAATACCGCTGCCCCACCCGCAGCACGAATCATTTCGACAGTCTCGGTCCCTCCCGTCTCGTTCACATCAGACACGATAACGCGCGCGCCGGATGCTGCGAAACCGATCGCGCTGGCGCGTCCAATGCCGCTACCTGCGCCGGTGACGAGGGCCACCTTTCCATCGAATCCATAATTCATCCTGCGTTCCTTCCTTGATTTGCGTAATTATTTGCATAGAGTGTTACGCAAATCACGGTCAAGGACGTTATCCTGCATGCATGATATTTTATTCACTCCGGTTAGGATTGGGGCGCTAGAGTTAGCAAATCGGATCATCATGGCCCCCATGACTCGCGACCGGGCCGGGCCTGGAGATGTTCCGACTGACTTAATGGCAGAATATTACCGCCAAAGGGCAAGCGCCGGACTTATCATCACCGAAGGGACACAGCCTTCGCCCGAAGGCAAAGGATATTGGCGCACGCCCGGTATCTATACGCAGGAACAGATCGACGGCTGGGCGCGGGTTGCTGACGCGGTGCATGCCGAAGGTGGCAGGATCGTGATGCAACTGATGCATGTCGGCCGCGTGGTTGTACCAGCGAACCGGGGTTTTGAAGCCGATATCATCGCTCCTTCCGCTATCCCCTGCGGAGATAAAGTACCCGGGCCTGATGGCGTACCCTTGGCATGCGGCTCTCCGCGAGCCATGACGCAGGATGATATTTTCCGCGTAGCTGAGGAATTTGTCACTGCGGCCCGCAATGCCCGGGCGGCAGGCATTGATGGCGTTGAACTGCATTGCGCCAGCGGCTATCTGGTCAACCAGTTCCTGAATAGCGCCAGCAATCATCGTGATGACGCCTTCGGAGGGCCACCAGCGCAAAGGGTTGCTTTTGCCGAACTGATCCTGGGACGGATGGCCGATGCTATTGGCGCCGATCGCGTCGGATTCCGCATTTCGCCCGGCAATCCCTATAACGGGATGGATCCCGTTGACCCGGCTCCCGTGTTTTCCGCACTGCTGCAAGCCGCGGACAAGATCGGCAATGCACGCACAGGGGCCGGACTTGCCTATGTCCATGTCATCGATATGAATCTCGCAGATCTCGATACGCTGGCAATGGTACGATCAAACTGGTCTGGTCCAGTGATTGCGAACAACAATCTAAGCGCGTCGACTGCGAGCCAGTTGATCGAAGATCGCAAAGCTGAAGCGGCCTCTTTTGGCAGATTATTTATTGCAAATCCGAAGCTACCAGACCTGTTTCGCACAGGCGGCGCCGCGTCCAAAACACGCTATGAATTTTTGTACCAAGGGGAGGATGAGGGATATACGGACTACTGATCGGTACTCTCTCACCACCGCGGCCAAACACGACCGAAAGCCGCCCTTAACGTCACAATCTTTAGCGCAACAATTAGCTGAGCTTCGCCATTTGGCGCTCACATTCCTGATGCAAAAATGAATCGAGCATCGCGATGTCACTTGGATTTCCTGTCCAAGCAGAGGCAAAGACTCCATTTGTCCCGAACAATGCACTGGTAATTCCGGTTTGGCCTGCGCTTTCCCAAAGATCGCGAAAATAATCGCGCATCGGGTCCTCCACGTCATGACCGTCGCCCCTGATATGCAAGATCCATGCAGCGAGCGCGGTCAGTATTGCAGGGCATTGCAGGCCCGCATGCTGGTGAAAGGCAAGTGTTTCCAGCCAGCGTTGAGGGATTTTCTGGCTACCATCCATCGCAATCTGGTTGAGCCGGTGTTTGAGTGCAGGATTCTTAAAACGTTCGATCAGGGCATCTGCATATTCCGAAAGATCCAGCCCAACCGTCGGCATCAGGCTCGGCGCAGCCTCTTCCCGCATCAGGCGATTGATCAATTGCAAAAGCCTAGTGTCTGCCACCGCCTGGTGCACAAATTCATGCCCTGCTTGCAGACCAAGATAGGCGAGCGCGGAATGGGCACCGTTTAGCATCCTTAGCTTCGCGGTTTCAAAGGCGGTCACGTTCGCGACTATTTGCACGCCATGCTTTTCCCAGGCCGGTCGGGATCCGGCAAAATTATCCTCGATCACCCATTGCGTAAATGGTTCAGTGACGACGGCAGCGGCATCCTGTAGGCCAAGTAACGCCTCTACTTCGGCACGGTCGGTTTGCGTCGTTGCGGGGACTATGCGGTCAATCATCGTCGATGGACAGGCGCAGTTTTCGTCGAACCATGCACGCACATCAGGCGCGGTTGCTTCCAGATATTGCGCCATTAGCCTGTGCAATTGCGCGCCATTGGCGGCCAGATTGTCGCAGCTAAGCAAGGTGAGGCCCGCAAGGCCGGAATCGCGACGCCGCGCAAAAGCCTCGGCAAGATAGCTATAGGCCGACCGGCTATCGGCGAGCGCAAAATCGAGTGAGCCGTCGGGAGCGCGGCAATAGCCTTTTTCCGTGATCGTAAAACTCACAATGTGGGTGTCTGCAGAGGCCAGTGCGTTGACCACCCGCTCCCGATCTTCCGATGCGACCAGCACGTCCGCGACCGCGCCGATAATCCGAACCTTGCTTCCCGCGGAGCTGCGTTCGACCAGGCTGTACAACCCGTCTTGGGGGGACAGCTGATCATGGGCGATGCGGGAACGGAGCGACACACCCAATATACGCCAGTCACCGCCCTCAACAGCCAGCACATCATCTGTATATGCTGCCATATGCGCACGGTGGAATGCGCCGATCCCGAAATGCACAATGCCAATTTTGTGCTTTTCTCTGCTATATCGGGGTCGGGTGATCTGGTTAGGCAATTGCTTAACATTGATAGTCGAAAGCCTCATAATCTATAGGCTGCCTTGACCAGATTATATGCCAGATCCACCGCGAGATCAGCCGCTTCCCACTCTTCCATCCGATGTTCAGCCACAAGCCGCGCAAGGAAATTGCAATCGACCCTGCGTGCAACATCGTGCCGCGCAGGAATGGACAGAAACGCGCGGGTGTCATCATTGAAACCAACCGTGTTATAAAAGCCGGCTGTCTCGGTCACATTTTCACGAAAGCGCCGCATGCCTTCGGGACTGTCGTGGAACCACCAGGCGGGGCCCAGTTTCAAACAGGGATAATGCCCGGCGAGCGGCGCTAGCTCACGTGCATAGACACTCTCATCCAGCGTAAACAGGATGATGGATAGCCGGGCTTCATTCCCATATTTGCCCAATAACGGACGCAGTGCCTGTACATAGTCGGTCCGGGTCGGGATGTCGGCACCCTTGTCGCGCCCGAATTTGTCAAACAGTTGCTTATTATGATTGCGAAAAGCTCCCGGATGTATTTGCATGACTAAACCGTCTTCAAGGCTCATTCCCGCCATCTCGGTCAGCATTTGGGCACGGAAGAGTTCAGCATCTTCAGGTGATGCCTGTCCTCCCGCAACGCGACCGAACAAGGCTTCTGCCTCGACCGGTGCAAGGTTCGCGGTCCGAGCAGTCGGATGGCCATGGTCGGTGGATGTTGCCCCCATTGCAGCAAAGAACGCCCGGCGTTTGCGATGCGCGGCGAGATAACCGGGCCAGCTGAAACAATCTTCGCCCGTCATGTCCGACAAGATTTCGAGATTGTGATGAAACCCCTCAAATTCCGGATCGACAACGGGATCGGGGCGGTAGGCTGTTATGACACGGCCTTTCCACCCGCTATCCCGGATGGCCTGATGATGACGCAAGTCATCCAGCGGACTTTCGGTAGTCGCAATGACTTCGATATTGTAGCGCTCAAACAGTGCGCGCGGGCGGAATGCGTCCGTCGTCAATGCTTCTGTGATCCGGTCATAATAATGATCGCTGGTTTCAGCAGACAGCAGCACGTCAAGTTCAAAGCTTTGCGAAAAAACCCAATCGAGCCACATGCGCGAAGGTGTCCCGCGGAACAGATGATAACGCGAAGCAAACAGACGCCAGCTTTCCCGCGGATCAGCGTCCGGATTGCCAATTCCCAAATCTTCCAGTGACACGCCTTGGGAATAGAGCATGCGGAAAATATAGTGGTCGGGATGCAAGAGCAATTCCGTTGCGTTGCCGAACGGCGCGTCGGTCGCCCACCATTCCGGATCGGTATGACCATGAGGGCTGACAATGGGTAAGGTGGCGACTTGGGCATAGAGCCGCCGCGCAATCGCCCGAATTTCGAGGTCGCTCGAAAACAGCCGGTCGGGATGCAGTTTCAACGGTTGCGGCATTCTATAGTCCTTGTGAATGGGCCCATGCTGTGAACAGATCTGGCCAAGCTTCAACAGGTTTGCCAATTGTCTTGCGCAAGCCAAAGCCGTGCCCGCCATGGGTAAAAAGATGGGTTTCGACGGGGATGTTTTTGGCCCGCAGGGCTGCGCGCAGGATGAGCGCATTTTCGACGGGCACGACATCATCATCTTCTGCGTGCAGGATGAAATGCGGTGGGGCATTTGCCGGGATGTTGAGATGCGGGCTATGGGCCGCCTCTTTGCTGGCCGGTGCGGTTGTTCCAACCAGTTTTTCGCGACTGCCCGCATGGGCTATGGGCGCGGACATTGAAATCACAGGGTATATCGGCGCAGCCACGAAAGGTCGTGCGGAAAGGCTGTCGGCTTGATCGACGGCATCATAGACAGGTGTTGCAAACCGGGCAGCAAGATCAGCACAGGCGTGCCCGCCAGCGGAAAAGCCCATCGCCGCGACACGTTCGGGATCGATCGCGTAGGCTGCCGCACGATGGCGAATAAGGCGCATGGCACGCTGGCAATCCTGAAGCACCACATTCGGACCTGCCGCCCATCCTTCACCGGGCAGACGGTAAAAGAGGACAAAGACAGTATATCCCCGGGCCGAAAGCCATCGGCCCAGTTCATAGCCTTCCTTATCCACGACCACCCAGCGATATCCTCCGCCGGGCGTAATGAGAACCGCAGCGCCATTCGGTCTGGACGGTCGGAAAACGGCCATACGCGGACGGCTGATGCCAAAGACCGCCCTATCGGTCAGTTGCGGATCGGTTGAACGTTCGTTGACTGTTTCTGTCAAACCTGCCGCCGGAGCGCCCGGCGCACCTTTCGGCCAGAGATCAATGGTCTCGGTGGGCTGGGGTAGACCGGCAGGCAAGGCACCCCCCGTCAGCGGTGGCGGCGTTTGTCCGAAGGCTACCCCGGCCATTCCCGTCGCAGCCAAACCGATCATAGTCCGGCGATCGATTGTCATAGCGCCTCATAGGTGAAATTGCGAAAACGGACATCGCCTTCACCTGCCGCATAAATTGCCGGGCGCAGGGACAGGAAATCATAGGCCACATTGTGGTGATATCCCGAAACCTCCATTTGAACATCGAACTTCTGCCATGTCTGGCGGTCGTCCTTACTGGTATGGATGGTGAGAATATTGTTCTGGTTGGACAGGCGGATCGCCAGTTTGCGTACCGGACCCCCACCCGGATCGCGTTGACCTGGTATGGCCCCGCGCGGACGCTGAAGACCGTAACGATGCATGACAAGACCCTGCGGGCCAAAGCCAAGCCCGGCATAGAGTCTGCGGCTATAGTAAAGCAGCACTCCTCCCTCAGCCTCACCGGACGTTTCAACATCGGCAGTAATTCGGTAAGCCTGATCGCCAGCAATGCAGGTAAGCGGAGAGCAGTCGGTAGGCGACTTTCCCTTGCCTTTCATGACAAGAGTCCGATCGCCGCGCTTCAGTCGCGACTGCTCATCGGGCGCTGGGTCGTAAAAGGACCATAAGGTCCCCAACCGGTCCGTCGAAAAATCATCGGACAGAGCCATTCCGTGCATTTGAGACTCGCTGTCGATCGGCTTTCTCAATGCCCTCGACAAGTCACCACCCAAAGGCCTCGGCCAGCCGTCCTTCGCCCATTTAACAGGTTCGAGCAGCGCCTGACGCCCCAATGTCCAATAGCCGTTTTCATAGCCATGGTAAATCATCCACCATTTACCGTTCGGTCCTTCGAACAATGTGGCATGCCCCCGCGACCACCATTTTTCGCGCGGCGACTGTGTACGGATCAGCGGATTGTGCGGACAATTTTCCCAAGGTCCGTCGATCGATCGGCTTCGCGCCATGATGACCATATGCCCGGTGGGCGGACCTGCGGTTCCTCCCACGGCTGTCGTCATGTACCAATAGTCACCCCGCTTGACGATTTTCGGACCTTCAGGTGCGAATGTTTCCACAACCCAATCTTCAGGATAGCGCCAGGGATCATATACATGCTCCACTTCACCGACCGTAGACAGACCGTCGTCAGAAAGCCTGATCCGGTCCCCGCCCGACAAAAACAGCCACCGGCGTCCTTGTTCATCCGTAACATGTTCAGGATCGATATGTGCAGGCAGGTTGAGGTCAACAGGGTCGCTCCAGGGCCCGGTCATCTTGTCCGCCTGGATAACATAAATTGATCGTTTGGCAGGCGTCCGCGCAGGAATATAGCAATAGAAACGCCCTTGATGCTTGGCAAGGCAAGGTGCCCAAACAGATCCAATCGGTTGGCGTAATGCCGCATGAACCGGCAACCAGTTCACCAGATCACGGCTGTGCCAGATTATGATTCCGGGATAGGAATCAAAACTTGAAAAGGTCAGATAATAATCATCGCCATCGCGCAGTAATGCGGGGTCTGGATGATCTCCGGCAAAAACCGGGTTCAGAAACATGCCGTTTCCGAGATCAGCCTTCCTTTGCCCCTCAACCCCGCGTGCCCAGCGCATGGCCGCGTGCGGATCGAGACTCGACGTTGCCGCAGAACCTTGCGCATATACGGCATCGGGCAGAAATGGCAGGCACCCCAGAAAAGCTAGACTGGTTCGACGATCTATTTCCATGCCCATTCACCTAACCGAAAAGGACTGGCAACGCCGTCGCGTTGACCAGTCCCTCCTGCGACCCGCTGGGTCCTAAAAAATCATATCTTGAACCGAGCACCGAAGAGCAGGGTGCGACCGAAATGGTTGTTTTCATAATTCCGGTCTGCGTCAAAATCAGTGAAGCGGTAACGGTAGGTATCGAGAAGGTTGTTGCCTTCAACCGACAGTTCCATCCATTCGGTTAGTTTGTATCGGACCGAGGCGTCGACATTGGTTGTCGCGCCATAGCCTTCCAACAAGTTTCCGGTTCCGCTTGCACCTTCATGATAGCGCCCACGATAGCTGACCATCACGCGTGCGCTAAACGCGCCATCGTCATAGTAGAAAGTTCCGTTGTAGGCCCTTTTGGAAACGTTCGACAATGTGTTGGTCAACGCGACATTCTGTAAGGCGCCGCCAGGGGCAATCGCCGGTCCCTGCAAGTTGAAATTCGCATTCGAGTCAATGAAAGTTGCGTTGGCAAGAATGCCGAAATTCCCCAAGAACCCGGATGTAAAGGCGCTGAAGGGTATCTGTGCAGCAAGTTCGATACCTTTCAATGTTGCCCCTGAACCGTTTACTGTTGTTGCCAACGTCCAGATTGGTTGCGTTTGCAATGCCGGGTTCAGTGCGGCTGGCGATGACGGGTTCAAAACAGATGCTGGCAACCCGGTCTGGGCAAAGGTCGCACCCGTGATGGATGCACTTTGCGTAAAGGTTTTCACATCTTTCTTGAACAGCGCCAGCGAAAGAACCGCCTGCGGTGCAAAATACCATTCGAACGCGAGATCATAATTGGTCGCGCGGAACGGTTCGAGGAATGGGTTGCCGCTGGTAACGCGGAAGTTGAAACCATCGGCTGAACCACCGGGCGTTAGCGACCCGAGCGTCGGGCGCGTCATGACGTCTGCGATAGCGAAACGAATGATCGTGCTTTCCGTCGGATACACGGCCAAATTGGCGGACGGCAGCCAGTCGTCGTAACTGCGCTTTACCGTTGCCGCTACACCACTGACGAGACCGTAGGATGACTGGTCGGTCTTGGCATAGCGAACGCCCGCATTAAGGGCATATTCGACACCGAGCAGTTCGCCCTTGGCATCAAATTGCAGATAGGCACCCTTTGTGGTTTCCTGCACTCCGCGGATATTGCCGGCATCATTGACCAGTGGCCGCGAATACAGATTTGTGAAAGCGGTTGTTGCCTCCAGATTGGGAACGAGCCAGCTATTGGTATTACCAGCCGGTTGCCCTGCTTTGCCGAGATTGAAAATCTGGGAAAGCGCCGTTGTGACAGGGAAACCATAAACAGCCGTCGGGCCGAAAAGACTTGTGGGTGAACAGGCAATAGTTCCAGACGTGCTGGTAACGAGGCTGGTCCCGCCATTACCGCACACCGCTGTATCACGGGTAAAGGCTTCGGTATCGAAGTTGAAACGCCGCCACACCGCACCGGCCTTTACCGTAAAGCCGTCGGTTACATCCCATTCGGTCCGTAATTGCGCGGTTTTGAAACGGTTGGTCACATTGGACGGGCGGTCGCGGATTTCAGCCAGTTGGAAATTTGCCGGATTGGTCACGCTCGTGCCGAAGGTGAGCCGAGGATAGGCCATGTTGCTATAGTCATAGCTATAGCCCTGTGCGTCACGGTCATCGAAAATGATGGTCGTTTCGACAGGAATATCGGCATTGGATTTTGATACGCCGCCCAATGCGGTGAAACGGAAATTATCGCTGAGATCCTGGTCCCATGTGCCGCCGACCTGATAGAATTCGGTCGAACTTTTGCGCAGATAATGTTCTGTGCGCACCCATGCATCATTCAACGTTGCAGAGATCATATTGTTGTTCGCGTCATATACGGGGCTTACGACGTTGATAGACCGTTCGTTCGACCGCAACAGAACCTCGCCCCACTGCTCCTCACGTGATGCGTCATATTTGGAATAGAGCGCATCAATCGAGATTTTTGTCGCGTCGCTGGGCGAAAACTGCACCGAACCGGTCAGACCAAGCCGTTCGCGGTCATGCGCGACTTCGCCATAGCGGGGGATTCGCGGGTGAAATGCAAGAGCGGCGCGATCACAAGCGGCGCTCGGGACATAGGTGCCACCGCTATTTTGGGTCGTAAAGCAATTGGTTCCATCGACTCCATCGAAACGCGCCTGGGCCCAACGGACTGTATTGTTGCCGAGCTCCAGAGTATTGGTTCTGGAATAAGCGGCCGAAACGGAGGCACCGAGCGTACCGGCATCGTTGCGCCAGCTTAACAAACCGGCGACACGAGGCCCGAGATCTTTCGACAGATCATTATAGGAACCGATAACCGAAAGCGCCGCCTTGAGTCCGGCTTTTCCCCCCAACGGGTTACCTGTGTTCAGATCCACCACGGCGCCCAGCGACCCTTCGTCGAGCGAGGCGGCTGCCGTCTTGTTTACGACAAGGCTGCTGAAAAGTTCGGATGCGAACACGTTGAAGTCGAAAGCACGGTCGCGGTTTGCAGAGGCACCATCCGTCGAGGTCGCGATTGTTTCCATGCCGTTGACACGAACACGCGTGAATTGCGACGAGAGACCACGAACGGTGATCGACCGTCCTTCGCCACCATCACGGGAAATCGAAATGCCCGGAATACGCTGCAGCGATTCTGCAAGGTTCTGGTCAGGAAATTTGGCGATGTCTTCTGCGACAATTGCATCAACCGCACCAACATTCTCGCGTTTCAAGTTCAGCGCCGCCTCAAGCGACTGGCGGAAGCCGGTAACGACAATCGCCTCGCCCTCATCCGCCGCAGCTTCCTGTACAGGAGCCTCTTCCGGCTGGCTTTGGGCATAGGCCGTGCCAGTGGCAAGAACGGTTAGGGAAACGGCAGCCAGCATCTTGGCAATGCTTAAACCATTTTTCCGTGATTTCGTCAGTTTCATTGTCACTCCCCTTCGCATCATCGGTTTTGACACCGGTGTCTTTTTGATTCGGGATGCGGTGATCGCCAGCGCATCTTCTCCTGTTGGACTTGCCAAGATACTGGCAAAAGCCCGAAAACTTAAAATTTCCGGCGGCTGAACGCCACTCTTTCAACCACGTTAAACCTGCTAGGTAACCGGTGTCATTTAGACATTGCTGTGAACTTCCCTTCGTGTCAAGATGTCTGCAAGGAGATAATGATGCTTATTCGATTAATGTTGCTTTCCTGCCTCATATTTCTTTCCCGCCCCTTGGACGCTCAAAATGCCCCGGTGGCGTTTCCCGGCGCCGTTGGATGGGCCAGCGAGACGGCCGGGGGACGGGGCGGACAGATTATTCGTGTGACCAATCTGAACGCCGATGGACCGGGCAGCCTGAGAGCGGCGATCGAAGCCAAAGGACCTCGAATTGTTGTCTTTGAGGTGGGCGGCCAGATCGATCTGCGTAAATCAAGCTTGGAGATTAAGGAACCTTTCCTGACCATAGCAGGACAAACCGCGCCTTCACCGGGAATTACGATCATCAGAGGCGGCATCGATCTGAAAACCCATGATGTTATCATCCGGCACATTCGCGTCCGCACCGGTGCCGATGGCGAAAAGCGCATGAGCGGTTGGGAGGCAGATTCGATTTCGACCGTTGCGGCCCATAACGTCATCATTGATCACTGCAGCTTCATGTGGGGCATAGATGAAAATATGTCGGCCAGCGGCCCTCGCTTTACCGGGTCTACAGTCGAAGACTGGCGAAAAGGAACGAGCCGGAACATTACGTTCAGCTATAATCTGGCCGCAGAAGGGCTCGCCGACAGCAGCCATCCCAAGGGTGAGCATAGCAAGGGATCTCTTGTCCATGATAATGCGACAGGCATATTGTTCTACCGCAATATCTGGGCGCACAATGTCGAGCGGTCTCCCTTGCTGAAGGGCGGGGTGCAGGCAGCAATGGTCAACAATCTGATCTATGATCCCGGCAAGCGTGCCGTCCATTATAACCTGATGGCACTGGAATGGGCGGGGCAACCTTATGTCACCGGCGAGCTTTCGGCGGTGGGCAATGTGATGCGGGGCGGCCCGTCTACGGACGACGGCCTGCCTTTCCTGATGCTGGGTGGTGATGGCGACCTGCTTTATTATGGAAAGGATAATATCGCCGTCGACAAGCACGGCAAAGCCTTGCCCGCATTTGGACGTTATGGTGAAACTCGGGCCAAGCTTATCCCGTCTAAAAAGCCGGTCAGCTGGTGGCCGGGACTATCCGTGCTGCCGGCGCGTGATGTCGAAACACATGTACTGGCACTTGCCGGTGCACGTCCCTGGGACAGAGACATGCACGATATCCGTGTCCTGTTCTTCGTTGCCGAAGGTCGCGGTGAAATTATTGATGATGAAAGCAGGGTCGGCGGATATGGAACGGTCCAACCTACGTCAGCGCCCTTTGTCGAAGGCGATTGGAACCTTGATACGATGGAGCCTAAGTCCGGAGTCTATCCGGGACAAAAGCGAGGCCCGCAGGAATCGCTGAGCCCGCGCGATCGCGTGATGCGGCAATGATTGCGGCCCTGTTTCTGGCGATGGCCGCGCCAGCCATGGTCATTGTTCACGAAGAAGATGTGAAACAAGAGGAACCACCACCCCATGGTGCTATAGGTATGTCCACTGCCTACCGGATCAGTGATGCCGCCCCTATGCCGCGGGCCATGGAATTCCGGAAACGTGTCTTGCACAAGGGCGCTGCAATTGGTCTGCATCCGATACGCCATGATGAAGTCTATTATGTCCTTTCGGGAGAAGGCGATGTAACCAGCGATGGCACAACCCGTCGGATCGGCCCGGGCATGGCGGCATATCTCTATAAAGACGCCGTGGTCGGTATCAGGCAAGTCGGACGCAAGCCGCTAACGATCATCATCAGTTATCCGAATAATCAGGAATAGCTTTAATCAGGTGCCCGGCTGAACATAGGGTATGCGTGCGAACAACTCCCGCTCCCACTTTCTGGGGTCACTGACCACGCGGCTTTCGGTGTCAAATACCATCGTTTTTCGGGTGTTAAGTTCATAGGATGGCCAGCCCGGGTTGCCGGTTCGCGCAAAACGGACAAAGCTATCCATGATCCGTTCGCTCATTGCCTTTTGCGCCGTGGAAGGATTGGGAGTCGTACCAAAGGCAAAGCCGATGTCGTCGGTATGCTTGGCCTGTTCAAAATCCAGTTGATAGACATAGCTGTTGCCCCGTCCAGCCTTCGCCCGGGCATCCGCCTCTTCCACCTGGCCCCGCCAACTGCGCGCTGCTGTAACTATGCGGTGAAAGAGATCGACAGGTTCAGCTTTGGGATAGCGCGCCCGAAATTCTCCGACCACCCAATCGGGATGGGCGTCGATCCGCATTTCGGTGGCAATACGTGCAGAAAGATTATCGAAATTGAGTCCCGTCAACTGCTTGCTATCGGCAGCATAAAATGCCCGGGTCTCGGCAACCGTATTGCCAAGTAGCATCGGAATTCCGAGTGATTGCGGTGCAACATCCGGCCAGAAAGGATGGCGATGCAGGTTTCGCATATCCAGCACCGGACCCATATACAGGCCACCCCCCAAGATCGGGTCTTGGGCGCCTAGGGCCGCCACCAGTTGGGACGTCGACGCGCTGACAGGGTCCATATCCGGCCCAAGCTTTTCCAGAAAAGCTTGGGCCCGTTTTGTGGCATTCTGGGGGCCGGAGGCGGTTACCTGCTGCCCGCTCATCGTAATCGCCTTATGAAACAGCCCTTTGGCGGCAGGCATAGCCATCAGCGTCGCAATCTTGGCACCGCCGCCCGATTGGCCGAAGACTGTTACATTATCAGGATCGCCGCCAAATCCCGAGATATATTGTTGCACCCATTTGAGCGCCAGTATGAGGTCAAGCTGACCGGCATTTCCGCTGTCAGGAAAGCGGGAATCGCGCAGAGCGAGATAGAGATAGCCAAATATATTCAGCCGGTGATTTACGGTAACGACAACAACGTCCCCTCGTTCGGCGAGGGTTGCACCATCATTGAGCGGATCAGTCACACTGCCCGTCGAATATGCACCGCCATGGAAATATACCAGAACCGGGCGCGGTCGCCTTGGTTTGCCCTTGGGCGCCCAGATATTGAGGTAAAGGCAGTCCTCGCTGAAAGGCGCATATTTGTCGCCTTGCTGTGGACAGGCGGGACCGAAATTCTGCAATGTCGCCAAATCGACCATGCCCCATGGTGCGGCTTTGGGTGCCATGAAGCGTTCGGCAAAACCATATCTTATGCCTTTCAAGGCCAAAACATCGTCACGCACCGGTACAGAAAACGCGGGCGCCGCAAGAAAGGCAGTAGCGCCGCCCAGTACCGCCCGTCTTGAAATATGACTAGCGGCGGACATCCAGTCCGCCTGCCAAAAAGGCGTCAACATCGGCTTGCCGAAACAGACTGGCATCACCGGGAAGCGAATGCTTTAATACAGTTAAAGCAAGACCTGTTTGCACCATAGCCCCTGCATCTCCGCCATGCAGATAGACGTGCAGCACACCAGCGGCGAAGGCGTCACCAGCCCCGATACGATCCACGATTCCGGTAACGTCTGTTTCTTCCGTCTGGTACCCGGCGCCACGTAAATCAACGCGAGCGGATATCCGGTGATGATCTGCACTGACCGTGTGGCGCGCGGTCGACGCGATGATTTTTAAATCGGGAAACGCAGCAAAGCCTGCTTCGGCAGCCTCGCGTCTCCGGTCCGCTCCACCGCCCGGAAAATCCCTCCCCAATACCAGAGACAGATCGCGGTGATTACCGAATAGAATATCCGACATTCCGATCAATTCGGACAAAACCGCCCGCGGATTGCTGTCCCATGCTTCCCAGAGCATCGCACGATAGTTTCCATCAAAGGAAAGCGGCACGCCATGACGTTTGGCCGCGCGCGCCGCAGCAAGTGCTGCCTCTGACGAAGCCCTTCCGAGCGCCGGCGTAATACCGGAAAGATGCAGCATTCCCGCGCCAGCCAGATAGCGGTCCCAGTCGAAATCACCCGCAACAGCTTGTGCAAAGCTTGAGCCGGTCCGGTCATAAACAATTTCCGAAGATCTAAGGCCAGCGCCGACCGAAAGAAAATAAAGGCCCATGCGCCCTGTGGCGTGGCTGATACCCGAACAATCGACGCCCTGCCCTCGTACCACCGACATCGCCCCGCGGCCTAAGGCATTGTCGGGTACAACGCTGACCATCCGGCAATCATGCCCCAGATTAGCGAGCCCAATAGCCACATTCGCTTCGGCGCCACCTACATGCAGATTCAGACTTGGCGACTGCATCAGCAATTCATTGCCCGGCGCCGTCAACCGGACAAGCAGTTCGCCGAAAAAGACAAGTGGTTTGGGCATCTGCTTTCGCTAGCGTGCCAACCAGCCGCCGTCCACGGCCAAAACCTGTCCGGTTACATAGTCCGACGCCGATGAAGCCAAAAAGACGGCTGCACCAGCGATGTCTTCTGGCTTGCCCCATCTACCGGTCGGAATGCGTTCCAGAATCTGCCGATTACGGGTTTCATCGCCCTGCAATGCGGCCGTATTGTTTGTACTGATATATCCAGGGGCGATGGCGTTTACCTGCACGCCCTTGGGCGCAAGTTCATTTGCCATCGCCTTCGTAACCCCACTTACGCCGGATTTTGCGGCAGCATAGCTCGGAACGCGAATTCCACCCTGAAAGCTCAGGAGCGAAGCGATATTGATGATTTTTCCCGATCCTCGGGCAGCCATTGACCGAGCCGCCGCCTGAGAAAGGAAAAACAGGGTTTTGAGGTTTGTGTCAATTACCGCGTCCCAGTCCGCCTCATTGAAATCAAGCAGATCGTCCCGGCGAATGATCCCGGCATTGTTAACCAGAATGTCAAGACGTCCGAGCCCGGCGATCGCCTCATCGATCACGCGTTGCACGGGCGCAATGGAACCCAGATCCGCCTTGATATTCACGGCCTTTCGCCCGACCGACTCAATCGCCGCCAGGGTTTCGACCGGTTCGCTACGGCCGGCCACAGCAACATCGGCGCCCGCTTCAGCCAACGCAACTGCAATTGCCTGTCCAATGCCGGTATTGGCGCCCGTTACAAGAGCGGCCTTGCCAGCGAGGTCAAAGGATATCGCCATCTCAGCCGGTCAGACCACGCAGATAATTCACGATGCCTTCATCTTGCGCATTTGCGTAGAAATATTCCTTGAAGTGTTTTCCAGCGATTGCCGCCTTGAGCAGATCCTGATCGACGGATTGCAATACCGTCAACATGTCCTTGCAGGTAGCCGCCTTCAAATCCTTGAGGATTCCGCGATTCTTGCGCATGATTTCAGCGCGTTCCTTAGGGTAACCGAGCCCGCGCTCGCCATCGAACAGCTTGCGATACACATCCTGCAGGTTGAGCTCTGCAGCCCAGCCGAACCCTTTGGCATAAGGCATAGAGATCGCATTGCCGTCATTGATCTGGCCGAACAGAAAGGCATCGGTTGGATCGATGATCAAACCGCAAAAAACACCGGGCATTGCGTTGCAGGCCAACATCGAACCCATGCCGGTGCCGCAGCCGGTAACTACAAAATCGGCAGCTTTGGAATTGATTAGAATACCGGCCAGCAGTCCGTTCATGATGTAGGTGAGCGAAGCTTCATCTTCCGCCGTGTACATTCCATAGTTGAAAACCTGATGCCCCAATGGCTCGGCAACCGCCGTCAGTGCTTCATGGATAATCCCATTTTTAGCGGCCTGACTGTTTTCGGTGATCAATGCGATCTTCATAAATTCCCTCTCGCTTAGAGCGTGCTGTTTAAATTTTACCGCGATGGTAACCGGTGTCATTCGCAGATGCAATACTCGATCCGCAATTCAAGGCTTAGGTGGTGCGACCGACCCCCTTCGGATCAAATTAGATAGAAACTCCGTCGGTTCGTCTTCCAGATCGATTTCCTCCACGGCTCCCGCGATCAACTTGTGGGCTGCAGACCGGCCCATGGCGACAATCGGCCAGCGTACCGTCGTCAACGGCGGCCATATCCGGGATGCGATCGGCGTATCGTCGAAACCAACAATAGACAGTTCATCGGGCACCGCGATCCCCCTCAAACGCGCCGCGTAGAGAACGGCCGCCGCCATTTCATCATTTGATGCAAAAATGGCTGTCGGTCGTGGTGACAGGTCGAGCAACTGTTCGGTCGCTACTAATCCTGAGTCAAACGTATACTCCCCTTCCGCGCGATGGCTGCGCGGCAACTTCATTCCAGCCTCCGTCATAGCATCTTCAAATCCAGCCAAACGCTCGGTTGCTGAGCGGAAGCCCTGCGGACCTGTTACGATGGCGATGCGTTTGTGGCCTTGCTGAATCAGATAACGGACCGCTTCCTTAACCGCGTCGCGATCATTCGACGCGACCATATGCTTACTTTCATCCAGAACGGCAGAACCCATCCTGACATACCGACACCCTGCTTCCACGCACATTTTTGCGACGGCATCATTTTCGGAAATGGGCGGCAATATGACGATGCCATATAGTCGCTGGCGTACGATAAACTCGCGCATATCCTCCACCAGTGAAGGTGAACTGCGGTTGACGGGTTGCACGACCATTGCAAATTCGGTGCCGCGCAGGCCTTCCAAAATTCCCTGCTGCATATTCAGTATCATCTGCGCATTCGGGTTGTCATGCACCAGACCGATCAGGAAATTGTGCCCAAGCGCGAGCGCCCTCGCCTGGGGATTTGGCACATATCCAAGCTGCTCGATTACGGCTTTGACCTTGTCGCGTGTTTCGCCGGTCAACAGCGGCGAATCATTTATGACGCGACTCACCGTCTTTTTCGAAACACCTGCAATACGTGCAATATCGTTGATCGTTGGTTTCATTCTGTACTTGCAATACATCAAGAATTTGCGGTGCATAGCAATAAATAAAGCGCTCGTCTTCCAAGCATTCTTGCAAATGACACCGGTTTCCCATAGCAAGGCCAAATAGGGGAACAAAGAGGAGCGCCTGTGTTGCAACTTGAGACCATGACGCAAGCAATTGCGGAAGCCTTCGTTGGCGCACGTCGCGCAGGAAGGGCGCTGGTCCAATATCCCGGAAATCCACCAACGGCTCTATCCGAAGCTTATGCGGTTCAGGATGCCGCAATTCCGCTCTTCAACGACACGGTTGTTGGTTGGAAAGTTGGCCGCATCAATCCCCCCTGGCGTGAAGAACTTGGAACCAGCCGGTTGGTGGGCCCTATATTCAGCACGAGTGTACAAAAGTTGGAATCACACAGGAAAGAGGCCGAAGGGCTAATCTTCAAAGAAGGATTTGGCGCGGCAGAAGCGGAGTTTATCTTTCGAATAGGCACCGCACCTTCGCCCAATCAGCGTGAATTTTCGATCGACGATACATCGGCACTTATTGATACTGTTTTTTGCGGTTTCGAAATTGCGAGTTCGCCCTTTCCGGGCATTAATGATCTTGGGCCACTTGTGACGATCTCCGATTTTGGTAATAATAATGGACTGCTTTTGGGGCCCGAAATTCCCGATTGGCGGTCAGCCCAATTCGACCAGTGGGATGTAGTCACACAGGTGGATGGCCACGAAGTCGGAAGTGGGAAAGCGGAGTCCTTTCCCGGTGGAACTTTGGAATCGGTTCGCTTCCTAATCGAAAACTTGGCACTGCGAGGTTTCCCGGTTGTGCCCGGCCTTCTGATATCATCGGGAGCAGTCACCGGTGTACATCAAGTGGTCGCCGGGCAATCCGTAGAAGCGCGTTTTGGGAACTTGTGCAGCCTGCAATGTACTATCCAGAACAGTAGCGGCAAATAATTACAATATTGGGGAGAGTGACATGAACGGAGAAACGACGGTAACAGCCCCCATCAAAGCCGGCAGGTTCCGCTGGTCTATCGTGGCACTCCTATTTATCGCTACGACGGTCAACTATATTGATCGGACGATGCTGGGACTGCTCGCACCAAGCCTTGAGAAAGAGCTCGGCTGGAATGAGAATGATTATGGCAACATTGTAACCGCATTCCAGGCTGCCTATGCACTTGGTTTTCTGGCTATGGGCTGGCTAATCGACCGCTTTGGGCCCAAAATCGGATATTCGATAGCAATCTGTATTTGGACGATTGGCCACGTAGCCCACGGTTTTGCAGGTTCTGTTGCGTCCTTCATGGCGGCACGTGTCGTGCTCGGTGTCGGCGAAGCCGGTCATTTCCCTTCTGTAGTGCGCGCAAGTAGCGAATGGTTTCCGCAAAAGGAACGCGCTTATGCCATAGGCTGGGTCAATAGCGCGACGACTATTGGGGTGATTTTGACGGCCCCCACGGTCGCCTTGTTCATGGTAACCTTTGGTTTTGACTGGCGAGAAACATTCATTGTCACCGGATTATTTGGCGTTATTCTTCTAGGCCTGTGGCTTTGGCTGTATAGCAACCCGCGCGAAAGCGGAAAGGTGAGCCAGGCCGAACTTGCATGGATTGAGCATGACCCTGCAGAAGCGGTCGAGAAAATCGGTTGGTCACGTGTCGTTTCCACGCGCGAAGCCTGGGCTTTTGCAACTGCGAAATTCCTGACCGATCCTGTCTGGTTTTTGATGCTGTTCTGGCTCCCGAAATATTTTGCATCGACCTACAATGTTGATCTCAAGGTGGTGCTGTTGCCGATGGTCATCATGTATCTCTTGTCCGACGTGGGCAGCATTGGCGGCGGCTGGCTGTCTTCAAAGCTGATCCAGCGCGGCCACAGCGTGAATTTTGCGCGCAAGATAACGGCAATCGTCGCCGGATTATGCGTCCTGCCCTTGCTATTCGTATCAGGGCTTGAAAACATGTGGCTGGCGGTTCTTCTGATTGGCATTGCGCTTGCCGGGCATCAGGCTTTTTCCTCCAATCTGCTTTCCATCCCGCCGGACATGTTCCCAAAGCGGGCGGTGGCGTCGGTCATCGGCCTTGGCGGTTTCTGTGGAGGTGTCGGTGGCATGATTATGGCTAAATCGACCGGACTGGTGCTGGACGCAACGGGCGGCAATTACACCTTGATCTTTGCCGCCTGCACCGTGACTTACTTTGTCGCCGTCCTCGCAATTCACCTGTTGTCGCCCAAGCTCGCCCGGGTCGAATCGATTTGATTCATGATGCCCCGCTCGCTTCATGCGCATTCTGACGATAGCGTCGGGATTGCCTTATCCGCTCTTGAAGCAGGTTGTGAAGAGCATGGCGTTACGATTTTGGAACCCATAGCCGCCGGGCACAAATTTGCTCTGCAATCTATAAAGGCAGGCACATCTGTCATAAAGCTGGGCCAATCCATCGGCTTGGCCAACCAGGACATCCCGGCTGGAGCGCATGTCCATGAACATAATCTTTCTTGCACAGGGCATGCGAACCGCAATGTGGTCGGGATAGACATTCGCCAGCCAGCCCCGCGAATGGAGCAATACAGGGGCTATGTCCGACCGAATGGCAAGGTGGGGACTCGTAATTTCATTGGCATTCTCACATCCGTCAACTGCTCTGCAAGCGTAGCCAAGAAAATTGCGGCCTATTTCACTTACGAACGCCTTACACACTATCCCAACGTCGATGGTGTCATCGCCTTCAGCCATATGTCCGGCTGTGGCATGGCAAAGGAAGGTCGCGGAATCGACAATCTGCGCCGAACGATAACAGGCTACGCCCTGCACCCCAATTTTGCGGCGGTACTGCTTATCGGGCTTGGCTGCGAAGTGAACCAGATCGATCCGTTGCTTGATAGCGCAGAAATGCAACGCAGCGCAAATCTGCAAACGCTTATTATTCAAGAAGCGGGCGGCACAAGCGCAGCAATCGAAGCAGGAATTAAAGCGGTCGCGAACATGCTTCCGGCGGCCAACGCGGCAACGCGCCAAAATGTATCAGCGGAAAATCTGACGATTGGCCTGCAATGCGGCGCATCCGACGGCTACTCAGCACTCACCGCCAATCCTGCTTTGGGAGTTGCAGCCGACATCTTAGTCGCTGCGGGTGGTAAAGTTGTCCTGTCCGAAACTCCCGAAATATATGGTGCCGAAGACTTGCTTTTGCGCCGGGCGGCTAACCCGAAAGTGGCGCAGGATTTGATCGATCGCCTAAACTGGTGGGAACATCACGCCGCTCGAGACGGAGCAAGCCTGAACAACAACCCTTCGCCCGGTAACAAAGCCGGCGGCATTACCACGATTTTGGAAAAATCTTTGGGCGCGGTTGCAAAAGCCGGATCATCTCCGTTGAACGCCGTCATCGACTATGCTGAAACTATAACCGCGGCTGGCTTAAGCTTCATGGATTCGCCGGGATATGATCCTTGCTCTGCAACGGGGCAAATTGCTGGCGGCGCGCATATGATACTGTTCACGACCGGACGCGGTTCTGTTTTTGGTTCGCTTCCAGCGCCTACCCTGAAGCTTGCATCCAATGCCGCTCTTGTTCGGCGAATGGAGGCAGACATTGATGTCGATTGCAGCAGGGTTCTAAACGGCACCTCTCTTATTGAAATCGGCAGTGAAATTTTCGATCGCATTTTGAAAACAGCCAGCGGCATGCCTACTGCATCTGAACGCCTTGACTTGGGCGAAAGCGAATGGGTTCCCTGGGTTCCGGGAGCTGTATATTAAGCTAAACGAAACATCGCCTTGCAGTCCTACTTCCTCAATTCCTTAAGCAAGGACCAGAACATTATCTCTCCGCGTCAAGGCACGAACTGTCCTGGATGCCAGCATTCCCTTTCCACCGATGCGGTCCAACAGTTGGTCAAATCGATCAGCATCGGTACCTTTAAGCGCGTAGGCAAGGTCTTGAGCACGGCTGAAATGCCATAAGGCATGCGGATTGCTTGCCCGCTCCATAACCACGTCACGCCACGGGTAGCGTATCCATCCTAAAGTCGGGTGCACTTTTCGGCTGCCATCATGTGAAATCAACGTACCGGGTGCGGGGTCGGGCAGCGAATTCACCCATGCATTGAAGCAAGTCGTATCTTCTACAAACCCCGGAGTCCAATGCGCAAACAAGATAGCTAGGATGGCTTCAAGCGTTGGTGGGATATGGTCATCAATCGGAAAGTCGTACTCATAATTCGCAAATTCACCGTCGATAGTCTCGGTGCGGTTCATACGCTCGGTCCAGCGAAAAACAGATGGAGCTGTTGTTTTCATCAAAAACGCAGGCACCGGGTCGCGAGCCAGATGCGCGTAGAGCGGCGCCATCATGCCAAAGTCGGCCAAACTTGGACGGCCGCCTAATAGATATGGGTGTTGCCGAAAATGCTGCTCCAATGCTTCAAGAAGCTCGGCATAGCTGGCTTCCATCGCGGGAATGACGGCAGGGGTTACACCAAGTCCCGGCAGGAAACCCGCAAAGCGCGTCATCAACTTGCCTGCTGTTTCCAGCCGTTGCTCATGCTCCATCGGTGGTACCGCACGTGCAAATTCGGTACGCAAAAACAGCTCCTGCCTTTCTCGATAGGTCCATCGGTAATGCATCGCCAAGGGCATCATATAGTTTGAACCGAATGCATCCAGGGCAAGCGCAGCAAATTGCTGTACGGGACCAGGCGGTGTGAAGTCAGGCTCTGCCTCGCGAGATTCGATCAGATCAATAATGGCAGTGGTGTCTTGCACCAAATGCCCTTCTGGCGTCTCCAGCACCGGGATCACCCTGTGCCCGATCTTGTCGGTTACTTCCTTCAAGAAACGGTCATCGGAGGCCATGATCTCGCGATAGGATACGCCCTTTTTGATGAGATAAGATCGGACTTTGCCGGTGTAGAGCGAATGCGGCGTTCCCCAAATGATATATGTCCCGGTCACAACCAACTCCGACTCGTTATTATATTCGATGACATGTCGATAGATTACATCTTATTCCGGTCATACCGCGTGTTGCTGAGGAAACTTGACATACCGCGCCAATAGCTGTTTCCTCCCGTCAAAATGGGGGAGAATTAATGGCCAAATGGGTGTCAAGCTCAGCACTTTTTGGCGCGCCCGATCTGGTCACAACCTTAGGTGGCGACTGGACTGCGCTTTCTGCAGATGCCGGACTGTCGATTTCCGAAAATCCTGACCCATCGAATCTAATCGAAGTTGCGGCATTCACGCGATTCCTGGCGCTGGCGTCGGAACGCTTGGATTGCGAGTCCTTTGGCTTGCTGCTCTCCCAAAATCAGAGTTTCTCGATATTGGGGTCGCTCGCCGTGCTTTTGGAGTGTGCCGACACGATCGGTGATTCCTTGAAAGATCTTGCGGCCTATTTTCCCGTCTTCACCATGGGAGCCCTAATCGCCCTTGTTGAAACAGAGAGAGGAATGGAGGTCAATTACGAGCTTGCCGCCGGTACGGGTTTGCCACACCGGCAAATTACCGAGTTGGGATTTGGAATATTGGTTAAGGAAATGCGCCGGCACATCTCAGGATGGGAACCGGACTATATCACTTTCCGCCACGCTCCACCGGAAAGCAGCATTTACCACCGGCAGTTTCTGGGCGAAGTTATTCATTATAATGCAGATCGAAATTCTATTTTCATCAAGCGTGCAGACTTGGATAGGCCAACCCAAGTTCGCAGCCCTTCAAAACATGGCGAATTGGCAGCCGAATATAGTGCCCTGCGCGAAGCGACGCCCGGCACGGTCACGGCGGCTGTGGAAACTATAGTTCGGGCATTCATGGCACAAGAGACTATTCATCTTTCCAAAACCGCCACACTGTTGGGTATGTCGCGTCGAACACTCCAGCGCAAACTTGCCGAAGACGGAACGAGTCTTGCGGAAATTGTTGATGCCGTCCGCGCAGATCTTGCGCTTTCCTATCTCCAAGAATCGCGATTAAAAGTGACAGAAATAGCCGAGATTCTTCAATTTTCAGAGACTAGCGCTCTATCACGGGCTGTTATGCGTTGGTTCGGCCAATCACCTCGCGCGATAAAGGGGGGCGCTCCCATTTCCATTATTGCAACACAGTCGAAAGCGGAACGTCGAAGTTTGGCGCACTAAGTCAAGTTTATGATCAGGACATCGCTAACATCCCGCCTGTCGGGATTCTGAATAAATTCAACGCCCCCGGCAAATGGCGGTCAACGAGCCGCAAATCGAGGGAGAGAGATCATGAAGAAGTTAGGATTTTTGGCCGTCTCGACGCTTGCCATTATGGCAGCGACGCCAACATATGCGCAGACGGAAAATGCCGAAAGTGATGCAGGTGAAGAACCCATCATTGTGACTGCAACATTGCGTGCCATGGATGTGCAGGACATTCCCTTAGCCGTTACGGCCGTCGCACCGGAAGCACTCGAGAGGCAAGGCATTAATGACATCAAGAACCTCGCTTCCATTTCACCGAGTTTCAACATTCAGTCCTCTCAGACCGAGACCCAAGGTACCTCAATCAAGATCCGCGGCGTTGGTACGACCGGTAACAATACCGGTCTGGAAAGTTCGGTCGGCGTGTTCATAGACGGCGTCTACCAGTCTCGTCCGGGCGTTGCGCTGGGCGATTTGGTCGATCTGGAACGCCTCGAAATCTTGCGTGGTCCGCAAGGCACATTGTTCGGCCGCAATACATCGGCGGGCGCTCTGAACGTAACCACCAAACGCCCAAGCCTCTCCGATTTTGAAGGCTTTGTGAATGCTAGTTACGGCAACTATGATTTTATGAATCTACAAGCCGGTGTCAGCGTTCCGATCGCCCAAGATGTTGCGGGTTTGCGGGTCTCCGGCACATGGCGCAAACGTGATGGCTATCTAAAGTCGCCCACAGGTGACGAAAGCAACGACCGCGACCGCTATATGCTACGTGGTCAGCTTTACATCGAGCCGAATGCCGATATCAGTATCCGTCTTCTTGCAGATTATGCAAAAACCGATGAAAAATGCTGCCAGGCTGTCATCGTTCGTGAAACCGAACTTGCACCTTTTTCGGCGTTTCACGGCCTCGCCAGCGACGGTGTGAATCAGTCGGGCATGACTGCGCTCAATAACCTTTCCGTCAATGCAAAAACCTATTTGAACGGCTCAAAGCAATGGGGCTTTTCAGGCGAGTTGAAGTGGGATCTGGGCGGAGCCAAGCTTACTTATATCGGTTCGTACCGCAAATTTGACTCCAGTTCGACCACCACAGGCGGCTTTACGAGCAACGACACCTATACGGTCGGTAATGGCGCCGCTACATCACGCCCAGGCATTTTGCCATCGGGTGATCATATCAAGACCATGACGCAGGAACTGCGTCTTCAGGGTACGGCCTTCAACGATAAACTCGATTGGTTAATCGGGGGCTTCTACAGCGACGAAAACATTCGCGCCGACCAGACGATGACGCTAAATGCGGATTTTCAGCGTACAGGTGGCGCCTTTAACTTTGGCAGTGCCGCGGGGGTAAACCCGCTGTTCGCGCTTACGGCCTTAGGTAACCTTGGTGTCCCTGTTAACGCGAGTGGCAATTATGCCGAAAACCGCTTTTTGCAGGATGCGCAAAGCTGGTCGATTTTCACGCACAATGTGTTCAACATTACGGACCAGCTAAGCCTGACGTTAGGCGCACGTTACGTGAAAGAGAACAAGGAAGCGTCCTTCAACCAGCTTGGTGCTACAACCGGTGCCGGGGCTAGCGCCTGCCAGGCAAGTGTAAACGGGGTCCTGGCAGGAACGGTTCCGGCACCACTGCGCGCGGGTCTTATCGGAATCAATTGCTTTCCCTTTGCCACCTCGGTGAACCTGACGGCACCTGCAGCTGTAGGCGGCGGATTGGCCAGCCGCCTGCTGCCTTTACCACGCGTATGGTCCGATACGTTCAAGGATGATGAAATCACCTATACCGCACAGGTCGGGTACAAGCCGAACGAAGATCTGCTCTTCTATGCCGGATATAGCCATGGCTTCAAATCTGGTGGGTTCAACCTTGACCCGCAATCGGCAACACTGCAGAACTCGGCTGCCATCTTGGCAGGTCTGGCGACGACCCCAACACCGGTCATTGTCGCTCCAGTCTACGCCGATCCAAGCTTTAAATCGGAAAAGGTCAACCAGATCGAAATCGGTGTAAAGGCGACTCTGCTCGGATCGATCAAGGCCAATCTGGCTTTGTTTGATATGAAGATGAGTGATTTTCAGGTTCTGGAATTCACCGGAGTCCAGTTCCTTACATTCAATGTCAATTCAGCACGCTCAACCGGTGTCGAACTGGAAATGTTTGGTAAACTGAGTGATCATATATCGGCGAATTTGTCAGCGACCTATGCCAATTCACGCTATCCTAAGGACTGCAATGTTGGTGTCGCCGCTGCTGCGCTTGCTTCGGTCAACCGCCTGTGCGGTTCGACCTTGACGAACGCCCCGAAATTTGCCGGTGTGATGGGGCTTACTTATGAAGGCCCGCTGAGCAGCTCTGGCTGGGGTCTGCTAATCAACGGCAATATCAACTATTCGGATCGCCGTCGGACAAGCACCATTCCCTTGGATACCAATAACCTGCCGATCCCACTAGATTATCAGGACGCTTATTTCAAAATGAATGCGCGCATTGGCCTCACCACGCCGGATGAACGGGTTACGTTTGAATTGTGGGGCACCAATTTGAACAACGAAATCACCCGCGGCGTTACCGCCAACACTCCGTTGCGTGGCGGTGCAGGCACTCGCTCACGTATAGGCTTCGTTGAGGAACCGAGGATGTATGGCCTCACCGTACGCGCAAAATTCTGATGCGCGGATAGGTTAGAACTTACCGAAGCTTAAATGACTCGGTGCGGCATTGGAAGGGAAGGAATTTCTTCTCTCCTCGTCCTTTCAATCCGCCAAAACTGGACGCCATTTCCGTTCGCGGATGGCGTCCCTTTTTATTGGCGCAGCCACCATCTCCTCCCAAAAATCTGTCTATTTTATCCTATTGCCTCGAATCAAATCGCGATATCAAAATAGGAACAACGGGAGGAATTTTATGCGTTTACTCTTTGCTGCCGTCCTGCTTTGCACGACATCTCCACTTGCCGCCCAGATCGTCACGCCCGATAGGCCGGTTACCGATCCGAAAAGCCTGACGTCCCCTGTCAATCCAGAGGCGCGCACAGTTCCGTTGGAAGACATTGGAAATTCGCGCTCGGTAGGTAGTACGACATGGAGTGCGGACGGAAAGCACGTCTATCTTTCCACCAATTTGACCGGCCGGTACAACATATGGCGTACCGAGGCCGACGGCAGTTGGCCGCTGCAAATGACGCAGTCGGACGATGCACAAGGCGGGCTTGCAGCTTCACGGGATGGCAAATGGCTATATTACACTCAGGACAATGGCGGTGATGAATATTACGATATCTACCGTGTCCCGACCGGTGGCGGCGCTGTCGAACGAGTGACCAATACTCCAGATATCAGCGAACGCTGGCTAGTACCCGGACCATCCAATGGAATGATGGCGCTGTCGGTTAAAAAGAAGAGCGAAGCGCAATCCAACATTGCGGTTATGGATACCCAGGGAAATGTAAAAACACTGACCGGCGAAACAGATCCCCAATTTGAATGGTCTCCACGCCTTTGGGCGGACGACGGGAAAACTTTGTACGCAAATCGCGACAAAATCGATTCCACCAGCACCGAAATCTGGCGGATTGACGTGGGGAGTGGAAAGTCTACTCCGGTCTTGGCAAAAGCGAACACAATTTACCGTGTTCAGGATCTCAGTGCCGACGGGCAGTGGTTAGCTGTAACAACCGATGCAGAAATCGGACGCCCACGGGCAGGTCTTTACAACCTCGCCACCAAGAAATGGAAATGGCTAAAGGCTATCCCTTGGGACCAGCAAGCCGTAAGATTCACTCTGGATGGCAAATCGCTGATCGTCGAAAGCAGCAATGATCTGCGTACCACACTGCTCCGTTATGATTTGGCAACGGGCACCGAAACCCCGATGAACCTTCCGGCTGGTCTGAATTTCACGACAGGGAATGACACGCGATCTCCCGACGGGCGCTCGTTATTGGTCGTCCATATGGGGGCAAATGTTGCGGGCGAACTGAACCGCTATGATCTGGCGGACAACAGCGTGCGTCCCCTCACGCAACTTTCGGTCGCCAGCTTGCGGCCTGAGGTCTTGGCGAAATCGGAAATGGTTACATATAAAAGCTTTGATGGTACGCTGATTAGCGCGCTGGTCACCATGCCCGCCAATCTGAAACGCGACGGGAGCAATCCGGCCATCGTACTTCCCCACGGTGGTCCGACGGGCAAGACCGAAGACTATTTCGACGACATCGCCGCGGCTCTTGCTAGCCGGGGCTATATCATAATTGCACCGAATTTCCGTGGATCGACAGGATATGGCAAAGCATTCCAGACCGCCAATTATGACGATCTCGGCGGTGGCGATCTCAGGGACACGGTCGCGGCCAAGACATTTCTGGTGGAGAGCGGATATGTCGATCCGAAGCGTGTCGGCATTTTCGGTGGGTCCTATGGCGGTTTTATGACGCTGATGGCCGTCGGGAAGACTCCCGACGAGTTTGCCGCGGGTGTACAATGGTTCGGTATCATCAACTGGCGTACAATGTACCGCGACATGGATGAGGTGCTAAAGGCCTATCTGCGTAGTCTGATGGGCACGCCAGAGGAAAACCCTGCTGGCTATGATCGCGCATCACCATTGACTTACATCCAGAACGCCAAAGCCCCGTTGCTGACCATACAGGGCGAAAACGACATTCGTGTCCCGCGCGGCCAGGCGCAGGAGGTCAATGATATATTGAAAGCAAAGGGCAATATTGTGGAAACTGTTTATTATCCGGCCGAAGGCCATGGTTTCCGGAAAAAGGAAAACCAGCTCGATTCCCTTCGTCGTACGGTCGAATGGTTCGACAAATATCTGAAAGCAAAGTGAAGAGCGAGGCGCGGAATCTGCTCATACTGCGCTAGCCTTAGGGCAACGGGAGAACCCTGATCGGTTTATTCTTTCTCAGCGTGTCGCAATCCAGTTAAACAGGAAGTTGCGATGCTCAGCCCATGTCTGACCCTCGACTTTATCCCGGACCAGACAGGCCGCGCTGTGATAGGGGCCGACACCGTCGGTAGTGCGGAAACTGACACACGTCCGACCGCGGTCTGTTTTCCAGCGGCCACCTTCTATGGTGCTTTCATAGAAGCTGCCTTGCACGCTTCCGTCTGCTTTCAGTTCAAGAACCATTGGCTTTGTATACGGCTTGCCTGGCTCTGAGGACAGGTCCACTGTCCAAGTGCCGCTCAGTTGTGGCACATCTGCAGCAGCGGCTGTGGCAAATAGGAAAGCGGCAACAACAGAGCTGAATACGCGCATCAACATTCTCCTCTACGGCTGCGTGCCTTCACTATTTCAAGCACGCAATTGAATATGGGTAAATGCAGAAACGGTCGCTAAACCAGTTTGGATGCGTCCAGCCTATTGAAGTGGACCAAAAAAAGGGGTGAGACGCGCCCACCCCCCTCACATTTAAAGGCCGTCGAGCCCTTTGCTGACCAGGATATTTACCGATACACGGCGATTTTGTGCCTTGCCTTCTTCGGTATCATTGCTGGCCAAGGGATCGGACTCAGCCATACCGGTCGGCGTGAGCATCCGATAAGGTTTCCAACGGCACGCTTGCTGCAGATAGTTGATAACGCTGCTTGCGCGCTTCTCACTGAGTATCTGGTTATACTCTTCGTCTCCCACTGAGTCCGTATAGCCAACGACAAGCATCAGAGCATTATCCGTTGCCTCTGCTGATGCTGCGGTCGCGCATAATTCTTCCTTTGCACGAGGCGATAAATTATACTTGCCGGTGTCAAAATAGACGTTGGTCGTACCCTTGATATTATATTTATCAATATCGCCCATACGTCCGCGCAATGCTTCGGTTGCGGCGGTCTGTTCTTCAAATTGCTGGGCGGTTCCGTTGCGGATCATGGTCGCTGTTTTCAGGTCATTGTTACGGAAAGTGATCTGGTTTGCGATCAGACCGGCGCTTGACTGCCAGGTTTTGATAGTCACCGGCAAACCGTTCAGCAATGCACTTGATGTGAGTTTGTTTTTGCTGCTCAGCAGTCCGCCACCTGATTTGATTTTCGTGGCTTCATTGATGGAAACGATAGTTGCATTGCCATCGGCTGTCGTGATCTTCAGCTTGTCACCACTGCGCGCCGTGATGATACCCTTTATGTCCGGGCCTTTGGCCATCACCGCCGTCTCTTGCGCGACGACGCCATCCACTACAATCGTCGGGTCATTTGATTGCGCGGACGACATACCCGAAAAGGCAACAGTTGCCACGGCAAGCAGGACGGGAAATCCCGTCCTATTGGAAATCACATTCATTTAATTACTCCTTCAAACGGCTATTGCCTTATCATACCCTTGCATTCAGCCTGTTGATTCCATCCTTTCTAGCAGATGAACACGATTGCATTTTGCCGTTTATATGGGGTTAGCACGGCTCCATTGTGCGACGAACCGTTGAAGTTAGCTGAAGCGCGAAAGAACTTTACGCACGAAAAGAAGAGCCCTTTACCTCAGTATATGCTTTGATGTCAGGATAGGCGCGCCGCATTCCGTGGTCGCCGAGTTAGCTATCTAAAAATCTAGGCCCAGCTGCACATTTACTCGGGGATCATCGCTGCTATAAATAGCACCTGAAGTGTAGACAGGTGCCGCTGCTTCGACCTGCAGATCGAATATACCCAACCCTGCGCGTATGCCTGTTCCTGCGGACACTAATGTACCGGAGCCATAACCATCACGGAAATTTCCCACATACCCTCCGTCCACGAAAACATAAGGTTGCAAGCGACGAATCCAGCTTTTGGAGTTCGAGTGTTCATATCCCAGCTCAGCCAGAGCCAGTATGCCATTGTCCCCGGACCGTTCATAGAAATCGAAGGCACGCCCGGTGTAGGCCCCACCCAATCCCATTTCTTCTGAAGACAAGAGCGGATCAGCCGAATACTGACCCGACACGGCCATTCTTAGCGTCATGTTACCTACAGCATAACCTGACCAGTTGACCCAAGCGCGTGCTAATGTAAAAGTGCCGTCGGCATCCGCACGCGACGAAAAAGGATCCAAGGGTCCGTTAGCTCCGAATATACCCAAGCCCTTCCGCAACTGGGTGCCCGTCCGCAACCAGCCTTCGCCCAACCGATAAGAGGATGAAAGTCCCACCGATAAGGTCACAACCGTGTCACTTTGCAACACCGCACCGAAACTGTCCTGATCGACCTTCAGGTACTCAATTTGTCCGTCAGCCCAAAGATTGGCGTTACGCGAACGGTAAACAGGATGATTGACGGCAAGCGAGGCGTAACGGCTGCCAGCATTGCGCTTACCAAATCCGGAACTCGGATCGATATTACTATCGCTCCATGCGGTTGCCACCTCTGCCCGAGTGCCGTTTGTACCGAGACCAACACCATAGACCACACTCGCAGCCAAAAGTTCCTGCGGTTCGGCGGGATTGGTCCGGAAGGTCACGTTAAGTGAGTCCGAATCCTCGAACAGCGCCACCGCTTCGACGCTAAGGCGTGCGCGCAACGGGCCGATCTTGTTAGACCCGAAATTGTCGACAACGATCTGCCCGCTCGTCTTTTTCCTCTGCTGGACCCTTACAATCAGGACTCGTGCCCCGTTCTCGTTAATCAACTCAGTCTGTTTTACGACAATTTCAGGGATATTGTTCGCGAGCATTAAGCGGCGCTCAAGCTCGTGCTTCAATACCAATTTACCAACCAACGGCTCGAGCAGCCGGTGCAACGCCTTGTTCGCCGATCCCTCGATCCTGACTTTGTCGATTGAACCTGCATCCAGCTTTATACGCACGATGCCGAGCTCAATTTGCTGCTCGGGAACATAGGCATTGGCCAGCACCATACCTTCCGACCGAGCTATCTCTGCAATTTTTTGCGCCAGCTTGGCAAGGTCTTCGCCGCTTGCATTACTTCCGAGGTAGGGTTCGATAACTTTTTCAAAAATGTTGTGATTAACGCTGTCGTCCGTCTCGATCAGTACGGAGCCTATACGAATACCCTCGCCGGAATTATCCGGCAAAGATTCTGGCGGGACTACAGCGGCTTCGCTGCGAACCAATTGCGGCGCCTCAACATTAACCTCGTTCCGATTGGGGGTGTCGTCTTTCGTCGCAGCGGGCAAAAAAGCCCGCCACTCCCCGTCACCCGCTACATTTAACTGCGCACACAATGGCGAGGGCGCAATTATTGCACCAAAAAAACATAAGCAAAAAGAACCGTGAATTCGCGTCATTAAGCGAGGAATCAGCCGTGAATTGATATTGTGTGGAAACAATTCTTAAAGCCAACAAGTTGCCCAGCCGTTAACCCAAACGCTTATAATATTTACCAGTTCTTAGGCACTTCTCGACGGGGTTTCGTCAGATTTGCTTGTTACACTGGCCCTCTGAAATCCTATCAATGGGGCAAAGCCAGTGCGTAAATATCTTTCCGTCATCCAAGCGATGATTATGGCTATAGCTGCACTCTTCGTGCTGTCGACCCCGGCGGCGGCGAGCACGAAGGCGTGGCAGATCTCGGAAAGCACCGGATCCGTTTCAGTTGAATCAAACGGTCAAGTGCGCACAGGCGCACGTGGAATGGCTTTGAAAGCAGGCGATGCCGTCTCTACAGGTTCAACCGGGCGGGCTGTTATCGTACGCGGCGGAGAATATGTCATCGTCAGCCCCAACAGCCGCGTCCGTATTACCAAACCGGAAGAATCCGGTGCTATCACGCAGATATTTCAGTCGATCGGAAGCGCGCTTTTCAAAATCGAGAAAAAGGAAACGCCGCATTTCGGTGTTAAAACCCCTTACCTGGCCGCTGTCGTGAAAGGCACGACCTTTAACGTAACGGTTGCTGAAAATGGTGCGACCGTTCAGGTTACAGAAGGCCGGGTCGAAGTGTCGACTCTGGACGGCGGCGCGTCGGATATAATTGTACCTGGACGTATCGGCAGGATCGACGCAAATGATCTGAAGCTCCTGAAAGTGATGGGCAACGATGCAACAGCCATTCGTTCAGATTCTCCAGCCATTATAGCACCCGCGAACGAAAATTCGGCAACCGAATCCAAAGCGGCCAGTACGAAGGCTGAGGAGAGCAAATCGGCATCCGAAGCCCTTTCAAAAGGCGATAACAACAATGGCCGGTCTGCAGCTGCGGATTCAAATTCAAAATCCGAATTCTCTGGTAAGATTGCTGCACCCATTGCGAGCGATCCTGTAAGTCTCGCTTTGGTTACAGGCGGTCTGATTTCGGGCTATCAGGGCATTATCCGCGACACAAATGTGACCGCAAGGATAAGCAGTGCGACCGCAGACGGCAAAAATAATGTGGGCGGAAATGCAGGAGATGCCGCTGTTGGGGCGGTATCCGGAAGCTGGGGCAACGGTAATGCGGGCGGAGACGCCGGTGGAAATTCCGATGCGGCTCCCGGCAACGGTAATGCGGGTGGAAACGCCGGTGGGAAAGCCGATGCGGCTCCCGGCAACGGCAATGCGGGTGGAAACGCCGGTGGAAATGCCGACGCGGCTCCCGGCAACGGCAATGCGGGTGGAAACGCCGGTGGAAATGCCGACGCGGCTCCCGGCAACGGCAATGCGGGCGGAAACGCCGGTTGGAAAGCTGATGCGGCTCCGGGCAACGGCAATGCGGGTGGAAACGCCGGTGGGAAAGCCGATGCGGCTCCCGGCAACGGTAATGCGGGCGGAAACGCTGGTGGAAAGCCGGATGCGGTAGGTGGCAAACCCGAAGGCGCACCCAAGGGCGGAAAAGATGGAGGTAAACCGCCCCGCGCATAACTTTTGGTCCGGTGTTAGCGAACCATCAACGCATTTAATTTAGATGTGGCGATATGCTGCCACATAATTGGCAGTCTTTAGAAAAGCACAGGATTTGCTGCCGCAATGTCATTCCGGTCAACATTGAAAAATGGTCTGGCAAGGACGGGCATTTCGACGCGCAAAGCTCGCCCAATAGCAATCGGCATTTCACTTATACTTGCCGTTCTGCTGGGACTTTACAGTCCGGAAGGGCCGGTCGAGCAGCTGTTCCATAACGGTCGTGACACGATTAATTCAAAACCCGCCAGTGGCCGCATACATATTGTCGAGATCGATGCAAAATCGCTTTCCGCGCTGGATAACTGGCCCTGGCCCCGGGGCTATCATGCACAGTTGGTCGACGAATTGGACAAGGCCGGTGTCGCTCAAATTGTTTTTGACGTGGACTTTTCCTCCTATTCGACCCGCGACGGCGACGAAGAATTCGCAGCAGCGATCAGGCGAACCGGTGGAAAAGTCGTGCTTCCCACTTTCCGTCAGCCGCAAAGCACCGGGAAGGTTCAGGCCGATCTGGAAAATCTTCCTATTCCGATGTTGCGTGAAAACGCGTTTCTCGGTTCTGTCAACGTCCGACCGGACGCCGATGGTCAGGTCAATAACTATCCATTTGGCACCGTCACCGATTCAACGCCGAGACCGTCAATCGGTGCGCTATTGGGCGATGTCAGTGGGCCTGTGACTAAGGAATTCAAGATCGACCAATCTATCGAGATTTCGTCGATCCCTCGTCACAGTTTCATCGACGTGCTGGATGGTCGGATTAATAGGCAAGACTTGAATGGTAAAAAAGTGATTGTCGGGGCAACGGCCATTGAGTTTGGTGACCGATATGCGACATCCCGTTTTGGTGTCATTCCGGGTGTTGTGGTCCAGGCAATGGCTGCTGAAACCTTGATTGCAGGGACGGACCTTCCCGAGCTTGGTCCATGGCCAATGCTTGTGATGACCTTGCTCGGCGTGTTGCTGGCGATCAAATGGACAGATAGGCGAAACACTACAGGAATTGTGCCGTCCTTCCTGATCGCACTCGCAATATTGGTTCTTCCACTATTTGCTGAGCGATACAAATTAGCGCATCTGGATGTGACCCCGTCTTTGGTATTGCTTGCGGGTTCTATGGCGGCCCAATATGTAATTGGTATTACCAAACAAATTTCGGTTGAGCGCCGTGTTGATAGGGCGACGGGGCTTCCCAATCTGACGGCGTGGCAAGAACAGGTCGGTTTAGGGGGCGGCCGCGTGGTAATTGTCGCAGAAATCGCAAACTTCGGCGAAATCGTGGCAACCCTTGATCGCGCCGAATCGACGAAATTGGTACGGGCCGTAGCCGATCGGCTTGAATTGTCGAGTGGTCCTGGTGAACTTTACCGCATAGGACGTGAACGCTTCTGCTGGCAGACCGAAATCCAAGATAGCGAGGCGGTAGAAGCAACAGTCGAAGCAAGTGCTTCGTTGTTCAACACAGCCATACCTGTAAGTGGTCGGTCGGTTCGTGCGACCTTATGCTACGGCATTGCAACCGGCGACATCGAAGATGCCGAAGGTTTGGCAAATCAGGCCACCTTGGCGGCCAAGCGTGCAGGCGAGCTTGGCAAAAGGCTTGTTTGGCATAGTGACCGGTTAGCACAGGTTACTGACCAATCACTGTTCATCTTGTCGGAATTCGAAGAAGCGCTGATGACCGGACAGATATCAGTCTGCTATCAACCCAAATACAGTTTAATTGATAATCGCGTGAATGGAGCGGAGGCGCTTGTTCGGTGGGAGCATCCCGAAAAGGGCACGGTAAATCCTTCTCTTTTCGTGCCTGTTCTGGAACATGAAAATCTGATGGAAACACTGACACTTTTCGTTTTGCGGCAAGTCGTCGAAGATGTCGAACGCTGGAATTCCGTCCGCAATCCAATGGGTTGCGCCGTCAATATCTCCGCGTCCCTTCTGTCCAATCCTGCATTTGCCAAACGGGCTGTATCCATCATCCGCGAGAGTGGCATCGATCCATCATTACTCACCATTGAACTGACCGAGACAGCAGCATTATCGTCGCAGGAAATGGCCGTATCCAGCTTGGACCAGTTCAAGCGTCTGGGAGCTCATCTGTCGATTGACGATTATGGCACCGGTCAATCCACGTTGACATATCTGAAAAGCTTCTCGGCAGACGAAATCAAGATCGATCAGAGTTTTGTCAAACTTATCGCCACAGACAACGCCAACAAAATCATGGTGCGGTCCTCTATAGAAATGGCGCATGCCTTGGGGATTAAAGTCGTCGCCGAGGGCGTCGAAGATATTGCCGCTCTGGATGTGCTACGGGAATTTGGCTGCGATACGGTACAAGGATGGTACATCGGTAAGCCGGTTACGCGTGAGATGTTCATGCAACGCTGGTGCATGCAGATCTTCCATCCAACCGACGGCATAACTGCAGAAATCCCATACCCTACGGGTCATATGCGCACTGGATAAATTTTCCATCCAAATGACCTCGGTTGCGACTACAGTGCCTGTAGCTGTAGCAAGTTCATCAAAATAGCATTAATGTGAGAAGAGACTTTTCTCCGGTTGTTTTCCATGGTGAACCATGCTCAACAAAATTCTCACGGCTACATTTAACAGCACGATGATGATTTGCGCATTTTCAATTGCCCAAATGTCACCGACATATGCGACGACACCCGATAACAACGTTAAGCTCGATAATCTGTCACAAACCGCATGTATCAAGTCGTCAGGCCTCATTAGTGCTACAGCTAGTTCTCCTATCCGTTTTTCAGATAAGCTGTTGGTGGAAGCCCGGGTGATCGAGGGCGTCTGGCCGCAAGCTCATATGAATGGTGCGCAAGCCCGCATGCTATGCCTCTACAACCGGAAGACCAAGCAGGTGGAAGTTCAAGAGTGGCCAACACAGCCAAAGCCGGCACCGACGCTAAAAGATGTTTGGTGGCAGGCTGAAGACATAGACGGCAAAGGGATCATTGATCGGAGCGAATTGACTTTCATGCTTGGCAGTGACGGTAAGATCGGCGGCAAATCTGGCTGCAATGGCTATTCCGCCAGTTATCAGATCACCGAAGGCAAGTTAAAAGTTACCTCTCCGCTAATCAGCACCCGAATGCTGTGTGCCCCGGCTATAATGACCCAGGAGCAAAACTTTCATAAAATGGTCGAAACTATAGTCTCGTTCACGATTTCGGCCGAAGGTGCATTAATACTCCAGTCTGCCGACGGGACAACGAGCCATTTCGTCCGTAAGTAGCACTTTAAATTAAAAATTGGAAACGGAGCTATGATTTAGCTGCCTTGGATTTGTTTCTGATCACCGCCGGTTCAGTCGCTATTTTCCCGCTTACTTTTCTCGGTTGATCCAACCGACGCAGCCAGTCTTTGATAGAAACTTCCAAAATGTCGATAACGTCATCGATGGTAATTTCTTGGTCTTTGCGAGCGAGTGCAAACGCCGTTTCATTGAGCAAGCCCAATACTAGTAGGGCCATTGGTCGCAACAAACGGGGTTCAACTTGGTCTCGTCCGGAAATTGCCACAAGTGCAGGTTCTATGACGGCCAACGAAGTAGCCGCGTCGATTTCCCGCCAATTCTCAGTATCCAAAATGGTAGGAGCCTCTATCAGCACCAACTTCAGATATTCAGGACTTTGGGATAACTCAATCGAAGCCCTCGCACCGATTAGAAACCGATCGAGGAAATTATCACCACCGCGGCCACGGATCACAACCGCATGCGCAAATTCAAGCTGGAGGTTTCTGACAACCTCGGCGAACAAAGCCTTCTTATCTTTGAAGTGATGAAAAAACGCACCTTCTGTCAATCCAGCAGATTTAGCTATGCGACTAGTCGTCGCTCCTGCAAACCCCAGTTCTGCAAATAAATCACGTGCCGTCGCAACAATTAGTTTGCGTGTTTTTTCGGCTTCAGCGGCGCTCTTTTTCCCCATAGCGGCCTATATTAGATAGTGTTGCATTGTGGTCAAGCGTAACTTGAACCGACAGACCACTAAGAATCGTGCTTGGTTAACCACATTCAATCTAAACGGACCGACTGGATAGTCCTAACTTTTGATAGTCGGCACCTACAAATCTAGACTTCGACTTAACTATTTAAAACTTTACTCCATTTTGGAAAAAACTCTTATTGACTACATAGTATTACTATGAATATTGTTCTTCTTTGGAGCAAGAGGAGATTGGCTATGAAGCGGAGCGCCGCTGATGCAGCCATTACTCGGGGGGACATAATCAGGACAGCTCGAAAGCTGTTTTCTGAAAAAGGCTTTGCGCAATCAACAACCAGTGAAATTGCGCGCGGTGCGGGTGTAACCGAGGGGGCATTTTTTCATCATTTTAAGGGGAAGCGGGATCTTTTTGCCGAAGTCGTTCGGCAGTTGCAAAGGGAATTCGACGGCGCTGTGTCGGAAGCAGCCAGCAAAGTACCGTCGGGGATATTCAGATTTCTTACAGGAGCGAGAGCTTCACTCCAGCTGTCGCAACGGCCCGAATATCTTCGAATTGTCTTGATCGATGCGCCCGGCATTTTGGGGCAAATGCAATGGAAAGAAATTGATACAGGCATTGCTTTGGAAGCTATTGAACCGGCCTTGCGCCTATTGGCGGGAAGCAAATCGGTGCAGAAGTCGCGTTTGCGGGTAACCGCGCTCGCGATTTTGGGCCTACTCAATGAGTCGTGCTTTGCTTTGGCGGGCAACGATTCAAATGTTGCCGAAGACGACGTAATCGAAACGATAGAGGCGATATTGAACCAATGGATCGCGACCAATCAGGGCGCAAAAGCCTGAAAAATAACACTCAGCACGAAAAACCCAACTAAGACGAATGTCTTTACAAACATAGTTGTACTATGTATAAGCGACTCCGATGGGTCGCAGACTATTTTCGTGAGAGAAATAGTCATTTTGTTGGAGTGGATTGTGATAAGCGATTATATCATTGTCGGTGCTGGAACGGCGGGTTCTGTGCTCGCCAATCGGCTATCTGCCAATGGCAGGAATCGTGTGCTACTGATTGAAGCCGGTGGCAAGCCGCGCAATCCGTTCGTTAAAGTGCCGGCTGGATTCACGAAGCTATTCAAAGGCCGCAACGATTGGAATTACCAAAGCGTCTCGCAGTGTGAATCCATGCGCTCCATCTATATTCCGCGCGGAAGAATGCTGGGCGGCAGCTCCAACATGAATGCACTAATCCATCAATGGGGTCACCCAGCTGACTTTGATGAATGGGGGCAGTTCGGAGCCACGGGCTGGGGATGGAGCGACGTCACTCCAGTTTTTCAGCAATTGGACAATGAAGTGGAGCATGGCGTTAATGAGAATGCCCATCCCGCGGCAACGGAATTTGTGGATTCCGCTCGCAGGATAATCGGAAACTCCGCAGATTCCTATAACGGCGGTGCTTTTGAAGGTGCTTGGATTGTAGAGTCCAACATCCGCAACGGAAAGCGCCATAGCATTTACCATAGCCATCTTGTGCCTGCCTTAAACAGGCCCAATCTGGTCACTTTGACCAATATGATGGTGGAAAGTTTGATTATTGAGCAAGGCAAAGCCGTTGGCGTAATGATGAATAGCGCGCAAGGCCGCGTTTCTGCGCTCGCCAAAGCTGGTGTGATAGTGACGGCCGGTGCCATTGAAACACCCGCATTGCTAATCCGGTCCGGTATCGGCGATGGCACAACACTTCAAAAATTGGGTATCGAAGTTGCAGTCAATTCCCCGCATGTCGGACAACATCTTCAGGATCACCCCATGGTGGTTCCAGTTTTCAAAACCAATCACAACGAAACTTACAAATCCGCAGAATCGCCAAAAAACCTGCTGAATTATCTGTTTCGCAAACGAGGACCGCTTGCATCGAACGTTGCCGAGGCGATTGCCTTTGCGCGATCAACCCCGAAGTTGTTAGCACCAGATATCGAGCTTATCTTCGCGCCACTCGAGTGGCGGGAAGAAGCGCTGAAGCCACCGCTCGTTGATGGTTTTGCGATCGGTGTAGCAGTTGTTGCTCCTCATTCCCGAGGCAGCGTGACGGTGTCGACTAGGCATGTCGAAATAGCGCCAAAAATCGACTTCGGTTTGTTTTCGGACAGAGAAGGACTAGATCGGAAAGCCATTTTGGCTGGAGTGGAACTCGCACGTAAGGTTGCGGCACAGCCGCCGTTCAGTACACAAATTTCTACCGAACATTTTCCGGGCGCACATATCAACGACTATGATACGCTTTTCGCGGAAATCTGTCACAATGTGCAGACCGTTTACCATCCAGCCGGGACCTGTCGTATGGGTGACAAAGAACAAGGCGTCGTATCTTCCAATTTGCGGGTTCACGGTTGCGACCAGCTGTGGGTTGCTGATGCCTCCGTTATGCCTTCGCTTGTCCGCGGACACCCTAATGCCGCTGTCGCGATGATCGCTACTCGTGCGGCTGAATTCATTGCAAGGGAGGCCCGCTAGCTGACCTTTTACCCTGAACTTTTGCCAGTTTTCGTTAAAGTTTCAGGACACCAGAGTTAAGAGATCGGTTTGGTAAAGTTTCATCTCGCTTGCGAGAGAGCTTTTGCCAACCGGACCCGCCCGTCACACAGCTCCCCAGTTGTTTTTTGGCGGGCGGGTCAATTGTTAATCTCCAGTCTTTGGTCAAATCATCATCTACGATTGGCGGGCTGTTCACTCCTGCAGCTTTTCTGACACCGCGAAGTTGATGGCACAGGCTTCTTTATTCGTGACCAGGCCTTATCATTCAACCAAAGTAATACGTTGACGCGCGAAATGCGGTAAGCGTCTTGCCGTCTTCTATTCTTCTGTTAGCGTACAGTAATCGGCAGCTTTCCATTCAGCGCGATTGTCGGTCAGGATGAGATGAAGCTTGCGTTGCTGATTGCCGCAGTTGATGCGCGTATTAGCGGAGTTATGATTTTCGGTGATCGCGGCACCGGAAAATCGACTGCAGCCCGCGCTCTCGCAGCTACACTACCTCGCATGTCGGTTGTAGAAGGTTGCCGATTTAACTGTGCCCCCGAAGCCCGTGAAGAGTGCCCTGATCTTTGCACGTCGCTCAAGGCCCACAAGATGCCAGTTCCATTTGTCGACTTGCCATTAGGTTCGACAGAAGATCGCGTGCTCGGCACGCTTGATCTAGAGCGCGCCCTCGCCCATGGGGAAAAGCGGTTCGAACCAGGTTTGCTCGCCAAGGCGCATCGTTGGGCACCGGTTCGCGCGAAGCAGGTAACGTCATATCCACGTTCCGCCAAAGCCCTTACGGTCGCGCGACCGATGGTTCCGGTCGCCCCAAAAACCAAAATTCGTTTCGGCGCTTCAGAGGTGTCGGGATAGATTTCTGACACTTACCGACCCCCGCTGCATTCCGTACGGTTCCGGATTTAAGACGCATCCTGTGGCTTGTCTATAAGCGCGGAAATTAGGCGCTGCGTTCAATTTTGCGCAAAGCGGGACCAATTCTACGGTTGGCGCGTTCAATCTGCCGTGAATGGATGGTCCCGCATTACCGGACCGTTCCCGCCCCCAATTTTTCGAAGGAGACGGCCCCTCTATGTTTACGCTCAAACCATTGCCCTACGCGCAAGATGCGCTGGAACCGCATATTTCTGCGGAAACAATGTCATATCATTATGGCAAGCATCATAAAGCCTATGTCGACAAATTGAACGACTTGCTGAAGGATGACCCGCTGAGAGATCTGCCGCTGGAGGAAGTCATACACCGGACCCATGATGTGGACGGCAAAGAGACGGTTTACAACAACGCTGCGCAGATCTGGAACCATGATTTCTTCTGGCGCTCAATGAGCCCCGACGGTGGGGGCGAGGCTTCGGGCGAAATCAAGAAGCTGATCGCAGATCATATTGGAAGCCCTGAGGACTTTCAGACTGCCTTTGCCGAAGCCGCGACAAAGCATTTCGGTTCGGGCTGGGCATGGCTTGTCTACGTCGACAATGCGGTGCGGATCGTCACGACCCATGATGCCGAAGTTCCCTTCGAAAAGGGTGAAACGCCTCTGCTCTGCTGCGATGTCTGGGAGCATGCCTATTATCTCGATTACCAGAATCGCCGACCCGATTTTGTGAAGGCCTTCCTCGAACATCTGGTGAATTGGGATTTCGCCAATGCAAATCTTGAAACGGTAAAAGAGGCCGTAAGCTAGGTCCTCCGAAATTTCGGCGGCTGGAACAAACATCGCCACCTTCGGTTTTGCTTACGACTTTCATCGAAGGAAACACGCGGGTGGCGACGGGTTCGCGGCAAGCTGTGGCGCCTTCATCCCTCCGGCTTTTGCAGCCGCCGGGTTGAATCACATATTTGTTTTGGAGATGCAGCAATGAGCTTTTTGGCCAATCCAACTACCGCCAATGCCAAACAACTTCCCAGCGGTTTAGCCCGGGGGTTCAAGCCTTCCTCCATTACCGATTTGCGGATTGAGCGTATCTTACGCCGTGGCTTCATGCTGGATGAAGACGCCTCTGCCAACGGAAATTCGGCGGCAAATCAGGCCGCTGCCATTGCACCTAGGATCGCCCTTGTCGGTGGTTACACACCGCGGCGCTGCGGGATTGCGACATTCACCGCGGATATTCACGATTCCATTCGGGCGGCGTTCCCGGATACCAAAATTGATGTATATGCGATGGCGCCTGTCACCAACGATATTGCATTTGCATCACCTGTGCGCGGTGTGATTGTCGAAAATGACAAAGACAGCTTCATTGCGGCGGCACGGCAGATCGAATCCAGCCATGCAGATCTTGTCTGGCTGCAGCATGAATTTGGCCTTTTTGGCGGCTATGCCGGAGACCAGATTCTCGAACTGCTCGACCGCGTTGCGGCACCGCTGATCGTCACTTTGCACACCGTGATGCCCGACCCCGATGCCGACCAGCGCCGGGTGATCGAACGGATAATCGCCCGCGCGTCCAAGCTGATTGTGATGTCGGACCGTGCCGCCATTTTGCTGCGGGACATATACGGCGCGGATCCCGACCAGATCGAAATCATTCCCCATGGTGTCCCCGACCGTCCTTTCGGGCGATCGGACCAGTTCAAGGCGGAGCATGATTTGAGCGGCCGGAAGGTGATAATGACCTTCGGTCTTTTGTCGCCCGGCAAGGGAATTGAGGCCATGATCGGCGCGCTTCCGGCCATAGCCTCCGCGCATCCCGAAACGCTTTACTGCATTGTCGGAGCCACCCACCCCAATCTGGTCGCGCGGGAGGGCGAAGCATATCGCGACAGCCTTCGCAAACTCGCCAGCGACCTTGGGGTTGAGGACAATATACGCTGGATCGACTCCTTCCTCGAAACCGAAGATTTGCTGGATCTCATCGAGGCCGCCGACATTTATGTGACCCCCTATCTTGGCGCCAACCAGGCGACATCGGGCACATTGTCCTATGCCGTGGCGCTCGGCAAAGCTGTGGTTTCCACCCCTTATGCCCATGCTGTCGAACTGCTGGCGGATGATCGTGGCGTGTTTGTTCCTTTTGGTGACAGCGCCGCGCTGGCCCGCGAAATCGGCGGGTTGCTGGACACTCCGGATCGCCTCCATGCCATGCAGAAGCGCGCTTATGATCATGGTCGCGACATGATCTGGCCCGCCTTTGCCGCGCGCTGTCACGATCTGGTATCGCAGGTGCTTCAGCCCCATTTTTCGCCCTTTGCCGACTTGGCCCAAAGCCCGGGGCTGGAAGGACTACTGCGCATTTGCGACAGCACCGGTATCATCCAGCATTCTATCTTTTCGGTTCCCGACCGCGCGCATGGCTATTGTGTTGACGACAATGCACGGGCGCTGATGCTGGTGAACCGTCTCGGCCCGGATGCGGAACCCCATCGCTCCCGGCTTGCGGCGGTCTTTGCAGGCTTTGTCCAGAGCGCGTGGAATGATGACATTGAGGAGTTCCGCAATTTCATGGGCTATGCCCGAAACTGGCTGGAAGCATCGGGTTCGCAGGACAGTTGCGGGCGTGCCCTTTGGGCGCTGGGTGCCACATCGCATCAGGGTATCACGCCATCGTTGCGCCGCTGGGCACAATGTCTTTTCGACCGGACCATCGGCAGCGCCGCCGATTTCGGATCGCCGCGCGCCACCGCCTTTGCAATGCTGGGCGCGGATTACCGGCTTGATGCCGACCGAATGAACGAGGCGGCACGGTCCGTTCTGGAAAAGGGCGGGGAACGTTTGATGACCCTGTTTGCATCGGCACGGCGGGACAACTGGATCTGGTTCGAAAGCGTCCTTGCCTATGATAATTGCCGGTTGCCGGAGGCCCTCATCCGCGCCGGACTGCGGCTCGACCGGCCCGATTTCACCCGTGCCGGACTTGAAACATTGCGCTGGGTTCTGGATATCCAGATCAGCCCGGCGGGCCTTTTCCGCCCCGTAGGCTCCGAAAGCTTCGGGCGTGCGCATGCCCTGCCCCGTCCGTTTGACCAGCAACCGGTGGAGGCATGGGCCGCCATTGACGCGGCTCATGCGGCATATGACGCCACCCGGGACCGCCAGTGGCTGAGCCATGCGAGCCGTGCCTATGCCTGGTTTTTCGGGTCCAACGACCGGGGCGTTGCGGTGGCTGATCCCGTTTCCGGATCGTGCCATGACGGCATTAATCCGCGGGGACTCAACATGAACGAGGGTGCTGAATCCGTGCTGGCTTACCAACTGGCGCATTGTTCCATCCGGGATTTGATGTCCAAAGCGGACGCCAACTGAACGGGATCGCGCGTGGTTGATTTGTTCCAGCATGAGTTGCGCCTGCACGCCGATCCCGGCCGTGTCGTCGTGCGCCCCTTCCACCTCGCCTGGCAGGCATCCGGTCCGGACATCGAACGGGTGCGCAAGCTTGTCGGCGACATCATTGCCCTCGACCCCCGTACGGTGCGGAGCGAGATGGGCATTGTCCTCAACGATTTTGCCGACCGCCACTGGCAGCTCGAACGCGTGTTTGACGACCGGTACAAGCAGATCGAATTTGCCCTCAAACTTGACGGCAGCACCATAAAGCGGAACACGAAACGGCTGATCGGTGCCTATTTCTGCCACGAATACAGCTTTGCCGCGGCGGCGCTGATGAACCCCAGCGTGGTCCGTCATCCCGACCAGAGCGGCCTGCAGCGCGGCAGCGTTCGGGTACTGATATCGCTGCGCGCCGTCGGCGAAGGGCATATTTCGACGATCGCCTTTCGCGAAGGCATCATCTCGGCAGGCCGCCATCTCACCCTGTCGCACCAGCCCGCCTTTGCCACCGCCGCCATGCTGGGCAAACCCAAGCGCGACGCGGCCGATGGCGAGGTTTCCGTGTACCGCCATCCGGAGGCCAGCATATCCGGCACCGTGATCTTCCCGATGACCGAAGCCCAGCGGAACGGTCTTGAAGATTTGCGACTGGTCGAATTCGAACATGACAATGGCGACAGCGAATGGGTCGGCACCTACACCGCCTATAGCGGCCGGGACATCCGGTCCGAATTGCTGTGCACCCGCGATTTTCACGATTTCACCCTGACACCCATCCGCGGTAGCGCAGGGCGCAACAAGGGCATGGCGCTTTTCCCCCGCAAGATTGACGGCCAATATCTTATGATCGGGCGACAGGATGGCAAAAATCTCTATCTGCTCCGGTCCGATAATGTCGAAGAATGGGACGATGGCGCGTTGCTGCTGGAGCCGAAATTCCCCTGGGAATTTGTCCAGATCGGCAATTGTGGCGCACCGATTGAACTGGACGAAGGCTGGCTCGTCCTGACACATGGCGTTGGTGCCATGCGCAAATATGCCATCGGCGCGGCGTTGCTGGACAAGAGCGACCCGTCCCGCGTTCTCGGACGAACAGCAAGCCCGATCCTGTCGGCGGCAGATGAAGACCGGGAAGGCTATGTCCCCAATGTTGTCTACACCTGCGGCGCGATCCGCGTCGGCGACGATCTGTTCCTGCCCTATGGCGTTGCCGACAGCTCCGTCTGCTTCGCCTTTGTCGCAATCCGGGATATTCTGGCGCAGATGCAATAGGTGCCTGAGCCGGGACCGGAATGACTTAAGGATACAAAAGACACGCAAAAAGGGTGCAAAACTGTATCCTTTGTAGCTTTTAGTTAAGAGATGAGCCCTCGTTCCTGACGTCCGAAAAAGCCGGACAGGGATGTACACAGTTCAAAGAGCGCAGGCGAACATCGCACAGATCGACATCGGTCGCAGAGTTGCGAATGATGTCCTACATTGCAAGCGCGTTCCCGGCGCGCCGGGCGGGCTACAGCAGGTCGAGGCTGCGCAGGGCGATGGCCTGCCGCGCCGGACGTTCGGCCATGACCGCGAACATCTCGTCACCCCGCTCGGTCCGCTCCACGCTCATGGAGGCAAAGACGGCCATGAAATAGCCCGACAAGGCACCCAGGCGGTAATCCTGCCACAGCGCATCGATATCCGTCGCCACGCCAAGGGCCGCAAGGCGGTTCGTCCAGCGGTCAAATGCCGGACGATCCAGCGCCGCCCGTTCTGCGGGATCGGAGATGCTCGTGCCGATCAGATAGGCCAGATCGCGCGCGCCTGCCCCGATCGATAATGTCTGCCAATCCACGACCCAACAGGCGCTCTGGTCGGGCGCGAAAAGGATATTGTCGACACGTAAATCCCCGTGCTGCAGCGTCGTTGCGGACGGTTCATACGCCAGATAGGCATCAAGTTTCCGGACCAGACCATCGCCAAGCGCAAGGCATTCAGGGTCCAGCCGCTGCGCATAGCGTTCGCGGAATTGCGCAAAATAGGAGGGGAAAAGCGCACGCACGATCGGGCGCGTATCGCGTTGCAGCCAGTCGATGCCAGCCAGACGCGGGCTGTTCCATAACGGCGCGTGCAGTTCTGCCGCTGCATCAATTGCAAGATTGATTTCCAGCGGTCCCGCCCCGCGCAACTGGTCCCCTTGTGCCGCAGGCGCAAGGTCGCCGAGCAGCAGCAAAAAGCTGACCCCGTCCTCTTCGATCCGGGCGAAATGGCAATGGGGGCGCGGCACCCCGACTTCATGGGCAAGCGTCTGGTACCATTTTACTTCGAGGATGTAGCCGCCAAGGGTTCGGGCGACCTCCCGGCTGGCCGCGTCGTGGCTGGGGCATTTGGCGATTATCGTCGCGGGCGCATCTACTACCCCTTGCGCCCAATCCAGCGCCAGACGGTAGCTGTCGCACATTTGCCCCGTGCCCACGGGCCGGACCGAAAAGCCGCGCAGCGAATCTGCCGGAAACCCAAGCGTTTCGGCCAGCCATCCGGCCTGCATCTGATCGGGATGGGTGGGATAATCCGCCATCGCGTTGGTCATGCCGGAACAGCCGGATCGAAAAGACCCGTAAGGCCACTGGGCCCATGCGGTCCGAGGAACAATTGTTCGACGACCCCGCGCCCGTGCAGCACGCGTCCTTCATGCGTCAGCACCGCTTCGGACAGGGCCTGGATATGCATATAGGACGGGTCATTGTCATTCACATTGGCAAGGTCGATGCGGTCATGCGCAACTTCCAATGGTCCATGGTCCATACCATGCCCCCATTGGGGATGGGTGTAGCCAAGGCCGTTCATGTAAAAATGCCCCGCGCTGCTGCCGCCGCCCGCACCGGGTTTGAGCAGCAGGCTGGTATCCGGGCCCAAATCGACCCTGACCTCGCGTGCACGGCGTGTTCCGGGATTCCAGTCTATGGCGATGGCGACCTTGTCGAAATGCCGTTCCCTGCCCCCGTCGGGGAACAGAACCCCGCGACGGTTCCAGGGTTCGCCTTCGCCATCGTCATTGGTGTGGAGAAACAGCGAGTGGCCGTCAAAATTGCATGGCGTCCAGAGCCAGAAAAACTGCGGCAAAGCACCGGACAGGGAAGCGGGCGGCGGTTGCGGGTCCGATGCGCCGACGGGGCGGACGCCCCAACTGCGGTCACGCGTTCCCCGATAGCTTTCGTCCAGATCGATACGCTGTCCGTCCACCAGTATATGTCCCGACCAGTGGCCGTTTTGCGTGAGGCGGGTATAGTCCATGAACAGCCGGGTGCCGTTCCGCCGCGTAAAGCGGGGCTCTTCAATCGGGAAATGGCGGCCCACAAAAGTCAGGTCGCAGGACAGGGGACCGTCATTGGCCCCGACCAACAGCCGCAGGATATGCAAGGGTTGCACAATCTCGACCGAGATCGGCCCCACCCGCATCGCCATCCGCTCCCCCTGCATCCGTGCCGACGCCCGCAGATTATGCTGCACCCCGTCGACCATGACGCAAAATGCGCCGTCAATGATATCGAGGGCGGGATAGATGCCTATGGCGGCGGCGAAGAAGATGCGGCCATCGGGCGAGCTGCCATTGAAGAAATAGCGGTCATAAAAATTGCGATCCGAAACGAGCGCGACAGGCTCCGGCGATTGGTGGATCGGGAAATCATCCCCAGCCGTCAGCATATCTGTTCCTCCCCTTTTGCCCGTCCCTATTTTCGTCGGGTCCGCAGGCGAGTAGCTAACATAAGTCGGATGCGAGGCAAGCGGCATTTGGGCTTCGGACGCCGGGAGCGCGCGGTACCATTCATGCTGCGCAGCATGAACGCAACATTGCACTTGCATAGACTTTCCGGCTGTGGCTCACTCCGATTCCGGGGGATGGGCGCATCTATACTTGCGCCTGCCAATGAGAAAGGGACCAATCCATGCGCCTCAAGCTGTTCGCTCTTCTGCTTTTCACCACTTCGTCACTCGCACATGCAGAGCCCACGCCCAAAGAACAGCTGTTGCAGCCGCCGGCCACAGCGCAGCATTATACGATCAGCTCGGCCGCCGGAAAGCATGGCGATGTCTGGTCGTGGAAGACCGAAGACGGCAAACTGGCCTATCGCATGTCCATGTCCCTGCGTGGCTGGATTACCGAGACGGACCAGACCACGGTTCTTGGTCCTGACGGACGCCCCACGACCATCAGCATTCGTGGCTATACCGACAGCGGCGATGCGACCGAAGATTTCAGCGTCGATGGAAATGGCATTGCACGCTGGAAGACAGCCGTGGACGAAGGCAGCGCACCCCTGGGGAACAAGCGCTACAGCAGCTATGGCGGCCCCTGGCTGTCCAGTGCCCTTGATGTGGATGCGCTCGTCGCGGCAGGCAGCAAGGGAATTGACCTGCTGCCGGGTGGCAAGGCAACCATTTCCATCGGCGCCGCGACCGAGATTGACGGACCGGCGGGCAAGGAGATGGTGAAGCTTGCTTATATAACGGGTGCAGGCTTTGCCCCGTCACCTGTATGGCTCGACAAGAATAACCGTTATTTCGGCAATGCCGGTGTCATTTCGCTGCTGCCTGCCGGCTATGAAAAGGCAGGTCCCCGGCTGAAGGAAGTGCAGGACGCGACCGAAGCCGTGATGGTGCGCGATGTGGCGCGCAAGTTTCTGAGCCCTGCAAACCGGACGGCTACATTGGTCGACAATGTGCTGATGTTTGACTCGGTTGCCGGACGCTATGTTGCCGGACGCGCCGTCCTGATCGAGGATGGCAAGATCAAGACGATTGGCGCCGCAGGTTCGATCAAGGCACTAAAGGGGACCACACGGATCGACGGACGCGGCAAGACCCTGCTTCCCGGATTGTGGGATTCCCATCTGCATGTCGGCGGCAGCGACTGGAACCTGCTGCAAAATGTCGCGACCGGCATCACCAACTTCCGCAGCCCGGGTTCGATGATCGATGAATCGCTCAGCATCTTCAAACGGCGGGCGGCGGGCGATCTTCTTGCGCCCGACGGCAAGGTCGCGGTTATCATTGACCGCAAGGACCCCCTTGCCGCGCAAGGTTCCCTGACCGTCAGTTCGGCCGAAGAGGCCATTGCGGCAGTGCGCAAGATCAAGGATGCCGGACTGTCCGGCGCAAAATTCTATACGTCGATGACGCCGGCATGGATCGCCCCGGCCGCGGCGGAGGCCCATCGTCTGGGGCTGCATGTCAGCGGACATATCCCTGCCGGGATGCGGCCGATCGAGGCGGTACGTGCAGGCTATGATGAAATCACGCATATCAATTTTATCATGATGCAGGCGATGCCGCAGGATGTCGTCGACAAGGCCAACACCGCCGCACGATTGGAAGGTCCGGCCAAATATGGCAAGGATGTCGATCTGGACTCCCCCGAAATGCGGGCATTTTATGCCGAACTTGCCGAACGCAAGACGATCATCGATCCGACAATTTCGGTCTGGGAAGGCAGCCTGACCTCTGACGGAAGCACGACCTCGCCGGCTTATGTCCCCTTTGCCGATATATCCCCGCCTGCCGTGTCGCGCAGTTGGAAGATTGGCGGCTACCCCTTGTTTGACGGCCTGACCCGCGCGGATTTCAAGGCGAGCTTTAATAAAATGGTCGGCGTTGTCGGCCGCCTGCACAAGGCGGGGGTCCGTATTGTTGCCGGAACAGACGGCTATGGCCTCGAACTGGTGCGCGAGCTTGAACTCTATCAGCAGGCAGGGCTTAGCAATGAAGAGGCGTTGCAGACGGCAACGATCATTCCGGCGCGGATGACCGGAATGGATGACCGTTTCGGATCGATCGAACCCGGCAAAAGCGCAAGCCTGATCCTTGTGGAAGGCGACGCCTCCAAGGATATGGCCGCGCTCCGCCGGATCACGACCGTGTTTCTGGACGGCTACCGCCTCAACGCCGATGAACTGCGCGCGGCAAGCGGCTTTAGCGGAAAGCCGAAATAGGCAGAACACTGCTAGGGGGGAGCTGAATATGTCCATGCAAAAGGCCTGCACCTGATGTCCGGCGGATGCTTGCGCGCCGGGGTGGGTTTTGCAGGCGGCGCGGTCGCCACCTATGCCGTGGTTCTGTTCGGCACGGTCTTCGCGTGGGACCTGCTCGATGTGGTCGACCGCGACGGGGGCGGCATCATGGGCGTTGCCTTTGTCATCGCCCCGGCGCTCGCCCTTCTTGGCGGCATCGCAGGGGCATGGTATTTTGGATCAACCGGCAAAAAACCGAAAGAGTGAAAGCATGCGACCTTTTCTCCTTCTTGCGTTAGCGGCACCAGCCTTTGCAGCACCGGCAGAACCGGCACGGGTACCCGTGTTCGAACGGATGCTCGCCTTCAATCTGCCTGCGGATATGGTCCGGGCAAATGACCGCAATAATGGCACCAACATCCTTATCGAATATGTCCCTAAGGGGCAGACGCTCGCCAATTGGACCAGACTGGTGACGATACAGGCCTATCGCGGGCTTGGGCGATCCCCGATGAAGAGCGGCGACATCGCCCGTCAGGCCTTTTACCCGGCATCCTGCACATCGGGACCTATTTACCGGGATGGCGGCGAACGGATATTGGCGAGCGGGCTGAAACGGTCCATCATCGCCAATGGCTGCGCATCGCTGCCGGCGGGGGCCTATCCCAAGGCCCTGAAGGGTGCGGGGGAACAGAATTATATCATGATGTTCCGCGACGCCGACTCGATCTACACCCTCAACTACGCCGTGCGCGGCCCCGCCTTTGTCGGCAAGGCCCCGCCCCTGTCGGTCGAGGGCGGCGAGGCCATTTTGCGGGACATTTTCGGTGAAGTTACCCTGAACCCCATCGCCCCCGCCGCGCGCTAGGACAGCTTTTGGCTCCATTTTGCAGAAAGGACGTGCCGACATGAAACCCTCCACCCGCCTTCTTATCGTCCTCCTTGTCAGCGAAGCATTGCTCGCCGGGATATGGATGTGGCTGCTGTCCGGAATCAAATCGGGCAGCCTGAAGCCTTCGGGTACCCCGGCCGAGGCAATCGCCACCATGTCCTCGACCATGGGCACGGTAATGGGTGTGGTTGCAGGGATCGGTCTGGTTTCGGTATTCCTGATGCGCCGCAATGGAAAGTAGCGCCGGTTGAACAGGAGGCGCTGAATGGGCGGCGACGGCATGGGCGGTCTGGCGGTGGCGATCATCCTTGCGATGGTGCTGATGATCGTCGGCGCTTGGGCAATCGCCCTGCTGCTGGGCAGATGGGTGGCACGGCAGAGGGGCGCGTCCCCTGCGGCGGTCAAAAAAGCCGGTCTGTTCGCATCCCTGATCGGCGTGGCGCTGGGCCTAAGCGCGGTTGCCGCCACCTTTTTTGAATCGAGCTGGTCCCCGCCCTCGAAGCTGGAGATCAGCGTCCCGCCGGGCTATGCGCAGTCTTGGACCATATTGCTGGAAGATCCGCGCGCGCCTGCGGAAATTGTCTGGCGCGGGGCGGATTTTCCCTTCGCCCAGCGCCGCGGCCGCATCGCCGTGCCACCGGCCGGTGTGCTGAGGGTGAAGGCATTGGGCGATGCCGCAGGCCGGGGCGATCTTGAAATAATGTGGAGCGATGGCGCGCCGCATAACGGCACCGGCGGCGGCCCTGCACCTGCGGGTTCGGGCGCACGCAGTTACATCCTGCTTGGTCGACCCTTGCCCGACGGCAGCCTGCCCGAGGCACCCAGCGGCGACAGTCTGGCTGCCGAAATCAGGTTGCGCGAGACGCCGGACCACCGCTGAACAGGGCGACCGGCACGCCTATTCGAGCGCCAGCAGCGCGAAGGTAGCAAGCCAGTGTTCGCCCATATAGTCGCCGGTGACATGCGGAAGGCTGGCCTCCAGATGCTGCCGGGCGGTCTGTTCGGCTGGCTGCGCAACCGGATGTTCAGGACCAAGCGCCGCCGCAATGGCCCGCCAGCACCAGGCGCGGCTGAGGTTGAGGCCGTCGAGATGCGCGATCTTGCCGTCGCTGCGGTCGGAGACGATGGCGGGGGTGAACAGGCTCGCCGGACGGCCTTGGGCGGCGGCGGGCAGAAAGCCGTCAAACCAATCGGCAAATTCGTGTCCGGGCAGGACCCTGCTCATCAGCAACGCTTCGGTGAGCGCGGAGGAGAGGAATTCATCGCCCCCCGGTTCCCATGCCTGGCAATCGCGATCCTGCGCGAACCATCCCCGGGCTTTTTGCGCGATCAGCGCGGTGAGTGCGGGATCCCGCTTTTCGGCCCATTCACCCGCCAGCACGAGCGCAAAGGAAATGTTGAAATGCGTGCCGACGCGCAAGGGATAGGTCAGCTTGGGCAGGAAATCGTGGAAGCGCGCGGCGAAGGCAAGCGCCAGTGGCTCAAGCGCCGCCGCCCACGGCCCGTCATGCCGCTCCAGCTCTGCATGCAGCGCCAGCAGCCATGCCCATCCATAAGGCCGCTCAAAACCCGCCGATAGCGGCCGGTCGAGAAAGGCGCGTTCGACGGCGACCTTCTCCGGGACCAGCATGGTATCGGCGCGCGCGAAGATGTCCGCCGCCTCCGCCATGTCCGGAAAAAGCCGCGCCAGCCGCATGATCTGCCACCAGCCATGGACACAGCTATGCCAGTCGAAACTGCCGTAAAAAATCGGGTGGAACGCGGACGGAAGGCGCGCATCCTCAGGCCCGTTCAGCACCAGATCCATTTTATACGGAAAGGGCTTGCCGATATGGCCGAGCGTGCTGCGGGCAAATTGCGAGGCAATGGCGGCGGTCAGTTCGGTCATCGGAACGCCAGAAAATAGATCAGCGCGATGTTGACGGCCAGCAAGGGAATCGCCGTTGCAACCTGCGCTTTGACGACCGCATTTTCATCGTTCAGCTCCAGCAGCGCCGCCGGGACCAGATTGAAATTGGCGGCCATCGGCGTCATCAGCGTCCCGCAAAAACCCGCGAGCATGCCGATGGCGCAAATGATGGCCGGGTCGCCGTCATATTGCTTGATCAGCAAGGGCATGCCGATCGCCGCGATCATGACCGGAAATGCCGCAAAGGCATTGCCCATGACCATCGTGAACAGCGCCATTCCAAGGCCAAAGGCAATGACCGCGCCCGCAAGGCTCCCTGCCGGAATAGCCTGCTGGATGACGCCGCCCACAACATCCCCCACGCCCGCCAGCGCGAAAACCGCGCCCAGGCTCGCCAGCATTTGGGGAAGGATCGCCGCCCAGCCGACCGAATCCATCAGCCGCCGCCCCTGCGACAGCGGCAGCGAAGGCGCCGCCCGCAACCAGATATAACCGACCGCCAGCGCGAGCAGGACACCCATGGCGAGCGAAATGAGGGTCACTTGCTTCACATCGAACAGGGCGGGAAATTCCTTGAAAAGCAAGGTCCCGGCCAAGGCCGTGGCGGGGATGATGAGGGCGATGCCGAACAGGCCATTGCCGTAACGCGCGGCCCGTTCCTGCTTGGTTGCGTCAGGGATGGCGTCGTCCTTCGCTTTGCCAAGCCCGCCGAAGCCCGCAATAGCGACAAGGGCAAGGACGAGCAGGCCATTGCCAAAATCGCCGAGCCAGTCCCCGGCCCACATGCTGACGGCCATCAGCCCCCAAAATGCGGCATTCCCATAGCGGCGGCTGTTGCTTGTGTCGGCAAGGTTGAACAGCGCGAAGGCGGCAAAGGCGGCGCCCGCCAGCACATAGACCCAGGTCAGCGTGATCATGCGCCCTCTCCGCTTTGGGCCGCAGCGGCGGTCTTTCGTGCCAGACGGCGGTCAAGCCGCCAGAGCCGGAATCCGTGGATGATGAAGGCCGCAATCGCGGTCGGAATGGCCCAGATGGAAAGCTCGAACGGTTCCAATATGATGCCATATTGTTCGAGCAATCCTTTCATCAGCAGGATCGAGCCGATGGCCAGAAATATATCCTCGCCAAAGAAAAGGCCGACATTGTCGGTCGCGGCGGAATAGGCTTTAACCTCCTCCCTTTCCTTGTCGGTCAGGGTGTCGGCCTGTTTTTCGGCTGCGGCCTCTGCCATGGGCGCAACAAGGGGACGGACGGTTTGCGGATGACCGGCAATGGAGGTCAGACCCAGGGCCGCGGTCGCCTGCCGCAAAAGAAGATAGCCGGCCAGCAGGCGTCCAATGGTTGCGCCCTTGAGGCTTGAGATCAGACCGCGGGCCCGTTCCTGCAGGCCAAAGGCTTCGAGCATCCCGATCACCGGCAGAACGATCCACACGATGGACACATAGCGTGCGTCGTTAAAGGCTTTACCAAAGGCCGAGATGATGGCGTGCAGGTCGAACCCTGCGGCAATGCCGGTCACCGCAGCCGATGCCATGATCACCAGCAACGGGTTGAACCGCAGCATGAAGCCGGCGACGATCACGACGATCCCGAGCAATACCCACATCAGCTAAACTCCCCTGCCCTTACGCCCTGCCCTCAAATCGTGCCATAGCCGCCACCGCCCGGAGTTTCGATGACAAATATGTCGCCCGCCGCCATCTCGGCCGTTGCCGTCGCGCCCAGGATTTCGACGCGGCCATCGGCACGCTCTATGCGGTTGATTCCGGGCATTGCCGGTTCACCGCCGGCAAGCCCGAAGGGCGGAATCTTGCGGCGGTTGGACAGGATGCCCGCCGTCATCGTTTCCAGAAAGCGCAGGCGGCGTACCGCGCCATCACCACCGCGATGATGCCCTGCGCCGCCAGAGCCTGTGCGGACCGAAAATTCCTCCAGCAATATCGGGAAGCGCGTTTCCAATATTTCGGGATCGGTCAGGCGGCTGTTGGTCATGTGAGTCTGCACCACCGATGCACCGTCAAAATCCGGTCCTGCGCCCGAACCGCCCGCGATGGTTTCATAATATTGGTGCCGTTCATTGCCAAAGGTGAAGTTGTTCATTGTCCCCTGCGCCCCCGCCATCACCCCGAGGGCGCCAAAGAGCGCGTCTGTAATCACCTGGCTGGTTTCGACATTTCCCGCGACCACCGCAGCAGGGTAGCGCGGATTTACCAGCGTTCCTTGGGGTGCGATGATGGTGACCGGTTTCAGACAACCTTCATTCATCGGAATGCTGTCATCGATCAAGGTGCGGACAACATACAGCACTGCGGCGCGGACGACCGATACCGGCGCATTGAAATTTCCATCCAGTTGCGCGGTCGTTCCGGTGAAATCGACAATGGCGGTGCGGGCTTCCCGGTCGATCCGGATATCCACCTCGACCACTGCCTCATTGTCCATGGCGTAGCGGAAATGGCCGTCCGACAGGCGCAGGATCAAACGGCGCACGGCATCCTCGGCATTGTCCTGCACATGCTGCATATAGGCCGTGACCACAGCCCGGCCATAATCGCCGCTGATCCGCACCAGTTCGGATGCGCCCTTGGCACAGGCGGCAACCTGTGCCTTCAGATCGGCCAGATTCTGCGTAATGTTCCGTGACGGCCATGCGCCGGACCCCAGCAACCGGCGGACATCCTCCTCCAGAAACTGTCCGTTTTCGACAATCAGCATATTGTCAATGAGGACGCCTTCCTCTTCGACCGACCGGCTATTGGGGGGCATTGACCCCGGCGTGATCCCGCCAATATCCGCATGATGTCCACGCGCCGCCACAAAATAGGAAGGCAAGGTGTCACAGGAATCGACAAATACCGGCATGATGACCGTGATATCGGGCAAATGGGTTCCCCCGTCATAGGGGGCATTCAGCGCGTAGACATCGCCTGCACAAATTCCCCGCCCGTCACGGCCGCCTGCCCGCCGTTTCAGGATCGTGCGGACGCTTTCCCCCATTGATCCCAGATGCACCGGCATATGCGGCGCATTGGCCACCAGATTGCCGTCGGCATCAAACAGCGCGCAGGAAAAATCCAGACGTTCGCGGATATTCACCGACGACGCACTGTGCTGCAACGCCGCGCCCATTTCCTCCGCAATTGCCATGAACAGACCGCCCATGATTTCAAGGCGGACGGGATCGACCTCGGTTCCGATGGCAACAGGGGTGGCGCGGGGCGTGCTGCGTGTCATCATCAGATTGCCGATGCTATCGACCTCGACCGACCAGCCGGGTTCCACCACGGTTGTCGAAACCGGATCGATAATGATCGCAGGACCCTGCACCGTAAATCCGGCGGCAAGATCGCCCCGGTCATAAAGCGGCGTATTGTGCGCGGCGCCCGCCATGAAACAGGACAGATGCGCGAGCGGCGGACCGGATTTTGCCGGCAGGTCGAATAGGCGGCCGCTTTCATCAGGGCTGCGGAAAACCGCCTCCACACGGACCATTTCGACGACCAGCGGCGCGGCGCTGATAAAGCCGAACTGGCGCAAATGCCGTTCCTCAAATGCCGCGCGCATGGCGGGCACGTCGCCATAGGCAATTTCGATACTGCTATCGGTACCTTCATAGCGGATATGGACGGCAGCCTCCCCAAAGACGGGGCCGTCAACGCCCTGTGCCCGCAAATCGGCTTCCGCATCGGCAGTCAGTTTCCGGATGAGCGGCGCGAGCCCCTCTTCATCCATCGGGCCGCCATAGGTCTGTTCCCGGATGGCCCGCCGGTCGGCAAGGCCCATACCATAGGCCGACAATACGCCGGCCAGCGGGTGGATCATCACCTGGTCCATGCCCAGCGCATCGGCGACAAGACAGGCATGCTGCCCGCCTGCACCACCGAAACAGGCCAGCGTGTAGCGGGTCACATCATGACCCCGCTCGACCGAGATTTTCTTGATCGCATTGGCCATATTGGCCACCGCAATGGTGACAAAGCCTTCGGCAATTTCCTCCGGCCCCAGTTGCTGTCCGGTGGCCATAGCAATCTCGGCGCTCATGGTCTCCAGCTTGCTGCGGACAATTGCGGTGTCGAGCGGCTGGTTGGCGTCCGGTCCGAAGATGTTGGGGAAATGGTCGGGCACAAGCTTGCCCAGCATGACGTTGCAATCCGTCACGGTCAGCGGCCCGCCGCGCCGGTAGCAGGCAGGCCCGGGGATTGCGCCAGCCGAATGCGGGCCAACCTGAAAACGCGCGCCGTCAAAAGTGCAGATGGATCCGCCCCCTGCGGCAACCGTATGGATGCGCATCATCGGCGCGCGAATGCGCACGCCTGCCACCATCGTTTCGCTTTCGCGTTCATATTGGCCGGCATAATGCGACACGTCGGTCGACGTGCCGCCCATGTCAAAGCCGATGATATGCGCAATGCCCGCCTGCGCCGCGGTCTTGGCCATGCCTACAATGCCACCTGCCGGCCCCGACAGGACAGCATCCTTGCCCTGGAACCGGTCGCTGCTGGCAAGCCCGCCATTGGATTGCATGAACAGCGCCGCAATGTCGCCGCCCGCATCGCTTTCCAGTTGCCGGACATAATGGCGCAGCACCGGCGACAGATAGGCATCAACCAGCGTCGTATCGCCGCGCCCGACCAGCTTGATCAGCGGGGCGACGACATGGCTGACCGAGATATGCGGAAAGCCGATATCCGCAGCGATATCCGCCAATATTTTTTCGTGTGCGGGATAGCGGAAGCCGTGCATCAATATGATCGCCAGCGACCGAAGCCCCTCATCGAAGGCGGCCTGCAACCCGGCCCGCGCGCTTTCCACATCTAGGGGTTTCAGGACATCGCCACGGGCGCTGATCCGTTCGTCAATTTCGACCACTTTGGCGTGCAATGGCGCAGGCAGATCGATCTGGCGCACGAACAGCTTCGGCCGTTCCTGATAGCCGATCCGCAAGGCGTCGCCAAAGCCGCCCGTGATGGCAAGGCAAGTCGGTTCACCCTTATGTTCAAGCAGCGCATTGGTCGCAACGGTCGTGCCGATACGCAATTCCAGCGGCGGCAAGGGGCCTGACGAAACACCCGTCACCTGACGGATCGCGGCAATGGCCGCGTCGCGATATTGTTCGGGATTTTCGGACAGCAATTTGACCGTCCTTATTTGGCCGCCGGGCGAACGCGCGATCACGTCCGTAAAGGTGCCACCCCGATCGACCCAGAATCGCCAGCTATCTCCGTCCATGTCCGGCGACTAACCCTTGCTCCATGCCGGCGCCAATGAAAACTTCTTTTGCTGCGGCATTCAAATCGGGGAAAAAGGCCGTCGACATTTGCAGAATGGGTCCGGATCACCTATCTGCACCAGCAATCCATTCACGCAAGCATTGCCCCCTCTTTCATCAAAACGAGTTTCCAATCGTGCGCCGTCTCACCGTCTGGTATGATCAAAGCTGCCCCTTATGCCGCAGGGAAATTGCGCTGATGCGCCGTCTGGACTGGCGCAGGCGTATCGATTTCATTGATGCCGCCGACCCCGCCACGGTTTGCCCGCTGGACCGGGCGCAGTTGCTGGCCCGGTTTCACGCCCTGGAAAATGGCAAAATGCTTTCGGGCGGCGGCGCTTTTGCCGCAATGTGGCGCGCCGTCCCGCTTCTCTGGCCCCTGGGTATGATGGCGAAATTGCCGGGTGGGGAGCAGGTGCTGAACTGGGCCTATGGGCATTTCCTGAAAGCCCGCCCGCGCCTGCAACGTTTCTTTCGGTAAGCGGCGATAGCCGGGCAGCTTTCTTTCCGTCCGGGCTGGGCCAAGCGTCAAAGCAAAAGAAATCGCTCGCTTGCGTCTTAGAGATGCGGTTTGGAACTGCGATGATGCGGGCGCATGGGCGGGCGTTGTTTTCAACCCCAAGCAGCGAACGCACGAAGAAGGCATTGCGTGCGATCTTGGTCCCAGCAATACCGCGCGCCGTCCTTACCGGGGCGACTGCCAGTCAGGGTGGGTGCACGGAAGCTATTTGGTTAATCTTGCCGGCTAGAGCGCCAGGTGAGCATCTCCTTCTTCGCCTATCATGGTCAACGCGAAGCCGGATACCAGCGCATTCGCTGCAGACAGATGTCATTTGCGACCCAGGGCGGTTTGATTACAGTACCAGCATGACTGAAGGCCCCTTGTGAGCAGTCAGAGGTGTTCGACTTGATAAGCCCAGTGCAGTTCAGGGCCCACCGTGCCATGCACAAAGTAGCATCTACGCAATGCCAAGGAACTAGACACTAGTTTCTTAGGTGAATGGCGGTGGAGGCAGTCGGACCCGAACCTATCTCCGACTGCATTTCCCTGTAATGCAGGGAATTTACAGGGAATTGTGCAAATTTAGAGAGGCTTACCAGCATTTCCTGCCCTCCCGGCCCAGCTCTTCTGCGGGTTAGCTGGTCAAATTCCCTAAACATCAGAGCAAGGAATAAATTTCGGGGAGCAGCGAAATGCTCTTAGATTACAGGGAAGCTAGCCGGCTAACTTCTCCGGCTGTCATTTGGACATACGTCAGATAATTGCACGTTGAATATGCACCTAAAGATGGCCGCAATCGTTCGGCCTTGATCTGACCAGCGTTCCAGTTTTTCAAAAAAATTTTCGAAGCCGTGAACCGTTTTTCCCGCCGATGTCGCCTTTGCTTTGTGATGGTCTGAAATTTCTCCACACGGAAAGGAAGCACAGGATGGGCAAGGCACTTCGGATTAGACTACTATGTTCCGCAACTATCGCTGTATGCGCTCTGGGTTCGGCACCTGCATTCGCACAGAACAGCGCCACAGTAGAGCCGTATGCGACCGAAGATTTTGCGGGCCCCCATCCAGGTGCTTCTGATCCTGATCCAGAAGAAGCCAATGTCGATTTTGTCAGCGACGATGGAACGATCGTCTACAGCCAGATACCTTATCTGGAGCTCGATCTGACGATCCCTGGCAATCTGGGACCAGAACCGGCAACTGTATGGACAAAATCGACCGGGCTTTTCACCATAAGGCCAGTGGGTGCACTCAGCACGGCCGTTCAGGGCGAGTTTGTTGATATCAACGGCGTATCCCGTGACGGCCAGGTTGCTGTCGGGGTAAGTTATAATGGTGATGTCACCTTAGGCGCACAGGCATTCGTCTTTACTCTCGCAAATCGTACTACGCGCGGCTTGGGCTTCTTGCCCGGTGCGAGCAGCTTGCCAATCAAGCTCCGCTCAAGTGGAGCCGTTGGTGTTTCCGCGGACGGTTCGGTGGTAGCAGGCTATTCCAGCTACGGTCTGGAACCGGGGACTCCCAGCAGCAGTGGGTTGGCACTGTTCCAGGCATTTCGGTGGACAGCCGCAGACGGCATGACCGGTCTCGGTTTCTTAGCCGGGAATAACCAAAGCCAAGCAACGGCCATCAGTGCCGATGGCACAACTATTGTCGGGCGATCATTTAGCGGCCAGGTTATCACTGTTGGCGAGAGGGCCTTTCGCTGGACGGCAAGCGGGGGAATGCAGGGTTTGGGACCGATTGCCGGAATAACGGGAAATCTCGTAAAATCCGGTGCTTTGAGGGTCAGCCCCGATGGTGGGGCCATCTTGGGCTATTTAGAGACCGACAGCTCTACTGCGAGAAATTTTTTCTATTGGACGGCTGCGGGTGGCGCGCAGGAGATCATCCGCCAAATCGACTCAAGTGTGGATATACTGGGCTCGTCTGCTGATTTAAATGTTGTTTTTTCTGTTCAGGCACCGCTCCGGGCAGGACCTTATCACATCTACCGATGGACGCCGGCTAGCGGTAACACCGATTTGGGAGCGTTGCCCAATTATCCAATTGTCTCTGCTGACTTTCCAAGCTCCATGAATGCAGCCGGTTCGATCCTTCTGCTGAACGGTGACGGTGGTCAAGGCGCTCAAAGTGGAATTATTGATCGCAGCAATGCAACCATGTTCCGCTGGACCGAAGCTACCGGATTTCAGCCAGTCATCGACCTGCTGCGTAATGCTGGCGTATCGATCGCTGCGGACAAGAATGTAATGTTTCGCGGTGGCATTTCTGCTTCCGGCGAGTTCTTTGCTGCCTTTTTCAATGATGTGGGCAAAACAACCGGTACACATTATATCGTCCGCTTTCGGGACGCAGCGGTGGTAACTCCACCTCCTCCCCCGTCGCCTCCTCCTCCACCTCCACCGCCACCCCCTCCTGCGCCACCGTCTCCTCCGCCGCCGCCTGCGCCGCCTCCACCACCACCTCCTCCTCCACCGCCGCCACCTGCGCCACCGCCTCCTACATCGGCGCCTCCACCTCCCCCGATAGCCGGCGTTACAACACCCGCGTCGGTTGCCGGGTCGGTCCAGCATCTTCTGCGCGCGCGCGGAGATCTGGTCGCACAAGGTCAAGGGCTGGCGGCGGCCTTGCGCTGCGACCAGATAGGGACAAACGAAAACAAACAGGGTGCCCGGCTGGGCGCGTTTGTAGGAGTTGGAAATCTGGCTGGCGGCGCAAGCGGAGATGTTCGCAACGCGGACGGGCTTCGTATCTGTGGCGGCATCGCGCGTGTCGAGAGCAGTTCTTCGCGTGCCGCAATTCGCCAAGGGACGATGCTATCGCTGGCACTTGGCTGGCAAAAACCCGAGGGCACGGTACGCCCCTTTGCACGGATCGGCGGCTGGATCGTACCTGATGCGCAGCTTCAACTGAATCGAAGCTATCTCAACGGCACCAAACTTATCGACGTCAGTGGTGACACCGATGGTTCACTCAGCTTCATTTACGCGCTGGCAGGGGCCGAGATCGAAGTTGGTCCCAGCGACCAACTTCAGCCAAGCATCGAAATCGGCCGAAGCTGGATTCGCAGCGATGCCTATAGCGAAGAACTTTCGCCAGCGAATCCGTTCGAAGCAAACAGCAGCAAAGGCCGCGACAGCGTCACGCTTGCGAAGGCGTCTCTTGGCTGGCGACATGACTTTACTGCCGACCTTTCACTGGAAACGCATGCCGCGTGGACAAAGGCGTTTTCGCGATCTTCGTCCTTGTCGGTTGCCGTACCGGGAATCGGAGTTTTATCTCCCTTGAATGAGAAGATGGGTTCGTGGACACAATATGGAGGCCGGATTGATTATCGCATCGATGGTCGATGGCGGGCGCAGCTCTTTATTGAGGGTACCGGCGGAAAGCATGTCGGTAGCAGCCGCCAATATGGGCTTTCCTTAAGCCTGAGCCTATAACGCCGCAAATTCTGGCCGGTTTGTTCGAACAGGAACATACTGGCCATTTTGTGCATAAGGATCGAAAAGCGGACCATGTCTCTTGATTCCAAAGCGCTGGCCATTGTCGAAGACGCTCTCAGTGTGGAGGATCGTGACGAGCGTTCCAGACTGGTAGTGCGTGCCTGCGGCGGAGATGCAGCGCTGCTGGCTCGCGTCGAGGAACTTTTAAGCCACGACAATGACAGGTTCCGCCTGACGGCTACCGAAAGCTTCATGCGGCCAATGAGCGTGGTCGATGTGATCCCTGACCGGATCGGGCCATATCGCGTCACCGGCGAAATAGCACGCGGCGGGATGGGCGCTGTGGTCAAGGCCGAACGCGACGATGGAGTGTTCGAAAGGCAGGTGGCAATCAAGCTGATCCGGGGCGACTTGGCGAGTGAAAGGTCCAAGGCACGCTTTGCTGACGAGCGGCGGATATTGGCGCGATTGAGCCATCCCGGTATCGTCCGGATCCTCGACGGTGGCGAGGTAGACAATCGCCCCTGGCTCGCAATGGATTTTATCGATGGCCTGCCGGTGACGCAGGCGCTGGAGCAAACATCGCACGATATCCGGCTCGACGCATTCGAGGCCATTTGCGAGGCTGTCGCCCATGCGCATCGCAACCTGATTGTGCACGCCGATATCAAACCGTCAAACGTGCTAATGGACAGCGATGGCGCGGTGCACCTTCTCGATTTCGGGATTGCGCGGCTGATTTCCGATCTTGATGAATATGAAAGCGGTGATCCCTATCCCCTGACCAAAGGTTATGCCGCGCCGGAACGCGGGGTCGGGGTTGCACCGACCATAGCAAGCGATGTGTTTTCGTTGGGTGTGTTATTGCTCGGGATATTTGGGCGCTGTGTACCAGGTGACAGGGTTGAATGTGTGCCGGGTACGCGACTGCCTGTCGGCGAACTCGAAGGCGACCTCGCGGCAATTGCGGCAAAGGCGCTTTCTGAAGCGCCCGAGGCGCGCTACCCCGACGTCTCGGCTTTACTGGCAGATATGCGGCGATTTCGCGCATCCGAACCCGTCGAGGCGCGCGGCGATGCAGGTTGGCAGTATCGCGCGGCGCGCTTTGTCCGGCGGCACCGAAGCGGGTTGGCTCTGACGGCGACTGCTGGAGCGGTGCTGCTCGCGACCAGCGTGGTGAGCACCGTCAGCTACTATCGCGCAGAAAGGGCTTTGGCAGAGGCAGACAAGCGCTTTATCGAGCTGCGCAGTCTTGCGCAGTTCATGCTCACAGAACTCAGCGATAGGATGAGCGATGCGCCCGGTACCCTGCCTGCACGGGCCCGGCTCGCTGAGGTTGCGGGACGGTATCTGGACCGGTTACGCGCGGTGCCCAGTGCGCCGCTCGATCTTCGGCTTGATACCGCGCGGGGCTATATCCGACTGGCGCGGTTGCAGGGGCTATCAGGGACCGCAAATCTTGGGCAACCTGTGAAGGCCGCGCAGTCTCTCGATCATGCTCAAGCTATTCTGGACGAACTTGATCCCGCAAAGGCCGCAGTTTCAACAGCGTTGGGCGAGGTTGCACTGGCACGTTGGTCGCTGGCTTCTGACACTAGAGGCATAGGCTGGACCGCCAAAGCGGACGACTATTTTGCGCGTGCTTTGAAAGCTGATCATGGTGACAAAGCCGCCCTGCTGGGGTCTATGACAGTCCGCAAGAATAAGGGGTTCGATCTGATCACGGCCGATAATCCGGCACAGGCCTTACCGGTATTGCAGAAGACGCTTGCTGATTTACGTTCGGTCCACTGGCCCAAAGAACTGGCACGTGACGCCAAATTGCTTGAGGTCAATCTGCTCGCTCGCATTGGCGATGCCATCTATTACCGCGGCGACACATCCGGCGCCCTCGTACCTTACCGCGAAAGTGCTGCCTTGATCCGCGCTGAGTTGGCGCGCGCACCGTCTTTGATGTGGGAGGAGAAACTTGGCGAGGCGGCATGGAATATTTCGGGCACATTGGGCGAAATCAGCGGGTATGAGGGCGAAGCGCTGGCAGAAGCCAATAAGGGGATTGCTGCTTTAAACCGGACATTGGCCTTTGGTCCGGATGCCGCACTGGAAAAGCGTTTGGTTATATTGCTGGGTCAGCAAGCATTACTGCTGGACGATATGGGACGCACGGCAGATGCCGTATCTGCATCCACACAAGGCATAAGCTTTCGCCGCAAATGGCTGGCCGAAGCTCCTGGAGATCCTAACCGTCAGCGCGATGTTGCGGTAGCGCTGGCGGCACATTCCGACTTGCTGGCCAAATCCGGCAATCTTTCCGCGGCCTGTAGCGAAGCACAGCAAGGCACCCTATTACTTGAGCGGATGCGCCAGAGTGGCAATCTTTCAAACCGCGATGCACATATCGACGTTCCGAAACTTGCTGACGCTGTAAGGCGGCATTGCCGCTAACATCAGTCTTCACCCATACCGAGTTCGCTCGCGAGCCACAACCGGGCCGTCTGCCATCGCCGCTTGACTGTGGATTCCGATTGTTCGAGCACGACCGCGATCTGTTCGACCGGTAAGCCGACGAAAAAACGTAACTCCACGATATGTGCCAACTCGGGCGAAATATCCTCCAGCTTGACGAGTGCAGCATCAAGCAGTTCTACATCAATAGAGGGACTATGCTCCCCAGCCTCGATGAAAACCGTCGGGCTTTGCCGCTTAAGTCGCCCCCGGCTCCGCACCGCATCCAGCATAGCCTGTCGCATGATGCGCGCACCGGTGGCAAAGAAATGTTGCCGGTCATTCCAGCTCATGCGCTCCAGCTGAACAATTTTGAGCACAGCTTCGTTCACGAGCTCGGTAGGTTGTAAAGTCAGCGCCGGAGCATCGAGCCGCAACATTCGCGCTGCTGCTGCGCGCAACTCGTCATACAGCTCGCTCAACATGGAATCGCGGTTGATCAACAGATGCCCCCCAGATGGACCGTTCCTATCACAAACCGAACAAACGCCGCCAGTGTCTGAAACGCAGAATCCACGAACCAAAATAGCCAAAAACCTGTCGGGAGTTACGGATTTAAGGGGATCGCGCTGAAGAAAGTTCCAGCTGGTGAAACTTTAAGCAATGAAAACTAGAGAATTGGATGTTTCAAAATTGCGGGAAGCCTGATTGGACAACTGAACCGAAATCTGCGGCTCGTATCCCCGTCAAAGAGGGGGTCGACAAAATCCCTCGCTTCCCACATCAATTGACCAGAGGCAGGAGGAAAGCTTGAAACGCACGCAATCGACACTGGCGATCTTGGCACTCGCACTCATTAGCTTTCCTGCCGTTTCTAAGCCTGCGAAGCAGACCATTCGTCCGGTTATGGTTGCAGGCAATGGAGACTTGGACGCCTGTATGAGCACGTCTTCGGTAAAGCCGCTAAAGCCGGGCAGCTTTCTTTCCGTCCGTGCGGGGCCGAGCGTCAAGGCAAAGGAGATAGCCCGCCTGCGTTCAGGAGATGCGGTTTGGAACTGCGATGATGCGGGCGCATGGGTCGGGGTTGTTTTCAACCCCAAGCAGCGAACGCAGGAAGAAGGCATTGCGTGCGATCTTGGTCCCAGCAATACAGCGCGCCGTCCTTACCGGGGCGACTGCCAGTCAGGGTGGGTACACGGAAGCTACCTAGTCAATCTTGCCGGCTAGAGCGCCAGGTGAGCATTTCCCTCTTCGCCTATCATGGTCAACCTGAGCTGCGCCAGATTGTCATTGACCATATTAGCCATCTCGCGAGCCAAGGTTTTCGTAGCAACACAACCAAAGGCAGTGATCATACTAACGGCTTTCTGGAAGCGTTGGCGGATGGCAGCTCCGATCCCGCAGTTGCATTTCAGAAAACCGGGTTCCCCTATCCGCTATTACAGATTTGCGAGAGCATTTTTAAGGGCCTGCCTACCAAGCAAGCGGCGGCTTTTGCTATTGAACTGGTCCAGACGGCACAAATCGATGCGGATATTTCGGATGTCGCCTTTCATTTTCTGGAATGGATGATTGAAGATTCACTATCCACGCATGGAAGATCGGGTCTGCAATTTTCAGCAAAAGACAAAGGACTTGTTTTGGCGAAACTTGCCCAGATGCAATGTGACGTCTCCAGTGCAGCGATAATCAAAAAGTTGACCAGACAGGCGAAGCGGCACGATTTGCCGATCCCGACGTCCGATGAAAAATTCGTACTCGACGCCCTCCATTTGGTGCTCGGCGGCAGTAGCGCCGGAAGTGCGGTAGATTGGATCGCTGACCTCGCTCCAGATCCAGAGGCAAAATATGCGCTTTTTGCCCGCAAGCTCATCGAACTGGTGAAAACCGCCTGACCTTCACCTCTATTTGCCGCCATGCGCGGTGGTCATCGAGCAAATGTTGCATCAATCACCACATGATTTCATCCCGCCGAAAGTATAAGATAACGACGCGCAACCCAACCGGACCGGCACGGCCCGCGATAGGCCAAGGGTCGCTTATTTCTCATGTCGGCAAGACCGCAATCATGGGGGCCATAAGGCGACGTATCTTCGGTGCCCGGTTCATAATAGAGCACACCGACCCATTGCTTGTTCGTCAGCCCGGTGCAGATTATGACCGGATAGCCAGGCGCAATGCGGTCCAATTCGGCGGATTTTATACGGGGTGCATTCCGGACAGCAAGATACGAACCGGCTTTCATCGGCCTGACCGTCGCCCGCGTCAGAGCAAGTTGCGTGCAATTATTGCCGGTAAAGGGCCCCCCGACCATGACAGGCACAGATGGTGGCTGGAGATCTTCGCTACACGCCAAAATGGTGTTTGGATGAAGCACTCCGAATCCAAAGATCATGGCGGACACAACAAAAAAACGCCCGCGGCAAGGCATTCACAAATTCTCGCATAAAATTTGCTGTGGCGGTCCTCCCAATTTATACTGTCCGCGTTCATAACCTCTGCCATCATAATTTTGCCAGAGATCCACAGAATATATCCAGCAGCTATTGTCGGTCTTGCGCGCAGCTATCCATGCGCCAATCTGGCGATATTCCGGGTAAGAGGTCATTTCGTTCTTATGGACATACCAGGCTGCACTATAGGGATGAATTTTGAGGATAGTTTGCCCGGGCACCAAAGTCGGAAACGCGGCGCGGAAGCCGGATATCCACTCCGCATTGGTCGACAAGGCCGGTTTCAATCGAACCGCCGCAAGAGACGCGCCCCGATTACTTGCAACTAACGCCGCAATCTTCCGGTCGTCTCCCATTGTTTTCAAAGCCGCTTCAGCGCGGCCCAATATCGGCGCCACTTCGGTCATGTCGGGATAGATTTTGGCAATTCCGGCCAAGCTATCACGGAGCGCAACTATACTCATTCTCTGCCCCTTGGCGAGGCATATATCCTGTTCTATTGGCGGGACATAACCAGCTGGTCCACGCTGGCCTGCATTATTGAATGCTTCGAGGTAACTGTCGATGCTGCGTTCAGCCCCCAACACCTGTCCTAGATATTTTTTGCGTTCCAAGCCTAGCTTCTTGGCATCGGCTGGTCCGGCTAGAAAGTCCGAAAGCAAGCGGTTCGACGCATTGATGTCGGTCTGTGCCTGTTCAGCTTCCGCCCCGCATCCCCCACGACCACCCAGATTGATAATACCGTAGCGTTTCGTAAAATCCCAAGTTCGCTTAACCGGATTGCCCGAAGATGCCTTCGCGGTCGAAGATGATGGCACACTTCCACCCGATCGCCTGTCGTTCCGCTCATTTTGAGCGAGCACGTCCGGCGTCAACGCCAGCGCGGAAGCCATCCCAATGAATAGTCGAATGAACCTGGACATGCGCATAATCCTCTTAAACTATGGAATTGGCCTGCCTCGGTTGACTGTCTGGCTCAATCCCCACAATCAAAGGGAGTAATACGCACTACGCTGGCCCCGGAATGATAAGCGAGAGGGTCGTTCCGCTTTCATTTCCGTCGATCTTCAAGTTTCCACCGACTGCTTCTGCACGACTGCGCATGCTGGTCAAACCTCGTCCGCCCTTGATTTCAGCAGGCAATCCTCGGCCATTGTCGCGGACTGAAATGTGGATAAATCCATTATCATCGATCCGGCTGATCAATGAAATTTCCGTACCGCCTGAGTGCCGCATCGCGTTGGTAACAGCCTCCTGCAAAATGCGCAGAATTTGAAGTGTCGGACGCGGTCCGGGACCGGGTTCGCCATCTTTCAAGCCGTGCTCGACAGTGAAGGTCAGACCTGCTGCCTCCACTTGGGCGCGCACGCGGTGTTCAAACGACCGGAGTGTTTCAGCAAGTCCGTCATCGGCCGAGTCCATGGAGTCCACAATCAAGCGCAAATCCGAAATGCTGGATTGCAGTCCTTGTTCCACCTGGATCTTGTCCGCACCACCCTGCCGTACCTGCATCATCAGGCCCAACAACTGGCCGCCAATACCGTCGTGCATGTCCCGAACGATGCGCTGGCGCTCTTCGAGCATCACTTGACGCTGCAGCATCTGCTTCTGGGCATCATAGCTACGCGCGAGCTCGGCATTTTGTTCATCCAGCTTGGCTGCAAGAATTTCGTTGGATTGAATAACCGTCCGGCGCGCCTCGCTGGCCTCCCGTGCAATCGACGCGACGACGCCGAGACCGAGCAGCAAACCGGCCGAAGCAGCCGCATAAAATGTCAGCGATAGCTCCGGAAAGAAGGGCACTGTCCAGTCAAACGCAGAGTCTCCGGCATCCACCACCAAGGCCAACAAGCAGAACATCAGCGCAAAGCGTTCCAACCGACGGCCATCGCTCCGCGTTGCAATCCCCCATGCAAGCAGCGGAAGTCCAATCAGGGCCAAAATGAGCAGAGCAACCGAAATCAACAGGGCGAGATTTTTAAACCATTCCCGGATCGCAGGGCCGACGACGAATCCGGCGATAGTGATGCCCGCCAAGTAAACGATCAAGGCGATCCACAGCCAGAAAAACCAACGCGACCATTTCTGCGATAGCGGCTCGCCCGCCAGCAAGTGCCGCGCGAAGGCGACAACTACCGATCCTTCCAATAAGTAATAGATGAAACTTGTAACCAGGAACGGGAGCTCGATGGGTGTCTGAAAAGTTATGAAATAGGTCCGTGCAGCCCAGACGACCATCAACACCATCAGCGTTCTGACACGTGGCCTATCGACACTTGGCCAATTCACCACCGCACAAAGTAGAAAGGCAAAAATCAGAAAGGAAACTGCAATGGTCGGTATAAAATTTGTGATGAGATCAATTCTGCTCGTCGCCCGTGCAGCTTCCACCGCAGGGCCAATATGAAATGGCGCCAGCGCCAAAATAGGACTCTGTGTTTCGACGAGAACCTTGATTTCATTATCGCCAACGCGAACCGCCGAAAGAGGCAACATATAGTAGAGAGCTTTCCCATCCGCAGCGCCCCGCAATGTATCAAGCGGAATGTTAGGCTGGATTACCTGACCGTTTAGCTGGATCTCCTGCAATCCAGGGGTCGGCCCGATAAAGAAGGCCAGATCATCCTCGATCTTGTCTGTCTTGAACGGTATCAGGAACGCAACGCGTCGACCGCCTTCTTCGACCGTTGACCGATAGATAGGATCCTTGAAATAGGGCGCCGTCAGAATTTTCTGCGGGTCAATAACCTTGCCGTCATCATCAATCGGTTGGAACTGGACCGAAGGACGAGAGGTCATGCCGTCAGGTCTTACGGCTTTCTCTCCCGTCAAGACCGCACCCCAAAAGGAAAGCAGAACCAAAAAAACAACGAGAGCTGCCGTCGCGCCATCACGCCATATTCTCATTGCGTTATCTCCCCCACAGACTGGCCAAATGCTAGGCAAAGCTTCGTTCCTGTGCCACTGCTTTCTATCGAAAGCTCTCCGCCGAGATTACGCGCACGTGTTTCCATACTGGTGAGCCCTCGTCCCCGACGCAGGGCGGAAGGCAGGCCTGTACCATTATCGCTGACACTGATTTGTATAGTACCGGCGTCGTGCGCCGATCCCTGGACAGTGATCTTCGTCGCCGCCGAATGCCGCATCGCGTTGGTCACGGCTTCCTGCAATATGCGCAAAACTTGCAAAGTCGGTCGCGGGCCCAGATCGATTGACTCTTCGATATCGTGATAAAACTCCAGCTCGATTCCGCTCGCCTCCACTTGCGTCCTGACGCGATGTTCGAACGAGCGGAATGTTTCCGCGAGGCCTTCTTCGGCGCTATCCATCGAGTCCACAATGAGCCGGAGATCTGCAATACTTGATTGAAGCCCTTGCTCGATCTCGACCTTGTTGGCGCCACCTTGCCGTACCTGCATCATCAAGCCCAGCAACTGGCCACCGATGCCATCGTGCATGTCCCGGACGATGCGCTGGCGTTCTTCCAGCATTACCTGACGCTGCAACATCTGTTTTTGCGCGTCATAGCTGCGGCTGAGCTCAGCATCTTGCTCGGCCAAACGCGCCGCCAATATTTCATTTGAGCGGGTTACTTCACGCCGCGCTTCGCCTGCTTGCCGGGCCAATGACAGGACCATCCCGATGCCCAGCAAAGGTCCGACGAGCGGCGACCAATAAAGACTGATCGGCCAGTCCGGATTAAATGGTGCGAACGGTTCGAAGAAAAGCGAGAATCGATCGACCGCAAGAGTTGTCAAACACAGTATGAAGATAAGACGTTCGCCCCACCTTTCCATAGCTGACTTTACCGAATGACGGACTATCGCAAGGATCGCGAGTATCGCTATGACGAGCACAGCCCCATTCGACAATAGCAAGGCAATTCGAAAGGGTGCGAAGCTATATTCCGGCCAAAAGATCAACAATATGATGATGGCCGCGATAATGGCGACAGCGAATCCGCCCACTGCAAAAATTGGCCAACGCTGACGACTGCCGGTGTCGAGGACCGTATAACGGCCCGCACTTAAGCCCAAGGCAAGATTGCAAAGGACAAGAATTGGCAGCTGAAACCAGAGCAGACTACCTGCCTGCGGTGCCAAAGTGAAAAATAGCGTTGAAGCGGCATTGATGGTCAAGAAAGCGATCAACCAGCGCATGCGCGATCGATCTTCATGTGGCCAATTTACGACCAAACATAAGGCGACGGTAAACAGCAGAATTGCAACGCCCGCGACAGGAATATCAACCTGCAACAGGCCTCTTAGGCGGTAGGCAGATTCAAGGTCGCGCGCAGGACCAATTGCGAAGGGAGACAGGGATATCTGCGGAAGGAGCGTGTCTGTTCTAATATAAAGGACATTGGTGCCATTTTGCAGGTAGTTGGCTGGCAAGGGGTATAATGCCGTTTCGACGCTGATATCGCCCTGCAAACGCCGAAGTGGCTTGTCGGGCTGGATCGGGACGCCATTGAGACTTATTCCATCAATATCCTCCCGGTTTTCCAGAAAGAATGACAATGGCTGGTTCTTATCGGCGACGGTAAACAACATGCTGAAGACGGCATGGTCGGCTTTGTCACTTCCGTTTGCGAGATAACCGCGAAAGCGGTCCCGTTCCGCCTTTAACTCCCAACCGCCACTGAGCGGCTGTCCGTTCTTATCATAAAGTACATAGTGAACACCCTCCCTCATCGCCATATTTGCTGGCCGCGCGGCGCGTTCGGTTATGCCGACGACTGACCAAAATAGGGCTTGCGATAAAAGCAGTAACAGCAACCCGGCCACCCACATCCGGGCTTTTGCCTTGGGGGAGGAAGCGTCCATTACTCTGGGATCGCGCGATAGGTCTGAAACCATTGATTGATCGGTATATCGAGGCAGGCAGGCATTTCAATGGCATCAATCATTTCAAAGGCTTCGCCTGTCCACGCCCATCTGCGCTTCCATCCACAACTTCGCACATCTTCGCCCGTATAATAGCCTGTGAGTTGACCCGATGCAGGATCGTACCAACTGTGCGGAACTATAGGCAGTTCGGCATCGCGGCCTTGCTCGGGCCGTGGCAGCTTGAACATTTCAAACCGGTTGGCGCTCGTCTCAACCATCCACAAATGTGTCGGATTATGCGGCGTGCTCGAACAAATGATCGACCATAGTGCTTGCCCATTTTGCAAACGGAAGCGCTGGATATTGGTTTCGTTGGGATCCGAAGGGCCGCTGCATTGCGCTCCTCTTATCCGTTGCATTTCCTGATGATCAGGCATTTCCGAAGATGGCTCATTAATCCCGCGGATGACATGCACAACCGGGCGCGGTGGCGCACTTGGAACCGAACCGGCTGACTTTTTGCCCTTTGCATAGATGGCTGTTTCTGACCCTCGACGCTCTTGAAATTCATCGATGAACCGCATGGCCGCGACCAACCCCTTGGTTGTAATGATGCCATGCATGGCACCCGATTTCCGCCGGGTGGCTGCTCGATCCGTTTTGCTGCTTTCGATAAAGAACTGGCCAACCAACGAAGGCGCAATTTCATACCGTCCAGGTTCAATCTCGATCAGCGTGTAAGCTTTGCCCGTGCAATCACCGTCACAATCTTTGTAGACATGCAGAGTCAACGCACCGAGCGGCTTCACTTCACCCCAGGTTGAGGTATCGACATAAACCCTTGCCCTCGCCTTTGGCCCAGCCGATCGCTTCACCCATAATTTAGGGCTGGCATAGTCTCCGGGATCCGTACGATTGACCCGGTCGACATATTCGCGCGAAACACTGACCGCAGTGCATTCACGTGCATTATCACACGCAACCGACCAATCCCCGAACTCCGTAACTTCAGGTGCGATCCACTCTCCGGGCTTTGAATCTTCTGCGGCGGCCGGAATTGCAAAGAGCAACATCAAGCCGATCGCAAAACCCGATTTAAACACCCGAAAACCTTTTACGCCAACCGCTTATCGTCATCGCCAAGCCAGCAATAAATACTGCTCCAGCCCCCAGATACCACCACATCATATAGGCGAACGAGGTCTGATGCTCGAACTCTTCGGTCAACATCATGCTGCCATAATCTGATGGATTGTGAATGATCGTCGTTTTCTGTCCAGCATTCAGCGCGTCAAAATAGGATCTACCCACGGCGATTTCCCGTGTCGTTACGGCCGGATATTGCGATACGGGGAAAGGCTTTCCCGCTTTCCAGGCCGCATATTTCTGTTGCGCACTGAAATCATGGCTGAGTTTGAGTTTAAAGATTTCGCGGCTCTTGGTCCGGCCCTTCCTGTCAGTATAGCTTTCGCTCTCAAGAGATCTGTCTTTTACGGTCGCTTCGGCAACCATTCCGCTACGCTTCAAATCAGACAGATTTTCACTTTCCTGATTTGTAAGGAACAGTCCGAACGGTGCAACAATCATCGCGACGAGGCCGGTCATCAACAGAAGTTCGCCGGGCTTACCCTTCCTGCGTTCGCGGAGCTGGTCCAGAGCGGGTTGATAGTCGTTCATGGATTTGTGCCCGGCACGGTTGATGCTGCTGCAATACCACGCAGCATTGAAGCCTTGCTAATGCGGCGTCCGATGAACCAGAAGATTAGCATGAGGGCAAGGGCAATGGCCATTTTGGGGTAGTAGGGTGACGGGTCGAAGGCTTCTACCTCGGATACCAGCACTGGGCTTTCGCTATCCCAGGGTGTGTTCACAACAGTCAGCATGTCGCCAACCTTTGTCTTGTTGTAAAATTCTTCTGTCACCCACATCACGCCGACATTGCCTGCGTCCTTCATCGGATCGCCAGTTAATGCGGGCGCGACCGGCAAGTCGGCCTCCTTTACCTTCGATGGAAAATCGGCATATTTGACGGTGGATTTGGGGACGTGCCTGATGCTCAAGACCCAGATGTCATTCGTTGTCGTCGAGCCCGAACTGCGCCTGCGAAGGCCGGATGTCTGGGTGGTTGTCTGGTCCTTTTCCTTGGCAGTAACCAGCGCGCGCGAGACAACACCCTGATTTCGCAATTTGTCGTTTTCGGATTGATCGTCCATCATCCGCATAAAAAAGATGAAGGCGAAAATTAGTGCCAGCACGGCCAGAAGTTTGAAACAAAGGCCAATCCAAGGCCGGGCAACAGCATTCATGATAAAATTCCCCTGATTCCAATGATCAGGGTCGCTTTACCCCCTCAACTATGGGGGGCGCATTCCCTTCATTTGTGGGGGGTGTGTCGGCATATTTCCAGCTCGTCGGATACCAGACTTTGGGCCATAAATCGTAGGGCACTGCCCTACAGCGATCATAGCGCCGGTCTTCGATCATTGCGAATTTACTGCCCGTAAATCCTATCTTCAACCAACGCCCGCACTCCAGATTCCCATTTTTGGGAATTTGGATTTCAAGGAGCGATGTCTCCGCGTTAAATCCTGCATAGCCGTGGGGATATATCTTCCCGTCACTATAGCTAACGTCAAACTTTACCGGCTCTTGTCCTGCTTTTTGCAGGAAAATCTTTGATCCCTCTGGACAATCCGCAGTAAAGAGCACCTGATCGGGGGCGACACGGACACCGAAGGGCATATCGACATATGTCCGCGTATCACACGATAACAGCACAGAGTCCGGCACGCTGCCTTCGAAGGGCAAAGCCCGCAAAATCACATAATGATATTCCTTCAGCCATTCGGCCGTTTCCTGCGCCGTCATCCGGGGCTTTTTGGGATGTTGCAGCCTGTCCATCTTGCGAAACAGCCGGGCCAGATCTCCTCTGGGCATTTTTGCTACGTTCCGGCCCCGATCTTGGACCACTGCGCCTGGCCAACGTTTAAGCGCACTGATAATCTTGGCCGCAATATCTGGAGTGACAGTATATGCGCCATCGGCTTCAATTTCGCCTAGCTCCAGCCTTATGGGCGGCGGCATCTTCGGCAAGCCCCGCGAATAGAGCCGCCAATTTGTCACGGGAAGAGAGGCGTCGATGCGTCCGACTGAATCGACAAAAGCAATCCGCAGGCTGGGTTTCGCATCCTTTGCTATACCGCGCTTGATCATGACGACTGCGCGAATAGCTGCATGACCATGGGGGATCTTGACCACACCGATTATCTGGCAAAGCTGCGAGCTATTGCACTGCAGCGTCCAGTCGCCGGCATTATAAGGGCGATCGAGGTCCTTGAGATAATCAGGCACTTGCTCCGCTGATTTTGCAGGAGCTGAGGCGACCAACAGGATGAAAACTGCCAATAGGAACCGCATTGTCATTCCTCTGGACTGATCGTGTCGGCACGGTAGGTTTGTATCCAGTGCGCAGGACCAGACCCGTTGCAAACTGGCATTTCGCGGCGTTCAACGAGCACAAAGTCATTACCAGTGCCAACATGGCCCCAACGCTCAAACACACCGCAGTCTCCTTCGAGTGTTTTTGCGCGGGTCACATTGACCAGCCCCCGATCAGGCTTCGGGTCAACCTCGATAATTTCGTCAAGTGCCCGTCCTGGATATTCCACCATCCAGTTGTGCAGTTGTTCGCCATTGAATTTGGAAAGTTGCACAGTATCCGCTTCCGGCGGAACGGGATGGGCATAGTCGTACATTATATTATCCGGCCGCAAGACCAGCGCGCCGGGAGTATCATCAAGCCCTTGTTGCCGGTCAAAATATGCCAGAGCCTCGTCAAATTGTTCGGCATTCAAGGATAACCCGCGCTTGTCCGCAATCGAAACAATGACCCGTGATGCCCGGCGAAGGCCGTACAGAACGGATCGAGCCTCCTCATCGTCGAAACGATACCCTCCTTCACCGTCGATCGAGGCGTAGTAGATGAGGATATTGCCCACACCCGGATTTTCGTTGAAGCGAAATACCATCGTTACCAATGGCGGTCTGGGCACATCAGTCGTCGTCAGATTTTCAGGATCGATCAGCCGAATTTCCGGAATAGCATCGCGTTGTGGATGATGCCGGATTTGCAAAAACGGATCACCGCCCTCCCGATGCATGCCGTTCTTTGCATCAACCGCGCGGATCGCGGTGCAGATATTCTCATTATTGCAGCCCGCGAGCCAGCCGCCAAAGCTTGCCACTTTGGCCTCGGTGGTCCCACCAACTGCTGCTATAAAAATTATGGGAAAGAGCCAATCGAGCATCACCAATGTTCCGGCATGATGAGGGCTGGGTTGCGATAGGTCTGAACCCAGTCGCCCGAATAAAGACCGATACAATGACGGGCCTCGCGCCGCTCGGCAAGGACGAAGCCTGAGGATGTTGCAGCATAAACAGCCAGTAACCCGCAGTCATCCGACCCCGCCGATTTCCGGGTTACAAGTAAGCCCTGGGTCGGTTCAAAATAGGCATGGTAGAGACCTGCTGCCTTACCATCGGCTTTCGGGCCAACGGCTTCATCAATTCCTATTGGCGTGAGTCTGCCGCTCTGCTTATCCATAGTAAACCAGAGCATTTCGGCGCTAAATCTGCCCTTGGGCGAACAGACGTAGCGCAACAGGCGAAAGCCATCGCCCACATCCCAAGCGGCGTCGACGATGCCCTTGTTGGGCGAAGTGCATTCGGCCAATATTGTTTCTGTCAAAGTCGGTGCACGAAAGTTGCGCAACCTGACACCTTTCACCGGCATAATCGGCTCTTGCTGCGCAAGCCTGACGGGATAGGCCCGAAGCCATCGCCGGTGCAGAGCTTCCAGCCGGGGGAAGTCACGTCCCCGCACATAGTAAACCGTTTCGTCGCCGTCTTTATAGGTGAGCATATAGGTACGGCCATCGCGCAATTCGGCGAGAAGCACAGCGGTCTGCTGGGGCGACGGCTTCACATCGGGAAGCCGCTGTTCGTAATCGAGCGGGATGATGGTCAGTTCCGGGTCCTGACCCTCGGCATTATTGAACACTATCCGAAGGGCGCCTCTTATGCCTTCCATCTTCACCTTGCGGGGCGGCACGGCACCGATTGCGATACAATTCCCGAAATTGTCACAGCCCATATCCCAGCCGTCGACTTGCATGACGGCTTCATTAATGTAGCGTGGCGAAATATCCCGATCACCCTTGGGCGGCAAACAGCCCGCCAGCAGCATGGCGATAATCAAGGTGTATGTGCAGAAATTCATGGTCCGCTATCCGGGCCGTTGAGCACAGTCGCGCGATAAGTGACTATCCAGCCTTCGGGCCCAATGCCTGTCCCGCATTGCGGCATTGAGCGCTCCTCGACCAGCTTCATGCCATCCACTCCCCATGCATAGTTGCGGTAAATACCGCAATCCTCGGTGAAGCTTTGCCAATGGCCAAAATAATGCTCAGAACGCAGGTAGCCGCTCTTTTCATCGAACCAGCTATTGTAAAGCGTTACGGGTTGGCCATCGCGGTCCGGAAAAACAACTTCCGTGGCAGGCGCGCCTTGCGGTCCGGCTACAAACCAGAAACTGATCGCGTTAAGCCCCTCATTTCCGCACCCGGCACGCCATAACGTCTGGCCGCCAATTGCGCGCCACGCCTGCGTGGACTGCCCCATATGCCCATCCGGGCAGCGCTTGGCCGCAAGCAAAATTTTAGGCGGCGGAGTAAGCTTTTCAAGCCGAACTGCAGGGAGAGGTGTCACAACGTCGATCCTCGCCGTTGTCGAAGGTGACCTTGTGCGCCACGCCTGAAGAGTGGCCATCACATTGGCAAATCCCGATCGCGGGATATCAAAATGTCTCCCACTCTCCACCATGTGCAGAAAGTCCGGCCCTTCACTTTGCTCCAAATCTTGCTGAAGCTTATTTCCCGCTTCCGGCAACAGGACTGCAATTTGCTCGTCCCGGCGGCGGATGGAAAAGACATAGCTATCGGTCTTTCCCCCGGCCCAAGTCATCTGGACATAGGGCGTGTCATCTCCTTCATCCGATGCATCCAATGGTGCGATTGCGGTGCATGTCTTCAAATTATTGCAGCCCACCGCCCATTGCCCGTAAAGCAATACGTCTTTTTCAACGTTCAAAGCGTCGACGGCTGGCCCATCAAGCACAGCACATCCCGCCAATAGACGGAAAAAGACTGCCAGAGGCCAAAGCTTTCGAGGCCATCGAGCGCTACTCATCCGGGCCTCCCCCTTCGGTCGGTAAATAATAGGTGCGGATCCACTGGTCGGACGCGATCCCCTTGCACAGCGGCATTTCGCGCCGTTCAAGCAGTTGCCATCCAGAAGCGGTAAATCCCCAGGCGCGGAAGGTGCCGCAATCTTCGCGGCCGTCCAGATATTGGTAGGATCGCAATATGCCGAAATCCCAGTCAAAGGCCACACCATCCAACCCGTCAATACCAGCTCGAACCTTGCCATCGCGCGGTTCTGGCAGATCGACCGGCGCTGAAAGCGCAACGGCGCTTGGTGCCATATCCCAATGCGTACGCGTCAATCCACCCGCCATTGTGCATTCGAAACTCCAGAGTATCGCGCCATTAGCGAAGTGAAATTGGCGAGGATTAGCCATGAAATCATTTTTGCATCGGCCTTCTGCCAAGATCGGGACAAAGCCGGAAACTATGGTTTCGCGCGCAACAATCCGCTTCAGTTTCCCGGCAACCGGCATAGTGCTGCCGTCAGGAAGCTCGCCGGGTAGATCGTCAATCGCCTGGTCGGCCCGTATTTTGAGTAACTGCGCACGCCGACTCTGCATGGTGGTAAAGGCACGATTGAATTCGGCTTCGGGGAAACGAACAATAACTGTGTTGTTGGACAAAGCCTTTCCTGTCAGCCGCTTGTTGCCCTGCAAATGTTTGACAACAGCAGCCGCCTCCATCGGCAAAAGTGCCTGGCGGGAAAAGCCGTGTGGGATTGAAATGGCGGCAACTTCATATTCGACATTGAGTACGAAACGACCACTCGAATAAGCTGTTGCTTTACCCGCTATATCGACACCGAACGGGACCAATTCAACCACCGGCGCTGCATCGTCTGACCCGCTAAGACTGATCTGGACAGCCATTTCCTTGGATGCGACATCAAGCTCGCGCATGATTGCTCGTTTCGGAAAGCCGATCATTGTGCATTCGGCGTTGTTGTCACAGCCAACCAGCCAATCTCCATATTGCTGCACGCCACCGCGCATCAATTGGAAGTCCGGATGCAACGACTTTGCGTATGCGGTTGGCGAAAGAAAGCTGACCGCCGAAACCACCAAGGCGGATGACAACATCGACGCTGCCACCCGCCCACGCGACTGCCGTTCTGGCTGTGGGCCACCGTTCGACAGCCGGGGTGCGCCCCGGAGGGAGTTAAAAGGCGAAGCTGACACCGGCGTGAACCGCATGACGGTCGGTCTGGCCAACTTCGCCACGGTAACCGATGCTGAAAGTTGCCCCATTGCGGATGGTGTAATCCAAAGCGACACCGAACAGTCCTTGCAAACTGTCACGGGTATCACCCTGAAGTACAATGCCCGCATTGCTTGCAGCAAATGTTACCGGGATTTCGCGATCGCCCAACGCACCAAGGTAGCGCGCGCCCAGATCGATGCGCAGATCAAGGCCCTCCGGTGTTTCCTCTCCACCATTTGACCGATCCCACAGGCTGGTTTTGGCGGTCAGCTTGGCCTGGCCTTCAAGGCTATTGGTCTTCAGCTCGCCAATCGAGAGACGCAGCGGGCTCGTTCCAGATTCGCTATATGCGTCCTGCGTCTGACGGACATAGCTTCCGCGTGCTTGTGCGCTAAACGCCCAGCCGCCGGTGGAACCAAGCGGCACGCCCAACTCTGCAAAGCCACCGAATATTTTGGAATCGGTGCTGCCATCTACGCTCGCCGCAAAGCCGTTGAAACTGACATTGCGCGTAGTGTCCTGATCGACCTTGCCAAACAGCATTCCGCCGCCAAACACAAACCCGGTGCCGGAGTAACGGGCATGCAGACTACCCAAAAGGCTCGACTGCTCTCCACCGCCACCATTGGCACCCAAAGTGATGTCGCCTTTTGCCCAGCCAAAAGCAGCGCCGAGCGTTACATTCGAGCCTGCATCAAAGTTGATACCGCCACTCGTGCCGCGCGTGTCATGGTCGTAAGCGAGGGTTGTGCCAGACGCGCTTCGTTTACCCCATGCGCCAAAGCCACTCAGCCAAATGCGGTTTCCTTCCCCGTGCCGCACCGCACCGATACCGATGCTGTCCACGAAGCCGAGGGCCGAATCGGCGGCTGCCATCGATTGCGCATTGAACGTCGAAGGACGGGCGGTCAGGACAGATGGCGCCATGAATGCGCTGTTCGTCTGGTAGATGACCGCCAGCGGCAACTGGGCACCGATCGTTTCGACCGTTGCAAAAGTCCCTGATAGAGTGCCACCTGTGCGCAAGAAGGTTCCGCCCTGCCCCTCGGCACCTCCAATCGAAACGAAGCGCAGCGTGCCGCCATTCAACGTCGCGTTACCGGTAACGTCGAGCAGATCGATATTGCCCGCGCCATCAAATTCGATTTCCAGCACCGAATTGGCGCTATGCGTATAGTTTCCTTGAACCGTTAGCGTGCCAATGCTGTTGCCGGGCGCAATGGTTCCGTTATTCGTCAGGTTACCGATAATACGGCCGGTTCCATCCAGTGTCGCATTTGCACCAACTGTGACATTAGTAGTACCAACGACATTCATCCGGGTGCGGCCTGCCTGAAGGTTGAGACTGCCGAGTGCGAAATTGTTGGCAAAGCTCAGTTGCCCCGTCCCCAGCTTGTTGAAGCTACCGGAACCCGACAAGCCATTTGCAAAGGTAACCGCATTGGTGTTGGTGTAATTCAGCGCAGCGCCGGCAGCGATGTTGACAGTACCCGAACCGAGAGCACCACTTCCGGTGACATTCAAACTTCCGCCAAGAATGCTAATTCCGCCGCTATGGGTATTTGTCCCCGATAGAGTCGTCGCACCGGCAGATGTTTTGATGATTTGCCCTGCGCCCTGAACATTATTGCTGAAGGTAATGTCACCCAAAGCAAGTTCTGCGCCGCTGTTGATCTGAACTATACCCGTTCCAAGGCTGTCACCGAAATTCAGTCCCAGACGACCTGCACTGATCAGAGTGCCGCCCGAATAGCTGTTACCTGAAGCATTCATTACCACAGTACCCGAACCGTCTTTTATCAACGTTCCGACACCATTGATCTGGTTGTTCAATGCCACATTTGTCGTGCCGCTATAATTGACCGTCAGCGTCGTATTTGCGCCACTTAGCGAGACTGCTCCGGTGCCCAACGCCGCAGGACTGTTCACAATAATCCCGCCCTGTTGGATGTCGGTGCCTCCGCTATGCGTATTGGTGCCCGTCATGACGGCGATATTGTTTGCCGTTTTGATAATCTGTCCCGCGCCCGATACATTATTGGCAAAATTGACACCGCCAATTCCGAGGATAGCGTTCTGCAAAACAACGACATCCCCGGTACCGAGACCCAAGCCGTTGTTCAGCCCCACGCGACCTGAATTGATCACGGTTCCGCCCGTGAAACTGTTGGCATTGTTCATGACGAGAAGACCGTTGCCATTCTTCGTCAATGCACCCGCACCGCTGATTACGGTATTGCTGACTTCTGTGGTGCTGTTGTCGAAAACAAGCTGCGTATCGGCGGCGGTCGTAACCGGTCCGCCGCCCAATGCCGCGGCCGTATTCACAATGACACGCCCGCCAACAATATCGACACCGCCTGTCAGGCTGTTGCTCAGCAAGGTTAGATCACCCACATCCGATTTGCGCAAAATGCCGGCACCGGTCACCGTTTGGTTGAGCGTTTGTTGTCCAGCAATGGAAAGGTCCAATGCCGCACCTGCCTGAACCGTGATGGCGCCAGTGCCCAGGAAGCTGATATCGGTCACCCGGATGGCACCTTGCTGGATATCAGTGCCGCCGCTGTACGTGTTTGCGCCGATCAAGGACACCGTTCCACTGCCGGTTTTTACGATGCGCCCCAAGCCGGTCACATCGTTTGACAAAGTGGTCAACGCATTGGTGGAAAGGTCGAGAACGCTGGTTGCGCCAGTGAGATCGATCCTGGCTGTGCTGCCAATATTCTGGCTGCCTTCAATCTGCAGGGTACCACTGTTGACAAAAACAACACCCGACAAATTGCTGTTGCTGCCCGTAAGGGTGAAGCGGTTTGAACTTGCCAGTTCCAGATCGCCTGCTCCGGTAAGCGACGCAGCGATAACGGTGTCCACGCCTGCGCTGTCGACCGTCACATAGGAACCGGATGCGATGCTGACCGTTCCGGAACCCAGCGCGCTACCGTCGGACGCCTCAATCCATCCATCCTGCACATCAAGCAGTCCAGTAAAGCCGCTGTTATTCCCCGTAAGAGTCGCGCCATTGTTCGCCGTTTTGACGATATTGCCGGCACCGGTGACGGAGTTGGCCAAGGTGATGTTGCCAATGCCCAACTCTGCACCGCCATTCACCTCGATGTTTCCGGTGCCCAAAGCGTTCCCGTTGTTCAGCCCGATCCGGCCCGCACGGATTATGGTTCCGCCGGTGTAAGTGCTGGTCTGGTTCATCACGACATCGCCCGTGCCCTCTTTAATGAAGCTGCCGCCACCGGTCATGAAGGGTGCCGTTTGAAGCAGTTGCCCTGCACCATTGTAGTTGAGGATTAGGGCGCCTCCAGAATTGGCAATAACCTGACCGGTGCCAAGGCGGGCGAAGCTGTCAACGCGAACCGCACCGTTGTTGATTAGCGTTCCTAACGCATAGCTGTTGGTCCCTGTCAGATCGAGGATACCTGTCCCGCCCATCACCAATGCAAGGTTACCCGTAAGGTTGTTAGACAGCACTTCGTTTGTCGAGTTTCCGAGCGCGAGAACGGCCCCGGCAGTGCTCGACGTCACCGTTCCGGTGCCGAGTGAGTTGACGCTGGACACGTCGAGGACACCGCCCTGCACATCGAGGCCGCCGGAAAAGCTATTGTTGCCACTCAAGCGGCTATTACCGCTGCCGGTAACGATGACTTGTCCCGTACCGCTAATAGTGTTGGCGAGATTGACGCCCCCGAAAGACAAGGTGCCACTATTGATGATCGATCCCGTGCCAAAAGCATCGCTCGTCGTAACCGTGGCCGTGCCGCCCAGAATGTTGAACACCCCGGTAAAGCCGCTGGACGATCCACCATAGGTGACAGGATCGAGCGTGTTATGCAGGATCGTCCCAGATCCGGCAAAGCTGTTGGTGACAGTTGTCGGGGTTGTGAAATCGAGCGTCAGAACTGTTCCGTTTGATAGTGTCACCAAGCTATTCGCCAGACCAAGCGCCTGAACCCGGCGCGCCGACAGCGTGCCGTTGAGCAGATTGACTTGCCCAAAGCTGCCATTCTCACTCAGCGTGCGCGTGCCGCCTGCGCCCGCGATAACGTCGAGTCGCTCGACATCGATCGTTGAAAACGCGGTGTTTCCGGATCCATTCAGGATCAAACGGTCGCTTCCTGCACCGCCATTGATTGTATGCGTGACGTTGCTATTGCTGAATACTGCGGCCGTGCCAATGTTGATGATGTCGTCGCCATCGCCCGAATTGACAAACAAGCCATTGCCTTGGAGCGATATGGTGCCGTTTATGGCGAAGTTCTGATTACCGGTGCCGCCAGTCAGCAAATATGCGCCACCAAGATTGCCGGTCGAGGTTAGAGAGCCGCCTTGATTGATTGTGAAGGACTGGATTTGACCTGTTCCTGCGGAGAGCGAGATACCGCCCGGCGCGGCGGTAACTGCTCCGCCGTTAAGTATCGTCATGTTATTCTGGAGGCCGTTGATCACTGCCGTGAGATTGGTCGCGTTCCCCAAAACCTCCAATAAATTGACATTTCCAGTGCTGCTGTAATTGAGGTTAGCAGCACTGGTGCCCGCTGAGATGGACAGAGAATTCGCATCACCATTCAGTGTGACGGCACTGTTGTTCAATGTTGAACCAGCGCCTGATACCGAAACTTCCGTGGCGTTTGTGTTGGCTATAACGGTTAGCCCTGTGTTGGCGCCTGTACATTGCACGGCGGTGACGGGCGTAGTGATATTGTTCAGCGGCTGTGCCGGGCTTACCGCACACGCCGCCTGCGCGTCGTCCGCCATCATGAATGACATCAATGATGCGGAAGCCAAGAGGCCAAGACAACGGACAAGCTTCTGATTTTTACGAGCGCGAACAACAGACATGGGTATTCCCTTTGGTTACAATTTACCTTGCCTCCCTCCCACTCCAGCGACGAACATCATATCCCCACAGAGGAGGGGGTCTTTTTCGCACAAAAAACCCCGGCCAGTTGCCTGGCCGGGGATAAAGGATGGAGCACATTACTCCGGTGGGATCGCTTTCGAGAAAGTGAAGATCAGTCTCGATCGATACGGATCAGCTTGGCCTGGATCGCTTCGAACACAGCCTCGCCGCGCGATTTGACCTGTAGTTTCCGGTAAATACCCTGAACATATTCGGCGACGGTATAAGGCGACAGGTTCATGATCCGCGCCGCCTCTTTCCGGCTTAGTCCGCGGGCAAGATATTCGAGCAATTCCCGCTCGCGTGGGCTAAGGTGCGGGGCGTCGGGTTCGCTTGTTTCGACGACCGGCTCGTCCCGCACAAGGCTCAGTAGGTGGCTTGCAGCACGGGCACTGATGGGCGTTTCGCCGGCCAGCGTCGCGCGTACATGCGCCAATACCATATCGGCCGTTGTGTCTTTCAATATATAGCCATCGGCCCCTGCCTTCAGCGTATTGAGGACGCTTGCCTTGTCTTCAAAGACTGTGAAGACAAGCACCCGGCAGTTAGGGACCTTTGCGCGAATGGCTTCTATAAGGCTGATCCCGCTACCATCAGGCAAGCCGAGATCCAAAAGCGCAAGATCGGGCATCAAATCTACAAGAGGCAATCCATCGGCCAGATTGCCGGCATCGCCTACCAGCTCGATCTCCTCCGCAACCGAAAGGGCTCCGATAGCGTAATCACGCAGGCGCGCGTCATCCTCGACGACAATGACGCGCGCCTTAGATTTGAGAGCAGGTTCGATCTCGATTTCACTCATCACATCAATGGTGCCTGCAGCTTTCAACATTGTCCATCCCGCTTTGCGCATCATCTTGCGCCATAAATCAGCCAATGGCGGCCATCCCCTTACGTGCCTCTGCCATATTGTCCGCCAGATGCCCTGCGTCCGCCCCAACCCGAATGGCCGCTTCATAATTTTCGAGCGCCGCTCGATAATTTTTTTCCAGATGATAGCAAACACCAACTTGTTCCAGCGCATGCGCAAGCTCGTTCGGATAGTCGCGGGAGATGGATAGCCAAGCCTCCCTGCCCTTTGCGGTTTCATTTGCGAGCACCAATTTGATCGCAGCCTTTTGTCGGGCATCATAACTGCAATTTTCCGGATCCTTGCCGAGAGCGCGTTCAAAGAGCCCATCGGTCTTTGCTGCTTTTTCAGCCAATTCCTCAGCCTCCCGCTGCGCACGAGCTTCCGCTTTGGCTGCAATGCGTGCGGCCTTCTCCTGGGGCGATCCGCCGCCAAATAAAGTGCTCCAGAAACCCATGGATCCGTCCTTTCCTGATCTGGAGATGAACAGACCACAAGCAACGCCCTGTTACATCCCCGTCAGATGAGGGGATTAATCGGAACTCAGGCCCTGTACGGTCTCACCAAATATCTCGGTCATTACAGGATGTGCAGTGCCGCAAAGCAGTGCGAATTCATGGATATATTGCGCCTTTCCGGCATTACCCCTGTCATAGAGATTGAGACTGTAGAGTCCTAGCACACGGGCCTTCATTTCTTCGGTGGGATAGTCGGCGCGAAGTTTTTCGATGTGCATATCCGCCATGTCGTTCTGGCCCGCCAAAATCAGCTGCTCGATATCGTGCAACCGTTCAGCGACATCGTCACGCGATCGCAGGCTTTCGCGCAAGATGATCATGAGCGCACGAACAATGCCAATTTTTCTTTCCGCAGGCTTGGCTTGAAATCGGTTGCGGGAGAATTCGGTTGCGGCCATCCAACGTTGGCGTTCCCGCACGACTTCGACCTCGGAAACCGCGGTGCTCAAGGGGTTGGCTTCATCAACCTTAAGCCAAAGCGAGCCATCTTTCCGCTGTTCAACATCCGGTTCATTTTCGTGCATGACAAATGGATGGCGAACAGGATCGAGCACCTCAACCCCGCGATTTGAGGGGATAGCAGCTAACATAAAAGGCCCGCATCAACGCACCAACTTCACAACGGAGATGTATGATGCGTAAGACCCTGTTTTTGTCGATGGCCCTGACGTCGATAGTGTTAGGCGCCGCTGCCGACGCGCAGCGGGATCCAAGAGAAAGGTTCCAGCGCGCCCTTCCAATTGCCAAGCCCAAGCCCTTGAACCAAACCGCCAGCGGCCCGATACAAGACCAAGGGGTACACAATGCTGTCCACGCCGCGCACCAGAACCAGATTGTCTTTACGCGCAAAGACCTCGGGATCGGCGCCATCACTGAAAGCGACATCGTAACCGACTTCACTTTAGGTCAGCCGATGTTCTTCCGGGTGTTTACCGAACGGTCGGCGATTAACGCCATTGCGGCGGCCAACAATTTGAATGCCCGTGACCTATCTTCACACGCGGTGAAATACACAGCCCGTTTCACCATCGATGGGCATATATTCGAAACCTCGATGTTTCCTTGGGGGAATCCGCAAGATCACGAGACTTGGACGACATGGCGCGGCCAATTTGTGAACACAATTGGAGCACAGCGAACGCCGGGCACCGACGTCTTTATGGAAATGCTTTCAAAGGCAACCGCAGCAGGACTGCTCAAGCCCGGGAAATACAGCGTCAAGATGGAGGTCATCCCTCAGTCCTTCATTCAGAATGTTGGGGACTTCAAGTCTGGTGTTGTTGCAGCCGGCACGTTCAACCTCACCGTCCCTGCCGGTGCCTTTCAGCCCAGCAACACGGCAATATGCGGCACGGGCCGTGGTGGCGCTGGCAGCGCTGCCCTGGAGGCACGGGCGTTGTCAGAGGCGAAGCGGATTTCACGCAACCCGGATGTCACGCCGGTACGCGCCATCGGTATCGGCGATAGCTGGGATGTCGAGCGCAACGAAATCACCGGAATCCCGACCGAACGTGAAACAACGGTCGCCATCCTGGCGCGCGGCGCGAAATATTGCACAGCCAACGTCCACTATTTCTACGAGGATTATATGGGCGGCGGAACTTTCGGGACGTCAACTGCCAGCATTTCAATCAACCCCGCAAGTCTCCGATATATCCCTTGCGGTTGTCTCGGCTGAACTAACTCTATCACATCAAAGGAAATCCAAATGAAATTTGCACTTACCCTACTGCCCGCATTCGCGTTGCTTTCCGCCTGTGGCACTGCCGACGGTGAACTAACGCCGGGCAACTGGAAAAATACAATGACCATGACCGAATTCGAAATTCCTGGCGCTCCGATTGCTATGGCACAGCAGGCCAAAGCGGTTCTGAACAAACCACAATCGAGCGAAGCCTGCATCAGCCCTGCGCAGGCCAAGGCGGGCGTACGTGACTTTTCCAGTTCAATGCAGCAGGGCGACTGCAAGATGGAAGACTTCAAACAGGGCGGTGGCAAGATGTCGGGCACGATGGTCTGCACCGGGGTTAGCGGTCTCGGAGCGCCGAAGATGAAGATGGACGGCTCCTACACCACGGACAAGGTCGAAATGAAGCTGTCGGGGGAAGTAACGGACACCAAGATCCCGGGCGGCAAGGCCAATATTGCCATGACGCTCACCAGCGAGCGGATCGGCGACTGCAAAAGCTGAACGCTCGTGTTGACGTTGCATTATATTCCTGAAGATGAATGGCATGGCGAGCTTCGCGTTGAAGCCCGCCATGCCGGCTTTTCAGCGCATGCGAGCGCTTGGTTTGGCACGGATACACTCAAAAAATTTGCCGACCCATTGCGGAACTTTCTGCCCTCTTTGGAACAGCCCATAAAACTGGAAGGTGGCTATTTTTCGGACAGCACAACCAGCAGCAGACCCGTAGAAACGCATGTTGGCATCACGATTGCCCAGCGGGGCGACAAGGGGCGCTATTGGGCAGATATTTCGCTTACGGAACCCGATGAAAACATCCTTCACCATTCCGCTCAGCTGCGTTTCCATGTAGAACCTTATGCTTTATTGCGGTTTGCGGACCAGATCGAAGCTATGCTGTTGGCGGGGGGTAGCGCCGGGCTGCCAGCGTCCGAACACGGTGTCAGCCAACCAGGTACGCTGATCGCCCGCCAAAAGATCCGGCGTCCCTTGTCGCCCTTGTTCGTCGAGCTGCGCGAAAGCTGCAGGGTACTGATCGACCGAATGGAGCAGACCTCGTCGCCAGTACTTCCCTCAAAAGAAAAACAGATGGTGACAGAGGAATGGGAGCGTTTTGAGCCGGGCTTGATCATCGCTACTATTGACTGGGAGCAAGCGCGTTTCATTTTTAACTGGGCCGTCGATGACGAGTATCCCGTGCGTGCGGCCCGATCCCCAGACTATATTCTGGAGCTTTGGTCTCTCAAACGCGCGGCGCAAGATCAATCTCATCCACGCGCATGGTTCGAAAGCCAAGCCCTCTATCTGTTATCGGCCATGCAGGACCATCTTGGCGCATTTTACCGTGACGGCTCGACTGACGACATCCCGTACAACCGCCACCTGATGTATGCGCAAGGTATGGCCGATAGTGCCGCCTGCATTTGGGTAGGCGATGTCATCTTTCGCTACGACGACCAACATCAGGCGGACTTCAACTCATGATCTGGCGAAAAGCCCGTGAAAGCGACCCGCATGAAAATGTGCTGGTATGCACCGAAACGCATTTCACCGGCATTGCACCCTATATTCGCCAATTGGTCGAGCATATGGAAGCCAACTGGGTGGCCCAGGGCTTTTGCAAAGAAGAGGCCGTGTTCATCGACGTCAATGCCACCAACGGACATTTGATGTGCACTTGGGACAAAAAGGGAGGCGGCGCTTGCTTCTACGATGAGAATTGGCCGGTCTATTATCTTGAACTCAAGTTATTGTGGCAAGAGTCACTCGACCATGAAGAAGGTGCCCAGCATTTCGATAATCAGGTTTACATCGCTCTGTGTTTTTTGGTCAGTCAACTTTGCGGCGAAGCGGAAGACGCAGGCGTTCAAGAGAAATATGAATTTTACGCGCTGTTTGAAGGCCGCACCCATGGCGCGCAGCGGGTGGTGGTGTGACGTCCAGGGTCTTTATCGATACCAGCATCCAGGACTTTGAAAATGACCCAGCTGGCGCGTTTGCCTGCATGGATTAAGTCTGCAGCTAATCGTGAACATTTGAGCAAGGCGATCAAAAATATGCGCGCAAGAGCGGCATCGGCGGACCTGGCCTAAAGCCGATCCACATATGGATGTTCGGCCAACGTAGCTGAAATTTGCGCTTCCAAGCGCACTCGCCACTTTGAATCGAGCCGGGCAAACAGCTCACGCTGCTTGGCATGTACAACACGTCGAAAATCGGGGCCTTCAATGCGGTTTGCAAATTCATGGGCGCACCCGATGGAGAACGCCGTTTGCACAAGGAACCAGAATAGAAGTTCATCTGCATCCTTTGTGCTTCGTCGCCCGTTTTCCTGACCACGCTCATAAGAAACCCAGTGATAGCCATCGGCATCAATTAAAAGCAACTGCCCCTCATCGCCGTCAAAAGACCGGTAGGCGTCACTAATACGGGGTTCTCCAACCAACTGGCTCAAAAGCTCGGAATGCCGCACCGCAATGACATCATGGTCGAGCAAAGGAGTTGACTGCATTTCCCGGGTCATGCAATCCCCGAGAAGTCGCCAGCGAAAACGATATCCGGATCAATGTCCAACTTGCCTCGTCGTGCGTCTATGATGGCCCGATAGGGATCAAGGATGTACCGGCGGCGCTCTTCCCCCCAATCGGCCATTTCCAGAGGCAACGGCAAATTGTTGCAACCGGATACCCGCACGCCTGCGCAACTCATATGGCGGCGTTGCGGGGAAGCATTTGGAGGTACACGGATCAAAGTATGCGTACCCTGATGCATAGAGGCGAACTGATCGCCGTCGACACAATATATTCCGAGTTTTGCCGATTTTAGCCCGCCGCCAAAAACCGGAGCCCGTTCCATTACGTCATGTATGAGCCCTGTTTTCTCCGCGTAAGCCGAGAACATTCCTAAAAGTGCATGCACAAGTAAATGGCCTTCTTCCCCGCCGATAATGTAACCAATATCGATTATGACGGGTTGTTCGATCACCGGTCCACCACGTCGACTTTCCACGTGCGGATGCGATCAAAAGCCATGCGGCATTCGGGCATTACCAACTGTTCGCTGAGCATGAACTTGGTGCCACTCCAGATATAGCGGTCCACCCGCCCACAATCGCCAATACCGCGATGTCGGGTAAATCCTTCCAGAACGCGTTTGTTGTCATCCCAGGCAACATTGACCAGCACATTGCTCGGCCCATCACCGGTGATGCCATTATCATAGTCGAATGTGGCGGGGCGCACTTCGCCAAAGCCGTTGATGATCAGGATATTGCTGTAAAGATTATATGCGCCATTACCGCACCTCCGGGGCATGATTGCCATACTGTTATCCGAATCCAGCCGAACGATTTGATGGGTTGCAGGTGCATCAATGTCCGTGGTGCATTGGTCGTTAGCTCTAAGACCAGCTATCGCGGTAGCACTAAGCATGGCAGGAGGCCGGAGAGATTTGGCAGGCCGGGTGAGTGAGACGCTATACCCCGGCAAATCGTCAAATGGCACGCGCTTGCCAGGACGCACTAACGCGCTCGGCGTTCCAACCTTGCCCTGTTGCTCGTCGACACGCAGCAGCGACGCCGTCAAACCCGATAAGGAAGCCCGCGCGACCGTCTTGCCTTCCACGTCAAGAAGGAGGGCCCACTTTCCTTTAAGCATTTGTCCGATCAGCTTGCGCGCTGCCGCTCCTTCGATTTTGATCAGCTGGTCAACCGGCGTCGGAATCTTGACTTCATTCTGATCAACAAAAAGCCGCAAGTGAGGGTGCGGAGCTACCGAAAATGGAAGCTTAACCACCACAGACGGTCCGAGATGCCGCGCGAGCGGCTGCTCAATCATAATTTCCAGATGGTCGGTGCGCCCGTCCGTTCCGGATGGTTCAACTTCCAGTGCCACAGCCGCACAGTTGCGCACATTATCGCAACCGGTGACCCAATCCTTATACGTCACTGTTTCCTCCGGACGCGGACCGGAATAGAGCGAAATGCTGGCCACACTCTCCATAAGGATTAGAAAGGACGGTGAAAGCACGAGCGTCTCCTTGACGCACATTTCTTGCAGATGTTGATCTCTGCATAAATCCCCCCATTAAGGGGGACATTCGAACAACATGCGCCTCATGCCTCAAGTAATCTCGGGTTAAGTGCCGGTATTAGATCAAGCAAAGCTGCCAACAAGCTGAACTGACCGGCGCAGCCCCGCTGCGTTCACCAGTGCGCGCAAAGTTCGCAAACCGTAAAAAAACGAAAGCCTTAGCAATAATGGCGGTGATAGCAGTCAGACCCGAACCTCTCTCCGATTGTATTTCCCTGTAATGCAGGGAATTTATAGGGAATTGTACAAATTTAGGGAGGCTTAACAGCATTTCCTGCCCTCGCAGCCCAGCTCTTCTGCGGATTAGCCGGTCAAGTTCCCTAAACATCAGAGCAGGGAATAAATTTCAAGGAGCAGCGAAATCCACGAACACAGCGGGTATTTTATTCTGTTAGCTATTTGCGCTCGCCAACAAGTGTCATTTTACGCAACATCGCCCAAGCCAGCGGCACCACCGCCAGTTCAATCACCAACGCAAAGGTGATGAAAGTGGACCCTATGCCGCTGGTCGGATAACCGACCTGCAACAGCGACATTGCCCTCCCTATTCCGCCAAGCACCACTATCACGAAGCAAAGCTGCAGAATACCACCGAAACGATGCATATCCCGGAGGCAAACCAATTGGATTGCTCCTAGGCCGAACCAGACCGCTCCAAGGAAACGGACCTGACTGTCGAGAATCGGGTCGATTGGAGCGGCGGCCGCAGCCCCCACACCTATGTTGGCCTGCCCGGCCACCCCCACGATTACGTCCATCGCGCCAGTCAGTAGAGCAATCAGCGAGAGCAAGATGGTGGCAATCTTAATGAACTTCATCTGATTTACCCCTTTGAGACATCCATTGCATCGCCGATTGCCTGGTTAAACACGTGCGAGCCCGTCAGGTTCTGCCCACCATCAACAGCGATCCGCGCGCCGGAAACATAGGATGCCAGAGGTGTAGCAAGGAATGCCGCCACATTAGCGACATCATCCAATTTACCCATGCGACCGAGTGGAGTCATTTTCTTCCAGATCACTTCGGCATCGGCCCCGCCCATCCGGTTCATGCCTTCTGTTCCTTCTACCGGCCCCGGCACGATGCTGTTTGCTCTAATTCCGTACCGTCCCCATTCCAGCGCCAGATTGGCCATCAAATTGTCGATTCCAGCCTTGGCCGCGCCGACATGAGCTTGATAGGCGAATGGAACGTAAGACTGTCCGCCCGAGACAAACAGCAACGCGCCACGCGTCAGCCGCAACTGTTCGAAGCATGCATGAGCGGCATGGAAGGCGCCAAGCAGGTCGATCTCTACAACAGTCCGGAAGCCATTTGGAGAAATCGCCTCGGCCGGTGCGACGAAGTTGCCCGCCGCCCCGCAAACGGCAAAATTTATTGGACCCAACACTTCACCGCAGGCCGAAACTGCGTCCTGAACAGCCCCTGCATCGCGAACGTCAGCGACCGCCGTAAAGACCTTTGCCCCTACCCTTTCAAGTTCCTGGCGACCAGTTTCGAGACGCTCGGCTGTGCGCCCACAGATACCGACGTTCGCACCAAGCCGAGCAAGCGCTTTACCTATGGCAAGATTTATTCCGCTGCCTCCACCAGTGATGAAGGCCACCTGACCGCGTAAAGTTTCTGGATTGATAAAGTCGGTGATCATTCCCTGAAAGTATCCTTCGAATTTTGGATGCCATGTAATGGAGGAACTGACAGTTCCGCCCCATACTTTTGGATGGCCACCACAGTGCCTTCAGCGCTCAAAAGTTTCTGGTGGCAATAAGAGGGAAATTGCCGCCACGCACTATGTTCAGGAGCAGGAAGGTGTCCGATCGGGTTGAGCTGGTTGTTGCAGAGCAGGTCGCCGAAGTGCGCCTCAATCGGCCAGACAAATTGAATGCGTTGGACTTTCCGACATTCGATCTGCTGATTGAAGTGGGGCAATTGCTCTCAGAAATGCCGGGTTTGCGGGCAATCATTCTTAGCGGGAACGGACGCAGCTTTTCGGTTGGGATCGACCTTGCGGCACTTGCCCATGACGGAGCAAGCGCGCTTTCAGATCTGTCTGCTCGCACACATGGGGAAGCGAACCGGTTTCAGAAGGTCGCACTGCAATGGCGCGATTTGCCGGTACCAGTTATTGCGGCGATCCAGGGACATGCCTTGGGCGGTGGAATGCAACTGGCTTTAGGAGCTGATATTCGCATCGTCGCACCTGATGCCCAATTGTCTGTCCGGGAGATCGTCTGGGGACTTATCCCCGATATGGCTGGTACTGTGTTGCTGCGACAACTGGTCCGCGCAGACGTGATGCGCGACTTATTGTATTCGGGAAGGATCGTAACGGGCGAAGAAGCCCTCGAAATTGGCCTCGCGACTAGACTGGCCGATGATCCGCTGGCCACTGCCCGCGAGTTGGCGCGAGAGATTGCCGCCTACAGCCCCGATGCGGTCCGGTCGGCGAAGCGTTTAGCAAATTTGGGATCCGCCGGAACATCGGATCCCAATTTGCTGCTGGCCGAGGCGGCTGAGCAGCAGGCTTTGCTTGAATCATACAACCACAGCGAGGCGCTGAAAGCGAGCATGGAAAAGCGCGCGCCCATATATCGCGATTGAAAGCATGAGAGCCTTTAAACCGGCATCGCCTCCGCTACTGTTGCAGGACCTTTAGGATGCATTTCCTTGACGATATAATTGGTCAACGCGGCTGTCTTCTTCTTTGTACGTTTCGCATCGCACGATACGCCAGATGACAGGTGGCCCCCTTGCAGGCCTTAGGGTCCTTGAATTTGTAAGCATTGGTCCTGGGCCACATTGCGCTATGCTGCTTGCAGACTTAGGCGCGGATGTGCTGCGCATTGACCGGCCGGGAGGCAATGGTTGGCCCAATCCTATCGCAGATCGCGGTCGGGCTATATTGCCTCTGGATATTCGCTCGGAAGCCGGTCGAGCGAAGAGTCTCGATCTGATAAGCCAGGCTGATGTTCTGATCGAAGGGAATCGTCCTGGTGTTATGGAGCGGTTAGGCCTTGGTCCCGCGGAGGCCTGTGCGGTTAACCAGAGACTGGTTTATGCACGAATGACCGGATGGGGTCAGGACGGGCCGCTGGCAAAAACTGCTGGCCATGATATCAATTATATTGCGGTGACCGGCGCACTGGCCGGAATCGGGAAGCCGGGTGAACCTGCCACCATTCCTCTTAACTTGGTCGGTGACTTTGGCGGCGGTTCGTTGTTTCTGGCTTTTGGAATCATGTCGGCGCTGTGGGAGCGGGAGAGGTCCGGGATAGGCCAAGTGGTAGATGCGGCAATCGTTGATGGTGTGGCATCAATGATGAGCATGTTTGCAGGGCTTTATCCAGCCAATCGAATCTCCATCGATAGGCAATCGAACATATTGAGCGGCGCGGCTCCCTTTTATCGTTGCTATCTTTGCAAAGACGGAAGGGAAATATCGGTCGGCGCACTCGAACCACAATTCTACGCAGAGCTGCTGGCAGCCGTTGGAGCACCTGCCAATTGGATTGAAGATCAATATGACAAATCCAACTGGCCGGATCGGTCGGCCTGGTTTGCTGCACAGTTTCTGGGGCAAACAAGAGCTGAATGGACGGAGATATTTGAAGGAACTGATGCATGCTTCGCCCCAGTCTATGATCTAAGGGAGGCGGGGCTTCACCCTCACATGAAGTGGCGGGGCACCTATGTGGAGCGCGAGGGTTTCGCCCATCATCTTCCGGCGCCAAGGTTTTCACGTACACAAGCTTCGATACCGGAAAACATGGATGCAGACGCAATGATGGCGGCGTGGGCATCTGACCGACATCAACAGAAATAGGGAGGCTCGGATAATGCAGTTTACACAAGGCTTGGAAAGAGCCGTGCAACAACATCCGGATATGACGGCGACAATATGCGGTTCGCGTAGCCAGACTTTTGCTCAACTTTCCGCCAGGACCAAACAGCTTGCCGGAGCATTCGCCGCACGGGGATTATCAAAGGGCTCCCGCCTTGCGGTGCTCGCACTCAACTGCGATTATTATCTTGAAGTCTATCTGGCGACTTCGTGGGCCGGAGGCATCATAGTGCCCGTCAACTTCCGCTGGAGCCCTAGCGAGATAGCTTATTCGCTGAATGATGCGGCATGCCAGGCGATCGTGGTTGATCAGCACCATATCGCGCTCATACCTACACTGCGACAGCAATGCCCGGATCTGAAACATATTTTCCTGATGGGTGGGTCCGAAGATTCGGGAGATATTCTGGGCCTTGATGCGCTGATTCATGCTTCGGAACCATTGCCAAATGCAGGTGCAGGCGGCAACGACCTGCTGGGCATATTCTACACCGGCGGTACCACCGGGCGGCCCAAAGGTGTGATGCTGAGCCATGCCAATCTGTGTTCCTCCGGCCTGTCGATGCTGGCCGAGGGCGTATTCAACGAAGGTGGAGTCGGCCTGCATGTGGCACCGATGTTCCACCTCGCCGACATGCTGATGACCATGTGCCTGGTGCTGCGTGGCTGCACGCATGTCATGCTCCCTGCCTTCAGCCCTGATGCTGTGCTCGATCATGTCGCGCGGCATCGGGTGACCGACACGCTGGTTGTTCCAGCCATGCTTCAGGCCATCACCGACCATCCTTCAATTAGCGATTTCAACACTTCAAGCCTGTGCAACATCCTCTACGGAGCATCACCCGCATCCGAAACGCTGCTGCGGCGAACCATGGCTGCCTTTCCCGGAGTTCGCCTGACCCAAGGCTATGGCATGACCGAGAGCGCTGCCTTTATCTGCGCATTGCCCTGGCACCAGCATGTCGTGGCCGAAGGTGGCCCGAACCGGCTGCGCGCTGCGGGGCGATCGACCTTCGATGTCCATCTCAGGATTGTGGATTCCGACGACCGTGAAGTTCCCCGCGGCGAGGTTGGCGAAATCATCGTCAAGGGGCCGAACGTGATGCAAGGCTATTACAACATGCCCGATGCGACCGCAGAGACCTTGCGTGGCGGATGGCTGCATACCGGCGATATGGCCTGGATGGATGAGGAAGGGTATGTGTACATCGTCGACAGAGCCAAGGACATGATCATATCGGGAGGCGAAAACATTTATTCTGCTGAAGTCGAAAATGCCGTCGCCAGCCACCCAGCAGTGGCAGCCAATGCTGTCATCGGTATCCCTCATGAGCAGATGGGCGAAACCGTGCATGTCGCCGTCGTACTGAGGCCGGGGTGTACGCTCGAACTGGACGCTTTGCAGAGCCATTGTCGAACCCTGGTTGCCGGCTACAAGGTGCCGCGCAGCATGGAAATCATGCCCGGCCTGCCACTATCCGGCGCCGGAAAGATCCTGAAGACCCAATTGCGCGAGCCCTTCTGGAAGGGGCTGGACAGGGCTGTTAGCTAGGCGTTGCTCGCTGAAAATTCCAACAAGCCAAACTTTTGTCGAGGCGCTGATGTCCGCAGACAGGCATTGTGCAGGAAACGCTCGATCCAGGAGAGTCTGATGTCAACATCGCCGCAGAGTGCAAATGCAGAGTTCAATGCATTACGGTCGTGCCCCAAGGTGGCATGGCCGACGGTGGCGCTATTCGTTGTGTGCACCAGCATTATCGGCGGTGTGTGGTATGCCGCGATAGTTCACGGATTTTCGCTCTGGCTTGGCGCACTCTTAAATGGAGTCACGGCCTACTATTTGTTTAGTGTCGTTCATGATTCCTCACATAATGCTGTCAGCAAGACGAAATGGATAAATGAACTGCTGGGTCGGATCGGTCTGGTTTATTTCGCACCACTCGCGCCAATGGACGTGGCCCGATACATCCATATGGCGCATCACAAATATGCGAACGACCCTGATCGCGATCCTGATGGTTATGCGCACAAGCTGGACATCTGGTTTCCGCTCCGCTGGCTGAATTTCGACTATTACTACACCAAATGGTTCTTCCAGAAGGGCGGCGATTTTGCGCGTCGCAAATACCCGGCTCTGTTTGCCTATGTCGCTTTTATCCTCGCGAGTTGTGCGCTGATCATCTGGCTGGGCTATGGGATGGAACTGCTGATGCTCTGGTTCATTCCAACCCGGATCAGCTCGTTCCTGTTTGTCCTAGTGTTCAGCTTCCTGACCCATCAGCCGTTCGAAACCTATGCTAAGGAAGACGAGTATAAGGCGACCGCGTTGCGTATCGGCGGGGAATGGATTTTGTCCCCTCTGATGGCCAATCACAATTACCACCTAATCCATCATCTTTACCCGACCGCACCCTTCTATAATTACATCAAAATAATGAAGCTACGCGGTGATGAAATATTGGCAAAGGAACCACTTATGCCTCCAACGTTCGGGCTGTCGCCACGAAAGAATGTGCTCACTGAGCATTAAACTGCGAACATGACTACCCATACAAAAGTATGGGTAGTCGCAAAGATTGACGCTATATCCGGACCGAACAGGATCGGAATTTGAAGCGTACAACAGCTCCCTTGAACTACCCGAGAGGCAAAACGGCACCGCCGGTATCAGGCAACGACTTGATCCGCAGGGATGCTTTACTCGACAAGCTCTTGGCCGATGTACAGTCGAAGGAGTTGACCCTAGCGGTGGCGCCAGCCGGTTACGGCAAGACTGTCCTTCTTACGTCGCTTTACGAGGCTCTTTGTTCGTCCCAAAAGACAGTATTCTGGTACAATTGCGATCGCACAGATGTCGTTCCCCGCAAAGTGGCCGCATTTTTGCTTGAAGCGAGTGGCGCAGCCGGCGGACTTGCGGAAGATGATAACCTCGGCCTTGAAGCCAGCGCTGCCTCTTTCGCGGGCCTCATTGACGCAGAGCTTGAGCAACATAAGGCTCACATTACGGTCATCATTGAAAACTATCATCTTGCGCAATCGCAAGAAAGTGACGCCTTGATCGAAGCCTTGCTTTTAACGGAATCGCCCTATCTGCACCTCGTCATATCTTCGCGCGTCAAACCGGGATTTGCGACCCGTAAACTCATTCTTGCCGGTCGAGTAGCTGAACTGCGGGTTCGGGATCTGGCATTCAACAAAAACGAACTTTCCGCGCTTGCCAGGTCGGTTATTCCTCATGACGGCAGCGTCGATCTCGCAGGCGTTCTGGAGCGGACAGAAGGATGGCCTGTAGCCATTCGCCTTTTCCTTCTCGCTCTAAAAGAAGGAGCCGATACCAAGCGGCTGCTGGAGGAAATATCATCGCGCGATGCCGATGTGGCCGAATATCTCTCCGAAGAAGTCCTGCGAGGCCAGCCACCCGAAGTCCGGGATTTTCTCGTAGCCACCTGCTTTCTGGAACAGTTCAACCTTTCCTTGTGCGAAGCAGTAGCTCCAAGCGCTGACGCCGCTCACATGATCGATCAAGTACAGCGCAACAATCTATTTATCGTCAAGCTGGAAAGCGACAGCGGCTGGTATCGTTATCATCCGATTTTCCGTCAATATCTTCTCACACAATTCGACCTCCTTCCCAGACAAGAGCAGGCCGAGATGCGCCGGGCGGCTGGCTACTGGTATGAAGCCAACGCGCATTTGGCAGAAGCCATCGACATGGCCCTGCTTTCGGGCGACGCAGATCGGGCACGATCTTTGCTCGCCAAACTGGCGCCGGAACTTGTCTCGGTACGCGGCGATCTTGCGACCTTCTTACAGCTATTGTCGCGTTTTCCGAAGGGCATGATCGATAATGATTCAACACTGCTCTACTGGCAGGCATGGGCCATGTTCTTCGCCCGTCGCTACCGGGAGGCGGCGGCGTTGGTGGCAAGCCTGCATCGAAATGTGCAAATTGGTAATGCAACGCAGATCGACGAAGGCCTGCGCAACCAAATCGGTCTGCTGGATACCCTATCGGCAACCTTTATGGATGACATGGTCTCTGCGCGTCGTGCCGCAAGCGACTGGCTGAGCAACAATCAGAATGTTAATCCGTTTGATCGCGCTACCGTCGCCTGCAGCCTCGTGCTGTCCTCGCTGGCCTTTTTAGATTTATCAGGCGCAAGGCGCGCTTTCGACCTTGCGCAACGGGCGATTGCGGACAGTGACAGCACATATGGCACGGCCTGGGTCTGCGGCATCGGGATGACAATGGATTTAGTCGCAGGAGAACCGCAGCAGGCTCTTGCACGGCTTGAAGCATTGGGAACCGGTTGGTCTGAAACACCCAAAGCGCCCAGCAATATTTCATCCACTTTGGCATTGCTCGGGGCAGCCGCCCACTATCATCTGGGAGAAATAGAAAGCGCGCATGCCCTGGTCAGCGAAAACGTCCATATGCTTGCCGAACATGGAGTCAGCGAAACGGCGGCTTTTGGCTTGGCAGCCTGTCTGCGGGTAACCGCGTTTAAGAATAGAGCTTCGGACGCACTAACGCTGGCTCGTAAGATGGAGTCCGGACTAGCGAAAGCTTATGCGCCGCGCCTTGCTTTCACTTTGCGATATGAACGGGTGTTGTTGCTTTTTCGGGCGGGTCGAAACGAGGAAGCAATAGAGGAAGCATCGAGTATCACTGATGTACAGCCGCTTGGTGAAAGGCGACAGGATGAGGGGGAGGCGGACTTGCCCAGTGTCAAGGAACTCCGTCAAATCGTATCGGCACGTGTAGCGATTGCAGACCAAACCTGGAATGAGGCTCTTCGAATATTGACGGGGCTGATCGGAACAGCGCGACATGGTGGGCGCAATTTACGGCTGCTCCAGGCTCTCATTCTTAAAGCCGCAGTCCATTATAATCAGGGCGATAGCGTAAAGGCCGTGCGTGCCTTTCTCGATGCGGTAGCAGTCGCATGCGAACGCGGGCTTACTCAAATATTCATCGATGATGCTCAACTCTCTCGTCCGCTTGTAGCCGCTGCAATGGCGGGATTTGAGCACGGATCGTCGCCTCAGGGCAAAGAAGTCGATTTCCTGCATATATTGCAGGAGCGCCTCGGCCTAGAAAGCCAGATAGCAAAACCTGACGACGAATTGCAAACCCCACTGGAGCCCTTGACGGCGCGGGAGAAGTTGATGGTAGAGCTGCTACTTGCAGGTCTGCGCAACCGTGAAATTGCGGGACGACTCTCAATGTCCGAGGCAACTGTGAAATGGCATCTTTACAATGTCTACAGCAAGTTAGGCGTAAACAATCGCACCGCCGCTATACACCGAGCACGCAGCTTGGGCCTCGTACCCGTATAAACTGATTTTTCCAGAGCAGATTAGGAAACTCGCCTAGAAACCAAACTTTCGGTTGGGAAGGTTCCGCCGCTCACGATGCATTAGGCACATTCAGGATAGGATGTGCGAGGCTGTAATGGCAGCAGTGAGGGGTAGTGATAGGAAGCCGCCATTGGCGCGGATTGCGGTCTTTGGGTCGAATGGCCACATTGGTCGGCCGCTCGCCGCGTGGGTGAAGGCAAATTCACCCTCAACTATTCTGCGGCTGATCATACGCAACGAGGATCGACGCGCGAATTTGGCAGCGACCTTTCCCGGGGCTGAAATCTTCATCGCTAACTATTATGACCTGACTTCGCTCGAGGCTGCGCTGTCCGAGGTTGAAGGCGCTTTCATTGTGACGCCTGACTTTCTCGACGAAGAGCGCGCGATGACGAATTTCATCTACGCGGCAAGAACCAACCCAGGTTTGCGTCATGTGGTGCGGTTGATTGCGGATCCTCCCGGCATGACCCTTGATCGGGTTCCCGACAGTTTGAAAGCGTTGGGCGGGGGCACCGCAGTTCAACATTTGCGGGCCAAGGCGATCCTCGAACAGAGCGGACTGCCAATCACATTTATCAACATCGCTGCATATTTTATGCAGAACTTCCTCACCCCATTTTTCAATGGTCCAATTCAGGCTGAGCGCGTCCTTTCGGTGCCGCGCAACCGGCGCATGGGGTTCATTGATACGCATGACATTGGCGCGTGCGCTGCGGCAATCCTGCTGTCCGACAATCCTCGGCACGTCGGCCAGACTTATCATCTTGACAACGGGCATGATGTCTTGCGGTTCGACGAGGTTGCTTTGTTGATGTCTGACATTTTCAACGAGACAATCGCATATGACGGGACCGACGAAACGTTTCTGCGCATCTGCGGCGAAGGTGTGAAAGCCTATATCGGCCGCCCAGACGCCGATGAGTATTTCATCAACTATTTCCAGTTCGAGCAGGACAATGAAACAGTTTGGCGCAAGTCGGACATCGTCGAATTCCTTACCGGAAAACCAGCAAAAACCCTCCGACAATGGCTGTCGGAGAACAAACAAAACATTCTCGGCCAATAATGAGGGAGATTTACATGCGCCGTATCAAAACCCGCCTGACACTATGCGCAGGCGTCGCAGCACTTTTAACCGTTCCTGCCTATGCGCAGGAAGCACAAACGGGTGAAGAGGAAGCTGGGATCGGCGACATCGTCGTGACAGCACAACGCCGCTCGGAAAGATCGCAGGAAACGCCGCTCGCAATTACAGCAATCGGGGGCGATGATCTGCAATCAAAGGGTGTCTTTGAAACGGCCGATCTCAGTGCGGTCGTGCCAAATATGCAGATCATCTCGCCTTATGGACGAGCCCAGCCGAATATTTCGCTTCGTGGTATTTCGGTTGCGAATGAATATAATGCCAACCAGGCATCACCGATCGGGGTTTACATCGACGATGCGTACATGGCTTCACGAACCAGTCACGGCATGCAACTGTACGATCTGGAACGGGTCGAGGTGCTGCGCGGGCCGCAAGGAACATTATACGGCCGGAACACTACCGGCGGTGCCGTGAATTTTATCACCATGCGGCCGCAACTCGATGGAACGTCGGGCTTCGTCGAACTGGGATATGGGAAATTCAACCGTGTCGAAGCATCGGGTGCGCTTGATGCAACCTTGATCCCGGACAAAGTCGGAATTCGCATTGCTGGCAATTACATCAAGTCGGATGGGATGGTCGACAACCTCTTCCCGGGCGGCAAGGATCTACAATCCGAAAACAGTCTAGGTGTGCGCGTAAGCCTGCTGGCTAAACCAAGCGAAGATTTCACACTCTTCGCGAAATTCTACCATGGCAAGGATAAGCCTCGGCAGGTCGGCAACCACTTCATTGGCGCAACACCTACGGGCGTCAGTCCTCTGACCGGTTATGGACGCGGATCGCTCGGTTTTTACGAGGTAGAAGCCAATGATCCCGGTATATTCGAATTTGATGGGACCGGTGGTCTACTCAACCTAAGCTACAACAGTGGTGATTGGACACTAACAAGTATCACGTCTTACGACAGCGGCGGTCGCACATTGAAACATGACGCCGACAACGCCCCCATGGATATATTGCAGATTTACTGGAACGACGAGTTCAAGCAGTTCAATCAGGAAGTACGGGTCAATTACGACGCGGATGGGATAAAAGCGATCCTCGGCGGCTATTATGGCTGGGACCGGGTAGATGTTTACAACCAATTCCAGTTCCTGTTCTTCCTTGATGGAATAGTGCCGTTCGCGTTGCCATTCCCGGCAGCGACCAGCGGATTTGGCGTGGACAGCCGCTATCGCCAAACCCGCGAGTCCAAGGCAATTTTCGGCCAGGTGGAATACGAGCTGACCGACAAACTCACCGCGTCACTGGGGCTTCGATATACATGGGATAGCCTCAATTATTCCCGGGGAAATGCCAACATCATTGACTATAATTTGACGCCTGTGTTCAACACAATCCCGGCACCCGGTCCGTTCAACCCGGCTGTGTTCCTTGATCGATCAGATGATTTTAAAGCCTTGTCCGGCAAAATCGGTCTCGATTACAAGGTTTCGGACGATGTATTGTTTTATACAAGCTACTCGCGCGGTTATCGGGCGGGCGCTATAAATGGCGGTGGTTATCTCTCTCCAACACAGATTGACTTTGTCGCTCCTGAAAAGGTCAACGCATATGAAGTAGGCCTCAAGTCCGATTTGCTGGACCGTCGCCTCCGCCTGAACCTCGCAGGCTTCTATTATGACTATAAAAACCAGCAGTTGCAGGAGGTTATCGGAGCGGTTGCTTTGCTCCGCAGTGCACCGAAGGCCAAGATCCTGGGTTTTGAGGCAGAAATGACTGCCCTGCTATCGGATAACTTCAAGATCAATTCGACATTGGGCATTCTCAGTACGAAGTATAAGGGTCTGATGCTGTCTGGCATAAACTTGGATGGCAACCGGCTGCCGTTTGCGCCGAAACTGACCTGGAGTGGGGGAGCAGATTGGACCATAGCCGAAACAGGCGTTGGAAAAGTCGTGGTCAATGGCAATTTCAGCTATGCCAGTCAGCAATGGTTTTCACCGTTTAACGAAAAACCGTCATATATCGGCGACGCAATCACCAATGTGCGGCAACAACAGGACGGCTATTGGCTTGTTAACGGCCAGCTCCGTCTCGATGGCGACACATTCTATGGCTCGCTTTGGGCAAAGAATATCTTCAATAAGGGTTACCACGTGTACGGCCTCGATCTGCGTGCAGCCTTTGCCTATGACTATCTCGCGCTTGGCAGCCCGCGTACGTTCGGAGCGACCGTCGGCGTGAAGTTCTGATGATGGGGATGCTATTCCCTTCGGATAGCACATGAAAATTCGGTCGGCTGATCCGGTGCAAAGCACCAGATCACCGACCTTTTCTGCTTGGGAGACAGAGCTTTGAATAACCGGAAAATTACCAGGCTATGCCCCTTCTGCGAGGCATGCTGTGGTCTGGTCGTCGAAGTCAATTCTGCCAGCCGGCAAGTAATCTCGATCAAGGGCGACAAGGATAATCCGTTCAGCAAAGGCTTCCTCTGCCCCAAATCGCAAGGGTTACGGTTGCTTGAAGACGATCCGGACCGACTGCGTCGCCCGCTGGTCCGGAGAGGTAAGGACTTTGTCGAAACAGATATCGACAGTGCGCTCGACGAAGCGGCGACCGCGATCCGCAAAACTCGGGAAAAGTGCGGAAACGATGCGCTCGGGCTCTACATTGGCAATCCAGTCGCCCATAATTTAGGGCTTGTAATCTACGGCGGAATTTTTGCGCTGACTCTGCCAAGCCGGAATATGGGCACCGCCGGATCGATTGACCACATCGCCAAGGTTGTTTCCTCGACGGAACTGTTCGGCTCCGAAGCACTGATCCCCGTCCCTGACATCGATAGAACCGACTACCTGCTCGTTATCGGGGCAAATCCAATGGTTTCAAATGGTAGTCTGGTTACGGCGCCAGGATGGCCCCGACGGCTTGAAGCTTTACGCGCGCGAGGGGGTAAACTGGTCGTTATCGATCCACGCCGTTCGGAAACAGCAGAAGTGGCGGACAGCCATATCGCGATACAACCGGGAAGCGATGTGTTTCTTTTGTTGGCGCTTGTGAACGTACTTTACGCGGAAAATCTCGTTTCTATTGGCACTCTGGCTGACATTACAAAGGGCGTCGATGACTTGAGAAATCTCGTCGCGCCTTTTTCACCCGCATCTGTCGCTGAAAAAACGGGAGTAGATGCTGAAGTAATTCACAGGCTCGCACGTGAAATTGCAAAGGCGAAATCAGCAGTAGCCTACGGACGCATCGGCACAACAGCCCAGAAATTCGGCACCCTCACTTCCTGGCTTATCGATGTAGTCAACATCCTGACCGGCAACCTCGATCGGGAGGGCGGAGCTATGTTCCCGCTCCCGGTAACTCCGGCACTGATCTATAACCAGACCTATGTGGATGGCATCGCACCCAACAATCGCTGGCGGACAAGGGTCAAGGGATTGCCTGAAGTATCGGGCTTCAGTCCCGTTGCGACCCTTCCAGACGAGATACTGACTCCCGGCGAAGGACAAATTCGCGCAATGCTCACATTGTGTGGCAACCCGGTTCGGTCCAGCCCCAATTCTGCTCGCTACGCAGAAGCCTTGGCGAGCCTCGATTTCATGGCTAGCATCGACCTCTATCTCAACGAGACGACGCGCTTTGCCAATGTAATCCTGCCGCCGTCCGGACATCTCGAACAGGTTCATTACCCACCGTTCAGCCCGCCCTATATGGTGCGTTCTTACGCCAAATGGGACGGCGCCGCATTTCCTGAAGAGACACCGGGAGATGGCGAACTGCTGTTGCGGTTGAATGCACGGATACTAGGTATCGAGCCGGCTGCCCTTGAAGAACAGGCGCTGAAGGGGATGATCGCACAAACACTTGCGGCCGACGCCGAACTGGCAGAGCAGATAAGCCCTGCGGATTGTTTTAACGCAGTCGCAGTTCACCAAGGACCTGCGCGCTTTATCGATTTGTTGATCCGCTGCGGCCCCTTTGGCGATCGCTTCGGAGCGCGCGCCGACGGGTTGACGCTTACCCGACTGCAAGAAATGCCACACGGCATAGATTTGGGACCTATGATCCCGAGGCTTCGCGAAACAATTACCACGACCGACCGGTTCATCCAGCTTGTTCCGCCCTTGATGAAACAAGGTCTGGCATCCCTAAGAGACGAATTGACGCGTCAAGTCAGCGACTCGACACTTCTGCTCGTGGGGCGCCGGCATTTGCGATCGAACAACAGTTGGATGCACAATATCGGGGCCTTGGCCAAAGGCCCGGATCGCAGCTTCCTCGAAATCCATCCCGACGATGCGCGCGACCGTCAGATATTCGATGGAGCGACAGTTCTCATTAGGTCAAGAAAAGGGCAAATTCAGGTAACTGCGCGAATTACGGACCGCATAAAACAGGGCGTCATTACGCTCCCTCACGGTCACGATCATGGCGACGATAGCACCCGCATGTCGGTTGCGGCCAAAATGCCCGGAGCAAATTTTAATGCGCTCACCGATGAGGATGAGTGGGATAGCCTGTCGGGCATTGCGGTACTAACCGGCATTCCGGTTGAGGTGGCCCTGCAGTGAATGGCAGATCGCTCAATCGGAAGATATAATGGCAGAGAGGTGGAGAACCATTTGAAGGGTGGACATTTGGACCCACCTCTGCATCGAAGTTACCCCGCCACTACAAAGGTCTTTGGTTCTGTGTAAGCCATTAAACCTTCTACACCATTTTCAACGCCGACCCCGGACTGCTTACGACCGCCAAATGCCGCGAAGGGGGACAACGCAAGACCTTCGTTGATCCACACATTCCCGGTCTCCAACCGTTCGGCGATCCGCATGGCGGTGTCGGTGTCAGCGGACCATACCGTTCCGGCAAGCCCCATGTCGGTGTTGTTCGCTCTCGATATGGCATCCTCGACGTCGGTAAATCGAATGAGAGGTAAGATCGGGCCGAACTGCTCTTCACGGACGATGCGACTTTCCTCGGGTGGATTGTCAACCAGAGTCACCGGCACAAAAAAGCCGCCGTCCTGCGGTGCCTCTCCTCGCAACAGCCCGTAGCTATTTGCCTCGCAATCGGCGAGCAACCCTTTTACCCGATCATATTGCGGTTTATTCTGGATGGGGCCGAGCGCAACGCCTTGCTGGCTGCCGTCGCCCATCGGCACGGCTTTGGCAAGTTTCGCCATTTCATCGCGAAACGCATCATAAATATCGTCATGGACATAGGCCCGCTTGGTAGCCACGCAAACCTGACCGCTGTTGGTGAAGGCGGACCAGAACAGCTTCGCGGCGGTTTCTGGAACGTTGACATCCGGCATGACAATTGCGGCATCGTTGCCGCCCAGTTCCAATGTCAGCCGTTTTAGCGTCGGTGCCGCGCTTTCCATCACCCTGCGTCCGGTCGCGGTCGAACCGGTGAAACTGACTTTGTCGAAACCAGGGTGTGCCGTCATCATGGGTCCGAGCGTATCGCCTCCGGTGATGATGTTAATCACGCCTGCCGGAACGAAATCGCGGATCAGCTCGCCGATCCGAAGCACGGTCATCGGGGTGAACGGCGAAGGCTTCAAAACCAGCGTATTGCCCGCGAGCAAGGCCGGGGCGATTTTCCAGATCGACAGCACGACTGGGAAATTCCATGGCGAAATACCGGCTACTACTCCAATAGGCACATAGCGGGTGACCTGCCGGCGCCCGGGACCGGCCTCAACCTCGCGGTCAGGTAACGACAGAGTGGCGGTTGCCTGGCACCATTGCGCAGCCGCCATCACTTCAAACTGCGCTTGCTCTGCCGGCTTTCCCTGCTCGCGGGTCAGCATCTTGGCAAGCTTGGCTGCATTGGCAGCAATGGTTTCGCCAATCCGGTTCACAATCGCGGCCCGTTCCGCCCATGGCGTATCGCGCCAGCCTGGAAAGGCAGCGCGGGCCGCTGCAATTGCGGCTTCAAGCTCCGACGCGCCTGCATCCGGAACCGAAGCGAAGACCTCCCCCGAGGCGGGATTGACGACCTCAAGACGGTTTTGCGAGTCCGCCGCCTGGCCGTTGATTGTCATGCTGAGTGTATCGTGAGTCATGGTCTTGGTTCCTTTACGCGGGCAATTCGAGGATCGCCTTGACGCACTTGCCGGAATGGCTGTCAGCGATTGCTTCGTTGATCTGGTCGAACGGATAGATAGTTGAGAATTTTTCTATGGGTAGTTTGCCGGCGGCGTGCAATGCGATCAGTTCGGGCAGGAAAGTGTCAGGATCGCTATCCCCCTCGATAATGCCCTTGATCGTATAGCCATAGGTGATGGCGGGCACGATGGGCAGCGGCAGGACAGCATCGAGGCTGCCGGGAACGCCTACCAGGCCAAGCGCGCCATGCGGGGCCAACATGCCCAGAGCCGCTGATATCGCTCCCACATTGCCGCTTGTGTCGACGATGTTGTGGGCGCCTTGAGGCAGGATGGCCCTGACCTGTTCGGCCGTTTCGCCCGCTGCCGGATCGATGGCATGGTCTGCACCCAGATCCAGCGCGAGCTCCCGACGGGCTTGCTGCGGCTCGATCATGATGATCGATGCGCAGCCCGCAATCTTGCCACCGAGAACGGCGCTGAGGCCAACGGCACCACCGCCCACTATGACAAGACTGGAACCCGCTTGCGCATTCAAGGAGCGCAACACGGCGCCTACACCCGTTTGAACCCCGCACCCGAGCGGGGCAAGGGTGGTGAGTTCTGCTTCATCGGGCAAAACGATCACATTCCGCTCCTGAGCGATCGCGTGCGAAGCGAATGAAGATTGTCCAAAGAATCTTGCAGCGACCGGTCCTGAATGGTCATGCGCGCATGAGCTTCCGTCCGACCTAACACAGGCAAAGTTGAGCCCAACGAAATTGTCGCAATAGGCGGGGTCTCCGCTATGGCACTGGCTGCACTGCCCGCACGAATTGAAAGTCAGCAAAACCTTCTGGCCTGGCCGAACTTTAGTGACGCCATCTCCGACCTTCTCGACCACGCCGGCGCCTTCATGCCCGAGGATGAGTGGGAAAGGTGATCCCATTGCTCCTGAGGCAAAAACCATATCTGTATGACAGATGCCCACAGCATGAATTCTGACGAGAATTTCCCCTGCGCACGGCGCATCGAAGCGGATCGGCTCAATGGAATAGGGCTTGTTCGGTTCGCGCAGAACAGCGGCTGTGCCTTGCATTTCAACTCTCCCTAAAGTGTCGTTAGATTTCTTTTCCACTTCGACTGGCTATCGCTCCCATACTTTTGTCTTGGCCCGTCCATTGCCAAGGTATCTAGCACCCCAATCATATTGTTCGCCGTTTCGTGGAGCGGACAGAAGCAGACAGGGCGCGTACCTAAATGATTCTCACTGAAACACAGGTTGCAATCCGTGATGGCGTTCGCGCTTTTGCCCAAGACCAGATTCGTCCGAATTCGGCCCGCTACGAGCGCGAAGGCAAATATCCCGACAATCTCTTCGAACAGCTTGGTTCACTGGGCTTGTTCGGATTGATTGCACCGGCAGCCTATGGAGGTGCCGATGCCGACTATGTTTCTTACGCGCTATCGCTGATCGAACTGGCGGCTGCTGACGGAGCGCTTTCAACTATTGTTTCGATCCAGAACTCAATTCTTATTTCCGGCCTACTCAAAGATGGCACTGCAGAACAGAAACAGAGATTTTTGCCTGAGCTTATTTCGGGCCGAATGATCGGTGCGTTTGCACTAACAGAGAGTGATGCAGGGTCCGATGCCGCCGCAATTCGCACAAAAGCCAACCGTGTGGATGGAGGCTGGCGGCTGACCGGAGCCAAGCAGTTTATTACATCAGGGCAGATCGCGAAGTTAGTTATGGCCGTCGCTGTTACTGATCCGGCCGCAGGCCGCAAGGGCATGACAGCTTTTCTCATACCGACGGACCGGATAGGCTATGTTGTCGAAAAAGTTGAGCACAAATTGGGTCAGACAGCATCGGATACGTGCGCCTTGCGGTTCGACGATCTTTTTGTTGAAGATGATCTTGTACTTGGGGCACCAGGCGACGGATACCGGATCGCACTTGCCAATCTTGAAACGGGCCGCATCGGTATCGCGGCTCAAGCTGTTGGCATGGCTCAGTCCGCACTCGAGATTGCGATTTTATACGCCAAAGACAGGGTATCGATGGGGATTCCAATCATCGCACATCAGGCCGTGGGTTTCCGGCTAGCTGACCTTGCAACGCAGCTTGAGGCAGCGAGGCTTATGGTCCTCTCGGCGGCGGCTCTAAGAGATTCAGGGACACCGGCGCTGAAGGAAGCATCAATGGCAAAGCTTTTTGCATCCGAGATGGCCGAAGCTGTCGTATCCGGCGCGATCCAGACGCTTGGCGGTTATGGCTACCTTGAGGAATTTGGGCTTGCGAAGATCTACCGCGACGTGCGGGTTTGCCAAATTTACGAAGGCACTTCGGACATCCAACGCATGATTATCGCGCGCGCGCTGTAATCATATCGGGTTTTGGGAAAGGACAATTAATGCACGTAGAAGGAGTTGCGGCAATCGTTACCGGAGGCGCCTCCGGTCTTGGAGCTGCCACCGCCGAACGGCTCGCATCACGCGGCGCCAAGGTCACGCTTTTCGATCTAAATGCGGAACTTGGCACCTACTTTGCCAAAAAGATCGGGGCCCGTTTTGCCGCGGTCAACGTCACCGACGAATTGTCAGTGGCCAATGCGATTCTCGAAGCCGAAGAAGTGAATGGAAAAGCCCGGATCTTGGTCAATTGCGCGGGTATCGGCCCTCCGGCGAAAGTTATTGGCCGAGATGGCAATGCCGTTCCGTTGGGCGATTTTGCCAAAATAGTGAACATCAACCTGCTTGGAACCTTCAATGTCCTCGCGAAGTTCGCTGCACGCATCCACGAAGCAGACACCATTGGCGTCGAAGAACGCGGTGTCATCGTGAATACCGCATCGGTAGCCGCATTCGATGGCCAGATTGGGCAGGCCGCTTATGCGGCCTCAAAAGGTGGAATTGTGGGCATGACCTTGCCCATCGCTCGCGAATTTGCAAGATATGGGATACGCGTCATGACAATCGCGCCCGGGATTTTCTGGACGCCTCTGCTCGGGTCTTTGCCTCAAGAAGCACAGGATTCGCTCGGCAGGCAGGTGCCGTTCCCTTCACGCCTCGGCCATCCTGATGAATATGCGCTGATGGTCGAGAGCATTATCGCAAACCCTATGCTCAATGGGGAAACGATCCGCTTAGATGGTGCCATTCGCATGGCGCCCAAGTAACAATCCAAAGATTGGAGAACAAATATGGGAGCAGCCTATATCGTTGACGCCGTCCGCACAGCGGGCGGCAAGCGAAACGGAAAACTTGCCGAATGGCATCCTGCTGATCTCGCGGCCGAGGTGTTCAACGCCTTGCTGGGCCGCAACGCGTCGCTTGATCCGGATGCGATTGAAGACGTCATTCTTGGCTGCGTGATGCAAGCTGGTGAGCAATGTTTCGCATTTGCGCGCAATGCAATTTTAGCTTCACAATTACCCGCGACAACTCCGGGTGTTGCTATTGATCGTCAATGCGGTTCGTCGCAGCAATCCCTTCAATTTGCAGCGCAGGCGGTGATGTCGGGAACTCAGGATGTCGTGATTGCGGCCGGTGTCGAGAGCATGACCCGTGTGCCAATGTTCTCCAACTATACTCTGCATGAAAAAGAAGGGATCGGCACAGGACCATTAAGTCCAAGGGGTAAGGCGCGGTACAATCGAACCGCCCAATTCAGCCAGTTCGAGGGAGCAGAGCTTCTCGCGCAGAAGCACGGCTTAGAACGTGATACGCTTGATCGATTCGCACTCGAAAGCCATCGCAAGGCGTCTGCGGCTATTTTGTCCGGCGCATTCGGAAATGAAATCGTTCCGATCGACATTGGAGGTGAATGGCACACGGTGGATGAAGGTGTGCGATTTGATGCAACCTTGGAAGGTATCTCGTCCGTCAAGCTCTTACAAGAAGGAGGCGTGGTTTCCGCGGCCAATGCTAGCCAGGTTTGTGACGGAGCGAGCGGCGCCTTGGTCGTTAGCGAACACGCTCTTAATCGGTTCAATCTTACACCAATAGCCCGGATTCACAACATGACGGTGACCGCGGGTGATCCTGTAATCATGCTGGAAGAACCGATTACGGCAACACGCAAAGCCTTGCAGCGTGTAGGCATGACCATTGGGGATATAGATCTTTACGAAGTGAATGAAGCGTTTGCTCAAGTCCCTTTGGCTTGGCTTAAGGAAATCGGCGGAAACCCAGAGAAGCTCAATGTCAATGGCGGCGCTATCGCTCTGGGTCACCCGCTTGGTGCCTCAGGGACCAAGTTGATGGCAACACTAATCAATGCGCTTCGAGCGAGGGGCAAACGCTGGGGATTGCAGACAATGTGCGAAGCAGGCGGCGTCGCAAATGTAACCATTGTTGAAGCACTCTGACAGAGTTTGGTGTCGACATTTTCAGTCGATTCTCGGTGACGTCCTCCGGTGCCTATAGTTGAGTGGAACAAGCATATGGCGCTATCAGTGGGAAAAAGGCGATTGCCACCCGCCCGTGGAGGTTGTCGACGGAGCTTGCAGACCCTCGATTACAAAGACAACAAGCTGGCTTATGGTAGCTGGCAATGAAGACTTGGACGCCTGCATGAGCACGTCTTCGGTAAAGCCGCTAAAGCCGGGGAGCTTTCTTTCCGTCCGTGCGGGGCCGAGCGTCAAGGCAAAGGAGATAGCCCTCCTGCGTTCAGGAGATGCGGTTTGGTACTGCGATGATGCGGGTGCACGGCATCGCAAATGTAACCATTGTTGAAGCGCTCTGACAGAGTCAGAAGTGCTGTCCATCACCTGCCTACAAAATAGGTCTTTGGTTTAGTATATGCCATAAGCCCTTCGATGCCGTTCTCAACACCCAATCCTGATTGTTTATGACCAGCAAAAGAGGCAAATGGGCTCAATGCAAATGCTTCGTTGATCCATATGTTCCCAGTTTCAATTTGATCAGCGAGTTTCAAAGCCACATCAATATCAGTCGACCATATAGTTCCAGCGAGTCCAAAGTCGCTGTGGTTAACCCTTGCAACAACATCGTCAACATCACGGAACCTGATCAACGGAAGTATGGGACCGAACTGTTCTTCTTGAACTATTCGACTTGTCTCTGGAGGATTGTCGACGAGGGTCAGCGGCATGAAGTAACCGGTACCGCACGGTACCGTGCCCCGGATCAGCGTGAAAGAATTTGACTCGCAGTCGGAAATAAGGTCGTTCAATCGGTCGAACTGCCGTCTGTTCTGGATCGGCCCATGAGTAATACCTGTCTCGCTGCCATCTCCCACATTCGCATCCTTAACGATGCGCGCTAGAGCGTCCCGAAACTCATCATATATGTCCTCATGAATATAGGCGCGCTTAGTCGCAATACAGATTTGCCCGCTGTTTGCGAAAGCTGAATGAAAAACCTTTTGTGCGGTCTCTTCGACTGGAACATCAGGCAAGACTATTGCTGCATCGTTGCCTCCCAGTTCCAAGGTCAAACTCTTCAAACTTGACGCCGCGGCGGCCATGACGCGCTTTCCGGTTGATGTGGACCCAGTGAAACTGACCTTGTCGAAGCCTGGGTGGGCAGTCATTAGCGGACCTAAAGCGTCGCCTCCTGAGATTATATTTAATACTCCCGCAGGTACGAAATCGCGCACTAGTTCACCAATACGCAGCATGGTCATTGGCGTGAAAGGCGAAGGTTTCAGCACCATTGTATTACCAGCAAGTAAGGCCGGACCAATCTTAAAAGCAGAAAGTGCGACGGGGAAGTTCCAAGGCGATATTGCTGCCACAACTCCTATCGCAACATAGCGCGTGATATGGTGGCGACCAGGCGCCATCTCGGTTTCGCGGTCCGGCAGAGTCAAGGTTGCGGTTGAACGCAGCCAATGCGCTGCAGTCATAATTTCAGTCATGGCTTGATCAGCAGGTTTGCCTTGCTCCCGGGTCAGCATGGCGGCAAGCTCAGCTGCATGATGGGCAACAGTCTCGCCTATTCGGGTGACAATTGACGCCCGTTCAGGCCATGTCTTCCGGGACCAAGCTTTGGAAGCGTCACGCGCTGCTATTACGGCTGCATTAAGTTCGGTGTGACCGGCATCAGGCACCGTGGCGAAGACCATTCCGGTCGCCGGGTTCCGCACCTCAAGCAAGGATTTGGCGATCACAGGCTCACCGCCAATCGTCATGGTTAATTCGGGTTCGGGCATGGATCAGACTGACTCTGTATTGAATCTAATGGACAGAAAAAACGTTAGTCCGCGCAGCAGCTATTCTAAAATTGGCTGATTAAAATACGGGAAGTTGGTTTCCCTACTTCCCGTATCGAAAGGTCTTACTTGTTCATCGGATGATGAAGCTGGCTTGTCGCCCTGCCGATCAGAACTTAGTCCTTACTGTTAAGCCATAGGTTCGAGGTTCGTCGAAGAAGGTAAGATATGACCGTGCACCCGCAACCCCTCGAAGTGGCGTATTGGCTGTAACTGTCCGAGTTATCTCGTTGCTGAGATTAGTTCCCCAAAACTCAACCGTGAAACGTTTGTCTGGGGTGGTGAAACCAATTCTAGCATTCACCTTGAAGAAGTTTTCCTGCACAGGAAACAGGGTGCCATTTGTGTCCCTCGGCTGGACTTGCACCCGAAATGAGTCCGAATATTGCAGATTGACATTGGCAAGGAGCCCCCAAGCGGATCCACCCAACGGGCCATCATAAGTAAGTCCAGCAACGCTAGAAAAGCGGGGAGAACGAACTAACTTTGCTCCACAAAGGCGGCTGATGGTCGGAACATCGCTCGCGACAATGCCCGCAGTGCAATCGGAAGGATAGCGTGTGTTGAGATACGTTCCAGATAGATTGAGCGAGACGTAATCAGCAAGTTTGCCAAATAGCTCAGCCTCAACGCCTGTTGACTTCACTTTCCCGACATTGAAAGTTCGGAATTGCAGTCCATTGAATTCGAGCTGTTGAAAGCCGTTAATATCCATATGGAACAATGCAACATTCGCGTTAATCCTGCCCAAAGTCGCCTTAAAGCCAACTTCGTAGGCGTCTATTTTTTCGGACGAGAAGCGTGGATCGGTATATTGCGGAGCAGCTCCAGTTGTTAGCACTGCAGCAGAGTTGCTCAGGATAGCTGCTGTAGGATCAAGATTGAACCCACCTGATTTGAACCCATGACTGAAGCTTCCGTAAAGTAGCGTATCCGTGTTAGGCTTGTAGGAAATTTGAGCTGTATAGGTCAGTTCATCATCCTTGAATGTATCTGAAAACTCACGCGGAAGTGGCAAGAAACGACTGGCCAATCCTCCACCCAATCCCGTTGGTGCGGTTATGGAAACCGGTGTCGCAGTATTAAAGCAATTGAGGCTTTGAAGCCCTCCTCTGACTGCAGCCGGCAACGCATTATAGGCACCAGACAAAAGCCCGTTTACGACTGCTTGACACGCCCCATTGGCTCCTTGAAGCTGATCGAAGCTTCCATCCTTTGTTTCGCTCACATAGCGAGCACCCAACGTTAAGCTGAGCTTGTCCGTAAGATCGAAGACATTGTGGGTAAAGATAGAGTAAGTCTTACCCTGTTGGTTGAACTGGTTGGCAGCGTTTGCTCCAGCAGCGTTCACAGGTATCCCGCCATTTCCAAGAGCTGTGAACGCGAAGAGCGGATTTGGACCAAGCGCAGTTCCGAAATTGAAGGCGCTTGCGGCAGCTTGGAAATGTGTGCCCAAGGTCGCCGTAGCCGTACTTACGATCTTTTCGTCCCCGAAAAACCCGCCAATGAGCCAATCTAGTTTGCCATCGAACGCATCGCCTTGGATTCGCAATTCGTGCGTTGTGGACTTGATGCGATCGCCCGTCGGGGGCTGCCCAGGAACACTCGACTCGCCGCCGATCCCCTGAGTGAAAATCCTAAGTCCGACGAAGTCAGTTTCGGCTGTGGAGGAGGATTCATAGTCCCGGTATGAACCAATATAAGTCAATTTGGCACCGCCAAGATTGTATTTCAGCTCGCCTGAAAAACCCCACTGCTTCGCCCCATTGAAAAACTGGCCGCCATTGGTCTGCAGATTGCGAAGAGCAGAGGGCCCCGAAAAGGTTACACCCGAATTTGGCAGGCCATGAAGGGCAATATTGGCAGGATTCAGTGCCAATTCAGTTTCGCGAAATATCACTCCATCGCAGCACTTTTCGTCAATTTTTGAATAGTCGGCGATCAAGCGAATGCTCAGGTCCGCGCTTGGCTCAAAGTATAACTGGCCACGCAGAATCCATCGGTCCTTGTTGTGACTCTCTGCACCACCAGCGCTCTCAACATATCCGTCGCGTTTCCTCCATGAACCAGTCAGCCTGAACCCGACATTCTCGGAAATCGGTCCGCCCACGCCGGCTTGAAGGTTCATCAAATCATAGTTGCCATAAGTAACGTTCGCAAATCCATCAAAGTCGGTAAGGCTGGGCTTCTTAGTAGAAATGCTGAGAACGCCCGCAGACGTATTCCGCCCAAACAGAGTTCCCTGTGGGCCGCGCAATAGTTCAAGCCGCTCAAGGTCGACTAGCTCGCCTAGCGCGACGCCGGGCCTAGATTGATAAACGCCGTCAATGAAGATGCCGACCGAACTTTCGAGGCCAGCGTTGTTGCCTGGAGTACCAACGCCACGTACGCGGATTGCAATTCCAGAAGTTTCAGTCTGGGTGGACTGAAATGAAAAGCTCGGTGAAATACTTGCCAGCTGCTTCACATCAACAACGCCCTGCCGCTCAAGTGAAGTCGGACTGATTGCAGTGACCGCAAGTGGAATGTCTTGCACGCTTGCTTCGCGCAGAGTCGCCGTCACAATGATTTCGTCGTTGCCGGATGTTTCATCGGCAGTGTCCATACCGGACTGTGCCATTGCCGGAGCCGCCAACGTCAAGCTGCATACCGACGCCAGCATCGCTATCCTGAAACTCGTCTTCATCTGCACTCTCCCTCTCCTTGTGACACCGTTCCCATATTCGGATGAAGATTCTGCGCTCCACCCGATCATTTAATTCAGAGCGACCGGCAGCCCCTGAATCTAGGTTTGCAGATCCCAATTAACGGGAATAGAAACTAACCAGTAAGTTTTTCTTGTCAAGTGGCCTTGTGAAGTATAGCCGAATGACAACAGTGTGCGGTGCCGCAGCGCCTAAAAAGATGGAGTGGTTCACTATGCAGGCTACCAGACGGGAAGTCATTGCAGGTGCGATGTCGGTTGCCGCACTCGGCACCGCCGGTGCCGCCGCCGGACGAACTAAGCGCCCTCGGCGCAAACCTAACTTTGTGTTCATCCTCGCCGACGACCTCGGTGCTTTTGACTTGTCTTGCTACGGCCGGGAGGACTACCAGACCCCGCACATCGACGGCCTCGCGCGACGTGGAATGCGGTTCGAACTGGGCTATGCCAGCTCCAGCTCCTGCGCACCGACACGGGTCGGCCTCATTTCTGGACGCTATCAGAACCGGTTGCTGGCCGGGTCGGGAGAAGGCGGCGGCTATACCCGCGGGAAGATCGGTTATTCGGGGGACTTGCCTTCGCTGCCTGGCCTGTTCAAGGCCGCCGGCTATCGGACTGGGTTAGTCGGGAAATGGGGCATCGGCGAACTTCCGGACTATGGGCCTCGCAAGAGCGGTTATGACGAGTTCTTCGGCCTTATGGGTGGCGGTATCGACTATTGGTCGCATGATTTCCTCGACCCGCTCACAACGGGTCCGCGGCGCCCGGACCTGTACGAAAACGAAACTCCGGTAACTATCGATGGTTATGCTACAGACCTCTTTTCAGACCGCGCCTGCGACTTCATCCGGCGAAACGTCGAACAGCCCTTCATGCTGTCGCTGCACTACACTGCCCCACACTGGCCTTGGCAAACGCGGGTTGAACGCGGGTCGCAGCGGATGACCGACATACATTTTGAAGGCGGTTCGCCAAAGATCTATCGCGACATGGTTTTGGCGATGGATGAGGGGATCGGCAAGGTTCTCGATACCTTGCGCAAGTACCGTATGGACCGCGATACCGTAGTCATCTTCACCAGCGACAATGGCGGCGAGCGCTTTTCCAAAACATGGCCCCTGCGCGGGGCCAAGGGCGAGCTTTGGGAAGGCGGCACCCGGGTTCCATTGATCGTCAGCTGGCCGGGACGAATTCGCGCGAACGCAGTCTCCCGTCAGGTCGCCATTTCTATTGATTTCCTGCCAACGATGGCCGCGCTTGCGGGAATTGCGACAGATCCATCCTATCCACCCGACGGGATCGACTTGTCACCGCAACTCTTCGGTGCTCCTGCGGTTGATCGAACCGTTTTTTGGATGACCCCCGGAGACCGACTGGCCGCGCTGTCTTATCCTTGGAAATATATGCGCAATGGCACTCTGGAATACCTCTACAATCTGGACGAGGATCCAACCGAACACGCTAATTTCAAGAACAGAACCCTGTCCATCTTCTCCGATCTTAAGGCAAAAGCCCACTCCTGGTCAAAACAGATGCAGAAGCCAATGTCGGCTGTACCACGATCCATTGTCGAGCAGGCCGAAGCCCTGGAAATGCCAAAACTTCCGGGCAAATAGGCGCGGCAATTTGGTGTCCGCAGGCTAGTCTAAGAAAGACGGATTGCGACGCTCGGTAAAGGCCGAAACCGCCTCCTCGTGGTCGCGCGTCGTGTGTGCCAGCGCCTGCATTGCGGCCGACAACTCGAGCGTGTCGCTCAGTGTTGTGGCGTGGGCCTTACGCAACAGCCGTTTCGTCATCCGGACTGCATGTCTCGGGTTGCTAGCGATCATGTTGGCAATGTCGAGCGCTTCGGAAAGCAAATCCTCGGCAGCCACTACCCTTGAAACCAGGCCGCAAGCGAGAGCCTGGGATGCGTTCAAAGTTTCGCCGGTCAAAGCCATTTCGGACGCCTTCGAAAAGCCGACAATCCGAGGCAAGAGCCATGCACCACCATCACCCGGGACCAGACCAACCTTCACGAAACTTTCGGCAAAGAGTGCATTCTCGGATGCAATCCGGACATCGCACATGCAGGCAAGGTCGCAACCCGCGCCGATCGCAGGGCCATTAACCGCCGCCAAGACGGGCACCTCCAATGCTTCAAACAACAGCGGCAGCCGCTGGATACCGCGCATATAATTTATCCGGGTATTGACTGGTGCCTCGTCACGCAGGCCTTGGCCCGGTGCCATCTTCTTCACGTCTCCCCCCGAAGAAAAGGCAGTGCCAGCACCAGTAAGAATAACAGCTCGAACGGAAGCAGTGGCGTCGGCACCGAGCATTGCTTGCGCCAGAGCATCGACCATTTCGATGTCAGAAATCGGATTTCTGCGCTCGGGTGCGTTAAGAGTCACAACGAGAACCGGTCCTAATTGCTCTTCAAGAATGAGATCTGTCATTTTTTCCATCCAATCAAGAAAGGGCTCTAGTCATTTTGATCTGATCAAGACTTGAAGCGGCATGTAAGGTTTCGGTGGGGTCGAGGTTGGGTCAAGTATGGTAAGCTAGTTTTCCCCGACTACGGTGACTAAGTCGGTTCCGCATATTCGCTGCACAACGTGCAACAGGCCTGTCAAAAATCCCAAGCCCGATGGCATGTGGACTTCGCTCCGAAAGTCGTCGCGTGCGTCGAGCGCATCGAACCACATACCTAGTCGAGGATGAAGGCGATGCAGGGGATAGGTGGCTTCGTTCAGCCGCTTGACATAGATGTACCAAGCGATGTCGAGCAGAGTTAGTGAGTCGCCAAGTAGAAAATGCTGGCCTTCAAGGCGATTCTCATACTGTTCGAGCGCCCTTCGGAAACGCTCAAAAGCCATGCACGCACGCTCGTCGCTGATCCCGTTATTACGTATCATATCGCGCCAGAATTCGGTTTCACGCACCCGGTTTGGGTCAGCTTTACCGTTAACCTTGCCTGAGCCCAGCGCCTCATACTTAAGGATCGAGCTCTCGGGCTTCTTTACTAGAAATGACGGCACCACAAACCGCATCGACAAGGCCCTGATGTCGAGATGCAGTTCATCTTCTTCGCGAAGCAGGCGGTGCATCTCTTCCTTGCGATCGGCCGGTATCAGCACTGGCTCGGGAAAAGACACCTCCAAATATTCAAGAATATCGTTGCTCTCGATAATCACCTTACCGTCGTGCACCAACGCAGGCACTAGTCCCCGCGGATTTATTCCCATATACCAATCCGTTACATGCTCACTCTTGGCGAGATTAACGTGGTGTGAGGTCCAAGGGATTCTCTTGAGATTCAGGAATATGCGTACTTTTTGTGAGCAGGATGATCCATTGTAATGAAACAGATGGAGCCCTCTCCATTCCAGCACCTCCTTCGTTAGGACATCACTTTCGTGTAGCATTACCATGGATGGTTTCCGTATTTTTCACGAATTATGAGCTGATACTTTCGTTACCGAGGAGCGATAAAAACGGTTTGCAATCCACGAGCGTAGACACCCTTTTCGTCTGCGAACAGGGTATGCGCAGTTCCATGTCCGTTGCCAGCCGTGTGGGTTTCAGCATCCAGCAAGAACCAATCACCGACGGGCATCCGCATGAACTGCACCGTGATATCCAGATTGGGCATGGCCCATTCAAGCGGTCGAAGTGCGTTACCGAAGCCATGTCCAAAGTCTGCAAATAGGCACGCCTTTACGAAGTTCGATGGTGTCTCGCCTTCGATCACTTCACCGTCGGTCATTGTCATCCACCAAACGGCTCGTCCAGGCACACCTGGGTCGCCGCTGACCCGCCGGAACGATACTGAACCGCCCATTTGCGCGAGTTCTGGAACTGTCCCTGAAGGCATGTCCTTGGGCTTGGGATAGTTAGATGGCATTGCAAAATCTGGCGTCGCTAAGCGACGCACACGAAGTATGTGAGCTTGCGCCACGACTTCACCTTTTGCCAGCAGGCTAATGCAGTGGAGCTTGGTTTGCTCTCCGTCGCGCAAAACCCTAATAGAGCGCGTTAGCGGCAGATTGGGAACCTTCCCAAATATATCCAGCTGAAAACGGGCGATGGCGAAGCGCTCATTGAGCACAGGGTCCTCGGCACAGGATGCGAGTAGACAGCTTGTCGGGCCGCCGGCGATCCATTTATTGCCATGCCAGGGACTACGAGCCAGTTCCGTAGGATGAAAAAACTCTCCATCCCGGACAAAATATGTGTTTGGCACAAGGCGCGGCCTTGCATTAAGTGAAGACACTAGATTTACTCCGAGACTTAAAATTTGGTCTGTCGCATGCGCAATCTAAGTGCTTCAATAAGAACTCGAGTCCTTATTTTCCTAGACTGGCAGCTCCACGCATGAACAAGGACCAGTTGGCATCAATTACTTCTTCTTCAGATAACCCTCTCTTTTTTTCTACAAACCATTTGCCTGGCCCGAGAGCGAGCGCGATGAACGATCTAGCGAACAGCTCAAGGGGAATGTCATCACGCAAATTCTCAGCTTTCTGGGCTTCAGTAATCAGATGCTTAATAAAGCTTAGATATTCACCGGCGAGCTTATCAATCTCATCATGATCGGTCAGCCGGTGTCTCTCGCCATCGATAATCCTGACCTCGTGCCGGTGTTCGATCGCGAAATGGGTGTGAAAACGGAACAGCTCGCGTAATTGATCGAGCGGCGCCGCCTTACCGGCGGCAATCCGCTGCGCCTCTTCGAGTGCGCGTTTGTGGTTACGCCGCACAATCGCCTGAAGAATGGCGGCCTTGCTCGAGCCGTATTTGTAAAGCGTTGGCTTGGAAATGCCCAAGCGGCTGGCCAACTCATCCGTACTAGTCTCGTGAAAACCCTTCTCGGCAAAAAGGTTACTTGCAGCCTCAAGGACTGAATCAGTCAATTCTTCTTGTCGGCTCCGTCCCATACTACACCCCATTCACAAAATGAAACTAACCCGTAAGTTTAGCTGCGTCAAGCAGCTTGCACCGTCGGGGGTTGACCTCGGCACCGCGCGCCCGCATCGATCCAAGGCCAGCGTTAAAGTCAAAACTCAGGTTTAGGGATTATCCGCGCCGGTTCCACCAAAAAATTGACCAGCCGGTCCGGAGCAGAAGAACTAATGCATGGCACAGCGGCATGCAATTTGGAGTGGGTTTTAGAGGATGAACTGATCACCAGAAGCCCGGACTGTTATGTCGCCAATCGACACGCCCAGCGGCTGGTCAATGACGTGAAGTATCGCGTCTGCGATATAGTCGGGCGAGAGGCGGGCATAGGAAATCCCTTGGGAATCCAATAAATAGTCTCCCCTACCCTCTTCGACTGCCAATAACATCTCTGCGAGATCTCCGGCATTTTGACCCACGATTCCAACGCCTGCAGCACGGTTAATAACTGATCCGGTTAAACCCGTTCCGGGAACTCCGGTAGGCTTCACTACGGAGACTTTAATCTTGCCTCTCGTTTCGACCCGAAAGCTTTCGGAAAGAAAATTGACCGCAGTCTTAGTCGCACCATAGACGGCTGCGCCGACGACCGGGAAATTGCCGTAAATCGAACTAATGTTGACGATCTGCCCTCTGCCTTTTTCCATCATCGGATCATGTGCAGCAATCATACCGTTGAGCACACCTTTGATGTTGACATCGATCGCGCGATGCCAAGCCACATGGGCGGTTTCGTGATCACTAAAAAATGCCAGCGGCATTATGCCCGCGTTGTTAATCATCACATCGACCTGACCGAACGCGTTCACTGCGGTAGAGACCAGGGCCTTGACGGCATCAAGTTCGGTCACGTCGACCTGCTTGGCCAGGGCTTCGCCACCAGCTTCGCAGATCTGGGCCGCTACGGCTTCAGCCCCTTTGATATTCACGTCACCCAGTGTGACTAGCGCACCACGTGCCGCAGCCTTTCGTGCGACGAGTTCGCCGAAGCCTCCACCGGCCCCGGTTATAACGATGGATTTCCCCACAATATAGTCGTTCATACCGTTTATCCTTCCTTTGGGGCTTACACTACCGATCCTGCAGCATCGGACCGGCGAGTGATTTCCGGCCAAAAGCCGCCGCCGCTCAGCTTGGAAACGTGCTGCCCCAGCTGGCCTGCCCAATAGGCGTCGTTACCGCAATCCCCGCGCCAGGCCATGAGCCGGCGCGTATAGCGGTTAAGCGCATATTCGATTGTAAAGCCGATTGCTCCGTGCAGTCGATGGGCAATCGGGAAACACTTCTCGATCGCCATATTTGCTCGCAGTTTTGCAGCGGCGATCTCGAATGCCGCCCCATCATCGAGCACATTGCCTTTGTCGAGCGCCGCAGCCATTGCCTGCCCGGCCGCATCAATCGCCGCTGCTTCGACCGAAAATTCAGCCATGGCCTGTTGCACCGCCTGAAAGCGACCCAACGCCTTACCAAACTGGACCCGGGTGTTCACGTGTTCGAGCGTCAGTTGGAACGCCGCGTCCAGCGCCCCAGCCGATTGTGCCACCAAGGCAAAGGCTCCCATCGCGATGAGATTTGCTGCACACGGCGCGCTCGCCAGTGGCGCGCCACCCGGACAGATGTGGTCAAATGGCTCTCCGGCAAGCGAATAGCCTTCGACGACCTCGCTAGTCGCTACTTCGACCAGCCTTAGCTCACCATCCTCGATCAAGATGACGCAGCCGCAATGCCGTCCATAGCCAACCTTGCCATTGGCCCTCGCCAATCCGATAAGACCAGCAGGAGGCTTGATCCCTGCTTCCATCAGCAACCGGGGAGCAAAGATAGCGTCGCCCAAAGGCGCCGAAAGCGCATACCGTCCCGCAATTCGCAGCACAGCATAGGCATCACCCCAGTCGCCGCCAAATCCACCCTGTTCCTCCGGGATTAGCAGCGAAGCAAAACCTGCCTCCTCGATCCGGGGCCAGGCATTATCGAACCCAACCTCGGCAAGTTCGGAAAACAGTCCGTTCGCCATTTCACAAAGCAGCTGACGTGACTCGCTCATGACCAACTGCTCCTCACCGCAACCCCAAACCCTTGGCGATGATCCCCCGCAAAACTTCCGGAGTGCCCCCGCGCAGCGAGAAACTCGGTGAGGCAACAAGCACATGCGCGAGCATCCGCTCCAAAGCACTCCCAGCGAGCAGATCTGGATCGACGGCCGCCTGGATGAGTCGCGGCATGGCCTGTTCGAAGGCGTTACCCAAATCCTTGACGATTGAAGCCTCGATCACCGGGTCCTCACCCGCAGCCAGCTTGGCTGCGGTCGACATCGACATTTGCCTCAAAGTCCAGATCTCCGCGGCCAACCTGCCAATCAACTGGACAACCGGTTCGGGCGGATCAGCGCCGATCGCATCGACTAGTTCAACAAACAGCATATAGGTGGAGAGGTACCTTTCCGGCCCTGAGCGCTCATATGCCAACTCTGCCATAGCCTGCTTCCAACCTTCGCCCTCGGTACCCACGAGAGAGTCGAAAGGGATCAACACGTCATCGAAAAAGACTTCGTTGAAATGATGCTCGCCCGTCATGTCGATAATGGGCCGTATGGTAACACCCGGCAGGTCAAGATCGATCATCAGCTGCGATAGACCAGCCTGACGCTCCGACGCGGGATCGGTCCGCACCAAGGCCAACATCGCCTGACATTCATGGGCGTTACTTGTCCAGATCTTTTGCCCGTTGAGCACCCATCCATCGGGTGTCCGGCGCGCTTGACTGCGAACGCTCGCCAGATCTGAACCGGCGTTCGGCTCAGACAATCCGATACAGGCAAAGACCTCACCGCGGGCCATTCCCGGCAGGTATTTCTCGCGCAGAAGCTCATTACCGTAACGCAACAGCAGTGGCCCGGTCTGGCGATCAGCGATCCAGTGGCACCCGCAAGGTGCGCCGTGCGCCAGAAGCTCTTCGAGCACCACATAGCGTTCAAGTACCGAACGTCCCTGTCCGCCATATCGCCTTGGCCAAGTCAATCCGAGCAGTCCCGCATCGCCCAGCGCACGCGAGAATCTTGCATCGCACTTGAGCCACGGATTGCATCGCTCTTCCGGCGTCCAGCGATGGTCGTGCTGGCGTATGATCTCCCGCACCTGCTCACGTAGACGTGTAACATCGCCTGGGGGATCAAATGCTCGAATCGGAAAAATCTGCATCGTTACTCTAACACCACAATACTTCGGACGAGAAAATCGGTGATACCCAGTCCCAACTTAAGCTTACTCTCCCATGAACTACGACACTTGACAAGCAAAACTTACTGGTTAGTTTTATATCTTGTCATCAGCGACACTTGCTGTCGCATATTAGCAACCTTTGGTGCCGGTTGATGGCATTGAAGCCCAACCCGTTTAGAGGAGTGGAATTTCCCCGATGGCACTACGCACAAGAATTACGGAGCGCCTAGGAATCGAGCATCCGATCGTTCAAGGCGGAATGATGAATGTCGGTTATGCCGAGCTCGCTTCAGCGGTTTCGAACGCGGGCGGATTGGGCATCATTACTGCCCTGACCCAACCATCTCCCCAGGCGCTTCGTGATGAAATCGAACGCACTAAAGCGATGACCACAAAGCCGTTCGGCGTCAACATGACGATCTTCCCGACCGTCAACTCTCCAGATTACAAAGCATACGCACAGGCGATCATCGACGGCGGGATTACCATCGTCGAGACAGCCGGTACTCAGGCGGTGCGCGAAATATGGGAGATGCTTCGCCCACACGGGGTCACAATTCTTCACAAGTGCACTGCAGTCCGACATGCACTTTCGGCAGAGAAAGCCGGTTGCGATATCATTTCAATCGACGGCTTCGAATGCGCCGGACATCCCGGTGAAGATGATATCCCAGGCCTAATCCTGATCCCGGCGGCCGCTGACAAGGTGAAGATTCCAATGCTTGCGTCTGGCGGTTTCGGGGATGGGAGAGGCCTCGCGGCGGCCCTTGCTTTGGGCGCAGACGGAATAAATATGGGAACACGGTTCTGCGCGACTGAAGAAGCCCCAATTCATGACAAAGTTAAGCAAGCTTATCTCGACAATGACGAACGGGGCAGCTTGTTGATCTTCCGCGCATTCAAGAACACAGCAAGAGTCGGAAGAAGCGCAGTATCGCAAGAAGTTGTACGCCGACTTTCTAAGCCAGATGCTGTGTTCGACGACGTTCGCGAGTTGGTATCCGGCGTTGCGGGAAAAGAACTTCTGCAGACAGGCGATCTCTCAAAAGGAGTGTTTTGGGCCGGGATGGTTCAGGGGCTCATTCACGACATTCCCACCTGCCACGAACTGATTAATCGAATTGTGGCCGATGCTGAAAGCATCATCCGCAAACGACTTTATGATATGATAGTCTAATTAACAAAGGAGTTGACCGATGCGTGAAGCCTATATCATCGACACCTGCCGTACGCCTCGCGGAATTGGTAAACCAGGCAAAGGTGCACTGTCCCACCTGCACCCTCAAAATGTTGGCGCTACTGTCCTTAAGGCGCTCAAAGAACGTAACAATCTAGACACCACAACTGTCGATGATATCATTTGGTCAACCAGCACACAGGAAGGCAAGCAAGGCGCTGACCTCGGCCGGATGGCAGCACTGGTTGCGGGCTATGACGTAAAGGCATCGGGAACAACCCTAGATCGCTTCTGCGGAGGTGGCATAACGGCCGTTAATCTCGCCGCCGGCTCTGTACTTTCAGGAATGGAAGACTGCGTTGTCGCAGGGGGCACAGAATTGATGAGCTACCAGCAGGTACTGGCTGCCCAACGCGCCGAATTCGGAATAGAGCCACGATTAATTGGCTCGCACAACGATGTGCTCGATGCCATGCACCCCCAGTCCAATCAGGGCGTCTGCGCCGACGCGATTGCTGCAATCGAGGGGATTGGCCGGGAAGATCTCGACGCGCTGGCACTGGAAAGTCAGCGCCGCGCCGATCGCGCGATCCGCGAAGGGCGATTCGACCGATCGGTGGTGCCGGTATACAACCCTGACGGTTCACTTGCTCTCGATCATGAGGAGTTTCCGCGTCCTGAAACGACCGCCGAAGGTCTGGCATCACTCAAGCCTTCGTTCCAAGTCATTGCCGATGTCGATCTTGGTGACGGACGGACTTGGCGTAAACAGATCCAGCGGGTCTATACCGACCTCCAATTCGAGGCTGTACACCATCCCGGCAACAGCTCGGGCGTGGTCGATGGAGCGGGTGCAGTCCTGCTAACCAGCAAGGACTATTCCGACAAGCATGGCCTAAAGCCGCGTGCGCGCATCGTGGCCTATGCCAATCTGGGCGACTGCCCAACGCTGATGCTCAATGCCCCAGTCCCGGCAGCCCGCAAAGTGCTGCAAAAGGCCGGCCTGACAGTGAACGATATCGACCTATGGGAGATCAACGAAGCCTTCGCGGTAGTGGCTGAGAAGTTCATCCGAGACCTTAAGCTCGACCGCGAAAAGGTGAATGTCAACGGCGGCTCGATCGCGCTAGGGCACCCGATCGGGGCGACGGGCGCCATGCTGATCGGTACCGTACTCGACGAACTGGAACGCACCGATGGCCGCTATGGCCTGGTCACGATGTGCGCAGGCGGCGGCATGGCCCCAGCAATAATCATCGAGCGGATGGCCTAAAAGACAGGGATCGCTCAGGGAGCCTTGTGCACAGGGCGGGCTCTAAAGCCGTGGCAGGTCTTTCAACGGACGGCTTGTGTCGACCAGGTCTTCGGGCGCGATCATCGCCCACTCCTCGATCAGCTTGCGAGCCTGCACATAATCCCTAGTCGCGTTGATCGCATCGACAGCGATCAGACGCCCCGCCTTGAGGTAGAGTACCGAAAAGCACCGCGCAGCACAGTCGCCGCGCAGGATCGCGGCGTCATACCCTGACGAAATCCCGACGGTCTGTAGCTTCAGATCATACTGGTTGGACCAGAACCAAGGTATTGCGGCATAGGATTGTGCTTCACCCAGGATGGCCTTTACTGCGCAAGCCGCCTGATCATTGGCATTCTGGACGCTTTCGACTCGCAGCACTGCACCGCCAGCAAAGCGGTTGGCCTGTGCGGCGCAATCGCCGATAGCGTAGATGTTCTCGTCACTGGTGCGGCAGAAGTCATCAACCTCAATCCCATTTTCACCTTTGATTCCCGCGGCGAGCAAAGGCTCTACGGAAGGGATAATTCCGATCCCGACAATTACCATCTGGCATTCGATCAGGCTGCCATCAGCGAGGCGCACTCCGCTCACCCGATCCAAACCCTCAACCGCACTAATGGCAGCTGACGTCCTGAGATCAACACCTTGCGCGCGGTGCTCGGCTTCGTAGAATGACGAAACATCCTCGCCAGCCACCCTTGCAAGCACTCGCGGCAAAGCCTCTAGGAGCGTTACCTCCTTACCAAGCTTCCGGAGCACGGCTGCAGCCTCGAGCCCAATGTAGCCGCCTCCCACGATCACCGCGCGACTTACATCTGACAGTTGGCCCAGAATCGCGTCGGCATGGGCCCGCGTTCTAACGACGTGAACCCCCTTTAGGTCCGTGCCGGGGCAAGCCAGGCGGCGCGGCTCTCCGCCAGTTGCCCAGATAAGTTTGCCATATCCCAGACTGCTGCCATCGTTCATGGTTACTTGCCGCGCTGTTGGTTGGACCGCGGTCACCTCAAGTCCCAGCAGCAATGCAATAGCCTTTTCCTGCCAAAAAGAAGCTGGACGGATCAGCAGACGCTCCCATTCCTTATCACCGAGCAGATACTCCTTGGAAAGCGGAGGTCGTTCATAGGGCAGCTCGTTCTCGCGCCCGGCGATGGCGACGGTGCCAACAAAACCTTGCTGCCGAAGCTGGATTGCCGCATAGGCCCCTGCCTGACCACCCCCCACGATCAAAACATCAAAATGCGGCATATGCTTTCTCATATTTGCGAAGGCTCGGATTGACATTAGGGTAGGCTGCCGCCCGTAGCTATGAACTTTGCCTTGTGTGCCAGCGACGAAATACAAGCCATGCAATCAACGGAAGGACGACGCTGCCGGTCATGGCGAGTAATCCGGATTGGTCGGCAAAAGCAGCAGAGCCGATAGCGGAAAAGACTATAGCAACCGAAATGTTCGCAAGACCGGTAATGATCACGAATTGTCCAAGTCTCATTCCTGCCATACCGGATGCAATAGTCGCGAGTTCGGCAAAAACCGGAACCGGCCTGGAGAAGATCAGCACCAGCGGCCCCGTACCACTGGCAAAACGGTGTGCGCGGATCAGTTCCTGTTCGCCGAGCAGTTTGAGCGCAAGGGGCCGCGCTGCCAGAACTCCAACGGTATAACCAAGCAGGCTCGCTGCCATAAGACCGATCCAGATCACTACGGAGCCGAACGCGAATCCGAAGATCGCGCCTGCGAGCGTATTGGTCACGCCGTTGGGCACGGGCAGGAATATGTCGAGCGCGAGGGCCACCACAATTGCCCCTGCCACGAGGAGCGGACTGGTCCGTGCGAATTCGACGGCGACGTTTGCAATCCGCTCTATCTCAGCAGCGAAGTAGACCGGCCCCGCCAGAACCGCGGCCCCAAAGAAGAATAGTGCCAACCAACGCCAGCGTGTGCCTGGTGCCACCCCGGATCTTGGCGCTAGCTGGTCATTGCTCATCTTGAGTGCTTCCCATCCATCTGGCTTCGACCGAATATAGCAATCAGGGACCTGAATCAGCGCCGAACGCCAGGTAGCTTAATGACGATCCCATCCAGTTCGGGCCCAACTTGAATCTGACAAAGCAGCCGCGAATTGGCCGCTCTCTGGTCTTCAACTAGTTCGAGCATCGCATCTTCGGTATCGTTCATTGCCAGCAAGCGGCCGAAGAACGCGGGATCAATGTGACCATGACATGTCGCGCAGGCGCACACCCCGCCACAATCGGCATCAACCCCCTCGACCCCATGGCGCACGGCAACTTCCATGAGGCTTTCGCCAGGATTGGCCTCTACTTCGCGCCGGGTTCCGTCAGGCTCGAAAAAAACGATTGTCGTCATGACTAATACCATTCCTCCATTGGTTCGCTCATTGAGCGTCCTTGATTTCATCAACAATCGTCAAACCAGTTGACGTTCGATCAGGCTTTCGATCTCACTCTGCGTAAAGCCGTAATCGCCAAGCACTTCGCGGCTGTGCTTGCCGAGTTCGGGGGCCTCGATATTTTCCCGGACTGGTGCGCCCGAAAAACGGATCGGGCTCGGCATTTGCATGATAGGTTCGGATCCGAACTTCCCTTGCTGAAAGAAGCTCTCCCGCAAGCTCATAGCCCCGCCCATGATGTCATCGGGGGAAAGGACTGGCCCTGCTGGAAGTCCGATCTGCACCAGCTCTTTGATGCACTCGTCCGTAGTTTTGTTCTTGGCCCATTCGTTCATGATCTGGCTCAGAACATCTCCGTTCACGCCGCGCAGGGCGTCGTCAGCGAAGCGCGGATCCTCAGTCAATTCGGGTCGCCCGATGAACTTAGCCCAGCGTGCGAACAGCTTGTTGCCAAGCACGGACACGACGAACCAGCCGTCTCTGGTCTTGATGATGTCGGAGGGGCCGCCAATAGGCGAGCGGTTGCCAGTGGGACGGCGCGGGGCTTTGCCATACGCATGCTCCATCAAGATGGGCGCCATGACGTTGAGCGCTGTTCCAACCAGCGAGGATTCGACGTGCATGCCCTGCCCAGTCCGTTCCCGATTGAAAAGCGCCGCCATGGCCGCAAAGGCGGAGGAAACCGCCGTGCCGAAATCAACATAAGCGGTTGCGGACTTGTAAGGTTGCCCGGCCTCACCCGTAAGGTAGACCCCGCCACTCACTACTTGGCCGATGCTGTCGAGGCCGAGCGCGTCCCGCATCGGAGTGTTCGATGGAAACGTGCTCGAGGTGACAAGGATGATGTCTTCGCGCAGCGACTTGACCGATTCATAGTCCAGACCGAAATGTGACAGCGCACTCGGCGAGAGGTTGGCAACGACCACATCGGCCTTGGCGATCATGCGATGAAGCACGGCCCGACCTTCTGGCTTACTCGTATCCAAGGTCAGCGAGCGCTTGCCGCGATTGCCGTAGAGGAACAAGGACCCCTCACCGCTGTCTGTAGCGGGCGCAACATAACGGTCATCGCCGCCGCCCGGCTTTTCGATGCGCACCACATCGGCGCCTAGGTCCGCCAGCATTCCGGCGCAAAGCGGCCCGGCAATATACTTACCGAAATCGACTACCTTGATGCCTTCTAAAATGGCAGACACGGCACTTACTCCTGTTAGGTGTGCTTGCGCCCGTCTCCGGATGAGATGGTAAGCACGGCCAATCATGTGAAACTTACTGGTTAGTTTTTACCAAGTCAACGTCATGTGTAGTTGGCCTGCTGCGCGTCCTTGATGATGCTATCCGTCTTTTTGCTGTTCTCGACGGATCAGTGCGCTCGCCTGCGTCGACAAGCCCATATTTAGCGCCTCCGTGTCAAACTGTGCCTCGAATGACCAGTCTTCAGCGTTATTGAGGTTCTGCTTCATGTAGCGATACGCCATTCTCGGTCCGTTGGCCAATCTATGCGCCACCTTCAATGTTTCTGCACGCAAGGCATCGTCATCGAGGAGGCGGGTGTAGATTCCTTTAGCAAAGGCATCTTCGGCCGACAGCTTTTCACCAAGCAGGAACAATTCGCGCGCGACGGCCGTTCCGACAATCTTCGAGAGAAACCAGCTGCTTCCGAAGTCACCGCTCGCGCCGATCTTGTCGAAGGCCGTAATGAATGTGGCAGATCGCCCGGCAAAGCGCAGATCGCAAGCGCCGGCGATGCCGACCCCGGCCCCGGCCACCGGTCCATTGACCATCGCGATGGTCGGCTTGGGCATTTCATGCAGCAGCTTTGCTGTCTCCATATTGCCGCGCAGCCCAGCGAACCGTTGCTCAATACGGCTGCCGACTTGCGAATTAGGCGCAACAACGGAGCTTCCCCCATCCTGGATGTCACCTCCGGAACAGAAGCCGCGCCCTGCACCCGTGATCACCACACAGCCCACTGAGGCGTCTCGTGCGGCATCTGCAACTTCATCGGCCAAGATAGCCATCAACTCGGTCGACAGAGCATTTAGCCGGTCAGGTCGGTTCAAAGTGATGATCCTGACACCGCCATCGTCTTCGGTCAGCACCAGATCGCTCATCAGTTGCCTCCCAGTTCCCAGTGCCGCGCCATCATGCGTGCGGCGGTTTCCGCTATGTCGTCAGGCACAGGCGGATACATCGGTAGCGGCTTGTTCTTGCTGGGCAAGGCAATTGTTGCCTTACCGCGCACGTTTTCCTCATCGCGTTGGTTCACAAACTTCACCGCCACGTCCACTAGGCTCTGGCCGTTCTCATCGCGCTTTCCCAGAACCTCGCCCGTCACACGCTGCACGTCGCCCATATAAGCAAATTTCCGCACCTCATCGTGGAGCTGGATGATGATCCCGTCATCTCCCGCCCAGTCGCTGAGATAGTGCCATAGATAGTTCTCGCGCATCACCCCATAGTCATAGGCCATCGGGTTACCGATCGCCTGGGCCCAAACCGGATCCCAGTGGAGACGCTGCGCCACATCGGGAATGCCCTGTTCATTCTTGATGTAGAAAGCCGGAATCCGCTGCCGGTTCTTGTGCGCACGCCGGTTTGTCGTCGGGGCATATGGGGTGAATCCGTAGCCCGCTGCGTGGAAGCAAATGATGTCCGTAACAGCAAGCGGTCCCTTGGCCTGAAGGCCCAAGCTGTCGCCCACTTCGACACTTTCAAACCATCGCTTCTCGGCGCCTTGCACCTTTTCGGCAGCGTAGATGTCTTCGATCGCCTGCATTTCCTCATCGGTGTAGGTCGCTGGTTCGATCGCCGCGTTCTTGCCCTTTTTGGCCGCAGCTTTGCGCTCGGTGAGAATCCGCAACAGATCGTAGGTGGCAACCACCTCGCCTCGCTGGTTGACCTTGACGCGGCGCGTGACGTTGACGATCGACCTGCCGGCAAATTCCGACTGTTTGACCTCACACGAAACCTCTCCTTCGTAGGCATAGATCGAATCCCCTGGTCGGACCGGCCGATAAAAAGTGAAGTCCGCACCAGAAACGAAGACATGAATACCCTTGAACAGGCTTTTGCGTAGCGCTCGGATCTCGTCCGAAGGCGGATCGCCGAGCATTGGCTTGCTGATCTGCCCTACCATCATCCCCGGAGCGATCACACCGCCCCACCGGGTTTTCCGAGCATATGCGGGATCGGTGAACAGTGGATTATCGTCGCCGCTACCATAAGCCCAGTTACGGATGGAGTCTTCCGACGCCGTCTGGACATAGTCGGCTCTCCTCATTGCCTCCCAGTATCCGATTAGTTTGCGTTGCCTCTCTATGTCACTGTCCAAAATCTCGTAGGACGTGGCTTTCTGCCATTCTTCGCTCTGCTTGATATCGGCCTTTTTGGGCATAATGAAACCACTCCTTGAGAATTTATAAAACTAACCCGTAAGTTTTTCTTGTCAAGCTTCACGACGTGTGAGAAGGGGACTTACTATTCAATAGATTTGATAGTGGGAGCTCTGGCATGACCAAAGTGCGGCGGATTAGCGATGCCCTGAAAATCCGCGCCACGCACCAGCGTGATGAGATCGCACATGACGATACTCGCCGCACGATCACTTTTGCCCAGTGGGACCTTGAAGCCGATGAAATAGGTGGAGGTCTTGCCGCATCTGGCCTGCAACCCGGCGATCGAGTCTTCTTACCCATCAGCAATGCCTTTGCCGTCGAAATGGCCATCGCCGTCTTCGCGATATTCCGCGCCGGCGGCATTGTCTGCCCTATTAATCCGCGGCTGAGCCCGGCTGAAGTTTCGGATTACAAGAATCTGTGCGAACCGCGCTGGTGTATCACTGATGTTCCCGATCTCGTTAAAAATCTAAAATTCGACGGGTGCTGGTCGGTCGACCAGATGCCTCGCGACATATCAGCACTACCCGATCAGAACAGCCTAGACGCGCACGCCGACGCCGAAATCCTTGGGACCAGCGGAACTACCGGCAAAATCAAGGGCGTAGTCGTGAGCCATCCCGATCTGATCTCACGGGGAGTTACCGGGACCAACATGGACAGCACTCGGTCAACATTGCATGCGCTGCCCCTGACTGGTTCCGCTGGAAACCTCGGGATTGTTATGCTGCCGGTACGCGGCGGCGCGACAGCAATCACCCAGCGCAAATTCGATCCCAAGGGCTTCCTCGAACTGGTCAAAGAAAAACAGCCAGATCTGGTGTATCTTGTTCCTTCGATGCTGCGATTGATCCTCGATCACACCGACGCTGAATGCTATGACTTTGCCGGCGTGAAGTACCTCATGACGGGGACTGCACCACTGCCGCACGACTCGGTGGTTCGGGCCATGGCAAATTGGCCGCATCTTAAGATCCGCAACAATTACGGCATGTCCGAAGGCGGCGTCGTGGTTGGCACGACCAGCGCAGCCCAAGCACTCAAACCAGGCTGTGTCGGTAAAATGCCCGAGTACATGCAACTGCGCGCCGACGATGGAAAAGTCATCACCGAAACTGGTGTCATCGGCGAGATCTTTGGAATTCAGAAGCATCCACGCCGATACTGGAACGACCCGGAAGCAACCGCAGCCAGCTTCGTCGGCGGCTGGACCAAAACCGGTGATCTCGGATTTGTCGATGGCGATGGCGACCTGATCATCTCAGGCCGATCTAAGGAGTTAATTATTCGCGGTGGCTATAACATCACTCCATTGGAGATCGAAACCGTGCTTTACCAACACCCGGCAGTGCAACAGGCAGCTGTCGTCGGGGTAGACCACCCCGTGCTTGGGGAGGACGTATCGGCCGCGGTATCGCTTCGCCCAGGCTGTTCTGCAGATCCGGAAGAAATCAGCGCCTTTTGCAAGGAGCATCTCGCGGACAACAAGGTTCCGCGAATCCTGCTCATTATGGAAGCGCTCCCGCTCAACCCGACCGGTAAGATCGTGAAAAAGGATTTGAAGCCGCTGTTGCAGCTAGCCGCAGACTCCAATCGAACAGCTCGTTCAACGTGAAGGCCGCTCGGCCTTTTCAACATGGCCAAATTGAAGGACTCGTAAATTGTAAATTAAAAAGCTGACCGGAACCAACTCGCCATCACGCGTAGGTCGGACTGTCAAGCATGTGAAAGTTTTAAATGGAGAGAAATCATGGCAACCAAAAAACTCGCCACCGCTGACCTACCGTTCCTTGACATTCACGGCAAAGAATTCAACTCGAACCCCCATGAAGTGCTAGCACAGCTTCGTAGGCAATCTCCGGTAGCTAAGAGCCAACGTGGCTTTGAAGTACTGCGGTATGAGACTCTAAACTGGATGCTTCAGGCAGACGAGTTCGATATCCCTAGCGCCGAGCACACGGTAAACATGGGGGGCGGCCCGCTTCAGGAGTCTTTTGACAGGTACGGTCGATTGCCTGCGCTTCCTCGCGACCAGCACGCACGGATTCGGCGAGTCATGGGTCAGGCGTTTTCTCTTCGTCGCATCGCCGAGAGGCGCGAATTGATGGCGGATGTAGCCAATGGCTTGGTCGACACGTTCATAAATCGGGGCGAGTGCGATTTCATTGCGGACTTCACCCACCATTATTCGGTAACGGTTGCCTGCCTGCTGTTTGGTGTTGACACCAAGGATGTGCCATCTTTCCAGAATGCGACGGCCACCCTTGCCCACATGTTTTCGGTTCCGTTGGCCCCTCATGTACCAGCGATCGAGGCTGCCCTAAAGGTTCTTTGGGACTATCTTGAACCTCTTGTCGAAAGTCGATCGAGGGAGCCGAAAGATGATTTTGTTTCCGTGATTGTTGAGGCCCAGAAAGCGCAAGGAAAGCTCAGCAAGGAAGAGTTGATTTGGGGCCTCACGAACCTTCTGTTCGCAGGCCATGACAGTACGCGAAGCCAGCTCGCAAACTTTGTACGCGCCGTTGTAAGGCACCCCGGCACATGGGAGTTGATGCTGAACGATCCAGAGCAGATTCCGTTCGTGATGCATGAATCGATCCGCTTCTACCCCACGGTTCAGGCCAACAAACGTGTCGTTCGTAGTACGGTCGACTTTGACGGCTTTCACGCCGAGGCCGGCCAGCTGATTTATTTGAACACTCTGTCAGCCAGCCGGGACCCCGAGCGCTTCGACAACCCAAATACCTACGACGTTTCACGGCCGATTGATAGCTACAACACAGGATTCGGCCATGGCATCCATCATTGCCTTGGCCACGTTCTAGCTAAGACCGAGATGATCGTCGCCATGACCGTGCTCCTTGAACGGCTGGAAAATGTCCAGCTCAACGGCTCACTTGAAAGCATGCCCTATTCCGGTCAGCTGGGTTCCCTGTTGAAACTACCCCTCAAGTTTAACGCGCGATGCAACTAGCAGCTTTCGTTTCGCAACAGACGTCCAACATGTTGAGGGGTCATTAGGAAAGACTGAATATGAGAGAAGTACGTCTCCCGGAACCGGCCTATGTCCCGACGCTAACTAATACGTTGAAGTCTGCTGTCGAACGCTTTCCTGATACCGAATTTCTGGTCCAAGGATCGCGGCGGCTCACCTTTCGGCAGGCGGACGAGGAATCGGCTGCACTGGCAAAGGGGCTGCTGGCCATGGGCATTGGCAAGGGAACCCGCGTCGGCTTGCTGATGTCCAACAAACCCGACTGGGCAGTCATTTTCTTGGCGGCCACCCGGATCGGTGCTCTTGTCGTCACGATGAGCACTTTCTACCAGCCCCCCGAGGTCGACTGGGCGGTCGAGTTCCATGACCTCGATACCCTGATCATCGAGCCCAGCTATCTAAAGAACAACTATGTCGAGCGAGTTGAAGTTGCGTTGCCGGGCCTCGCAGGACAGTCGACACCGGAACTATATCTTTCAGAACATCCATATCTTCGCCGGATCATCATCTGGGGAGACCATGATCGGAAATGGGCGTTGACAGGGCCGCAGCAAGTGCTGGATGCTGCGGCTGCCAAACCCCAGATTGATGGAAGCTTCTTGGCGAAGGTTGAGGAATCGGTCCACCCTTCCGATCCGGCACTGGTCATATGTACTTCGGGTAGCACCGCGCGCCCTAAATCGGTGGTACACACCCATGGTACCGCAGTTCGGACTACCTTCAACTTCCTCGATTATTTCGACGCAAAGCCAGGCAACCGCACATTACATGTCATGAATCTGTTCTGGCTGGGTGGAATCAATTTCAACCTGATGCCCGCCCTCCATGTCGGCGGAACCCTGTGCTTCCCCGACAATCCGACTTCCGCAGAGCTATTCAGGGTCGTGAAAGAAGAAAATATCGACCGCTTTTCGGCATGGTCGACCCAAGGCGCAGAGTTGCGTCAGGCGGCAGCAGCGGAAGGCCTGGATATTTCGCACATCTCGGGTCTGGCACCGCCGGTTGACGCAGTCACCGGACAGCCAATTCCGCCAGAACGCATCCAGAGCTGGATCGGGATGACAGAAACCTTTGGCCCGCACAGTATCAATCGGTACGGCACCCCCTCGCCGGTCGGCAAAGGCGGCAATCTGGGGCGCAACCTACCTGGGATGGAACGCCTGATCGTCGATCCGGAGAACGGCAAGCCACTCCCTGCAGGCGAGGTTGGCGAGCTATGGGTGCGCGGTTACGCCTTGATGCGCGAGTATTACAAGAAGGAACGCCACGAGTATCTAACATGTGACGGCTTCTTCCCGACCGGTGATACCGGCTTGATCGACGAGGACGGCTACTTCTATTTCAAGGGCCGCCGCAATGACATGATCAAGGTAGCCGGCGCCAATGTCTCGCCGGCCGAGATCGAAATCGTGTTGATGCGTCATCCGGATGTCGCTGAGGCCATCGCATTAGGTTTGCCCGATCCGCAACGCGGTGAGATCGCTGTCGCTGTCGTCGTCAAAGCCGCCGGAGCATCCGTAACTGCCAAGTTGCTGCGCGAAGTGACCATAAGAGCGCTATCCAAGTACAAGATTCCATCGGAAATTGTCTTCCTGCCCAGCGACGAGATACCACGCACTCATTCCCACAAAGTCAAGAAACCGGAGCTGCAGGCACTGGTCGCGGAAAAGCTGGGTCGGTCACTCTAATCAGGACACAGGAGCGCAGAAATGCACATGAAGACGCCCGAGAGTCTTGCCGGTAAGGCAATGGTAATCACCGGAGCCGGCCGGGGTATTGGTGCCGTCGTCGCGGAGACAGCGGCCGGTTTGGGCGCTTTTGTAGTCGTGAACGATCTCGATGCTGATGTCGCCAATGAAACCGTTGACAGGATCAAGCAGCTCGGCGGATCGGCGGTCGCGCATTGCGGCGATATCAGCGATCCGGACTATTGCGGCAGGTTGATAGACGCCTGCATTGCCGAACGCAGCCAGATCGATGCGCTCGTGAACAACGCCGGTCTCTTCCGCATGGGCCTAGCCTGGGATCTCAAGCCGGTCGATCTTCGGGCCATGCTATCGGTTAATGTCCTGGGTACGGCCAACTGCGCGATGCATGCCATTCCAAGGATGCGCGCCGCCGGGAAAGGCTCAATCATCAACGTCACTTCAGGAGCCGCCAGCGGAATTGCAGAGATGAGTGCTTATGGTGCGACAAAAGGGGCAGTCTCTTCGATGACCTACGGCTGGGCGCTGGACCTTGCCGGCACGGGAGTGCGGGTAAACGCGGTATCACCCAATGCAACGACCCGGATGGTTACCGCGATGCAGGAGTTCAAGGGTGTTGAAGGTAAGCCTCGGCCGTTTCAAGATCCCCGACATACCGCTGAAACGGTCTGCTTCCTAGCCTCAGATCGATCGGCCCATGTCAATGGCCAGATCTTCAGGATTGCCAGCGGCCAATTGTCCCTGGTGGCACAGCCAAAGCCCATTCAGCCGGGCGTTTCAGTCGCAGACTGGTCGATCGACACGGTCGCGGAGGCAGTGCAGGAACTCATCGCAGGCCTGTAGGAGGTTGTGTTTTAGCGAGGCAGCCCAAGGTATCTCTCGGCGATGATGTTACGCATGATCTCATTCGATCCTCCCGCGATGGTCCAAGCATAGCTCTTGAGGAAATCGATGAACTTTATTCGGCTGGTATGCGCCGTTGCCGGGATCGGAGCTTTCCATTTGTGCGCTTGCAGGCCTTCGGCGCGGACTAGAAACTCAGTATAGCGCTGCAGAAACGGCCCCCATGTGAGCTTAATGAAAGTCGGCAGGGTTGACGAAGCCTTGTCGGGGTTCGCTTCGAGCTCCTTTAGCAGCTTGCGGATCAAGAGGCGGATGACCTGAAGTTCAGCATGAAACGCCGCATACTCGCGGCGCAACTGCGGATCGCGCATCCAGCTGTCTTTGCCATCGACCCGATCGCGTTCGAACGAGCGAGCAAGCCGTTCTGTTCCGCCAAAAATCAGAAGCCCTCGTTCGGCTGAGAGAGTGGACTGGGCGATATTCCAACCATCGCCTTCTGCGCCAATCAGATTCTCCGCAGGAATCTTCACATCGTCCATGAAGATCTCGCAAAACTCCTGCTCGCCGGTAATAGACCGGATCGGCCGAACTTCGACGCCGGGTGCCTTCATATCCATGATGAAATAAGAAATGCCCTCATGCTTGCGCTTTACGTTCTGCTCCGTGCGGGCAAGCAGCAGGCAAAATTGGGCATTGATCGCCCCTGACGACCAGATTTTCTGCCCATTGACCACATAATGATCGCCTTCGCGGCGTGCACTTGTCCGCAGCGCCGCCAGATCCGATCCGGCCCCCGGTTCAGAGAAGCCCTGGCACCAGATATCTGTACCGTGAGTTATCCCCGAAAGGTACTTCTCCTTCTGCGCAGGACTGCCGTGTTCAAACAGCGTTGCGGGGGTCTGGAACAGCGAAACCATGTACATGTGAAGCTCGGGCGCGTCTGCGCGGGTCAGCTCCTCATAAACGATTATCTGGTAACCGAATGGCAGACCTGGCCCGCCCCATTCCTTGGGCCAGTGCGGGGTGGCAAGACCTACTTTCCGTCGCTCTTCGAGCCAGTCGATCATCTTGGGTTTAAGGGTTTCGTTTTCCAGCCCTTGCCATTCGCTACGCCAGTTCTTGGGCATCGAAACAGCGAGCCAGTCGCGTATTTCTTGCCGGAAAGCTCCTTCATCGCCGACTTTGGAAAGAATATCGAAAGTCCGAGTCATCACGCTGCCTCCAGCAAATCGGCAACCCGATCGAGCGCTTCGTTGCGCGTTAGATAGAGTGCTTCGTTTAACTTGGCCCGTTTCAGGAAGACATGCGGCTGGAATTCTGCAGTAAAACCTACACCGCCATGCAACTGGATGCAGTCACGCGCGACCTCGGCGGCAACCCGGGTGATGTGCGCCTTTGAAGAGAGGGCTTCAATCAACCCGGCAGGATCCCCAGGATCAAGCGACGCCACATGCGCCAGAAACTCGCGCGCGCCAACCAAGGCGGTCTTGTGATCAGCCACCCGGTGCTTGAGCGCCTGGAAACTGCCGATCACCTTCCCGAACTGCTCTCGCACATTGAGATACTCGATCGTCAGATTGAGCACGGCCTCGCCAATCCCGAGCGAGTCCGAGGCCAAGGCGATGCAACTCCAGTGTTCGAGCAGGTCGACAACTCGCTGACAGTCTGGCGCTGAAATGATTGCATCTTCCGCGAGTGTCACTTGCGAGAAGTTCACGCTGCCAAGCGTCCGGCTTGTGTCATTCAAGGGGTGGACCTCGACGGACAGACCGGGGCTATCGGCGGCCAAGACGATCCAGCTGCGCTTACCCTCGCGCCTGCCGTTTAACACAAAATGCGTTGCAGATGGAGCATCGAGTATGTCGGCTGCAATGCCGCTGACGCTCGAATTTTCTATGGTCAGCTGTGCACCTGATGGCTGTGCAAAGCCGAACCGCATCGAGCCATCGGCAAGTGCAGGAAGCCAAGCCTTACGCTGCCGGTCACTACCGGCATGAGCAATGAGTGCGGCTGCCATCGTTGTACCCAACATCGGGACTGGTGCCGAGACTGCTCCTAGCGCCGCATGGAGGCGCGAGGTAGCTTCGATACCGAGGCCTAGACCGCCGAACTCCTCGGGAACGTTCAGTGCGGTCCAGCCAAGGCCCGCCATCTGCGACCACAGATCCGCCGCGATCAGATTCCCAGACTGGGCATGCGCCACTGAGCGCTCGCGCGGCCATTCGGAGCTCAGCATTTCGGCAAAGCTCTCGTCGAGGAAATCCAGATCGATGGTATCGGACAAGCGGTCTACTCCGGTCTTAAGTCGATAAGTGCGTTTCCAAGCTAGTTGCCGGCCACGATGCTCTTGAAGTTGGCAAGCCGCTCTGCGGCACTGGCTGTGTTCTTTGAAGCAGTATGAACAAGTTGATGGGTGTCGAAATGTGCACTCATCATTACGCTGTAGCCTTGAGCATCGAGATTACGGTTGAGCGAGCGCTTCATCATCTGCATGGCAAAGGGAGGTGCCTTTCCGATCGTCTCGGCAATTTCCATTGCGGCTGCTTCAAGTTGGTCACGAGCGACCAGCCGAGTGACAAAACCACGCTGGTAAGCCTCTGCTGCCGTCAAGTTACGCCCTGTAAACAGGATGTCGCGGGCCAGCCGGTCTCCAAGCGCCCAAGGGTGGAATAAAACTTCAACTGCGGCTGAACCCAATAGTACAGTGGGATCGGAGAAATAGGTGTCCTCCGACGCCACCAGAATATCTGCCATCGCAGCGAGCATAAAACCCCCAGCAATGCACGCACCCTGAGCTTGGACAATCACCGGTTTGGAGTGGTTACGTATGCCAAGCGCAATCTCGAGATAGTAGCGATCCTCGAACTGGTAACGTTCAACCGTAGGCCGCTGCAGATAGTCATCACCTAATTCCTTATTGTCGTGCCCGGCCGAAAAACTGCTGCCATCTGCAGCCAGGATAACAACATGCACTTCGTCGTCGAATTCTGCGCGTTTCAACGCAGCATCCAAGCCTTCGAGCATTGCTTTGTTCTGGGCATTCCGCTTTTCAGGCCTCGCCAGCGTGATCCGCTCAATGGCACCCAACCGTTCAATCCTGATATGTTGCGCGGTCATGGCTTCATCCCTTTAAACTTGCAGATCAATAATCCACCAATTCGAAATCTTGCTTTTCCGTGCCGCAGTCTGGGCAATAAAAAAGGTCTTCCGGAATGGTTTCGAAAGGCGTGCCTGGAGCGATGCCATCCTCTGGCAAGCCCAAGGCCTCGTCATAGATGTAACCACAACTGCGGCAGCGCCACTTTCGAGACGAGTTGCTCATCGATTCCGCCTTTTCAATTCGTCTTGTAGCGGATCGGCACCCGCTTTGGTCCGCAGACAAAATTGGATATCGTCCGCGCCGGTGTTCCCGAAAGTTCAACAGACGCTAGCCTATCGAACAATTGCTCCATCAGCACGCGCATTTCCAGCCGCGCCAAATGCTGTCCCAAACAAACATGGACACCGTACCCGAATGCAAGCTGCGGGTTGTCTTTGCGATCCAACCTGAAGTCGAATGGATCGTCGAAGACTAACTCGTCGCGATTGGCGGAGCTGTAACATAGCATCAACCAATCGCCCTTCGTTATTTTCTGACCAGCCAATTCGCAATCTGCGGTGGCCGATCTCATGAAATGTTTAACCGGTGTTACCCAGCGCACACCTTCATCGACAAGCGCCGGGATGAGAGTACGATCCTGCTTTATCTGCTCGAAAAGATAAGGTCTTTCTGCCAGTGCCCACATTATTCCCGCAGTTGCATTTGAGGTAGTATCATGGCCTGCCGTGGCGGCCGTTATATAATAGCCAAGCAGTTGTCGGCGAGTCAGATAGTCTCCATCAATCTTCGCATTCGCGATAAGACTGTTCAGTCCGCTGTCCGGCGTTTCACGTAGCCGCGTGGTCACGTCAAGGAAGTAGTTTTCCATCTCGGCGATGCTGGCAAGGGTTGCCTGAAGAGCCTCCTCCGGAGTCTGCTGTTTTCCAGAGCGGTTCAACTCCGGATCGTTTCCGGAGAATATCTCTTGAGTAAGCTTAAGCATCATCGGCTCGTCCTGAGGCGGGACTCCCATGAATGCCATCAAGACCCGTAGTGGATAGAGGAAGGCGACTTGCTTAGCGAAATCGCATTCGTCACCAAATCCGAGCATCTGGTCGACGAACTCGGACGCAATCTTGCGTACTTGCTCTTCCATGGGACGAACGGAACGAGGAGTTAGGTGCGGGAACAATATCCCGCGAAGATCTTTGTGCTCCTTTCCATCGACTGACACAACGCTACGAACCATGTTTGCTTCCCCTCCAGTCATTTGCCGGATCTTGGCAGCGTTCGATGTAGTCTGGACAACAACAGCCCGGTCCGCGTTGTGAAAAAGATCCGGCTGACGTTCGATCTCTTTGATGTCAGCGTGACGGCTTACGGCCCAAAAGGGGTCATAGCCTTCTGGCTGGGCCACATCCAGAGGAGCTTCCTTCCTTATACAACGGAACACCTCGTCGATCCTGTCGCCATCCGCATAGGCCCGACCATCGACAATCGCTTCAGCTAAAGACTGGTGCAGCGTCATATTTCTCCAAACCTCATCGAAAAACTATCTCAGGCACCGCATTGCCTCCGAGTGCAACAACGATGTCAACTCAGCTCAGCCCGCGCCAGCGCCGACACGAGTTCTCCGACATTGGCTACCGCCCAAATGGACGTTTGACAAGCTAAAACTAACTGGTAAGTTTTTTGCAATTTTTATACTGACTGACCTCACCTCGCTTGGAGCGTCGGAGGAAAACATGACATGGAACGCCAATAATCGATCGAAACCCGGCGAAGACGGATTGCACCCAACTTATTGTCGTTTGTGCGAGGCGCAGTGCGGTTTGCTGGCAAATGTCGAAAAGGGCAAAATCACCAAGATTCTCCCTGACCGCGATCATCCTGCCTCTCAAGGTCATCTGTGTATCAAAGGTCCCGGCATGGTCGATGTTATGTACGACCAAGACCGCGTCACCAATCCGCTTAAAAGGAATCGGGTAACTGGTGAGTTTGAACCGGTCGACTGGGATACTGCGCTGCGCGACATCGCAGCACGGTTGATTCAGATCATTCAGGCAAACGGCGCGGACGCCATCGCAACATATCTGGGCAACCCGGCAGCATTTTCTACGCTGCACATCATGTACGCACGGATGTTCCTGGCAAAGCTAGGTGCAGATAAGATCTTTTCGCCGCTCCATGCCGACACCGGGGCACAGTTCCTTGCTGAAGAACTGGTCTATGGCAGCCCAGCTCATCACACATTTGCTGATCTGGAGTCGTGCGACTTTCTGATCATGATCGGGGCAAATCCAATGGTTTCGCACTTCTCCATGGTCACGGAACCGCTGGCGCTCCACAAGCTCAACGAGATCCATGCGCGGGGCGGTGTCGTGGTGATCGATCCGCGCCGTACCGAGACCGCAAAGCGCTTCGAGCACATCGCAATCCGCCCAGATTCAGATGCCTGGCTGCTGTGCGCCATACTCAATCACATTTTCGCCGGCGGACTAGCTAACACCGAAATCCTGCGACAGCGCACCGATGACTGGGAGCAGTTACGCGATGCCTTGCAGCCATTTTCTCCTGAAATCGCATCCCTGCGATGCGGGATCGATGCGGCTTCAATCCGCCAGCTTGCAGAGCGCTTTGCCAAGGCCCGTACCAGTGCCTGCTATGGTCGGCTTGGCACTTGCCGAGGCCGGTTTTCGACGTTGACCAACCTCCTTATCGAATATCTCAATATCGCCTGCGGTCGTTTCGGTGTTCCAGGCGGATGGGTGATCGGTGATGTTCCGTTCAGTGCGCTAGCCACCAAAACGCCAGCGCATGACGAAGCGCAGTCACGCGTCTCGGGATTGCCTAGCCTGATGGGTTTCATGCCAAGCGGTAGCATTGCCGCGGAGATTGCAACGCCGGGCAAGGGACAGGTTCGGGCGCTGTTTGTCGACAGCGGTAACCCTCTCCACTCCTATCCGGACCCGGAGGCAGCCGAAGCGGCTTTTGCGAAGCTCGACCTACTCGTGTCGATTGATTTCTACGTAAACGAAACTGGCAAACTAGCAGACTACATCCTGCCCGCGCCGACATTCTATGAGCGCGCAGATCTAACTCTCGCCTTCATGGCTAATGCACCGCGCCCATGGGTCCAGTTTACGCCAGAGGTGATTCCGCCACTTGGCGAGGCTCGCCTTGAAGCGGACATCTACAACGAAATTCTGGGCAGAATGGGTTTACCCCGACTGTTCTCCGCTTTTGCCACCACCGATAGGCCTCAGCCAGAACTCATGGACATCGCCGACCAAATGCTCCGCCGCGGGCCCTACGGGGATCAGATGGGCAAAAATCCGGATGGCCTCTCAATCGCAAAATTACGAGACTGGTTCCCTCACGGGATTCGCTTGGCGCCAGGGGTCAATGCACAGGAAAGCTGGAACCGGATCCAGAACGAACGCAAGCGTCCCCAGCTTTGGCCCGATTTGTTGCCGAAGGAATTGGCGCGTCTGCTGTCCGATCCCAAAAATGACGATGAAACACTGCTCCTCTTCGGTCGACGCAGTTTAGGATCGCTCAACACATGGATGCATAACGTCGAGCGGCTGGTCCGCGGCGATCGTCCGACCCTGCTGATGCACCCTGACGATGCAGCGCCACGCAACATTGCAGACGGTGACATGGTGCGCGTCTCCAGCAAAACCGGTTCAGTCCTAATTGAAGCCGAAATGAGCTATGAAGTGGTCCGCGGTTCGGCGTGCTACCCGCATGGCTGGGGCCATGACGGCGGCTGGCGGCACGCAAATTCGTTGCCCGGGGCAAACTTCAATGTACTCGCGTCATCCGATCCCCGCGATTGGGAACAAGTATCGGCTGTCGTCCACTTGGACGGCATCAAGATCACCGTGTCCCGCGCCGAAGGCAGTGCAGCAATGCCCTGACTTCAAAGCTTCGTTTGTGAACCCATTTCACTGACTGGAGGAATTACGTGCCCAATTTTCCAAGATGAGCTAGGCTTGAGTTGCAGTTTGACAATTAAAAACTTACCAGTAAGTTTTTAATTGTTTTTTGTTGAGACTCACGGCATCTCAACAAAAGTGCGTGACGTTAGGAGGCTTGGCGATGTCGATAATCACTGTCCAGGATATCGCCCATGTCCGGTATGCGGCGCCGGACCTTGCCGTAATGCGCTCATTTCTCGAGGACTTCGGCATGAAATGCTTCGAGGTCAATGGCCGACTTTATGGCAAGGGCACTGATGGCAGGCCGTTCTTTCATGTGACCGAGCCCGGTAAAGCCGAATTCCTTGCAGTCGGATTTCTTGCCAGATCAGTTGAAGATCTCGAAAGACTTGCCGACCACGAAGATGCTCCGGTCGAGATTTCGACTGAGCCGGGTGGAGGCAAAATTCTTCGCCTGATAGACCCGGATGGCTACCGCATTGAGGTTGTTGCCGATCAGGCGAATAACGAGCCATCGTTTCCGCTGATCGGTGAAGCGTTTAATACTCCGGCCGCCAAACCTCGGCTCAACCGGGAAGTACGGCTAAAACCAGCGCCTTCTCACCCACATCGAATTGGGCACACCGGGCTTGCGGTCAGTGATTACCGCGTGAGCGAAAAATGGTACAAAGACCGCTTCGGATTGTTGACCACCAACGAAATTGAAGCTGCCAAAGACGTACCACTGGGCGCGTTCCTGCGTTGCAATCTGGGCGACCAGCCAACGGACCATCACACTCTGGCGTTGCTTCAACTGCCAGGTGGACGCCGCAATCTGCACGCGGCCTTCGAGGTACCTAGTGTTGACGATCTACTGATGGGCCACGACTACCTCAAATCAAAGAAGCGAAAGTCGTTCTGGAGCCTTGGGAGGCACGTGCTTGGCAGCCAGTTTTTCGACTATTGGAAAGATCCATTTGGCAACGAACTGGAACACTGGACCGATGGTGATGTCTACACTGCCGATCAACCGCCAACGATTGAGTCGATCGATACCCTGTTTAAGGCCCAATGGGGACCACCAATTCCGATTGGCGGTATTCCTGTTGGCCTCGTGAAACGAATGCTTTCGCTATTCGTTCGCACGAAACGTCGATTCTCTCGCCAGCACGAAGGACAAAACACATGAAGCTTTGCACTTATACCGCCAATGAACAGACCCGAACGGGTATCGTCGTTGGAGACGCAGTCATCGACACGGGTGTTCCCGGAACCATGATAGACCTTATCCGCGATTGGGATAGCCTTAAACCTGGTCTCGAAGCGAAGGCAACTACGGAGGAGGGCATACCCCTGGCCTCGGTGAAGCTTGAGGCGCCGATACAGCGGCCGGGCAAGATCTTCGGGGCAACGCTCAATTACCATTCACACGTCGAGGAGGGAAAGAAGTTTGGCGGGGGCGACGCACCTAGTCGTCCTGGCTTTTTCACCAAGGCTCAAACTAGCATCAACGGTCCCTATGATCCGATTATCATCACCAAGGGAACCAAGGTTCCCGAAGAGCACGTCGGCCATTTTCCTGACAAAATCAAAGCGATCTTTGCTATCGCCGAATCTAGCACGGACTACGAGATTGAACTTGTCGCAGTGATCGGCAAGGGCGGAAAGCACATCGCTCGGGGCGACGCGCTTGGTGCTGTCTTCGGCTACTGTGTTGGCAACGAGGTAACCGAACGCACCTGGCAGATTGCCAGCCCGCAATGGTCGCTCGGCAAGAGCTTTGACACGCACGCGCCAATCGGTCCGTGGATCGTGACTGCTGATGAGTTGGGCGATCCGCAGGCACTGGGTCTGCGCTGTTATGTCAATGGCGAGCTGCGGCAAGATAACAACACCAGCGACATGGTCTTTCCTGTGGATACTCAGATCGAGCACCTTTCGGTGGGCATGACCTTGGAACCAGGCGATCTTGTCTTCACCGGCACGCCTGCGGGTGTAGGTGTCGCCAACATGCCACCCAAGTTCCTGAAACCCGGCGATGTGGTGCGCTGCGAGATCGACGGACTGGGGTACATCGAAGGCACCATGGTGGCGGAGTCCTGAGACGTGGGATCGAAAGAAGATTTTCGGGTTGCTATCGTAGGTGGCGGCTATGCGGGTTTTAGTCTTGCACGGATGCTAGATAACCATGTCGATGTAACGTTAATCGAGGCCCGAGAGGCCTTCGTCATGACACCTGCGACATTGCGTGCTGTGGTCGAACCAGATCTACTCGACGAGATTGTAATCCCCTATGACCGATTGCTGAATAGAGGGCGCGTCGTACATGGACGCGTCGTCTCAATCGATCCGGGCGGTATCACGCTCGCCGATGACGCGCGCATCCAGGCGGATGCCATTGTCGTTGCCACCGGATCGCGCTATGCTGCGCCGTTCAAACCTCAGGACGATAACATCCCGTCTTTCAAACATACGCTGATCTCGACCGCCAAACAGATCGCCCAGTCAGATAGTGTAGTCATAGTGGGCTCAGGTGCGGCCGGAGTGGAACTAGCCGGCGAAATCAAGGTCGCCTTTCCCGGCAAGAAAGTGACGCTTGTTGGCGATCAGTCGCGGCTATTTCCGATGTATACTGAAAAGCTCCACAAGGAACTGACCCAACGCTTCAATGCACTTGGGGTGACAGTCAGTTTAAATTCGCCTGTGCGCAACCTCAAGCAAACCAGTGCTCCCTTTACTGGCCAGATCACGCTGGCTAACGGTTCTGTTCTATCCGGTCTGATCATCCCGACAATCGGCGCCCACGCGGCTGACAGCCCGGCACACGAACTTCCGGGCGTCCGATGCGAACCCAACGGGCAATTATCGGTCGATTCCTGGCTGCGCCCATCGCGCCTGCCCAATGTCTTTGTGCTTGGCGATCTTGCAGCAACCGGTGACGGGATGACCATCGTCGCTATTGGCAAGCATGTGCCTTGGATGAAACGTGCTCTACTAAAGCTTGCCGCGGGACAGCGGGTGGAGAGTCTCCAACCCTACAAGGGTTGGCGAATTCCGCCTATTTTAGTCCCGCTGGGGCCAAAACTTGGGGTCAGCGTAGTCCCGCTGGGCAAGGAAGGAATGACAGTCGGAGATTGGTTCACCAGCAAGATCAAAGGCAAGAACCACTTCATCCCACGCTACCACAAGGAATTCAATCGATAGCATTCGGCAAGGCGGCCAGTGAATTGTTCGAAAGCCTTGGTCACCATGTAGTTGTCCAGGCATCCTTTATAGCGACAAAGCAAGATTTTTGCGAATTGACGACCAGGCGCGTGTAACGAACAATGCCCAATGGGGTCTTGTTGGTTATGCGAGGATGAATAAGCTCACAACAAACGACATCTCCGAAACCGCAACTCTATTGAATTTGCTCGTCACTGACGGTCCATTATTACCGCACCATCGGGAAATTTGAACCAGTCTTGCGCGCGGCTGGTCCACCAATGACTAGTGGGAACGACGCTTGACGTATCATCAAGCGTACCCGTCTTGATGAAGAAAAATGAATCCAACGGCTCTTGCTGAATTTCGGAGATCAAGGGCGATCCGCACTTCGCGCAGAAACGCCGGATCACTGGGCTTCCACTTTCCCCCGTATCGTAAAAGTCGGTCAAAATTCCCGTTACTTCCAACGCCTCGCGCGGCACGCGGGCAATGATGGAAAATGCAGATCCAGATTGCTTCTGGCAATGGGTACAATGGCAGGCGCTCACGCCCAGCGGTGGCCATGCGACCTCATACCGCACCGCACCGCACAGGCATCCTCCTGATCTTGTCTCTCGCATTATTGCTTCCTCTCTGATTGGGCTGACATTGCTACGAAAACGGCATTTTCCTAAACAGCCATTGCCTTCAACTTTGCGGCAATTGAGATGCCTTGTTTCTCTAACGCGGCAGCGATCCTACCCGCCCCTACTTGTTCACCCCAGTACATTGGGCCCCCGCGATAGGCGGGCCATCCATAGCCATGAACCCAGACCACATCGATGTCCGACGTGCGCTGGGCTTTGCCTTCTTCGAGGATAAGGCACCCTTCGTTGACCATAGGATGTAGCGTACGCTCGATAATCTCCTCGTCGGTAATTTCGCGTTTGGGAAGGTTTGATCGTGAACGAAAATCTTCGATGATTGCGAGGGTCTCGGGCGATGGAGTGCCGTTGAGCCGTTCGTCGTAATCGTAGAATCCCTTCCCGTTCTTCTGACCAAGCCGACCGGCTGCACAAAGCGCATCGCGGATCGTTTCGACCCGCAAAGGATCGCGGTGCCAGCCCACATCTAGTCCCGCCAGATCGCTCATCCGGAAGGGACCCATCGGCATACCGAAGACGAAATGAGCCCGGTCGATCTGCTCGAGCGATGCACCTTCCAGCAACAGTTGCAGCGCTGCCTGCTGGAGCTGGGCAAACATGCGGTTGCCGATAAAGCCATCGCAAACACCGGCCACCACCGCGATCTTGCCGATCCTCTTGGCCAAGGCCATCACGGTCGCGAGCGCACCGTCCGAAGTCTCGTTGCCTCGCACCACTTCGAGCAGCTTTATGACGTTGGCGGGCGAGAAGAAGTGCATGCCCAGCACATCCTGCGGCCGCGATGTCGCCGAAGCGATTTCGTTCACGTCGAGATAACTGGTATTGGTCGCAAGGATCGCGCCCTGCTTGCAGATCCGGTCGAGCTTGGCGAACACCTCCAGCTTGACGTCCATCTCCTCATAGACGGCTTCGATCACCAGATCGCAGTCGGAAAGATCTTCGAGAGCAAGCGACGGGCTCAGGAGGTCCAAAATCTGTTCGGCCTGCTCAGCACTGAAACGGCCTTTGGCGGCTGAAGCTTCATAATTTCTGCGGATTAGTCCGACACCGCTGTCGAGATTATCCTGTGCCTGCTCGACCAAGGTGACCGGGATTCCCTTCTGCAGGAAATTCATCGCGATGCCGCAACCCTTGGTGTCTGCACCAACCACCCCGACACGCCGTATGTCGCGCAGCGGAGTATCCTTGGGCAAGCCATCGACCTTGGCCGCTTGTCGCTCAGCAAAGAACATGTGCCGTTGGGCCTTGGTCTGTGCTCCTTCGCGAAGACGCACAAACTCCTCGCGCTCGAACTGCAAACCATCCTCGGGGTCTTCCACACCAGCTGCAAATTCAACACACTTGAGAGCGACATAAGGCGCTTCAAAACCTCGCCACTTGCGGGCGTTTTCTTCCTTGAGTTTCTCGATCGCGGTGAGATTGCCGGTAACGGGCAAATTGCGAGTCGATCGCGGCCCCATGGCAATACACTCGCGAGCAAAGGTTATAGCATCTGCCCTGAGGCTCGTCTCTTCGGCCAGCCGGTCGACCAGCCCACGCTCATGCCCCTCGACCGCGGAAATCGGTTCGCCAAGCGACACCATGATTGCCGCCTGCTCAATTCCGACGACGCGCGGCAGGCGCTGCGTTCCTCCAGCGCCGGGGATGAGGCCCAGTTTGACTTCTGGTAGGCCGAGTTGTGCGGAAGGAACCGCGATCCGGTAGTGACACACTAGCGCCAGTTCAAATCCACCACCCAGCGCCGACCCGTGAATGGCTGCTACTATAGGCTTGTCAGCATATTCGAAGGTATCGAACACTTCCAGAAATGTAAGGCCGCTGGGAATATTCGGATTGCCCATTTCTGAGATGTCGGCACCGGCTATAAAAGTGCGGCCCGCGCAGATGAGGACAATCGCCTTTACGCTATTATCTGCCACCGCCTTACCGATTTCTTCGCCGATCCCATTGCGGACATGCCAACTCAAGGCGTTTACCGGAGGATTATCGATCGTAAGGATCAGCACTTCTCCATCTCGCGTTGTAGTAACAGATTGCATTTCGTCGGCTCCACTAACGACCATATCTTACGCTCCTGCCATCCCATATGACACCAGACTTGACAAGAAAAACTTACCCGTTAGTTTTATATACATGACGACTTGATCGAGGGTCTCAATCTAGGAATGCCTTGTTTCGAGGTATCTTCCCGTGCGAAGCCTAAAGGGATTGCGTCTGCGATCATTGGATGCTGTCAAACAACAGGCGCCCACTTTCTTGAATTGGCGCTTGGGACGGCTCCACCGTAAAGACTACTACGCCTTCGGAGAATCGATGCATCCGACTGTTCACGCCAAGTCACACCCAGATAGAGCCGCATATATTATGGCGGTTTCTGGCGAGGTGGTCACCTATCGACAGCTTGACGATCGATCGAACCAGGCTGCCCACTTACTACTTTCTCTAGGTCTGAAAGCGGGCGACGTTGTTGCTATCTGCATGGATAACAACCCTCAATTTTTCGAGGTTGTCTGGGGGGCGCAACGTTCGGGTCTTTATTATGCCTGCATTTCGTCCAAGCTCTCGGCGGGTGAGATCGAATACATCGTCCGGGATTGCGGAGCGCGTGCCCTAGTTGTGTCCTCCGGCATCGGTGAGGCTGCCAACCAGTTGCCCAATATATTACCCGGTGACATCAAGCTGTTCATGACCGGTACGACCGTCGCTCCTTACACCAGCTGGGAAGAGGCGCGGAATGCGTTTCCGGAAACCAGCGTAGTCGATGAAACCGCTGGCGGATCGATCCTTTACTCATCTGGCACCACTGGAAAACCCAAGGGAATCAAGCGCCCGCTAACCGGAGGATCAATCCTAGACAAGACTTTCCTCGATCACCTTATTCAGGGGCCTTTCGGTATTGGCGAAGGGTGCACTTATCTTTCTCCAGCGCCGCTCTACCATGCCGCGCCACTAGGTTGGGCGCTGGGAATTCACCGCTTGGGCGGGACAGTGATCGTGATGGAGAAGTTCGATCCAGAGCATGTCCTGCAGCTCATCGAACGTTTTAAGATCGATGTCGCCCAATTTGTACCGACCCATTTTGTTCGAATGCTCAAGCTTCCCGTTGGCGCAGCAGAGAAATACGATGTCTCAAGCCTGGTGTCAGTGATTCATGCCGCAGCGCCCTGCCCCATCCCGATCAAGGAACAGATGATCAACTGGTTCGGGCCGATCGTTCACGAATATTATTCCGGATCGGAGGGCATTGGATTCTGCCATATCACTTCCGAAGAATGGCTGGCACACAAAGGGTCGGTCGGCCGTGCGATCGTGGGCAAGATCCAGATCTGCGACGAAGACGGAGAACCCCTGCCCCCGCGCAGCGAAGGCGTCGTCCATTTCTCGGATGGACCACCGCTGAGCTATCACAACGCGCCCGAGAAAGTGACGGAGAACAGCAATAAATATGGCTGGACCACATTGGGTGATGTGGGCTGGGTTGATGAGGAGGGTTACCTTTATCTCACCGACCGGAGGAGTTTCATGATCATCTCGGGCGGGGTCAACATTTACCCTCAGGAAATAGAGAATCTCTTGATCTTGCACCCCAAGGTTGCCGATGCAGCGGTCGTCGGTGCGCCCAATGAAGACATGGGCGAGGAAGTGGTAGCAGTGATACAGCCACAGGATTGGAGTGATGCTGACCAAGCGTTGCGCGATGAGCTGCTGGGTTATGCGAGAGCCAACCTGTCGCATATAAAAACCCCACGTCGGCTGGATTTCATGCAGGAGCTTCCCCGCCACCCCAATGGCAAGCTGTACAAACGACTCCTTCGCGACAGCTATTGGGGGAAGGGCCAGACGACAAGCGTCTGAGGCGCCGGGCAACCAATCGTAAATCGGACATATTCAAGGAAGGCAGTGAACAAACATGAAGCTGAACAATTCGATTTCCGCCGTAGTCACAGGTGGCGCCTCGGGGCTCGGTCAAGCAGCGGCCGAAGCGCTTGCTGACCAAGGGGTGAAGGTCGCCATCTTCGACATCAACGAGGAACGCGGTGAAGCAGTTGCCAATGCCATCGGTGGTGTCTTCTGCAACGTCAACATCATGAGCGAGGAAAGTGCGGACGAAGGCTTCGCCAAGGCACGCGCAGCACATGGTCAGGAACGCATTCTGGTTCACTGCGCCATGGCATCACGGCGCGGCAAGACCCTGTCGTTCGACAAGGAGACCAGCAAATTCAAGCGGACGTCTACCGAAGACTATGAATTTGGGGTCCAGGGCATCCTCGTCGCGTCCTACCGAATGGCCTCGCTCTCGGCGCTTGGCATGAGCGAACTAGAGCCGCTCGACGATGGCGAGCGTGGTTGCATCACCCTGACCGCTTCGGTCGCCGCCCAAGATGCGCAGATCGGACAGGTCATCTACGGCTCGGCCAAGGCCGGCGTGAACGGACTGGTCCTGCCGATTGCCCGCGATCTAATGGATCTGGGCATCCGCTGTAACTCGATCATGCCGGGTATTTTCGCAACGCCATTAGTCAGCAACATGCCGCAGAACGTCATCGATGCCTTGGGCGCGGCGGTTCCCTTTCCAAAGCGCCTCGGCAAGCCGGAGGAATTCGGTAGTCTTGTCGCCGAACTCAACCGCAACACCTACTTCAACGGCCAGTGTATCCGCCTCGACGGCGCGATCCGTATGGCACCAAAATAGGCGTGGAACGGCACTCACACTCTACTGAGGATAAACCTCCATCCACCGCTTCTGCTTACCCGCCGGAAAGGCAGGGCTGGTTCACAGTCGGAATCCTTACGGTTCTGATGACGCTGTCGGTGCTCGACCGCAATTTGCTTTCGCTGCTGGTCATACCGATCCAAGCCGATCTGGGTTTCAGCGAGATTCAAATGGGCGCATTGATGGGTATCGCCTTCGGCCTATTCTTCTGTCTCGGAGCATTACCGATCGGCTGGGCGCTTGACCGATATAGCCGCCCTTTGGTGATCTGGGCCGGCGTGACAGTCTGGAGTATCGGCACCATGGCCTGCGGTATGGCTCAGAACTTCTGGTCGTTCTTTGCGGCACGGGCCACGATAGGCGCCGGCGAAGCCGTTTTGGGGCCCGGATCGCAATCGCTATTGTCCGACTATTTTCCGCCCAAACGACTCGCTTTGCCGATGGCGGTTTATTCGACCGGTATTAAGATCGGGGCAGGAGTTTCCCTTGCGATCGGCGGAGCGCTGACTCTCTTAATTTCGCCAGACACGAGTTATGACGTGATGGGGCTAGTGACCTTGCGAGGCTGGCAAGCCATCTTTTTGATCGTCGGCGCGCCGGGATTACTTATAGCCTTTCTTGCATTCACAATCCGGGATCCCCGTATTTCTTCATGCGATAAAGTCCATAAGGTCGGCTACGCTGATTACTTTAAAGTTGTAAAGGCCAATTGGCGCTTTGTCGTGCCTCATCATCTAGGACTTGTACTGGTGGGAATGGTTGCTGTCGGATTGCAAGCTTGGATGCCGGTTTTTTTCGAGCGGGTGCATGGGCTCTCAACGGCTCAAATCGGTCCATCCCTTGGGCTGGCAATATCAGTCGGAACGGTCGTCGGGTTACCATTGCATGGCAAAATAGTCGACTTTTGGTTTTCGCGAGGTGTGACCGACGCACATCTGCGTTATGTTGCGATCACTACCATGATTGCGACCATTGTCGCCGTCGCGATCTTTGCTGTTCCCGACCCGGGTCACTCGCTTTTCTTGGTCGGGCTCTATTTCCTTATCATCTCGGGTTACCTAAGCTTGCCGGTCACTATTCTTCAGATCATTACGCCGATAGAAATGCGTGGAAAAGCAGCATCGCTCCTCGTTGCTATCAATGGGGTGATCGCTCTCGGCGGTGCCCCGCTACTTGTGGCAACTGTGACTGACGCACTCGGTGGTGGCCAAGCTATTGGGGAATCTCTACTGCTCTGCTCACTCTCAATCTTGCCCCTTAGCGCACTTGCGTTTTGGCTTGCATTGCCTTCCGTTCGTTCGCTGATGGCGTCCCGAACAAGTACGTGACCGGCTTTTGCTAGTCCGGCATAGCCGTTGGTTCCATAGCTCTATTGGTCAATGAAGTGACGGTCTGTGGCCAAGTGATTGTGGAGCGAGGCGTAGACGAAGAATTGAAGCAGCGGATCGGACTTGCGTCGGGCCAGAACGAAGTATTAGCAATCTATGGTTCACCTGAACAACGCCTGCATTATACCCTGACAGCGTCGTCAAGGATAGTCTTCGCTTCAGTCTAGTGGGGGCTCGCTATTCGATTTTATGTTAAATTGAAATCGTCGCACCTGGAGCGATAAGCACTTGAGCTCAAGGCAGGAATCAATGAAGCTGCCATGACGTATCTGTGCGCGCAAAAACTGGGGGAGCCGCTATCCTCAGCTAAGACCCAGAAGGCAGACTAGGTGGCGGAGACGGAGGGATTCGAACCCTCGATACGCTTTTGACGTATACTCACTTTCCAGGCGAGCGCCTTCGACCACTCGGCCACGTCTCCGCATCCCCTTGGGGGAAGCGACGCCCCTAGCGGCTCCTTTGCGCTTTCGCAAGGCACTGTGATTTGCCATAAGCCGTTCCATGAAAAGATTTTTGAATTTGACCGCCGCCGCCGCATTTTGCGCAGCATCGCCAGCTATCGCGCAAGAGCAAAAAACCTATCCCGCGCCGGGCGAGATTGTCGCGGCGGCCAAGGCACAGGAATGGGCCCCTATTGCGGCGTCCGATCTGCTGGTCATGGACCTGGCGCCCGACGCGGCGGGAAGGCCGCGCCGCGTGGTGATCCAGTTGATGCCGGCCCCGTTCAGCAAGGGGTGGATCGGCAATATCCGCAAACTGGCAAACGCCAAATGGTGGGACGGCACCAGTATCAACCGTGTGCAGGACAATTATGTTGTCCAATGGGGCGATGCTACGGAGAAGAAGGCTTTGCCAGAGGGATTGGCGGCGGTGCCTGAGAGTGAGTATACTGCAACATCAGATCTCAAAATTCGTCTCGAAGCGCTAGATACGACGCTATCTTCGTTTCATAAAAACTTCCCAGAGTTTGCAGACAAATTCCCGAAGTCCAAGAATGCCTCCCAGAGTGAGCTTTCTAAGCGGCTCCGGAAATCGCTCAAAGCCGATCTGTACGCCGATGCCCATGCGGTGGTGGAAGGTTGGCCGATTGCATTTGATCTAAAGGGAACGCAGTGGCCCATCCATTGTTATGGCATGGTTGGCGTTGGCCGGAACCTTTCCCCGGACACCGGCACAGGCGCGGAGCTATATACGGTCATCGGCCATGCACCGCGGCATCTGGACCGTAATATCGCCTTGGTCGGCCGCGTCATCGAAGGGATCGAGCATCTGTCCAGCCTGCCGCGCGGCACAGGTGCGCTGGGCTTTTACGAAAAGGAAGCAGAACGGGTGCCGATTTTGTCGGTACGCCTAGGGTCCGACGCGCAAAATGTTCCGTCTTTCGAATATCTGCGGACCGAGAGCGACAGCTTCAAAGCCTATGCCGACGCGCGGGCGAACCGGCGCGATCCCTTTTTCATAAGGCCGGCGGGTGGCGCGGATATTTGCAACATTCCGGTCCCGGTGCGGCGGCAAACGGCCAAGTAAAAGAGGTCAGCGATGACCGAGACACACCATATAACCGCGAAACTGTGGCTGTGGAACAGCGACAAGGCTGCGGCGAGTTGGCATTTTCTGACAATAGAAGGCGAAGCGGCCGAGGCGATTCATGCCCTTGCCCTGATGCGACGGCTCGAAAGCGGGCGGCGGCGCGGTTGGGGGGCGATGAAGGTGCATGTCACCATCGGGGAGACGTCCTGGGATACATCCATATTCCCGGACAAGGGGAGCGGCGGCTGGCTGCTTCCGGTCAAGGCAGCGGTGCGTAAAGCGGAGGAGCTGGTCGCAGGCGACGAGGTGCGGGTTAGCGTAACGCTTTAATCCGCCATCAGCATCCGCATCTTGTCCAGCGCCGCCTTTTTGATCTGGCAGACGCGTGCAGCACCAACGCCCAATGTCTCGCCGATTTCGTCCAGATTCAGCTCTTCCACAAAATAGAGTTGCAGGATCATGGCCTCGCGTTCGGACAGCTTGGCGAGATTGGCAATGAGGGCCTCGCGCAACTGCGCCTTTTCCATGGCGGTATCGGCGCTGTCGGCAAGATCTGCAAACCACATATCATGGTCCGAATAGCTTTCATCGATCGATTCCTGGCCCACGGCCTGCGTTGATGCAGCCATCGCATAATAGGCTTGCGGATCGAGACCCGCAGCATCGGCCATTTCAGCATCGGTCGGCGGGCGCATATATTCCTGTTCCAGGCGCGTGCGTATACCGGCCAAGTAACGGCGGTTGGCCATGCCCGCGCGGCCCATCCGGGCATCACGGCGCAGGGCATCCACCATCGCGCCACGAATGCGGGTCGACGCATAAGGCGCAAAGGCGATTCCGCGATCTTCAAAATTCTGGGCGGCCTCGACAAGCGCAATGAAGCCAATCTGGATCAGGTCTTCAACCTCGATCGCCGTCGACATGCGGCTGTGCACATGCCAGGCGACCCGGCGGACAAGGGCACTATGCGCTTCTATCAGACGCGCAGGACTCGTCGCATCGGGACGGGCGTAAGCGGCGCGGGCTTCATTCAGCATCATGGTCTCCTTTGTAAGGGTTGGCATCAGCCAGACGCGGCGTGCCGCCGACAACGGCGATCACATCGACTTTTTTGGTTTCCGGAATTTCGAGGAAGGACAGCACAGCGACGTCGCTGAACTGCGCCCGCAGGAGGCGCGCGACAGCCGCACGGCACAGCGGGGATGTGATGACGGCAAAGCTGCGCGCGGCGACCAGCATAGGCTGCACCGCTTCATCCACCGCGCTGATGATCCGACGGGCAAGTGCCGGTTCGAACGGCCAGTTCGCAGAGGGTGCAGTTTGTACCGACTGGACAAGCAGATTTTCGAGTTCGCCATCGAATGTGATCGCCGGCAAAGGCATTTTCACAGGGACGATGGTCTGGACGATAAGCGGTCCAAGACGCTGACGGACAGCCTCTACCAGATCGGACGCGTCCAGATTCCGCGGCGCAAGATCGACCATAGCCTCGGCCACGCGGCGGAAATCGCGCAGCGGAACACGCTCGGCCAGAAGTGCGCGGCACAGCGCGGTGATCGCAGCGAGCGAATAGGGCGCGGGCGTCAAACCGGCGGCCAGTTGCGGGTAGCTTTCCTTGAGATTGTCGATCAACGCCTGCGCGTCATCCATGCCAAATAATTCGGCGGCGGACGCGGTCGCCAACTGGTTCAAATGGGTTGCGATAACGGTCGCAGGGTCAACGACCGTATAGCCTGCGGCAACGGCATCGATACGGTCGCGCTCTGCAATCCAGAGGGCATCCAGTCCAAAGCTGGGATCCTTGACCGCGCGACCGGTAATACCCTCCAGACAGTCGCCGGAATCAAGCGCGAGCAATTCATTTGCCCAGGCGCTGTCTTCGCCGACCAGAACACCCGAAATCCGGATCTGGTAGGTGTTTCCGGGAAGCGACAGATCATCGGTCACCTTCACCATAGGCACGACAAAGCCAAATTCGCGTGAAAGCTGCCGGCGGATGGCGGTGACACGGCCCATCAGCGGCGCGCCTTTCCGTTCATCGACAAGGCTGACCAGAGAATAGCCGAGCTCCAGCGTGATGGGCGCGGTTTCTGCGATTTCGTGCCATTCGATAACATGGCCGGGGGTTGCGTCGACGATAGTCTCGTCCGGCTTTGGCGGCGCCTTTTCCACACGGCGGAGCAACCACCATATACCACCTGCGACCGCAGCGGCAGGCAGCACGACGAGTTGGGGCATCGCCGGAACCATTCCCAGCAGTGCGAGAATGGCGGCAACCGGACCCCAAGCGCGGGCATGCCCGAACTGCGTCGAAATCTGCCCAGACAGGTCGAGGGGCGAAGATACGCGGGTAACAATGGCTGCCGCGGCAATGGAAAGCAGGAGCGCGGGCACCTGTGCAACCAGCGCGTCGCCAATGGCGAGCTTGATATAAATCTCGGCCGCATCGCCAAAGCTGAGATCATGGCTGACGACGCCCAGAATCAGTCCGCCAAAAATATTGACGAACAGGATCAGCAGGCCTGCAATGGCGTCGCCCTTCACAAATTTGGAGGCACCGTCCATCGAACCGTAAAAGTCCGCCTCGGTCGCCACTTCCTGACGCCGCGCCTTGGCTTCATCGGGGGTGACGAGACCAGCGTTCAGATCGGCATCGATCGCCATCTGCTTGCCGGGCAATGCATCCAGTGTGAAACGGGCAGACACTTCTGACACGCGTCCGGCACCCTTTGTGATCACGACCATGTTGATGATCATCAACACGGCGAAGACGAACAGGCCGACGATGTAATCGCCGCCGATCAAAATGGCGCCGAAAGCCTCGATAACATGGCCCGCAGCAGCAACGCCATTATGGCCGTCCACCAGAACGACGCGGGTCGACGCCACGTTCAGGGCCAGCCGGAACAATGTGGCTAGCAGCAGAACGGTCGGAAATGCCGAAAAGTCGAGCGGCTTGGCGACGTTCATGGCGACCATCAGGACCGCCAGACTGATCATGATGTTCAGGATGAAGCCGACATCCAGCAGCATTGCCGGTATCGGTACGATCATCAGCATGACGAGCAGCAACACCGCGACGGGCAGCGCACCACCCTTTATGGTTTGCAGCCAGATGGAGAGGTTGAGCCGGTCCATCATGACGAAATGCCCGACAGGCGGCGATAGGCGTCGCGTGCAAAGTTCAGATCAAGCTTTTTCGGCATGGGCAGCATCGTCGCCATTTCAAGCGGCGTACGTCCGGTGTTGGATGAGGACGCCATATGGCTGCTCTGTCTGTTCAAGGCGGGAAACTGGCTCTGCGTATTGCCGAGCTTGGCCGCGAAATTCTGGCGGATTTCGGCCAGGCTCCTGGCTCCACCGTCATCGCGGAAGAAAATTGGGCGATTTGCACGCGCGGCTTCGGAAAAAAGCGGTGCTGCGCTCTGCGTCGGATCAGCGCGATAGGCGTCGAGAAACTTCGCGGCCCCTTCGGCACCCAGAAAGTGCGCCAGATAAAGGTCGACCGGCTCGGGACTGGCCCCAATACGTTCCTGCAGATATGCGCCATTGTCTGCGGCAAATTCGGCGGCCATCGCTGCGGCCGCATCCGGATCGCTGCGCAAATCAAGAATGGCTGCGCGCGTCGACGGATCTGAAACGAAAAAGGTTCCGTCCGAATTGCGGGAAATAGCATTTGCGGCCCATCCCATACCATGGGAAGCGCCATGTTCCTTCACGGTGCCCAGCCATGTTTGCTTGGTAAATTGATAAAGGCCCGTCGCGCTGGATGTGGCCGCGCGCGCATCGGGGCGCATCCCGCTTTCGATACGGGCCTGATCCATTAAATAGTCGAAATCGACACCGGTACGTGCCGATGCGCGGGCAATTGCCGCCGTCACCCTATGTGGTGATCCCGTATCGTTAATCGGGCGTGTCATATTCTGGTCCGGTTGTTCATGCGGGATGAACTGCAATGCCCGTGCCAGTTTTGTAAAAACCCTGCTTTTACGCGTGTTTCTGCGGCATCACATAAATTGCGGACGACGCCTGACCGCGATATTCGGCCAAACGGTCAATTTTCTGTCTATTCCAGGCCGTCAGATATTTGACCCGGGTACGTGCCGCCTCGGCCTGTTTCATGCCGTAAGAAAGCTGATCCTTGGGAGGGGCGCCCCGTGCTTGCCGCAACTTCTCAATCGCCAGCGACAACGCGCCACTCGCCGACAGGATTGCATCCGCATCCTGCGTATCAAGCGCCGCGATCAGGTCGGACTGGCATTGAAGGACGGCATCCATCATGGGCTAGCCCAGATCCTGTCCACCAAAGCGGATGATACCGTCGGCAACAGCTCCCAAATCGACCTTATATGCGCCACTCGCCAGCGCCGCCCGCAACGAGGCGACCTTTTCGGCGTCATATGGGGGGCCCTTTTGCGCCAATGCTGTCGCAAGGCTCAAACTGTGCGGAGCAGCAGGTTTGAGCATTTTTTCACGCTTCGGCGCCGCCTCCGCGGCACCAGACGCACGGAGACCCGGAGCCAGTCTGGCTGGTCCGAATGTAACGGAATCCACCATTTTTCTGTTCCTTTCCATATCGACCGTCGGGAAACCGACAGCCTGTATGAAAGCAGAAACGGCGACTGCCGCGCAAAGTTTAGTCTTAAACTTTTATAAATATTCGGCGGATGAAAAAAATTTTTACCCGCCCGTCACAGGACAAAAGTGGCGGCAAGCGCCGGTTTCTCTGCATTGCACACGAAATTGCTGTCAAATCAATCTTGTAGACCGATCCGCCTGCAGGCTTCAGAACGAGACGACACCCCGGGATTTGACATAGGCCGTCATAGTCGTCGACGATGTCAGCGATTTGACGCGGACAGGCTGACCTGCTGCCGCGTCTTCCAATGCAATCATGGTGGTAGAAACGGCAAAACCCGGCCCATCTGAAACGCATTCGACCATTTCGCCCTTGCGAATGACGATTTCTGGTGATCCAGCTGGTTCAAGCGACGCCTTTACAGGCACGCGAAAGCGCCAGCCGAGCGCTGGGCAGCGGACAATCACGGCTCCGCCCGCCGGGGGCGCCACAATCGGTGCATCAGGGCATTGCGCCAGTTTCAGGCGTTTATCGACCTGTTCGGCCTGGGGAGCGATGGCGGAAATGCGGCTATCCAAAGCCTGCAAGTCCTCAAAACCTCCCGAAACGGCGGCGACGATGAAGAGTATGTGGTGCATAAAGGCTCCTGAAGAATGAACTCTTCAAGAACTAAGCAATCATCGTGCCAGTCGGCTTCTTCTCCATGGCAAAGCACAGCATATTCATTCCACAACCGCTAAGTTGGCGAAATGGCCCGCCAGAGTGGGCAGAAGCGGAGGCCTTTAAACGAGAACCCGGGCAATGGCGCGGATGGCGTCGGGTTGCGCGACAAATGCCATATGCGTGCAATCCAGTTCAACCTGATGATCCGATTCATGATGCTGACCGCAGGCGGAACCGGGGGCAACAACCCCGTCATTGCGGGACCAGAAAGCGCAGGTTGGGACCGGCGGTTTTTCCGACAGGATCACGTCAATCGGAGGATTGTCGACTTTATATCCTGCGACAAATTCATAAAGACGCCATGCGTTATTGGCGCGGGGATCCCCTGAAAAAGGGCTGCCCAAGGTAACGACCTTGTCAACATCGTGACGTGCGACCTTTGCATATTCGCGCGCAATCAGCCCGCCGAGACTCCATCCAACAAGGGTCAGAGGCCCGTCGATCGCGAGTTCTTCAACACGGCGTCCCAGTCTTTCGAAAATATCCGACCTTATCCCCTTGTTCCGGCCAAGACCCCAGCCATGGGCAGCAAAGCCGGCATTTTGCAACGAACGGCGCAGGCGGGACGTCGTTTGGTCAGATGCCATGAATCCGGGTATGACCATAACATGCCGACCATTACCGGCAACATCGAGAGGAACGGTCGAGGCAAAGGCGGCACTGGTCCGCATATAGGCAAAGGAGAGCGCCTCGCGCGCCAATAGCGGCAAGGGCGGTGCACTATCGGCACTGCCTGCCTGCTTGTTCGCCAGATTGAAATTGGAGAATCGCGTTGCCATGACGCCTGTATATGTCAGGCGCACATTTATGAAAGATTTATGACGCTTTTTATTCTGGTGTCGTCGTCGGCAAAGCTGTCTGCGGCTCCGGAGCGATGGGCGGCATGACGGGCGCCACTGGTAAGGGTGGCGCGGCTAATGCGCTTCGTTCCAGTTGATCGAGTGCCTTGCGCGTTTCATTGTAGGTGCGCGCACGAACAAGCCATGCCTGCGCTTCCACCGAATTGGCACCGGGCATTTCGGATACTTCCAGAATTGCCCCTCCCAAATTCCCCGACTCGACCAATGCATGCGCACGAAGCAGCCTTTGTGTCGGTGCAGGCGACGGCGATTCGGATTTGCGCAATACAAACAGTTCGGAAAATTCACGCTGTATAGTCGCCCAAACCGTTTCCTCGCGCGTTCCTGTGACCAACATATTGTCTATGGCTGTCAGGTCTGCCTGCAAGGATTGTAGTGTAATCGGGGTCTGTGACGCCTGCAAAACCGTCATGACCGCTTTGGGCTGGGTCGCACCAAAACGCAGCCGAAGCTGGTCGGCCAGATATCCAAGGGGGGCGCCACTATCCAAAGTGCGCCGGGCCGCAAACGCCACCAGCAAGCCTTCCGCCCGCGCCGTATTTCCGGCAGCGATCACAGAATCGACGGATGACACCGAGGGTTGAACCGCCAGCGGCACGGCGGCTACATTCTGTACGGGTGCTTTGTCTTGTACAGGTCCTATCGGCGCAGGCGCGCTATTCTGGTCCAGCAGCCCATATTCATCCGCCAGCCACCAGCTGGCCCCGGCACCGCCCGCAAAGGCAACGAATAGCAGCAAGGCTATATGCTTGAAACGGACTCCATTGCGCGGAGTTGCGGCATTCGTCGCAAATTCAGTCATTAAATCCCCTTCGTCCCAACCACCAGTTAGGGATTAGCATGGCTTTTTGTAAAGGGCGTTTATAATTGAGACAAGAGGTCGTTATCGGTCGGCGCCGGCGCGATCCGGACGTTCGCCCAGCCTGTTCCTGCTGCTGAAGCTATTTTTTCGGACAATGCCGCAATTGAAATCCTGTCCTTCGGAATCTCGAGTTCCTCAACCAAAGAGCAAAACCGCGATGCCGCGCGGGCGGAATGCAAGAGGACATAATCTGCGTCCAACAACTTCCCGGTGAAATCATCCGGAACCGGCAGAGTGGCGCTGCGATAAACAATCCGGCAATCGATATGCATGCCGGGCGGCGGTACAAAGGACGTCCGGTCTTCCCCTGCGAGCCAGAGCAGGCGACGCGCATCAATCTGCTCCAAAAGGCTTTCTATTCCTGCGGACCCCACATGTTTTACGTCAAAGCCCGAACGCCGCGCATAGTCCGCACTATTCTGTCCTACCGCATAGAGCGGCAGGCAGGTCAGTTGTACAAGCCGGTCGTCAACATGGCGCAAGGCATTTGCACTGGTCAGCAATATCCCGTCAAAATCACCAACCTCAGGCAGATTCCATTCCACGGCCTGGGTTGCGAACAAAGGCAGGCAGACCGGAATGTGTCCCGCCGCTTCAACACGGGCGGCTGTGGCATCGGCTCCCGGTTTGGGACGAACGATCAGAAGCTTCACGGTGCAAACAGGTGCCGCAACCGGTCGCCGGCTTTTTCCAGCAATGCATGGGCAAGGCGGGCCGGTCCTTCATGGTCATCCGACACGAATTCCAGAATGCCGCTGTGACGTTCGCTGCCGTCTTCGGACAGTATTTCGCCGCGCAATGTGATGGTATCGGCGTTGCAGGTTGCATGTGCTGCGACCGGGGAATGGCAGTTGCCGCCCAGTGCCTCAAGAAATGCCCGTTCCGCTGTTACCGCCGTAAAGGTCGCCGGATGGTTGACCGCTTGCAAAAACACCGCAAGTTCGTCCCGGGACGCCAAATGGTCAATCCCGATGGCGCCTTGCGCCGCGGCGGGTAACATGGTTTCAAGCGGCAAGCTGGTCCCCACATCTGGTTGACCAAGACGGTCCAGTCCGGCAGCCGCCAATAGGGTTGCATCAAATTCGCCAGCCGCCACCTGCGCCATGCGCGTCGCGACATTGCCCCGAATGGGCCGGGTTTCAAGATCAGGCCGCATTGCCTTTAACTGCGCCGCCCGGCGTGGACTGGACGTTCCGATAACGGCCTGCGGCCGCAGGTCGTCGAGATTTGTGACCCCAATCAACCGATCACGCACATCTGCCCGCGGAAGCATCGCCGACAATTTGAATAAGGGTGACCGAACGGTTTCCACATCTTTCATGGAGTGCACGGCGATATCAATATCGTCCTCAATCAGGGCGCGCTCCAGCTCTTTGGTCCAAAGCGCTTTACCGCCAATCTCGGCCAAGGGGCGGTCCTGTATTTTGTCGCCGCTGGACAGCATGGGCACCAAAATGACCGCGCTTTCCTCGAGATTATGCGCCTGCCTGATTGCCGCTGCCGCCATTTCTGCCTGCGCCAGAGCAAGGGGTGAGCGCCGCGTTCCGATGCGCAAAGGGGTGTGCGAAGTATATTCAGGGACCGTCATGCCGCTTGTTCATAGCGAGGCAGGCACCTATGGGAAAGGGCAATGGCAATTATTCTGGGTCTTGAATCAAGCTGTGATGAGACAGCGGCGGCTATCGTGCGTTCCGACAGGACGATTTTGGCGCACGCACTCGCCGGACAAGAGGACCATCATCGCGCCTTTGGCGGCGTAGTCCCCGAAATCGCGGCACGCGCGCATGCGGAACTGATGACACCACTTGTAGAGGCGGCGCTGGATGAAGCGGGCATGACCCTTGACGACATTGATGCCATTGCAGCAACCGCAGGCCCCGGTTTGATCGGTGGTGTCATGGTTGGACTGGTCACCGCAAAAGCGCTCGCCATGGCAACGGACAAACCTTTGATTGCTGTCAACCATCTGGAAGGACATGCGCTTTCGCCCCGTCTGGTCGATGCTGATCTTTCCTTCCCCTATTTGCTGCTTCTCGTATCGGGTGGCCATTGCCAGTTATTGCGGGTCAACGGGGTTGGCGAATATGACCGGTTGGCAACAACCATTGATGACGCTGTGGGCGAAGCATTTGACAAGACTGCCAAAATTTTGGGGCTGGGTTTTCCGGGCGGACCGGCTGTCGAGCGGGCTGCAGCAAATGGGAATGCCAGTGCGGTTCCTCTACCCCGGCCGTTAAAAGGTGCGGACGAACCGCATTTCTCGTTTGCCGGGCTTAAAAGTGCGGTGTTGCGCGCGCATGAGTCCGGTCAATATCGGGTCGAGGATATCGCGGCATCCTTTCAACAGGCTGTTGTCGACTGCCTTCTCGACCGGCTCAGCTATTCCGTGGATCGTATCGAACCCTTGTCCGCTTTGGTCGTTGCCGGGGGCGTAGCCGCCAATGGCGCCATCCGTACAATGCTGGCCGATTTTGCTGATGAGCGGGGCATGCGTTTCGTCGCGCCACCTCTATGGCTGTGTACCGATAATGGCGCGATGATCGCATGGGCCGGAGCCGAACGTCTGGCAGCCGGTATGACCGACGGATTGGATTTTGTTGCGCGACCGCGCTGGCCACTGGACCCGAATGCGGCCCCTGCCCGGGGTGCTGGAGTGAAAGCATGAGTGAAAAGCGATACCCTGTCGGCATTGTAGGTGGCGGCGCCTGGGGCACAGCCCTCGCGTCCGTGATGGCGCAAATCCATCCGGAGGTCCTCATTTGGGCGCGCGAGAGCGAAGTTGTCTCGGCGATAAATGAAACGCACGAAAACAGTCTTTTTCTGAGCGGATTGAAACTCGCATCCAATATTCGGGCCACCAGCGATCTTGCCGCTATGGAGGCATGTGGCGCGCTTTTGATCGTCACCCCTGCCCAACATGTCCGCGCGACGCTCACCGCACTCCCCAAGACGGACGCGCCGCTGCTGCTCTGTGCAAAAGGCATTGAGGCAGGCACCGAAATGCTCATGTCGGATATCGCGGCCGAGGTGCGGCCCGAAAACCCGCTTGCCGTCCTTTCCGGTCCTACGTTCGCGCATGAGGTGGCGGCCGGAAAGCCGACGGCCATCACATTGGCAACGGCAAATCAGGCTATGGGCGCCGTACTGATGCGCCTGATCGCAGCGCCCCATTTCCGGCCCTATTGGTCGGAGGATGTGACAGGTGCCGAAATCGGCGGCGCGGTGAAAAATGTTCTGGCCATCGGCTGCGGCGTTGTTGACGGGGCTGGCCTGGGTCTCAACGCGCGTGCCTCTTTAATCGCGCGTGGATTTGCGGAAATTCAGCGCTATGGTCTCGCCCGTGGTGCACGGCCTGAAACGCTTGCCGGTCTTTCCGGTCTAGGCGATTTGGTGCTAACATGCAGTTCGGACAATTCACGTAATTTCTCGCTCGGTCGGGGGTTGGGCCAGGGTCTGTCTGCCGAAGCCCTGCTTTCGGATCGAAACACGGTCGCCGAAGGTGCATTCACCGCGCCTGTATTGCTGCAATCCGCCCAGAAGCTCGGAATTGAAATGCCCATCGTCGCCGCCGTCTGCGCTTTGCTGGAGGGCAAGGCCAATGTCGGTGATGTGACCGCAGCCTTGCTCTCGCGTCCTCTAAAGGCCGAAAGCTGGTAAGTTGCCAGCGATTGCGCTAGCCTCCGGCCAACAGGGATGAGATATTGACCGAAGTCCGGACCGATGAGGATGACATTCAGGCGCTGGCCAAAGGCGGGCGGACGAATGTTTTCGGCTTTCTCCTGCGGCTTGCGGCGCGCATCCCATTTCTGTTTATCGCCGGGCGGCTTTACGGTCCTGAAGCCTTGGGCCGCTTTGCCTATGCGATATTGATTGTCGAATTTGTCGCGCAACTGGCAACGCTCGGATTGCGCCGGGGCTTGGCGGAACTTTTATCGCAAGGCGAACGACCCCATTCCAATCTGGTCGCCGACGCCATGTTTTCGGCAATGCTCGCCTCGGCAATTGGAGCCGCATTTCTGATCGCCGTGCCGCAAATCATGTTTCCCAACAGCGCGATAAACGGACTGGACCGGTTCCTGCCGCTCGTCATTTTCACCATCGTCGCCACCGACATTGCGCTTGCGGCTCTGGCTTACCGCTTTGATATCGTATCAACCGTGCGTGCGCGCGCCATTGTGGAACCGTGGACCATCAGCATTGCCGCCGGTGCCTTCTACTTTTATTCGGCGCGCGACGGCTTGATCCTTGCCTATGTCACGTCACTGATTGCGGCATTGCTATTCGCCTTATGGCCCTTGTGGCGCAGTTACGGGATCGCCTGGGGTTGGGTGCCGAGCCTGTCTCGATCCTATGTCATCGCGCGCCGCAACCTGCCACTCGCCGCTGCCGATGCCGCGGAATGGGGAAGCCGCCGACTGGACCTTGCCATTTTGGGGTTGTTCGCCTCGCCTGCGGTGGTCGGGATATATTATGTAGCCCAACAGGTCGCCAGCCTGCCACAAAAGCTGAAAACCAGTTTTGACCCGATTTTAGGGCCTGTCATTACCCGTAATTTACAGACCAAAAACTATGCCGAAATTGCCCGGCAAGTCGGGCAGGTGGGTTTCTGGATTATCGCTGCGCAAGCCGGAATCGCGTTGGCCCTTGGCATACCGGGCGAAGCGGTCATGGGTCTGGTGGGGCCTGAATTTGTTGGCGGAACAGGTGCCCTCGCCTTTTTGCTGGCCGCAGAAGTAGCCGCCGCAACGGCGGTCGTCAGTGAATCGGCTCTGGTCTATATGGCGCGGCACCGCAATTTGCTGATCTCCATCATGATGCTCGCCGTCCAGGCTTTGGTAAGCGTGGGGCTCATCATGCTTATTCCCTATTTGCCAATAAAGCCGTCCTATGTCGGTCTTTACCAGGCTGCAGCGGTCGCGTGCGGATTGATGATTTCGCTCGGCATCGGTTCGATCATCAAATCGCGTTTCCTGAGCCGCCTATTGGGTCACGGCATCAGTATCTGGCGCAGCGCCCTTATCTTCGCGGTCATCGGCGCGGCCGGTATCGGAATGCTGATCGTCAGTGTTCCTGCCCGCTTCGAATGGGTGGAACTGACCATCGGCATCCCGGTCATTTTGGGACTGTATAGCTGGATCATCTGGCGGTGGGGTTTCGGCCCGGACGACCGGGTGCTGTTCCGCAAGAAGTCCGATTAGCCCAGCCTGTTGCGCACCAGTTCGGCGATATCGGCCTCAGGCCGCGCGCCATAATGGGAGATGATCTCGGCTGCACACACTGCACCCATCGTCAGGCAGTCGGCCATCGGCCGCTTTTGCGCGATACCTGCAAAGACGCCCGCTGCGAACAGGTCTCCTGCTCCGGTGGTGTCGACCAGACGTGAAACAGGCTCTGCCGCAACTGTGGTCCGCACGCCATTTTCGACAGCGATCGCCCCATGTTCGCCACGCGTGCACACCAGCAGCGGAACCTTGGCCGCAATTGCCGCAACCGATGCTTCGAAATCATCGCTGCCATGCAGCGCACAGATTTCGACTTCGTTTGCAAAAAGGATATCGATCCGTCCTGCATCCATTTCAGCCAGGAAGTCGGGTCCGTGCCGGGAAATGACAAATGCGTCGGAAAGCGTCAGGGCGACCTTGCGCCCCGCCGCGCGTGCGACGTCGATGGCTGTCCGCATGGCGGCGCGCGGCTCTTCTGGGTCCCACAAATAGCCTTCGAGATACAGAATTGCAGCGCTCTCGATCAGTTCCTTGTCGATCAGCCGCGCGGGCAGATATTGCGACGCACCCAGAAAGGTGTTCATGGTACGCTGGGCGTCAGGCGTCACCAGAATATAGCAACAGGCCGTCGCCGGGGCGCCTTCACGCGCCGGAATATCAAAATGGATGCCGCCAGCCCGGATATCATGTGCGAACACATTGCCCAGCTGGTCATTTGCCACCTGACCGATAAATGCGGTTTTATGACCTAAGCGCGCCAGACCGGCCAAAGTGTTGGCAGCCGAACCACCACTGATTTCACGTGCCGGCCCCATATGGTCGTAAAGCGCTTTTGCCCGCGCTTCGTCGATCAACTGCATGCTGCCTTTGGTCAGGCCCTGTTCGGTGATGAAACGATCATCGGTATCGGCGATAACATCTACAATCGCATTGCCGATTGCGAGCACGTCATAACGAATTTCAGTCATAATATATCCTGTTTACGGTCCGGCGCGCCCTAGTGGGATTGGACATTTGGAGCAAGCGCTTTAGAGTGCATCCATGATCCAAGCACTTATATTGTCGTTCCAAAGCCTCACGGACCGACGCGTCGCTCTGCTCCTGGTCAAGGTCATCACCCTTACCCTTGCTGCCTTTGTCCTGATCGGTATCGGCCTCTGGTTTGGGCTGGATGCCTTTTTCGATTGGCTGCAACTGGCCGATGACGGAACCTGGTCGGCGTTGCTGTCTGCGGCATTATCCTTGTTAGCCGCGGTGTTGCTGTTCCGGGTCGTCGCCGTTGCGATGACCTGGATCTTTGCCGACGACATCATCGATGCCGTCGAAGACCGCCACTATCCGCACCATGCCGACACAGGCAAGCGCCCCGGACTTGCGACGGGCGTGAAGATGGCGATCCGTTCGGTTATCCGGGTCATTGCCTATAATCTTCTGGCACTTCCGGTTTATGTGGTGCTGCTTTTTACCGGCATCGGTACGGCCATCGCTTTCCTGCTTGTCAACGCACTGCTGCTGGGTCGCGATCTCGAAGATATGCTGATTGCCCGCCACGGTCAGGATCACGGTTCCATCCGCAAACTACCCCGCCTGCTTTTGGGACTATTGGGAACTGCGGGGATGCTGGTGCCGGTCCTCAACCTTTTTGTGCCTGTTCTGGCAACCGCCATGGCCGTTCATATGGTGCATTCGGGAGTCGCGAAACTGTGAAACTTGTCCTCCCTGTTCTGATGAGCATTGCGGTCGCCGGCTGTGCGTCCGCACCGGCACCGGCACCTCGCCCGCAAACACCTGCCGAACGCCCGGCTTCGGCTTTCCCCGGTCGCCCCGTCCTTGAAAAGAAAGGACTGGAAGCAGTGATGGGTAAAGACATAGCGACTTTAAAACGCCTGTTTGGCGAACCCCGCCTCGATGTCATCGAAGTCTACGGCCGCAAGATGCAGTTTAGCGGCAAAGCCTGCGTGCTTGATGCCTTTCTATATCCCGACGGAAAAGGCGGCAGCGAAATAGTCACGCATATTGATGCCCGCCGAAGTGACGGCGCCGAAGTAGACCGCGCCGCCTGTGTCGAGGCGCTGAGCCGTCGTTAGGCGAGCAGTGCAGGAACGGAGCCTTCGTCTGGGGCAAAGTCCCATTCTGCCCGGACATCGGGACTCATCTCTAACGGCGCATGGCGGATTTTCATGTCCTCAAACTCGGTGGGTGCCAGCCGCCCCAATGCCCAGATCGCGCTTCCCCGAACCCCGTCGTCTGGATCATTCACCAATGGGATGATTTGAGGCAGCAACATTGTGTCCCCGCTATTCCCCGCTGCGATCAGGACGTTGCGCACAAATCGGTTGCGGCCAATCCGTTTGATTGGCGAGCCTGAAAACAACGCCCTGAATGCCGTGTCATCTAATGTCAGCAGATCCGACAAGCGTGGCGCAACCAATTCGGCACGCGGCAAAAAAGCCTTATGCGCAGCCGCCGAGCTCGCAAACTTGTTCCACGGACAAACCGCCAGACAATCATCGCACCCATAGATGTGATTGCCCATTAAAGGACGCAGCGTCCGATCAACCGGCCCCTTATGTTCGATGGTCAGATAGGAAATGCACCGACGCGCATCGACTTTATAGGGAGCGGGAAAGGCGTTGGTCGGGCAAATATCCTGACAGGCACGGCACGAACCACATCTGTCCGTCCCTGCTTTATCGGGCTCAAGTTGCGCCGTCGTGTAAATCGCGCCCAAAAACAACCAGCTTCCATGATCGCGGCTGACCACATTGCTATGCTTGCCTTGCCAGCCAAGACCGGCGGCTTCGGCCAGTGCCTTTTCCATGACGGGAGCGGTGTCTACGAAAACCTTGACCCCCACATCCGCCTCATGCGCCAGCCAGCCGGCAACACGTTTCAGTGCCCCTTTGACTAAATCATGATAGTCGCGGCCTTGAGCATAGACGGAAATGCGCGCGCGGTCGCCGCAGTCCGCCAGCGCCATTGGGTCGGCCGCGGGGGCGTAGCTCATGCCCAGCATGATAACCGACTTCACATCCGGCCAGAGGATATCCGGGTTTGCGCGTTGGTCCGCGCGGTTTTCCATCCACAGCATTTCACCATGGCAACCATCGTCCAGCCACTGCCTCAGCCGCGCACCTGCCGCCGGCGCCAAATGGCCGGGCGCAATGCCGATGGCGACAAATCCTTCGCTAGCCGCCTTGGCTTTCAGCGCGTTAACCAAATTTGTCTTGTGTCTTTTCACACGCCAACCCTATTCAGCACCTCAATATCATCCGGGGCGCGTTACAGAATGTATGCAATCGAGGCACAGGGACTTGTCAAGCAATTCGACGGATTTCGGGCAGTCGACGGCGTAAACCTGAAAGTACCTGTAGGCAGCATTTTCGGCATATTGGGACCAAATGGTGCCGGGAAAACGACAATGTTGCGTACCTTGCTGGGTATCATCGATCCCGATGAAGGCGTGCGCACTTTGCTCGGGTCGGACCGACCCATCACGCAGTCGCGCAATGTCGGCTATCTGCCCGAAGAACGTGGCCTGTATCAATCGATGCGTGCCGTCGATACGATCGCGTTCATGGGCGCACTGCGTGGCCTTTCGCTGAAGGAAGGTAAAGAAAAAGGCCGGGCGTTGCTGGAAGAAGCTGGCCTGGGCTACGCCGCTGATCGCCAAATCCGGCAGCTTTCCAAGGGCATGGCGCAAACCGTGCAGCTGATGGGCACCATCGTCCATGATCCGAAACTGATCGTGCTGGACGAACCTTTTTCAGGCCTGGACGCACTCAATCAGGCAAAGCTTGAAAAAATGATCCGGGCTCAGGCGGCAAAGGGTGTGACGGTCATTTTTTCGACCCATGTGATCGCGCATGCCGAACGCCTTTGCGAACGCATCGCCATCATTGCAAAGGGCAAGATAAGCTTTGACGGGTTGGTGTCCGAAGCCCGTGACAGGTTGCGCCCGCAGGTACACCTTGAAACCGAAACGCTGGATGGCGTGTGGCGCAAGGCGCTGCCCGCCGACACGCGTGCGGAGGGGCATTGGTGGCATTTCACTCTCCCCGAAAGCGGTGTGGAGCCGCTTTTGACCGCATTGGTAGAGGGCAAGGCGGGCATCAAATCCCTGTCGATCGAACGCCCCGGTCTTCACGATGCCTTTGTTGCGATTGCGGGTGAATCGGTGGCCGCCGAAATGGATGAACCTGTAGCTGGAGAGATATTGTGAAGGAGATTTTCCGCGCAGCCCTGGTCATCGCCCGCCGCGACTTCACGGCGATCATCTATTCCAAGGCCTTCATCTTCTTTCTGCTTGGCCCGTTTTTCCCGGTCCTGGTCGGCATCGCTGCGGGAAATCTAGGCGGGCAAATCGCACGTGAAGCCGCGCAGCCTGTCGTCGGACTAGCCATGGTCCAGCCGGACTCCGAAAAAATGATGAAGGCCCGCGAGACCCTCGCCGTCAACATGGGGGAAAGTTATTTCACCCAGATGAAAATTGTCGGTGATCCGGCCCGCGACGGGAACAAGGATCCGCAAGATTATCTGAAAAAGAAGGAAGATAATCTGAGTGTTGTTGTAACCGGTAGCCTCGAAGATCCCACAGTTACCGGAACCAAAAGGGCTGTTGAACGAGAGAGCGCGGCCATTGAGTTGCTCGCAGCTTATGCCCGAAACCCGGCAGCAATGAAGTTACCCGAAGCCAAAGCCGATTTCGTGGCGGAGACGGCCAATAATGACAAGCAATTGCGCACCGTCACGGCACAGGGCGGCCAAATCCTGGTCTTTTTCCTGACGATGTTGCTGGCAGGAATGGTCTTGTCGAACCTCGTCGAAGAGAAATCGAACAAGATTATCGAAATACTGGCCGCCTCCATTCCCATGGAATCGGTCTTTCTGGGCAAGCTGTTTGCCATGCTGGGCATGGCATTGCTTGGCATATTTGTCTGGACCGCGGTCGGCGGCATTGGTCTTCAGGTGGCGCAGGGGATTCCCAACTTCCCGACGCCGGCGGTAGGCTGGCCGATTTTCATCACCTTGTGCTTTACCTATTTCATCATGGCTTATCTGATGCTGGGGGCGCTTTTCCTTGGTATCGGCGCGATGGCCGCGACCGTTCGCGAGGTACAGACAATTTCGATGCCCGTGACGATGGCGCAACTCATAAACTTCTTCTTTGCCTCTTATGCTTTGACGAAGACGGGCCAGCCGGTTGAACAATTTGCCGCAATTTTTCCGTTCAGCTCGCCCTTTGCAATGATCGGCCGAGCCGCGCTTGAGCCAAATCTGTGGCATCATGCCGTGGCTATTATCGGCCAGATCCTGTTTGCCATTCTTCTGCTGCGCCTTGGGGTCGTGCTGTTCAAACGCAACGTTATGAAATCGGGGAATGCCGGTCGGATCAAGGATGCAGGCAAGCGCAAATTGTTCGGGTTGATCACCGTCCGCGGTTGAATTGTTTAAAATTCGAGATCAGTTGCTTATCGAAACGGGATTGACATATTTGTAAGTAGTGGCAGTTTCAGCGTCGAGAGGAGTTACCCCAATGGCCACTGCCCCCATTTTCGAATCCGATTCGCTTCCTTGGGAAGTCAACAAGGCGCCGCATGAATGGGATGTCACCCGTCCGGAAATCTACACCGAAGATCGTTGGCATCCAATATTCAAGGAAATGCGGGACAAAGCTCCGATTAACAAGATCGAAGGGTCCGATTTCGGCAGCTATTGGAATGTGACCACTTTGAAGGCAATCCAGCATGTGGAGGCCTTGCCGGACATATATTCGTCTTCGTTTGAACATGGCGGAATCACGCTGATTGACGACGATGCGCTGGATGAGCCTATCCCGGACGATCAAAAGATTGTTATGCCCATGTTCATTGCAATGGACCGGCCGAAACATACCGAGGAACGCCGTGTAATCGCCCCTGCCTTTACGCCGGGAGCCATGGAGCAAATGTCCGGTGACATACGCCGTCGCACCGGTGAACTGCTCGACTCGCTTCCTTTGGGCAAGGCCTTTGACTGGGTTGACCTGGTGTCGATCGAACTCACGACACAAATGCTTGCCCTGCTGTTCGACTTCCCGTGGGAAGACCGCCGCAAGCTTACCGAATGGTCGGATTGGGCAGGCGACGTGGAACTGTTCCGTACAGAAGAAACCCGCAAAGCCCGACTGGAAAAAATGTTCGAAATGGGCGCCTATTTCCAGCGCCTGTGGGACGAACGCAAAGATCGGGGCGAAGCGCCGGACCTTATCAGCCGTATGATCCATTCGCCGATGAAGGACATGACGACCTTCGAATATATGGGCAATCTGATCCTGCTGATCGTCGGCGGAAATGATACGACCCGTAATTCCATGTCGGGCTATGCTTATGGTCTGCACAGCTTCCAGGACGAACGGGAAAAGCTGGAAAAGAATCCCGAATTCATCCCCAATGCCGTCAGCGAAATCATCCGCTGGCAGACACCGCTCGCCCACATGCGGCGTACGGCATTGCGTGACCATGACCTTTTCGGCGCGCCAATCAAGGCCGGGGACAAGATCGGTATGTGGTATCTGTCCGCAAACCGTGACGAAAGCGTGTTCCACAACCCGGACAAGTTGATCGTCGACCGTGAAAATGCACGCCGACATCTTGCCTTTGGCTATGGCATCCACCGTTGCGTGGGTGCGCGTCTCGCCGAACTGCAGATCCGCATCCTGCTCGAAGAAATGGCTGCACGACGCCTGCGTCCCAATGTGGTGGCCGAGCCTGAACGCGTGTCAGGGTGCTTCGTGCATGGCTACCGCAAGATGATGGTGGAGCTTTCCAAATATTGAGATGAAACCTTTTGGCAGCATCATGCGTATTTAGGTCTGTCACCAGATAAAGGATATTCGTCATGAAGCTGAGCAAGCGTCAATTTTTCTCCTTGGGCAGCATAGGTGTTGCCGCGTTCATGTTCGGATGCGGCAAGGACGCAACCGCCAAGGCCCGCTTTGCTGTCACACTGACCGATGCGGAATGGCGGAAAAAGCTGTCGCCCGCAGCGTACCGCGTGCTGCGTCAGGAGGACACAGAAACGCCCTTCACAAGTCCGTTGAATAAGGAAAAGCGCAAAGGAACATTTGTATGCGCCGGATGCAACCAGCGCCTTTTTTCCTCAAACACCAAATATGACAGCGGCACCGGCTGGCCAAGTTTCTGGCAGCCGCTGGCGGGCGGGATCGGCACAAAGACCGACTACAAGATCGGCCTGCCACGCACAGAGGTGCATTGCGCCCGATGCGGCGGGCATTTGGGTCATGTATTCAACGACGGACCAAAGCCGACGGGCAAACGCTACTGCATGAATGGCGTGGCGATGAAGTTCATCCCCGGATAAATTTTATTTGCTGTCGCCAATACCCGAAAAGTCGAGCTCTGCCGGCTTTTTCGGAGCGTCCGTCTTTCCATGATTTTCAATAATCGAAACGATGGCGGTCGCGCGTCCATCCTGTTTGGCATAGTCGCGGGCCGAATAACCAGCCCGGCTATCCTTCTTGTCGGGATTGGCACCGGCTTTTAGCAAGGCGCGCACCGCTTCGGCATTCCGCAACTGAACCGCCAAGATCAGCGCGGTCTCTCCCGAACGGTTGGTCTGATCCACCTGCACCTTTTTCTTCACCAACCAGTCGATACCTTCGACATAATTGAGTTGGGTCGCAAGCATCAGGGGCGTCGTACCCTTCTTATCCGCCAGGTTGGGATTGGCGCCTTTTTGAAGCAAATATCCAAGCCATGTTGAATCGCGACGGGTGATGACAATGTGCAACGCGGTTTCGCCGCTGGTGCTGTCACGCGTGTTGACGATCACGGTTCCGGGTTCCGACAGGAATTTCTCCGCCTCTTCGCCTTTGCGTTCGCGGACAGCCTTCAGAAAGTTGTAGCTGTCCGAAAACTGGGCTTGGGCTGGCGGAGCCACGACGCCGGACGCCAGCGGAAACAGTGATGCCGCCAAAATAGCCAAAAACATTTTCTTGTTCACGAAAAACCGCCCCATAATTTACTGCCCAAAATACTTGATATCCGTGCATTAGCAGACCATGTCTGGCCCCGCTATGAACAAAAATCACCGTCTCGCGCTATCGGTCGCACTTTCGTCCCTCCTGCTTGTCACGAGCGCTTGTAATCAAGGGCCAACCCAGCCCTCGCTGGCGGATGCACCATTGGCGGGTGCGGCGATTGGCGGCGATTTCACCCTGACCGACCAGAACGGCAAAAAGCGGACGTGGAAGGAATTCGACGGCCAGTATCGTATCGTCTATTTCGGCTATACCAATTGCCCCGACATCTGCACGCCAGACATGCAAAATTTGATGGCCGGCCTGAAAGCCTTTGAAAAGTCCAAACCCGAACTGGCCGCCAAGATCCAGCCATTGTTCATTACCGTCGATCCCAAGCGCGACACAGCAGAGGTGCTCAAGCAATTTGTAGGCGCGTTTCATTCCCGGGCGCTGGGCCTGACAGGTACCGATGCTGAAATAGCCGATGCCGCCAAAAAATTCGCGATTTATTCGAGCCGCGTTGAAGGATCTTCGCCCGAGAATTACCTGATGAGCCATAGCCAGACCCCCTATTTGATGGGGCCCGACGGCAAACCAATTGCGATCCTGCCAGCCGATCAGCCGAAGACAGATGCGAATGAAGGCGCGCCAAAATTGGTTGAAGCCGAACTTGAAAAGTGGGTTCGCTGACCCTGCGATGGCTGAAACACCCTTCTGGGAAGCGCCGATCGATACGCTGAACCGCGCGCAATGGGAAGCACTGTGCGATGGATGCGGCAAATGCTGCCTGAACAAGGTTGAGGATGAGGATACCGGTCGTATCTATCCCACCAATGTCGCTTGCAAATTGCTGGATCTGCACACATGCCGCTGTGCCGATTATCGCCACCGTAAAGCCATTGTACCCGAATGCCTTCGGCTGACACCACGCAAGATTGACGAATATGTCTGGTTGCCGTCCACATGCGCCTATGTGTTGCGCGCGGCAGGACAGCCGCTGCCCGAATGGCACTATCTCGTAAGCGGAAGTCCGGAAACGATTCATCAGGCTGGCATGTCCGTCAAAGGTCGGGCAATATCCGAACTGCATGCTGGACCGCTTGAAAACCATATTATCGAACAGCCTCTCTGACCCGGAGGTAGATATCGAGGGCGAGAAGGTTCCGGTACGGATCCGGCGCAACCCGCGCGCACGCCGCATTTCCATGCGCGCCGATGCGGTAAAGCGGGAAATTCGGATCACCATGCCCCATTATACGCCAACCACTGTCGCGCTCGATTTTGTGTCCAAGAAGCGTGAATGGATCGCGGCACGCTTGCAAAGTGCGCCGGATGCAGCACCCATACGCCCCGGCGGGGAAATCGCGGTCGAGGGCGAAAGCCATGTGATTGAATGGCGCGAAGAATGGCCGCGCTCAGTCCGGCGCAGCGAAGGGGTGATACGGCTTGGTGGGCCTGAAACCTCGGTTGAAGGGCGCATTCTACGCTGGCTCAAGACAGAGGCGCGCCAGATATATGAACGGGAGATCCGGCACTATTGTGAAAAGGCAGGCGAGCCGGTTCCACGGCTATCGCTAGGCGATCCCCGCAGCCGTTGGGGCAGTTGCTCCAGCAGGGGCACGATATCGCTCAGCTGGCGCCTGATCATGGCGCCTGTATATGTCCGGCGCTCAGTGATCGCGCACGAGGTCGCGCATATGCGGCATATGGACCATAGCCCGGCTTTCTACGCCTGGCTGGATGAGCTATATGAAGGTGAGCGCAAAACCGCAGATCGCTGGCTGAAAATGCACGGAACCGGTTTGCAACGGGTCGGACGATAAGGAGGGTATCATGCTGGAAATGCGTGACACATGTGAACGCTGTGCAACACCGCTACCATGGGAAAGCGATGATGCACGCATCTGCAGCTATGAATGCACATTCTGCGCGCCCTGTGTGGATGGTCCGCTCGGCGGACGATGCCCCAATTGTGGCGGGGTATTGCAACCGCGACCTACGCGCGTCCGCAAGACGGCTTGACCTCTCCCGCAACCCGGGAGGGGTTCCTAATCAGCCTTTGGCGATCTCGCTGCCGAGGGCGCCATATTTCTTTTCAAAACCGGCGACATCGCCTGCGACCAGAAGCGACGCCTGATCAACCCAATTGTCGCGGGTAATCCGGCCAGCGAAAGTACCAAGCTTGCTGTCCAGTTCCGCCACATCGGCAGGCGTCATCTTCGCAACCTGGGCAAAGCTGGTGACACCAAGCGATTTAAGCAGCGTGTTCAATTTGGGACCAACGCCCTTGAGTAATTCCAGATTGTCCGGAATGGCAGGCTTCGCAGCCGTCTTTGGTTTGGCTTCTGCTTTCGGCTTCGGTGCCGCCTTTGCTTTTGCTGGAGAAGCCTTAGGTGCTGCTGCCGCTGCCTTGGCCGGAGTCTTGGGCGCAGGAGCTGTCGCAGCCTTTTTGGTTGCCGCCTTTGCCTTGGGTGCTGGGTCAGCTTTTGTCTTTGCCAGTGCTTTAGAAGGCGCTTTAGCCGCCGGTTTTGGTGCAGCCGCTTTCGCTGTGACCGCTTTTTCTGCCTTTGCCTTAGGTGCAGCGGGCTTGGGCGCGGCGGCTTTTTTTGCTGCCGGTTTGGCAGGGGCAGCCTTGGTCGCGGCGGCCTTTAACGGTGCCTGAGCCTTCGCCGGCGCGGTCTTTGACGCAGGCGCCGGATCATCCATCAATTTGGCAGGTTCGGCCGCTTTAGGTGCAGCAGGAGGAGGGGCTGCTGCAACCGGAGGTGCCGGAACAGCCTTGGGCGCTGCAGTATCTTTTTCTATGGATCCTTTTTTGACCGAACCTAATGCGAGCAGCCACCACATTAATGCTGTGAATATGATAATGGCGCTTACGATAATCAACAAAGATGCTGTCATGATTTTCTCCCCGAAACGGCCCTCAATTCAACGCGGCAGGTTAAGCAAATTTTCGAAGAAAGCAAAAGCGCAAATCAAATGCCTGACTCGCGCTCCACTTCCCGCCAGCCAATGTCTCGGCGGTAGAAACCGGTTGGAAAATCAATTGTCTCAATTGCGGCATAGGCATTGCGCTGTGCTTCGGTCACATTGCTGCCCATTGCCGTCACGTTGAGCACCCGGCCGCCGTTGGCAATAAGCATGCCATCTTTTTCCGCAGTGCCTGCATGGAAGACCTTGGCCTGGGTGACATAGTCGATTGAGATTGCCCCTCCCTTTTTCGGAGTGCCGGGATATCCTTGGGCCGCCATGACAACCGTCAATGCCGTGCCGGACGAGAAGCTGGGCAAGTCCGCAGACGAAAGGTTACCGGTTGCAACGGCAAGCATCAGGGTAACCAGATCGCCCTGGAAACGGCTCATCAGAACCTGGCATTCGGGGTCACCAAATCGGGCATTATACTCTATTAGCTTTGGCCCTTCATCGGTCAGCATCAATCCGGCGAACAATACGCCCGAATAAGGCATTCCCTGATCCGCCATATAGGCAACGGTAGGCCGGATGATTTTCTCCATCACCTCGTCCTGCAGAGCAGGTGTCAGCACGGATGCGGGGGAATACGCCCCCATGCCACCGGTATTTGGACCGGTGTCCCCATCGCCTACCCGCTTATGGTCCTGCGCCGAACCGAAAGCGACAACATCATGGCCATCGGTCAGGGCAAAGAAACTTGCTTCTTCACCGGTCATAAATTCTTCCAACACGACCGCTGCTCCGGCATCTCCAAAGCCACCGCCGAACATATCCTCTATCGCTGCCTCGGCCTCGCCTCGGCTTTCGGCAATGATCACGCCCTTTCCGGCGGCCAGCCCGTCCGCTTTGATCACATAGGGCGGTTTAAACTCATCAAGTCCTGCCAATGCAGCGGCCTTGTTGTCATGCCGCCGATAGCCCGCCGTCGGGATGTTGGCGGCGGCGCACATATCTTTGGTGAAACCTTTGGAACCTTCGAGCTGCGCGGCCTGCCGGTTCGGTCCGAATACGGGAATGCCGGCTTCGCGCAGAGAGTCACCCAATCCATCAACCAGGGGAGCCTCGGGTCCCACCACCACCAATCCGATATCATATCCCGCGCAAAAGGAGATCACGGCAGCATGGTCGGCGACATTAAGATCCAACAGCTCTGCTTCCTCAGCTATCCCGGGGTTGCCGGGCGCGGCGTAGAGTGTATCACAGGAAGGTGAATGTGCGAGCTTCCACGCGAGCGCATGTTCACGTCCGCCTGAACCGATGAGCAAGATATTCATGTCCGACAACGCCCCTTTTAATGACCCCAACGGCCCAACTGCGCGCCTGTTAGCCGAGGAGCGCGCCGGCGACAATGCCCAGGCCATGAGCGTGTCCGAATTGTCATCCGCGCTCAAGCGGACGGTCGAGGACCGCTTCGGACATGTTCGCGTCCGCGGGGAGATTTCCGGTTTCAAGCGCGCAGCGTCCGGGCATATCTATTTCAGCCTGAAGGATGAAAATGCCCGCCTTGATGCGGTGATGTGGAAAGGCGGTGCAGCACGCCTGCCCTTTGCCCCCGAAGACGGCCTGGAAGTCATCGCCACCGGCAAACTGACCACCTACGCGGGCCGGTCCAATTACCAGATTGTCGTCGAAAGCCTCGAAGTCGCCGGTGAAGGCGCAATGATGCTGCTGTTCGAAAAGCTGAAGGCACGTCTTGCCGCCGAAGGTCTTTTTGCACCCCAGAAAAAAGTCCCCATTCCTTCACTGCCCCGCACTATTGGTGTCGTTACATCCCCAACGGGCGCGGTAATTCGCGACATTCTTCACCGCCTTGCGGACCGCTTTCCTAGCCATGTCCTGGTCTGGCCAGTGCTCGTCCAAGGTGAAGGTGCCGCCGCCCAGATTGCCCGTGCCGTCAACGGATTTTCAGCCATGGAAGCCGGTGGACCTGTACCGCGGCCCGATCTCGTCATCGTTGCGCGTGGTGGTGGGTCGATTGAAGATTTATGGGCGTTCAATGAAGAGGTTGTTGTACGCGCGGTCGCGGGCTGCACCATTCCGATCATTTCAGCCGTGGGACATGAAACCGACACGACCTTATGCGATTTTGCCGCGGATGTCCGTGCACCGACACCAACCGCCGCAGCCGAAATGGCCGTACCGGTACGTAGCGAATTGCTGCAGCGCGTCGGGCAGGCCGCATTGCGGATGTCAGGCGCAGTCCGTCGTCATGTCGACCGGGCGACGGAGAGGTTGGAGGCGCAGCGCCGCCTTATGCCGAAACTGACCGACCTGTCCGCCCCGCACCAGCAACGGACCGACGAATTGGCCGAACGGCTGCGCCAGTCGCTCCGCACGCGTGTAGGAAAGGCTGAACTAGCTTTTTCCGGTCCAGCCCAGATGCTGCACCCCCGCCTGTTGGCGCGCCGAGTGGATCAGGGACAGCAAAGGCTGGATGCGCTCGCACGGCTGGCAGGCAGTTTACATCCCGAAGCTCCGTTGAAACGCGGCTTTGCCCGGGTCACTGACGCGCATGGCAAAACTATTATCAGCCGCGAGGCCGCGTTGCTGGCCGGTGATGTCGGCCTGCGCTTTGCCGATGGAGAGGTCGGAGCCACGATACATGGTGCGGCAAATCCGCCCAGGCCCGCCACTCCCAAAGCGCCGCGTCCCGCACCAAATCAGGGCAATTTGTTTGAAGGCTAAAGGCCATCATTGCCCATTCATGCGCATTGCGCCATAATGGAAGGATGTTGATGTTGAGCAAAAATAAAGTCGCACGCCTCCATTATATGGCAAATGGATTCCGTCTGTTGAGTCCGGGGGACCATGTACTGTGCGCGGTCACTGGGCAGGCCATCCCGTTGGAAGAATTACGCTATTGGAGTGTGATCAAGCAGGAACCCTACGCCAGTGCGGAAATTTCGACACGGGCGGCGCTCGGAAAAGGATAAATCTCCGATGCGCGGACGCGGCTCGGTTATTGCGGTGGCTTTCGCGGCTCTCGCTACATGCACGGCCACACCGCCACAAGCATCCACCCCTGCGCGTAATGCACCGGTCACGGTCGGGCCAACTCCCGCGCAGGCTGCACCGACACATTCCGTGAGCATTCCGGTGGAAAGCCAACGCCCCGACTTCTGGTTTTCCGCACCTGCAGTCCAAGGAGGCCTCGTGACAGCCCGGGCACCGAGCGGTACCCGTGCGGTCTTGTTCAACGGCACCGAACTTCCCTTAACGGCCGAAGGCTTCTTCCTGATCGGTTTTGATCGCGATGCTGAAAATAGCGCCAGTCTGGTCGCTCTGTTTTCTGACGGGCAGCGTATGGAGCATTATCTTTCTGTTGCACCGGGTAACTGGAAGATCGAACATGTCGCTGCCAACCCGACCGGCGGCGCCAAAACGACCGAGGAATTTCAGGCGAGGCGCGGACCGGAACTGGCCCGGATCAATGCCGCGCGCGCTTTACGGGTAAACAGTGATGGATGGCGGCAGAATTTCATCCGCCCGGTGACAGGACGAATCTCCGGACTGTTCGGTGCGCAGCGCATCTATAATGGCACGCCCGGCAGTTACCATAGCGGCATGGATATAGCCGCACCTTCAGGCACTCCCTTCGTCGCGCCAGCCGACGGCGTAGTCACGCTCGCTGCGGTTGATGAGGCTTTCACATTGGAAGGGCATTTGCTGATGATAGACCACGGCATGGGCCTCAACAGCGCCTTCCTGCACTGCTCCGAGCTTTTGGTGCGCGAAGGTGATGTAGTGAAGCAAGGGCAGATTATCGGAAAAGTCGGTGCGACCGGTCGTGCCAGCGGTCCGCATCTGCATTGGGGCATGAAATGGAACAGCGCCCGGATTGACCCAAGACTGGTGATTCCGGCGATTTAGCCGCCGCCATGCCGAACCAAGTGCAGCCCGTTCCCTTCTGATTATGAGCGTGGCAACCGGAAGATATCCCGCGCCAGTCCGTCCGGAAATGTTTCGCGCATGAATATGCTGCCGCCTAGTTTCTCGACCAGTTTCCGCGCAGCGATGTTGTCATCATTCATATGGGTTTCCACCATATCCCAGCCAAGCCTGTCATAGCCGAAGGAAATTGCGGCGCGGGAGGCTTCGAGAGCATATCCATGCCGGCGGGCGGCAGGGATAATCCACCAAGTGAGTTCTGACCGGGGATAGCCTTCTGGCCACCAAAGGCCGCAGCCTCCGACCATGCGTCCTGTGGCCTTTTCAACAATGGACCAGCGGCCATAGCCGCGTAACGCCCAATGACCGAGGTCGGTGGCCAGCACGCGCCATGCCCGGTCGGCGTCCAAAGGACCGCCATAGAAATGCGAAGCTTCTGCATCGGCAAAAAAATCGCGGTACACAGGATAGTCTTCGCCTATGGGTGCCCGCAGTTCGAGACGCGCGGTATTCAGCGTAGGTATAGATACCAAATCGGTCATTTCCGCATAGGCCGCGCAGGTATGGAAAACTTGCCTAGTTCACGCGCCGCATGCGGATGGCACGCTGTCCATTGATATTCGCGAAATAGCTGCCCATGGCCGCTTCGCGAATCTTGATCTCCATACCGCGTTCCGGATTTTTGCGCATAACCTGCGAATCGATCTGCACCCAGCGTGCACCATCATCGAGAAGGATCGTCCATTTGCCAGGGCTGGCCTGATAAGCAGAATCGATCTTGGCAACCAGCTCAAACTTCTCGTCCTCCTTGCCGTCATTGCCGAAAATCTTCAGCTTGGGGATGGAAAAGCCAAATAGGCCGCGCCGCGCTTCTTTCATCGATTCCTTATCGGCAAGGACAAGTTCGTCCTTCTTTTCCGCCTCGTCCATCGCGGCAACTTTCGCATCGTAGCAAGACAAGCGCTCGGTGGGGTCGGCAATGGTCCGGCAGTTGACCAATTCTTCGAAGATAGGGGGACGCGCCTCGGTCAGTTTGTCATCCTTGGCCACAGTGGGCGATGCCACCAAAGCCAACGCAATAATGAAACCGATTTGCCTGATTTTCCGCATCCTGTTCCCTCTCGTAAAGACAGAGAATGGTTCTACCCCTCAATCGCGCCACTTCGCAAGCGGGGAATAGAGGAAACTCAGCCAGCCTTCCAGTCACTCACCGTACTGAACACCGGCAAGGATTTGGGGCGGGTTTCGGCTTCGGTAGACTGATAATATCCAGGCGGGAGATTGCTGATGGGCATGCCGGCTGCGGCAAGCATATAGGGGGAAATCCTGCGGCTGGTGCATAAGCCGCCATTGCCATCGTTTACCAGACGCTCTTCAAAAGCCAGACCTTGCTGATGCCCCATGGATCGAACCACGGTCGAAACGGCGAGTTGTCCATCCCCGAAATCGAGAACAAATTTGGTCCCTTCCGGCACGTCCAAAATACCTTCGATCAGCGCCCCCGAAACGGACAGATTGCGCAAGACGACATTGTAACAATGGTTTTCGTGGATCGCGCCGATTTTCCGATACATCGACAGGCGATCGCCACGTGTTACCGCGGGGCCAGAAGGAACAATCGACCATTCTCCTGCCCGCAGCCTTTCCAGCAGAACTTCGTTGCTAACCGCCTGACTATACACAAATCCTTGCACATGGCTGACGTTGAGATCGCGGATCATGGCCAATTGGTCGAGGGATTCAATACCCTCTGCCGTCGTATCCATATCCAGCGCGTCGGCGAGGGCCACGATGGCGGCGATGATCGCCCCGTCACGGCTGCCGGGTTCGGTCGCGGTGCGAACGAAACTCTGGTCAATCTTTATCTTATCAAAGGGCGCTGTCCGCAAATAGCCGAGCGAAGAATATCCGGTTCCAAAGTCATCGAGCGCGAGGCGGACGCCTATCTTCTTTAACGCCTGAAACATGGCGTCGGTGTCGGAACTTTCCTGCAGGAATACGCCTTCTGTGATTTCAAGCTCCAGCCTGTCGGGTGAAAGTCCGGAAGTCGTCAGTGCGCCTTCGATAAGCTTTGGAAGCATGTCGTTGGCAAACTGGATGGGGGAGACATTTACCGCAACGCGTAGTTTCCCGGGCCAGGTTGCGGCTTGCTCACATGCCTTTTGCAAGGCCCATTCGCCGAGTTGGCCAATAAGATTGGTTTCCTCGGCAATCGGAATGAACAGGGCTGGCGATATATCGCCGCGTTCAGGATGGTTCCACCGGATCAACGCTTCAAAACCGGTAACCACATTGGTTTTGGCATCTACGACGGGCTGGTAGGCAAGCCAGATCTGGTTGTTTTCAAGCGCGTCGCGCAGATCTTCTTCAAGAACACGCCGATCTTCGGCTGCCTGCAAAAGTTCGCTCGAATAGAAACGGAACCGCCCCCGACCGCCACCCTTTGCGGCATAAAGGGCAAGGTCTGCGTTGCGGATCAATTCTTCGCTGCTCTGTCCGTCGAACGGACTGACAGCAATGCCGACCGACGCACCGATGATGCATCGGCTACCATCTACCGAATAGGGTTGAGAAAGGCTCTTAATGATCTTTTCCGCCATGTCACCGAGGGCCCCGCGGTCATCGACGTCCTGCAAGATGATCTGGAATTCGTCACCACCCAGACGACCGATCTTCTCGCGGTCGCCAACAACCTTTATCAGTCTTTCCGCTACCTGTTTCAACAAGGCATCACCTGCCGGATGGCCAAGCGTGTCATTGACATGCTTGAACCGGTCAAGGTCGATCAACATCACCGAGCAGGCGCGTCGTTGCTGCTTAAACGCGGAAAGTGTCGTTTCAAGCAACTTGCCCATTCGGAAACGGTTCAGCAATCCGGTCAGGGAATCATAGGTTGCAAGACGCGAATTGTCCTTGGCACTGATACGCTGTGCGGTGATGTCTGTCCCGCTTCCGCGATAACCGCCAAATTGGTCCGGGCCATAGAAATAGGGGCGGCCGGATACAGACCACCAGATTTCATCTTCACCGGGCTTGGCGGCCTGCAGGGGAAGATCGTCGAACTTGGACTGTTTGCGCAGAATGAACGGCAGAGTGCGTTGGTGCCCGGCAGCATCATCAGCTTGCTGGAAAAGACTGGTAAAAGGAGTTCCGATCAGTTCGTCCCTGGTCAGGCCAAGCAGTTCGCAGACCGATTCAGTCAGATAGGTGATGCGGCCTTCGGCATCGGTCGACCAGAACCAGCCACGCCCGCTTTCTTCATAATTTTGCAAGAGCAACAGCGCATCTTTTGAAGAGCCGGCAATGGCATTGATTGCAAGTTGCGCGGGCTTCGCCACCGAGCGTGCAGCAATTTTCCCGAACAAGCGTGACGATCCTTCAGACGGCGCGTCTGAAGGCTTTCCACCACCCCACGAAAATTTTCCTGCCGCCATTTTACAAAATGCCTAACTGATCCAGTCAGAGCAGCTATCAGAAAGCCCTTTCGGAATGGTAAATATTCCCTTGTTTCCGTCGCTTAAGAAAAGGTGCGTTCGATGAACCAATAGCTGGCTGTGATACCGATGGCATAGGTCGCAACCTTTACCACGGGAGGGAGCAGGGCCTCGGAAATGCGTCGCAAAATGGTCAGCAAAAGCATGGTCAGTGCAACGATCATGATCTGACCGACCTCCACCCCGATATTGAAGGTAAACAAAGCGACGGAGATATCCTGCTCCGGAAGGCCGATTTCCTTCAGCGCCCCGGCAAAGCCAAAACCATGCAAAAGACCAAATCCGAAAGCGACGACCCATGGGACGCGTTCGGAGAGGCGTATTTTACCCGGCTTACGCTTTATGATCTCAACAGCCAAAAAAAGGATGGACAGCGCGATGATGCTTTCAACAGGCTGTTGCGGTAGCCCGATCCAGCCCAAAGTCGTGCCGACCAGGGTCAGCGAATGGGCGACGGTGAAGGCTGTTACCGCCTTGGCAATGGTCCAGAAACCGGAAAGCAGGAGGACGAGCGAAACGACGAAGAGCAAATGGTCGTAGCCAAAAAGAATGTGGTCTATGCCGGTCAAAAAATAGGTCCGCGCAACCTGCCAGCCGCTTGCCTTTCCTTGGATCAGTACACGCGGTTCGGCAGGCGTCAGGCGCAGGGCCTGAACCGGGCGCCCGAGCGGGGCAACCCGCACCAGCACATCGGATTGCGCCGTTTCCATGCCGTCCAGTCCGATCCGCTGTCCGGCAACTTCCCTGCTGCACCGATAGGTGGTCCGCGTTGTCACCGCTGCATTAGCAATGTCGCGTTGGGCCTGGCCCGTCGGTTCGCACCCTTTGGGCAGATAGGGCGCTGTCGAAGGCGTAAAGCCGCCCTGCATCGGCACTTTCCAGACCAGCACCCACTGCGTTGCCGATTTCTGGGTGAATTCCATATAGCCGGGCCGCAATTCATCCGCCCGAGCAGGGGATCCGATAGCAAGAAGTATGAGCAGGCAAATCAGCCGGATCACGGCTTGGCAATCTTGATTGTATAGGCGTCGAGCAGAGACTGATAAGCCTCTTCCTCCCGCGCTTTGGCTCCGTTGACACGCCAGTCATTTTCCACGCGTTGCCGGACAGAGGCGAGCGTCGGTTTACCCGAAGCCGTCCTTGCACGCACGCGGACCAGATGCTCGCCAAAGCCTGAGTTGACCGGACCTGTCCATTCTCCCAAGGGGGCGGACGACAGGGCTTGCGCGAAGCTGTCGCCAAATTGCCGGGCAATGTCCGAGGCGGATGCACGTTCCAACGCCTGCGGTAGCGAAATTGTTTTACCCATGGCACGCCAGTCAGCACCCGATGCGATATTCCGCAAAATGGCGGCGCTGCCCTGCCCGTTCTCTCCCAGATAGATCTGGTCAAAATCATAGGTCATGTCGGTGGCAAAGCGCTCGGGATGCTGGTCCAGCCAGCGTTGCAGGGTCTGTTCATCGGCCTCAGCATTTTCAACCTGAGCCTTGGCGAGGAACTCCATCTTTGCGCGCAGGCGGCGGCGAATGACTGTATCATCCTCATCAAGACCCAGCCTCTTGGCTTCGCGATAATAGACCTCTTCCTTGATATAATCACGGATCAGGCCGTCGATTTCGGCAGGGGTTGGTGGTCGGCGCCATATCTGTTCCCAGCTGGCCGACAAGCGCGCCACTTTCTCCTCGGTGATGTGGATCGTACGGCTTTCCGCATCGACCCCTCCACCGCGCCAAAGCGACAGGAGGAAAACCAGAAAGCCGGCAATCAGGAAATGGACGAGAGGTTCGCGCAGCAAAGACCGCAGCGGCGATGTAGACTTTTCTGATCCTGTCATTTTATTTGCCTAAAGCGCCATTAAAACGGTTGCAAGCACGGATAAACAATGGGAGGAATAGGGCGATTTCGGGCTCGATATCTCGGGCTATGCTGCAACGGGGGGGCATGCACCGATTTGACTGAAAGCGTTCCGCCAACCGACGAATCCGATACGCGAAAGTCGACTGTTTTTTTCAGTTATTCGCGCGAAGACCAGGCACGCGCTATTCCGATTATCGGGCTGATCCAGGACGCCGGTTTTTCCACATGGTGGGACGGAATGCTCGAAGGTGGCGAGCGCTTTTCACGATCGACCGAAGAGGCACTCGACAGGGCCAAGGCAGTTGTCGTGCTCTGGTCGAAAACATCGGTCCAGTCGCATTGGGTTCATGACGAGGCCACCCGGGGCCGTGACCGCGGAATCCTTATCCCCTTGTCGCTCGATGGCACGGATCCGCCATTGGGGTTCGGCCAGTTCCAGGTCATAAACCTCGCAAAATCAAAAATGGACAGCTCGGATACCGAAATTCTGCGCATGCTGCGCGCCATTGCGGCATCGCATCGCGCCGTCCTGAATGTTCCGGCACCTCCGACCAAAACGGGTTTGACGTTCAACCGGCGCTGGGCGCTTGGCGGCGGGGTGGCTGCGGTGGCAGGTGCCGCCGGATTTGCGATTTGGAAAGCCGATCTGTTCGGCGGTTCATCGACCCGCAACAGCGTGGCCGTTTTGCCGTTCGACAATCTTAGTGGCGATCCCGAACAACGTTATTTCTCCGATGGCCTCGCTTCCGAAATCCGGTCCAATCTTTCGCGCAATGCGTTGTTGGAAATTGTCGGACAAACATCGTCCAACCAGTTTCGCGATCGTAAAGGCAATATCCAGTCCATCGCCCGGGAATTGAAGGTCTCATTCCTGCTGGATGGCAATGTGCAGCGCGTTGGCGACAAGGTTAAGATAGCGGTCGAGTTGACCGATGGCCGCAGCGGCACAAACAAATGGTCGAAAATATTTGAACGCCAGCTTTCGGATATCTTCGCCGTGCAAAGCGAAATCGCCAGTGCGGTTGCAGGTGCCCTGTCCGCCGCCATGGATGAAAGTTCAGCGGGTAAGAAAGCCTTGCAAGTCGGCGGTACCCGCAGCCTGACCGCGTTCGACGCCTATTTGCGCGGGCGCGAGCTGTTCGAATCCCATATCGATGAAGCGTCGGAACGGGCAGCACTGGCCAAGCTGGAGCAGGCAATTGCCATCGACCCCGATTATGCGGCTGCACGGGCCCTGCGATCGCGGACATTGGCCGTTATTGCCAACCAATATGCATCGGCGGTCGAGCGGAAGGCCCTATATGCCGATGCCGTAACCGAAGCGCAAAGGGCGGCCAAGGCAGCCCCGAATTTTGCGCCTGCCTATGCTGCACTGGGATATGCCCTGTTTTACGGCCGACTTGATGCGGCAGCCGCACGAAAGCCCTATGAGCAGGCATATACACTAGCGAAAAGCGATGTGGATGTCCTCAGCCGCTATGCCGTTTATTGTGCACGGACCGGAAGGTTTGTAGCCGCGGAAACGGCAATCAACCGAGCTGCGATACTCGATCCGCTCAATTCCACGATGTTCAAATCCGCAGGCAATATCAAATATGCGGCAAAGGCCTATCAGGAAGCGATCGGTTTCGGACGCAAGGCGCTGGCGCTCAACCCGCAACGCAGCACGTTGCACGGCGATATCGGCAACGCCTATCTGATGCTGGGCGATCTCGACAAGGCGCAAGCGGAATTTGCGCTGGAAACCAACACGCTGCTGGCGCTGGCGGGAAATGCGATCATTGCCCAAAAGAAGGGTGCGCGTGGCAGGGCTAAAGCCGCTTTGTCGGCATTGATCAGTGAACATGGCGACAATGCACTGTACCAGCAGGCGCAGATACTGGCGCAGTGGGGCGACAAGGAAGATGCCTTTGCCGCACTTGAAAAAGCCTATGATGTAGCCGATTCCGGACTGGTCTATTTGCTGAACGATCCGTTTCTCGATCCCTTGCGCGATGACCCACGGTATAAAGCCTTGCTAGGACAACTGAAATTCGTGTAAACTCCTGTTTCCTGAAGGGGGAAAGAACATGCGTAAAATCGTAACATTGTCTGCTGCTGCATTCTTGGTTCTGGGCGTTACCGCCTGCAACAAGCCCGAAGCCGAAAAAACATCGGAAGAGGTTGTCGCGGAAGAAACCGTCGTTGCCGAACCTGCTGTAGAAGATTCAGCGGCCAAGACCGAAGACGGCGCAACGGAAACCAAGCCCGCAGATCAGGGTTCAACCGATCAAGGCTCGACCGATCAGGGATCAACTGATCAGGGCTCGACCGACCAAGGTTCAACCGACCAATAAATTACCTTCAAGGTAGGGATATCACGGTGCCGGATAGCGCGCGGACGCGTGCCTCCGCCGCCTTTATCCATGCCGTAAACTGGACCAGATCCACGAAGAGAGAAGGGTTTTGCTGCCCATTCTCCTCTGCGCCGCAGCCTACACCTCCCGACACGAGGCCGACCTGCACAACGCGGCCACTCACTTCCTGAACAACCGGACCGCCGCTATCTCCGCGGCAACTGAAGGTGTTTCCTGCTTGCGTCCTGCGCTGCGGCGTGACGGCACAAATCTTTTTGTCGATATCGGTATAGCCCGGAATCTTGCGGCATCTGTCGGTATCGAACACCTCCATATCCGCGATGCGTAGACGTGCTTGCGGAAATTGCGGCCCATCTTGGGTCTGTTCATGCCGTTCGCCGCGTTTGACAACTTCGGTAAAGCCCCAGCCCAGCACCTTGATTAAGCCGCCGGTCGCCGCGCGCTGAAACCCGGGAACATCGGCGGGCAGGTCAACGGGTCTCTGCGGGGCAGCGGCGGCTTTCGGTTCGATCCGAAGCAGCGCAATGTCATCCTTCTGTCCACCCGGCTTGTATCCGCCATGAACGACAGCAGCAACGATCCGGTACCGCGCACCACCAACTGTCAGATTTTGAGTGCCCACCAATATTTCACGCATCTTGAGAACATTTGTACCGCCCAATGGAGGTTTGGCCACGCAATGGGCCGCGGTCAAAACGATGTTCGGCGCAATGAGCGAACCGCCACAGCGGTGATAGCGTTGAAAGGGTAATTGCTGCTTCAACCATTTGCCATCACCCAGCAGTCTGGCGTCGGCGTCCAATTGCTGCTGGCTGTAAGTCTGGTTGGAATAAATCTGCACTTGCCACGGTGCATAGCCTGCGCGGACATATGAGCCGCCACCGACCCTGACGGGCGTGCGGTCACTTATGACCACAGCTTCTAAAGTCATACCCCAGCTTGCATCCACCTCGTCAGTCATGCGCGGAATCCGAATATCCTGACCCGATAACAGGGCGCACAATTCCTCTTCCGCACGTGTCCGGCAATTTGCAGGATCAACCGTTGCGGGATCGAGATTGAACAAGGCGGGATTAATTGGCTGCTCCGACCGAATGGTGATGAACCGGTTGCGGCCTGGCCTGATTAGTAAAGGCTTTTGCTTATCTTCAAGCAAGGCGCCGGGCTCGACCGGAGCGTCACTCGCGAGCAGAAGTCGCAAATCCAGATCAGGATCAATCACCAGGAGATAGAGATATTGTGCCTTTTTGCCCTCGTTCCGCACGCCCAAGCTGACACGGTCATTTTTCCGCAAATCGGTCAGTATCGAACTGCCCGATAATGGGCACTCCCGTTCGTCTGTCTCTGCGCAGAGTGTATATTCTGGAACCTGCGGAGTTTGCGCAAAGGCAATGACAGCGCGTGCCCGGATGATTTTACGTACCGCGCGATCAAAACGAGCGCCAAAATCCGGTGCGTCAGGATCACCTATGGTGACGCCATATTGTATCGGTTCGCGGACCGCTTCGACATCATAATTATGGGCAAAATAGGAAACGTCCTCTGCCGGCGCGACATTGCGTGCCGGCGGGTTGAGCATATCCAACAAGATGATCTGGCGAACATCGTCTAACGAGCGGCTCATTTCAAACTCTGCCGGCCAACCGATACGCAAGGCGGCATTTTTCGCCACCAGCGCCTGCATCCGATCAAGATCAGCGCCCAGATTTGTACGGAAACCAATGGCGACCGGCTGATATTCGGAGCAGCCCTCTTTTCCAGTCACCGTTTCGCCAATAACCGCGCCGGGAGCGTTCCGGTTCGGCGCGCACGTGGGCAAAGGCGGCGGGACATAGGGGGGAACGATTTCATCGTCCGCTATGGCCCCATCATCCGTATCCAGTTGCTGCGCGTAGCCAGACTGGCTTGCGAGCGCGCTTACGCCGAACAAAAGGCCGATTGCAAATCTGAAGCAGCAAGACCGTGAAGTCCGGCGATTTGCCTGTAAAGGACGCATCCACTCCCCCTCCCCCAAAGGTGGTTTCGGTGCGACCCTGCCGGCAGGATAACATGACTTTACAGCGGAAACGACCTTATAGTGAGAGGTCCCGTGTGCTGGTTAGACAGGAACGGTGATGTGCTTCCCGCCGAAGACCGACTGCCAGTTTTCGATCTCATCAACCACTATGTCGTCAATTCGGTGCGCAAGGCTGGACACACGTGCATAGCTGATATCGCTGTCATGTGCCGCCAAAAGCATTTCAATACGTGTTTCGACATCACCCAGTTTTTGCGCCGTTATTTCGGAAATGGCGGCGAACCTTTCGAAGTCGCCGAAATAATGGATGCCCGCCAAAGCGCCGCCCAGGGTTGGAAACAAAACGCCCAGGAAGGTGAACATCTTTGCGACATCATGGGGCATATGATGCGGCAGCCAACCGATCCTCGCGCCCATTTCGATCAGGAGATAGGCGGCAACGGACAGCACAGCGGAGAGGAAGAGCAATTCCGAACAACGGTGCAAATTATGCTGCGTACGCTTCAGCCGGCTTGCCTTGCCCAGATGATAGGCCCTCTGGGGGACAACATGAAAGTCGCGCATCAGCATGAGCACGGACCTGAGATAGGCGGAGGTTACCTGCATCTGTGGCAAGCCAATTGCACGCAAGGCATGCCGGACATGCCATTCGGGCCAATTGCCTTTCGGCCCTCTCGGCCAGCGCCCGGTCGAACGTGCCGCGCCTAAAAGCAGCAAGAGCGGCGCATGGCGGAAATATTCCGCGACACGGCGTGTTTCAAACCAGCGTTCGTGCCATTTGCGACTTTTCCCTGTCAGGAAAATGACCACAATCGCGGCGAGCAGCAGAAATTCGAATGCCGCAAAGCCCCACTTTTCCTCGATTGTAGCAAAGGGGAGATAGCCGATTCCGCCGATGATCGCGAAGGCGGAAAGCAGAAAACTGGCCACCATGCCACCGCGATAGGCATCGGACAGCCATGTGGAAACGCTGTCAGCCCAGGCATATGGCTTCAATATATCGTTCCCGATCCGCTGGGCGAGTGCAGCATCGCCACCGGGCAACCCGGCCACCGCAGACAGCAGGGGCGCACCGCTGCCTCCGGCAATCGCATCGGGATGTTCATAATGCTGGCGCAGACTGCGCAACGCCCCGAGGCCGGGGGTCCCGAACAGCGCTTCAATCCGCCGATAGGCATGGAAAAAGCGGTTGCTTTTGTCCCGCCATACCCGGTTTGCGCGCGCATTCTGCCATGTGTCGCCTATGGGACAAAGCGCCTCGCGAATGATTTCCCGGACCGAAGCTTCGGAGTCCGAGGGGGCCTTGCGGTTGCCCAGTCCGGCCAGTTCTTCAGTCGCCCGCAGCACATGCCACTGATTGGGGTTGCCTGCGTCGAGCCAGATGACGGCAATCCCCTGTTCCAGCGCGCTTTCGATCGTATGCCGTGTGCCCCCGACATTACCGTGCGTTACGCCGTCCCAGATGCCGATCAGAATATCGGAATGTTCCACCATCACCCGTGCGGCCATGGCTGCGCGGTCGGAACAGATGGCGACGAAGTCCTGCTCGGCCGTTCGATTTTCAGGTTCGGCCAAATGCTTTCGATACAGCGCCTCGACCTCCCGGTCCTGCTCTGCCAGTTCGAAAATCCGCGCTTTGGCGGCAATGCCCCTGATCTCGGCGGCGCGCTCAGCAATTTCCGGGTCCGCTACCACGCCGCCATCCAGCAATATCTGGATATCGTCCGCAAGCACCGGCTGGGCATTGATGGCAAGATTAAGGTCCCGTCCAAAGGGTAAGGGCGCAACAACCGGCCAGCCTTTATTCTGCACCGCATCGACCGCCATCAAATCTGCGCCATAGGCCAACAACGAATGCAAGCGGATGTGCGGACGTTCCCCCTCCCCGCCGCAGCCGGATTCCTCGATTGCCATTCTGTCCAGCAAATCCATCAGTGCGGAGAGACTTTGCGCAATCGCCGCTTTGTTTTTTGCAAAAACGGGATGGCGGCTGCGATGGCCGGTGATTGCAATATCGAGCGTCACCACCGGTGGGCGCAAAACAGAGCTGCCGACATCGTCCCCTTGCATGCGGCCAAACCGTCCTTCCCTATCCCCGTTGCCCCAGACCTAGAGCCGGATCGCCATTTGTTCAAGCATCGTGCGCAGGCTTGCCTCGCGACATGGGATTTGTTAGCGCCGGTATGCGACCGTGCGATATCGTCCCTCCTTTCCGGGCCGATAGCCGAATAATGCCGGATGCCCTGAATATGACCACTTCCCGTTATTCCAAAACAGCGATGGTTCTGCACTGGGGGCTTGCGCTCGCCCTGTTGTTCCAGATTGGCCTCGGCTGGCAATTTGAGACGCTTGAACGTGGCCCGAACATGTTCGCGCTTTACCAGCTGCACAAATCGGTGGGCATCGCCATATTGGTACTCAGCCTTGCGCGGCTTGCCATACGGATTGCGCGCCCGCGCCCCCAGCCGATGGCGGACACAGCCTGGTCCCGGCTGATCGCCAGTATCGTGCATGGGGGCTTCTACCTTGTCCTGATCGGCGGGCCCCTGACAGGCTGGCTGCTGGTTTCAAGCGCGAAGGTGAAGGTGCCAACGATTCTGTTCGGCTATCTGCCGCTTCCGCATTTGCCGATCGGCCCCTCGGCACATGCGTCAGCCGAAACTCTCCACGCGCAGCTGGCGTGGCTCGCAATAGTGCTGCTGCTGCTTCATGTTGCAGGCGCCTTGCGGCATCAGTTCTTCAAGGATGAGGATCTGTTGCAGCGTATGCTTCCCTTGAAGCTGGAGCGCAAATCGACCGCTGCCATTGCGACGGTGACGGTGGTTGCCGGACTGGGCGTCGCCTATGCATCGGGAACGACACTCAGCCTTGCCGATGCGAAGCCGGCAGCCCAATCGATAGCGCCATCGCCGGCTCCGGAAGCAGCGTCAACGGCGCGCGCGCAGCCCGAAGCCGAAGAGACACCGGAAGAGGTTAAAGAGCCGGAAGCTGCTGAACCTGTCAAAAACTGGCGCGTGTCCAAGGGCGGAAGACTGGCATTTACAGCAGATTGGAACGGGACGCCGATCAACGGCACCTTTGGCAGATGGAGCAGCAGCATTCGGTTCAGCCCGGATGATCTGGGCAATTCGAACGTGCAAGTGACCGTCGATTTGGGATCGGCCAGCACGGCCGACAGCCAGCGTGACGAAATGCTACTGGGCGAAAGCTTCCTGAATGTTGCCGCACACCCGAAAGCCGTCTTTTCATCTTCCGATATCCAGCTAGTCCGGGGTGACAATTATCGCGCACGCGGGACATTGAAGCTGCATGGCGAAACCCATCCCGTAACGCTCAACTTCAAACTGAAAATCGATGGCGCGACAGCGAAGGTGACGGGTACCTCCAAACTTCGCCGGACCCAGTTCGGCGTCGGCAGTGGCGAATGGTCGGCAACCGGCGAAATTGCCGACGCCGTGGCGATAGCATTCGATTTTTCAGCGCAGTCCGCTCCCTGAATCATCGATTTTACCTGATTTGGCAGACTGTTGCAGCTTTCCCACAGTTGCGGAATTATCGTTGATTCCGCTCCGTTTTGGACAGACGAAAGGCTTGTTAATTCTTGACTAACATGACGACGTTGTTATTCCCTATTGACACAGAAAAGAATCGGGTGTGGGGGCACGCTCCTTCCGGAGAGCCATTCCGATTTTAACAATGCCTGGCGGTGAATTGCGACCCCATCGACGGGCATACACGCTCTCCTCTTCCCACAGTGAGGAGAGCTTTTCTTTTTCTGAATCCGTTAGAGATTGAATGGCGCCCCGGTCTGCACCGGGGCGCCCACCAATGTCATTCGCCCGTGGGGAACCCACGCTTCTTCATGATGTATTTCACATCCGGGTCACGACCGCGAAATGCGCGGTAGGCCTCGATCCGGTCAGTTTCATTGCCGGTTGCCAGCAACATCGACCGGAACCGTTCTGCCGTTTCCTTGTCCCAGACATCGCCCTTTTCGGTAAAGGCAGCCCATGTATCCGCATCCATCGTCTCGGACCACAGGTAGCTGTAATAGCCCGCCGAATAGCCATCGTCCGCGAACAGATGGTTAAACTGGGGCAGGCGATGCCGCATGACCATTTCCTTTGGCATGCCTATTTCCGCCAATGTGTCGCGTTCAAAGGCTGCCGGGTCGGTTACAGGGGTTGCCCGGTTGTGCAATTTCATATCGAGAATTGCGCTCGACAGATATTCTACCGTGGCAAAGCCCTGGTTGAATGTATCGCTTGCCTTGATCTTTTCCACCAGTGCGGCCGGAATAGGCTCACCGGTCTTATAATGTTTGGCGTAGGTATTGAGGATATAGGGCGTCAAAAGCCAATTCTCGTTCACCTGGCTTGGATATTCCACAAAGTCGCGCGGCGTTCCGCCAAGACCGGGCCAGGTTATGTCCGAATTGAGATAATGAATGGCGTGCCCGAATTCATGAAACAGCGTCGATGCATCGTCGATACTGATCAATGTCGGTACGCCATCGGCACCCGGCACGAAATTATTGTTGTTGGACGCCAGCACAATATCATTTTTACCGCCCAGCTTGTGCTGGCTGCGGTAGGTGGTCATCCATGCCCCCGACCGCTTGCCGGCCCGGGCAAAATTGTCGAGATAGAACAGGCCAATTACCTTGCCGTTACGTTTGACTTCAAACGTCCGCACCTGTGGTTCGAATACCGGAACCGTCCCGGTGTTTTCCGTGAAGCTCATGCCGTAGAGTTTGCCTGCGGCGTCGAACATGGCCGCTACCATATTGTCGAGCTGGAAATAGGGTTTGATCGCTTCCTGATCGAGGTCATATTTCGCCTTGCGCACTTTTTCAGCGTAGAAGCGGTAATCCCATGGCTCAATGGTGATGCCGTCCGCATTGGCGATCGCCTGCATATCCGCGACTTCTTCCTTGACGCGCGCGACCGCGGCCGGCCACACTTTCATCATAAGATCCATTGCCCGTTCCGGATCCTTGGCCATGGTATCTGCCATGCGGTAATGTGCGTGGGTCGGGAAACCCAAAATTTCCGCACGTTCCTGACGCAGCTTCAATATTTCCGCGATGGTCGCGTTGGTATCGTTCGCCCCGCCATTATCGCCGCGCTTGGTAAAGGCACGCCACACTTTCTCGCGCAGGTCGCGACGCGTTGAATTTTCCAGGAACGGCTGAACCGCCGATCGTGTGTTTACAACCGCCCAGCCGGATTTGCCCTTTGCCTTGGCAGCGGCACTGAGGGCGGCGACAAAGGTATCAGGCAATCCGGCCAGATCGGCTTCCTTGTCGATCAGGATAAAGCTCTCTTCATCCGCCAGAACTTTTTCGGAAAAAGCGGAGAATTTCTTCGATAGCTCGGTTTCGATGCCGATGACCTGGGCCTTTTTCGCGGCGTTCAGCAATGCGCCATTGCGCACAAGGCTATCATATGTTCGTTCCAGCAGACGCAATTGCTTCGCGTCCAGATTAAGCGATGCCCGCTGGTCATAGAGAAATTTGACGCGCTGGAAATAACGTGCATCAAGCGTCAGTTCCGAGAAAAAGGCGCTGACCTTTGGTTCCCACTCCGCTTGGATCTTGCGCACTTCCGGATTGGACAGGTTGGACGAATGTACGCCCCAAATGGAAAACAGCCGTCCCATTTTCTCGCCGGACAGTTCGTTGGCGGTAATTGTATTGTCGAACGTGATGGGTCCCGGCGCTTCTAAAATCGCCTCGAACTCAGCCTTATAATCGGCCATTGCCGCTTCAAACGCGGCGGGAAACTGCGACACCTTCACCTTATCCCAAGGCGGGACGCCGCCATAAGGGCCTGTCCATTCCTGCAGCAACGCAGGTTCGGCCGCCCGTGCAGCCTTCATTTCTTTCGCTTCAGCAACCGTAGTCATGGCGATCCCTGAGATTGAAAGCACCGCAGCGCTTGCCAGCATTTTTCCGATTTTCACGCATGTCACTCCTTAAAAGACAAAGTGCAGGGCGGTATCGCACCAAATCCTGCGCAGATGTGGAGGAGTAGCCTTTGCACTCCGGTCATGCAAATGCCCGTTGCATACGGACAGACACCTCCATATCGGAGCAAATTGTCATTCCTATTTAAATATTGAATTTAATGGATTTTTTATCGTAAGCTATGCGATGAAACGAATAGGGAGACGAAATTTGGACACTGGTTTCCCGCCCCTGTCGCAGCACTTAACGGCCATGATCCATACCACTTCAACACAGCGTCAGGAGTCCCTTTCCATGCTGGCCCATGTGGCGGGGTTGAAAGCGGAACCGTGGAACCCGGACTGTCAGTCGGACTATGTTCTGGCAGACCTTTGCTCGGAAACGGAGACGCTCCCGGATTTCTTGTCCGAATTAGTGCGATATCTCGATCGGAATCTTAGCGTCGCTGTGGTGTGGACATCGTTTGAGGAATTGGAGGCTGTCTATGCCCTATTGCCCCAAGCGCGATGCCATTTTCTGGTCGATGCCGAAGATGTGGAAGCGGTGCCGATTTTGGCAGGGGCATTGGGACGGCGCGGAATGAACCGACTGCATGACAAAGACCGTTTAGTGGAATTCAGCTCGCTGCACCGCATTAGCGATGAACTGGCCGAATTTGCGCGGACATTAGCGCGAATCGCGGAGCGTGACACAACCCAAATTCTTGCCGACAAGCCCGTGTCATTCCGACCTGCACCCATAGGTGGATTTCAACCCTTTCCGACAAAAGTGGCATCCCATTCTTCTGCGCTGACTTCGGAGAAATTGCGCGAAATCATAAGGCTTCGGCGGCAACGGGAACGCTTTTTCGACAATGGCCTGTTCGCAGATCCGGCATGGGACATACTTCTTGATCTGAAGGCTGCACAGATAGAGAAACAAATGGTCTCGGTATCGAGCCTTTGTATCGCCGCTGCTGTTCCACCCACAACTGCCCTTCGCTGGATATCTGCGATGACCGAAAGCGGAATGCTGATCCGGCAGCAGGATCCGGATGATGCTCGGCGCGTATTCATCCTGCTTTCCGACGAAACAAGCGCCAGAATCGAGGATTATTTTGCCTCTATCGCCGATCGTCTCGTACAAATTATCTGAATGCTCTTGCCAAAGGCGCAGCGCTTTGGCAAAGGCGCGCTTCCCCACGGGGGCGCTTAGCTCAGTTGGTAGAGCATCTCGTTTACACCGAGAGGGTCAGCGGTTCGAGCCCGTTAGCGCCCACCATTTTTCAGAATTTGGCTGAAAAATAAGGAGAAAGCTCGTGTTGTTCATCGTGCAGACAGCTTTCAAAGTGCAATTTCCCCGTATGAGGGGTCATATTTCGACATTGGGAGCAGCCTTGATCATGTGCGCGGTACTGTTTGTGCCTGATTCTGCCTATGCACGTGAAAATGAGCAAAATGAGCAACATGATGCAGCCAACTGCACCGATCCCAAACATCGCCATTCCGTCGTCCGTTCTTTGACGGAATCCGTGCCGATTCGGAAAAAAGACAAAATCCGGGTCCGCCGCGTCCTGATGTAATCAGACTGCTTCGCGCAGCAGTTTCGCCATTTCGGCATCATCCCATTCGACACCGCCGATCACGCGCCAGACTTCGCGGCCTTTGGAATCATATAATATGGTGGTCGGCAGCGCGAGCTGGTTGTTGAATGCAGCAAGCAGCGCATTGTCGCTGTCGGTGTAGGCTTCCAAATTCTTGATCGCGGCCTTTGCAAAAAAGGCATCTACCGGCGCCCGCCCTTCGAGATCCTGCGACACCGCAATAACAGCGACACGTCCCTTTTCCAAGGCTGCCAAGGCATCAAGCGTGGGCATTTCCGCCTTGCAGGGCGCACACCAAGTCGCCCAGAAATTCACAAGCACCGGACGTCCGGCAAAATCCGCCAGGGTTACATCACCCCCCTTGGCATCGGTGAAAACAGCCGTCGGGGCCTTTTGGCCGGCGGCGGCATAGCTCAATGTCGCGCGCATGCCGTTGGCGCTCTCCAGTCCGATTTCTGCCTTACCGGCTTTTTTCGCATTATCGGTCGCAGAATCGGCTTGCACTTGCCCCTTTGGCGTAGTTCCCGTATCGCACCCGGCCAGAACGAGAAGGACTAGGGCGATTAACAAGCGCATGTCAGATTCCAATAGCATGTGGGGCGGCCGTTTTGGCGAAGGGCCCGGGGATATCATGCGTGAGATAAATGCCTCGATTCCATTCGACAAGCGCCTTTGGCAGGAAGACATCGCCGGAAGCAAGGCGCATGCACAGATGCTTGCCGCACAGGGAATTATTTCCGCCGCAGACGAGGCTGCGATTCAGCAGGGACTTTCCGACATCCATGCGGAATATGCGGCAAATGGCGTCCCTGAAGACTGGACGCTTGAAGACATTCATATGGTCACCGAAACGCGGCTGCGCGAACTGGTCGGAGAGCCAGCGGCGCGTTTGCACACCGCCCGGTCCCGCAACGATCAGGTTGCGACCGATTTCCGTCTTTGGGTGCGTACAGCCATTGGACGGATTGATGCGGGTCTGAAGGCATTTCAGCTTGCGCTCGTCACTCGTGCGGACGAACATGCCGAAAGCATCATGCCCGGTTTCACCCATTTGCAGGTGGCACAGCCTGTAACGCTCGGCCATCATCTGATGGCCTATTTTGAAATGGCAAAGCGTGATCGAAGCCGTTTTTCCGATTGCGCCAACCGTTTAAACCAGTCGCCTTTGGGTGCCGCCGCGCTGGCGGGGACATCATTCCCCATCGACCGCACCGCGACGGCACAGTCGCTCGGTTTTGACCGACCGATGGCGAACAGCCTTGATGCAGTTTCGGATCGCGATTTCGCTCTGGAGTTTTTGACCTGCGCGACACAGACAGCACTGCACCTGTCGCGCCTTGCCGAAGAGATGATATTGTGGGCTTCGCAACCATTTGGCTTCATCGCCCTTCCCGACGCATGGTCGACGGGCAGTTCGATCATGCCGCAAAAGCGCAACCCTGACGCTGCGGAGCTTGTGCGCGGTCATGCCGGCCGGATCATGGGCTGCATGACCAGCCTGATGGTGACGATGAAGGGGCTTCCGCTTGCCTATTCCAAGGACATGCAGGACGACAAACCGCCCGTGTTCGAAGCCTATGACCTGCTCGCGCTATCCATTGCGGCGATGACGGGCATGGTTGGCAATGTGGCGTTCAAGACGGAACGCATGCGCGAGGTTGCATCTTCGGGCTTTTCCACCGCGACCGATCTTGCCGACTGGCTTGTGCGCGAACATGGCATGCCGTTCCGCGAGGCCCATCATGTGACCGGTAATGTAGTAAAGGCGTGCGAAGCGCGGGGCATTAGCCTGGAAGCGATTAGCGTGGACGACCTTGCCGCCGTTCATCCGCCTCTGGCAGGATGCACATTGCCCGATTTATCGGTCGAAGGATCCGTTGCAAGCCGGACGAGCGCTGGCGGTACGGCCCCGCTTCGGGTAAGGGAAGCCATCGCCGCAGCGCGAAAGGAGCTTGAGCCATGACATCGAAACACAAGCTGTTGATCCTTGCCCTTGGCCTCGGTCTGGCCGGATGTGGCAAGGTTGGCGATCTTGAACCGCGCGCCGGAAACTCCCTGCCGGTCAAAGCCTATGGCCAAAAGACCGAACAATCCGCGCAGGCGCTGTCGACGCCAAATGTCCAGGCGCGCCCCGGCCGGACCGACGAATTGCTCAAACGATCCGAACGTCGCGAGGATGATCCCTTTGACGTTCCACCGGGCGAGGAGCCCAAACCGTTCAATCCGGAAGACCCCGGTACCAGTCCAAATCCAAAGCAGAATTAAGTCCATTCTCCCATGAACCATTTTGATCTTGTGAATGGCGTGTTGCACGCCGAAGACGTACCTCTGCCTACCATCGCAGACCAGGTCGGAACGCCGGTATATGTCTATTCCCGCGCCACGTTGGAACGGCATGCGCAGGTTTTTCGCGATGCCCTGTCGGGCCTCGACAATCCGCATCTTGCCTTTGCCGTGAAAGCCAATCCAAATCTTGCGGTCCTCAAGGTTCTCGCGCGGCAGGGTTATGGCGCGGATGTGGTATCGGGCGGCGAAATGGATCGCGCACTCGCGGCGGGTATGGCCGCTGAGGACATTGTATTCTCAGGTGTCGGCAAAACCGCGGAGGAAATTGTCCGCGCATTGAAAGCCGGGATTGGCCAGTTCAACATTGAATCGGAGGAAGAGGGGCGCGAACTTGCGACCCTCGCCAATACGCTGAACCTGCCCGCAAACGCGGTGCTGCGCATCAATCCCGACGTTGATGCCGGCACGCATGGCAAGATATCGACTGGTAAGGCAGACAATAAATTCGGCGTGGGCATCCACCGTGCTCCCGAAATTTACGGGCGGCTGGACGCATTACCTGGCCTCAACATGCGCGGGATCGCCCTGCATATCGGCAGCCAGCTTACCAGTCTGGATCCTTTGGAAACGGCCTTTGGGAAAATTGGGACGCTGGTGCAGGATTTGCGCGCCAACGGCCATCGCATAACCCATGTCGATCTGGGCGGTGGTCTGGGTGTGCGATATAAGGACGGGGACAATCCCCCCGAGCCGGCTGACTATGGCGCCATGGTGGCCCGCGTGACGCGCGGTTGGGATGTGCGGCTGATGTTCGAACCGGGGCGGGTCATCGCCGGAAATGCAGGTATCCTGCTGACCCGTGTAATCCGGGTGAAGCCGGGTTCGGGGAATTTGCCGTTTGCCATCGTGGATGCGGCCATGAACGACCTCGCGCGGCCGGCGCTTTATGATGCTTGGCATGATTTTGAGGCTGTGGAACCGACAGGGCAAAAAATGGCCGCGAATATTGTGGGCCCTGTCTGCGAAACCGGGGATACCTTTGCCATGGCGCGCGACATTGATGTTGTTGCCGCCAACGATCTGGCGATTTTCCGGACCGCCGGGGCCTATGGGGCCACCATGGCCAGCACCTATAACAGCCGGGGCCTGGTTCCCGAAGTGCTGGTCGATGGCGACAAATTCGCCATCGTTGCGGAACGCATTGCGCCCGAAACCATTTTGGCTGCCGAACATGTACCGGATTGGCTGAAATAAAAGGATCTGTTGGTGGACCAGCTACCCATTTTTGTGAATGTGCGGGGCCGGAAAGTCATATTGGTTGGCGAAGGTGATGCGGCCGACGCGAAAAGGCGGCTGATAGAACGTGCGGGCGGCATCTGTGTTGATGCGGGCAATGCGGACGCCATGCTGGCATTTGTTGCCATCGAAGACGAAGAAGCAGCCCTTGCCAGCGCTGCCGATCTGAAAGCCAGAGGGCTTTTGGTCAATGTCGTCGATCGTCCCGAACATTGCGATTTTACGACACCGGCCGTTGTCGACCGCCAGCCTGTCCTGATTGCGGTAGGAACAGGCGGCGCATCGGCCGGAATGGCGAAGGCAATTCGGCAACGGATTGAAACACTGCTTCCCGAAAATGTGGGCAAGCTGGCACAGGCGGTTGCGCATGCGCGGGACGCCATCCGGAACAAATGGCCGCAAGCCGCAGACCGGCGCCGTTCTCTTGACCAGGCCTTTGCGGCGGGCGGTTCGCTGGATCCGTTTCAAAGCCACGGGCCTTCCGCCGTTGATGCCTGGCTGGACCAGAGTGAAGACGCCCTGCCCTCCCGCCTGGTCGAAATTCCCTTGCTGTCGGGTAACGCGGATGATTTGACCTTGCTGACGGCAAGGTTGCTGGGCGAGGCCGATTATATTTTTCATGACCCGCATATTCCCGGCACCATCCTCAACCGCGCCCGCGCAGATGCGGTACGGGTCGAGGGCACACCCCCCACGCCCGCGCCGGAGGGATTAGTACTTTACCTAAGGTTGCCGTCGACCTCTGGATAGGGCATGAACCTTACGTAAGTTGCAGGATGGATAATGTGCCCGAAATATCGTCTCATATGCTGATAATTGGCTGCGGCAATATGGGTGGCGCCATGCTGCGCGGATGGATTGCGGCAGGCCGCTCCCCATCGCTCTTTACGGTAATCGATCCGGCCGCACAGGATTTGCCCAAGGGCGTCCGCCATGTTTCATCAACGAACGCACTGGACGAAGTTTTTGATACCGTTCTGATCGGTATAAAGCCCCAAATGCTGGACAGTCTTGCGCCTGACATTCGACAACGGATTGCGCCGGGCGCGCTCGTGATTTCGATTTTGGCCGGCACTATGACGCCCACGCTCGCGGCGCTTTTTCCCGATATACGCATAGTGCGTTTGATGCCAAATCTGTCCGCCGAACTGGGTCTTTCGCCGCTCGGGCTATTTTCCCCCAATCTGTCCGTTGCCGAACGCGAGGCACTAAATGCCTTTGTGCTGCCTCTTGGAACACCGGTCTGGATCGAAGATGAAAGCCAGATGGACGCCGTTACCGCCCTGGCAGGCTCAGGACCTGCCTTTGTGTACCGTTTCATCGATGCGATGGCAAAAGGCGGCGTGGCAGCAGGGTTGCCCGAAGATACATCGGCACGGTTGGCTTTGGCTACTGTGGAAGGCGCGGCACGTCTCGCCGCGGAATCAAGCGCGAGCCCGTCAACACTCGCCCAGCGTGTTACCAGTCCGGGCGGCACCACCGCAGCGGGACTTGCGGTGCTGGATGCCGAAGACGGTCTTTCGAAACTGGTCGAAGAAACACTGAAGGCCGCGCGGGACAGAGGTAGAGAATTGGCTAAAGAGGAAAAGACATGACGTTTAAAAGCGCACTATGGGTTAGCCTCGCGCTGGTTTCCGTGCCCCTTTCGGCCACCGTGGCACCGCCACCGTCGACGGAAACAGCCAAGGCAAATCTTGCCAAGGCGGGACCCATCGAGAATTTTGACCTTTTCCAACTCGCGGATGGAATCGACGATGGCGCACTGAACAGCGAAGCAATCACGTCCGCTTATCTGGCCAGGATCGCTGCCGTCGACGATAGCGGACCGATGCTGAACGCCGTCATCGCGACCTTCCCGGACGCACTGGATCAGGCGCGGGCGATGGATGCGGAATTGAAAGCCGGGAAATATCGTGGTCCGATGCACGGACTGCCGGTTCTGGTAAAAGACAATATCGAAGTGGCGGGCCCTATCCCTACGACCGCGGGCTCGCTTGCGCTCGCGAACAATATCACCGGCCGTGACGCACAGCTTATCGCACGGTTGCGCGAAGCCGGTGCCGTTATATTGGGCAAAACAAATTTGAGCGAATGGGCGAATATTCGTTCCGACAACTCGACCAGTGGGTGGAGCGCGGTTGGCGGCCTGACCAAAAACCCGCATGCGCTTGATCGCAATAGCTGCGGTTCGTCGAGCGGCAGCGGTGCGGCAATGGCGGCCGGCCTGGCCGCGGCCACCATCGGTACGGAAACAGACGGCTCGATAACCTGCCCCGCAGGCGTCAATGGCGTTGTCGGGTTCAAGCCGACCGTTGGCCTGGTTTCCCGTCGCTATGTCGTTCCTATCAGCCATAGTCAGGACACAGCAGGCCCAATGACACGTAGCGTGCGCGACGCAGCAATTTTGCTGACTGCCATGGCCGGCACCGACCCAGAAGACCCTGCCACTGCCGATGCCGACAAATGGCGGGGAAATTATGCAGCCGGATTGTCGGATGACGGCCTAAAGGGGATGCGTATCGGCGTACTGCGCGCACCCAATGTTGATGCCGCACTTTTTGACGATGCAATTGCAACACTTAAAAAAGGCGGGGCTGAGGTTGTCGTTCTGGAAATGCCGAATCTGGACAGGCGCAAAATGGGAATGGCGGAATTCAAAGTCCTTCTTGCCGAATTGAAATCCGATCTTGCCGATTACCTGCAAGGACTGCCGGAAAATGGCGTGCCCCATAAAACGCTTGCCGACATCATCGCATTTAACAAGGCAAATGCGGACAAGGAAATGGCCTATTTTGGGCAAGACACGTTTGAACTTGCCGATAAAGAAGCGAGCCTTGACGATCCTGCCTATAAGGAAGCGCTCGCCACCTCCCGCAGTCTGGCGGCGGGGGTGATCAACGGTTTGCTCAGCACGCACAAACTGGATGTAATTGTCGCGCAGACCAATGGACCGGCATGGATATCGACTTTGGGCAAAGGCGATGCTTCTTCCGGACCTAGCGCAAGCCAAATGCCGGCCATTGCCGGTTTTCCGCATCTGACAGTCCCTATGGGCCTTTCGGGAGGATTGCCGGTGGGGCTGAGCTTCATCGGTGGCCAGTGGCACGACCACCAGATATTGAAGGCGGGCTACGCCTATGAACAGCTCTCCAAAAAGCGGGCGACGCCCACCTATAAACCAAGCGTGGAGGCCAGATAATGGCCTCCGACAAACCGCAATTGGGCAGCCTCATTCCATCCAATACCGCTTTCGACCCGGCTTTGGTCAACAAGCTGATGGGGAAGTTTGGCCATGGCGGCTTTCTGGATATGGAATATGTCGGTCATGGCGAGGACTGGGTCGAACTGGCGATCGACTGGCGCGCGGATCTGGTCGCAGATACGGAAACAGGGATATTGGCTTCTGCGGCAGTTATCAGTCTTATGGATAATGCCACCAGCATGTCGATCTGGACAAAGCTGGGGGAATTTCGACCCCAGGTAACAATGGATTTGCGTCTGGATTATCTTCGACCTTCACCGGCCGGTGCACGGGTTTATGGCCGGGGAATTTGTTACCATCTGACGCAATCAATCGGGTTTGTCCGGGGCTTTGCCCACAATGGGGATATTGATGACCCATTGGCGCATGCCAGCGGCACATTCATCCGGGTCGGGGACCGCATAGCATGACAGACACTAAAGGACGCGGTCTGCCGCCTTATGCTCTGGCGCTGGATATGGAGGTCTCCGACAGCATTGACGGTATTCCTGTTATTTCCATGCCTTTTTCCGACAAGGTGCAGGGCCGACCCGGCTTTCTTCATGGTGGCGCTATTTCAGGGTTGCTCGAAATGGCCGCCGTTGCCGCCATCCATCAAGCCCTGCGTGCCAATGGAAGCGACAGCGGGATCAAGCAGGTCAATGTGACGATCGATTTCATGCGCGGCGGCGCGCCACAGATGACCTATGCCATAGGTGAAGTGATCCGTCTGGGCCGCACAATGGCCAATGTCGAGGCCCGTGCGTGGCAGGACGATCGTAGCAAGCCGATTGCGATCGGCACGATGCATTATCTGATACGCAAGCCGAAGGTTGCTGAAAACTGATGGGGTAGAAGCGCCTTACGCCTCGCCGTGGGTTTCGATCAGTGCGCTTGTTATTGCTTCTTCCGGGGTTTTATCGCCCCAGATGATGAACTGAAACACAGGGTAAAAACGTTCACATTCATCAATGGCGACGTCGATGATCGTTTGGGCATGATCGACGCCCAGCAACCCGTTGGATGGCATCAAACTGCCATGCCGGAAAAGCAATATGCCGTTGGCCGACCACATATCAAAATGCCCGAGCCACAATTGTTCGTTGATTAGACCAAGCGCCTTGTAAATGGCGTCTCGCTTGTCGCTTGGCACGGTAACATCGGGTAACAGGATAAGCTGCAGGGCATTATCCTCTTCCCGCCAGATGGCGCGGATCTGATAGCTGGTCCAACTGCCTTTATATTCGGCAGTGATTTCGTCTTCGCCATCCAGTTCGTAGGACCAGCCGCGCGCCTCGAACAACGCGGCGAGCATGTCTACAGGAGCGGATTCATCCCGTTCAAACTGCTCATATTGTTCGTCTGCATCGTGCATGCTTTACGCGCCCATCATTATACTGTGATTCTGCCTTGCCGCAGACTCGCGCGCAAGGGGCTTGCGCCGAGTATCCGCACAAGTCTGTGGGCCGGTTGTGGAAAAGTTTTTACTTTTTGGCTGCAGGCTTCTTCGGCGTAGCCTTGGCTTTTGGTGCCGACTTTGCTGCTGGAGCAGCCTTAGCGCCCAAAAGAGCTTCCAAAGCAGCAACGCGTTTACCCAAGGCCTCTGCTTCACTGCGGGCGTTGGCGGCCAGCGCTTTAACCGCATCAAATTCTTCACGGGACACAAGGTCCAGGCCACCGGCCCATTCGCGTGCGCGTTCGCGCATGCTGGCTTCGGCCTCCCGGCCCATTCCGGCAACCGTTCCGGCGACGCCGTTCAGAACCTTTGCCAGATCGTCAAAAATACGCTTTTCGCTTTGCATCTCGTTCACTCCATTTCCGCCAATGTCCCCGGGGGTGGGTATTAGCGTCGTGACCCTATTTGGGAACTCGCGGCCGGAACGTAAAGGCTTTCTGCATCGGGATTCAACTGATCGATCTTATAATTCAGAATTGCCGCAAAGCTGATCCAGACCAGATAGGGGACCATCAGCCAGGCCGCGGCCTTGCGCACACGTCCGAATGCGACCGTTGTCGCGATAGCAACAACCAGCATTGCCAGAATGATGTAAAAAGCAGTCGTCACTTTGTGCTGGCCAAAAAACACCGGTGACCATGTCAGATTGATCAGAAATTGCACAAGGAACAGGCCGATCGCGATACCTCTGCCCCGGGCACCGCGCGCGTGCAGCACCATTGCGAAAGCGAGCCCCATAAGAAAATAGAGCGTGGGCCAGACCACACCGAAAACCCAGCTTGGCGGCTGGATATCGGGCTTTATCAAGGTCTGGTACCAGCTGTTTTCACCGGTCGATCCGGATATCGTGCCTGAAAGAAATCCAAGAAACATGATGACCGGGATCACAAATAGCGCCCAGCGCAAAAGCGACATGCGCAACTGCGAAGCAGATGCAAGCTGGTTCATGGGAGTCTCCAGACTTATCCGGCGATTCGGGCGAACACCGTTCGACCAATTCCTTAGCATCCCGGACAAATAGAACAAGGCCGCCTGCCCTTGGGGGAAGACGGCCTGTTGTTCCAATATGAAGCGCGGCGTCTGCCGCGCACTATTTACTTGCGTGTTCCGGTCAGGCCCATCGAACCGAATGCACCAGCCTTCACCTCACCGGAAATGGCATCGCCATCTACTGTTGCGGTGCAGTCAAGCTTCATGGGCATCGGGACAGTCATGTCCATTGACCAGCTGATCGTATTCCCGTCAACGGTGCCGCTCGGAATATCCATCGAACCAAGGCCACCGGCCATTTTGCCCGAAAAGCTGCCGCCATCGCTGTTGACGGTCAAAACAGCTTTCTGGTCGCCCATCGGGCTTTTGATTGTTACGTCCCAATCGCCATCAACTGATGCCATAATCCTGCTCCTTATTTAGCGTTGTTGCTTGCACTTGTGTTAGCAGCTTCGCCGACCATTTCAATTGGCAAACCGAGTGCTTCAAGTTGTGGCTTCACTTTTGCCGCATCGCCTACCACCAACCAGGTGATTTTCGCCGGATCGATCTTGGCACGCATTTCGTTGTTCAACGCCTCTGCCGTCAGAGCAGTGTATTTGGCGGCGATTGTCTCGGCATAGTCGAACGGACGCTTGTTCAACCGATCCGCCTGCATCTGGCCAAGGACAGCCGCGGACTGTTCGTAGCTGCCCGGTAGTTCGAGGACATTACCCTTGATGGTTTTGTCCAGTTCGTCAGGCGTCACAGGCTTGGGCCCGTTGAAATCCTTTAGCTGATCCATCAACACCTTGATCGACGGGCCGGTCTGGTTGGTTTGCACCGGCGCGAACATGTAGAACGGCACCCGATCTTCTGCGCCGTTGACTTGTGAACGGACTCCATATGACCAGCCCTTTGTTTCGCGCAGATCCATGTTGATGCGGGACAGGAAATCGCCGCCGAAAATTTCGTTGGCAGCGCGCAATGTCAAAAGGTCATCCGACCCTTTGGCATCCAGTACCTTGCCGGCCATCACCAGGGATTGCGGCGAATTGGGACGGTCGACGAGAAGGATTTTCGCCTGTGCCGCTGGGACCGCCGCGGTGAAGTTTTTCGCCGGTGCAGCCGATGCTGCCGGCGTCCAATCGCCAAAACGTTTTTCCAGAAGCGGCTTGATTTCCTTCAGGCTGGTATCGCCCACCACAAAAATCTCCGCCTTTGCGGGGTGGATCCAACTTTGATGGAATGCCGACACGTCCGCCTTGGTGATTTTGGCAACGGTATCGGGATAGCCGCTACCGGTTTGCGGGCCACCATAAGGATGTCCCTTGCCATAGATCAGGGGCGGCAGGGTGCGGATAGCTATCCCCTGCGGCTGATTGTTCTCCGCCTTGATGCGTGTCTGCTGCTGCACCCGGACACGCTCGAGCTCCTTTTCGTCAAAGGCCGGATTTTTGATCACATCCGCCAACAGGTCGAGCGACGGTGCCAGATTGGGCTTAACCGCCCGCAGGCTGGCAACGGTGCGATCAAGCGATGAATTGACATTTACATCCGCGCCGAGCTTTTCCTCCGTTTCCGCGATCTGCGTGGAGGTCAGCGTTTTAGTCCCTTCCAGCAGCATAGTCGACATCATCGACGCGATTCCGCGCTTGTCGACCGGATCGGCCGAATATCCCGCGTTAAAGCTCACCGCGACGCGCACGGTGGGCACAGCGGCACGGCGGGCGAAAAAGACCTTGATGCCGTTCTTTAGCGTTGTTTCTTCTACTGTCGGGAAATCGAGTGCGGGCGTTCCGGTTGGCTCGGGAAATTTACTCCGGTCCTGGAAACTGGTGCCCACTGTCCCTGCGAGATCATCACTTCCCGGAGGCGCATAAAATGCAGGTGCCGTCAAAGTGCCGGTGCGCATGCCCGACCCGGCTGCAACTTCCTGATAAGCCTCGCGCTCACCGGGTTCGACACGAATTTCGAGGACCGGACGGGTAAGCCATTTTTGCATGGCCGCCTTCACGGTTTCCGGCTTCGTCGCGGCCAGACGCTGCAATTCTTTTTTGTAGAAATTGGAATCGCCAACATAAAGCTGGCCTTCGGCGAGAGCTACCGCCTTGCCGCCGAAACCGCCAACTTGTTCGAGCCCATCAATCTGTTGGGCAATGGTGCTGGTCGCAACACGCTGCACCTCTTCGGCGGTCGGGCCTTTCGCAATGAATTCGGCCAGGATCTCGTCCAGCCGCTTGGCAACCGCATCGGCATCTCCGCCAGGCTTCACATCAACCTGAACGTTCACGAGACTGCCATGTACAAATGGCAGCATATAAGCAGCGACGGAAACCGCACTCTGTTCCTGCCGGACCAGAATATTGTCCAGCCGCGAGCTTGAGAGGCCGCCCAATGCCGACATTGCGACATAAAGAGCATTCGCGTCCGGATCGGCGAGACCCGGGACAACCCAGTTGCGGTAAATGCGTGTTGAGGGAATCTTGTCCTTCATCGTAATCTTGATGGGCTTTTCAAGAGTAGGGATCGGGGCATTCACCGGGGGAACATCTTTGCCACGCTTGATGCTGCCGAACCATTTCTCAACCAGCGGCTTTGCCTGCGCCGCATTGATGTCGCCTGCAAGAACAAGCACCGCATTGTTCGGGCCATAATGGTCTGTGAACCACAGCTTCATGTCATCCAGCGACGCGGCCGCCAGATCTTCGAGGCTGCCAATGGTGTCGTGATGATAAGGGTGGCCGACCGGGAATAGTGTTTCGGAACGCTTATAATCGACAAGTCCAAAAGGCTGGTTATCCCCCTGCCGCTTTTCATTGGAAACAACGCCGATCTGGTTATCTAGCTTTTCTTTGGTCAGGCCATTCAGCAGATAGCCCATCCGGTCGCTTTCCAGAAACAGGGCCGATTCCAGCGCGGTCGTTGGAACTGTCTGGAAATAGTTGGTCCGATCCAGCCAGGTCGTTCCATTCAGATCAGTCGCGCCAATCTTCTTGGTATATTCGAAATAATCACCGGGTGCGTTTTCGCTGCCGTTGAACATGATATGTTCGAACAAATGGGCATAACCTGTCTTACCCTTCGGCTCGTTCTTCGAACCCACGCCGTACCAGATAGACACGGCGACAACAGGCGCCTTGCGATCTTCATGCACCAGCACGGTCAAACCGTTGGGAAGGGTGAATTTCTCATGCGGAATATTCACCGCCTCGACCAGTTTGGAAACAGGGGCGGGCTCCTGTGCCAATGCGGGTGCAGCTGAAACAAGTGCACTTCCGGACAACATGAGCGCGAGTGTGACGTTACGAACCATTATATGCTCCCAAGGCTTTAAAATTGTGCCGAAAGATAGCGTCGGCGCGGCCAAACACAATGTTACCGGCCCAATATTTCGACAAACGGCATTTAGGGGCGATAACGGCGTTTCGATGCCTTGACCGCGTCGGCCCATTCAAAATGCACAGGCTTATATTTCCCCGCCACGAAAAGCTTCATCTGATCGGTATAGTGAAGCGATTCCGGTCTTGTGGTTGCTGCACCATAAGGCTGGATGGACTCGGAATTAACCGTACCAGCCTTGTCCCAGCGGATGAGCATGATGAAGCTGTCACCGTGCCGGACACGCATTTTCTTGTCCGCCTGCTCGGCATCCCACATGGTTGTGGCACGCAATGTATCGGTGCCACCTAACATGGGCATGTCTACCTTGCCACGCCGCAAACGCTGGACCTCTGCCAGTGGCGGGTCCATACGCCCATAACGATCCTTGAATTCGTCAACCGCTTCACGAAGGGTTTTACGCGGATCGGGCATGGTTTCACCGCGCCAGTTCCGCCGTGCGCCCAACCGGATAACCCGCTCTGCAAGCGCGTCTGCCGCGCCGTTTCCATCGCTTGTCCAGTCCCATGTCGCCAAAAGCTTTTGCGCTTCCAGCAGGTCGGGATCGTCTTTCACATCCAATGCGGCAAAAGATTCCATCCAAGCACCGACCCAGCTTTTCTTGCTATATGCCTTGTCCATCTTGATGGCCAACAGCTCTTCGGGGGTTATCGAACTGTCGGCGGCAAGTAATTCGGTCGCCCGCAGTCCGCGGTTCGTCATCCCCAATTCGATGCCGAGATAGGGTGAATAGTCGGACGGCTTCATTTCCGACCCCGGTCCTGCTGCCAGGAACGGGTTATTGTTGGCATTCTGGACAAAGCCCGAAGCCGGATCCACGATCTTGGGATAACGGTCGAACCCGACGGGCCCATTCCACAATGCCGCCGATGTATCGCCAGGCAGTTCCCGCGTGTAATCGAAACCGGGTTTCCGGTCGGGAAATAATGCGTTGTAGATATATGCAACGCGGCCGGACTTGTCGGCATAGATGAAATTGGTTGCAGGAATTCCGCCGATTGCCATCGACTTGGCCCATTCGTCCCAATTCTTCGCCTTGGTGTTGCGATAATATTGCTCAACCAATTTCACATTGTCGATACCGGCATAGCGGATAGCGAATGCCCCACGCTTGTTCTTGATGACCGGTCCATGGACCGACCGGTAAATTGTCTGCGGTACCGGCAGGGTAAAGGGACCAAATTTTACCGGCAACCAGACCCGCTTCGTTTCAAGAACCAGCCACTTGCCATCAAAGCGGTATTTGTCCCCTGCTTCGTTCAGCACCAGCTTGTACACGTCGATCAGATCGGGCCGGTTCACCGTGTTGGTCCAGCCAAGATTGCGGTTATGACCGAGCAACACAAAAGGCGACCCCGGGAACAATGCACCCGCCATGTCGAGCCCTTCGCCCGAATGCGTGACAGCTTCATACCATGCAACCTGGCCCTCATAGGGTTGGTGCGAATTGGAAATCAGCCACGTCTTGCCGTCCGCCATACGTTTCGGCGCAATGGCAAAGGCGTTGGAGCCGTTCATTTCCGGATCCCGTCCTATCGGGGTCATTCGCGCCGCGCTTTCCTTGGGCTGAGGTTTCCCTTCCGCCAGCGCGCCGATGGTGCTGTCGAGACCATAGAAAAAGGGCGCCCGCAGAACAAATCCTGTGACAATATCCTTACCGGTTACCGGAAACAGTTTCGAAAGACGTACTTCTTGCGGATGTTTGTCGGCATAATGGTTCAGGCCTGCGGCATAGGCTTCGGCTACGGCGCGTACCTGCGGTGATAATTCGAGATAACGGCGATCGGCCGTTTCACGGGCGCCCAGCAGATGGAAAACAAAATCAACTTTGGCACCATCCGAGCCAGCGATAGCGCCATAGCGCCCCCGTGTCATGGCGACGACCTCTTCAATGGTTGCAAAGTCATCCTCTGCATGGGCATAGGCAAGACCATAGGCGGCGTCGGCATCTGTTTTGCCGTTAACATGCGGGACGCCGAACGAATCACGTGCGATTTCAACATCATATTTGCGAGACGCAGGGGCGGTATATTCTGTTGCAACCAGCGGTTCCCAGACCAGACCTGCAACCGCAATTACCCCTACCAGCGCCAGCAGCGCCCACAAAAATTTCCGCATTCCACTCTCCCGTGCGATGTGACCTTGTATCATCGGTCCGTTCGCTTAATAGAGGGAGGCATAACCAAGTTTGAAGGAAAGGAAAGTCCCCCCATGCGCCGCCCCCTTATCGCCCTCGCCCTTGCCACTGCGATTGTTTCGCCTGCCCTCGCCCAGAATGTGGGTGCGGGTTCCGGAATTGCGCCTGCAACAGTTGCCAACTCGGCGGGCCGTCCGATCGGGTTTTCAGGAACAGTTCCGACGAACGGCGTTCTGGTTATTCCGATGCGCAATGCGTCCTTACCGGCAAATACGGTCGATGTCGCAACGGCGAAGATGATCGACGCGGCCATCGCGGCGGCGAAATATGAAGGCAAGGCAGGAAGCACGCTCTCGTTACGGGGCATCGGCGGCTACGCCCGAATAGTGCTGACAGGCACGGGCGAGGAAGGCGACCGCGCAAATAATGTGCGTGATGCGGCAGGTAAAGCTGCACAGGAGTTAAAGGACGAGGCGCAGCCTGTCGCCCTTGCAGGAAATCTGACGCAAGACGAGGCAGCGGCGGCGGCACTTGGCTTTGCCTTGGGCCAATACCGTTTCGACCGGTACAAAACGGTCGACAAAAAAGCGCCACCTTCCCAACCCGTCACGGTGATCAGCGCTGAACCGGCTGCCGCTGAAGCCCTTTGGAAGTCGCGCCATGCCCATCTGGCCGAAGGCGTTGCCCTGGCACGGGATCTGGCCACCGAACCTGCAAATGTCATCTATCCGGAAACCTTTGTTGATCGTGTGCGCACTGCGTTTGGAACAACGGCCAATGTAAAGTTTGAAGTGCTGGATGAAGCCGCCATGCGCAAGCTGGGAATGGGCTCGCTTGTCGGCGTTGGCCAAGGCTCACGCCGCCCGTCGCGACTGCTGCTTGTCGAATATAATGGCGCAGGCACGCAAGCGCCATTGGCTCTCGTGGGCAAGGGCATCACTTTTGATTCCGGCGGGGTCTCGCTGAAGCCCGGCGCAGGGATGTGGGCGATGAAGGCCGACATGTCCGGCGCCGCCAACATCATGGGGGCTGTGCTTTCGCTTGCGAAATCAAAAGCCCCGGTCAACGTTATCGGCGTTGCCGCGTTGGCAGAAAATATGCCCGACGGGAATGCCACGCGTCCGGGTGACGTCGTTCGTACGATGAGCGGCAAGACAATCGAGATTTTGAACACCGATGCCGAAGGTCGTCTGGTGCTTGCTGACGCGAATGAATATGTTCTGACCACGCGGAAACCTGCCGGATTGGTCAACATGGCTACCTTAACCGGCGCAATTGTTGGCGCCCTCAGCGACGAATATGCGGGCCTGTTCAGCCGGGACGAAAAGCTGGCTGCAAGCTTGAGCAAAGCCGGAAGCGCCACAGGCGAAGAAATCTGGCGGATGCCGCTGCATAAAAATTATGTCGAGGACATGAAATCCGAGATTGCCGACATCAAAAATGTTGTCGAAGGCGGTGGTCCCGGTGCGGGATTGGGTGCCACCTTCATAGGCTTTTTTGTGAACAAGGAAACGCCTTGGGCGCATCTGGATATTGCTGGTGTGAACTGGTCCGACAAGGGCGGGCCCGTTAATCCCAAGGGTGCATCGGGTTGGGGCGTGCGTCTGCTCGACGAAATGGCGCGCAACTGGCGATCGGAATAAAATCGCCCGCGCATCTTGTGTGGCAAAAATGCAACATTACATCTTTGGTGAGCGCTTCCTAAATCAGTAGTGGGGAAGCAACTGACAAAGATGGATTGAGGGCATGAATCTCGAAAAATTTACCGACCGCGCCAAAGGCTTCCTGCAGAGCGCACAAACTGTAGCCATCCGCATGAGCCACCAGCGGATCAGTCCGGAGCATTTGCTCAAGGCGCTTCTGGAGGATGAGCAGGGCATGGCGTCCGGCCTCATCAAGGCGGCGGGCGGTGACGCCGCCACGGCGCTGCGTGAAACAGATGCGGCTTTGGCAAAAGTGCCTGCTGTGTCGGGCGGGGGCGCACAACAGACGCCGGGTCTGGATAATGATGCCGTTCGCGTGCTGGATTCTGCCGAACAGATTGCGCAGAAGGCTGGCGACAGTTTTGTAACCGTTGAACGCCTTCTGCTCGCACTGACGCTCGCGACTACGACCACGGCGGGCAAGGCGCTTGCAGCTGCAGGCGTAAATGCCGAAGGTCTGAACGGTGCCATCAATGAATTGCGCGGTGGTCGCACAGCCGACACCGCCGGGGCGGAAGACCGCTATGACGCGCTCAAGAAATTCGCACGCGACCTGACCGAGGTTGCCCGTGCAGGCAAGCTCGATCCTGTAATCGGCCGCGACGAAGAAATCCGTCGCACGATCCAGATCTTGGCCCGCCGTACCAAGAACAATCCTGTTCTGATCGGCGAACCCGGCGTTGGCAAAACGGCCATCGCCGAAGGACTGGCCCTGCGCATTGCCAATGGCGATGTTCCCGACAGTCTGAAACACCGCAAACTGCTCTCGCTCGATATGGGCTCGCTGATCGCCGGCGCAAAATATCGCGGCGAATTTGAGGAGCGGCTGAAAGGTGTGCTGGACGAGGTGAAGCAGGCAGAAGGCGACATCATTCTGTTCATCGACGAAATGCACACTCTGGTCGGGGCAGGCAAAGGCGAAGGTGCAATGGATGCCGCCAATCTGATCAAACCCGCCCTGGCGCGGGGCGAACTGCATTGCATTGGCGCCACCACTCTTGATGAATACCAAAAGCATGTCGAAAAAGACCCTGCGCTGCAGCGCCGGTTTCAACCGGTGTTTGTCGGCGAACCGACGGTTGAAGACACGATCTCGATACTGCGCGGGCTCAAGGAAAAATATGAACTGCACCATGGCGTAAGAATTACCGATGGCGCTCTTGTCAGTGCTGCGACCCTGTCGCACCGCTATATTTCCGATCGCTTTTTGCCCGACAAGGCAATCGACCTGATGGATGAGGCTGCATCCCGTTTGCGGATGGAGGTGGAATCCAAGCCCGAAGAAATCGAAAATCTCGATCGCCGGATCATGCAGTTGCAGATCGAGCGCGAGGCGCTGAAAAAGGAAAGCGACGACGCATCGAAAGACCGGCTGGCAGCGCTTGAAAACGAGCTAGCCAATCTGGAGCAGCAATCCACCGGATTAACGCAACGCTGGCAAGCGGAAAAAGAGAAGATTTCAGCCGAAGCCAAAATCAAGGAGCAGCTTGATGCCGCGCGCATCGAGCTGGAGCAGGCGCAGCGTGGCGGGGATCTCGCCAAAGCGGGCGAACTGCAATATGGCACCATTCCGGGCCTTGAAAAGCAGCTTGAAGAGGCAGAGGCAGCCGCAGGAAATGCCATGCTGCGCGAAGAAGTCACCTCGCAGGATATTGCCAGCGTCGTCAGCCGTTGGACGGGTATTCCTGTCGACAAAATGTTGGAAGGCGAGCGAGACAAGCTGCTCAAGATGGAAGAGATAATCGGAAGCCGGGTGATCGGTCAGAAGGACGCGGTCGAAGCTGTATCGAAAGCGGTGCGCCGCAGTCGTGCCGGCTTGCAGGACCCGAACCGTCCCTTGGGATCCTTCCTGTTCCTGGGGCCGACGGGTGTGGGCAAGACAGAATTGACCAAGGCCCTTGCCGGATTTTTATTTGATGACGACAATGCGATGGTTCGCATCGACATGTCAGAATTCATGGAAAAGCACAGTGTGTCGCGCCTGGTTGGCGCGCCTCCCGGCTATGTCGGTTATGAAGAAGGCGGCGTTTTGACCGAGGCCGTACGGCGTCGGCCTTATCAGGTGGTGCTGTTTGACGAGGTCGAAAAAGCCCATGGCGATGTATTCAACATCCTGTTGCAGGTGCTCGACGATGGCCGGCTGACCGATGGACAAGGACGCACTGTTGATTTTTCGAACACGCTCATCATTCTGACTTCAAATCTGGGCAGCCAGTATCTGGCAGGTCTTGAGGACGGCCAGGATGTGAAAGATGTTGAGCCCCAGGTTATGGAAATTGTCCGGAGCCACTTCCGGCCGGAGTTTCTAAACCGGTTGGACGAAATCATCCTGTTCCATCGTCTCGCCGCCGAACATATGGCGCCGATTGTCGATATACAGGTCAAACGGGTGCAGAAGCTGTTGAAGGATCGGAAAATCGAACTGGCCTTGACCGGGAAAGCCAAAGCCTGGTTGGGACGGGTCGGATATGATCCCGTCTATGGCGCGCGCCCGTTAAAGCGCGCAATCCAGCGTTATTTGCAAGACCCGCTTGCGGACAAGCTGTTACGCGGCGACATTCCGGACGGTGCAACCGTGACGGTGGATGAAGGCGACGGAGCGCTGGTGCTGACGGTCTAATTCGCGCTGGCGACATTCTATCAGGGCGGCGCATCCGGAGGTTCATATCCCCGGCATTCGCCGCCCGAACAGACATTCTCGCCGACAATTGCACGCGCAGCGTCATTTCCCGCCTGTTGCGCGCGCCGCCATTCCGCAAGGGTTTTGCAGACCTTGATTTTGCGGATTATCGAACCGACGGCCGCAAATTTCTTGCATTTAATCTGCTGGTCCGGATCTTCAGGAACAGAGACTGGCGGCGGCGCAACTTGCGCAGCGACAGGTGCTGAAGCGACAGAAAATGCCGCTATCCAGACGATTAAGGCAACGCGAAGCGTAGCCCCCTCAGCCATATTTAATTGCCGTTACCGCAGGCCCCGCCTGCACAGACATTGCCGCTTTCCGCGATAGCGCGTGCGGTACGGTTGCCATTGGACTGGATTTGCTTCCACTCGGCAATCGTCTTGCAAACCTTGCCCTTCTTGACCAGCGAACCCGTCACTTCAACTTTACGACAGCGAATAACCTGGTCCGGATCAGTCGCCGTGGTCGTGTTTTTGGCAGCTTCATTGTTGGCAAAAACCGGCGACACCGACAGTGACGTGGTAAAAGCAAGAGCAAAGAAAATGTGACGCATGAGAGATTCCTTGGGTGTAATTATTCTACAGGTGTATCATGCAAATAATGCGGTCGCAATCGCAGGAAGGCGTCGTTCGTCGAATGCAATCGGTATCAATTCGCTGGATTTAGGCCTGTCGCGTCCGCAGCGGTGTAATAGCGGATAATCAGTTCCTGTTCTGCAACCGTCAAATGCGGGTTCCAGACATCAAAAATGAGCACTGCACGCAGATCGTCGCTGTTGTTCCAGGCTTCATGCTCGATCGTGTCGTCAAAGGCAAAGGCCTCGCCCTCGCGCCATTCCCGCGTTTCGTCACCTACCCGAAATCCGCAACCCTCAGGCACGATCAAAGGCAAGTGGATGATTGCCCGTGTATTGGTAACACCGGTATGCGCAGGAATATGCGTATGCGGTTTGAGTAACGAGAAAAAAGCGCTGGGCGATCTTCCCGGAATATGTGCAGAGGGCAGCGCCGCCAAAGCGGCTGCGGTTTTTGGACAGCGATCAAGCACCGGCAGATTCGGCTTGCCATATTCCCATAAAAAGCAGGCACCCCAATCCAGCGAATGGTCCAGCGAAGACCATTTGTTGTCCGGGATCCCGCTATCCATACGCACATAGGGACGCAGGGCATCCCCCGGATCGGCGAGCAAGGATAATAACTCTTCCCGTATATCTGCGGTTGCGGCCTCTATGTCCGGCATCCATGTGAAATGACGCCGGTCAAAAAACTCGTCTGCTGGCAGAAAGGGATAGTAGAGCCCTTCACATTGGTTGAAAAAAGTACGCCGCCTTCCCAGTGCGAGATCCACAAAAGCGCCGCTTCTGCGCTTCTCGGTTTCGTCCATGGCATGTTGAACCGGCTGCAATTCGGCTTCCACCGCCGATGCAATCCGCGCCATCGAATTTGCGACAAATGTGCGGCCGACCGACAGGGCATTGTCCACTGCCGGCGGCACTTCCCCCATTTGCGCAGCCAGTTGCAGCGCGGCCTGCCATGCCTCCAAGGCTTTGGCGTCCTCAGATCGCCGCTGATGCAGCTCCGCTTTGCGCAACCAAGCCAAAAAGTCCAACCGGTCAACGCCTATCGCAGCTTCCAATGCCTGTAGTTCGCCGGCATCATTGCCTTGCGCCCGCCGGGCAGCCGCAACATTGCGCCATAAGGCACTCGCAGCCGAGTCGTGGCTCACCGCCTCCACAAAAAGGCGCTCCGCCTCCGCAAAGCTTTGCGCACGCAGAGCCTGCATCCCTGCGCTATTCAGTCGGGCCGCTTCGGCCGGCGGTGTTTTCTGGTCCATCGTTGTCCACTTGCCATTTACAGGGACAAACGGCAAGGTCCCGAGCATCATGGCAATCAACGCGTTAGAACCGATATTGGCCAATGGCGAATGGCTCGCACATCGTTTTGATGCTGAAGCCGACGCCTATCAACTGCGCCATCTGACGCGCGAAGTGCAGGACTCAGCGACATTTCTGACGGATGACTATTTAGGCACAGAACCCAATCCGGTTGTGATCCCACGACATGATGCAATGCAGGTTGTATCCAAAAGCAATAGTCTGCACTTCATCGTCCATTCGGCATTTTGTGCGTCTACGCTTTTGGCCAAGGGATTTAACCTTCCCGGGTTGTCCATGGGTTTGAAGGAGCCTGTCCTTCTCAACGATATTGTTGGTTATCGCCGACGTGGAGCGCCTCCTTCCGCCGTCGCCGAACGTTTGGATCATGCCCTGCATATGCTGGCCCGCCCAATCGGCAGCGATCGCACAATCATCGTCAAACCATCCAATGTGTTCAACGCTTTGATGCCCGTGACCCTTGCAATGCGTCCGGCGAGCAATGCCGTTTTGCTTTATGCGCCCCTTCCGGTCTTCCTTGTTTCCGTTGCCCGCAAAGGCCTTTGGTGCCGCCTGTGGTGTCGCGAGTTGCTGGAAGGGTTATTGAAGGACGGCTTGGTCGACATGGGCTTTGAACCTGCCGATTATTTCCGGCAGTCCGATTTGCAAGTGGCCGCCGTTGGCTGGCTTGCGCAACACCGCCTGTTCCGGCAGCTCGCGGATCAATACGGACCAACCCGCATAGCGACGCTGGATAGTGAACGATTAACCGCAGATCCCTATTCGGCCCTATCAGCCGCGGCACGCCATTTTGGTATGCAGGTGGATGAAGCCGATATCGCAAACCACCGTGCATTCGGAACACACAGTAAATTCGGCGGGTCGTTTAACACCGAAGATCGCCAAGCCGAGCATGCCGCCGCGCGTGTGGCATATGGGGACGAAATCGATACCATATTAAAATGGGCAGAGCAGGTTGCAGGCACTGCAGGGATTGACCTTAATCTGCCCTACCCGTTGGTTTAGTTTTCATATCCAAATTTAACGAGCCACGGCTGCAAAATGGGCATTACGGGCTCCAGATAACGGGCATAGGGTTCCCATTGCCGCGTTCCATCATATAGACCGCGATTGACTTGCGCCACACTGGCCGTGCTCACCCCGCGGCGGGTTGCGGTGCGATCAAATTCCCGCACCGCCTCGGTCCATTTAAGTCCGGCAAATGCGCACATTCTTTGTGTTTCAGCATCAAAATCCTGCACCAATTTGTGATATTGGACATAATGAACACGCAGTGGGAGGCGTTGCACCGCCAATTCGGTAAGGCGCATGAGCGCATCATAATGCAGCGCCGTCCTTTCAAGACTGGTATATTCAAGCGTTCCGCTACTCATGGCAAAATTGGTGCGGAAACAACTCCAGACCACATCGCGCGGATCACGCCGCATGACCAGAATGCGCGCCTCCGGAAACAGCCGCGCGATGAAGAGCAATCGCGTTGCTTTCAGTGGATCCATGTCGACAAAACAGGGCGAAGCGGCTGGAACAGCAGAGGCAACAACTTTGTCCCAATAAGCCTTTCGGTAACGCGCCAACTCATCAGCATCCAGTTCGGAAAAGCGCTTCAGACCTTCTGCGATTTGTATGGCGTTGCCCGCAATGAATTCGATATCGGCGTCGTAAAGTGTCGGACGCTCTTCAAGCGCTGCAACGCCAGGTATCGAAGCTAGAATATTTTCAACCAATGTTGTGCCAGACCGCGGGTAGCCGATAAGAAATATATGACGTCGGGCCGCATGGGAGGGCTGGTCATCATGCGTTTTCAGCCATGCATCTTTGGGAAGTGAATCAAGACCGGTAAGCAGTGCTTCGACAAATGCCCGATTGTCCAAATTACCTGAACTTCGATGCTCGTGGATAGCTGCGAAATCGGCGTTGGACGCGGAGAAATGCCGGAACGCTCCATCATGATCCGATTGCCGATGGCACACATCGCCCATTTGCGAATGCGCAAAACTTCGTTCCAGACTTGGGTAACTCAACCGAGGGAGCAGTTGTTCTAACAATTGCCGGGCTTTTTCCGGCGCACCGGAACGTAATTCTGCACCCGCCAGGGCATTGGTGGCAACCGCATGGGTGGGGTCGATTGCCAATGCACGATTGGCGTGCTCGCGCGCCTGATCAGCGTCCCCTTCTCGCGCTGCCAGCGAAGCAAGGCCGGCATGCGCTGCGGGATTTTGCGGAGCCAGTTGCGCCGCTCTCGCAAAGCTTTCCCGGGCAATTTCACTGGATCCGCCGACCGCCAGAATTGCACCGCGTTCCAGCCAGGCATCGGCATATTCGGGGTAGAGGCGAATGGCTTCATCACAGGCAAGCACCGCTTCGCGGTATCGGTCCTGATTGCGGTAGTGGATAGCAAGACTGGTAAGCGTCGATGGATTACCTGGTTCCAATGCAAGGGCGCGTTGGAACAAGGCGTCCGCCTTATCAAATTCACCCCGCGCCGAATGCACCAATGCAACAATTGCATGGTCATATGCATCACCTGTTCCGCGGGCCAGAGCCGTTTGGGAAAGTGCAGCAGCGGCCTCGAGTTCTGAGCTAATCACCGGAGGACTAGGCGCATCACGGGTCGGATTGTCAAGTAGATGTCCGGCAAAGGTAGGGGCGGGCATCGCTGCCCACCCCTATTTTGTTTACGTGCTGATTGAATTAGAATGTCAGCTTCGCCGCAATCCCGAAACGGCGACCCAAGGCATCATAGGTCGACGGGAAGACGTTACCGCTGTTGAACGACGTCGATCCGATTGTGTTGCCTACGACCTTAGGTTTGTTGTCCAGCAGATTCTGGATTGTGAAAGTGAACGACATATTGTCGCTTGCATTCCAGCGTGCCGTCAGGTCGAAATAATGTTCCGAACCGATCCGGCGGAATCCTTCTTCGACCAAGCAGCCACCGTCATCGGTCGTTTCAAAGTTAGGGCAGCCCTGGAAGCCTGGTCTTCCAATCCGCGATAAATCGACGGGCAATAACACACCTGCGCCGTTACGATTTGCTGCATCTGCAGCTTTGCGTTCTGCTTCAAGTTGGGCAGGCTCATATTGGACGGCATCAATCCAACGCCACAAAAATGACAGATCAACATCACCAATGCCGAAAGTCGCGCGGGTAGATGTTTGGAATTCAGGCTGTATCGAACCGGTAAATGAGCAGTTGACCGAGTAAAAGCCCACACATTCCCGGTTAAGTGAGTTAGGATCCAGAGGATTCGAGTTGAACTTGGACGAGCGAGTCCAGTTCCCGACAAAACTCAACGAGAGGTCGGCAAATCCAATGTTGCCTTTCCAGTTTGCCAGAAGGTCAAATCCGTCGGTCGCCAATTTGCCCAAATTGTTGGTCAGGCCAAACAAACCGCCGGTGGTAGCCGGATCACCATCCAAACCGCCCGTTATTGGGTTCCGACGTATATTGGTGCACGCGGCACTCGTGGCGCTGGTGGCGGAAACATTGCCGAAACAGGCCGCGATAATATCCCCCGGTGTTGCCGTGCCAATAACGCTGTCTATCTTGATGTTGTAATAATCGAGCGAGATATTGAACCCGGGAACGAAGTCCGGTTGAAATACAAGGCCTAGCGTAAATGTGTCGGCTTTTTCAGGCTTGAGATTGAGATTTCCCCCAACCGTTATATTTGCCTGTGCCGCGGTTGGGTTAGTGATTGAACCAATCGTTCCAACAGGTGCACCTTGGGCCAGACAGATCGCACGCAGATTGGCGTTGGTCGTTGGCGCACTACCCGCACAAGGATCCACACCAAGGTTAGTCAAACCGACCGTTTGCGGCGTGAACAATTCCCCGATATTAGGCGCTCGAACAGCGCGGCTGTAGTTTCCACGGAACTTCAGCGATTCGACAGGCTCCCAACTCGCGCCCGCTTTCCATGTGGTTGTCTGGTTCTGCGATACCGCACCGGCAACCTTATATGAAGAATAGCGAAGCCCGGCTTCAACAGTCAGGCTATGAAATAGAGGTTTGTCTTCCACGATTGGCGCAATGATTTCACCAAAAGCCTCATAGACATTATAACCGCCATCGATATTGGGTGCAGCGCCGCCCGCACCGCCTAGTTCGCCAGGAGTCTGAGCGAGAAGATCCGATGCCTGCGTAGCACCATATTCGCGATATTCACCGCCAACCGCAAAGCCGACAGATTCTGCTGCCCAAGGAAGGACGAGACCAGTTTCACCACTCACCGTACCACGGACTTGTGCAAGGGTCGTGCGAACGATCGTTGTAGAATCCGCAGTTAAAAACGCTGCCATTTCAGGTGTAATGGAGCCTTCCGGACCGAAAAGATTGACTGGAACACAACCATTCGAAGCATTCTGACAAGATGTCGCGTTATCAGCCAACGCGGCTTGGCGGAAGCGCGACTGTAACGTAAAGTTCTTGATCGCCTGCACATTTTCAGACTCGCCATAGGCTCCGCTAATATCCCAGTCTATGCTATCCGAAATTGCACCGCGCAGACCGAGACGATAATCAAAAATGGTCGTTTGGTAGTTTGAGATACGGGGTCCTACTTCCGACGTGCGTCGGTTCAGCGTCACTTCGACTTCACGATAATTCGGATCGCTCCGTCCTGTAGCAGTTGCAGCAGCAGCGCATTGGGCTGGCGTAAAGAGAGGAATATATCCCGTTTGCCCGGCCTGCGATGCGCCATTTGCGTCGAGGCCGCTGACAGATGGCGCTACGTTAAACGCGCAAAACTGATTACGCAGCGCTGCTGGCAAGAAGGGATTGTTTAGATTTATCTTCACTGTTCCGCCGAAAGAGCCTGACGGTGCAATGATCGTATCAACGGTATTCTTTGAGAACATGCCACGGGTGTAGATTTCAACTGCATCCGAGATTTCATAATTGGCTTGGGCAAAAATATTGAAGCGTTCAAAAGGAGTCTGAAAAACGTTGAACGGGTTAAAGTTAAAGGTCTGGAATGTTGGAACCGCTTGACCTGCTGCATTAACTTGGCGAACGCCCCCGTTCGCAACACCACCCGCATCGCGCAAAATAGGCAGAAACGGGGTGTTTACTCCAAGAACCAAATCAATCGGCTTGGACGGATCGTGGTTCGGGTTTACTGTCGTTGAGTAGCCAGCAACAAGTAACTCCTGTAGCGTGCTTGGTGCGCCACCTACAAGCGGTCGGGTACCGGAAAAGCGCGAAGGGATTGAAGTCCCTGAACCTGATGCGCCGCCCGAAAAGCTGCTAATCTGTTCAAAAGAAAAATCACGATCGCCCTGGAAAATGGGATCGGCTTGCTGATATCCGATCGACAGCACCGCGTTACCGCGACCATCGTCGAAATTGCCGCCAACCGTCGCATCTAAGCGGAATGTCTGACCATCCCCCTTTTCGGTGATTTGCGCACCACCTGTAACTTCGACGCCTGCAAAGTCCTTGCGGGTGATGAAGTTGACAACACCCGTGATGGCGTCCGCGCCATAAGTGGTCACGGCAGCGCCGGTAAGCGCATCGACACGCTCGACCAAGGCAAGGGGAACGTTGTTCAGGTCAACGCGGCCTTGAAGATCGGCGGGCACAATCCGTTGGCCGTCGAGCAACACAATGTTTCGCACTGAACCGAGTCCGCGAAGGTCGACATAGGATGCGCCGCCGTTACCGTTATTCACGGCCGAACCGATGCTGGGAACGACGCCTGGAAGTTCGCGCAGTACTTCTTCAGCAACATTTGATTGCAAAAGATCAATTTCGTCTGCGGTCGTTGCGTTGACCGGAGTTGACTGGACAAGGTTAGGGTTCTGTATCAGCGAACCGGTGACGACAATTTCGCCCGCGCTGTCGTCTTCAGCGTTAGCTTCTTGTGCGTTAGATGGTGTGGAGAGCAATGCCAGACCGATAGCAAGCGGAGCTGCTGCATATCTTAATTTGTAGGTGCGTGTCTTTTTCACGATATGTCCCTTCATAAGCTTTTGGGTCGCGCAAACGCGCATCACGCGTCTGCGAGTTACAATTGCAAAGCTTGTTGATGCCCCGGAACTTCTGCTTAATCTGCACGCATCGGGCACGCGGCAAGGCGTAGGTTACGCCTCCGGAACGGTGTCACTTTGACCCAATTCCATTTTCCACACAAAGGAATTGCTTGTTTGGGTTAGGATATTTCAAAGCCTGTAGCATTTCTGCAACAGTGGCTCTTGCGCGCAAGATGCGATGTCAGCCCCAAAATCAGCACAAAAAAGGGGCGGACATTTCTGCCCGCCCCCTTTCAAACTTGGTTGTTGACCGGATTAGAAGGTCAACTTGGCTGCAACACCAAAGCGGCGGCCCAGCGCGTCGTAAGTCGACGGGAAGACGTTACCGCTGTTGAACGAAGTCGAACCGGCGGTGTTACCCACGACGAACGGCTTGTTGTCCAACAGGTTCTGCACGGTGAAGGTGAACGAGAAGTTGTCGCTCGCGTTCCAACGTGCGGTCAGGTCGAAATAATGTTCGGCAGGGATGTTGCGGAATTGCGGAAGAATTCCGTTACCTGCTGCAACTTCGGCAGGCTCATATTCCACTGCATCGATCCAGCGCCACAAGAACGACAGGTCGACGTCACCAACGCCAAAGGTCGCACGGGTCGACGTTTGGAATTCAGGCTGGATCGAACCGGTGAACGAGCAGTTGACCGAGAAGTAACCAACGCATTCGCGGTTCAACGATGTCGGATCAGCCGGGTTGGCGTTGAACTTGGACGAACGTGTCCAGTTTCCAACAAATGCCAACGACAGGTCTGCAAAGCCGATGTCACCCTTCCAGTTTGCAAGAAGGTCGAAACCATCGGTTGCAAGCTTGCCAAGGTTGTTCGTGGGACCGAACAGACCACCGGTTGTCGCAGGGTCACCGTCCAAACCGCCAGTGATGGGGTTACGACGGATGTTGGTGCAAGCTGCGGTCGATGCGCTTGCTGCGGTAACTGTTCCGAAGCAAGCGTTAATGATATCCGCTGGCAATGCAGTTCCGATAACGTTGCTAATCTTGATATTGTAGTAATCAAGCGAAACGTTGAAGCCTGGAATAAAGTCAGGCTGGAACACGAATCCAAGTGTCCAGGTATCTGCCTTTTCAGGTGCCAAGTTCAGGTTACCACCTACAGTGATGTTCGCCTGGCCTGCGGTTGGATTTGTGATCGAACCGATCGAACCTGCAGGAGCGCCCTGTGCCAAACAAATAGCACGAAGGTTAGCATTGGCATTCGGTGCTGCACCGGCGCAAGGGTCAACGCCAAGGTTGGTCAGACCAACGGTTTGCGGCGTGAACAGTTCACCAATGTTCGGAGCGCGAACAGCACGGCTGTAGTTACCACGAATCTTTAGCGATTCTACAGGCTCCCAGCTACCGCCAGCTTTCCAAGTGGTGGTCTTGTTCTGCTGCGCAGCGCCGGTAACATTGTACGACGAATAACGAAGACCAGCTTCCAAGGTCAGGCTGTGGAACAATGGCTTGTCTTCCACGATCGGAGCGATGATCTCGCCGAACGCTTCATAGACGTCATAGCCGCCATCGATATTTGGAGCAGCACCGCCGGCACCGCCCAATTCACCGGGGGTCTGCGACAACAGATCCGATGCCTGGCTTGCACCATATTTGCGGTATTCAGCGCCAACAGCGAAGCCAACCTGTTCAGCAGCCCAAGGCGAAGCAAAACCTGCATCACCCGAGATCGTGCCGCGGGCTTGAGCCAGCGTTGTCCGAACAATGGTGGTGGAGTCTGCGGTCAAGAACGCTGCCATCGCAGGCGTGATCGAACCTTCAGGTCCGAACAAGTTAACGGGCACACAAGCCGCATTGCCGCTCTGGCAGGTGGTTGTGTTATTTGCCAGTGCTGCCTCACGGAAACGCGACTGAAGAGTGTAGTTCTTGATGGTCTGGATGTTTTCCGATTCACCATAGGCACCGCTGATGTCCCAGTCGATGCTGTCCGTGATACCGCCACGAGCACCGATACGATAATCGAAAATCGTGGTCTGATAGTTGGAGATACGCGGACCGACTTCTGAAGTACGACGGTTCAGCGTAACCGTGACTTCACGATAGGCTGGATCGGAACGACCGGTCGCAGTTGCTGCAGCATCACATTGAGCAGTCGTAAAGCGCGGTGTGTAAGTCGTTTGACCTGACGTTGCGACGCCTGCGGCGTTAACACCAGAAACAACTGGAGCCGTATTGAATGCGCAGAACTGGTTACGCAGCGCTGCAGGCAAATAGGGGTTGTTCAGGTTTATTGTTACCGTGCCACCGAAAGAACCCGAAGGTGCGATGATGGTATCAACGGTGTTCTTCGAGAACATACCACGTGTGTAGATTTCAACGGCATCCGAGATTTCATAATTGCCCTGGGCAAAGATGTTGAAACGCTTGAACGGCGTCTGGAACACGTTGAACGGGTTAAAGTTAAAGGTCTGGAATGTTGGTACAGCTTGACCAGCAGCGTTAACCTGGCGAACGCCTCCGTTTGCAAGACCACCTGCATCAGCCAAGATCGGGAGAAATGGGGTGTTTATACCAAGCACCAAGTCGGTCGGGTTGGCTGGGTTGTAGTTGGGGTTTGCAGTCGTCGAGTAGCCAGAAACAAGCAGGGCCTGCAACGTGCTAGGTGTACCGCCGACAAGCGGACGCGTGCCCGAAAAGCGCGAAGGAATGGAAGTACCCGAACCACCAGCTCCACCGGTGAAGCTGCTGATCTGGACCTGCGAGAAATCGCGGGCGCCCTGATAGATGGGGTCAGCCTGCTGGTAACCGATCGACAGGACGGCATTCCCACGACCATCGTCGAAGTTTCCGCCAACCGTCGCGTCGATACGGACGGTGTGTCCATCGCCCTTTTCGGTCAACTGCGTACCGGCCGAAATTTCAACGCCTGCAAAATCCTTGCGGGTCACAAAGTTGACAACACCCGTAATAGCGTCGGCACCGTAGGTGGTCACAGCAGCACCGGTCAGTGCGTCTACGCGCTCAACCAGAGCGAGTGGGATGTTGTTCAAGTCGACGCGACCTGCAAGACCCGAAGGTGCAATGCGGTTGCCGTCAAGCAGAACGATGTTACGGATCGAACCCAGACCGCGAAGGTCGACATAGGACGCACCGCCGTTACCGTTGTTCACGGCCGAACCGATGCTGGGGACGACGCCAGGCAGCTCGCGCAGGACTTCTTCAGCAACGTTCGACTGCAGAAGATCGATTTCGTCTGCGGTCGTCGCGTTGACCGGAGTCGACTGTACAAGGTTGGGGTTCTGAATCAGCGAACCGGTAACAACGATTTCACCAGCTGGCTCATCTTCGTCAGCTGCATCTTGCGCGAATGACGGCGTCGAGATCAACGCCAGGCCGATCGCAAGCGGCGCTGCGGCATATTTCAATTTGTGTATACGTGTAGTTTTCACGGTATAGCCCTCCATAAGCTATTTGGGTCACGCAGACGCCTCGGACGCGCCTGCAAAACTTGTTAATGCTCCGGAAAATCTGCTCTTTTTGCGCACGTCGGGCACGCGGCAAGGCAAGCGGAATGCTTCCAGATTGGGCTCGCTTTGACCTAAATCTACTTTTCACGCAAAGAAATTGCTGGCGTGCAGCATGAAATATCGGTGCATGTAACATTTATGCAACAGTTTGCCGGGGCTGCTTCACGCCGGCCTGAAGCATTTGAAATGCATTTCATTCATGACAGCGACAGCGGGTTTCGTTAATAGCGGCACAACCTCATTTTGGAGTGATCACATCTTTATGCCTGCTTGTCCCTCGATTGCCCGTGCCATAACCGCTCTTCTTCTTGCTTTTACTCTTTTTATACCCGGCAAGCTTTGGGCACAGGAAGCGCCAGCGGCAGTCCCTGCGGTTCCGGTACCTCCGGCATCTGCCCTGCCTGAAAATATCCTGCATCTCGACCTTTCGACAGGCGGCAGGGTAACGATCCAGCTTTATCCTGAAATTGCGCCTGCGCATGTCGAGCGGATCAAGACACTTGCGCGTCAAGGGTTTTACAATGGAATCGTGTTTCACCGCGTGATCGACGGATTCATGGCCCAAACCGGTGACCCGACAGGCACGGGCCAAGGGGGCTCACAGCTTCCCGACCTGAAGGCAGAGTTCAACAAAATGCCCCATTTGCGCGGCACCGTGTCGATGGCACGGGCGAACGACCCTGATTCTGCCAACAGCCAGTTTTTCATCTGCTTCCAACCACGCTTCAGCCTGGACAATAAATATACAGTGTTCGGGCGGGTCATGTCCGGAATGCAGTTTGTAGATGCGATTGAGCGCGGCGAACCTCCGGCGACGCCAAGCACGATTCTGCAGGCATCAATCGCCGCAGACAATGTACCGCCCAAATTGCCGGCGACACCCCAGATCATGGTTGATCCGCTACCGGGATCCTGATTATCTGGCCTGCCTGCGATGCGTGTCGACCTGTTTGATTTCGTTTTACCTGCCGATCGGATAGCCCTCCGCCCGGTGTCACCGCGTGATTCCGCGCGCATGTTGCATGTCTGCGGCAAGGAAGGTCTTTCCGATCATAGCGTCCGCGATCTGCCGAACCTACTTCGGAAGGGCGATTGTCTCATTTTCAATGATACCCGCGTAATCCCGGCGCAGCTGGAAGGCACGCGTGGCGATGCCAAAGTTGGGGCCACGCTGCATAAACGTGTAGACCTGCGCCGGTGGCAGGCCTTTGTTCGCAATGCCAAAAGGCTGCGCGTCGGGGAAACCGTCGATTTCGGGCGCGGGGTTCTCGCTGTCGCCGAAGAGCGGCATGAGGACGGAAGCTTCACCCTCTATTTTGAAGGAAACGAGCGGGTAGAAATCCTGCTCGAACGTGCAGGCACTATGCCGCTGCCGCCCTATATTGCAGGCAAGCGCCCTCCCGATGAACGCGACGCACAGGATTACCAAACCATGTTTGCCGACAAGGATGGTGCGGTCGCAGCCCCTACAGCGTCGCTCCATTTTACTCCGGAACTGATGGCCGGGATTGAAGCAGCAGGGATAGAAACAGCAACACTGACCTTACATGTCGGTGCGGGGACTTTTCTTCCGGTCAAAGTGGACGACACGACCGAGCACCGTATGCACCATGAATGGGGTCAGATCGATAGCAACACGGCCTATCGCCTGAACAGTGTCCGCGAAAATGGCGGACGGCTGATCGCGGTGGGGACGACATCGCTCCGGTTGATTGAAAGTGCGGCGGATGAAGAAGGAACCATCCGTCCCTTTTCTGGCGATACGGACATATTCATCACGCCGGGTTACCGGTTCAAGGCTATCCAGGGCCTGATGACCAACTTCCACCTGCCGAAATCGACGCTGTTCATGCTGGTAAGTGCGCTGATGGGTCGCGAGACGATGCAGGCGGCTTATGCACATGCCATCGCTAACGATTACCGGTTCTATAGCTATGGAGACAGCAGCCTGCTGATCCCGGCTTAGATTTATCAGTGACCTTTTAGCTCGTCCCCGGTCAGGCGGACGATGTGCAGCACATTAGTCGAACCCGGCGTACCAAAGGGAACGCCCGCCATGATGATGATCCGGGCACCTGCTGTCCCTAAATGGTGGCGCAGCGCCATGCGGCGGCCCTTGGCGACCATTTCCTCAAAGCTTCCGATATCTTTGGTTCTTACACTATGCGCGCCCCAAAGCAGGCCCAGCCGCCGCGCGGTTGCAATATGCGACGTTAGCACCAGCACCGGCACCATAGGCCGTTCGCGCGCGATCCGCCGTGCCGTCGATCCGGACGACGTGAAGCAGATGATGGCACTTGTGTCGATGGTCTGCACGATCTGCGCCGCCGACGCGGCGAGGGCGTCGGCAGTTGTCGCATCGGCACGGATCTTGGTGAACTGGACACGGGCATGGTAATCCGGGTCGCTTTCGACCTGCATTGCAATCCGGTCCATAATCGACACCGCTTCAATCGGCCAGGCACCAGCAGCAGTTTCGGCCGATAGCATAATTGCATCTGCACCGTCGTAGATCGCTGTCGCGACGTCCGATACCTCAGCGCGTGTAGGCGATGGCGAAGTAATCATCGATTCCAGCATCTGCGTCGCGACAACTACAGGCTTGCCCATGCGCCGGGCGGTGCTGACAATCCTCTTCTGCAAGGGCGGCACTTGTTCGGGGGGCAATTCGACCCCCAAATCGCCGCGCGCCACCATGACCGCATCGGCGAGTTCCAAAATCTCTTCCAGCCGTCCGATCGCCGCCGGCTTTTCGATCTTCGCCAGCAATGATGCTTTTCCGCCAATCAGTTTCTTGCCTTCGGCCACATCTTCGGGACGCTGCACAAAGGACATCGCAATCCAGTCGACATGCTGTGACACGGCAAAAGCAAGGTCCGACCGATCCTTTTCGGTCAGCGCGGCAACCGGTACGACTACATCGGGAACGTTCAGTCCTTTGCGGTCAGACAGCATGCCACCCACTTCGACTTGTGTTTCGATCCGCTGCGGGCTTACGGTCAATACACGCAGCACCATTTTGCCATCGTCCAGCAGCAGCCGGGTCTGGGGTTCAAGAGCAGCGAAAATTTCGGGATGTGGCAAATAGACGCGACTGGCGTCTCCGGGTTTCTTATCGGCATCCAATATGAATTTTGCGCCGGTTTTAAGCTCAACCTTGCCCCCGGCAAATTTGTCGATGCGTAATTTCGGCCCCTGCAAGTCAACAAGGATCGTTGTCGGCCTTGCATATTTCTTTTCAAGTCCGCGGATATGTTCGATCAGTTTCGCTTTGTCGGCTTGCTCGCCGTGACTCATATTGATGCGGAAAGCGTCGGCGCCGGCAAGAAACAACTGCTCTATCATCTCGGGCGTATCGCTGGCCGGACCAAGCGTGGCGAGAATACGCACCTTGCGGGCACGTGGTTTCGTATATTGAGTCAAGCATCCGCTCCGTTACTGGAAATCGTTTCGTGAGCGGCTATAGCACAAGGGAATCAGGGCGAAAGGCCTTCACGTAACAAGAATAGGTATTCACGGATGAAAGAACTGACCGACCAGGCCGCTGCTGCCGCATTCCGCCGACTCGTAGCGCATTTGCAGCACCGGCATGACGCCGAGAATATCGACCTTATGGGCCTGGCCGGTTTCTGCCGCAACTGCTTGGCGGATTGGGTTATGGAGGCCGATGGCACCTTGACCAAGGACGAAGCCCGCGAACTGATCCACGGCATGCCGGCAAGCGAATGGAAAGCCCGATATCAAAGCGAGGCGACACCGGAAAAGCTGCAACGTATGCAGGAAAGCATAGCGAAGAATGCCGCGTCGCATTAAGCGGTGGGCAATCTGATTCGGGCCGCCGACAACCATCGGTGCCCACCCAACTAACAGGAGAACATCATGTCCGATGGCAATGTCGCCGCCGATCAACTGCGTCTTTTTATCGAGCGTATCGAGCGGCTGGAAGAAGAGAAAAAGGGCATCGCCGACGATATTCGCGACGTTTACAGCGAAGCAAAGAGCCAGGGCTATGACCCCAAGATCATGCGCCAGATCGTCCGCTTGCGCAAAATGAGCAATGATGACCGGCAAGAGATGGAAGCCGTTCTTGACACTTACAAGTCGGCGTTGGGTCTGGCATAAGGGGCCACCCCCAAAAAAGGAATTTCCTTATGCTGATGACCACTACCTCCACCATCGAAGGCCAACCCGTCCGCCAATATCTTGGCGTCGTAACGGGCGAAGTCATTGTGGGCGCCAATATTTTCAAGGATTTGTTCGCAGGTATCCGCGACATCGTCGGCGGCCGCTCGGGCGCTTATGAAAGCTCCCTGCGCGACGCCCGCCAGACCGCTCTGGCCGAATTGGCGGACGAGGCCCGCAATCTGGGTGCGGATGCTGTAATCGGAATTGACCTCGATTATGAAGTGCTGGGCAAAGAAGGGTCGATGCTGATGGTCACCGCATCGGGCACCGCGGTGAAGCTGGGTTAAGGCCTCGGCTTGCCCTCGACCCCGTCCCTGATGTAAGGGCGCGCCTTCAGTTCACTTTAGCTTCAAAGAAAAGAGCCATGGCAGGCCATAGTAAATTCAAAAACATTCAGCATCGCAAGGGCGCGCAAGACAAAAAACGCTCAGCCATGTTTTCCAAGCTGAGCCGCGAAATTACCGTGGCGGCCAAGATGGGGATGCCCGATCCCGACATGAACCCGCGCCTGCGGCTGGCGGTCAACGCAGCCAAGGCCCAGTCCATGCCCAAGGATAATATCCAGCGTGCGATTGACAAGGCGAGTGCAGCCGGCGGTGAAGATTATGAAGAAGTGCGCTATGAAGGCTATGGCCCCGGCGGCGTAGCGGTCATTGTCGAAGCGCTGACCGACAACCGCAACCGGACAGCAACCAATGTCCGAACGGCATTCAGCAAGAATGGCGGCAATCTTGGCGCATCAGGTGCGGTGAGCCACGGCTTCGACCGTATGGGCCTCATCACCTATCCCGCCAGCGTTGGTGATGCCGACCATGTGTTTGAAGCCGCTTTGGAAGCTGGTGCCGAAGATGTGGAGTCGGGTGAAGACGAACACAGCATCTGGACCGCAATGGACAGCTTGCACGAAGTGTCGAAGGCACTTGAGGCAACCCTTGGCGAAGCTGAAAGCGCGAAGCTTGCCTGGAAACCGCAAATCCTCGTGGAAGTTGACGAAGCTAACGCCGCAACCCTGCTGAAAATGATCGATGCGTTAGAAGACGATGATGACGTGCAGACGGTCTGGGGCAATTACGACATGTCCGACGAGGTCATGGCGAAGCTTGGATGATTATCCTCGGACTTGACCCCGGCTTGGGCACAACCGGCTGGGGCGTCATTCGCAAGGAAGGCAATCGCCTTTCCCATATAGACAATGGCGAAATCGAAACGGATTCCAAGTTGCCGCTGGCAAACCGCCTGCTCCTGCTGGATGCAAAGTTGAACGCCGTAATTAACAGCTTCCGTCCCGATGCGGTCGCCGTCGAAGAAGTGTTCGTAAACAAGAACCCGCAATCCACGTTGAAGCTGGGTCAGGCTCGCGGTGTCGTCCTGCTCGGGGCGGCGAAGGCGCGAGTAATTGTTACCGAATATGCCGCGCGACTCGTTAAGAAATCGGTCGTCGGCACGGGCAAGGCCGATAAGGAACAGATACAGGCGATGCTGCGCATTTTGCTACCGGGCCTCAAACTGGCCGGTCCGGATGCCGCCGATGCACTGGCCGTCGCGATTACCCACGCCCATCATATCCGGGGTTGAAAAACTAGGGCAAGCCCAACTGGTTGTGCTCAAAATCCTCTAGTGCTTTCACGGCTACCGCGCCTTCCGCAACGACGCGCTTGGCCGTTTCGATCTTGTCGGGTGTTTGCGCCTGCGGGCTGATGGCAAAGGCATAGGCCCCTGCACCTTCGCGCAATGAAGCACGCTGCGTTTGCAGCGCAGCCTGGGTTTCAAGCGGCAACTGCTTGATTACATCGTTTATCCACGGATCTTCTATCCCGCGCAAATAGGCACGAACACTGTTTGTGACAATTTCGGTTGTGTTTTGCTGCAGATAAGCGGCCTTGGCCTTGGCCGCATAAGCGGAAGCAACATCGAACACAAAAGCCGGATCATGCCCTGCAAGAGCAATCGCCCTGTCGGCCAGGGGAACGCCCGCAGTAAGATCTTTATCAAACACCCGATAACTGGCGCGTGCCCCTAGCAATGCTACCTGGGTCGCTCCAATGGACTGTTTGCCGCCAAAAATTATCGCACCACTGGGCGTACCCGAAAATACTTCGGCTTCGGAAAGTGGTGGCGTTGTCAGTGCAACAAGTTCCGCTTCGGCCAGTGCCATTTGTTCCATGTCTTGCAAAAGCTGGAACCGGCGAAACCGGGATTTTGCGATTTTGAACGGCGTCTGGTTCGGAACTTGAGCGCAGGCGAGCAAATAGTCGGTTGCCTTGCTATTCGTACCCAGCAACATCATGACTTCAGCCTCGTTGCAAGGCTTGGCATCTTCCGGATCGGCCGTTTGCGCTTGACCCTGATGCGGCATGATCAACGCCGCCAGTAAAATTCCCGTGGTAAATAATATCCGCATAAGACCCCCAGCTTCCCTCTTCCGGATAGCTTCCTTTGGTGCCTAAGGAAAGGCCGTGTAAAGTTCGCCTCTTGTTCTCCTTTTTCTTGCCCTCGAGTCATGGGCACGCTAACCGTCCAGCATGAAGGGGCGGACATGATCGCAAAGCTGTATGGCCGGATTGACGAAACGGGCGTGGACCATCTTGTCATTGACGTAAATGGCGTTGGCTATCTGGTACAGGCCAGCGCGCGGACATTGGCCGCGCTTGGAAAGGCCGACGACTTCGCTACGGTATTCACCGAAATGCAGGTTAGCGAAAACGATATGCGCCTCATCGGCTTTGCAACCCGCGAAGAACGCGACTGGTTTCGCCTTTTGACAGGCGTACAAGGCGTAGGCGGGAAAGTAGGCCTTGCCATTTTATCCGCCATCGAACCTCAGGATCTCGCGCTTGCAATCGGCAGCGGCGACGCCGCGATGGTCGCGCGTGCCAATGGCGTTGGTCCCAAACTCGCCAGCCGGATCGTCAATGAATTAAAGGATAAGGTCGGCGCACTTGCGGGCATTGGCGGCGGTGCAAAACTGATGTCCAGCGGGACGGCGAGCGGCGGCCATGCAGGCGATGCCTTGTCGGCCCTTGCAAATCTGGGTTTCAAACCGGCCGAGGCGAGCACTGCCGTAGCTTCGGCGGTTGAGGAACTGGGGGCCGATGCGTCGCTCGATGCTCTGGTCCGATTGGCGCTGAAAAAGGCTGCACGATGAACCCAGATGATCGCCTGACCACGCCTGACAAGCGCCCCGAAGATATGGATGCTGCGCTGCGTCCGAAGACGCTTGCCGAATTTGTGGGGCAAGCGGCGGCACGGGATAATTTGCGGGTATTTATCGAGGCAGCGAAAGGTCGCGGGCAACCCCTTGACCATGTCCTGTTTTTCGGACCACCGGGCTTGGGCAAGACTACATTGGCGCAGATTGTGGCCAAGGAAATGGGCGTGGGATTCCGCGCCACGTCAGGTCCGGTCATTGCTAAATCCGGCGATCTGGCCGCGCTGCTGACCAATTTGGAAGATGGCGATGTCCTGTTCATCGACGAGATCCACCGGCTGAGTCCGGTGGTTGAGGAAATTCTCTATCCCGCAATGGAAGACCGCGCCCTTGATATCATGATCGGCGAAGGGCCATCGGCGCGGTCGGTGCGGATCGATTTGCCCGCCTTCACCCTTGTTGGTGCAACAACACGTCAGGGATTACTAACGACACCTTTGCGTGACCGCTTCGGTATACCCGTGCGGCTAAACTTTTATACCCATGCCGAACTGGAACTGGTTGTTACCCGTGCCGCCCGATTGCTTGATCTGGGCATTGCGCCCGACGGCGCAAATGAGATTGCCAAGCGCGCACGCGGGACCCCCCGCATCGCCGGCCGTTTACTGCGCCGTGTACGCGACTTCGCAAATGTTGCGGGTGAACCGGTAGTTACCGCAAAAATTGCGGATGCCGCGCTGAACCGGTTGGAGGTCGATGCCCTCGGACTGGATACAATGGACCGGCGGTATCTGCATATGATTGCCGATATATACCGGGGCGGACCAGTCGGTGTCGAGGCGCTGGCCGCAGGCTTGTCCGAACCGCGCGATACAATTGAGGATGTTGTGGAACCCTATCTGTTGCAACTCGGCCTCATTGCCCGAACCGCACGTGGCCGTGCCCTCAATGCCCCGGGATGGAAGCATCTGGGTCTCAACCCGCCTGCCGGTTTGCAGGATGGGTTGTTTGATAAATAGGGGGCAGACCGACTCTTTCGGGCGATAAGTTGAGGATTTGCAAGCCAAACCCCCTTTCGGTCTGTGAATCCTTGCGGTAAGCCATTGGCCGATGTCCCCGCCCCAACCCTATCAAGGCCATTTTGACGGCACGCGGCATTATTTTGCGGTCCGCGTGTATTTTGAGGACACCGATTTTTCGGGCGTAGTCTATCATGCGCGCTACCTGCACTTCATGGAAAGGGCGCGCTCGGACATGTTGGCGTGCGTCGGCATCGACCAGAGGCGCGTGCATGAAGAAGGCGCAGGCGCCTATGCCGTGACCGAAATGCAACTTAAATATCGCCGTCCGGCACATTTTGACGACGCGCTTGTTGTAGTCAGCACCGTAGAGGCGGTTCGCGCCGCCAGTTGCGACATTCATCAAACAGTCACGCGCGGTAGTGAAATATTGGTAGAAGCGACCGTCACAGCCGCTTTCGTATCCCCCGACGGCAAACCGCGCCGCCAACCCGCCGATTGGGTGGCAGCGTTCCAGCCGATCTTGAACCGAAAAGAAGTATAAGGACGCCCATGAATCTGGTTTTAGCAGCACAGGCCGTAAATTTTTCGCCCATCACCCTGTTCATGGACGCCGATTGGGTGGTCAAGGCCGTTATTATCGGATTGGCGCTCTCCAGTATTTGGGCCTGGACGATCATCATCAGTTTCACGTTGAAGATGGGCCGCATCAACAACCAAACGGAAAAGTTTGAGCGCGATTTTTGGGCGAGCAGCGACATTGACGGCTTTTACAACGGCCATAATAAAAGCGACCTGCCCCTGGCGCGTGTCTTTACCGCCGGGGTCGCGGAATGGCGGCGTTCAACCAATGGCCGGAATATTGACCGCGCCGGAACGCGCGAACGGCTGGCAACAGCGATGGACGCCACAATTGCGGCGGAGACCGACAAGCTTGCCAACCGCTTGAATTTTCTGGCGACAACAGGATCCGTCGCGCCCTTTGTTGGTCTATTTGGCACGGTCTGGGGCATTATGCGCAGCTTTGCAGCCATCGCCGCCGAACAGAATAGCTCGCTAGCCGTCGTCGCCCCTGGAATTGCCGAGGCATTGTTTGCGACCGCAATCGGCCTTTTTGCCGCAATACCGGCGGTCATCGCCTACAACCGCTTTTCGCACAGGTTGAATCAGTATGAAGCGCGCATGGGCCGCTTTGCCGACGGTTTCCACGGGACTTTGAGCCGTGAATTGGAACGGGACGGCAACTGATGGCGATGAACCTTTCCTCGGGCGGTGGACGCAGACGCGGCAGGGGTGGACGACGCGCGCCGATGGCGGAGATCAACGTTACTCCGCTGGTCGATGTCATGCTGGTGCTGCTGATTATCTTCATGGTCACGGCTCCCCTGTTGGTCACTGGCGTGCCGGTCGAGCTTCCTGAAAGCCGTGCAAATGCCTTGGACCAGAAGGAGGAACCGATTGAGATCGCTATCGACAAAGATGGCGTGACGTTCATCGACGGCACCGAAGTCAGCCCGGACGACCTGCCGGCAAGGCTGGAAGAGATTGCGGCGGCACAGGATGCCAAAACGCCACGACAGATCATGCTACGTGGCGATACGTCGATCAGCTACGGCCAGATGATGCGGGTGATGGGTGAGTTGAACCGTGCAGGGCTGAACAGTGTCAGTCTGGTCACCACAGGTTCATCTGGTGAAAACTAGGTAGTGAAGCGATGGACCGGGCGGAGAAACTGGGATTAGGCGCTGCCGTTGGTGGCCATGTCGTACTGCTGGGCGCGATGGCGCTTGGGCTGATGATGTCCGCCGAACCTATTGCCAAGCCCGAAGCCATCTCGGTCTCGCTGGTCGGTGAGATTGCCGAAGTCTCGACTGCCCCGGACGCAATCCAGGAAGAATCCGCACCCCCCGCCCCCGCTGAGGCCGAACCGGCAGAGCCACCCCTGAGCCCTGCGATGCAGATCGAGCGGCCGGTCGAAAAGCCACAGGCCAAGCCTGTACCCAAACCCTTGCCCCGCGAAACGCCGCCTCCGGCAAAGGCGGCCACCAAGAAAGTGGCCGTAAAGCAGCCCCCTGCAAAGACAAACACCGCCCCTGCAAAAAGCGGTAAAGGCACAACCCCTGCAAAGCCCGGCGGGCTGAGCAAAAGCTTCGAAGACAGCATCAACGCGATCGGCAAGGCGCCCGGCGCAGGCAAGGCAGTTGGAACCCCGGCAGCCAAGACGGCATCCGAGGTTCGGCGGTCTGTCAGTGTCTCGCTTGCAAGCCAGATCCGCAGCCGCGTCCGCGCTTGTGCGCCTTCGGGAGTTGAGATCAACAAGATCGAAACCTTCGTTACACTCAATCTTGAGCCATCCGGCCGCCTGACCTCGGTGCGTTTTGACAAGCAGGTCGGCGTCAACGACAGCAACCAGCCTCAGGCAGCCCCGCTCAAAGATTGTATTTTGCAGGCAGTTCGTGCGGCATCTCCCTTTGAGGGGCTGGACCCGGAATATCATGATATATGGAAGACCCACGCACTTCGGCTTCGTGCAACAGGGTAAGGACAAGGCAACAAAGGAATGACAACAATGATGCCCAAAAATCTGCACCTGAAACTAGCCGCATTTTTTGCGCTTTTCCTCATGCCTGTGGTTGCTCAGGCGCAGGCCCCTGCGGCAGTTCCTACTCTGGCAACTGATGAGCCGGAACTCGTCGAATTTGATACGGCTAAAACCCGATCTATCGCTGTCCCTGCCCTCGTTGCGCCTTCACCAGCCGACACCCCTGCAGGCAACAGTACCGCTCTTGGGCGGCAGATTGCAGAAGTGATTTCGTCCGACCTGCGCGCCTCAGGTGTGTTTGAAACGCAAGGGCCCAATGGCCTGCGCGTAATTACCCTGCCCGAAGTCACCGCACCGCAATTTGATTATTGGAAAGCCCGTCCGGTCGAACAACTGGTGCAGGGCTTCGTCCGCGTGGGCGGCGACGGCAATCTGACCGTAGGCTGCTACCTCTATGATGTTGGCTTTGGCAACGAAACGACCCGCTTGGGCTTTAATGTGCCGCCGCGTGAATGGCGCAGGGCCGCGCATAAATGTGCGGATGCGATCTATTCGAAACTCACCGGCGAACTGCCCTTCTTTGACAGCCGTATCGCTTACATTGCCGAAACAGGACCCAAGGGCAAACGGGTCAAGCGCCTCGCCATCATGGATTCAGACGGTGCCAACCACCGTTTCATCACCAATGGCCAATCGACCGCGCTGACCCCGCGCTTCTCGCCCAACTACAAATCCATCCTGTATCTGTCCTATGTCGACGGTAACCCGCGCATCTATGTTTATGATATCGATGCCGGAAGGCAGAGGTTGATTACCCAGTCACGAAATCCGACTTTCGCGCCACGTTGGTCACCCGATGGCCAGACAATCCTGTATTCCATGGCAGTATCGGGTAACACCGACATTTATAAAATCTCCGCATCGGGCAACGGCACGCCGATAAAGCTGACCAGTTCCCCCGGCATCGATGTTGGCGGAAGCTTTTCGCCCGACGGCCGTCAGATCGTGTTTGAAAGCGATCGTTCCGGCAGCCAGCAGATTTACGTTATGAACGCCGACGGCACAAACCAGCGCCGGATCAGCTTTGGTCAGGGCCGTTATGCCACACCCGAATGGAGCCCGCGCGCCGACTTGATTGCTTACACACGTATCGCGGGAGATTTTCGCGTCGGCACGATGCGTCCGGACGGTTCTGGAGAACGCCTCCTGACCGATAGCTGGCAGGATGAGGCGCCCACTTGGGCTCCCAATGGCCGTGTCATCCAGTTTTTCCGCACGGAGAAAGGAAGTGGCAAAACCAGCATATGGCAGGTAGACTTGACCGGTTCGAACGAACGCAAGTTGCCGACACCAGTCGACGGTTCCGATCCGGCGTGGGGACCTGTTTTGCCTTAAGGGCGTTACTATCTGGATAACAAGCGGGGCTGAGAAAAAGGAGTAAGCTGATGAAAAGCAACACAGTCAAGATGGCGGCAATATTGCTGGCTTCCACCGCGCTCGTCGCGGGTTGCGGCAAAAAGAAAGTGGATGTTCTGCCACCCGCGGCCGACGGCACGGATTATGGAACGCAACCTACCGATACAACGCCAACGACAGGTGCGATTGTTCCGGGAAGCCAGGAAGATTTCCTGCAAACGGTTGGCCAGTTCGGCGATCGCATTTTCTTCGACACCGACCGGTTCAATGTGGACACCGAAGACCAAGCTACCCTGCAACGGCAGGCTCAATGGCTTGCCCGCTATCCTAACACCCGCATTACCGTCGAAGGTCATGCGGACGAGCGCGGTACCCGCGATTACAACCTTGCATTGGGAGAGCGTCGGGCAAATTCTGCGAAGAATTATCTGATTTCCGTTGGCGTTGATGCCAGCCGGATCCAGACGGTCAGCTACGGCAAAGAACGTCCGCAAGCGCTAGGATCCGACGAACAAAGCTGGGCCCAAAACCGCCGTGCCGTGACGGTAACCGTTCAATAAGCGAGTGGGTGACGCGCTTTTGTCGAAGCGCGTCGCCCCTTCGGCATTGCTTTTCTTGACAAGTCCAAGCCCTTCCGCGCATGTTTTGCCGGATATTTGGGGGCGATATATTTATGAGTGAAGACCTGACACAGCGCCACAGCGCGTTCCGTTTCCATGGAAGCTGGCAGGAATTCGCCAAAATTGCATTTCCCAACCTTTTGCTGACTATTGTCACTCTGGGCATTTACCGTTTTTGGGCAACGACGCGCGAACGCGAATATCTGTGGGCGCAAACCGACTTCATTGACGAACGCCTGGAATGGACCGGCAAAGGTATGGAGCTGTTTATCGGCTTCATCATGGTCTTCTTGCTGCTCGGTCTTCCGCTGATCGTCATCCAGCTCATTTCCCAGGGACTGATTTTTCGTGGGGAGACACTGATCGCCGGCGTGATTACGCTCGTGATGTTTCTAATGCTATTTTATCTGAGCGGCGTCGCTTATTTCCGCGCACTTCGCTACCGGTTGAGCCGCACATATTGGCGCGGTATTCGCGGGGGAAGTGACGATCCGGGATTTGGCTACGGAATTTCCTATATGTGGAAAAGCTTCGTTGGTTGGTTGCCGATTTTCCTGTTGGTACCCTGGTCAATGATATCCTTGTGGAACGAACGCTGGAACGCGATGAGCTTTGGCCCGCACCGCTTTGAAGCCAATGCGGACTGGAAGCCGCTTATGAAGCGGTATCTTCTTTTCTATTTGGTGCCATTTTTGCTGGTTGCAGGCATTTTTACGATGGCCATCGTTGCTGCGGCGTCGGGTGACCAACTTGGCGCAGTAGGTGGCGCCGGTATGGCCGTGGGAGGCATTATTATCGTCCTCGCCATTTTAAGCCTCTACATCATCCTGCCACTGGCGGCCCTTGCATTTTACAGCAAATATTTCCGTCTCGCTGTGGGTGGCCTGCGTCTCCATCAACTGGAATTCGACTTTCGCGCCCGTGCGCCGGATTGGATCCTTTTCTTTCTCGCCAACATGGCGATCATCATCTGCACGCTGGGCATCGGCTATATCTTCATGCCCTATCGCAATTGGAAATTCTTTGTCGACCACATGGAAGCCTATGGCGAGATCAACATCGATGAGCTCACCCAGTCCGAAACAGTTGTTTCGAAACATGGCGAAGGTTTGCTCGATGCTTTTGATGTCGGTGCGATCTGACCGATGGATACGTTTTTCAATGTCTGGCATTATGACGGGCGAAGCGCCGTGCGCCGGAAGGTGGAAATCCAGACCATAGGGCGGCAATTCTTCCTGCTCGAAAACGAAAGGCGACATGGTCCTTTTTCCTTCTCCGATGTCGAATATGTAACCCGCAAAGAGAATGTCGATGTTTACGGCCTTGCCGATGTTGACGGCTGGCGGCTTATGTTGTCGGGCCCAGTTCCAACCGAATTGTCCGAACTGCTACCTGCGCACCGCAAATATGGCGGGTGGGTTGACCGGCTGGGCCTTGGCAAGGCGACCATTGCCTTCACGCTGGCCAGTGCTGCCGCAATTGCGGTCGTCCTGCTCAGTCCCCAATGGCTGGCGCCGCTCATTCCATCCAGCGTGGACAAGAAACTGGGCGATGCGCTTGTAGGTGATTTTGGTGGACGCTTCTGCAGTACGCCCGCAGGGGACGCTGCCCTGAAAAAGCTGGTCAGTTCGCTCGATTCCAACCCGCAAGATTTACAGGTCGAGGTTGCCAAGATCGACATGATCAATGCCGTGGCCTTGCCCGGTGGCAAGGTGATTTTGTTCGACGGTCTGGTGAAACAAGCCCGGTCGCCCGATGAAGTTGCCGGAGTCTTGGCCCACGAAATCGGGCATGTGCGCGAAAAGCATGTGATGCAGGCGCTGTTGCGGCAGATGGGCCTTGCGGTTGTGCTTGGCGGCGTGGACGGAAACAGCGGCGCGCTTGTAAACAATATGCTGGCGATGAGTTACAGTCGAGAATCCGAAGCTGAAGCCGACGCACATTCAATGAAAGCGCTCGGCAAGGCAGATATCTCACCTGTTGGCACAGCCTCCTTTTTTGAACGATTGTCGGAATTGGACGGCAGCGCAAGGAGTGGAGACAATGGACAGGGAATCGCCGGTTATATGTCGAGCCATCCTTTGTCGCGCGAACGTAAGAAAGCCTTTGAAAAGAGCATAGTCAAAGGCAAGAATTATAAGCCTGCCTTGACCGCCACCGAGTGGACCGAACTTAAGACCATGTGCACGCAAGACCGCAAAGCGAAATCCGGCTTCGGCTTTGATTTTGAATGACGCTGCGCTATGGCATGTGAAAGGAGACCGTCCCGACCATGTTTCGCCGCCTGTTCATTGATCACCCAAAAAGCGTAGATGAAAATTATCTGGAGCATTTCGGCGTTGCAAGTCGCTTCGGTTTCGCGATGATCTGGGGTGGTATGAAGGCTCTTGTTCACGCCGTTATTCCGGGCATGTGCATCACGTCCGGGAGCGATACGGTCAAACGTCTCAACACGATCATGGTCGAACAGCGCCGGGCGAAGGGGCAGGACGTTGCGCAGACTTTGACCGTTGATTGGGTGATTTGACACTGGTCGAACCGCCTGCCCAGTTCCTAGACCGTCCGGACGGCACCCGCCTTGCCTATCGCCATCTAAATGGCGAGGGGCCGACAATCGTATTTTTACCCGGCTACATGTCCGATATGCAGGGCGGCAAAGCACAGGCGCTTGCCACATGGGCACAAGCTCAGGGTCGCGCCATATTGCGATTGGACTATTCCGGTTGCGGTGAGAGTGGCGGGGAATTTGAATCGGGAACCCTTGGTGTCTGGCGGGACGATGTTTGCGCGGTCATCGCTGCAGTCGTCACAGGGCCTATCATTCTCATCGGGTCGTCCATGGGCGGATGGCTAATGCTTTTGGTAGCGGAAGCACTTGGTGACCAAGTCCGTGCACTTGTAGGTATTGCGGCCGCACCCGATTTTACCGATTGGGATTTTGACGCCGCCGATAAGGCTGCTGTGATCGAGAGCGGACGTATCGAACGTCCGAGTGATTATGGTTATGAGCCTATGGTCATTACTCACGATTTTTGGAGGTCCGGACAAGATAATCTCCGACTGACAGATAACATCGCGATCCACTGCCCTGTGCGGCTTATCCATGGACAGCAGGATCCCGATGTTCCGTGGGAAATTTCGCTTAAGCTCGCGGCGGGTCTTTGTTCAGCCGATGTGCAGACGCTTTTGGTAAAGGATGGCGACCACCGTCTTTCGCGCGATCAGGATATCGCCCTGCTGATCGATGTGGTTGCAAAACTCTGACGCATAAATTTGCCCGTGCTGGCATCTTGGAATATCAATGATACTGCTACCTCTTTTCCTTTTTCAATCCGCCGTTCCCGCATCCGACGGGTCTCTTCCGACGATTGATGAAGTGCAATTTAGCGAGTGCATCAAACAGGCGGAGATCGATGCTCCGTCCGGTGTGGCACAGGCGAGTGAATGGACACGGAAGGACGGCGGTTACTTGGCGCGCGCCTGTCATGGATATGCGCTTGCAACTGATTTTAAGTTCGATCTTGCTATACCGCTTCTGTCCGAAGCGGCGCTAGGCGCAGAAGCAAAAAAGGACGGTCGTGCCGCACGTTTCTGGGCGCAGGCAGGAAATGCTGCAATTGCGATTGGCGAACTAGATGTCGCACTGAATGCATTAGACAAAGCTCGGGCGACCGCGCCGTTGTCTCCGTCTGAGAGGGCAGATATTGAAATTGACCGGGCACGGACGCTAGTCGGATTAAACCGGAATCGAGAAGCCGAAGCGGCTCTAACCGCTGCTCGGGGTCTGGCACCTGAAAACGGTATCGCTTGGCTCCTTTCCGCAACGTTGGCGCGGCGGGAAAATAAGTTGCCCGACGCTTTGGCGTTTATCCAGACAGCGGCCCCCCTTAGCCCGCGCGACCCGGCCGTTGCGCTGGAAGTGGGTAATATCGCGATTGCGGCAGGTGACGAAACCAGTGCCCGGAAGCAGTGGGAGCAGGTAATTGCAATCGCACCCAAAAGCCGCCAAGCCGACAGTGCAAGGGCCCAATTAGCGGCGCTGGGGTCATCCACAGCACCGCCAAAGGATGGTCAGTCGAGATAATATTCGACGGTCGTGACAACCCGGACCTTTTTATAAGGGGAATCGGAAACACCCCAGCCACCGGCGCTGTCGCCATCGCGGGCGGTAACCTCGAAATATCCTTGGGTGGCCGATTTGATGCTGCCGACGCCGGTTCCACTGTCCTTTGCGAACTGCTCGGCTGACTTGCGCGCATCTTTTGTAGCCTGGGCAATCATTTCCGGTTTGATGTCATTCAGCTTTGTGAAGGTGTAGGCCATGCCGGAACCCTCCTCTAGCTCGACACCACTTTTGACCAGATCAAATTGCCGCTTTACCGCAGCTTCGGCCTTTTTGATGTCGGTTGTACGCAAAGACAGTCGCTGCTTTACCGTGTAGGTAGGAATGCCATTTTCATTATATTGAGAGACATTTGCGCCCGTTGGCTGCAGGGCATCGGCATCAAAGCCGAGGCTGTTGAAGAAGCTGCGGATTGCCTTTGTGTCGCCGTCGACTTTTGCCTGCGCTGATTGCAAATCGCCCGCCTTTGCCGAATAAGCGATTGTCCATGTGGCAAGGTCAGCGGTGACATCACGCTCAGCAAGCCCGCGGACAGTTACCGCACGGTCGGACTGCTTCATCCGCACCAGTCCATCGCCCATCAGATAGCCACCGGCGACCAGACCCGTTGCCAAAAGCGCCGTGCCCGCTAGCCATGCCTTACCCTGATTGGCGGTCAGCCTGCCGAGCCAGCCCGATCCTTTTACATCGTCATTTTCACTATCCATGATCTGATCCTAGAAAATTCTGCCCTGCGGTCCTGTGCGCCCCTTGCGCCGGATACTGTCAAGGTCCATCTGTTGCGTCGACCCGCTGCACTGTCTGCTATCGCAATGGCGATGAACCGTGCCTTAATAGAGATGAATGGAGTTATCATGGCGACGAAATATCTTCACACAATGATCCGTGTTACCGACCCTGAAGCGACTGTCGCCTTTTTTAAATTGATCGGACTGGAGGAAGTACGACGCTTTGACAGCGAAGCAGGACGCTTCACGCTCATCTTCCTCGCCGCCCCCGGCCAGGACGGTATTGCGGAGGTCGAGTTGACCTATAACTGGCCACCTGCCGATGGTAGCCCCGCAGAAGATTATAACGGCGGACGGAACTTTGGTCATTTGGCCTATCGGGTCGATGATATCTACGCGACCTGTCAGCGATTGATGGATGCAGGCGTCACCATCAACCGTCCGCCGCGCGATGGCCATATGGCCTTTGTTCGCACACCGGATGGCATTTCGATTGAACTTTTGCAGGAAGGCCATTTGGAACCTGCAGAGCCATGGGCAAGCATGCCAAATGTCGGGAGCTGGTGATGGCATTGGAGATTGTTCGCGTTCCGGTATTGTCCGATAACTATGTCTGGCTAGTGCACGAACCGATGAGCGGCGAAACCATGGTTGTCGACCCTGCCGTTGCGCCACCGGTTCTGGAAAAAGCGGAAGAGCTCGGCTGGAAGATTTCGCAGATCTGGAACACCCACTGGCACCCCGACCACACCGGCGGCAATGCCGAGATCAAAGAGGTCACCGGTTGTACAATCACAGGACCCGCTGCCGAAGCGGAACGTATTCCGACATTGGATGTGCAGGTAAAGGGCGGCGATGCTGTGCGCCTGGGCGAGGTGACGGCGCATGTTATTCATGTACCTGCGCATACGGCAGGCCATATCGCCTTTCATTTTGCCGATGAGAAGGCCGCATTTGTTGGCGACACTCTTTTTGCGATGGGTTGCGGACGCTTGTTTGAAGGTACAGCGGAGCAGATGTTTAACAATATGCGTGCATTGGAAGCGCTCGGCGACGAAACCGATATCTATTGCGCTCATGAATATACTTTGAGCAATGGCCGGTTCGCTCTCACCGTGGAGCCGGACAACACGGCTTTGGCACAGCGTATGGAAGAAGTTGTCGTCTTGCGCGATCGGGGAGAACCAACTGTGCCGACGACCATCGCACTCGAAAAGGCAACCAATCCTTTCATGCGCGCAAGGTCAGTCGCCGAACTCGCTGCGCGGCGCGCGGCGAAGGACGCCGCGTAATTCAGAGGCCATGTTTTGCAACGCTGAATGGAAAAAAAGTCAACGGCCTAATGAAAATCCCGTGATCTCGGCAGGATGCGGACATCGCGTGGGTGCCCGTGGCGGGGCGCAACTGGCCGGGTAAATTCATCCGAGCGGCTGAGCGGGACAGTGGGGTCATGTTCTTCGGAAAGGCGATCCAGTTCATGCGTCCGGTCCGTGATCGTTGTCGCCATCAGATGTACAACGCCCTCCTTGCTCCGTTGCACTTCCCCTTCAATCACCATGAGGCGTGCGCCCATGACAGCGCGCCTCTGCCGCTCGAACAAACGTGCCCATAGCAGGGCGTTGATAATGCCCGTCTCGTCTTCGATTGTAATGAAAATGGCATTGCCCTTTCCGGGCCGCTGCCGTGTCAACACGACCCCGGCAGTCTTCACCCGAGAACCGTGCCGCGCCTTGTCAGTGTCGGCACAGCTTAATATTCCCTCGCGCGCGAATACCGAGCGCAGGAACTGCATTGGATGACCTTTTAGCGACAACCTCGTCATCTGATAATCCGCAGCGACATGCTCGCACATCGGCATTTCGGGCAAGCGTGCGTCCTTCTCTTGCGCCAGTTCCCGCGCATCCGCTGCGGCAAAAAGGGGTAGCTGGTCCGACGGTGTCCGCCGCGCCTCCCATCCGGCGGCACGCCGGTCGAGCCCTAAGGAACGCAGCGCATCGGCATCGGCCAACAAATGCAAACCATGCGACGGCAAGGCTGCCTTATGCGCGAGCTCCTCCATAGAGGCAAAGGGCCGTGCCGCAACAATCGCTCTTGCCCAATCCTGTCGAAAACTGTCGATCTGCCTCAGTCCTAGCCGCAAGCTACCGCCTTCGATGCTGTTGTCCCATTGGCTGAAGTTAACGTCGATCGGCCGAACCTCCACCCCATGCGCCCGCGCGTCCTGCACTAATTGTGCGGGTGCGTAGAAACCCATGGGCTGCGAATTGAGCAGAGCGGCTGTGAAAATGGCGGGGTGATGGCATTTCAGCCAGGACGAAATATAGACCAGATGGGCAAAGGCCTGCGCGTGGCTTTCCGGAAAGCCATAACTGCCAAACCCTTCGATCTGCTTGTAGCAACGTTCGGCAAAATCGCGCTCATATCCACGACGCACCATGCCCTCTATCATCTTGTCGCGATAATCCGGCATTGTGCCGACATTGCGGAAGGTCGCCATTGCACGGCGCAATCCATTGGCTTCGTCGGGGGTGAAAGCCGCAGCAACCATGGCCAGTTTCATGGCCTGTTCCTGAAACAGCGGCACGCCACAGGTGCGATGAAGAATGTCGTACAGTTCCCGGGGGTCATGTGGCGGGGCAGGTGCCGGGAAATCCACAGGCTCTTCCTTGTTGCGGCGGCGCAGATAGGGGTGAACCATATCCCCCTCAATTGGTCCGGGGCGGACAATTGCAACCTGAATAACCAGGTCATAAAACTCCTTAGGCTTCAACCGGGGCAGCATGTTGATCTGCGCGCGACTTTCCACCTGAAAGGTGCCGATACTGTCTCCCTTTTGCAGCATTTGGTAAACCGCCGGATCCTCGGCAGGGATATTGTCTAGGCGATAGTCACCCAATCCATTTTCCCGAATGAGGTCGAGACTTTTGCGGATACAGGTCAGCATCCCAAGCGCCAATATATCGACCTTTAAAAGGTTGAGTGCAGCGATGTCGTCCTTGTCCCATTCGATGAAAGTACGATCCTCCATGGCGCCATTATGTATGGGAACAGTTTCATCCAGACGATTTTCGGTGAGGACAAAACCGCCGACATGTTGCGAAAGATGCCGGGGAAAATCGAGTAGCTGGCCGACCAGCGCATGCAGTTGGGCAATTTGCGGATTGGCCGGATCAAATCCCGCCTCCACCAGCCGCTCTTCGGGCAGTTCCCGCCCGAAACTACCCCATATTGTACCCGCCAGACGCGCCGTCACATCTTCAGTCAATCCCAGTGCCTTGCCAACCTCGCGTACCGCACTGCGCGGTCGATAATGGATCACGGTGGCAGCAATGGCTGCGCGGTGACGTTTGTAGCGCTGATAGATATATTGCATGACCTCTTCGCGGCGCTCATGTTCGAAATCCACATCTATGTCGGGCGGCTCGTCCCGTTCTTCCGACAAAAAGCGCGAGAAGAGCAGATTGTTGGCAACAGGATCGACCGAAGTGATCCCCAACAAATAACAGATCACCGAATTGGCTGCAGAGCCCCTGCCCTGGCACAGAATTGGGGGGTCTTGCGTGCGGGCAAATTGAACGATGTCGTGGACCGTTAGAAAATAAGGCGCATAATTCTTCTGCCGAACAAGCTGGAATTCCTCCTTCAGCATCTTCACCAATTTGGGCGGCAATCCATCGGGATGGCGACGCTGCGCCTCTGTCATGACCAGATGCTCCAGCCAGCCTTGAGCATCCCAGCCTTCCGGCACAGGCTCATGCGGATATTCGTAACCCAACTCCGCCAGATCAAATGAGATTTGCCGCAACAGGCGGGACGTTTCGGCAATGGCTTCTGGACAATGTGCGAATAGATCGGCCATTTGGTCGGGCGATTTGAGATACCGCTCCGCATTGCTGTGCAATTGGACACCTGCCTGTGCCACAGGGATCCCGATGGATATTGCGGTCAGAATATCATGCAACGGCCGGTTTCGGTTTTCTGCATAAAGCACATCATTAGTGGCGAGCAAAGGCACCCCCAAGCGCTCGGACAAAAGGCGCGATTGTTCAAACTGCCGCCTGTCGCTTCCCCGCAGATGCATGGACACGCCCAGCCAGACCCGGTCGGGCGCGCATTTTTTCAAGCGCGATAAAACATTTTCGATCCCCTGCGGTGTTGGCTCGACCAGGCGTAACCCTTCGCTACCATCATGATGGTCGTAATGAACGGGCCTGTCCTGCGGTGTGCTTTGCTGCGCCGTGGAGACAGGCAGCAGAATGAAAAGTATATCCTGCGCATGGGCAGCCAGATCATCGAAATACAGGATGCAGCCCCCCTTTTTCGACCGCATGTTCCCGGTCGTCAAAAGCCGGGTAAGCCGCCCCCATCCCAGGCGCGTGCGTGGATAGGCAACAATATCCGGCGTCCCGTCGGCAAAAACCAGCCTGGCACCAGTTACAAGCCGGAACCCCTGAGGCAATAGCGATTGGGCGCGCGCAGCTTTTGCCGCACTCCATGCGCGCACGACACCTGCCACACTGTTGCGGTCGGCTATACCTAGCGCATTCATACCAAGTGCAGCTGCCTGCAACACCATATCCGCCGGAGAAGAAGCGCCGCGCAAAAAGGAATAATGGGTCGCCGCGACCAACTCTGCATAGTTCATGCGAACAGCCCGTGCAGATACCAGCGCGGATCGCCTGTTTCTCCATATAGCCCGTGCCGGAACAGCCAGAAACGGCGGCCTTCACTATCCTCCACCCGGTAATAGTCGCGGGTCGGTCCACCTTTTCCTGGTTCATGCCCCGCCGGACGTCGCCACCATTCAGCGACGATACGTTCAGGCCCCTCTACAGAATGGACGAGATGAACATGCCGCCGCCAACGAAACTGGCGTGGCGGTCCGTCAGGCAGAAGCGCCGTCACCTCAACAGGCTGCGGCGGGTCAAAAAGACGAAAAGGCCTCATTTGCGGTTCCTGCATCTGGGGTGTGGCCCATGACGTCGATGGCAGTCCGGCCTGCGCAGGCCGTTCAAAAGCTGCGCGTTCGGGAATGTGACTGTTGCCCGTGTGAAAATGACGGATACGCTCCGGCCCAAGACGCACGCTCAACCGGTCGGTGAGCGCAGCTTTTTCCGCCTTTATATCCACCTTGGATTCAAGACCTGCCTGCACAGGAACCAAAGATTCGCTGCGCGGGACGGTCATGTGGATCATGTCATACCCAAATCCCGGGTCGAGCGGATCGGACAATGTGTCAATCCGCTCTCCAAACAACCGGTCGAGCAAAGCTGCATCACGCGTCGGGGTGCCGGTATCCACAGCAAGCCGCGCAACATGACCGTCACTTCGGAACAGGGATATTTCGAACCGCCGGCCACCTTCCCCACGTTCCTGCAACAGGATGGCGCCTTGCTGTGCCAGATGGGTGATCGCCGCCATTACATCCTGCGTGCGCGCCACTGGTTCTGCAAAATTGAGCGTCACTCGGATGACCGGGACGGCCCGGCGCGGCGTAATGCGGGGATCCTCCTCCTCCAACAAGCGCGCCAGTCTGCGTCCACAATCTTTACCGAAGCGCGCCGCAAAGGCGGCGCGCGGACGCCCTGCGAGGTCTCCGATAGTTTTCAGTCCCGCCCGCTCTAAAGCGTTATGCACCTTTGCGTCGCAATCCAGCGCCCGTACTGGCAATGCGTTTATGGTTCGCACACCAAATCTGGCCTTGGCCCGCGCACTATCCGGTGTCGCACCCAAAGCGACACGCGCGGTTAGGCCATGGTGCCGCATCCGCATTTTCAAATCCCGTGCAAGCGCCGCCTCGGTGCCGCCGAATATATGTGCGCAACCGCTAATATCCAAAATCAGACCTTGCGGCGGATCCAATGCACAACTGGGGGTATACCGCTCACATCCATCTGCAAGCCATTCAAGCAACTGTCTATCCGCCTGCGGATCATGGTCAAATACCGCTAAATCGGGGACACGTGCCCGCGCATCGGCAAGCGCCATACCGGGCGTCATGCCCAGGCCAAGTGCAGCCGTATCACAGGCGACAAGCCGCATGGCCCCGCGCTGCTTTTCAATCAGCGCAAAAGGAACGTCAGGCGCTTTGTCTCCGCAACTCCGGATCAGTCGTTCCGCCGGCAGAACTGGCAGAAAGACCGCCAGATAACGGCGCGTCGTGAAAGATTTTGTCTCCATGATCCCAGGTCACTCTTGCCGCAAAAGGCGCAATGCCACCGCGGTGGCGCAGCAAATTGATGTCGAATGTTGCAAAGCCGGGCACGTTGCCGGGTAGGGGTAGCGATGGTGCAGACCGGACTTGCCAGCGGGTGATAGCCGCGCTGGGCATGGGAACCGCATCGCCTCGCACCAGCAGCGCCAGGACTCCGGCCTCACGTGCGGCCAGGACCAAGCGCCGTGTTGATGTCAGGTCGATCAACCGGGCATGACCTTGCGCCTCCAATATGACGGCGCCTGCTGCCTTTGAACGGATTCCATCAGCAGCAGCGCGCAAGGCGTCGCGTACGTCCGGCGCCTGAACCATTAACAGACGGGCGGGATCTGCGCCCATTTGCGCAAGACCTGCTGCATAAAGCCGTCCCGAAGCCTGCCTTTCCTTATCTCCCGAAACCCACAGAATATGCGTTGCTGTCTCAGGCAGGCGTAACGCCATAAGCATGGCAAAGGCCGCAGCGGCAGTTGCATCGCTATGATCGGCCGCGAAAAATTCATGCAAACCATCCTGTGCGATTCCCCCTTGCAGCCGCTGGTCCACCAAAGGCGCACCAATCGGCAGAAGTCTTTGCGTCTTCTCCGATTGGTACTGCAGCCCCGTCCTGCCGGATGAGGGTGAAGGATGAATCGTCATTATGTTCATGTTTTGTTCCATATCACCTTTTTCGTGAATGTGGAGTCAGCTTTTTGTCGTCAAATCAAATGCCGCTGATATAGAAAGGGACAGGAGACCACATGACCCCCGACATGTCCGAAAGTCCGAGCATCTGGTGCCATGCGAAAGCGACGCGGGCGCATGCTGTTGTCGACGCAGCACCCTATTATGAAATAATCCAAGCCGCCATGATGAATGCCAAGCACCGCATCATGCTGATTGGCTGGGACTTCGATACTCGAATCGATTTGAGCCGTAGCCGTCGAAAAAAAGGCGACCCGCCCAAACGGCTTGGTGATTTCATATTGTGGCTGGCCGATCGGACTCCGGGACTGGAAATCAAGCTGCTCAAATGGAATTTTGGAGCACTGAAACTGGTCACGCGCGGATCGGCCATGGTGGATGTCGCCAAATGGGCGATGCACAAGCAAATCCAGTTTAAACTCGACAGTGCCCATCCTGTTGGTTGCAGCCATCACCAAAAAATCGTCGTCATTGATGACAAGATGGCCGCATGCGGCGGCATCGACATGACCGCAGACCGCTGGGACACGCCTGAGCATATTGACAGCGACCCACGGCGCAAGCGTCCGAACGGGAAGCTTTATGGTCCTTGGCATGATACAACGATGCTGGTTGAGGGCGATGCGGCTGCTGCACTCGCCGTCCTCAGCCGGGCGCGATGGGAAGTCGCAGGTGGCGACCCCATGGAGCCTTGCCCCGCTAATGCTGCCTCGCCATGGCCCGAATTTCTTGAGGCAGAATATCAATTTGTTGAAGTAGGAATTGCCCGCACCCGCGCAGAATATAAAGGGGCCACCGAAATCCGGGAGATCCAGCAACTGTTTCTTGAACAGATCGCCCGAGCGAAGAAGTTCATCTATGCGGAAAACCAGTATTTTGCCTCGCCAAAGATTGCAGACGCAATTGCCAAGCGCATGGTGGAGCCGGACCCGCCCGAAATTGTCCTCGTCAACCCGGAAACCGCTGACGGGTGGCTGGAGCAAAAAGCCATGGACGGCGCTCGCGCGCAATTGTTGCGCGCCATAGGGAAGCACGACCCGAAAGACCGGTTTTGTATCTATGTTCCGCACACCAAGCAGGGTGAGCCTATCTATGTTCATGCAAAGCTGATGATTGTCGATGACGAGATATTACGGATTGGGTCTGCCAATATGAATAACCGTTCGTTGGGCCTGGATAGCGAATGCGATATTTTCATCGACACCACCCGCCCCGGCAATGCAAGCGCCGGCCCGACAATCCGGTCGATGCGCGCATCTTTGTTGGCAGAGCATTGTGGTTTGTCAGAAGAAAAGGTGCTTCAGCTTCTCGAACAGGGCAAGACCATGCGGCACATTATCGATACGGCCAAAGGCAATGGTCGGCGTCTTGTGCGGCTCAATATCCCGGAGCTTACCGATGCGGAAAAAGTGATCGCTGAAAATGCGGCGCTGGACCCCGAAAGTGCCGACCAAATGTTCGAACCTTTTTCCAGCCCCGGTCTGTTTTCCCGCGTCAAAAGGTTACGATCCCCGGGCTAGTTTGCTGTGCAAAGATCAGCGGTTTCGTTTCTTTTCCGGCGCAGTAACAGGCGCAGGTGCGGGGCGGGCCTGTTGTGGCGGGGCGACGCCAGCAACTTGCAAAGGAACGATCGACACGCCGTAGAGACGCCATTTGCCGGCCATCCACTGATAATATAGTTCGAATTCGACCGATGTGGGACGAATGCCGAAATAGCCCCTGAGATAGAGAACGTCGGGCTGCACCATTTGCGGAGGGGCGGTATAGGATGGAGCCACCAGCAGAGCGTTGGACAGATCGATATTGCTGGCGCGTAGGGTCGAAAATATCTCTGCCAAACGCGCCGGATTATTGTTGATTTGAAAGCCGGTTGCCGAAAGGTCCCGCAACACCGAATAATTGCCCGATTGGTTCGCATTATCCACCGCTGCGATTGTACCCCATATCAACTTTGCCAACTCCAGCTCCCCAGGAACGGGAACTGTCGAAAGTGGATTTTGCGGCGCCACCGTCTGCGGGTACGCTTGCGGGGCAGATGTCTGCGCCAGACCAAGCGATGCGAAGCTAAATAATGAAACTGTGTAGATCAGGGTCAGCAAAGCTACCCGATAGGCAACCGATGCAAAGGCCGTTCTCCGGCGATGTTTCCGGCATTCGTCGCTTGTAAATTGGGTCACTTCAGTTTCGCTCCGCAGGGTTACACAACCCGAATTCGTAACGGCCAGAAGCAAGTAGAAAGAATCATCCGCTCGGCACGCTCTTAAATAGTGATACAATGTTACTGTAGATTTGGCAACTCTTTTGCGATCTAAGCATGAAGAAGCCGGAGCCTCGATCCCCGGCTCCGGCTTCAAAGCTCCCGGCATTCCCGCTCCGACTTAGTAAATAAGCCCTTTTCCGAAGTGGGACATTGCGCGAGCTGCTATTGCCTATATTCGGCCCGGAACCATTCCCCGGGCCGAATATTCAGATTACCAAACGACTTGGAAGCCGCCGCGTGCACCGACTTCGCCAGTTTCGAAGCCAACGCCGAGGCCGGCCGAGATCGTCGCCTTTTCAGATACGCGAGCGGTCGCTGCCATCGAGGCGGCCGATGCGTTGTTATAATAACCTACACCGCCCGAAAGGCCGAACTTGGCATCTGCGGGAAGTGCCGGCGTTTCCATTGCCAGGCCCATTGCCACACCTTCATTCGCCTTGCCAATCTGACGACGGTTTTCATCATTCAGATCGAACAGCGTTGCGATGTCGGCGGTATGCTTCGCCGTCAAAGTGTTCAACGAAGCAATCGAAGCACGGATCGACGGATCGCGTCCGATAGTGCCGGATGCGTCGACAGTCATGACATCGGTCGGACCCGATTGTGCAGCCGTGCTGGCGGCGATATCGGCGATGGTGACCGAGGTGCCTTTGAACGGCGTACCATTTCCTGAAACTCCAGCGGCACGGCCCAAAACCAACTGGTCTGCGCGCGAAGTCTTCGCGCCTGTACCGATTGCTGTGCTGTTAACGTGCGCAATATCCACAAGGGTGTTTGCACCGACAGCCATCGACCCGTCAGCATTAGCATTGGCACGGAATCCAAGTGCTGTAGATGCAGTGCCTCGGGCGTTAGTCTGCCAGCCGAAGGCTTGCGAACCACGGCCTTCTGCACGAACTTCACCACCAATGGCAGTTGCATGAAACGCTGCAAACGACTTATCGCCTACAACCGTTGCATCTTCCGCATCCGCAATGGCACCATTACCAATGGCAATCGTCGTCTGAGCGATTGCCTGCGCTGCCCGACCGATGGCAATATTCGAAGAAGCAAAGTCTTCTGGCGGCGTGTTAGGCGGTGTTGTTGGCTTGTCCAAAGCGGCGCGTGCGCCGTCGCCCAAAGCGATAGCCGAAAAGCCTAGTGCACTGGTTCTGCTACCTTGCGCAAATGCGCTCGATCCCGTCGCTTCGCTTTGGGAACCCAAAGCAACAGCCGCAAGGCCGGTTGCGGTATTGGTGAAGCCCAGTGCAACGGCACCCTGACCAGTCGCCGTGTTGGGATCACCGATAGCAACCGCACCATTGCCCGATGCCGTGTTACCAAGGCCAATCGAAACAGCCGCACCATCCTTTGCCGTTGCACCCGTTCCGATTGCAACCGCATTTTCGGTAGCAGCAACCGCATTACCGCCTAGCGCGATGGCGCCATCTTTATCCGCAACCGCGGCAGCAGCGCCGGTGGCGGGTTTTACCGCGAGGAATCCGCCAACAGAAGCGCCAGTGCTGGCAACATTTTTGAGTGCCAAAACATCGTTTTTCAGAATGCCAATGTCATCTGTTGCCAATTTGAGGTCATTTTTAACGGCATTCAACTGGCCAGCATTGACAGCATCGGTGTCTGCGACCCCTGCTGTGACATTGGTAAGCCGACGCGTTGCAAAGGCATCCCCTGCCTTGCCCGAGCCGATGGAAACCATGTTCGCTTCGGTAGCAATTGAACCAGCGCCAAGGGCGACACTATTTTCGGCCGTCGCAGTTACCTTTGCTCCAGCACCAATGGCGGTGCTGTTTGTTAACTCGGCTGAAGCTTGCGAGCCTATTGCGGTAGCGCCGGCCAAGGCCGCGTTGGCGCCTTCACCGACCGCCACAGTCCCCGCGTCCAAGGCCTTGGAGTTGCCGCCGAGGGCGAGTGAACCTGCAGCCGCAGCGTTTGCAGCCGCCGCACCGGCAACTTCCTTGACCGCAACAAAAACACTGCCGGGAACAGCAACGCCGCCTGCACCGCCGGCAGTGGTCCGGATCAGATCCACAAGTGCCGTATTCGCGGACGTCAGACGACCATCAATGACGCCTACCAGGGTTGCATTCGAAGCAGTAAACTGACCATTAATGACGTTAACCAGCGCCGTGTTGGTATTGGCAAAACTACCGTTCAACTGGCCTACAGTCGCCGCATCTGAATTCGCTGTACCATCTGCGAGATTGACAATCTTGCGCTTCAAAGTGGCGTTACCAACCGAAACGGTATCAACTGCATCAGCTACAGAACCTTCACCCAAGGCAACCGCATTGGCCGCCGAAGCTGTTGCGGCACCGCCGATCGCGACGCTGCCCTCGACAGAAGCATCTGCTGCCGCAGACGGAACGCCGCCAACAACAACCGGATTCACATCGACAAAAGCGTTGCCCGATCCACCAACGCCCAAAAGGTTAATCCGACCATCAATGACACCTACGAGATCTGTGTTGGTAGCAGCAAAGCTACCCTTCAACTGGCCGACATTTACCGCGTCATTGTCGCCGACACCGGCCGTAACATTGATGATGCGGCGCGTGGCAAAGCTGTCCGAGCTATTGCCCGACCCTATCGATACGACATTATCCAAACCAGCTCCACCGGGAACCAACGAACCAAAGCCGAGCGCAACCGAATGGCTATTGCCACCTCCAACCTCTGCTTCTGCACCCAACGTCACAGAGAAATCTCCCTGTGCTTTGGCTTTCGTACCCACCGCAAGAGCATTGGACTTATTTGCACCGGCCTGAAAACCGATTGCGATAGCGCTGATTTCATCCGCGTTTGCGCTCCTCCCGATGGCCATGCTAAAATCAAAGTTTGCGGCAGCATTGTTACCAATCACCGTGCTACTTATACCTCGAGCATTGGAATTGGCGCCAATGGCAACTGATGTATCGGCCTCTGCACTAGAATTTTGTCCAACCGCCGTTGAACTCAGTCCCAGAGCCGAAGCATCGTCACCTACAGCCGTTGCGCGTATGGCTCCGGCTTCCGCGTCGACACCACAAACAGTGGAGTCAGTCAGCGTTCCTGCAACGGTGTCCGCGCCGACCTGGCATTCAGGGGTGGTGTTTTTTACAGGTGATGCCCATGCCGTTTCAGGCATGATCCACGCGCTAAAACCCGCGCTAACGAGCGCGGTAGCCAAAAGGGCTTTTTTCTTCATCAACATTATAAATTCTCCATATGTCATATTCAATTTGCAATGCAGGCGCGCACCGGGGTGCGGTGATTGTTGCCCATTCCAGAATCGGCCTAGTTATAAATAGTATTGCTATGTTTGTAAACATTGCATTGCTATTTATAAAATTTGTTGTTTTCAAGATACTTGAATACCGGGGCAGCGATTTAAGCTGCCCCGGCGCGTTTACGAGCTTTCCTTAGAACTCCGTCGCGACATGGGCGCGAACCACGGTGTCTTTGCCACCGGAATGGGCGAAGCCGCCACCAAATGCGACCGGAATGTCGAGGTCCAGACGGTGGTTGAACGACATGCTGAACGCACCCTCACCCCGGTAGAATGCGGTGCCGGCAACGAATGATGTGCGGCCCGGTTCCGATGGCATGGGTGCCGCGGTCATCGCCGATGCCGCCGCGATACCGCGCCGCGCTTCCTTGCGATTGAAGCTGACCAGATCGAACAACTCTTCCTGACCTTTTTGCAGATTGGAAATCTGGCCGCCCAAGTTCGACAATGTATTCCGGATCGACGGATCACGTCCGATGGTGCCGAATGCATCAACAGTCATGACATCGGTGGGACCTGATTGTGCTGCGGTGCTGGCCGCGATGTCGGCAATCGTTACCGATGTTCCGCGGAACGGTACGCCATTGGCAACACCGGCAGCGCGTCCAAGGACAAGCTGATCAGCCCGCGATGTGGTTGCGCCGATACCGATGGCCGTGCTGTTGGTATGGCCGTCCGCAACCCTAGCATTCGCACCCACAGCCATGGCGCCATCCGCCAACGCATTGGCGCGGAAGCCGACAGCAGTCGAGCGGACGCCTGTGGCGTTGGTCTGCCAGCCAAAGGCTTGCGCACCTGCTGCACTTGCCACAACTTCGCCGCCGATTGCGGTGGCGTGGAATGCCGCGCGGGATTTGTCGCCGAGCACGGTTGCGTCCTCCGCATCCGCAACCGCACCATTACCGATAGCGATAGTGGTCTGCGCCGTAGCCTTGGCACCACGGCCAATTGCGATATTGGCCGCCGCGAAGGTTTCCGGTGAGTTTTGCGTTGGGTTTTGGAGCTCTGCGATTGCACTATCACCCAATGCCAGGGCCGAAAAGCCCAGAGCCTTCGCCTTGTTACCTTGCGCAAAGGCGCTATCACCAACGGCTTGGCTCTCCGAACCCAAAGCAACAGCCGCAAGGCCAGTTGCGGTATTGGTGAAGCCCAGTGCAACCGCACCCTGTCCAGTTGCCGTGTTGGGGTCACCGATAGCGACCGCGCCGTTTCCTGATGCCGTGTTGCCAAGACCGATAGAAACGGCTGCACCGTCCTTTGCAATTGCGCCATTACCCACCGCCACCGCATTTGCAGCAAGGGCTTGCGAATTACCGCCAAGCGCCAATGAACCGGCGCCGGCCGCGTTTGCGGCGTTGGCATTTGCCGCTGAATCGATCGCTAGGAAGCCATTGCCGACACCGCCCGCAGTAAGAAGGTTTTTAACGGCGTTCAGCTGGTTAACGTTTACCGCATCAGTTCCCGCAACGCCGTCGCTAAGATTGACAAGCCTGCGCGTTTTTAGCGGATCATTGTTTACACCATTACCGATGGACACTGTATTGGCTTCGGTTGCAATGGACCCGGCACCAAGCGCGACGCTGTTATCGGCGGCCAGTTGCACGGTTGCACCCGCACCCAAGGCCGAAGAATTGGCTGCCAACGCCTTGGATCCTTCACCAATCGCCACCGCACCTGCCGAGTTGGCATTGGACGCACCGCCAAGAGCAACCGTACCGGCAACCGCTGCGTTGGCTGGAGCCGCACCCGGGACTTCCTTAACCGCCACAAAGACGCTGCCGGGAACGACTACGCCGCCGCCCGCACCGCCGCCAACACCGGCATTTGCGATCAGGGTGTTCACCTGACCCAAGGTGACGGCATCATTGGCGTCCTTTGCGTCGGCAATGTTCGTGACGCGACGTTTTTTGGACGCGTTACCGAACGACACCGTGTCTGCCTCAGTCGTTGCCGATTCCGTGCCAATGGCAATTGACCCGGTAAAACCAGCGTTAGCAGCATCTCCCAACACCAGACCGCCATTAAGTGCCCTGGCCGCCGTTCCAATAGCGATTGAACTGGAGTTAAATGCACCGGAGCCCGCACCGATTGCAATAGTGCGATCTGCGTTGGCGTTAGATTCTTGGCCCAATGCCGTTGCCCCACTACCATTGCCGACCGCATTTTCACCTATAGCTACACTGCGTTCCGCAGTGGCGCGTGCACCGCCCCCTATGGCGACACTCGTAGCTCCAGTCGCACTTGCTGCGGCACCCTGAGTATTAACGGCCACAAAGAGGCTTCCGCCAGCGGAAAGGTTTTTGGTAGCATCGGCAATCAGGGCGTTCACCTGACCCAAATTGGTGGCGTCGGTGGCGGCTGTACCCGCTTTGACATTGACGATTTTACGGGTTTGGAAGGTAGCGGCATCAGCAGCTTTACCTGACCCCACTGAAACAACATTATCCTCTTGAGCGACTGAATGCGCGCCTAGCGCAATCGAATTTGCATTTGACGCACGCGCTTCTCTTCCGATTGCAATTGATTCAGAGCCGGTCGAACGAGACGACGTTCCGAATGCAATGGATTGGAGGCCAGACGCACCAGAATCCGCGCCCACAGCTAACGTCGCAATCGCGCTAGCTTCAGAAAAAAGACCAATAGCGATACCTGAACTACCTGTTGCCTTCGCGTCGCCACCGATCGCGACAGCACTGTCACGGCCAGCCACGGGTGCGGTAAAGCCATTAATGTCGACAGCCAATCCAGCAACCCCACCAGCACCACCTGCGGTGCTTCTGATCAAATCAACAAGTGCCGTATTTGCCGAGGTCAGGCGACCATCAATGACGCCCACAAGCGTCGTATTCGAGGAATTCAACCGGCCGTCAATCACACCAGTAAGCGCAGTGTTGGACGCAACAAAGCTGCCATCCAACTGCCCCTTGTTCACCGCGTCCGTCGCCGCGGTACCCGCCGCGACATTGGTCAGGCGGCGGGTAATGGCCGTGATCCCGGCAGTCGCATCGGCAGCACGTCCGAAGGATACCACATCCGTGTCACCCGCTGCCGTAACTGACCCGCTACCAATAGCAACCGAGCGCAATCCAGCCGCGTTGGTTCCGGCACCCAAGGCCACAGCGTCGGTGCCCACAAGGCTGCTGGCGGTGAAATTGGTCGCATTTACACCGACAAATTTGTTGACGGCGGTCGCGGCATTTAATTGACCGATGTTTGCAGCGTCAGAGTCAGCAGATCCGTTCGCAACATTGACGATCTTGCGCTTCAACGTCGCGTTACCGACCGAAACGGTATCAGCAACATCAGCTACCGACCCTTCACCCAAGGCCACCGTGTTGGCCGCCGTTGCCTTCGCAGCGCCGCCAATTGCGACGCTGCCCGCAACCGAGGCGTCCGCATCCGCAGCACCAGCGTTTGGATTTACATCTACAAAGGCATTCCCCGCCCCGCCGACGCCTAAAGTCCCCACGACAGCTTCTACAGCATCGGAAAATGCGGTGTTTGTGGTGCTAAATCGGCCGTCAATCACGCCGGTAAGTGTTGCGTTTGTAGCGGTCAGTTTACTGTCGATAACGCCAAGAAGATTGGTATTCGCAGTGGTAAAGCTTTCATCCAACTGCCCCTTGTTCACCGCGTCATTTGCGGCGGTGCCGTTGGCGACGTTGACGATTTTGCGGAACTGAAATGTAGCAGCATCGGCGGCATTACCTGAACCGACAGAAACAACATTTGCATCGAGCGCAACCGATCCTCTGCCGAGAGCGACCGAGTTCGCTGCGCTTGTGCCAGTGAAACCTTCAGTCCCGATTACAACGCTATTGCTACCTATCGCATCGGTATCAAAGCCAAACGCAATTGATTTCGATCCAGACGCCGTTGAACCCGATCCAAAGGCGATTGCGTCCGAACCCAAACTCGCTGACGCAGCGTTGGGCAGGGTGGTAGTATCAATGTCGATCAGCGGATTGACTCCTGCAGAAACCGCATTCAATCCTTGTATCAACTGACCGACGTTCACCGCATCGGTAGCGGTCTGACCCGCCGCAACATTGGTCAATCGCCGCGTAACCTGAGGTATCGGATTGAGAGGATCGGTCAAATCTTCTTCGCGACCGAATGATACGGTAAGGGGGTCAATCGCGACCGAACCACTACCAATCGCTACCGCATCGTCAGCACCCGCATTTACCGTGGCCCCAGCACCTATGGCCGTCCCACCCGTTGCCTCAACAAAAGTATCAGACCCAACAGCAACCGCATTTGCTTCACCAGCAAATGAGTTAAAACCAATAGCGGTCGACAGTTCCTTTTCGGCAATCGCAAAACTTCCAACCGCAGTCGCGCCATTACCCGATGCCTGAGAGTTGACGCCACATTGAGTTGAACTCGGAATGACACCGTCCGTCGCAACCAGCAGCGGATCGCCTGTTACCGGATCAAGGATTGGGTCGCCATTGGCGTCAACTTGCGTAGCGGCCGTATTGGTACCCGTGCTTTCAATTGCCTCCGCACAATCGGCCGTTGTGTTCGGCGTGGCCTGCGCCCACGCCGATGTCGGCACAGCAAGGGCAGCCAGACTTGCACTGGTCAGTGCGGTGGCCAGAAGGGCTTTTTTCTTCATCAACATTTTCAATTCTCCATCGTGTCGCGTTCGATCTGCACGAAAGGGCGCGCACGAGGGGTGCGGTGATTGGTTGCCCATTCCAGATTCCGCCTGAGCATAAATAGTGTTACTATGTTTGTAAACATTGTTTCACTATGCGAAAATGTAGGTGCAGTGTGCTGACTTTTAATGTTGGATTTCAGGGGATTTCGGCTGGGCCGGCTGCCGGTGTTGCGGGCGGCTTTGGCCCGCAATCAGGGGATTTGTGCCTATTGGGGGCGTCGTGACATAGGGTGATTCGAGTGCGTAATCCTCACGTCCGAACCCCTCGCCAACTGCGCCTAGGCCTTCGGCCTAGGCTTCGTATCCTCTCCCAATGGGAGAGGGGGCCTGCTTTTCAAAGCCAAAGGTCACCCTGAAGCCGACCACAGCGTCACCCTGAGCTTGTTCCACCTCCGGTGACTACGTGCCAGGGCCTTATTACGGCTACGTTGAAAACTAAGACCCTGAAACAAGTTCAGGGTGACGGTACTTTATAAAGGTGACGATGCTTTTCAAAGTTGCATCGCTTCTTGCCTTTTTCTCCCCTCCCGCTTCGCGCCTTCGCGTCTTCGCGCGCACCCAATATTCCGGCGTCGCAGTCGGAATTGCGCCCGGTTGGGGACTGTCCCCGAAGGGACCGTCCCCGTTCAACTTCACTGGGTCCCCTGCCTGCTCATTCCCAATAATAGGGCAGGCGTTTGCGGGTGCCGGTGACTTCCTCGTTCAGGGTCGCAGCGTCGTAGAGTCGGCCGCCGATCATGACCTTGGCGACCTTTTCACTGTTGCGGATGTCGGCGGTGGGGTCGCCGTCAAGGATAACAAGGTCGGCAAGCTTGCCCGTCTCGAGCGATCCTACATCCCGGTCATAGCCAAGCGAACGCGCCGCCTCGATCGTGCCTGCGGCCAGTGCCTCGACCGGGGACATGCCGCCGCGCACAAACGACCAAATCTCCCAATGCGCGGCGATGCCGGCCTCCTGCCCGTGGGCGCCGATCGAAACGGGCACGCCGGCCTTGGCCAGCTTGTGCGCCTCGCGTGCATTGTTGTCGTCGACATAATCCTCTTCGGGCGCGAGTTCACGCCGTGCATTGTTGGCGGCAAGCTCTGCCGGCGGATAATGCCTGGCCATCAACGGATGGCGGAACACGTCGGTGTGCGACCGCCAATAAGGGTCACCCGCCGGACCGCCATAGGTCACGACCAGCGTCGGGGTATAACCGACCTTCGTCTTCGAATAGAATTGCACCACATCGTCGTAAAACACGTCCAGCGGTACATTATGTTCAAGCGTCGTATTGCCGTCGGCGACAAGGTTCATGTCCATTCCGAAGAGCGAGCCGCCCTCGGCCACCGAGCGCATATTTTCCTGCAACGCGGCGGCCACGACCTGCTGCCGCTGTTCACGGCGGGGCTGGTTGTAGTTTTTGACGCTATGCGCCCCTTGCGCCTTCAAGCGGCGGACATGGGCCAGCGCATCGTCGAGACTGTTGATCTCGGCATAGACATCGGCGGCCTTCGCCCCGTAGACGATTTCGCCGGTGGAGAAAGACCGCGGCCCGATGATCAGCCCCGCCCGCTGCATTTCCAGCGCGGGAAAGACGGTCGCCGCGCTGCTCGACGGGTCGTGCCGCGTCGTCACACCAAAGGCGAGGTTGAGCATGTTCACCCAATTTTGCTGCGGCGTCATTTCGTCGGTGCCATGGGGACCATGCGCGTGGGCATCGACCAGCCCGGGAATGATTGTCTTGCCCGCGACATCAACGGTTTTGGCACCGGCCGGAATGGCGATGTCGCCTGCCCTGCCGACGGCCTTGATGCGGTCATTTTCGACCAGCACGACGCCATTGTCGATGATGCCCCCGCTCTTGTCGGCCATCGTCACAATGCGTGCGCCGGTAAAGGCGACCAGACCGGTGGGGCGGTCGGCCTTGACGGGCATGGACAGCGAAATGCCGGTTTTGGGCGGTTCGAACTTTGCAGGCTTCGCATCCTTGGCAAGCGGGGCCGACGGGAAAAAGGCACTGGTCTGTGCCGCATAGACCACCGGACCCATCGCCCAGTTCAGCGTCGCGCCGCCATTGCTCCAGTGCATATAGTCCGCGCCGCCATTGCTGACCCGCGTGACGGGCAATGGCCCGCCCGAGGGGCTGGCGCCGACCTCTTGCGTGCCGGGCATCAGCGGCATGACAAAAGCCTCGTAATTCTGGCGGAAGGCGAAATTGGTGCCGTCGGGCGACACTTCATACAATGTGGTCAGCTCGCCGCTCGCATGGGTGCGCTTGGCCTCACCCTCCAGATTGACGCTGACCAGCAGGCGCTTGTTGGCGCCGGATTCGGTGTAGAAAATGCGATCGTTGCTGCTGCCATAATGCGGGGCGGTGCCGCCATCCTGCACACGCACCGCCGCACCGCCGGCGGTCGCGATGCGGTAGATGCCGCGCTGATCGGAACGGGCGGGCGAGGTCAGACCGCCGCCTTGCTGCTTTTCAAAAACAATGGTCTTGCCATCGGGGGAGAAACGCGGGCGGGCATAATGGCCCTGTTGCGCCGTGACTTTGCGCGACGCACCGCCCGATGCGGCGATGGTGCGGATTTCACCCAGCCCCTTGTCGGTCCAGGCGACATAGGCGATGCTTTTGCCGTCGCGCGACCAGCTGGGATAACTTTCCATTTCATCGGTAGCGGTCGTCAGGCGCTTGGGCGCGCCGCCCGCTGCGGGCTTTACCCAAAGCTTGCCCATGGTTTCGAACATAATGGTGCGGCCATCGGGCGACGTCATGACACCACGCGGCATGCTGGTGTTGAAACTTGCCGGGGCGACCTCGATCGGCGGGCGCGGCGGATCAATGACATCGCGGGTGTCGGCAATGCGGAAGGGTATTTCACTCGCTGTGCCACTCGGCCAATCCACCTTGCGGATCTTGCCACCGGCCCAGAAATAGATGCTCTTGCTGTCGGGGGACCAGTCCATATTGGGATAGACGCCGGTCACGGCCCAGGTTTCTTGCACATCCTGATCGAGCGCATCGTAAATCTTGCGCTCTTCCCCCGTTGTGAAATCCTTCACATAGAGTTTCGATTTGGTGCGTTCGCGGCGGACAAAGGCGATTTTCGTGCCATCGGGCGACGGCGTCGGACGCACCGATCCGCCCAGCCCCTCGACCGCGGTTTCGGTCTTGCCGGTTTCCAGCTCATATCGTTCAATATCGAAAATCCGTCCGTTCGAATCCTGCGCATATTGGAAAATCGGCCCCGGCGTGATGTTGCGGGTGAAATAGATGCTCTTGCCATCGGGCGCATAGATGGGCTCGCCCAGTTCCTTCTGGTGCTGCTCATTGGGTTTTTTGACCAACTGCACCCCGGCACCGCCCGACACATGGTAAAGCCAGACCTCGCCCGTGCCGAGCGAGCGGCCGGTGGTAAAATGCTTTTTGGCGACGATGAAGCGGCCGTCCGGGCTCCAGCTTGGCTGGTTGAGCAGGCGGAAATCTTCCTTGGTCAATTGGCGCTTGTCGCTGCCGTCTGTGTTCATGATCCAGATATTGTCGCCGCCGCCCCGGTCCGAGGTAAAGGCGATACGGCGGCCATCGGGCGAAAAACGGGGCTGGGTTTCAAAAGGCAGGCCCTCGGCAATGCGGGTGGGCGTACCACCGCTGACCGGCAGGGTGTAGATATCGCCGAGCAGATCGAAGGCGAGCGTCTTGCCGTCCGGGCTGACGTCGAGGTTCATCCAGGACCCTTCATTGGTGTCAATCTGCACCTGTCGCACCGTCAGGCCGGGAGGGGCGGCGACATCCCATTTCACGGGCTTTTCCTCGGCAGGCGGAGTCTGCGCAAAAGCGAGGCCTGAAACAGAGGCGGCGCCCAGCAGCAAGGCCGTTTTCAACATATGGTTCATGATTGGATCCCCTGACACTATTTTCCCTATGCTGTCATGCCTAGCGCCCGTCGGCAAGGCTGCATTGCCGCTTCGATAATCGGGATGCGGGCTTCGGCGAACGACGTTGGGCAACATGATTAAAGAAAACAGGGACCGTGCCGTTAACCATAGATGCCGCTGCCCCATTTGGGGGTGAGCGCACGATGATGGAGCCAATATATGCTAGACGCCGAAGCAGCCGAACCCGACATCCAGGTCGTGGAACGCCGCGCGAGTGCACGGCATATCGCCGTCATGCTGATCGCCAAACTATCCTGCGCCGATACCCAGACGATTTGCCGGATCCGCAATATTTCGACCATGGGGGCCCGGGTTGAAACGAACATGGACCTCAAACAGGGGGCGCCATTGGCGCTGGAGCTGCGGTCCGATCTGAAAATGACCGGACGGGTGATGTGGGCCAAGGACGGCAATGCCGGTATCCAGTTCGATGCCGCGATCGACGTTGCGCGCTTTCTGATGCGTTCGGAAAGCCGGATCGACCGTCGCAAGCCCCGACCGCCGCGTTACCAATGTGCAGCCAATGTTGTGCTGGTGACCGATGGCGGCTGCTTTTCCTGCTCGATGTTCGATATCGGCCTGTCGGGCGCGGGGCTTTGCGACCTGCCGCCCCGCACCAAATTGCGCAGCGGCCATGTGGTCAAGCTGATCGCCGACGGCATATCCTCCCACCACGCGACCGTCGCCTGGGCAGACGGCAACCGCGCCGGCATCAAATTCCGCCACCCGCTCAAATATACCGAATTGCAGGAATGGCTGCTCGATTATGCCCTTCCGGCCGAATTCGAAACGCCCGAACCCGCCCGCATCGCGCCGCTATCGGGGGTACATTACCCGGCGCATTGAGCGGGGGTCCAGGTGGTCAGAAATCCACCGCCAGCCTCACGCCAACCCGCCTGCCGTCAATCAGGTCATAGGCACCTGCGCCCTGCAGGTCGAAACCATAGCTGTTGAGCACGTTGCTCGCCGACACCCGCAGGCTGGCCAGTGCGTCACCGATTTTGAACGCATAGCGGCCGCCAAGGTCGATCAATGTCCGCGACGGGATAGAGACAAGATTGTCACGGGTCGCGATGATCCGGCCCGAATGGCTGACATTCACATCGACCGACAGACCGTCAAACAGGGGCGGCCGCCAATCAAGGTTGAGATCGACGCGCCGCGCGGTTTGTCCGACAGGCAATTTGCCCAGCCGGCCCAGCGCCACGCCTTCACCCGTCACGCGGGGCCGGGAAAGGACCGCGCCGGCCACGATGTCCAGCTTTGGGGTGAGCGCACCCGACAGCGACATTTCAATGCCCTGGTTCTTGGTATCACCCAGCAGGTCGAACCGGTTGGCGGCATCCAGATTGAAATAGGGTTTGCGCACATCGAACAGTCCCGCGATCAGCTTGACCTTCGGTGATAGGGACCAGCGCAGACCGATATCGCGCTGACTGGTTATAATTGCCGGCAAGGCGTCGTTGCGATTGCTGGCATTCGGTGGTGCCACGCCACTTTCTTCCAACCCGCGCGTGTACCCGCCATAGATTGCCAGGCTGTCTGTTACATAGGCGGCAGCGGCAATGTTGAATAGCCAGGGGTTGTCACGTGCTACCGCAGGGGTCAGCCCGGGTTGGTCGGTGCGTTTGCGATAGCGCGTCTTCTGGATACCAATGCTGAGCTCGCCCACATTTTTCCAGCGCCCCTCATACGCAATCCCCAACGTCTGCTGCCTGACCGTATCGCGGGTCTGGGGACCGAAATTGCGGATAGGTTCAGGGGCATTTACGATCATATTGATCCGGGTTGGCCCAAGATCGATCACATCGGTGCCATCATATCGGCTTTCGCGGTCCCGCGCGCGAAGCGAAAGATGGATTTGATGAAAACGCGCGCCTTCGGAAAATTTTCGGGACAAGCGCAATTCGCCGCTGGTCGATGCCAAACGGTTTGGCGGGTCTGCGAAGACCAGATAATTACCCTGCCCGTCAGGGGTCAGATCGGTGATGAAGGCGAAATGATCGGTGCGATTGGAGAAATAGGACTGGAAGACCCCGCCCCGCAGCTGCCAGTCCGGCGACAGATCAAACCGGCCAATTCCGCCATAAGTGCTCGCTACACCTTCATATTCCGCCCATTGCGGCCCCAGATATTGGCGGCGCTTGACCCGAGGTGGCAGATAGGATCCCGCCGGCACGAGGACCGGGCCGATTTCGTCGTCGTAAATATCGGACCGCGACCAGAATGGTATGATTTCGATATCCGGATTGGGCGTCCAGCGTAACGACACACCTTCGACATGCTGGAGACTGTTTGTGCCATTGAAAAATTCGTTCTTGTAAAGACCGATACCGGCGCCAAGGCTCAGCTTGTCGGTTTGAAGCGGCACAACCGCATCGGCTTCCAGGGTTATCGCACCATAACTGTCGCCGCCGGCAACAACCGAAAGACCATATTCGTTGCCCGGCTTGCGCAAGGCATAATCGACCACCCCGGTCGGCGCAGGGAAGGGGAAGCCCTGTGCGGAAATGCCGATCCGGATGGTGGTCGACCGGCGCAGACGGGAGGTAAGCGCCCACACCTGATCATAATAAAGCCCTTCGATGCGGATGTTCCCCGCACGTGTCGGTGAAAATCCGCGCACGTCGAAGCTGTTGTAAATGCCGACATCTTCATTGCCGATGCTCGTCCCAAAAGCGTCCTCGGCCTGCGTGACCGCATTTTCATCAGCGCGCTGGGCAAAGACCGGAGACGCCAGCAGCAGCAGCGGTAGAAAAGTCACTTTGTTCATGCTGTTGCCTCCCGACCATATTCCCATAAGCGTTCGAAAAACGGGTCTCATACCGATATTCGAACCTTGCGATCCCGTTGAAGGGCCCACCCTTCCTCCGCACCCTAGCGCGGCATTGGGGGGTTGATGACGAGGACGAGCCGTTCCAGCCCAAGGGCTTCAATGGGAGGCGAACGGTGGATGGCAGGGTGGTTTTCCGACCAGATCCGCCCCTTGAACATGGCCACATCACCGGGGCGCATCTGCTGGATATCATGCGGCTCGCCGCAACCGCACTCTTCGGCATCGGGGCCATCCAGCCATTGTGTGCCGGGGCCGATATAGGTGCAGATCAATCGCGCCGTGACATAGTCGCCATGGAATTTCTTGCAGGCATCGGTGGTGACATGTTCCAGCCGGATCTCGATTTCATCCAGATGCATCACCCTGCCAAACCGGCGGGCCAGCGCCACAATATCGGTGGCCAGAAGGTCATGGCAGGCCCCCGCATGATATCCGGCGGAGGCAAGTTCGCGATCCAGTTGTCCGGCAAGACTGGCGATCGAAGCGGTGAAACGAAGGTTGCGCAGTCCATCAAGCGCCATATCATTTACCGGGGAATCACGGTTCCAGACGGCGATGGAAACCGACTCGTCGCATAGGGCATGGAGCACATCTGCATTGCCGGCGACGACGGCGCGTGTCTGGATGGCAACGGTCATTATGCGGCCTCCAGGGCGTGGGTGTTGGGTCCCCAATTCGGAAACGGATCGGGGAGTTTGCTCCATCTTTCGGGGGCAAAACGGTCTTCGGTTACAAGACAGGCATCAAGTCGCGCGCGAATTTTTGCCTCGTCCATTCCGATGCCGATAAACACCAGCGACTGGCGCCGGTCGCCCCAGACGGTATCCCAGTTCGGCGCGACATGTTCTTCAAAACTGCCGTCGTGCGGCCATTGGTTCTTGGGCACCGCAGCCCACCATCGCCCCAGCCGTGCCGTGACCGTCTGGCTGCCTGCAACCGCCAGATCGCCAACCCACCAGGGTCGGGTTGCAAGCCAGAAAAGCCCTTTGGCCCGGACCACATTGTCAAGACCGTCGGTCGTCAGAAATTCGTGAAACTTCGCAGGATCGAAGGGCTTTCGTGCCCGGTAGACAAAGCTTTCGATACCATATTCCTGGGTTTCAGGAACATGGTCGGCAAAGCCATACAGCTCCTTGTACCACAAAGGATGCTCCTGTGCCTTTTCCTCGTCGAACAGGCCGGTGTCGAGAATATGCTTCAGGTCGACGTCGCCATAATCGGCCGTCACGATTTTCGCGCCGGCATTGAGGGAGGCCACCAGTTGCTTCACCGTTTTCAACTGGTCGGGGGTGACCGCGCTGGCCTTGTTGATGATGATAACATCGGCGAACTCAATCTGTTCAACCAACAGATTTACAAGGCTGCGATTGTCGTCCTCGCCTAACGACTCTCCTCGGTCGGCGAGAAAATCCTGGCTCGAATAGTCGTTCAGCAAATTGATAGCATCGACAACGGTCACCATCGTATCCAGCCTTGCAACATCGCCAAGGCACGCGCCTTCTTCGTCACGGAAGGAAAAGGTCGACGCGACGGGAAGGGGTTCGGAAATTCCGGTGCTTTCGATGACCAGATAATCAAACCGGCCTTCGCTCGCGAGGCCACGCACTTCTTTCAGCAGATCGTCCCGCAATGTGCAGCAGATGCAGCCATTGGTCATTTCGACCAGGGTTTCCTCGGACCGGGACAAGGCCGCTTCCCCTCCGCGCACCAGTTCGGCATCGATATTTACTTCGGACATGTCGTTGACGATCACCGCCACCTTGCGCCCCTCGCGATTGGCCAGAATCCGGTTCAGCAAAGTGGTTTTGCCCGCACCCAGAAATCCGGAAAGGACGGTGACAGGAAGTTTTTCGACGGTTTGCATAGAACAGCCCTTGCGAATCATGTTATGATGTATCATCTCACGTAAGGGCACTAGCCTTGTGCCCGTCGTTCAATCAAGGGGTAAAATGCGTGTCGGGTTTCGGCCGGATATTGGATCGTGCCGCGATCGGCCTGTCGTCACTGTGCCTTGTGCACTGCCTTGCGACGCCCATGTTGCTGCTGCTGTTGCCCGCCGCAAGTCTGGGCCTTGTTTTGCCCGAGGCCTTCCATATCTGGATGCTTTCGGCTGCAATTCCCATAAGCATCCTCGCGTTACGATCCGGGCATAAGCATCACCGACGGCGACTGCCCATGCTTGGGGCCGCCACAGGTTTGGGCCTGCTTGGCTTTGGTGCCCTGTTCATTGCGAATAGCCGCATTGAACTCGTCATTACCGTAGCGGGAGCGATCTGCCTTGCAGGCGCACATGTCTGGAACGCCCGCCTCGCAGCGCGAAAGGTTCCAAACTGATGCCGTTGCGGGATGTCGTGATACGGATTTTGGCGACGAGCGACACGCCCTTGGGCGCCTATGACATCGCGCGGCAAGTGTCCCGGATGCAGGGCCGGAAGTGCCATGCAAACAGTATTTACCGGGTGCTGGAACCGATGATCAGGCGCGGCGAGATCCAGTCCATCGTGACCGAACGAAGCTATGCCTTCATCGCCCGGACACCCTGTTCATTGCTGTGGTGTACCTGCCGAAACTGCAAGGCAATGCAGCCTGTTGAAGCCGATGCTATCCATCAGTACCTGGACAAAAAGGCACGGGCATTCCGGTTCCACCCTGCGCAGAGATATGTCGAACTTGTGGGGCTATGCCAAAATTGCGCAGGGCATGATGGGTGAACGACAACATCGCGATGCGCCTCACATCCGCTTTGCGAGCCACCTGTCCACCGCCACTGCCAACATGCCAAACAGGATAAAGCCGATGGCGATGCCTGCCATATTGGCAAGTGCCATGGGCCAGCCAAGCAGGTCGGCGTCCATGAAGAAATAGGGATAGCGGCTATATATGCCTGTACCCTGCGGCATGAACTGGGCGCGGATGACGGTATAGGCGCTGTAAGCGAGGGGATAGAGCGCCCATATAAAGGGTGCTGACCATGTGAGTGCACCATGGCGGGAGAAAAGAAGCCACCATAAGGGCACCGCCAAAGGGGCGGCCACATGATGGATATTGTCGCCAATTGCATACCAGATGCTTTGGTGTGGCAGATTGCCAAGCAATAGATTGAACACCACACCAACCAGAACAATGGCGAGCATGGTGCCGCCGATGACAATCGGCGACACGCTGTGCGTGCCGCGCAAGGCGATCCGGGCGAACACCACACCGACCAGCAAATTGGTGGTAATGGTGAACATGCGCAGCAGGCTCCAGATAGCGAACGGAAGGCTTGCGCCCCTTTCCAAAGCGCCGCCGAGCGGGGGCCAAAGTGCCCATAATACCGCAAAAGCGATGATTGCCGCGCTTATCCGTCCCCATAATTCCCTGGCTGCCATTGTTACCTCTTCGTCGTAAATGTCAGTTTTCCGCCGCGCACAAGACGGCGGTGCGCAATGGCGGTGGGCGTCAGCGGCGCACCATCCAGCACCACGCTACCCAGCCGGTCACCGCTACCTTCGCGGATGATATCGAGTGCCGGACGCCCCGGCACCCTGATATGTGCGCGCCCGGCCAATGGTATGCCCGCCACATATTGGGCGCTGGCCGGCTGCACAGGGTAGAATCCGAGCGTGGCGAATATGTACCAGGCGCTCATCTGCCCCGCATCCTCGTTACCGATTATGCCGTCCGGACTATCCTTGTAAAAGTCGTGGGCAATGCGGTGGACCAGTCTATGTCCGGTTTCCGGACTGTCGGTAAAGGCATAGAGCCAGGCAATGTGATGGCTGGGCTCATTGCCATGGGCATATTGCCCGATCATCGCCTCCTGCCCCAGATATTCGGCACCGGAGCTGGGTTTGAGCTCGAAGAAGAAGCGGTCGAGCATCTGCCGGAAATGCGCCGCGCCACCCATTGCCTCGCCAAGGCCCTGCGGATCGAACAGCGCCGGTGTCCAGCTATACTGCCAGGCATTCGCCTCGGTATAGTCGCCGGGATTGTTGAGCGGAGAGGTTGGTTTCAGAGGATCAAAGGGAGTGCGCCAGTTCCCTTCACTATCCCGTCCGCGCGCCAGCCGGGTTTCGGGATCAATCAGTTTGCGCCATCCTTGCGCGCGCATTCTGAACCGTTGTGCAGTCGCATTATCGCCCAGAAGTTGGGCCATCCGCGCCACGGCGTCAACTCCAATTCCGGCCTCCAGCGTGCTCGAGACGGCTTCGCCTTCAACCTTGTCATACGGGTAATATCCATAACGGTCGTAAATGCTCCATTGGGACAGCGCGGCATCCTCGCTGGCGGTCGCCACCATGGTCGCAAGCGCCCGTTTCCCGTCGAAACCGCGAAAACCCTTGGCCCAGATATCCGCCAGCACCGGCAGCGCGGGCTCACCAATCATCGTTCCGGTTTCCCCGCCCCAAATCGGCCAGATCGGAAGCCGCCCGGTTGCGTCGGCATAGTCGAGCAGGCTGTTGGCAAAATCATCGACCCGTTCCGGCACCAGCAGGGTGTACAGAGGCTGCGCCGCACGAAAACTGTCCCACAGCGAAAATGTCGAATAACGCAGCCCCTTTGCCGCCTTGCGAATTTTCCCGTCCGGCCCGCGCCAGCGTCCGTCGCGGTCGGAGATGACAGAGGGATGCAGAAAGGCATGATAGAGCGCGGTGGTAAATATCCGTTGCTGCTGCTGCGGCCCTTCTATGCGGACACGCCCCAGCAACCGGTTCCATTCCGCCTTTGAATCCGCTGCGACCTGCGCAAAATTCCAACCCCCTATTTCCTTGCGGTTTAGACGGGCGCCCGCAATGTCGGCCGTCGACAATCCGATCTTGGCCTGCAGGACGCGGCCGCCCTTCAGGTCGAAAGCGAGTAGAAAACGCGGCGCGGCGTCCGTTGCACGGGGCGGCATGGCAATGACCTCGGCCACCGGGTGATCGAATGCCACCGAAAAGGCGACGGTGCGCCGGGTCCAGTTTGTGCGCTGCTGAACCCCTTCAAATCCGTATTTTGTCATCCGCACATCGTTCGACAGAACCGGTTGCCGGTCCGTCATGAAGGTCAGGCCATGTTGCAGGTCGGCGAGCACCCAAACGCGTCCGACTTTGTCAAAGCTGTAGCGGTGAAAGGTTGTCCTCAGGCTGGATGTCAGTTCCACCCGCACGCCATTATCGGCCAGTGTGACCGCATAATATCCGGGCGTCGCCCTCTCGCTGTCTTTCGCATAGCGGCTGGCAAAGTCGTCGCGGCGGGTCTGGCTAGGCTGGAGGAGGACATCCCCCAGTTCGGGAATTCCGGTACCGCTGGCCCTGTTTTGGGAAAATCCGATAATCTGGGGCGCGCGATATTGGTAGCCGGACGTAAAGGCCCAGCCGGAATCTGCATTGTCGGGCCCCGGCTGAACCATCGCGAACGGACGGCTGGGCCCGGGAAATGTATGTCCGGTGCCATCGGTTCCGATGAAGGGATCGACATGGTCGACAGGTTCCGCCGGGCGAGGCGCAGGGCCCGCATGCAGCGGCAGTGCCAGGGCGATGACCATCGCGGCCCACAGACGCAGCCACATCATGCCGTTGTCGCAATCACGGGGTTGAGCGGCGTGTCGATCACCGCGCCAATCTGTGCGCCGGGGCACCATTGGTCGCGGTCGGCGGCCTGCATGTGGTTAACCGGCTCGGCCAGTTTCATGTCGGCGTCCATATAGATCATGGTCATGACCGATCGGGGCCTGTCGGTTGTGTTGGGGCTGGCCCGGTGGAATGTCCAGCCGGCATGAAAACTGACATCGCCCAATGCATAGGGCTGCTCGTCAATGGCAAAGCCCTGCGCCTCCATCGCCGCGGTGATCTGAATTTCGCTCTCGTCGGAAATCGGCAGATCACGCCCGAACTCGGCCTTGTGGCTGCCCCTGTAAAAGGCCAGCGGCCCCATTTCGAGTGGAACGGGCTGTAAGGGTATCCAGACCGTGATCGTCCGGTCCGACGCCATGGGCCAATAATATTGGTCCGCATGGGCCGGAGTAAATCCGCCGGATGGTTCCTTGTACAGGGACTGGTCATGATAGAGCCGGACCCGTTCAACCCTCATCAGCGCAGCGGCAATACCGGCAAGGCGCTTTCCAAATACAAATTGTTTCACCACATCGGATTGCCGCCACAAATTCATGATCTGAAGAAAGGCGCGGTCATAGGTGTCGCGTTCTTCCATCGGTTTGTTCTGGGTATTGAGCGCGAGGGTTAACCGCGTAATTTCCGAACCGAAATGCGCAAGATCCTCCGGCGGCAACACGGAAGGCAAGCGGACAAAACCATTTTCACGGTAATCCGAAATAACGGCATCATCGAGGTGCAAAGGGGTATCGATCTGCGACATCATTGGTGATCCGATTTTGCAAGGGGTGGAACCATTGCCCAGGCCAGCGCGGCGGCAAACAGGGCAATTGCGGCAATCACAAACAGGTCACCGCGTGCGGGAAGTGACGGTGCGATGGCACCGAGGCCAAGGCTGACCACCAGTTGGGGGATGACGACGGCAAGGTTGAAAATGCCCAACAGCAGCCCCAATTGCCGCGCATCGATGCGATCGCAAAAAATGACATAGGGCAGACTGACCAGCGACCCCCAGCCAATGCCGGCAACGGCCATGCACAGCCATAGCTGCAGCTCCGTCTGCACCAGAAGCCCGATGGCGCCAAAGGCCAAACCCATCAGCAACATCCCTGCGGCGTGAACATATGCCCGCCTGAACCGCGCAACGAGTGGCATCAATATCGCAAGAGGTGCAATCGCCGCGACCAGATTGAACAGACCGAGCGATATCGCGATATCGCGCCCGACCTTTTCCTGATCCAGATGGGGCAACCGCTCGGCGACAACCGGGGCGAGGAAAACAAACATCGCGAAAATGCCGATCCAGCTCAGCCCCTGTGCGAACAGGATCCGCCGGGCCAGTGCCACCTGATCCGTCCGCTTGGTCCGGAAAATGGGGATGGCAAGAACAGCCGTTGCAACCGCCGTGGCGAGGGCAAGTGGTATGACTGCAATTGTAATTCCCGCGATCTTGGCCGCCGAGCAAATCACCGCGAACAACGCAGCAGGCGCGATCGGAAGCAGCATGGCCAACAGCAGTTTCGGATTGAGTTTCTCGGCAAGGGCGGGCGCTGCAATTTCGCTCGGTTCGCGGACCAGAAAAGCGGGTATTGATGTCAATGGCAGCGCCAGAAAGGCGGCAATCATTATCATCCACATATTGCCGAGCCAGGCACCAACAATTGTAATCGCCACGCCGGTCGCTCCCGATAGCGTTTGCATATAGGCAAATGTCAGCGAACGTTCCGGGCCGGCCGGAACGATATCGGCAATCAAGGCGCGCGCCGGATTGAGACCGACATTGATGGCAACGTCCAGCAGCAAGGCAACACAGGTAGCAACCAGAACGATGGACAGGCCGCCCAATGCGGCGGCAACCGTGCCAAGCTCCGGCAAAGCCAGCAAGGCAAGCGATGAGAATACGCCGCTCATCAAAAGATAGGCGCGGCGCCTTCCACCCCAGATCCAGCTCCGGTCGCTCGTATGCCCGGCCGCTACTTGCCCCAATATCCCCGCCAAAGGACCTGCGGCCCACACAAGCGCGATATCGTCTATGGCAAGATCATACCGGCTTTCCAGCAACCAAGACAGGGCGGTGATCTGTGTCGTCAATGCAATGCCAAGCCCGGCAGAAGGCGTCGACAGCAACAGCCTGTAGCCCGCGCTGGCACGATATGGTGACATGGCTGATCCCTCCCCATGCCGCTTTGCGGGCGGCACCGGGTCAGTCTAACTGTCAAAAATAATAATGCATGGGCCGATATTGTCAGCAAATCGGCGATAATCTATAAAAATCTTGTCATGCTGCTGCCCATATCCGAAGCCGTTCCGCTCTTGCCTGGAATAGTTGCGCGTGTGGAGCATGTCGCCCAGGATGCCGCCACGGCTGTGCCCCGCCGGTTTTCGCATTTCCACGGCCCTGCCGAACTTGTGCTGGTCAAGGCGGGCACGGGCGCGTTCATCAGTGAAAATGAACCGGTGTCTTTTTCGCCCGGATCGCTTGTTTTCGTGCCACCCATGGCCGTCCATGATTTCGCCTTTGACGAAGGGGAACGGGCATGGACGCTCGTCCAGTTCGATCCCTATGCGCTTGACTCTGAATCGGCGTCCATACCGCCGGCCCCGATGGCTACGCTTCTTGATCCCAAACAGTTCGACCGGATTGAAATGCTGATGGACTGGCTTGGCCAGTCCCTCGCCACAGAGCCGGACCAACGGGCAGTGGCCCTGCAACTTGAAACGCTCATACTCGCCATTCGCCAGGCCACTGCAAGAACATGGCCAACGGCCCAGGATACAGGATCCGCCCTGTCCCGCTTCCGTCCGCTGCTGGACCAGTTGAACCGCGAACAGAGCAAAAGCCTGCGGCTGGCCGATGCCGCTTCGCTCTGCGGCATGTCGGCACCCTATTTTTCCCGGCGCTTCAAAAGCCTGTTCGGCACGGGGTTCAGCGCTTACCAGACAAGGATGAAAGTGCTGCAGGCGGCACGGATCCTTGCGACCAGCAACATGTCGGTGTCGCAGGTCTGCTATGCTCTGGGATTCTGCTCGCCTGCCTATTTCACTTATTGCTTCCGGTCCGCCTTTGGCGTCACCCCCACAAAGCATCGCACACAAAAGTAGATTTGTATGAGGGTCAGAGCCATCGGGATAAACGCCCGAAGGCGAACGTAGCGCCGGCCACTGGAATTATCAGGCCATATGGACAGACGCGGTGCAATGGCGCACATTCCGCAGCGCGCATTCCACAGGGACGAAAGCGAGGGGGTCAGATGAACCGGACATATGCATCATACAGGCTGTCGGCATTGCTGATCACTGCCGCTGCGCTTTTCACCACATCTGCCGCCGTTCATGCAAAGGATGCCACGGTCGAAAAGCGGCTCGAACAAATCGGTATGAAATATGAAATCGACAAGGATGGCGATTACAAGGTCACCATCGATTTCGCGCGCGAAAAGCGCACCCAGATGATCTTCGTCTCCGGCGCGACAGAAACGGCAAATGGCGTGGTCATCCGCAAAATCTTTTCGCCAGCCGGCATCGTTGCGCGCGACAAGATAGACGGCAGCAAGGCGCTCGACCTGATGCGCAACAGCCGGATCAACAAACTCGGTTCATGGGAAATAGAAGGCGCCAATCTGTATCTGGTCGCCAAACTTCCCGACACGCTGACTTCGACCCAATTACACGCAGTAATGATGATCATCGCGTCCCTTGCCGACGACAAAGAACTCGAACTCAGTGGCGCACGCGACGAGTTATAAAGAGAGGGAGTTTAGCGAAATCGGCCGTTCGTTCAGTGAAATCGTACTTCCTTGAAAGAACAATTTTCAGAAAATCCTTCGATATTACGTTTGACAGCGATCTTCCGTTGAGCGCCCTGAATGTTTGAAAATACATTTCGCTCAACACCTGACGTCACTAAGTGGGAACACTTGTCCTCGTCGAAAGCAAGGGATCTCGAACAAATTCATCGACAAGATGATCGAGTAAAGCCCTCGTTCTCGCGTTGACGAAGCGACCGGATGGCAGCACCGCATGTATTGGCATGGGCAATAGCTCGAAATTTGGCAGTACAATTTCAAGTGCACCCGAGGCTAGTTCTTGTTCGAAAAGCCAATGGGCATTAGCGGCGATGCCAATTCCGGCCAATGTGGCTGCGCGTAAACCGTGGGGGCTGTCAGCCCGGAAATTGCCAGAAACAACGGCGGCTTCGCCACCCACAAATTGCCATCGGCTGCCGGTGCTCAAAAGCGTATAGGAAATGCAGTTATGCCGACGCAAATCCGCTGGCTTTGTAGGGCGACCCATTTTGTCGAGATAATCGGGTGAAGCCACAATCACGCGCCGGGCCATCCCGATTTTCCGTGCGGTCAGTCGACTGTCGCCCAGTTGTCCGACCCTGATGGCCAGATCCAAATTATCCGAAACCAAATTGAGCGCGTGGTCAGACAATTGCAGATCGATCTCCATTTTCGGATGACGTTCTAAAAATCGCCCGATCATTTTGATGATACGGCTTTCGGCCAAGCTTAAAGGGCACGTCATTCGGACCGTGCCCTGAATATTTGTAACCAACCCAACAAGAGATTCCGCTTCGTCAATTGCGGCAAGCGCACGCAATGCGCCCTCTAGGAAGAGCATTCCGTCTGCGGTGAGGGCAAGGGAACGCGTCGTTCTGCGAAACAGCTGCGTTCCCAAATGTCGTTCCAGTCCGACGATCTGTTTTGAAATGGTAGACTGCGTCACGCCAATCTGATTTGCTGCGGCTGAGAAGCTTCCGGCATTTGCCACAGCGACAAAACTACGCATCCAGATAGAAATCTCATTCACGCCAAGCCACCTCTACGCCGGAGTGGATTGCCCGATTGTCAGGTAACATTGCCGCATTTTGGAGCACCAATCCTGCAATTCTGCAACCTATTTATTCATTTCGCGACTTAATGAAAGTCATGTTGGCCGGATTGACTGCGCTACATTTTACATTATCGTGGTAAACGATTGTGGAGACCTAATCATGGAAATGCAACAGGTCCGCTATTTCATTTCGGTTGCAAAGACCCTCAATTTCACGAGGGCCGCAGAAGAATGCTGCGTGACGCAACCCGCATTAACGCGCGCTATCAAATTGTTGGAATTTGAGCTTGGAGGCGATCTAATCAGGCGCGAAGGGCGGCACACCCACCTGACCGATCTTGGCAACAAAATGCTGCCTATGCTCCGGCAGTGCCATGATGCTGCTATCGCAGCAAAAACGCTCGCAAAAGCGGTCAGCAGAGGAGAGGTCTCGTCATTGTCCATAGCTGTGGCGCGCTCGCTTGATTCAGCTTTGATTATGGGGCCGCTGCAGGAAATGTATCCTGCCTTTCCGGGTATTCAGATTAAGCTCAAGCGTGGAAACGCGTCTGAAATCGCTGGGATGCTCAAGTCCGGAGAGGTCGATATTGCCATGGGCGGACCTCTGGGAGAAACCTGGGACAGGCTTGAGGCATGGCCAATGTTTTCCGAATCCTTTGGGCTGATGGTTGGCAATGGCCATGCTTTGGCAATGCGTAACGATGTCGAACTGGATGTCGAACTTATCCGCGAGGAACAGTTTCTTTTGTTCAGTGGACTGGATCTTACCGATTACGAACGCGAACGCCTCAATAATGCGGGCGTCAATTTGAATAGCGCACATGAAGTCGATTCAAGTCAGGATTTGGAGGCACTTGTCTCCGCTGGTTTTGGAATAGCTGTTGCGCCGAAACATGCGCTGCGCACTACATCAGGCCTTCCTTTAAACTTACCCTCTCTGGATCTGCAGCGTACTGTCGCGGTTTACACAGTGGCAGGCCGACCACGCCCGCGCGAAGCAGCCGCATTTCTGAACTTGCTGCGGTGTAAAGATTGGAACAGGGACGTCGGACTACGCGAGGACTGAGCGCGCCGCGATACGTAAGTCATTCAATTCCAACCGCCGCCGATAGTCCGGATCGACATGGCGCGCCTTTATCAGGCCATCCTGTCCCACAACGAAAACGGATGGGATAGGCAAAATCCAGCCATCGCTGCCTTGATATTTCGGAATATCCCAACCGACACTGGCGATCAATTCAGACATTGCATCGTCGACCCAAATTGCCAGATTGAGAGACAAGGCATATCCGTTACTGACGTCCGTTAAGAATGGAAAATTCGCACGTGACTCGGCTTTCAATTCACGGGTGTAGCTTTGGGTTTCAGCCGAAATCGCAACGATCTGGACCGGCTTGATATCATTTTCAATCTGCGCAAGTCCGGCAGCGTTCAGTCGGCAATAGGGGCACCAATGCCCGCGGTGAAAAGCGACAACGACGGGCGCCACCTCCAGCAACTGTTCCAAACTGACCAGACGCCCTTGGTCATCGGGCAGAATAAAGGATGGCATGACATCGCCTACGGCAGGCGCTTGGTCGCCTGCACCGCTGCGTTCCAGTCGGTCCACGAAAGTGTCGACTGCGTTGGCAAATTCCGGGCTCAATGTCCGGACCTGTGACGCGATATAGTTTAGCCGTTCGGCCAGTGGGACATCGCGATCCCGGACATGTTGGACAGCCTGCTCTAATGCCGTCACAATTGGTTGGTTCATGGCTGTTTTCCTCGAATGCCCACGGCTTTTTATGCCTAAACGCCGCAACAAAAAAGCGAAATATACAAGGCCAATCGGTGGTAGAAATGCTCTCCGGTTATAACTGTCATGCCCGATTGCAATTTCATGTGGGCACAATGCGGTGGCAAAAGAGTGCCATGAGCAACCGCTCGCTGCATATTCTATTCAATCGAAGGACATGAACATGAAAAAATTGCTTATCGCGCTTTGCGCTGCAACCCTTATTGCGCCGGCCATTCAAGCTGAACCTGCGGCGCCTGCAACCGCCGCGCAAGGTGTTTTGACCGTTAAAAGTGTTTATAGTGTGGACGAAACCGTCGAGCGATTGAAGGCCGATATTGCAAGCAAAGGCATCAAATTCTTCACCGAAATCGACCAGTCGCAATTGGGTGCCGGTGCGAATATCACGATCCGTTCGTCCAAATTGATCCTGTTTGGAAATCCGCCTCTAGGCGTCCAGTTCTTGTCCTCTAATCCCTATTCGGGTCTAGATTGGCCGGTTCGGATGCTTGTCGTGCAAGAAGCTGACGGTAGCGTCAGCGTTGCCTGGACCGACTTTGGTTTCATCGCACAACGCTACAGCATCAAAAACCGTGATGCCCAATTCAAAATGGCTAGCGAAGTTGCAGCCTCGATTGCATCCAGTACAACAAAATGATGGTTGCGGTTGCCAGTTTTACCTTTTTGCTGGCGGCTTTTTGCGCCGCGCTAATGGGTTTTGCCATTCAGCGCGGCGCAACCTGTACCGTTGCCGCGGTCGGTGAAATTGTTCATAATGGAACCGCAACCAAGACAATGGCGCTGGCAGAAACTTCGCTCTGGGTCGCAGGCGGGTTGTTGACAGCACAGGTGCTTGGCTTTCTTCCAGAAATTCCCGGCGGATTTGCTTTCAGTCACTGGACGGTCATCGGGGCTACGTTGCTTGGCCTTGGTGCTTTTGTAAATCAGGCGTGCGTTTTTGGTGCGATTGCGCGGCTCGGTACAGGTCAATGGGCATATGCCTTGACCCCTTTGGGTTTCTATATCGGTATCATTACGACCCCCCTTTTATTTAAGGGTGAAATGCCTGTCATAACCGACACGCTTCCGGCGGGGTCGACGTTGCCATATTGGCTGGCGCCGGCATTCGGCCTCTACGCGCTTTGGCGCATATTCCGGATTATTAGGTCGCGGCAAGCAGAGGGCGGGAATTGGACACAGCTTTGGGCTCCACATGAAGCGACAATCCTGATTGGCATCACATTTGTCATCATGCTCATTTCGGTGGGCGCCTGGAGCTATATGGATCTTCTGCTCCACATTTCGCGGGGCATGTTCGACAGTCTGATCTGGCAAGGTGCTTTGTTCGCGTCCCTTCTAGCAGGTGCAATAGCAGGAGGCTGGGCTGGCGGCCATCTGGCATGGCACAGACAAAGTTCCCGCACGATCGCGCGCTGTATTGCAGGTGGAATGCTGATGGGTTGGGGCAGCCTTCTTGTACCTGGAAGCAATGACGGGCTCATTCTCGTGGGAATGCCCCTGCTGTGGCCATATGCTTGGGCTTCGATAATGATCATGTGCTTTGTGATCTGGGTGGCCTTTAAGCTTCAACAGAAATTTGATTGAGGGGCGGAAGATGCGTCCCTTCGGTCGGACAAGAGCATTTACGACGCTCTCATTTCTGATGCTCCGCATACCGATATGGCTATTCGCGCCTCCTCAGCGCCGACGGCGGCACGAACAAGCCTTTTTCGCAGGTCTGTCGAAAGGCTTCGGAATTCATACAGTCAATCGGGGGACGCCATCAACGAAGCCTGGAACGCTTTTTGTGATGAACCATGTCAGTTGGGCGGACATACCTGTGATGCTGGCCCTTTTGGACGCCGATTTTGTTGCCAAATCCGACATGAAGGACTGGCCCGTGATCGGCGCGTTGGCACGCCGTTTCAATCCAGTCTTTGTTTCCCGGACTGAACAATTCAAAAGCCAAGCACAAGTTTCCGAAATTCGGAAAAGATTAGCTTCAGGACGATCAGTTATACTCTGTCCAGAGGGAACCACTTCGGATGGAACCGGCATTTTGCCCTTTCGCACGACCCTGTTTGCCGCGGCGGATTCTGCATCCGTAGTCCAAGCGGTGGTTATCCGTTACCTGTCAGCAGAAGGGACGGCCCTGTCACCGCATCGCCAGCGTGAGGTTGCATGGATTGACGATGATGATTTGCTGTCCGGGGCAATTCGGTTGGCAAAGTCATCCACCTTAGCACAGGTCGAGTTTCTGCCCCCTGTTGCAGCCAAAATCGATAGAAAAGAGTTGGCGAGCCTCGTGCGAGACCAAATGCGGGCTGCTCACGCAGCCGCGCCAAAACGACTGGTATAGCGTTCCGATATTTCGGTCACAGGCATGACAATGAACACGTCAACCGTGTTAAACTGGTGGTCGATTACAGCACCGTCGCCGACCTGCGCGCCTACACGCAGATAGGCTTTCAGCAGAGGCGGCAATTTGCGCATCGCCTGGCGTGGATCGTAACCGCCCAAAGGCAAGCGTGCCATGTCGACATATCTTTCCTCTAGCGCGCGGGCGCGCAAGGATTGTGGAGCCAGATGATTATGCCACAAATAGGAAAGTGTATCGGCATGGGCGTCGGGATCGATGCCGTGAAAGCTCGCACATCCAAACATGGTCGAGATTTGATGTTGGCGAAGATATGTCGCAATACCACGCCACAAGAGCTGTATTGTTCCGGCATCGCGATATTCCGATGCTACGCATGACCGTCCAAGTTCAAGCTGCTCGCCCGGGCTATGTGAAAGCGGCGAAAGGTCATATTCCCCCGCGCTATAGAAGCCCTCACGCATGGCGGCGATGCTTTGACGCAGTAGCCGATATGTCCCGACTACTTTGGGGGTGCCCAGCGCATTGTCTTCGACCAGCAAATGATCACAGACAGGATCATATGGGTCACAATCCATTTGGACATTTCCCGAAGATATTGCTCCACGTTCCCGGTAAAACACCTCCCACCGTAACCGCTGGGCTGCCGCAATGTCGGCAGGGCAATTGGCGAGCCGTACCGACAGATTTCTTGGTACGGCAAGACTATTCACGATCTTGTGCATAACGGGACCTGCCTTGCTTGATGGTATCAGACCGGATGGGATTAAGGTTACCCTGAGCCGGGGCGCTCAGGGTAACCACCGATTGCATTTAGGGGGTGGGAGGTTTGCAATCGGGTCATTGCATTGCGTTACGCGTGTCTTTTCCGTCATTGTGGACGTCTGAAGAGTACAGAATTGCGACAGTCTTGCCGGTGTTTTTCCACCAATGCGTGACATTGTTGGTTTCGGTCGAAACGTCGCCCGCATGGTGCACAATCGGCACCAGGCACTTTGAGCTATATTCGGTGACCGTGCCGCTAGCCGTCATGATCAAAGCCGGGCGATCGGCGTGGCTGTGCATCGGAACCACTCCGCCCGGCTGCAGAACAAGCTTACGCAGACGCAGACTGCGGCCGTTGACGTTGATTTCCGGACCAAGATCCACCGTGCTCAATACTTCGTCCGTTACTTTGGCAGGCATCGTTGCCGCACCCGCAAGCGGATTCGATCCTTCTTGTCCGGCGGGGCATGTGCCTGCAAAAGCCGGCGCGGCTGTACCTGCAACGGCGAGCGCCGTCAAAAGTGCCAATGTCGTTTTCATATATAATTCCTTTTGCGATGAAACAGGTCGCCCCCGAACCGGCGTCAGATAATCCTGCGAACGGGTATCGGCGGCGTGAGTTCTGAATAATCTGTCGCAGGGGCAGCAACCATTCGATTGTCGGCATAGTTTCGATGCCCAAATGGCATTTTTGTTCGATCAAACATTGCCCCACATTCTCGACCATCAAACAAAGGAGAATGTTATGAACCTGGCGACTGCAGCTGCATCACCTCTTTCTGGAAGAGTGGCAATCATCACGGGTTCGACGAGCGGTATCGGTCTGGGAATTGCCCGCGCGCTCGCCGAGGCTGGCGCGGATATTGTTCTGAACGGTTTAGGTGATCTCGGCCAGATCGAGACAACCCGTAACGAACTTGCCGACACCACAGGTGTGAAGGTCGTGTATAATGGCGCCAATCTTCTCGACGGTGCAGATGCGGCGTCGCTTGTCACCGACACGCTCAATCAATTTGGCCGGATCGATATTCTGGTAAACAATGCCGGCATACAACATGTCAGCCCGATCGAGGATTTTCCCGTCGACAAATGGAACGCTATCCAGGCGCTCAACCTGTCCGCCAGCTTTCATACCATTAGAGCCGCCTTTGGGCCGATGAAGGCAGCAGGCTGGGGACGCATCATCAATCTTGCATCCGTACATGGGCTTATCGCCTCGCCCTATAAGAGCGCCTATGTCGCTGCAAAACATGGCGTGCTTGGTCTTACCAAAACGGTCGGGCTTGAAGGTGCCCAGTTCGGCATCACTTGTAACGCAATCTGCCCCGGCTACGTTTGGACCCCATTGGTCGAGGGGCAGATCGAAGACACAGCAAAAGCCCGCGGCATCAGCCGGGATGACGTCATAAACAACGTACTTCTTGCGGCACAGCCAACTAAACGGTTTGTAACAGTTGAGGAGCTGGGAGCCGCCTCGGTCTTCCTGTGCAGCGATGCGGCTCGCTCGATCACAGGTGTTGCGTTGCCGGTCGACGGCGGGTGGACGGGCCAATGACATCAGGCAAGCGTCCGCACGTCGTTATCGTCGGCGCTGGCTTTGGAGGCTTGGCAGCGGCGCATGGCTTGCGCAATTCACCGGTCGATATAACTTTAATCGACAAGCGCAACCACCATCTCTTCCAACCCCTGCTGTATCAGGTTGCCACGGCTGGATTGTCTCCCGCCGACATTGCGGCTCCGATACGCGCAATTGTCAGGCACAATGCCAATACAAAGGTGATACTGGATCGGGTCTATGGCGTTGATACCGTGCAACAGCATGTCATTCTGGGCGATCACGAACCTGTTTCTTACGATTGGCTGGTGTTGGCGACGGGGGCACGGCACAGCTATTTTGGACGCGACGAATGGGCGCCATACGCCCCTGGTATAAAAACCGTTGAAGACGCCACAGCCGTACGCCGCAAGATATTGCTGGCTTTGGAAAAGGCGGAAATTGAAACCGATAAGGACAAACGTCATGCATTGCTTACATTTGTCGTTATAGGCGGCGGCCCCACGGGCGTTGAAATGGCAGGCGCCATTGCCGAGCTGGCACGTCAGTCGGTTTCAAGGGACTTCCGGAGCATCACCCCTTATTGTTCCAAAGTCATCCTGATCGAAGGCGGGCAGAGATTGCTGGCTACTTTCCCCGAAGAACTGTCCATCAAGGCAAAAGCCGCTATCGAACAGTTGGGTGTTGAAGTGCGTCTGGGGAAACCGGTCAACTCCGTCGACGAGCATGGCGTTACAGTAGGTGATGAATATATCCCCACCGATACAGCTGTCTGGGCCGCGGGCGTTAAAGCATCGCGGGCTGCAGAGTGGCTGGGGATTGCACCCGATCGCGCAGGACGCGTACCGGTAGGGCCAGGACTTAATCCCGCCGGGTTCACAAATATATTTGTAATTGGCGATACCGCCGCCTGCGCGAACGGCAGCGGAGGCACTCTTCCGGGCGTCGCTCCCGTTGCAAAGCAGCAGGGTGCCCATGTCGCCCAATCCATCAATCTTGCCTTAGCCGGACGGAATCCCAAGGCGTTTCGTTATCGAAATTATGGCAGCTTGGCGACCATAGGACGGAACCGCGCGGTAGCGGATTTTGGCCGGTTCAAAATGTCGGGCCACCCTGCCTGGCTGCTTTGGTGCGTGGCACATATCTGGTTTTTATCGGGATTTCGTAACCGCTTCGTCGTCGGCGCGAATTGGCTTTGGAATTACCTCACTTTCGCCCGTGGCGCGCGCCTGATCACCGGTGACGTCGCACCCGATCTGCCGTCCACTCTCACACCGGGCCCCGCACTGCGTCAGCTCAATATCTGAAGATCGAAGGAATATTTCATGACCCAGAATCTAAAAAAGGAACTCTCGGCATTCGGCCAGACTGTCCTGGTATTTCAAGGTGGAGGTGCATTGGGCGCCTATCAGGTAGGCGTCTATCAGGCACTTCGGGAAGCCGGAATCGAGCCTGACTGGGTAATCGGCACGTCAATTGGTGCGATTAATGCCGCCATAATTGCCGGCAATCAACCGGACCTGCGAATGGAAAAGTTGCAGGAGTTTTGGCGCCGTGTCGAGCATGGACAGTTTTTTGACGGGCCCCTGGCCGGGATGTTTGCTCCATGGCGTACGATGAGTGCGGTTTTGTCTGGAATCCCCGGATTTTTCAAACCGAACCCATTGGCCTTCATGGGTCAACGCATACCTTTAGGGGCAGAACATGCAGGCTATTATTCTGTAGATCCGTTGCGTGAGAATCTGTCCGAACTTGTTGATTTTGACCTTATCAACAGCGGCGCAACCCGGCTGACGGTCGGCGCGGCCAATGTCCAGACCAGCGAAATGCACTATTTTGATTCCAGAGACATGCCTCTCGATTTGCGACATGTCATGGCATCTGGGGCCTTACCTCCTGCTTTTCCTGCGGTCCGAATTGATGGCGAACTTTATTGGGATGGCGGCATTGTGTCCAATACGCCTGTTGAAGCCGTTTTCGACGACAACCCGAGAAGCAACGCCATCGTTTTTGCGGTCCACCTGTGGAATCCGCACGGCGCGGAACCACAATCGATCTGGGACGTGACGAACCGCCAAAAGGATATCCAATATTCGAGCCGCGGGAACACACATATCAAAAGGCAACGGCAGCTGCACAAGCTGCGTCACATCATCCAGCAACTGGCTCAACTGGTACCGCCAGACGCCGTTTCCAAGGAAGAACTGGCTACAATGCGAAGCTATGGCTGTTCGACAACTATGCACGTTGTCCGCCTATTGGCTCCCCAGCTCGACAATGAAGACCACACCAAAGATGTCGATTTTAGCCCAGGCGGCATTCGGGAACGCTGGGAGGCTGGCTATGCCCACACGAACGACATGCTCGCAAAGGCACCATGGCGGGCCAAATCCGATCCGCTTGAAGGCTTCATACTTCACGAGGCGATGGCAGGCGAAATGATGGATGTCGCCTCGGCCTATTGAACCGAAATGAATTGCAAAGATCGAACTGAGGAAAGGATGTTTCGATGAGTAATGTGACCAAAGAGAAAAATGGTTCTGCAGCCTCGAGTCCTGCAGCACTGATGACCGCACAGACCGAGCAAGCAATCAAGATGGCGAAGGCCAGCTTCGAACAAATCGCAACTAGGTCGCGCGAAGCACTGGAACAAAATATCAAGACAATTGGTGTTGTTACCGAAATGACCCGCGGCAATGTCGATGCATTGCTGGAGTCATCCCGTGCCGCCGCCGGCGGCATGCAGACAATCGCCCAGGAAGTGGCCGACTATTCAAAGCAAGCATTTGAACGGACCACAACGGCCGGCCGGACTATGGCACTCGCCCGCACGGCACCGGAACTGATCCAGCTGCAAAGTGAATTTGCGCGAACCGAGTTTTCAAACTCCATCGCGGAATATTCAAAGCTTTCGCAAACCATGTTCGAAACAATGGCCGCGATATTTGAACCACTTCAAAAGCAGGCCATTACGGCTGCGCAGATCAAGGATCTTTTGAAAGAGTGATCGCAAACACAAATGTCACCGGGGCTTTGCTATATCGAACGCAAATGCCCCGGTGGCCTTGTTTCGAAATGTCACATTCTGGATTCAGGATTTCAGAACAGTTTTGAAGGCTGGCCTGTATGCAGCAACGATCATCCCGTGTGGGGATAGCGCTTGACCAATGATTTCTCGCGCTGCCAGAGCCGAAAGAAGTTACGCCAGCTTTCAGGTCGGACCCCGCGTCGCCGATTGGCCGCGCCCAGTTTGAAAAGTAGAGAATATTGACGGAACAAAGTAGCCCATGCGTCGAATAGCGACATCCGGCTATCCCAGATATGGGTCATTTCCGCACCGGCGCCATTAAATTCGATAATCGCAAAATCCTCACCGCGCTGGAAGGCTTTAAAGTCTGCAAAGCGAACATCGAAACGACCAAAGTGGAACCCGTCAATCGCATCTGCAATGGCATCGAACCGCGCACGCATGGCCTCGGTGATGTAGATGTTTCCATTGCGGAAAATCGCACCTTTGGAATGGCTACCCGAGAAAATAAGTCGTTTCGTTTCGCCCATCGGGATGACCCTGTCGAGTTCATCGCCAAAGCGACTTGTATATAGATGTTGGATTGCCCCGGCGCGGGGATCGGCCATTATCAGTTGGCGCAATGTCGAATGTCCGTCACCAGTCACTTCCGGGAAATATTTGAGCGTGAGCGAGAGGATTTCACCCATTTTTGCGCCGGGTTCGCGAACGTAGAACACCCCGGCCTCCCCCGCTTCGTCAACCATATGCTGGACGATCAGCTTTTCGCCTTTTGGAAAGGCCTCAATATAACGGCGCAACTCTTCGGCCGAACGGACAGGCCTAACACCTGCACCACGGCAACCTATATCGGGCTTCGCGACCAGGGGATAATCAAGGCCCGCTGTCTCGATCATTGTCATGATCGCAGGCCATTGTGTGTCCATGTCGCGATCAAGGCGACGTATAACGATATAGTCAGGCAACAATTTGCGCTCAGGACCGCGCAACTTTGCAAATAACTCGCTTTTCCGTTCGCCAACCAAACCGCCTGCAGGAAATCCTGGATTAGCTGCAAGAGGTGCTCTCAGACTCCGGTATCGGATCATCTGACAGCCAATCCAGCACCAAACGGGAGCATAGAATTTCCATGCTGGCCAGAATTCAAAATGCGACAATGGGGGGCCGTCACCAAAAGGTGGCATAGCCTGGACAGGATCGTTAAAATCAGGCTGCGACACGATGCTGTTCATGGACTGCCCGAGTGATGTTACAGGTCGATTTACGTACACTGTCGGCGAAAATCTGCTCGAAAAGCTCCCGCTGGATATTGCTACCGCCCAATTCGTCGAGATGATGGAATGCTGGCGCAAAAGCAGCGGCAGCTTCACGATATTCGCCATATGCGTAGGCAAGGATCCCCCGGGCAAGTGCACCCGCGACCCGATTGCTCTGAAGATGCGCCACCAGCCTGTCGGCAGCGTCGGTCCGCTTGCTTTGCGTCAAAGCGATCAGATAGTGCAAATCAAGGAACCGGTTTATTCCTTCTGTCTCCCGGCCTTCAACATGATCGGCAATATCGGCCCAGCGCTGCGCGGAATGGAAGCCCTGCATCTCCAGCCGAAACAGGAGAGAGATGGCATTTATCTGGTCCTGTGCATGTCCCTTGCGGACGCCCCAGACTTTTTCATCAAATATCTGCAACGCCGCTGTTTTATTGCCGAGTTCCAATTCTATCAGCGCGAGATGCCACCAATTGTGGGTCAGCATGAACGACGAACAGCGATCCCAGCCATGGGATACGCTGTGCAGAAATGCCCTTGCCTCTATCATCTGGTCCATGGATAATAGCGCGTGCGCCAACGCATGTTGGGCCCACGGGTCCCGATCCGCATTTAATTCCAATGCCCGACGTGCGAAGCGAAGCGCCACTTCGCTGTGTCCGGACTGCTCCAACGCAAATGCATGCAAGCCAAGTGCGTAGCCGCAACGGCCTTCCACCGCTGCCGCCATGCCGGACGTTCGTAACATGCCAACATAATCAGCGTCATTGAGTTCGAGTATCTGGCACAGCTTTGCGGCGACAACATCATGCGGCGATCCCTCGACGACATTGCGCAATTTGGTAATTGCCGTACGTTCGTCGCCCTGTCCCCAGGCTGCAATAGCATTGATGGTGTCGATCTCCCTCCTGCTGCAGAAGGCGATATTGGATAGAGCCGTAACAATATGCGGCGCCGCCTGAACCTGGCCTTCACGGGTCATTTGCGTAAGGTAGATCGCGGCAGCATATGCCTGCGCCAGGGCGCATTCAGGATCGGCGGCAACCGCGTCGAATATGACCCGCGCACCCGCACCATGACTGAGTAGTTCCTCGGCAAATGCGTGGATAGCAAGGGCAGCGGTCGGCGAACATGTCGTTATGGGCAAATAGGTATATTCCTCGTTCATTGCCTTCTCCTCTCCTATGAGAATTCCGGTCTAAAAATTTTTGTTTTGATCCACTTGATCGCTGCGCCGACGACCAACAGTGCCGCTGTTACCGGCAACGCAATGGCGACGAGCTGCTGTGCACCGGCCTCGCCGGCATAGTGTGCTACGGCGAACAGTGTTCCGGTCCAGAACGGTGTTGTTACCGCAATGATTGCAGCGACCGGGATAAAAGGCGCCGCTATAAGTCCACTTGCGGTATATACCGGCAAGCGCGAACCGGGGAGGAATCGCGCCGCAAAAACCAATGTCAGAACGCGTCCCGACAGCCAGCTTTCCGCGCGCTTGACATCGGCGCGTGCACGCAAATTGCGACCCGGTTTCGTGTTTCCACCCCAACGGCCAAAGGCATATAGCGCGAGGTCGCCCACGGCCGTGCCAAGGATGACACCGGACAATGCGGCAACGGGATCAGCCCCGCTTTGAGATACCAATATGCCTGCTGCCACAGTGGCTACATCTTCGGCTACAAATGTGGCCGCGAAGAGAAACAATCCCAGTATCAGTGGTTGCTGGCTGAATGACAGGAGGAGATCGGCGAGCATCTCAGCGTTCCCGGCGAACCAGACGAATAATTTCGCCGATCGCTTCGCGGCTCATCCACAGCAAGCCTGCCGATGCGAGCCAGACGCCGCAAGCCAGCGCGAACAACTCACCGCCATCATGTGTTCCGTCGGCATTCAATACCGAAACGCCGAGAGGAGTAAAAAGATGGAAGAAAATAGCTCCCGAGATCACACCCATCGCCATTGCCGCACCAAGAGGCCGGAATTTTCCAAAGCGGTCCGAAAGCGCGGCCAGCAAGATTACCGAAGCGATGAGTTCCGAAGTTCCGACGACATATTGCGAAAAGATACCCGTCGGTGCGAAAAGCCCGGGCCATCCCAGAGAGCTGCCCCAGACATCCAGCGTCCCGAAAATATACTGTGTTTCCGGCGAGTTGGTGAATTTGAAGAACAACGACTGGATGAAAACGAACGCAATGTAGAGCGTAAAGATTATTGGTAGATATCGGCGTAGCATGGCTTTCCCCTCAGTCGCTTTAATGGAGCGAAATTGCCAAATTCCGGCATCGGGGTGAAATCACCTTTGGTTATCGTTTTCATGCATGTTGTGGATTTTCGGCCGCCGCTGGGGACTGTTTGTAACCGACGTCTGCGGGGCACCGAACAAGCGTCGAATTTCATATCATCAAAAGGGATATCATATGGCCAAATATCATGCCTTCGCTGCGGCCCTGTTCGGATGTGCATTGCTCATGGTGCCGACGCAAAGTTTTGCGAAGACCGAACCCGTATATACTGGTACCTTTAACAACATCGCAGTGTCAGGTTATGACCCTGTGGCCTATTTCCTGAGCGGTCGTCCCGTCAAAGGAAGTTCGTCGTACAAGACAATGTACAAGGGTGCCGAATTTCGATTTGCGAGCGCTGCCAATCTTGCCAAGTTCAAAGCCAACCCTGCCGCTTATGCGCCGCAATATGGCGGCTATTGCGCCTGGGCTATCAGTCAGGGTTACACGGCATCCGGCGATCCGACCGTGTGGAAAATTGTGAACGGCAAGCTTTACCTGAATTACAACCGCGAAGTTGGAGAGCGCTGGGGAAAAGATATACCGGGCCATATTCGATCCGCGAACATTAACTGGCCCAAAATTCTCGCCAAATAAAGTGTTGCATGTGCCGCCAAGTGGTCAACGCTTGACCCTTGGCGACCGCAACGCGTGCGCCACCCTTCCCGGCTACAAAACAAGCTGCGTCTGAGTCACCATTGCAACCTGCTGTCCGTTTTTGCGCTTAATTACGGTCTGCCAGACCGATAGACGCTTGCCGACCTTGATCGGTACCGTCACCGATTCAACCACTTCTCCTTCGGGAGCGGCACCCAGAAAATTGCTTTTGCTTTCGATGGTTGTGGTGCCTTTGGCTCCATCCGGCAAATTTAGAGATGCTCCTATTGCGCCAACAGCATCGGCAAATGCCATGATCGCGCCACCATGCATTATCCCGCCTGTAGTGCATAGATCGGCACGCACTTCGATCTCTGCCTCGATTTTGTCTTTACCTGCGCTTGTGACTTTAACGCCCATCAATTTCGAAAATGGCATCACGTCCGCGATGTTTTTAGTCATGGTCTGTTTCTCCAATTTCTTTCCAAATTTCCTGCGCTGTGCCTGGCGGAGCACTTTCAAGATTAACAATTGCGAGAAATTCACGGATAAAGTCGTCATTGCTGCGCGGCATGAGAACGCCCGCCTGTTGCAGCGCTATTGCGCCGTGGGACAACATCCACAACCGCATTACCGCTCTGCGTTGGATCGTGGCGCTGGGCTCATTTTCGGCCAGAATACGCACGGATATTGCGATCACGCGGTCTGCGGCTGTGCGCAACATCGGGCTTTTCTCAAAGGCAGAATATCCCTGCTGCATCATCAAGCGGTAAAGGCCGGGATTATCCAATGCGAACGATACAAAAGAAACAAGAAAGGCATCCCGGTTTTCGACCACCTCCAACTGTTTGCACAGCTTTTGAAAACCGCACGCCGCAATATCGGCATCAAGACCAGCCTTATCGCCAAATTGCGCTGTAATGGCACGGTGAGCAACGCCAAGCTTCGCAGCCAGCTCGCGCAACGAATAATGTCCGTCCGCTGTCTTTTCGACCAAGGCCAAACCTTCGGTGACAGCCTCTCGTGCTACATTGCCGTGATGAAAGCTTTCACGCTGTTGTTTTTTTGACATGCCAATGGACATCCATGTTCGCGACCTCGCGCTTTTCTGTGTCGAAGATCGAAACCTGAACCGGAAAACGTGCGCGGCCGTTTTGCGAGATTTCCTGTCGTATTTCGCTCGCCGTAATCCCCATTCTGGCCTTCGCCTCAAGAGCGCCGCGTGCAACCTGAAGATAGGTAATTGTCGAATCTGCAACGGTTGGGCGGATTTCCATGAGAACCGGTGCCAGTGCCCCTGCCATAGCGGCGCCTGACGCGGCTTCGGCGAGCGTGAACAACGCACCGGCATGTACCGAACCGATATGATTCAGGCATTCCGCTTTTTCGGGAAGACGTGCAACTGCACCCTGGTCGTCAAGCGTTACAATTTCCACTCCCACATAGCTTGCAAATGGCACACTGGTTTGAAGATGGGCGACGACAAAATCGAACATTAAAGCCTCCTATTTATCCACTGTATAAATTGACCGGGCATTCTTGTCAAATGTGATGGATTTCTTGGAAGAGAGATCGACTTGATCTGAAACGCCAATAACATTCAGGCATACAATCTATAACCCTTGGGCTAAAGTACATGTGTTATCCATTGGTCGAGAAACAGAATGATCTTGGCAGATGTAACAGGGCCCAGCGCTCGTCGCGTGATTACCGCCTATCTCGCACTCTGGTGCGCAAGTGTAGGTTACCTCGCTTTTGCCGGTGCCGATTGGGTCTTTCCGGTTGTTGCGCTGATCTTATTTGGCATTGGATTGTCTGCGCTGGCTTGGGCGCTCACCCGTGGCCTGAAACTACAGGCTATCGAAGTAGTGCGTCCCAAAAATGAATCTCTGACATTGTTGGTATATCTGGCTGTTTATGCTGTGATTCTAGTGGGTGTAGGATTGGGAGTGGTACGCGCATTCGCGCCGGAGGGTGTCGTCCGAGAATTGCTTATCATATGCTACAAGCTTGTCATCCATGTTGGTTTGCCTGCCCTGATCATTGTGGGGTTTCAGGGTCAACTTAAACCCCTGTTAAGAGGCATCGGACGTGAACGAAGTTATTGGACAACTTTCGTTGTCCTTGCCGCAATTCTTTTTGGATTGCTGGCTGTCGTCAGCCCTTCCCTGAATGCAATTGCGGCCACCGGTGTTATTTGGCCGACCGCATTTCTCTGGATCCTTGCATCTTGGATATGGATGTCCGTTGAAGCCGGGCTGTGCGAAGAATTTCTGTTTCGAGCTTGTCTGCAGTCAAGGCTTTCCGCTTGGTTGGACTCGCCACTCGCTGCTGTGTTACTCGTGTCGGTGCTGTTCGCGCTATCCCATTGGCCCGGTCTCTATTTGCGCGGTAGTGCGGATACGGATGGCTGGTCGACGGATCCGGTACAGGTAGCAGCATTCACCATTGCGACACTTTCTCCTCTGTCGATTTTCTTTGGAGTTTTGTGGGAAAGAACTCGCAGCCTGCTTCTGATCGCTCTTCTACATGGCGCTGTTGATGCTCTGCCGAACACCGCTGAGATGATAATATTGTGGCGCTAAACTTTGCCCGGACATGGGGTGCAAATTTCCAAACTCATATTTTGAGGCGGCGAAATATATGAAAGTAGCAATTGTCCAGGCGGCCCCCATTCCATTTGCAGTCGGCGATGGCGTTGCCAAGGCTTTCGACCTTGCGAGGGAGGCCATAGCGGCAGGTGCCGAAATTGTCGCTTTTGGCGAAACATTTGTGGGTGGCTATCCGATATGGCTTGACGAAGCACCGGGGGCGGCACTTTGGGACCATCCGGGTACAACGGCCCTACACCGGATATTGCTCGAACATGCCATCGTCGAAGGCGACTCAAGGCTTGCCAATTTGCAAGCACTTGCTGATAAAAGTGGTGCGCTGATTTCTATAGGTCTGCACGAGCGACGTCGTTCCAGCCTCTACAACAACCAGTTACTGATCAGGCCCAATGCGCCACCTCTTAACCATTACAAACTGGTGCCTACACACGGTGAGCGATTGATTTGGGGGCGAGGCGATGGCTCAACACTCGCCGTGCATAGGTCGGAGTGGGGCAATTTGGGCAGCTTGATTTGCTGGGAACATTGGATGCCGATGGCACGTGCGGCAATGCACGCACAAAATGAGGCAGTCCATGTAGCCTGTTGGCCGACCGTTCGCGAAAGTCACGCCATAGCCTCCCGTCATTATGCCTTTGAAGGACGATGTTTTGTTCTGGCAACGGGGCTCGTGCAGTGGCGCGACGATCTGATTAATGGCTTGCAGAGCGTTGGGGGCAACGCGGACGGAGAAGCTTTGCTACGGACAATCCCCGATGGCCAGCGCATTCATGGCTACAGCCTTATCATTGCCCCCGATGGGCGTATTTTGGCGCAGGCGGGATCGGTTGAGGAAACCATTTTTGCGGACATTGATCTGGCCGAAATCGGTGCAGGCCTTGCTGCTCTTGATACCGATGGGCACTATAGTCGCCCGGATATTTTCGAGCTTCGCGTCAATACCCAGAAAAGTGTGGGTGTGATTTTTGATGAGTGAACGCAAGGAAGACCGCCGACAACATATATCACTAAGAGACTAATGTTGCTCAACCGTACGCAGATTGCCAAGTAAGCCCGGATCTATTTCTTGGTCATTGGGCTTCGCCACACTTAAATCCCGGACGTGGGCAAGTTTGGCGATTTCCTCAAGCTCGAGCATATTGTAACCGACTGCTAAGTGGTCGGATAGCTAAGCATTCAGTTGGCTGAGCCAGCTTTTAGCTCATCCAAATAGTCCGACCACCACTGGGCCATTTCAACCCGTTCAGCCCAGTGTGTGCCTCGATGATATGTACCGCGCACTGAACTTGAGTTATCATGCGCCAATGCCCGCTCAATGGCATCAACGCTCCACCGGCCTGACTCGTTGAGTAGCGTACTTGCCATCGCTCGAAAGCCATGGGCTGTCATTTCAGATCCTGAATAGCCCATACGCCGCAACGCAGCATTGATGGTGTTTTCAGACATAGGCCGCAAGCCAGTGTGCAATGATGAAAATACATATTTTTGATTGCAGGTTAGCGGGCGGGCTCGATCGAGTATCTCTAGCGACTGCCTCGATAGCGGAACAAGGTGGGGCTGGCGCATTTTCATTTTCCGGCCGGTATGGTCCATATCCCAACATCTAAGTTGAACTCATTCCATTCAGAATGCCTCAATTCGCCGGGCCTCACAAAGACATGAGGCGTCAATTGCGGAGCAAGCTTAGTCAGCGGGTAACCCTCGAAACGGTCGATAGCCCATAATAGCTGACCGACAGCTTCCAAATGGCCCCCAACTTGGCCCGAAAACGTCGCGAATGGCGACGAATAAGGGCGAACAAAGGCGGTGGCCTAGGCCCAATTTTTAGCAGTTTTCTGCGGGTTTTGCAAACTTTCGCGAACAACCGCGAAAGGGCGTCTGGTGCCCAGAAGAGGACTCGAACCTCCACGCCCTTGCGAGCGCCAGCACCTGAAGCTGGTGCGTCTACCAATTCCGCCATCTGGGCACGGGGTAGGCCGCGCCGATGCCGTATTGCGCGCGCCTTGTCAATGCCGCCGCGTTGTTTTGGTGAACTATTTCCGGTCAAATTCTGTCGTGCACGCCATAAGCTGCAGAAAAGGACCCGTCCGTCCCATCCTTTCCGGCTGTATTTACAAACCGCCGCCTATGCGGAAAGCCTGGGGAATGGGGTCAATAAGGTTCACAGGCCAAAGGCTGCGAGGGCTGCGAGGGCTATTCTGTCCCCTTTCTCCTGCACGAAATGACCGGCATCGGGAACCTCAAGCGGTGGTGGACATCCTTTTATCTGCTGGCGCAGCGATGCCATAACGTCCGGCCCCAGGACAGGGTCGGTCATGCCGACGGCCATGAATGTTGGCCCGTTCCATTCGCTTCCCCACCAGGTGCGTGCGCGCTTGGTCTCGGCGATCCCGTCCATGTCGGGATCGGTCATCACCAGTTCGGGGAAGCGCCGCACACCCGCCTTGTACCGCGCATCAGGAAATGGTGCGGCATAGGCTGCGGCCTCTTCTGCCGAAAGGTCGGGCTGGCTGCGTTGGAAGAGCGCCGCGATATCCATATCCGGACGGCTGCGATTGAAGTCGCGCCAACGGACAAAACCTTCACTTACCGGTTCGCCCACCGGAATGGCCGTGTTCATCACCAGCAGCCGCGTGAAACGATCCGGCATATCGGGCGGAATTGTCAGCCCCAGAATGCCGCCCCAATCCTGACAAACCAGTACAATATTCCGAAGATCCAGCGCCTCGATCAGGGCGCAGAGCATGCCGCGGTGAAAGGCGAAGGAATAAATCGATTCATCGACCGGCTTGTCCGATCGCCCGAATCCCAGCAAGTCAGGCGCTATGACCCGATGACCGGCCCCTGCAAAGACCGGTATCATCTTGCGGTACAGATAGGACCATGCCGGCTGGCCATGAAGACACAGGAAAGAAACGGCGGCGTCCTTTGGACCTTCGTCAAGATAATGCACCCGCAGGCCTTCGTAACCGGCGAGGGTGTCGATATAATGGGGTGTAAAGGAATAGCCGGGCAATCCCACAAAGCGGCCATCGTCTGTGCGCAGTGCTTCCATGATGGGTAACCTTTGCGGCCATTGCGACAGGATCGTCGCAGCATCGAAATAATCCCGCCAATAGGTGATGAGGCCGTTGCGGACTTCGAACACACCGGTCACAGGAAGCTCCACCCATTTGTCGGCGAGCTGGTGCCGATCGATCCGCTCGCAAAAGACCACAGGTCCCGCCTGGGCTGCGCGCAGGATCAGAAACTCGTTCCGGATCGTGGGCGCGAAAAAGGGTTCCAGCACTGCGCGGATACCCTCAGGTCCGGTCACGGTGCCGATCGGCGGCGGGTTGGTATAGACGCAATCGGGCGCCACCAGCGCCGTCGCTGCTGGATAATCCAGTATCTCCATCGCCTTTAGAAAGGATCGCACAATATCGGTTGGCTGCACGGTTATATCCTCTTTCCGTTCCAACTATCTGCCCTGAAACTGTGCAGGTCGGCGCTCTATAAAGGATCGGATGCCTTCGGCGGCATCCTCTGTCCCCAGAACCCTGGCACGGATGGCGGGGATACACGCGATTGCGGCCGACTCCCCTGTTTCGATAAATGTTCGGCCGGCTTCTTTTGTCATCTGGATACCGAGGGGAGCATTGGCCACAATTGTCCGGGCAAGTTCCATTGCGCGCTCTATTTGGCTGCCGATCGGCACAACTTCCTGGATCAGGCCGATGCGATAGGCTTCGTCCGCGTCAAATTCATCACAGGTGAGAAGATGGTACATCGCATTGCCCCAACCTGCGCGGGTCAGATAGCGGAAATGCGCCCCTCCCAAAGGTGCGATGCCCCGCTTGGCCTCCATCTGGCAGAATCGTGTATTCTGGGCAGCGACGACAATATCCCCCGCCAGCGCCATCTCGATCCCTACCGTAAAGCAAATTCCCTGGACCGCCGTGACGATAGGTTTACGGCATTGTCGTGACAGGCCGAAGGGATCGACCGCCCCCTCCGGTACGGGACGCGCGTTCGCACCCGGTCCAAAAAATTTGGGCATGTCGAGGCCTGCGGTAAAGTCATCTCCATTTGCGCAGAGCACCCCGGCCCAGAGATCAGGATCTTCATCCAGAAGGGTCAATGCCGCGGACAGCTGCTGCATCATTTCAGGCGAAAAGCTGTTCTTTTTCGCCGGATTGTCGATGGTGATCCGAAGAATCCGGTCAACCCGTTCAGAGTGGACACGTCCGGCGGTGGCTGTTGAATCCATGACAATCTCCTTCAGGCTACGCGTTCCAGGCGGGCGGGTACATATTTGTGCCAGGGCGTTCCAACGATGGGATCGCGCCAGCGGTAATCCGTCAGATTGTTAAGCGCGACGCCCAGACGTTTGATCGAACCGTCTGCCTGCCGCACATCAAGTCCCTGGCCGTTGGGAAGCGATACATGTCCGGGGCGGCATCCTTCATGCAGCTCGACGACAGTCCGCGCCCGGTCACGCGAGGTAACAATGTCAACCATATCGCCGTCGGCAATGCCCAGACGCTCGGCATCGACCGGACTGATCCGCAATGTGCTTTCCAACGATCCCTTGCGGAGCCAGGTCGCGTCACGAATGCTGGTATTGCTGGTTTCGGTACGCCGTTCGCCGGCCGAAAGGATCAGCGGAAATTCCGGGTCCACAGGCGGCCCCGCCGGATCGAGCGAAAGCAGCTGCTCCAGCAGATCAGGTATGTGGAGATTGATGCGGTTGCCGGGCTGCCGCAACAAATGCCAACCGCCTGCCTCCATATGTGAAAAGACAATCCCCGAGGGCGAGGCGAGTATTGCCTCGAACAGGCGGTTGCCGGCCAACGGTCCGCTATAGCCGGCTGCCGCAGCCTCCTCCGGAAAATTGCGGACAAACAACTGCGCGATGCCCCAAAGCGCGGCTGCATTTCCCATGCCCGCAGGCAGGACATCGCCCAGCGCCCGGTACAAGAGGACAGGCTCAACCGACATCAACTCAGGCTTTGCGGATGTCGCCTGGGCAAAGGCCATGGCAAATGCATCCAGATTACCGGCGGCAGATTTTAAAGCCGTAACGTCTGCCGCGTCGATGGCCCCCAAGGCTTCACACAACCGGCTATGTATTTCGCCTTCTTCCCATGTGCCGTCGCGCGGCGGGAAAAGGGGATGGCGTAACTGGAATGCATTGTCCTTTGGTTCGAAGTTGAAAAAGCTAGCCTCTGCTTTTTCAAACTGGCTGCAGGCAGGCAGCACATAGTCCGCTTCGCTGGCCGTCTCGGTCATCGCGACATCGATCACGACGCTGAAGTCCAGCGCCCGCATCGCTTCGCGCATACGGTTTGAATCCGCGAGGGAATGTACAGGGTTCGAACTTTCGACAATCATCGCGCGGAAACGGTGGGGATGGTCCGTCAGAATTTCTTCTGTAATGGCGTTGCAGGGGATCAGCCCCATAATCACCGGAAATCCCGTGACCGGCGAGCGTCGCCAGTTGCGGTCGCCATGCGACTTGGCCCGCGCACCCGCACCGGCACCTCCGCCGCTTCCCAGCGGACGGAAGGGAACAAAGGCGTAGCTGGTTCCGGAACGGCCAAAGCTTCCGGTCAGACCGATCAGCAAACGGTGGAGATATGAGCCAAGGGTCGAATGCACGCCCATCTGCATGCCGAGATCTTCCATCGAGGCCATGGTCCGGGCGCGGGCCATCCGACGCGCCGCAGCCCGGAGAAGGTCCTCGCCCACATCACAAACCTGCGCGAATTCCCGTACCGGTATGCGTTGCAGGACATCGAGCACGGGCTCGGCATTGGCAACATGCTCGGCCATCCAGGCGCTATTGTATAATTGCTCCTGAACCAGAATCGCCGCGAGCGCGCCAAGACACCATGCGTCGGTCCCCGGACGGATCGCCAGATGATAATCGGCCATGGCGGCGGTTTCGCTTTTGCGCGGGTCAATGACGATCATCGAACGGTCCGGGTCCGCGGCAATTTCACGAAGCACGAGCCGGGCGCGCGGAAAGCCGTTCGATTGCCAGGGGTTTTTGCCGATCAGCAGCGCCACTTCGGCATGTTCAAAATCATGATGCATACCGCAGCCGAACATCCGGGCCTGGACCCAGGCTTCGCCCGTTTTTTCCTGCGCAAGGGCATTCGACCGATAGCGCACGCCCAATGCCGAAAGTGTCGCCTGGGCATAGACACCGGGTAAGTGATTTCCCTGCCCGCCGCCGCCATAGTAAAATATGCTTTCCCCGCCATATTCGTTGCGTACTGCCGCCAGCCGTGCGGCCACTTCGCGGATTGCGGTGGCCCAGTCGACAGTCTCATAGGTGCCATCGGCCCGTCGGCGCATCGGTGACGACAGCCGGTCTCGGCCTTGCTGGTAGGCGTCCATCCGCTGCGCCTTTTCGCAAACATAGCCTTTAGTCACCGGGTGGTTCTGGTCAGGACGGACACGGGTAATCCGCGTTCCTTCGGTCTGGACTTCGATCCCGCAATTCATCGAGCAGATCATGCATGCGGTCGGTTTCCATTCGGCACTCATTGTTCCTCTCCTCGCTGTTCTTCAAACGCATCCGCCAATATGGCACTCGCGTCGCGGCATGCCTGCAGAACGGCATCTGACGTAGTCGGATCCGGTAACGCACGGGCAAGTGCCAGCCCGCCAATCGCAAGTGCAAGCAGGGCAATGTCTTCCCCCGGCGGAGTACCGCCATAATCCGCCTGCCGATCGAGCAAGGACTGCGCAACACAGGCTGCATAGGCGTTTTGAAAGGCCGTGCCGCCATGTGGCACTTCGCTTACCAGCGCCGAAAGCGGGCAGCCCGTTTCGGGATGATCACGATGGGATCGCGCCAGATAGCGCGCCGCCAACAACTTGCGCCGTTCAGCCCGCGACAGACTGCCGGGAAGGTGCTTCGCCGTATTACCGACATTTTCCATCGCCCATTCGAGCGCAGCGACATCCAGAGCTTCCTTGCTTGGAAAATGGACATAGAAGCCCCCATGGGTCAGCCCGGCATCGCGCATGAGACGGTGCACCGCATTGCCCGCAAGCCCTTCGGTCCGCAGCCGCGCCGCGGCCAGATCGAGAATTTTCGTCCGTGTTGCTGCCTTTTGTTCTGATCGATTCACACCCGCCTCCTGTACAACAAAGATTTCATATGATATTTATCATGTCAAATGAAATGGGAGGCCGCGGATCGTGGGGGCTTTTGATCAGGACCATGCGTTTCGTCCAAAATCCGGCATATGAATTGGCTGTGAGAAGGTGGTTATGGCATCCACAACCCAGGACATTGCGTCTCAATAGCCCAAAACGACAAAAGCCCCGCTGGTAACAGCGAGGCTCGTAAAACTTTGTTTTATTAGGAAAAGTTGGTTGCGGGAGTAGGATTTGAACCTACGACCTTCAGGTTATGAGCCTGACGAGCTACCGGGCTGCTCCATCCCGCGCCACCAACATGATCGATGCCGCAGCATGCGATCAAAACAAAAAAAGGCGGACACCATCGAATGTCGACAGCGATCCGCCTTTTGAATTATGAATGGGTTTATCCAATGCACTTTTTCGCGAGCGCCGGCTGCAATGCCTGGCGACGCCCTACTCTTCCAACGCTTAAGCGGTAGTACCATCGGCGCAGTTTGGTTTCACGGCCGAGTTCGGGATGGGATCGGGTGGGTCACAAACGCTATGGCCACCAAGCAATGAAGCAGGCGCTCACAAACAAGTGATATTGGGTTAAAATCGATGCCCGTGCAGGGAATAAGATATCTGGTGTGACTTAATCATCCGCCATCATCATGCTGAAGCAATCAGCACTGTCATTGATGGTGGGACTTCAAGCGCGAAAAGAGTAATTAGGATTGGTTAGCTTCACGCATTACTGCGCTTCCACACCCAACCTATCAACGTAGTGGTCTACTACGACTCGATGAAATCTAATCTCGAGGGAGGCTTCCCGCTTAGATGCTTTCAGCGGTTATCCCGTCCATACATAGCTACCCTGCTGCGCGGCTGGCGCCACGACAGGTACACCAGAGGTATGTTCAACCCGGTCCTCTCGTACTAGGGTCAACTCCTCTCAAATTTCGACGCCCACGGCAGATAGGGACCAAACTGTCTCGCGACGTTCTGAACCCAGCTCACGTACCACTTTAATTGGCGAACAGCCAAACCCTTGGGACCTGCTCCAGCCCCAGGATGTGATGAGCCGACATCGAGGTGCCAAACGATTCCGTCGATATGAGCTCTTGGGAATCATCAGCCTGTTATCCCCGGCGTACCTTTTATCCGTTGAGCGATGGCCCTTCCACGAGGGACCACCGGATCACTATGACCGACTTTCGTCTCTGCTCGACTCGTCAGTCTCGCAGTCAGGCAGGCTTATGCCATTGCACTCTAACAGACGGTTTCCAACCGTCCTGAGCCTACCATCGCGCGCCTCCGTTACTCTTTAGGAGGCGACCGCCCCAGTCAAACTACCCGCCACAGAGGGTCCCCGAACCGGATAACGGTCCTGGGTTAGACATCAGAAAACAACAGGGTGGTATTTCACATTTTGGCTCCACTCGAACTGGCGCCCAAGTTTCAAAGCCTCCCACCTATTCTACACAGTTCTTTCCTAATGCCACTCTGAAGCTGCAGTAAAGGTGCACGGGGTCTTTCCGTCTAACCGCGGGTACTCCGCATCTTCACGGAGAATTCAATTTCGCTGAGCATATCCTGGAGACAGTGGGGAAGTCGTTACGCCATTCGTGCAGGTCGGAACTTACCCGACAAGGAATTTCGCTACCTTAGGACCGTTATAGTTACGGCCGCCGTTTACTGGGGCTTCAATTCGGAGCTTGCACTCCTCCTCTTAACCTTCCAGCACCGGGCAGGCGTCAGACCCTATACGTCGTCTTGAAGCCGACTTAGCAGAGTCCTGTGTTTTTGCTAAACAGTCGCTACCCCCTGGCCTGTGCCCCCTCATACTGCTTGCGCAATGTGAGGGCCTCCTTCTTCCGAAGGTACGGAGGCAATTTGCCGAGTTCCTTCAGGATACTTCTCTCAAACGCCTTGGTATACTCTACCTGACCACCTGTGTCGGTTTCGGGTACGGTCTATACGGTGGGGCTATTTCCTGGAACCTCTTCGAAGCCAGTTCAATCCAATAAGAACTGACAACTCACGAGATCCGTCACACACCACCAGGCCCACGAATATTAACGTGGTTCCCATCGACTACCCCCTTCGGGCTCGTCTTAGGGGCCGGCTTACCCTGCTCAGATTAGCTTTAAGCAGGAACCCTTGGTCTTTCGGCGGGAGGGTGTCTCACCCTCCTATCGCTACTCATGTCTGCATTCGCACTTCCGATACCTCCACGACCCATTACCAGATCGCTTCATCGGCCTACGGAACGCTCCGCTACCGCGTACGCAAAAGCGCACACCCTAAGCTTCGGTACATATCTTTAGCCCCGTTACATTTTCGCCGCAGGATCTCTTATTTAGACCAGTGAGCTGTTACGCTTTCTTTAAAGGATGGCTGCTTCTAAGCCAACCTCCTGGTTGTTTTGGAAATCCCACATGCTTCACCACTTAGATATGATTTGGGGACCTTAGCTGTAGGTTAGGGCTGTTTCCCTTTTGACGACGGACCTTAGCACCCGCCGTCTGTCTCCCGGACTAACTCGATGGTATTCGGAGTTTGGTTAGAATTGGTAGATCTCGCGACCCCCGCATCCATCCAGTGCTCTACCCCCATCGGAAAACATCCGAGGCACTACCTCAATAGTTTTCGCGGAGAACCAGCTATTTCCCGGCTTGATTGGCCTTTCACCCCTAAACACAACTCATCCGACAATTTTTCAACATTGAACGGTTCGGTCCTCCAGTGCGTGTTACCGCACCTTCAACCTGGTCATGCATAGATCGCCGGGTTTCGGGTCTAATGCATCATACTCAGTCGCCCTATTCAGACTCGCTTTCGCTACGCCTACACCTAACGGCTTAAGCTTGCATGATACATTAAGTCACAGACCCATTATACAAGAGGTACGCTGTCACCCCATAAAGAGGCTCCAACTGATTGTAAGCATTCGGTTTCAGGTACTGTTTCACTCCCCTCATCGGGGTGCTTTTCACCTTTCCCTCACGGTACTA
>NZ_VKKU01000002.1:0-1152500 GCF_007280415.1 Sphingorhabdus contaminans | reverse complement strand
CGGCAGGCAATTCCAGATAACGGGCGATTGAAGACAGGATGCGCGCACCGACCTTGTCCATTTCGGCATACAGCGTTTCGAACGTTTCCTTGAAGCCGGGAACAGGGGGCCAGATATTGGCCAGCATGGAGGTCGCCAAGGGGCTGGAGGGGTCAACTGTCCGGCCGACATGCCAGAATTCCTTGAGGTCGTGAAATTCGGCGCCCTTGGCAATTTCTGTTTTGAAAGGCGTATATCCCCGTTGCCCGGCCAGCGCCTTGTCATAGCCGCCCATTTTTTCCGATTCGGGCAGGTCGAACAGTTCTTTTGTCAGGGCCCACGCTTTTGAAACCAGCGCAAGGTCCATGCCATGGTCAACAACAGTCGCGAATCCATAGGTCTTGAAGGAATCGCCAAGCTGCTGGCCGAGGGCGTCGGCATCGTCATGGCGCAGTGAAATAACAGGCATCTTACTCATATCCATGCAAATAGCCCTTGACCTAAAGCGTGGCCAGCGAAATTGACTTTGATCAAACAGGAGCTTTCGCATGAAAAAACAATATTGGCTAATGAAGTCGGAACCTGACGTTTATAGCTATGACGATTTAGTGGCCGAAGGCGAAGGCATGTGGGATGGCGTCCGCAATCATACCGCCGCGATTCATCTGCGATCCATGAAGGTCGGCGACGAAGCCTTTTTCTACCACAGCAATATCGGCCTCGAAATCGTTGGCATCATCACGATCAGCCAGGAACATTTCATCGATCCCACCGATGAGAAGGGCCGTTTTGTCGCTGTGAAGGTAAAGCCGGTGCGCAAGATTGCAAACAGCGTCACCCTGAAAGCCATCAAGGCTAATCCCAAACTGGCCGCGATGGAACTGATCCGCCAGTCCCGCCTGTCCGTGGCGCCGGTCCGTCCCGAAGAATGGAAAGAAATACTGAAAATGGCCGGCGAATGAACCGGGCCCGGATCGCCATATTATGCCCCGTCCCCGAATATGAAGAGGACTGGTCGCATATAAAGGCCGACTATGTCCGTTTGCTGGGCGACGATACGACCTTCATCGACTGGACTCAGGCGGATGATCTGTCGGCCTATGATCTGGTGACGCCCTTGCTTGCCTGGGGGTATCAGCGCGATTGCCCCTGCTGGTTTGCATTGCTTGATCGCTTGGAACAGGAGGGCGTCAATATCAGCAACCCTGTCCGCATCCTGCGCTGGAACAGCGACAAATCCTATCTGGCCGAATTGGCCGCAGCGGGGATTGCCACGGTTCCGACCCAGATGGCCGAAGAATTGGATGATGCGGCTTTGACAGATGCCCGCGCTGCATTCGGTACTGCGACACTTGTTGTTAAACCCCCCATATCGGGCGGCGCAGACGGGACCTTCCGCTTGGAACCGAGAGATCCGGTTCCTCTTTCGGTCCGCGGGCACCGCATGATGATCCAACCATATCTGCCCAATATCGCTGAAGAAGGGGAATATTCGCTCTTCTATTTTGCAGACCAGTTCAGCCATGCGATCATCAAGCACCCCGCCAAGGGCGATTTCCGCGTGCAGGACCAGTTTGGCGGATATGAAGAAGCGACCGAAGCACCCACGGCGACGCAGGACCTCGCCGCAGCGGCTCTGGCCGCGGCATCACAGCTAACGCAAACCGGGGCGCTGGTCTATGCGCGGGTGGATATGCTTCGTGATTCGGACGGCCAGTTCCGCTTGATGGAACTGGAATTGATCGAACCGTCGCTGTTCCTGCGTTTTGCGCCGGATAAGGGGCAGGCATTTGCCCAAGCCCTGCGGTCGAAGGGAACGCGTCCACGCTGAAAGATGGAACCAATTTCGCCCGTCGCGATTGATTCTGTGTACCGGCCTGCAGTTCCGCAGGGCGGGTCGCACAGAAAGGAACAGAATATGGGCGAATTGACGGACAAGGCCAAAGGGCTTGGTAACGAGATTGCCGGGAACATCAAGCAGGCCGCAGGCCGGGCCTCCAACGATCCGCGGCTTCAAGCCGAAGGCATTGAGCAGGAACGCCGCGGCGAAGCGCAAAACCTGAAAGGAAAGGTGAAGGGCGCATTGGGCGACAAAGTCTAACGCCCACTGCTTTTCCAACAAGGGTCGCCCATGTGGTGGCCCTTTTTTATGTCTGACGGAAGTCAGCGATAATTTCGCCGCAGGCCCGAAGCTCCTCCTCATGCCCTTCTTCGCGCCAGCTTTCGGTCAAGGCGTCCTTTTCCCAAGCCAGCATGGCAGGCAAGCCCAGCATATGGTCAACCCATTGCTGTCCGGCCTTGCCCACATCCAGACTATAGGTCCGTACGCGGAAAGCCACCGGTGCGAAAAAGGCATCCACAGCAGTAAATTTCTCGCCCGCAAGGAAAGGCCCGCCGAAACTGTCCAGTCCTTCGGCCCAAAGTTCTGCGATACGCGCTACATCCCGACGCAGCGCCTGCGACATGGGCTTTGCCCGAACGCGTACACCGACATTCATGGTGCAGTCGTTACGAAGCGCGGAAAATCCGCCGTGCATTTCGCAGGTGGCGCACATCGCCCAGGCCCTTGCTTTTTCTTCGCCAGGCCAGATCCCGTCATGCCGGTCGGCAAGATAAAGCGCGATACCCAGCGAGTCATGAATGGTTCGTCCATCATGCTGCAGAACCGGAACCTGACCGGTGGGCGAAAAGGCGCGGAACGCGTCATAGTTGCTTACCGCGGCAAAGGGTTCGAGCTTGTCGGTAAAGGGAATCCCCAATTGCGTCATCAAGAGCCACGGCCGGAGGCTCCAGCTCGAATAGTTCCGGTTCGCAGTGATGAGTGTATATGCCATGCCTTGCCCTTTCACTGTTCCGCGTCGGAGGTCGATGCCAACGGCGGCAAATCGCTGAAGTCCAGCCATCGGCTGTCCTTCTTCCCGTAATAGCTGTCTATGACCGCGAACGGAATGCGGAACGGTCGCCCCCAATTGCTGTTCCACATCGCGACGACGCCGGTACGTGTCACAGGTTCAAAAATCATCGTGGCGCGATAGCCATCGACGGCCCCCGAATGTCCCGCAAGGCGATGACCATCATAAGTGAAGTTCCGCCAGCCCAAGCCATAACTCGCCTCGCCATTCGCCTGCCGCAACTCCCCTCCATAAAGGCTCGGGGTTTTGACGCGGGGCATATGCGTGATGCGCAAGGTGGATTCAGGCAGTATCTTCGCCTGCTGCCCCATCATCGCCTGCATCCAGCGGGCAAAATCGACAATGTTGCTGTTCACGCCGGCAGCGGCAGGTACGCGCCAATAGGATTCGCGCAACGTGCGCACCTGAGACCCGTTATGGGGCCGCGCCCATTGCTTGGCTCCCGTCAGACCTGCCATGCCATAGGTGGCGCTGGTCATACCCAAAGGCAGAAATAGCCGTTCGCTTACAGCAGCTGCAAAAGGACGCTGCGCGGCCTGCGCCAATATTTCGCTGGCATCGTCAAAGGCGATATTCTGGTAGGTGTGGCAGGTGCCGGGCTGGCATTGCAGTGGCGCTGCCACCAGCCGTGCGCGCAGGTCGGCGGGATCCTCTCCATCCTCGAGCTTTTCGTCATAGGCATTTTTGGTAAGCCCCGTCTGCTGGGCCAGTAATTGCGCGAATGTCAGCCGCGTTTCTGCGCCCTGTGGCAACCGGAGCGAGCTTTTCCACGTCGACACAGGTTGCTCCAAATCGAGAGCAGCTTCGCTCGCCAGATTTGCCGCAAGCGCACCCGTCACCGTTTTGGATACGGAGGCCCAGCGGAAGATACTGGCAGGGGTAACCGGACTTCCGTCGGTGCGATCGAGCACGCCATAGGTGCCAACGAAACGCAACTCCCCATGTTCGACAATGGCCACCGCGAGACCCGCCATTTCCGGCCGCGATGCCATTGCGGCAAGACGCCCGTCCAGATCGACATAGTCAATCCGGCCTTTCCATTCCTCCGGCGTATCGGGAAGGTTGGCGGCCTTCTTGCTCGTTATCGCGCGGATCATGGCCGCAGGGCTTTCGACGGGTGAACCCGACAGGCTATACCAGACCGCCCCACCTGCAATGGCAAGGGCAATAAGCGCTTTGGTATTCCGCCGCATAGTTTCGGTTAAACCGCGACCTCATAATGTGCCGTGGTTTTGGACGCGATCTCTTCAACGGTGACTCCAGGGGCCGTCTCGATCAGGCGGAAGGGCGTGGCATGGTCGGGCCGCTGGAATACGGCAAGATCGGTAATGATCATGTCGACGACATTTTTGCCGGTCAGGGGCAAGGTGCAGCTTGGAATGAATTTGGGACTGCCGTCCTTGGCATTATGTTCCATAACCACGATGATCTTTTTCACGCCAGCGACCAGATCCATGGCACCGCCCATGCCTTTGATCATCTTTCCCGGGATCATCCAGTTGGCGATGTCGCCATTTTCAGCAACCTCCATCGCCCCCAATACAGTCAGGTCGATATGCCCACCGCGGATCATCGCAAAACTGGCCGCGCTGTCGAAGTAGGCAGATTGCGGCAGTTCGCTGATCGTCTGCTTGCCTGCATTGATCAGGTCGGCATCCTCTTCGCCTGCATAGGGAAACGGACCGATCCCCAGCATCCCGTTTTCCGATTGCAACGTCACTTCCATATCCGCAGGGACATGGTTTGCCACCAGCGTCGGAATGCCGATGCCGAGGTTCACATAATATCCGTCGCGCAATTCCTGTGCAGCGCGGGCAGCCATTTCATCGCGTGTCCAGCTCAATGTATCAGTCCATCTTTTTGTGTGGTGGGAGTTTCGGTGATGATATCGGTCGGGTTGTTTCGCTCGGCGTCGACACCTTCCCAGATGCGGGCCAGGGCTTCTGCCTCGGAAATGCCGGTGGCACGCGCCCAAGTCTTTGCGCCGTGACGGATGCAATCGACAAGGGCGACGCCAAATCCCGCTGGATCACCGCCAACCGGAACCGGATTGATAAAGCAGGTAACCGGACCGCCTTCCTTGGCCCATACGCGCAGAAACTCCCGGCTATCGCCAATCAGTTCCTGATAGGGCACAAGGTCAATGGGAACGGGCTTGCCGCTCATGGTGCGGGCTCCCATTTGGTTTCGTCTGAGAATATCTCGTCATAACCGCCACGAATGGACGGGCCATATACCGGATTGGAGAAAAGGAACCAGCCATTACCCCAGAGGTCGGTGATGGCAGGGTGCGTCGCCAGTTTCTTGCGGTCCGCAACCGAAATGCCTTTGGCGTTGAACGCATTGGCAAAGTCACCCAGCTGGTCGCCGGCAAGCGCAACAACGCAGTAACGAGCCGCTATGGTCGAACGGCGCGCGTCCTTGCTGGACCCGGTTGCATCATCGCCCATCAGGAAAAGCGTTTCGCCATGCTTGAACTCGCCCAGGCCCGCCGCGCGCAGCGTATCCTCGGTCCCTTTTGCATTGGCCGATGTCCGGTTGGTGTTGGCAATAATCGTAACACCAGCTTCGCGCATGACCTTCAAAGCCTCGATCGCGCCGGGCATAGCGAGCGCCTTTCCGGCACCGCTTTTTTCCCACGCATTCCAGATGGCGGGATCGAAATCCTTGCCCTGCTCGGCCATGTACCGCATTGCGCCCACATTCCAGACCAGTGTTTCGTCGGCATCGAACACCGCCGCCAGTGGCTTGGTACCGCAGCTTTCAAAGCGCGGCGCATCCGGCGTTGAGCCGTCGCCCAAAACAACCTGCGTCTTGATCGCGCGGTTCAGTGCCTTGGCCCGCACATATTGGGCCATTGCCTTATAGATTTGGGCCGACGCAATCGTCCCTTCGGCTGAACCATAAAGCCATTGTTGACCCGTGGGCGGCGATGAGGGCGTCGGCTTTTCGCCGATCTGCGTTGCCACGGCTTCCTTGGTGAGGACCGGTGCGCTAACTTGCTCTGCCTGCGCCGCGCAACCGGCAAGAGCCAGGGCGACTAGGCTGGCTGCAAAACGACGCATCAGAGTGCCTCCCTTTCGCGGACTGTCCGGAACTCGATTTTCTTGTCATATGGCGCGCCAATGATCATCCGCTGTACATAGACACCCGGCAGATGGATGCAGTCGGGATCAAGGCTGCCGACCGGAACCACTTCCTCGACCTCGACCACGCACACCTTGCCGCAGGTTGCGGCAGGCAGGTTGAAGTTGCGCGCCGTCTTGCGGAAAACGAGATTGCCGCTTTCGTCGGCCTTCCATGCCTTTACCAGGGCCAGATCCGCAAAGATGCCGCGTTCGAGGATATATTCCTCCCCGCCGAACTCTTTGACTTCTTTGCCTTCGGCCACGAGCGTGCCGACGCCGGTCTTTGTGTAAAATCCGGGAATACCCGCACCACCGGCGCGCATACGTTCGGCAAGCGTGCCCTGCGGACAGAATTCAACCTCCAGTTCCCCGGCCAGATATTGCCGTTCGAACTCCTTGTTCTCGCCCACATAGGATGAGATCATCTTCTTCACCTGCTTGGTCCGCAGAAGCTTTCCGATGCCTTCATTATCAATACCGGCATTGTTCGACACAAAGGTCAAACCGGTCACCCCGCTGTCACGCACCGCGTCCAGCAGCCGTTCGGGCAATCCGCAGAGACCGAAGCCCCCGCTGGCAATCAGGATGTCGTTTTTCAAAAGGCCATCGAGCGCCGAAGCCGCGTCGGGGAATAGTTTCTTCGCCATGAAATGCTCCAGTTATATGGGAGAGACGGAACGCTATATCGCCTAGCCGCCAACCGGACCAAAGGTCAACGCCAATAGCGCACCCAGTTCGTCCAAAGCCTGCTCGCCGTTGATCACCTTGATGGCGGCCATGCCGAGTTGGGAAGCGGGTTTGCAATTGATGCCAAGGTCATCAAGATAAATGCAGGCCGAAGGATCGACATCCAGCGCCGTGCACATCATCTGGTAGATGCGCGGATCCGGTTTGCGGACACCGGCTTTCGAGCTTTCGATGACATGGTCGAAACGGGCCATGATCGCTTCCACCGCCCTCGCCTTTTCCGCATCGTTTGTCATGCCCGCACCGTGTCCGGCGCGCACATTATTGGTGATGCAGCCAAGGGTCAGCCCCTCGCGCTTCAGCTGGTCTAACGCGGCCACCATGGCGGGGCGAATGTCGCCTGCAAGACAGGCGATGACCGAAGCGCCGTCGAGACTATGGCCCAACGCCTCGGCCTCCTGCCGGAACAGCGCATCAAACATGTCCGCATCAATTTCGGCGCGCTCGAATTTTGCCCAGGCATTGGTATCCGGATTGGTCGAATTGACCTTGCGGACAAAATCGCGGGGCAAACCGCGCTCGGCCTCCATCCGGTTGAACGCTTCAAAAGGGGACGAAGTGATGACCCCGCCAAAATCGAAAATAACAGTTGTATATGGCATGGTTTCCCTCAGGCGACGCTCGTGCCGAAAAGCGACCCGATGGCCGCGGTCGCCGCCATGGCAAAGGCACCCCAAAAGGTCACGCGCAATACCGCTTTGCCAATGGGCGCACCGCCCGCTTTCGCTCCAATAGCACCCAGCAGTGCCAGAAACAGCAAAGCTGCGATCGATACAGACCAGGTCAACGAAGCGGCAGGCGATAAAGGCACCATCGCAAGCGGCAGCGCGGCACCGACCGCGAAGGACGCAGCCGATGCGAGGGCAGCCTGCACCGGACGGGCCGCCATATGCGTGGCAAGGCCCAGCTCGTCGCGCAAATGGGTGGCAAGGGCATCATGCGCCGTCAGCTTGTCGGCGACCTGTTCGGCCAGTGCACGATCCAGACCCCGCGCTTCGTAGATACCAACCAGTTCCTCCCGCTCCTTTTCCGGGATAGTTTCCAGTTCCATTTTTTCGCGGGCCCGGTCCGCGCTTTCGGTATCGGCCTGCGAACTGACGGAGACATATTCACCAGCAGCCATCGACATCGCCCCGGCGACAAGCCCTGCAATCCCGGTCAACAGCACATTGGCGGGATTTGCCTGCGCCGCAGCGACGCCGACGATGAGGCTGGCAGTCGAGACGATACCGTCATTGGCGCCCAGCACCGATGCACGGAGCCAACCGATGCGATCGATCAAATGGGCTTCCTTATGCCTCGGCATGGAATTGATTCCTTTTCAGTAGTTGAGTTTCAGACCCGGCCTCGCCCACTTTGTTTTAACAAGTCGTCCGCTGCCCGACAGGCAGATATAGGCATCGCGCATGTCCGCGCCGCCGAACGCGATATTGGTGGTAAAGATGTCGTCCGTGGCCACAAATTCGACCAGCTCGCCCTCTGGCGAAATCACGCTGATCCCGCATTCACCGATAGTAGCAACACAGATATTGCCATTGGCTTCCATACCGAGGCTGTCGAAAAATTTATAACCCGCCGGGCGATAGACAGGGATTCCCGGTCCCCCCGGCCCCGCATCTGCCGCAACCTTGCCCGGTGCGGTGATATTGAATTTCATCAGGCGGCACGTGTAGGTTTCGGCGGCATAAAGCGTCTTTCCATCGGGTGAGAGTCCAACTCCATTGGGATTGTTCGACGGAAATACGACCTCTTCCAGATGACTACCGTCGGCCTTTGCATAAAAGATGCCGACAATGTCATGGCACCGTTTGGCATAATCGACCTTGCCATGGTCGGTGAACCAGAAACCGCCATGTTCGTCGAACACGATGTCGTTGGGTCCGCGCAAGACGCAGCCGAAATCGCCGGATTTGTAGAGGACTTCGACTGCGCCAGTGTCGAGGTCGATCCGCTCGATCCGTCCGCCGGAATAATCCTTTGCAATGCCATGCGGCGCCAGAAAGCCGTTGGCTTCAAGATATTCGAACCCGCCATTGTTGCAGCAATACAGCTTGCCATCCGGCCCCAGTGCCAACCCGTTAGGTCCGCCGCCGGTTTTGGCTACAACGGATTTGCTGCCATCTGCCGCGATACGCGTGATTTGCCCGGATGCGATTTCAACAAGGATGACACTACCGTCGGGCAGGATGACAGGTCCTTCCGGAAAACGCAGACCATCTGCCACAAGTTTAAAATCCGCCATTATCTCTCCTCTCTTTCCCGAGATCCCTCGTCGGGTTCGCGCCCTGGTGCCGATCCGTCTCCTTCGCCCAGCGCGATCTGCATATACACACTATCCAGCCAGCGCCCGAACTTTCGTCCCACGCTGCGCATCCGCCCGGCATGTTCGAAACCCATTTTGCCATGCAATGCCACCGAAGCCGGCTCTCCGCCTCCGATTACCGCAATCATCTGGCGAAATCCGAATGCGGTCGATTGTTCGATCAACGCGGCCAGCAATTGCGAACCAATGCCCTGCCCCACTTGGTCCGCCCGGACGTAGATCGAATCTTCGCACGCAAAACCGTAGGCAGGTCGGTCCCGAAACTGGGATGCATAGGCATAGCCAACAACGTCGCCCGCCTGTGTCGCGACCAGGAACGGCCACCCTTTTTCCGTTATATCCCTTATCTTCTGTTCGGTTTCCGCCACCGTGCGCGGCACCGTATCGAAGCTTGCGCTACCCTTTTCGACATGCGTAGCGTAAATTGCGGCAATTGATGCAGCGTCGCCGACTTCGGCCGACCGAAGCATGCATCTGTCCGCTCCAGATTCCCCCGTTTCCATGACGGAGGGCTGACATAGAATAACCGACATGAAAAGTCCTTTAGCGCATCTTCTGCGTAAAGTTTGACGTCGATCAACGAACCCGACGGAAAAGGGAGTAATATGACAATGTGAAGCCGACTCACCCCCCATCCTGTCGGTGTTGAAAAAAGGAAATGGCGATGAAATCGATCATGGTACATACAGGAAGCGACCCCGGCTTCGACGGCCGGTTGCAGGTTGCACTCGATCTCGCACGACGGTTCAATGGACATCTTTCTCTGATCTTGCCGCGCCCTCCGCAGGACTATGTCGCATTCGACATGTTTGGCGGCGCGCACTTCATTTCGGAGGCTTTCGATGCCGCCGAGAAAGAACGCGCCAAAATGCAGGCCCGGGTCGACGAACATCTGAAAGTTGAAGGCTTGCCGTGGGACTGGCAGATCTTCGACGGCACGATTGTCGATGCCCTCGTCAACGCCGCCCGCTTAGGCGACATATTGGTCATGTCGCTCGACGATACCGCGGCCCGTGCGGGTGGTCAGGGTCGCGCGCTTGTCAGCGACGTAGTCACGGCATCGCGTACACCGATATTGGCCGTTCCCCTTGCGTGCAAAAGCCTGGCGTTTAACAGGGCAATGGTCGCCTATGACGGCGGATTTGAGGCCGCAAATGCGGTGCGCGCGGCACGGCCCCTGCTGGCCGCGACAGACGTGGTACGGATTACTGAAGTCGAAGCAGCGCCCGAAGAATTCCCGGTTACAGACGTCGCCGCCTATCTGTCGCGGCACGGCGTTAATGCTGAACTTGCCGTGGCAGCCAAGGGCGATGTCAGTGTCGAGGAACGCCTGCTGGCCGAAGCAAGGGCGTGGCACCCCGATTATCTCGTCATGGGGGCCTATGGCCATGGCCGCTGGCGTGAGGCAGTCTTCGGCGGCGTCACGCGGTTCCTGCTGGCCGAAATCGGTGTGCCCGTTCTGCTGGCCCATTGATAACAGATGTTGGCATTCATCCCCCGGCGTGGCAGGTAAGCCGCATCGGGGGATAGGGTATGGATAAAGACACGGCAGCCACCAGCCGGCCTATGGGATTCTGGATGGCACTGGCTCTCGTCATGGGGAGCATGATCGGTTCGGGCGTATTCCTGCTGCCGGCAAGCCTTGCCCCCTTGGGCTGGAATTCCGTTTTTGGCTGGATGATCACGGTGGCAGGCGCGCTTTGCGTTGCCGCGGTATTCGGAAAGCTGAGCCGAATCCTGCCAAAGGCAGGCGGTCCCTACGCCTATTCCCGCGCGGCATTCGGCGATGGCGCTGGCTTCGCCATTGCGTGGGCTTACTGGATTTCGATGTGGGTCGGCAACGCCGCGATTGCCACGGGCGCCGTCAGCTATCTCAGCCAGCTTTTCCCCGCCTTGGGTAAACCCGGCATTTCCGCGGCGACTACGGTTGCGATTGTCTGGACGTTCACGCTGATCAATATCAGCGGCACAAAATTGGCGGGCCAGGTGCAACTGATCTGGACCATCATCAAGATCATACCGCTGATCGCGGTCATCGGTCTCGCATCTTATGTCCTGACGCAGCAAGGTACCGGAGTCGTGCGGCCTTTTGCGACGCAGGACCTTTCCCTGTCGGCCATTTCAGCAGCCACCATTTTGACCCTGTGGGCTATGCTCGGGCTGGAAACGGCCACCGTGCCGGCGGACAAGGTGGAGAATGCGGAACGTACGATCGGCCGGGCCACTTTGCTCGGCACCGGTGGCGCGGGTCTGGTCTATATTCTGGTCTGCTCCGCAGTGGTCCTGATGCTGCCGGCTGCATTGACGGCGGCTTCGCCTGCGCCCTTTGCGTTATTTGTGGAAACCTATGGCGGTGCAAATGCCGGAACGGCCATTGCCGCCTTTGGTGCGATCAGCGCGCTGGGCGCTCTTAACGGCTGGGTCATGTGCCAGGGCGAATTGCCCGCCGCGATGGCGCGTGACGGCATGTTTCCGGCCTTTTTGGGAAAAGCGGCACCCAATGGCACACCCCGCAACGCCCATCTTTTTACGACCTGCCTTCTGACCATCGTGATCCTGATGAACAGCAGCCGGTCGCTGTCGGCGATGTTTGAATTTCTGATCGTCCTCACCACCGCCATCGTATTGGTCATGTATTTCGGCTGCGCCTCGGCCGCGGCGCGCCTGATGATCCGGGGACAGATACCGGCGACGAAAGGCTTCACCGCAATCATCATAATGGCGATGCTCTATTCGCTCTGGACCATTTACGGCGCCGGGTGGGAAGCTTTGGGTTGGGGTATGGCATTGCTGTTCGCCGGATTGCCGACTTTCTGGCTGATGAAAATTTCCCTCGGACGGGGTTCCCATAACACGCCCTGAGGCCTACATGCCCCGCATAGAATAATTGCGGGATTCCCAAATGAACAGCACAAGCGAACTCGGACTTTACATTAACGGCAACTGGCGGCGCGGAGAAGGACGCGACAACCATAAGGTTATCAATCCGGCAACCGGAGCCGCGATTGCGGATTTGCCACTGGCAACCCCAGCCGATCTGGATGAGGCGTTGGAGGCGACTGCCCGGGGATTTGCCCACTGGCGCACGGTGGACGTGAATGAGCGGGCCGCAATTTTGCACAAGGTTGCCGGCCTGATCCGCGAACGTGCCGAAGATATTGCGGTGCTGCTGACCACCGAACAAGGCAAACCTTTGGCGGAAGCACGTACCGAAGTGCTGTCTTGCGCCTCGCAATTTGACTATTTCGCAGAAGAGGCAAAGCGCAGCTATGGCCGGGTTCTGGTCCGTCCCACCGGACAGCGCGCGCTTGTCCTCAAGCAACCCGTCGGTCCGGTCGCGGCCTTTTCGCCCTGGAACTTCCCTGTAAACCTGATGTGCAAGAAAATGGCGGCTGCGCTGGCTGCTGGCTGTTCGATCATTGCCAAGCCGCCGGAAGAAACCCCCTTCTGCACCAGCGCAATCATGCAATGTGTGATCGACGGCGGCGTTCCCGGCGCGGTTGCCCAACTCGTCTATGGCGTGCCCGACATGGTCAGCCGCCATCTGATTGCGTCGCCCGTCATTCGCAAGGTGAGCTTCACCGGATCAGTGCCGGTCGGAAAACATCTGTTAAAACTGGCAGCCGACGGCGTGAAGCGTACGACGATGGAACTGGGCGGCCACGCCCCTGTTCTGGTATTCGATGATTGCGATCTGGAAAAAGCGATCAAGCTGTCTTCGACACAGAAATTCCGGAACGCCGGACAAGTCTGCATATCGCCCACACGCTTTTATGTGCAGGAGGGCATTTACGACCGTTTTGTGGCGGGATTTGCCGAAGCAACGAAGAAGGTGCAGGTCGGTAACGGCCTCGACGACGGCACCATCATGGGGCCTTTGGCCAACGATCGTCGTCCTCCGGCCATTGAAAGACTGGTGCGCGACGCCACCGATAAAGGTGCAAAATTGCTGACGGGCGGCGAACGCGGCGATGGGGGATATTTCTATCAGCCCACCGTGCTCGCTGATGTGCCGATGACTGCCGACATTATGACGGACGAGCCTTTTGGTCCTGTTGCTCTCATTCGCCCGTTCAAGGATTTTGACGAAGCTATCACGCAGGCCAACCGTCTGCCCTTTGGTTTGGCGGCCTATGCCTTTACCGAAAATGCCCGGCAGGCCAATCTGGTTGCCGACGCGCTCGATACAGGCATGGTCGGCCTCAACAGCTTTGTCATTTCGATGCCGGATGCACCCTTTGGAGGCGTGAAGGAATCGGGTTTTGGAAGCGAAGGCGGACCTGAGGGTCTCGACAGCTATTATGTTACCAAGGCGGTGCACCAATATTGATCAAAAGGCGGCTCTATCTCGCGGCCGGGTTTACATCGGTAGCATTGGGGACATTGGGCACGGTTCTGCCCTTGCTGCCCACGGTACCGTTCATGATTTTAGCTGCCTTCTGTTTCGCGCGCAGCAGCCCCGCGCTTGAGGCGCGCCTTATGAATCATCCGCAATTTGGTCATCATCTTGTCGCCTGGCGGGAAAAGGGCATCGTCTCGCGGCGGGCAAAATGGTCTGCCGCCACCGCCTTTGCGATCAGTATTGCGATCGGACTCGTCACCTTGCCGCCACCGTGGTCATTGGTGCCTGTGGGCGTTGCGGTTATTTCCCTGACGTGGATCTGGCGCAGGCCAGAGAGTTAAGAATCAGAGCGCGGCGTCACGGACGACGGCAATGCCCGCCTCACGCTGGACCTTCAGCTCCGCCTTCAGTTTGGCCGGATCGCGGGCAAAAACAAAGCCGAAACTGACGCCCCCTTCCTTGCCGATGGTCGCATGGTGCAACTTGTGCGCCTGCACCAGCCGCTTGGCATAGCCGCTGCGCGGGACATATTTGAAATAGCGTTGATGCACGAGACCGTCATGCACCACTGTATAGATGATGCCGTAAAAAAGAATGCCCAGACCTACCCAAGTCCCCGGCTCCCAGGCATGGACGCCTAGAACCAGCGGGCTGCCGATGGCGAACATCGAAATGCTCATCACAGCGCCGACGATCCCGTACAGATCATTTTTCTCGAGGACATTGTCGTGCGGCTCGTGATGGTCACGGTGCCACCCCCAGCCCCAGCCATGCATGATATATTTATGGCTCGCCCACGCGACCCATTCCATCGCCAGGACGGTTGCCACGATAATCAAAATTATGACCGGAACAGACATAAGCCCCCTCTAAACGCTTTTTGATGCAGTTTGAAGTGCACATACCGTCACCTCACTTGATTTCGCTGCAATCGCTTCTATGGCAACATTCATTATGTCAGCGCCCCAAACCCTATATGAAAAAATCTGGAATGCCCATGTCGTCGAGCAGCGGGATGATGGCACCTGCCTGATCTTCATTGACCGCCATCTTGTTCACGAGGTCACAAGCCCGCAGGCTTTTGAAGGCCTGCGTGCCGCCGGACGCACCGTGCGTCGCCCGGACCTTACGCTGGCGGTGCCGGATCACAATCTTCCGACGACCGCGCGCCGCGATAGCGCGGGCAACCGCATTCCCATAGCCGACCCTGAAAGCGCGGCACAACTGGATGCGCTGGAACGCAACGCACCAGCCTTTGGCATCCGCTATATCGCCGATGCCGATCTGGAACAGGGCATTGTCCATGTGGTCGGGCCGGAACAGGGATTTTCGCTGCCCGGAACGACTATTGTCTGCGGCGACAGCCACACCGCCAGCCATGGCGGACTGGGCGCGCTGGCGTTCGGCATCGGCACGTCCGAGGTCGAACATGTTCTGGCGACCCAGACGCTTCAGCTCAAACAATCCAAATCGATGGAAGTCCGCGTTGACGGCCAGCTCGGCCCCGGTGTCACGGCAAAGGATGTCGTCCTGCATATCACCGGTGTCCTCGGCGCTTCGGGCGGAACGGGCTATGTCATCGAATATACCGGATCGGTTATCCGCGAGCTCAGTATCGAAGGGCGTCTGACCGTTTCCAACATGGCGATTGAGCATGGCGCGCGCGCCGGTCTTGTTGCGCCGGACGATGTGACTTTTGCCTATCTGAAGGGCCGCCCGATGGCCCCCAAAGGCGCACAATGGGATGCCGCAGTCGCCTATTGGCGCAGCCTAGCCACCGATGCGGGCGCGGTTTACGACAAGGTCGTTGTTATCGACGCAGCCGACATTGCGCCGAGCGTAACATGGGGCACATCCCCCGAAGACGTTCTGCCCATCACGGGGTCTATCCCTGACCCTTCCAGCTTTGCCGACCCGTCCAAACAGGTCGCCGCGCAAAAATCGCTGGATTATATGGGCCTGTCGGCTGGAACGAGGCTTACAGACATCGAGGTTCAGAATATCTTCATTGGCAGTTGCACCAACAGCCGTATCGAAGATTTGCGTGCGGCCGCAGCTGTGTTGAAAGACCGCAAAAAAGCCGATGTGGTCAAATGGGCGATTGTGGTGCCGGGCTCCGGCCTTGTGAAGCGTCAGGCCGAAGAAGAAGGATTGGACAAGATCTTCACGAATGCCGGTTTCGAATGGCGTGAACCGGGATGTTCGGCCTGCCTGGGCATGAACCCCGACAAGGTACCGTCGGGGGAAAGGTGCGCATCGACGAGCAACCGCAATTTTGTCGGTCGGCAGGGCCCCGGGGCACGAACCCATCTTGTATCCCCCGCCATGGCGGCTGCCGCGGCTGTAACCGGACGTTTGACCGACGTACGCGAACTTGCCGGCTGACAGGAAGTGCGGTGCATATCAGCATCGAAAACTTGACTCGCATTAGCGACCGCAGGATGTAGAATCCCGGGCGGAGGGTAAGATGGCCAAACGTGCAGTCAGAAAGGGAGCGGGTGTCACCGAGCCCGCACATCATATGGGGGTTGTCGTCGGTTGGACGCATCAGGACCTAGGCACCTCGATCGACTTGCGTCTGCAAAGCACCGTATCGCAGCAGGCGCTTGAGCAGAAAAAGATCGACAGCCACCATTTCCTCATGACGCGCAATCAGGCGCTGCTCCTCGCCAAATTTCTGCTCGATGCCACAGGCCAGTCACTTCCGCAGAAGCAGCGGCCTCCCTTATGGCGTCGCCTGACGCGCAGGTTCAACAAATAGGCCAAAGCCCCTTTACTTGTTCTGACAGCCAAAGCTAAGGCTGGGGAATAAGGAATTCAGCAATGACCGAGAAAAAGACAAAAACCGAAAATGAAAAATGGTCGACGGGTGCCAAAGTTGGCGCAGCGGTTGGCTCTGCAGCTTTGGTGGCAGCACTGCTCTATGCCGGTCGGCGCAGTTTGACGCAGAAAAAGGGCAAATTGGAACCGCTGTCGCCCGAACCCGAATTGGATGTGCAGACCGATAACCAGCCCAAGATCGACACGGACTGAACCACATGCAGCCCATTTCCACTGTAGAAGGCCGGGCCTATCCCCTGGGTCTTAAAAATGTCGACACCGATATCATCATCCCCGCCGAATGGCTTAAAACAGTCAGCCGCACAGGCCTGGGCAAAGGTGCTTTCCAAAGTCTGCGTGCAGTGGAAGGCAATGTTTTCGACGATCCGGAATTTGCAGGCTCCCCCATATTGATCGCGGGCGATAATTTCGGTTGCGGTTCGAGCCGGGAACATGCGGCATGGGCTATGGCGGACCTTGGCATCTCCGCAGTCATTGCGCCCAGTTTCTCCGACATTTTTTCCGGAAATGCATTCAAGAACGGGTTGCTAGCCATTGTGCTGCCGCAGACCGCGATTGACCGTTTGCTGGAAGTGGCAAAGACCGATCCCATCCATATTGATCTGGAAACGCAAACGGTGACGACACCGTTCCAGGACCGGTTCGAGTTCGAGATTGACCCGTTCCGCAAGCACTGCCTGTTGAACGGCGTCGACGAGATCGGCCTGACACTAGAAAGCAGCGACGCAATCAGCCGCTATGAAGGCCGGGTGGCACAAGACCGGCCCTGGCTGGTGCCGTCAGCTATCTGAATAAAATGTCGCGTGCGCGCGCAGGTGAGAGGAAATTGAAATGAAAGCTTTACTGTCGACGGCCACCGGTGGTCCCGAAACACTGGTTATCGGCGAATTGCCCGAACCAACGGCCGCACCCGGCACCGTTATCGTATCCGTGAAGGCCTGTTCTATCAACTTCCCCGACACGTTGATGATCGTGGACCTGTACCAGTTCAAGCCAGCCCGTCCATTTGCACCGGGCGGCGAGATTGCCGGAATTGTGGAGGCCGTCGGCGACGGTGTAACCGACTTTGCAGTTGGCGACCGTGTGATCGGCTTGTGCGGCAATGGCGGACTGACGGAGAAAGTCGCGATTTCGGCGTTTAACTGTTTCAAAATGCCTGACGCCATGTCGTTTGACGATGGCGCTTCCCTCTTGATGACTTACGGCACATCTATCCATGCCCTGAAAGACCGCGGTCATATGAAAGCCGGGGACAATGTCCTGGTCCTCGGCGGTGCGGGTGGCATCGGCATTTCCGCCATCGAACTTGCCAAGGCCTATGGCGGCCGCGTCGTGGCCGGTGTTTCGAGCGAGGCAAAGGCGCAGATTGCCCGTGAAGCAGGCGCTGATGAAGTTGTTGTTTATCCGCACCAGCCCTTTGACAAGGACCAGTCCAAAGCGGTGGCGGAGATGTTTAAAAATGCTGCGGGTAAGGACGGGTTTAACATCATTTATGATACCGTCGGTGGCGATTACAGCGAGCCTGCCGTCCGTTCGATTGCGTGGGAAGGCAAGTTTCTGGTCGTCGGTTTCCCCGCGGGCATCGCTAAACTGCCGCTCAACCTCACGCTTTTGAAAAGCTGCGATATCTGCGGTGTGTTCTGGGGCGCCTTTGCTGCGCGGACCCCGGCCAAGAACCACGCCAATGTCGCCGAGCTGTTCGGCTTATACGCCGAAGGCAAGATCAAGCCGCGCATTTCAGAAACTTTCACCTTGGAAAATGCCGGTCAGGCCATCGCAAGGCTTGGTGACCGTGCCGCTGTTGGCAAGCTCGTTGTGCACATTTGACATGCGCCGCCTTGCCGATCAGCGCCCGAACCATTATCTCTGACACAGCACATTACAGGAACCGCTTCATGACCACCTTTGACAACCGCGAAAACGCTTTCGAAAATAAGTTCGCGCATGATGCCGATCTTCAGTTCAAGATTACGGCACGCCGGAACAAGCTGATTGGTCAATGGGCCGCCGAAAAGATGGGGCTGACACCGGAAGAGACCACATCTTATGCGACATCGGTTGTTCAGGCCGATTTCGAGGAAGCAGGCGACGAGGACGTCATTCGCAAATTGCTGGGCGATCTGACCTCAGCCGGCGTCGACGTCGATGATGCCATGATCCGCGCCGCGCTGGACGAAAAAATGGTCGAAGCGCGCCGTCAGTTTATCGAGCAAGCCTGATGGCAATGGCGGCGCATGAAATCGAGGGCATGATCAAGGCCGCCCTTCCCGACGCTTTGGTCGAGATCACCGATCTTGCAGGTGACGGGAACCATTATGCCGCGCGTGTAGTAAGCGAGAGCTTTCGCGGGTTGCCGCGCGTGAAGCAGCACAAAACAGTTTATGATGCCTTGGGTGGGAAAATGGGCGGCGTTCTGCATGCCCTGCAACTGACCACCGCCACCCCGTGATTTGGAGCATATGATATGAGCGTGAACGAACGGATCGACGAAATCGTCAAGAATAATGATGTTGTGCTGTTTATGAAGGGCACCCCGCTGTTCCCGCAATGCGGTTTTTCCAGCAAGGCTGTCGCCATACTCGACCATCTGGGCGTCGCTTACGAAAGCGTTGACGTGCTGCAGGACATGGAAATCCGTTCCGGGATCAAAGAATATAGCGATTGGCCAACCATCCCGCAGCTTTATGTCAAAGGCGAGTTTCTGGGCGGTTCGGACATCATGATGGAAATGTATGAAGCCGGAGAGCTTCAGGATATCGTCACAAGCCAGGGACTGGCCAAAGCCGGATAAGTCCGTCGTCCGCCGAAGGACGACTTTGCACCATCCATTATTGGGCCGAAACAGCTTCCTGGTCTGTTTCTGCGCGCCGAATGGCGGGCAGCAGCAGGTGCAACCATCCAAGCGCGAGCAGATAGGATAGCGCCGCAAAGATAAAGAGCGGTGTGAAGCCAAGACCTGCTGCCAAAACCGCACCTGTCACCAGCTGGATCGTCGCCCCGCCCATATTGCCCATAAAGGCTCCAAAGGCTGTCACTCGACCTACCTTGCGACGCGGGACGACATCGGTGATGATTGAGAAAATGGAGAGTGAGAAGCCTTGATGCCCGGCCATCACCACACCCATCATGATCGCAACGGGCCAGAATGAATCGAGCGTCAGGACAAAGGGCAGCGGCACCACGATTGCCGCAGAGCCGAACATCACCGTTTTGCGGACCCGGTTGACGCTCCAACCCGCCTCCAGAAGCCGGGTGGACAGCCACCCTGCGAAAAGAGCGCCTGCGCCAGAACCGAGAAAGGCGATGGCAAGCGGAACCGCGAGTTCGCTTGTCGTCAGGCCAAACTCCTTGCGGTAAAAATCCGGGAGCCAGAAATTAATAAGCCACCATGTGGCGTCGGAAAGCGCTTTTGCAATCACGATTGCCCATGTCCGCCGCTCCATCAGGATTGGGCCATAAGGCGCACCATCGTCGGAAAAATCACGTTGGGCATCTTCGGCCTTATCGTCAAATTTCACACCGCGCGCGAACCAAAGCCAAAGCGCCAATGTCACAAATCCGCCGATGCCGCCAAATATCAGTGCGCCGCGCCAGCCCCAGATGGCCGCAATAACGGGTATGAAAAATGGCATTGTAATGGTGCCAATCCCGGCAATCGCTGTGCCGACCCCGAATGCAAATGACCGCTTGTCCGGTGGAAAGAGCGTCGCGACTGTCTTGATCGTCAGCGGTGTCTGCACCGCCTCGGTCGCGCCCAGCCCGATCCGCGCCGATACCACATGCCAACCGGCGACGGCCCAGCCATGCGCCATTGCGGCAAGGCTCCAGGTCGTCACGCCAAAGATCATCGACCGCAAAACGCCGATCTTGTCGACGAGCCAGCCTGTAAAGAGGAAGGATAATGCCGCGGCGACCTGTGTGACGAACGCGAGATTCGCGAAATCGCTGTCGCTCCATCCCAAGTCTGCCGACATGTCGGGTTTAAGGATTGCGATGACCGGTCGATCCATCGCGTTAAAGATGCCTGCCACACAGAGCAGTCCGAACAGAGTCCAACGCAGCGCCGGGGTGATCGGCTTCATTTCGGTGCATCCATGAACAGCATCATTCCCGCTTTGTCTTTCCCCCGTCCCGCTTTATGCTGGAACTCCTCGCATAGATGCCTATAGAAGGCCATATGACACCGCAAGACATAAACGCGAATTATATCGCCGACCTCTATGGCGAGACCTACCTTGCCGAGGAAAATCCGGCGGTCCGCACGCGTCTTGCGATTGGCGCCCTTTTCCCAGGATTTGCGGTTGTTGCCATCGCTTCGGCAGCGGCAACCTGGTTTTCCGAACATTATGGCATGCCGGTTATCCTAGCAGGATTACTGCTCGGTCTGGCGCTGAATTTTGTTTCGGCGGAGCGAAAGGTGCATCCCGGACTCGACTTCTGCGGCACTTCCTGCCTTCGCTGGGGCATCGTCCTGCTGGGGACACAGGTGACCGCCATGCAGATTGGCAGTCTTGGTCTCCTCGCATTTCTGGGCTTGATCGCCATCATGACAATGGTGATTGGCGCAGGACTTCTGGGCGCGCATTGGGGCGGGCAAAGTCGCTATGCGGGCTGGCTCGCCGGCGGTGCCACGGCCATCTGCGGGGCTTCCGCTGCGCTTGCCATATATGCCGTGATCGGACGGGAACGGTTGAACCAGAACCAATTCACCCTGACACTCGTTGGTGTCGCTCTGGCGAGCGCCATTGCAATGTCTTTCTATCCGTTGATCGCCGCCACCCTTGACTTTACCGACAAGCAGGCCGGTTTCCTGATGGGTGCTGCAGTGCACGATGTGGCACAAGCTCTGGGTGGCGGTTATAGTTTTTCCCAAGGTGCAGGCGAAGTGGCAACCATCGTCAAACTTTCGCGCGTCGCGCTTCTTGCCCCGGCGGTCGCGCTGATCGGTCTGGCGATTGGAAGCAGTGGCGGGTCATCCAAAGGCTTGCTCGCCAAACTCAAGCTTCCCTGGTTCATCCTCGCCTTTTTTGCCACAGTTGCCCTCAACTCGGTTATCAGTGCGCCTGCCTGGGTTGCGGAATATGGGTTGATTGCCTCCAAAGCCATGCTGCTGTTCGCCGTTACAGCGACCGCCATGCGATCACGCCTCGATCTGCTTTTGAGCCAGGGTTGGAAAGCCCTCTTGCCTGTTATGCTGGCGACGTTCATGGCCTTCGTCGCATCTGCCGCTTTCGCATGGGCGTTTTTATGACCGAACAGATATATGATCTCGTCATCGTCGGTGGCGGCGTAAATGGTACAGGAATAGCCCGCGACGCCGCCGGACGGGGGGCGAAGGTGCTTTTGCTGGAACGGGGCGATCTGGCGCGGGGGACATCGTCGGCATCGACAAAACTGATCCATGGCGGCTTGCGCTATCTGGAGCATTATGAATTTGCGCTGGTGCGCGAATCGCTGATCGAACGCGAGCGGCTTTGGGCAATCGCGCCCCACATCATTTGGCCTTTGCGTTTTGTATTGCCCCATCAAAAGGGAATACGTCCGGCCTGGCTCGTCCGGCTGGGTCTGTTTTTGTATGATCATATCGGGGGGCGAAAGAAACTGCCTGCCACCCGCACACTTCATCTGAAGGACTCACCGGCGGGTGCACCCTTAAAGCCGGAATATGACAAAGCCTTCGAGTATTCGGATTGCTGGGTCGACGATGCACGGCTCGTCGTTCTGAACGCGATGGATGCAGCCGAACATGGTGCCGACATACGCACCCGGGCCGAGGTCACCCATCTCGAGCGCTGTGACGGCTTGTGGCATATCACGATTGCGGGCCAGCCCGCCGTTGCGGCGCGTGCAGTGGCAAATGCAGCGGGCCCTGCAGTTCTCGACCTCTTGGCACGAACGACAGGGCATCAACGCAAGCCTGATGAACATATCCGTCTTGTGCGGGGGTCGCATATAGTTGTAGCAAAAATGTTCGATACGCCGCAGGCCTATTTCTGCCAAAACCCTGATGGCCGTATCTTTTTTGCCATTCCCTATGAGGATGATTTTACCCTGATCGGCACCACGGACGCCGATCATCAGGGACCGCTCGACAATATCACCGCGACCGAGGAAGAGATCCGCTACATTTGTGAATCGGCAGGCGTCTATTTCAAACAGAAGATCACGCCCGACGATGTGATCTACAGCTATGCCGGTGTCCGGCCGCTGGTCGACGATGGTTCAGGTAAACCGGAAACGGCATCACGGGGCTATCATTTCGATCTGGACACCGACGCCGACGGGGCTGCGCCCTTGCTGTCCATATTTGGCGGGAAAATCACGACTTACCGGCACCTGGCCGAAAGCGCGGTCGGCAAATTGGCCCCCTATCTGCCGATGCTAGCGGGGCCGAGCTGGACGCTGGAAAAGCCGCTGCCGGGGGGCGATTTCCCTATGGAAGGGGCAGAGGCCTTAGGTGGACAATTGGCCGCGCTTTATCCGTTTCTCCCTATGCCACTTATCAGGCGGCTGGTTCGGTCTTACGGCAGCTATGCGCGAAACTGGCTCGGCAATGCCAAGGCGCTCGCCGATCTGGGAACGGACTTTGGTCACGGTCTTTACGCGGCGGAGGTCGACTATCTGATCACGCACGAATGGGCGCGATCGGCAGACGATATACTCTGGCGGCGCAGCAAATTGGGACTGCGTTTTGACAGCGCGCAACGCGCTACACTGGATGCCTATATACAGGGCAAGAGATGAGCTTGCAGCTTTTGCTGCTCTCGCCTAGCTTCTGCTTTACGCCAAAGGGGCAACAACAGGCATAACGGAAAATCGGGGTCGCTTTCATGCATGAAAGTCGCAGTGACGGACTTGAACGTACCGGTGCGTCAACCTGCGACCTGCGCCCGTCCTATACCCCGCCCGACAAAATCGAGGTGTCGCATTTTGCACCCGCGGCAGAACTGTCGCCCTATGTCACGCAGATCTATTTTTTCCGGTGCGATGAACCCGCCATCCGCGACCGCCAACCTGCGGCCCTGGGCCATCTTATATTCCTGCTCAGCGGACGGGGGACGTTGAAATTTCAAAACGGGGATATAGTAGAAGTCGCCGATGCCACGGTGTTCGGACCGGGTCTGGCCGCCGCCGAATTTGATTTTGAAGGCCCCCTTTATGATCTGGGCTTCGCCCTGTCGCCCCTGGGTTTCGTGGCGCTTACAGGGAAAGCAGCCAATCTTTTCGCCGACAGGGCGGTTCCGGCGGCGGAACTTTTCGGTCCGCAGATCGACCAGTTGGCAGAGGAATTTCGGGCCGGGCACAGTCAAGGAACGATGCGTGTGGCCGAGATGGTTGAAAAGGCAACCGCCCTCCTTCTTTCGCATGTCCGCCCGGTGCCGCCATCACATCTCCACATGGTGCAGACCGTTATCAACTGGCTGTCCAGCGATCTGGACCCCGATGTCGAACAGCTTTACCCGTTGCTCGACATGTCCCGCAGCACGGCTGCGCGACTCATCACCCGCTATTTCGGCTCCGCTCCCAAACAGTTGATGCGAAAATACCGGGCGTTGCGGGCGGCGAGCATGTTGATTGACCCCCATTGCAACGATGCGCTGCGCACGCAAATCGAGTCGCTTTTCTACGATCAGCCGCACATGATTCGTGAAATCCGGCAATTTGCCGGACGGACACCAGGCGCCCTTGACGGGGATGACACCAAAATCCTGCGGATATGGCTTTCCAAGGACAATTACCGCGACATCGAGACCTTTCCGGGTTGATTTTTTCGGTCAAAGGGACCATTTGCCTGAAATCGGAATAATTTTGTCTGATTAGGGTTTGGCAGATGCGTTTGTCCAATATGGCAGATTATGCAGTGGTCGTGATGAGCGCGGCGTCGCGTCATTGCGGCGGCATGCGCACGTCCGCCACGGAACTGTCGGGTGAAACAGGGATCGCGCTTCCTACCGTCCAGAAACTGGTCAGTATCCTGACCAAAGGCGGACTCCTGCGCTCGGTCCGCGGTGCAGGCGGTGGCATCCAGCTTGCCCGTCCGGCGGCCGCGATCACACTGGCCGACATTATCGAGGCGGTGGAAGGGCCTATTGCCATGACCAATTGTATCAACGCATCCACCTGCAACTGCGCGATTGAGCCCGACTGCAATATCAAACCCCATTGGGCAATCGTGAACAATGCGGTCCGCAGTGCACTTTCCGATGTTTCGCTCAGCAGCCTTGCCATGGGGCACACCGCATGACCGACGATACCGCCATGAAGGATCAAGCCGCGTGGGACGCCGCCGAAAAGGTTGCGGATTATGAACATGGCTGGTCATCCGATATCGAAACCGATTTCGCGCCCAAGGGGCTGAACGAAGATACGGTCCGGTTCATTTCGGCAAAGAAGAACGAACCGGAATGGATGCTCGAATGGCGGCTGAAGGCCTTTGCCATGTGGAAGACGATGACGCCGCCAGACTGGGCCAAGCTGAATGTCCCGCCTATCGATTATCAAGACGCTTATTATTATGCCGCGCCAAAGGCGAAGCCCAAGCTGAATTCGCTGGACGAGGTAGATCCCGAAATCCTGCGCGTTTACGAAAAGCTTGGCATTCCCATCGCGGAGCAGGAAGTGCTCGCCGGTGTCGAAGGCGCACGCAAGGTTGCCGTCGATGCGGTGTTCGACAGCGTCAGCGTCGCGACCACCTTCCGCGCCGAACTGGAGCGCGCGGGCGTGATTTTCCGGTCCATTTCGGAAGCCATCAAGGAATATCCGGAACTGGTGAAAAAGTGGCTCGGCAAGGTTGTGCCGATGCACGACAATTATTTTGCGACACTGAACTGCGCCGTGTTTTCCGACGGTACCTTCGTCTACATTCCCGAAGGTGTTCGCTGCCCGATGGAATTGTCGACCTATTTCCGCATCAATGCCGAAAATACCGGCCAGTTTGAACGCACGCTGATCGTGGCCGACAAGGGCAGCTATGTGTCCTATCTTGAAGGCTGCACCGCGCCGATGCGCGACGAAAACCAGCTCCACGCCGCTGTGGTCGAACTTGTCGCGCTCGACGATGCCGAGATTAAATATTCGACCGTGCAGAACTGGTATCCCGGCGATGCAGAGGGCAAGGGCGGTATCTATAATTTCGTGACCAAGCGCGCCCTGTGCCAGGGCCACAACAGCAAAGTGTCCTGGACGCAGGTCGAAACCGGCAGCGCCGTGACCTGGAAATATCCGTCATGCGTCCTGAACGGCGAAAACAGTGTCGGCGAATTTTACTCGGTCGCGGTGACCAACAATTACCAGCAGGCCGACACAGGCACCAAGATGATCCACAATGGCAAGGGCTCACGCTCCACCATCGTGTCAAAAGGCATTAGCGCCGGGCACAGCAACAACACCTACCGCGGACTGGTGCGCGTCGCGCCCAATGCGGAAGGGGTGCGTAACTTTACCCAGTGTGATTCCCTGCTCTTGGGCTCCATGTGCGGGGCGCACACCGTACCCTATATCGAGGTCCGCAACCCCAGCGCCCAGATTGAACATGAGGCAACAACCAGCAAGATTTCCGACGACCAGCTATTCTACGCGATGCAGCGTGGGCTGGGGCAGGAAGAGGCAGTCGCTCTGATCGTCAACGGCTTCGCCAAGGAAGTGCTGCAGCAATTACCGATGGAATTTGCCGTCGAGGCCCAGAAGCTTTTGGGGATCAGTCTTGAAGGGTCGGTGGGGTGACATTTACCTATCGTCTTGACCCGCACGGAGAGCCGACAGTTGTCGAAGAGAAACGCCAAATCTCTGTCGTTTGGGAGAGCGGCCTGGGCCGACGCCCCGAGCAGCATGAAATTGGCGGCATCTGGCGGTTTGAACATGCCGACTGGAAATTTACGGTGACCGCCGAAGGCGAGCTTTTTGATGCGGCATGGACGCCCGGCAAGGATGGAAAGCTGGTTGAAGTTTATGGTTCGGCACCCCGTATCTCGCTGCACACATATGCCAAACCAAAACGGATTCTGGGCGATGTGGTCCCGCACGACATCAACCAGATCATCGCCGACGCCATGATCACCATCTACTCAAAAGGCGGGCACTTTCCGGGTCGGATTGAATATAGCGGCCCTTATGGATTGAAGAGAGAATATGCTTCAAATAACTAACCTCCACGCCACCGTTGCCGACAAGCCGATCCTGAAGGGGCTTACGCTTAGCCTGAACGCGGGCGAGATCCATGCGATCATGGGCCCCAATGGTGCGGGCAAATCGACGCTGGGCTATGTGCTCTCAGGACGACCCGGATATGAAGTGACCGAAGGATCGGTGACGTTCAACGGCGAAGATCTGCTTGGCATGGAGCCGCATGAGCGTGCCGCCGCTGGCCTGTTTCTGGGTTTCCAATATCCGGTTGAAATCCCTGGTGTGTCGAATGTGCAATTCCTGCGCGAGGCTTTGAATGCGCAGCGCAAGCAGCGTGGCGAAGACCCGCTTTCGGGCGCCGAGTTCCTGAAAGTCGCACGCGCGCAGGCTGATGCGATGGGCATGGACATGGACATGCTGAAACGTCCGGTGAATGTCGGATTTTCCGGTGGCGAGAAAAAGCGTAACGAGATGGTGCAAATGGGTATCATCGATCCCGCGCTTGCAATCCTGGACGAGACTGACAGCGGCCTCGACATCGATGCGCTGCGCGTGGTTGGCGACGGCATCAACCGCATCATGCGCAAGCCCGACAAGGCTGTTCTGCTCATCACCCATTACCAGCGGCTGCTCGACTATGTGAAGCCCGACTTCGTCCATGTTCTCGCCGATGGCCGGATCACGCGGACCGGCGGCGCGGAGCTTGCGCTGGAACTGGAAGAGCATGGTTATGCGGAGATTGCCGCATGACCGAAATGCACACCCAACCCCTTGTGGAACTGCAGCGCCAATATCTGGACGACAGTACCGCCGGGATGCCGATTGGCGGGCTGATTGCGTGGGGTGCGCTGGCGCTGATCAGCTGGCAACTGGGCGATGCGATGCCGGCATGGGTTGCGTTCACCGCGGCCGCAGCGCCTTTGCCTCTGTCTATTGTGATCGACAAGATAAGGGGCGCCAAAGGACTTTCGACGCAGTCCAACAAGAATCCGCTGACGCAATTGTTCATGCAGTTCATTTTCGTCATCGCGCTGATCATACCCTTCGTCATTTTCGCGGCACAGGCGGCGCAGTCGCTTGAACTTCTGGTTCTCGGCCTTGCCATATTGGCCGGCATGATCTGGGTCCCGCACGGTTGGTGCGCCAATGACCGCGCGGGTATGATCCATTTCATTATCCGCGCCGCGCTTTGCTATGCCGCCTATATGTTTGCGCCCGATGCCATTAAAACGGCTGCGGTCGCAGGCGCCGCCGCGCTGACCTATGTCTACGCAATCTGGGCCATGAAAAAGCCGGGTGACGCGGTATGAGCGGGACAACGACCCTGCCCACACACCGCGATGAGGCATGGCGTTACAGCGACATCGCCGCCGTCAAAGCCGCATGGCCTTTGCCAGACGCAGAAGCGATACTGGTACCAGCGAACGGGCATTTTGCGCGCACAATCGTTCAGGACAGCGGCGCGATCCACCAGCTCGACATCGCGATCGGTAAGGGCGCAACCGCAACTGTCCATGTGCTGAACATCGGCGGCAATTATGGCCGCGTGGAACTGAACGTCACACTGCACGAAGGCGCGGATTTCAAACTGGGCGCGGTGCAGATTGGCGGGGACACACAGAATCTCGAAATTGTGACGACGGTGACCCATGCCGAACCCGGCGCCACCTCCTCGCAAATGGTGCGCTCGGTCCTAGCCGGGACGGCGACCGGAACCTATCTGGGTAAAGTTGCTGTTGCCCGGGATGCACAGGCCACCGACAGCGAACAATCGGTCAAAGCCATGCTGCTCGACCGCAGCGCCACGGCGAACGCGAAACCCGAACTCGAAATCTATGCCGATGATGTCAAATGTGCGCATGGCTGTGCCATTGGCGAGCTGGACCCGATGGGGTTATTCTATCTGCAGGCGCGCGGTCTGACACCGGCCGATGCAAAGAAGCTTATGCTGCAGGCTTTCGTCGCAGGAGTTTTCGAAGGCGCGGCAGATGCAGAAATGCTGACTTCGCGAGCCTTAGAAAAGCTGGAGGAACTGGTGTGAACGCGCCTGTGTCCATCGCCACCGAGATGCGTGAACAATTCCCTGGCCTTGCCAACAACTGGCACTATCTCGACACGGCCGCGACCGCGCAAAAGCCGCAGATAGTACTCGATGCGATGATGCGCGCGGGCGGCACCAATTACGCCACCGTGCATCGCGGCGTCTACGCCCGCTCTGCCCATATGACCGTCGCATTCGAAGCCGCCCGGGAACGCGTGGCGCGCTTCATGAGTGCAGCTTCGGCCAACGAGATTATCTTCGTGCGCGGCGCGACAGAGGGCATCAACCTCGTCGCGCAGAGCTGGGGCGGTGCACATCTGAAAGCGGGCGACCGCATCATGCTCAGTCAGTTGGAGCATCACAGCAACATCGTGCCTTGGCAGATGGTTGCCGAAAAGGTCGGCGCGCATATCGATATATGTCCGCTGACAGCAGACGGGCTGGTCGATCTTGATTGGCTGGAAGAAAATCTGACCGAACAGCACAGGCTGGTCGCGCTGGCCCATGTATCCAATGTGCTCGGCTCGGTGCTCGGTGCGAAGCGGGCGGCAAAGGCGGCGCATGCCGTAGGCGCAAAGCTGTTGCTGGATGGCTGTCAGGCGGCACCACGGATGCGGTTGAACATGGCGGAACTCGGCTGCGACTTCTATGTCTTTTCGGGACACAAGCTTTATGGCCCGACAGGGGTCGGCGTCCTCTGGGCAAAGGCGGAAACGCTTGAATCCATGCCCCCCTGGCAGGGTGGCGGCGCGATGATCGACCGCGTCACTTTTGAAAAGACAAGCTACGCCCCGCCCCCTTCCCGGTTTGAGGCAGGGACACCGATGATCATTGAGGTGCTGGGGTTGCATGCAGCCATTGATTTCGTCGATGCCATCGGCCCAGAAGATATTTTCGCGCATGAAAGCGCCCTTGCTGCGCAGACGCGGGACGCGTTGCGGAGCATCAATTCGATCACACTTTTCGGCCCTGTAAAGTCGGCGGGAATTGTGTCTTTTTCGATGGCAGGGGTGCATCCGCACGACATCGGCACCATATTGGACGAAGAAGGCGTGGCCATCCGTGCGGGGCACCATTGCGCACAGCCGTTGATGGACCATCTGAGCGTCCCGGCAACAGCGCGGGCAAGTTTCGGTATTTATAATGATGAAAGCGATGTCGCGGCCTTGGTGCGCGGCCTTGAAAGAGTGAAAAGGATTTTCGGATGAGCGACGATGGCATCCGCATGGAAGAAGTCGAAAGCGTGGAGAAGCCGCCTAAAGCACGGGTCGAAACGGCTGCCGAAACATTCGAGCGCAAGAAGGACTATCTGGAAGGCTTTCTGGCGCAGAAGCCGGCTGCGCCTGCTGCTGGAGAGCCGGATGGCGATCTGTATGAGGCTGTGATTGCCGCGCTGAAGGAAATTTACGACCCTGAAATTCCCGTCAATATCTATGACCTTGGCCTCATCTACAATGTCGAGATCAACGACGGACATGCCCTGATTTCGATGACGCTGACCACACCGCATTGCCCCGTCGCCGAATCCATGCCGGGCGAAGTGGAACTGCGTGTAGGGGCCGTTCCGGGTATCGGCGACGCCGAAGTGAATCTGGTTTGGGAACCGGCATGGAGCCCGGCCAATATGACCGATGAAGCCCGTCTGGAGCTTGGAATGTTATGAGCGATGTGAAGACACGAGCACGTCCTGCTGCGGTTACGCTAACCCCCGCATCGGAAGCACGCATAGCGGAACTGATGGCCAAGGCGCCGGCAGATGCGATTGGTGTAAAACTCTCTACCCCGCGGCGCGGCTGCTCGGGTCTTGCCTATTCGGTCGATTATGTCACCCAAGCGGTTCCCTTCGACGAGAAGATCGAGACACCCGGCGGCGTGCTCTACATCGATGGCGGGTCCGTCCTCTATCTGGTCGGTTCCACCATGGACTGGATCGAAGACGAGTTTTCCGCTGGTTTCGTCTTCAACAATCCTAACGCGACCGGCAGTTGCGGCTGCGGCGAAAGCTTTACCGTTTAGGCCAGGCGATCAAAAATCATATTGGAGCCGGAAGGCGACACCGACGTCATCAGGCATATTTTCGAAATGGCCTGGTTCCTGCCGCCAGAAGATATTCGAAGAAAAATATCCTCCTGTCAGGGGAACCATCCATGCAAGCTCGCTCGCGATTTCACGCCCCTTGGGCGCTAGACTGAATTGGCGGATGCCGAAAGTGGGCGTCAACGTCGCATAATCATACGACACAGGCACATTCAGCGCGAGCCCGCCGCCGGTGACGCGCAACGGCTGTGCCACACGGAAGGCGAGCCGGTCACCGCTGGCAATGGCGTTGGACCGCGCAATGTCCATCGAAAAGGCGTTGCTTTTTAGCAGGCTGTTTCCGCCAATGCTTCCGCCCCCTTGCGCATAGGTCCAGCCCTGCCGCCAGCTTGCGGCCAAAAGCCAGTTTGACCCCAGTGCTACTTCTCCATTGCCATCAACAAAGAGCGAGCGCGCGCCATTCTGTCCGATAAACTGGGCAAAACGGGCACCCAATATTGTCTCATCCTCGCGCATCCAGTTTGCACCCAAAGCGATTTTCGCGTCCGCGAACTGGCGATCCAATGAGAAACCTAGCGTCGAATAGGGATAGCGATGCGTACCGCTGCGGCTGAATTCAATGCCACTTCGTTCAAAAAGACGGGCGTCGCCCATTTCAACACTTCCGGTCAGGCCAAAGCCGGCAACTTCCCGGCGGAGCGCAAATGAACTGCCCGGCAGGCGTTCAAATCCGCTCTCCAGCCGGGCTTCGCTCGCAGTGAGGAATGACCCGCTTTGCATATCCTGCAATGCCGCAACCTGTCCTGCTGCCGCCTGCCGGATACCCAGACTGAACCGCGTGTCGCGGGCAATTTCCGCGCTGACGCGTCCGGCAAGAACGCGCGCCTGGCGCTGCTGACTGTCGGAGAGAGCGAGGGGCAATACATCCACGGCGCCCGACAGGTCCCCCCGGATGGAGAAGGCGATTTGCGTCGATCCGGCGCCGAAGCTGACCGAACGTCCCTGATCAATCAAAGCGGGCGTCAGGCGAAGACGCGGCGTAGTGGCATTTAATCCGTGGGCCAGATTGATGTCATAAGCCCGCCCATAACTGTCCAGGATCACCGCTTCAACAGGGCGGTTGGACAGCGCAACATCGCCCATCGGACCGGAGGTTGTGCCGCCATTTCCGGCGAGAGGAACAACGGTTGTCGTTCCTGCAAGCGAAGTCGTGCCTGCGGGCGCAAAAGCGCGCGCAATGTCCAGAATGCCGCGCCCGTAAATGGCATCGGTACCCGCAGCGCCGGCATCGCGCGCGCTGGTCAGCAGCAGATTCACGATTTGCTGCCCCGTCAGATTGGGAAATGCCTGCGCCAGCAAGGCAGCGGCACCAGAAATCTGCGGTGCGGCAAAGGATGTTCCGTTAAACACCCGGACGAACGTCTGCCCGTTCTGCTGAAACCTGTAGATCGTGTCATTTTGATATTCGCAACAAATGCCTTCGCCCAAAGCGGAAAGGACCGTGCTTTGAGAGATACCCGCCTTGTTGCTAAAGTCCGAAATGACGCCTTGATCATCCACCGATGTCGCAATGATCACAAGGCCATTACCATTGGCCACCAACGCTTGCGCGAAAGGACTGGGATTATTCGGATCAAAGGCAGGTGAGGCATCATTGCCTTCATTCCCCGCTGATACGATCACGACGATCCCTGCGGCTGTGGCGCGGTTTATCGCGGCGCGCAGGGTTGAATTGGCACCTCCGGCCCCGCCAAGCGAGATGTTGATCACCCGCGCGCCGTTGTCGACCGCCCTGTTCACACCGGCGGCGATTGCGGAATCAAAAAAGGAACAGCTTGCCTCGTCCTCGCCGGGCGCTGGTGTGGTGCAACTGCCCGATTGGTCGGCACGCAATGCAAGGATCCTGGCATTGAACGCGATGCCATGGGTGTCGCGGTCATCTTTCGCAGCCGCAATGACACGCGTGACCTCGGTGCCGTGTCCATCATCATCACCTAGGGGACGTCCGGCCCCCGTCACATCGCCGGACTGCGGATGGATTCGTCCGGTAAACTCATGGCTATTGGGGTCGATACCCGAATCGATAACGCCAACAATAATCCCCTGCCCGGATGCCCCGGCCTGATAAGCGGTGATGGCATTATGAAAGCCGGGTCCGTCCGAACGGTTGAACTCCGTCGTTGCGAAATTGGTCGTCGGTGGCGGCGGCGGGGGAGGAGGAGATGGGGGCGGCGGTGGCGGTGGCGGCGCAACGACCGGCGGGGCAGCGGGCGGCGCGGGCGTGGAACTTACACCACCACCTCCGCCACCACAGGCCGAAAGCGCCAGTGCAAAAACGACCGAACTGCCAATAACTACGGACCGGCGATTATTGGTTGCACGCATAACAGTTCGAACCTTCCCCATTTTCGATCGGTATATTAGGTACGGACCGCTTTCGCAAAAATTAACGGGACCATCTTTAGGCCGCGAACTTATGAGTGTCGTCGTCGAGGCGCCAAGATGGCGAAGATGTCTAAGAGTTCACGGCCTAGTTGAGCTATTGGCAATAGATGGCTAGGCGACCGGATATGAATCCGGCTTTTTCACATATCGATACGTGGATTTTCGATCTCGATCTGACCCTTTATCCGCCGAATGCCAATATCATGGCGCAGGTGCGGGATCGTATTGCCCTTTTCGTGCAGAACCATTTCCGGATTGGCCCGGAAGAGGCACACGATATCCGCTACCGTTACTGGAAAAAATACGGCACGACGCTGGGCGGGTTGATGCATGAGCATGGGGTCGACCCGCATGGATATCTCGATTTCGTCCATGACGTCGACTTGTCCTTGTTGCTTCCGGCGCCGGACTTGCGCGCCCATATCGAAGCGTTGCCCGGCCGGAAGCTGATTTTTACAAATGCCGATGCACCCTATGCAGAGCGTGTGCTGGAAATACGTGGACTGTCCGGTGTGTTTGAGGATGTATTTGACATCCACCGCATGGCGCATCGGCCCAAACCGAATAGCATCAGCTACGAAGCGCTTTGTTCCGAGCTGAAGATAGACGCGGCCCGCGCACTTTTTGTCGAGGATTCAGCCCATAATCTTGTTCCTGCGAAAGCGATGGGCATGACCACAATTTGGGTGAAACATGATGGCGAAGCTGATAGCGGTGGCCATGATGATCATATTGACCATGAAATTGCCGATGTGACCGAATGGCTCTCCGCAATTCACAGCCTTGAAAGAGCACCATGACAGACCAGCTTTCCACTATCATCGACAACGCCTGGGATGCCCGCGACGGGATCAGTTCGGCGACGCAGGGTGAGGTGCGCGATGCAGTCAACACCGCTCTTGCCGGTCTCGATGACGGCCGGTTCCGCGTCGCGGAAAAGGTCGATGGCCAATGGCAGGTCAACCAATGGCTGAAAAAGGCGGTACTCCTATCCTTCCGGTTGAACGACAATGTGGTGGTGGATGGCGGCGCTTCGGGTGCGCCGGCTTATGACAAGGTGCCGTCCAAATTTACCGGTTGGGGCGAAAACCGGTTTCGCGATTCCGGCTTTCGTGTTGTCCCTGGCGCGGTGGCTCGTCACGGATGCCACATCGGAAAAAACGTCGTTTTGATGCCGAGCTTCGTCAATATTGGTGCCCGTGTTGATGAAGGCACCATGGTCGATACATGGGCGACTGTCGGTAGCTGCGCGCAGATCGGCAAGAATGTCCATTTGTCGGGCGGTGTCGGGATAGGCGGGGTGCTGGAACCGCTACAGGCCGGTCCGGTCATCATCGAAGATAACTGTTTCATCGGGGCACGCTCCGAAGTGGTGGAGGGCGTAATTGTGGAAGAAGGCGCTGTGCTTTCCATGGGCGTCTTCATCAGTTCCACCAGCAAGATTATCGACCGCACCACCGGCGAAATATTTGTAGGCCGCGTTCCTGCCTATTCGGTGGTCGTTCCGGGGTCGCTGCCGGGCAAACCCTTGCCAGATGGCAGCCCAGGGCCAAGCCTTTCCTGCGCCGTCATTGTCAAGCGGGTGGACGCACAGACCCGCGCAAAGACGGCAATTAACGACCTATTGAGAGATTAAATCGATAAGTTGAGTGTGTTTAAGCCAAAAACACACTTGCAAATCGGAACGAATCACTCCATATAATAAGGGCGGACCGGGCCCCTCTGGCGTTGGCTTCTTTTCGGAGAAACGTGATGTCGGCCGCATCGGATGTTTCCGGTGCACTGGCTTGGCGGTCCTCCCTCCAAACCCCCGAAACCCTGCCATTCCGGTCGCCGGAGCATCCGATTGAACCACAACAAGTTCAAAGAGGATGATTTTATGACTTTTTCTTCATTTCGACTGATGCAGTTTCATCAGAAACTCGACCGTGAATTACGTGCCGAGCTGAAGCGGCGCTGGCCGGATGTTTTCCGGATCCAGAAGCTGAAGCGGCTGAAGCTGGCGGTCAAAGACCGGCTGCAGAAAAGCGCCATTGGTCGTGGAGGCAAGTCGCGTCTGCATCCGCAGAAGATTTAAACGACAACATATCTTTCACGGCACCATGTGGTACGCCCACATGGTGCCGTTTTGAATTTCTAACAGGGAATGCAAAATGGAATTTCTTACAATGGACTGGCTCGGAACGCCTGTCTGGTTCTGGATATCCTTTCTGGGTCTGGTTGTCGCGCTGACTGCCTTTGACCTTGGTATCCTGCACAAGGAAGACAAGGAGATGGGCATCGGCGAAAGCCTTAAGCTCTCCGCTTTCTATATCTCTATCGCACTCGCCTTTGGCGTCTGGGTCTATTTCCAGAAAACGGCGGCATTCGGTGCCGAAATCGGTGCCGACCTGACAATGAAATATTATACGGGCTTCTTCATCGAAAAGGCCCTGTCCATTGATAACATCTTTGTCATCGGCCTGATATTCGCCACTTTCTCGATCCCGCCCAAATATCAGTATCGCGCCCTGTTATGGGGCATTATCGGCGTCATCGTACTGCGCGGTGTGATGATTGCGCTGGGCGCGGCGTTGGTGGAGCAGTTCAACTGGATATTGTATTTCTTCGCCGTGTTCCTGATCGCGACCGGTGTCAAAATGCTGTTTGCCAGCGAAAAGCCGATGGACGTTGCCAACAATTCGGCGGTGAAATTCATATCGCGCATCATGCGGGTCACGCCGGAATTGCACGAACAGAAGTTTTTCGTCCGCTTGCCCGACAGCAAGACAGGCAAAATGGCATTGGCCGCGACGCCATTGTTCCTGGCGCTGGTTGTGATCAACGTTGTTGACCTTGTGTTTGCGGTCGACTCGGTGCCGGCGATCTTCGCGATCACGACCGATACGTTCATCGTTTACACGTCAAATATCATGGCGGTACTGGGTCTGCGTGCGCTTTACTTTGCCCTCGCGGCGATGGTGCATCGTTTCCACTATCTGAAATATGCGCTCGCGCTGGTGCTGGTGTTCATTGGTTCGAAGATCTTTGTCGCCGACTTCATTCTGGGCGGCGACAAGTTCCCGCCGGTATTAAGTCTGGCGGTTACCTTCGGCCTCATCCTTGGCGGTATCCTCTATTCGCTATGGAAAACAAAGGGCGAAGAGGCCGCAGCGCATAGCTAACGGCGGTCTTTCGTCGGGGCATTAAAGTCGGGCGGTTTGTTGGCTATCCACGCCACAAACCGCCCGATTTCTTCATGCGCCAACAGCGCATCGGCTGTCGAATAGCGCTTCTCCAGATCACTGTTCGTGAAATTGGCGTGGATGGTCCGGTGGCAGATCGGATGGACAGGTTCGCGCGATTTCCCGCCCCGGCTTTTGGGAACCGGATGGTGCCATTCGGTTACACTGCCCATCTCGCGCCTGCACAGCCAGCAGTGGAGCGCGGGCGGCGCGGACGCCTCTTCCTCATCGAACCAGTCGCGTGATTTTCGGGCCACTTAAGCTGCCACCGCAATGGGCATCAGCTTTTGGTCGGGCCAAGCAAATCGAGCACCGCCGCGGTCATCGCCTCGATACCCAGACGCACGGACGGTTCAGGGTCGATCTTGAAGAGCGGTGAATGATGTCCTGCAACGGGCTTGCCACCATTCTTCGCCGCTTCGATCCATTCCGGCGCTGTCCCGCCGACGGCGAAATAATAGCCTGGAATCTTGAACTGCGGATCGACAAAAAAGGCGAAATCTTCGGCCCCCATGTTGGTCTGGCGGAATGGCACAACAACATCTGCACCAAGTGCATTGGCAATGGCACCATTCAAGCGGCGGGCGAGAGCGGCGTCATTCACGGTAACCGGCGTTGATTCGGTTACCTTGACGATGGGCAACTTGTCTTCGGGCAGGCCATGGGCTCGGCCGATACCGACAGCCACGCGCTCAATCGACGCGATCAGCTTGTCACGGACATCCTTGCTGTTCGCCCGAACCGTTACCTGCAGGTCTGCAAATTCCGAAATGATATTGTGCTTGGTACCCGAATGGAACGCCCCGACCGTGATCACGCCTGCGTCAAGCGGACCTTTTTCACGGCTGATGATGGATTGCAGGCCAACCACAATCTGCGAGGCAATATAGACGGGATCACGTCCAAGATGCGGCGCTGCGCCATGGGTGGCAATACCGGGGACGCGGATGTCCACGCTGTCGGCGGAGGAATATTGAATGCCTTCCGACGCTGCGATCTTACCGGTTTCGAGTTCGGCCGCGACATGGAAGGCAAGCGCATAGTCTGGTTTCGGGAAACGGGTGTATAGGCCATCCTTTATCATCGCCGCTGCACCGCCGACCCGTTCTTCTGCCGGCTGCACGATGAAGACCACCGTCCCTTTCCAGCGGTCCTTCAGCGATGCCAGCTGCCGCGCCGTACCCACGAGCGAGGTGATATGAACATCATGGCCGCATGCATGCATGACCGGCATTTCCAGCCCATCCACACCCACTTGCCGAACCGTTGACGCGTTAGCGAGACCGGAGCGTTCCTGAACCGGAAGGCCATCCATGTCGGCGCGCACCAGAACCACTGGTCCGGTACCATTTTTCAGCACGCCCACGACGCCCGTCTCGCCAACTTTCTCTGTCACCACCATGCCTGGTACAGCGCGCAATTCCTGCGCCATGCGTGCAGCGGTTTTGTATTCACGGAACGACAATTCGGGATTGCGGTGGAAATGGTCCCACAGCGCGGCGAGCGACTTGTCATAATCCGCCTTCACCGAAGCGGAATAATCCGGGCGCGCCGTTACAGGTGCGGTCAGGAGAGCACTGCCAACCAACGCCAATATCATCGACTTTTTCATCATGCTGGCCCCATTCTGTATGCGCATAATTTGTTACCATCGGGATCGCGGAAGTAAGCAGCGTAGAAGGCCATGGGCCCTTCATCCCCGCGCAGTCCCGGGGGGCCTTCGCAGGTGCCGCCCAGCTCGATTGCCTTGTTGTAAAGGGCGTCTACCTGCGCCCGGTCCCGAACAACAATCGCCGCCATATTGCCGTTGCCCGGCGTCGCCGGTTCGCCATTATAGGCGGTGGTAATGGCGATGCCCGCTTTGTCGAGGCTGACGCCGTAGACGATAAAGCTGTCGCTGAAGCGCATCAGCTCTTTTCCGCCGATCACCGGCACCAGATTGCTGTAAAAAGCCTGGGCTGCAGCCAGGTCGTTTGACCCTAATGTAATATATCCCAGCATCTCTTTTCCCCCTGTCTTCCCTTAACTCTATCACGGGCATTGGTCGAAGCAATGGCCTACCGGTGCAAATTCATCGACCATGGTGACATAGCGGACGAAGCCCTTGCCGGACGCCCTGTTCACCCAGAAACCCGCCCGAAGACTATAGGCTTCACCCACATGACCGATCCATTGCCCGCCTTTGCCGTCGTCCAGCCAGTGTACGCCGAGACCGTAGGCTTTGAAGTACCCCTTGTCATCGTCGCCATTGCTGCCATCGAAGGTCCAGGCCGGGCCCAACATTTCAGCAAAGGATTTGGACGAGAGCAGCGGCGCGCCATCATTCAGTAAAAGCTGGCCGATCTTCGCTAGATCGCGTGCCGAAATGCGCAAGCCGCCTTGCGGACTGAAAGCCGAACCGTTGCGGCCCAATTTGTACAGGGCATCGACATCGCAGCTACCATTGGATGCAGGATAGATAGCGCAGGGGTCTTTGCCTTTCATCGGCGCGTCACGCGCCAGATCGCCATTGGGCCGCAGCAGCGTTACCGCTTGTGCCCGGCGACCCGCTCTGCATCCCGCGCCCCAGTTATAGCAGGCGTCGAGTTTCAAAGGCTCCAGCACCAGCCGGGCCATCAGCCGGTCAAACCGTTCGCCGGTCGCCCCTTCGAGTACCGCAGCAATCAGCGGCGAATTTATATTGGCATAGGCAAAATAATCACCCGGCGGGTAGCGCAGTTCCCACGCCTTGTTCGCGGCAAGCACCTGCGACAAATCACCGTCCAGCGGAACAGTATAATCCACATTATCCCGCAAGCCCGACCGGTGCGACAAGAGATGCCGCAGGGTTATGGGCGCATCGGGAAAGGCGGGGTTGCGGACATTCCAACCGAGATAGGCGTTGATATCCCGGTCGAGATCCAGCTTGCCCTGCTCAACAAGGCGCATAGCGGCCAAAGCCACCACAAGCTTGGAAATGGAGGCGACGCGCACAGGATCGTTTATCGTGACCTTGCGGCCGGACACCCCGGCATTTCCCCGGACATATTCGGTCGCTATGGTCGATTTTGTAAAAACGACCTTTATCTCTGCGGGCTCTATTGGCCGTTCCGACGCCTTTTTGGCATGGGCTGGGCCTATTTGGGCAAATCCCAGAAGCAACAGCCCCGCGAGGATCCGGCCCAACCCCGTCATGGCGCCGGACAGTCCCCGATATGCTTTCCTATCGCATTGCCCTTCATCTTGACCTTTCCGATCATGGGCAAACGGACATCGACTTCGCTTTCGTAGTTGAAGGCGGTATCGCCCATCACGCCTGCCAACTGCATATCGATGCTGCCCATGCCATCCATGCCGCAGCTCAGCTTCATATGCACATTCTGCCCCGAAACATCGAAGGCCTTGTACAGGCATTTTTCGGCACCATCCCCGCCAAAAAAGTCTGCGCCCGGCTTCTTGGCTTCGGCTTCGGACAGACAGCTCCGGTTCGAAGCGCCCTTGGCAATTTCGTCCATGATCTGTTGTTTCTGCGCCTTGCCCAGCGATGGCACATTGATATCGGAAAACACGAATTTCGTTTCCCACAGTCCGGCCTTCATCGGGACAAAGGCATCATAATCCATCTCGGCAGCACGCTCTTCGCTATCGACGACACCATTGCCATCCTTGTCGGCCCCATTATCCGAGCAGGATATGAGTGTCATGCACGCCACCAAAACTCCAGCTGCGACCCTGAGCTTTGTCATACCGGGCAGTCCCCTATTCTCTTGCCTTCGATCTTGCCCGTCATCTTGACGGTGCCCATCGGTGTACCTTCGGTGCTCTGGTCGATTTTCATCGTATAGGTTTCTGCAGCAAATTTGCCGTCCATGCTGCTCTTGATGACCATATTGCCACCTGGCTTGCATGTCATCGCCACTTTCATCGTGTCGCCGGACCTTTTCAAATCGTCAAAGGAACAATTTGCTTCAGGCGTACCTCCGAAGAAATCGCTGCCCGGCTTATCCACTTGTTCCTGCGTCAGGCAACTGCTCTGCACAATCCCCTTGCCCATCTGTTCTTTCATCTTGCCTTGCAGTTCTGCTGGCAGGCCCGGTGCATCAATCTTGTCAAAGCTGATTTTTACTTCCCATTGACCGGGCTTCATCGCCATTGCGCCACCGTCAGACATTTCCGCATTTGCTTCGCTGTTGGAAATTTTGCCGTCACCGTCGGCGTCGGCGCCCTTGTCCGAGCATGCCGAAATAGCAAGCGCGGCAACGCCCAATATGAGAAACTTTCGCATGGGTTTGACCTCCCGTTTTTTGTTTGGTGCCTTCTTCTGTCCCTACACGCGCGAAAAGGCAACAAGGATAAGGCGGATTATCGGACGAGCGGACGTATCGCCCCCTTGCCCCTCCCCTTCAAAAAGCACATATAGCGAACATGGCCGAACTCATTATCCGCCGCGGGCTTGAAGAACCGGATACCGTCGGCAGCTTCACACCGCACAAGCCCGAACGCCCGCCCAAGATGGAAGGGGGCAAACCCTTTCGTATCGTATCGGATTATGAACCCGCTGGCGACCAGCCAACGGCAATCCGCGAATTGGTGGAAACGGCCCGGGCGGGCGAAAAGAACCAGGTTCTGCTGGGCGTCACGGGCTCCGGTAAAACCTTCACAATGGCCAAGGTCATTGAAGAGTTGCAGCGCCCCGCGCTGATCCTTGCCCCCAACAAGATCTTGGCAGCGCAGCTTTATGGCGAGTTCAAAAGCTTTTTTCCCGACAACGCTGTCGAATATTTTGTCAGCTATTATGATTATTACCAACCCGAAGCCTATGTTCCGCGCAGCGACACCTATATCGAAAAGGAATCGTCGGTAAACGAAGCCATCGACCGCATGCGGCATTCGGCTACGCGTTCTCTCCTGGAACGCGACGACGTGCTGATCGTGGCATCGGTGTCGTGCATTTACGGTATCGGTTCGGTTGAAACTTATTCGGCGATGATCTTCGACCTGAAAAAGGGCGAGAATGTCGACCAGCGGGAACTGATCCGCAAATTGGTTGCTTTGCAGTATAAACGGAATGACACCGCCTTTACCCGGGGCAATTTCCGGGTCCGGGGTGACAATCTGGAAATTTTCCCGAGCCATTATGAAGATATGGCCTGGCGCATCAGTTTCTTCGGCGACGAGATTGAGGAAATTGCCGAATTCGACCCCCTTACAGGTACGACGGGCGTAAAGCTGAACAGTGTCCGCGTCTATGCCAACAGCCATTATGTGACGCCTGGGCCGACCATGAAGCAGGCGAGCGAGGCAATCAAATTCGAGCTCGCCGAGCGGTTGAAGGAGCTTGTGTCCGAAGGCAAATTGCTGGAGGCGCAGCGCCTGGAGCAGCGAACGCAATTTGATCTGGAAATGATTGCCGCCACGGGATCATGTGCGGGAATCGAAAATTATTCGCGCTTCCTGACCGGCCGCTTGCCCGGTGAACCGCCACCGACCCTGTTCGAGTATCTTCCCGACAACGCTTTGCTGTTTGTCGACGAAAGCCACCAGACCGTGCCGCAAATCGGCGCGATGGCCAAGGGTGACCACCGGCGTAAGCTGACCTTGGCCGAATATGGATTCCGTCTGCCGAGTTGCATCGACAACCGGCCGCTCCGTTTCAACGAATGGGACGTGATGCGCCCGCAAACTGTCTGCGTGTCGGCAACCCCCGGCGGTTGGGAAATGGAGCAATCGGGCGGCGTCTTTGCCGAGCAGGTAATCCGACCCACCGGCCTTATCGACCCTCCTGTCGAGATCAAGCCGGTTGAGGATCAGGTGCAGGACTGTATCAACGAATGCCGCAAAACGGCAGAAGCGGGGTATCGCACACTTGTCACCACGCTGACCAAGCGGATGGCCGAAGACCTGACCGAATTCATGCACGAAGCCGGATTGAAAGTACGGTACATGCACTCCGATGTGGAAACTTTGGAGCGTATCGAACTGATCCGCGATTTGCGGCGCGGGGTCTATGACGTGCTGGTCGGTATCAATCTGTTGCGCGAAGGCCTCGATATTCCGGAATGCGGGTTGGTTGCCATATTGGATGCCGACAAGGAAGGATTCCTGCGCAGTGAAACCAGCCTGATCCAGACCATCGGACGGGCGGCGCGCAACGTCGACGGGCGGGTTATTCTTTACGCAGACCGCATGACCGGCAGCATGGAACGCGCCATCCGCGAAACGGATCGTCGCCGGGAAAAACAGCGCGAGTATAATTTGCTCCACGGCATCACCCCTGCCACCATCAAGCGGAATATCCACGACATCGTCGCCGACACCGCCAGCCGGGATTCCGTCTTGGTGGAGATCGATGCCGAGGGTGCCAACAACCTCGTCGGCCACAATTTACGGGCCTATATCGAGGAACTCGAAAAGAAGATGCGCGCAGCCGCAGCCGATCTGGAGTTCGAGGAAGCAGGAAGGTTGCGCGACGAGATTCGTTCGCTGGAGGCGACAGAATTGGGTCTGCCGACCGACATGCAAGTCACAGCCCCCAAGGGACGCGCGACAGAAGGAAAACCCGGCACACGCAAATTGCGTTATGGCAAAGTGCAGAAGAAGTTCGGACGCTAGTTTTTAGCTTTTGGGAAGTTTCGCAATCAGCTTTTCAACCGAAGCAAGGCGTACCGGCTTTGCCGGAGCAGGTACCGTCTTCATTTCCTTGGCAGCCTTGCGGTCGATATCTTTCAGAAGATCACCCGAAAGTCCGAAGCCGGCTTTGGCCTTTGCTGTTGACGTGGCCGGTTTGATCGGTGGCATTGCCGCTTCGGCCATGCGCACTGGTGCCGCAGATGGCAGATCCGGGATAGTGCGGTCTTTCAGCAGCATAGCGACGGCTTTTCGTGCCTCCGCTTCGCTGCGACGTTTTTTGGGATAAATGAAACCGTGCACCGGCCACTCCGTGCTGCCCAGCGCCTCATTGGGGGTGTACCAGACGCGGACACGGCTCCAGTCATTGGCTTCGGATACGTCCACAGCGCGGACGTCCTCCTCGATGTGGCCACGCACACCACCGATGGTCGACCAGTTTGCGTGGCTGATGATGATTGTGCGATCATCCACGATGCGCCGGACGGCGGCGACATGGCCCAACCGCATATTTCCATGTGGCGGGAACGCAAGCACGGCCCCTATTTCAGGCTCATTACCTCTGGCGTATTTACCCTCTGCCTGACCCCACCAGGTATGGGCGTCACCGTAAATCGATACGCCCGACAAGGCGCGCGCATAGGGCACGCATTGCAGCCCTTCGTTCAACGCCGCGGCAGGCGTTGCAACCAGCAACAGGGACAGAAAAAGCGCTTTCATGTAAAATGTGATAAATTAAGATCACAAATGCCATCATAATGCTTATGGTTAACGGCACGGCAACAGAGTTTAATATGCCCTTAAATCGCCTATCCGTTTCGCAAGTCAGAAAAGCCTGACTACCGCTGAAATCGCGGCCAATCCCAAAATCAGCGCCACAAACATACGCCACAGATTCGCCGGAACCCGGCCAAATGATTTTGCCCCCAGCCAGTTTCCCGCCAACATGGGTAAAAATAAAATGAGTGAGAGCCAGAACAACCGCCAACTCGCCAAGCCCAATGCAAAGGCGGATAGAGTGCCGGCAATTGCCGTTGCGAAAAATACAAGCATCATGGACGCCCGCGCTTCAGCAGGCGGGATCGGCTGGCGCAGATAATAGGGCACGACAGGTGGCCCGGGCATGGCTGCAAAGCCCGTTAATATACCTGCAGCGATCCCTGTCATGGCGGTTTCCTTGACACCGGGCCGCACTTCACCGCGTGGCGGGAGAAGCACGAGAACAAAGGCGCCTATGGCGATCAGCACGATCAGGAGGCGTGCCACATCGGGCGTGACAGCTTTTAAAAACCAGATACCGAGTGGCGTGGCGAGTACCGCGAAGGCGGCAATTGTCAGTGCGCTTTGGCGGTGGGCATCGGCATAAATGATCCGCAGCCCGACAGGTCCGATCAACACTTGCAGCAAGATACCCAGCACCACGGCCTCGCCTGGGCTGACAATCAGACCCAGCATCGGGACCAGAATGATCGCCATGCCAAAGCCGGTCAGTCCCCGGACATAGGCGGCACCAAAAGTCATAACCGCAGCGGACACCAGCATCCACGGTCCGACCCCCGCCAAGGTGCTGGCAGGATTCAGCATATTAAGAGATGCAGACCAGAAATCGGAAATGGTCCTGCGCCGCCGATGGCTTAAGCACGCAAATCCGGGGGGGTCGCTTCGGCGATCAGCAGCGCGACCGCTTCGTCGACTGTCATGATGCGCTGCCCCTCCGACCCGAGCGAACGGATGGCAACCTTGCCCTCTTCCGCCTCGCGCATGCCGACCACCAGCAGGTGCGGAACCTTCGCAAGGCTATGCTCGCGCACCTTATAGTTGATCTTTTCATTGCGCAGGTCGGATTCGACCCGGATCCCGGCGGCTTTCAACTTCGCCTCGACATGCTCAGCATAGCCGTCGGCATCCGACACGATTGTCGCGACCACCGCCTGCACGGGTGCGAGCCAGACCGGGAAGCGGCCGGCATAATGTTCAATCAGGATTCCGATAAACCGCTCATAGGACCCAAAGATGGCGCGGTGCAGCATGACGGGCCGGTGGCGGGCGCCATCTTCGCCGACATAGCTTGCGTCCAGACGCTCGGGCAAAACACGGTCGGACTGGATCGTCCCCACTTGCCAGGTGCGTCCAATTGCATCGGTCAGATGCCATTCCAGCTTGGGCGCATAAAAGGCGCCTTCGCCGGGCAGTTCTTCCCAGCCATATTCTTCGGTCGCAAGGCCAGCGCGCACAACGGCATCACGCAGTTCGTTTTCCGCCTTGTCCCAATCGGCATCGGACCCGAACCGCTTTTCAGGACGAAGCGCGAGCTTGATCGAATAGGTAAAGCCGAAATCCTTGTAGATCCGGTCCGCCAATGCGCAGAAGTCCTGCACCTCGGCAACAATCTGGTCCTCGCGGCAAAAGATATGCGCATCGTCCTGCGTAAATTGCCGTACCCGCATCAGGCCATGCAGCGCGCCATGCGGTTCGTTGCGGTGGCAGCAGCCATGTTCATAAAGCCGGAGCGGCAGGTCACGATAGGATTTGATGCCTTGCCGGAAAATCAGCACATGAGCGGGACAGTTCATGGGCTTCAGCGCCATCCAGTCGGCGTTGCCCGAAATGACAGGGCCTTCATCCTCGGTATTCGGGACCTCGTCGGGAATCACGAACATATTTTCCCGATATTTGCCCCAGTGGCCGGACTGTTCCCACTGACGCGCGTCCATGACCTGAGGCGTTTTGACTTCCTGATAGCCCGCGGCGTCGATAGCCCGGCGCATATAGGATTCAAGTTGCCGCCAGATGGTGAAACCATGCGGGTGCCAGAAGACCGATCCATGTGCCTCCTGCTGCAGGTGGAACAGATCCATATCCTGTCCCAGACGGCGATGGTCGCGCTTTGCCGCTTCTTCAAGACGTACGAGATGCGCATCAAGCTGCTTTTTATTCAGCCAGCCGGTGCCATAGATGCGGCTTAACTGCGCGTTATTCTGATCACCCCGCCAATAGGCACCGGCGACGCGCGTCAGCTTGAACGCCTGCGGGTCAAGCTTCCCGGTCGATGCCAGATGCGGGCCGCGGCACATGTCCATCCAGTCATCGCCCGACCAGTAGACCGTCAGCTCTTCACCATCGGGCAATTCACGCGCCCATTCTGCCTTGAAGCTTTCGCCCGCCGCAGCCCATGTCGCGATCAGAGCGTCACGGGACATGACCTCGCGGCGCAACGGCTTGTCGGCGCGGATAATCTCGCGCATCTTTTCCTCAATCACCGGCAAGTCATCGAGCGTGAACGGTCCGCGGCTGGCAGGCGCCATCACATCATAGTAGAAACCGTCGTCGGTGGCGGGCCCGAATGTGATCTGCGTGCCCGGAAACAATGCCTGCACCGCCTCGGCAAGAATATGCGCATAATCGTGGCGCGCCAGTTCAAGCGCATCCGCCTCGTCCTTCGCGGTAATGAGGGCGAGTTGGGCATCTGATTCAAGCGGACGCATGATGTCGCGCACCTCGCCATCCACGCGGGCGGCAAGAGCGGCCTTGGCAAGACCCGGTCCAATGGCGGCGGCAATATCCGCAGGGGTAGTTCCGCTGGGCACTTCACGGGCGGAGCCATCGGGAAGGGTGACGCGGATCATCTCGGACATGGGAAAAACTAACTTTCTGGTGTGTTTAAGAAGTGCCCCTTTGCCAGCCTGCGACCAATGCCGCAACCCCGCAGAAATCGTGCGCAATGCCCCTCCAGCGCTGCTCTGCTGCCAAACGTGCAAAGGACGCTTGACATTATGGCCATGTCATGTAAAGGTAACTTGTCTTAATTTAAAGGTTCATTGACATGGCAGGTTGGAACAGCATGGCTCCCTATATGCGCCGGTACAGCATACGCATCCTGCTGTTCATGGCATCTTATGTCGTAATCCTGACCGCCAGTCTTAGTTTTGCCCGCAGCGGGGCTGCCCACGGACAAGCAACGAAAATCGGGCTGGCATTGATTACCGCCTTTCCTGTGATTGGCGTGTTCTGGGCGATATTCCGGTTATTGGTAGAAACGGACGATGAATATCAGCGCTTCCTGTTTGCCAAACAGACCCTGTTCGCGACCGCATTTACGTTGGTGATTGTCACGGTATGGCAGTTTCTGCAGGTCTATGATGTCGTGGCAACGGGGCCTCAATGGATGGGCGTCATATGGTTTGCCATGCTGGGTCTGGCCGGACCGATTGCGCGCTGGAAAGCATGAAGAACCGGCTTAAGGTTCTGCGCGCCGAACGCGACTGGAGCCAGCAGGATCTAGCCGACGCTCTGGGCGTGTCGCGCCAATCGGTCAATGCAATCGAGACCGGTAAATATGACCCGTCGCTGCCCCTCGCCTTTCGTATCGCCGATGTTTTTGATCTGGCCATCGAAGCGATTTTTCTACGCGACTGAGTTTTTTTAGCGTTGGAGACTGAATGTGAAATTCGCCCTGCCCCTGGTCCTTGCTTCCATGGCCGTCATATTGCCCGTATCGTCATGGGCGCAAACACCGCAATGCAGCGCAAACCCGACGGTGGCGGTTGAGCGTTCAACCTATGACGGACGTCATTTCAGTGTCCAAATCGAAGGTCCCGCCCGGGAAAATATCGACGACCTCATTCTAATACCCGGCCTTGCAACGCCGCGCGAAATATGGGACGCGACGCGCATGGCGCAGCGGTCTTGCATCCGGCTTCATGTGGTGCAGATCAGGGGATTTGGCGACGCTGCTGAGGCCAATGGCGAAGGCCCTGTTCTGGAACCGTTCGTCCGCGAACTGGGCGACTATATCGCTGACCGGATCATGGCCGGTGGAGGGAAGAAACCGCTGATCGTCGGCCATTCCTTAGGTGGCCTGTCGGCGTTGATGATTGCAGCCCGCTATCCCGATCTTGTCCAGAAAGTCATGGTCGTGGATGCACTGCCCTTTATCGGCACCCTATTCCATCCCGCCGCCACGGTCGATCTCGTCCGTCCCCAGGCCGAACGATTGGCCGCCTCCATCCGGTCGGCCTATGGTCAGCCGAAGCCGGTCGATACAGGCCGCGATCCCGGGCCGCAAAGCCAGGCGGGCGGGCTGACCAACACACCCCGGGGCCGTATGACAGTTGACCGGTGGAGCCGGAATTCGGACCCCCGCGTTGTCGCGCAAGCTCTAATAGATGTCATGACGACCGATATGCGGCCCGAACTTCCCAAGATCAGCGCGCCGGTCACCTTGCTCTATGCACAGGATGACCGGGCCATGACCGTCGAACAATCCACTGCGGCCTTCCTGCCGCAATATGCCGGAACGCCCCATTTGAAAGCCATCCAGATCACGGGCAGCTATCATTTCATCATGCTGGACCAACCGGAAAAATTCGCAAAGGAACTGGCTGATTTTCTGAGTGGGAACAAGTAACGCCCCCGACAATTTAATCAGAAATTTCTATAAGTTACAGGTTCTTTGCCAATAATGCATATTGCCGTTGTTTCCAGAAGGTCTAAGAAAGCTACATTCCTGCATGCGTTAATGGGGATGCGCATGCCTCACAAGAGTGAAAGAAATTTGAATGTCCATCCTCATAGGCGTCCCCGCTGGACGCGGATCCATGTCCGTCGAAACGACAACGACGCTGATGAATTTAAGTCTTATTTTTAGAAATCGGAATATTGATTACAGCTTTGTTAGCGTTTCAAATGCCGAAGTTGGAACTGCCCGCAACATTTTGGCGGCCCATTTTTTGGCGAGTGCGCATGACAAGTTTATTGGGATTGATGATGACATAGGCGTTGAAATCTCCGTGCTCGAACGACTGTTAGATCATGAAGCTGACTTTCTGGCCGTCTATCAGCCACAGCGAACATTAGATCTCAATGCATTTGAAGCCGCCATTCTGTCTGGAAAAAGCGGACGAAACGCGCAGTATGCAGCGGCACCTTTTGTCGGCACTACATCTAATCCCACCAATCCTTCCTATGGCTCTATTGGAAAAGTTCAATTCATCGGCACCGGTTTTTACATTCTTAAGAAAGCGGTGTTGGAGTCCATTATCGACCAAGGAATCGCCTTAAAAATGCTAACGAGAATGCCCAACTTCAGCCAAGCAACTTATGGCTTTTTCAACAATGTAACGGACGATGAACTTGGGCATCTTTCCGAGGATTATAGTTTTTGTACCCGCGTTAAGCGTGCAGGGTTTGAAATTCACGCTTATTTGGGTCCGGGTGTAAGTCATACCGGACCAATGACGTTTAAAAGCTGAAAATAAGGTTGGTGATTTAGCTGCCTGACTTGTCTTTCCGGTAAGGTACAAATTCACCAAGGCTGCATACTGGCCCCGGGATACCGCTTGTCCGGTCGACCAGCTTTACAAGGTCACCCCGGCATTTCTGGCCGCCAAATTGCTCCGTCACCATGATATCGCTGTCCCGCGCGAGTCCGGGGCAGCTGCTGCGCAAGGTGTTTTTATAAACCAGATTGCCCGACACCCGATAGAGCAGGATGTCATCGCTGACGCGCACGACATTGGTGCTGTTGAAATCGCTGATGCAGTTGACCGGCGCACCTGCTACCTTGCCCGCCAGTTCTTTGGTCAGCAATTCGGACTGTTTTTCCGTCAGAGGCTTGGGGGTGCTATCGACATCGCCACATGCGGTAAGCGCCGCGAAGGGCAAGGCGAGCGCGAGAATCAACTTGCTGTGCATGATCTTTCTCCTTGGAGGAGTGTTAACTGTAGCAACCTGAACCGGACATTAGCAATATATAGTAGCGCTATGTCTCTTTTCGTGCGGTGTAACGGTAACTTTCACACCGCCCAGATCGGTCTCGGGGGCATCGTCCATCACCGCAAGTGCGCGGGCACCATTTTCCATTTCGAGCAATAATGTTGCCGGGCCTGCAACATCCTTGGCAACCGGGCGGGTATAGGTCAGGACCCGTCCGGCACCTTGCGGTGCTTCGTCCAGTACAACTGCTTCGGGTTGGTAGGCAGAACGGGTGTCGCCGGTCCATGGACGCGGCGGCTGGCTTGCGGTGTAAATGCCGACGGCTTGTTTGGACATCACGCCACCATTGGCGGTTATCAGGGCCGGCTTGCTACCATCCTGCCGCAAGCGTTCCACGACGGCAGCGATGCTGTACATCGCATAGCCATTGCCCGGCCCGCCGAAGAAATTGAGTCCGCCAGTAATGGTGTAATCGCCCAGAGCCCGGGCAGGGTCACCAAGGGCATCGACCGCAGCAAATACCGCGACAGGAAAACAGCTATAGATATCGACCGACCCGAGCTGCGCTGCCTCAAACCCAGCCTGGTCCAATGCCGCATGCAGCGCATATTCCAGCGCGGACGGGTGGGTGATGTCCTTGCGCTCGCTATAGGGCGACTCTTTGGTTTCGCTGGACCCGGCAAGCCAGATCATCTTGTCGTCCGCGACACCCAGTTCACGCGCCTTGCCGGCACTGGTCAGAATAATCGCGCTTCCCAGATCGACGGCATCCTGTGCAACCCGCCATCTGCGATAGATATCGGTTAGCCAATAGTCGCTTTCGCTACCTTTGACGAGGTCGCCCGTGGTGAACCGTTTTGCAAATTGTGCATGTTCGCGCGTCAGGGACACCTCCGACATGGCGGCACTCAATTCGGCCATGCGAACCTGATAATCGTCACGCGAAAGTCCAAGACCCAAGCGCCGGGCATTTTCAAGCAGCGAATAGGCCAGCGGCATGGAAATTATGCCATGCCGGATTTCGGCACGGCTCAGTATCGGAAATGTCGACAGGCGATTGTCATAGCCGGTATCCGACGCAAGACGCCAGTCCAGTTGCACACCTGCTTTACGTGCCCTTTTGGCAGTGCCCATTGCCTCAGCGGCAACGATAACGGCCAATCCGGTTTCCCCTCGCCGGATATCGCCCGCCAGTTCGTGGACCATTGCCTGCGGACTTTGGCCGCCAACATCGGCATAGATCAACCGAGCGGCAGATATTCCCCCCGCCGCACCAAAGGCTTCAGGGACATTATCAGGCGAACCGGTACCCATGGAAATGCCACTGTCTTCAAACGTCCGGATTGCCGCGACTGCATCAACAGCGGCAGCGACAGCATCCGGCCGGCCCGTGTCGGCGAGCGCTGCCTTTATAGCCTGGCCCGCAAGCTCGACCGGACGTGGCCATTCACCTGATACCGACTTGCGGCTTGCTTCACCTACGCCAATGATGACGGGAGCATGTGCATCAAATCCCACCCGATATTCCTCTCATAAAGTTCTTAACTGTACGCTTAAATATGCTAGCAGGTGATGCAAGGATAAAGGAGAGTGTGATGGCGGCCTGGCCGAAGCTGAAATGGGATAAAGAGCCCACAGGACCTTTAAAGGGCATCAAGGTAGTCGACATGGCGACGGTCGTGCTGGGCCCCTATGCCACCGTGCAGCTGGCCGATCTTGGGGCCGAGGTCATCAAAATCGAAAACAGCGAAGGAAATACACCGGGCGATCTGATGCGCCATGCAGGCGATTCGCCCACCAAGCAGCATGGCCCAATATTTGCAGCACTGAACCGCAACAAAAAAGCCATCAACCTCAACATCAAAAAGCCCGAGGACAAGGCCGTACTTGCCGCCTTGCTGGAAGAGGCCGATGTCTTCATCCACAATGTGCGGATGGCCGGCATGGAACGCCTCGGCTTTGGATATGACACCGTCAAGGCGATCAACCCCGACATCATATATGTGCATTGCGCCGGTTTTGGAGCAGGCGGCGCTTATGGGGAGCGGCAGGCCTATGACGATCTCATTCAGGCCGCGTCGGGCTTTGCCGCGTTGAGCGAACAACGGGACGGCGGAAGGCCGACTTATGCGCCATCTCTGGTTGCCGACAAGGTCAGTGGCCTGTTCGCTGCCAATGCCACCATGGCTGCCTTGCTTGCTCGCGCAAACGGGAAGGGCGGGCAATTTGTGCAGGTCCCGATGTTCGAATGCTTCACATGGTTTCATATGGTCGAAAATCTCTGGGGCGAAACCTTCATCCCGGGAAATGGGCGCATGGGCTATACGAGGTCGGTCAACCCGCGGCGGCGACCCTATCCCACCAAGGACAGCTTCATCGCGATCGTGCCCTATAACGACCGGCAATGGGCGAAGTTCTTTGAACTGGGTGGACGGCCGGGTGTCTTTGATGATCCCCGTTTTGCCACCTATCAGGAACGGACCAAGCATACGGGCGAGCTTTATACCCTTATTGAGGAAGTCACGGCGGAACGCACAACGGACGAATGGCTCGATTTGCTGGCGGAAAACGACATACCGGCGATGAAGTATAACCGGATGGCCGATGTGCTCACGGACCCGCATCTGGCCGACGTCGGCTTTTTCGAGGAACTGGAAAGTCCCGAACTCGGGAAATACCGGACCATGAAACATCCGGTGCATTATGCCGGAACACCGGCGACCAATTACGCCCACCCCCCGATGCTTGATGCTGACGGCGACGAAATCAGGCGGGCACTCGATCTCTAGCCCGTGACGTCGGGTGTCAGACCAACAGACCGCGCATGATGAGCTCGATAGTGTGGTCGCGATAGCGGTCGCGCATATTCTCGTTAAAATCGTCCTGATTATAGCAATGCCGCAATACCAGGCGCGAGGAATAGAAACGGTCCGCCGCACCGGTGACGGTGAAATAGAAAAACTGGGGGTCAATGTTCCGGAACTTGCCCGCTTTTACCCCTTCACTGATCAGCGTGTCATAGGCCTTGGATATTGGACGGAGGTAAAGATCGGCAATCCGGGCAGCCTCAATCGGCGCGCTATCGCGCACCATGCGCATCAGCAGACGGTTTAAATAGGGGAAGGCGTAATAGGTATCGATCACTGCACCAATATGCAGGCGCAGCTTTTCCTCCGGCGGCATATCCTTGGCCACCAGAGCCCCGAGCCCGTGGACGATATTGCCCATGTCCCGGTCGAGCAGGGCCAGCATCAGGCCATTCTTGTTCCCGAAATAATATTTGACGAGCGCGCTATTGAGACCGGCACGCATCGACAGTTCCGACAAGGACAAATCAATGGTGTCGCCGTCACGCATGATCTGGCTTGCGGCCTCAATCAACTGGTCACGGGCGTTTCCGCTTTCCGGTGCGTCGCTAATCAATTTTGGTCCGCTGCTCGCCATATGGTCCCCATTGCCTCCCTGCCGTAGCGTCACTTATAAGCAGGTTCGTCCCACCAAGGGAAGAAGTCCGGCAAATCTGTGGATATCTTATCCGGATAAATGGGCGTGCGTTTTTCAAGAAAGCTGGCAATGCCTTCCGCGGCATCACCGGACCGGGCACGGCGGTATATGGCGCGGCTGTCGATCTGGTGCGCGGCCATTGGATGATCTGCGGAGGGCAGGCGCCATAGCATCGCCCTGGTGAGTGCGATCGAGACGGGTGCGGTATTGTCCGCAATTTCGCGCGCCAGTTTCTGCGCCTCAGGCAACAGATCAGCAGGGGCGTGGACCGAGCGGACCAATCCCCCCTTCAACGCTTCTGCCGCATCGAAAACGCGTCCCGTCATGCACCATTCCAGTGCCTGCTGCATCCCCACCAATCGCGGGAGAAACCAGCTCGATGCTGCTTCAGGAACGATTCCACGGCGTGCGAAGACAAAACCGAACCGTGCGGTTTCGCTCGCCAACCGGAAATCCATCGGCAATTGCATTGTCGCGCCGATGCCGACCGCCGCTCCATTGATCGCGCCAAGGACCGGTTTCTTGCATTGGAAGATACGAAGCGTGAGCCGCCCGCCCGAATCGCGCACCCGCTCGTCCGACAGGGTTTCGACTTTCGATCCGCTGGCAAAGACATCGCCACCACCTTCAGGCGTCAGATCCGCGCCTGCACAGAATGCCCGCTCCCCCGAACCCGTTACGATGACCGCACGGACGGCATCATCGGCATCCACCAAATCAAAAGCCGAACACATTTCCCGCATCATCACATTGGTGAAGGCGTTCATCTTTTCCGGACGATTGAGCGTGATGGTGGCGATGCCGTCGGCCACGTCATAACGGATCTGGGTAAAGTCGGTCACGGCCTTAGCGCGGTGCCATGCGGATGGCGCCGTCGATGCGCACATCTTCACCATTGAAATAGCCGCATTCGATCATGGTCAGCGCAACCATCGCATATTCTTCGGGATGGCCGAGACGTTTGGGGAAAGGCACGGATGCGGCCAGCGCATCCTTCACCTGTTGCGGCGCACCGTTCATCAGCGGTGTGTTAAAGATACCCGGCAGGATCGTGTTGACCCGAATGCCTTCGCTCATCAGGTCACGTGCGATCGGCAAAGTCATGCCAACAACGCCGCCCTTGGACGCCGAATAGGCCGCCTGCCCCATCTGGCCATCTTCTGCCGCAACCGAAGCGGTGTTTACAATCGCGCCGCGTTCTCCATCTTCCAGCGGGTCCAGTGTCAGCATGCCGGCTGCCGATTTGGCGATGCAGCGGAATGTGCCGACAAGGTTGATCTGGATGATCCGGTCAAAAGCATCAAGCGGGAAATGCTTGATGGAACCGTCTTCCTTCGATCGGCTGGCCGTTTTGGCTGCATTGCCGGTCCCGGCACAATTGACCAGAATCCGTTCCTGACCGTGCGCTGCACGCGCCTTGGCAAAACCGGCATCGACGCTTTCGTCGCTCGTAACATTCACTTCGCAAAAAATGCCCCCGATATCGGCAGCAACGGCCATACCTTTGTCGGCCTGCAAATCGAAAATTGCGACCTTTACGCCTTTGGCGGCCAGTTGACGAGCCGTTGCCTCGCCAAGGCCAGAAGCACCGCCGGTAACCACGGCGGCGATTGAGGAATCCAGTTTCATCTTTGTGTCTTTCCTTATGTTTTACAGTCACCCCGACCCTATTTCAGGGTGACTGCCTTTTCGTTGATGTGCGTTATACGCGCTCGATGATCGTGACGTTGGCTTGGCCACCGCCTTCGCACATCGTCTGCAAGCCATATTTGCCTTTGCGCGCCTCAAGCGCGTTGAGCAGCGTCGCCATCAGCTTTGTGCCCGATGCGCCGAGCGGATGGCCCAGTGCGATCGCGCCACCATTCACATTGATTTTCGACCGGTCAGCACCGGTATGCTTCAACCAGGCGAGCGGGACGGGGGCAAAGGCCTCATTGACCTCGTAAAGATCGATATCGTCAATCTTCATTCCGGAACGCTGGAATGCGCGGTCAGTCGCAAAGAGTGGTTCTTCAAGCATGATGACAGGGTCCCCTGCCGTCACAGTCAGATTCACGATGCGCGCACGCGGGGTCAGTCCATGTTCTTTCAGGGCACGCTCCGACACGATCAGCACGGCGCTTGCGCCGTCACAAATCTGGCTGGCATTGGCAGCCGTGATCGAACCACCTTCCTGCAAAAGCTTGACCGCCGCCATGCTTTCCATCGTAGCATCATAGCGGATGCCTTCATCGCTATTATGGATGATATTGCCTTCGGGCGTTTCCACTTCGACGCCGACGATTTCATTCGCAAAGGCGCCTGCTTCCGTTGCAGCCTTTGCCTTTTGATGCGATTCGAGCGCAAAGCGATCCAGGTCTTCGCGGCTAAAGCCATGCTTTCTGACGAGCATTTCGGCGCCCATGAACTGGCTGAACATGATGCCGGGATAGGCTTCTTCGAGCCGTGGGCTCTTATATGTGCCCAGACCTTCTTTTTTGAACAGCATCGACGTCGAACCCATGGGGACGCGTGTCATGCTTTCAATCCCGGCAGCCAGAACGATATCCTGGGTGCCGGACATCACGCCCTGTGCGGCAAATTGCATTGACTGCTGCGACGATCCGCATTGACGGTCAATGCTCACCGACGGGATGGAGTTTGGCAGTTTCGAAGCGAGCACGATATTGCGACCGACGTCACCGGCCTGCTCGCCGCCCTGCATCACGCACCCCATGATGACATCTTCAATCGCGGCGGGGTCAAAATCATTGCGGTCGGCAATGGCATCAAGCACGGCGGCGCCCAGATCGACGGGATGCACCCCGGCGAGCTTACCTCCGCGCCGTCCACCGGCGGTACGCACTGCGTCTACAATATAGGCATCTGCCATCTTCACTCTCCTATGGGTCAAAATTTAATCAGACGATTAAACTTTGGCCGAGGAGAGTCAAGTTGAGATTGTCATGCTTCACCCTGACAAAAGGGTGAGGCCGGCTCAGGCGGCTTCCCGCGCGATGGTGATGACTTGCGGATAGGTGAATTCCAACAAGCCTTCTTCGCCCAATTCCGCACCGAAGCCCGATTGCTTGTGACCGGCAAAGGGGGCGTTGGGGGCGAGATGCATCGACTCGTTGATCCAGACCGTACCGGTCTCCAACTGCTCTGCAACTTCAACGGCGGCTTCGGGGTTGCTGGTCCAGATCGAACCGGCCAAGCCATAATCGGACGCATTGGCGCGACTGATGACTTCATCGACCGACGAGAATTTCATCAGCGGCATGACAGGACCAAATTGTTCTTCGGCTACGATGCGCGCGTCTTCGGGCGGGTTATCGAGTACCGTTACAGGAACAAAATAGCCGGGAATGGACGGATCATGGTCGCCACCGATCAGGAATTTATATCCCTTTTCCTTGGCATCGGCGATCAGTTCCAGAACGCGGTTATATTGCTGCTTGTTCTGGATCGGACCGATAGCCGTGCCCTGCTCCGCACCGTCACCGACTTTCACAGCAGCACCATAGGCCGCGATCGCTGCCGAAAGCTCGTCATAGATATCTTCGTGGATATAAATGCGCTTCGCCGCGATGCAGACCTGACCGGCATTGTAGAAGCTCGCCCAGAATAGCTTTTCGGCGACCTTGGCGACATCTGCATCCGGCAACACGATCGCGGCATCATTTCCGCCAAGTTCGAGCGTGATGCGTTTCAGATCTTTCGACGCCGATTCCATCACGCGCTTGCCCGTGGCGGTCGAACCGGTGAATGTGATCTTGTCGATGTCCGGATGCGACGTCAGCAACGGCCCGAGAGCATCGCCACCGGTAATGATGTTGAGAACGCCTGCGGGGAACACATCGGCAATCAGTTCGGCCATCCGCAATGTTGCAAGCGGCGTGAAAGGCGAAGGCTTCAGGACCATGGTGCAGCCGGACAGCAAGGCCGGCACAATCTTTTGCACAGCCATCAGTACCGGGAAATTCCACGGCACAATGCCCCCTACGACGCCCACCGGAACCCGGCGGGTACGGCTAAGACGCTTGTCGCTGTCTTCGCTGATCTTCTCTTCGAGATTCAGCGTCGGCAGCGCCCGTGTCATGCCAACACAACCGGCAATTTCACTGCCAGCCTGCATATGGGGCTTGCCCTGCTCGCTTGTCAGAAGACGCATCAATTCATCGCTATTTGCCTTGATGGCGTCGGCCATTTTCGCAAAACAGGCGCGCCGTTCCTCCACGCTTGTCTTTTTCCACTTGGGGAATGCGGCGCGCGCCGCCGCAACGGCTTTATCGAGTTCGGCCTGACCGCAATCGGGAACCTGTCCGATAACCTGTTCGTTCGCCGGATTGACGACATCAATCCATTTTCCGTTGTCGACCAGTTCGCCGCCAATAAGATTTTTATACTGCGTTACCATGGGAGCATCCTCTCTCGTTCAAGCTGCTTTGAAGCGCAGCGGTAATGTTTTCGGTCCACCAACAAAAGTCGATTGCGACCGCTTTGGTTCGCCAGCAAGTTCGACCGAATCCAGCCGGTCGAGTAATTCTTCGAACAATATCTTCATCTCCAATCGGGCAAGATGCAAGCCGAGACATTGATGTGCGCCCGAACCAAAGGCAATATGCCGGTTGGGACTGCGCGTGGCATCAAAGCGTTCCGGCTCGGGGAACACCGACTCATCATAATTTCCGGAGATATAGCAAAGCATCAGCCAGTCGCCGGCTTTCATGGCGATGCCTCCCACCTCGGTATCTGTCGCCACCGTCCGCATGAAATGCTGCACGGGAGTCGTCCAGCGGATGGCTTCCTCGATCAAACCGGGCAATAATGTGCGATCCGCCTTTACCTTTGCAAACTGATCCGGATCCTGCGCCAGCGCCCACATGGCACCGGCGGTCGAAGCCGATGTCGTATCATGGCCTGCTGTCGCAACGATCGTATAATAGCCTGCGCTTTCATAATCGGGAATCGGCGCACCGTCGATCATCCCGGTCGCAATGATGGTGGCAAGGTCCTGTCGCGGATTTGCCCGGCGATCCTGCGCCATCGCTTCGAAATAGGCATTAAAATCGGCAACAGTCTGGGCCATGATCTTGGCAGCGTCTTCAGCCGACATCTGTACCGCCCGCGTTCTGTTCAGATCAGGGTCCTGGCCACCGAACAGCTCTTGCGTCAGTTTGAGCATCAGCGGTTCATCGCTTTCGGGAACGCCCAGCAATTCCATGACCACGTGCAAGGGGTACATGGACGCAACATCCCGCGCGAAGTCACACTCGTTCCCCATGGCCAGCATTTTATCGACCGAGGCTTTGGCGATGGTGCGGATATTTGCCTCGATCGTTTTCAGATTGGCCGGCATGAACCAGTCCTGCGTCAACCGCCGGTATTTGGGATGCTCCGGCGCATCCATCTGGACAAGCGATTTTACCAGATGCGGGCTGCCGTTCATAAGGTGCGACACAAACATTTCGGCCATGATCGGGGCCAGAACAACCGTCGCGGGATTGTTGAGGAATGTCGTATTGTCTTTACTGATCTTCAGAATATCCGCATGCCGTGTCACCACCCAGAACGGCCGGTAACCCGGAATTTCCGCAAGAGCGATCGGTGCCTCACGGCGCAGCGTCGCATAGGCATCCAACAGCGGTTGCCAAGCGCCAAAGGCCAGCGGATCGACGATCGTCGCCGCCAGATCGGGTGGTATTTTCGGGCCTGCACTCACGCCTTTTTCTCGGCCCAATATTCGTCTCGCAACAGGCGCTTGTACAATTTGCCTGTGTCGTGACGGGGTAGCTCTTCCCGGAAATCGATCCGTCGCGGAATTTTGATCCCCGACAATTTTTCCCGCGCATAAGCGGTCAGTTCGTCCCGCAGGGAATCACCGGCTTCAGCCATATCGAGTGGCTGGACCACAGCGATCACCTCTTCACCCATTTCCTCATGCGGCCCGCCGATGACCGCGACATCACGAACCTTCGGATGGGTGACGAGGTGGTTTTCGATTTCCTGCGGATAGATGTTCACACCGCCCGAAATGATCATGAAACTCTTGCGGTCAGTGAGGTAAAGATAGCCTTCCTCATCCAGCCGCCCCACATCACCCAAAGTCGTCCAGCCATGCTTGTTGGTGGCGTTCTTCGTTTTCTCAGGGTCGTTATGGTAGCTGAACTTGGCTGCGCTTTCGAAAAAGACGGTGCCTTCCTGGCCTGTTTCGACATCGTCACCATTTTCATCGCAAATATGTATTACAGCGTTGAGCGGGCGTCCAACGGACCCCTTATGTGTCAGCCATTCTTCACTGGAAATGAAAGTGATGCCCTGACCTTCGGTGCCGGCATAATATTCGCGCAGTACTGGTCCCCACCATTCGATCATCGCCTCTTTGATAGGAATCGGACATGGTGCTGCGGCATGGACGGCGGTTTCCAGTGACGAAACATCATAGGCGTTGCGCACATCGGCTGGCAGCTTCAACATCCGGGCAAAATGGGTTGGCACCCATTGGCTGGCATTGATCTTATATTTCTGGATAGCTGCAAGCGCGGCTTCCGGATCGAATTTTTCCATGACGACGACAGTACCGCCAAGCCGGTGAACCGCGATGCACCAGCGCAAAGGAGCGGCATGATAGAGGGGGGCTGGCGAGAGATAGATGCTGTTGCCTGAAAATTTGAACGCCATCGCAGCCAGACCGGAGAGCGCATTGGGCGAGGCGATGTCGGGGTCCTCTGGCAATGGAAAGCGCACGCCTTTGGGTTGCCCGGTCGTCCCCGAGCTGTAGAGCATATCGGTCCCGGCCCGTTCATCCGGAATTGCCGTTTTGGGCATCGCCGACACAGCGGCTTCATAGGATTCCCATCCTGCATGTTGGCCGCCCAATATGTAACGTTTCACAGGAGCCTGCAGCTGGTCCAGCGTGGCCCCCAGATAAGGTGAGGCAAAAAGCACGGCAGAGCCGCTATCTTTCAGGATGTAGTCGATTTCCGAAGCGGTAAGGCGGCAACTGATTGCCACATAGATCAGCCCTGCGCGCTGTGCGCCCCACACCAGGTCGAAAAATTCCGCCCGGTTCTCAAGGCATATGGCGACGGTGTCCCCGTGACCCAGACCCAATGAACGGAACAGATGGGCGCACTGGTTGGATCGTTCATCCAGTTCGCGATAACTGACGGTTTCGCCCGATCCCGCCATGATGACGGCCGCTTTGTCGGGGAAAGCTGCGGCATGAACAACGGGATGTCCCATGCTTATTCGCCCAGCCAGTTGGGTTTGCGCTTTTCGGCAAAGGCAAGGGCACCTTCACGTGAATCTTTCGACGTGAAAACGGGTCCGCAGATTTCGCTCTGCTTGGTCCACATTTCCGTCGAATTCCAGTCCGGCCGTTCGTTGATGACCCTTTTGGTTGCAATCAACGCAAGAGGGCCGTTTGCCGCCACCTTGTACGCAAGTTCCAAAGCTGCGTCGATGGCCGCACCTTCTGTCAGCCGGTTTACAAAGCCGATTTCATAAGCGCGTTGCGCGGAAATGAAATCACCCGTCAACGCAAGCTCCATCGCCATTCTTTTGCCAATGATCGAAGGCAGAGTCAGCAACCCGCCCGCTGCTGCGACAAGACTGCGCTTTACTTCGGGAATGCCGAATTGGGCTTGGTTGTTGGCGACCAAAAGGTCGCAGGCGATGGCGATTTCCATACCGCCTGCCAGAGCATATCCCTCTACCGCCCCGATCAGCGGCTTGGCCGGTGGGGATTCAATGAAACCTGCAAAACCCTTGCCCTTTATGCTGGGCAATTCGCCTTTCAAAAACGCCTTGAGATCCATACCGGAACAGAATGTCCCACCGGCGCCGGTGATGATTCCGGCGTTCAAGCTTTTGTCGCCGTCAAGCTGCTCCATCGCTGCGGCAACGCCTTGCGCTACCGCTTGGTTCACCGCGTTTTTCGCCTCGGGCCGGTTGATGGTAATAATCAGAACGCCGTCTTGCGTCTGGGTCAAAACTTCAGACATCCAATCCTCCAATTGATAATAGCCGCCCGGACCTTTCGTTGGCCGGTAGGGCGGGGGCATTATCGCCCTTTGGGTAATCCGAGCACATGTTCGCCAATGATATTCTTCTGAATCTGGCTGGTGCCGCCACCGATGGTGGCAGAAAAGCTGTTGAGATAAGAACGGTGCCAATAGCCGTCGTCGACCGCATTTTCATCGCCGACATAATAGCCTGCGCGGCTGCCCTGGAACTGGAGCGAAAATTCCGTCAGTTCGCGGACCAATTCCGTGCGCGCCAGCTTGTTCATCAGGGCGAGGCCCATGGGCCGGTCGCTGGTCAAGGGTGCCATGCGGCGGCGCTGGTTATTCAGGTTCAGCGCCTGAATGTCGATCATATATTCAACCAGCTTGTCGCGCATGACGGGATCATCAAGCACCGGCTTGCCGCCCCGTTTTGCCGTGCGGGCAAAATCGACGATACTCATCACGTCCATTTCCTTGACGAAATAGCCGCCGACCGGATTAACCTTTGCGCCGCGCTCATATTCCAGCGTCTTCATCGCAACCATCCATCCCTGCCCCTCTTCACCGACAAGGCCCGATGCGGGAATGCGCGCGTCGGTAAAGAAACATTGGGTGAAACCATATTCGCCGGTCAGTTTCTTCAGCCGCCGCGTTTCCACGCCGGGGATCTTCATCGGGGCGAGGAAAAAGCTCAGCCCTGCATATTTGCTGGGCCCGTCATTCGAGGTACGTGCGAGAAGGATCATATAGTCCGCGCGGTCGCCCAGCGAGGTCCAGATTTTCGATCCGTTGATGACATATTCGTCGCCATCCCGCACAGCTTTCGTCTGTGCAGAGCCGAGATCCGACCCATGCTCAGGCTCGGAAAAGCCCTGGCACCAGATTTCCTCGGCGCTCAGCATCGGTTTGATATAGCGCCGCTTGTCCTCTTCCCGGCCGATGTCGAGCAAGAGCGGACCGGTCCACCCATTCGCAATCGCGTTGATCATGATGGGCGCGTCATGAGATTTCATGATGCGGGTCGCGATCCGCTGATATTCGGGATGCATTCCATAGCCGCCATATTCGGTCGGCCAGCTCATGCCGAAATAGCCAGCCTCATATACTTTGCGCTGCCATTCGCGCAGAAAGTCAAACTGCCGGTCGGTGGACACTTCCATAAAGGTCAGTGGCAGCATGAATCCGGGATCGCGGACCGTATGTTCGGCGAACCAAGCGTCGCATTGCTTTTCAAAATCGGCAAGTTCTTGGGGGCTTGGTTTGCTCATGGCTGATTCCTCTCTACCCGTTTAATTGCGCGATTAAACCCGTTATTGCAAGCGGCGTTTTGTGTACCGATCCTTAAAAATCAAAGCCGCTTGAACGGCCCCATTTCGCCCAGAAATTCTATCTCACGCTCCATAGCCTGCGTCTCGCGCTCCAGGAAATCGGCAACCGCTGCGCGAAAGCCGCCATTGGCTATATAATGCGCGGAGTAAGTCGGCACCGGCTCATAGCCCCGCGCGAGCTTGTGTTCGCCCTGCGCCCCGGCCTCGACACGCGGCATGCCATGGGCAATCGCATAGTCGACCGCCTGATAATAGCAGAGTTCGAAATGGAGAAAGGGTATGTCGCGTGTGCATCCCCAATAGCGGCCATATAAACAGTCCGGACTGGTGAAGTTCAACGCACCGGCGACAGGCGTCGCGTCGTCATAGGCGAGGAACAGGACAATGCTGTCCTTCATGCTGTCGCCAATGATGTCGAAAAAGGATCGCGTGAGATAGGGACGGCCCCATTTGCGAGCACCGGTATCCTGATAGAAAATCCAAAAGGCGTCCCACATTTCGGTGGTGATTTCGGTCCCCGGAATTTGTTCGATCCGGACCGATGCCTGCGCCGCCACACGTTCCTTCCGGATCGCCTTGCGTTTGCGCGAAGACAGGGCAGCCAGAAAATCGTCGAAATTGCCATAGTCCCGATTTTGCCAGTGGAATTGCGTTCCGATCCGGATCAACCACCCCGCCGCCCGATAAAATTCCAGCTCGGAACTATCGATAAAAGTTGCATGGGCAGAAGACAGACCATTCTGATCCACCACCGCTTCCGCCGCCGCCAGCAGCGATGCCGCCTGCGCCGGATCGCGCATCAGCAATCTGGGACCCGGAACAGGCGAAAAGGGCGCTGCTACTTGCAGTTTCGGATAATAGCGCCCGCCGGCCCGTTCAAAGGCGTCGGCCCAATGATGGTCGAACACATATTCGCCCTGGCTGTGCGTTTTCAAATAGGCGGGGAGCGCAGCTGCCGGATGGCCTGCCCCGTCACGGATGATCAGAGGCGCCGGCGACCAGCCTGTACCCGGTCCGACACTGCCTGATTCTTCAAGCGCGCTCAGAAAGGCGTGACTGACAAAGGGGTTGCGACGCGGGTTGAGTGCGTCCCATTCGGCAGGCAGGACATCGCTGACCCGGGTCAACAGTTCGGCAGCAACGCCATCGGCCATTAATTCGCGCGCACCTTTACGACACAATCGATTTCCACAGTAGCATCGCGCGGCAGGACAGGTACCGACACCGCTGCACGAGCATGTTTTCCAGCCTCGCCAAAGACAGCCTCCATCAGGTCGGACGCACCATTTGCAACCTCTGGTTGATCGGTAAATTCCGCAGTCGATGCCACAAACACACCCAGTTTGACGATCCGTTCCACCCGGTCGAGATCGCCGCCCAACGCCTTTTTCATCTGCGCGATCAGCATGATACCGCATGCCCGGGCCGCGAGTTGCCCATCGGCCAAGCTGCGTGCGTCGCCGACCTTTCCGGTCACGACCTTGCCATCGACAAAGGGCAGTTGTCCCGAAACATACAGCATCCCGTTCGCTTCGACCGTTGGTACATATGACGCGACAGGCGCCGCAGGTTCAGGCAGGCTGATGCCCAGTTCGGCCAGTTTTTCTTCAATCATGACAATCCCTTTTCCAAAGCAGGTGCGGCTTCATTTGCCACCAGTTTCTCCCGGATCCAATGTTCGGCGTCCGCCCATCGGTCCAGACGTGCATGGGCGGCCCTGGATGGCTTCACCCTTTCCCACAATAACGGCTCACCGACAAAGTGGAGCCGCCAGACATCGGGAAAAAGCTCCCCGACCGAGTCATGCTGGTGCCCCAGATCATCGACAAAGACCGCGACGCTCGGCTTATATTCATCCAATATGCGGCCAAGTGCTTCGCCCTTGCCGCCTTGATTGGTGAACACCGGCGCCGAAATGCCCACCGCTTTCAATTGCGCCGCACGGGGTCCTGCACGATGGTCCAGCAAGTTGGTCAATATTACGACATCGGCAACTTCGTTAAGCCGGTTTATAGCGTCCACGGCTCCGTCTATGGCCTGCTGCCGGTGCATTTCCGTATCGAAAAATCCGTTCAGCAAATCCCAGACACGTCCCCGTTCAACTACCGTTCCGTCATGCTTGTGACGCAGGGCCTCGCCCCAGTCCCCGTGGACGAGATCAAAATGGATGTGATGTGCTTCATCGAGCCAGTCGCGAAAAGGCACGATCATATGCAACAGCACTTCGTCGCAGTCCGAGATCAACAAAGGCTTGTTCATATTTCCAATTCCTCGCGCGCTTTGACCAGATGCAGTGGGGACACACCGATAACTTCTGCGCAGGCAATCAGGTCGGGCTCATAGGCTTCCAGAAAGGAAAGAATGGCCGCTTGCGTCCCCCGTTGATGGATTGATGTCCGAAGCCCCTCCGGCGTCAGTCCCGTCAAGGCGAGCAACCGGTCTGCACGTGACGTGTCCATCAACGCCCAGGCCAAAGCCTGGAACGCCAGACTCGACGCTTCTAACTTGCTATTTGTTTCGTGCATGGCTTTGGCTTAAGCGAAGCATCGGTCGAACGCAAAGCGGGAAAAGAGCGCACATGGCAAAAAAGGTGATGATTGTTGAGGACAATGAACTGAACCTCAAGCTTTTCACCGACCTGCTGCGCGCGCACCAGTTTACGGTCGAAGGTGTGCGGGATGGCCGGTTGGCGCTGGAGCAGGCCCGGATGTTTGCCCCCGATCTGATTATCATGGACATCCAGTTGCCCCATGTCAGCGGCATCGACCTGATCGAGGCGATGCAAAAGGATCCGGTGCTCGCCGCAATTCCGGTCATGGCCGTAACCGCTTACGCCGGCAAAGGGGATGAGGAACGCATACTTCAGGCCGGGGCACGCGGTTATCTTTCAAAACCTGTTTCGGTCATGAAATTTCTGGAGGCTGTGCGCGCCATTATCGGCTGATGCCGGTGCCGTCAGGGCACAATGGTCGTAAACAGATAGACCGCAAAAATCAGCAGGTGCACCGCCCCTTGCAACACGGTCGTCTTACCGGTTCCGAGCGTCAGCGTGGTCACGACCAATGTCAGGAACAGAAGAACCATCCCTTTCATATCCAGACCCAAGGCAATGGGCAGCCCCATCATCAGGGAAAGCGCGGCAACCGCCGGAATCGTCAGGCCAATGGTCGCCAGCGCAGAACCAAGGCCTAGATTGAGGCTGGTCTGCAGTCTGTTCGCCAGCGCCGCCCGCACGGCAGCGACACTTTCGGGCAGCAATACCAGCGCCGCGATAATCACACCGACAATGGCACGCGGAGCGCCGGCCGAGGCGACGGCCGCCTCAATAGTGGGCGCAAGGGTCTTGGCCAGCAGCACCACAGCGCCCAGACAGGCCAGCAAGGCGACAGCCGAGAACAGCGTCTGCGCATTTGTAGGCGGGTCGGCGTGGATATCTTCATCCGCCGCCAGCGTCTTGGCCGGCAAGAAATAGTCGCGGTGGCGAACCGTCTGCACCGCAACAAAAGTCGCGTAGAGAAGAAAGGAGACAATCGCGACAAAACCCAGTTGCGCAGGTGAATAGACAGGCCCCGGTTCGCTGAGGGTGAAATTGGGCAGGACCAGTGTCAACACCGTCAGGGCACAGAGCGTGGCAAGCGATGCGCTGACACCGGTTTGTTTGAAACTCTGTTCCTTATGCACAATAGCACCGAAAAATATGCAGGCGCCAATCAGGCCATTGAGGATGATCATGACCGCGGCGAAAACGGTGTCACGCGCCAGGCTCGCGGCATCGGGACCGGCCGCAGACATGAGGGTGATAATCAGGCCCAGTTCGATGATGGTGACGGCAATCGCCAGCAAAAATGTCCCGAACGGCTCCCCCACCCGATGTGCCACCAGCTCGGCATGGTGCACGGCGGCCAATACGGTTGCAATCAGGACTGCTGCCAGAAGACCGGCGGGCAAAGCCATGCCAGCGGTTGCGGCAATCATGAGCCATGCGCACAAAGGGGCAGCCCAGGTCCATTGGAGAGTAAGCTTTTGCATCTGGGCTAGATGTAGAGGCAAGGCCGCCATGCGCAAGGGCAGGGGCGACATGAATCAAAAAGGGCGCCGAAAGCGCCCTGATCGATCACTGAAAAAGCAGCTGTGAAGCTTACTTGATCTTGGCTTCCTTGAACTCGACATGCTTGCGCACGACGGGATCATATTTGCGGAACGTCATCTTTTCGGTGATGTTGCGCGGATTCTTCTTGGTGACATAGAAAAAGCCAGTGTCAGCAGTGCTGAGCAGCTTGATCTTGATCGTGGCTGGCTTCGCCATGGCCCATTCCTTCGTGTTCGAATTTCGTTAAAAACAGCGGCCGCAACAACGCGTCCCGTTCACAGACGCGCGCCTTTGCGGATTCGCGCGCGTAAAGTCAAGCCTTGAGTCGGGTTTGGGCCAGATTCTGGCAGATATACACCGCATCTGCGATACCAGCCACAGTTTCACCACTTGTTAACCATGTTGGCGCAAACTGCCTCTGCAAAAGGGCACAGGGGCATTGCCATGGAAATGGATCATGATCGGCAAATGCTGATTCGGGCAGAGCTAAGCGACTTGCTGGAAGCATTGCGCTTAACGTCGTTTGACACAAATCCCCTGCAATTCCTCGTCCGTCTGGAAGCCATCCGGAAAACGGCAATGGTGCACCAGTTCGCAACTGTTGCCGAAATTGCGAGTGTTTTTGAGGCAACGATGCAGCGCGTCATCGATCATGGTGGTGGCGATTCGGTGGTCAGCAGCTTTACCGGTATATTGGAAGATGCGATCGGGTGTTCGCAGCTGAGCCCTTCGGTGACGCAATCGCTGTTGGCATCGGTGGCTGTTCGCCTGCCCAACTGACGCCGAACAGGCCGATATCTTTTTCTCCAGATTTTAATCCCCCGATGCTAGTGGCATGTCATGGACGCACTGCTTTCCACATTCCTGTCTGTCTTTCTCGCCGAAATGGGCGACCGGACGCAGATTCTGGCAGCGGCGCTCGCGTTGCGTTACCATAAGAATGGTGCAATCCTTACCGGACTGGCGTTGGCAACCTTATGCAACTGCGCCCTATCCGCCGCGGGCGGTTCCGTTATCGATCAATGGATAAGCGAAGCACCGGTGAAGCTGTTTGCCGGTCTCGCTTATATATTTGCAGGCGCGGGCATGCTGATGTGGCGGCGCACGGTCGACCCGCTCACAGATTGGAAACTGCCGGCTTTCCTGACAGCATTTCTCGGGCTGTTCATTCTCGAATTCGGGGACAAAAGCCAGTTTATCATTGCGGCCCAAAGTGCGCGTACCCCTTATTGGGGAATGGCCCTGATTGGCGGATTTGTGGGAATCATGGCTGCGACCATTCCTGCGGTCCTGCTGCGTGAGCGGCTTGCCCGGATCGTACCGCTCAAACCCATTCGCTGGATTTCGGGGGGCTTGTTGCTGATCTGGGGATTCGTCCTTGCAACTCAGGCGTTCGGGATTGCTTGAACGATGCTCTCACTCTGTCTCAGCGAGAAGCTCCAATAGCGAAAGGGAACCTGCCTCCTTATATGACGTTCAACGGACGAACTCAGACAATGGAGAATGATGATGGCAGAAGGTGATAACAGCAAAAAGGCACTGGCCGATGCCCTGAATGGCCTGCTTGCAGACTATTATGCGCTTTATCTGAAGACGAAAAATTTCCACTGGCATGTCACCGGACCACATTTTCGCGAATATCATCTCCTGTTCGACGAACAGGCCGCCGAACTGATTGCAACCACTGACCTTGTCGCCGAGCGTGTGCGGAAACTGGGGCAGGATACGTTGACATCAATTGGCGCGATTGCCGGTAAGCAGCGTATCAAGGATCATGACTCGACGTCCACAGATGCGACGAAGATGCTGAAGGAACTGCACGCCGATAACGAGACATTGGTAAAAGCACTAAAGGAAGCCAAAGACCTTGCCGAAGAGGCAGGCGACAATGCGACCGACGGTCTGCTCGACGACTGGACGGACCAGGCGGAGCAGCGCGCATGGTTCCTTGAGGCGACCATCGGGAAAGCCTGATCCTTTTCTGCACCAGGCACAAAAAAGGCGGGTGAAGCAAATGCCACACTCGCCCTTTTCTTTTTATATGCGGTTTATTCGGAGAGCGCGCTCAGATTAGCGGCCGAGAATTTGCCCCGGCGGTCGATCTCGATATCGAATGACAAACGGTCGCCCTGTGCCACCTGGCCCATGCCCGAACGTTCCAATGCCGAAATGTGCACAAACACATCTTCGCCACCGTCATCGCGCTGCACAAATCCAAAACCCTTCATGTCGTTGAAGAATTTCACCGTGCCATTGGCACGTTCGCCGGTCGATTCGCGCTGCGGTCCGCGTGGTGCCGAGTCGCGGTCACCACCCCGGAAGCCACCACCATCACGGGGGCCACGATCGCGGTCAAAACTACGTTCATGACGCGGTGCGCGTTCGGGTACGGCAATAGGTTCGCCATCGATTACCAGATCGGTTGCGGACACCTTGCCGCCACGGTCCACCAATGTGAATTCGAGTGGCTGACCTTCGGCCAGACCGGACAGGCCGGCCTGCTCAACAGCGCTGATGTGCACGAACACATCATCGGGCCGGTCATCCACCTGAATGAAGCCAAAACCCTTTTGGCTATTGAAAAACTTCACTATTCCCTTGCCAGATCCAATGACCTGCGCGGGCATCGGGGGTCCGCCGGCACCGCGACGTGGTCCGCCGAAGCCACCACCGCCACCTGCGCCGCCACCGAATCCGCCACCTGGGCGTCCGCCACCAAAATCACTCTGGAATGGAGGGGGCGACCGGTAGCCATCATAGCTGTCATCCCCAAAACCGTCTCGTTTGTCCCGGCCACGGCCGTTACGCTTGCGATCAAAACCCATGTCTTCGTACTTGCCTTCTCACCGCCCAAAACAAATTAGTCTATGCAGTCGAGGGCGACAGTCCTGCACATCACAAGCGCGGCCCTTCCTGATCGCGCAAGCCCAAGCTATATCCCATTAAAAGATTACGCGATAGCAAATATTACGTGCCCTTTTCCGGCGCACAGAATCGCAGTTTTATTTGCGTTGACGGGCATGGTGGGGCAAGGGACCGGTCATGACTGTTTATTTGCATGAAGAAGACTTGCCCGCCGACGTTCTGGCCGCAGGACCCGTCGCTGTCGATACCGAAACCATGGGCCTGATCACGCCCCGTGACCGGCTGTGCCTGTTGCAGATTTCCGATGGCAAGGGCGACGAGCATCTCGTCCGTTTTGCCGCGGACAGTGATTATGCCGCGCCGAATCTGCGCGCCGTCCTCGCCGATCCGCAACGGCTGAAGCTCTTCCACTTCGCGCGTTTTGATCTGGCTGCGATCTCGCATTATCTGAATGTGACGGCTGCGCCTCTTTTCTGCACCAAAATCGCATCGCGCCTGACGCGGACCTATACCGACCGGCATGGCCTTAAGGAACTGGTGAAGGAAATGCTGGGCATGGATATTTCCAAGCAGCAGCAGTCGAGCGACTGGGGCGGTCCAACCTTGTCCGAGGCGCAAAAGGACTATGCCGCAAGCGATGTGCGCTATCTGCACCGGCTCCATGCCGAATTTGTTGTCCGGCTGGAACGCGAAGGCCGGACGCAGCTTGCCCAGGCCTGTTTCGACTTCCTGCCCCATCGCGCCGAGCTGGATCTGGCCGGCTGGCCGGAAATAGATATATTCGGACACAGTTAAGGTTCGAAGGCGCTTAATAGTCCCCATGTCCGAACAGGCCGATCTTGAACGCACGCAACGACAACGCTGGGCCCTGCCCGGCGGACGGCACGACCGGCTGATCCGTTTCCTGCGCGTCGGCTTGCCCAGCATCATCGGCATATTGCTCGCCGTGCTGGCCTTCAGCCCATTTGCCGGAACGCAGGAGCTCAGCTTTGTTCTCAACAAGGATGAGGTCAACCTGTCGCGCGAACGGATGCGGCTTATCGAGGCGCTCTACCGCGGCGAAGACAGCGAAGGCCGGCCTTTCTCTCTGCGCGCCGGAAGCGCTGTGCAGAAAACATCTGCCGAACCCGTGCTCGACATGACGTCACTGTCCGCCCGTATCCTGCTGAACGACGGACCTGCATCCATTTCCGCACAGCGGGGGACCTATAATCTCAACCGCGAAACAATGCGGGTCAACGGACCCCTTGCCGTCACTTCGCCCGATTACAATATGGTCGCCAGCAATGTGGAGCTGTCGTTGAAGGACAAGACCATGCAAAGCTTCGGTGCCGTCAGCGGCCGGACAAAGGTCGGTACGTTTGAGGCAAAGCGGCTGAAAGCGGATCTGGAAACCCGTGTCGTCCGGCTCGACGGCGGGGTCCATTTGCGTATCAACCAGAATGCGATTAAGTGAGGCCGCAATGAACACACGATCCTTCATGACCGGTCTGTGCGCGGCAATGGGCGCGGCGGCAATTCTGTCGACCGCCTCTTCGGCACAATCGATCCGCAACCACAACAGCAACGCGCCTGTGGACTTCACCGCAGGCTCACTGGAACTGCAAGACCGGGCCGACCGCGTTGTCCTTGCAGGCGGCGTTACCGTTACGCAGGCCGGGCTTGTGCTAAAGTCGAGCCGCCTGACCGCAGCCTATTCAAACGCCCGCGGCGGGACGGATGTGGAGCGGCTGGATGCAACCGGCGGCGTGACGATCACCAAAGACGATCTGCACGCGACAAGCAATGCAGCCATTTACGACCTTAATTCCAGCCTGATTACCTTAATCGGCAATGTGAATCTGGTGCAGGGAAGCAACAAGCTGAATGGCGGCCGGCTGGTGATTGATCTCAATTCCGGACGCTCGACAATCAATGGCGGCGGCCCTGCAGGAACAAGCACCTCGGGTGGCCGCGTATCGGGTACCTTTACCGTTCCTCCCCGCAAAAACTAATTGCGCCAAAATGGGCAGGCATGAATCATGCCAATTGCATGTTGTCCGCAGACTGGGTAGCTGTTGAAACGATACCACCCGTCAATTGCGGACTATGATGTGATATGGACAGCCTAACAGCAGAGCGCCCCGCCGCCGATGCGAACATTTCAGAAATCGCACAGTCGGGGCTGGGCGTGGTCTCGATTGCCAAAAGCTATGACAAGCGGGCGGTACTGACCGATGTTTCCCTTTCGGTTGCAAAGGGTGAGGTCGTGGGCCTGCTGGGTCCGAACGGAGCTGGCAAAACGACCTGCTTCTATTCCATCATGGGGCTCGTCAAACCCGACAGCGGACGCATCACACTGGATGGTGCCGACATTACCGGCCTACCCATGTATCGCCGGGCCATATTGGGACTGGGTTATCTGCCCCAGGAAACATCGATTTTCCGTGGCATGACCGTCGAACAGAATATCGGGGCCGTTCTGGAAATGGCCGAGCCTGACGCCGGCGCCCGCGCTGCGCGGCTGGAAACCCTGCTGGATGAATTCGGGCTGGGCCGATTGCGCAGCGCTCCTGCCATGGCACTTTCGGGCGGTGAACGGCGGCGGTGTGAAATTGCACGCGCGCTTGCTGCCAACCCGTCGATCATGCTGCTCGACGAACCATTTGCAGGGATCGACCCCATTTCGATTTCGGACATCCGAAACCTGGTAAAGGATTTGAAGACACGCGGCATTGGCGTTCTGATAACCGACCATAATGTGCGCGAGACATTGGAGATCGTCGACCGCGCCTGCATCATTTATGGCGGGCAGGTCCTGTTTTCAGGCTCGCCGGAAGCACTGGTCGCCGACCCCAATGTGCGCCGCCTGTATCTGGGCGAAAGCTTTGCGATGTAATGGCATGCCGACATGCAGAAATTCCAGCCATCCCCAGTCTGAATAGCTAGCCTGTGGCATTAGCGCCCCGCCTCGACTTACGCCAAAGCCAATCGCTTGTGATGACGCCGCAATTGCAGCAGGCGATCAAGCTTCTGGCGCTGTCGTCGATGGAAATCGAGGCGTTCATCGCCGAAGAGGTGGAACGCAATCCCCTGCTCGAAACCGGATCGGGCGAAATCCAGGCAGAAAGCCCGCCTGATGAATTTGCCGCATTGCCCACGATCGAAAGCGGCGATCGCAGCAGTGACGACGTTCTGGCCGGTACCGACATGGCCGCGTCCGAGGCGCTGGATGTCGATTTCGGTGCCGAAACATTCCATCATGATGGTGTTGCCGACAGCGTCGGCGGCGCGGACGGCATGCTTGGACTTTCCGGCGGCAATCTTTCCGGCAGTTTTGACGGGGAAGGTCCCGATTTTGACAGCTTCGCCGCCGCCGATATCAGCCTGCGTGAACATCTGATGGCGCAAGCCGGGGCCAGCCTGTCGGGCCGTCTATTGTTCCTCGCGCAACAGATTATCGAACAGATTGAGCCCACCGGCTATCTGGGTGCGGACCTTTTGGCCATGGCGCACCGGCTGGGCGTGAGCATGGCGGAGATGGAAGAGGCGTTGGCCGAGGTGCAACGTTTTGACCCGACGGGTGTGGGTGCGCGCGACCTTGCCGAATGCATCATGCTGCAGGCGAAAGAGGCGGACCGTTATGACCCGTGCATGGCCAAGCTGATCAACAATCTCGATCTGGTCGCCAAAGGAGCGTTTGACCAGTTGAAGCGGATGTGCCGCGTCGATGACGAGGATCTGCGGGACATGATGATCGAGCTGCGCAGTTACGATCCCAAGCCAGGTTGCCGGTTCGAAAGCGAAAGCAGCGTTGCGGTCACGCCCGACATCTTCGTAACCGCACGCGGAACGGGATGGGCCATTGAGCTGAACAGCGCAAATTTACCCCGCCTGCTTATCAACCGCAGCTACGTCGCGGAGCTGGGCCAGGACAAGGCGACCAAGGCATGGCTCAACGAATGCATGGCTGACGCCAACTGGCTGATAAAGGCGATGGATCAGAGGCAGCGGACCATCATCAAGGTCGCAACCGAAATAGTGAAGCAGCAGGACGGCTTCTTTCGCGGCGGTGTCGCGCATCTCAGGCCGCTAACCCTGCGTCAGGTCGCCGACGCCATCGAGATGCATGAATCAACGGTCAGCCGGGTAACGAGCAATAAATATCTGCACTGCGACCGCGGGCTGTTCGATCTCAAATATTTCTTCTCCTCAGGGGTCCAGTCCGCCGATGGCGACGGTGTATCTGCCGAAGCGGTCAAGAGCCATATCAAGGCGCTGATCGATGGGGAGGGTACAAAGATCCTGTCCGACGACACCCTCGTCGACCTGCTGAACGCCAAGGGTTTCGACATTGCACGGCGAACGGTCGCCAAATATCGGGAGGCGATGGGCATCGGCTCTTCGGTCCAGCGGCGGCGGCAAAAGAAAATGGGGCGGTGATAGGCCCTGGGGTCGCAAGCGTGTTTGCGCTTGCCATGATGGGACCTCGCGGCGTAGCGGGGCGCCACCTATGACAGACGGAAAAACGGACGACGAAATCTCCGCACGCGATGTGGCAAAGGGCGCAGGGACTACCTTGCTCGCCCGGCTGGGTGGCGTGCTCGAGGTCGTGGCGCAACCGCTTTACATCTGGCTGTTCGGACTGGCGGGTTACGGATTTTACGGCGCGCTGTGGGCTGCCACGAATCTGACGCAGAATGTGGCCGATCTGGGCACCACAGGGGCGATGCAGCGGGTCATTCCGCAGGCGGCATCCGCGCAAAAGGAAGCCGCTGCCTTACGCGCCGCGCTGATCCTTGGTGTTGTGCCTTGCATCCTCATCGCGATTGCCGTGTTCATTCTTGCCGAACCGGTGTCGAAATTTTTCAATGCCGATGCCCGCGATACGGCCCAGGCGACCGAAATCATCCGCCTGTTTATCTGGGCGCTTCCGCTCTGGTCCTTTGTTGAAGTAGCAACATCCGCCCTACGAGCACGGCGTATTTTCGGCGCGGAAATCCGGCTGCGCCTGTTCTGGGAACAACTGATCCGCCTGCTGGTCGTGGTCAGCCTGTTCATCGCGGGCTGGTCGACGCGCGCGCTTTATGTCGGACATCTGATATCCCTGGGCGCAACCTGCCTTCTGTGCGTGCGCCTGTTGGCCAAAAATTTCGAGTTGCGGCTGATGTTCAAAGGGCCACTGTTCGACGACATGTTCCATGCCACGCTGAAGGCGGGGCTGGCCGTTCTTCCAACCAATATTGCCTTGCGGATATTCGGCGATGGTCCGGCCATTGCCCTGAACGCCATCCTTCCGGGAGCCAGCGGCGCGGTGGCGACGAGCCTCTATATCGTCGCACGCAAGATATCGAGCCTCGTGCAGTTGGTACGCACCGCCTTTGCCTATGTTCTTGCGCCGCTGGCATCGGCCCTTTCCAAAGACGGAAAGGAAAAGGTATCCTCCATCTATGGCTTTTCGACGCGTGTCCTTGTGACGCTGGCCCTGCCCTTGGCCGCTGTCCTCGGCGCAATGGGAACCACGATTTTGCCCGTCTTCGGCCCGGGTGTCGAACAGGCGCTGATCGCGCTCTGGATATTGCTTGCCTCGCGGGCATTTGAGGCTGTGTGCGGCGCGGCCGCCCCCATCCAGCAGGTAGTGTCCGCGCACCGGCATCAACTGGTTGGCAGCATAACCGGCGTCGTTCTGGCCTTCGTCATCGGTGGAATATTTACACCGCAATATGGTTTGAACGCCATGGCATGGGCCGTGGCGCTGGGTCTGGCGGCCGCCTCTGCCATACCCATGATCCAGCTCAATCTGCACGACGATCTCCACCCGTTTGAGCGGCCCTTCTTCGCGGTCCTTTTAAAAGCACTGTGCGTGGCCGTCGCCGGATCTCTCCTGATCGTGGCGATCCAGTTTGTTCCCTTGCTCGCGCAAAGAGTGCTTTTCGCCAGCCTAGTGCTAGTGGCCTTCGCCTTCGCGCCGCGCGTGGCTATCGGACTGGCTTTTGTGGGGCTTGCCGAATGGATCGTCGAAACGCAATTCGCCCTTCCTGACCAGCTCCTGTCACGTCTGGTGACAATCGTCCTGATGTTGCCGGTGGTCGTGGGGACTCTGTGGTTATCCCTAAGGCTGGCGCTACCCGAAGAGGACCGCCGTGCCATCGGTGACAAAACGGCCCGCAGGTTACGGCTGGTGTAACCCTTTCCGGTTTTGCCAGATTTCCAACGCCTGACGGTGGTCATCGGGCTTGTCGACATCAATGGCAGCTTCAGGCGTTGCCAGCGGCACGAGCCGGGCCTTGAGACCCAGTCTTTTGCCAGCCTGCCGCAGGGCATCGCCCAAGCCGATCGTGCGGGTCAGCGCCCGTACCGCCAGCCAGGGTCCGAAGTGCAGAAATAGCTTCCACGCTGTCTTGCGATCCTGTTCCGCACGTGACCAGAGTTCGAGCGCGGGCAGGCATTTTACCGACTGCAACGCAAACAGGTTCGCACCCGACCAATAGCCATCGGCAAATTTCAGCCATGTCCGTTTGTTCATGGGATAGCGTTCGAACAGAACAGCGCGCTCCACCATGCCTACAGCGACATCGGCATCACCTGCATCCGCAATGAAGGCGGACAGCAAATCCGGCTCAAGCAGGGGGTGGTCGGCCGTCGTCACCAGAATAGGAAAGGGCAGTGCGTCTGTTCCTGCAAGCTCGGCGATGCTGCTGGAGATACCCGCGCTGCTTTGTCGTAAAAGGGCACCGCCGCCGGCTTCGACCGCGTCCGCCAGTGCGTCTGTATTCTGGGCAATCACCATGATCTGCTGCACCGAAGCTGTGGCATGCAATGCCTTGAGGACATGGCTCAGCATCGGTTCACCGCCAAAATCGATCAACGCTTTTGCAGGCACGCCAAAATGCGCTGCAAGTGCATCACCTTTGGGCCGGTTGCCCGCCAAAACAAGCGCGGACCAGCCGGTGCGGCCTTGCGCTGGGGTGGATGTCATGATTTTGCCCCATTGTTGTTCAAAGGGAACGTCCTCTTCTAAAAGCATCGAGTTAGGATTGTTGGTGTATCAACAGGAAATGGCCCGCAGCGGCAAGTCGCTATTCTTCATTCGCGGCACATATATCTACACAATTATCGCGATTTCGACGTTGATCGCCTATCTGACCCGCGATATCGGCCCCTTTGCGACGGCGCAAGCCGATTGCGTCTGGTTCTGGGTTTCGTTCGGCATTGCCAGTGCGGGCGCCATTGTGCGCATCTTCACCAGCGGCTGGGCAGCGCTCGGCACCTCGGGACGGGCAAAGGTCGCTGCCGAAGCTGCCGAACTCAACACAACCGGCCCCTATTCGCTGGTGCGCAATCCGCTTTATGTAGGCCGTATCCTGAATTTCACAGGGCTTGCCATGTTGTCGGGAAGCTGGGTCTTTGGCGCCCTGGTATTTCTGCTCGCCATTTTGGTTTATGAGCGCATTTCGGTCTATGAAGAAGAATATCTGCGCGACAAGTTCGGCGAAGCGCATGCGGCCTGGGCAGCCAATGTCCCTGCCCTGCTTCCGCGCCTGACTGGGTGGGTTTCACCCAAATATCCTTTCTGGTGGAAACGCATGATCTGGCGCGAACAGAACAAGCTGTTCCTGCTGGCAACGGGCGTGTTTCTGACGTGGTTTGCCCGCACCGGTTTTGACGTGACGGCGCTCAACGGCAACTGGGTGACCGCCTATGCGGTGCTGGTCGTCATTCGCTTCATCATCGGCGGATTGAAAATGATCGGGTTCTTCAAAGAGCTGAGTTGATGGCATCGCTTGCCCCGCTCATTGCGGTTATTGGTTGCGACGGGTCGGGCAAGTCCACTCTGGCCGAGGCGTTGGTCACAGATTACAGCGCCCGGCGGCCCGTCGCCTATGTCTATCTCGGGCTCAAATCCGGCGCGATGGGTGAGGCCATAAAGCAATGGCCGATTATCGGCGGCTGGCTTGAAAAGAAGCTGTCGAAACGCGCATCCCAGGCGCGCGATACGAAGCAGAAGATTCCCGGTGGGGCGACCGCGCTGGTCATCTATTTGCTATCTAACATACGCCTGCGCCGTTTCCGGCATACTCTTGCCCATCGTCGCGCTGGTCGGCTCGTTATTACCGATCGCTATCCGCAGGTAGAAGTTCCCGGCTTTTACGATGGCCCGGGACTTTCTGCGGCAAAGGCGGGAAGCAGCTTTGTCGCATGGCTGGCAAAACGCGAGCGGGCCAAATATGAATGGATGGCGTCGCATTTGCCGACGCTGGTTATCCGGATCAACATCGACATCGATACGGCCCTTGCCCGCAAGCCGGACCACGCCCGCGAATTGCTGGAAAAGAAAATTGCGGTGACACCCGTTCTGACTTTTGCGGGCGCCCCCATTATCGAACTGGATGGACGCGAGCCCTTTGCCACTGTGAAGGAAAAGGCAGTCGCGGCGATTGACGCCGCACTATTGTCAGGCGGCGCGTAGCCGGTCGAGGAAGTTCCGGCTGGCTTCCCGCAGCGCGCCCGCGCGGCTTTCCAGATTGGCCATGACCATTTGCATCTCGTCGGCCACTTCGCCGACCTGAACCGCGGCAACATTCACTTCCTTGCTGAATTCACGCACATGCTCGGCATCTTGTGCCGCATGCTGGGCATGGCCGCTAATGTCCCGGGTGGCCGCCTGCTGCTGTGTAATGGCGACCGCGATATTATTGGCGCCTTGCTGTACTTGCGACATTTTGTGGGCGACAGAACCGACCATGCGGGCGGCATTGTCCATCTGGTCCTTAATCGTCGTCACCGTCGTGGTGACCGAACCGATGGCCCCGTGGGTCTGGTTTGCAAGGCTTTTGACTTCTTGTGCGACAACGGCAAAGCCGCGGCCTGCATCACCTGCACGCGCGGCTTCTATCGTGGCGTTCAATGCCAGCAGGTTCGTTTTTCCGGCGACGTCCTGGATCATGGCGGCAATCTCGCCCACCTTTTCCGCTTCACCCGCAAGATGGGCCATCACGCCGCTGCCCTGTTTGCTGCTCGTGGTTGCCGCTTCGGATGCCGCAACCTGATCGTGAACCTGATGGGAAATGGCATCCGAAGATTCGCTCAACTGCCGGGCGGCCGCAGCAACCATCTGGATCGCCGCGCTCATGTTGGACGCCATATCGGCCATCGCGTCGGTACGCTCACGTGTTTGTGTGCCAATGGCCGCAAGTTGCTGTGACGATTCACCCACTGCACGGACGGCCGATTCCATCACATCGATAATGGCATGTACTGAATGTTCAAATTCGCTGGCCAATGCCGTCATGGCCTTTCGCTGCTCCTGATCGGCACGTTCACGTTCTTCGTGCCGTGCTGTACTGGTATTGCGGCGCTCGGCTTCCACAGCTTCCAAACGTTCCTGTTCAGCGGCGAAAAAGCGTTCCTGTTCGCGCGCGAATTTCTGCGCATTGTCGAGGGACTGCATGAAAGACCGCCATTGCATCATGGCAACCCGATGCAAAGAAACGCCAAACAGCGCGATGCCCGCATAAAAGAACCACGGCATTTCCATACCCGAATAGCTCGCGGATATGGTGCTGCCGATTGTCATGACCGACAACCACATGACCATTGCAGCGGGAAGACACAGATAGATGAGCGCGCCTATGGCGATAAGCCCGAATGTCATCGCGCTACCGACAACAATGCCGATATCCTGATGATAGCTCCACACGTCGGCGAGCAACAGAACCCAGCTGAAAGCCTCAACAGAAACCTGAAGAACGAAGAGCCGCCGCAAGAACAGGAGATAGTTTCCGTCCGGATCCTGCCGGCCGTCGTAATTCTTGATCCTGACATGGACACGATAGCCCACAATGGCGGCAATGGTGTACAGTGGTGCGGCATATTGCGCGAAATGCGGCTGCGCACCGCCAAACCACAATATAGCAAGGGCCGGCCACATGGTAGCGAGCCCTGAAATGAATGCGGCGACATGCGACCGACCTGCGGCGTGGAGCTGCGCCACCATCAGATCGCGATTTTGCACGCTGGCCGAACGACGCAATATTGCCCACTCACCCTTCAAATCGGTGAAGAAGGCAAACATGTCTTTCAAATGGTGCAATTCGCGCATGCCAGGTTTCCGACGGATTGGTCCGTCTTTCGCCTTAACGCAGAATGGTAAACCAGCCGTTAACCATAAGCAGCGCGATTATTGGCCTTTAATGAACGCGATGCTGTCGGAAAGAACCGGGGCCTTGGACCGGAAAGGCCGGGCTATCGCCATGATGATATCGGCATGGTCGACTTTCGGATAAATTTTCAACCTCGCCATACCGCCAAGCTCCGCCATTCGCGCCGCCAGCACCTTGCTGTTGCGGGGTTTGACGACCGTGTCCGTATCGCCGGTCAGCAGCAAAAGCGGCGGCGCATCGGCGCGGGCATAATTTATCGGTTGTGTCTCATCCAGATCGGGCCACTGCCCGAGGGCGACTTTGGAGGAGTCGGTTGTCAGGGGCAGGAAGTCATAGGGTCCGGCCAGGCCGATGACGCCTTTGATTGACGTGCTATCCAGATTTTTGGACGCAAGCCACTGCGGGTCCAAGGCGGCCATCATGGCAATGTGCGCGCCGGCGCTATGCCCCATCAGATACATGCGGTCTGCGTCGCCCCGATATTGGCCAATGTTCTTTTGAACCCATGCAACTGCCGAAGCCGTATCTTCTACAAAAGCCGGAAACCGGACTTTGGGCGCTTTACGATAGTCGGCAACAACGGTCACAATCCCCCGCGATGCAAATGCACGCCCCAGAAAACCATAGCCTTCCCGTTCCCCGTCCCGCCAGGCGCCGCCATGAAAAAAGAGCAATACGGGGTAGGGCTTTTCGGCGGCTTCAGCAGGTACATAAACATCAAGCTTTTGCCGCTCATCCGGCCCGTAGGCGATTCCGACCGTTGCTTTGCCCTGATATTCTGATGCGCCTGGTGCTATCCGGTCGACCAGATCAAGTTTCTGGGGATCGGTTTTGGACCAGAACCAGAGCCCTATGGCCGCGACCAAAACCAGAAGTGTGAGGACAGTTGCTTTAATCATTGGCTTCATGTGCCTTTCCATGCGCGCGGGCACAATGAAAAAAGGCGGCCCCCGAAAGGACCGCCTTTTTTCCGGTAGGCCGGAGCCTTTCGGGCTCCATGCGCTGAAACGCTTAACGCTTCGAGAACTGGAAGCTCTTACGTGCCTTGGCCTTACCATATTTCTTACGTTCTACGGTACGGCTGTCGCGGGTCAGGAAGCCTTCGGCCTTGACCGCGCTGCGCAGTACAGGCTCATATTTCGACAAAGCCTGGGCGATGCCGTGCTTTACGGCACCAGCCTGGCCCGAAAGACCGCCACCCTTTACGGTTGCGATAACGTCATACTGGCCCGTACGCTCGGTCACGCCGAACGGCTGGTTGATGACGAGACGCAGCGAAGGACGTGCGAAATAGACTTCCTGGTCACGGCCGTTAACGACAATCTTACCCGTGCCCGGCTTCAGCCAGACGCGTGCAACGGCGTCCTTACGACGGCCGGTCGCATAGGCGCGACCTTGGGCATCAATTTCCTGTTCACGGACGACGGCTGCGATCTGCGCAGGTGCTTCGGCGCCCAGGGTTTCGAGATCAGCGAGTGAATTTGCGGTATCGGACATTATGCACCCACCTTATTCTTGCGGTTCATGGAAGCGACGTCGAGCGTCTTGGGCTGCTGGCCATCATGAGGATGCTCGGTGCCATTATAGAGGTGCAGCGCGCGCATCTGGGCACGGCCGAGAGGTCCGCGGGGAACCATGCGCTCGACAGCCTTTTCAAGAACGCGCTCGGGGAATTTGCCTTCCAGCACCTTCGCGGCAGTGATACCCTTGATACCGCCTGCATAGCCGGTGTGCCGGTAATAAACCTTGTCGCCAAGCTTCTTGCCGGTGAACTGCACCTTGTCGGCGTTGATCACGATGACATGATCACCGCAATCGACGTGCGGGGTGTAGCTCGGCTTGTGCTTGCCGCGCAGGATATTGGCAATGATCGACGCAACGCGGCCAACAACCAGACCTTCGGCATCAATCAGATGCCATTCCTTCTGGACGTCCTGCGGGCGGATCGATTTCGTAACTCTGGATAGCGTTTTCATCGCTAATCGAACCTTTCGGAATTTGAAAAACCAGGACCAGAATCGAAAGGAGACCGGTCGCGAAGCGGCGCTAATGACGTTGAACCACCCAATAGTCAAGCAAAAGCGTGGGTTTTGCGGAAGGTATAATAATACCTCTTATGTAAAGGGATGACCCCGCAAACGCGTTCTATGCCGTTTCGGACGCCACCCATGCGGCATAAGCCGGGAACGCCTCCTCGTTCGACAGACGAAGAACCGCAGGAACCTTGTAACGATGCAGTGCCGCGATACGCTGCATGGCCGCTTCGGCCTTGGCGGGCGAGGTTTTGAACAATACCGGATGTTCTTCCTTCGCCTCAATCTCCCCCTCCCACCGGAAATGCGAGATCACCATCGGAAAACGGTTTGCGCAGGCGATCAGCCCTTCGGACAAGAGCTTGCGGCAAACATCATGCCCCTCCCCTGCGGTAGGGAAGACGGCGTAGATCAGGGCAATGTCGTTCTTGGCGCCCTTATGTGCCATGGTCACGACCCAGGACATGGGCACCCCATACCGTAGCCGCGACAAGCAATGCGCCAACGGCCTGGTGCGATACGGCAAGCACGATGTTGACGCCGGTCAGGACCGTCGCAATGCCCAGCAATATTTGCACGCCAAAAGCGCTGTGAATGGCGATAGACGCAGGACGCGCCCCGGCCGCTTTGGTTCTGCGTGCAAGCATGATCAACGCTATTACCGCAATCCATGCCCACCAACGGTGCACAAAATGGGTTAAGAACGGATCGTTGACGAGCGCATATAAAGCCCCCTTGGTCGTATCGATGCCATCCGGTACGAAACGGTCGTTCATGAGGGGCCAACTATTTGAAACATAGCCTGCATTTAATCCGGCCACCCACGCCCCGAACAGCAATTGCACGAACAAAATCGCCAAAACAGCCAGGGAAAATCCGGTAAGCTTTGCAGGCTTTGAAGCGGAATTGCGTGCCAGCGCCTTTAAATCGAGCGCCGTCCATACAAGGCCGCCCAAAATGAACAGGGCGGTCAGCAAATGGACTGCCAAGCGATAATGGCTGACGTCGGTGCGGGCTGTCAGTCCGGACGAAACCATCCACCAGCCGATCGTTCCCTGTAACCCGCCCAGCGCCAGCAACGCCAGCAAACGCGGCTTATAGCCAGCAGGGATGGCCCGCTTGATCCAGAACCAGGCAAGCGGCAGGGCAAAGGCAAGGCCGATCACCCGGCCCAGCAATCGGTGCACCCATTCCCAGAAATAGATGAATTTGAATTGCGCCAGCGTCATACCGGCCGGACCGTTGATTTCGGTATATTCCGGGATCTGTTTGTATTTTTCGAACTCGGAAACCCAGGCCGCCTCGTTCAGCGGAGGCAATGTCCCTGCGATCGGCTTCCATTCGGTAATCGAAAGGCCCGATTCTGTCAGTCGCGTAATCCCGCCAACCACGACCATCGCGAACACTAGCAGAGCGACGCCTAACAACCATTTCACAAGCGCATCGGGACGGGGTGTTGTGGGCATCGTAATATTGTCCAGCATAGAGATGTTCTGCATGCGCGCTGCTATGCGCGGACGTGAAAGGCAAGACAAGAGCCGCAAAAGACCGGCGCATTGCTTTTTAAGCGTAGGCAGTTGCAGAATCTGACTTATTCAAAGCGCTGGATCCGGAAAAATTCCCGCGCAAAAGCCCTTAAGACCGGGACATGTAAGCATCCAGCGTCTGGTGATAATGACGGATACGGCTTTCCTGATAACGGGCGAGGGTAACCCCGGGCTTTTTGGAGGCGCGCAGCCCTTTCTGAATACGCATAAGATTATCGGTATCCTGATCGGCAACCATCGCGGCCGATCCCAATTCCGGTGCATCGGACCATTTTTGATCCGGCCCCAGCATATTCAGTTTCGCAGGTTCGGGATGCGATCCGTCGGGTGCCTTTGAAAAAAGAAACATGATTTCCATGATCGAGGTTTCGGGATCATCACCATTAGGCCGGAAACGATATGTTATGGGCAACGCCTGCCCACCCCATGGCACCATGTTCGGGAAAAGAAGATATTCGATCAGATCGAGAGATTCGCTGTCGGACAAGTCCGACATGTCGCGGCCCGAGCTGCGCGAAATTTTTTCACGGGCGCGTTCGGCCAGTTTTCCGCGTGCCGTTTCACCTTCACCAACCTCAATTGGTTTGCCCGCGAAAAAGGGTACATCCCTGCGCATTTCCTCAATCGTGCGCTCGGCAGGCACGCCCTTTAGGGAAGGCGACGGGACACCCTGAACGCTTATCATTCGGCTGACATGGTGAATGTCCGGCCACACATCATATTGGGTGTTCGTGTCGCCATAATAACCCATCACCTGGGGATGTGCGATGCTGACATGATAGGCTTCAACAAAAGCTTCCATCGCCAGCTTCCAGTTGCATGGCATGATCTTGCCGACATGGGCCGCGACATAGCGGTCCTCAAGATTGAAGGCCGCAAAATGGTCGGGAAGATTTTCAAGATAATCTTCTAACGGTTCACAGTCCGGGTCAAAATTGACGAACACAAAGCCGCCCCAGATGCCGACTTTTGCCTCGGGCAGACGCATTTTGTCTTTATCCACATGGGGGAAGTCCCATTGTCCGGGTATGATGGACAGGCTTCCATCCAGCTTCCATGTCCACCCGTGGAAGGGGCATCGCAACTGGTTCACGCAACCGCCTTCGGTCCGCAGCAATGTTCCCCTGTGCAAGCAGGAATTCACATAGGCGCGAATTTCATCAGGTGCCGTCCGGATCACAATCAGGGAGTCATGCACGATCTCATAAACAATATGGTCGCCGACATTGGGTAAATGTTCGACCCGGCATGCGAGTTGCCAGCATTTGCGCCACACCTTCTCGACTTCAAGATCATGCCACTGCTTTGAGAAATACCGTTCGCGCGAGATATCGGATAAGTCCTGCCCCTGCGCCGGCGACTCTTCACGCAAAATGGAAGGCGCGGGATTGCCGTCCTGTTCGAACACTTCCTGAACCGAGGGCCCGGGCCTGCGTGCGATAATGTCCATAGCCTCCCCCATTGCTGCCTTTGCCGCCTAATGCTAGCGTGATGCCAATGGATCATCTGGCGCACAAGCATTTAGTCACCCTCACGCTGGACGTCGATTTCCGTTCCATGCTCGTCATTGGATCAACCCCTGGCGGACTACGCCGGATAGCGCCCGTCACAGGCGGCCGGTTTTCGGGAGAACGGATGAATGGAACCGTGTTACCGGGTGCTGATTGGGTCATTAATCGCAGCGACGGCGTTATGGTCATCGATGTGCGTCTCGCCCTCGAAACCGATGATTCTGCCCTGATCTACCTGACTTATCAGGGCCGATTTCTCGCGTCAGCAGAGGCTATGACCCGATTTTCCAAGGGCGAGCTGCTGAAACCGGGGGAATATTCGCTTGTGATCGTCGCGAAATTTGAGTGCGGCGACGAACAATATGCCTGGCTTAATAATGTCATTACCGTGGGTACGGGTCAGCAAATGGCCCACGGTCCAGTCTATTCACTGTTCGAGATTGGCTGATCCGGTACCGAAACTTTCCAAATGATATGTTGTAACGTGCGCCGAATCGGTATAGAGCAACCGGCACATGACACAGGTTTGGACAAAATGGCGTTGGGACGGGCTCGGCTTGAGCATTGCCGGTCTGTGCCTGGTCCACTGCCTCGCGACATCGGTTTTACTGGTATTTTTGGCTTCGGCCGGTGGGCTTTTGCTTCATCCTGCTATCCATGAGGCGGGCCTTTTCCTGGCGATCATTTTCGGCATGCTCGCCCTGGGCAAGGGCCTGTGGGATCACGGCTTTGTCATGCCGGCCGCCATTGGCGCATTGGGAATCGGCATGATGGCTGGCGCGCTGACCATTCCGCATGGCACCACCGAAATCCTGTGGACGGTCATGGGCGTTGCCGTTCTGGCGCTTGGCCACGACCTTAACCACCGCGCATCGAATTGACCTGAGGTTCGGCACAGCCTACATTGCCGAGATGGCAGCACATCATCATCATGAACATGAAGGCGCATCGCTTGCTCATGCAGCGCAGGCCGCGCTTGTCGATGCAGGTGAACAATGGACGGAAATGCGCGCGGACATTTTCGAAGTCCTTGCGACTTTTGACAAGCCGGCATCGGCCTATGACATTGCCGACCTCGTGTCGCAGAAGCGCGGCAAACGGGTTGCACCGAATAGTGTCTACCGTATTTTGGACCTGTTTGTGGCAACGAACCTCGCTCGCCGGGTCGAAAGTGCGAATGCCTATCTGGCCAATTCCCACCCGGGTTGTCTGCACGACTGCATTTTTCTGATCTGCGACAATTGCGGCACGGCGACCCATATTGATGACGATAAGCTGACCAACAATGTCCGCGCCGCTGCCGAAGGTGCGGGCTTTGCACAGGTACGTCCGGTCATTGAAGTGCGCGGCAAGTGCGCTGATTGTGACTGACAGGCCCAAAATTACCCGCTATCACAAGTTCCCATGACCCATATTCCAGACACGCCGCTGCTCGACACGGTAAAGATACCCGCCGATCTTCGCGGACTTCAGGTTTCACAGCTTCGCCAACTGGCCGACGAACTCCGCGCTGAAACCATTTCTGCCGTTTCGGTGACGGGCGGGCATCTGGGGGCAGGACTTGGCGTTGTCGAACTGACCACTGCCATCCACTATGTATTCAATACGCCCGACGACCGGCTGATCTGGGATGTCGGCCACCAATGTTATCCGCACAAAATCCTTACCGGCCGCCGCGACCGGATCCGCACCTTGCGGACCGGTGGAGGGCTCTCGGGTTTTACCAAGCGGAGCGAGAGCGAATATGATCCTTTCGGCGCCGCCCATAGCTCGACATCCATTTCGGCAGCATTGGGCTTTGCCGTAGCCAACAAGATGGCGGGCAAACCCGGCAAGGCCATTGCGGTAATCGGCGATGGCGCAATGAGCGCGGGCATGGCCTATGAGGCCATGAACAACGCCCAAGCGGCCGGAAACCGCCTCGTCGTTATCCTGAACGACAATGACATGTCGATCGCCCCGCCTGTCGGCGGGCTGTCGGCCTATCTGTCGCGTCTCGTATCCTCCAGCGAATATCTGGGACTGCGCAGCCTTGCGAGCAAGCTTGCCAAGAAGCTGTCGCGCCGCATCCATAATGCAGCCGCCAAGGCCGAAGAATATGCACGCGGCATGGCTATGGGCGGCACCCTGTTTGAAGAGCTGGGCTTTTACTATGTCGGCCCGATTGACGGCCATAATCTGGAACAGCTCATCCCGGTCCTCGAAAATGTCCGCGACAATGCCGAAGGCCCGGTACTTGTCCATGTCGTGACGCAAAAGGGCAAGGGCTACGCACCGGCTGAGGCAGCCGCAGACAAATATCATGGTGTGGTCAAATTCGACGTCATCACCGGTAAACAGGACAAGGGCCCTGGCGGCGGTCCGCCCGCTTACCAGAATGTCTTTGGCGAAACACTGGCCAAGCTTGCCGATAGTGACCCGACCATCTGCGCGATAACCGCTGCCATGCCGTCAGGTACGGGTGTCGACAAGTTCGCGGCGGCACATCCCGACCGCAGCTTTGACGTCGGTATTGCCGAACAGCATGGCGTGACATTCGCGGCCGGTCTGGCGGCGCAGGGAATGCGCCCCTTCTGCGCGATCTATTCCACCTTTTTGCAACGCGCCTATGATCAGGTTGTCCATGATGTGGCGATCCAGAATCTGCCGGTGCGTTTTGCCATTGACCGTGCCGGCCTGGTGGGCGCGGATGGCAGTACGCATGCCGGGTCATTCGACATCACCTATCTTGCAACCTTGCCCAATATGGTGGTCATGTCGCCGTCGGACGAAGCGGAACTGGTCCACATGACCTATACCGCCGCATGCCATGACAGCGGCCCCATTGCGTTCCGTTATCCGCGTGGCAATGGCGTCGGCGTTCCCCTGCCCGAAGTTCCCCAGCGGCTCGAAATCGGCAAGGGCCGGATCGTGCGGGAAGGCAAGAAGGTTGCCATATTGTCGCTGGGCACCCGTCTGGCCGAAGCATTGAAAGCTGCCGATACACTGGATGCCAAGGGCCTGAGCACGAGCGTCGCCGACCTGCGCTTTGCCAAACCGCTGGACGAGGAACTGATCCGCCACATGGTTGCGACACATGAAGTGGTGATCACGGTCGAGGAAGCTGCGGTAGGTGGTCTGGGCGCGCATGTCCTGACGCTGGCGAGTGATCTGGGGCTGATGGACACCGGGTTGAAAATCCGCACAATGCGTCTGCCCGATATCTTCCAGGAACAGGACAGCCCGCAAAAGCAATATGACGAAGCCGGCCTGAACGCGCCGCAGATCGTCGACACGGTTTTGAAGGCCCTTCGCCATAACAGCGCGGGCGTTGAAATTGAGGAGGCAGGGGCAAGGGCCTGAAGGCCCTTGTTGACGGTTAGCCCGGAATAACCGCCTGTGCGGTCTGCCCGTCACCTTCAGGGGCGGCGATGATGTCGCGGGTAATCGAACCCTTGTTCACCGTTGTTGTCTGCGGATCACCCACGGACGAACGGATACCCATTTCCGCGGCACCCGGCGTTGTTGTGATCGCGCGTTCCGCAGCCGACCGTTGCGCCGGGCCACCGAACAATGCCTCAAGAACCTGTTCCTGATTGGCTTCGGTCGGGCGAACCGCGGTTGCTGCCGTTGGTTCCAGTGCGAAGTCGGGGGGGACAATCAAGGGGGCCGCACGTCCGGTTGCCGGTGCAGCCGCCTTGTTTCCGCGAATATCCCAGTCCCAAAGCGCCTGTCCTGCCTGACTTACCGAAGCGCAGCCGGACAGGGTTACCATTGCGGTTGCGCAAAAGGCCAAAATCAGTTTCTGTTTCATATTATCAGTCCTTAAAGGCGCGGATCAGGGCCGGGGAGCGGGCGCGGTACCGCCAAAGAGCGCATCGAGAACCTGTTCCTTGATGTCACCATCTTGCGGACGCGGCGCATCGGGCGTCGGTGCCGGCAAGGTGAATGTGGCAGGCACAACAATGGGCTTGGCACGGGTTACCGCAAATTCGTCAGGCCGCTGACGGTCCAATATACCCGTCGAACCGCAGCCCGAAAGAGAAGTCAACGCGAACGCCGCGAATGTCAGGATAAGTTTCCGCTTCATACTCTCTCCACTATGTCCGCACTGCTTGCGGGTTCCTGAACGCCGGGTTCATCTGCCGGTGCCTTTTCGCGCATCAGGAAAGCACGGGCAAGCAATATCAGCACACCGAAGGTAATGGCCGCATCGGCCAGGTTGAAAATGTAAAAGGGACGGAACGCCCCAAAGTGCAGATCGGCATAGTCGACGACATAGCCATAGCGCACGCGATCGACGATATTGCCCAGCGCGCCGCCCAGAACCAAGGCCAGCGCCAGCATGTCGCCGCGCAGTTTTTCACGCCACATCCAGATCGCCACACCGCCCGCTATGACGGCGGTCAACGCCACCAACGCCCACCGCTCGGCATCGCTGTCGGCGGTCAGGAAGCTCATCGAAACACCGCGATTTTCAGCATAGCGCAGGTCGAAAAAGGAAATGATATGAATCACCCCCCTGCTTTGCAGCTGCAAGGGGCCAAGCATGATGAATTTGACAATCTGGTCCGCGATGAAAACCAGACTGGCAAGCATGAGGCCCTGCAGGCGATATTTGGAATGGGGGTTCATGTGCGCACTAAACTTTCTTTGACGTCGTGCCGAACATGTTCCGGCATCCATCCCGCAATCGAGACCAATGCTCTATGAGGAGAAATGGACCCTGAAACAAGTTCAGGGTGACAGGAGCGAATGATTCTTCAGCCATCGACCACAGCCTCACACCGCCCGCAAAGCGCGCCATCCTCCGCAACCTCGGGCAGATGCCGCCAGCAACGACCGCATTTGTGGTTGGTGGTTTTCCGGGCAGAAGTTTCAGCGCCTTGATGAACGGCCGACACGATGAAGACTTCTGCCAGATCGACATCGCCAAAATCACCATTGTAGGTGTATTCGACTTCCAGGCTTGAACCCACGATCTTCTCGCGCCGCATTGGCTCGATCTGTTCGGTAGCCACCATGCGCGCCGCCCGGATATTCTCCCACTTCGCGGCCAGTGCCGCATCGTTCGCGGCAGGCACCTCCGGCCAATCCGAAAAATGCACACTGTCGGCATCGGCACCAAAGCGGGTCTGCCAGACTTCTTCGCTGGTGAAGACCAGCACAGGCGCGATGTAGCGCACCAGTGCGTGGAACAGGATGTCCAGCACCGTGCGATAGGCCATGCGCTTGGGATCGGTCGGCGCATCGCAATAAAGGCAGTCCTTGCGGATATCGAAGAAGAAGGCCGACAGGTCTTCATTGGCGAAATCGGTCAGCAGGCGCACATAGCTGTTAAAGTCGAAGTCATTGACCGCTTGCCTAAGCTTCGCATCCATTTCGGCCAGCAGGTGGAGCATATAACGCTCCAGTTCCGGCATATCGGCAACGGCGACCTTTTCGGCATCCGAATACCCGTCCAGCGCGCCGAGCAGATAGCGGAAGGTGTTGCGCAACTTGCGATACTGGTCCGACACGCCCTGCAAGATTTCCTTGCCGATCCGGTGGTCCTCGGTGAAATCCACGGTCAGCGCCCATAGCCGCAGGATATCGGCGCCGCTATCGCGCATCAGGTCGAGCGGATTGATGGTGTTGCCGAGCGACTTGGACATTTTCATGCCCTTTTGGTCCATCGTAAAGCCATGGGTGAGCACGGCATTATACGGCGCGCGCCCGCGCGTGCCGCAGCTTTGCAGCAGCGAAGACTGGAACCAGCCACGATGCTGGTCGCTTCCCTCCAGATAAAGGTCGGCAGGCCATTGCAGATCCGGCCACCGCCCGCTTTCCAGCGTGAACACATGGGTGCAGCCCGAATCGAACCAGACGTCGAGAATGTCGGTCACGCGTTCATAATCGGCGACAGCATAATCGCTGCCCAGATATTCCTGCGCGCGATCCTCGCTCCACGCATCCACGCCCGATTCCCGCACACCGGCGACAATCCGCGCATTGACGGCGGGGTCGTTGAGATATTGCCCCGTCTTCCGGTCGACAAACAAAGTGATCGGCACGCCCCACGCACGCTGGCGGCTCAGCACCCAGTCGGGACGGCCTTCGACCATCGCGGTGATGCGGTTCTGTCCCTTTTCCGGCACCCAGCGTGTTTGCGAAATCGCGGTCATTGCCTTTTCGCGCAAGGTTCCATCCGGCATGGCCTTGTCCATCGGCACGAACCATTGCGGCGTGCAGCGGTAGATGACCTTGGCCTTGGACCGCCAGCTATGCGGGTAGCTGTGCTGGTAATCGGCAGACGCCGCAAGCAGCCCGCCCGCTTCACGCAGCGCCGAGCAGATGGGTCCGTCAGGCGCATTGAATTTGGGATTGATGACGCTGCCCTCACCGCCCAGCCAGAGCCAGTCGGCGCGATATTTGCCGTCGCCCTCGACCGCGAAGACCGGATCGATACCATGCGCCTTGCACAGGTCGAAATCGTCCTCGCCATGGTCGGGCGACATATGGACCAAACCGGTACCGCTGTCCGTGGTAACAAAATCGCCGGGCAGCATGGGGCGGGGCTTGGCAAAGAAACCGCCGAGATGGTGCATCGGGTGACGGACTATGGTTCCGGCCAAATCTGAGCCTTTTCCAGCCCAGATGATACTCATGCCAGTTGAAAGGTTGTTGCCAATCATCCGGGTGAAAACTTGGTCAGGTAAATCCCCAGCTTGGGCAATCAAAATGATTTTGCCCGAAGGATGACCACGCACAGCAAAATAGTCGATATCAGGCCCATATGCGATCGCCTGATTAACCGGAATCGTCCAGGGCGTCGTCGTCCAGATCACCGCATGCGCGCCGACCAGTTCGGGGATCGGGCTTTCGACAATCTCGAACGCCACATCGATCTGGGTCGAGGTGATATCTTCATATTCCACCTCGGCCTCGGCCAAGGCGGTCTTTTCAACGGGCGACCACATGACGGGTTTCGCGCCGCGATAAAGCTGGCCGCTTTCGGCGAACTTCAACAGCTCCGAAACGATGGTCGCCTCGGCCTGGAAATCCATGGTCAGATAGGGATTGTCCCAGTCACCGTTGATGCCCAGCCGCTTCAGCTGCTCGCGCTGGGTATCGACCCAATGCTGCGCATAGGCACGGCATTCGGCGCGGAATTCGACCGGATCGACATCATCCTTGTTCAGCTTTTTCTTGCGATATTGTTCCTCGACCTTCCATTCGATGGGCAGACCGTGGCAATCCCAACCGGGAACATAGGGCGCATCCTTGCCGAGCAGAGTCTGCGTCCGGACGACCGTATCTTTCAGGATATGGTTCAGCGCATGGCCGATATGCATGTCGCCATTTGCATAAGGCGGGCCGTCATGCAGGATGAACTTTTCGCGGCCGCGACGGCGGTTGCGCAGCTCTTCATAAAGGCGCTTTTCCTGCCAGCGCGCAAGGATCACCGGTTCCTTCTGCGGAAGGCCAGCCTTCATGGGGAAATCGGTCTTCGGCAGGAAGACGGTATCGCGATAGTCTGTAGCTTCTGTCATGTCGAAAGCGCCCTTAGCGCAACAAATTGCCTTTCGTCACCCTCAACTTGTTTCGGGGTCCGTTTTCACTTCTTCAACGCAGGGCCGATGCCCCAGATATCCTCTATCCAGATATAGCCGTTGAAGGTTCCGGCGATCTTGCCGAGCTGGTGCACATCGGTCAGGCCTTCGTTGGACTTCCCGCTTTCATAGGGGCCCGTCACAATGACCTTTGCCCCCACCGACTCCATGCGGGCGATCAGGCGGTTGGGCCAGCCCCACATGATCCACTGGTAATTGATCGGAATGACGATCACGCCATTGTGGCAGCTTTCCGGAATGATGCCCGTCCAGCCATAGGCGACATAATCCTTCGTGCATTTTTGCGCTTCGCCCTTCAGGTCGAACGCCCAGTTTTTCGGTGCCAGTTGCCGGATGCGCGTGACCGGGCCGCTTGCACCATAAAAGGCATCGCCCAGCTTTTCATAATCCCGGCCCGACGCTTTCAAAATGGCGAAAAGCTGATCGGCTTCGCCGGCATCCTTGGATTTGAAATTGAACAGCATGGGGCGCGACGGCAGGGCGGCCAGCGCTTCTTCAACCGTCGGGATTTGCCCTATGCCTTTGCCGCGCAAGGGGAAGGTCTTACCGCCATCGGCCGTATAACCATAGCCGATGTCGAGCGCCTTTAGCTCGGCAAGGGTCAGGTCACGCGTCTCGCCCTTGCCATTGGTGCGGCAATCGACCGTCCAGTCATGGAACAGCACCATTTTGCCGTCTTTGGTCGGGGCAACGTCAACCTCGACCAGATCGCCGCCCAACCCGGCCGCCATCTGGATCGATGGCACAGTGTTTTCAAACACCTCATGGTCGGGCGGGTTGATGAAGCGGGCGGTACAGGTGTCGCGGCCAAAGGCGGCGCGTTTGTCATAAAGATGATAGACGCCGCGATGGGCGATCAACTTGGGCTTTCCGACAGGCGCAGGTGCCAGCCAGCTGGCATTCAGCAAGGACAGGACAATAAGGATGAGGGCGATAACAGCCAGCAGGCGTTTCTGGGTGCGGGACAAGGTCATCTGGCCGCCAAAACCTTCCGCGCCTCGTCACAATCCTTTGCCATCTGCGCCATCAGAGCGTCCATGCTGTCGAACTTTGCTTCGGGCCGGATGTAGGCGTGAAATTCGATCTCGATCTTTTGGCCGTACAGGTCTTCGGCAAAATCGAAGAAATGTGGTTCCAGCAATTCCTTGGGCGGATCGAAACTGGGGCGGATGCCGAGATTTGCCGCACCGTCAACCACACGGCCATCGGGCAGGCGGCCCTTGACCGCATAGATGCCGTAACGCGGGCGCAGATAATGCGCCATGTCGATATTCGCGGTCGGAAAGCCGAGCAGGCGGCCATTTTTGTCGCCATGCTGCACCACACCTTCGACGGCAAAGGGACGGGTCAGCAGACGGGTCGCGGTCGCGCAGTCCCCTGCCCGCAAGGCGTCGCGAACCCGGCTGGAGGATATGACGCCTTCGTCGTCCATCACCGGACCCATCGCCGTCGCGTGCAAGCCATGGCGCGCGCCCAGTTCGCGCAATATGGCGATATTCCCGCCACGGCCCTTGCCAAAGGTGAAATCCTCGCCCGTCACCACGCCCGACAGGCCCAGCCGCTTTACCAGCAGTTCGACAATGAAATCCTCTGCAGTGGTTGCCGCAAGGGCGGCATCGAAATCGAAGACCAGCATGGCGTCCGCACCGGCTTCCGCAAATAGATGCTGCCGCTGGTCGAGCGTCGTCAGACGGAACCAGGGCGCATCGGGCGCAAAAAACCGGACGGGATGCGGGTCAAACGTTGCGATAATGGCAGGCTTTCCGGCTGCTTTGGCCTGTGCAATTGCCTCGCCTGCCACCGCCTGATGGCCAAGATGGAAGCCGTCAAAATTACCCAGCGCCGCAACGGCACCGCGCAGGGCATCGGGTATCACATCCTTTGCAGACAGGCGCCTGATGGTCATGATGTGGCAGGCACCCCGGCCAATGGTTTCAGTCCGGCCCGGATCACGCGCAGTGCATTTTCGCCCATGACGGCGCGAATTTCGGCAGGCGTAAAGCCTTCGTCCAGCAGGGCCTGTGTGACCTGTGCCAATTGGGATGTGTCGAAACGCACCGTGGTGGCCCCGTCATAGTCCGACCCCAGGGCGACATGGTCGATGCCGACCAGATCGCGCACATGCTTCATCGCCTTGGCGGCTGCGCGGGGGGATGTGTCGCAAATGGCGGCATCCCAATAACCGACACCAATGACGCCGCCGGTTTTGGCAACGCCCCGAATTTCGTCGTCGGTCAGATTGCGGTTGACCTTGCACGTCGCCTGCACGCCGCCATGGCTCGACACCACAGGGCGCTTGGCCATCGCCAGCACTTCGGCGACGCCGCTGTGGCTCAGATGCGCGATGTCGACGATCATGCCCTTTGCCTCCATCCGCCGCACAATATCGCGGCCAAAAGGTGTCAGTCCGCCCTTTTTCAGGCCGTGCATCGACCCTGCCAGTTCATTGTCGAAAAAATGCGTCAGCCCCGCCATGCGAAAACCGGCGGCGTACAGGCGGTCGAGATTGGATGCCTTCCCCTCCAGATTTTGCAGGCCTTCAATTGTCAGCATTGCGCCCACGGGCTTGGAATCTTTGGCACGCGCCGCCAGCAAGCCATCCAGCTGTGCCGATGTATTGACCGCCTTTATCGCGCCATTCGAACCGGCAGCCGCCACATCGCGCTTATGCGCATGGTATAGCGAGCGTTCGACAAGCGAGCTCCACGTCTTCATCGGCTGCAACTGCGCAATGGTCAGCAAGGTGATATTGTCGCTGTCGGCGCCATTGCCGTCATAATTCTGGTTCTTGGGCGTCTTGCTGACGGACGAGAATAGCTGCAGCGCGACATTGCCGTCCTGCAGGCGGGGCAGGTCCATATGCCCCCGCGATGCACGGTCATTGAGGTCGCGGTTCCACATCAACGTGTCGCTGTGCAAGTCGACAATCGTCAGCGTCTTGTGCAGCGCCTTTGCCTCGTCGCTCACCTTGATCAGCGGCTTGCCGTCAATCCGGTTCATCGCGCCTTCGACATAACCGGGTGCGACCCCGAAAAAGCCAATCGCGGCCGCGCCGACCAGTGCCAGCGAAATCCAGACCCGTTTACGCATTTCTCTTTCCCCTCCCCCGAAAAAGTCAGACGCGCCGCACCAGCGTAACAAAATCATACGCAGGGACCTTGCCCTCTGCGGGATGGCTGTCGCGGGCGATTTCTTGCCAGTCCTTTGCATCGAACGCGGGCATCATCGTGTCGCCTTCGGGCGTGATCGCGATTTCGGTCAGTTCGATCTTGTCGGCCAGCGGCAGGAACAGACCATATATCTCGGCTCCGCCGATGACGCAGACATGAGGGCCATTGGCACGCTTCAGCGCCTCTTCGACCGAATAGACCGGCTCTGCACCTTCTTCTTCCCATGATGTGTCGCGGGTGAGCACGATATGGCGGCGGCCCTCCAGCAAACCGGGCAGACTGTCAAAGGTCTTGCGGCCCATGATCATCGGGCGGCCTTTGGTGATCTGTTTGAAGCGGCGAAGGTCGGCCGGGATATGCCAGGGCATCCCGCCATCGCTCCCGATGACTCCATTGGCGGCGCGGGCGAGGACAAGGATGATTTCGGGGTGATTCATATCCCCCGCTTTGCCGACATTTGATTATCTATACAAGCGGGTGACGTGACCAATTTTGCGTCCGTCACGTGCCTCGGCCTTGCCGTAGAGATGCAGGTTGGCCGCAGGGTCGCCCAAAAGCTGCAGCCAGCGTTCACCGTCCTTGCCGATCAGGTTCTGCATTTCCACCCGTTCGGCAACGGTGGCCGTGCTGCCCAGGGGCAATCCGCAAATGGCACGGATATGGTTTTCGAACTGGCTGGTCTCGGCACCTTCGATGGTCCAATGGCCGCTATTGTGGACGCGGGGGGCGATTTCGTTGAACAGCGGACCTTCGCCGCTGGCGAAAAATTCCGCTGTAAATACCCCTACATATTCCAGTGCATCGGCTACCGCCGCGGCCATTTGTCGTGCCGCCGCCTGCTGGCTTTCGATGAGGGGACCTGCCGGCAGGGTAGAGGTCGCCAATATGCCGTTTTCGTGCGCATTGCGGGGCGAATCCCAATAGCGGATTTCGCCATCTGCACTGCGCACCAATATCACGGAAAATTCGGCATCGAACTGTACCATGGCTTCGGCAATTAACGGCTGGCCACCCGCCCGCCGCCAGGCACTGGCGAGATCGCTTTGCGCCGAAACGCGAACCTGGCCCTTGCCATCATAGCCCATCCGGATGGTCTTCAATATGGCGGGCGTTCCGACAGCAGCGACGGCATCGTCCACCTCAATCTCGGATCGTGCGACTGCAAAAGCAGCGGTTTCACCGCCGAGTTTGCGGACATATTCCTTTTCCTCGACCCGGTCCTGCGCCACTTCCAGCGCCTGGATCGGCGGATGGATCGGAACGGCATGGGCAATCGATCGGAGCGGTTCGACCGGTACATTTTCAAATTCGAATGTGACCACATCGCATTTTTCGGCAAAGGATTTGAGCGCGGCCAGGTCGTCATATTCCGCAACCGTACTGCCGGCTGCAACCTCGAACGCCACATTGTCGCCGGGCGGTGCATAGATGTGGCAGCGATAGCCAAGCTGCGCCGCGGCCATCGCCAGCATACGGCCCAGCTGTCCGCCACCCAAAATGCCGATTGTCGAACCGGGGGGAAGTGCCGTCATTCGGGAGTCTCGGCCACCGATGCTGTCTGCGCCGCACGCCACGCGTCCAGCCGCTCTGCCAGTTCGCCATCTTCATTCGCCAGCATTGCTGCCGCCAGTAGTGCCGCATTTGTCGCCCCGGCCTTACCAATGGCCAGCGTGCCGACCGGTATCCCGGCGGGCATCTGGACGATGGACAACAGGCTGTCCATGCCGTCGAGGGCCTTTGACTGGACGGGCACGCCAAGGACGGGAAGGCGGGTCATCGATGCGGCCATGCCGGGCAAATGTGCGGCACCCCCTGCCCCTGCAATAATGCATTTGAGGCCGCGCCCCGCCGCACCTTTTGCATAGTCGTAAAGACGGTCAGGGGTCCGGTGCGCCGACACCACTTTGCATTCATGCGGCACATGCAATGCCGCCAGCGTCGCCGATGCTTCACGCATCGTTTCCCAGTCCGAGCGGCTGCCCATGATTATTCCGACTAGAGGTTGCGCTTCACTCACCTGTCGTTCCCCCGACCATAAGAAGCATCCGCCCTTAGCGTGGGAGCACGGCAACCGCAATTGTGAATGGACAGCGCATTCCACAGCAGACCGACACCCCCAGAGGATGTAAACTCTTGCTTTTTTGGGGAAAATCTGGTTGAGGGGGAAAATAAGAAAAGATACCCCGGGTCGTGCAAATATCGGGGACTGCTCAATTGGACAAAAATGCCCGCAATTTGACGGCGACAGGCGATTCAGCGACCGCAGCCGATCTTGCGCGCGAAAATGCTGTCTTGAAAGCGCGGGTTGCCGAACTGGAACGTCTGGTTGTCTGCGATACCCTGACGCCGCTCTTCAACCGGCGCCATTTCATGGAAGAACTGGACCGGTGGTGCTGGCGCGCCCATCGTTATGGCGGCCATTACGGCCTGCTGTTCATGGATGTCGACAATCTCAAATCGGTCAATGATCGGCACGGCCATGTTGCGGGCGACATATTGCTGACCAGCATTGCCAAGGCATTATTGGGGGCCGTCCGCCGTTCCGATCTGGTCGCCCGGATTGGCGGTGACGAATTTGCGATATTGCTCGACAATATTCAGGAAAGCGAGCTCGCCCGGAAAGCTGATCGGGTGGTGGCAATGGTTGGAAAGCTCAGGATCGCGCATGGCGACATTTTTCTGACGCCCAGCATTTCCGCCGGCCATGCCGTCATCGAACCGGGCGTCAAACCATCGGATCTGCTATTGCGCGCCGACCGTTCCATGTATGCGGCCAAGCAGGCCAAAGAGGGCGGACGTACCGATTAGCGGTCGGACAAATAATAGCGTTCGCCTTGCAATCCTGCGTCAAGTTCATACACGATCGGCTGCCCTGTCGGTATCTCAAGTCCGGTGATGTCCGCATCCGAAATGCCCGACAGATGCTTTACCAAGGCCCGCAAGCTGTTGCCGTGCGCGGAAATCAGAACCGTCTTGTCGGCCTTCAATTCCGGGACAATGGCACTTTCCCAATAGGGCAGAACGCGGGCGATCGTGTCTTTCAGACTTTCGGTATTGGGAATAGCGATGCCTGCATAGCGCGGGTCGCCCGACAGGTCATAGGCCGAGCCAGCCTCCAGCGGGGGTGGCGGGATGTCAAAGCTGCGGCGCCAGATATGCACCTGGTCCTCGCCATGCTTGGCCGCGGTCTCGGCCTTGTCGAGGCCGGTGAGGCCGCCATAATGCCGTTCGTTCAATTGCCAGTTCTTCGTCACCGGAACCCAGAGCCGACCCATGGCTTCCAAAGCGAGGTTGAGTGTCTTTATCGCGCGCGTCTGCACGCTGGTGAACGCCACGTCGGGGGCAATGCCCTTTTCCTTCATCAACTCGCCGGCGGCCCAGGCTTCTGCCGCACCTTTTTCCGTTACGTCAACATCCCACCAACCGGTGAAGCGATTTTCCAGATTCCATTGCGATTGGCCATGACGGATGAGGATGAGTTTGGGCATATATAATCCTTAGGTCGTGATTCGGTTCTGCCTCTAGCGTCGCGGGATGCAAGGCACAATCGCAGCCGTCAAAGCGATAAGGTCATGAACCTGCTGAACGGATCTTCGACATAGTCGGCAAATGGCGGGCAAAAGTCGAAGCCATGCGCCTGGTACATCGCAAGTGCAGGTACAAAGGCTTCGGCGGAACCGGTCTCCAGACTCAGGCGCTGATATCCGCGCGCCCGTGCTTCCGAAATGATATGCGTCAGCATCGCGGCACCCGCACCCTTTCGCAAATGATCGGCATGGGTGCGCATTGATTTGATTTCGCCATGGTCGGGCGACAATTCCTTCAAGGCGCCACAGCCCATCAAGGCCTTGTCGTCCCAAATCGACCAAAAGGTAACGTCGGGTGCATTGAGCCCGTCGAAATCCAGAAAATGACAGCTACCTTCCGGCGAATTGGCCAGCATGCCGGCAAAATGGGTTTCGAGGAGACTGCGAATTTCAGAACCGGTCAAATCGTCTTCGATGATCCGCATTGCCATTGGTCACACCATTTCAGCCAGAGTTGCCAGACATTCCCGCGCCAGCAATTTGCACCGTTCGGGCGACCAGCCCTGTTCCGGGTCATTGCCGTGGACGGTATCCTTATAGGGCATTTCCAGGGTCATCGAAACGCAGCCATGGCTCTTTCCGAAACGTTCGGCGAGTTGATTGGTGGACATGGTCAGATTGGCCTTGCCCGGTGCCGCAATCGCATATCCCAATTTGGTCTGGAAGTCCGGCGTCCGCTCGGCAAGGCGCTGGATAAAGGCCTGATACCGGTTGCCCTGATCGTCGGTCCAGGACGGAATACCTTCAAAACCGGCCATGAACGCTGCCGGGATCGCCTCGTCACCATGGATATCCATGGCCCAGTGCACGCCGCTTTCATCCATGGCATTCCGGATGCCGAGAACCTCCGGGCTTTTTTCCAGGCTGGGCATCGCCCATTCGCGGTTCAGGTTCACACCGGCATAGTTGGTGCGTAAATGGCCGCGGCAACTGCCATCCGGATTCGCGTTTGGAACGATATGCAGGCGGCATTTATCAAGCAGAACCCGCGCATGCGGATTGCTCAGATCCGTCAGCATGTCGAGTGCGCCTTCCATCCACCATTCGGCCTGGCTTTCGCCCGGATGCTGGCGCGCATAAAGCCAGACCTGGATATCGCCCGAGCCCATTTCGAGGCAGTCAATGGGCTGTCCTTCCAGACTATGGCCAAGGCAGCGATAGGTGACACCCTCGCATCCTGCCGTTTCCGATACCAGATCATGGTGCCGTTCCATGCTGTAGGGTGCGAAATAGGCGAACCAGACAAGGGCGCTTGCCGGTGTATAGCGGATGGTCAGCGTGCCGCCATCTTCACCCTTGTCGTAGCTGCTCTCTGCGCGGCCCCAATAGTCCCGGTCTTCGGAAACGCAGGCGCGATAGTCGGGCCAGCCGCCGGGATAGGCGCTGCCTTCCAGACCAGTGATACGCAAGGTCAGTTCTTCCCCGGCCGTGCAGGCGACGCGGAAATGGAACCATTGGGCAAATTCCGATTCCCGGTCCTTGCGGATCGAAAGATGGGCGGAGTTTCCCTGAATGGAATGTACAATGATATTGCCGCTGTCGAAGGCAGCATTGATGTCGGTAATGGGCATAGATGTTCCTTGATTATGGAACGCGGATAGTCTCACCAGAGACACCGGGGAAGCCCTTAAACATCGCTTCAGCCAATTTTGCGGCGGCGATGCCCGGCTGGGCTGCGGGCGAGCCGGCCTTTGCCGTCTGGCTTGCCTTGCCTTCCCAGATGACGAGCTTGTCACTGCGGCGCAGCAGCCGGACAGAAAGGGTCGTTTCCACCTGCGCCGATGATCCGCCACCAAGGTTGATGCCGACGCCGACACCCAATCCCGAACCGAAGCTGCCGGTCGAACCACCCACGCCTACAGAAACGGGCGAGCGGCGTTCACGTTCGAGTGTGGCAACCCCGTAACGGACTTCGGCAACAATATCGGGATCGGCATTTTTCTCGGAATAGCCGACACGCTGCAATTCCCGTGCGACCGCCGCCAGATAGGGTGAGGCCGCCAGACTCTGGCCGGCGTCGGTTTCTCCCGCCAGCACGACCGATACCGATCCCGTGCCGTAAACGACCCCTTCGGCTGCGCGGTTGAACCGGGTGACCTCGACGGGGCCGGTGGGTACAACGCAGGCAGAAAGCAGGGCCAGCGACAGCAGCGGCAAAAGGCGATTTCCTGTGATCATAATGCACTCCTTACGCCGCACATCCTTGAAGGCAAGCGATGTATGGGCAATGAATCCGCAAAAATCGGCCAATGATGCTTGACTTTGGCCGGTGTCGCCCATAGGAGCGCGCCTTCATTTAAAGCTTTATGCACAGAAAAACGGGTTAATTCCGATGAAGATCGTCAATTCTTTGAAGTCACTCAAGGGCCGCCACCGCGATAACCGCGTGATTCGCCGTCGTGGCCGCGTCTATGTGATCAACAAGACCAACCGTCGTTTCAAGGCGCGTCAGGGCTGAATTGGTCCTGCCTGCACCGCGCAGGCAGAAGGTTCCAGCAAAACGCCGCTCCGAATCCGATTCGTGGGCGGCTTTTTTGTGTCCGAAACCGGGGGAAATGGCGAAGATGGCAGGGATTTCGACAGTCGTGTTCGATGTCGGCAGGGTCTTGTTCGAATGGGACCTGCGGCATTTGTTTGCCAAACTCATCAGCGATTCGGAGGAACTCGACTGGTTTCTGGCTCATGTCGTGACGCCCGAATGGCATTTCCAGCATGATGCCGGCCGTCCGTTGGCAGACATGACGGCCGAGCTGACGGCACAATATCCGCACTATGGCCCGCTGATCGAGGCCTACCGCACGCGGTTCAACGAAACAATTCCGGGGCCGGTACCCGGATCGCTGGACATCGTGCGGGACCTGGCCGCGCAAGATGTGCCGCTATATGCCATTACCAATTTCGGTGCCGAATTCTGGGACATGTTCCGGCCCACGCAGCCGATATTCGACCTGTTTGGCGATATCGTCGTTTCAGGCGTCGAGAAACTGGCAAAGCCCGATCCGGCCATATATGCTCTGGCACTTCAACGCTTCGGTCTGAAGCCGGGTGAAGCAATCTTCATTGATGACAATCATGCCAATGTCGTCAGCGCCCGCGCCAACGGCTTTGCCGCGCATCATTTCACCGACGCCGCCACGCTCCGGTCCGAACTGGCAGGCCTTGGACTGTTACAATGAACAGGTGCCGGTAAAAAACGGGGCATCCATCCCGTTGCCCGCTTTATAATCAATGGCATGCACCATTAGAAAAACTTGTGCGCCAAACCCTTCCATTCCCTGCTTGTCTGTGCTTTAGAGCCTGCGACTCTGCCACCTGGAAGGACGCATTTTCCCATGAATATCCATGAATATCAGGCCAAGGAATTGTTGGCGAAATTCGGTGTAGCGGTGCCCAAAGGCATTGCCGCCATGTCGGTCGAAGAAGCCGTCACCGCCGCCAAGCAGCTTCCAGGCCCCCTTTATGTTGTCAAATCGCAGATTCACGCGGGCGGACGCGGCAAGGGGAAGTTCAAGGAACTGGGTCCGGATGCCAAGGGTGGTGTTCGTCTGGCATTCAACCTGGACGAGGTCGAAGCCCATGCAAAGGATATGCTCGGCAATACGCTGGTGACCGTGCAGACCGGCGAAGCGGGCAAGCAGGTCAACCGTCTGTACATCACCGACGGCGCAGACATTAAGCAGGAATTCTATCTGGCGTTGCTCGTCGACCGTGCCACCAGCCGGATCGCCGTGGTCGCATCGACCGAAGGCGGCATGAACATCGAAGATGTCGCGCATGACACTCCCGAAAAAATCCACACCATCACCATCGACCCCGCCTCCGGCCTGATGCCGCATCATGGCCGCAGCGTCGCCAAGGCCCTTGGGCTGACCGGCGATCTGGCGAAGCAGGCGCAGACGGTTCTTGCCGGTCTCTATGCGGCGTTCCTGGGTACCGATGCCGAGCAGATCGAGATCAATCCGCTGGCTGTATGTGCGGGCGCCAATGGCGATGAACTGCTGGTTCTGGACGCCAAGGTCGGTTTCGACGGCAACGCCATGTTCCGCCACAAGGATCTCGCCGAATTGCGCGACCTGACCGAAGAAGACCCCGCCGAGGTCGAAGCGTCGGAATATGATCTCGCCTATATCAAACTCGACGGCAATATCGGCTGCATGGTCAACGGCGCCGGTCTTGCCATGGCGACGATGGACATCATCAAGCTGAACGGCGAATTCCCCGCCAACTTCCTCGACGTCGGTGGCGGCGCCTCCAAGGAGAAGGTGACGGCTGCTTTCAAGATCATTCTGAAAGACCCGGCCGTGAAGGGTATCCTCGTCAATATCTTCGGCGGCATCATGAAATGCGACATCATTGCCGACGGTATTGTCGCCGCGGCGAAGGAAGTGAACCTCTCCGTTCCGCTGGTCGTCCGTCTCGAAGGCACCAATGTGCAGCAGGGCAAGGATATTCTCGCCAACAGCGGTCTGCCCATCGTTTCGGCCAATGATCTGGGCGATGCGGCTGAAAAGATCGTGGCAGAGGTGCGCAAGGCGGCCTGATCGCCGCCCTTGCGCATAAGAAGAGAAAGAAAAGAGGCCACTTGACGTTCACGTAAACGTCAAGCATAGGCGCAACGGTTTGGCGGGCATTCACTCGTCATGTGAGTCGGTAAGGAAGGATGAGCTATGAAAATCATCGTCCCCGTTAAGCGGGTCATCGATTATAATGTGAAACCGCGGGTAAAGCCGGATGGTAGCGGCGTCGACTTGGCGAACGTGAAAATGAGCATGAACCCGTTTGACGAAATCGCCGTCGAAGAAGCTCTTCGGCTTCGCGAAAAGGGCGTCGCGACCGAGGTCGTTGCCGTTTCCGTAGGCCCCGACAAGGCGCAGGAAACCCTGCGTACCGCGCTCGCCATGGGTGCAGACCGCGCGATCCTGGTCGTCGCCGAAGATGTCGAGCCACTGGGCGTTGCCAAAATCCTCGCCAAGATCATGGACGAAGAACAGCCCGGCCTTGTCATTCTGGGCAAGCAGGCGATTGACGACGACAGCAACCAGACCGGCCAGATGCTGGCGGCGCTGACCGGACGTCCGCAGGGCACCTTTGCCAGCAAGGTCGAAGTCAGCGGTGATACCGTTCACGTGACCCGCGAAGTCGACGGCGGACTGGAGACTGTCAGCCTGAAGACCCCGGCCATCGTCACCACCGACCTGCGCCTCAACGAACCGCGTTATGCGTCGTTGCCGAACATCATGAAGGCGAAGTCCAAGCCGCTCGCACAAAAGACGCCGGGCGATTATGGCGTCGACATTGCCCCGCGCCTGAAGACCCTGAAAGTCACCGAACCGCCCGTGCGTAGCGCCGGTATCAAGGTTGCGGATGTGGACGCGCTGGTCGCGAAACTGAAGGAAATAGGAGTAGCAGCATGAGCGTCCTCGTTTTTGTAGAGCATGACAATGCGTCGGTGAAGGACGCAACGCTGGCTGCGGTAACGGCTGCGGGCAAACTGGGCGAAGTCCATGCGCTGGTCGCAGGTTCGGGTTGCGCTGCCGTGGCGCAAGAAGCTGCGAAGATCGCCGGTGTGACCAAGGTCCATGTCGCCGATGATGCGGCCTATGCCCACCAGCTTGCCGAAAATGTCGCGCCGCTGATTGCAAGCCTGGCCGATCATCATGACGCTTTCGTCTTTCCTGCCACATCGAACGGCAAGAACATCGCCCCGCGCGTTGCTGCCCTGCTCGACGTGATGCAGATCAGCGACATCCTTTCGGTCGAAAGCGCCGATACCTTCACGCGTCCTATCTATGCCGGCAACGCGATTGCCACCGTGCAGTCATCGGATGCCAAGAAGGTCATCACCGTTCGCGGCACCGCCTTTGCCAAGGCCGACGCCACTGGTGGTTCGGCAGCAATCGAAGCGGTATCGGGCAGCGGCGATGCCGGTATCTCGAGCTTCGTCTCGGCCGAAATCGCCAAGCAGGAGCGTCCTGAACTGACATCGGCGAAGATCATCGTGTCGGGTGGCCGCGCGCTCAAGGATTCGGCGACGTTCAACGAAGTCATCCTGCCACTGGCTGACAAGCTGGGCGCAGGCGTCGGCGCCAGCCGCGCTGCGGTCGATGCAGGCTATGTTCCCAACGATTATCAGGTAGGCCAGACCGGCAAGATCGTCGCCCCGGAAGTCTATATCGCGGTCGGCATCTCCGGCGCGATCCAGCATCTGGCAGGCATGAAGGATTCCAAGGTGATCGTTGCGATCAACAAGGACGAAGATGCCCCCATCTTCCAGGTCGCCGACATCGGTCTCGTGGCTGACCTTTATACCGCGGTGCCGGAGCTGGTCAGCAAACTCTGACAAATTACGAATTGCGATGAACCGAAGGGGGCGGTCCGAAATGGCCGCCCCTTTTTATTGCGCCACAGCCATGGGTTCGATAGCTTCGCCCCATGCTTCACAAGATCTCTACCGCGTTTGTGCTTCTGGCCTATGCAACCTCCGCCGTCGCCGACGCACCCAAGGGCCCCATCAGTCTGAAACCGACGTCCGCATGGCATGTCGACTATGCCGACGACCGTTGCCGCCTTGCACGGCAATTCGGGGCGGACGACGAACTCGTCTATGCCTTTTTCGACCGCTACGGTCCGGAAGAATCCTTTCGCCTGACGCTCGCCGGAAAACCGGTGCGGGTGTCGCTGGACAAGGGTGAGGCCTCCGTCCAATTCGGCCCTGCCGAGGAAGAGCAGAAATTTTCCTTCCTGAAAGGCAATCTGGGTGAACGGACCGCAATTGTCTTTTCGAGCGGCGAACGGATTGGGCCACCCACGCCCGCCGAACGGCAAAGGCTGAACAGTGCAAAGCCGGATGAACCACGCACGGTGGAACCCATCAGCGCCGAAAGGAAAAAGGCTGTCCGTTTCATGAAGATCGGAAGGCCACTGCGCAACGAGGTTATCCTTGAAACAGGGTCAATGAACGGACCGCTGAAGGCGCTTGATACCTGTATCGACAATCTGATGACGGTATGGGGAATTGATGTGGAACGGCACCGGACTCTGACCCGGTCGGTACGTCCCGCCAATAATCCCGGTCAGTGGGTGGTTGCCGCAGATTATCCTTTGAACATGCTTTCGGCGGGGCAGCCTGCGATCATCGAATTCCGGTTAAGCGTGGGCGCAGACGGCAAAGCAACTGCCTGTCATATCCAGTCCACGACCCGGCCAAAGGAATTTGATAACGCCGTCTGCAAATCGGTCATGCGCCGGGCTCAATTTGTGCCGGCGCTGGATCGCGAAGGCAAACCGCTCGCATCCTTTTACCGCAATCGCGTACGCTTCGAGATTCCCTGATTTTCCGGCGCACGACTCCCCTTGCGCGCCGGTCTTAAATGACCCAAGGGCGGCGCATGACCACTGTCGCGATCACCGCCACCCTCAACTATCATCTGCCCCAGGCCGCCGACGTTCTGCTTGCGGTTGAATCCATACCGATGACGGACCAGCGCCTGCTAACCGACCTGCTGAAAGTCAAAGGGGACTGTTCGCCGCTGACAACCATTGAGGGCATGGACGGTCTGGGCCGCAGGACATGGCTGCACGCAGAAGGGCGGATCGACATTGTCTACACCGCAACCGTGGCCATCGACCGCGCCCCGACGGTAATTGCCGGGCTGGACACGGTCCCCCACGCCGAACTGCCACCGGCCTATATCCAATATCTCATGCCCAGCCGCTATTGTCCGTCGGACCGCCACGAAAATTTCGTTACCACGCGCTTTGATGGAAAAAGCAAGGGCGACCGCATCCTGCAAATGGCGGACTGGATTTACAATAATATCCAATATGCCCCGGGCTTTTCAGGTACCGGATCGACTGCAACCGACACCTTCATTTCGCATCGCGGTGTCTGCCGCGATTTTGCCCATCTGCTCATCGCTTTTGCCCGGGCCGCAGATGTGCCGGCACGCATGGTATCCTGTTATGGTCTTGGCATCGACCCGCCCGATTTTCATGCCGTCGTCGAAGTCTATCTGGCGGGGCGCTGGCATCTGATCGACCCCACGCGGCTGGCGCCGGAAGAGCATCTCGTCCGCATCGCGGTCGGACGTGATGCCACTGATATCAGCTTCATGACCATCTTCGGAACCGCCAACCTGATTTCACAGAGCGTGACGGTTGAGGAAGCCGGGTTGCAGATTTAGCCTTTTTATGTTATAACTTGCGTATGAACAAACCGATGAAGATTATCAAAGTGGGCAACAGCGCAGGCATGATTCTGCCCAAGGAGATATTGGCAAAGCTTCGCGTGTCGCTTGGTGATGATCTTTATTTGACCGAAACCGCCAATGGTTTCCATCTCACACCCAGCGATCCTAGCTTCGAAGCGAAAATGGCTTTGGCCGAAACAATTATGCGTGAAGACCGCGATATATTGCGGATATTGGCTCAATAGGCAGACATGTCCATTGGCCTGAGGATAGAGCCGCAATGGCTCGACGCGCGGGACGCGCTTGCCATTCATGACCGGCAAATAGCCGAACATGGCGGGATCAGCGGAATTCGGGATTCGAACCTACTGGACTCAGCGCTTTCCAGACCACGCAACCAATGGGCTTATGGCGTTGAAGAGCCTGCTGCGCTGGCATCGGCCTACGCTTATGGTATCGCACGAAATCATCCTTTCGCAGATGGAAACAAACGAACTGCTTGGGTTTTGGCACGCTTGTTTCTCGCGCTTAATGGCCACAAGCTTGTGTTCGATGCCGCTCTTGCAACCCAGACAGTAATTGCCCTCGCCGCCAGCGAATTATCCGAAGAAGAGCTCACCGACTGGTTCCGTCTCCATCTCGCCTAGGGCAACAAGTCTGCCGGTTGGGTCGGTTCGCTCAGGATTTTTTCCATCCGGCGCCAGCGTGTTGCAGTATCCGGATTTCCCCGTTCGATATAGTTGCGGACAAGGTCTTTGCCCCAGCCATAGTTGATAACATAGCTGCGATAATGGTCGGTGAAGCCCACCGATTGTTCAGCCCGGGCCGGTGAGAGAAGCAGATATTTCTGGGTAAGGCCCAGGGCCTGGGTGCGATTAATTTCCCCATCCAGATACATTTTGGCGATCGTCAGCCGCGCCCCGGACAATGCCTCGGTCATTTGCTGCATCTTCCAAAAGGCTTCGGCCGTTCTGGGATCGAGCCCGGCAAGCGGATAAAGGACATCGCGTTCGAACGCCAACCGCTCCGGCCCCGGAAAAGCGAGGTCGATGCCATAATTGGCACTGCCTTCCGACAGAACGCTGGTCGGGCTGTAGAGGGGATTTACTTCATATTCGCGCCAGCCTTTACCCCGTGCCAGCCGTTCTTCGACCAGCAAGTTGAGCACATGATGGCCGGGATATCCTTCATGGCAGCCAAGGTCGACGGCGCGGCTGATGCGGATGGGCAGATCGGTATTGATCTGGATCAGGCTTTTGTAATTGCCCTTGTAATAATTGTAACCGGACCATGTTTTGCCGGTTACAAATTCCATGGTGAACGTCTCGCCTTTGGGCAGTGTGATATGTTGCTCGGTCCGGCGCTTGCATTCGGCAATCGCGGCGTCAAATACCGGCTGAAGCTTATCCTTTGGAATGATGTAACGGTCGTTAAACGCATCGACACGTGCCGCCAGCGTTCCTTCCCCCGGGATCAGCTTTTCGAGATCAGCCAAAAGCGCGTCATAATGCGTCAGGGGCTTCAGATCGGGAATGGTGGCAAATTGTCCTTTGGCCTCATCATTGAAGCGGAATTTCTTGCCCTGCAGCATTTGGAGGCGGGTCTCCGCAGCGACCAGCATTCCGCGCAGCGCCACGGCCCGGCGCCGGTCCGCATCCTTCCCGATTGACGGCAATGTCTGGTCGATTTTCGCAACCAAAGCGCGCGCATCGGCCAGCAAGGCATCCAGGCTCCTCGGATTCGCCTTTGCCGCATCCTGCAGGGTGCCCGGGCCATAATAGGCGTCGACATATTCCGCCTCATGCGTACCGGCTTCCAATGTCAGTTTGATATAGGAATCCGCAATCTCGCCTATGGCTGTACTGGTTGCCACCGGTGCCGACTGAGGTTGAGCGCCGTTTTGCGCACATGCCGGAATGACAAGCATGAGCGGCAACAACAGATGGCGATATTTCATTCGGATTCTCCGGATTTTCTGGAACTGGGGGAAGCAAAGCGTAAGAGGGCATAGCCACAGACGGCCGACAAAAGCGATCCCATCAACACGCCTATTTTGACGGCATCGCCCTGCGCGGGATCTGTGAAGGCAAGACCGCCGATAAACAGGCTCATGGTAAAACCAATGCCGCATAGCAAGGCGACGCCATAGACTTGCGTCCAGTTTGCGTCCTTGGGACGAATGGCGAGCCCCAGCTTTACCGTCAGCCAGACACTGCCAAATATGCCCAGTTGCTTGCCGAGAAACAGACCAAGGGCAATGCCCAGAGGCAAAGGTGCCAGAAGCGAGGCAAATGTCACATCAACGAGTGAAACGCCCGCATTGGCGAAACCGAATATCGGCACAATTGCAAAGGCGACCGGCTTTGCCAATGCATGTTCCAGGCGGTGCAACGCGGAATCTTCGGCATCAGGGGCCGCAAGCGTGCGCCGGAAAGGGATGGCAAAGGCGGCAAGTACGCCCGCAATCGTGGCATGCACACCGGACAACAGGGTCGCATACCATAAAAAGGACGCCAGGATCAGATAGGGCCACAGCGCGTTCACCCTGAACCGGTTCAGCGCCAGCATCACCAACCACAGAACCAGTGCGGCCAGAAGCGCCGTCAGGTTCAGCTCGGCTGTGTAGAACAGCGCGATGATTGCCACGGCACCCATATCGTCGACAATTGCCACCGTCGTCAAAAACAGTTTCAGCGATGCAGGTGCTCTGCTGCCCAGAAGGGCGAGCACGCCAATGGCAAAGGCGATATCGGTTGCCGCCGGTATTGCCCAGCCGCGCACAAGTTGCGGATCGCTTCCGGCAAAGCCGAGATAGATTGCGGCAGGAACGATCATTCCGGCGGCTGCGGAGATGACGGGCAAACGGCGGTCTGCCCATGTCGCCAGGTGCCCGTCGACAAATTCGCGTTTGATTTCCAAACCGACCAGCAGGAAGAAAATTGCCATCAACCCGTCGTTGATCCACAGATGGACTGTCATCGGACCCAATTTGGGTGTCAGCTCTGGACCGACCACAGCATGGATGAGATGGAAATAATCCGCCGCGAAAGCGGTGTTGGCAACAATCATCGCCAGCGCCGCGGCCGCCATCAGTAAAATGCCGCCGGCGGCTTCGCTGGCGAGAAATTCGCGTAAAGCGGAGCGTCCGCTGCTTCGTTGATCTGGCTGTGTCACCCTATAAGTCTATGCAATCCCCGCTCTTGCTTGGCAAGGCGATCAGCCCGCATCACGCAATTTCCTTGCTTTCCCGCTTTTACATAGTTTAGCTATGTTTAAACTTGTTCCGACAGCTAACCGAATGAAACATATCCATTTTTATACGATAGGTCCCGCAAGGTGACGCCCCCTTCCCCCGGCGATTTGACGGAAGGACAGAAACAATGTCTCCGCCTTGTGGGGCAACATCTGACGTCCAAGGAAATTGCCCGAAAACTGGACATATCCCATTTCACCGTCGACCAGCGGCTGGATTCGGCGCGGCGCAAGCTGAATGCGCAAAGCCGGAAAGATGCGGTCCGCATTTTCATGGCGATGGAACAGGAAAAGCTATCCGAGCCGCTCGTATACGAACCAGGCGTTATTGCTGCGGCAGGTGAATCCCATATTCACAACCGGCCGCCCGGGGGCTGGAAGGGGATGTTGGCCGTTGCGATGCGACGGATGACCGTTCCGCCTGTCGGGGGGAAACGGCATCATCTGCCGAAAAGGGAAATATTGGTCCAAACGCTTAACATCGCATTTTTCAGCTCCCTGCTGATTGCCATGGTGGTGATCATACTGACCGGAACACTCCGCCTGTTCCGATAGGGCGTCCCGACAATTGCTGCGATGGCGAGCATGAGATGGGAGAATGTTCATGGTGAAGTATGACGTCCGGTCTGCACAACAACTGGCCGCCGATATCCGGTCCGCCCATGGCGCGATCGATACCGCCCTTGCCGATCTGGCCGCGCTGACCTGTTCGGTGATCAATACCTGCCGGTCGTCGGACGCTGCACCGGCAGAGACGCAGGCGGCGATCGAGAAGATTACGGCTGGTCTTGTGAAAATGGTCGATGCACGAAACGGTTTTGTCTCCGCCCATCGCGAAATTGCCATCGCGCAAAGCCGAAGCAATCTGAAAGAAACCAATTTCGGCTGCGTGGGATCAGGTCCGCTGACATCGCCCGCCGGATTGCATGTGGTGGGCAGCCAGGCCTGAACGCCCGCATCCGGCTTTCACGGAACATGGACATTGTGCAGGCAACATTTCTGGGCGGCCTCTGTCTGTGTCTTGCCTATGCCGTGCGCTTTGGCGGTCGGACCGGTCGCGCAGGTGCCCTGATATTTGCGGGCGCAACGCTGTTGACGGCGTTGGGAACCCTGGTGAAGCCGGACTGGGCAGGTACATCCTATGCCGTATTTGCGGCCGATACGGCCTGCCTGTTTGCACTGGTCCTTCTGGCCTGCAACAGCAGCCGTTACTGGCCGATCTGGGCAACCGGATTCCAGATCGTCGCCGTCGCAACCCATATTGCGACCCTGTGGATTCCGGACGTCGTTCCGGCAGCTTATCAGGCGCTGCTGTCTTTCTGGAGCATACCTATTCTGGGCGTTATGGTGGCGGGCACATGGCTTGACCTGCAACAGGCGCATGGCGCCACCCCACAAGCCGGGTCCAAGGAAAGGGGCGAGGGGTTGTGACGCCGCTTCTCGACGGGTTGCAGGTTGCGCAGCATGAACTGCTGCTGTTCAGCGCCTTCTGGTTTCTGGTGGGCGCGCTTGATGACCTGTGTATCGACCTGCTGTGGTTTGCGCACCGGTGCTGGTCATGGATCAAGGGATCGGACACAAAAAACGCCGGCGCGGTACCGGAGGATGACGACGGGTCGCTGCTAGCCGTGTTCATTCCGGCATGGGCCGAACAGGCTGTGATCGGCGCCATGTTGCGGCATTGCCTGTCCGCCTGGGCAGACAGTCCCCGCCGCTTTCGCATTTATGTGGGCTATTATCCCAACGACTGCGATTCCGCCGCGCGAATAGGGGAGGTTGCGCACATGGCGCATCAGATCCGAACCGTGATGCTGCCGCATGAAGGGCCGACAACCAAGGCCGACTGCCTGAACCATCTGTGGGACGCGCTGCTGGCCGATGAAAGGGTCGACGGATTCACGACAAGGGCCATTATCCTGCACGACGCAGAAGACGCGGTGCACTCGGGCGAACTCGACCTGTTCCATCGCCTGATCCCGCACTATGCGGCCGTGCAATTGCCCGTCATCCCGGTACGGGCGCCGGGATCACGCTGGGTCAGCGGCCATTATTGTGACGAATTTGCCGAATCCCATGGCAAGACGCTGATCGTGCGGCAGGCCCTTGGCGCGCATCTCCCCCTTGCAGGCGTTGGCTGTGCGATTGACCGGCGCATGCTGGAACGCATCGCGCAACGGGCCCATGGCCTGCCTTTTGATCCAAGCAGCCTGACCGAAGATTACGAACTGGGGATGACAATCGGCCGTTTGGGCGGACGGACGGTCATGGCCCGTGAACGCGGACCCGACGGACAGTTGATCGGGACACGTTCCTGCTTTCCGGCGACCTTGTCGACATCGGTGCGGCAGAAAACGCGCTGGCTTACCGGCATCGCCTTTGCCGGATGGGACCGGCTTGGCTGGCAGGGCGGGCTGGCCCAGAAATGGATGCTGCTGCACGACCGGCGCTCGATCTTCGCCGCCGTCGTCATGCTGTCGGCTTATCTCGCAATGGCGGTAACGGGTTTCTTCACCCTGCTTGGCAAGGGGCATTTATACGAGCCGGCACCGATCCCGGCTTCGCTGTCATCGCTGCTGATCCTGAATTCGCTGTTCCTATTCTGGCGGCTGGCTGTCCGGGCCGCCTTTGTGGCGTCGGTCTATGGTCTTGGCGAGGCCGCGCTTTCGGTCCCGCGAAGTCTGGTGGGCAATATGATCGCCATCCTGTCGGCCCGCAAAGCCGGGTTTGGCTATCTGCGCCATTGTCTGGGCGCGCCGCTCTTCTGGGACAAGACCGAGCATCTGGTCGTTCCTGTCCCCCGGCATCCGCGTTCCTGATATGCGCGGCCGGCAGTTCGAGTTTCTGGCCGTTCTGGCCGGGTTGTGGTGCGCAGGAAGGATCATGATGACCGTCCCCATTTCGGAGGCGCAGGATCATGTCGCGGCAAAAACCGTCACTACTCCGCCCCTGCCCGCGCCGCCTCCCCATGTTGAAACGGTGCATATATCCAAAATCCGGGCGAGGCTGGATGCACCATCGAGAAAGCAGCACTTGGCCGCCACGAACATCTCGCCGCACTGGCCGATGGAAACAGGCATGACGCCCCCGTCGGAGACAAGGACGCTCCCCCAATCACCCGCCCCGCTGCAAGTACCGCCGGAAAGTTTCGTCGCCGGTGCGCCCTCCCCGCATGCCATCCCATCGCATCGCAGCCCCGTCCATTTTTATGGCTATAACTTCGTCCGCAAATCTTCCGCCTCGGGTCTGACCGCGCCCGGCGGGCAATATGGGGGTAGCCAGAGCGGATTTATTGTCACCTGGGATATCCTTCCCCCGCGGCGTGGGCAGGAGCGGCCCCGCCTTGCCCTTCTGGCACGCGGGGCGATCGCACATGGGGACACATCGGACCGTGAATTTGCCGCAGGGGTCCGATGGCACCCCCTGCCCCGCCTGCCCTTGTCCCTATCCGTCGAGCGCCGGTTCCGGCCTGAACGTCCCGATGCCAACGCCGCTTATGTGGCAGGGGGCACCACGCTGGCCTTGCCGCGCGCATTCCGGCTGGATGGCTATGCGCAAGCAGGGTTCGTCTCGGGCCCATCGGCCGGACCCTTTTTCGATATGTCGATGCTGGCAGACCGCAAAATTACCGGGGTCGCAGGCGGAACGGTACGGGCGGGCGCGGGACTTTGGGGTGGCGGCCAGAGCGGGACATTCCGGATCGATATCGGCCCGGCGGTGCGCACCGACATCGCCGTTGCCAAAGCCCGTCTGCGCCTCAGCGCCGATTGGCGCATCCGCGTTGCAGGCGAAGCGGCACCGGCAAGCGGACCCGCCATGACATTGTCCACCAGTTTCTGACCCGCGGACTTTATCCCCGGTCCAAAACGGGTTAGGGTCCCCCAATCGCAAATGGATATCTATCTTCCCATCGCCAATTTGTCCGTCAATGCCCTTGTCATCATCCTGCTGGGTGGTGGGGTCGGCATGCTGTCGGGAATGTTCGGCGTTGGCGGCGGGTTTTTGACCACGCCCTTGCTGATTTTCTACGGCATCCCACCCACGGTCGCGGCGGCATCCGCATCCACCCAGGTCACCGGAGCAAGTGTTTCGGGCGTCTTTGCACATATGAAACGCGGTGGTGTCGATTTCCAGATGGGCGCGGTGCTGGTGGTCGGCGGCATGTTCGGAACAGCCGCAGGGGCGGCAATTTTCGAAGTTCTGGAGGCCGTGGGACAGATCGATACTGTCATCAATATCCTGTATGTCGTCATGCTCGGCAGCATCGGCGGCCTGATGGCAAAAGAAAGTCTGGGCAGTGTATTGGCGGTGCGTTCCGGCAAGCCCCGCCCTGCGGCCAAACGCCGCCACCATCCGCTGGTCGCCAGCCTGCCGATGCGCTGGCGCTTTTACCGTTCGGGTCTGTATATCTCGCCTCTCGCCCCGCTGATTCTGGGTTTCGTGACCGGCATCATGACGATGCTGCTCGGCGTGGGCGGCGGATTCATCATGGTACCGGCGATGCTCTATCTGCTGGGCATGGGTGCACAGGTGGTGGTCGGCACATCGCTGTTCCAGATATTGTTCGTCACCATGGCATCAACGATGATGCACAGCCTGACCACCAAGGCGGTGGATATTGTTCTGGCCGTCTTTCTGCTGATCGGAAGCGTCACAGGCGCGCAGATCGGCGCGCGTCTGGCGCAAAGGATGCGGCCCGATTATCTGCGGCTGTTTCTGGCAACGATCGTGCTGCTTGTGGCGCTGCGTATGGCGCTGGGCCTCGGCTGGCGTCCGGATGAGATTTATACGGTGCAAGCGCTATGAAATGGCTGGTCGCACTGGCGTTGATGTTCCTGCCCGTGTCGCTGTCGGCGCAGGCGGTGCCCAAATTGGTTCCCGATGTGTCGCAGCGGCAGATCAACATCCAGTCCGGCTTTACCGGCGCCGAATTGCTGTTGTTCGGTGCGATCATCTACCCGCGCGGCGTCGCCCCCGAAGGCCAGATTGATGTCGCGGTCGTGTTGCGTGGACCCGCCCGGCCGATCACCTTGCGCGAAAAGCAGAAAATCGCCGGCATCTGGATCAATGCGGACAGCAGCGATTTCCGGTCGGTTCCGGTCTATTATGCCATCGCCTCATCCCGCCCGCTGCGCGACATTGTCGATAGCAAAACGGCTGCAATCTACGAACTCGGTCTCGATAAACTGCAACTTTCGCCCAGCGGCGAGGTGGATGCAAAAGAGCAACGCCGTTTCAGCAATGGCCTTGTCGATCTGAAACAGCGCAATGGCCTGTTCCGGCAGGAAGCCGGCTCGGTCGAGATCACCGATCAGGTGCTCTACCGCGCCCGCCTCGAAATTCCGTCCAGCGTTCCTGTCGGCACCTATGTCGCCGAAACACTGCTGATCCGGAACGGGCGCGTTATCGTCGCCGATGACAAAGTCGAGGTGCGGGTACGTAAAACCGGCTTTGAACAGCTTGTGAGCATTCTGGCACAGGACTATTCGCTGTTTTACGGGACCATGGCGGTACTGGTATCGCTGCTGCTGGGCTGGTTTGCAGGATATATCTTCCAGCGCTTCTGATGCGCTGCCTTTCGCCGGAATCCGCGACAGAAGCGGAGCCGGATAGTAAATATATCTTTACTTTCTGACCCTATGGTCGGCCCGATCATAAAGGGCATCTCGACCATGGATATAAGCGGAAATCACCAGTTTTCTTCGGCGCAACCCCTGGATAACGGCGGCATGTCGACGACGCAGGCGGGTCCTGTCGCAATGGCGCCCGCCGCGCGCGAGGCCGCTACGCACGTCCCGACCAGCGGTCCGGTGCTGCACCATATCGGCTTTGTTATGGAAATTGCAGGCTCCAGTTCGCAGGTAACGCTGGATTCCGGCGTCCTGAGCGAATTGATGACGCATAGCGATCCCAGCATTGCTATGGCGGGACAGGTGGGCAGCCAGATCAAGATCCGCGTCGGCAGCACCTGGCTATTGGCCAGCATCCGCACCCAGAAACTGCATGAACGCGAACAGGGCGTCATCATGGCCGCTGTGGACTTTCTGGGCGAGGGCGATGAAGAAAAACTGACCGGGAAAATCTATAATTTCCGCCGTGGTGTGACCCGCTATCCCGTTCCGGGCAGCGAGGTATATGCCGTCTCCAGTTCCGACATGAAGCAGGTTTATGCCGCCGATGCCCGTGCGCATGTCGAAATCGGCACTGTTTTCCCGACCAAGGACATCCGCGGTGCGCTCTATGTCGATGCGATGCTCGGCAAGCATTTCGCGCTTCTGGGGTCGACCGGTACCGGTAAGTCGACCAGCGCAGCCCTGATCCTGCACAAGATCTGCGATATCGCGCCCGAAGGCCATATCGTCATGATCGACCCGCACGGCGAATATTCCGCCGCGTTCAAGGGCAATGGTGCGCTGTTCGACGTCAACAATCTGGCCATGCCCTATTGGATGATGAACTTTGCCGAACATTGCGAGGTTTTCGTAACATCCTCCGGCGACGACCGGCAGATCGACAGCGACATTCTGGCCCGCTGCCTGTTGCAGGCGCGCGCCAAAAACCGGATTGCCGAAAGCATTGGCAAGCTGACCGTCGATGCCCCGATCCCTTATCTGCTGTCGGATCTTACCAACATCATCCAGACCGAAATGGGCAAGCTGGACAAGGCGACAAACAGCGCCCCGTTCATGCGCCTGAAGGGCAAGATCGAGGAACTGAAAGCCGATCCGCGCTATAACTTCATGTTCTCCGGCATGCTGGTCGGCGACACCATGGCCGATTTTGTCGGAAAGATTTTCCGTCTGCCATCGGGCGGTAAACCGATTTCCATCATCGACGTGTCGGGCGTTCCGTCGGACATTACCTCCACCGTGGTCGCCGTTCTGTCGCGCCTAGTATTTGACTATGCCATCTGGTCACGCAACGAACCGCAGCGTCCGATCCTGCTCGTCTGCGAAGAAGCCCACCGTTACATTCCCTCCGACCGCGTATCCAAAGCCAGCGCGGTGCGCTCGATTCTGGAACGTATCGCCAAGGAAGGCCGTAAATATGGCGTATCGCTTGGCCTGATTACGCAACGTCCGTCCGACTTGGCCGAAGGTGTGCTGTCGCAGTGCGGCACGATCATATCGATGCGCCTCAACAACGACCGCGACCAGGCGTTCGTCCGCGCCGCAATGCCCGAAGGTGCGCGCGGATTCCTCGATTCCATCCCCGCGCTGCGCAACCGCGAATGCATCATCTGCGGCGAAGGTGTCAGCATTCCGATCCGCGTTGCCCTCGACAATCTTGAGGAAGAAAAGCGCCCGGCATCGGAAGACCCGCTGTTCAGCCAGTTGTGGCAGGAAACAGGTGGCGAAAGCGAGATACTGGAACGCGTGGTCCGAAGGTGGCGCGCACAGGGCCGGTAAGAAAACGGCCCGGTGCATATACGCAACGCGCATGGCCCGGCTTGCAATGTAGGATAAGATTTCGCAGCAAGACTGCGTCCGCCGATGGGCAGGACGCGGCTCTTTGAACTGTTGATTATCTTTACGAACCAGTCCGATTGCCCGTTAATTTAAAGCAACAAAGGATACAGTTTTGCAACCCGTTTGCGTATCTTTTGTATCCTTAGCGGCGCTCGAACGGTTTCAGACCGCGTCCCAGCCGGTTCCCGCCCAGAGCGATGCGGTCGCCTGACCAGTCGGCGAGAAAGATTGTTTGCCGGTCGACGCCGGGGGCAATGCTCGCTTCATTGGCGTTGATAGCAAGGCCAGCGCTTGTTTGCTGCCGCCCTTCGGGTGCGACGGTGATGAAGGCGCTGTAATTTTCCTTGCTGGCCCCTTGCACGAAAATATTGCGGACAATGCTGCCGGTCGCCCCGTTTGGCAGATCGATCATGTAATTGGTTTCTTTGCCGCGCGTATCGTCAAAGGCATTGTCGGAAATCGTCACCCGCGCGGCGCGGCTTTTGACATAATGCCCGCCATTGCCCCGTTCAAAACGGCTGCTGGTCACTGTCAGCGAACCATAGCCGCCAATGTAGATGCTGTGCGCGCAGCTCAGCCCCCGGTCGCAACGCCCCAGTCCCGAAAAAGTCGACTGGTCAATGCGTATGGAGGCCGAACGGTCCTCAGCGGTCAATATGCCCTGCTCGCTGTTGCGGAAGATGGCGCGGGTGACCGTCAGGTCCCCTTTTTCGAGACGGATACCGGCCCCATTCGCATCGGGAACTCGCATATTCTGGAAAATGATGCCGTCGACGGATGCGCCCTGTCCGCGCAGCACAAGGGCAGCTTTGCTTTCGCAGGTAACGCCATCGAATACCACTTGCCCCGGAATTGCCGCACGGAATGCGACGACTCCTTCTGTCTGCACCGCGCATTGCCGGTATGTACCCGGCGCCACGATGATCGTGCCCTCATCATCCCCGATCGAGTCGACCGCCTTTTGCAAAGTCGGATAGGAACGGCCGGTGGCCGCATTCTGGAATGGCGCCGAAGGCTGTGCCATAACGGGCACCGCGCAAAGCAGGCTGATGAGCAGGAGCTGGGTTTTTTGCATAGCCCCTCTGTCATATCCGAGAGCGCATCCCGGAACCAGACGATTAACCAAGGCGAGCGGGCGCCGTCCCCCAGAGGGACAGCGCCGCCTTTAGTTGTTGAGGTTAGGCCGCAACCAGCGTGTCGCCGTTTCCAGATCCACACCGCGGCGCGTGGCATATTCGGTCACCTGATCTTCGCCGATGCGGGCAACGCCGAAATATTCGGCCTGCGGATGGCCAAAATAGAAACCGCTGACGGCTGCTGTCGGTAACATCGCAAAGCTTTCGGTCAGCGTGATGCCCGTCTTGTGGGTTGCATCGAGCAGGTTGAACAATATGGGCTTCAGGCTATGATCGGGACAGGCCGGATAACCTGGCGCCGGTCGGATGCCGCGATATTCCTCCCGGATCAGCGCCTCGTTGGTCAATTGCTCGTCCGGCGCATAGCCCCACAATATTTTGCGGACATGCTGGTGCATCCGCTCGGCAAATGCCTCTGCCAAACGGTCGGCCAGCGCCTTCAGCATGATGTCGGAATAATCGTCGATATGCGCCTTGAATTCCGCAAGCTTGGTGCCGATGCCATGGCCTGTGGTAACCGCGAAACCGCCGATCCAGTCGCCATCCGGGCTGATGAAGTCGGCAAGACACATATTGGCCTTGCCCTCCCGCTTGGCAATTTGCTGCCGCAGGAACGGCAGGCGGACATGCTCTTCGGTGTTTTCGCAATAGACAACGACATCGTCGCCATCGCGCCAGCAGGGCCAAAGCCCGGCGACACCTTTGGCCCGCAACCATTTTTCATTGATGATGCGATCCAGCATGGCTTGCGCATCCTTGAACAGGTTGGTGGCGCTTTCGCCGACCACCTCGTCGGTCAAAATGGACGGATAGGTGCCGTGCAATTCCCACGCCCGGAAAAAGGGGGTCCAGTCGATATAGTCGCGCAGATCGGCCAGATCCCAGTCATCAAAGACATGGACGCCGGGCTGTTGCGGCGGGGCGGGCTTCAGGCTTTCGTCAATTTCGAACCCATTGGCGCGTGCTTCGTCCAGTGTGGCCAGGGGCTTGGCGGTCTTGCCCGCACGCGCGTCGCGGATATGGGCATATTCCGCCCGCGTCTCCGCGACGAACTTTTCCGCCATGGTATCGCTGACCAGGGTTCCCGCAACGCCCACCGCGCGGGAGGCATCGAGCACGTGGATCACCGGCCCTTCATAGACCGGCTCAATCCGCAGCGCGGTGTGCGTCTTGGATGTCGTCGCTCCGCCGATCATCAGCGGCATCGTCATGCCGGCTTTCTGCATTTCCTCGGCAACGGTTACCATCTCGTCCAGCGACGGCGTGATCAGGCCGGAAAGGCCGATCATGTCGGCGTCATTTTCCACCGCGGCTTTCAGGATTTCGGACCAGGGCACCATGACGCCCAGGTCGACAATTTCGAAGCCGTTGCACTGCAAGACGACGCCGACGATATTCTTGCCGATATCATGGACGTCCCCCTTTACGGTCGCCATGATGATCTTGCCCTTGCCCTTGGAATTCTCGTCCTTCTCCGCTTCGATAAAGGGGAAAAGATGGGCCACGGCCTTTTTCATGACCCGCGCAGATTTCACGACCTGCGGCAGGAACATCTTGCCGGAACCGAACAGATCGCCGACCACGTTCATGCCATCCATCAGCGGACCTTCAATGACCTCGATAGGGCGTCCGCCGGCTTGCTTGATCGCAAGGCGTGCTTCTTCGGTATCATCGACAATATGGGCATCAATCCCTTTGACCAGGGCATGCTCAAGCCGCTTCGTCACCGGCCAGCCACGCCATTCGGCCTCCGCCTTTTCCTGCGCGACATCGGTGCCCCGGTATTTTTCAGCCAGAGCGATCAGCCTTTCCGTCGCGTCGGGATCGCGGTTCAGTATGACATCCTCGCATGCAACACGCAGTTCGGGGTCAATATCGTCATAAATATCAAGCTGGCCGGCATTCACGATCGCCATGTCGAGGCCAGCCGGAATGGCGTGGTACAGGAAGATCGAATGCATCGCCCGGCGGACCGGTTCATTGCCACGGAAGGAAAAGGATAGGTTGGAAAGACCCCCGGAATAATGGGCATGGGGACACAAGACGCGGAGCTCTCTGACGGCTTCGATAAAATCGACTCCGTAGTTGTTATGCTCTTCTATACCGGTCGCGACTGCGAAGATATTGGGGTCAAAAATAATGTCTTCCGGCGGGAAGTTGATGCCGACCAGAAGGTCATAGGCGCGTTTGCAGATTTCAACCTTGCGCTCTTTGGTATCTGCCTGCCCTTTTTCATCAAAGGCCATAACGACAACCGCAGCGCCATAGGCCATGCATAAGCGCGCATGCTGCAGAAACTGCTCCTCGCCTTCTTTCATCGAGATCGAATTGACGATGGGCTTGCCGGACACGCATTTCAGGCCTGCTTCAATCACGCTCCATTTCGAACTGTCGATCATTAGCGGCACGCGCGCAATATCGGGTTCGGCCGCGATCCGCTTGATAAAAGTCGTCATCGCTTCATGCGCGTCGAGAAGACCTTCATCCATGTTGATGTCGATAATCTGCGCGCCATTTTCGACCTGGTCGCGCGCCACCTCTACGGCGGCCTCATAATCGCCAGCGAGGATCAGTTTCTTGAACTTGGCGCTGCCAGTGACGTTGGTGCGTTCGCCGATATTGACGAACCTAGATGAAGACGGGGTCATGTTCTCTTTTCTTGTTCAGGCGGCCATGGTGAATGGTTCGAGGCCGGCCAAGCGGGTTAAAACCGGCGACTGTGGTATCTGCCTTGGAGCGCGATCTTCGACCGCTTTGGCAATAGCTGCAATATGCGCAGGCGTTGTACCGCAGCAGCCGCCAACAACATTGACCAGACCGTCGTCGAGCCACGCTTCAATAAGGGTGGCTGTCTGGGCAGGCAGTTCGTCATACTGGCCAAGCTCGTTTGGCAATCCGGCATTAGGATAGGCCATGATCAACGCATCGGCCTGCTTCGCCAAAGCTGCCAGATGGGGACGTAAAAGATCGGCGCCGAACGAGCAGTTCAATCCGATTGTCAGTGGCTTGACGTGCCGGATGGCAGCCCAGAATGCTTCCACGGTATGGCCCGACAGATTCCGGCCAGCCATGTCGGTGATTGTCATCGAAATCATCAGGGGAACATCCCGGCCCGACGCATCGGCAGCTTCCTGCGCCGCCATTGCCGCACATTTTGCATTCAGCGTGTCGAAAATTGTCTCGATCAGCAGGAAATCTACACAGCCTTCGATCAAAGCGTCGCACTGTTCACGATAAACCGCCTTTAAATAGTCGAAATCAATCTCCCGAAATCCCGGGTCATTGACATCGGGTGAAAGGGACAATGTCTTGTTCGTTGGTCCTATCGACCCCGCAACGAAACGCCGTTTGCCATCGCGCGCTTCAAACTCATCACAGCAGGCCCGGGCCAGCTTTGCCGATTCGAAGTTGAGTTCCCGGACCAGATGTTCGCAACCATAATCGGCCATGCTGATTTGCGTCGCACTGAATGTGTTGGTTTCGATCATGTCGGCACCAGCGTCCAGATAGGCGCTATGGATCGCCCGGACGATATCGGGGCGAGTTATAGACAGAAGATCGTTATTGCCCTTCTGATCCTGCGTCAGTTCCAGATCCCCACGGTAGTCCGCTTCGCTCAGTCTGTATCCCTGAATGGCGGTTCCATAACCGCCGTCAAAAACAAGTATCTGTTTTTCCGCCCGTTGACGGAATGCTTCGCGCGCACTCATGCTGCTTTCTCCTGCGCTGAAGACACCGGCCGTTTTCCCAGCAGGTGACAGATCGCGTAAGATAGTTCTGCACGATTGAGTGTGTAAAAATGGAAATCACGAACTCCGCCTGCATATAGACGGCGGCACATTTCTGCGGCGACCGTCGCTGCGACCAACTGGCGGGCGGGCGGATGATCATCGAGCCCCTCAAACAGATGCGCCATCCAAGCGGGAATTGCAGTACCCGTCATATTGGACATCCGCGTTATCGCAGCAAAATTGGATACGGGCATAATTCCGGGCACGATTTCGGCATTGATACCCGCAGCCGCAACGGCGTCGCGAAAGCGAAAAAATGTTTCCGGCTCGAAGAAGAACTGGGTGATAGCGCGGCTGGCACCCGCATCCAGTTTACGCTTCAAAAAGTCAATGTCGGTCGCGGCCGAAGCGGCTTCTGGATGGGTTTCGGGATAAGCACTTACCGAGATTTCGAAGGGATGGATTTTTTGAAGCCCTTCGACAAGCTCCGCAGCACTGGCATAGCCATCCGGATGCGGCGTGAATTTGCCGTCCGCCGTCGGAGAATCGCCACGCAATGCTACAATATGACGCACTCCGGCTTCCCAATATGCGTGCGCCACTTCAGCGATTTCGTCTTTGGTTGCCTCCACACACGTCAAATGTGCAGCGGCGGGAATGCTTGTTTCGCGGGCAATACGCGCAACAGTGCTATGGGTGCGTTCCCGTGTCGAACCGCCAGCGCCGTATGTGACCGAAACAAAACGCGGCGCAAGAGGAGCCAAAGTGATTACCGAATCCCAAAGTTGCTCCTCCATTTTTTCCGTTTTCGGCGGAAAAAATTCGAAACTGATCTCGCAATCACCGGGCAGACCCGCAAATAAAGGTTCCGCAAGCGCACGGCTGGCTTCCTGCATCTGCGCAAGGGGGAAAATCATGCAACTATCCTTAATTTGCTATTCTGTGTGGTTTCTGCTTGCGCCTGCTTTTGGCCCATCCAGACTTTAACTGCGAGTGCACCACCATCCAAAGCGAGTTGGTGCGCTAGATGCACATTGCTCGCCTGGAAAGCCTTAACGATCAAATCATCCGCGAATCCCAGCCGCGCATGCGCATGAACAGTGCGCAGTTCTTCCCGATCGTGAGCAGCAAAGTCGACGATGATAAGTCGACCTTTGGGCGCAAGGACCCGGCATGCTTCAGCTATTACGCCTTCAGGGTGCTGGGCATAATGCAAGACCTGATGAAAAATGATGGTATCAAACGTCGAATCGTTGAACGGCAATGCATTGAAGTCGCCGAGCATGAAATCAACATTTGCTGCGACGCCGCTATCCAGATTGCCTAATTTTGCACGAGCAATTCTTAACATCTCGGTGCTGTTGTCTAGCGCTACAAAAGATTTGGCATCGCTGGCGAACAGTTCCATCATGCGACCTGTACCGGTGCCTACATCGAGGACTCGACCGATTGGCGCAGTCGAAAGTATTCCTTGAATGGCATCTTCAACTTGCGATTCCGCAACATGTAACGAACGAAGAGAATCCCATTCTTCGGCATGTGCCGAAAAATAAGCAGCAGCCATTGCCGTGCGCGCGGCCCTCACTTCTTCAAGTTTCAGCAAATCCCGCTGAAAGGACTTTGCCTGAGTGATATCAACGTCAGCGAATAACGGAGAAAGCCTTCCGTCGGATAAAACATTGCCAGGCCGCATGAACACCCAACTGCCCTCTTTTCGGCGCTCCAATATTCCCGCTTCGTCCAAAATACGGATATGGCGGGATACACGGGGCTGACTTTGACCCAGAATCTGTACCAGTTCTCCGACCGAAAGCTCCAGACGAAGTATCAAAAACACGATTCGCAGTCGCGTTGGGTCCGCAAGAGCACGCATTATGTTGAGTAAATCGATCACAAGAGGGTCATATAAAGAAATCTTTATATGCTGTCAATTGGCTCAAATTCGCCATGTTTTCTACCTTAAAGGTAGAGTTTACCCCAAATATAACCGTGCTCGCCGCACAAGTCGCAAAAACCCGATTGCCATGAAAAATTGAAGCGGCTAGAGGAGCAAACCGCAGTCATATTTGCATTCGTGCATTGTGCCTGTCAGGTTTTCAATAAGTTTTGCTAGGGGGTTTTCCCAAATGAAGAAAATTGCTGTATCTCTCGTTCTCGCCGCTTCGCTCGGCCTGGCTGCATGCTCGGGCGCTGAAGAAGCAACCACCGAAGCTGCTGACGCAACTGCAGAAGCAACCACCGAAACCGCTGACGCTGCTGTAGAAGGCGCTGACGCTGCTGCAACCGACGCTGCTGCTGCAACCGCTGAAACCGCCGACAAGGCTGGTGAAATGGCTGACGCTGCTGGCGAAGCTGCAGACAAGGCTGGTGAAGCCGCTGCTAAGGCTGGTGAAGCTGCAGACGCTGCTAAGGAAGCTGCGAAGTAATATCGCACTTTCAGCGTAAGCTGATCTAAAAAAGGCCGTCCTGATCTCAGGGCGGCCTTTTGTTTTGGGGAAATGCCGATAGAGTTTCGAAATGCAAAAGCGAACCTCGACCCTATTCTTGTTTCTGTACTTAGCAGGTGGATGTGACGCCGAACCTAATGTCACAGAAGTTGGCGGCGTATCTGCGGACGACGCCCGCACTCTCGACGGTGCCGCAGAGAAACTCGACAACGAAGACGACATGACCGACACGCAGCACCCTGGTTAGGCTACCAATACAACCTCGGAATCATGAGCGTACCAATCGCATACTAGGGCTTAAATCACGATAACTACCGCTGGTGGTATGTCGCTACGGATCGAGAAACAAATTGCATGAACGCCATGCGCTCTGGAATAGAGGACGTGGTACTGCCCATCATGACAACCACAGCATAACGTGTGCCATCGGGCGCTGTCATTATACCAATATCATTATAGCCGGTCGAAACAGGTGAAAGTATCTGACCAGTGCCCGTTTTATGCAGAAACCGCCAACCGGCAGGCACACCCGCCTTTAACCGGTTTGGACCACTACTTGTCCGCGACATGATGTCGAGCAGTAAGCGGGTGGAAGCTGCAGACAGAAGTTCCCCCTTTGCTAGTTTTGCCAGAGCCCTGACAATTGCTTCGGGTGATGCACCGTCGACGGGATCTGCCAAATAGCGGTCGAGCGCAGCCTTTCGGGCAGGAAGAGGAATTGCGTCCCGCGCAACATAAAAGCGCCGCCCTATAGCGTATTCTTGCTTCCATTCCAGACCGGCAATGCCACTCTGCAATGCTCTTTCACCGGGACCGAAACGGATGGCGCCCAACCTTTTTTTTGCGATAAAAGCCCGCACTGCTTGAGGTCCGCCTGCCGTTCGCAGCAAGGAATCATTGGCTGTGTTGTCGCTCGCGGTGATCGCCTGCTCAAGCAGGCTCAATACCGATTCCTCAATCTGTCCGTTGGCAATCACCCGCTCACGGATTGGTTGGTGAAAAACCGCTAAGTCATCGATGGTAATGCGCACTTTCTGGTCAAGCTTCAGCTTACCTTGATCGACCTGATCCAAGACAGTCATTGCGACCCATGCCTTCGATACGCTTTGTTGCGGAAACAATTCATCCAACCTTCGACCTATAACCCAGTCACCGCCATCGATGCGCATTACTGCAACGCCGGTTTTACCAGGAAATAGGCGCCATTGTTCGTGGAGCAGATTTTCTAGACCATCAGGTGGACGTCCTACAGAGGGCCGTGCAACCTCAGGCATGGCAGGTCGCGGCCCGGGGGCAGGCGTCGGTGCGGTTGACGGGCGCGATACCTGCGTCGGGGGTTTAGGTGCAGGTAAAATGGGAGCGTCTGGCGCAACACAGGCGGACACAAGAGAAAGCAGGCATACTGATGCCGCAATTCTACCGCCCAGCTTGTAACCGAATCGAGTGCGTTGTGACGAGTTAGAGACCATGAACCACCGTTAGTGCGCAAATCCGATGCACGATATGTTGCTTGATTATATTTGCGACGAATGATTCTGTGTCATCGACGAAAAGCGGATGACATCTTTTGGTCGCGCAATTTCGGTCCATTGCAGGATTTACTTGACGTTCCAATCCGTCCGTAGTTGTCCTGTCACCCTAATTCAAGGTGATGGGTAGGTATTTATGGACAGCATCTTCATCGGTAAAAGTGCAAACGGTCCCGAGGCTTTGAACTTGAAAAGAGCCAACCGTCACGGTTTGATAGCCGGGGCCACAGGCACTGGAAAGACCGTCACCTTGCAAGGTTTGGTGGAAGGATTCTCCGCAGCCGGCGTGCCTAGCTTTGTGGCCGACGTAAAAGGAGATCTTTCCGGCCTCGCAATGGCAGGCTCGCCACAAACGAAAACGCATGAAATCTTCGCAGGTCGCGCAGCCGAGATTGGACAAACCGACTGGGCCTACAAAGATAATCCTACGCAATTCTGGGATCTTTTCGGCGAACAGGGGCACCCTATTCGTACAACTGTTTCTGAAATGGGCCCCCTACTTCTGGCGCGCCTCATGGACCTTAACGAAGTCCAGGAAGGCGTTTTGACTATTGCATTTCACGTCGCCGACAAAGACGGCCTGTTGATGCTCGATTTGGACGACCTGCAAGCCATGTTAGTGCATTGCGGCGAGCGCGCAGAAGAATTGACGCTTGAATATGGCAACATATCCAAACAGTCGGTTGGTAGCATCCAAAGATCACTTTTGCAGCTTCGCAGCCAGGGAGGAGAACATTTCTTCGGCGAACCGGCGCTTGACCTGTTGGATTTCATCAAAACCGACGATAGCGGGCGCGGGGTCGTCAACATCCTTGCCGCCGACAAGCTCATGGCCAGCCCAAAACTTTACTCGACCTTCCTGCTGTGGCTGCTTTCTGAACTGTTCGAAAATTTCCCGGAAGTGGGCGACGCCGACAAACCCAAATTGGTTTTCTTCTTTGATGAGGCGCATCTTCTATTCAATGATGCACCGAAGGCCTTGTTAGAAAAAATCGAACAGGTTGTCAGGCTGATCCGGTCTAAGGGAATTGGCGTCTATTTCATCACGCAGAATCCCATCGATATTCCTGACACTGTGGCCGCACAGTTGAACAATCGGATCCAGCATAAGCTAAATGCCTTTACGCCGCGTGACCAGCAGGCTGTGAAGTCTGCAGCCGAGACCTTTCGGCCCAATCCGGATATCGACGTTGCACAGGTCATTACCGAGCTAAAAATCGGTGAAGCGCTGGTGTCCTTGCTGCAACCCGATGGCTCTCCGTCCATTGTACAGCGAACATTAATCAAGGCACCTGCCAGCCGCGTTGGTCCTTTGACACCTCAAGAGCGCGGCATCATGATCCAGACCGATGCTATCGGCGATAAATATGATGATTTGATCGACAGAGAATCAGCTGAAGAAATCCTCGTCGCCAAAGCGGCACAAGCCTCGGCGGCTGCCGAAGAAGCGAAAGCTCAGGCTGTCGCTGAGAAAGAAGCCGCCCTTGCTGCCAAAGAGAAAGCCAAGGCAGATGCTGCCGCGGCAAAGGAACTCGCGCGTCAGCAAGCCGCAGCGGCGCGCGAAGCCGCCAAGCCCAGTATGGCTGAAAAAATGGTGCAATCTGCGGCCAGATCGGCAGCAACCTCTGTTGGCCGTCAGTTGGCAGGGTCGTTGGGAAAATCGCTGGTGCGTGGAATACTAGGCAGCCTGTTTAAATAATCAGCCACGTCCGCGATAAGGTGCGACACCCTGGTCGGGCATCCACAATCCCTTAGGAGGCTCGCCCGACTGCCAGAAAACGTCAATTGGAATACCACCCCGGGGGTACCAGTATCCACCGATGCGCAACCAATGTGGCTTCATTTCCTCAAACAGCCTTTGACCGATACCCACGGTGCAATCCTCATGAAAGGCCGCGTGATTTCGAAAAGATCCGAGAAACAGCTTAAGTGATTTTGATTCCACGATTGTCTGGTCTGGCGCATAATCGATCACAAGATGAGCGAAATCCGGCTGTCCCGTGACAGGGCATAACGACGTGAATTCCGGCACAGCAAAGCGAGCCATATACAGCATTCCCGGTCGCGGATTGGGAACATAGTCCAGCTTAGCATTTTCCGGCGATGATGGCATGGTGCTTTGTTGGCCAAGAAAGGCGGTTTTAGGCTGTTCGGTCATAACCAGCGCATTTATCCGTTTCGCCGCAGGATGCAAACAGCTCGTTGGAAAGCACAGCGTTATTCATCCTTCATTCAGTGCCAGAAAGTGTTTGAACCTTTTCACGTCGGGTCTTGAAAGTCATTCAGATGGCGCGGTTTGCGCAAACTACTTCAATTTTGTTTCTGCTGGCCGCCCCGCTGCATGCGCAGGATGCGCTACCGCAAACACCACCGGAATTGCGTGATTTCCGCATTGAACCAGAACGTACGCAACCCGAACCGACTGCTGGACCCGAAATCCGCCCTACCATAACAGCGCCTCCTGTCACTGAGCCCACCGAACCTCAACGGAGCACAGCGGCACCGTCCGATCGCCCAACCCAGTCGCCCGATGCCACACCGAACCGGAGATCAACGGCCTCGGCCCCATCCGAACGCCAAACATCTTCATCTACAAGTGCGACACCTGCTTTGATACCGCCCATTGGCAGCACTATAACTGACACGCCTCAAACTGAGCCCAACTCTGACATCAGTGCACCACCGTTTGCGCAAGATGAGCGAAGCAACTCTCCTTTGCCAGTAGCCAATGAATGGGCGTCAATCGCACTCGCCTTATCGGCCCTGCTTGCTATGCTTTTTGCCGGCTGGTTCATCTGGCGCCGAAAGCACAATGAAGATGGACGAATTGAAGACAGCTTACCCATTATCGACGTTCCGGACACGGGTACGGCACCAGTTCATCATGCCGTCAACATACATAGAACGCAGGCCGAGCAAATACGACCTCACGTAAAACTGGAATTCCGGCCCGAGCGCGCGACATTGAGCTTTACTGCCCTTACGGTCAAAGGGACGCTTGTGATCGAGAATGTGGGCAAGGAAGCGGCAACTGTTATGCTTTTGCGCGCGACTATGATTTCCGCACACCACGACCAGGCCGCCACAATCGACGCCTTTTTTAATCGATCGATTGCTATCGAGGATAATATGATAGGCGATGCAAAAGCGGGCGAAAAAATCGCATTGGAACTGGAGATATCAATCCCATCGCAGGAGTTGCTAAGCTACACAGTGGCAGAGCGCCAGATTATCGTTCCGATTGTAGTGGCAGAGCTTACCTATCGTTGGACAGCCGGTAAGGATTCTACCCGCCTTGCTTGTTTAGTCGGTCGTGAAGCACAACCTCCGCAAGGGAAAATGGGACCTCTGCGGGTTGATCTGGGACCGCGTAGCTTCGGTCAACTGGGCCAGCGCTCAATCCATGCCTAAAAGCCTGTATCGCGCTTAGTGGACGTGCGAGGTTATGGATTCTTAATGACCATATTAGTTCCCGTTTTCGGCGATCAGCTAAGCCTCAACATTTCATCGCTTCGGGGACAGGACAAGCGCCGGAGTGTTGTTCTGTTGGTCGAAGTTCATCAAGAGGCGCTGTACGTAAAGCATCACAAAGCCAAGCTAGTCTATATTTTTTCGGCAATGCGACACCATGCCGAGCTTTTGCGTTCGGAAGGCTGGGATGTAGACTATGTCACCCTTGATGATCCGGAAAACTCAGGCAGTTTCACTGGCGAACTGGCTCGCGCAATAGAGCGCCATTCGCCACACCAAATCTGCGCTACAGAAGCGGGTGAATGGCGTGTGAAGGAAATGCTCGTTAGTTGGCAGGATCGCTTCGATGTGCCCGTTACACTGAGGTCGGATGATCGTTTTCTTGCCTCTCATAGCGAGTTTGAAGCGTGGGCCAAAGGTCGCAAGCAGCTGAGGATGGAGTTTTTCTATCGCGATATGCGCCGTAAGTCCGGCCTGCTCATGGATGGAAACGAGCCGGTCGGCGGGCAATGGAACTTTGATATCGAGAACCGCAAACGTGCAAATCGGGATAATACAATCCCTCGCCCGCTCCACTTCCCGCCTGACAAAATCACGCGCGAAGTAATGGAACTGGTCGAGACATATTTTGGCGATCATATTGGGAGTACCAAGTCGTTTGGCTTTGCTGTGACCCGTGGCGATGCCCTTAACCAGCAGGCACATTTCCTGAACCATGCCTTGGCCCACTTCGGGGATTACCAGGATGCAATGCTGTCGGATGAGCCCTTTCTGTGGCACTCCATCTTATCGCCCTATATCAACTCCGGGCTGATCGACCCGATTGAACTCTGCAAGCAAGTGGAGCGGTGCTACCGAAACGGGAATGTCCCCATAAACGCCGCAGAGGGTTTCATACGGCAGATCATCGGTTGGCGCGAATATGTGCGCGGAATCTATTGGATGGCCGGTCCCGATTATGTACGGCGCAATGAACTAGGTGCGACAAGATCACTTCCCGATTTTTACTGGACCGGGCAGACGGACATGCACTGCCTGTCCCAAGCCATCGGACAGACGCTTGAGCATGCCTACGCGCATCATATTCAGCGACTGATGATTACAGGCAATTTTGCGCTTCTAATTGGCGCGAATCCGCAAGAAGTCCACGAGTGGTATCTTGCCGTTTACGCCGATGCCTATGAGTGGGTAGAATTGCCAAACACTTTGGGAATGAGCCAATTTGCCGATGGCGGCATGTTGGCATCTAAGCCCTATGCAGCAAGTGGCGCCTATATCAATCGGATGTCCGATTATTGTCGCGCGTGCCGATATGAGGTCAAATCGAAAACCGGTCCGGACGCATGTCCCTTCAACGCCTTGTATTGGGACTTTATTGGCCGGAATGAAGAGAAACTGCGGAGTAACCCGCGAATGGCCATGCCGTATAAAAACTGGGACCGTATGAGTCCGGAAGACCAATCAGCGTTGCGGCGGCAGGCGAGGAAGTTTGTGGAAACACTTGGCTAGATTAGAAAACCGCCTTATCTTGCACTGCACAAGAATCGAAAAACAGCGGGCTAGGACATAGAATATGGAACTTTTGGTAAGCACCGAATGGCTGGCAAAAGAAATCGGTGCCTCCGATTTGCGTATCGTAGATGCAACTTGGTTCATGCCCGATGCCGGTCGTAATGCGCAGGCCGAGTATGAAGGCGGACATATTCCTACGGCCGTATTTATGGACCTCGAAGAGTTGGCAGACGCGAATAGCAATTTGCCCAACACCCTTCCGCCGCCCGAAAAATTTGCCAGCCGAATGCAGTCTCTCGGACTTGGCGACGGCAGTCGCATTGTCGTTTATGATGATAGCCCGTTTAAATCGGCTACGCGTGCATGGTGGATGCTGACCTTGTTTGGCGCGCATGACGTCGCCATTCTGGACGGTGGTATTGCCAAATGGAAAGCCGAAGGTCGTGCACTGGAAACCGGAAAACCATCGTTACGGCACCGCCATTTCACTGTTTGGAAAGACGAAAAGGGTGTTAAGTCCAAAGCCGATTTGCTCGCCAATCTACACAGCCGCGAAGCCGTCGTTGTGGACGCCCGCGGCGCAGGAAGATTTACGGGTGAAGAAGCGGAGCCGCGTCCCGACATGGCATCCGGCCACATTCCGGGAAGCCGGAATTTGCCGTTCGCCAATCTGTACAATCCCGATGGGACATGGAAACGCGGCGATGAGCTTATTGCTGCCTTTACCGATGCGGGCGTTGATTTGGACAAACCCATGATTACGACTTGCGGTTCGGGAATGACTGCCGCGGTCGTTCTGTTCGGCGCAAGGCTGACCGGCAAGAAAGACGTCGCACTGTATGACGGAAGCTGGTCCGAATGGGGCCTGGACAAGGACACCCCTAAGGAAACGGGTGCGGCTTGAGTTCTAAAAGGCCGCACAAAATCGCAACCCGCGTGGTGACAGGCGGACGAAAAAAAGAACATACGGGATCGGTCGTAAATGTACCTGTATGGCGAGCCAGCACACATTTATATGAAGATGTTGCCAGTTTAGAAGCGGGGAAGAAGTCCAATAGCGACGGTCGCTTCTTTTACGGTCGTCGAGGTTCGCCCACGCAATGGGCGCTTGCGGATGCGCTGACAGCTATGGAGCCCGGCGCCGCAGGCACGATGCTATATCCGTCCGGGGTCGCTGCGATCTCCTGCGCCCTGCTTTCTGTCCTGCGGCCGGGTGATGTTCTATTGATGACAGATAATGTCTATGACCCCAGCCGTTCCTTCGCGGATGGATTTTTAAAGCGCTTCGGCGTGGAAACCCGTTACTTCGATCCGATGACTACGGATTACAGCCGTCTTTTTTGTGATAAGACGCGCGCAATATTGCTCGAAGCGCCCGGCAGCCTAACCTTTGAAGTGCAAGATGTTTCTGCCATTTGTGCAGAGGCGAAGAAGCGGGGTGTTGTAACGCTGCTGGATAACACATGGGCAACACCCTATTTTTTCACCGCGCTTGATAAAGGTGTTGATATAACCATTCTGGCGGCCACAAAATACATTGTCGGACATAGCGATGTCATGCTGGGCAGTGTCACAACCCATGAGAAATACTGGACCCGGTTACGTCAAACCACACAGCAACTCGGCCAAGTTGTGTCGCCAGATGACGCCTATCTCGCTGCCCGAGGTCTACGAACCTTAGCTGTCCGGATGGATGCGCATGAAGTATCCGCCTTAACAATAGCAAAATGGCTGCAAACCCGTCCCGACGTGGAAGTGGTATTGCATCCTGCACTGCCTGAATGCCCCGGACATGCCATATGGGCGCGTGACTTTACCGGGTCATCGGGCCTGTTCTCCTTTGTCCTGAAGGGCAACAAAGCCAAGGCTGCGGAATTTGTCGATGCGCTCGACCTTTTCGGGATCGGCTATAGCTGGGGCGGGTTTGAAAGCCTTGCTTTACCCGTTCACCCGGAGACATGCCGATCGGAAGTACCATGGGACATCGAACGTAGCGTTATCCGCCTTCAGATTGGTCTCGAAGATCCGGATGACCTAATCGCCGACCTGGACTCTGCATTCAGGGCGATCAAAGCCGTCGACTAAGACTTACCTGCTAGCGTTGTGGCATATGATCGGGGTCGAAATTAGCGTGTCGGAACTGGTACATCACCGTTGTAATCATAAAATCCACGCTTCACTTTTCGACCATACCATCCTGCCTCGACATATTTTTGGAGCAGTGGGGCGGGACGGAACTTGGGATCGCCGGTTGACGTGAAAAGGACGTTGGTGATTTCAAAGCAGGTATCAAGACCAATGAAATCCGCCAAGGTCAGCGGACCCATAGGATGGTTCAGTCCCAACTGACACGCAGTATCGATATCCCTCATGCTCGCGACACCTTCGCCAAGGGCAAAGCAGGCTTCGTTGATCATCGGCATCAGCACGCGATTAACGATGAAGCCGGGCGCATCATTTGCAAACACCAATTGTTTACCCAAGGATTCGCCAAAACGCCGCACCAGATCTACTGTGACATCACTGGTGGCTAAGCCGCGAATGATTTCAATCAATCCCATGACGGGAACCGGGTTGAAAAAATGCACTCCGATAAATCGGGCGGGATCTGGCGATGCCTGCGCCAGACGGGTGATAGGAATAGATGATGTGTTCGACGCCAGAACGGACTCGGCTGCCAAAACAGCACCTGCCGCTTCGAAAATCTTGCGCTTGATCTCTTCACGCTCTGTTGCGGCTTCGATGATCAATCCAGCATCCGCCATCGGCGCATAACTTCCAACCGGCTCAATATGCGCAAGCAAAGCATCGGCATCGGGCTGCGTCATTTTTTCCTTGGCAACCAGTTTGCCCAAAGCCTTTGCAATTCCGGCTTTTCCGGCTTCCGCCCGGGCAATATCGATATCGGCCAAGTAGACATGGTAGCCGGCGCCAGCGCTCACTTGCGCAATGCCTGCGCCCATCTGCCCTGCTCCGATAACTCCTACTGCGCGCATGATTTTCTCCAATCGATGTCAATCCGAAAGCCCCTAGCTTAGGCCGCCCAAAAGCGCTAGCCTGCGGCTATGCACAGGGCAATTTTAGCATCAGCATTATGTTTTGCAGGGACAGCGATCATCGCGTCAAACCCGGTGCCGACCCCTGGAAAGGTTATGACGTTTAAGGATTGGACGGTCGGCTGTGACAATGGTTTGTCCTGTCAGGCCGTCGCGTTGAAACCCGATGGTCCATGGGATGATGGGCTGTCCGTTGTTGTTACACGTAAGTCGGGGCTGCAAGCGATGCCCACGGTCGAGATTAGTGGTTTTTCGACAAAGCCTGGACGGTTCCGTCTTTTGGTAGATGGAAAAGTTACTGAATCCGGTACCATCGCGAGCGGGGCCGAAACCATTACTCTGAAGGATGCCGCAGCGATCAAGGTTGCGCGCGCTCTTGCAAAAGGCACATCGCTGCAACTTGTCGATACAAATGGCTCGAAGTTGGGCGCTGCATCTCTATCGGGTGTGGCAGCCGCGCTGCGCTATGTTGATAGCGTCCAAGGCCGCGCTGGATCCAAGGGCGCCGTCATTGCGCTTGGCGCGCGAAAAGCCACCGCAAAAAAGACAACCGTTCCCGTATTGGCAGTTCGAAAGATCGTACCGAGCGATATGTTGCCTGATGCTTCGTCTTTGGTCGCCCTGTCGGAAGGAAGTCCCTGTGCGCAGGAACGATTCGGTTCAACACAGGATACAGCTTACAGCCTTGGCAATGGTAGCGCAGGTGCGCAGTCTCTTGTCTTGCTCAATTGCGGCGCGGGCGCCTATAATTTTTCGTCCGGCATTTATGTGGGGCAACGGAGCGTCGACGGAAAATGGAAATTCGAACCGGCCAAATTTGATTATGGCGCCACCGGATTTTCTGCTGACAGCAAGATTCCCATATTGGTGAATGCCGACTGGGACGCTGCAACTCAGTCCATCAGCAGCTACTCCAAAGGTCGCGGACTGGGCGATTGTGGTTCATCCGAAAGCTGGGTTTGGGACGGCTCGATGTTTCGCCTCACAGATGCGACCGTCATGGGTGAATGCAGGGGTTCTGTCGACTGGATCCCTGTTTGGCGTGCTGAGGTAAAACTCCTTCCCCGCTAATCTGCTGCATTTTGCATTTTCCAACGCTTTGCAACGACAGGTCTTACGAGAAGCCAGCTTAGGCTGGTAATTTTTGTGCGAAGCGCCTAAGCGCACCGCCAATGCTCGCAACTTAGCAGAAAGCTTGAACCCAGAAAATGTCCTCTCCCCTGCGTATTGCTCTCGCTGGTCTCGGCACCGTCGGCACCGGAGTTATCCAACTTATACAGGAAAATAGGGCGCTAATTGCGCGGCGTGCTGGGCGGCCTATTGAAATCGTAGCCGTCACAGCGCGTGACCGGTCGAAAAATCGGGGTGTGGACCTGTCATCATATCGATGGGTCGATGACATGGGTGAACTTGCCACTGCAAGTGACGTTGATGTGGTTGTGGAACTGGTCGGTGGGTCGGATGGTCCTGCTCTCACCTTGGCCCGGGAAACACTTTCCAGCACACGTGCGTTTGTCACAGCGAACAAGGCGATGATTGCACATCACGGGGCGGAATTGGCGCAACTGGCCGAGTGTAAAAATACCGCGCTGAAATTTGAAGCGGCGGTCGCGGGTGGAATACCGGTCATTCAGGGCTTGCGCGACGGGGCGGCCGCAAACCGGATTGACCGCGTCTACGGAATTTTGAATGGAACCTGCAATTTCATCCTGTCGACGATGGAAAAGGAAGGCCTTGATTTCACCGATGTTCTCTCTGATGCGCAGGCAAAGGGCTTTGCAGAGGCGGATCCGAGTTTTGATATCGACGGCATTGATGCCGCACATAAACTGGCAATTCTTGCATCGCTCAGCTTTGGATCAGAGATTGATTTTGGCGGCGTGGAAGCTCGTGGCATCCGCAAGATTTTGGCAGCCGACATCGCGCAGGCCAAGGCGCTTGGATATCGGATTCGCCTAATTGGGCTCGCGGAAATAGACGGCGAAAATGGCAAGTCGGAAATATTCCAGCGTGTGCAGCCATGCCTTGTTCCTTTGGCACATCCGCTGGCGCACGTTACTGGCGCGACGAATGCTGTAGTGGCGGAGGGTAACTTTTCAGGCCGACTATTGTTTCAGGGCGCGGGCGCTGGGGACCGTCCGACGGCATCGGCGGTCGTGGCCGACCTTGTCGACATTGCCCGTAAAGAAACAGGACCTGCCTTTTCCATGCCATCATCCGAACTGGAAAAACTACCACGCGCTGCATCCGCCCATCGCGTTGGCAAAACCTATATACGTATGATCGTCGCAGACCGGGTAGGTGTGCTAGCCGAAATTACCGCCGCTATGCGGGATGCGGGGTTGTCGATCGAAAGTCTGATCCAGACCGAGACGAGTGACGACGGCTCGGCATTAATTGCAATGGTAACCCATGCGGGTCCCGAACAGGCGATAAACGATACATTGAATACGCTCGCTACTTCGGACAGCCTGATGGGCGAGCCGATGGTGATGCATATACTGGGAGAATGAAGGAAGAATGCAGGTCTATTTCGGCGACCCGTTTTCCGGAACAACCATGTCCGGTTCGGGCAGTCCTTTCAGCACTTCTTCCAGTGGAATGACGGGCGGCGGTACATATCCAAAACCGATCCCGACACCCTTCATATATATTTTGCACATGTTGTCACCGGCAATGCAAGCCGCGGCACGCCGGGTCGAGACAGCTTCCCCGCGCCGGATTCGCGTTTCTTCGTTACCTTCCGACCGATCGAAAATGCGCTGGCTGGCGTCATCTGGATTTTCCCCGCAAACAACAATCTCGTCCGTTTGCGGGTATTTTACGCATCCATTCTTATCAACCGCAACCAGACGTCGTGCTGTTTCGATCTGGGCGGCGACATCTGCATCCCGATCTGATGCCGCCCTTGATGCGGTAGCTGAAAATGCAATTGCAATGATAAGCAATCTCGACATTTGGCTAAGCCTTCCTTATCGGAGCAGCAAACCGCAACCACGACGCCCATTTGCCGAAGAATCTTCCCAAAAGAGACCCGATTTTCAATAAGCTAGGAAAAACCTATGACGGCAGCAAGCCAAATTCTCGACCGAGTTCTAGTCCTCGAAATGGTCCGCGTAACGGAAGCAGCAGCAATTTCTGCAGCCAAATTGATCGGACGCGGTGATGAAAAGGCGGCCGATGCGGCTGCGGTTGAAGCGATGCGCGCTGCCCTGAACGGGCTGTACATGGATGGCACCGTCGTTATTGGGGAAGGTGAGCGGGACGAAGCTCCAATGCTGTACATTGGCGAAAAAGTCGGCTCCGCAATCGGCAAAGGACCACGGATTGATATCGCGCTTGATCCGCTTGAAGGAACTACGATTACGGCAAAAGCTGGTCCCAACGCACTCGCAGTGCTTGCGGTCGCAGAAGAAGGCAATTTGCTGAATGCCCCCGACGTATACATGGACAAAATCGCTGTTGGCCCGGGCTACTCACCCGATATCGTCAATCTTGACCGTAGCGTTACCGAAAATGTGACCGCCGTTGCGCGGGAAAAGGGTGTCGATCCTAGCGAGATCATTGTTTGTGTGCTGGACCGTCCCCGCCATGAAAAGCTTATCGCAGAATTGCGTGCCTTGGGTTGCGGCGTGATGCTGATCCCCGATGGCGATGTTGCAGGCGTCATCGCCACCACGAACCCGGAAACCACTGTAGATATCTATATGGGGACAGGTGGCGCGCCAGAGGGTGTACTCGCCGCGGCAGCACTTCGTTGTGTCGGCGGACAATTTAAAGGTCGATTGCTGTTCCGGAATGACGACGAGCGCAAACGTGCCCATAAATGGGGCATCGAGGACCTCGACAAAATCTACGATCTGGAAGAGCTGGCTAAAGGAGACTGCATTTTTGCGGCAACTGGTGTCACAGACGGATCGCTCTTGCATGGTGTAAAAACTTTACGCGACGGCCGGATTACGACCGAGACAATCGTTATGCGCGCATCGAGTGGCACTGTTCGCCGGGTGAAAAGTGAGCACGGCCGGGCAACTCCGACCCGCTAAAATATTCCAAGCTCCATGCCGGCTGCCAAGTGCGCGCCAGTTTGGCGCGCCTGGGCGAGCGCCTCTTCGTCAATAATTTTTGGCGCCAATATTGCTGCCTCGGTCTGAGCGTGGGTGCAGATTATGGAAGGCTCTGCAATTTTTCGTAGCCGCCAGCCTGTCGCAATGCGCTCCACCTGCCGCGCGGCATTGCTGCCATCCGAGCCTGCGCAAATTACTACTGCATAGGGTCGTCCTTCTATCTTGCCCAGACAGGGATAGTAGCAGCGGTCGAAAAACGCTTTCATCACCCCGCTTATCGCGGCAAGATTTTCGGGGAACACAAACAGATATCCACTACCCCCTAACATATCTGAGGGGGTAGCCTGTTCTGCGAAGAGACGCTTTACCTTTAATTTGCTTTCCTGTTCGGCGCCTGTCGCCGCCGCCTTCGCAAGCGCTTCCGACCCACCAGTCATGCTGTGCCAGACGATAAGCAATTCTTTCATGCCCGCTTGCTAGCATTCGCAACCCCGCATAGGGAAGGCCCATGTCTTCGGTCCTCAACATCACACATTCCGTTACGGGACAAAGCTGGAAATGGCGTAGCGGAGATGTCGACGCGCGCGATCCGGGATTCCAACCGGATGATTTGGTTACACAATTGCTTTTAGCACGCGGCGTCCCTCGCGATGATATCGAACGCCATCGCGAGCCTACCATCCGCGGGTTCATGCCCGATCCGTCCATATTCCGGGATATGGATCGGGCCGCAGAACGACTGGCTGATGCAGTCGAAGCGCGTGAAGCAGTGACAATTTACGGCGACTATGATGTGGACGGCGCAACCAGCGCGGCCTTGTTGATACGCTTGCTACGCGACTTGGGACTGGATGCTGGCCATTATATTCCTGACCGGCTGATGGAAGGCTATGGGCCGTCCGGAGAGGCATTGGTCCGCATCGGAGAAAGCGGCATCCGCCTCATCGTTACGGTGGACTGCGGCGCGATGGCCTTTGACGCACTTGCCCAAGCCAAAGCGGCTGGCCTTGAAGTCATTGTTGTGGACCACCATAAATGCGCAGCGGAGCTTCCGTCGGCCTTCGCGCTAGTAAATCCCAACCGGCTTGATGAAAATGACGAGGCAGCATCACACGGCCATCTCGCCGCTGTTGGTGTGGCCTTTCTTTTGGCAGCAGCAATTGTCCGGACGTTGCGGGATCGGGACTATTTCGCCAGTCGACCGGAGCCCCGATTGATGGAACTTCTCGACATTGTGGCGTTAGGAACCGTTGCCGACGTGGCCCATTTGAGAGGCCTCAACCGTGCATTTGTGGCGCAAGGACTTAAAGTAATGGGCGGTCGGCGCAACATTGGGCTCGCCGCTCTGATCGAAGCCAGCCGGTTGAACCGTGCTCCGCTTTGCTCCGACCTGGGTTTTGCACTGGGTCCGCGCATCAACGCGGGTGGACGGGTAGGTAAATCGGATCTTGGTGTGCGCTTGCTTACCACCCAGAACCGGGACGAAGCTCGCGCGATAGCCGCAGAACTGGACCGCCTGAATGAGGAACGGCGGGCAATCGAAGCCCAAGTACAAGAAGAAGCCGAAGAGATGCTGGCTGGTCAGCATAACCGCGCGGTAGCGTTACTGGCAGGCAAGGGATGGCACCCAGGGGTCATCGGTATCGTTGCAGGACGTATCAAGGAAAAGACAGGTAAGCCTTCGATCGTCATCGCCGTCGATGCGGAAGGGCTTGGCAAAGGTTCCGGCCGATCCATCGGAGGCGTCGATCTAGGTGCCGCTATAATTTCAGCGCGCGAGGCTGGCCTGCTGGTGGCAGGAGGCGGGCATGCCATGGCGGCTGGATTGACGATAAGTGCGAATAAGGTCGATGCGCTAGCCGACTGGCTTGATGAACGGCTGGCTGCAGATGTGACCCGAGCTTGTGCCAACAGCGCGATGCTCATTGACGCATTACTCACGCCGCGCGGCCTAAATCCTGCATTTATTGAGGCGATGGAAGGTGCTGGCCCTTATGGGATGGGCTGGCCGGGGCCTCGCATAGTTACGGGCCCCGTGCGCATCATCAAGTGCGATATAGTGGGAAAGGACCATGTTCGCGCCATCGTTGGCGGGGACGACGGCGTATCTTTCAAAGCCATGGCATTTCGCCAAGGCGAGACAATGTTGGGGCAAATGTTGCTGCATGGCGAACGTGGCCAAAAATATTGGCTGGCGGGTCGCGCCAAAGTTGACGATTGGGGTCCGACGCCCAAGGCCGAGCTCCATATTGACGATATAGCCTTCGCCGATTGATTTTGCTTCATGTTGGGCTTGACCTAGGCAGATCGAATCCGTAAAGGCGCGGCTCGCCAAGCGATTGGCCCCTTCGTCTAGCGGTTAGGACGCGGCCCTTTCACGGCTGAAACACGGGTTCGATTCCCGTAGGGGTCACCAGATTTGCGCGGCTTGGACGGCGTTCCAATAACATCCCCAATACTTCCCTAACGCGCGACTGGCCTTGTTCTTTTGTCAGAACAGGGAGCATTTTGGGTATCATTGGTAACAGTCGCAACGTGATGAGGATCAGTTGAGACATTTCATATGAAGAATATGAAGCAGAAAATCACGCACGGCTGATCTGCTGCGAAATTCCCTGCTAGCAGGGAATTTACAGGGAATTATCTGTACATCGACTATTTTAGGGCACCAGATCGGCAAATTTTATGTTATATTTGCGTAATTTGTGAGGAAAATTCCCTAGTCAGATAGCAGGGAATTTTAACCCGATTACAGGGAAGTAATGGGGCGGCAACAGGGAATGAATCTGCAATGCCGCTACAAAGCAAACCTACACGATTCCTAGCCCGGTTACGGCATTTCTAATCGTATCTGCTACATATGATGGCGCCAGATGAGCGTAGTGCTTCCTGGTGATTCGCTCATCGGAATGTCCAAGCGCTTCCGCTATCACCGCGATCGGCACGCCTTTCATTGCCAGCCGTGCACCGAATGTTCGCCTTAGATCATGAAATCCAACTGGCTCAAGCCCAGCTGCTTCAGAAGCGGCGAGCATAGGCCTTGCTTGGTGCGCCGCGCCCCATCTTTTTCCGTCTGGTCGAGGGAAAATTAGATCGTGCCGGCCTTTATCCGCCACTGCACTACACAATAACTCAACACCTTCAGCTTCGAGATACACTGCCCTCGGTGTTCCGGCTTTTGTTTCTCTCAGCCAGAGAGTTTTTGAATAGCGGTCAAAATCCCTTACCTCCAGCCCAGTGAGTTCTGAATAACGTGCGCCGGTCAGTAGTGCGGCCGTGACCAGTGGACGAATTTTAATACTGCATGCGTTTACCAACCGCCGTGTTTCGTCATCGGACAGATATCGAAGCCTCGCTGCCTCGGTTTTTCCGAACGGCCTAACCCGTCTCCAGGCATCGTCACTTGAAATCTTTTCGCTACGATAGGCGACGTTCAAAGCTGCCTTGAGAATTGTTAGGATTCGATTTGCACTGGATCTTCGACGTCGGCGCGCGTCCGCAGTGTTTTCTGTTGGCTTAAAATTTTGGACCGCACCCGGTGCTGTTCGTAAACGAGCGGGTGAATTGGCGAGTGCTAAGTGCCAATCGATTATTGTTTTTGTTGTAAGCTCAGCAGTATCGAAATGGCCCAGTTGCGGTCTGATGATCGCGTCAATTCGCCTTCTGGTGTTTTCAAAATCCTTACCCGAAAAACCCTTGATATAGTCATCTAAAACGTCGGAAATTAAGTAACTACTCCGTCTATCAACCATTGATTGTCTTATTGCAGCTGTCCACTTTCGACACGCGTCACGAGCTTGTGAGAAGTCCAAGATTGTTTCACCATTTGCCTGAGCATCATCGTCAGCTCCAGCAAGCGTTGATTCTTGATAGTTGAAATGTCCTCCTGGATGACGATAACGTGCAATCCATCGCCCAGCCCTGCGTCCGCGATAGTATCCAAGATGTTCGCCGGAACACAATACAACCCAATACGGCCTTTTCCGAAAAGGCAGGCTAAGTCGTAATTTGTCGCTTTCAAGACAATGCAGCTTTACTGGATCTGACATCTAGAATTTCCGCTTTTATTGATTAATAAATAATCTAAAGCGTATCAAGAATCCAGTTCAAATATAAATTATTTTATATTACATAAAAACTATTTTTTACTTTATCGTTTTTAATTCACATTTAGATTTGAAATTTCCCTTATTAAAATAAGAGTCACTCCTGGAAGAAAAGATAAAATCCAATAAACAAACAATCCCTTAGGCCAACCAAATTTTTCTTGCAAATGATGATGAAAATGGTCCCGATCGGCGGACATAGGGGATCTACCTTGTTTCAGCCTAGTATAGGTCAGTCTAAAAGAGTCGGTAATCGGCACGATAAACAACAATACAAGTTCATCTGCAGAAATTGCACGGAGTGAGTTTGTCCCCGGACTATTATAAATCATGATCGATAGTAGACCTAATGCGGTAGCAATCGCATAGGCTCCGCCATCCCCTAAAAACAGCCTGCCTTGCATATTGAACACAAGCAAAACTGCCAAACAGGATGCCAAAAGCCCTGTAAGAGGTAACAAGGGGCCGCCAGCGCGAATGGCAAGAATTCCAAGCCATCCAAGCGCCAAACCCAAGACTAAGCCATTCTTTCCGTCAGCCATGTTAACGGCGTTGATTAGCCCCACGCAACAAATCACGGTGAATATTATAGCTAGCCACCATGTGCCTAGCCCGATGGAAAATTTTGGTGTCATGAAGTCGAGAACACGGACATTGAAGGTCGGATCCAATGCGGCAGCCAAAGCAAAAACTAGAAATGACGTTAGCAGCCGCAAACGTGGGGACAATGAATGGCGGTCATCCGCGAGTCCAACGAATGCCATAACAGTAACGCAAGCGATCCAGATGAGAAAGGAACCGATCCACCTTTCGGGCACATTTAGCAATGTGTACGCTAACGCAACTGGCACGAAAGCAATCAATATGGAAACGCCACCCATTAAGGGAGTTGGGGATTTGTGCTGCTTTCGACCCACTGGAACGTCTACGAGATTTAAACGCGCGCTCAGAGTTTTCGAATTCAGGCTTAGAAAGAGTGTAATTAATGCGCAAACTATTGTCAGCACATAGTATTCGGCGTCGATCATAAATAAAGTTTCTGTCTATTCCGATACGTCCAAGCCCTTGGCGGCGTCGCTTATTCCGTTTGGATTGAAAGGTCTACTTATTTATCGATCGCCCGCACGCAACCTCGTCGAATTCATCAACTGACACGCCAGTATGCCGCCATGTGCTCTTCATGGTAAATTTCTCTTTGGCTATCTTGTCTCAGCCAAAATTAACCCGTCCCGACCATTCTTCCCTAACCGCGCATGGATGCCTTTCATTGCCCATGACGCGAAATGGTACGTAGATATCGGAGGAAATATGTCGCCGGATGCAGCGCTTGTCGTTTTTACATCTCTTGGATTCGCATCGATTTTTCTGGCGTTGGTTATCGGGATCACAGGCCATGAGCCAGCCGATCTTGTAACCGGCATCGCAAACATGACGCCGTCTGCGCGGCGCCAGGCGCAGTTTGAACAGCTGGACTACATGACCCGTATTGCCGACGAAGCCATTGAAGCGCGCCGGCTCGGCAAACGCGCGCCTTTCACCCAGGATAGTTTCTGAAATCCGTTTCGCGCATGACAACTCTCTGGTCCCGCGCGTTTTGCGGCCGTGCCACTGCCCCCGGCACGGCCGCTTTTTTATTCTTCCCGAACATTTTCGCCTTGCGTCCGGTTAGGACGCGGCGCGGGCGGACGTTGTGGTTGATCCCGCTGAGGTGATGGCGCCGCTCGTGGAGCTGGCGGAGCAGCTTGTTGCTGGGGCTGAGGCAATGCACGGCTAGGATTATCCCCATAGGCTCTGCCTGCGCGCTCTCCCCGGGGAGGACCGTTGCGGAGCCCATCGCCCCTTTCCCGTCCTCTGCCCGGCCTTTGCACAATGTCGGGATTTGGCGTCGGGATCGCATTTACGCCCGTACCGTCGCCACCTGTCCATTGCCGGTTGCGACCGTTACGGCCTTCGCGGCGACCGCGCCGGTCGTCATCCTCACGCGCCCGGCCACCATTCTGTTCGGGCCAGCCGATAGCTCCCGGCGTCGCATTGCCAGTATAGCCCTGACCCCGACCCCGATTTCGCCCGCCATCATGGTGCCGACCGCGATTTTCCCGATACCAGTTATGGCGCTTTTCGCCCCAATAGCGGCGGTGATGGTCGCGCATCGGATAGCGGCGCCCGACATTATCGAACAGGTAGAATCCATATCCTGGATACCAGTAGCTGTCGTACCAGCCACCCCCGAAACCGATATTGTAGAATCCATGCCCATAGTCGCACTGGTAATAATTGTCGTATCCCCAATAGGGATCACAATCATAGGCATCGTTATAATAGCCGTCGCTGGCATAGCCCAAACCGACATCATAGACACAGCCCGAAAGGCCGAAGCTTGCTGCAGCCAGAAGCGAGAATTTCAATACCGCGCCTTTGCCGATGTGCTGAATTTTGTTCCCCATGATACGCACCCCTGTAATGAAAGCTGCCCGAACATTTTCAGCCCGAATCTCTGTTGGCAGCTTTGCCCTGCGTTTCTTTTTATGGATCAGCGGTTGAATTGCAGGTGAATATGTTGGTCGGCTGGCGTTCATGATGTATCAATATGGGAATTGCAGCTTGCACCCTACTGACATCGGTGGCAGTAGGTTTTAATCGCACGATTAACAAAGGACCCCCCTCTCATGGCCCTGGCCCATAGCGAAGCAGCCAACCCGCATTGGGTGCCCCGCACGAAGATTGGCGATTTGTCCCATATCCCGGGTGAAAACGGACTGCCGATCGTTGGCACAACATTTCGCGTACTTCGCGACCCGCCGGGATATGGCGCGCACATGGTGAAGACCTATGGCAAGGTTTTTCGCACCAACGCTTTTGGTAATCCCACAATCTCAATGGTCGGAGCAGAAGCCAATGAGTTGATGCTCTTCGATCGCGACAAGCTTTTTTCGTCGGAACAGGGGTGGGGGCCAGTCCTGAACCTGCTCTTTCCGCGCGGACTGATGCTTATGGATTTTGACCATCACCGCATGGATCGCCGTGCACTCGGCATTGCGTTCAAACCCGAACCCATGCGCGCCTATACACAAGACATGAACCGCATTTTTGCCGAGCAATTGAAAAACTGGCGCGGTGAAATGCTGTTCTATCCGGCGATCAAGCAATTGACACTGGACGTTGCGGCCAGCAGCTTTTTGGGCATCCCACTTGGTCCAGAGGCTGACAAGATCAACACCGCATTTGTCGATATGGTGCAGGCATCGGTCGCACCCATCCGCGCGCCCATTCCTTTTACATCGATGGGCAAAGGTGTGGCGGGTCGCAAATATCTGATCGATTATTTTGGACCCCAAATTGCCGAACGTCGCCGCAATGAGAACAGGCAGGACATGTTCAGCCAGTTCTGCCGCTCACGACGTGAAGAAGGCGAATATATGTCTGATGGCGAACTGATCGACCATATGAATTTTTTGATGATGGCCGCACATGACACCATCACCTCGTCGGTAACCTCGATGATCTGGTATCTCGCAAAATATCCCGAATGGCAGGAAAAACTGCGGCAGGAATGCCTGTCCATTGCGCCGGCCGGCAGCGATATTGCCTTTGCCGATCTCGATAAGTTCGAACTGACCGAATATGCGTTTAAAGAAGCGTTGCGGATGATTTCGCCGGTCCCCTCCATCCCCCGTCGCGCGCTGCGTGATTTTGAATTTATGGGCTACCATATTCCTAAGGGCACCGCGGTCAGCATCAGTCCATCCTATGTCCATATGATGGAGGAATATTGGGAACAGCCGGAAGTATTTGATCCCATGCGTTTTACACCCGACAAGGTGAAAGCGCGGCATAAATATGCCTGGGTGCCCTTTGGCGGGGGTGCACATATGTGTCTGGGCCTGCACTTCGCATATATGCAGATGAAGCTGTTCATGCATCATCTGCTCACCAATGTGCGTGTGGAAATTGCGGAAGGTTACACACCGGCATGGCAACCCTGGCCGATACCGAAACCAAAGGACGGGTTGCGGGTGAACTTCCGGCTAATTTAAACTTGGTCGTCGCCGCAAAAAATCTCTTTAAAATGCGAAGCATTTTGTTAAAACGATTCTTGTTCAGTTTTGAACACAGGTTACTAGCTGTTTGGGGACAAGTTATTGGCCGACGTTAACCACGAAGGTAACATTACCAAGTCTGAGGAAGTTCATTTCCGAGTTATGCAGATCGTCGAAAGTAATCCTGCGATCACGCAACGAGAAATTTCAGCCGAACTTGGTATGAGTTTAGGTCGAGTAAATTATTGTATTAACGCGCTCGTCGAAAAAGGGTTAGTTAAAATTGAAAACTTTAAAGCCTCAGACACAAAGTGGAGATACGCCTACGTTCTGACACCTAATGGGATAGCGGAAAAGGGAGCTCTTACCGGCCGCTTTCTAGCACGTAAGTTGCGTGAATATGAAGCACTAGCGGCAGAAATTGAGGCGTTAAAACTTGCGCGCGACCGAAAGTCACTACCGCCAAGTTCACGCTAAAGACCACTAATCAAACTTAAAAGGAAGTATGGAATGTCAGAATTTAGATTCGGTATTGTCGGGTGTGGACGTATCGCAAAAAGGCATTCTGAAATTTTAGGTAATGGGTTGATCGACGGTGCTCTATTAACTGCTGTTTGTGACATCCAACCTGATCGCGCTGATGTTATGGCCAAGAAATTTGGGGTGCGTTCTTTCCATTCCCTGGATGATATGTTGGCTTCTGATGAAATTGATGTTGTCTCGATTTTGACACCAAGCGGGATGCACGCGGAGCACGCCATCGCTGCGGCAAACGCCGGTAAACATGTAATTGTAGAAAAGCCGATGGCATTGCGGCTGGAAGATGCCGATGCAATGATCGCTGCATGCGACAGGGCACGGGTTAAGCTTTTTGTTGTAAAGCAGAACAGGCTAAATGTTCCCGTCGTAAAAGCACGCGAGGCACTAGATGCGGGTCGGTTTGGCAAGTTAGTGTTAGGTACTGTACGTGTCCGATGGCGCCGCGACCAAAGCTATTACAATCAGGACAGTTGGCGTGGCACGTGGGCACAAGATGGCGGCGTTTTGGCAAATCAGTCAAGCCACCATGTCGATTTGCTCGAGTATTTCATGGGTGATGTGGTTTCAGTCCATGCGCGGGCAACGCGAACCTTGGTTGATATCGAAGCCGAAGATACAGCGATCGCAACGCTCGAATTTGCCAATGGTGCGCTGGGAATTGTGGAGGCAACTAATGCCGCACGTCCTCGTGATCTTGAGGGGTCGCTTTCGATATTGGGAGAAGGCGGGACAGTTGTTATCGGGGGTTTTGCCGTAAACAAAATACAAACCTGGGACTTCGTCGACCCACAGCCAGGGGACGATGAAGTTTTAGAAAAGTTCTCGGTCAACCCACCCAATGTTTATGGATACGGTCATCAGGCATATTATGAACATGTTCTTGATTGCCTAAAAACAGATTCGGCCGCACTGGTCGATGGATTGGAGGGACGGCGAAGTCTGGAACTGATAACGGCTCTCTACGAATCGATTGAAACCGGAAAAAACACTTACCTTCGTTTTCGTTCGCAACATTCCAAGCTTGGTGGGATCACATGACCGATATAGAACTTTATGAGACTATGGTCAGAGATGTTCGCGCTGGCCACAATGTAAAAATTATAGAACCGGCAAATGTCTACGAATGTGACCTTTCAGACAATGTGTTCATTGGTCCGTTTTGTGAGATCCAAAGGGGTGTAGCGATCGGCGCGCGGACACGCGTGCAAAGTCATAGCTTTATCTGCGAAATGGTTTCTATCGGCGATGACTGTTTTGTCGGCCATGGCGTAATGTTTGTGAATGATCGATTTGCAGATGGCGGTCCGGCGCGCGGCGACGTCACCAAGTGGGAGTCTACAGCAATCGGTAATCGTGTGTCGATCGGCTCAAACGCAACCATAATGCCCGTATCAATATGCGATGATGTCGTTGTCGGCGCAGGCTCGGTTGTCACTAAATCCATTTCAAAGCCGGGTATCTATGCAGGCAATCCTGCACGTTATCTGCGCTCTTTCAAATAAGAATTACGGAGTCACCATGACTATTCCATTTGTCGACCTGCACGCCCAATATCTAGCATTAAAGGATGAAATTGACGCGGCGATCGCGCGCACTATTAATAACAGTAGTTTTGTGCGCGGACCTGATGTCGAAGCTTTTGAGGCCGAGTATTCGGAATTGATGGAAGCAAGGCACACCGTTTCCTGCGCAAATGGTACCGATGCTCTGTATATTGCGATGAAGGCGCTAGGGATAAAGCCCGGCGACGAGGTCATAACAACTGCTCAAAGCTGGATATCAACGTCCGAAACAATAGGCCAACATCGAGCCAAGCCCGTGTTCGTTGACATTGATCCGGTAACCTCGACCATTGATGTTTCGAAAATTGCCGAGAAGATCACCAGTCGGACTGTTGGAATAATACCTGTGCATCTCTATGGCCAAATGGCCGACATGCCCGAAGTGATGGCCATAGCCCAGAGACATAATCTTTGGGTCATCGAAGATTGCGCTCAGGCGCATCTCGCTACCATAAATGGAAAGAAAGCCGGACAATTCGGCAATATCGCCACTTGGTCCTTTTACCCGGGCAAAAATCTCGGGGCAATGGGTGATGCGGGTGCGATAACCACACAAGATCCGGCCCTTGCACGGCATATGGCTTGCTTTGCACGACATGGAGGCTTGGTTAAGGGTGACCACGAGATGGAAGGTATCAACTCAAGACTTGACGGGTTGCAGGCCGCCATATTGCGGGTCAAATTGCCGCATCTGGCAAACTGGACGGCAAGGCGCCGCGCCGTCGCTAAACGCTATGACGAAATGTTGGCGGATATCGCACAAATCAAGACGCCCACAGAAGTCGCCGGGCGAGAGCATGTTTATCATCTATATGTAGTAGAAACCGAAAACCGCGACAGTCTCGGAGAGTTCCTGAAAACTCAAGGAATACCTACAGTTATAAATTATAAGAGTGCATTACCATTCCTGCCGGCATATGCGCATTTAGGACATGTGCCCGAAGACTTCCCAATAGCCTTCGGACTTCAAAATCGGATACTTTCGTTACCAATTTTCGCTGAGTTAAACGAAGCGCAACAAGACAGTATTGCTGATGCGATTTCATCATTTTATGGTGTAGTTAAGTGATCGGCCGCGGCGAGACTGCACTCGTTACTGGTGCGGACGGCTTTATCGGTTCGCATCTTACCGAACTTCTTGTGGCCGAAGGGTATAACGTCAAAGCTTTAACTCTATACAATTCGTTCAACCATTGGGGTTGGCTTGAGGATGTCGATTGCCTTAAAGAAATCGAAGTTCTGAATGGCGACATTCGTGACCCGCATTATTGTAAGGCGATTACAAAAGACGTCGACATTGTCTTTCATCTGGCCGCGCTTATTGCGATACCGTATTCGTACGTGGCGCCTGACAGTTATTTAGATACAAACGTTAAAGGCACCCTCAACATTAGTCAGGCTCTGCTGGAAAATGGCGGTAAGCGCTTGATACACACATCGACCAGTGAAGTGTATGGCACGGCACGTTACGTGCCCATTGACGAAGCGCATCCCCTTCAACCACAATCCCCATACAGCGCATCAAAGATTGCAGCCGACGCAATGGCGATGAGTTTTTTCAACGCATTTGACTTGCCAGTTACAATCGCGCGTCCATTTAATACTTATGGCCCACGACAGTCGGCTCGCGCCGTAATACCTACAATAATTGCGCAAATCGCTAATGGAATTAAACAGATTAAACTCGGAGATTTGAGCCCTACTCGCGACTTTAATTTTGTAACCGACACCTGCCGCGGTTTTGTGGAGCTTGCACAGTGTGCAGAGGCGATAGGTGAGACTGTCAACATCGGATCAAATTATGAAATATCTATCCGTGACACGCTCGATTTAATAAAGCGACTTATGAATAGCGATGTGGAATTCATATCGGACGAAGACAGATTACGACCGGAAAAGTCTGAGGTGTTTCGACTATGGTGCGACAATAGCAAAATACGTGCTTTGACCGGCTTTGAACCTCAGCATACAATCGAACAGGGAATGCGAAAAACAATCGATTGGTTCACGATCTCTGAAAACTTGGTAAAATACAAAGCTGACATATATAATGTCTAACGTCTCTGACATTTCAAGGCTGATAGAATTTGTCCGAGACGAATATCGTACGACGGATTTTATCCCTTTGCATGCCCCTAAATTCGAAGGCAATGAGCAAACGTACGTGGCTGACGCCATTAAATCCACATTTGTTTCAAGTGTGGGGTCTTATGTCGATAAGTTTGAGAAAAACTTTGCAGAATATACCGGAAGTCCAGCGGCAATAGCGGCTGTCAACGGTACAGCGGCGCTCCATATTGCGCTTAAGTTAGTTGGCGTAGAACACAATGATTTGGTTATAACTCAGCCATTGACTTTTGTGGCTACCTGCAACGCGATCGCTTATTGTGGTGCCGAACCCATTTTTGTGGATGTTTGTTGTGAGACTCTGGGAATGTCAGCAGCCGCTTTGGAAAACTGGTTGTTTGAAAACGCCGAATTAAACAACTCGAATAAATGCGTAGAAAAAATCAGTGGCCGAGTAGTTCGAGCGTGCGTCCCTATGCATACATTTGGCCATCCAGTCGACATAGACGGCTTGTTAAAAGTCTGTAAAAATTGGAATATCTCTTTAGTAGAAGACGCGGCGGAATCACTTGGCAGTACTTATAAAGGTCGCCACACCGGGACGTTTGGAGTAGTCGGAGTTTTTAGTTTTAACGGGAACAAGATCATTACGACCGGGGGTGGAGGTATGATCTTATCGAATATGACTTTAGGAGCTCGTGCGAAGCACCTGACTACGACGGCTAAGATACCTCATAGCTTTGAATATTATCACGACGAGATAGGTTTTAACTATCGCCTTCCAAATTTGAATGCCGCTATGGGTTGCGCGCAATTGGAACAAATCAATCAATTTATTTGTACAAAGCGACAACTGGCGATGAAATATGCCGAATTCTTCGCCACGAGTGATTTGCGTTTTGTAACTGAGCCGCAAGATTGCCGTTCAAACTATTGGTTGAACTCGGTTGTCTGCCAAGATCGCGTTCAACGAGATGAAATGCTTTCAACGACAAATGAACAAGGGGTGATGACGCGTCCTGTTTGGACATTGATGAATAGGCTTCCGATGTTCAAGAACTGTTTGCGGAGCGATTTGCCAAATGCTGAGTTTTTGGAAGATCGGTTGGTGAACTTGCCAAGTAGCGTTACGAGCACCGTCAAATGAAATCCAATCGCGTTGGCATTTTTGGTACAGCCGGTATGGCCAGAGAGGCGTGTGATGTAGCAATGGCATTAGGCCTATCCCCAGTTCTTGTATCTAAAGACAAAAGTGAAAGTGGCCTTTTGGATTTTGATACTATTCCCGAAGCGAACATCCATCACTATTTGGATATGCCATATGTGATTGGTATCGGAGAATGCGCACTTCGCGCCAAAATTGCAGCGCGATATGGCAAGATAATTAGTTTCACCAATCTAATTCACCCAAGCGCCACATTTGGTGACCGTCAAATCGAAAAGATTGGAAACCAAAAAGGCGTTATTATTTGTGCTGGCGTAAGATTCACCCACAATATCGAAGTCGGCAATTTCTGTATATTCAATTTGAATGCTACAATAAGTCATGATGTGGTAATTGGAGACTTTGTTACGATTTCTCCTCAGGCCTGCCTTCTAGGAAATGTTGAGGTGCAAGAAGGGACTTGGATCGGTGCTGCGGCCGTCGTGAACCAAGGCTGCGAGATTTCAAAACGCATAATTGGTCGAAATACAGTAATTGGATCGGGTGCAGTAGTGCTCGATAATTGCGATTCAGACGCGACATATGTTGGCGTGCCTGCAAGGAGAATTTCGTGAAGACGGTCATAATTGCCGAAGCTGGAGTGAACCATAACGGTGACATCGCTATCGCAAAGGCACTTGTGGCAGAAGCCGCTTCTGCCGGGGCCGACTTCGTAAAGTTTCAGACGTTCAAAGCCAGCAACTTAGTATCAAGCGATGCTCCAACTGCTAATTATCAACAAGAAAACACCGGTGAAGCGCTTCAGCATGAAATGATAGCAAAATTGGAGCTATCGCGCGGCGATCACGAAATCTTGATCGAGGAATGTAAAAGGCATGGAATCAGATTTTTTTCGACGGCATTTGATGAAAATAGCTTTGATCTTTTAATGGAACTTGATTGCCTCGAGATGATAAAGGTGCCTTCGGGCGAAATAAACAATCTACCCTTGCTTCGCTACATGGCGGGGTACGGCAAGCCAATAATACTGTCGACGGGCATGGCGATATTAGGAGAAGTTGAAGCGGCGATTGACATCATCGAGAGCGCAGGAACTCCACGTAGCGAAATTACCGTTCTCCACTGCACGACGGAATATCCCGCTCCCACGGATGAAGTGAATTTGCGAGCAATGATTGCGTTGAAAAATGCTTTCGGTGTCAAGGTTGGATATTCGGATCATACTATCGGCATCGAGGTATCAATCGCTGCTGTCGCTTTGGGTGCAACTATAATAGAAAAGCACTTCACACTCGATCGAACATTACCTGGACCAGACCACAACGCAAGTCTGGAGCCTGCGGAGCTTCGATCTTTGGTAAATAGCATCCGAAATGTCGAGCTTGCATTGGGCGATGGCGTGAAGCGGCGTACTAAGAGTGAAAGCTGTAACCTACATATTGCAAGAAAATCAATTGTGGCCCGTCGCCCTATTAGAGTTGGTGAAGTTTTTACGATTGACAATTTAGCCGTCAAGAGACCCGGCACAGGTATCTCGCCGATGCGTTGGGATGAAATACTAGGGCGTCGAGCAATTCGGGGTTTCGATACAGACGAAATGATTGAAATATGATGCGGAAAATTTGCGTGGTCACCGGCTCGCGCGCTGAGTTCGGATTGCTTCAAAATTTAATGCACGACATTAAGCAGGCTTCCGATTTAAACCTCCAAGTTATTGCCACGGGAATGCACCTGTCACCAAAATATGGTTTAACATATCGCGAAATTGAAGCAGCGGATTTCATCATCGACAGTAAAATTGATATGCTTCTAAGTTCCGATTCCGCTTCAGCTGTTACGAAATCGGTTGGATTAGGCACGATAGGATTTGCGGACGCATATGCTGCACTAAAACCAGATATATTAGTTTTACTTGGTGACAGATTTGAAATGCTCGCTGCGGCGACAGCGGCGTTGATAGCCGGAATTCCGATTGCGCATTTGCACGGTGGTGAAATTACCGAAGGCGCATTTGATGACGCCATTAGGCACGCGTTGACAAAAATGTCACATCTCCACTTTGTTGCCAATTCCGAATATCGCCAACGTGTGATTCAACTGGGCGAAGAACCACATCGTGTTTTTGATGTCGGTGGACTGGGGGTCGATGCCATTAAGCGTTTAACCCTGCTCGACAAAAAGACTTTAGAAGATTCTCTGAGTTTCCGATTTGCTGAACAGAACCTGTTAGTCACTTTTCATCCGGTAACATTGGCCCAAGAAAACTCTGTAGCACAAATGACAGCATTGCTGAGAGCTTTGGATGCCTTTCCAGATGCAGGACTGATATTCACGCTTCCCAATGCTGACAATGGGAACGATGAACTGATTGGCCTAATAGAAGATTATGTAAGTAATCGTTGGAATGCCCAAGCGTACACTTCACTTGGGCAATTGCGATATCTATCCTGTATGCAATTTGTTGACGGCGTCGTTGGAAATTCATCGAGCGGCATTGCTGAAGCACCGTCCTTGAAAATCGGAACAGTGAATATTGGTGAGCGCCAACAAGGTAGATTGATGGCTCAAAGCGTAATAAGTTGTGACGGCGAATATAGTAACATTTTAGCAGCGTTATATAAACTGTTCGACCCCCAATTTCGCAAATCTCTTGCACACATCAAAAATCCGTACGGAGATGGCGGAGCAACTGAGAGAATTGTAAAGATATTAGCAAGCTATCCGCTAGAAGCCATCTTAAAAAAACCGTTCTACGACATCCAGACGTCGGGTTAATCTGAAAACGAAAGCTTAATATGAACACAGGCAACCCTCACGACGACTGGCTGAAGGCAAAGGTCGCAGTAACTGCTTCAATTCAAGAGGCGATTTACAGTTTAGAACAATCGAGCATGCAGATTGTTCTTGCAATTACAGAAGACGGCCAATTGGCAGGTACCTTGACAGACGGAGACATTAGGCGTGCCTTTCTTAAAGGGCATAATTTGGATAGTAAGATAAGCGGCATCATAAACCGCAAACCTCTTGTTGTTCCCCCGGATATGGGACGGGATCTGGTACTTCAACTGATGAGCGCCAATAAAATACATCAATTACCGGTGATTGACACCGATAACAAAGTAGTTGGGCTCCATATGTGGGATACAATTATAACGCCCTCGGCGCTTGACAATTATATGGTTGTAATGGCTGGCGGCAAAGGCACGCGACTTCGCCCTCATACTGAAAAATGCCCAAAGCCCATGATCGAAATAGGTGGTAAGCCTATGCTTGAACACATTATCGAAAGAGCAAAAGCCGATGGCATCTCAAATTTCATTATCTCTGTTCATTATCTCGGAGAGATAATCGAGAGTTATTTCGAAAACGGCAATAAGTGGAACGTCAAGATCGAGTATCTCCACGAAGAGAGGCCACTCGGAACCGCGGGATCTTTGAGCCTAATCGATAATCTTCCATCGTCTCCATTGATCGTGACTAACGGCGACGTCCTAACCGATATACATTATTATGACATTTTGGAATTCCATCAGCGACAAGGTGCCTCAGCAACAATGGCAGTTCGTCAACATGAAATCGAAAACCCTTTTGGAGTTGTAAAGACCAAGGGCGTCGATATTACAGGATTTGAAGAAAAACCAGTATATCGTAGCCACATAAATGCCGGGATTTACGTGCTGAATCCGACTTGCCTTTCATTAATTGAAAGGAATACGCATTGTAATATGCCAACCTTGTTTGAACGGATACAAAGTGAATCTGGTCGAACGGTGGCGTTTCCGATGCACGAACCTTGGCTTGATGTCGGTCGACCCGATGATCTAGTCCAAGCACGAAATATGAACCAATAAGCCACAAAGCTAAAAAATTTCCAAAGGAGTAACAATGAAAATCGGTCCGTCTTCTTCCGTTGATTTAAAGCGATACTCGGCGCATCCGGACGATTTAGAAGTGCTGTATGGCCTTCCTAAGCAAGTGCTGTTCTGTAAAAAATGCAATATGTCCAATCAGCAACCGATGTCGAGCAATGAATATGCCCATAGTAACCAATCGCGTAAGGTTACGATGCAGTTCGACGATGCAGGCGTTTGCCATGCATGCAATTTTAATAACCTGAAAGAATCTGGAGAGATCGATTGGGATGATCGTGAAAAGGAGCTGATTGAATTGTGCAATCAGTATCGGAAAACTGACGGGAGCTACGATTGCATCGTTGGAGGAAGCGGTGGCAAAGACAGTGCGATGCAATCTCATTTGCTCAAATACAAATATGGCATGAATCCGTTGACAGTCACTTGGTCCCCCCATCTTTATACAGATATTGGTTGGAAAAACTTCCAACAGTGGCTGCACGTTGGCGGCTTTGATAATTTTCTTTATACTCCTAACGGCAAAACGCACCGGCTACTTACACGTAACGCAACGATCAATCTTCTCCATCCTTTTCAGCCTTTCATTCTTGGCCAGAAAACATTCGTTGCTAAAATGGCGGCCCAATTTAACATACCGTTGATTTTTTACGGTGAAATGCCCGGGGAATATGGCGAGCAAATATCACATAAAACTTCATCGTATGCCGGCAAAGACCAGAACGCCGAAAGTGAAGGTTTCGCTCTGGATTATGTAAGTAAGATGGACTTCCGCGACATCTACCTTGGTGGCAAACAAATGGGTGCTTACCTTGATGAAGGCGTACCTAAAGTCGACCTTATGAGTTACCTCCCTTTGGACCCTGAAATACTGCACAAAAAAGGTATAGATTTCAAATATTTAGGATACTACAAAAAATGGGTGCCGCAAGAAGCATATTATTATGCTGTCGAGCATACGGGTTTTGAAGCTAATCCTGTAAGAACTGAAGGTACATATTCTAAATACAACAGCCTAGACGACAAGGTTGATGGCTTCTTCTATTATACCCGGTGGATTAAATTTGGCGTTGGGCGTGCCATGATGGATTCCGCACAAGAAATTCGCAATCATCATATAACCAGAGAAGAGGGATTGGCGCTCATAAATAGGTATGAGGGCGAATATCCAGCGCGCTATGAGACCGAATTTCTTGATTACATTAATATGACGCGCGATGAATTTTTTGAAACCTGCGATAAATTCCGTTCGCCTCATCTTTGGGAAGTTGTCGATGGCGAATGGAGACTGCGCCATTCGCCGAATTAGATCGGCTTCGCAAGCATTTCAGAACGGCAATGTGACACAATGAGCTCTTCGCTTTTAGCAATTATACCTGCGCGCGGGGGATCGAAAGGGCTCCCTAGAAAGAATATTCTTCCTGTAGGGGGAAAGCCGTTGATTGCCTGGACGATTACGGCCGCGTTAGAGGCTAGTTCAATAGATGAAGTGATACTCTCATCAGATGACGATGAAACGATTAAATTGGCTAGCGAGTGGGGTTGCAATGCCCCGTTTGTTCGGCCCGCCAGCTTAGCAAGCGACACTGCCTCGTCAATCGATGTGGTACTGCATGCACTTGGAATGTGCCCTGGATTTGACTATGTCGCCCTACTTCAACCCACTTCTCCCTTACGTACATCATTAGATATTGATGATGCCTTCAAGATACTGAACGTGTCCGGAGCAAACAGTTGCGTATCAATGTGCCTAGCCGAAGAGTCACCGTTTTGGATGTACCGTTTGCGCGAAAATATGCAGCTTGAAAGCTTGTTCCCGAATCAAAACGTCAGTCGCCGTCAAGACTTACCTCCGGTATATGTGTTGAACGGAGCCATATATATTGCGCGTGTAAGCTGGTTGCTTCAGAGCCGTAGTTTTATAAGCGAGGATTGCGTAGCTCATATAATGCCACGCGAGCGATCGCTTGATATCGATACTGCGGACGATTTTGAAGAACTAAAGCGCGTAATTGGCGACCGAAAGCGTTAGGAAATACTAGTGACTAATCTGCAAAGACCATTTCGCATAATCGCGAGGCTCGACGTTAAGGGACCAAACCTTATTAAAGGCGTCCATCTTGAAGGCTTAAGGGTTATAGGGGCGCCCCAAGTATACGCGAAGCGCTACTACGAGCAAGGTGCTGATGAATTGATTTATATGGATATCGTAGCCAGCCTTTACGGTCGATCGAACTTGCTGGAAATAGTGAAGCAGACGGCGCATGATGTATTTGTGCCGCTTACCGTGGGGGGAGGTATCCGCTGCCTTGATGATGTGACGGCGCTATTACGGGCAGGCGCAGACAAGGTTGCCATAAACACAGCTGCCGTACATCGACCTAAGCTAATCGAGGAAGTCGCCCGCAAGTTTGGCTCACAATGCATGGTGTTGTCGATCGAAGCCAAAAGGCGATCCGACGAATCTTGGGAAGTTTACACAGATTGTGGTCGAGAGAGAAGCGGCATCAGCGTAATCGAATGGGTTCAAGAAGCAGTGGAGCTTGGGGTCGGAGAAATACTGCTAACGTCAATAGACCAAGAAGGAACGCGTAAAGGCTTTGACCTTCGTTTATTGGAGGCGGTGCATGCGGTCACAAAAGTCCCCGTTATAATTAGCGGAGGATATGGCCAATCTGATCATATAATCGGCGCAATCGAAGCTGGAGCCGATGCGGTCGCAGTGGCTGATGCTTTGCATTACAATAGGACAGACATGCAAACTCTACATCACATTGCTCAAACCACAACCGTGACAGTGAGAACTTTATGAGCAAATCTTGTGTGTCAATAGTTGACTACGGACTCGGTAACTTGTTTAGCGTGACGCGGGCTTTGCAGACAAGCGGTGCATCAGAGATCCGCATTGCCACATCACCTGAAGATATTTTAAACGCTGAGCGACTTGTGATTCCAGGTGTTGGTTCATTTCGAGATGGTATGGACGGGTTGGAACGACAAGGAATAGCTGCAGCGATCCGGGAGTTCGCTTCGTTCGGTCGGCCGATGTTGGGTATATGCCTCGGAATGCAGTTGCTCGCAACAAAAGGTACCGAATTTGGTGAACACTCAGGGCTCGATCTCATACCGGGCCGGGTTGTTCGAATTCCAATGACCGACAAAAGCGGAATAACACTAAAATCGCCATTTATTGGATGGAGCACTCTCGAGCTGCACGATTCGATCAACAGCCACAAAAACGCTATTGCTTGCCTCTCTCCGCAAGACGCCGTGTATCTTGTTCATTCCTACCAATACGCCCCTGAGTCAGAAGCAAATATCTTAGCGACATACCGTTATGGAGGCCATCATATAACTGCTGCGATCCAGTCCGGCAATATATCGGGCCTGCAGTTCCATCCTGAAAAGAGCGGTAAAGTCGGACTCAAGATATTATCACATTTTCTCGAAACGGTGGTTTGAATTAACACTAGTGAAATTCCAGCGATCCTTATTAAGCAATGCCGCTATTTACGCTTTGGCTAACTTTTCTGTCGCAGGCGTACCGTTAATTTTGCTTCCAATTCTTACCCGATACTTATCAGCCGACGATTATGGCAAAGTTGGAATGTTTACCGTCGTGAGCTCCTTTCTTTTTATCATTGTCGGTTTCAACACTCATGGCGCGGTTATGGTCCGTTTTTTTGACTCGAAGATCGCGCTGTCAAAATACGTCTCATCTGTGTTTTTGATATTGCTATCGAGTGTATTCGTTACTTCAGCATTGATCGCAGTTTTTCCGACACCGTTGCTATCGCTTACAACCCTGCCGGTGAGCTGGCTAATTATCGCGGTCGGATTAGCGGGCTGCCAGTTTTTGGTTCAGCTTTTACTGACATTATGGCAATGCTCAGATCGGGCTCTTTCGTATGGAGTGCTCAGACTTAGTCATGCAATCACAGACAGTGTTCTGTCGATTTTCTTAGTTGTGGGCTTGATGGCGTCTTGGGAAGGTCGCCTATCCGGGCTAGCAATCGCTTGGAGCGTAATCGCTATTTTCGCATTTATTAAGCTGCGAAAAGAAGGCTGGGTCAGTAATGTAGTTGACAAGAAGTACATTGCCGATGCGCTTCGCTACGGCCTCCCACTCATGCCACATGCAGTTGGCGGTCTGATACTGAGTATGGCAGATCGTCTGCTCGTGACAAAAATTATGGATATTGGAAGTACAGGCATTTATTTCGCGGCAGTTCAAATTGGATTGATACTCGGTATTTTGGCTGATGCATCCAACCGTGCTTTTGCTCCTTGGCTTATGAAGAAACTTACCAACGCGAGTTTGGAAGAAAAATCTACTATTGTTTACTACACATATTTATATTTTTTGGGTATCATATTCGTAGCTATTATTCTTTCTATTACAATAGAATTCTTTATCCCATTTTTACTTGGACCTGAATTCATAGAAGTTTCAGAAATAACTTTTTTTATGTTTTTGGGCAATGCCTTTACTGGAATGTACTACATGGTTACGAACTATGTTTTCTTTTCAACTAGAACAGGCTTATTGTCTTTATCAACCATTTCTACCGGAATTGTAGCTTTTTTAATTAGTATTTTCCTAATTCAAAATTACGGGTTATTGGGAGCAGCCATTTCATTCATGATTGGGCAGATCTTACTGTTCTTGACGACGTGGGCTTTGGCTCAATATTGCTATCGCATGCCGTGGTTTGGCTTATTAAATAAAATGTGCAAAAATTGATGTCTCAACAGCCATTTTTTAATCTAATTGATTTGTTGGCGGTTGAGAATGATCCCGACTTACTCGCTTTCAACTGCCCAACAACAGACATACCGGCATGGGCATTTATCCGGTTAGCCTTTATACGTACTATTATTGGAAAAGTTTTCTATGAGCGTCCAATTATGGGGGCTAATTTCACCCAGAGGGGATATCCTAGGAAAGCCCGTTATCTGATACGTTCTTTATGGCATAATGTAACTTCACAACCCAAACAGGCCCAGGTGTGCTTTTTAACGACTGGGTTGGGAAATTATGCCGAACTCGATTGCACGCGCGATCGGTTAGCAAGCTCTCTTGCCGAAGCCAGTCCCAAGCAGTCATTGATTTTTCAAGGGCATGGAAACTGGACGTGGCCGAAAAACTTTGCCCCCACCAATACCTTGTACAATACACCCTCAAAAGTGCGAGCACACGCATTGGGCTGGTGCCGGACCAGCAAGCAGCATCGGGATTTGGCATTAACTGTTATCGCTATGGCAGCCTTACGTGCTCGTACCATCATCGGCTTTGACCTCAGCGACGAGGAGGTTAATACCCTCGCCGCGATGCTTTCCCACCGGCTGGCCACCTATCCCCAAATAGTTGATTACTACTATCGATGGTTTCTGAAGCGGGAAATCCGGCTTCTTATGCTTGAAGACGGATGCTTGGGGAGTAATATGATAGGGGTGATCCAGGCCGCCCGTATGGCCAAAGTTGTTACCGCCGAATATCAGCACGGAATGATTTCAAGTGGACATGACGGGTACAATATTGGTGACCATGTGATCGCGCATACTGGATTTCGGCAGACACTCCCGCATTATATGCTTACGTATGGCAAATGGTGGAATGCGCAATTTAACATGCCCGTAGCGAAAATCGCTGTGGGCAACCCACATTTCGCTGAATCATTAAAGAGAACATATGAGCCAGCCGATAAGAGTGATATTCTAATACTCGGCGATGGATTTGACACTCAGTCTTACATATCCTTGGCCAATGACATTAGAAACAATTCCGAGATTGGTGCGAAGCGCGTTCTATTTAGACCACACCCCATCGAACGAGAACGACTGCAAAGTATTAATTTACCACAAGGTGTGGAAATAGACAGTAATCCGAATATTTATCATACTCTTAGTAGATCCCTTTTCGTAATAAGCGAGCTATCTACAGGATTGTTTGAAGCAGCGGCGATGGGATGCAAGCCATTGATGTGGTCTACCCCAAAATCCCGGTTCGCATTGCCAGACCCTCCGTTTCCAAGCTTTTTATCGTTTAATGAACTGGGAAGTATTCTAGCGACGGCTCAAAATCAAAAACATAGTAACTCAGTTCAATACACCGAGTTTTTCGAATTGGATTGGATATCAAATTTCACCAAATTTGTAGAAGAGGTTTTGGAAATTGACTATCGTGATCGTTGATTATGGCGTGGGAAATTTGGGCTCAATACAGAATATGCTCACGCGACTTGGCGCCATCGTGGAGATAACCTCCGATCCAAGAGTAATTGAACGTGCGTCGAAGTTAATACTACCTGGCGTAGGAGCTTTTGACGCTGGCATGGGTCAACTTATTAGGTCGGGATTAAAAAGCACCCTAGACGATGCAGCATTGGTTAGAAAAATACCCATTGCCGGCATTTGCCTCGGTATGCAACTTATGACGGAGTCAAGCGAAGAAGGCACGACTCCCGGTCTGGGTTGGGTCGCCGCTAAAGCGATACGGTTCAACCCCGACTCTGATGAAATCGTAAAAGTTCCGCATATGGGTTGGAATACGGTTACGTTAGCGAAGAATAGCCCCGTTCTGCAATTTGTCGACAAGGACGCACGTTTCTACTTTGTTCATTCTTACTTTGTTCGGTGCGAGAACGCAGGCGATGTTCTCTTACGCGCTCAGCATGGCTTGACTGCATTTGACGCGGCGTTCCAAAATGAAAATCTTTACGGGTTCCAATTTCATCCAGAGAAGAGCCATCGTTTTGGGAAGGCCCTATTGCGTGGCTTCGTGGAAATGGTTTAATATGCTACGTCACAGAGTTATACCCTGCTTATTGCTCAAGAATCGTGGGCTGGTGAAAACGTCCAGATTTAAAGATGAAATCTACATAGGCGATCCCATAAATGCTATCCGCATTTTCAATGACAAGGAAGTCGATGAATTGGTATTGCTCGACATCGCGGCAACGCGTGAGGAACGTGAGCCCGATTTTGAATTCTTAGAAGAAATTGCTTCTGAGTGTTTCATGCCACTTGCATATGGTGGGGGCGTCACAAAAATTGAGCATTTCCATACGCTACTACGGCTCGGTGTAGAAAAAATCATTGTTAATACCGCCTTACATTCAAACCCTGAAATGATTAGAGAAGCGGCTTCGATTTTTGGCAGCCAAGCCATCATCGCATCGATCGACGTTAAGCGGAGGTTATTTGGAAACAGAGATGTAATGATTAAGTCGGGCACAAAGTCAGTAGGTCTTAAGCCGCTTGAAGCAGCCTTGAATGCCCAAAACCTGGGCGTAGGAGAAATATTGCTTACGTCCATAGATCACGAGGGTGAAATGATGGGATATGACTTGCATCTAATCGAACTGATTAGCCAAGCCGTCTCCATTCCTGTAATTGCCTCAGGAGGCGCTGGATCTATTGAGCATTTTCGCCAAGCGGTCCAGCAGGGAGGTGCTTCAGCGGTTTCTGCTGGCAGCATGTTCGTTTTTTATGGCAAACATAAAGCCGTGTTGATTTCGTACCCTGAATACTCTGCGCTAGAAGAAGCACTTCAAGAAAGCTAAAAATGAACCAGATTTGTACCCGTTGCGTGATGGACGAAACAGCCGTCCCAATTGAGTTTGATGACCAAGGTATATGCAACTATTGCAAAGAGCATGAGTTCAAGGTTTCTTTGATCCCTGCAGGAAAGCCTGATGCTGCAGAACAACTCGCTGCTGTCGTTAGAAAGATAAAAAGTAAATCACACGGAGAGTATGATTGCATCGTAGGATTGAGCGGTGGTGTGGATTCTTCTTACGTTGCATATCAAGCTGTTAAGCTTGGCCTTAAGCCACTAGCCGTGCATTTTGACAATGGATGGAATTCAGAATTAGCTGTCCAAAACATCGAAAACATTGTCAAGAAACTCGACTTAGATCTAATGACCTACGTGATAGATTGGCAGGAGTTTCGAGATATTCAACGCTCGTTCTTCAAAGCCGATGTAATCGACATCGAAATGGTCACTGATCACGCTATTTTCGCAGCGATGTTCAAAATCGCAAGAGAACAAAAGATAAAGTACATATTGTCCGGCACCAACGCGGCAACCGAATCTATAATGCCGAAAAGTTGGCAGCACTTTAAATTTGACTTACGAAACCTCAAATCCATTCACAATAGATATGGCGAAATAAAGATCCGAAACTATCCCACAATAAGTATTTGGAAAATGGCTTGGCTGAAATTTTCTGGACAAGTACAATCCGTAGCTATTTTAAACTATTTTAATTATTCTAAAAAGGAAGCAATGGAGGTTCTCTCAAGAGAGCTATCTTGGAAGTATTATGGCGGAAAACACTATGAATCAATTTTTACAAAGTTTTATCAGTCATATATATTACCCGAAAAATTCAAAGTTGATAAACGCAAGATTCATTTTTCTGATTTAATTATGAATAACGAAGAAACCAGGATCGCAGCGCTTGATGAATTAAAGTATCCGGCATATCAATCAGATGAATTAGATGTAGATAAAAATTATGTGATAAAAAAGTTAGGTTTTTCTCAGAAAGAATTTAACGAATATATGTATAGAAAGCCTTGCAGTCACTACAATTATCCCTCGTATGCAAAAATAGGAAACTATTTGGTAGAATATTATAAAAAGTTGAGATATAGGTAGATGAACCCCACTGCAATCGATCGAACTCAGAACATTGATGTATCTAAATTTAGAGATGCGAAGATATATATCGCTATATTCGTAGTATTGGTTGCCATTTTTAATCCAGTACTTCGTCCAGCTGCAGATGTTGGAATTACTCCTTACTACTTAATATTTTCAATCGTGTTTATTTGGATAATGCTTGCATCGTCTCGTTTCAGAACTAATACTGCAATATCGTTAGCGGTACTTTGTTATGGGATTTTTGCAGGATATTTCAACGACACTCCATGGCAGTCCATGGCATTTCAATCGCTAAAGTACTGGCAACTTTGGACATTTTTGGGATTTCTCAGTTTCATACAAAGTAGTTTCAAAAATGGGTCATTGGTGCTGCTAAAGATTTCATATTTTGCGCTATATGCCTCGTTAGCGCTCGCGATCTCCCAAGAGATAATAGCCTTTGAAATACCAACAGTTGTAAATGAAGAGAGCTATTTGTGGATCAATACCTTTTTCTACACCCCGAATGACTTAGCTTTGTTTTTAGGTGGGATGTTTTGCGTTTTACTTATAAGTGAAAAAACATTATTAGAGAAATTTATCCTTTCAACCTTGATGCTTCTCCTTAATGTTCGTAATGACGCGAAAGCTGTTATTATCGCGTGCGTGATTGTATATGCGATATTTTATTTGCTGTCGATAGCAAGGGCATTCAAAGTAAAGCTGGTATATGCCATCCCCTTTGGAATGTGCTTAATTTACCCATCTCTATACTTTGGAATTAATTCAAATATTGACCTATATGAAACAAATTTCGATTTCTATAGTTTATTTATAGACCCTATTGATCGCATCATCCATTTTGATCCATACAACCTTGGTGGCTCTATTTATGATCGCACAGACGCCTTAATATACAATATTGAAGCCCTTTACCAAAATAACTTTCTTGGTTTAGGGCCTGGGGGTTCCGTTTATTTACTTTCTTTGAGTAACTTTGAGCTCCTTACTGCTAAAAGCCTTCACAATGCCGTAGCAGAATTTATCGTTGAATTTGGTGTTGTCGGGGCTACTGTCTGCATTCTCGGTCTTGCGCTTCCAGCGTTCAAGGCGTTGCGAAAAAGTTCGCCAAATCGACATGATGCGATGAGAGTAGCCTTTTTTGTCGCAATGCCCTTGTTGTCCGTATCCCAGTCCTCAGGATTTATTTCTAATTACGCATTTTGGTTGACAGCATTTTTGGTTTGGAATGGTAGATTTGATGATCGATACGCTCCCAAGATTGTTAATCAGCATTATCGAGGGTAGACTAATATTGAAAACTAGGTGTTCCCTGCTGTATCGTAAGTATCTTAATTGTTGCCATATTTCATGGCGCGACGCGTCCTCATAGTTTGACAAAGATGACAAATTTCGTTCTTTTCTTTCAACACTTGCCACCCTATCCCGGAGCGGGTAGCCTTCGAGCGCAGTCTGTGATTGAGGCGTTAGCGTTGCGGCATCACCCTGGAATTGATGGTATATATGTTTTGACTTCGACCCCCCATGCTCAGCCCATTTCCGGATGCCAGATCATCAACTTAGCGGTTCATGAAGTTGAAAATTCACAGGGACTGTTAAGGCGAATATGGGGAGAGATTAGATTGGGTGTGGCGGCCTCTAAGGCTGTTCCATCGCTTATTACGCAAAGTGACATCCTTGTAATTTCTTCGCCAGCATACTTAAGCGCATTGATACTTAGCACTTACGCCCGATATCGCAGAATTCGTTATATCATCGAACTGAGAGATATTTATCCGCAAGTGTACGCGGAGTCAGGACTTATAGGTTCTAGATCAATATTTTATCGGATATTTGCTTCGCTTTCGCGCCGAATGTACGTGAACGCGGAACTCATAGTCGCTGCAACCAATGGACTTGCACGTGTGGTATTAGAGGATGCTCCAACTGCTGATGTCAGGTGCGTCTATAATGGGTACCCTGCCCGAATTGCTAATGTATCAGCACCCAAGCACAAAAAATTCACAGTTTGTTTCCACGGCGTCATGGGATATTTCCAGGATATTCAAAGCCTTATCGATCTTGCATCCACTCTCTCCACAGAAGATATTGACGTTATAGTCATAGGTTACGGAAATCAGGCAGAACTCGCCCGAGCGTGCGATTTGCCAAACTTTGTATTCAAAGGCCGATTGAGTTTTGAAGATACAATTCTTGAAATTTCAAAATGCCATGTGGGCCTGTGCCTAAGGAAAAGTGGTAATATTTCAGAAGACTCATTTCCGGTGAAAGTTTGGGAATATCTAGGACTTGGGCTGCCGACGCTTGTTACGCCGCATTGCGAAGCAGGTACGTTTTTGGAAGAAAACGCGTGCGGAATTCAGTTTGAGGCTGGAGCCGTGAAAGATATCGCAATGAAAGTTATCGAACTAAAGAAAAAATCTGAACTTCTCTTCTATATGTCGTCGAACTGTAAGAAAGTAGGAACACAGTACACACGGGAAAAACTCGGAATCGACATAGCTCATCTAATATTAGATAAGTTATAAGGCTGATGCCTTTGTATCGGCACAGTGAATCTTAACTACCATCATAACAGTATAGCCAGCAAATGAACCGAATGGCGATAGAAATAAAGGCAGGATCGAAGTTTAACTGGTAAAAGGTCGCGATCTTCGCAACGTTAATCGTTTTCGAGCTAGTGATGGAATTAGCTATTATTTGAAAGTTCCGTCCCGGCATGTCTTATTAGCTGCAGGTTTAAATTTCCTTTCACTGCTATGTACACGCAGAGAGGCGCCGGGCCGAATTGACGAGAACGAAGCAAGCCTAGGTGGTGCAACTGTGTTGGAAGGTGTTCAGCCATTACTAGTTGAGATGTTGTGCCTCACGTGGAGCTTGATGCTCGTGCGCGCGTGGTCCATGACTGAAGGCGATTCGAATACTTTGATTGGTGATCGACCTAAATTTTTTGACCCAGCTCCGGTATCACTCGATTGGCAGAACTGCTGGCTTGGGCACTTAGAGGTCGTCCTCATTGAACATCAGCACTCACTCACACACAATCTGCGGTATCACTTCGCCCCTCCTCGCGGCATCGCTACGGCTCCCGTCAAACAAGATCACTTAAAAGCCCAACGCGCGCAGAACTTGATCCGCATCGCGACAATGCCAAGAAGATTGGCGCAAAACTACCGAAGTGTAGCCTGATCAAACCCCATTCGCTGCTACCACCGCAACGCTCTTCGGGCTAGCAACAATGGAAAAGAAAATTTAGCCCCTTGGGAACTTCAAAATTGAAGTCGGGTTCAACTCACTTTGGTACAAGCTAACCAAGATGGGACTTCATATCCGCGCACGCTGTTTCAAACATCGGCTCGGATCTTCGTAACCGGTGCCCTTAAAACATCCTGGCGGAGAGAGAACGAATTTTATTCATTATCACTGGCGCCGTAACCATAGCCATAGCCATAGCCATAGCCATAGCCGGCTTGGCGATGCTTCAATTTTGTTAGGACTACGCCAAAAATGTGAGCATGAACTGACTGCAAGCGACCCAAAGAACCCTTGATTCCGCGAATGGCAACACCCTCAGCTTCAGCTACGAATACACATCCTTCGACAGCTCGCGCCAATAATGGCGCATCTGCCAAGCCAAGAATGGGTGGAGAATCGATAACGATGTGATCGAAATGGTCCCCCATCTGGTTTATGAGCATCAGCATCCGGTCACTGCTAAGCAGTTCCGCTGCGCTTGGCGGCATTGGTCCTGCAGGCAGCAATTTCAGATTTTTAATGTCAGTAGGAAGAATAAGACGCTGCCAATCATTTTCTCCTGCAAGAAAGTTGCTCAATCCAATGTCATTCTTCTGTTGGGTAAAATGATGCATAGATGGCGATCTCATGTCTGCGTCGATTAAAAGAACGCGCTTTCCTGTTCGGCCTAACATTGTCGCAAGCGCTATGCTCGTCGTGCTTTTCCCTTCAGCAGGTCGCGTACTGGTTACCATAAATGCTCGTGGGACACCGTGATCAGTCGAAAAGGCCAAGTTGGATCTAATGCTTAAATAGGCTTCTGACAGCGCGGACTTCGCGTCACTCAGCAAAGCTAACGCGTTTTCATCTTCAATATCCGGAACACTTCCAAGTAGCGGTATTTGCAGAAGTCGCTGAACTTGATTCGGATCTCGCAGACCTTCGTCAATTTGCTCCAGAGCAAATGTTGCCATTGCTGAAAGGCCAATTCCTGCGACTAATGCAAGTGCTAAGTTCAGGGGTAAATTCGGAGATGAAGGCTTGTCCGGTATCTTGGCATTATCCACGATAGCGATATTATTAGCCCCTACTCCCGCTACACCGATTTCTTTATATCGCTGTAAAAGGCCGTCATAGAGTTCGCGATTGGTATCCGCTTCACGCTGAAAAATGTTATATTGAATGCTGTCACGTTGCTGTAAGTTCATTCTCGCCTTTAACGACTCCACCTGTTGCCTTAAATTCTCCTCTCTTTGTAAAGCTTCTCGATACTCGGCGGAGCGACTGGACGACACCCGCGCCTCTTCTCGAGCAATACTTGTATCCAAAGCTCGCACCTGTTCCGCAAGTGCCTTAGCTGCTGGGTAACCTGGCTCAAATTGAACGAGTAACTTCGAATACTCTGATTCTACGTCGGCCCGCTTCTGCCGTAGTTGCGAGATCGCTATGTTATTCAACGCTGCACTATTAGCCCCGCCAGACCGCTGTTGAGCTCTGCTTTCGGCAGAAATTCGGTCCGCCGTTGCCTGAGCGAGTGCCAAATTCAAAGACTCCAAGTCACTCGACACAAGAGTACGCTCTATTTCCGTTTTGCCATCTGAGCTTTTGCTTTTTCCGAGAGCAACTATCCCTTTGTTTGCAGCGTAGCTAACCAGTTCACGCTCTGATGTTTCCAGACGGGCTTTCAAATCCGCAAGCCGTCCCTCGAGAAACTTACGTGCATCCGCAGTTGATGCAAATCGACGGTCCATGCTTTGGATAATATACTGTTGCGTCCATGTATCAGCTATCTGCGCCGAAAAAGATGGCGAAGCGCTGGTATAACTAATATCGATTAATGCTGAGTTTCGGATGGGTGAAATGGAAATGTGCTTCAGCAGGAGATCTACCGCAAGCTTCTCCCGGCGCTGTCTTTCTTTTGCGGTAGGAGGGTTGTTAGACTTTAACGAAAACAAACTACCTTCATCAGGATTAACGTTATGCACCTTAAAAATAGAATCACTGCTACCTAATTTGAGCTCGCGCGAAACTCGCTCCGCAAGCGACCTTGCTTCGAGTAAGTTATACTGTGTTTGATAGAACTCCAAATTGCGCGCCGCTTCCGCAGACTCAATTCCTTGAACGTTGGTGACATTCTTCTGCTCGCGACTTATCTCTATCCTAGCCGTCGCCGTATACTGTGGGGTAGCTAAAATCGTTGCAACCAAGCCAATCGCCAAGGCGAAGGCAATTACACCGAAGATGACCCACTTCCAACGAAGCACCACTTGCCAAACTTGCAACAATATCGGAGGTGCAAAATTTGTTTGATTTCCTTCCAGTCTAGATTCACCAAATTGCGCGGATTCCACGACGGGAGAGATGTTTTGCATCATGACTTTTTAATTCCAGAATTGGCTTAAATCAAATTATGTTTTTCTTAGCTGCTGGCTTGAACCCGAGCACGAGGCGTGCCGTTAGCGGAAATAAACGGTGACTTCTACCGTTTATCGACAGTTCGCGATACCTTCATGGCCGAGCGTCGCATTCGCTTTCGTATACATGCGCGAAGCTCCCTTGATAAAAGTTGAAAACTTGACATTGATAGCTCTTCTCAAGTTTGTCCTAATTGCGGCTTTCGTAATTAAACTACTTTTTAGGATTTCGCTTTGTTTCATTTCCAAAGACAAACCATTTCAAAACCAATCCAATTTTGGACTCTGGCTTGCTTTATGATGATTCTGGCGCTCACTGGCGGCTCCTCACGGTCAGACGTGCAATCATTAGCATTTCTCCTACCTTGCTCAATTGTAGTTTGTGCAATTGGCCTGTCGACGCTTGAATTCGGCCAACTTAGAGATCATCGATACGCACTAGTAGGCTACGCAGCAGTACTTTTGCTCGCATTTATGCATTTAATTCCGTTGCCACCTGAAATTTGGAGAGCGCAGCCGGGCAGAGCCTTGATTTTGGAAATCGGCGACATTTCAGGTTTGCCGGATGAATGGCGCCCATTGTCTGTCAGCCCAATGGAGAGCTGGGTTTCAGTTAGTTTTGTAGTTCCTGCTCTTGCAGTGTTCATTTTGGGAGTGCAGCTAAGAACCCCCGATCTTGATCGATTTATCACTTTGATCGTTGGATTAGGCGCGCTTTCTGGTCTCTTAGGTTTAATGCAAATTGTTGGTGGAGGTGGTTCTACATATCATTTGTACAACATTACCAATAACAACAGCGCAGTCGGCTTGTTTGCAAACCGCAATCACGCGGCATTATTTCTAGCTTGTCTGTTGCCCCTATTGGCAGTCTTTTATATTCAGAGAGCTTCAAAGGGTCGGGGGACCAAAACTACCGCAGTAATTACGATGTGCATTGCAATTGTAATTATACCCCTGGTACTTGTGACAGGTTCTCGGTCAGGCGTCATGACTACTGTAATGGGGCTCATCGGAGCAGCGGCCATATATCTCTCCCATATAAATTCTATGCCCAATAGAAGCAAAAAAGCTGCGAGATATGTTTTTCCTTTGGTCATGGCTTTTCTTATAATTTCTTTAACCTTAACTGCGCTCGTTCTTTCGCGGGCGGAAGCAATCGAAAGGTTGATATTCCAAGATTCTGCCGATGATGAAAGAGGCCAGTTTTGGGTCGCATCTATAAGGCATCTATTTGACTATTGGCCTTGGGGTTCGGGTGCAAGTTCATTTGCAACAGTATACGAGCAGCACGAGCCAAGGCTATTGCTAGACACAACTTATCTAAATAGTGCCCACAACGAATATCTTGAAATACCGCTGAGTTTTGGGATTGGCGGTACAATTCTCCTTGCCATAGGAATTGTTGCCTTAGTTTGGCGCTCATTTGATATTTGGTTTCGTAAAGACGGCCAATCTATCTCCGTGTCCATGGCGCGCATGGGAGGGTATCTTATCTTTATGATAGCCGCCGCTAGTGCCTTGGATTATCCTTTGCGAACTCCATTTTTCATGAGTGTCTTTGCCTTGATATTGCTTTGGTTTTCCAGAAATTCCTCTCAACCATTGCGCGCCAAATCAGTAAGTAATTTAAAATCTTAAGATCGGCAAAATTTTCACCCGCCGCGTAATGATCGAAACCCTTGAGCTGAGTGGCGCCAATTAAACGGAACGATCATTTTAATGGGTCGATAAGGGATTCATTTCAGCAGCGTGGCTTCTTTTTTGCTGTCGCACTGCTTTTTGAAGCACTGTTTATTTTTGCGATCCTTAGTCTGACTGTTCAGCCAGCCGTTTCCGACGGGCCACGACAGGGCCTAAGCACATTTTCCCTCAACGCAAAGGACGCCTCCAAGATTAACGAGAAGAGCGAAACCAAAACTTCGTCGGCAAAGGCCCAGCAGCGCAAGTCTGCCTCCCCTATCCCCAGACCGCTTCTACCAACGGCAAACCCGGTAAAAGCTCCTCCGCCTAGTCCGGACTTTATAAGGGTCAGCAAATCGAATTTTGAAGCTATGGACCTGTCTAAATTATCGAGCGGCGGTAGTGCAAGTTCGGGAAACAATTCCGAATCCAGACTGGGATCGAATGGAGCGATAGGACCCGGCCTTGGCCCCGGTGGAGCGCAACTCTATCCCGTGGCCTGGCTGCGCGAACCTTATATTGCCGAGCTGGCCCCTTATCTGGCCGCTGTTAAACGCATCCCTCCCGGCGCATCCGCGGACATCGCCTGTCGCATGGCCGAACGCAACCGGGTCGAAAACTGTCAGATTATCGGTGAAAATCCGCGAGGCACCGGGCTCGCCAAAGCATTACGGCTCGCGGCATGGCAATTCCTCGTCAAGCCGCCACGGATTGATAACAAGGCGCAGCTGGGCGTTTGGGTCCGGATACATTTCGATTTTGCAACCAAGGCTGCCGACGATATTGCTGAATAGAATCCAGCTTTGGCCTAGTTTGCTGCGTTGTAGTTAAGGCTTAACTTGGATTCTATAATGACTCCTTAGCAATTGCAAACACCGGAGCAATTAAGGTTAAAGCAATCATAATCGGTAGGGGATGGAAAAGTGGACTATCAATCATCGCCGTGGCGCAAATCGCACAATAAGCCGTGATTGCTATAAAGCGCGATAGCGGATCGGCTTTGGTTCTGCGCAGGATCGCGACACCCAAAATAGCAAGTAAAATTAACGCTATGCTCCCCCCAACGAAGCCCCAGTCATAAAGATACTGCAGAATAAAATTGTGGGGGTGATTCCATGTGGTTCCGAAATGCAGGTTCATATCGTCACGATACCTGCCAGCGCCATGTCCTATCCAGGGTGACTGAGTTATCTGCTCCCATGTCTGTGCCCACAGCTCCCATCTGCCGCTTGACGGATCGTCCTGTTCGCCACTCGCTTTCACAAGCCTAAAAAGGCCAAAAGTCGGGTCTGGTACTGGCATGGCTACGGATATCAAAATTGACATGACAGCAGCTACTGCAGCCGAGGCCATGTTTCTTAAAGTTGTGAAGTGTCTAACAATTACCAAACCGCAGGCAATTCCAAAGAATAACCCCAGTAAAGTGGCACGACTGCCAGTCCAAGTTGCAAAAGATAGTATAATTACAAAGGCGATTGTCGGACCAACGCAGGAACGACGTTTGGAAGCCATCAGTAGGGCAACAGGCGCAATAGCTAATAACCCGACATTGTTCCCAATCTGACGAATGTTAGTCGCCGAAGGCACCCTTCTGACCCAAGGAAAATCTTGGGGATTTGGAACCAGAATGCAGAATATAGCCAGCAGAACCACATAGACTACGGCACCAGCGCTCAAAACCTTGAGCGAAATTTGAATATCGAACCGGTTGCTCTTGCTCAGTAAATGAACCAAAGAAACCAAAAAGAATCCGTGGGTTAAGTAGCGAACTAAAGTGAATAACGCGTTGGACAGACCGGACATGGTCGAAAACAATGCGATCAACGAAAAAGTTAGCCATAAAGCCAGCAGCGTTCGTACACGTTTTGGAAGCTCCCAAAAGGTATTCGAGAAAGACAGATCATTTCTCAACGCCAACCAGATGACTAAAATTTCAACGAGAACAACCATGTACGAATAATGGCGGACTGCGTAGGCGGTGGACGAAAGTCGGCCGTCAAGATCCCACGTTGCAATGGCGTGTAATCCCGGTGCCATGGTAATAAGAAGCACGGCAACAAACCAAGGCTGAGACAATACCGCCTTAATGTCTTTGGAAAAAAAGGACTCCACAAACAAACCCATGCCCCACTCTCCCGGTCGTGTGAGGGCAAATGCCCGCACCCGACCAAGTTAATGAAAGATGGTTAAAATTTATAAACCAAACTATGCGTCAAATCGACAAATGCAAAATTCTGCTATTTATTCAACGCTATCCAAGCATTAACCTGTTCCTCCAGCACATCCAGCGGAACCGGCCCCGATTTCAGGACCGTATCATGGAATCCGCGCACATCGAATTTTGACCCAAGTGCCTTTTGCGCCTTTTCGCGCAATTCGCTGATCTTCAGGCGGCCGACCATATAGGCGGTCGCTTGACCGGGGTAGATAATGTAGCGTTCAATCGCTTTCACGATGCCGCCGGGGGCGTCCGCGCTGTTGTCCTGCACATATTTGATCGCCTGTTCGCGGGTCCAGCGCTTATGGTGCAGGCCGCTGTCGACAACCAGGCGGATTGCACGATGCAGTTCGAGCTGCAATCGGCCAAAATCCCGTGCGGGATCGGTGTAGAGCCCCATGTCCTTGGCCAGTTTTTCGGAATAGAGGCCCCAGCCTTCCGAATAGGCCGTCACGCCGCCAAATTTGCGGAAAGCCGGCACATCCTTCAGCTCGGTCTGGATCGCCAGTTGCAAATGGTGGCCCGGAATACCTTCATGATAGAAAAGGGCCTCAACCTCGGTCAGCGGCATGTCGGCCATTTTGTAGAGATTGGCATAATAGGTGCCTGGACGCGAACCATCGGGAGCGGGCCGCTGGTAGAAAGCCTTGCCTGCCGACTTTTCGCGGAATTCCTCCACCCTTTTTACCACTAGTGGCGCCTTGGGCAATGTCCCGAACCATTTGGGAAGAAGCGGTGTGATGGCGTCCTGCGCCTTTTGCGTTTCGGCCAGATAGAGCGCCCGGCCTTCATCGGTTTCCGGCGCATAGAATTTCGGCGTTTCCCGCATATATTTGAAGAAGGCCTGCAGGTCCCCCTTCACGCCCATCTTCTTTTGCACCACGGCCATTTCACGGTGAATACGGGCAACCTGCGCCAGCCCCAATTCATGGATCTGGTCAGCAGTCATATTGGTCGTGGTATAGTTGGAAAGACGCTCGGCATAATAACCGGCGCCATCAGGAAAGCGCCAGACACCATCATCGGTACCCGCAACTTTTTCCTGTGCCGTCATCTCTGCGATCAAGGCCTCATAAGCAGGTTTGACGGCGGTATTAAGCGCTTGTGCCGCTTGCTCGATCAGTAAGTTCTTTTCGACATCGCTAATTGCGAGTTTGGCGACCTTGGCCTTGAAATCGGCGTATAGCGGTGCATCGGGGCCAGCATCAAAGGGGGCACCGCTAATGACATTGCGGGCATCGCTGATGACATAGGGGAACACCCATTTAGGTGGCATTATACCTTTTGCAGCGCGGGCCTTGGATGAGGCGATGGCCTGATTCAGGCCGGGGCCGATCCCATAAAGGCGGTTGATATAGGCGCGCGCATCAGACTTGTTGTCGATGCGGTGGATGTTGATCAGAAAGGCTGGAATCTGGCTTTGCGCGCCGTTCATCTGGTCAAAAACATAGCCGTAATCATTATATTTGAACGCCGCAGTGGTACGGGAGGCGCGTTTTTCGAACAGGCGATAGGATAGCCTGTTTTCCGGGCTCAGCTTTGCCGGATCAAATCGTGCGCGCATTTCCTTGAGTGCCGCTTGTTCAGCTGCCTGTGCACGTGCCTCCGCTTCGTCCGAACCGTCGTCCCAACGACCATAGTCACTATCCTTTATTCCACGATAGGATTTTGCGAGGGGGGACATTGCCAGTTGCTGCGCGTCATATTCCTCAAAGAAGGCCTGGATGGCGGCATTCTGGTCCTGCTGTCCTGCGGTTGCGGCGACCGCATCTTGCGCGAGTGCGGCCGTGCTGACGCCGCTGAGCGCTAGGGCAAGTATCGATAAGGCATAGGGTGCTAGGCGCATGGGGTTCTCTCCGGTCAAATGATATGCCGGATGGTGTAACAGCCCTGTGCCAGAGGTGAAGGCTCAATTTCACGCCTCGTCGAACGGCCAACCGCTTTTGTCGATTGGATATGATAGATTTTCCGGGCTAGCCGCTGTTGCGCAATGCCGTTGCTATTGCGTTGATTGTCAGCTGGATACCTTCCCCGATCCGCTCATCCTCTTCGCCCGCACGGTAGCGCTTCATCAGCTCAATCTGTAACAGGTTGAGCGGTTCGATATAGGGCAACCGCAAACGGATCGAATTGTTCAAAGCCGGATGCGCCTCCAGCAAATGCCTCTGACCGGTCGCATCAAGCAAGCTGTCACGGGCCGCGTGCCAGCCATCCTTTATGCGGCCGAACAACCTTTGCGAAAGGTCGTGATCCTCGACCAGTCCGGCATAATGCGCCGCAATGCCCATGTCGGATTTTGCCAGCACCATTTCCATATTGGCAAGGATCGTCTGGAAATAGGACCATTCCCCGGCCATCGCCTTCAATAGCCCCTTGTCGGCAAAATCGGCCAGAGCCTGACCCGTACCATACCAGCCCGGCAGCATAACGCGTGCCTGCGCCCAGCTGAACACCCAGGGAATGGCCCGCAGATCTTCGATCGCATCTGACGCCGTGCGGCTGGACGGACGTGACCCGATCTTCAGCGTCGCAATCTCTCCGATGGGAGTCATCTGGCGAAAGAAGGTGCGAAATCCTTCCGTTTCGTACACGAGCCCGCGATAACGGCGAAAGGCACGTGCCGACAGATCCGCCATGGCTGTCTTGAATCGGACTACATCAGCCTTGTCGATAGGGTCGCTCGACAGCGTGGCGAGCATCGTTGCCGAAGCCATGGTTTCCAGCGACGTCACAGCATTGTCGACCGTTCCGTACTTCGCGGCAATGACTTCGCCCTGCTCGGTAATACGGATACGGCCTTGCACCGTGCCCTGCGGTTGCGCGAGGATGGCGCCGAACGCCGATCCGCCTCCCCGCCCCACCGCACCGCCACGACCGTGGAAAAGCTGCATGGCGACCCCTGCTTCGGCAAAAACCGGAGCCAAAGCGCTGGACGCTTCATATAATTCCCATGTCGATGTCAGATAGCCGCCATCCTTGTTGGAATCGGAGTAGCCGATCATCACTTCCTGATGCCCGCGCGCCTTAGCCAGTGCGCGCATCGGAGGAAGGGAGAAAAAGGCCTTCATCGTGGCAGGCGCCGCCTGAAGGTCGGCAATGGTCTCGAACAGAGGCACCGACATGATCGTCGCACTGGGCGTGCCATCTTCGGCAACCTGATATAGCCCTGCCTGTTTCAGCAGGACATAAACCTCCAGCATGTCCGAAACGCTTTCGGTCTTGCTGATATTATAGGTGGTGATGGCCTGCCGCCCGAAATCCGCCTGCGCTTTCGCAGCCGCACGGATGATAGCGAGTTCTTTGGCGGTTTCCTCGCTATATTCGGTCCAAGCGCCGGCAAGCGGACGGTTATGTGACAGTTCCTCAAGTAACAAATCCACCCGGGCCTGCTCGTCAAGCGCCGCATAGTCGTAAGTCACCCCCGCCTTGCGCAACAGTTCGGCGATAACCCGCTCATGCACATCGCTATTCTGCCGCAGGTCGAGCGTTGCCAGATGAAAACCGAAAATTTCGACCGCGCGGATCAGGCGGCCCAATGCCCCGCCGCTCGACAAGGCTCCGTCGCCATCCTTTGCCAGTCCGGCCGCAACGGTGACCAGGTCGGCGCGCAACTCGTCCGGCCCGCCATAGGGCTCGCCTGCCAAGGCGGAAGGGCGGGGCGGCGAATCGCCGATCAACGCCACATGTGTCGCAGCCAGTCTTGCATATATGCCGGACAGCGCACGGCGATAGGGTTCGTCCGCACGGCTGGGCGCCAGATCGCCGCTCTTGTCGGCAAGCGCCAGAACCGATTCGGGCGTTTCGCTCATCCCGCTCGAAATGGATATCTCGGCACCAAGCCGGTGGATGCTTTCCAGATAATGGCGGATCGCCGTGCCGCCGTCGCGCGTCACCGCATAACGCAGAGTTTCGGCATTAACGAACGGGTTGCCATCGCGGTCGCCGCCGATCCAGGTTCCCAGACGGACAAATCCCGGTGGTCGGGCGCCTAATGCCTTTTCCCAGCGCATATACAGCTTGGGCAGCGCCGTCAGGAAAACCTCCTGCATATAGGCGCGGGCATTTTCGATCTCGTCGGTTACGAACAACTTCTCACGGCGCAAGGGCCGGGTCTGCCACAGCAGGGCGATCTGCCGGTAAATGGCGGAATCTATATCGTCACCATCCGCTGTGCTGGTTTGCCCTTCGTCGCGCATCGCCATCAATGCCGCGATCCGGTTCTTGTGGTCGATAATACTCTTGCGCCGAACTTCCGTCGGGTGCGCCGTCAAAACGGGAACAATCAGGCTAGCGGACAGCATCGCGAGCACAGCGTCTGGGCTGACTCCTTCCTTTTTGAGACGCTCAAAGGCCTCTTCAACGGTAGCCCCGTCTTCATGTGCGAGGCCCTGGCGATCTTCGGCCAGATTGGCGAGCAAGGAAAACAACATGAATCCACGTACAAAATTCAACGTGTCGTCCAGACTGAGCGCGCCCAGACCCCGATCGCTTTCGCCAGCTCCCTCTATGCCGCGAAACCGGTCGACGCTTGTAGACCGGATATATTCTGTCTGGCGGAACAGCTTTTCTCCACCATAGGCGCGGATAACGTCACCCAGCATCTTGCCCAAAAGACGGACGTCTGGATTTTGCGAAATGGTGTAAGTGTTCTGGCCGGTCATGATGCGTATTTGTGCACTGCAACAGACCTGCACGCAAGAAAATGCGCGTCTTTGGGCTAGGGAATAGCTATTCCCCGATCAACCGGGAGAGCCTGTCGATTTCCGCATTCTGCTCCGCAATCATTTCGGAAACAGGCTGTTGCGCCTTGCTGAGAAGCGGGACGAGGGTTGAATCCGCTTTTCCCTGTTCCGCAATGAGCGAATCAAACTCACGCACAACCGCAATCGAATCGGCCCGCGACTGGTCAAGGCGCGACAGTTGCAGGTGCGCATTCACCCAGCTTTCGGTGCCGGGCGCGCTTCCGGCGGCGCGGGATGCCAAAGCCTGAACCGTTGGCAGTTTACGCTGAAAATCATCCTGTGCCGCAGCATGCCTCCGGATGAGGGAATCAACCTTCGCCTGCAGCTGCTGCGGCAATTCCGGCGCTACATCAGAGGCAGTTTCGGGCACAGAAACCGGCGCGTTGCTCTCGTAAGGGCGCCGTTCGAGCGACGGGAACTGGCCCTCGGTTGTGCTGCATGCATTAAGCAGAAGAGCAACCAGGAACGCGGGTGCAAGCTTGTTTATGGACATGATCCTTGTCTAAGGCACCCCCTTCAACTGCGCAAGGGGCGCGCAATAGCGCCGAAAAGGCGGCAAAAGGCGTTGACAGCGGCGATTTCCTAGACTAGCTGCGCCCCTTCTTGCGTGGCCTGTCGGGATTCGCCGACTGGTACCACGCGTGAGCAACCGCGCTCCTTAAAAGCGCTAAGCTGTAGAAACGGATGAGTTAGAGCCATGTTCGCTATCGTGCGCACAGGCGGCAAGCAGTATCGCGTCGCCGCCGGAGATAAAATCGCAGTTGAAAAACTGTCGGGTGAAGCGGGTGACAAGATCTCGCTGGGAGATATCCTGTTGGCCGGTGACGGCGACAAGGCGCAGGACGTAAACGGCCTGACGGTATCTGCCGAGATCATCGCGCAAGAGCGCGGCGAAAAGGTGATCGTTTTCAAGAAGCGTCGCCGCCACAACTACCGCCGTAAGCAGGGTCATCGCCAGTCGTTGACGCTTCTGCGCATCCTCGCCGTCGGCAAGGAAGAAAAGAAGGCTGCTGCACCTAAGGCTGAAAAGGCCGAAGCGGCACCTGCAGCTGACGCTGCACCCAAGAAAGCCGCTGCGCCTAAGAAGGCAGCAGCCAAAAAGGAAGCCTGAGCCTCGGCTCGGACAGCGCAAGGAGTTTAGACCATGGCACATAAAAAAGCAGGTGGTTCGTCACGCAACGGTCGCGATTCAGCAGGCCGTCGCCTGGGCGTTAAGAAATTTGGCGGCGAAACCGTCGTTGGCGGCAACATTATCGTGCGTCAGCGCGGAACCAAGGTTTATCCGGGTGCCAATGTCGGCCTTGGAAAGGACCACACCCTTTTTGCACTGACTGCAGGTCGCGTGCGATTCCATGCTGGCAAACTTGGCCGCAAATATGTGTCGGTGGATATGCCGGCCATCGCTGCCGAATAAGACGGACAATCGATGACGGGTTGTCCAGACGGATGACCCGGAAATCGCCAAAGGTGGTTTCCACCTTCGAACAGGGAGACGGGTCAACCGGTCTCCCTTTCTTTTTGCCTCATTCTCCCTGTTCAAGCTTGCCCTGAGGGGTCGATGTAACAGGACTGTCGCTTTGTTCTGCAAAGGGCGGCTCCAAGAAGCGGAGAGAGAAAATGTTCGCACGAACCGAAAGATTACTGTTGCGGCCGAGTTGGCCCGAAGATGCGCAGGAATTGCACCGGGCGATTGACGATGAAGGCATTGTCCGCAATTTGGCGCGCGCGCCATGGCCTTATCGCCTGGATGACGCCCGCTCCTTCGTGACCGCGTCGCAGCCGATATTGCTCCCGAACTTCATGCTGATGCTGCGGACAGACGGCGCACCCCGCCTCGTGGGCAGCTGCGGCTTAGGCGAACATAATGGTGAGGTCGAATTGGGCTATTGGATTGCGCGCCCTTATTGGGGTCTCGGTTTTGCGACCGAGGCCGGGCGGGCAGTGATTCGTATTGCCCACGCCATTGGGTATAAAAAGCTGATCGCGGGTCATTTCACCGATAATCCCGCGTCGGGCAGGGTGCTGCGTAAACTGGGCTTCAAAAACACCGGACGTGTCGAACACCGGCACAGCCTGGGCCGCGGGCAGATGGTTGCGAGCGCGCTTTATGAAATGGAACTGTCATCCTCAGATGGCGAGGATAACCTTATGCGAAGCGCTTTCGATCCGGGCTTTAACCGATATCTGAACGAGTTGCGTGCGGCTTAGGCCGCCGCAACCAACGGAGCCTGGACCGGTTTTTTACCGTTAGCACCATAACCCGCGCGCGATGCGGCAATTGATGCAAGATCCGCCTCACCCTGGGCCAAAAGCAGACGATCATCAAAATCCCAAGGATGGTATCCCGGGCGAAAGAAAGAAGCCCAGGGACGCAGGACATTGCGACCTATGCCGCCTTTTCCAAAACCGGATACAAGAATGTTTTTCAACGCCGTGAAAAAGCCAAACCCGTCCTGACGCAGCAACTCGATCTGGCCGAGGGTGCGGTTGATGAAGAAACTGGTTGTTACGGCGACCATGAAGAAGCTGCGCCACAAATAACGGCGCGCAGCACTCCAGTCCCGGGTGGCGTGGTTCCAGACATCAAAGGCAACGCCCTTATGTTCGACTTCCTCAATTGCATGCCAAAGCCACAATTCGAGCATCTTGTCGTCAACACCCGCAAGATGGTTGCGGTTCTTCAGCAGTTCTGCCGCAATGATTGCGGTGAAATGTTCAATGCACATCGTGGCCGTCAGCTTCACATGGTCATTTGCATCTTCGAAGAATGATACAAAGCCGCGAATTTTCCGGTCGAGCGGCGCTATGTCATATCCCGCGCCGATCAGCGCCTTGTTCATGGCCACATGTTCGCGGCTATGCCCGGCTTCCTGCTCGATAAAGGCTTCAACCTCGCTCCGCAGTGGCTCCTCAACACGGTCCACCCATGGAAGAAGGCTGCGAATCATGAAAGTTTCGCCGTGCGGGAAAACGGCGGACAGAGCATTGAAAAATGCTGTAGCGAAGGGGTCTTGGCGTACCCAGTGCCGTTCACTTACTGCGTCCGCGGGTGCGCGATAGCTGCGCGCCACAATATCCGGCCGCTGTTCGGGAGATAATGCGTTAAAGCCGGATGTTTTGGTCTCGTGCATCCTGCCCGTTTAGCCAAAGCCCATGAAATTCCGTTTAATGCCATTGGTTAACGGCATATAAGGAATGCAAAAATATATAATATTATCAGAGTGATGGATGCTGGTTTGAGTAAACCTGTAATCTTTATCCTTCTGCCTACCAACAGGTCTGCCCCAGAGATGCCTTCACAGGTGCTTGATCAACCCTGCACCAAGTCTCTTGCAATACATGTTTGTTCGGTCGATTTTTCCCCGATAGAATATGTGGATATGGAGGGAGGATTGGACAAATGCCCGTGGTATCCTCATGATGTTTGGCAAGGATGGAAGAGACGGGTAGAATTGGCCCGCAATGATAAAGATAAGAGGCAAATACTTTACATGGCGATAGAAAATACCAAGGTCGTGAATATCAAGGATGCTGCCATGCCCCGCCGGCTGAGCCCCGAGGCAAGTCGATCTGCTGCGCTGGAGGCGGCGCGCGAACTATTGCTGGAGGCTGGACCACAAGCAGTCACTCTGAAGGCTGTGGCGGGGCGCATCGGGCGAACCCATGCCAACCTGCTTCATCATTTTGGCTCGGCGTCCGGACTACAACGCGATCTTGCTGCCTATATGGGCAACAGCATCTGCACCAAAATCGGGGAAGCGGTTTTCCAGATGCGCGGCGGTGAAGTGACACCTGATGAATTGGCGGATCTGATTTTTGACCATTTTGACCGCGAAGGCGCAGGGGCTCTTGCCTCCTGGATGCTGTTGTCGGGTAATGAGGATGCGCTGGACCCTATTGTAGAAGCAATCCATAATCTGGTCGATCAGATTGCCGAAGATGGAATGGCGGACGCTTCGCTGCACGAACTGACACTGGAAATGGTACTGATGGCATTAGGCGACGCTTTGCTGGGCGGCCCCCTATCGGCGTCCCTCGGGCTACCGCGCGAGGCAGGCCGGCAGATCGCAGGCCGCAAACTCGCCGCATCGTTTGACGAATGGCAGGCGCGCAGCCAATCCGCCAACGACTAGGTTTTTCAACCCGCTTTATAGTGGTCTAAATACCAGTCGGCAAAACGCTGCAGTCCTTCTGCCAACATGACTTTGGGTTTATACCCAGTGAGCGCGTGCAATTTTGACACGTCCGCATAAGTCGCAGTGACATCGCCCGGCTGCATGGGTCGCATGACCTTTACCGCCTCACGGCCTATGGCTCTTTCCAAAGTCTCGATCATTTCCATCAGTCCAACCGGATGGCTGTCACCGATGTTCAAAACCCTATGTTCACCGGTTGCCGGCGGGTTATCCAGCGCCCCGAGGATACCGTCCACGATGTCGTCGATATAAGTGAAATCACGCGCCATTTTGCCATTGCCGAAAACTTCGATGCTTTCGCCTTTCAATATCTTCTGCGTGAAGCTGAAATAGGCCATGTCGGGCCGACCCCAAGGGCCATAAACCGTAAAAAACCGTAACCCGGTCTGCGGAAATCCGTAAAGAGTTGCATAAGACTGGCTCATCAATTCGCACGCCCGCTTCGTCGCAGCGTAGAGCGAAACGGGGCTCATGGCGGGTTCGTCTTCGGAAAATCCTTCGCCACCCATCGGCTTGTCGCCATAAACCGAACTGGAGGACGCGTAGACAAGATGTTCGAAATCGGGGGCGTGGCGGCATGCTTCCATCACCGAAAGGTGACCGGCAAGATTGGATCGCTCATAGGCGAATGGATTTTCGATACTATACCGAACACCTGCTTGCGCTGCGAGATGTACCACCCGCCGTACACCATTATCCTTGACCAGCTTAGCAATTCCCGCCGCATCCGCTACATCGCATCGTTCAAAGGTAAAATTATTCTGCCCTTCAAAAGTTGCCAGACGCGCCTCTTTCAAAGCTGGGTCATAATAGTCGTTGACGATATCAACACCGATTACGTGCTCGCCTCGCGCCAAAAGCCTGTGCGCAACAGCATGCCCGATGAAGCCTGCGGCGCCAGTTACAATTATTGGTGCGGTCATGTACGATTCCTTATGGTCAAACAGAGCGATAGTGCCGAGATTGTAAAAATCCTGTTAGCGTCCTTAACTCGACCGCGAAACCATCGTTTTAAGTGTTTTCAGTTTCGGGGTGACGATCGGGATGGTCAGCATCGTGCTGCCAACCGCCATCAAAAGGAGCGCTGTGAACGTCTGATTTGTGATGATATCCTTATCCAGCAAAATATTGGCAAAGATGATCATGATCAGCGCTTTGGTCTGCAACAGCCAGCCAATGAGGGACGCCTCGCCCTTTTCCCATTTTAAAATACGGCCCGCCAACTGGATACCCACGAGTTTGCCGGTCACCGATGCGGCAAGCAACAAGGCAGCCGCGGCGAAAACCACAGCTCCGCCCACATCCCAGTTTGTGCGCAAACCTGTACTTAAAAAGAATACCGGCATCATCGCCAGCAATACCGTCGCGCGGAAATAATCCATTCGTTTCTGATCGAAATTTTTTGCATCCAGAACCACACCCGACAGGAACGCACCGACCATGTAGTGCAAGCCTGCCCAGTCGGCTGCCAATCCGCAGATCGCGAGCCAGATCAAGCCGACATACCAGCGGTCGCTTTCTGCAATTTTGGGCATTAACCTGCGTATCAGATAGGCGGCGACGGCAAAACCGGCGAGAAATGCACCCTGTCGCCCCATGCGTTGCCAATCGAGCAATATCACCGCCAGGACGCCCCAGATGACGACATCATCCAGACTTGCGTAACGCAAAATGCGCTGGCCCAGCGGCTGGCGCAATATTTCGAGCTTTTCCATGAACAGGATTAGGATCGGCAGGGCGGTAACGGCGCAGGCCATCCCGATACCGACAATCACTTGCCAATATTGACCCTTGGCACCTGCCCAACCAGAACCGGTTTGCAGCAAAATAGCGGCAGCGACGCTTCCAAAAACAAGAGGGACGATCAATGCCAGACCGGCGGTTACACCTGTTTCACGCCGCTTTTGCCACGCTTCCGACAGATCGAGTTCAATTCCTGCGATCCAGACAAATATCATGACCGCCCACCAGGCGACGCCATTCAGGGCGCCGATGACCTCGGGTCGAAAGACAAAGGCGTAATAGTCCGGAAAAAATGCCCCCAATATGCCGGGGCCCAGCAAAATTCCGCAAATGATCTGCACAACCACAAGCGGTGCATAATATTCGGTGCAAAAAAGACGCCAGATCAAAAAGGGTACCGCGAAGATCAAGATCATCGCAATCAGATAAACTTCGGTTAGTGTTATCTGTACCATTGCGGGGGCCCCTTTCTATCGGAGCCCGTATCTAACAACCGGGTGCGTTTTGAAAAGCCGAAACTACGGCCTTACATTCGTAATCTCAGGCGGCGCGGCGCTGATCCATGCTTTGCAACCAAGCCCGTGCCTGACGCTGTGCTTCGGCGATTTCACGAGCCGTCATATCGTCGGAAATGTCCGCACGGCACATCATGGCGGCTTCGCTTCCGTTTAGCGCAGCGAGGTTGAACCATTTATGTGCCTCGACCAGATCGATTTCGATACCGTTGGCGCCTGTCGAATAGGCCATTCCCAGATCGTATAAGGCTTCTGCACATCCTTTGGCCGCGTCGGCCAAACGACTTTCCATAAGAAAGTTCGCACTTTTAAGACTGTTGCCCATATTATGTCCCCAATTCCCTTGTTGAGGACAATCTCGCCAAACATGGCTAACAAATGGTTAACGAAATGAACAAAAATTATATCCGAAATGGATGATAAGCTGTTCGGCTACACGGCTATATTATCAATCAGCCGCGTTTTGCCTATTTTTGCCGCCGCCAAAATATGTGCGCTACGACCGTCATAATGCGTCATCGGTTCCAATGTGTGCGAATCAGCGAGGGCGAAATAGTCGACCTGCGCGAAGCCTGCATTTAGTATGTCTGCACTCGCTGCAGCGACGGTGGTCGCAACATCGGCGCCGCCACGGATGCGAACGGACGCGTCATGAAGCGCGCGAGGCAAGGCCAGCGCCTTGTGCCGTTCTTCCACCGTCAGATAGGCGTTGCGCGACGAAAGGGCCAAACCGTCTTCATCCCGCACGATAGGTACACCTATAATTTCCAGACCAAAATCAAGATCCTTTGCCATTCGGCGGATAACGGCCAGTTGCTGGAAATCTTTTTCCCCAAAGAACGCAACGTCCGGTGTCACCTGATTGAACAATTTGGCCACAATTAACGCCACGCCATCAAAATGTCCGGGACGCGCACCCCCGCAATATCCCGCGCTTGGCCCGTCCACATGCACCTTTGTCGCAAAACCTTCAGGATAGATGGCGGCAACCTGAGGTGCCCACAGAAGAGCGACACCGGCCGCGCGCAAAAGATCGGAATCACGCTCCAAGGTGCGTGGGTAGGCGTCAAGATCCTCATTAGGACCAAATTGTGTGGGATTTACGAAAATCGAGACCACAACAGCGTCAGCGTGCCGCTTAGCCTGTTCTACCAGAGCCATATGTCCGGCATGCAACGCCCCCATAGTGGGTACCAAGGCAACACGCTGACCATTTTTACGTAGTGCTGCAATGTTGTTTCGTAATAAGTCAAGCTGATTGATGGTTTGCACGTGCGGTTCGCCTTGGTTATTGGCTCTTGAACATCGCCTATGAGAGATGCCTTAGTGGCATTTCAAGGCAAATATCGAACAGGGACATTTTAGGGCACATGGCCGGGGCACATCATATCGTTTTCGCCAATGAAAAAGGCGGCACTGGAAAATCAACAACCGCGGTGCATGTGGCGATTGCGCTGGCTTCCCGTGGCGCGCGCGTCGCATGCATCGACCTCGATTCGCGCCAGCGTACCCTGTATCGCTATCTCGAGAATCGCCAGGACACGATCAAACGCCGCGGCATTACCTTGCCGATGCCGGTATTCGAGGTGTTCGAACATGATTCACAAGCAACATTGGAACGTCAGGTGGAACGGCTCGGAAAGGACCATGACTTCCTGATCTACGACACCCCTGGCCGTGACGACAAATATGCGCGTTTCGTGGCCACGCGCGCAAACACGCTGGTGACGCCGATCAACGACAGCTTTGTCGATTTCGATCTCATCGGCCAGGTTGATGCGGAAAATTTCAAGGTGCGGCGTTTGAGTTTTTATGCCGAGCTGATCTGGGAAGCCCGCAAGGAACGCGCGAAGGCGGACGGGGTTACCATCGATTGGGTCGTCGTCCGTAACCGGCTGCATAATATGGAGGCCCGCAACCAGCAGCGTATGACCGATGCCATCGCTGAACTATCCAAGCGGGTTGGCTTCCGGTCTGTTCCGGGCCTGAATGAGCGTGTGATTTACCGGGAACTGTTCCCGTCGGGCCTCACCCTGATCGACAAGGGGCATCTGGGACAATTGGCTACCGCCCATATTGTTGCGCGGCAGGAATTGCGCGAACTTGTAACCGGGCTGGCGCTTCCCGAACCGCAGATGGCGATGCTCGTCTGATGGGAGCGTTGATCGCCCTTGTCCTTGCAGGTCTTGGCTGGGGGGTCTGGAAAGGGAAAATTCGTCGCCAGCAGCTGCTTCCGCTCCTGCTGGGGCTGGCAGGCGCCTTTGTCGCGGCGCGCGGGAGTATATTGATAGGTGCCGTCGCTATTGCGATTGCTGTCACATGGTATCGTGGTCTCACCTGGCGTTTATTTGGCACTGGTGCAAAACAAAGCGAACAGTATAGCATCGACAAGGCCCGATTTCTGCTTGGCGTATCGCGCTATGATACGGCTGAGCAGATCCGCAGTCGCCACCGCGCGTTGATTGCCCAAAATCATCCTGACACAGGTGGCAGCGCTGAACGGGCCCGGGAACTAAATGAAGCCCGCGACCTTTTGCTAAGGGATTTGGAAAGTAAATCACGCTAATTGACCCGCAGATTTTTAAGGGAGTGTCCTGTGAGCCATAATTTTCATCCAACGTCGCTTCGTGAATATGACATTCGCGGTATCATCGGCGAAACGCTTGGTGCCGAAGATGCCTACGCGATCGGCCGCGGCTTTGGCACTTGCCTTGTCCGTGCTGGCGGCAAGAAAGCGGCTGTTGGCTATGATGGCCGGGTCAGCTCGCCCATGCTCGAAGAAGCATTGGTACGCGGACTGAATGACTGCGGTGTAGACGTGGTGCGCATCGGCATGGGGCCGACGCCGATGCTATATTATGCCGAGGCTGTATTGGATGATGTCGATGGCGGCATTGAAATAACCGGCAGCCACAATCCAGCCAATTATAATGGCTTCAAGATGGTGCTGCAGGGTCGCCCGTTTTTCGGCGCAGATATCCAGAAACTGGGTGTCATGGCCGCTGCGGGTGACTGGGTTTCGGGAACAGGCACCTCGGAACATCTCGATATCCTTGATCAATATGTCGCCCGCGTTGCCGAGGCCGCACCGGAAAAGCCGTTCCGCATCGGTTGGGACACTGGCAATGGCGCGGCGGGACCGGCGATTGAAAAGCTGGTGAAGATGTTGCCAGGAGAGCATCATCTTCTGTTTGTGGATGTGGATGGACAGTTTCCCAATCACCACCCCGATCCCACCGACCCAAAAAATCTGGTCGATTTGCAGCGGCTTGTCGCCGAGAAGAAACTCGATTTTGGAGTGGCTTTTGACGGAGATGGCGATCGGATCGGCGCGATTGACGGCGAAGGCCGTATCATCTGGGGCGACCAGCTTTTGCAAATCTATGCCGAGGATGTTCTGGGCGACATGCCTGGCGCGACGATCATTGCTGACGTCAAGGCATCGCAGGCTTTGTATGACCGGGTTGGCGAATTGGGCGGCCAGCCCCTTATGTGGAAAACCGGCCATAGCCTGATCAAATCCAAAATGAAGGAAACAGGTTCACCATTGGCGGGCGAAATGAGCGGCCATGTCTTTTTCAAACATCAATATTATGGCTTTGACGATGCCATCTACGCTGCAGTCCGCCTGATGGCGGCATCGGCCAAGCTGGGCAAGAGCGTCACCGAATTGCGCGGCGCGATGCCCGACATGATCAACACGCCTGAAATGCGTTTCCAGGTCGACGAAAGTCGCAAATTCGCAGTTATCGACGAGGTGCTTGCACGGCTTTCCGCCGAAGGTGCAGATGTCAACAATACCGATGGCGCCCGCGTGAACACGCCGGACGGCTGGTGGCTGCTACGGGCATCTAACACCCAGGATGTGCTGGTCGCCCGCGCCGAAGCGTCGAGCGAAGAGGGTTTGGACCGGCTTATGGCGCAGATTGATGCGCAACTTGCTGCATCAGGTCTGGAACGCGGAGAAACTGTCGGGCATTAAGCCCTTGTGACGCTTTCACCCATCATATTGAATTGGTTTGCCGCCCGGGGCTGGGCTCCGCGGCGGCACCAGCTGGACATGCTCGATGCAGCAGCGCAGAACCGGCATGCCTTGCTGGTTGCCGCGACGGGTGCCGGAAAGACGTTAGCCGGATTTCTGCCGACGCTGAATGCACTGGCCACCGAACCTGCCGAAGGTTTGCACACGCTCTACATCTCCCCCTTGAAAGCGCTTGCCGTCGATGTCCGGCGCAATTTGTTGATGCCGATCGAGGAAATGGGCCTGCCCATCCGGGTCGAAACAAGAACCGGCGATACACCGTCGGACCGCAAACAACGGCAACGCGTCAAACCGCCGCATATTCTGCTGACAACACCGGAATCATTGTCGCTGTTGCTCAGCCACGAAGACAGCGTCTTTCTTTTTTCGACGCTCCAACGCGTGATTGTCGACGAGGTGCATGCCTTTGCCAATGGCAAGCGCGGTGACTTGCTGAGCCTGTCGCTGGCGCGCCTCCAGACACTGGCGCCACAGATGGAACGCGTTGCGCTGTCGGCAACCGTCGCCGACCCCGACGACTACCGCGCATGGCTTGCCCCCGATGGCGACATCGATCTGGTGCAGCTTGTGACAGGCGAAACTGCCGCGGAACCGGACCTCGAGATCCTTTTGCCCGAGGGGCGGGTGCCGTGGGCGGGGCATAGCGGGCAACATGCCATACCCCAGTTGATCGAAGAAATTGGCCGCAACAACATCACCCTGATTTTCTGCAACACGCGCTTTCTGGCCGAATATATCTTCCAGAAATTGTGGGATGCCAACGATCCCAAATATGCGATCGGTATCCATCATGGATCGCTGTCGATAGAGGCACGGCGAAAGGTGGAGGGCGCAATGGCGGAAGGGAGATTGCGCGCGCTGGTGTGCACGGCCTCTCTCGATCTGGGTGTCGACTGGGGCGATGTGGACTGTGTCATCCAGATGGGCGCCCCCAAGGGCAGTTCCCGTTTGCTGCAGCGTATCGGCCGCTCCAACCACCGTATGGACGAACCGAGCAAGGCGATATTGGTACCTGGCAACCGCTTCGAATATCTGGAAGCGCAGGCCGCTTATGATGCCGTCCATGAAGGGGTACGTGATGGCGAAACCTTTCAGCCTGGAAGCTATGATGTGCTTGCCCAGCATGTCATGGGCATCGCCTGCGCCGGCCCCTTTGACGAAGCCGAGCTTCTGGCCGAAGTGCAATCGGCACTGCCTTATTCTGCTCTGGATGCAGGCACGTTCCACCGCGTCATCGAATTTGTTGCAACCGGCGGCTACGCGCTGAAAGCCTATGACAAGTTCCGCAAGCTGATATTGCGTCCCGACGGAAAATGGCATCTCGCGCATCCCCGCTTTGCCGCACAGCACCGGTTCAATGCGGGCATTATCGTCGATTCCCCCATGCTGGATGTGCGCTTCCGGAATGGCCGCAAACTGGGAAAGGTGGAAGAAAGCTTTGCCTCAACGTTGACCCCCGGCAACCGTTTCACCTTTGCGGGCATGGCGCTGGAGGTTGAATCGATCAAGGATCTCGACCTGATTGTCCGCGCATCGACAAAGCCCGCCAACACAATCCCCAGCTATATGGGCGCGCGGATGCCCCTGACCACCCATCTTGCAGGCCGGGTCCGGCAGATGCTGACCGAACGGGCCGGTTGGGCCCGCTTTCCCGACGATGTCCGCGAATGGCTGGAGATGCAGGACTATCGCAGCCAGATGCCGGAAGCCGGACAATTGCTTGTGGAAACATTTCCGCACGACAAGCGGCATTATATGGTCGCCTACCCGTTCGAAGGCTGGAATGCGCATCAGTCACTGGGAATGCTGCTGACCCGCCGGATGGAAAGCCGGGGACTGATGCCCATGGGCTTTGTTGCCAGCGACTATGCGCTGGGCGTCTGGAGCCTGAAGCCGGTAACGGACCCCGCGCCACTTTTTTCCGCCGACATATTAGCCGACGAGTTCATCGAATGGGTCGAGGGCAGCTATTTGCTGAAACGCGCATTCCGCGAGGTTGCGGTAATCAGCGGGCTCGTCGAGCGACAGCATCCGGGTAAGCGCAAAACCGGCAAGCAGGTGACCTTTTCAACCGACCTGATCTATGACGTGCTGCGTAAATATGAGCCCGACCACCTTTTGTTGGAGGCCGCCTGGGCCGATGCACGGGCGCGGCTGACCGATGTTGGACGGCTCGGCAATCTGCTCGACCGCGCCGCGGACACTATGTTGCATGTCGATCTCGAAAGGGTCAGCCCGCTGGCGGTCCCGTTGCTGGTGATGATCGGACGGGAAAGCGTGGCGCAAGGGTCGGTCGATGACGAGTTGCTGTTAGAGGCCGAAAGTTTGGCGGGCGTGGCGATGACGCCTTGATGAGCCCCTATCCTCCTCCCGGAAACCGTTCCGGGAGGAGGCGAGTGCAATTTGCAGGTCAGTTAAGCAAATTCTGTCTCCAGAACAGCAATGTCGTCCAGAACTGATAGTCGATATTTTCCTTCTTCGCGAAACCATGCCCTTCATTCTTGCCAAGCAAATGCCAGGCAACGCCGCCCTTGTCGCGGATGGCTTTAACGATCTGGTCGGCTTCGGATGCCGGCACGCGCGGGTCGTTACCGCCCGTGACGACGAACATCGGCTTTGAAATTTCGGCCACCCGTGTCAGCGGCGAGATTTCGAGCAGTTTTGCCCGCTGCACCGGATCGCGTTCATCCCCATATTCGACACGGCGCAGGTCGCGACGGTAGCTTTGGGTATTTTCAAGGAAGGTCACAAAGTTTGAAATGGCGACGATGCAGTTGGTGGCACGCAGCTTGTCCTTATACTGCACGGCTGCGGCATAGCACATGTAACCACCGTAGGACCCGCCTGTCAGTCCGAAGCGGCTGGCATCCAGCCCCTTGTCCTTACCCAGTACATCAAGAAATGCGCCCATATCCTTGACCGAATCCTCCCGTTTGAACGGACCATTGTCGAGGCTGACAAAGGTTTTGCCGTAACCGGTCGACCCCCGAACATTGGGATAGAAGATCGCCACACCCATTTCGTTCAGCAAATAGTTGCTGCGTCCCTGGAATCCGGGGCGCGACTGGCCTTCGGGTCCGCCATGGACATTCATGATCATGGGACGCTTGCCGGGGAATTTTGCAGGATCGGGGCGATAGAGAAAGCCGGATACTTCCAGGCCATCAAAGCTTTTTACCTTCACCAGCTCGGGTTCGACATTTTTGGATACATCGAGGCCGCCCGTTTCGCTTTCGGTCCAGCGGGTAACCTTGAGCGATTTGGGATCGATGCTATAGGCGTCGGCGGCGCTGCGGGCCGAAGTGAAGGTAATCCCGATCTCGCCCCATTCGGAGATGTCGAAACCACCAACAATACCGGCAGGCAACCCTTCAACCACGCGCACCTTGTCGGTCTTGGTGTCAAGGATCTTGACCTTGCTCATCCCTGCTTCATTCGTTGCATAGACGATGAAGCTGCCGTCGGGTGAAATGTCAAAAGCGTCGACGTCCCAGCTTTCCTTCGGCCCACGCGCGGTAAAGACACCGGTTTTGGGGTCGAGCGTACCCAGCCGCTGGAAATCCGAACCTTCGTCCGACGTTACCCAAAGCGTAGCGTCCGGCGCAAATTCCCCACCGCCATAGGCGATGTCTTTGGCATGATCGCCAATCGGCGTCATCTTACCGGTTGCAAGATCCAGAAGTGAAATGTCGACATTGGTTACCGACACATATTGGGCGACCAGCGCGCTTTTCTTGTCAGGGGCAAAATCCGACACGGCCCAGCCGCCCCCCTTGACCTCCGCCACCATGCGGTTGGTCGAGGGGTCGCGCGGATTCATGACATAAATGTCGTTGTCGGTGCCATTCCGTCGCGTCGAGGTATAGGCAACCAATTCGCCGTCCTTGCTCCATGCATTCAGCCCATTGCGGCTTTTGCCATCTGTCAAAAGGTTCAGCTTGCCATCTTTGAGGGCGTAAATCTGAAAGAATTCATTGCCGCCCACGTCTTTCTGCACGAGCAAAACATCGCCTTTCTTGGGCGCCCAGCTGCCATTGCCGACGGGTTCGGCTTCAAAGCTGATCTGTTTGCGGGCCATCATTGGCCCTGCGACGCGATGTAACTGTGCCGTATTCGCAAAGCGGGTGGCAACCAGCATGGAACGGTCGGTGGGATGCCAGCCAACAAAACCGGCGGTGCGGAATTCCATATAGGGTCGCGTTTCGGCGGGCAGTTCATCGGGTACAGGCGGTACGCCATCTGCGACAAGCGCATCCGGTTTGGGTGCATCGGCCAGGGCAGGTGCCATCGGCAAGGCCAAGGCGGCCAACAGGAGTAATTTCTTCACGGCAATCCCCTTCTCTTTTCGAATGACAAAAGGGCTAAACAAGGCAGCCTTCTATCGCAATCGGTAGCCCACGCCGCCTTCGACAAAGCCCAAATTCGCTTCGACAGGCGGCGACTTGTGGCGGCATATAAAGAAGCCTATCATGTGCGCAGGAGATGGAGAAATGAAACATATTGCCCTAGCGGTTTTTTCCACTTTTGCTTTTCTGGGACCTGCGTCTGCACAGGACGATGTCGACGCAAATGCCGCGGAGCCCCCTGCAATTGTCGAACAGTTCGGCATTGACCGCAGCGACCGGATGACGGTGCAAGTTCAGGTCAATGGAAGCGCAGCCGTTCCCTTCATTGTCGATACCGGCGCCGAACGGACGGTGATTGCCAATGATCTGGCACGCGATCTGGCCCTGGAGTCGGGTCCAACGCTGACACTTGCGACCATTTCAGGTAAAACGCAGGTCAATTCCTTTTACATCGATAAGCTGACCACTGCGGCGGTAAATTTGGAAGGGGTGGAAGCCCCAGGACTCGAACGGTCCAATCTGGGTGCCTATGGACTATTGGGTATCGACAGTCTGGAAGACAACCGTGTTCTGCTGGACTTCGCCAGCCAGAAAATGGATGTCCTGCCGTCGCGCCGCACGCGCGGGAAAACGAGGCTTGAAAACGGCATGATCGTCGTCAGTGCAAAGCGCAAAGCCGGACGCATGATTTTATCGAGTGCAAAGATCGACGGGATAAAGGTCGACATCATATTGGATACCGGCGCGCAAAGCAGCATGGCCAATATTGCGCTTCGCGACAAACTCCGCCGACGGCATCGCACGGTCGATTTCATCCCGGTAAAGATGAAGAGCGTTACCGGATCCATTTTGAACGGGGAGTTCACACAATTGAAGGAAATTGAAGTGGGCGGATTGACCATCAATGACCTGCCCATCACCTTTGCCGAAAATTATGCCTTCACCGCGCTTTCGTTGAACGATCGGCCGGCAATCTTGCTGGGGATGGATGCGCTTAAATTGTTCGACCGTGTGTTGATCGATTTTGGCAACCGCCGCGTTGGCTTTGACTTGCCTAAAGGCGTGTCGCGCCAGACACCCGCACGTTTGGCGTCTGCCTACTGACGACCGCTTGCCACATGCCGTCCTAATCCGCATAGGCGGTTGCAATGGCACGGACATTCACCTTTGGCGGGCACAGTTTTGAAATTGCCGGTGATGCTGCGCTTTACTGGCCAGCGCAAAAGATGCTGGTCGTTTCGGATCTCCATCTTGAAAAGGCCAGCGCCTTTGCCCTCGGGGGGCAGATGCTCCCCCCTTATGACAGCCTCGCCACGCTGGAACAGGTGGCCGCATTGGTCGAGGAATGCCGCCCCGAAACCGTCGTTTCTCTGGGTGACAATTTCCATGACGGTGCCGGGGAACAACGGCTTCAGGGCAGCGCGTCGGCTTTGTTGAAGGAGCTTGTTACAGCCGTGCGCTGGATTTGGGTAACCGGAAACCATGACCCCGATGTGCAGGGCCATTGGGGTGGCGAGACGGTCGAATCTTTGAGACGCGGCAATGTGATATTCCGCCATGAAGCACTGGATGCAGAAGAAGGACCGGAAATTTCCGGACATTTCCATCCAAAGTTCCGGCAGGCTGTCCGCGGGCGGCATGTGTCGCGCCGTTGTTTCGTGCGAAGTGAACGAAAACTGGTCATGCCGGCCTTTGGTGCATTGACGGGCGGGCTGGATGTGCGGGACCCTGCGCTTATCGCGGCGTTTGGTTGCACTAATATGGATAGGATTGAGGCGCTTGTGCCGACGCGTACGGGCATCGCGCTGTTCACCGTGCCGGCATCACCCGCGCTCGCCAAATAAGGCGGTGCCAACGCGAATATGCGTGGCGCCAAGCATGATGGCGGTTTGAAAATCGCCTGACATGCCCATGCTCAACCCGTCCAAACCATGGCGCGCCGCCATTTCGGCAAGCAACGCAAAATAAGGTGCCGGTTCTAAATCCGCAGGCGGCAAACACATCAGACCTGCAACCGGAATTTGCTCGGACTGTGTGGCGGCGAGCAATTCGGGCAGGGCGTCGATCGCACAACCACCCTTTTGCGGTTCTGCGCCGATATTCACCTGGATGAAGCATGGCAAGAGCCGCCCCTGTTCACGCATGGCCTTGCCCAAGGCCGTGACAAGAGAAAGGCGATCCAGCGAATGGATGACATCAAACAGGCTGACCGCCTCTGCGGCCTTGTTCGATTGCAACTGGCCGATCAGATGAAGGACAATGTCCGCATCCAGGGCTTTTAATTCCGGCCATTTGGTCTGGGCCTCCTGTATACGGTTCTCGCCATAATTGCGGTGACCTGCACGGATCAGAGGTTCTATGTCGCCAATGCTTCGCGTTTTGGACACGGCGATCAGGGTGATGTCCGCCGGTGCGCGGCGCGCAAGCTTTGCAGCGGCCGACATTTGTGATGTGATTTCATTCAGCCGGCCCTCGGCCGTTTCGCGTATCGCTTCCTGCATGGTGCGGCGCTATAGGCAAGTGGATGCGCCGCCGCCACCCCCTTCCAGCATTTTGGCTGATGACAGATCCCCGTTTCGGCGATGGGTTGCTGGACGCGGTGCGCCGCCTTCCATTCCGATCCGGGGTGATCTTTCGCCATTATGATATGGCGTTATCCGACCGAAAAACGCTTTTCCTCAAAGTCGCCCATGTCTGCCGGCAAAGGGGGCACATCCTGCTGTTGGCGGGCGATGCCCGTTTGGCACGCGCATGGCGCGCGGACGGTTTTCACCAGCGTTCCGCCGGTGCACGGACACAATTCCATACCGCGCCCGTGCACAATCGGCGCGAACTTGCCGAGGCGCGCCGGAACGGTGCCGATGCGCTACTGATCTCGCCGCTATTTCCAACCGCAAGCCATCCGGGCGCACCGAACCTTGGTCTTCCGGCCTTCGATGGGCTCGCACGGCAAGCAGGCGATTGCGCCGTTATCGCACTGGGCGGAATGAACCGGGCAAGGGGCCGAATGTTGTTCCCCAAAAAGATTGACGGGTGGGCTGCAATTGATGCGTTTCGCAGCAAATAGAGGGATTAGAAGCGGATTTTCGTCCCGACATAGACCGCTTCGCTATCCTTGCGGTTGTCCACCCTCGAAAGTACGCGGTCATTTTCGCTCGCGTAACGCAGTCCGGCGGTCACATCAATCTTGCGGCTGATTGAGAAGCTTCCGCCGACATCAAGCTTATAGTCACCGGACGCTGCGCTACCCCGTGCGGGCGGTGCGACTTCACGATTTTGATCAAGTTTGATATTCGTGCTGAACTTGCTTGGTTTCTTTGCGCTATCATCCAGACGGAAATTCCCGCGGCCCAGTTCGCTCAGAGGAACCTTAGCCGACAATTTGGGCGTCGAAGGCAAGGCAAAACCTTGCCAACCCTTGGATGCGGTCAGGCGATAGTCCACCGTGGAAAGCCGCATGGCCTTTCCTGCGCCTGTTTCGGTTGCAGCAATTGCACTGCGCACGGAAACTGCACCGGCGGTCAAACGACTGTTTGCGCGGGCGGCGACGATGATCGTACGGCTGCGCGAAGAGTCTGCGCCGGCCAAGGTGAAAGGAAAGCGGGCGCTGTTCTGGCTTTTCGAAGCGTCAAACCGCGCGGCAAGGCGGCTGTCGACACCGGAGGGCGTGAATGTATTCAGCCAATCTTTCGCGGACGATTTTGTTTGCGCGACGGAATCGGCGGCCCAGGCAGGCATGACCAGCGGCGACAGGACAAGCGAGCCCGTTGCAAGCATTGCTGCTGCAAAAGCGGCGTTTTTCCGCCGGAAAGGCTTACCCTTGTTCATCACAGAACCAAAACGACTCCCTGTTCCCCAACAGATATAGGACCAAATCGCGCAAATCGAAAGCGTCGATACCGATTAATCGGAATTAGAACGCGATTTTTGCCAATATGTTGCATGATATCCACAAAGTCGGCTCAACATTCCTTACCGCCCATTGGGAAACTCGTTGGTTCAGCACCCAGAAAGCTTGCTCAAGCCAGCAAGGCGTTATAGAGGTTCCCCAGAAATTCATCGTTCAAGGACATTATATGCGCATCTCTCGCCTGGCACTTATCCTCGCCTCTGGCACCATGTTGTTGTCGGCGTGCGGAGGCACGGCGCGCCCGAAGGCCGACCTCGCGGCAAGTCAGGTAACGACAATCGGCGTGAACAGCTATTTGTGGCGCGCTTCGCTTGATGCACTGTCCTTCATGCCGCTCGTCCAGACCGATTCGGCTGGCGGCGTGATTGTGACCGATTGGTATGTAAATCCGCAAAGCCCTGGCGAACGCATCAAGCTGACCGTCTCAATTCTTGATCAGGACTTGCGCGCCGATGCGTTGCGCGTTGCCGGCAGCCGTGAAGTTTCGCAAAATGGTCAATGGGTTGCCGCACCCCTGCGCGCCGCCACCGTCCAAAAGATGGAAGCCATCATTTTGACCAAGGCCCGCGACCTTCGCCGCACGTCCATAAGCGGATAATCGATGAGCCAGCCTGATCGTTTCAACCCGCACGTCGCCGACGCGCGGTGGCAAAAGATTTGGGAAGAGAAGGCGAGCTTTGTCGCCGATGACAGCTCGCCCAAACCGCGCAGCTATGTGCTGGAAATGTTTCCCTATCCGTCAGGGCGTATCCATATCGGGCATGTCCGCAACTATACGATGGGGGACGTTCTTGCCCGCTACCGGCGGATGACCGGGCACGAAGTTTTGCACCCCATGGGATGGGACGCATTCGGTATGCCCGCCGAAAATGCCGCTATGGAAAAGGGTGTGCACCCCGGCGGCTGGACCCGCGACAATATCGCGAACATGAAGGCGCAGTTGAAGCGTCTGGGCTTTGCCATCGACTGGACGCGCGAACTGGCGACCTGCGAGCCGGAATATTATGGCCATGAACAGGCGCTGTTTTTGAAACTGTACGCCGCCGGTCTGGTGTACCGCAAGGAATCCGCCGTCAATTGGGACCCGGTCGATATGACCGTGCTGGCGAACGAGCAGGTGATCGACGGAAAAGGCTGGCGCTCGGGCGCTCCTATCGAACGGCGCAAGCTCAGCCAGTGGTTTTTGAAAATCACCGATTTTGCGGACGAATTGCTCGACGGCCTTTCGTCGCTGGACCAATGGCCTGACAAGGTCCGGCTAATGCAGGAAAACTGGATCGGCAAATCAAAAGGCTTGCGCTGCCGCTTTGCTTTCCCGGGATCGAATGGCGACGGCATCGATGTCTACACGACACGGCCGGACACCATGTTCGGGGCGAGCTTCGTCGCGATTGCCGCAGACCATCCCGTTGCGCAAAAGCTGGCAGCCAACGCGCCCGAATTGCAGGCCTTTATCGAAGAATGCCGCAAGGGTGGAACGACCGCAGCCGACATTGAGACGGCCGAGAAAAAAGGATTTAACACAGGCCTGACGGTCGAACATCCGCTGGACCCCAGCTGGCATCTGCCTGTTTATGTCGCCAATTTTGTGCTGATGGATTATGGGACCGGCGCCATTTTTGGCTGCCCGGCGCACGACCAGCGCGACCTTGATTTCGCGCGGAAATATGATTTGCCGGTAACGCGCGTGGTCTCAGACGGTGATCTGACAGACAGCCATTTTTCAGGTAACGTCGCCTATACCGGCCCCGGGACAATCGTGAATTCCCACTGGCTGGACGGCCTGACCAGCGAACAGGCAATTGCCGATGTTATCGCCAAGGCAGAAGCCGAAGGCTGGGGTCAAGGGCAGACGCAATACCGGTTGCGCGACTGGGGTGTCAGCCGCCAGCGTTATTGGGGCACGCCCATTCCCATCATCCATTGCGATTCCTGTGGCGCCGTGCCCGTGCCAGAGGCGCAATTGCCGGTAAAGCTTCCCGAAGATGTGACTTTTGACATCCCCGGCAATCCGCTCGACCGTCACCCGACATGGAGCAAAGTCGACTGCCCGCAATGTCACAAGCCCGCACGCCGCGAAACCGACACGCTGGATACCTTTGTCGATTCCAGCTGGTATTTCATCCGTTTTGCCAGCCAGCCGGGGGACAAGCCCTTTGATCGTGCGATTGCCGAAAAATGGCTGCCGGTGCAGCAATATATTGGCGGTGTGGAACATGCGATCCTGCATCTTCTCTACGCACGCTTCTGGACACGCGCCCTGAGCCATATCGGCATGATTGACGTCAAGGAGCCTTTTGCCTCGCTGTTCACGCAAGGCATGGTGACGCACCAGACCTTTCAGGATGCCGACGGCAAATGGCTGAGTCCCGATCAGGTCACACGCGCAGGCGATATCTGGACCATCGTCGAAACGGGAGCGCCTGCGACGGCCGGCCGTATCGAGAAAATGTCCAAGTCGAAGAAGAATGTCGTCGATCCCGATGACATTGTCGACCAATATGGGGCCGACGCCGTGCGCTGGTTCATGCTGTCGGACAGCCCGCCCGAACGCGATCTGGAATGGTCCGAGGCCGGCATCGAAGGTTGCTGGCGCTTTGTCCAGCGTCTCTGGCGTTTGACGGGACAGGTCAGTGGTGCCGAGGGTGAAGACAAGGCGCTGATGCGCAAAACGCATCAGGCGATTGCAGGCGTCGGCGCAGATATCGAGGCGCTATCCTTTAACAAGGCCGTCGCCAAGATTTATGATCTGGCCAACGCCATAGAAAAGGCCGCCCCTTCCGCATCCCGCGACGAAGCCATCCGGACTATCCTTCTCCTGTCCGCACCCATGGTTCCGCATCTGGCTGAAGAGGCATGGACAAGATTGGGCGAAGGCCTGATAGCCGATGCATCCTGGCCCCAGGTTGATCCGGCGCTGTTGGTGGAAGATGAAGTGACTATCGCAATCCAGGTCAAAGGCAAATTGCGCGATACACTCACCGTTGCAAAAGGACTGGGCCAGGACGAGATGCAGGCGCTTGCGCTTGCCAGCCAAAAGGTCCAGCATGCCATCGGAGATGCGGAAATCCGCAAGGTTATTGTCGTCCCGGACAGGCTGGTCAACATCGTCATATGAGACATTTGCTCGCTTTAATTCTGCTCAGCCTGATGCTATCCGCATGCGGGCTGAAACCGCTATATAGCGGAGGATCGACGGGCGCCGTTGCCTCCACTCTTGGCACGGTCATGGTGGAGCCTATCGCCGGAAAAAATGGATGGCTGATGCGCAATGCGTTGAACGACCGGTTGGGATTCGCACAATCCGCATCGGCCAAATTCCGGCTGGTGGTTGCTCTCGATGACCAGATTGAAGGCTTTGGTGTTCGCGCCGACGATACCGTCACCCGTGAACGACGCACATTGCGGGCCCGTTACCAGCTTATCTCGCTGACAACCGGGGAAACCGTGCTGGACGCGACGGCCGGGGCAGATGCCGGCATCGATGTGGTCAGTTCCGAATATGCCACCATAGCCGGCGAAAATACCGCGTTGGAAAATCTGACCCAGCGTGTCGCGGACCAGATAGTGACGCGCCTTTCGCTCTACGCAGGCGGCGAATGACCAACGCCAAGGAACGCGGTTTCATCAGCGCTATAACAACGCGGTCCGATATACGGCTTTTCTTCATTTTCGGTCAGGATGAATCGGCGATTGCCGACATTGCCAGTCAAATGGCGGCACAACTGGTTGGGGCCGAACGGATCGACATCGACAGCGACCGCATCCGCAATGACCCGGCGCTGCTGGCCGATGAAGCCTCTGCCCTGTCGTTATTTGGCGACAAACGCTATGTTCGGGTCAATTTCCGCCGCGAAGAAGCCTTGGCCGCAGTCGAAAATCTGCTTGAACTGGACAGTTGCGTTAACCCGGTAATCGCAACCGCCGGAAATCTGACCAAGACAAGCAAATTGCGCAAATTGGTGGAAAGCCATCCTCGCGCCATGTCGCATATATGTTATCTTCCCGAAGAAACAGACGCCGCGTCGGCCGTCATGGGCTATGCCGCCACGGTCGGCCTGAAGCTCGACCGCAGTCTTGCCGCGCGTATTGCCCGCTATACCCATCAGGATCGCAAATTGGCGCAGGCCGAAATCGAGAAACTGGCGCTTTATTATGATGCGTCACCGCAACGGCCGGCGACCGTCGATGTCACCATTTTTGAAGCCTTGTCGGCCGAAACGGGTGAGGAGAATGTCAACGGTCTGATCAACCAGATCATGAATGGCGACCTGCGGGGTACAGGGCGCGAATTAGTATCGGCCCATAATCTGGGCGTGGATGCAATCCGCATCACCCGGGCACTTCAACGCCGCGTGGCTTTGCTCGCTGCCTTGCGGGCCAAAGTCGACAAGGGCTCCAATCCCGGCGCCGTTGTGAAAGCGACGCGTTCGATTTTCTGGAAAGATGCGGACGATTTCGTCAACCAGTTGGGCCGCTGGACATCCGCGCGGCTAGTCGGCCTGAACGGCCATCTTCTCGATCTGGAATCGAAACTTATGAGCGTTCGCGAAGGGTTGGGCGTGATTATACTGGAAGAAGAACTGATCCGGATTGCCCGGGCTGCGGCACGAAGCCGGTAAATTCATTCATATTGGGCGGTTATGGGGATCCGTGCACGAAAAGTCCCCGAAGCATTACCCTGCACCACCAATTTACCACCGAAGGAAAAGCTGAGGCGGCCTTCGCGATCCAGCCGCGGATTACCGACGATACTGGCGCGCAGTCCGACAATCTTGATCACTGCTCCGGTGGAAGAGGTCATATCGGCGGTTGTGGGCATGTCGATACGAATGGCACGACCCGGCTCTCCACGCACAACAGCCGTACCGGCGAAGGCAGGTCCGCCAAGGTCGATGATGGATCCGTCGACACGCCGGCTGCCATTTTGGGGGTCCACATCAATCTGGCCACCGCCGCCGCCGGAAAGTGCAGCGCGGCTGAAATCGAGTTGTGTGGTGATATCAATGGAAAGGGGTGTTGCCCTGTCTGAAGCTACTTCCGCGCTTTCTTGCGTTTTTGTGCACAACAGACAGGATTCCTCGCCCGCAGCCATAAGCAACGGTACAAGCATCATCACGGTCAAAGCGCGGCGCTTATGATCTGGTCCTATCATAGCCTTTTTACCTTAGCCGCTTTATGGTAAACCTTAGGTTAAACCCCGGTCTTGAAGAACGGCACCCACCCCACCATCTCCATGGTCTGAAAGGCGGAAAAATGGAAAAAGTACACAAAAGCGATGCGGAATGGCGGGAGCAGCTGGACCCGGTACAATATCATGTCCTGCGCGAGGCTGGGACAGAACGCGCTTTTGCAGGAAAGCTGACTGATGAAAAACGCCCCGGCGAATTTCGCTGCGCGGGTTGCGGCACCGCCCTTTTTGTTTCGGATAAGAAATTTGACAGCGGGTCGGGCTGGCCCAGCTTTACCGCGCCTGCTGATCCGGAAGTTGTCGAGGAGCATCGCGACACGTCGCATGGCATGATCCGTACCGAAGTACGCTGTGCCGCGTGCGAAGGGCATCTCGGCCATGTTTTCCCCGACGGGCCGGGACCAACGGGTCTGCGTTACTGCATTAACAGCGCCGCACTTGAATTCGACCCCGAATAACTTGGTCCTTGTCCCTGAATCCCATTGGCGATAACAACGCCCCCGATGGCATCTGCATATACTCCAAATAGCGGACGAGGCTCATTCATGATGTGGGTTGTTCGTCTTTTCAAAATCGGTGTTGGCGCGTTCCTGTTGGGGTTGATGGTACTCGGCATATTCGTCGCCGTTGCCCGCGGCGAAATCGACAGTTTCGAGGATTTGAAGGCATCACCAAATGGCCAGATGATCCGCGTACGTGCAGCAGATGGCACAGTAATCCAGTCCCTTGGCCCCAGTTTTGGCCGCTGGCTCACCTTTTCGCAGTTACCGACCGAGATGAAAGAGGCGATGGTCGCTGTTGAGGATCGCCGCTATTACATGCATCCGGGCGTCGACCCGATCGGTATTACCCGCTCTTTTTATGTGCGCGCGATCGAAGGCCGCTGGACACAAGGCGGCTCCACCATCACACAACAACTCGCGCGTAACATCTACCTGAATAATAACAAGGAGTTCGGGCGGAAAATCCGCGAGATAATCCTTGCTCTGGCAATGGAAACCAAGTTTTCCAAGGAGCAGATACTCGAGCTTTATCTGAACAAGGTCTATTTCGGTGGCGGCGCCTATGGCGTTGATGCCGCGAGCCGTAAATTTTTCGACCACGGCGCGGAAGAACTTTCGCTGGCCGAGGCTGCCATTATCGCGGGGCTTGTGAAGGCGCCTTCACGCTATTCGCCGACCGCAGACGCAAAGGCCGCGCTCGACCGCGCCGGTGTCGTTGTCGAAGTGATGCAGGATGCAGGCATGATAACGGCGGAACAAGCCGCAGCGGTCAAGCCAGCCCAGGTCAAGATTGCAGCCGAACCGCCGCAGGACAGTGTCCGATATTTCACCGACTGGGTGTTGCCGCAACTGGATGGCCTGATCGATGAGACGGAAAAGCCGATTGACGTGTGGACCACGCTCGACCTGAAAATGCAGCGCGCCGCGACAAAGGCGATTGTCAACAATGTGCCAAAAGGCGCCCAGGGCGCGCTGGTCGCCATTGACCGCGACGGTGCCGTGAAGGCGATGGTTGGCGGTACCGACTATGTGACCAGCAACTATAACCGGGCGGTGACCGCGGTTCGTCAACCGGGATCGGCATGGAAATTGTTCGTCTATCTGACCGCACTGGAATCGGGATTCCGTCCCGAAGATACGGTTGTCGATGAACCTGTCGAGATAGACGGCTGGCAGCCCAAGAATAGTGGTGGCAATTATGCCGGCGAGATCAGCTTGCGCACGGCCTTTGCCTATTCAAAGAACACGGTGGCCGCCAAGCTGGGTGAGGAAGTGGGCACCAGCAGCATTGCCAATATGGCGCGCCGGTTCGGCATTACGACACCGATCAACACGCAACCGTCCATGGTATTGGGCACGTCCGAAGCGCGCGTGATCGACATGACCCGTGCCTTTGCCGAAGTGGCGGCAAAAGGGCGCAGCCTGACTCCATATGGCATTTCCAAAGTGACGACGATTGACGGCGAAGTAATCTATTCGGCCAAGCCGCAGAAATCGATCCAGTTGGTTGAGGAATGGGTTGCCGGCGGCATGACTGACCTGATGCAGACGGCAGTTGCAACCGGAACCGGCCGCGCAGCAAATATTGGCCGACCCGTGGCCGGAAAGACAGGGACCACCAGCAGCAACAAGGACGGCTGGTTCTTGGGCTTTTCAAGCGGCCTGACGACCGGTGTATGGATGGGTCGTGACAATGCGCGTGCCGTCGGCGGATTGGAAGGCGGGCGGGCTCCGGCGCAGGCCTGGGCGGCGTTCATGCGTGTCGCGGTCGCTGGCCGTCCAGTCGAGCAGTTCGCCACCGAAGTCACTTTCCCGGAAAGATTGGAAGACGAGGAGCTTCTGGGTGAAGATGGCGAACCCCTGCTTCTGGACGAGAATGGAAATCCGATAGAGGGTGTTCCGTCTGTCGACGACCCCGGATTGCCCGATGGCACCCGGCCCGAGCAACTGGATGAAGAGTTTATCGATAAAGCGCTGGGGCGCCGACCGGCTGAGCCACAGGCTGAGCCCGAGGACCCGCAAGGATTTTAGGGGCAACCCCTGACCTATATTATGGCTTAGAGCTTATGCCCGGTGCGGTCGCGCTTGGTCGCAAGATAATGGGCATTGTGCGGGTTTGAAGCAATCTTCAGGGGCAGGCGCTCGGGAACCCCGATCCCCTCGGCCTGCAATCCGGCAACCTTTTCAGGGTTATTGGTCAGCAAACGTACCGAAGAGACACCCAAAAGCTTGAGCATTTGTGCCGCCACGGAAAAGTCCCGCGCATCAATGGCAAAGCCGAGCCGAACATTTGCGTCAACGGTGTCGAATCCCTGATCCTGCAAGGCATAGGCGCGCAATTTGTTGATAAGGCCTATTCCGCGACCTTCCTGCCGCAGATAGAGCAATATGCCCCATTGTGCGTCCGATATCTGGTGCAGCGCCTCATGCAGTTGCGGGCCGCAGTCGCATTTCAGGCTCCCCAACACATCGCCTGTCAGACACTCGCTGTGCAAACGCACCACGGGATCGCTCTGGTCGCGCTTTCCGATCACCAGTGCGATATGGTCCGTCGAGTCCGCAGCGGAACGGAAGGCCACAATCTCCGCCTCTGCATTTGCCGCGACCGGCAAGCGCGCGCGAGTCGCGATCGCAAGCGCGTTGCTGTCATCGAAAGCGGCCACATCTTCCGGGCTCACGCTTTCTTCGGCAACCGCCTCGTCACCCAGTACCAGAAAAGCCGGCAATAGACCTGCAAGACGCGCCAACTCCATTGCCGCCTGCAACGGGGCGGCTTCGCCAATTGGCTGGGCCACAAAAGGCCCTTTCATCGGATAGCGCAAATCAAGCGTCGGGTCGGCTATGGCGAGTGCCATCGACAGGTCCATGTCGGCAGGCGCTGCGATGCAGACGGGCAGGTTCGTGTCCGCTGCGGCCCGCTGGTTGACCAGTTTCAGCGTCGCTGCCCGGCTTGCCGACAAAAGCAAACCTTTGACGTCCGCTATCGCGCTGGTCGTTTCAATCGCTGCGATCCGGATGGCCGAGCCTGCTGACCCGATTTGGACAATCCATCCCCGGCGAAGCGCGTCGATAGCTCGCGCCGCATTCCGGGGATTGCCCACCGCCGACACAGGGGCCGTCAAAAGGCGAATTCCGTGACGATGGGTGCATGGTCCGAAGGCTTGCCCCATCCGCGTATATGTTTGTGCACGACATGGGATTTGGCCTTGTCTTTAAGATCGGGCGTCACCCACATATGGTCCAGTCGTCGGCCGCGGTCCGACGTTTCCCAATCCTGCGCACGGTAGCTCCACCAGGTGTAGAGTTTCTGGCTGGGGTCGACAAAATGCCGCGCAATGTCCACCCAGTTTCCGGCCTGCTGGATCGCCGCGAGATGATCGCACTCGATGGGCGTATGGCTGACGACGTTAATCAGCTGCTTATGGCTCCACACATCATGTTCGAGCGGGGCGACGTTGAAATCGCCCGTCAAAATGGTCGGGCTGCTGATGCTGTCGGACCACTCTTTCATGCGGGTCAGAAAATCCAGCTTCTGCCCGAATTTCGGATTTGCCTCCCGGTCCGGGATATCGCCACCCGCCGGTATGTAGACATTGTCGAGGCGTACACCCTTTGTGGATTCGATATTGAGCTCGGCACTGATATGGCGCGCCTCTCCATTCGCCTGCCAGTCTTCAACCTTGCGATTGATGAGTGGCACCTTGCTGACAATTGCCACGCCATGATGCATCGGCTGTCCATTGATCATCATGTGGCGATAGCCCAGTTGCCGGAACAGGCCCTCGGGGAAAAGGCTGTCGATGACCTTCGTTTCCTGAAGGCATAAAATATCCGGTGCTTCCTCTTTGAGAAAGCGTTCGACAATGTCGATCCGGGCGCGGACTGAATTGATATTCCACGAGGCGATGCGGAGTGTCTGTGACATAAGCTAAAGGCCCTAGATGCACCCGAGGCCGTGGGCAAGCGGCTGATGGCAAAAATGAAGCGGAAAAAGCAAAGCCCTCATCCCGGGGGCATTTGGGATGAGGGCTAAGCTTGCGTTCGTCACGCGGATATCAGGGCCGGCTTCATCGTCGTGGGCAACAGGGGGAAAACCACACGAACTACCAACCGCTGATGAGGAATTTATACTATGCGTTTCCTGTCACTCAGATGAACAAGGAACCCTGCCAAGGCGACTGGTCGGCGCACAGCATCGGTTCGTCGCCCCATATCAGCTTTTACGGCGAACGGGGCGCGGGTCTTTCCAGGTAAAGGCCGAATTAGGCACATTTCCATTATATTTCACATTACCGAGTCGGACACTGGTGCGGTTATTTTTCGAATCGAGCGCCACCCATCCGTTCAGCGTCAATCCACCCGGCGCGCCTGCCTGACGCACGAACACCATCGTGATGACACCAAATTCCGGCCGCTTGGGATCGCGCACTTCGACGCTGATCACATCGTCGGTCGATGTTTCAACCAACTTGCCATAACGGCGCAGGTCCTGACCCGGGTCAAGCAACGCCGCAAGCGGGCTGTTTCGGATGGGCCAGCGCTGCACCTGGCGGACTTCATAGTCGACCATCGTCAGCGATTTGCCGTCACCGACAATCAGCAGGGGGACACCCTTTTGATATTCGAAACGGATATGGCCAGGCCGCTTCAACAGCAATTTGCCCGACAGGGTCGAACCGCGCCGGTCTGTCTGCGTAAATGTCGAGGTCATCGTACCGACCGACTGCATATGGGCCACAACCCGGTCCATCTTGGCCGAACCGCTCTGCGCCGATCCCGGCATCGTCATCACCAGCGCAACCGGCGTGAACATCAGGGCATATTTTCCAAAAGTCATTGTCATTTTCCAAGGGAGAGGGCGGGTCCGTCTGCCAAACGCGCGTTGAACCAAGTCTTAACGCCTAAAGCGGTTCGCCGTTCCGGTCACGCAGAACTTCGCGCCGGCCGATATGGTTCGGACCGCTGATTAATCCATCCTCTTCCATCCGGTCAATCAGACGCGCAGCGCTGTTATAGCCGATGCGCAGCTGCCGCTGGATCCAGCTTGTCGATGCCTTCTGGCTTTCGAATACGATCTGGCAGGCTTTGCGATACTGGGCATCTTCCTCGCTATCCTCGCCGCCGATACCGCCAAAATCGAATCCGCCGTCTTCGGGTTCTTCGGTAACGGCCTGGATATATTCAGGCTGCCCTTGTCCGCGCCAATGGTCAGCCACGCGCCGTACTTCGTCATCGGACACAAAAGGTCCGTGAATGCGGGTCAGTCCGCGGCCACCCGCCATATACAGCATGTCGCCCTTGCCCAGAAGCTGCTCTGCGCCCTGTTCCCCCAAAATGGTTCGGCTGTCGATTTTAGACGTTACGTGGAAGGATATACGGGTCGGCAAATTGGCCTTGATCACGCCGGTAATGACATCGACCGAGGGCCGCTGCGTTGCCATGATCAGATGTATCCCGGCGGCACGCGCCTTTTGCGCCAACCGCTGGATCAGGAATTCCACTTCCTTCCCGGCTGTCATCATCAAATCGGCAAGCTCGTCCACGATGATGACAATCTGGGGCATCGGTTCATAGGCCAGTTGCTCTTCCTCATATTGTGGCTGGCCGGTCATCGGATCATATCCGATCTGCACCCTGCGCCCCAATGGCGAACCCTTTGCCTTGGCAGCGCGGACCTTTTCATTGAAGTTGGCGAGATTCCGGACGCCCAGCGAGGACATCATGCGGTAACGCTCCTCCATCTGCTCCACTGCCCATTTCAGGGCGCGGATTGCCTTTGCAGGCTCTGTCACCACAGGAGAAAGCAAATGGGGGATATCATCATAGCTGCTGAGTTCGAGCATTTTGGGATCGATCATGATCATCCGACACTGGTCAGGCGTCAACCTGTAAAGCAGCGAGAGGATCATACAGTTCAACCCGACCGACTTACCCGACCCGGTCGTACCAGCCACGAGGAGGTGGGGCATAGGCGCCAGATCAGCGATCACCGGATCACCCGAGATATTCTTGCCCAAAATGATCGGCAGCGCACCTTTCTGGTCGGCAAAGGCACTGGAGCCAACCATTTCCTGGAACACCACCGCCTCACGGTGCGTATTGGGCAGTTCGATTCCCATCACCGTCCGGCCCGGTATGGTCGACACACGCGCCGACAGGGCGGACATGTTGCGTGCGATATCTTCGGCAAGCTGTACTACACGGCTGGACTTGATACCGGCCGCGGGCTCAAGTTCGTACATGGTCACCACCGGACCGGGCCGCACCGCCACAATCTGGCCCTTCACATGAAAATCGTCGAGCACGGATTCGAGAAGCCGCGCATTAGCCTCCAGAGCAGTTTTATCCAGTTTCGGCACCGAAACGGCTGGAGGCGGATCCAGCAGATCGAGCGACGGCAGGGCATAGCTGCCGAAAAAGTCGCCTTGCCGGGCCCCTGTCGAAAATGCGGCTTTCTTGGGCGCCGAACTGCGATCGTCGATGACCGGCGGCTTGCGGCTTTCCGGTTCCACCGACTTGCGCGGCGGCTTGGGTTCCAGATTGATGACAGGTGCGGCCTCGTCGCTGTCGGTGCCCGCGTCCAGATTCATTCCGAATTTCGGCATCGGCAGGGCCGGTATGCGCAACAGCGGGCGTTCCAGTTGCAGGGACCGGATCACCACCGTTATCCCGCCCAATAAGGTGCCGACGATCAGTATGACGCGGATCAATGTCCCCAGCGCACCCTCAACCTGGCCGATAAGGGGCGTGACGGCACTATCCAACAGAAGGGCGAACGTTCCGCCCCATCCTGCAGGCAGGCCAATGTCACTGCCATGCTGCCAATAGGCCATTCCGAAACCGATGATGAACATGCCTGCAAGGCAGGTCACCAACTGCCGTTTCCACTGCGGTTGCGGTACATCGCGCCAAAGACGCCGTGCAAAAATCAGCATCAGGGGAAACAGGAAAATTGCGGGTAAGCCGAACAGGAAAAGCGCCGCGTCGCCAATATAGGCGCCGGGCTGGCCCATCCAGTTATGCTGAACATCGGCAGCCGCACTGTTGAACGCCGCATCCGCAGGTGAATAGCTTAAAACGGAAAAGCCGTAAAAGAAGGCAAACAACCCAAGCGCAGCCGCACCGAACAACGCGCCGCTCCGGATCAGAGACGCGCGCATCATCTGGCGCCAGTTGGCCATATTGTTCTTGCCGGTGATCTTCGAAATGCGCGACGCCATGAAACACTGCTCTATAAGGTTAATACGCCCCCTTTTCGCCTTCACCGGACTCCCCGTCAAGCATTACGGGCAAAATCCTTCTTTGAGTCCGGGACGCAATTGGGCCATAAGCTGCACATGATGGAAAAAGCGGATATCATTATCATCGGCGGCGGCCTTGTGGGACTTACACAGGCGCTTGCCTTGGCCAATCATGGAATCAGTTGTCATGTCGTGGATCGCGCCGATCCCGAAGCGATGCTTGCCCATGATTTTGACGGGCGCACATCGGCTATTTCCAGTTCCAGCATGAAAATGTTCGAAGCCATCGGCCTTGGCGACGCGCTGGAGGGCAAGGGATGCCCGATTGAACAGATTTGGGTCAGTGATGGCCTGAAGCGCGGCTCGCTCGACTTCGTTCCCGGTGCCGAGGACGGCTATCTCGGGCAGATGTTCGAGAACAGGTTGATCCGGCGCTGCCTGTACGAAGCGGCAAAAGCCAATGAGGCAATTCATTTGCATATGCCAGTGCACATTCTTTCCAAAACGCGCAATGCGGCGGGCGTGACCGTAGAGCTCGATAATGGGAAAACCCTGTCTGCAGACCTGATGGTTGTCGCCGAAGGGCGGCAAAGTACAACACGTGATGAAGCCGGAATAAAGATCATCCACTGGCAGTATAATCACAGCGCAATGGTAGGTGCGGTCTTCCACGAAAAACCGCATCAGAATATCGCATATGAGATTTTTTATCCGAGCGGCCCCTTTGCAGTCCTGCCCATGCTCGACAGCGCCGACGGCCGGCATCGATCCGCTATCGTCTGGTCCGTCGATGAAGCCGATGCGCCGGGCTATATGAAGCTATCCGAACGGGGATACGCCGCCGAGGTCGAAAAGGCGATGGGCGGTCTGTTGGGTCAGATCGAAATGGCAGCGCCCCTTTCAACCTATAAGCTTGGTTTCCACCATGCCGGTTCAATTACCGCTGAGCGGCTTGTCCTGATCGGGGATAGTGCGCACGGCATCCACCCCATTGCCGGACAGGGGCTAAATCTGGGGCTGCGGGATGTGGCAGCGCTGGCAGAAGTTTTGGTGGACGGGATGCGGCTGGGGCTTGATCTCGGCGATGCCCAGTTGCTGGAACGTTATAGCAGGTGGAGAAGCGTGGACACCCTGATGGTCGCCATGTCAACCGACGGGCTGAACCGCCTGTTCGGTATTCCCGGAAAAGCAGCGTCGGCCATCCGGCGTTTTGGAATGAGTCTGGTGCAACGCACCCGCCCCGCCAAGGCCTTTTTCATGGCCGAGGCACGGGGCGAGAGCGGTGCTTTACCCAAGTTGCTGAAGGGCGTGGCGGTTTAGGCCGTAAACTCGTAAATAGCGTCGTCGACGATATTTACGAGTTCAGGACCTAGCCTTCGGTTACCGGAACAAGTCGGATTTCGACCCGCCGGTTGGCGGCGCGACCTGCCTCATCCAGATTGCTCGCCTTCGGCTGGCTTTCACCATAGCCTTTGGTAGCCAGGCGCGCAGACTGTACGCCGCGTGATCCCAGATAGGCCGCGACCGAAGATGCCCGGCGTTCGGACAGCGCCTGATTATAGGCATCCGAGCCTGTGGAATCGGTGTGGCCCAGCACGTCGACATAGGTTTTTTCATATTGGACCAAGGTCGCTGCGACCTGATCAAGCGTCGTGCGGAAATTGGGTTCGATGTTCGAACTGTTTACCGGAAATGTGACTTCCGAAGGCATGTCGAGCACCAGATTGTCGCCGTCACGAATGACATTGACGCCGGTACCAGCGGTCTGCTGGCGCAGCTTCTTTTCCTGTTCGTCCATATAATAGCCGACGCCTGCACCTGCGACTGCGCCAATGCCCGCGCCAACGATCTTTTCGGTTCGGTCACGCCGACCACCGATAAGGTCACCCAGAAGATATCCGCCAAGCGCGCCACCGACGCCACCAATAGCCGCTTTCGAAATCGTGCGTTTGCCGGTCTCAGGGTCGGTCACACAGGCCGAAAGGGGGAGCATTGATGCCAGCACGGTGAGGGATAGGATTTGTTTTGTATTCATGTTCATAGCCTTCCTGATGATGCATTTATTAAACGCCACGGAATATGAACCGGAGATTATTCCGCGTGCGGGTCGCATCGCAGTGCCTAACGCGTGACGTTGCATTTTGTTGCCATGACCGGATGTTTGGCACTATGGGACATAGCCTTCTATGCAACCACTTAGTCCCTTTCCCTGGTTTGATGCCGCCACCATCCTTGTGCTGATCGCCATCAACGGTGTGTTCGCAATGTCCGAACTTGCCATTGTATCGGCCCGCGCCGCCAAGTTGAAAGCCATGGCCGATAGCGGCACGCGGGGTGCGAATACGGCGCTGCGGCTGGCACGTGATCCGGGCAAATTTTTATCGACGGTACAGATTGGAATCACCCTGATCGGTATCATCGCCGGGGCCTATTCGGGGTCCACTCTGGGCGAACCTATGGCGCAACGACTCGCCTATTTGGGAATCCCTGCCGATTGGGCCGATACATTGGGGTTCGGTATTGTCATTTCCATCACCACCTATGCTTCGCTGGTCGTAGGTGAACTGGTTCCGAAACAATTTGCACTTGTGGCGCCGGAACGCATCGCCATCATTGTTGCCGGACCCATGGAAATGCTGTCGCGCATTACGGCTCCTATTGTGTGGCTGCTGGATCGTTCCAGCGCGCTGATTTTTCGCATGCTGGGCCTGCGCCGTGACAGCCGGGAAGCCCTGACAACCGAAGAGTTGCGGATGGTTTTTGCCGAAGCGACGCATGCCGGAATCATTGAGGAACATGAGCATAAGGTCATTGCCGGTGTTGTGCGTCTGGCCGATCGTCCCGTGCGCGAGGTAATGACACCGCGCACCGATGTGGACCGCATTTCCGCAGATGCATCCGAAGAAGATGTCCGCGACATGCTGGTCCATTCGCCCCACACCCGCATTCCGGTAACTGGCGAGAATGCCGACGATATTATCGGTGTGGTCCAGTCGCGCGATATTGTCGCGGCGCAGATTGGCGGGAAGCGGCTCGATCTGCGCGACCTGATGCGCAAGGCGGAGATTGTTCCGGATCAGCTGGATGCCATGGATGCCCTTGAAATCCTGCGGTCATCCGATGTGCCTATGTTGCTGGTTTACGATGAATATGGGCATTTTGAGGGAATCGTCACGCCCAACGACCTGCTGGCCGCGATCGCGGGTGAATTTGCCTCGGATCAGGCGCAGGGTAGCGCCCCGAACATTGTTACGCTGGACGACGGATCGATGCTGGTGTCCGGCGCGATGTCGGCCGATGCCATGGCCGAGGTGCTGTCCATCGATCTGCCCGACGACCGCGATTATGCCACGGCTGCGGGCCATGTCCTTCATATCTTGCGCCATTTGCCGGAGGAGGGCGAATCCTTCGTCGACCAGGGCTGGCGTTTCGAGATTGTCGACATGGACGGTCGCAAAATCGATAAATTGCGCGTGTCGCTTGCAAAAAAGGCAAGCCAAGTCGACGCAGTTGAGGGCTTGTGATTAGCGAAACGGTTGGTTAGGGCGTTGCCACTATAGCGGAATAACAAGACATCTAGATTCCACGGGATATTCAAATGGCTGATTTCTTTTTACCCAAAAACAGTAAGGTTCAGAAGGGCCGGGTGCATGCATCCAGCACCGCGGGTAAAGTCAAGAAATTCAAAGTCTATCGCTACGATCCCGATAGCGGCGAAAATCCGCGTTATGACACATTTGAGGTCGATACCGACAATTGCGGCCCGATGGTTCTCGATGCCCTGATCAAGATGAAAAGCGAGCAGGACAGTTCGCTTACCTTCCGCCGGTCCTGCCGCGAAGGCATTTGCGGATCCTGCTCGATGAACATCGACGGCAAAAACGGGCTGGCGTGCACCACGGCGATCGAGGATTGCAAAAGCGAAGTGACCATCACGCCGCTGCCGCATATGGAAGTGATCAAGGATCTGGTTCCCGATTTCACCCATTTCTACGCGCAATATGCGTCGATCAAGCCATGGTTGCAGACCGTCACGCCGGAACCTTCGGGCAAGGAACGCCTGCAATCACCGGAAGACCGCGCCAAGCTGGACGGCCTGTATGAATGCATCCTGTGCGCCTGCTGCTCCACAAGTTGCCCGTCCTACTGGTGGAACAGCGACAAGTTCCTGGGTCCTGCCATTCTTCTGCAAGCCTATCGCTGGCTTGCCGACAGCCGTGACGAAATGACCGGGGAGCGTCTGGACGAGCTGGAGGATCCCTTCCGCCTGTACCGTTGCCATACCATTATGAATTGCGCCAATGCCTGCCCCAAAGGCTTGAATCCTGCCAAGGCCATCGCGGAAACCAAGAAAATGGTTGCCGAACGGCATATTTAATCGCGGGACATCCGTTGGAAACACCCGCATTCGACAGCAGTCCCGATCCGGATAATCCGGGTTGGCTGAATTGGCAGATGACCGATGCGACGCGGTATAATGGAACCGTGTTGGGCAAGATGCTGGTACGCAGTGAAGGTGACCGCAAGGCGAGGCTGCGCATGTTCCCCGAGCACCGTCACAGCAATCTGCGCAATGCCGTCCACGGCGGCGTCACCCTGGGCTTTATCGATGTTGCTATGTTCGGCGCATCGCGGATGTTCGGCCTCATCGAGGCCGGGGCCGCCGTCACGCTGGACCTTTCGGTGCAATTTATCGGCGCCGGTACCATTGGCGAACCGCTGGACGCGGAGGTTGAGCTTTTGAAAGAAACCGGCCGTTTGCTTTTCATGCGCGGTATCGTGACGCAAGGCGATGAACGGGTCGCTGCCTTTTCCGGCACCATCCGAAAACCCACCCGGAAATGACCGTTCCGGCAGCGTGTTATGGATAAGGTAGAAAACCGTTACAACGCGCTGGTTTCGGCCAATGAATTAAAGCCCGACGCGGACCAGTTAAAGGCCGTCCGTGCACTGGCGCGCGTCCAGGACGAACTTGAGGCAGTGCCTCCACGGGGAAGCACCATCTGGCGCTTTTTACGGAAAAAGCCCGACCCGGCGCGGGGCCTTTATCTTTGGGGTGGTGTCGGGCGCGGGAAATCGATGCTGATGGACCTGTTTTTCGACACGGTTCAGGTCCGCCGGAAAAAGCGGGTCCATTTTCATGAATTCATGCTCGATATCCATGCACGCCTGAAGGTGGAGCGGGAAAAGGAACGGGGCGATCCGATCCCGCCTTTGGTGGAATCCCTGGCGGAAGAATCGCGCCTGCTGTGCTTCGACGAGATGGTCGTGAACAATATGGCCGATGCCGCAATCATGTCCCGCCTTTTTTCAGGGCTGATCGCTGCAGGCGTCACGGTGGTGACTACATCGAACCGGCATCCCGATGATTTGTACAAGGACGGGCTCAACCGTCACCTGTTCCTGCCCTTCATCGATCTCATCAAGGAAAGGCTGGACATAGTCAGCCTCGACGGACCGGTCGATTACCGCCGTGACCGCTTGGGCAGTGCACGAACCTGGCTGGTGCCCAACGGACCGGAGGCAACGGCGGCCTTATCGCAAACCTTTTTCCGTCTGACTGACTATCCACCCGAAGATCGCGCCCATGTGCCGTCTGCGGAACTGGATGTGGGTACAGGGCGGACCCTGCATGTGCCCAAGGCGCTGAAAGGTGTCGCGGTGTTCTCCTTCAAGCGCTTATGTGCCGAGGCGCGCGGGTCGGCCGATTATCTTGCCATTGCGCGTCGTTTCCACACCGTCATCATGGTCGGCATTCCCGTCCTCGGCCCCCAAAACCGAAACGAGGCGGCACGTTTTGTAACCCTGATCGACGCACTATACGAATATCGCGTCAAATTTCTGGCCAGCGCCGATGCCATACCGGACCAGCTTTATCCCGAAGGGGATGGCCGGTTTGAATTTGAACGCACCGTATCGCGGCTTCTGGAAATGCAGTCCGAGGAATATCTGGCGGAGGGCCATGGTCCGCGTTAGGCTTTGCGCAAAGGAGAAGAGGATGTTCAGACGTTTATCGATAGTCGCGGCAAGCTTGCTGGCAATAACCGCCGCACAGGGCCAGGCGCAAAATGCCCAACGTCAGGCGGAGCGGGATCTTTTTGCAAAGATTGTCGAGATTCCGACCGTCGAGGGGCAGACCGCCGAATTCAAAAAGCTGACCGGCTTGCTGAGTGCCGAGTTCCGGAAAGCCGGTATAACCGATATTGTCGTCAAGGATCATGACGGTACCCAGACCCTTATCGCCCGCTGGCCTGCCGCGAAGCCGAGCGGGAAGAAGCCGATATTGCTGATGGCGCATATGGATGTGGTGGCAGCCAAGGAAAGCGACTGGAAATATCCACCTTTCAAGTTTCGCGAAGAGGACGGCTATTATCTTGGCCGTGGATCAAATGACAACAAGGCGGGCCTGACAGGGATTGTTCTGGCTCTGCAATATTTGCGGGCGGAAAAGTTTCAGAATACGCGGGACATCATCGTCCTGTTTACAGGCGATGAAGAGACCAGCGGTAACAGTGCGCGCCGTGCCGCAACCGAATGGCGGTCGCTGATCGATGCCGAATTTGCCCTCAACAGCGATGCAGGGGGCGGATCGGTCTTTCCCGACGGCCGTGTGGAAGGTTTCGGCATGCAAATCGCCGAGAAAACCTATGCCGACTATAAGCTGACCGCCATCAATCGCGGCGGGCATAGCAGTGCGCCGCGTCCGGACAATGCGATCTATGCGCTGGCAAATGCGCTGACCGCAGTGGAGCGCCACCGCTTTACGCCGATGATCAACGATGCGACGCGGGCGACCTATGAAGCGCTTTCAAAAGGCGATAGCGGCCAATATGGCGAGCTGGTCCGGCGTTTCCTTGCCAATCCGACCGACCGCGAGACCGCCGATCTGTTGGAAGCCATGGACAGCGGTAGCACGCGCACACGCTGTGTCGCGACCATGCTGTCGGGCGGCCATGCCCCCAATGCCCTGCCGCAAAAGGCCGAGGCCAACGTCAATTGCCGAATTTTCCCCGGCGTGAAAATTGAAGAAGTGCGCCAGCAATTGCAGGCGCTGGCTGGGCCCGATGTAACCGTCACCGCTGTAGAAGGGTCGCAAACCCCCGAAACAGCACCCACACCGCTGCGTGCCGATATTACCGAAGCCTATAAGGCGGCGGTTGCCACCCGGTTTAAGGATGCGCCGGTTATGCCGTTCCAGTCAGCAGGGGCAACGGACGGGGCATTTCTGAGAGCAAATGGTATACCGGTATATGGCTTTGGCGGACTGTGGGGCATTGTCGGCGCACGGGAAGGCGCCCATGGGCTGGACGAACGCGTTTGGGCCGAAGGATTCCACGGACAGGTCCCGATCTGGATGGAAATGTTACGTCGCGTCGCAGGCTGAAACCGCCATTAATGCTATTGCGAACTGTTATCATAAAAAGGCTTAACTTATACGCTTTAGTGGGTTGTTAAGTTAAGTGATTCGGCGTAACGCCGCCTCAATTCCGCTACAGGCCTTAAGGGAAGGAAATCGTTTCATGGCTCGCAAGAAAATTGCGCTTATCGGTGCCGGTATGATCGGCGGCACACTTGCCCACCTCGCTGCATCCAAAGAACTGGGCGACGTTGTCCTGTTCGACGTTGCCGAAGGTATGCCGGAGGGCAAGGCACTGGACCTGGCGCAGGCCGGACCCGTCGAAGGCTTTGATGTAAAGCTTAAGGGCACGAACAGCTACAAGGACATCAAGGGCGCCGACGTCTGCATCGTCACCGCCGGTGTCGCCCGCAAACCCGGGATGAGCCGTGACGACCTTCTCGGCATCAACCTGAAGGTCATGAAGGCCGTAGGTGAAGGCATCAAGAAGTATGCCCCCAAGGCATTTGTCATCTGCATCACCAATCCCCTCGACGCCATGGTCTGGGCCTTGCGCGAATTTTCGGGGCTGCCGCACAATATGGTCGTGGGCATGGCCGGCGTTCTGGACAGCGCCCGTTTCCGTCATTTCCTCGCCGAAGAATTCAATGTTTCGGTCCGTGATGTCACCGCCTTCGTACTGGGCGGACATGGCGACACGATGGTGCCGGTGATCGAATATTCGACCGTTGCCGGTATTCCGGTCCCCGACCTTATCAAAATGGGTTGGTCCACCAAGGAAAAGATTGACGCAATCGTCGCGCGTACGCGTTCGGGTGGTGGTGAAATCGTCGCCTTGCTGAAAACGGGTTCGGCCTATTATGCCCCGGCAACGTCGGCAATCGAGATGGCGCAGGCCTATCTGAACGACCAGAAGCGTTTGCTGCCCTGTGCTGCAAATCTGACCGGCCAATATGGCGTGAAGAACCTGTATGTCGGCGTTCCTGTCGTCATTGGCGCTGGCGGCGTTGAACGCATCGCCGAAATCAAGCTGAACGCAAAGGCGCAGAAAAACTTCAACGTATCTGTGGATGCGGTGAAGGAACTTCTGGTTGCTTGCAAAAAGATCGATCCGTCGCTGAAATAAGCGGACATCATATTTCAGGAGACGCATGTGAGCATTCTCGTCAACAAGAATACCAAGGTCATTACGCAAGGCATGACCGGTGCGACCGGCACCTTCCACACCGAACAGGCGCTGGCCTATGGCACGCAAATGGTCGGCGGCGTTACCCCCGGCAAAGGTGGAACAACACATATCGGCCTGCCGATGTTCGACACCGTGCTGGAGGCCAAGCAGGCAACCGGCGCCGATGCGACGGTCGTCTATGTTCCGCCCCCCTTTGCGGCGGACTCGATTCTTGAGGCGATTGACGCGGAAATCCCCCTGATCGTGTGCATTACCGAAGGCATTCCGGTGCTTGACATGGTCAAGGTGAAGCGCGCCCTGTCAGGGTCGAAATCGCGCTTGATCGGCCCGAACTGCCCCGGAATTCTGACCCCGGGCGAATGCAAGATCGGCATCATGCCCGGAAATATCTTCTCGCAAGGTTCGGTCGGCGTTGTTTCGCGTTCCGGCACCCTGACTTATGAGGCAGTGTTCCAGACCACGGCCGAAGGCCTGGGCCAGACGACCGCCGTCGGCATTGGCGGCGATCCGGTCAACGGCACCAACTTTATCGACTGTCTGGAACTGTTCCTTGCCGACGACGCCACCAAATCGATCATCATGATCGGTGAAATCGGCGGCAGCGCAGAAGAAGAAGCCGCACAATTCCTGATTGATGAAGCCAAGAAGGGCCGCAAGAAGCCGATGGCTGGCTTTATTGCAGGTCGCACGGCGCCTCCAGGGCGGCGCATGGGCCATGCGGGCGCTATTGTATCCGGCGGCAAAGGCGATGCGGAAAGCAAGATTGCGGCCATGGAAGCCGCAGGCATTCGCGTATCCCCTTCTCCTTCACTGCTCGGCAAAACATTGGTCGAAGTACTGAAGGGATAAGCATCCCTGCCGTTTCCCTCCCCAAGGAAGGCATAGATATGGGTCTTGAGAACCAGGATTTTGAAATTGAGCGCGGTCCCAGCTGGGAGCGCGCCAACTGGCCTTTATCGGTCACCGACGATTTGACGGCATCGCTCGACCCCACCCAGATGGTGGTCGAGGTGAAGGCTGCGGCCAAGGCGGCGGGCAAGCAAATGGCAGAGGCCGACGCGGTTGCGGCGGCGAATGATTCCATTCGCGCCATGATGCTGGTGCGTACCTATCGCGTGCGCGGCCATCTTGCGGCCAATCTGGACCCACTTGGCCTTTCCAAGCAGGAAATACCGGCGGATTTGACCCCGGAATATCATGGTTTTTCGGGCGCTGATCTGGACCGGAAAGTATTTGTCGGCGGAACGCTGGGTCTTGAATGGACGACCGTGCGCGAACTGGTCGACATCTTGCGGGCAAATTATTGCGGCCCCGTCGGTCTGGAATATATGCACATTGCCGATGTGGAAGAACGCCGTTTCCTGCAGGAACGGATGGAAGGCAAGGACGCCGCCATCCACTTCACGCCCGAAGGCAAAAAGGCGATTCTGGCCAAGGTTATCGAAGCCGAACAGTACGAAAAATTCCTGGGCCGCAAATATGTCGGCACGAAGCGTTTCGGTCTGGACGGCGGCGAATCCATGATTCCCGCTCTCGAAGCGGTCATCAAATATGGCGGGCAACTGGGCGTCCGCGAAATCGTATATGGCATGCCGCATCGTGGCCGCCTGAACGTCTTGGCCAATGTGATGGCCAAGCCCTATCGCATCATATTCCATGAATTTTCGGGCGGCAGCGCGAATCCCGATGATGTCGGCGGTTCGGGCGATGTGAAATATCATCTGGGCACCAGCACCGACCGCGAATTTGACGGCATCAAGGTGCATATGAGCCTTGTCCCCAATCCGTCCCATCTGGAGGCGGTCAATCCGGTCGTTCTCGGAAAGGTGCGCGCCAACCAGACCGCCCGCGGCGACCTTGGCAAGCATGAGCAGGTCCTGCCGGTTCTGTTGCATGGCGATGCGGCCTTTGCAGGACAGGGTATCGTTTGGGAATGCCTCGGTTTCTCTGGGATTCGCGGCTATAATACCGGCGGATGCCTGCACTTTATCGTGAACAACCAGGTCGGCTTTACCACCAGCCCGCAATATGCGCGCTCGTCGCCTTATCCTTCGGATGTTGCCAAGGGCGTTCAGGCCCCGATTTTCCACGTTAACGGCGACGATCCCGAGGCGGTTACCTTTGCGTGCAAGATCGCCATCGAATTTCGCCAGACATTCCACCGCGATATCGTGATCGACATGTGGTGCTACCGCCGCTTCGGCCACAATGAAGGTGACGAGCCGAGCTTTACCCAGCCACTGATGTACAAGGTGATCAAGGGCCATCCCGGCGTCAGCGAGATTTATGCCAAAAGGCTTCAGGCCGAAGGTGTGATTGATGCCGACTGGGCCAATGAACATGCGACTCGTTTTGTCGCCCTGCTCGAGCAGGAATTTACAGGCGCCGCCGATTACAAGCCCAATGCGGCGGACTGGTTTGGCGGACGCTGGTCGGGGCTTTCGAAGCCTGCCGATCCGGAAACCGCGCGCCGTAACGTTGAAACGGGCATTTCCAAAAAGCTGTTCGACAGCTTGGGTCGCACATTAACATCGGTGCCCGACACGCTGAATATCCATCCCACCCTTGGCCGTGTTCTCGACGCGAAGAAGGCGATGTTCACTTCGGGCGAGAATTTTGACTGGGCAACAGGCGAAGCCCTGGCCTTCGGCTCCCTGCTGTCGGAAGGATTTGGCGTGCGTCTTTCGGGACAGGATTCAGGCCGCGGTACGTTTAGCCAGCGGCACGCTGTCTGGGTCGATCAGGGCACGGAAGAAAAATATGTGCCGCTCTCGACATTGCCGCACGGACGGTTCGAGGTTCTGGACAGCCCGCTGTCCGAATTTGGCGTGCTCGGCTATGAATATGGTTATGCCGGTGCCGAACCCAAAACGCTGGTATTGTGGGAAGCGCAATTTGGCGACTTTGCCAATGGTGCCCAGACCATGATCGACCAGTTCATTGCATCGGGCGAGGCAAAATGGCTGCGCGCCAACGGCCTCGTGATGTTGTTGCCCCATGGCTATGAAGGTCAGGGTCCCGAACATAGCTCGGCCCGTCTGGAACGGTTCCTGCAGCTTTGCGCCGAGGATAATATCCAGGTCGCCAATTGCACGACGCCGGCAAATTATTTCCACCTGCTGCGCCGTCAGATGGCGCGGTCGTTCCGCAAGCCGCTGGTTGTCATGACACCCAAATCCCTGCTGCGGCACAAAATGGCAGTTTCCAAGGCAGAAGATTTTCAGGGCGACAGCCACTTCATGCGGATATTGTCCGACCCCTGGGCACCTGCAGACAAGGATGTGAAGCGTCTGGTGCTCTGTTCCGGCAAGGTCGCCTATGACCTGATGGAGGCCCGCAATGCGGCCGGGGACAGCGACACCGCGATTGTCCGGATCGAGCAGCTTTATCCATTCCCCGGCGAACCTCTGACGGTTCGCCTGAAGCGTATGACCGGGTTGGAAGAGGTTGTCTGGGCACAGGAAGAACCGAAAAATGCGGGCAGCTGGTCCTTTGTCGATCCCTTCATCGAAGAATGCCTGTTGAACGCAAAGGTTAAACCGACCCGCGCGCGCTATGCCGGGCGCAAGGCCGCTGCGGCGACCGCAACCGGCCTTGCCAAGCGCCATCAGGCCGAACAGGCCGCGTTGGTCGCCGACGCCCTTGGTCATAATGTCCGCGCAGAAATCCGCCGTCAGAGAAAAGGCTGATCCCCATGAGCACCGAAGTCAAAGTCCCCGTACTGGGCGAATCCATCACCGAGGCCACCCTTGGCCAATGGCTGAAAAAGCCGGGCGAAGCCGTTGCCGCCGACGAGCCGATCGCCAGCCTTGAAACCGATAAGGTCGCTGTCGAAGTGCCCGCACCCGTCGCCGGAATCATGGGCGCATACAGCGTCGAGGAAGGCGCGACGGTCAATGTCGGCGCCGTGATCGCCTCCATCGAAGAAGGCAGCGCGGGCGCGGGCGCCGCGGCGCCTGCTGCACCTGCGGCTGCCCCGCAACCTGTGGCAACGGCACCTGCCCCTGCACCTGTTGCCGAAGCTGCGCCGGCCGCCGAAAACAGCGACCTGCCGCTTTCCCCCGCTGTCCGCCGTCTGGTACTTGAGCTCGGCATCGATCCCAGCAAGATCAAGGGGACCGGCAAAGACGGACGCCTGACAAAGGAAGACGTGGTCGCCGCCGCCAAGGTTGCGCCTGCCGAAGCTTCACCCGCGGCAGAGAGCGCAACGCCCAAGGCAGCCCCTGCTGGTGCGCGTCAGGAAGAACGCGTCAAGATGACCCGTCTGCGCCAGACCATCGCCAAGCGGTTGAAGAGCGCGCAGGAAACCGCAGCGCTTTTGACCACGTTCAATGACTGCGACATGAGCGAAGTCATTGCGACGCGTGACAAATATAAGGATCTGTTTGAAAAGAAGCATGGCGTCCGGCTGGGCTTCATGGGCTTTTTCACAAAGGCTGTTGCCCTCGCCGCGCGCGATGTGCCCGCGGTGAATGCGCAAATCCAGGGCGATGAAATCGTCTATCACAATTATCTCGACGTCTCGGTCGCGGTGAGCGCGCCCAATGGCCTCGTCGTCCCGGTCGTGCGTAATGCCGACGCCATGAGCTTTGCCGAAATCGAAAAGGCCATTGCCGATTTCGGGGCCAAGGCGAAATCCGGTTCGCTGACGATGGAGGATATGACCGGCGGCACCTTCACCATTTCCAATGGCGGTGTGTTCGGCAGCCTTATGTCGACACCGATCATCAACCCGCCGCAGAGCGCTGTTCTCGGGCTGCACCGTATCGAAGACCGGCCCGTGGTCCGCAATGGCGCCGTCGTCGTGCGCCCGATGATGTATCTCGCGCTCAGCTACGACCACCGCCTGATCGACGGGCGCGAGGCGGTGACATTCCTCAAGATCGTCAAAGAAGCAATTGAAGATCCCGCCCGTTTGTTGATCGACCTGTAAGGAGCCGACACCATGGCAGAACAAGATTATGACCTGATCGTCATCGGCGCAGGTCCCGGCGGCTATGTCGCTGCAATCCGTGCCGCCCAGCTCGGTTTGAAAACCGCCTGCGTGGAAAGCCGCGAAACATTGGGCGGAACCTGCCTCAACGTCGGCTGCATTCCGTCCAAGGCCATGCTCCACGCCTCGGAACTCTACCATGAAGCCCAGTCGGGCGCGCTCGCCAAATTCGGCATCGACTTCAAAGGCGTCGGCCTGAACCTCGACCAGATGCACGCCGAAAAGACGAAGGCCGTGGGCGAACTGACCGGCGGTATCGAGTTTCTGTTCAAAAAGAACAAGGTCGACTGGCTGAAAGGCCATGCCGCCTTTACCTCGCCGAACAGCATCGACGTCGCCGGAAAAAGCTACACCGCGCAGAAGATCATGATCGCGACCGGTTCGTCGGTCACCCCGCTGCCGGGCGTGACCATTGACCAGAAGGTCATTGTCGATTCCACCGGCGCGCTCGCCTTGCCCAAGGTGCCCAAGCATCTCGTCGTCATTGGCGGCGGTGTGATCGGGCTGGAACTGGGAAGTGTGTGGTTGCGCCTTGGCGCACAAGTTACCGTCGTCGAATATCTCGACCAGATCCTGCCCGGCATGGACGGCGAAGTCCGCAAGGAAGCCGCCAAGATCTTCAAGAAGCAGGGTTTCACCATTCGCACCGGTACCAAGGTCACCGGCGCCACTGTCAAGGGCGGCACCGCGACACTGACCGTAGAACCCGCTGCAGGCGGTGCATCGGAAAACATAGAGGCGGACTGCGTCCTTGTCGCCATTGGCCGCAAGCCCAACACCGAAGGACTCGCCCTCGACAAGGCAGGCCTGACCGTCAATGCCCGCGGCCAGATCGAAATCGGCCATGATTTCCAGACCAGCGTCCCCGGCATCTACGCCATTGGTGATGTCGTCCCCGGCCCGATGCTCGCGCACAAGGCGGAAGACGAAGGCATCGCCGCCGCCGAATTCGTCGCGGGTCTGACCGGCATTGTGAACCATGACGTCATTCCCGGCGTCGTCTACACCTATCCGGAAATCGCCAGCGTCGGCCTGACCGAGGAAGAGGCGAAGGCACAAGGGGAAATAAAGGTCGGCAAATTCCCGATGATGGCCAACAGCCGCGCCAAGACGAACCGCGATACCGACGGTTTCGTAAAGGTGATCGCCGATGCCAAGACCGACCGCGTGCTGGGCGTCCACATCATTGCCTCAATCGCGGGCAGCATGATCGCCGAAGCCGCGCTGTCGATGGAGTTCGGCGCGACATCGGAAGATGTTGCCTACACCTGCCACGCCCACCCCACCCACGCCGAAGCGTTGAAAGAGGCGGCAATGGCTGTTACAGGAAAGCCGATCCACATGTAGGACAGCCGCTTTATGCAGCGATACTATTTCCCGGTTGTAACGCTGCTTCTGCTGCTTTTCACATTGGTCGGTTTTTCGGACAACCTGTTCACCAACACAGGTCAGCCCAGCAATTCGGACCCGAAATTCATAATTCATGGCCTTCTTTGTGGCGCATGGATGCTGTTGCTTTTCGTCCAGGCCAATCTCGTCCGCGTCCGGAATATAGGGCTTCACCAAAAGCTGGGAATGGCGGGCATTGTGATCGCGCTCGGCGTCACGCTGAGCACGATCTGGGTTTTTATCATGGTCTGGAAAGGCTGGGCGGCGATGAGCCCGGAGGTAAAGGCAAACCGCATCCTGCTACCCAGCTTTTCGATCTTCATAGCCCTCGCCTATCTGCAGCGGCGGCGACCGGATCGGCACCGCCGCCTGATTTTGACCGGCACCTTTTTCATGATGGAACCGGTGCTCGCACGTTGCTACGATCCGGTGGTCGTGCCGATGATGGTCGGGTGGAGCGAACCGCAAATAGAGGCGGCATTCCTTCCCTGGCTGTTCACATTGTGGATCGGGCTTTTTCTTTCCCTGCTGCTCTATGACTGGACGACGATGAAGCGGCTCCACCCCGTTTCAATCGTCGCGCTTTTGTGGTTCGGTCTAATCTGGTTTACGGTCACATCGGTATAAGACCGGAGCTCTAGCGAGGTTACCCCTTTGACTCCCCATGTCGTTCCCCTTCTCCAGTGGCTTGATCTGCTCGGCATCACGGTGTTCGCCGCTTCTGGTGCACTGGCGGCGGCGAACCGCCAGCAAACTCTGGTAACATTTACCTTTTTCGCGCTCGTCACCGGGGTTGGCGGGGGGACGGTGCGGGATCTTTTGATCGGTGCGCCGGTATTTTGGGTGCAGGACTGGCGTTTTGCCGCCACTTGTCTCGCGACCGCTGCCTTGGTGTGGGTGACCCCCAAATCCTTCTGGAATGCCCGCGCGCTCGACTGGTTCGATGCGATCGGGATCGCCATTTATGCTGTGTTCGGCGCGTGGAAGTCGCTGACGCTTGGTGTTCCCCTGCTGCCTGCGATGATGATGGGCGTCATTACCGCCTGTGTCGGCGGGATCATCCGCGATGTTCTGGCAGGCGAGCCGTCCATTTTGCTGAAGCCCGAAATCTATGTCACCGCCGCGGCACTTGCCTCTGGCCTGTTCGTTTTGCTGCTGTGGATCGGCCTGCCTGTCCTCCTCGCCGCAAGCCTGAGCGCACTTGCCGGCTTCGCCCTGCGTGCGATGGCGATTCTGAAAGGCTGGGCCATTCCGGCCTATCGCGGATGATATACTCGGCGTTGTAAAGCGGGGACTGTACCGTCAGGGACTGTCCCCAAACCGCGATAGCTCGGGTGCGCACTCCCCCTCTCGCTCTTCTCCGCCAGTGAGGAGATGGTGTGGTTTGCGCGTTAGCCGACGTCAATCTTTTGCTAAGGCTACTCGCATATCATGTGACCGTGACTGATCGCAGCCTCTTTGAGTTACATCGCCCGGATCCGGCGGAGATGGCCGGTCAAATGCTATTTGGTGCGCCGCCAAACGACGCGGGCAATGACCATGGCCGCGCGAAAATCGGCGGCAATCTATTAAGCATCAGTGGTTCGGTTCTGGCCGCAGCCCTAGGCCTTTGGCTGATAGCCTATATATCGGGCGCTTTCCCTTATCTTGGCATCTATGAATATAGCCGTCAGGGCAAGGTGGTGACGAACACCGAGCTAGGTGCCGGCCACATGCTTCTGTTCAAGGGGCAAGAGGCATTTATCGACTATGAAATAGACAGCCCATCTGGTGATCGCGGCGAAGTCTATCTGGATATCCAGCCTTGGCCGACAACCAACTGGACGCCCGCCATGCGGACCATCAGCGGCAAGAACGACGGGATATTGACCATCACAGTCCCTGAAACCGGCATATATCGCTTCCATTTTGCAAACGGCCCATCTGCCTATCGTGAAGACATGACCTATTCGGTAACATGGGGCGCGCGGTAGGCGGCGAACAAAAGAATTCCGACTTCTTTCGTGTCTTTGCGCGAACCGAGACAGCTATCACGGCAATGCTGCAATTATCGACTTTCTCTCTGGTCCGGCGAAATCATATCCCGACTTCCATCCCGTTCGGCCCGTGCCTGTATTTGCGGTTGGACCATCGCTTCCCAAATGCCCCACCTGAAAATATTCAGAATCACACCAAACCAGAATGGAATGGCAAGAAACGGTGGTATTTTGATGAAGCCTGCATAATCGGCAGTGACCACGACAAAGCATGTCCAACCCACCAGATTCATTACAGTCCGGTAGTGGAGCACCTGACGATCAATCCGAAGTGCAATGGATATCAGCTGTTCCATTGGCGAAACATCTCACAATATGTGGGCGTCTGCAATGTTCCCAAAACGCGGGCTCCGTTTCACCATTACATCTCTTTCTCCATTTTTTCCTTCCTCCTTTCTGAACAAAAAATTGCACTTGCACCCCTTAAGGGTTGGTGGTCAAAGCGGGCGGAGCCCTTGCCAGATGGCGGGGTTAAAGGAGAAGGAAAATGTACAGTCATATGATGGTGGGCAGCAACGATATTGCCCGCTCCAAAACTTTTTACGACGCAACCTTTGCTGCCTTTGGGGGCAAGCCGGGTATTCAGGACCCAAAGGGTCGCCTGATTTACATGCATAATGGGTCGATGTTCCTCGTCACCCCGCCGATCGACGGCCAACCGGCAACTTGCGGAAACGGCATGACCATCGGTTTTGCGATGACCCCGGAGCAGGCCGATGCCTGGCATGCCGCAGGCGTCGCCAATGGCGGCAAGGCGATTGAGGACCCCCCCGGCATACGCGAAGGCGGTGGCATGAAATTATATCTCGCCTATTTGCGCGATCCCGATGGCAACAAGCTGTGCGCGCTGCACCGCGTCACCGACTGACCAAAGGATATCTTGCATGACATTTGAAACGGTTTCGACGAACACCGCTTTTGGTGGTGTGCAGGGTGTCTACAAACATCATTCGACCGCGACGGGGACGGAGATGACCTTTTCGGTTTATGTCCCGCCCCACGCGCCGGGTGCGAAATTGCCGGTGGTCTGGTATCTGTCGGGTCTGACCTGCACCCATGCCAATGTCACCGAAAAGGGCGAATTTCGACGGGCCTGTTCGGAACTGGGCCTGATCTTTGTCGCGCCCGATACAAGTCCGCGGGGTGAGGGCGTGCCCGATGATCCCGACGGCGCCTATGATTTCGGTCTGGGCGCAGGCTTTTATGTCAATGCGCTGGTCGAACCCTTTGCCGAACATTACCGGATGCGCGGCTATATCGAGAGTGAATTGCCGCATCTGGTTGCCGAACACTTCCCCGTCGATATGGAGCGGCAGGGCATTATGGGGCATTCCATGGGCGGCCACGGTGCGCTGACCATATCCCTTCGCGCGCCCGGAAAATTCCGGTCAACCTCGGCCTTTGCGCCGATCGTCTCGCCGCTGAATTGCCCGTGGGGGGAAAAGGCGCTGGGTGGATATCTGGGACCTGATCGGGAACTTTGGGCCGAATATGATGCCTGCGCGCTGATTGCCGGTGGCGCACGTTTGCCCGACCTGTTGGTCGATCAGGGCGAGGGCGACAATTTTCTGGCGGAACAGCTGAAAACGCATTTGCTGGTCGAGGCGTGCGAGGCCGCCGGGCAACAGGCGACGATCCGGATGCAGCCCGGCTATGATCACAGCTATTATTTCATCTCCACCTTCATGGCCGACCATCTTGCATGGCATGCCGCGCGGTTAAAGGCCTAGCCATTTTGGCCCCTGCGCGATAATGGCACGCGGACAAGCGGGTGTAGCTCAATGGTAGAGCAGCAGCTTCCCAAGCTGAATACGGGGGTTCGATTCCCCTCACCCGCTCCAGCTTTTCGCGCATCGCCCTTTGTCCTTCTCGACGACGCCCGCACCACGGGCGCTTCGCCGGCGCGGCTTTATGCCCACCCGGTCGCAATACTGACGGCGCAGCGCGGAGAAGAAGTCGGCCCACTGCTCGAACAGCTTCGCGCGGCACGGGCCGACGGGCTGCACGCCGCTGGTTTTTTAAGTTATGATGCGGGCGCGGCGCTGTTGCCACAATTGGGTGATCCGCCGGCCGGACCGCTGGCCTGGTTCGGATTATTCAAGGAATATCAGACACTTGAATCTGACGCCATGGCGTCATGCCTGCCCGATCCGGCGGGGGCATGGCTATCGCCGCTACGCCCCCTGATCAGCCGTGCGGACTATGCCAGGGCTTTTGCAACGGTGCAGGACTATATCAAGGCGGGCGATATCTATCAGGCAAACCTCACCTTTCCTCTTGTGGCCGATTATGCAGGGGACCCGCTCGCGCTCTATGCCGCACTGCGTCCGCGGGCGGCGGCGGGCTATGGTGGTGTGGTTTGGACAGGGGAGCGCACTTATCTCTCCTTCTCGCCCGAGCTGTTCTTTGCGGCAAAGGACCGCCGCGTGACGACCAAGCCGATGAAGGGCACCGCGGAACGCCGGGCAGATCCTGCGGCCGATGTGGCGGAGGCCGAACTTTTGCGGACCGATCCCAAACAGCGGGCGGAAAATCTGATGATCGTCGACCTGCTGCGCAACGATCTGTCGCGGGTGTGCGAAGCAGGGTCGGTGCGCGTCCCGGACCTGTTCCACATTGAAAGCTATCCCACCGTCCACCAGATGACCTCCACTGTTACGGGCGAACTCGCGCCCGGACGCGATGCGGTGGACGTGATCGCCGCGCTCTACCCGTGCGGTTCAATTACCGGCGCGCCCAAAATCCGCGCCATGCAGGTCATCGCCGAGACCGAAGCCGCACCGCGCGGCCTTTATTGCGGTTCGATCGGGCGGATTGATGCCTCTGGCGATGCGGCGTTTAATGTCGCGATCCGCACTTTTACCTTGTGCGAAACGACGAAGACGGTTTCATTGGGGCTGGGGTCCGGCGTCGTTGCGGATTCCGACATGAACGCCGAATGGGCGGAATGTCTGGCAAAGGGGGATTTTGCAAAGGTGGGCGGGACCGGTTTTGATTTGATTGAAACAATGCGCTTTGAACCGGCGCAGGGTATATTGCGGCTGGAACTGCATCTGGAACGCATGAAGGAAAGCGCGCGCGTCTTCGGTTTCGAATTTGACCGGCACGAGGCCCGCAACCGGCTGCATGCCGCAACCTTCCATCTGGACCGGCTGTCCAAGATACGGCTGCTGGCCTCCAAAGGCGGGGCGCTGTCGATCGAGGTCCGGCCGTTGGAGGAAAGCGCGCCCTGGCGTGTGGCAGTGGTACCGCTTCCTGTCGACAGCACAGATTTCCGCTTGCGCCACAAGACCAGCGACCGCGCCTTTTACGACGAGGCACGCCGGTCGCGTCCCGATTGCGACGAGGTTCTGTTCACTACCCCCGACGGCCGCCTGACCGAAGGCAGCATCACCGCGCTTTTTGTCGAGCGCGACGGGATGCTGCACACGCCCCGGCTGGAGGCCGGGCTTTTGCCCTCCGTCCTGCGTCGCGAGCTTGTCGACACCGGCCGCGCGGTCGAGGCGGACCTGTTCGCCGCCGATCTGGACGCACCCTTTTATGTCGGCAATTCGCTACGCGGATTAATCCCGGCCACAAGGGTTGCGTAATTTTCGGTGAGGCATTAGGGGCAGCCACGCAATTTGCGTTCAATTCAGCCCGTGAAAGCCAGTCCCATGATCGATCGTCTGTCCGCCGCCCTCGGCCGGATCGCCCCTTCCGCCACCCTCGCCATGTCCGGCCGGGTGATTGACCTGAAGGCGCAAGGCATTGACGTGATCGGCCTGTCCGCAGGCGAGCCTGATTTCGACACGCCCGACTTTGTGAAAGAGGCGGCAATACAGGCCATCCGAGACGGCATGACCAAATATACCGCCGTCGATGGCATCGCCCCGCTGAAGCAGGCCATCATCGCCAAGTTCAAGCGCGACAATGGCATCGATTACAGCCCGAAGCAGATCACGGTGAATTCGGGCGGCAAGCACACGCTGTTCAATGCGCTGGTCGCCACGGTCGACAAGGGCGATGAGGTCATCATTCCTGCACCCTATTGGGTCAGCTATCCCGACATCGTCCAGTTTGCAGGCGGCACGCCCGTTGTCATCATGGCGACCGCCGCGCAAAATTACAAAATCACGCCCGAGCAGCTGGAGGCCGCGATCACGCCCAAGACCCGCTGGCTGATCCTCAATTCGCCGTCCAACCCCACCGGCGCCGCATATAATGCAGTCGAGCTGGAGGCGCTGGGCCAGGTGCTGCTGAAGCACGAGCATGTCATGTTGCTGACCGACGATATGTACGAACATATCTGGTATGCGCAGTCGCCCTTTGCGACCATGCTGCAGGTCTGCCCTGACCTTTACGACCGCACGCTGACGATGAACGGCGCGTCCAAGGCCTATGCCATGACCGGCTGGCGTATCGGCTATGCCGGTGGTCCGGAATGGCTGATCAAGGCGATGGGCGATCTGCAATCCCAATCGACCAGCAACCCCTGCTCGATCAGCCAATATGCCGTGCTTGCCGCGCTCAACGGGCCGCAGGATTTTCTGCGCGAGCGCAACGCCGCGTTCAAGGAACGGCGCGACATGGTGGTTGCCATGTTGAACGACGCCCCGGGGCTGAACTGCCCCACACCCGAAGGCGCCTTTTACGTTTATCCTGACGCCAGTGGCGTCATGGGCAAAACGACGCCGAAGGGTAAGAAGATCGAAACAGACGCCGATCTGATCGACTATTTCCTGGACGATTACCGCGTCGCCGCCGTGCATGGCGCCGCCTTCGGCCTGTCCCCCGGCTTCCGCATTTCCTACGCAACCTCGGCGGAAATCCTGAAAGAAGCCTGCACCCGAATCCAGTCGGCGTGCGCCGCACTCGTCTGAGCGCAAATGAACAGAAGAAAACGGCGCGTTAAGGACGATTTAACGTGACCTCTGCTTGAAACTTTTTGCGGCAGGGTAACGTATCTGCTCCTGCCGCCGAACAGGCGATAACAAGAGAAAATAATGGACCGTATCTTTAACTTTCTGCGCTCGGATCTTTTCCTCAGCCTTGCCGGTGGCTTTGCCCTCGGCCTTGCAGGGCTGACCGTTATCAATCCGGCAAATGCCAGCAGCGCCGATACCGATACGGGCCGTTCAATCACGGTTGGAGCGCCTGTCCATGTCGAGTCACCTTCCCCGCAATAAACGCACCCCCCGCCTGTTGCTTCTGGCAACGGCCCTTGCCTTCACCGCGGCATGCGGACCCGAGGGCACATCACCCATCGCCATGGCCCATGCCGCCGAAGGCATTGCCATCGCCGCCCCCAAGGCCCCGATCACCGAACCCAAAGGGACCCAGACGGCGGTTTTTGCCGGCGGCTGTTTCTGGGGCATTGAAGGTGTGTTCGAACGCGTCAAAGGCGTGACGAGTGTCGAGTCCGGCTATTCCGGCGGGACCAAGGCCAGCGCCGATTATGACAGCGTCAGCAGCGGAATCACGGACCATGCGGAATCGGTCCGCATCCGCTATAACCCCGCCGTCGTCAGCTATAACGACCTGTTGCACATCTTCTTTTCCGTCACGCATGATCCGACGCAGTTGAACCGGCAGGGTCCCGATACCGGCCGCCAGTACCGCACCGCCATCTTCCCGGCCAACGCCGCCCAGCGTGCAGCAGCATCCGCCTACATCGCGCAGTTGAGCAAGGCCAAATATTGGAAGAAGCCGATTGTGACAAAGATCGAGGGCTTCAGCTTTTACCCTGCCGAAGGCTATCATCAGGACTTCATGGCAAAGAATCCGGCTCACCCCTACATCGTCGCCTGGGACAAGCCGAAGGTCGCCAATCTCAAGCGCCTGTTCCCCAACCGCATCCGGTCCTAAGGCCAGCGGTCGCTTTTCTGGGGGCGGGACTGTCCGGGGGTTAGGGCCTAAATCCCGGCATACCAGTCATAGTCATGGGCATCTTCCCAATAGCCGCCCTTGCCGCCGTAAAATTTGGAAAGATCGTCGGTCGCTTCGACGCGCATGACATATTTGGCCTGCTTGTAACCCAGTTGCCGCTCAACCCGCAGGCGCAAGGGCGCGCCATGTTTCACAGGTAATATGCCATCGTTCATGCTCCACGCCAATATGGTCTGCGGGTGGAAGGCATCGATCAGGTCGATCGATTCATAATAAGGCACACCCGGCCCCCATTGGTCCGCGCAGTGGAAGACGATGTAGCGCGCACGGGTCGACAGGCCCGCCGCCTGCAACAACAGGCGCAGCGGCGTGCCCCGCCATTTGCCGATTGCGCTCCACCCTTCGACGCAGTCATGGCGCGTAATCTGTTCGCGCGATGGCATCGCCATCAGGGTTTTGAGGTCAAAATTCTGCGGGTTTTTGACCATGCCGTCGATCCGCAATGACCAGCGGACAAATTTGTCGGCCACATGCGCCGCATATTCCGGAGTGCCCCCGCTGATCGATCCATTGGCCTTGAAAACCGGCGACATGTCGCTTTCGCTAAATTCGCGGGCAAGTGCGCCGCGGTCCATGATCAACCGGTGCGCACCTTTGTTCAGCGCTTCGCCTGTACGCAGAAGAGAGCGGAAACCGGGATCTTCGGTCAGGGCATCGCAGCCTGAAAGCAAAAGGCCGCTGCCGCCCAAGGCAGCTCCGGTCAGGAACCGGCGACGGGGCAACAGGATATTCGAACCGCTCATGCCGTTTCTCCTTCCATGGATGCAACTTCGGGCGCGGGTGCCGGCTCGGCCTTTCCGGGCAAGCGGTATTTGCCGGTAATCATGGACCGCACCTCGTTCACGGGCCCTGCCAATATGACCATCGCCATGTGCACAAAGAAGAACGCGACCAGACCGAAAGCGCACAGGAAATGGATCGACCGCGCCGACTGCCGCCCGCCAAACAGATCAAGCAACCACGGCCACGCCGCATTCATCGCCGGCGACATGGTGAGGCCGGTAAATATGATAAGCGGCAACAGGACGAAGATGACCGAGATATAGGCGAATTTCTGCAGGATATTATAATCCCTGGCCGCCGCCCCCGTTGGAAAGCGTAGCCGTGCATGTTCTTTGATGTCGTGCCAGATGTGGGAGGGCGACCATTCCCATTTGCGGATATGCAGATCATTGCGCACATGCCCGTTCCACAAGGAACGGAGCATATAGAGCGTCAGCGCAATGGCCAGAATCCACGCAAAGGTGAAGTGCCAGCGCCGCGCCGCCTGCAAATCATAACCCGACGGAATGGTGAGCCAATAGGGAAAGGCGCGCCGCTTTACCTCGCCTTCTTCATTGGTCCATATGCCAAGAACACCGGTGGTTTCCACCCGCACCCCGGCGAGTTCGACAAAGCCGGTATCGCCCGCATCGTCGATGATCAGCCAGGCCTTGTCGTCATTGGCGCCATATTGACCCCAATAAAGCCGCCCATGCGCGTTAAAGATCATCAGCCCGCTCATCAGCATAACCAGCAGCGTCAGCGCATTGGTCCAGTGCCACAGCCGCGTCGACAAACGATGCCGCTTTACCACATCCCCCGGCTTAAGATCCGCCTGCTCCATATATCTGCTCCCTCGTCGCCCGAATATTCTGCCAGAGGGTGTTCGCAGAGAATAGCATTAAAGTTACAGGGGTGATGCAATATGGCCTGAAAAATAATTTCGAATATGCGCAAAACGCCTCGGTTAGAGCCGTTCGATTTCACCCGATGTAACCATCCGACCTGTTCACGCGAACAGCAAGCTACCCACGATGGGTGAAACAAATTTTTCGAGGATTGGATTGATATGACAGCTACCCGTACAACAACATTGGCTGCTCTTGCGGGCGCGATGGCTCTTGTTTCTGCCGCCAGCTTTGCTGCAGAAGCCCCGACCGGCAGCAAGGGCCGCGCTTTGGGTGCGAACGATACCGTTCATTGCTATGGCGTGCATAGCTGCAAGGGCAACTCCGATTGCGCAACTTCTGAAAATGAATGCAAAGGCCAGAATGCCTGCAAAGGTCATGGCTTCAAGGCATTGAAAGTCGGACAGTGCCTGTCAAAGGGCGGCGTGATCGGCGATCTGGGCTGAGCTTTGCAGCCTTGCGATAATCCGGTGCTTATCTGTCCCCCCACATATAAGCACCGGACCCGCATTTTAAAAAATGGCATATCATGAAACCGGAAATCAGCGCCCATGCCGGCTTTGGAATTGGTCTTCGAACCGACCATTATAGCGACTTTATCGAACATGGTGTGCCGGTAGATTTTGTTGAAGTTATTTCAGAGAACTTCATGCTGGAAGGCGGGCGGCCGTTACGCATATTGGAACAGGTCCGCACCAAATATGACGTGATTTTGCACGGCGTGTCGATGTCGGTCGGGTCAGCCTGCGGTCTGGATGAAGCCTATCTTGTCCGTCTGAAAAATCTGGCCGAGCGAATAGAGCCCCTGTGGATTTCCGATCATTTATGCTGGACACGGACCAGCGCCCATAACAGCCATGATTTGCTACCCCTGCCCTTGACCTCTGAAGCGCTGGATATGGTTTGCCGAAATATCGACCACGCCCAGAATATATTGGGTCGCGCGATGCTGTTCGAAAATCCGTCCAGCTATCTCACTTTTCCCGAAGACGAGATGACGGAATGGGAATTTATTACCGCCATGGCGCGACGGACCGGTTGCTTCCTGCTGCTCGACATCAACAATATTTATGTGAGTGCGCATAACCATGGCTTCGCGGCTAAAGAGTATCTTGCCGGAATCCCGCACGAACAAGTGCGCCAGATCCATCTGGCGGGGCATACCCCTGGCCCGATCATTATCGACACGCACGATCGCGCCGTCGCCGACGGTGTGTGGTCATTGTATAAGGAGGCGCTCCATTTCCTGGGACCGGTCGCGACGATGATCGAGCGCGACGGCAATATTCCGCCACTCGCCGAACTTTTGGACGAACTGGATATTGCCCGGTCGCTGGCCGGCTGTGAATCCCTGCAGGCAGTGTCATGACCTCGCTCGCCGAACGGCAGTTTCAATTCATGGCAAGTCTGCTCGCCGAAGACGGCGATCCGCTTGAGGCTTCATCGTCGAAATTCGATGCCGGATTGGGCATTTATCGAAACAACTACCGCACGACATTGATCGAAGCGTTAAGCGATACGTTCAAGCGGACGGCGCGCTGGATCGGTGAAGAGGTTTTTCACCAGGCCGCAGCGCACCATGTAATCATCAATCCACCGTGCGGCTGGACACTTGATGATGTAGGCGCAGGATTTGATCGCACCCTTGCCGAACTCTTTGCAAAAGACCCGGAGGTAAGCGAGCTGGCATGGATAGAATGGTCCATGCATCGTGCCTTTGGCGCGGCCAATGCCGAACCATATACGACGGGTGATTTCGCAGATTCAACGGCCGCATTTAGTGACAAGGACTGGGGCGCCCTCTGCCTGGATTTCATACCCGGTATCAGCACCAGCCTGGTGCACCATGATGTCGCTGCGATCTGGCACGCATGCGATTCAGACGATGTATCCTGTCCGCCCTATTCGCTGAATGAACCCATGGCCTGCCATGTATATCGTGACGGGGAACAGCCGACTTTCATAACGGCACCCGCTTTCGAAAGCCCGGCGCTCAACGCCATGGTAGGCGGTGCGCATTTTGGTGATGTTCTCGACCTGCTTTTCAAACTGCGCCCCCATGAATCGGCCGTCGCAGACGCAGGCGCAATGTTGGGCCGATGGCTGAATAATGGTTTTATTGTCGCCGTGCGTACCCAGGCGCCTTAAAAAAGCAATCAGAACCGCTTGGCGATAAATGCATCGCTCGAAATCCGGCCGGGACCGCGCACAATCAATACCAGAGCAAGTGCAACCCAGATCATATGTACCGACCACCAGGCTTCGGGATAGACGAAAATCTGGATCACCATCGTCATGCCAAGCAAAGCGAGTGCGGACAATCGCGTACACAGACCAATGACCAGCAGGATCGGAAAAAGATGCTCGGCATAGGTCGCCATATAGGTCGCAAAAAGAGGGGGGAGAGGGACGTTGCTATATTCTTCCTGAAACAGGAATTTGGCAGTGTCGCTGATCGAGAGCCAACTGCCCTCTTCAATCTTGGTACGGCCCGATCGCCAAAAAATCCCCGCAAGGGAAACTCGGACAAATAATAATGTAAGTTGCTCGACCCAGCTTTCGGGAAGCCATGAAACCAGGCGGTTATAAAAAGCGGTGATTTTCATTTTCTCTCCGTTTCACGAAAAGGTGCCGGGCGGGGGCAATGATCATGATGGTATTGCGGATGGACCCCGACGCACATGGCGCGACCCGAAGGTGGTTGGGCAAGGTAATGTCCGGTGATTCGCAGGTGGGGGATGATCCGGCCAAGGGAGGAGTGGGTTACCGGAACAGGGATCTGCATTTCATCGGACATTGCGTCCATCCGCAAATTCAGGACAGACCTTATCCTTTGTTGCCGGCTTTCTGCGGAACCGGCTTTGCATTACCGCTATGGGCCGTCAATGTGCCACCCATCTTTATGCACGATCCCTTCGCGACGAGCTTCCAGGCATTTCCCTGATAGTCGACTGTCGAAGTTCCGGCGCAGCTGGTTCCTGGGCCTGCGGCACAGTCATTCTTGCCCTTCAGCGAAACGCCATAGCATTTTTCTTTTCCATCGGCGGCTTGTACGGGTGCAGTGGCCAGGGTGATGGCGGCAGACAATGCGACGGCCGCACCTGCCAGCTTTAGCGAATGATTGCTCATAAACTCTCCAAATTCCAATAGGTCGAATGTCGCAGGATCGCTGATGAAGCGAACCTGTGACCCATTCGCAAATTGGGGCGGGACGGTTACATGAAGCCGAAGTTTTTCAAAAAAGACAGCCGGCTGGATGAAGGCGTAAGATTCCCTCTCCGCTCTCCAGACGAGAGATTTCGGGTTACTTCTTCGTGCCTTAATGCCGTCATACAGGCCTAAATAACTGCAGGGATCAAGGCCCCTGCGCAGGTGGTGCCAATCCGGCCACCCGTTGTGCGGCACGGGCGGTTACGATTCCCAAGTCGACGCTTCCGCTGTCTTTTCCGAGATCCGCAACCGACGGGAGGGCCATTTCCACGCCGACGACATTGGCGGCCAGCGCCGCGACGCGCAGGCTGTAGCGGCCATAAGGGACGAATTCGAACAGGAAGAATCCGTCATATTCGCTGCGCGTTGTTTTGACGACGCGGCCATTCTTGTCGACGAGTTCAATATCCACACCGCTCAGGATCTTACCGCCTTCGCGTTGCAACTGGCCGGAAATTTCACCTGCTGAAACCAGTGGCAGCTCGATAACAACGGGCACGCCGGGACGCGGGGTCACGACGATGCCACTGGTCGCAGGCTGGACAAAGGGATCGGGCAGACTCGATGCATCGATGCCGATCAGGACGGGCTCATAAGGTTGCAAACCGTCGAGGATGGTCCGGCCTTCGGCATCGGTGGGCAAGCCCCGGGCGGACAATCCGGCGGTCAGTTCGACCGACTTTTGCACAGCCTCGCCCGGCTGGCGGATGCCATCGGCATTTTCGTCCTGGAACACGACCGCAAATGCCTGCCCGGTGGAGGCAAGCTTTTCCGATGCGAAGCGCATGCCGCCCTTGTGCGGGTTGGGTCCGATGCTGAAGGCGAGGTTCAGACCGGCGGCGACCGACCCGTCGCTGGCGGCTTCGACCTGGCCGGTCAGCGCAAAATGTTTGAAGCGGCGTGTATGGCCGAGAGCGAGACGACCGCGGGAATCGCCATTCGAATAGCCGGCCTCGACTTTCCAGTCCGACTTTTCACCGGCGCGCCATTCGGCCGTGATCTTGGATTCCCGGAAACCGCTATCGCCGGTCAGGCCAAGAGTCGCCTCGCCGCGCAAACGCAGGCCACCGATGCGGCCCGACAGGCGTAGCGATGCGTCTAGCCGGGCATCCGGGCTTATTCCGAACGGGCTTTGGTCCTTGACCCAATCCAGCTCGGCACTTGCATTTATCTTACTGATATTAAAGGATATTCTCGACTCGACTTCCAGACGGTGGCCACCGTCAATCCGGTCGATATAGCGCATCTCGGCCCGGATCGGGAAATAATGGCGGCCAAAACGGAAGCTGTGGTCGACCGAAAGGCTGTTGAACCGGCGGACATCGCGGTCGTAGCGCTCGCTTTCATAGCCGCCCATCAGCCAGGCGCTTTCCCCGCTGATCAGCGTTTCGCCCACTTGCGCCAGAACCTGTCCGCGCAGGGCATAACCGCCGACCAGATTGGCGGCGCTCGCAATCTCGACCAGAGTGGGGCCGATGGCGCGGCGGACCGATCCTTCGAGATAATAGTTGCGCTGCCCGCGCAAAACAGCGCTGACGAACGAGGCGGCGACTGACGTCTTGGGGTCAAGACCCCTCTCAACCCCGAAACCGCCGCGCCAGCCGAGATAGTCATTGGGATCAACGCCATCCAGATTGATGAGATCGCGGCCTGCATCCTGCACACCCGCCCAATAATAGGTCTCGCGCGGCGGGATGGAGCCGAGGCCGACCGGAATCATCTTCACATCGCGGCGGATCTGGCCCTGCGGTCCGTAAAGCACCACCTCGAACCGGTTCTGCCCATAGAGCAGCGGCACATCGAGAAATTCATAGCGGCCGTCGCCGCGGCTCTGGACATAGCCGATCAACTGTTCGTTGCGGTAGAGTTCCGCGTCCCATCCGTTGGGCAGCTCGCCGCGGAATACGGTGCGGTCGAAACTGTCGGGGCGGTTCAGCGGGCGGTTGGTGACAAATGCGCCGCGGCCGGCGGTGGTCTGGATGCCGAGCGGCGTGACACTGGTCGACACATCGCCCAGCGCCCAGTGCGTCGCTTTCAGCGGACCGAGCAGGCCGCCATCAGGATCGGTACGGTATGCGCGCATGCGCAGATTTTCGGGCACGCCCCTGTCATCGGACGAAAGCCGGGCATCAAAGGACGCGCCTGCGACCTCTCCGCTCGCATAAATTTCGTAGCGCGCGTCGAAACGGCGGCCGCTGCGCTGGTCGCGGGCGGCGATGACTGACGCCACGACGTCGACCGAGGGCGTGCGGAACATTTTATAGGGATCGCGCGCCTGGGGCAGGCTGGCGAGGTCGAACGCCTTGGTCGGCCGCACTTTCCCGGCCCGCGCCTTGCGTTCCTCGGCCAATTCAAAGGGAAGCTTGCGATCGGCGCTGACGATCAGCAGCGCGTTGGACAGATCGGCTTTCACCTCGACATTCAGCCAGCTTGCCAGAACCTTTGTATCCACGCACCAGCCCTCCGGAACATCGCGGACGGCGGTCGCCGGGACGGGCGCGCTTTTGTTCACGATTTGTACCATACTGGATTCGCGATCAAGGGTGAAGGTGCGGCTTTCTTCGAACAACCAGCCAGTTGCGCGGCGCGACTTTTTGTCGAGGCGGACGGGCAGGTCGAAGGCGATGATGACATCGGCGAAATCTACGCAGACGCCGGTGTCGGTCTGATACCCGCGCACCCCGTCACCGACACGCCACTGCCCGACGCGCACATCGAACAGCAGCGCGTCATCCTCATTCGGCTGCCAGGTCGACGCACGCGCCGAAGCGACGGGAATGGTGAGCATCCCCGTCGCCACGGCCAACGCCGTCAGTGCCTGTGCGGCCTTATGAAAATATCTGCGCATGACGTTCAGATAGTGGCGCCTTCAACCCCTCAGGGAAGGACGGTACGCACCTGCGCGATCAATCCGCCGCCGGCTTCCGGGGCTTCATAATAGGAAATAATGATATCGCCCTTCATCTTCGCCGCGACTTCAGTAGTAAGCGGAAGCGACACCGAGCGGCTGGCGACTTCGGGATAGATGGCAATGCCTTTGGCCTCCCACAGCGGTTCGGACTGGCCGGGCTTGGTCACATGGATTTCGCCAAAAATGGACTTGTCGCCCTGCCGTGCCATATCAAATTCAAGCGTCGGGCCTTCATTGTCCCTGCCCATCCGCACATTGGCGAGCGCAGCCGTACCCTGCAGATTGCCCTTGCGGACGATGACGGGAATGCTGATCCCGTAAATGGGAATCAACTGGATACGCAGGCTATTGCCCGAATCGGCAGAACCATCGGCCGCCGGCGTTTTGGGAATAGCGCGAAACAACATGTGGGCCCGATATTCGCCATCGGGCAGCGTATCGATCGCCTGCAGGCCGATGCGGATCGACTGCGGCTGGTTGGGCGGCAATGTCACCCGGCGCGGCGCATAACGGATGATGTCGAGCGCGGATTTTTCTTTGTCATTCGCTCCGGCAACGTCGACATCGTCCAGCCGCCCCTGAACATTCATCCGCCGCAGCTCCAGAGTGATGCGGTAGGTCGCCTCTTCATCGCCGATATTGTTGAGGATCACCTCGGCCCCGCGCCGGCCATCCAGGATGACCCGCGTCGGCGCGATCAAAAGATCCCCCGCGGCATTGGCAGGCGCTGCGATCCCTGTTGGTGCAAGAGCGAGAAATGTACCGCCCAGAACGATTCGGGCGGCAAAATGACGGCATGCCGAAATCAGCCGTGTACGCATAAATATTCCCCATCCACATGTTGTGCGGCGCCCGGCCTGGTCGCCGGTCCGCACGGGTCCATGTACGGGCATGCCAGAATATGGTTACCATCCGGCTAACGAATGGATATCGGGCAAAGAAAACCCCCGGCAGCGCGGGGCCGCCGGGGGTTACTCTCCCTAACCTGCGTCCGGAGACGCGGGGCTATTACTGATAGTCAGCCGATACGTTGTACGTGCCGGTGTAGGTGCCTGCAGCCTGGTTTGCACCAACGGACAGCGTGCCACCAACGTAGAAAACTTCAGCCGCACCGGTCGAGGTGAACGATGTGATCGAAGGGTTCAGCGTCAGCGTCATCGAGTTGGCACCCGAAGACAGCGTGGTCGAAGCAGGAACGGTAACGCCAACAACATAACCCGAGGTCGCGCCCGATACGGTGAAACGGCCGCGCAGGGCGGTGCCGACGCAGGTCACGCCTGCCGAGCAGGTGCGGGTGTTCGAAGTGGTTGGCAGGGTGACGGTGCCAGCGGCAGCGCTCGAAGCAACAACGCCCAGGTCAAGGCCGTCATTCTGTGCAAGCTGCACGGCAGCAAGGATATCAACTTCCGCAGTTGCGGTCTGGGTTGCGGCCTGCGCGCCGGTCGAAACCAAAGCGGCAGCTGCGATTGCGCCAGCAAGGGCGATTTTCGACTTGTTCAACATATACTGGTCCTTTGTGACATAAGCAGATTAGAATGCCCCACTGCATTCGAGGGTCGCTTATGCACATCGAATCATAAGGCTTTGCTGCATGTCATGGTTAATGAAAGCTTACCATTTCAGCGTAGTTTTGGACATGAAAAGTCCCCGAAACCATCAGGAAAGCGCCAGTTTTTGAACCGGCTTGCTCAAGGTCGCCGTTCGGAACGCCGACAGAAAAGATGTAAATTTTGCGAAGATATTACCGACACTGCAAGCAAGCGGCGCTGCAAAATATCAGAATTTTTCGCCGGTTAGCCGCTGGCACAACATATCGAGCTGGTCGAGACTGCCATATTCGAACGTTACCGAGCCTGCTCCGGTGGCATTGCGCTGATTGATCTTGACCTTCAGCCCCAGCAAATCGCCCAGATGTGTTTCGACAGCGTGGATATCGGCATTGTCCGATCCGGAGGAACCGCGGCCCGAACCACCCTGCCCTTGCGGAGCGCGGCCCTTTTTGACCAAAGCCTCTGTAGCACGGACGGAAAGACCCTGTTTGATCACGACCATCGCAAGGCGCACGGCATCGTCGCTGCCGAGCAGCGCCCGGGCATGGCCCATGGACAGTTTTTCCTCGATCACCAGTTCGCGAATGGGCGCCGGCAGATCGAGCAGACGCATCATATTGGCAACATGGCTGCGTGACTTGTGCACCATATCGGCAAGCGCAGCCGCGCTATGCCCGAATACTTCTGTCAGCTTGCGATAGGCTTCCGCTTCTTCGATCGGATTGAGATCCTGCCGCTGGATATTTTCCAGCAGAGCGATTTCCAGCGTCTCGGCATCGTCGAAATTGCGCACAATAGCGGGTACTTCGTGAATCTGTGCACGCTGCGCCGCCCGCCAGCGGCGTTCACCGGCGACAATCTGATACCCGTCATCAAGCGGACGAACGACGATTGGCTGGATAATTCCGTGGCGGCGGATACTGCCCGCCAGTTCTTCCAGCTTTTCATCGGCAAAATGGCGGCGCGGCTGTTCGGGATTTGGCCGGATACTGCCGACCGGGATCATGGCCACACCCTGTGCGCCCGCGCTTTCGGTGACTGGTGCAGGCGTGCTGGACGATTCCCCGCGAATGGCCTCGCCCAAAAGTGCATCCAGGCCGCGGCCCAAACCCATTTTCTTGCGCAGCGGGATTTTTTCGGCCGATTCTTCCGGAGTCATGCGGCCAGTTCCCGTGCAGGCATACGCCCGATCAATTCGCGGGCCAGATTCATATAGGCTTCGGACCCGGAGCAGCGATGGTCATAGACCAGAGCCGGCAGCCCGTGGCTGGGCGCTTCCGAAAGCCGGACATTGCGCGGAATTACCGTGTCGAACACCAATCCACCAAGACAACTGCGGACGTCATCGGCAACCTGGTCGGTCAGCCGGTTGCGGCGGTCAAACATGGTGAGCGCGACGCCGAGGATGGCAAGATCGGGATTAAACCGCTTCTGAATACGCTCAACTGTTTGTAATAATTGACTTAATCCCTCCAGTGCGAAAAATTCGCATTGCAGCGGGACCAGGATCGAATCCACGGCAACCAGCGAATTGATCGTCAGCAAGCCCAGAGAAGGCGGGCAATCGATCAGGCAGATATCCCAATGCGAATCCGACTTGTCGAACGCGGCCTTTAACCGTCCGGTCCGGTCTTCATATTCGACCAGTTCGATTTCAGCGCCGGAAAGATCAACCGTCGCCGGCACAATATCCAGATTCGGGATCATCGTGGAAATGGCCGCATCTTTTAAAGACGCCTCGCCCAACAGCAGATCATAGCTGCTGTGCACACGTTCCGCCTGCTTCAACCCGAGTCCGGTAGATGCGTTCCCCTGAGGATCAAGATCGACCAGCACACAGCGCCATCCACTTGCGGCCAGCGCGGTGGCAAGATTGATTGCGGTCGTCGTCTTTCCGACGCCGCCTTTCTGGTTCGCTATAGCAATTCGAATCATCGTCTCTGATGCCTCTTTGCCGCCGCAGCGGTGTGTTTTTCAGTTTTTCCGGTCAAATGCCCGACCAATATGCCGGCTTCGGCATCGGTCACACTCGACTCGATCCGGAATTCGCCCCTCCAGACCGGTTGAACCCCTTCCCATTCCTTAGCGGCATTCCGACCCTTTGGTAACAGCCATAACGTCTTATTTGTGGAAAATCGTGCGGCAAGGTCGAACAACCGGTCCAACGGGGCAAATGCCCGTGCACTTATGACCGAATATGGGGCAGTTTCGACACGTTCCAGCGGCATCCCGGCAATAGTAACCCGGGATTCCAGATCAAGAAGGGCAACCGCCCGCTGCAGATAGTCGATCCGGCGACCGCGCGATTCCACCAAAGTTACCCGATGCGGCCCCAGCAAGGCCACGACCAGTCCGGGAAAGCCTGCTCCTGATCCCAGATCAATCCAGTTTTGCGGACCTTCCGGACAAAAACGCAGGAGCTGCGCGCTATCGACAATATGGCGGTCCCAAATATGGGCCAGCGTTGATGCGGCGATCAGATTCTGGCTTTCCGCCTCGCGCTTTAGAAAGGCGATGAAGGTTTCCAGCTTCTCCTCTGTTTCACGTGAAACAGTGAAATGATCCTTCAACCACCGGCGGGCTTCTTCTTCGGTCATGCAGCCACATCGCCCGGCTGCTGTGCCCGTTTGGCGTGTACCATGATGGCAACCAACGCCGCAGGTGTTACGCCGCGAACGCGTGCTGCAGCGGCCAGATTTTCCGGACGCGCCGCATCCAGCCGCTCGACCATTTCGTTCGAAAGGCCGGCAATGGAGCGGTAGTCTATCCATGCGGGCAGCACGATTTTTTCATTCGCCGCGATTTCGCGAATTTCATTCTCCTGCCGCTCGATATAGGGGGCATAGCGGCCGTCCTGCTCCAGTTCGTCCAGCAATGCCTCGTCCCCTTCCCAATCTGTTTCACGTGAAACAGTCAGTAGGTCGCGGACAGTAACGGTAGGAAAGCGGAGCCAGTCATAAAGGGGCATGCGCCCGGCGTCCCGCTTCACATCCAATCCCTGCCGCAGCAGCTGGTCTGCGGAGAAGGATTGCGCAAATTCGGCCTCCAGCGCCTGTTTTTCCCATAAGCGCTGGTTAAACCAAAGCGCCCGTTCCTCGCCGACGCATCCCGCCTGAAGGGCAAGGGGGGTCAGGCGTGTCGATGCGTTATCGGCCCGAAGCCGCAGGCGATATTCGGCACGTGCCGTCAACATACGGTAAGGCTCGGTCACGCCCTGCAAAATCAGGTCGTCGACCATTACCGCCAGATAGCTGTTGGAACGGTCAAGCGCCGGCATTTCCCTTTCCAGGATGCGGGATGCGGCGCCCATGCCGGCAATCAACCCTTGCGCGGCGGCCTCTTCATAGCCGGTTGTGCCGTTAATCTGCCCCGCGCAATAAAGGCCTTCATAGCCCCGCACCGCCAGTTGGCTGTCCAGCGCACGCGGATCGATATGGTCATATTCCACGGCATAGCCCGGGACGACAATCTCGCACTGCTCCAGACCGGGCATGGAACGGACCATGGCAATCTGGATATCAGTCGGCAAAGATGTCGAGATACCGTTGGGATAGATCAGGAAACTGTCCAGCCCCTCCGGCTCCAGAAAGACCTGATGTCCGTCCCGGTCGCCAAAGCGGAAAATCTTGTCTTCGATCGAGGGGCAATAGCGCGGCCCCTGCCCTGCAATATCGCCTCCGAACAAGGGCGACCGGTCCAAACCACTGCGGATGATATCATGGGTCTGGCTATTTGTGCGGCTGACGGCGCAGAAAAGCTGCGGAATATGACGGCCCGGGGTAATCGGCGACATGGTCCATGAACCATCATCGGTCGGCTGCACATCCAGCTTTGCCCAGTTGATGGTGCGCCCGTCCAGCCGCGGCGGTGTGCCTGTCTTCAGACGCGCCATCGGCAATCCGGCGCCACGGATCTGGTCCGCCAGCCGAAGCGCCGACGATTCGCCAATCCGGCCCCCTTCCAGACGTTCTTCCCCCCGGAACAATTTTCCACCCAAAAAGGTGCCGGTGGCCAGGATGACGGCGAAACAGCCTATGCTGCTGCCGTCCGCCAGATCGACACCCACAACGCGCCGCGCATTTTCGGGCGCAAAACGCAGGGCCGCGGCCTCGCCTTCGACGATGGTCAGATTGGGCAGCGCCGACAATTGCCGCTGGATTGATGCCTTGAAAAGGGCGCGATCCGCCTGGATACGCGGGCCCTGCACTGCCGCGCCTTTGGAGGCATTGAGCATGCGGTAATGGATTGCCGCATCGTCCGCGGCGCGCGCGATCAGGCCGTCAAAGGCATCGACTTCGCGCACCAGATGCCCCTTGCCCAAGCCGCCAATGGCCGGGTTGCAGGACATGGCACCGATGGTTGCCTTATCGAAACTGACCAACGCGACACGCGCACCCATGCGCGCGGCAACCGCCGCGGCTTCGGTGCCCGCATGGCCTCCGCCAATAACCAAAATGTCCACATCGCTGCGCATGGCGCGCGCATAGCGCAGGCAGGCGGCGGGGTCAAAGTTGTTGGGGGTGTTTCACGTGAAACAGATTATTTTCCGACGCAGAAGCGGCCAAATAATGTGTCGAGCAAGTCCTCTGTATGCGCCCTCCCCGTCAGGGCATCCAGTGCGAGCCGCGCCTGACGGAGATTCTCCGCGGTGATCAGCCAGTCCTGAGTCTCGCCAGCTTGCTGCAAGGCATCGGCACATTGGGCAAGCAGGGTGCGTTGGCGCGCGTTGATGGCGAACTGGTCGGGTGGAGGCAAAAGCCCTTTCGCTTTTTTCGTCAGGGTGGCGACCAGATCCGCCATTCCTTCTTCGGTCTTCGCAGAAACTTTCACCGCCCCTGAACCTTTGCGCAGATGGGCCGGATCATCGGCTTTGGCCTCCACCTCCACCAGGTTCGGATGATCGGGGCCTGCGCCCTCTTCGCCCAGCCACAGCAGGATATCGGCGCTCTCCATCGCGGCATGGGTGCGCTCGATACCGATCGCCTCGATCCGGTCGTCGGTAGTATCGCGCAGACCCGCAGTGTCGAGAAACAGGAAGGCGATGCCGCCGATCGACACCGGTACTTCAATCACATCGCGCGTGGTACCGGCTATATCCGACACGATGGCGGCCTCCCGGGCGACCAGCGCGTTCAGCAGGGTCGACTTACCACTATTAGGGGGGCCGCCGAGCACGACACGCAGGCCGTCGCGCAGTTTTTCGACACCCGGCGCGCGGACCAGGGTGCAAATGGCGTCATGAAGTCTTTTACAACTATCTGTTATTTCAACATTATTCTGTGTTTCGACATCGCCCTCGTCGGAAAAATCCAGTTCCGCCTCGGTCAGCGCCGACAGGGCGAGCACGTCCTGCCGCCATTGTTCGATCCGGCGGGAAAAGGCGCCGCCCATCATCGCGCCTGCCGCCCGGCGTTGCCATTCGGTCTCGGCGGACAGCAGATCCGCCAAGCCTTCGGCCTCGTTCAGGTCCATCCGCCCGTTTAGAAAGGCGCGCCGGGTAAATTCCCCGGGCTCCGCCGCCCGTAACCCCGGCATGGCCGCCAGGGCCGCCGAAACGGCACGCACCACCGCCCGCCCGCCATGGACATGCAACTCGACCAGATCCTCACCCGTCGCGCTATCCGGCCCCGGGAAAACCAACAGCAGGGCCCGATCCAACACCTCCCCCGAAGCATCCCGCAAAGTCCGCAGAGAAGCCCGCCGGGCCTCCGGAACAGACCCCGCCAAAGCTTCAGCCGAGTTAACAGCTCTCGGCCCACTAATCCGCAAAACCGCAATCGCCGCCGGCGGTGCGCCGCTCGACAGCGCAAAAATCGTATCTCCGGCGGGCATTTTCAGTCTATTTCTTATCCTTCGGCGCTACACCGGAAAAAGCCGCCTTGGCCCCTGTTTCTATCAATTGTTGAAACAGCTGAAGTCCCATTTGTCCCATTGGCGCAATCTGTTTGCCCAATTCTTGCAATTGCTCAATCCCGCCCGCACCTTTCATCAACTTGGTGATATTCTGGACATAAGCCTCATTCGCCTCGGTGACATCGGGCAATCCCAAAAGAGCGCGGGCCTCTTCTGGTGAGCAGTCAATTTCTATATTCATTTTCATGGGCTCTTGCCCTCCTTCCTTTTCCCTCGAACACAGGACACTATAGAGCGAAAGCCGAATCAAGCAATTGCACAGCAAGAGGACTGTTTATGGTTAACATGGTGAAGATCAATGCGTTGGACGAAGATGCGCTTTTCAACGCCTATCTGGCAGCACCTTTGGGTGGAGCAAAGGCTGCAATAATCGTCATTCCGGAAATTTTTGGAATCAACCAGGGAATCCGTCAGAAATGCGATAAACTAGCGGCCGACGGTTATGTCGCTATAGCTCCCGACCTCTTTTGGCGCTTTGCTCCAGGCGTAGAACTCAACCCGGATATAGAGACGGAGTTACAGGAAGCATTTGGCTATTTCGGTCAATATGATCCCGATGATGGCGTCAAGGATATCGAAGCTGTTATACATGCTTTACGCGCAGGGATCTCGGGACAATTACCTTTGGAGAAAGTCGGCTGTGTCGGCTACTGCTTGGGAGGACGTCTTGCCTATATGGCAGCCACGCGAACTGATGTTAGTGCATCAGTTGGCTACTACGGTGTCATGATTGATCAGATGCTGAATGAAGCAGATGCGATTGCTAACCCGTTGATGCTCCATATTCCAACTGCGGACCATTTTGTCGGTCCCGAAGCGCAGGCCGCGATTCATGCCCGTCTTGATAATCATCCAAAGGTGATACTACACGACTATGTAGGCCTTGATCACGGGTTTGCCACGGAAATGGGAGACCGTCGTGACGATAAAGGCGCTCAACTTGCGGATTTGCGAACAGCAGAATTTTTTGACCAGCATTTGAGCTAAAAAGAGCCCTTGGTAGGGCTCTTTAATATCACATCCCAGCAATTGCCATTACGTGGGGTTGGACTTCGTGCCAACCTTCCCAGATCATTTTGCCCGCGACGTAAACAATCACTGCAAGACCGACCCAAGCAATCCATCTGTATCGTTCAATATATTGTGCAATAACATTCGCCGCGACACCCATTAACGCGACTGCAAAAATAAGACCGACAATTAGAATACCTGGATGTTCACGTGCTGCTCCAGCAACCGCAAGCACGTTGTCGAGACTCATCGACACGTCGGCAACTGCAACCCCCCATGCAGCTCCAGCGAAAGTTTTAGTAGATTTTATGCCTGAATGTTCATCACCAATTACTTCAGGTGAACCAGCGGATTCCCCTGCGTGGCCGGCAATATCACGGTACATGCGCCAAGCCACCCATAGAAGTAGCAATCCGCCCGCAAGAACCAGTCCCACAATGCCAAGAAGCCAAGTTACCATCAATGCAAAGATGACCCGCAAGATGAGCGCGGCCAAAACACCAATTAAAATGACCTTTTTACGTTGATCTGCTGGCAAACCTGCAGCTAATGCCCCGACCACAATCGCATTGTCGCCTGCAAGAACCAAATCGATGAGAAGAACCTGAACAAAAGCCGCGAAAGCGGCTGGTTCTCCGATGTTTGAGAAATCCTTGACTATAGCCGCCCAAATATCGGCAGGACCACCTAATGAGGTTGCTGCAGCGGCTGAGGCGATCACAAGTTCAAACATCATATCGAGCCTTCTGTATTACTGATTCATAGAATCGAAGAAATCTTCGTTCGTCTTAGAATCTTTCATTTTGTCGAGCAGGAATTCCATTGCATCCACAGTACCCATCTGCATCAGAATGCGGCGCAGCACCCACATTTTCTTTAGTTTACCCTCCTCGACCAGCAACTCTTCTTTACGAGTTCCCGATTTACCAACGTCAAGCGATGGGAAGATGCGCTTATCCGAAACTTTACGATCAAGCACAATTTCAGAGTTTCCTGTACCTTTGAACTCTTCAAAAATAACTTCGTCCATCCGACTACCAGTATCAATCAGCGCAGTAGCGATGATCGACAACGATCCGCCTTCTTCTATGTTCCGCGCAGCACCAAAGAAGCGTTTAGGCCGTTGCAACGCATTGGCATCCACACCGCCAGTCAATACCTTTCCGGAGCTTGGCACCACCGTATTGTAGGCACGGCCCAAACGAGTAATTGAATCCAGTAGGATTACAACATCGTGCTTATGCTCAACCAACCGCTTTGCTTTTTCAATAACCATTTCAGCTACTTGAACGTGACGGGTTGCCGGCTCATCGAAGGTAGACGAAACGACTTCACCCTTGACCGAACGCTGCATGTCGGTGACTTCCTCGGGTCGTTCGTCGATCAGCAACACTATAAGAAATACTTCTGGATGGTTGTCCGTAATTGCACGTGCAATATTCTGCAGCAGTACCGTTTTACCGGTTCTTGGGGGGGCTACAATAAGAGCGCGCTGCCCTTTACCCTGTGGACTAACGATGTCGATAACGCGTGCAGACTTATCCTTGATCGTCGGATCCAATGAATCGAGCGTAAGTTTCTCATCGGGATAAAGAGGTGTCAAATTATCGAAATTGACGCGATGCCGTACAGCATCTGGATCATCGAAGTTAATCTTCATGACTTTAGTTAAAGCAAAATATCGTTCACCATCCTTGGGTGCGCGGATCTCACCTTCAACCGTATCGCCAGTCCGTAAACCGAATTGTCGCACCATGTTAGGAGAAACATAAATATCGTCAGGTCCAGCCAAATAATTGGCTTCCGGAGAACGTAAAAAACCAAAACTATCGGGCAGTACCTCGATAGTTCCCAGTCCCATTATTTGCTCGCCATCTTCTGCAAGCTCTTTCAAGATTGCAAACATAAGATCTTGCTTGCGCAGCGTCGATGCACCCTCGACGCCTAATTCTTCGGCCATCGAAACCAAATCTGCTGGATTTTTGCTTTTCAGCTCTTTCAAATGCATAGATAATTCCGTTGTGGGTTTTGTACCCGATTGACAGAAGGGCTGTTGACCCTGTTGATCAGCCGGCTTCAAAAAGGACAACCGGCAAAAGAGGAAGTTTGTTTGGCGCAGTTGCTTGAATGCTTGCGCTCACGCCCAGGACGGGCTTCAAATGTTCGATAGTGTCCAAAGTAGAAAAGTCAACCAACTTGAGTTGGTCAGCTTCGATCAAAAAATCAAAATGGCTTGGCAACAACCATAATTACTATCGCCGCCGCCGCGATCCCCGGTACTTCATTGAGCAACCGCAATTGCTTACCACTGAGTTTTCGTTCCCCCTTCGCCAACTTCTTGGCATATCCTGCTACCCAACCATGATAAGCTGACAAACATAATGCAAAGAGGAGTTTAACGTGGAACCAACCTGCAGATAACGCATCAATATGCCAAGCTAATAAAAGGCCGACCGCCCAAACTACAATTATTGATGGATTCAGGATGATTTTGATCAACCTGGTTTCACGGCTAACCCATCGAGATTCTTCTTCGGACCCTTCGGGACTCTCTTGATGATAAACAAAGAAACGCGGGATCATGAACAAGCCCGCCATCCAGAAAATTACAAAAATAATATGCGCGGATTTAAGCCACAAATAGAGCATTGATATAACATCCGTCATACAGGCATCTTCCCATGCTTATCCTTTTCGTATTTGAGAAAGCAAATGTTCAACATGCTCAATGGGGGTATCGGGCAATATGCCATGACCTAAGTTGAAAATATGGGGTCGGTTTCTGAAGGCCGAAAGTATATTTTCCACCGCCTTGATCAAATCATTTCCACCAGAAATCAACACGAGTGGATCGAGATTGCCTTGTACTGGCAGCCCATTTGGTAGTTCGCGGTTGGCCCAATGGGGATCAATAGTTTCATCCAGACCAAGCGCATCAACGCCGGTTCCTTCGGCATATGCGGCAAGTTTTCCACCCGCTCCCTTCGGAAATCCGATAATCGGAACGTCTGGGTGAAGGACCTTCAGGCGACGGACTATTTCCGCATTGGGTGCAATAACCCATTTTTCAAATTGAGCGGGCGACAGGGAGCCGGCCCAACTATCGAATAATTGGACTGCATCGACACCTGCGTTAATTTGGCCGGACAAATAGTCGACCGTCGTTGTGATAATCGACTCAATCAGTGCGTGAAAACGATCGGGCTCAGCATATGCCATTCGCCGCGCTTCTGATTGGTCTTTACTACCCTGTCCGTGCACCATGTAGGTGGCGACAGTCCATGGGCTGCCTGCAAACCCAAGAAATGTCGTTTCTTTAGGTAAAGCAGCAGACACTTTCCGCACAGTATCCAAAACTGGAGAAAGGCGCTCTGGGCTGGCTGTCAATCCATTCAACTCCGATTGAGCTAACCTCGGAGCCAGCCGCGGACCTTCCCCAGCCTCAAACCATAACTCCTGCCCCATTGCATGTGGGACGACGAGAATATCAGAAAAAAGGATAGCCGCATCAAAGCCGAAACGGCGGATCGGCTGGATCGTAATTTCGGTTGCAGCATCGCTGTCATAGGCAAGTTCCAGAAAACCACCTTTTTGCGCTCTCAATTCCCTATATTCGGGCAAGTAACGGCCTGCCTGGCGCATGAGCCAAACGGGCGGAACCAATTCTTGGTTGCCCTGTAGGACGCTGAGCAGTTTCTTGTGGGTAGTCGCTGGCATCGGGATAAGGAATCCAATCAAATATCTAATTTATATATGGATGATGAAAGATGATGGGCTGTTGATATGCTCGGTCTTAAAAGCTTTTGCTGATATTGCCAACAGCTTGACTGGAAGCAAGTGAAGGAGGCGCTCGGATTCGCACAAGTCTTCCTTGTTATTAACAGCCTGTGGATAGCGAAATGTCCTTGTGGAAAGGTTGTGCCAGAATCGGGTGCTTAATTTGGAACAGCGGGGAAGTTGTTCGAGCAAAAACTTTGTCCCTTGATTTATCCCCATGCTGCCAACAAGACTGTCCCAATGGACCGATTTCATCTCCACCTATTATCCGACTCCACAGGCGAGACTTTGGAAAATATCGCAAAAGCTGCGTTAGCGCAGTATGACGGGGTCGAAAATGTGGTCAAACATTTCTGGCCGATGGTACGGTCCGAAAGCCATTTAGACCGTATTATGATTGACGTAGCGGCCAACCCAGGATTGGTTCTGTTTACATTGGTAAACAGAGACACACGTCGTAAACTGGAAAACAGGTGTAGAGCTCTAGGTTTGCCGGCAGTCGCCGCTCTTGATGCTGTTAGTGACGCTTTGTCTACAATGCTGGGCCAAGAAGCAAAGGCTCGTCCTGGTCGCCAACATGCAATGGACGCTGCCTATTTTGCTCGTGTTGATGCAATTCAATTCACGATTGCACATGACGACGGCATCAATGCCCAGAATTGGGAAGAGGCCGATATTGTATTGGCTGGTGTCTCCCGGACGTCAAAAACACCGACAAGTATCTATCTAGCAAACAGAGGATACAAGACGGCGAATATTCCAATTGTGCCAGAATCTCCGCCACCGCCTATTCTCTTTACCCTGAAGCATCCGATGGTGATTGGATTGGTTACCAGTGCAGAACGATTGGTACAGGTGCGTCGTAATCGTCTTTTGTCGCTCAACCAGTCACCCGATACAGATTATGTCGATGAAGAAAAAGTGAAGTTAGAGGTTGCGCATGCACGGCGGATGTTTGCAGATAATGGTTGGCCGGTTCTAGATGTAACGCGACGTTCCATCGAAGAAACAGCGGCAGCGATCATTAATCTGTTTAACGAACGTGAACTCCAGCGAGCCGAATCGTCGTGAAGCTGATTTTGGCGTCTCAAAGTGCTGGAAGAGAAGCGATGCTTCGGAAAGCCGGCGTTTCACTTGAAGTGGTGCCTGCATCGGTTGACGAACATAGCATCAAGGACTTGTTGATTGCCAACGATGCTAAGCCTCGTGAGATCGCGGATGCGCTTGCCGAAGCCAAAGCGCTGAAGGTTTCGCGCAAATACCCCGCGGCGTTGGTATTGGGCTGCGATCAGATCGCAGTTACTGCCGACGGGAAAATACTGGATAAACCCGACAATCCTGACGTCGCACGTGCGCATTTGTCACAACTGTCGAATAAGACTCACCGCTTGATTAGCGCGGCAGTCATCTGCGAAGCGGGCCAACCCATTTGGCGCGTTATAGACAGCGCACAAATGACGGTGAGACATTTAAGCCCGACATTTATCGACCACTATGTAGCTAACTACTGGGAAGATATCCGCCATTGTGTTGGCTGTTATCGTATAGAAGCTGAAGGCGCGCAGCTATTCAAAAGCGTAAGCGGCAGTCATTTCACAATCATCGGCTTGCCGCTGTTACCGGTGCTTGACTATCTAAGACTGAGGGGTCTTTTGCCGTCATGACCAATTATGCTGAAGTTATCGGGCATCCCATATCGCATTCCAAATCGCCTTTGATTCATCGATTTTGGTTGAGCCAGCTGGGACTTGTAGGCGACTATCAGGCGCAAGATATAGCGCCAGAGTTTTTGGAGGGCTATTTCCGTGAGCGTGCATCCGATCCGGAATGGCGTGGATGCAACGTGACCATCCCACACAAAATCGCAGCGCTGGATCATGTGATGGATGTTGGCGATATTCGAAGCTCCATTGGCGCGATCAATACTGTTTTTCGAGGCGAGAATGGTCAGTTGATTGGGACGAACACCGATGCAGGCGGTTTTTATGGCCCTATTGCAGACCTTCCACTTGCAGGAGAGACCGCGGTAGTAATCGGCGCTGGCGGTGCATCTCGGGCGGTATTGTTCGCACTGGGGCAGGCAGATATCGGCGAGGTCGTTCTACTCGCACGTAATGGCCTTAAAGCGGCAGGACTACTTTCGCATTTCGGTTTAAAAGGGCGGGTATTGCCAATGAACGCTCGTCTGCCTGAGTCGACATTGTTGGTGAACGCCAGTCCTTTAGGCATGAAAGGGCATGAACCGCTCGAAATCGATCTCAGCCCTTTGCCTGAACATGCGGTAGTGTATGATTTGGTCTACGCTCCTATCGAAACGGCTTTGCTTAAACAGGCCCGGAAACGGGACTTAGAGGTAGTCGACGGACTTGAGATGCTGGTGGGTCAAGCCGCAATTGCATTTGAACTCTTTTTTGGTGTCGCACCCCCCGACGATGTGGAAAATGAACTGCGGGAGTTGCTCCTAAAGTGAAAAGACCTCGCATTATCGGGCTCACTGGGTCAATCGGTATGGGCAAATCGACAGTGGCAGCGATGTTTGCCGATGAAGGCATACCTGTATTTGATGCGGACGCTGTTGTGCACGAATTGCAGAAAGAAGGCGGGGCATTGGTACCCGAAATTGAATCAGCTTTTCCCGGCACAACCGGCGCGCGCGGAGTAGACCGAAAAGCGTTAGGTGCGGCGGTGTTTGGGGATAGGGACAAACTAGCGAGATTGGAATCCATTGTTCATCCTGCGGTAGCAAAGCAGCGCTTAGCATTTTTGAGCGAACATGCTGATGCGGATATGGTGTTATTTGATATACCGCTTTTATTTGAAAAGGGCGGACATAACGGCGTCGACACCATTGTTGTAGTCTCCTCACCTTATAATATTCAGCGGGACAGAGTTCTCGCACGACCCGGCATGACAGCGGAAAAATTCGATCAGATTATCGCATTACAAACTAATGATGCAGACAAGCGTGCACGCGCAGATTTTATAATCGAAACGGGTCAGTCGCTCGATGAAACACGACGCAATGTTCATGAACTTGTCAAAAAGCTGCGAGCGGGTCTTGCATAACCTGTAAAACAGGCTCACATTCGAGAATAGAATGCGAGAGATAATTTTCGATACCGAAACGACCGGCTTTGATCCCCATACTGGGGATCGGATGGTAGAGATAGGATGCATCGAAATGGTCGGCCGGGTGATAACCGGTGAAAGCTACCACGCCTATTTCAATCCGCAACGACCAATGCCTGCAGCGGCCGAGCAGGTGCATGGCTTATCGGATCGTTTTTTGTCAGATAAACCGCTTTTTGCGGAAAAGGCTGAGGAATTGCTCGAGTTCCTGGGCGACAGCCCGCTTGTTGCGCACAATGCGAGCTTTGACTTTGGCTTTCTCAACGCCGAACTTCAACTTTGTGGTTTTGACCCGATTTCGCTCGACCGCATGATAGATACAATTGGACTGGCGCGCGCAAAGCATCCGGGGGCGAAGCTATCCCTGGACGCATTATGCTCGCGATACGGCATTGACCGGAGCCACCGCATAAAACATGGCGCACTGCTGGACGCTGAATTACTCGCACAGCTCTATATTGAACTTACTGGCGGCCGCCAGATTGGTCTTGGTTTAGTGGATGACAAGGCTGCCGTTGTAGGATTGGACGATGGTAGTGTACGCCAGTTTGTAAGAGATCGCCCATTTCGCGCAGCTCGTCCACATAGCGCCACCCCCCAAGAATTGGCGTTACACAGTGAATTTATATCCAAAATCAAAGATGCGCTCTGGCTTGGTTCCGAGTCAGCACTATAGAAAAGGAGATAAGCAATGGATATCAGGGTTTCAGGACATCAGGTCGAGACCGGTGAAGCATTGCAAAGCCATGTAGAAAAGCGGCTTGGCGCCATCGCCAACAAATATTTTTCCAAGGCACTTTCGTCGCATGCCACATTCGGTCGTGGACCGCATGAACGTTTCACAAGTGATATTGTAATGCACGTGATGCAAGGTCTCGTGCTGAAGGGTCGAGGCGAAGCGCAGGATGCACATGTAGCGCTTGATCAAGCGGCCGACCGTATTGAAAAACAACTTCGTCGCTACATGAGACGTTTACAGGACCGACATGCTCAATCCGCGCATGCCCTCCGCGAAGAAGAAGCCGCATATACCGTCTTTGACGGTGGAGACTTCTCTGAAGACGTTCCGCCACCTGACGCGCCAGTGATCGTGGCAGAGATGAGTGTTGATATTCCAGAATCCACTGTGTCAGATGCCGTCATGCTCATGGATTTGCGCAACACGCCTGCTTTACTGTTTAAAAACACTGGCACTGGCCGCCATAATATGGTTTACCGCCGCGAAGACGGCACGATCGGGTGGGTTGAACCGAAATCGGCACCTTAGAATTCGGCCAACATCACGACACATATTTAAACATATTCAGATATTTGGGGTTTGCTTCCCGGTTCCCGACCGGGTGCAATTGAACAAGATATGATTCGAATTTCTACAAGGCTCGTTGAGGGAGCTGTCGTTGCGAATTTGGTTTGCGCGAGCAAATCTGATCTTCTCGCACGCCTTTCGACCCTTGCCGCCGAAAACTATTTGCTCGACTCAAGCGCCGTTCTTGACGGCCTGATTGAGCGGGAGCGATTGGGTCCAACCGGATTTGGTGGTGGTACGGCGATCCCTCATTGTAAGGTTTCAGGCATTGAAGTGCCGGTAGCTGTCTTTGCCCGTCTGGCGAAACCTGTAGACTATGATGCTGTCGACGACGAACCGGTAGATTTGGTTTGCGCGCTGATTTCCCCTGCCCAAGATGGTGCATCACATTTGCGAGCACTTGCCGAGGTATCGCGCCTCTTCCGGGACGAAAAATTTCGTACGCAACTACGTGGTGCTGCTGATGCAGGAGCAATGTTCGCACTGCTAACCTTGTCTGAAGAGCGCAACGCTGCTTGAGTTTTGTGCGGTTCACCAGTGAGTTTCGCGTTTCGGCGCTTCAGAAACTTACCGAAGCCCAAGGCGGATTTGCCACCGTTCTGCGCAAAGGCGACCAACTGTCGGGTGCCATTTTACTTGTCGGGCAGATTAAGGGTTCTGATCCTGTTATCTATGAGCGTTTTCCTGAACTTGATGGTTCCTTTTCCTGGCACCCGATAATACTAGGGGTTGAGGGTAACGATACAGAGATCACAAAATATTGGAAATCGCGTACGAAAAGCGATCCTGATTTGTGGGTTCTTGAACTGGATGTCGCGTCGAAAGAACGGTTGAACGGACTTTTAGTCGCTGAGTCTTGACTGCGCGGTGATGCTCAATAGAGGGGCGCGCAACGAGTAGCGAAGGTTGTCGCGCGGGACACAATTGGGGTGACCAGACAAACACGCGAGTCGGATGCAACAAACGAAGAGCCAGAACAAAAGATTAGAGGCTCATCCGCTGCTGCCACCGCACTAATGTACGATTAATGTTGAAAATGGTTCGGGCTGCCTCCGTGGTGGCCATTTCGTGTACACTAGCATCCGCCGTTCTGACCGCCGATGCTGGTTTTGCTTTTGGAAATGACCAAAGCGCAGCGCTTAGCGCATCCGCCATCGTAGTTGATGCGGCCCAAATCGCTTCAGATCAGGAAAATGTCGACCGCCTGAAATCAGGTGAAGTGACGACGAGTCTTACTCAAGATGGCGATATCGTGTTTATACCAACCGATCGCGAGCAGTCGAAACCGGAAGGCGCAGAAAGCGATTCCGAGATAACCAATCCCGTTTCCTCGCTAGCAGAACTCGTAAGCATGCAAGACGTGCGAGAACCGCTCAATGCCGAAGAGCGTTGTTTAGCAAGTGCAGTTTATTTTGAATCTAAAGGGGAATCCCTTGCTGGACAGTTAGCAGTTGCACGAGTTGTTATCGCTCGGTCCCAGTCAGGACGCTTCCCCTCTACGCTTTGCGGTGTAGTGTATCAAAAAAGTCAGTTCTCATTTGTACGTGGCGGTGGCATGCCGCCTATTTCAACGGGCAGTGCGCATTGGCGTAATGCTGTGGCGATCAGTCGGATCGCACTTAATGACAGTTGGAAAAGCCCAGTTGAAGGCGCACTATTTTTCCACGCACGTCATGTTTCGCCGGGTTGGAGGTTGACCCGGATCGGATCGATCGACAACCATATATTCTATCGTTGATCCGCCCAAAGCGAACTAAAAATAGAGGCTCCGAATTGGAGCCTTTATTTTGTTCCTTATATGTTCTATCAGTCCTGACATGACTGATGCTGCTAACTTCGATCCTTTGCCTATGCTTGCAGTGAATGCCGCTGCTGTTGCGCGTGGTGTTTCGCGCCTGTTTTTACGCAATCAGATCATGGTTCAGCCTGAGGTTTCGCTACGGAATAATCGGCGTGCAGATCTAATGGGTATAAACACGAAAGGTGAAATCATATTGGTCGAGATAAAATGCGCGCGTGCGGATTTATTGGGTGACCAAAAATGGCAAGAATATCTAGATTTTTGCGATCGCTTCTTTTGGGCAGTGCCGGAGAGATTTGATATAGGTCCCTTGTACCAAGATTCATTCCTGCCTGAACGAACAGGACTTATTATTGCAGACGCTTATGACGCCGAAATCGCTCGCCCCGCGGCGTTAGTTCCCATGGCGGCGGCGCGACGAAAGACAGAGACACAACGTCTAGCCCGCTTAGCCATGCGTCGTTTGATGGGCATTGCTGATCCTGACCCAGTATTGGCCGAGATTGAAGCCGAATGAACGTGAGGGCTTTCCAAGCCCTCCTTTTTTCAACTTGCTTTGGTCGGATTATACCAGATCGGTGACGAATACGCCCTTTCTTGCGATTTTAACTGGGTACCCGGCAATAACTTTGCGCCATACCGGATAGCGTCGAAAAGAACCCACCGCGGTGTCGGAATTTCTAGAATACGCAGATAATAGAAAGCCTTTTGGTTCGGGTTGAATTCGAGGTCGCTCCACACCGTCTGTAACTCAGGATCACCAATGATATTGGTATAACTTGCTTTAGTGACGTCTACTGTGTCCCCTACGGCCGGAATCTTTCCAGTAGCGTCCCGCTTTCGCTTGTCTGCATCACCCCAAGCCACGTCGAATACCTTTTCGTGCATCTGTCCGGATGCATCGACCCATCCTTTAACAACCTGAACACGATCAAGATTGGCGCCGATCGGATCCTTGAGAGCAGAAATGATAAAGGTGGGTACTCCTTTACCAGGCTTAAGGTCGCTTCCCATGGGCACGCCACGCTTATAACCTGACATTACCCAATTGCCCTTAAAATCACTGGGCTTAAAATCCCATCCGCCAAAGAATCGCACGGTCATCCGTGGTCCGGTGGTGGCATAAATTTCCTTACGCATCATTGCGTCAAAAATGGCTGCGCGGGTATTGGCCGTTGCCCACACGGCAGCATAACCTCCGGCGAGATAGTGCCAACCAAAGCGCCCCATTCGAGTTCCAAGATTTTGTGGTTCTGATGCCCGTTTCCCATTGGGCTCACCGCCTGAGTGCTTACCGAAAAAATTATTCTCATCAGCGGTTGCGAGTGCAGTATGACTATCTGTTGAACCAATAACGCCAAATTTATAGGGGTTCACTCCCGTTTTCGCTTCAATTGCAAGTCCGCGTTTCAATGCCTCGCGAATATACTCTCCCGCAAAATCCTGAGGCTTTTTTGCGGCCTGCATGGTTAAATTGCCCAAATCCCAGCCTGCAGTTCCAAAACCTGCAAATTCGTCATTCGGAGACAGGAACGGATGCGCTTCGCTGTCACCTTTGATTTGCGTCATTTCCACCACTGGCTCCCGAGCTGCGCGGCGACGCGCATACTCCGCGGTCATTGGTCCTCCGCCAGGGCCAACCAGCTCGAACATTAGGCCGTTCGACAAGTTACTATTATGCGGAATGGCCAAGACTTTACCGCCCGTACGTTTTTCATAATTATCCATATAGTCCCAGAGCTGGCTCACAGGAGTATCGCCTTGGCCGGGGTCATATGGGAGCACTTGATCGGTACGGCTTTTGCCGTCACGGAACATAACAACACGATGCAGATTGTTGCCACCTGGCATCAAAGTGTACTCGAAACCCATAAATGCGGTAAACTTACCCGGTTCGTTGTAACGTTCGATCAGGGTGCTATGCTGGGTCCAGATATTAGTTGATGTCTCGCGCTGTCTTTCAGGATCGGTAAGTGACTTTGGAAGGTCGTTGCGACCCACCCGATCAATAAGCTCTGCTGTGACCCTCTGCATGCCTTCGGGTCCTTTGTGCATCTCATCATGCCAGCGGCGCAATACTGGATCGCGGATGAGGAAACCAGGTGCGTCGTATAATGCCTTAGTCGCACCGAGCCCACCTGAGTGATCTGCAATCACGAGAAAATCCAGTGGGCGTTCCAGCTTTGCTTTTAAACCCCAGGTCGAGGTAACTTCCTCCCCGCGAGCGAAACGCAATGCTTCCTCGGGTCCCAGTTTGACACCAAACCCGAATGCATCAATCGAGTTTGATGTATGCAAATGGGTGTCACCCCAGAGCAGCTTCATCGCTGGGCCAGATGTGTTTTCTTTATCTGACGCAACCTGTGCGATCCTGGAATCATCGAGGACAGATTTTTCCTGCCATTGACGCCATCCGTAAGTTGCTCCGAAACCGATGGCTAGGACGGCAACCGCCCCTAAAAAGATGAAACGTTTTTTCGGCATTTTCCCCACTCCCGCGAAGAAAACTGCTCTGGAATTCGGGGCTCGTCAAGTGGTGCATGTAAAGGCCGCATTGACGCTACGTCAATGGCTGCTTCATACTCCACATAAACTGTGCCGGACGGTCATCTGTTATGTTTTCAAGACCGACAGTTTGTTGATCTCGGTCCATAGTGGGTTGATCGGCATAGGTCCCAAATATTCGGTCCCACCAAGTCAGAGCAAAACCGTAGTTTTGACACTGATCTTTGACATTCGTGCTGTGGTGAACGAGGTGCATGTCGGGCGTAACCAAAACTATTCTCAGCGCTCGATCAAGGGCACTTGGAAGACGAATATTGCTATGGTTGAATAGGGCATTGCAATTAAGCCAAACCTCAAAAGCAAGTGCAACAAGTACGGGGATGCCCAGTAAAGCGACGCAGGCCGACTTGAAAAAAGTGGATATAAAGAGCTCGAAAGGATGGAACCGCAGCGCTGTAGTTGCGTCCAGATCGCGATCACTATGGTGCACTTTATGTACCCGCCATAATATGTGCGACCTGTGCATAGCCCAATGTTGCACCCAAACGGCTAAATCGAGTAACAGAAAGCCGACGCAAGCCTCTATCCACCAAGGCCATTCGCTTTGGTAGAGCAGGCCGAATTCATTGGCCGCAGACCAAGTCGCAGCACTTCCCACGACAACGAACAACGCAAGCAATCTACCTAAAGCGGCGTTAGTTAGAAAAAACAGCGCATGTGTCCGCCAGCGTGGGAGGCGCCCCAGAACGCGTTTGCTGCGGGGCCATAAACACTCGGCAATTGAAAACAGGATGAGCAAGCCGGCGGGTATAGCAATCACATAAAAATTCAGCCCCGCCGCAAGCATGAACGTTAAGCGTGGCTGCGTTCAAGAAACGGATAGTCCGTATATCCCTCTGCGCCTGGCGAATACCATGTCCGATAATTGTCTTTCGCCAGATCAGCTCCTGTTCGAAGACGATCCACAAGATCAGGGTTACTGATATATGGGCGACCAAAGCTTATCGCGTCAGCAAGGCCTGAAGCCAAATCCGCATCCGCCAGTTCCTTTGTATATTCTTGATTCAGAACAAGTGGACCTTTGAACACTTGCCGAATTTGAGGGGAGACACGGGGCACATCTGTCCTGCCAAAATTGCCGTAAGGCTTTACTTCTCTCAGCTCAAGGAAGGCGATTCCGATTTTTTGGAGGGCAGCCGCTGCCGTCGTAAACAGCGAAACTGGGTTGCTATCATCAACTCCCTGCGTTTCGCCATTGGGTGACAGTCTTACGGCTGTACGATCGGCTCCGACGGCACTGACTACTGCCTCCGTCACTTCGCAAAGTAAGCGGATACGGTTTTCGATGGAGCCGCCATATTGGTCAGTGCGGAAATTAGAATTGTCGCGAAGAAACTGGTCGATTAAATACCCGTTGGCAGCGTGAATTTGCACCCCGTCAAATCCAGCCGCAATGGCGTTTTTTGCGGCCGTAACATAATCTTCAACGATACGCGGAATTTCCGATGTTTCCAGCGCCCGCGCTTGCACATAGGGCTTTTTACCCTCAGCGGTGTGCGCGTCCCCCGGGGCAGTGGTTGCTGATGCCGACACTGGTTGCGAACCACCAAGAAAATCCGGATGCACTAGCCGACCCATATGCCACAATTGCAAAATAATTCGCCCGCCGGCTCCGTGCACGGCGTCAGTCACTGGTTTCCATGCTGCCACCTGATTATCGTTCCAGATACCTGGTGCAGAAGGCCAACCTAAACCTTCCTGTGAAATTCCGGTTGCCTCCGCGATGATAAGGCCCGCGCTCGCACGCTGACTGTAATAGTCGGCTTTCAAATCGGATATTGGAACATGACCAGCGGTGCTGCGTCCGCGGGTTAGGGGCGACATAAATATGCGATTGGGTGCACCGATTGCGCCAAGTTGGATCGGATCGAACAAAGTTGCGGTCATAAGTCTTCCTGTTCTTTTAAGCTTTGGTTGCGACCAAGATGCGGATAAGCGTTGCAAATTGCAACGGGGGTTTATGCCAACAAATATTTTCCATCATCAAAGCCCAAAGGCATTGGCTTTTCTCGCCTTGATTGCGGGGAACATTTCCATTGCTTTTGGTCCCCTGTTTGTACGTTTTGCAGACAGCGGCCCCATTGCAACGGGATTCTGGAGGCTGGCATTGGCCACACCTTTCCTATTTTTAGTTGGCCGTAAGTTTGGATTCCGCCTTACTTCTGTGAAACCGCGCACCTTTATTTTCATTTTCATTGCGGGTGTCTTCTTTGGAATCGACATCATCGCTTGGCACATCGGTATATTCAAAACAAAGCTCGGCAACGCGACGCTATTCGCCAATTGTGCCAGTCTGCTGCTGGTCATTTACGGAGTGGTGGCAGCCCGCAAAATGCCGGGAAAGTGGCAAATTGTGTCGGTTGTATTGGCTTTCATCGGTGCAATTCTACTGACGGGACAAAGTTTGGAATTGTCGCCGGAGCACTTCGCGGGAGATATGCTCTGCCTAGGTGCCGGGCTAACATATACGGTGTATCTTCTCATGATGATACGCGTGAGGGAGAGTACGGAAAGCTGGGGTTCTCTGGCTCTTGCAAGTGCCGTGGCAGCCGCTGTCCTGCTGCCGGCGTCGCTATATGCAGGCGAACAAATATTGCCGACCGTTTGGTGGCCTGTGCTGTTGCTTGCGTTCACTTCGCAATTTTTGGGTCAGGGTTGCCTAACCTATGCCCTTCCACATTTCAGCCCACTGGTCATCGGCCTGGCATTATTGCTTCAACCAGCACTCTCGGCTGCCGCTGGTTGGCTGGCCTTTGGGGAGACATTAACAGCCCTTGATTTCACGGGTAGCCTACTGGTCATGATTGCTTTGGTGTTGGTGAGAAAACGATAGCTCTTTTAATGGTGCCATCTTGCGCCTACATCTGGTTCATGATTAATCATGATCTTCCTAAGGACCCGACCCTAGACGAAATTCGTCTTGCGCTTGCACCACTTATTGCCCGCAATGCGGCCTTTGACGGATGGAATGATGTCGCGGTAGAATTGGCGACCTCAGAATTGGGCATTGAATCCGATATCGCCTCCTTGTCATTCAAAGGGGATCCAATGGCAATGATCGACTCTTGGATTGACGCGGTCGATCGGGAGTTGGCAGATCGACTGCCAGAAGAAAAGTTGAATTCGTTAAAAATTCGAGATCGCGTTACGACCCTGTTGGCTACTCGACTAGAGGTGATGAACCCCAATCGCGAATCTTTACGCCGTGCGATGGCGATTATGGCGATGCCGCAAAATCTCGTCCGTTCCTCCAAAATCGGATGGCGGACCGCGGACCGAATGTGGCGAATGGCAGGTGATACATCCAGCGATTTCAACCACTATACCAAACGTGCCATGCTTTCGGCCGTTTATGGCAGCACATTGAGCGTTTTCATCAATGATGAAAGTGTTGAATTTTCCGAGACGCGTGCATTTCTTGATCGGCGGATTGAAAATGTGATGCAGTTTGAAAAGTTGAAAGCGCAGGTCCGCTCGCGGAAAGACTTTATTCCGAGCGTATCACGATTTGTAGGACGTCTTCGCTATCCGGCTTAGAACCGAATAGCACTTGATGTTATTGCGAATCGGTTGCAAATGACATCGGTGCAATTAGACCACCTCCTTCTAAACAGTCATGCTCAAGTGCGAAGCATAAACTGGGCTGCAATTCCCGAAAATGAGGGACATCGTTTGCGTTCCCTAGGTTTGGAAGAAGGCGTCGAGGTTGAGGTTCTGCATAAGGGTATGTTGCTTTGGCGTGACCCGATTGCTGTGCGTGTGGGACGTATGCGGATTGCAATGCGCCGAAAAGTTGCCTCGGCCATTTTTTGCGAGCTTTCTGAATGAGTGGGACGCCACCATTAGTTGCGCTGGTGGGCAATCCCAATAGTGGCAAAAGCTCGCTATTTAATGCGCTGACCGGCGCGCGGCAAAAAATAGCAAACTACCCAGGGGTAACCGTTGAGCGTAAATCAGGTCGTGCAGCATTACCTGACGGGCGTCCGGTTGAGCTGCTGGATTTGCCAGGTGCCTACAGTTTGCAGCCCGATAGCTTGGACGAGGCAGTCACGCGCGACGTCGTACTTGGTAAACTCCAAGGACAACGTCGTCCCGATGCGCTTGTGATAGTTGTAGACGCCGGCAATTTGGACAATCATTTACGCTTTGCCATCGAATTGATCGGGCAAGGTCTGCCAGTTGTTGTAGCACTGAACATGGTAGACCTTGCTGAGCGCGACGGTCTAGAAATTGACCCGGCAATTCTGTCGGCCGAACTTGGCGTGCCCGTTGTTTCCACGGTCGCCGTTCGCAAACGCGGGCTAGAGCGGTTGCTTAGCGTGCTCAGTGAAGCGTTGTCCAAACCAAGGCCAGAACAAGACCATGCGCTAGAAAATCAAAAACAAATTACAGAGCGTGCACACCGAATTGCAAAGCGGGCTATTCTCAGCGAAACCCAAGGTCGGCAATGGACAAGAAGGCTGGACGCCGTCCTCCTCCATCCCGTCGGCGGTGTCGCGATTTTGCTGATGCTATTGTTTGTCATGTTTCAGGCCGTTTATGGGTGGTCCGAAGCGCCGATTGGCTGGATCGAAAGTGGATTCGCCGCGTTGTCAGACGTTATCAATCGGCAGTTACCTGCTGGCATATTGCGGTCTTTCCTGACAGACGGCGTAATAGCAGGCGTTGGTTCCGTTGTGGTCTTTTTGCCTCAGATATTAATACTGTTTCTCTTCATTCTATTGCTAGAAGCAACCGGATACATGACGCGTGCCGCCTTTGTCATGGATCGAATGATGGCAGCTGTTGGATTGTCAGGCCATAGCTTTATTCCATTACTCTCTTCTTTTGCCTGCGCAATTCCTGGCATCATGGCCACGCGCAGTATCATGGACCAGAAGGAGCGTTTAGCGACTATTTTGATTGCGCCGCTAATGACCTGTTCCGCCCGTTTGCCTGTATATACCCTAATCATTGGTGCGTTCATTCCTGCGCAGAACATTGGGCCGGGCATTGGTCTGCAAGGCCTCGTGTTGTTTGGGCTATATTTGTTTGGGATAGTAGGCGCTATGTTGGCTGCCGCTGTCATACAGCGCTTCGTCACAAAAAGCCGTAGCGGCAGTTTCCTGATCGAAATGCCGCGCTATCAGTTACCACGTTTCAGCGACATTGCATTGAGCCTTTGGCAACGCGCTTGGGTTTTTTTACGTAGGGCTGGCACAATCATTTTTGCTGCAACGGTCATTTTGTGGGCGCTGTTGAATTTTCCGAAAGTGCCGATGGGTGACGCACAAAGCCAAGTGGAATACTCAATTGCAGGCCGTATTGCCGATGGCCTCGAGCCGATAGTGCGCCCGATCGGCTTTAATCATGATATCGCATTGGCATTGATTCCAGCTATGGCTGCGCGAGAAGTAGCTGTGTCTGCTCTTGGCACAGCCTATGCTGTCGACGCCGAAGACGAAGAAAAGGCGGCAATGAGTCTTGGTTCTCAACTGTCTGCCAAATGGTCACTCGCCACCGCTTTGGCTTTTTTAGCTTGGTTTGTTTTTGCGCCACAATGCATTTCGACAATCGCCGTAACTCGTCGTGAGACTAATGGATGGCGATGGCCCGCCTTCATGGTGATTTATCTTTTTGCTCTAGCTTACATCGCCGCAGGTATAACCTATTGGACAGCGGTCTCCTTCGGCTTATAGCCGCACATAACATTCAGTTTAAAATTAGAGGGCAGGAACATGGCGGGCAGCGTCAACAAAGTTATAATTGTAGGGAATCTTGGAGCAGATCCGGAAGTGAAGTCGTTCCAAAATGGTGGTCGCATCTGCAATTTGCGCATCGCCACGTCGGAAGACTGGAAAGACCGTGCAACGGGTGAAAAAAAAGAGCGTACCGAATGGCACAGCGTTGTATTGCAAAGTGACGGTTTAGTTGGTGTTGCAGAACGCTATCTCAAGAAAGGTAGCAAAGTTTACATTGAAGGCCAGTTGCGCACACGTAAATGGCAGGACCAAGCAGGTAACGACCGGTACACAACGGAAGTTTCGGTTGGCGGTTTTGACGGCAAACTGGTTATGCTGGATGGCGCACGTGGCGGATCCGGAGGCAATGATGGCTGGTCCGGTGGAACGTCAGGCGGCGGACAAGGAAGTGGCGGTCAAAGTGGTGGCAATTGGAGCGGCGGGTCGTCGGGCTTTGGCGGCGGAGATTTTGACAATGATCTTGACGACGACGTACCATTTTAAGGGGCAGGTGCGCTTAGCGATCTGAATTTGGGGGGAGCGATATGAAAAAAATTCTACTCGTTCTTTTCGTTGCCTCCCTTGTCGTTGCATATTTTGCTCTGGATCTCGGCGAATATCTCAGCCTTGAGCATTTCAAGGCTCAGCAGGCTGAAATACTCAAGGCGAAGGACACTCATCCTGAACTGTATTTAATCGGATTTTTTCTGATTTATGTTGCCATTACTGGACTTTCCATTCCGGGTGCAGCGATAATGACGCTTATAGCAGGAGCGCTCTTCGGCCTTATAATCGGAACAATTCTTGTATCGTTCGCTTCGACGATCGGCGCGACTCTGGCTTTTTTGGGATCTCGCTATGTGTTCAGAGACTGGGTGCAATCGAAGTTCGGGGAACGGTTAAAAGCCATAGACGATGGATTAACCAAGGACGGCGCATTTTATCTGTTTACCCTCCGCTTGATTCCCGTTTTTCCATTCTTCGTTATCAATTTGTTGATGGGTCTCACGGGAATTCGAACCTGGACATTTTTCTGGGTCAGCCAATTAGGTATGCTCGCCGGAACAATTGTATATGTGAATGCTGGCACACAAATCAGCCAAATAGAGTCCACAGCAGGCCTGTTGTCGCCGACATTGATTGGATCTTTTGTTCTGCTCGCATTTTTCCCGTGGGTGGCCAAAGGCTTAATAGCTTATGTGAACGGCCGTCGTGGTAAATAGAGCAACCAAGCCCAAGCGTTTTGACCGCAACCTGATCGTCATTGGCGCCGGTTCCGCCGGCCTGGTTTCCGCTTACATCGCCGCAATGGTACAAGCAAAAGTCACATTGATTGAGGCGCATCAGATGGGCGGCGATTGCCTCAATACCGGATGCGTACCATCAAAAGCACTCATAAAAAGCGCGCGTGTCGCTCATCTGGTTTCTACGGCCGCCCGTTTTGGAATTGAAACCCCTACTCCAGTCATCAATTTCCAAACAGTCATGCAGCGAATTCGTGACGTCATCACGGCGATCGAACCGCATGACAGCGTGGAACGCTTCACCAGCCTCGGCGTCGACTGCATTAAAGGCTATGCGCGCTTCATTGACCCTTGGACAGTAGAAATTGACGGTAACAGGCGGCTGACTGCACAATCCTTTATCATTGCTACAGGAGCAGAACCGTTAGTCCCACCTCTGCCTGGCATCGACAAAAGCGGCTATCTTACGAGCGAAACCTTATGGAATGAGTTTGCGAAGCGCCGAGTGCCGCCAAAAAAACTCGTCATTTTGGGCGGAGGTCCCATCGGATGCGAATTGGCCCAATCTTTCCAGCGACTTGGCGCGCAAGTCACCTTGGTAGAATTAGCCGACCGGCTTTTGTTAAAGGAAGAGGCAGAGGCCGCAGCACTTGTTATGGAAAGCCTCCGCGCTGACGGCGTAGAGATTTTGACCGGACATAAAGCGGTTCGATTTGAACCAGATAAACGTTTAATTGTGGAAGCGTCAGCCGGGTTAAGACAGATCATTTACGATGACGTGATCATCGCTATGGGCCGTAAACCTCGTGTGACCGGTTTCGGCCTCGAAGAATTAGGATTGGTCGTTAACGGAAAACTTGCCGTTGACGGCTTTCTTCGGACCAATATGACGCATATTCTTTGCGCAGGCGATGTCGCTGGAAAGCAACAATTGACCCATGGCGGCTCTCACGAAGCTTGGTACGCAAGCGTCAATGCGCTCGCTCGTCCGTTTAGGAAATTCAAGGCCGATTACCGTGTGCTCCCTCGTGTTACTTATACAGAGCCAGAACTTGCGGCGGTGGGGCTTACGGAAGCTGATGCTGTCCATATGGGCGGGGCGTTTGAGGTGACCCGCTATGATCTTGATGAGTTAGATCGTGCTATTGCCGAAGGGGAGCGCACAGGTTTCGTAAAGATCTTGACCGCAGCGGGTAGTGATCGGATTTTGGGAGCCACAGTAATTGGCGAAAATGCGGGTGAAATTCTGGCCGAAATTACCTTTGCGATGAAACACAAAATGGGCCTGCGCAAGATTCTGGCGACTATCCATCCTTATCCAACTTGGTCAGAGGCAACAAAATATGCTGCTGGCCAATATGGCCTCTCCCATAAACCAGAGGGTTTGCTCAAATGGGCAGAACGCTGGTTCAGGTGGCGGCGTGGATAATGTTTAGATTAGCTGTCGCCTTAAGAGAATTGTTTAGATGCAAGCCACAGGCGCTGTACTACCGTGAGCAAGCATAACCCAGAAAATGTAAGAGCGAGCACTGGAAAAGCGGTCGGAAACAAGCAAAAGAGCGCAAAAAACAATATAGTTTCGCCGCCCTCCATAAGGCCGGTCGAATAAACAAAAGCTTTCGGCTGCTCTCCATTCCGATCTGGAGTTTGAAGTGCTGCTATAGCAGCGAATGCCAAGAAGCTCACCGCAGTAATGGTAAAGCTTGCAACAAGTAGCAACGCCGGAACAAGATTCTCTGGATGACTCAAACCAAATGCAACCGGGATCGAAACATAAAATACATAATCTGCAAGGCTGTCCAGATACCCGCCCCAAGCAGTTGGACCATTGATTCGAGCAACAGCGCCGTCCAAGCCATCAAAGATACGGCTTGCAAAAACTAGGGCGAGAGCCAACGGCATATGCCCCCCTGAAACTGCGGCAGAGGCGCCCAACGCCACCAGTGCACCAACTACTGTCAGGCAATCGGCGGATGGACCGGCGCGTGCTACGCGAAGGGCCACGAAATGTAGTGGCCTATCGACTAGCAATCGCAGTTGCGAGTCAAACATTGCGAATCATTCTTCTGCCATTTTTTTCTTCAACGAAGCGAGCACACTAAAAGGACCGCTTTCGTCTTCGTCTTCTCCTTTAACGCCGGCCGCCTTCAGTATTTTATCGGCATTCGGGCTGCGCGGGTAGGGATCAAGCGCAAGACCGAGTGATTGTGCAATAGCTTCCCCGAGGTCAATCACTTGGCCGTCATGAAACATTACATCACAATCTTCTGCCAGAATTTCATACTCTTCCTGATCTATTTGAGGTTCGGGAATGAAGCGAATGGAAACCGGCTCACTTATAACTGCTGGTACAGGTTCATTTGAGGCGATACAGTTCTGCACTAAAATTGCTTCAAACCGGCCGTTTGCCGATATTTCAGAGCCTTCAATTGAAAGCATTATTTCGGCATCCAACCGTTCTAATGCAGCGAGGTCGAACCGCTTTGCTAAAGCTGCAAGTTGGGGTTCATCAGCAGACAAAAGAATGTTGCGGATTTTTCCTCCCAGTTCTAAAATTTTTAGCTTATAACTGAATTCGCTCTGCGTCACCATGCAGCGCTTCCTCTGGCAAGGTCAGAAGGAGCAATATTTGACAGCTTTTGCATTACGTCTAAGAGATTCTCCCGTACGTGCGTAGCCGCGTCGATATTGACGGCTTCGCCTCGATACAAATTTCGAGCAATGACCTCGTCCAATCGATTGTGATCAACGCCCGCCTCGCGGAAGGCTACAATCTTACCTCCAACGGCACCCATAATCTTACCTATATGCTTGCCGACGATCATGTCTCCAATACCGACTTCACGCAATTGCCCGTCCATGTCGTCTACAAGGACTTCGGTTAGGTGAGCCATGTTCTGCGCTTGCGCCGGTTCTGTCTCCAATTTCAATAAAACTATCGAGAATAGTATCGAAATCATATCGAATCTGCCATCGATACTATCGGGAACGTGGCCCATTTCATACCAATGCGGCTCGCGCGCTTTTGTGACAATTTGATTATAGAGCGGAACCATCCGAGTCTTGGGATCGGCTGATCCGGGTTTCCAAAATTGTTTCCAAAAAGCCATCAACAACCACTTCCATAACGCTCATCAAGCATTCATCCGGCTTTGCATATTGATATTGCCAGCCAAGGATGCAATGGCAATGCGCTAGTTTCGTGGAAAAGCGGAGATGTTTATGCGGAAGTCGCAGATTATGGTTTTCGGCACGCTTGTTACTGCGCTGATTATGTCGTCAGGCTGTACTCGCCTGCGCGCGCATCAGGGCTATATCGGTGACCAGACTCTGCTGACCTCAGTCCAGCCGGGAGTGGATAATAAGGATTCGGTCCAGGCAGCCTTAGGCCGCCCAACATTTGTCGGCCAGTTCGATAAGAATGACTGGTATTATTACGCCCGCGACACTCGTCAGCTAGCATTTGCTCAGCCGACTGCGACCGAACAATATGTACTCAAAGTTCGGTTTGACTCAGCAGGAAATGTAACATCAGTGACGCAGACTGGGAAAGAATTGATCTCTAAAATCAGCCCCGAAGGTGACAAGACCCCGACCTTAGGTCGTAACAAGAGCTTCTTCGAAGATATCTTTGGCAACATTGGATCTGTAGGCGCGGGTACTGGTCAAGGTAGCACGCCGAATAGTCCCAATTGAGCCCAGAATGTGCCTGACAGGCGAAGGCTCATTCGGTAACTGCAGCCGCTGCTAACACCGCCAAGGTAACAAGGTCGCTTGTACTTGATGCCATTGTGGCGACTTGAACTTGCTTTTCCATCCCAATCAACATCGGCCCGATTACCTGATCGCCTCCCAATTCTCTCAGCAGCTTTGCCGACAAGTTGGCGGATTGAAGTCCGGGCATGACCAATACATTTGCCGGACCCGACAGGCGGCAGAAGGGATAATTTTTCATCAAGGCTGGGTTGAGAGCTACGTCGGGTGGCATATCCCCTTCGTATTCAAAATCGGGACGCCGTGCGTCAAGAAGAGCTACGGCGTCGCGGATATTGTTCAACCACGTGCCGTGCGGATTTCCAAAGGTTGAAAACGACAAGAAGGCAACACGCGGTATATGGCCCATTCGACGTGCAACGCCAGCGGTCTTTTCAGCAATATGCGCCAATTCTTCTGCAGAAGGTCGTTCGTTTACCGTGGTGTCAGCGATGAAAACTGTGTGTGTTTTTCCGACCATTACGTGAATACCAAAAGATATTTCCCCCTTCTTGGCGTCAAGGACGCGGCGAAGTTCGCGTAATGTCTGGCCAAAGGTACGGGTGACACCGGTAATCATGGCATCGGCTTGATCCAGTTGCAGCAGTAGTGCACCAAAAATATTGCGGTCGCGGTTGACCATCCGCTGGATATCGCGCCGTAAATAGCCCCGTCGTTGCAGTCGACTGTAGAGACGGTCGACCATTCTTTCCACAAGAGGACTTTGCGCACTGTTGTGGATCTCATAGTCTTCAGCGTCAGTGCCTAAGTCGCGCAACATGTCCCTTACACGTGCGTCACGCCCAACAAGTACCGGCACACCGTAGCCATCTTGTTTAAACTGAATTGCCGCTCGTAAAACGACATCCTCTTCCGCTTCAGCAAAAATCACGCGGCGTGGTTTAGCACGAGCTGCTTCATATACTTGGGTCAGCACAGAATTAGTAGGATTCAAACGAGCACGCAGTTGGGCTCGATAGGCGGACATGTCCGTAATCGGCTTTTGCGCGACGCCAGATTCCATCGCAGCTTTGGCAACGGCTGAGGCCACAATTTCCATCAAGCGGGGATCAAAGGGTGAAGGGATGATATAGTCGCGGCCAAACTTATGGGACATTCCACCATATGCTGCAGCGACTTCTTCAGGTACCGTTTCGCGAGCGAGTTGTGCAAGTGCATTAGCCGCTGCAATTTTCATTGGTTCGTTAATAGTTGTCGCACGGACGTCAAGCGCACCGCGGAAGAGGAATGGAAAGCAAAGAACGTTGTTAACTTGATTGGGAAAGTCCGAACGGCCGGTTGCTATGATCGCATCCGGTCGCGCTGCTCGTGCCACCGGCGGGGAGATTTCTGGATCAGGATTAGCCATCGCAAAAATGATTGGCTGGTCAGACATGGACCTCACCATATCCGCACTGAGAGCATTTGCCGCTGACAGTCCTAAAAACACATCTGCACCAACAATTGCTTCAGCTAATGAACGTGTTGCTGTACGTGCAGCGTGCGCTGATTTCCATTGGTCCATGCCCTCCGTTCGGCCTTGATAAATAACGCCAGACCGGTCACACATGATGACGTTATCGTGGGGAACGCCCATGGCTTTAATTAGTTCTGTGCAGGCAATGGCCGCGGCACCTGCACCGTTGCAAACCACCTTTATATCTTTGAGCGAACGCCCCGTCAGTTCACATGCGTTGATAAGTCCGGCTGCTGCAATGATTGCGGTCCCATGTTGGTCATCATGAAACACGGGTATATTCATACGCTCGCGCAAGGTTTGTTCTATGATAAAACAAGACGGTGCAGCAATGTCCTCTAAATTGATTCCGCCAAATGTCGGCTCCAGCAATTCGACCGCGTCAATGAAGCGGCCAACATCTTCGGTTTTTACTTCAATGTCGATAGAATCTACATCGGCAAAGCGCTTAAAGAGCACAGCTTTGCCTTCCATGACCGGTTTGGAAGCGAGCGCTCCCAAATTCCCCATTCCCAAAATTGCCGTGCCGTTAGATATGACGGCAACTAGGTTGCCTTTGGCTGTATAGTCGTAAGCGGTGGCCGGATCGTTAGCGATCGCTTGAACTGGAACGGCGACGCCAGGCGAGTACGCGAGGCTAAGGTCGCGCTGCGTTGCCATCGGCTTTGTTGCGACAATTTCAATTTTACCGGGACGCCCCTGTGAATGGAATTCTAGGGCCTCCTGCGCGGTAAACTGTACATCGCTTTCGCTCATCTTTTGGACCCTAATCCTTTATTGTCGACGTGCATTGCCCCTAACCTGCTGGCGAGGTTAGGGCAAGCATTGCCCCGCAGTGTAGCCTTCGCTAACGCAACTGACATGGCAGATTATAGCAAACCGACGCCGATGATGGTGCAATATCTAATTCTGAAGGCCAAGGCTGGAGATTGTCTCCTATTTTATCGAATGGGTGACTTTTTCGAATTATTTTTCGATGATGCGCGCATCGCAGCGGCAACACTGGATATCGCTTTAACTTCGCGTGGAGAGCATGATGGAAAGCCCATTCCGATGTGTGGTGTTCCAGTTCAGGCAGCCGAGGGCTATCTTGCCCGCCTAATAAAAGCAGGGCATCGGGTTGCAATTGCTGAACAAACAGAAAGTCCAGAAGAAGCGCGCGCTCGAGGCGGTGCCAAAACACTTGTTAATCGCGACATCATCCGCTTTGTTACGGCGGGGACACTCACAGAAGACAGCCTGCTCGACAGTTGGGCATCGAATATACTTGTCGCATTAACGGTGGTTGGTGATGTTGTGGGGATCGCTGCCGCTGACATCTCAACAGGATATTTCGAACTGATCAATGTGGGTCAAAATGCAGTTGAAGCTGAGCTGGCACGGTTGGCTGCTCGTGAAATTGTAGTGCCAGCTGGATTTAAAAACTTACCACTTGGTTCGATCCAGAGACCTCAAACAGAATTTGACAGTTTGGCCGGGGAAGAAATGCTGAAGCGGCTTTTCATGCTGCCATCTACAAACCCCATTGGCGCGTTAACGCGTGCGGAGTTATCTGCGGCTAGTGGACTGCTCAAATATCTTGAGCACGTTGGGCAAGGGTCAATGCCGTTTCTGAAGCTACCCTTGCGCCGTGAAGCACAGGATTTTTTGCTGATCGATCAGGCTACCCGCGACAGTCTAGAAATTAATAGCAGCCTAAAAGGCGGGAGGTCCGGCACTTTATTGGCTGAAGTGGATCGCACAATCACGGGTGCCGGGGCTAGGCAACTAGCTGCAGATCTAGCGGCTCCATTGATGGACAAAAGTGTAATCCATGCACGCCTTTCATTAGTACAATGGTTGCATGAAGCGCCTTTGCTACGAGAAACTATACGTACCGAACTTCGCCAATTACCTGATATTGCGCGCGCACTGGGCCGCGTAGTTGCAGGGCGAGGCAGCCCGCGCGACTTGGGACAAATACGTGACGGATTGAATGGAGCGCGCACGCTTCGTGAGCGACTAGGAGCATTGAACAACCGTCCTCTATTGCTTGACCAGCTGTTACCAAAGCTTGATGGGCACGGAGCGTTGGTGGATTTGCTTGCTAGGGCGCTTGTAGCCGCGCCGCCCACCGATATTGGGCAAGGTGGTTATATAGCCGAAGGCTACGATGCAGCGCTTGATTCTTTGCGTCTTTTGGGACGCGATGGTAGACTTGCCATAAGTCAAATGGAGGCGCGATACCGAGAATCTACAGGAATAGCCGCACTCAAAATTCGGCACAACGCTGTGCTTGGTTATTTCGTTGAAGTTCCTGCCAAATATGGTGATGCGCTTCTAGCACCCGGCACCGGATTTACGCATCGACAGACAATGGCGGGTGCTGTGCGGTTTAACTCTCCTGAATTACATGAAGAAGCAGTCCGTATTACACAGGCAAGCGGGCATGCTCTCGCAGCAGAAGCTGCGCATTTAGAGGACTTAATTCACCATATCCTTAGTCGCCGCGATGCAATTTCTGAAAGTGCTGACGCATTGGCACGGATTGATGTCGCTGCTGCACTGGCTGAACGTGCAGCAGAAGGAGGATGGTGTCGGCCGAGTTTTTCGGATTTAGCGGAGATAAACATTGAAGGTGGCCGCCATCCGGTGGTCGAAAGTGCACTTTCCAAATCGGGTGACCGATTTATTGCTAATGATTGTACCCTTGCGCCAGACCGTCGCCTTTGGCTGGTTAGCGGACCGAATATGGGAGGGAAATCTACATTTCTGCGGCAAAATGCGCTTATCATTGTGCTTGCCCAAGCTGGTAGTTATGTGCCCGCTACTTCAGCACGGCTTGGCATAGTCGACAGACTTTTTAGTCGCGTTGGTGCGTCCGATAATCTTGCTCGAGGTCGGTCTACTTTCATGGTCGAAATGGTCGAAACAGCGGCAATTTTGGCACAAGCGACTCCCCGAAGCTTTGTAATTTTGGACGAGGTTGGACGAGGCACATCGACTTATGATGGTCTTGCGATTGCCTGGGCGGTTGTTGAGGGAATTCACGAAACGAACCGCTGTCGTTGTTTGTTTGCTACCCATTATCATGAACTGACCCGGCTTGCGGATAGTCTTGATGCGCTTTCCCTTCACCATGTCCGGGCGAAGGAGTATAAGGGGGATCTTGTCCTGCTGCATGAACTGGCAGAAGGTGCTGCCGACCGTAGCTATGGCATTGCAGTTGCTAAATTGGCAGGGTTGCCGCCGGCAGTGATTGCCAGGGCACAGTCGGTGCTGACTAAACTGGAGAAAGGCCGTGCCGAGACCGGGGGACTAGCCGCAGGACTCGATGATCTTCCTCTTTTTAGCGCCGCTCTTAACTCGGCTGAAGCTAGGGTCGATGTTTTGAGGGAAAAGCTGAACGGGCTCGACATCGACGCCCTCAGCCCGCGGGCCGCGCTTGACCTGCTCTATGAGCTGAAGCGCACGGCGGGTGAGGGGTGATCTGGCTTTAGCCCAAGCTGAGGAAAAGCCCCGCCAGGGCGGCGCTCATCAGGTTGGATAGGGACCCCGCCGCCAAGGCTTTGAGGCCGAGCTTCGCGATCACAGGTCGCTGGTTGGGTGCCAGCCCGCCGGTAACGGCCATCTGGATGGCGATTGACGAAAAATTGGAGAAACCGCACAGGGCAAAGGTCACGATGCCGACGGTGGCAGGGGACAAAGTCTTCAACGCCCCCAAATCGATGAAGGCGACAAATTCGTTGAGGACGATTTTGGTGCCGAAAAGGCCGCCTGCCTGCAACGCTTCGCCCCAGGGAACGCCGAGCAGATACATGACCGGCGCAAAGACATAGCCCACAATTTGCTGGAAGCTCAGGCCTGGCTGCCCGAACCATCCGCCGATCCCGCCCAATATCCCATTGGCAAGAGCCACGAGAGCAACAAAGGCCAGCACCATTGCACCCACGGCAACGGCCAGTTTGACCCCCGTTTGCGCACCCTGGGCAGCGGCCATGATGATGTTGGCGGGCTTTTCTTCACCATCATCGGCAAGGATGACGGGTTCTTCATCCGGATGCGGATTGGAAAGCGCGGGGTCACCCTCGCTCACCGGCAGGGGCGGGACATCCGGCATCATCAGTTTGGCCATGAGGATACCCCCCGGCGCCGACATGAATGCAGCGGCAAGCAGATAATCGATGCGGATACCCATCGACGCATAAGCGGCTAATATGGTGCCGGCGACACCGGCCATGCCGACGGTCATGACACAAAAGAGCTGCTCGGGCTTCAGGCTCGCCAGATAGGGTCGGATGACGAGCGGCGATTCCGACTGGCCGACAAATATGTTGGCAGCGGCGCAGAGGCTTTCAACCTTCGAGATGCCGGTAACCTTTTGCAAGCCGCCACCGATCCAGCGGATCACATATTGCATCAGGCCCAGATAATAGAGGATCGAGATCAACGACGCGAAAAAGATGATGACGGGCAAGGCCGCTATCGCAAAGCTGGTCCCGCCAATTTCCGGTGTCGCGATCGGACCGAAGATGAAATTTGTCCCGGCAGCCGCATAACCCAGTAGATTGGATACGCCATTCGACATGACTTCCAGCACTGTCTTGCCCCACGGCACATAAAGGACCAGCGCAGCCAGGCTGGCCTGTAATGCAAAGGCGGCACCGACAACGCGAAACTTGATGGCGCGGCGGTTTGACGAAAGCGCAACCGCAATCGCCAAAATCAAAACCATGCCGGCAAGGCTTAACAAAATTTGCATGAAAAACTCCCGACCCCAAGCACTTTACCCCCCACCTAGCGTCAACCTCGGTCTTGCGCCAATAAAATTAGACGCTAGTCAGTGTCCATGACTGAACAGACCACATCGGGCACATCACTGGGTGCCGTTCCCCGCTCGCTCTTTGTATTTGCGATCTTTTACGGCGGCATGGTTCCCTTAGGCGGATTTCTGGGCGCAAAGCAGGTGGCGATCGGTCCCTTGGCCGTCGAGGCCGGGATTTTTCCTTTCCTGACCCTGATCGCGGTATCAAGCGCGATTGCCGAACTGCACGGGCGGGAAATAGCGGACCGTCTCGTCCGCTACGGTTTTGTCCCGCTGTTTATCGCCATCGGTCTGTCCTACTTCGTCCTTCAACTGCCCACCGATGCGGGCATGTATGAACCGGCGAAGGAAGCCTTTCCCATCATCGTCGGGCAAAGCGGCCGGATGATGGCCGCGGGCATTATTGCCTATGGCGTTTCGGTGTCCCTGAATGTCTGGTTGTTTGCGCGGCTTAAGGGAACATCGGGCCGGTTTCTGGCCATACGCGGTTTCATCGCGGCGGCCTTATCGCAAATTGTCGACACGCTGATCTTCATCTCCGTTTCCTTTTATGGCGTCCGCCCGATTGCCGAGCTGATGATGGGGCAAATGATCGCCAAAATCGTACTCTCTGCGGTCATGGTTCCTCTCGTCATTGCGCTGGTCGTGCGCATCGGCCGCAAGCTGGATGCGGCGGCCTAACCCATGAGTATCGACCCGATCAATCTTGCTAAGGCGGAAACCTTAACCGAGGCGCTTCCCTATTTGCAGCGCTATGCGGGCAAGACCTTCGTCGTGAAATATGGCGGCCATGCGATGGGCGATGCGGCATTGGCGCGCGATTTTGCATCCGACGTTGTCCTGCTGAAAGCGGTCGGCATCAATCCCGTGGTGGTGCATGGCGGCGGACCGCAGATAGGCGCGATGCTCAAGAAACTGGGCGTCGAAAGCGAATTTGTGGACGGTCTGCGCGTCACCGATGCCGAAACCGCAAGGGTGGCCGAAATGGTGCTATCCGGCGCGATCAATAAGGAACTGGTCGGCTGGATTAACGCGGCAGGTGGCCGTGCCCTGGGCATTTCCGGCAAGGATGGCGGGTTTGTAACGGCAACCAAGGTGCAACGGACGCAAAAAGACCCCGACAGCAATATCGAACGTAGTATCGATCTGGGATATGTCGGCGAACCCCAGAAAGTTGATCGCAGCGTAATCGATACAATCAGCGGTGCCGGAATGATCCCGGTCATCGCCCCGATCGGCGTGGGCGAAGATGGCCACACCTATAATATCAATGCAGACACCATGGCAGGTGCGGTTGCAAGTGCACTGGGTGCCTCGCGTCTGTTCTTGCTGACCGATGTGGCAGGCGTGCTCGACAAAGCGGGGCGGTTGCTGACCGATCTCGATCCGGAAGCCATTGCCGCACTGCAGGACGACGGAACGATCAGCGGCGGCATGATACCCAAGATTGAAACCTGCGTTAATGCGGTAGAGGCCGGTGTCGACGCCGCCGTCATATTGGACGGACGTGCGAGCCATGCGATGCTGATCGAAATGTTCACCGATAAAGGCGCAGGCACGCTGATTCACAAATAGTGTTTTAGGTGATTGATACAGCGCGCCGCCTCGGCTAATCGCTGCTATCTGTCTTCTATCGGAGAAACCCATGCTTCTCGCGCTTATTTCAATCATTGGCTATTTGATGACGATCCTGTCGACCGTCGTCATCGTGCAATTCATCCTCAGCCTTTTGCTGGCCTTCAATGTGGTGAGTCTGTCGAACAATTTCGTGTCCTCCATCTGGCATGCCCTCAACATGATCCTGGACCCGTTTTTGAAACCGATACGCAAGATCATGCCGGATACAGGCATGATCGACTTTTCACCCATGGTCCTGCTGATCGGACTGCGCATTCTGCAAATGCTGCTGATGGGCCTCGCCAATGACATTGCTTCGGCGGGCATGTGAGCACAGATACGATCATTGATGGAAAGGCATTCGCCGCGGATCTGCGCGGACGTATTGCTGCGTCTGTACCAAATTTTGTGCAACACACCGGTCGCAAGCCCGGCCTGGCCGTTGTACTGGTCGGCGACGATCCCGCCAGCCAAGTCTATGTCGGCTCGAAGAAAAAGGCGACCATTGAAGCGGGAATGGCCAGTTTCGAATATCGTCTGCCTGCAGATACCGCGCAGTCCGATCTGATCGCACTGGTCGAAAGACTCAACGCCGATGAACAGGTTGACGGTATCCTTGTTCAATTACCTTTGCCGCCGCACATGGACGACAAGGCCGTCATTGCCGCGCTGGATCCGGCCAAGGATGTGGACGGGTTTCACGTGGTCAACGCCGGACGGCTTGCCGTGGGTGAAGAGGCATTTGTTCCATGTACGCCTTTGGGCTGTCTGATGCTGCTCAAAGACCGGATGGGCGATCTGTCCGGTAAAAATGCGGTGGTCATCGGTCGTTCCAATATTGTGGGCAAGCCGATGGCGCAGCTTTTGCTCGCCGAAAACTGCACTGTAACAATCGCACATAGCCGGACACAGGATTTGGCGGATGTCGTTCGCCGTGCCGATATCATCGTGGCCGCAGTTGGCCGCGCGGAAATGGTGAAGGGCGACTGGATCAAGGACGGGGCAGTTGTAATCGATGTTGGTATTAACCGGCTGCCACCGGCCGAAGGTGAAACCAAAGGTCGTCTGGTCGGCGATGTTGCCTTTGCCGAAGCGGCAGGGCATTCTGCCGCCATCACACCGGTACCGGGAGGGGTTGGCCCCATGACAATAGCCTGTCTTCTGCGCAATACGCTGGTTGCGGCATATCGTCGCGCTGACCTTCCACAACCTGAAGGAATATGATGTGCTAAAGCGGATCGGCTTGATGGGCGTTGCATTGTCGGTTCTTTCCGGCTGTGCCGGGGGACCCCGTGCGCCCGAAGGGTTCGAACCGCGGATTGCAAATCCCAGTGCTATCATCTCCGCTGAAATAGCATTTGCCCGATTGGCGCAGGAAAAGGGCCAGTGGACCGCATTTCGTGAAACCGCGGCCAAGGATGCGGTGATGTTTGACCCGGAGCCCAATCTGGCGCAGGCTTGGCTCAAGGGTCGTGCTGACCCGCCGGCTGCCGTCAAATGGCAGGCGCACAAGGCATTTATGTCCTGCGACGGCAAAACAGGGGCGACAACCGGCGCGTGGCAAAGACCAAATGGCACATTCGGCTATTTCACGACCATATGGCAGTTCATCCAGAAAAACGAACGCGGCGACGGTGAATGGAAATGGGTTGTCGATCATGGCGACGCGCTGACGACACCGCGCGTGCCCAAGGAAATGATCGAGACAAAGGTCGCAAGCTGCAAAGGCCGCGCTCCGGCTTTGCTGGTCGCTCCGGCTGAAGGTGCGCAGATGAAAAGCGGATTTTCCCGCGACCAGTCACTCAGCTACACATGGGTTGTCCAACCCGACGGAAGCCGGACGGTCGAAGTAAAGCTGTGGAACGGTCAAGCATCGGAAACCGTCATTTTGGATCAGGTTGCGGCATCGAAATGATCGATCTGTTCCTTTCCGCCTTCATCACATTTTTCGTCGTCATCGACCCGCCCGGTTGCGCGCCGATTTATGCCAGCCTGACAAAGGGCGCAAACGCCGCGCAGCGCCGGAATATGGCATTGCGTGCGGTATTTGTGGCGTCGATGATATTGCTCGTCTTTGCGCTGTTTGGCGAAGAATTGCTCGCGGCATTGCACATCGAACTTAACAGTTTTCGGATCGCCGGCGGAATCATGCTGTTCCTGATCGCTACCGAAATGGTTTTCGAAAAGCGTACCGAACGTCGCGAGGAACGGGCGCAAAAAATCATCGACACCCCCGAAATCGAAGACGTATCGGTCTTTCCGATGGCAATGCCCATGATTGCAGGGCCGGGATCCATCGCTTCGGTCATGCTGTTAATGGCGCAGAATGACGGGCTGGAACGGGCCGGAGTCATTCTGGCGGCACTTGCGGCCGTACTGGTACTTACCTTACTGGCACTTTTGGCGGCGGGTCCGCTCATGCGGGTGTTGGGCGCAAAGGCCGAGGCGGTGATTACCCGTCTACTCGGTGTATTGCTGGGCGCATTGGCGGCGCAATTTGTAATTGATGGATTGCGCGAAAGCTTTTTGTAAGCGCCGTCGGCTGGCGATTATTGCAGGGTAACGCGGTCGTCGGAGCCATCGTGCCGACCGAAAAACTGCATCAACTGTACGATCAGGTCCGCCCGGGCAGATAGCCCGCGCGCCTCTAACAAAGCCTGCTTTGCTGCATAGTCGAAAGGCGCGATCTGGGCGATGGCATTGACCAGCGAATAGTCATCAAGCTGCCCCACGGCACCCCAATCAACGGCATAGCCCTGTATATCGGCAAAGCGACGCGATTCGATCTCTAGCGATGCGCGTTCGGCAATGGACAGAGCATCGGATGCTTCGTCTTCTTCCCACAATTCGCCCTCGACCTGTCGGAAACTGGTGCTGACGTCCAGTTCCTTGCGGATCGTAAAGCGCTGCAGTCCTTCCAATATGATATTGTACCGGCCGTCATCCATCGCTTCGACATCGCCGATCCGGCCAAGGCAACCGACTTCGAACAAGGGGGGATGGTTACCCTGACTCTTCGGCTGGACCATACCGATCATCCGGTCACGGGCGAGTGAATCACCTACCAGATCGCGGTAGCGTTGCTCGAATATGTGCAACGGCAATTGCATGCCCGGAAACAGGATGGCCCCGGTCAGGGGAAAGATCGAGATGCGGCGAACGGTCATCCGAACAATATGGCCGACAATTTGCGGCGGGTGGCTGACACCCAGGGATCTTCCAAACCGATCATCGCAAAAATTTCGAGCAGCCGCGCCTTGGCCGCACCGTCATTCCATTCACGGTCGGCAGCGATACTGTGCAGCAGCGCATCGGCTGCTTCATCGCGCTGGCCAGCCGCCATCAGGGCATTGGCGAGTTCTATCCGTTTGGCATGGTCGTCCGGCGCTGCGTCGACCACCGCCTTCAGCGCGTTCAACTCGTCGGGTGCCACGGCGGAGGCTGCAATGCTCAATACCGAGCTGGCGCGTACCAAAGCCGCGTCCGTCTTGAGCGATTCGTCCAGACTGTCATAGATCGCCTGCGCTTCGTCCGCGCGCCCCAGCGCTGCCAATGCGCGGATCAGGCCGGACAGGGCGGCGGGATGTTCCGGCGCAATCGCGAGGGCATCGATAAACAGGCTATAGGCCTGTTCTGCGCCCTCATTTTCCAGCAATTCTTCGCCCGCCTCCAGCAGCGGGGCAATTTGCGTGGCGGGGTCTGGACTGCCGTCACCTGCCTTGACGGGCAGTTTTGCCAAAATCTGGTCCAGCATCTGGGTCAATTGCGGTTCGGTCCGTGCCGGGGTCAGGTCGGCAATGGGCTGCCCCTGGAATATGGCATAGACGGTGGGAATAGACCGCACCTGAAACTGCGCGGCGATGAATTTATTTTCGTCGACATTCACCTTGGCCAGCACGACACCCCGGTCGGCATAGTCGGCCGCGACCTTTTCCAGAACCGGCGTCAGTTGCTTGCATGGGCCGCACCACTCGGCCCAGAAATCCAATATGACGAGTTTGTCCATCGAAGGCGTCACCACCTGCTGGCGGAATTGCTCGACTGCTTTTTGTTCTTCGGTGGTCAGGCCCAACGTTGCCAAAGTCATTCTCCGTGCTTTGTAAGCGGATTCGTAAGCGTCCTATGTGCGCAAAGATATGCCTTATACAAGACAGGCAATCACCCGTTTGCATAAAAAGCATATAATTGGGGGTTGCGGGGGGAAATACCCCATGCTAACGGCGCGCCTCACCTGTCGGGGAATCGAGATGGCCATCAGGCTCATCCGCTGTCCCGACCGCCAGAGCGGGCGTAGCTCAGGGGTAGAGCACAACCTTGCCAAGGTTGGGGTCGAGGGTTCGAATCCCTTCGCCCGCTCCAGTTTTCCTTCGATTTTCTGAACTGAAGGGCCGTTCAGGCCCCGCGCACCATTGTGCTTCTGGCCAAGCGAAAGGCAAGGCCGGGCAGGCCTTTGTAACTGGCGCTGTGGTACGCAGAATCGGGCGCAAGCTCGGCGCTGAGGCGGCGGTGGGCTTCGCCGAGGGCGTGATAAGGCACGCTGGGCAGCAGGTGGTGAAGCGCATGGTAACGCAGGCCGACCGGCGCCCACAGCGCGGGCAACAGCCCCGGCGGCGGCACATTGACGCTGTCGAGGAACTGCGCGGTGACGCTCAACGGTTCGCCGTCATTTTCCCACAGATGTGCAACCAATGTGCGAATCTGGTTCAAAACGGCGACGGCCGACACGATTCCCAAAAAGATCAGAAAAGCGTTCAGCGGGATGATTCCGGTGAAAACACCGGTCAACAGCGCAATCGACCAGATGCTTGCGGCGGTTTCCTGCCAAATCCAGTTGCGGCGCGCTTCGCCTTCGGCCGGCCGGCGGCGGAAGGCAGGGTTGATGACCAGTCCGGAATAACGTTCCACCACCAGCTTGCGGAGCGGCGGGATAAACAGGGACAGGGGTGCAAGAACCGCATTGCGGAACAGCAATGCGAAGGGCGCAAGGATTGACACAAGGATGAACACCGGAAGCGTCCAGGGCTTCATCAGCGCGAGCGGCAGATATTCGGGATCCTGGTCCGTCCCGTACCGGGTGCGGGCATGGTGGAGATTGTGGATACCTTCATACATATAGGACGGCACCAGCAGGGGCACGCCGATCACGGCGTTAAAGCCGAACCGGAAACCCGGAACGGACGAATGCTTCATGTGGGTGACCTCATGGATAAAGCCACCGGCCCGGTAAAGTGCGAGCACAGAAACCGCAGCGGCGACAAGCTTTAGCCAAAGAGGCCCGGCCAGGATGGCAACGGCCAGCGCGGCATAGCCGAGCGCTGCCGAAAACAGGAAGTCGGACCAGAAGATACGGGGATTCGCCGTACCCAGATCGCGCGTCAGCTCTGCCACGGCGCGCAGCATGGCCTTGTCATCGGGCACGCGCTTCAGCCGCTCGGCACGGGCGGCAACGCCGATATCGGACGCTGTTTCGCGCGCCGTTTTGGCAGGGGAGAAAGTCATATCAGTCATATTGCAAGTATCGCCTTGGGGGTCTTGATCTTCCAGATAGGCATTAGTCATGGCGATATCATGGCAAAAAAGGCCAAATATGGCCCTGAATTTTCGCTGACCCTAATTTATGCAATCGATTGTTGTAATTTGTCTGCAAGCATTATAGGGACGTCCCGAAGAGAGGGGCAAGAGCAGCGAATGTCGATTTCAGCGCACCATATTTCCGATGATCGCGGCTGGTCGATGTCCCATTGGAGCGCGCAGCATGTGGCAGACATCGCCAAGCGCCCCTTGCCCGCAGCGCCCTTTATATCCGCACAGGATGTTGTTTCCGTCGTTCCCGATCAGGATTTGTGGGACTTGTGGCCGTTGCAAAATGCGGACGGCAGTGTGGCCCAGATTGCCGGCGGGGAATTGTGGATGGTGTTGTCGGCACCGCGTTTGCCTGATCCCGGCCTGCGTCACGACATTGCCCGCACCCGCATGCTTTTCCGCAAGGATGATGCGTGGATAGATTGCGGTCTCCTTTTTCCCGACGACCTGAATCCGGGTACGCGCGAATGGTCCGGTTCGGCGCGCTTCAATCCGGAAACGGACGAGGTCACTGCCTATTTCACAGCTGCAGGCCGCCGCAGCGATCCCAAACCCAGTTTCGAACAGCGGTTGTTCCAGACAACAGGAAAGCTGGACCTTTCAGGGAAGCTACCAACCATTTCCAACTGGTCTGTTGCCCGCCCTCTCGTCGTCAATGACGGCAGCATGTATGTGGATGTCGGTGTCGATCAGGGCGTGCCCGGCAATATCAAGGGCTTTCGCGACCCTTATTGGTTCCGCGATCCAGCAGACGGCAATGCCTATATTCTGTTCACAGGGTCATTACCGGGCTCACGGTCCCAACATAATGGCGTCGTGGGGCTCGCGGTGGCGCATTCTGCGATGGGAGAAGACGGATTTCGTCTGCTGCCACCCATCATTTCCGCAGACGGGGTCTGCAATGAGATGGAGCGTCCGCATCTGGTGTTGCGGGACGGCCTCTATTATCTTTTCTGGTCCTCGCAAAATTCCGTTTTCGCCCCGGATGGACCGAAGGGACCGAGCGGTTTGTATGGCATGGTCGCGCCGGCCCTTGCCGGGCCATATACCCCGCTGAACGGAACGGGTCTTGTCCTTGCAAATCCTGCAGCCGAACCACGACAAGCCTATTGCTGGCAAGTTCTGGATAATTTGGAAGTCTATAGCTTTGTCGATCACTGGGGCCTCGCGGGACGCGATATTTTTGCCGAACCCCGATTGCAGCGCGACCAGTTTGGGGGCACTATCGCTCCTGTGCTGAAAATTTCGATCGATGGAACAACCACCCAGCTTCTGGGGCCCGCATGACCCGCCCGCTCTTCGGCTGCATCGAGGCGGGCGGAACCAAATTTGTAGCGGGCATTGTGGCAGGACCCGATGATGTCCGGGAAACCGCACGCTTTGATACCCTAACGCCCGATGAAACAATTGGCGCAACGCTGGACTGGTTGCGCGCCGCACAAGACCAGCACGGCATGCTGGCTGCAATAGGCATAGCAAGTTTCGGTCCGATCGAGCTGGATCGAAATGCGCCCAATTGGGGGCATATCACCGCAACGACAAAGCCGGGCTGGAGTGACACCGATTTTGCCGGTCGCATCGGTCGGGCGCTGGGTCTTCCTGTGGGTTTCGATACCGATGTGAATGGTGCAGCACTCGCCGAATCGAGATGGGGTGCCGGTCGGGGAAAGCCCGCCTGTGTTTATGTCACGATCGGCACCGGCATAGGTGGCGGCGCGATTGTCGACGGCAAGCCACTTCAGGGTCTGTCCCATCCTGAAATGGGGCATATCCGCATCCCTCGCCATCCAAAGGATATGCAATTTCCCGGTATCTGCCCGTTCCATGCTGATTGCCTGGAAGGCCTTGCCAGTGGCCCCGCCATCAAGGCGCGGTGGGGAATGTCCCTGTCCGAACTGCCGTCCGACCATGAAGCGCATAGCATCATCGCCTGGTATATTGCGCATATGGTGGTGACGTTGCAGTCGATCATGGAACCGGGCTGCGTCATTTTGGGCGGGGGTGTCACAGCTACGCCGGCATTGCTCGACCGGATATGTGCGCAGGCGGATGAGTTGGGTCGGGGTTATTTCCGCGGAAAGGCATCTGATATCATTGTGGCACCCGGCTTGGGTGACAAGGCCGGGCTGCTCGGCGGTCTGGCGCTGGCGCAAGATATTCTCGCCACGCCCAGCTAGGTCCTGACCCTAAAAATGCTCAGCTTGATTGACGGACGACAAGCTCGGGTTTGAGCACAACCGAACCTGTTTCCTCTCCCGCAATGCGCCGGAACAAAAGGTCGACCAGATGTCCGGCACCGGCAGCAAGATCCTGCCTTACCGTCGAAAGTGTCGGAACCGTCTGGTTGGCAAATGGCAGGTCATCATATCCAACCACATGCACCTGACCCGGCACCTTCACGCCATGTTCGGCAAGCGCGCGTAATGCGCTCATGGCGATCACGTCGGATGCGGCGATGATGCCATTTGGGATCGACTGCGTATCGTCCAGCCATTTGCTGATAGCAGGATGGGCCGTTTCGGCCGTCAAATGAGCCGGTAAAATGCTGAGGCTGTCGCCCAGACCGGCCAACGCAAGGGCGGCACGACAGCCTTCAAGACGTTCCGCTATCTCGGGCGCAACAGGATCACCGAAGAAGGCAAAATTACGGCATCCCCGGTCGATCAGATGCTGTGCCGCTATCTGGCCACCCTTCCGGTTGTCCGACCCTACAGAGCAATGATTCTTGCCGGGCAGATTTGCGCCCCAGGCAACCAGGGGAAGATAGCGGCTGGCGACTTTCTCAATGACGTCGATCTGGTCGGATTGTCCAATCAAGATCACTCCGTCCACGCGCCCAGAATCAACGACGCGGTTCAGCCAATCGGGATCTTTCGGAATAACGCGTGACAGCAAGAGGTCGTGACCCCGCTCCGTTAACGCATCGGCGAGATGACCCAACATGGTCATAAAGAAGGGGTCAGAGATATGCTGGCCCGTTTCGTGGCCTAATGGTATCAGTACGCCAATCGCGCCTGCGCGCTTGATGCGCAGGTTGCGGGCCATCACATTGGGCCGAAAGTCATGTTCGCGGGCAAGTTGCTGAATTTTGTCACGGGTCTTTTTCGCGATCAGATGCGAATCTGCCAAGGCGCGGGATACTGTTCCGGGGGAGACCCCGGCCAAACGCGCCAAATCGGTAATATTCCGAACCCGCCCCTGACTGTCCATTTTTGCTCCTAATATCGGGTCCAGACCCCGCCAATATTGAGGACGATTTGTCCCTGTGGCAAGAGGAAAGAAAATAACAGCCCCGTGTTATGCAATCGATTGTTGCAAAATTCCCCCTATGCGTTAGCAGATAATGCGGAGAGTAGCGGATTGTTCCGCCGAGGAGAAAAAAATGTCCCAACCGACGACCAAACCGCATCTGTCCTTGTCAAAAATTCTGCAGATGAATTTGGGGTTTTTGGGGCTGCAATTCAGCTTCGGGCTGCAGCAAGGCAACATGGCCCCGATATATTCCTATCTGGGTGCGGACGAGGCATCTTTACCCATATTGCAACTTGCAGGGCCGGTCACCGGACTGGTGGTGCAGCCAATTATCGGCGCAATGAGCGACCGGACCAATTCGAAATGGGGACGGCGAACGCCCTATTTCATCGTCGGTGCGATATTATGTTCGCTCGGGCTTTTATTCATGCCCCTGTCGCAGAGCATATTGATGGCGGCGAGCCTGCTGTGGATCCTGGACGCTGGCAACAATATCACAATGGAACCTTATCGCGCCTATGTGAGCGACCGCCTCAACGAAGATCAGCATAATGTAGGTTTTCTGACCCAAAGCGCCTTTACCGGCCTTGCCCAATGTCTTGCGCTCGGGACGCCCGCGCTTCTTGTCGGACTTTTCGGCATGAACAAGGATGCCATTGGCGCGAATAACATTCCCGATACGGTCTATGTTGTGTTCACAATTGGTGCCGTTTTGTCGCTTTCGACCATATTATGGTCCGTTATCCGCGTGCCGGAATTACCGCTGACTGAAAGCCAGAAGGCGGAGATTGCGGCCCAACCCAAAACCGCGTCGGCGACATTCCGGGAAATAGGATCGGCGATAGTCGAAATGCCACGGCCAATGCGCAAGCTGGGTGTGATGATGCTGTTCCAATGGTACGCCATGGGCATTTATTGGACCTATGTAACCTACTCGATCGCGCGCTCGGTCTATAACACCAGCGAACCGGTCAGCGACGGTTTTCGCAGCGCCGTTCTGACCAACGGAACCATGGCGGCCTTCTACAATGCCGTCGCCTTTGTGGCCGCGCTGCTGATGATGCCGATGATTCGGAAGATTGGTGCACGTAAGGTGCATGCCGCTGCCTTGGTGGCGGGCGGCCTCGGCATGATGGCCATACCGCAGATGACCGATACCGCGATGTTGTTTCCGGCAGCCATTGGTGTTGGCATATGCTGGGGCAGCATCATGGGAACGCCCTATGTGATGCTGGCCAGTTGCATTCCGCCCCGCCGCACGGGCGTCTATATGGGGATATTCAACATGATGATCGTTATTCCCATGCTTTTGAATGCGGCCACATTTCCATTCTATTATGAACCCTGGCTCGGCGGGGATGCCCGAAATGCCTTGGTGCTGGCGGGGGTCTTGCTGATATGCGCGGCCTTTGCGGTTTTACGGGTGAAGGATAGTGAATTAGGCACGGCCTGAGCGCGCCTGACCCGCTGCAAAATGTGACGATAATGCCACAAAAAAGGCCCGGACAAAATTTTATGCAAAGGTTTGCGAAAAATTCTTGCAAACGATTTCCAAATCACTATCAAGCGCAGTGGAGGCGTAAAACAGCGCCCGTTTTCGATTTTTAGGGGAGGATGATATGAAGATATCCCATATGCATGGCTACGCGTCCGCGATTGCACTTTGCGCCGCATTGGTCGCCGTTCCGGTGTCTGCACAAGATGAAGCGGCGGCGGCTGATGAAGAAGTTTCCAGCCTTGACGAAATTGTGGTCACCGCCTCCGGCCGTGACCAGACCAAAATCGAAACCTCGGTATCGGTCACCAGCATCGACGCGCAGTTGATCCAGGATTTCCAGCCCAGTTCAGAAGCCGAAGTCTTCAAACTGATCCCCGGTATTCAGGTGCCCGGAACGTCGGGTCCCGGCGGTAACTCCAACATCGCGGTACGCGGTTTGCCCGTTGCGACCGGTGGTGCTCCCTTCGTGCAGCTACAGGAAGACGGCCTTCCTGTCGTGCTGTTCGGCGATATCCAGTTCGGTAACAACGACTATTGGACCCGCTTTGATCCGTCCGTCGCCAATATCGAAGCGGTGCGCGGCGGTTCTGCGACAACCTTTGCGTCGCAAGCTCCCGGCGCCGTCATCAACTATATCAGCAACTATGGCCGCGAAGAGGGTGGTTATGTCGAGCTGAAAAAGGGTATCGACTACAGCGAAACCCAGTTGAACTTCCGCTATGGTGGTCCTTTGACCGACAGCATGAATTTCCATGTTGGCGGTTCGTTCAAGCGCGGTCGCGGCCCGCTCGACGCCGGCTACAACCTCAGCGACAGCATTCAGGTCAAGGCCAATGTCACCAAGGAATTTGGAGACGGCAAAGGCTATTTCCGTCTCTTGTTCAAATATGCCGACACAGCAGAGCCCAATTACACCGGCGCACCTGCACTGGCGACGATCAGCGGCGGAAAGGTGAGCAATATTCGTCCGTTCCCCGGCTTTGACGGCCGCAAGGACACCAATTACTCGCTCTATAACCAGAGCTTCCTCATCTATAATCGGGAAGGCACACTGGAACGCGTCAAGATGGACGGGATCACCACCAAGCAGAAATCGATCGGTGCGCAGTTCCGTTATGAGTTGAGCGACAATATCACCGTGGACAATAATGCGCGCTATTCGGATTTGAGCGGTGGTTTTGCTTCGCCATTCCTTGGCATTGCGACAACGGCCAGCGTTCTGGGTTCGACCGTCAATGGCCGTACCGTGCAGGCGATCCGCTATGCGAGCGGACCCAATGCCGGCCAGCTCTACACGGGCACCTATCTGGACAATAACGTCAATGTGAAGACGAATATCCGTGATCTCGGCAGCTTTGTGAACGATCTGACCATCGCGGGCAAATTTGAAACCGGCTTTGCGGAACTGACTGCACGCGTCGGCTATTTCTACATGGACCAGACCATCGCAATGGACTGGCACGTCAACAAATCACTGCGCGAACTTAGCGGTAACAACCCGTCACAGCTGGACCTATTTGACAGCCCGACCGCGACTGCGGCTGCCAACAAGATCACGCAGGAAGGCATCTCCGGTTATAATAATAACTGGGGTAGTTGTTGTGCACGTGACTATGACCTGTCCTATACCAACACCGCGCCTTATGCGCAGTTGGTTCTCGACAACGACACGTTCAATCTGGACGGCAGCGTCCGGTTTGAAAAGGTCAAGGCATCGGGCTACACCATTGCAGGGGGTGCGGAGCTCAACATCAATTCCAATGGTGTGCTCATCCCCACGATGACGGCCAATGGCACCCGCGAAGTGCTCGATTACAGCCGCAGCTACACCAGCTGGACAGCAGGTGCCTTGTGGAAGGCAACGCCGGATCTCTCGATCTTTGGCCGCGCTTCGCGCGGTGGCCGGTTCAACAGCGACCGTCAAACCGTCAGCGGCAAGTTCAATCCGGATGGCAGCCTGTGCACCCGCGCACAGGCAACCGCGCTGGCCTGTACCGATGGCGTGACACCTTCGGTCGACTTTGTGAACCAGTATGAAATCGGTTTGAAGAACCGCGGTGATCTGGGCGGTGGCCGTTACACCGTGGAATTCACCCTGCTCAAGGGCGACTTCAAGCGCAGCGACTTTGAACCGACCACGACCGGCATCTGCCCGGGCGGCGGCTGCGTCATTGACAACAGCTTCAAAACCCAGGGTGCGGAATTCTTCGCAACTCTGCGTCTGGGCGGTTTCAACTTCATCGCCAACGCCACCTATACAAAGGCGAAGCAGAAGTTCACGTCGACACGCAACGGCACGCAGGTGGCAGGCTCGGCCAACTTTGGCCGCGCACTGAACATTCCGGACCTCAGCTATTCGCTGTCGGCGAATTATGACGTAATGGAAATTGCCACGATCGGCGTCACCGCCGTGGGCCAGTCGAGCACCTTTGACGGGGCCCTGGTGTATCCGGGCAAAACGGTCTTCAACACCAATTTGAAGGTCATGCCGCTCGATAATCTGGAAGTGGGCCTTAACGTCTACAACCTGTTCAACACCTATGACTCGCGCGGTAATGGCAATGGCACCTTTGGTGGTGGCATTACCGGCACACCGGTGATCGGCCGCACGCTGACCGGTTCGGTGCGTTTCAGCTTCTAAACCAGGCCCGAAGGGTCGCACCTTCGACAGGATAAGAGACGGGTCCGGTGGCGAAAGCTTCCGGACCCGTTTTCGTTGCAAAAACAAGTGGCGGGCGTAACGGGAAATGATGACGGACAAGCGTATCGAATCGATTGTAATTGTCGGCGGCGGGTCAGCCGGATGGATGACCGCGGCCGCGCTGTCGAACAGCCTTCGGCAAGGGTGCCGGATCACCCTGATCGAATCCGACGATATCGGCACCGTCGGTGTAGGTGAGGCCACGATCCCGCCCATCCGCACGTTTAACGAAATGCTCGGCATTGATGAACGGGAATTCGTGAAAGCAACGCAGGGCTCGTTCAAGCTGGGGATCGAATTTGTCGATTGGGGCCATTTGGGGAATCGCTATTTCCACCCCTTCGGACCCCATGGCCGGGCGTTCGATATTGTCAGCCTGCACCATTATTGGCTGAAAGCGCGCGAAGCAGGCGAGACCGCCGCATTTGACGAACACAGCATGGCGTGGGCACTTGCGCGGGCGGGGCGTTTTACACGGCCCGGACAGGACCCGCGCAATGTTCTGTCGACATTTGACTATGCCTATCATTTCGACGCCGGACTCTATGCGCGCTATCTCCGCCGCTATTCCGAAGAGCGCGGCGTAAAGCGTGTCGAAGGCAAGATCGCGTCGGTCGCACAACATGGCGAGAACGGGTTTGTCAGCTCCGTCCAGCTGGAAGATGGCCAAGTATTTGGCGCCGATCTGTTCATAGACTGTTCGGGCTTTCGCGGCCTGCTGATCGAGGGTAGTTTGCAAACGGGCTATGAAGACTGGTCACATTGGCTGCCTTGCGACCGTGCGGTCGCGATGCCATGCGCCAAGGCAGGCGAATTTACCCCCTACACCCGATCCACCGCACGCACCGCCGGGTGGCAATGGCGTATCCCGCTACAACACCGGACCGGAAACGGCTATGTCTATTGCAGCCAGTTTATTTCGGACGATGAGGCGGAGGAAACACTGCGCGCCAATCTGGACGGAGAAGCGCTCGCCGGTCCCAACCGCTTGCGCTTTACGACAGGGCGGCGGCGGAAGTTCTGGAACAAGAATGTCATCGCCATAGGCCTGTCGAGCGGTTTTATGGAGCCGCTGGAATCCACCAGCCTGCATTTGATCCAGGCCGGGATATCAAAGTTGCTCGCGCTGTTTCCGGATAAGGATTTCAACCCGCTCTTGGCCGACGAATATAACCATATCGCCGTGACCGAGTTTGAACGCATTCGTGATTTTCTGGTGCTGCATTACAAGCTTAGCACCCGCGACGATGGCGAACTTTGGCGATATTGCGCGCAAATGGCCATTCCCGACACGTTACAGTTCAAGATTGACCATTTCAAAAGCTATGGACGCCACATCGCCCGCGACATGGACTTATTTGGCCCTCCCAGCTGGCTGGCGGTCCATATAGGGCAGGGCAATATTCCGGAAGCTGTCGATCCGCTATTTGATTACCGCGGTATCGACGGCCGGGAGTGGCTGGGTAAATTGCGCGGTGCGATGCAGTTCGAAGCCGGGCGCCAGCCCACACACCAGCAATTTATCGACCAGCATTGCAAGGCGGGCATCTAAACCGTGGATGCCGCCGCGCTATTCGGGGCAGCATGCCAGGCGCGGCAGATTCAGGATATCGAAAGCGCGGTTGAAGCCATTGACGAGGCCCACCGGCTTTCCCCTGATAATCCACAAATTGCGGCTGTCCGCGCGCTTTTGCATTACGAAAGCTGGCGGCCTTCAGCAGGGCTTTTTGCCCGTGCATGCACGTTAAACCCTGGGGACATGGAGCTGATCCGCAATCGCGCACTGGCTCTGGCATCGGAAGGGGAGCGGGACACGGCTGAAGCCTTGCTGGAAAGCGCATTGGAACAGCATCCCAAATGGACCGAAGGCCATGGCATTTTGGCGCGCATTAGGCTCACGACAGGTGATGCGGTGGATTACGACCGCAGCTATGCGCAGGCCTGTGCGCAGCAGGACGGTTCGCTGGCACTTCACCTCGCCTGGTTCCATCAGGCGGCAATGATCAGGGATTGGGAAAAAGTCAGGGAGATTTTGGCAAAAGCGGAAACGCTTTATCCCGGCCAGAATGACTTGCGTTCCGCCCGCTTCTATCTCGCTGCGGAATCGGGTGACGATGCCGGGGCCGATACCGCATTTGCAGATGTCGAAGGGTTGCGTGATCCGGGTCTGGATCTGTGCCGGGTGCGATACCACCTGCGTCGCAGTCAGTGGGGTGCCGCTGAGGAATGTGCGCGCCGCCATATCGGGACGCCTGCCGGTGCAATGTTCTGGCCTTATCTGTCTTTGATCTGGCGGCTGACGGGCAACGCGCTGGCGCAGTGGCTTGATGGCGCGCCGCCCTATTTGGCGGTGCTTGATCTGGATATCTCATCGGCACAGATTTCGGATCTGGCCGAAATGCTGCGGTGCTTGCATATCCTTCAGGCGCCCTATCCCGAACAGTCGGTCCGCGGTGGCACCCAAACCGATCGCCCGCTGTTTTTCCATCCCGATCCAAAGGTGCAATCCATCCGGCGAGCGATCATGGATGCCGTGCGCGGTTACGTAGAGGCATTGCCGCCACCAGATCCCAGACATCCGCTTCTTGCGGCAGACCGCTCAAAGCTTCTGCTGGACGGAAGCTGGTCTGTGCGGCTTGTGGATCGCGGTTTTCACGCAAGCCACAGCCATGTGAACGGCTGGATCAGTTCGGCCTTCTACGTCGCCTTACCCGACCAACCGGGACCGCCGCCCTCCGGACATTTCGCCTTGGGCACACCACCACCGGAACTGGGCCTCGATCTGCCTGCCTATCAAACTGTCGAGCCACGTCCGGGGCGGCTGGTCCTGTTTCCGTCCACCATGTGGCATAGCACCATTCCTTTTGACGCAGGGGAGCGACTGACAATCGCTTTTGATATCAAGCGTACATGAAGCTCTTGCTCTTGACGGAATGTCCAGTAACAAGACCGTCATGTTAGGCGTTTGCTATTATCCCGAACATTGGCCCGAAAATATGTGGGCCCGCGATGCGCAGCGTATGCGCGATCTCGGCCTCTCTTATGTGCGCATCGGTGAATTTGCCTGGGGCCGTGTGGAGAAAAGCGAAGGTGCGTTCACTTGGGAGTGGATGGACCGCGCCATTGACACTCTGGGTACAGCCGGATTGAAGGTCGTCCTCGGTACGCCAACAGCAACACCGCCCAAATGGCTTTGTGAAAAATATCCCGATATTTTGCCTGTCGATATCGAAACCGGTTTGCGCCGCGGCTTCGGTTCGCGCCGTCATTACGACTTTTCCAGCAAAACCTATCTTGCTCAGGCGGAACGCATCAGCGCGGCTATGGCGCAGCGCTACGGCTCCCATCCCTATGTCGCAGGTTGGCAGACCGACAATGAACTTTGCTGCCACGATACGACGCTTAGCGCGTCACCGGCGGCGCGCGACGCGTTCCGGCTGTGGTGTGCAAAACGCTACGGGACCATAGACGCGCTCAATGACGCATGGGGCAATGTGTTCTGGTCGATGGAATATGACAGTTTCGACCAGATCGACCTGCCATTCTTTACCGTCTGTGAAACCAACCCTGCCCATCGGCTCGCCTTTCGCCGATTTGCCTCGGATCAGGTCGTGCGCTTTCATGACGTCATGATTGCCGCAATCCGGGCACATGCCGGCAAGGAACAATGGGTTACGCACAATATCATTCCGCCTGCGACAACCGGCGTCGACAATGCCGCGCTGACCCAAGGCCTAGATTTTGTTAGCTATGACAATTATCCGCTCGGCTTTTCCGATCAACTGATGGCAAAGGCACCGGCTGCGGATTGGCAGCCCTTCATGCGTACGGGTCATCCGGACCTGGCCGCATTGAATTTCGATACTGTGCGCGGACTTTCCAAAGGCGCCTGGTGGGTGATGGAACAGCAACCCGGACCGGTAAACTGGGCGCCCCATAATCCACGACCGGCCCCTGGAATGATCCGGCATTGGTCCTTGCAGGCTTTTGCCCATGGCGCAGCCTGTGTGGCCTATTTCCGCTGGCGTCAGGTGCCCTTTGCCCAGGAACAGATGCATGCCGGATTGCTGCGTCCCGATGACCATCCTTCGCCAGCCTGGCCGGAAGTTGAGCAGGTCGCACGGGAGATGGCGCAGCTTGGCGATCTTTCAGAAGCAGCAGCTAAAGCGCCGGTCGCGTTGCTCGTCGACACCGCATCTGCTTTCGTTGATGATATTGAACGGCAGGGAGCTGGCTATCGCTATCCGGCGGTAGTCTTCCAATATTATTGTGCATTGCGGGCTTTAGGGGTCGATGTTGATATCTTGTCCGCTGGGCAAGCATCGCTGGCAGGGTACAGGCTTATCGTCGCGCCGACATTGGCCATGCCGGATGATGCGGTTATGCAACGCTTGCGCGCAAGTGACGGCTTACTTTTTTTCGGGCCGCGTTCGGGCGCCAAAACGCAGGAATTTTCGATCAGTGAAGGTTTGCCGCCTGGTCCTTTGCGGGAGTTTGTACCGGCGAAGATCATTGCCGTTGAAACCTTGCGGCCGGATTGCACCGAACTTCTGAACTATCAGGGGGAATGTTTCACAAGCGGACGTTGGCGTGAGACTATTGAGGTGGATGAGGCTGAGATAATCGCCAGCTATGAAGATGGCAGCCCTGCTGCCATCCGATCGGGCCGCACTACTTATGTCGCGACCCTTACGGATGATGCATTTTTGAAAAGCCTGCTGGTCCGGCTGTGCGCGGAAGCGGATATCGCGGTTACACCCTTGCCCTCCACGCTCCGGTTACGGCGTCGGGGGGGGATGACTTTTGCCTTCAATCTTGCTGCTGAGCCAGTCCATGTGCCTGCGCCGGATGGGGCGAATTTCATCCTGGGCGGGCAGCTTGTCGAACCTTTTGGCGTTTCCGTCTGGCGTTAGCGCAGCGGCGACGAAACCCGCGCAACTCCGTAATCAACGCTCCTTTGTTGCGCTGAATTTCAGATCCGGATGCTTTTCCTGCTGGTAACCCACATCCCATGCCGATTTGGCCATGAAGACGGGATGGCCGTCGCGATCCTTGGCCATATTGCCGGCATTGAAAGATGCAAATTGTGCCAGCGCGCTGTCCGGGCCGACCAGCCAGCGGGCTGTGTCATACGGCGCTGCTTCTAAAAAGGCATCGACCTTATATTCCGCCTCGAGACGGGAAATGAGCACATCAAGCTGCAATTGCCCGACCACGCCGATAACCCAGTTAGAACCGACTTCCGGATAGAATACCTGAATGACTCCCTCTTCGCTCAGATCGTCGAGGGCTTTGCGCAATTGTTTGGTCTTGGTGGGGTCGCGCAGCACAACCCGGCGCAGGATTTCCGGCGCGAAATTGGGAAGACCAGTAAAGCGAACATCGTTCTTTTCCGACAAGGTGTCACCAACGCGCAAGGTCCCGTGGTTGGGAATGCCGATGATATCTCCAGGCTCGGCACTGTCGGCGATTTCACGGTCCTGTGCAAAAAACAGGATGGGCGAGTGGATAGCAACCGGCTTACCGAGGCCCGATGGGGTCAATTTCATGCCCCGTTTGAACGTTCCGGAGCAAAGCCGCATAAAGGCAATACGGTCCCGATGCTGCGGATCCATATTTGCCTGCACCTTGAAGATAAAGCCCGTGACTTCCTTGGCAGAAGGATCAATTTCGCCTTTCGAACTGGGTTGCGGACGTGGCGGCGGTGCGAAAGCGGCAATGGCGGTGATCAGTTCGATGATGCCGAATTCTTTCAGGGCAGATCCGAAATAAACCGGTGTCAGATCACCGTTCCGAAAGGCGGTAAGGTCAAATTCGGAATAGCCTGCCTGCGCAAGCTCCGCCTCTTCGCGCAGACGCGCAACTCCTTCTGCGGACAACACCTGGTCCAGACTGGTTGCATCCAGGCATTCATGGTCACTGCACATGCCTTCAAATGCCCTGCTGTCCCCTGAAGGCTGGCTCAAGCGGCCGGTGGTAAAATCAAACAGCCCTTCAAATTCTCCACCCATGCCGACGGGCCAGTTCATCGGGCAGACGTCCAGCGCAAGTGCATCGGCAACCTCGTCAATAGTTTCGAATGCCGGACGCCCCTCACGGTCCACCTTGTTTACAAAGGTGATGATCGGTACCGAGCGCAGGCGGCACACTTCGAACAATTTGCGGGTCTGTGGCTCGATACCTTTTGCCGCATCGATCACCATGATCGCGGAATCAACAGCGGTGAGGGTCCGGTAAGTGTCTTCCGAGAAATCCTCATGCCCGGGCGTATCTAGCAGATTGAAGACAATGCCATCCTTCTGGAAGGTCATGACCGAAGAAGTAACGGAGATTCCGCGCTGCTGTTCGATTTTCATCCAGTCCGAACGCGCCCGTCGCGCTTGCCCGCGCGCCTTGACTTCACCGGCAAGATGGATTGCGCCGCCTTGCAGCAAAAGCTTTTCGGTCAACGTCGTTTTACCGGCGTCAGGGTGGGAAATGATAGCAAATGTTCGGCGGTTCAGCGTCATGCGCGCCGCTTAGAGGGATTTGTCCGCAATTGGAACCGGTAACCGAGCGGATTGGGGACAGCTTTACCGTTTCAAGCCATGGGTCAGGAAATCTGCAGCAATCTGGGCAACCTCGTTCGCGTCGCGATCCTCACCCATTACGCCATAGCGCAGACCCAGAAACACGTTCATGCCGACAATTGCCCAGGCGTGCACTTCTTCGACATCTGCGCGGACCTGTCCTTTGGTGGCGGCATCTTTCAGACTGGCGATATAGCCCGCCACGGTATTTTCATAATGTGCGCGGTAGCTGGGCGGATCGACAAACTCCGCCTCGTCGATAATCCGGTATAATTCCTTGTGCCGCCGCACAAAGCGCAAGAATTCGGCTAGGCCCTTGCGCTCACCGTCGAGACGGTCGGGCTCGGCAGCCATGACGGGGCCAACGGTGTTGCGCACCCGGGCCGACATGTCGCGAACGAGCGCCTGGAACAATGAATCTTTCGAATCGAAATAGGTATAAAAGCTGCCCAGAGCGACGCCCGCGCGCTGCGTAATGCTGACCACCGAGCTTTCATGAAAACCCTTTTCCCCAAACTCGGCCGCAGCTGCATCCAGCAGCAGGCGCAAGGTTTTGCGCCCTCGTTCGGTACGGGGAGTTTTGCCAGCGGGCGTCATTGTTGCTGATATGCCACGTTCGGCGGGCATTCTCCAGCTTTCCTCTCACTACAAGTTGAAACATGGTTCAACTTTCACTATAGCCCATTTCCAGAACGGGTAAAGACCCGCTTTTCTGCAGGAGAGTGACTTATGAAATCCCCTAAAATCTCTTTCATTCGCGCAGCTTTGCTGGCCGGCATTGCCACACCCGGCCTTTTTGTGGCCATGCCCGTGATGGCGCAAGATGCGGCAGAGGCCGATAATGCGGGTGATGAAATCATCGTCACTGCACGTCGCCGCGAAGAAAGTCTTCAGGATGTACCTGTTGCCGTCAGCGCCTTTTCTGGCGAGGCGCTCGAAATGCGGGGCGCTCTTGACCTGACCGATGTGGGCAACATCACGCCCAACACCACTCTCGAAACGTCACGCGGTAGTAACTCGACCTTGTCCGCATTCATCCGCGGCATCGGGCAGCAGGATCCGGTGTCGGGTTTCGAACCGGGCGTCGGTATTTACCTTGACGATGTTTATCTGAACCGTCCGCAGGCCGCCGTTCTCGATATCTATGATGTCGAGCGCATCGAGGTTTTGCGCGGCCCGCAAGGCACACTTTATGGACGCAACACTATCGGTGGCGCCGTGAAATATGTGACCAAGCGGCTGCCGCAGGACGTGTCCGTTGCCGTGCGCGCAACGGTTGGCACCTATGGCCAGGCTGATGGTGTCATTACAGCATCGGCACCTATTGGCGATATTGTGCGTGTCGGCGCCAGCGTTGCCCGCCTGTCGCGTGGCGGCTTTGGTGACAATCTGACGACGGGTCGGGAAAATTACAACAAAGACGTTTGGGCTGCCCGTGGCACCATCGAACTTGGCGGCTATGGCGCGCCTGTGTCTGTTCGTATCAGCGGCGACTACAGCCGCGACAAGAGCGACCCGCGCGGTGGACACCGTTTGATCCCAGGGCTGTTGTCCGGTGCACCCGTGCTGGACGATGTCTATGATACGCGCGGCGGTCTCGTTGATCCGGAGCAGGACATCAAGGCCTACGGACTGGCCATGAACATTTCGGTGGACCTTTCGGAAAGCCTGACGCTGCGGTCAATCTCTGCCTGGCGTAAGGATGATACCTTCACGCCTATCGATTTCGACGCACTTCCGGCTGTCGATGTCGATGTTCCCGGCGCCTATTTCAACGAACAGATCAGCCAGGAAGTGCAGCTGCTCGTCGATGCAGGCCCGTTAAACGGCATGATCGGCGCCTATTATCTTGATGCGACCGCCGACACCCTGTTTGACGTCCGTCTGTTCACCACTTTGAACGGATTGACGGCGTTTACAAATGCCGCGGTGGATACGGAAACCTATGCCGTATTCGGCGATTTCACCTATGATTTTTCCGATCAGTTTAGCCTGTCGGTCGGTGGGCGCTACACATGGGATACCCGTACAGCCAACATTCTTCGTCAGAACTATCTGGGTGGCGGATCGCCTTTCTTTGGCGGTGCTGGCGTTCCGTTCGGGGCGGCCAGCACAAACTTCAGCGGCAAGCGCAGCTTCAACAAATTCACCCCGCGCGTGTCGGTCAGCTTTAAGCCGACCCCTGACCACAATATCTACGCCAGCTACAGCCAGGGCTTTAAAGGCGGCGGTTTTGATCCCCGCGGCGTGGGCGCAAACGCGCCTGACCTCAACGGGAACGGTATCCGGGGCGAAAATGATGAAGTCGCCGCATTCCTGAGCTTCCGTCCCGAAAGCGTCGACAGCTATGAAGTTGGCTATAAAGGCAACCTGTTTGATGGCGGGCTGACTTTTGCACTGGCCGGCTTCTACGCCGACTACACCGATGTCCAGATTCCGGGTTCGGTTGCTTGCATTGTCGGCGGACTACCATCTTTCTGCGGCGTCACATCGAATGCGGGCAAGGCAACGTTCAAGGGCGTGGAACTCGAATTCAACGCGCACCTTGGCGAAAATTTTGCCACCGATGGTGACAGGCTCAATCTGTTGGGTGCAGTCGGATATATTGATGCCAAGTTCGACGAATACATCACCAACATCGCGAATGTGCCCACAGATGTTGCTCAATTCCGGCAAATCCAGAACACACCGGATTGGACCGCCAGTGCAACCTTGGCCTATATGACACCCCTAGGTGCGGGCCGGTTGAATCTAGGTACAACCCTGTCCTACCGCAGCAGCACCAACCAGTTTGAAATCCCCAATTCGTTTATCGACCAGTCTGGCTATGCATTGCTGGATGCCAGCATCGTGTACACATCGCCTGACGATAAATGGAGCATCGGCATTCACGGCAAGAACCTGACCGACAAGCAGTATAAAACATCCGGCTACAGCTTTATCGCCGCTAACGCGACGACCGGTGTTCCAACACTCGGCGTTAACGGTTTGCCGATTGCTTCACTGGGCCGTGAAGGAACGCTCACCGCATTTTACGGCAACCCGCGCCAAGTATTCCTGACGGCCGGTTTAAAATTTTGAGAAAACAAGATCGTTAGAAAAGTGAAAGGCCGGGGCAGCAATGCTCCGGCCTTTTTCTTTAGCCTCTTAACTGAGCACCCTGTTTAGACGCCGCTGCTATTATCCTGTCGGAGATCGCTTTCAGATCTTCGTCACTGTAGCTTTTCTCAACTGGTTGCAGCGTCACCTCAAATGCCAGTGATTTCTGGCCCTCTGGGACTCCTTGACCGCTGAACTGGTCAAACAGGCGGACATCGACGATATTCTGTTTGTCGGCTGCTCTAATCGAACGGCCCAAGTCGCCGCTGGGCATGTCTTCCGGTACGAGGAAGGCAAAGTCACGGGTAACTGCCTGCAATGCCGGCGGTGTAAAGGCCGATCGCATGATGCTACTGCTCTTCTTAAGCGGAATAGCATCGAGAAAAATTTCGGCCGCGACCACTGGTCCGTCCATGTCAAAGGCCTTGGCGGTGACCGGATGGACGGCGCCAAATGCAGCCAGAACATTTTTGGGTCCCATGCGCAGCGTTGCCGACTGGCCGGGATGATAATGCTCTCCGGCCTCTCCCATTAACATCAAACCTTCGGTCGCCACTCCTGCCGCAGCCAGAAGAGCCAACACTTCTCCCTTGGCATCAAAAGCATCGAAACGGGTTGCCTTGCCACTCGCCCAGTTGCGCTGCGCCTTTTCACCGGCAAGGACAAAAGCTGCAGTAAGGTGTTCCGTTTCCGCAAGATAGCGACGACCGATTTCAAACAGCCGCACCGAGGACGCGCCCCTGTTCATATTCCGCTGAGCCGCGGAAAACAGTCCAGGCAGCAATGACGGCCGCATGACCTTCATATCTTCGCTGATCGGATTTGCGAGCGACCAATGGCCGCCGCCAAATGCATTGGCTTCCTTCTCCGGGAGGAATGACCAGTTAATGGCTTCGTTCAAACCACGCGCCGCTGCCGTGCGACGAACCTTGCGCTCAATCTTCTGCATGGCGGTTGCGGTCGGCTTCGCCACTCCTTCCGCACGGGGCAGCGGAGTGGAAGGCACATTGTCCAGCCCGACCATGCGGACTACCTCTTCAACTATATCCGCGACACCTTCGACGTCTCGGCGCCAACTAGGCGGCGTGACTTGCCAATCTGGCGTCAGTGAAAAGCCCAGCTTTTCCAGAATGTTGCGCTGTTCGTCGCCCGAAACGTCAATGCCACCAAGCCGCAGGCAGTGTCCCGGGTCGTAGGAAATGTTGCGCGGCGCAACTGGTGGCGTTCCTGCGCGCGTGATCGCACTGGGCTTCCCTCCGCAGTGATCGAGCACTAGCTTGGTTGCGATGGCAAGGCCATCATCCAGAAATGCCGGATCAACGCCACGCTCAAATCTTTGGCGGGCATCGCTGGTCAACGTCAGTTTCTGCCCCGTACGAGCGATATGCTCTGGCGTGAAATAGGCGCATTCGATCAAAACATCGGTGGTGCTTTCAGAAACGCCTGAATGCTCACCCCCCATGACACCACCGATATCGTGGACCATGGTGTCATCGGCGATTACGGTCATGCTGCTATCGAGCGTATAGGTCTTGCCATTTAACGCCAGCACCTCTTCCCCGTCGGTTGCCTTCCGCGCTACAAGCGGGCCGTTCAGCTTTGCCCGATCATAGACGTGCAGCGGACGGCCCAGATCAATCGAAATAAAATTGGTGATATCGACGAGGACCGAAATCGGCTTCTGGCCAATTGCGTGCAACTTGTCCCGCATCCACTGCGGAGCGGGTCCGTTGGTGACGCCCGCTACAGCTTGTGCGTAAAAGGCAGGGCAACCTTCGGGGTCGAGCGTCGCAATTTCGGGAGCGGGATCGTCGCCGGAAATGGGAGCGAGCGAGTCCATGCGATATACTTCGTACAGCGGACGAAGTTTACCCAATCCAGCAGCTGCCAGATCGCGTGCAATGCCGCGGACGCCCATACAATCCTGTCGGTTAGGTGTGATGCTGACATCGATTACCGGATCGTCCAGACCTGCCCACTGCGCATAAACTTGGCCAACCGGAGCATTTTCGGGAAGCTCGATGATACCATCATGGTCGTCACCCAGTTCAAGCTCGGCAATTGAACACATCATGCCGTTGGATTCGACGCCGCGGATGGCGGCAACTTTCAGCACCATGCCATTAGCCGGAACGACGGCACCGGCAGGGCCAAAAACCCCCAGCAAGCCCGCACGCGCGTTAGGGGCACCGCAAACCACCTGCACCGGTTCACCGCCTGTATCGATGGAAAGCACCTGCAGCTTGTCCGCCTGCGGATGCGGGGCAGCGGTCAGCACGCGTGCAATTCGGAAGTCTGCCAATTTGTCGGCGGGGTTGTCGATACTCTCCACCTCATGCCCAATGCGGTTAAGCATATCGGCAACGCCATGCACGTCAGTGTCGGTTTCCAGATGCTCCTTGAGCCAGCTTAGAGAGAATTTCATGCTGATACTCCTCCGCTCAGAGTGGGAACATCCAGCGCGGAAAATCCATAATGCTTTAACCAGCGCAGATCGCCGTCGAAAAAGGCGCGAAGATCATCCATGCCATATTTCAGCATCGCGAGACGGTCGACACCCACACCAAAGGCAAAGCCCTGATAAACGTCCGGATTGAGACCACAGGCGGAAATGACTTTTGGATGGACCATGCCGGAGCCTAGAAGCTCCATCCATCCCCCGGTGCCACCAAGGATACGTTTGCCATTTTCCAAAGAGAAGCTGACATCGACTTCCGCCGAAGGTTCGGTAAAGGGGAAATAACTTGGTCGCAAACGGATGGTCAGGTCATCCCGTTCGAAAAAGGCTTTAAGGAAGGTTTCCAGCGTCCATTTCAGGTGGCCCAGATGGATGCCCTTGTCGATGACCAGCCCTTCAATCTGGTGGAACATCGGGGTGTGCGTCGCGTCGCTGTCGCTACGGTAGACGCGTCCGGGGGCGATGATCCGGATCGGGGGTTCCTGTGACGTCATGGTGCGGATTTGCACAGGTGAAGTATGCGTGCGCAGCAGCTTTGCCGCACCATCCGCGCTTGCAGGAAAGTAGAATGTGTCATGCATGGCGCGCGCCGGGTGGGTCTCCGGAATATTGAGTGCCGTGAAATTGTGCCAATCATCTTCAATTTCCGGACCCTCGGCTACGGCAAAGCCCATGTCCGCAAAGATTTCGGCTAGTTCGTCCATGACCTGGCTGACTGGATGTACGGACCCCTGCACTAGGGCGGGCGCAGGCAAGGTCATGTCCAGCCGCTCTGTCGAAAGCCGGGCATTGAGAATTGCAGTGTCCAACGCTGCCTTTTTTGCAGCGAGCGCTTCGGTTACGGTTTCGCGCAGACCATTGATCAATGGTCCGCGCACCTGACGCTCTTCGGGTGACATGCTGCCCATCGTTTTCAGCAGCGCCGAGACGCTCCCCTGTTTACCGAGCGCGGCAATCCGGACGGCTTCAAGGGCTTCGGGTGACTCAGCGGCCGCAATGGCGGCGGTCAGTTCATTTTGTAAGGTTGCAATGTCTGTCATCTCGGTTCGCCTGCATAAGCAAAAGGGCGCGAACGGCAAGTGCCGCCCACGCCCTTTTGCGCATTTTTCGAAGTTGGAGGTTTAAGCTGCCTTCGCCAGCGCCGCCTTCGACTGCGCGATGATGGTGCTAAACATGGCGCCTTCGTTCATGGCGAGGTCGGCAAGTACCTTACGGTCCAGTTCGACACCGGCCAGCTTCAGTCCGTGCATGAATACGCCATAGGTCATACCTTCGGCGCGTACAGCAGCGTTGATGCGCTGAATCCAGAGAGCGCGGAAATTGCGCTTGTTTACCTTACGGTCGCGATAGGCATATTGGCCTGCCTTTTCGACGGCCTGCCGCGCGACGCGGATGGTATTTTTGCGACGGCCATAATAGCCCTTCGCCTGATCCAAAATTCTCTTATGTTTGGCTTTGGTGGTCACACCACGTTTGACGCGTGCCATAATCTATATCCTTTCGTGCAAATGATCGCCGGTCTTACAGACCGTAGGGCGCCCATTTCTTGATTGTCTTGGCATCGGGATCCGAGATCACGCTGGTGCCACGGTTCTGGCGGATATATTTCGCATTGTGGCTGCTCAAACGGTGCCGCTTTCCAACGACGCCATGTTTGATCTTGCCGGTTGCGGTGAGCTTGAAGCGCTTCTTCACACCGCTCTTGGTCTTGAGCTTGGGCATTTTGGTCTCCTTTGTTGAGTCCGTATCAAGCCGACATGGCAGCCCTATTGGCCAGCCTGCTTATTCGGAAGGCGCGCGCCTAGCGGGATTCGGGCAGGAATGCAAGTAAAGAAGGCATATAACCCGAAGCATAAGCCTCGACCTAATGATTGTCCGACAAACCTGGCCCTTGCAGCGCTTGTAAAGGATGTCCGACATGTTCGGCACGCGCCAAAGTGGCGGCAATGCTGATCGGGCGTGGCATTGCGAGATACTGGCCAGGAGACATGCCCATAAATTCCTGGAAATCGCGGTTAAAATGCGCCTGATCGAAATATTGGTCGTCCAGTGCGGCGGACCATTTCAGTTCAGGATCCATCATGACACTGCCCAGTGTACGAAGAAACCGCTGACGACGCAGAAGCCTTTTCGGGGGGAAACCGAATACGCGGCGCGACAGGCGTTCCAAACGTTGTTGGCCGATCCCTGCCACATTCGCCAGATCGGCAACGCTGCTTATGTCGGGATTCGCCAAGGCTTCGTGGATATTTTCAATCTCGATTTCCAGAGGGTCTGCAATGGTAATCTGTTCCGATAACATGCGGTCAAACAGGGCTGCGATTTCTTGCGGATCGTTCAGTCCTTTCAATTCGGTCCAGATTTTCTGGAACAGGGAAAACTCGGGAACCGTTTCCAGCTCGCCAACTTTATTGGCCCAACGTTCAGCAGGGCACCCGACCAGCCGATACCAGCCGAGCGGCAGCAGACCAATGCCGATGAGCTTCAGTTCTTCGAAGAATATACGGGCGGCTTTACCGGTCGGACCGGTCAGATTCACATCCGGTGTCAACAATGGTGGCTCACCGACGATACTGCCCCGTGAAGATCCGGATACGGTGTAATGCACACTGGCCCATTCCGGATGCAACAAGTCTTCGAGTTCACCCCTATCACTCTTGAAATCAAAGAAATAATAAGTAGAAACATAGCGACGCAGCGCATGCGCTGGCAGGATGAAATGGACCGGACTGATGCGTTTCAGTGGTCGCATTGGAGCGCCTCCAGCACGTCTTCTAAGCGTGCGGGGTCGCCCACGGCGATAACATGACCACTAACATCTGCGTGAAGGGGTTCTCCCGACCAATCGCTCATCATGCCACCCGATCCTATTATTACCGGCACTAAAGCAGCAAAATCGTGCAGCTTCAAGCCAGCTTCCACCACGATGTCGATATGGCCGCTCGCCAGAAGGGCATAATTGTAGCAGTCGCCACCGAACAGCATGCGCTTATGCGCCGTTTTGGCGGCGAGGGCCATGAAATGGTCCCCGTCATGTTGCGTAAAATACTGGGGTCCGCTGGTCGCCAGCGTCGCATCCGACAGCGAACGGCAGCCGCGCGTCTGCACCGCATTCCCGTTGAGGGTAGTCGGATAGCCGGCCGCCCCCACCCAACGTTCGCGGTTGATGCACTGGTCGATCACGCCCAGCACCGGCCAGTTTTCTTCCATAAGCGCAATCAGCGAACCGAATATGGGCCTGCCGGCCATGAAGCTGACCGTGCCGTCTATCGGATCGAGCACCCAGGTGCGGCCGGACGTCCCCGGCTTTTCCCCATATTCTTCGCCGATAATGCCATCGCGCGGGCATTCGGCGTCCAAAATGCGTCGTATCGCGGCCTCTGCCGCACGGTCCGCCTCGGTTACCGGCGATGCGTCCTCTTTCGCCTCATGCGCAAAGCCGGAGCGGAAAAAAGGCCGGATCGCCTCGCCCGCTGCATCGGCAAGCCTGTTGGCAAGAAGGATATCGTCCGACTTCATCAGTCGAAAAGGGAACTGACCGAGCTTTCATCGGCGATCCGCTTGATAGCCTCGCCCAAGAGCGGCGCGATGGGCAGCTGCCGTATCTTTTCGCTGTCATTCGCAGCGTCGGAGGCCAGGATCGAATCGGTAATCACCAGTTTGCGCAGCGACGATGCATTGACGCGGTTGACCGCCTCGCCCGAAAGAACGCCATGGGTGATATAGGCAACCACATCCGAAGCGCCCGCGGCCTTCAGGGCATCGGCCGCATTGCACAGCGTTCCTGCGCTGTCAGCGATATCGTCGATCAGAATGCAGAAGCGGTCCTTCACATCACCGATGATATTCATCACTTCCGACACGCCCGCCTTTTCACGGCGTTTGTCGACGATAGCGAGCGGCGCATCCTCCAGCCGCTTAGCCAGCGCCCGGGCGCGGACCACACCGCCGACGTCGGGTGAAACCACAGTGATATTCTTGTCGGCATGACGCGACAAAATGTCGGCGCTCATAACCGGCGCGCCATAGAGATTGTCGGTCGGAATATCGAAAAAGCCCTGGATCTGCCCGGCATGCAGATCAACCGTCAGCACGCGGTCGGCACCTGCCTCGGTGATGAGATTGGCGACCAGTTTGGCGGAAATCGGTGTGCGCGGGCCGGGTTTGCGGTCCTGCCGGGCATAGCCGAAATAGGGAAGAACGGCAGTGATTCGCTTGGCCGAGGCGCGCCGCAACGCGTCGATCATGATCAGCAATTCCATCAGATTGTCATTTGCAGGGTGGCTGGTCGACTGGATCACAAACATGTCTTCGCCGCGCACATTCTCATGGATTTCCACGAAAATTTCATTGTCGGCAAAACGGCGGACGCTGGCATCTGTAAGCGGCAGGCCCAGATATTCGGCAATCCCCTTGGCCAAAGGCAGGTTGCTGTTTCCCGTTATCAATTTCATGCGCGCGTTCCCCGAAAATCCACCTTGCAGGTTTTCCGGCCGCTCTAGCGAGAGACAGACGCCCTGACAATCAGCTTGCCCCGTTACATTGTGGACAATAGACAGGGGCAATGACAGACCAGCTCACAATCGCCATGGCCCAGATCAATCAGCGGGTCGGTGACCTGTCCGGAAATGCAGCGGCAATGCTGGCATGGCGCGCCAAGGCGCCGGGTGTGGATCTGATTGTTTTTCCGGAACAGCAACTCATTGGCTATCCGGCCGAGGATCTTGTCCTGAAGCCGGTTTTTGCAGCCAAGGCAGCCGCGCAACTCGCCGAACTCGCGCTTGCAACAGCAGATGGCGGACCTGCGATGCTTGTCGGGTCCATTTTTGTGGACGGCGGTGCGCTTTATAACGGGATTGCATTGCTTGACGGCGGACGCATCGTCGCGGTGCGGTACAAGCATGAGCTGCCCAATTACGGCACCTTTGACGAAAAGCGCATTTTTACGCCCGGGCCGTTGCCGGAACCTGTCGAATTCAGGGGGGTCAAGCTGGGCCTGCCGATATGCGAGGATGGCTGGCTGCAACCTGTCTCGACACATCTCGCCAAACAGGGCGCCGAGATTCTGATTTCAGCCAATGGCAGCCCCTATGAAATTGACAAGGATGACCGCCGTCTGGAGCATATCTTTGCAGCCCGTGTCGTCGAGACCGGCTTGCCATTGCTTTTCCTGAACCGTGTCGGCGGGCAGGATGAGCTTGTCTTCGACGGCAGCTCGTTTGTCCTCAATGCCGATGGAACGGCCGCGCACCGTTTGCCCGACTGGACAGAGGAACTGCGCGTGACCCATTGGCACCGCAAGGGCACCGGTTGGGTATGTGAAGCCGGTGAACTGGCCATCTGGGAAGATCATCCTGCCGACATTTACAGTGCGATGGTGACGGGCCTGCGCGATTATGTCGATACCAACCGCTTTCCCGGCGTGGTGCTGGGCCTGTCCGGCGGTATCGACAGCGCCATTTGCGCGGCGATCGCCGCCGATGCTCTGGGTCCCGACCGTGTTTGGTGTGTCATGCTGCCCAGCCGTTATACGAGCCAGTCCAGCCTCGATGATGCCGAACAATGCGCGCGCATGATCGGCTGCAGACTGGACACCATCCCGATTTCCCCTGCGGTCGATGCCTTTGACGTCATGCTTTCAGACAGTTTTGCCGATGCAAAGGTCGATATCACCGAAGAAAATGTGCAATCGCGCATCCGGGGCGTAACGTTGATGGCCTTGTCCAACAAATTCGGCCACATGCTGATGACGACAGGCAATAAGAGCGAAATGAGCGTGGGGTACGCCACCATTTATGGCGATATGGCCGGTGGCTATAATCCGATCAAGGACGCCTATAAAATGACGGTGTTTGCCATTTCCAAATGGCGGAACGCCAACAAACCCCGGATCGGACTGGGTCCGGACGGACCGGTCATGCCGGAATCCATCATCACAAAGCCGCCCAGTGCCGAGTTGCGCCCTGATCAGAAGGACAGCGATTCCCTGCCCGAATATCCGGTCCTCGACAAAATGCTGCATGCTTTGGTCGAGGAAGAATTGTCGGTCGACGAAGTAGTCGCCCGCGGCTTTGACCGCGCCGATGTAACGCGGATCGAACGACTGCTCTATCTGGCAGAATATAAGCGCCGGCAAGCACCGCCCGGTGTCAAACTCGGCACCCGCAACTTTGGACGTGACCGGCGCTACCCCATTACGAACGCTTTTCGCAGCGCGTAAGGCGGGCGCGCAGCAGCGCACGGTTTCCGCTTGCTTATTATTAGATATAATATAACATAACTTTTGCGAGACGAGTCCGGAGTGGTTCGTTGCTACGCATGGCTCCGGCCCCTTTCGCCATAACTGGGAGAGAGGAGACCCGATATGAGTTATGTACAGGAAACGCGGCGTACCAGCAGTTTGGGGATGGGTGCCGCCATATTGGTCAATGGATCGATCATTCTGGCTGTGGCGTTATCGCCGATCATTGCCGAACGAGTTCCCATTCCGACGATCATTCACGGCACCAATATCCCCGAAGAGAAACCTGTCAAAAAGGATCCTAAGCCGGACGACAATGTCGCAAAACAGGCAAAACCGATATTTGCGCCCGACCCTATCATTGAAACAAAGATGCCGCCCGATCCCGGCCCTATTACAACCAGTGATAAGCCCGATACAGGCTCTATCGGAACGGCTGCGGGGGGTGATGACGAACTGGGCTCCTCCTTGGGAACCGATTCCAAAATACCGACACCCATTTTCAAGGCAGCGTTGCGTGATCCCCGCTTTGCGAAGGATTTCCAACCTGATTATCCCGTCGGCAAATTGCGACTGGAGATTGAGGGCAGTGTAACGGTCCGCATATTGGTGGGTACCGATGGACGTGTCCGGCAGGTGCAGATCCTGAACGCTACAGATCCGGACTTTGCCCGCGCAACTGAAAAGCAGGCTTTACGGGCATGGCGTTTCAAGCCCGCGACGCGCGACGGAATACCCGTTGAAGATTGGCAAACACTGACCGTCCGTTTCGACATCAAGTAGAACAAAATGTGCGGCCTGACCCCAGGACACTGGAAATCAGGCCGCACCCCGCCTATTGAGCGGATATGTCCTTTTTCAAAGATGTCTCGCTCAAAAGCGCCGGTTCCGACCTGATCGGGTTCCTGCGAACGTCGGGAAACCACAGTCCCTGGTTGTTTCTCGCCGCATGCGTGCCGACGGCTATCATCATCTACACATTTTATCTCGACACCCTAGAAAAAGGAAAACCGCCTCCACGCGAGATCATTTACGTCGAAAGCTGGCCCGCGACACGCACGATCAAAGAATCGAAGGCTGCGATTGCAGAGCGGCAGAAGCTGAAAGACGAGATGATTGCCCGTGAGAAAGAGGCTTATAAAGCCTTCGGTCGCGCCGTAGGCATGGATGTTGACCGGATCGAGCGTGAGGCGCGTGCCGAACAGGCTGCGCAAAAAGCGGAGCAGGAAAATCAGCGCGCAGGAGCGGACAAATAGCAACGCGCGCCGACCATCATTATATGGCTGCGGCGCTGGCCCTGGCCGAGCGCGGCGTCGGCCAGACCGGAAACAATCCTTCCGTAGGGTGCATAATTGTGCGGGACGATGTCATTATCGGCCGTGGCTGGACCCAGAATGGAGGGCGTCCGCATGCCGAGGCAATGGCGCTCCAGCAAGCTGGCTCTGCTGCGGCCGGCGCGACTATCTACGTGACGTTGGAGCCGTGTGCACATCAATCCGAACGTGGTCCGGCCTGTGCACAATTGGTGCGCGATGCACGTCCGGCAAAGGTGATCGGCGCCATCAACGACCCGGATGCGCGCACCGCCGGACAGGGCTTCGCATTACTGGCGGAAGCAGGAATTGCTATTGAAGTTGGCGTCATGGCGTCGGAGGCGCGACGGCAATTAGCCGGATTTTTCAGCCGGTTGGAGCGTGCACGTCCCTTTGTCACGCTGAAGATGGCGACATCACTGGACGGCCAGATCGCGCTCGCAAATGGACAAAGCCGCTGGATTACGGGCGAATATGCCCGTGCCCATGCCCATGTCGAACGAGCTCGGTGCGATGCAATATTGGTAGGCGCAGGGACGGTCCGGATCGACGCCCCCCGGCTGGACGTACGGATCGCCGGCCTCGAATCACGCAGCCCCCGCAAAATTATGCTGGGTAGTGGCGATGCGCCGCAGGGCTGGGAAGTGCTGCGCAGCCTCGATGATCTTGGGCAGCTCGGCTGCAACACGCTGCTTGTGGAAGGGGGGGCGAAGACGGCGTCCGCCTTTCTGCGCGCGGGTCTTGTGGACCGTCTGCTTCTATACCGTGCGCCTATATTGATCGGCGCCGGAACGGCCTGTCTTGGCGATATAGGTCTCGGCAATCTCGATGCGGCACATGGGCGGTGGCAGATTTCCCTATCGCGCCGTCTTGGCAAGGATAGCATCGAAGTCTACGACGCCCTTATCTAGGGTCAGGACCTATTAAGAGGCGCAACTGAAATGTTTACCGGCATCATTACCGATATTGGCACTGTCACCTCTGTTGAGCAGCGTGGTGATCTGCGCATGGTCATCACCTGCAATTACGACATGGACAGTGTCGCCATTGGCGCATCCATTGCCTGTTCGGGGGTTTGCCTCACTGTCGTGGACAAGGGTGAGGGATGGTTCGCCATTGACGCATCGGCGGAAACAATTTCGCGCACTGCCCGTGGACTGTGGCAAAACAGCGCGCGGCTGAACCTCGAACGCGCGTTAAAAGTGGGCGACGAACTTGGTGGCCATATCGTTACCGGCCATGTCGACGGAATTGGCCAGATTATTGCGAGCGATCCCGTAGGGGATAGCTGGAAAGTCGTTGTATCAGCGCCCGCCGCGCTTGCACCCTATATCGCGGCAAAGGGTTCGATCACCGTCGACGGCATTTCCCTGACGGTGAATGAAATTGAAGACCAGTCGGACCAGACCGCGCATTTCACGCTCAACATCATTCCGCATACGGCCGAGATGACGACGCTGGATAGCGTGCATGTTGGCCGCGAAGTCAATCTCGAGATCGACGTCCTCGCACGCTATCTCAAGCGGATGGAAGATTTACGCGCCCGTTAAAAGGGCAGCCAGCGCTGCTTCTTTGAAAATTTCATATAGCCGACATTGGCGCCCAGCCGCAGTCCTGCACCCACGCGGATGGGAATGAGGACAACGTCGCCGCGCCGCAGATAGCTGGCGTTAAATCCGCCTACCAGATAGGCGACACCTTCGCCCGAGGGGAAGCGTTTGTAGATATCTTCCGTATCGTAAAGATTGTAGACGAGCACGAAGGTGCTGCCGGCATTAGCGCCTGCGTCGAATCCGATTGAAGGACCCGTCCAGTAGACCGGCCTTTGCCCCTCAATCTTGTGATTCAGTGTTCCCGAACCGTAGCGCAGACCAACAACCAAGGCTCCGCCGCCTTCGCGACCGACAATATAGCCATTGGGCCGGCCCTGCTTTTTAAGAATATCTTCGATCAGCTTGCCCAGGCCCTGGGCGCCTTTGCCAAAGACACCTTCGGCAGCGCCAATCAGATCGTCTTCCTGATAGGTGTTCTGGTCCGCAGCAGGTGCAGGCGTAATCATCTTGTCCGACGGTGCGGGCATCGGGGTCTCGGTCGGTACACCGTCCTGGACCGTCACATTCTGGTCGGCCGGGGGGGATGCAGGCGGAGTGCCAAGATCTGCGTCAATGGCCTCGTTAGGATCAACCGTTGTAATCTGGGCGCTGGATGGCGTGGCCACAAAAAGCGCCAGTGCCATCATAAACAATGCCTGTTTCATCATTGCTCCTATTCCCTGTTTATGTGCCCGATTGCGCATGGCGCACACCTCCCGTCAAAAATGGCCTAAACTTATGAATCTTGTAGATGAGCGCACAATGAACGGGCGACCACCCGAGTCCTATTTGCGCCAGAGCGAATCTAGGCGCGCAATTTTGCCGGTGCGGTCATTCATCCATCAATAACCGTTGCAGCCCCCGAATTGCGACGCTATAGGCCCCCGATGCCAAGCGCGCAGGAGACGTGGGTGAGTGGCTGAAACCAACGGTTTGCTAAACCGTCGTACTGGTAAATCCGGTACCGAGGGTTCGAATCCCTCCGTCTCCGCCAGTTTGTGGCTCCTTCGACAGGTGAAACCGCGCTAAGATATGTCCAGAAAACGTAAAGCCCCACCGCGTTTTGCCGCTCTCCGTGCAAAGCCGCCTCTGTTCTGGGTCAAGCTGGTCAGTATCGCCGCCATCACCTGCACTCTTGCATGGCTGTCGTTCATCCACGCCGTCGCCAATATCACCTGGCAGCAAAATCCCGATCTGGCGTTGCGCTTTGTGCCCGATCATCCGCTGGCCTTGTCGCGCAAGGCCGATGAACTCTTTGCGGCCAAGCAGGACCCGGCGACTCTGGCGAAGGTTGAGGCGATGGCAAAGCAATCGCTTCGCGGCGGTGCGCTGAACCCGGTGGCGATCCGTTTGCTGGGTTATGTTGCCGATGCGCGCGGGGACCGGAAAAAGGCGCGGGAATTCATGCTGTTGTCCCAGAAGGTATCCCGGCGCGATTTTGGAACGCAGCTCTGGCTGATCGAAGATGCAGTTGCGCGGAACGACAAGAAGCAGGCGCTGTATCACTATGATATCGCCATGCGCACGACGCCCAGCAGTTTCCCGCTGCTGTTTCCGACACTGACCGGCGCGCTGGATGATCCGGAGGTACGCGCAGGTCTGGCGCCCTATGTTAAGGCCGCGCCGGAATGGCTTCTGTCGTTTCTGCCCCATGCGATCGGGACGATGGAGAACCCGTCATATCTGGTCGACGTGTTGCTGAAAGCAGGTCCTTTGCCGGATCGGCCTGAATATCGGGACCAATCCAATTATCTGCTCTCGACTCTGGCAAACAAAGGCCAGTTTTCGGCCTTTGAGCGCTACTATGCCAGTTTGCCGTCGGTGCGGCCAAAGGCGCTGCAGACCGCCGCGATGAACAAAGACACCGTCAATCTGCGCTACCCCGCTGCCGGTTGGCAGCTCACCGAGAATTCGGCGATCGGCGGTGCATTTTCCGAAGCTGACAAGCGGGGCGCGTTTACCCTGTCGGCCTTTGCGGGGTCTGGTGAACGGGGCGAGTTGATGCGTAAACTTCTCTTCCTCAAGCCCGGATCCTACCGGTTTACGGCGCAATATGATGCGCAATCGAGCGCTCCTGATTCGGAAATCCGCTGGGATTTGTCGTGTGTTTCGGCGAAGGGGAATAGCGGCAAATGGTTTACGTCACGGACCGTGCAAGCGGGGCGTAGTGGTGATGTCCAGAGCTTTACGCTGGGTGCCGACTGTCTGCATCAGTTGCTCCAGCTTCAATTGGCAGGAGGAAGCGGACAATTGGGGGCTGAATTTGTGCTCCGCTCGGTCCAGATAACCCCCGTTCGTTAACCCGGCTTACGCTTCAGCCGCCTTTCGAGGCCGATGTTCAGTGCCGGCTCCGGCGGTGATGAAGAGGACGGCGGCCTCCCCCGCGACATCGGCGGTATGCCAGGTTCCGGGCGGGTTTACGGCATATTCATGGGGTCCCAGAGTCACAACCGAGGTCGACCCGTCGGCATTTTCCTGATGCAGGGTAATTGCGCCGCTGAGGCATAGCACCACCTCGTCGCCCAAGGGGTGCATTTCCCAGCTGTCCCAGCTTTCGCTGAAGCGGTGGATGGTGACAAGCCGCCCTTCCGCCCCGTCCTTCGCGGTGCGGGCGGCATAGCTTTCATACCATTCCATGCCGGTAAAAGGCGGCTGCACCAGCGCCTGAGCACCCAGCCCGAGATGCAGGGGACAAGTTTCCAGATCATAAACATCCCGGGCCATGGCGCTCTCCTTAAAATAAGGGGTGATTTCAGGTCATGATGAAAGCGTTCAGCTTGTTTCCATCCGGATCACGGAAATAGCCGGCGTAGAAATTGTCGCCCCGGGGTCCGGGAGGGCCTTCGCAGGTCCCGCCATGGGCCAGGGCCAGTTCGTACAACCGGTCCACCTGTTCCTTGTCCTTTGCCTCCAGCGCGACCATCACGCCATTGCCAACGGTGGCCGGATTGCCGTCATAGGGCTTGGTCAAACCGATCCCTGCCGCACCGCCGGGCTTGCCCCATGCAATGAAGCCGTCAAAGTCCATCATCCGCGGCGTATCAAGTTCCGCGGCCAGTGCGTCATAGAAAACAGCCGCACGCGCAAGGTCGTTCGTACCTAAGGTAACATATCCAATCATCGAATCTCTCCCAAAAGAAGAAGAGAACATTATAAGAACATTCCAACAGAGTCAATCAGCCCGTGGGGGCCAGCTTGTCCTGTGTTTTCGTGTCGAAATCGCTCGCATCATGCCGTTCGTGCAACTGGCTGGCAGGGTCGCCCATGACACGATTGACCATTCGCCCGCGTTTCACCGCCGGACGCTCGGCAATCAGGTCGGTCCAGCGGATCACATTGTGATATTCGTGCACCGACAGGAATTCGCCAGCCTCATAGATCAGCCCTTTGACAAGCGCGCCATACCAGGGCCAAATCGCCATGTCGGCGATGCTATATTCGTCGCCCGCCATATATTCCCGATCTGCAAGGTTCCGGTCGAGCACGTCCAACTGCCGCTTCACCTCCATCGCGAAACGGTCGATGGCATATTCGAACTTGAACGGCGCATAGGCATAGAAATGGCCAAACCCGCCACCCAGATAGGGGGCGCTGCCCATCTGCCACATCAGCCAGTTGATGGTTTCGGTGCGCTTGTGATGCTCGGTTGGCAGAAATGCGCCGAACTTTTCGGCCAGATAAAGCAGGATCGACCCTGATTCAAAAACCCGTGTCGGCTCCGGCGTCGAATGGTCGAACAGCGCCGGGATTTTCGAATTGGGATTGGCCTCGACAAAACCGCTCGAAAACTGGTTTCCGTCGCGGATGTTTACCAGCCAGGCATCATATTCGGCACCTTCATGGCCAAGCGCCAATAACTCTTCCAGCATCACGGTCACTTTGACCCCGTTCGGCGTCGCCAGCGAATAAAGCTGCAGCGGATGCTTTCCGACCGGGCAATCCTTTTCGTGCGTTGCACCTGCAATTGGCCGGTTGATATTGGCGAACTGGCCGCCATTTTCCTTGTTCCATTCCCAGACTTTGGGCGGCGTATAGTCGGAAAAAGTCTGCGTCATACTGAACTCCTGAATGATGTCGGGCGGATATTAGCCTCTGCCATCCCGAACGCCATAGCAAAAGAAACGACCAGCAAAGGCCGCGTGAAGCAATAGCACTTGACGTTTACGTAAACTGGAGGTTTAATTGGCCAATTAAGGTTTTTGGGAGAGTATCCATGTCCGCAACCGTTGAAATCGCCAATGATATTGCCCTGATCCGCATGGACGATAACAAAGCAAATGCGATCAATTTCGAAATGATTGCGGCTGTCAACGCGGCGCTGGACACCGCGGAGGCGCAAGCAAAGGCAATCGTTCTGGCAGGACGCGAAGGCCGCTTTTCGGGCGGGTTCGACCTCAATGCCTTTGCGACGCTGGGGGCCGACGGGGTTTACAAGCTGCTGGACGCTGGCGCTGAACTCCTGCTCCGCCTCTATGGCGGTCCCCTGCCGGTCGTTGCGGCCTGTACCGGACATGCCATTGCGATGGGGACGTTCATACTCCATGCCTGCGATACCCGCATCGGGGCATCAGGCGCCTTCAAAATCGGGGCAAATGAAGCGGTAACCGGAATGCAGCTACCTGTTTTTGCCATGGAACTCGCCCGCGACCGCCTGAATCCCACGCATCTGACCCGCGCGATGATCCAGGGTTTCATCTATGATCCGGCCGGTGCCGTTGAAGCGGGCTATCTCGATATGCTTGCCGATCCGGACAAGGTGGAGGCAACCGCCCTAGCCGTCGCCGGACAATTGGCCCAGTTGCCCGCCCCCTCCTATGCGTGGAACAAGAAGGCGATCCGCACGAAGACGCTCGACCGGATCCGGTCCAGCATCGGGGCGCACCACAAGGTTTGAAATCCGGGTTGTGCGGGTGGAGGGGGCTCACCCCCCTCGCCAACGCCCAATGGCAGAGTTTCTATCCCTTAGCCAAAGGTGCGCAGCCTTCGGTTACCCACGCAAGCGCATCCCCGTCCAATTGCGGGGCGACGATTTTCAGCACCTTGGCATGGTAATCATCCCACCACCGCAATTCATCGCGGGTGAGTAGGCTGGTGTCGACCAGGGCCTTGTCAATCGGTGCGAAGGTGAGGGTTTCGAATCCGAAATAGCGACCCTCTGCGCCTTCGATCGTGCGCTCCTCCACCAGGATCAGATTTTCGATCCGGATGCCATATTCGCCCTGTTTATAATAGCCGGGCTCGTTCGACAATATCATGCCCGCTTGCAAGGGTTCGTCCGTTCCGGCCTGGCCACCGGAGAATTTGCCGATGCGTTGCGGGCCCTCGTGCACCGCGAGGAAGCTGCCGACGCCGTGACCCGTGCCGTGGGCATAGTCGACGCCCGCCTGCCAGAGCGCCGCGCGCGCCAATGTGTCGAGCTGTGCCCCGCGCGTACCTTCCGGAAAGACGGCAAGGGCAAGCGCGATATGACCTTTGAGGACGCGGGTATAGCGGTCCTTCATTTCGGCTGTCGGTTCGCCCGGCCCGACCCAGATGGTGCGCGTGACGTCGGTAGTTCCGTCGAGATACTGGCCGCCGCTGTCGACCAGATAAATGCTGTTGGGGTCGATACGGCGGTTTGTCTTTTCATCCACCTTGTAATGCGGGCTGGCCCCATTGGGTCCGGCGGCCGAGATGGTATCGAAGCTCAGATCCTTCAGCATTCCGGTCGCCTCGCGGAAGGCGCGGAGTTGCGCCGCTGCGGAAAGTTCCGTCAGTTCGCCCTTGTGCGCTTCTTGGGCAAGCCAGTGCAGATAGCGGCTCAATGCTGCGCCATCACGGGCTTGCGCGGCGCGATGCCCTTCCTGTTCGACAGGGTTTTTGATCGCCTTGGGCAGGATCGTGGGATCGCGCGCCTCGACTATCGTCGCGCCGCCATCTTTCAGCGCGCCGAATATGGCAGCAACCGCGCGGTCGGGGTCGACGGCGATACGTTTGCCGTTCATGGCCTTGAGCGCGGGCACAAATTCTTCCGGAGTGCGCAGCCGGACGGCATTGCCCAGATGGGCCCTGACCGCATCGTCCACCTTTTCCGGTGCGACAAACAAATCCGCCGTTCCGTCGGCATGCGCCAGCACGAAGCTCAGCGCGACGGGCGTGTTCGACACATCGGACCCGCGCACATTCAAAAGCCATGCGACCGAATCCAGCGCCGAAATCACGGTGCTGTCGACGCCATTGTCGGTCAGCCATTCCGCGACGGCGGCGCGCTTTTCGGCGCTGTTCTGGCCGGCATAGCGGTCCTCGTGCACCAACAGCTTGGCATCGCTTTTCGCCGGCTGATCCGCCCACACCGCATCAATGGGATTGCTTTTGACGGCCACAAGCTCGGCGCCCTTGGCCTTGAGCGCACGGCTGGCGCTTTCGACCCAGCCTTTGGTGTGGACCCACGGATCATATCCGATCCGTGCGCCCGCCGGTGCATGTTCCTTCAGCCAGTCGGCAATGCTGGTTTGCGGCACGCCGACATATTGCCAGTTCTGCCCGTCAACCTGCTCGCGCACCTGCAGCGTGTAGCGCCCGTCGGTGAAAATGGCTGCTTCCTCGCTCAGCACAACGGCGGATCCTGCCGAACCGCCAAAGCCCGTCAGCCAGCCCAGACGCTGCGCATAGTCGCCGACATATTCGGACATATGTTCGTCGCAGATCGGCACGACAAATCCGTCCAGCTGGTCTTTTTTCAATTGCGCGCGCAGGGCGCCTAGGCGGGCTTCATAGGTGGACATATCGGACTTCCGTTCATATGGTTATACATCCCCTATAAGCGAGGAAGTCTTCTCATGAAAGCGTTGCTCCCCCTGTTTGTCATGATTGGCGCTGTGTCTTCGCCACTATTTGCCCAGAAAGAAAATATGACCGAAAAATCCGCTGCCGAAATCAAGCCGCCCGTCGCGGCCAAGCGTCCGCATAGCGCCACCTATCATGGTGTGACGCTGACCGATGATTATCACTGGCTCAAGGATCAAAGCTATCCCACGATCGATGACGCAGAAATATTGGAGCATCTGAAGGCGGAAAATGCCTATTTCGAAGCGCAGATGGCCCCGCAGGCCGCGCTGACTGAAACCATATTCCAGGAGATGAAGGGCCGGGTCAAAGAAGATGACAGTTCGGTTCCGCAAAAGGATGGCGACTATATCTACTGGTCCAAATTTGAAGAGGGCGCGCAATATCGCAAGCATTACCGCAAGCCCGTGGCGGGTGGACCGGACCAGCTGATTCTGGATGAGAATGAACTTGCCAAGGGCAAGGCTTATTTCCGCCTTGGCGCCGCAGAAGTCAGCCCCGACGGCACGCTATTGGCCTATGCCTATGATGATAACGGATCGGAACGGTTCGACCTGCATTTCCGCAATCTGGCGACCGGCGAAAATCTGAATGACGTGATTCCCGGCACCTTGTCGGGTATCGTCTGGTCATCCGACAGCAAGGGCGTGGTCTATGGTCTGGCCAATGAAAACTGGCGCACGGACAATGCCTGGTATCACCGTCTGGGGGACGATCTGACGGCGGCCAAGCTGCTCTACAAGGAACAGGATATCGGCTTTGGCGTGGGCGTCGGCCTGACCGCGCAGGAAGACTGGATTGTCATTGCAACGGGCGACAATGTGACGAGCGAAGTCCGCCTGGTTCCGGCAAGCAACCCCACAGCGACGCCCATCATGATTTCCCCGCGCAAGGTCGGCCGGCAGTATAGCGTCGATGTCCGCGACGGGACGCTCTATATCCTTACCAACGACGATCATGTGAATTTCCGCATCGCGACAGCGAGCCTGAAAAAACCCGCTGAGTGGACGACACTGATTGGCGGGTCGGACGACTATTATATTACCGGCCTGAGCTTGTTCAAAAAATTCTACGTCGTAGAGGGGCGCGAGGCCGGCCTCGATCAGGTCGAGATCCGTTATTATGATGACCTCGAACGCACGACGCCCATCAGCTTCCCCGAGGCGAGTTATGTTGCCCAACTTGACGACAACCCGGAATATGACGTCGATAAGCTGCGTCTGTCCTATGAATCGATGGTCACACCCGACACGGTATATGATTATCATGTGAGGGAAGGGCGGCTTGAAACCCTGAAGGTTCAGGAAATCCCGAGCGGCTATGATTCAGCGCAATATGTGACCGAACGCGTCATGATCACCGCACGCGACGGAACGAAGGTTCCTGTTTCCGTGCTCTATAAAAAAGGGTTCAAGAAAGATGGCAGCCAGCCGCTGCATCTCTATGCCTATGGCGCTTATGGCTATGCCGTTCCGCCGGGCTTTTCCGCCAACCGGCTCAGCATGGTTGACCGCGGCTTTGCCTATGCCATCGCGCATATCCGGGGCGGTGATGATCTGGGTTATCAATGGTATCTCGACGGCAAGCTGACCAAGCGGACCAACACCTTCAACGATTTTGTCGACGCGGCAAAGGGGCTGAGCGCCCTGGGCTTCACCGGCAAGGGCAAGGTAACGGCGAGTGGTGGTTCGGCGGGCGGCGAACTGATGGGTGCGGTGGTCAACCAGGCGCCTGAATTGTTCGGCGCGGTGGTCAGCCACGTCGCCTTTGTCGATGTGCTCAACACCATGCTCGACAAAGACCTGCCGCTGACGCCCGGTGAATGGCCCGAATGGGGCAATCCCATTACCGACAAGGCCGCGTTCGACTATATCCGCAGCTATTCGCCTTACGATAATGTCGAGGCAAAGGCTTATCCGCCGATGCTGTGGACGGCGGGCCTCAACGATCCGCGCGTGACCTATTGGGAGCCTGCGAAAATGGTCGCGAAGCTGCGCGCCATGAAGACCGACGACAATGTCCTTTTGCTCAAGACCAATATGGGCGCAGGGCATGGCGGCAAGTCGGGGCGCTTTGAACGCCTGCGTGAAAATGCGGAAGAAGCGGCCTTTCTTCTGTGGCAGATGGGGATGGCCAAAAGCGGATCATGACACCCTTCACACAAAGCTTTACCGCGACGCCGGCGGACATTGACGAACTCGGCCATGTTAACAATGCCGTGTGGGTGCGATGGATACAGGACATGGCGACAGCGCACTGGCAGGCGGTGGCTGCGCCCGAGCATATCGCCGCCTATATCTGGGTCGTGACCCGGCACGAGATCGACTATCGCGGGAACATTGCCGCAGGCGAAAGCGTGACGGGCCGGACCTGGATCGAGAGCAGCCCCAAGGGCGCGCAATTTGACCGCAGGGTCGATTTTGTCGATACGGCGGGCAAGGTCATCGTGCGGGCCAACACCACCTGGGCCATGATCGACCGGGCGTCCGGGCGGCTGGCGCGGGTCCGGCCGGAAATTGCCGCGCCTTTTTCGGGAGAAACTGCATGATCATCGTGACCGGCCATGTGCTGACCAATGCGGAAAACCGCGCGGCGATCGAGGCGGAATGTATCGCGCACAGCCAGCGCTCGCGCGCGGAACCGGGGTGCCTGGCGCACAATGTCCATGCCGATTGCGAGCAGCCCGATCGGCTGGTTTTCGTCGAAAAATGGCAGGACCGCGCATCGCTGCTGACCCATTTTGCGGTTCCGGAATCGGTTGCCTTTGTGCAGGCGATCAGCCGGCTTTCGACCGAGCGACCGGTGATGGATATCTATGAAGCGACCGGTATCGGGCCTGCTGACCTCAAGGATCAGGCGTCAAGTTCATAATCCGGCAGCGAATGGAAAGCGTTGCGCAGCGCCTCGCTCCAGCTGTCCGAGATTTTTTCGAAATAGGGATCGTCGGCGGTAATGCGACGCTCGTGGAAAGCGGCAAATTCGTCGTTGCGGTAGAGCGTCAGATCGAGTGGCAGCCCGACCGAAAGGTTCGCTTTCAGCGTGGAATCGAACGACACCATCAACAGCTTGGTGATGTCGGCAAAGGACATGTGCGATTCAAAACCGCGCACCAATATGGGCCGTCCATATTTGGTTTCGCCAATCTGGAAAAAGGGCGTTTCGGGGCTGGCTTCGATAAAATTGCCCTCGGGATAGATAAGGTAGAGGCGCGATTCCATGCCCTTGATCTGGCCGCCGACAATGACGCTGGCGTTGAAATTGGGGGCAGGGCTGGCGGCGGTGGGGCCGGTCAGGGCACGCGCTGCAATGGTATCGCGCAGGGTGGTGCCGATGATATTTGCGACCTGAAACATGGTCGGCGCTTCCAATATCGACGGCTTGCGCTCGCTCGGCGCCTTGGTCCGCTCCTCCAGCTGGCTGATCAGCGCCTGCGTCGTGGCGAGATTGCCTGCGGTCATCATGGTGATGAAACGGTCGCCGGGGACGGACCAGCTGAACATCTTGCGGAAGGTCGATATATTGTCGACGCCTGAATTGGTGCGCGTGTCGGACATGAAGGCCATGCCCTTATCCAGCAACATTCCCACGCAATAAGTCATTATCCGAAAAGTCCCCCGACCCTTGATTTTGATCCGCTTACTGTTCCACCCGCAAGCTGACAACCATGCTTTTGTCCCGCGCGCCAAAGGACATGCCCGAAATCGGCGCGGCGTCCCGATAGTCGAAGCCGGTCGCCACGCGGACATAGCGGCCATCGGGGCTGATGCCGTTCGAGATATCGAACCCGACCCAGCCGATGGCATCGACATGCGCCTCCGCCCAGGCATGGCTGGCGGACTGTTCCACCTGCCCGTCCATCATCAGGTAACCGGACACATAGCGCGCCGGGATCCCCATGGACCGGCAGGCGGCGATGAAGATATGGGCATGATCCTGACAGACACCCGCCCCTGCGGCGATGGCATTTTCGGCGCTGCTGTCGACGCCCGTCGCCCCGCCCTGATAGGTGACCGAGGCGAGGATATGGGCCGATAGCTGGTGCAACAGCGCCAGCCGGTCGTTCTGGTCCCGCTCCATTCCCGACAAAAGCTTTTGCACGCCCCGCCCCGCCGTTGTCAGCCGCGTCGGACGGCAATAGGCCCAGAGCGGCACATGGCTGCGGTGGCGGCCCAATATGCCGTGGTTATCGGTGGTTTCCACCTGCCCCTGACAGCTGATCGTGATGGCGGTGCGGCCTTCTTCGATCGAAATCAGGGTCACATGGTTATTGTGCGGATCGTCATGCTCGGCCTCGACCTTGCCGCCATCGACCGTCAGGGTCCAATCCACAATCTGCTGCCCCGCCCCGTCCTTGGGACGCAGCTTCAGCCGTTGCAGCGCATAATGGACCGGCTGGTCAAATTGATATTCGGTAAGATGGTGGATGGACAAAAGCATCAGGAGTTGAACCTATATTCCTGCTCCACCATGGCGGCGAGCCGGCGGTTCTGCGCAAGAAAATCGACAAGAAATTCGTGCAATCCGTCCTCCAATATCGATGCCGCCGTCATCGATGCGAACCCTGCGTAGATGCGCTCGGCTTCGGTCAGACTGTCCGACTGGACGCCATAGGACATGGCAAGGTGGCGCAGATTATCGGTCAGCTTGCCATAGCAAAAGGCAAGGCTGCGCGGAAAACGGCGGTCGAGGATGAGGAAGTCCGCTATGCCGAGCGCACTTGCCCTGCCGGGGTAGAGCCAGCGATAGGCGCTATAGGCCGAGGTCGACCGCAGGATCGTTTCCCACTGTATATTGTCGAGTGACGATCCCACAAAGGAGACGGACGGCAAAAGCACATAATATTTGACGTCAAGAAGCCGCGCCATGCTGTCGGCGCGTTCGATAAAATTGCCGACCCTGCTGAAATTATAGCCGTCATTGCGCAGCATGGTGTTTTCCAGCGCACCGCGCACTTGCGACGTCTGCCGCTCGATCAGGTCGATCGTCGCGGGCAATTCCGCCTCGCGCACTTGCCGTTTCAGGGCATCGTTGACGCAGATCCAGCATTCGTTGACCGCCTCCCACAATTCGCGCGTGATTGCGGTGCGGGTGGTGCGGGCATTTTGCCGGGCGCTGTCGATCAGGTTGCGCAAATTGCCGGGATTGGTCTTGTCGCGCAGCAGATAGTCGACAACCTGTGCGGCATTATATTCGTCATGATTGGCGCGATAGGCCGCATCCATGCCCAATGCGGAAAGGATCGAGCGCCATTCGTCCTGTCGGCCGCGGTTGCGGGTCAGGGTGAAACGGTGTCCGGTTTCGATCAGCCGGGCAATATTTTCCGCCCGCTCCAGATAGCGGAACATCCAGAATATGCCGGAAGCGGTCTTGCCTAGCATGGCTTAATCATCCTCGATCACCCAGCTATCCTTGGTTCCGCCGCCCTGGCTGGAATTGACCACCAGCGATCCCTTGCGCAAGGCCACACGGGTCAGGCCACCGGGCGTGATGTCGATCTTGTCGGGCGACACCAGAACAAAAGGCCGCAGGTCCACATGGCGGGGGGCAAGGCCGCTATTGGCGAAAATGGGTATGGTTGACAGGGCAAGCGTCGGTTGCGCAATATAATTGGCCGGTTTGGCCTTCAGTTTTGCCGTGAACGCCGCCAGTTCCTTCTTGCTCGCGGCAGGCCCGATCAGCATGCCATAGCCGCCCGATCCATGCACTTCTTTGACGACCAGTTCAGACAGATGGTCAAGCACATAGGCGAGGGAATCGGGTTCCGAACAGCGCCATGTATCGACATTTTTCAGGATCGGTTTTTCGCCGGTATAAAATTCGACGATGTCGGGCATGTAACTGTAAATCGCCTTGTCATCGGCGATCCCGGTCCCCGGCGCATTGGCGATCGTGATTTTGCCCGCGCGGTACAGATCGAAAATACCCGGTATGCCCAGCACCGATTCCGGTTTGAAAATCAAGGGGTCCAGATAGTCGTCATCCAGCCGCCGATACAGCACGTCAATGGGCTGATACCCGCGGGTTGTGCGCATGGCGACCCGGCCATTGACGATGCGGATGTCATGGCCTTCGACCAGTTCGGCGCCCATCTGGTCGGCCAGAAAGGCATGTTCGAAATAGGCGCTGTTGTGGATACCGGGGGTAAGGACGGCGACGACCGGATCGCCGGTGCAGGCCGGCGGGGCAACGCGGCTGAGCGAAGCGCGCAGGTTCTTGGGATAATCGCTGACATTCCGGACGCGGATGGTGCTGAACAGTTCTGGGAACATGTTCATCATCGTTTCGCGGTTTTCGAGCATATAGGATACGCCCGACGGGGTGCGGGCATTATCCTCCAGCACCAGAAATTCGTCGGGCCCTGTGCGGACAAGATCGATGCCGACAATATGCGTGTATACGCCGCCCGGCGGAGTGAAGCCGATCATCTGGGCGACAAAGGCATCGTTTTTGACCAGAAGGTCGACAGGCAGGCGTCCAGCGCGGACGATTTCCTGACGGTGGTAGATATCCTGCAAAAAGGCGTTGATGGCGCGCACGCGCTGTTCGATCCCGCGCGATAATTTGGTCCACTGCCGTGCGGTGACGATGCGCGGGATGATGTCGAACGGGATCAGCCGTTCCTCCGCCTCGTCATCCCCATAGACCGCAAAGGTAATTCCCGTCCGCCGGAAAAATTCTTCCGCATCTCGGGCCTTTTGCTTCAGATGGGTGCTGTCCTGTTCGGAGAACCATTTGTGATAGGCTGCATAAGCCGCGCGCGGCGTCCCGTCCTCATTCAGCATCTCGTCAAAGCAGGGCGGTCTTGTTGCCATTGCCTAATGTCTGCACAAAAATAATGCAGAGAACAAGTAACTTCGCACATGCACAAATTTTGGGCAGTTTGTCGCCCGATGCCGTGGTTCAGAAGTCGATGGCGACGCCTTTAAGTTCCCAATCGCCATAGCGCACAGGGTCCGGCCGCTCGGGATCCGGCTCCGGTTTGCGCACAACGTCCTTGGGCTCCGGCACGGGTGGGCTTTTGGACAGATAAGCGGGCGCTTTCACATGGGGTGGGCGCTGGCCCATGGCGGATGCTCCTTGAAGGACTTTCGGTGCATTCCCACATTGGGTGCAACAGGAGTATTTGCAAGATGAACATGCTCAAAACCACAATGTTACTGGCCGGGCTGACCGCGCTGTTCATGGCGCTGGGCTATATACTGGGCGGAACGGGCGGCGCGATGATTGCGCTTCTCGTCGCCTTTGGAATGAATATTTTCACGTTCTGGAACGCCGACAAGATCGTGCTGCGCATGCACGACGCGCGCGAGGTCGACATCGACAGCGCGCCCGAATTTTATAGCATGGTGCGCAACCTTGCCCAGCGGGCCGAACTGCCGATGCCTAAAGTCTATATTATCGACAGCCCGCATCCCAACGCCTTTGCCACCGGACGCAATCCCGAAAATGCCGCCGTCGCGGCGACCACCGGTTTGATGAACATGCTCAACCGGGATGAAATCGAAGGGGTGATGGCGCACGAACTGGCACATGTGAAGAATCGCGACACATTGATCATGACCATGGTGGCGACCATCGCCGGTGCCATTTCGATGCTTGCCAATTTCGGTCTCTTTTTCCGCAGCGGGGACGACCGCAGCGGCGGTCTTGCGGCCCTGGCCGCGGTGCTGGTGGCGCCTTTTGCCGCGATGATCGTCCAGATGGCGATCAGCCGCACCCGTGAATATGGCGCCGACCGGGGTGGCGCGGAAATTTCCGGAAAGCCGATGGCTCTTGCCTCTGCCCTCGCCAAAATTTCGGGCGCGGCGCAGGCCATTCGCAATCCGGTAAGCGAGGCCAACCCATCGGCGGCGCAACTCTACATCGTGCCGACGCAGGTGTCCGAGCTGTTTTCCACCCATCCCGCAACGGAAAATCGCATTGCTGCTTTGCAGGATCTTGCAGGGGAAGTGCGCACCGGCGAGATGCCGGCTGCGCCCCGCCGCAGCGCACTGGACCCGCTCGGTCGGGATTGAAAGCAGGCCGGGGCCGGGACAATCTGATTGAGCTTCGCCGGGTGACCGCCTAACGGGCATTCATGAACGAAGAAATTTCCGGTCTGCCCACCCGCCGCGCTGCGCTGCGCCTGCTTGATGCGGTGATGCGCATGGGCACACCCATGGATCAGGCAACGGCGAATGCAACCAAGGGCCTTTCGCCGCCGGATCGCGCGCTCGCCATTGCCATTGCACAGGAAAGCCTGCGCTGGTCGGTCGATCTCGACGTCCTGATCGATAGCAAGACGAAGCAGGCATTGCCGGACGACAGCAAGGCGCGGATGGTATTGCGGCTCGCGCTGGCGCAGATTTTGCGGCTGGGAACGCCGCCCCATGCCGTCATCGCAACAGCCTTGCCGTTGGTGGAAAAAGGTCCGCGCCGTTTGGTGCATGGTGTTTTGGGCTCCCTGTTGCGGGCGAATGTCACCCTGCCCGAACTGCCGTCCTTGCCCGAAGCGGTCCTGATGCGGTGGCATCCGGCATGGGGCGACGACATGGTTGCAGGCGCGCAAGCCGCTTTATCGGAACCGCCGCCGTTGGACCTCGCGCTGCGCGATCCCGCCTCGACCGCACATTGGGCCGCGCTTTTGGGCGGGGAAAGCCTGATGCCGGGGCATGTCCGGCTGCCGCGCGGCACGGCGGTGGAAGAATTGCAGGGCTATGATGAAGGCGCTTGGTGGGTGCAGGACCTGGCCGCCAGCCTGCCCGGACGGCTTCTGGGCGATGGTTCGGGCAAGCGGGCGCTGGATCTGTGTGCCGCACCGGGGGGCAAGACCATGCAGCTTTCGGCGGCGGGTTATGCGGTCACGGCGCTCGACAACAGCGCGCGCCGGATGGACCGGCTGATGGCCAATCTGGAACGGACACAGCTTCATGCCGATCGGGTTACGGCCGATGTGATGCAATGGGAACCGTCGGAACAATTTGATGCCCTCTTGCTCGATGCGCCGTGCAGTGCAACCGGCACCATGCGGCGTCATCCCGATGTGCTGCAGCGTATCGATATCAAACAGATCAACAATCTGGCCGCCTTGCAATGCGCGATGCTGGACCGTGCGGCGGACTGGGTGAAACCCGGCGGTCTGCTGGTCTATGCCACCTGTTCGCTGGAACCGCAGGAAGGCGAAGCGCAGGCCGAATTGTTCCTGTCCAAGCATTCCGACTTTTCGGCCCTGCCTGTCTCCGCAGGTGAATTGCCGCAGGGGGTGACCGCCAATGCGCAGGGCGATGTCCGGACCATGCCGCACATGCTTGCCGACAAGGGTGGTATGGACGGATTTTTCATCGCGCGATTTAAGCGAAAGGGCGCCTGAAATTTATGATTCCACCGACGCTGACAACCGAACGGCTCCGCATCGAACCGATGGCGCTGTCGCATTGGGAAGCTTATGCCGCCGCATGGGCAGATCCGCGCATGACCGAATTTATCGGCGGGGAACCGCGCAGCCGCAACACCAGCTGGGGGAAGTTTCTGGGCGGGATCGGGCTCTGGACCCTATTGGGCTATGGCTACTGGTCCTTTGTCGAACGTGCGACCGGTGCCTTTGTGGGCAATGGCGGTCTGGCTAGCTTCGAACGCGGCCTGCCCGAGCTGGTGGACTATCCTGAAGCCGGCTGGGCTTTTGTCCCCGACGCGTGGAACAAGGGTTATGCGACAGAGGCGATGACCGCCATTTTGAACTGGGCCGATGAAGAAGCGCAACTGGGCGAGATACGGTGCATCATTGACCGGGGCAATGCCGCTTCGCACAAGGTCGCGGGCAAATTGGGTTTTGTCAAATTTGCCGAATCAACCGATGTTATCGGTGACCTGTTCATTTACCGCCGCGAACCGAGTCCAAACGCGCGATAAGCTGTGCATAACGCAACGGCTCGCCTTGCCGCTGGCGTGTCAGGCCGCTAAGCGCCATTCATGACCCGCGCCATCCGCATCGCGCCTTCGATCCTTTCTGCCGATTTTGCCCGGCTGGGCGAAGAGGTGCGCGCGATTGACGAAGCGGGCTGCGACTGGATCCATGTCGATGTTATGGACGGCCATTTCGTGCCGAACATCACCATCGGCCCCGCTGTGGTCAAGGCGCTTCGTCCCCACAGCAGCAAGCCCTTTGACGTGCATCTGATGATTTCGCCGGTGGACCAATATGTGAAGGATTTCGCCGACGCAGGGGCGGATATCATTTCCTTCCACCCTGAAGCCGGGCCACATCCCCACCGGACGGTGCAACTCATCAAATCGCTGGGCAAGCAGGCGGGGGTTGTCCTGAACCCTGCGACACCGGCCAAGATGCTCGACTATCTGATTGACGAGGTCGACCTTGTGCTGGTGATGAGCGTCAATCCCGGCTTTGGCGGGCAAAGCTTTATCTCCAGCCAGCTGCGCAAGATCGAGGCGATCCGCAAAATGATCGATAAGACAGGGCGCGATATCCGGCTGGAGGTCGATGGCGGCATCACGGTCGACACCGCGCCGCTGGCAATTGCGGCTGGCGCCGACACACTGGTCGCCGGAACAGCAACGTTCAAGGGCGGGCCGGGCCACTATGCCGCCAACATCCACGCATTGAGGGGTGGATGACGGAGAATGACGCAGGCGATGGGGGAGTAAGGCAGGCGGCATTGATCGTCAGGCCCACGGGCGTGGGCCAAAATCTCTTCGAACGCCTGTCGTTGCAATTTTACAAGCTCACCTGGCGCACACCCCTGCACAGCGGGCGGCTGAAGGGCAAAGTCCCGCTTCGCCTGATCACCGTTCCCGAAGACATATTGAACGGCGATGCTGCGCGCGGGCAGGCGCTGCGGATGGGCAAATTCTATTATCAGGGTTTCGAACAGGCGTTCAGCGGGCTCGACTATCAGAAGCTGGCGCTGCCGCCGACGATGACGGATTATATCCACCGTTTTGGCTGGCTGCGCGATCTGGCGGCGGCGACGAACAGGGGCGAAGGCGCGCCGATCGCGGCATCGATTGCGGATGACTGGCTGATCGCCAATGGCATGAAAACGCGCGAGCCCGCCTGGCGCGTGGACAATTGTGCGTGGCGGCTGCTGAACATGGCGGCAGGATCGCCGCTTTTGCTGAGCAGCAATGATCCGGTTTACCGGTCGCGCGTCATCAACCATTTCGCCCGTGTCGCGCGCCATCTCGACCAGTCGGCACCGCGTGCACAAAGCCACTTCACCAAAAGCCTGGGCTGGGCCGGTGTGGTCGCGGCGTCGCTGCTGCTGCCCGAGGGCAAGGCACGCCGCGCGGTGGGGGAGGACGGGCTGGCCGCATCCCTGCAGGCAACAATTTTCGCAGATGGCGGTGTGGTTTCCCGCTCACCGGTGCAGCTGATCGAACTGATCGGCCTGCTGAGCCTGTTGAAACAATGCTACAACGCCCGAAAGGAAATGGTGCCCGCCTTTCTGTCGGATGCAATCGGCCGCGCCGTTCCGGCCCTGCTCGGCCTGACGCATGCCGATGGCGGGCTGGGGGCATGGCAGGGGTCGGCCCATATGGCCGCCGAAAGCATCGAGGCGCTTGTTAAAGCGAGCGAAGTGCGTGCCCGCCCGCACCGCCAGGCGCTGGACTGGGGCTATCAGCGGGTATCGGCGGGCAAGTCGGTCCTTCTGCTGGATGCAGGCCCGCCGCCCCTGGCGCGGCAATCGGCATCGGGCTGCGCGTCGACGCTGGCATTTGAATTATCGCACGGGCGTCAGCGGATCATTGTGAATTGCGGCGGGGCGGCCCTCGTCGGCTCGTCCATCCCGGTGGCGCTGGCACGGGGTCTGCGCACGACGGCGGCGCATTCGACCCTGTGCATCAACGACACCAACTCCACCGCCATCCTGCAAGGCGGGCAACTGGGCAAAGGCGTGGCCGAGGTCGGTCTTGAACGGCGCGATGTCGACAAGGCAACACGCATAGAGGCCAGCCATGACGGCTATGTCCGTAATTATGGCTATATCCATTCGCGGCTTTTGATCCTGCGATCGGACGGGCTCGAACTGCGCGGCGAAGACACGCTGCTTCCCAAGGGGAAGTCGAAGGAAGGCACGCCGGTGCACGTCCGGTTCCACCTTGGCCCCGATATCGAGATCATGCCGACCGAGAACAAGCAGACGGCCCTGTTGCGGATGGCGGACGGCAGCAACTGGGCCTTTGCCGCTGCGGGAGGAACGCTAGCGGTCGACGAAAGCCTCTGGGTCGACGAAGAAGGTCGCCCGCACCCCACGCACCAACTTGTGATCGGCGCCGATTCCGGTAAGGGCGGCCTCACGTTCAGCTGGCAATTACGCCATTTAGGATAAATACATGGAAGACGTCGTAATCAAACGGGCCCTTTTGTCGGTTTCGGACAAAACCGGCCTTGTCGAATTGGGCCATGCCTTGGCGGCGCGGCATGTTGAACTGGTGTCGACAGGGGGGACCGCAAAGACCCTGCGCGACGCCGGTCTGGCGGTTAAGGATATCAGCGAGCTGACCGGCTTTCCCGAAATGATGGATGGCCGGGTAAAGACGCTGCACCCCAAGGTCCATGGCGGCCTGCTGGCCGTCCGTGACAATGCCGAACATGCCGCCGCCATGAAAGAACATGACATCGGCGCGATCGATCTGGTTGTCGTCAACCTTTACCCCTTTGCCCAGACCGTCATGAAGGGCGCGAGCCGCGACGAGATTATCGAGAATATCGATATTGGTGGCCCTTCAATGGTGCGCAGCGCGGCCAAGAACCATGCCTATGTCACCATAGTTACCGAACCCGCCGACTATGACAATCTGGTGGCCGAGCTGGAGGAAAGCGGCGGGAAGACCAGCTATGATTTCCGCCGGAAATGCGCGGCCAAGGCCTATTCCGCGACCGCGGCCTATGACAGCATGATCAGCCAGTGGTTCGCCTTTGCCGACCAGCAGCAACTGTTTCCGGACATGCTCGCGGTCAATGGCAACCGTATCGAAGAACTGCGCTATGGCGAAAACCCGCATCAGCGTGCCGCGCTTTATGTCCCTGTCGGACCGCATGGTGCCGGCATTGCGCAGGCCGAGCAGGTGCAGGGCAAGGAGCTGTCCTATAATAATTATAACGATGCTGATGCCGCACTCGAACTTGTCAGCGAGTTTCGCGATGGCCCGCCGACGGTTGTTATCGTCAAGCACGCCAACCCTTGCGGTGTGGCCAGCGGCGATACGTTGATCGACGCCTATCGGGCGGCACTCGAATGCGACAGCGTTTCGGCATTTGGCGGAATTGTGGCCGTCAACCGCCCCCTCGACGGCGCAACGGCCGAGGCGATCACCGAAATTTTCACCGAAGTGGTTGCGGCGCCTGCCGCTGACGACGCGGCCAAGGCGGTGTTTGCAAAGAAAAAGAATCTGCGCCTGTTACTGACGGGCAATTTGCCCGATCCCAAGCGCGGGGGTCTTGCAATCAAGCCGATCACCGGCGGATTGCTGGTCCAGTCGCGGGACAATGGCCATGTCGCCGATAGCGAGTTCAAGGTGGTTACGAAGCGCGCGCCGACCGCACAGGAATTGGCGGATTGCCGCTTTGCCTGGACGGTTGCGAAGCATGTCAAATCCAATGCCATTGTCTATGCCAAGGATGGCGCGACCGCGGGCATTGGCGCAGGCCAGATGAACCGGCGCGACAGCGCGCGTATTGCCGCCATCAAGGCACGTGAAGCGGCCGAAACCTATGGCTGGGAAACCCCGCGCACAGTCGGATCGGCTGTGGCATCGGACGCCTTTTTCCCCTTTGCCGACGGCTTGCTGGCCGCAGCGGAAGCAGGGGCCACCGCCGTGATCCAGCCCGGTGGTTCAATGCGCGATGATGAGGTGATTGCCGCCGCCGACGAAGCCGGTCTGGCGATGGTCTTCACAGGGATGCGCCACTTCCGGCATTAAACCTGCCCGCCGGGTAGCCAGTCTCCGCCGTTTTTTTCCGAAGCGTTTCCGCAAAAAAACGGCGGGACCAAATATGCTTATCCGGCGCGCTTTACAGCATTGCGATATTTGCCGGGGCCCGATTTTTTCGGGCCGTAATTGCGTGGCGGTGCACCGGGGTCACGACGGCTTTCCTTGCGTGCGGCAAAGGCCCGGTCGGCGGTCGGCATGCGTTCGCGCGCCGCTTGTGCATCATCACGGGGCCCAACAGCGGGTGACCAGCCACCTTGCGGGGTCGGTGTACGCTGGCGCGTTTCACCGTTGCGACCGATGCCGCCATTATTCCCGCCCAGTTTCTTGCCGGCATAGTTGCTGCGACCGCCACCGGGGTGACCACCGCCGCGACCACCGCGGGACTGCTGCGGCTTTTTATCCGCGATGGGAGGGGGCAAGGCAGCGACTGCCGCACGGAAACCTTCGGGCAGGCCCAAGGTCATAGCGCGTACGCCGGTCAGGCGCTCGATATCCTTCATATAGCCGCGCTCATCGCCGGCAACGAAGCTCATGGCGACACCTTCGCGTCCCGCACGTGCGGTCCGGCCAATGCGATGGACATATTGTTCCGGAACATTGGGCAGTTCGAAATTGAACACATGGCTGACGCCCGGAACGTCGATGCCGCGCGCGGCAATATCGGTGGCCACCAGAATCTTGATCTTGCCGTCACGAAATGCCTGCAGGGCGGCGGTGCGCTGGCCCTGGCTTTTGTTGCCGTGAATGGCGGCAGCCTGAATGCCTGCACCTGCAAGGCCGCGCACAACGCGGTCGGCACCATGTTTGGTGCGGGTGAAGACCAGAGCGCGGTCGATATCCTCGCTCTTCAGCTTCAGGGTCAGGAGGGTCTGCTTTTCGCGCTGCTCGACGAAAGTTACAAACTGCTCCACCCGCTCTGCCGTGGTTGCCGCAGGGGCAACCGACACGCGAACAGGGTTGTTCAGGAAACGGTTGCCCAGTTCGGCAATAGCCTTGGGCATGGTGGCGGAGAAAAACAACGTCTGGCGCTGCTTCGGCAATAACTGGTCGATCCGTTTCAAGGCGTGGATGAAACCGAGGTCCATCATCTGGTCGGCTTCGTCGAGCACGAAAATCTCGACATCCTTCAGGGTAATCGCGCGCTGCTCGATCAGGTCGATCAAGCGGCCCGGCGTGGCAACAAGAATGTCGACGCCGCCTGCAAGCCGCTTTTTCTGGCTGAAAATCGGCACGCCACCAAAGACGCAATCGATCTTGAGGCCAAGAAACTTGCCATAGGTGCGGAAACTTTCCGCAATTTGCGCGGCCAGTTCGCGCGTCGGCGAAAGCACAAGCATCCGGCAGCTATATTGCTGGCGTGCCTTGGGCTTTGTCGCAAAATGGTGAAGCGACGGCAGGGCAAATGCCGCCGTCTTGCCGGTTCCGGTCTGCGCAATTCCGCACAGGTCGCGGCCCTGGAGCAGCGGCGGGATCGACTGCTGCTGGATCGGCGTGGGGGTATCATATCCGGCCGCCTCAAGCGCTTTCAGGATAGGTTGGGCGAGGCCCAGGTCATGGAAAAAAGACATAAAATTACTTTCAATAGTCGTCTCGCCCCAACGCACAGACCCTTCAGACAGGATCGCACGGGCGCAACAGCAGGTGTTCGGGAGCGGCTTGTGCCGACCCGTTGGAAACAACCCTGCGTGATATGGGAAGCCTCTAAGCTTTGCGTATCTTGTCCGATTGGCGGAGCCGGTTCGTCCGGGCCCTCACGCTGCCAATACTGCGGCGGTTATGTCCGCTCGCCTCATACGCTTGGCGGCCCTATGCTCCCCGGTGGCACTAAAAGCAAGATAATATTAGCTGGTCGCAATATTCGGTAACATTATCTGCCGCGTTTTGGCGATTCTGTAACCCCGCGTTAACCATCTATTAGGGCATTTCGTTCACAGATTTCCCCGATACATATCTACGGGGGATTACAAGTGATTGCTCAGGGCCAGAACTCAGTTGACGTGGCGATTATCGGAGCGGGGCCTGCCGGCCTGACTGCGGCATATCTCCTGACCAAAAAAGGATATAGCGTCACCGTCATCGAGAAGGATGAGCGCTATGTCGGGGGCATCAGCCGGACTGTCGAAGTAGACGGCTATCGTTTTGATATTGGCGGGCACCGTTTCTTTTCAAAGTCGAAAGAGGTCGTTGACCTGTGGAATGAAATCCTGCCCAACGACTTTATCCAGCGTCCGCGGATGAGCCGCATCTATTATGAAGGAAAATTCTACAGCTATCCCCTGCGGGCATTCGAGGCCCTGTTCAATCTGGGCATCGTCCGTTCCACCCAATGCATGATCAGCTATGCGAAGGCAAAGCTCTACCCCAATACAAATGTACGCAGCTTCCAGGACTGGACGATAAACCAGTTTGGCGAAAAGCTGTTCTCGATCTTTTTCAAAACCTACACGGAAAAAGTATGGGGTATGCCGTGCGACGAAATGTCTGCCGACTGGGCCGCACAGCGTATTAAGGGCCTCAGCCTCGGTGCCGCCGTCGTCGATGGCCTCAAACGGTCTTTCGGTCTGAACAGGAAACCGAATGACGGCATGGAAACCAAGACATTGCTGGAAACCTTCCGCTATCCGCGTCTGGGACCCGGCATGATGTGGGACGCGGCCCGCGACTTTGTGGTGTCGAATGGCAACACGGTATTGATGGGCCACCGCTTCAAGCAACTGGCACAGGACAGCAATGGTGACTGGCGCTTGTCGGCAACCCGGACCGATGGCACCGAAGCGTTGATTTGTGCAAAGCATGTCATCAGCAGCGCGCCGATGCGCGAGCTTTCGGCACGTATCCACCCGCTGCCACAATGTTCGATGCCCGCCATGAATTTGCGCTATCGTGACTTTTTGACGGTCGCCCTGATGATCAAGTCGAAGGATCTGTTTCCCGACAACTGGATTTATATCCACGACAGCAAGGTACAGGTTGGCCGCGTACAGAATTTCCGCAGCTGGTCGCCCGAAATGGTTCCCGATCCCTCGATTGCCTGCGTCGGCCTTGAATATTTCTGCTTCGAAAATGACGGCCTCTGGTCGTCGAGCGATGCCGATCTTATCGAGCTTGCTAAAAAGGAAATGGCGATCCTTGGGCTGTGCAAGGCAGAGGATGTCGTGGGTGGTGCCGTTGTCCGTCAGGAAAAGGCCTATCCCGTTTATGACGATGACTATGCCGCCAATGTCGAAGCCATGCGGTCCGAACTCGAAACGCTCTACCCGACCCTGCATATGGTAGGCCGGAACGGGATGCACCGGTATAACAACCAGGATCATGCCATGATGACGGCCATGCTGACGGTCGAAAACATCGTCGCAGGATCGCGCGTCTACAATATCTGGAACGTGAACGAAGACGCCGAATATCACGAAGCCGGCGATGAAGGTGCACAGCAGGTCATGGTTGCAAAGGTGACCGAGGACCAAGCCGCTGCGCTCGAGTCCGAACGCGAAGTTCCGCGCCGTATCGTCAAGGATACGGACGATAACGGCCAAGGCCGCAAGATCGGCCAGGCTGCCTAAGCGCCATGGACCGCGCAATCGCCTCGGCACTGGTGCTCTGGCACCGGTTTACGATCACGCGCTATCTCGCCGCCAGCATCATTGCGCTGCTGTTTGACGTGGCGTTGTTTTCCGGCCTTGTGGCCGTGGCGGTCGACCCGACCATTGCGTCGGCGGCAGGCTATTGTGTGGGTATCGTCATCCACTGGCTGGTCAGCGCCAATATTGTCTTCACGGGCAAGACACGCGATGGCGCGGCGCTGCATGTGCAACGGGCTTTGTTTGCAGGCTCTGCTCTGGTGGGCCTCGGGATTACTGTCACCACCGTCGAAATTCTCGGCCGCTTTGGTATCGAACCCATCGCGTCAAAAGCCGTGGCGATCGGCATCAGTTTTGTTGCCGTCTATGCCATGCGCAAATGGGGGGTATTCCGGTGACAACCTTGACCGCCCAAGCCGCAAGACCTGCCCTTTTGCAGGTTGATGACGAAGTCCGGAAATTCGGAAACTGGATCCTGATATGGGTGGTGCTGGCCAATATCGGCTTTGCCGCCATGTGGTTTTCAGGCGCACCCCCGCGGCATATGGAAATAGTCTATGCTGGGCTGATCGGGCTTGTCGTCAAACGCATGCCCTTTGCGATCCGCTATCTGGCCTTTGTGGGCATATTGACCTTCTCGACATTGAAATTTGTTGGCGGGCTGTTCAATCTCGACATGTCGTCGCTCTTTTACTCATTGCAGTTCTTTGCCGAGATCAAGCCTTCAAACTCGTTCGATTATATCGCGGGCGCGGCGGTTATTATCGGTGTGATGATTGCCGCCTACAAACTTTTGCGCCGCGACAGCGATTTTGCGCGGCCGATGCTCATCATTGCTGCCGCCGCCGCCTTTGTGTCGCTTGCCGCTGTCGACTTGTGGATGGGCAAGGATATGCGCGGCCATTATTTCCGCGCCGCACCCGAAGGTGCGCTTTTCGGTTCGGCAACAGGGGACAGCGGATTTGCCGCACGGGCCGATGGCAAGCGCCATCTGGTTTTGATCGTGGTGGAGGCCATGGGCCTGCCCAAGGACAATCCCGAAATGGCAAAGCTGTTGTTCGCGCCGCTTGTCGACAATAGCGCTGTCCAGGCCCGGTACGAATTCAAGCGCGGAACCGCGCCCTATTATAACAGCACCACCGCTGGTGAAATCCGTGAATTGTGCGGGCGCTGGGGCGATTATTATGACCTTCTCGACCGCAAGGATACAGGGTGCCTGCCCAGTGTTCTGGCGAAAAAGGGCTATGACACGCTGGCTATGCACAGCTTTACCGGCTCCTTCTTCAAGCGGGAACAATGGTATCCCAATATCGGTTTTGCCAAACGCGAATTCGGCAAGGACATGATGAAGGCCGGCGCCGAAAAATGCGGCGGTGTGTTTCCCGGCGCGTGCGACCGGCAGATACCGCAGCAAATCGCGGCCAAGCTGAAGGCGGCGCAAAAACCGACATTCCTGTACTGGCTGACGTTGAATTCCCATTTGCCGGTGCCGTCGGGACTCAATCTGAACGTCGACAATTGCGAGCGTGTTTCGGCCTTTCTGAAGGCGGAATATCCGCAGATCTGCCGCCAGTTTGCCATTTACCACGACATCCAGACTGCTCTGGCGGATGAGATTACCGCGTCCGATTTCCCCGATGCGGACATCCTGCTCGTCGGCGACCATATGCCGCCCTATTTTGACCGGCATCACCGGACCCAGTTCGATCCCGGCCATGTTCCCTGGCTCTATCTGCGCCGTAAAGATGAGGCAGACAAGAACGCTGCACCGCGTTAAAGCGAGGCGGGGGTATCCGATGAACTTTGGGGCGCAAAAAGGTCGCGAGACGATGCCGGTGCGGCTGCTGGCGATATTATGGCTATTGGTAAGCGTCGCTCTGGTCTGGTCGAGCTGGCCGCAGATCGGCACGCTGGCGGGGTGGGACCCCGATGACGCCCTGCGGCTCGTGCAGTTGCGCGATTTTCTGAACGGGCAGAGCTGGTTTGACACCACACAATATCGCATGAACCGCCCCGACGGCGCGCCGATGCACTGGTCGCGGCTGGTCGAAGTTCCGCTTGCCCTGATTATCCTGGCTCTCCGCCCGCTGACGGGGCAGATGTGGGCAGAGATTGTCGCCGGGATTGCGGTGCCGCTGCTGCTGCTCGGCTGGGTCAGCTACATGCTTGCACGGATCGCAACCCACATCGCATCGCGGGAAGCAGGCGTTGCGGCAGCGCTGATAACGCTGTCATCGGGCGCGTTGCTCCTGCAACTGCGTCCCATGCGGATCGACCATCATGGCTGGCAGATTGCCATGGCCGTGCTTGCCCTTTCCACCCTGTTCCGTGCCGATGTGCGCAAGGCCGGTATCCTGCTCGGGCTTGCCTTGGCGGTATGGCTGCATATCTCGCTTGAAGGTGCGCCGATGACTGCGGCCTTCTTCCTGTTTCTCGGCATCGGCTGGGTGCGGGGATCGGGTGTTGAGGGGCGGCTTTTCTGGACGATCATCAGCTTCACCCTGTGCACAGCGTTGCTCTTCTTCGGGACGCAGGCGCAGGGGCTTTACGCTGCGACCTATTGCGACACCATTTCGCCGCCGCACATGTTTGCGATTGCCGCCGCCGCTTTTGTCATGATCCCTGCGACCTATCTGAACCCGGTCCGGTGGGAAATGCGTCTGGGCGCGGCAGCATTGGCCGGTGGTCTTGCACTCGCGCTCTTACTGTCGATGGCGCCCCAATGCGTCGGCGGTGCATTTGGCGGCATGGACCCGCTGGTCCGTACGTACTGGTACAGCAATGTCACCGAAGGCCTGCCCATCTGGCACCAGCCATGGCGGGTCGCGCTGAACCTGTCGGCAGGGCTGGTTGCAGGCGCAATCAGCTGGTTCCTTTTGAGCGCCCGTGTACGGGGCGAAGCCCGGGGCCAGCTTTTGACGATCGGCTTTTTCCTTTTCTTCGGACTGCTGCTGTCCTTGCTCGTCGTTCGCACCATTTCGGTGGCGACCGCCTTTGCCATCCCCGTGACCGCCAGCTTCATCGCCGTGCTTTTCCGGCAATATCGCCAGGCCAAGGTTCCGATCCGCAGAATTGGCCTGATTGCCGCGATCCTTGTTCTTCTGGTTCCCGGGGCTGCCATGTCGTCGCTGATCCGTGCGCTGCCGGACAGTGGCAATGCCAGCACGGCCAAGGCCAAAACCAAGGCTGCCGATATATTGTGCCAGTCGGCCCCGTCGATCCGTGCGCTTGGTTCTCTGCCCAAGGGGAATTTTCTGTCGACCTTCGACATGGGCCCCACGATTCTGGCGCAAACACCGCATAGCGTGCTTGCCAGCAGCCATCACCGTAACGAGCAGGCGATGCACGACCATATCCAGATGTTCCGTTCCCCACCCGATGCCGCGCACAAGCTGATAAAGGCGCGGGGGATCGATTATCTGGCGCTGTGTACCGCGGAAACCGAGCTTGCCATTTATGCCCGCAAAGATCCGGCTGGATTATGGGCACAGATGGAAAAGGGGAAAGTTCCGCAATGGCTTGAACCGCTGGGAACGCGGGGCGAGGGGATCAAGGTCTGGCGCGTGCGTTAAACGTGCATCTTTCAAAGATGCATGAAATCGCGGTCAAAGCTTTTCAAATGGGCGCCGCCGTCGACAAAAATTGTCTGGCCGGTCACATCCGTCGCCCGCGCAAGATACAATACAGCTTCGGCCACCGCCTGGGGTGAAGGCAGGGCTTCCAACGGCATCATCCGGGCCAGGCGACCCTCAAGCGCGTCGTCATAATCGTCGGTGGAAATGACAAGTCCGGGTGCAACACCATTTACCCGCGCCGCAGATCCGAAGGATGCGGCCATCGACCGGACCGAAGCCGCCAGCGCCTGTTTGGACAAGGTGTAGCTGACCTGGTCGCGATGCGGATTGGTGATACGCTGGTCAAGAATATGGACAATGGCGGGTCGCTGGCCGCCACCGGCCGCCTGTGCAACTTCCTTTGCCAACAGCAGCGGCGTAAACAGGTTCAGCCGGAAATGGGCTTCCAGAGAATGGACATCCATGCCGTGCCAGTCATCCTGTCCAAACATGGCGGCGTTATTGACCAGCAAATCCACAGGCCGGCCAAAATGTGCCGCCACTTCGGAAATGAGCTTTCCCGCATTTTCGGGATTTCCAAGGTCGCAGGTAAAAGCATGCCATTCGCTATTCTGCCCGGCCATAATCTGCAGCAGATCTGCATCGGGTTCCTTGTCCACATGGCTGACCAGCGCAAGGGCATAGCCCGCCTTCGCCAGGGTCTTTGCAATTTCGGCGCCCAAGCGGCGCTTGCCGCCCGTGACCAAAGCGAGCGGCGCGCCGACTGTCATTTGCGGCTCCGCGCCATTGTGATGCCGATGGCTTCCCCGTCTTCGGCAATGGCCAGTTTAACGATCTTGACGCTGATATGGCTGATACGCGCATCGTCGGCGAACAGCTTTTCGATGATGTGGTCGGCAACCGCTTCGATCAGGGTGAAATGGACACCTTCGGGAAGATGGGTCGCCGCCTCTTTCAACGTCATATAGTTTTTAGACGCATCCAGCGGCGTGTCCGGTGTGTAGCGATCGGCAATATCCAGTGTCGCGCTGATCGAAATTTTCAGCGGTTGCGGCAAATGTGTTTCCTGGCTGTAAATGCCGGTGAGGACATTGACGACCAGATCATGCACTTCAAGTATCAGGGAGTCGGCCATAATCCTCCTTATCGCGACCAGCGCGCGAATATTGCAGTGGGCAACAACAGGCCCCGCGCCTGTTCCCGGACGGCCAGTTCCCCGAACTCGACCTTGCCACCCAAATCCGCGAAATGGGAATGGAGTAATCCACCCAATGCCAGTGCCGACATCCGGACCGCGTACACCGTCAGGAACAGAAAATGGGATTGATCATCCAGCAATTTGCGGCAATTGGCGATGAGACCGGGCAAATCTTCCTCCAGCCGCCACACTTCCCCTTCGGGCCCGCGGCCATATTTGGGCGGATCCAAAAGGATGCCGTCATACCGCTTTTCCCTGCGGACTTCACGGGCAACAAATTTTGCAGCGTCGTCGACGATCCAGCGGATCGGCCGGCCGCTCATGCCCGACATTTCCGCATTGGCGCGGGCCTGGGCGACGGATTTTTTTGAGGCATCGACATGCACCATTTGTGCGCCTGCCGCAGAAAGGGCGAGTGTCCCGACGCCGGTATAGCCAAACAGATTCATCGCCACCGGATTTTCCACGCCGGCCAGTTCACCACGCATCCAGCGCCAGACCGGGTCCATATCCGGGAAAAATCCCAGATGCCGGAACGGTGTGCACTGTGCATTGAAAGTGACTTCGTCGTTCCAGACAAGCGGCCATCCATCCATCGGAACCGGACGGTTGTTATACCAGCGACCGCCACCATCCTCGTCCGATCCCGGCACAAATTCGGCATCCGCATCCCAGTCTTCCGTCGCCGGTGCCCACATGGCCTGTGGTTCGGGGCGGATGAAACGGCGGTCGCCATAGCTTTCATATTTCCGGCCATTGCCGCTGTCGATCAGGGTATAATCGGGGCGCGGTTCGCTGGTCAGGGTGACGAATCGGGTTTCCATGTTCGGCTTTAATGTGCGTTCAGGCCAGATATCATCGCGCGGCCCTTGCGAGAACATAGTCGCGCACCGCGTCATAATCACCCGGCAAAATGTCAAAACGCTCTTCGCGTTCAAACAGATTGGCGAGGCGCTGGGGCAGGGCGGGACGAACACCGGTGGCCCGTTCCACTGCGTTGCGGAACTTTGCCGGATGTGCGGTGGCAAGGGTTACCACCGGAATATGCGATGCGATTTTTTCGGCGCGCGCGGCATGCAGCGCGATTCCGGTATGCGGATCCAGAACTTCCCCGCAATGTTCATAGGCCCAGCGCATCGCCAGCGCCATGTCATTGGCATCGGCCCGCGCGCTGACAAATATATCGGCTTTGGCCCGCATTTCGGCGGCGATCTGCATGTGGCCACTGGCCTCAAAAGCCCGCATCCGTGCCAGCGTGGCCGCTCCGTCGCGACCCTCCAGATCGAACAGAAGACGCTCGAAATTGCTCGACACCTGGATATCCATCGACGGCGCTGCCGTCGGGGTAACGCCCGACACCGAATAGTCACCATGGGCCAGGGCACGGTGCAATATGTCGTTCACATTGGTGGCAACGATCAGCTTTTCAATCGGCAATCCCATCCGGGCAGCGACATAGCCTGCAAAGACATCACCGAAATTGCCGGTCGGGACGGAAAAGGCAATGGCACGATCGGGCGCGCCAAGCCGCAGGGCCGAAGCAAAATAATAGACGACCTGCGCCATCAACCGGGCCCAGTTGATCGAATTGACGGCCGACAGGGTCAGGGGACCATTGACGTCGCTGTCACCAAACATGCGTTTGACCATCGCTTGTGCGTCGTCAAAACTGCCTTCAATGGCGATATTGTGCACATTGGGGGCAAGGATCGTCGTCATTTGCCGCCGCTGCACATCCGATACCCGGTCGTGCGGGTGCAGCATGAAAATCTCGATCTGGTCGCGCCCTGCCACGGCATCAATGGCGGCAGAACCCGTGTCGCCCGACGTCGCGCCCACAATTGTCAGTTTCTTGTCGGTTCCAGTCAGAAAACGTTCGAACAACTGGCCCAGCAACTGCAACGCGACATCTTTGAATGCCAATGTGGGGCCATGGAACAGCTCGAGCAGAAAATGCTGGCTGTCGAGCTGCTTCAGCGGGACAATCGCACCATGGGCAAAACTGCCATAGGCGGCTTTGCAGAGGTCCTGCAGTTCATCCTCGCTCAGAACGCCCTGGGTAAACGGTGCCATGACGCGTGCGGCGAGCGCCACATAGTCCAGCCCGCGCATGTCGGAAATCTGGTCGGGTGTGAACCGCGGCCAATGACGCGGAACATAGAGCCCGCCGTCACTCGCAAGACCGGTAAGGGTGACGCCTGCGAAATCAAGGATATCCGCATTTCCGCGCGTGCTGAAATATTCTGTGCTGTTGTTGCCCATAGCGCGCCCGCCGTTAGCGGTGCGGGCAGCTTTCCGCAAGATTATTGCAAATCGGCGCGGATAAATTCGGCTGCACGCTCTCCGATCATGATGCTGGGCGCATTGGTGTTACCCGAAACCAGCCGCGGTATGATGCTGGCGTCGGCAACATAAAGGCCATCCAGCCCCCGGTATTTCAGCCGTGGATCGACCACCGCATCGGCATCGGAACCCATGCGGCAGGTTCCTACCGGATGGTATACGGTGTCGGCGCGGCTGCGGATCAGGGCATCCAGTTCGGCATCATTGTCGATGTTGACGGGGTGACGGTCTATTCCGCCATAGGCCGCGAGCGACGGTGCGCTGAAAATGCGATGCATCTCGCGCACGCCACGGCGCAGGGTTGCCATGTCGCGATCATCGGTCAGGAATGCGGGATCGATCAGCGGTGCTTTGCGAGGATCGGGCGAGGCGAGGCGTACGGTGCCGCGGCTTTCGGGACGAAGGACGCAGGCGTGGCAGCTAAATCCGTGGCCCTTCACCTTGGTGCGCCCGTGATCTTCCAGCATGGCGGGCACAAAATGATATTGGATGTCGGGTGCGGGCGCATCGGCAGTGGACCGCCAGAAACCGCCGGCTTCAGCAAAACATGTGGTCAGAATTCCGGTCCGCTTGCGCCGGTGTTCGAAAAATGCCTTTGCCATACGGATCGTGCCGCGCAGGGAATCACCGAAAAAATCGTCTTTCGACGTGGTTTCGAAACTCGAAACATAATCGATATGGTCCTGCAAATCTGCGCCGACCGCCTGCTTGTCGTGCACGACATCTATGCCGACGCTCTGCAGATGTGCTGCGGGACCGATGCCCGATAACTGCAATATCTGCGGACTTCCGAACGCACCTGCCGAAAGCACAACCGCGCCGCGCGCACGGATGGTGCGTTTCCGGCCCCAGCCCTGGGATATGACGACGCCTGTGACGCGCCCGTTTTCGACCAGGATTTTTTCCGTAAGGGCGCCGGTGATGATCTCCATGCGGTCGCGGGCCGGTTCGACATATGCCCGCGCGGCTGTCCAGCGTTCGCCACCTTTTTGTGTGACCTGATACAGGCCGAAACCATCCTGGCTTGCGCCGTTGAAATCCGAATTGCGTGGCAGTTGCAGCTCCGCCGCCGCTTCGATGAAGGCAAGGCTTCCTGCTTGCGGCCAATGCTGGTCCATGACCGACAGGGGGCCGCCGGTGCCATGAAACGGGTTGGCACCGCGGGCATTGTCTTCGCAACGTTTGAATATGGGCAGCACATCCGCATAGGACCAGCCATCGCAACCAAGCGCGGCCCAATTGTCATAATCCCATTGGTGGCCGCGTATGTAGACCATGGCGTTGATTGCACTCGACCCGCCCAGCCCGCGCCCGCGCGGTTGATAGCCTGTCCGGCCGTTCAGTCCCTTTTGAGGTACGGTTTCATATTTCCAGTTGGACGCACCGCGGATGAAGGGCATGAATCCCGGCGTTTTGATCAGCATATTGTTGTTGCTGCCGCCGGCTTCGATCAGGCATATTTTAAACCGGCCACCTTCGGAAAGGCGCCCTGCCACCGCGCTGCCAGCCGATCCACCGCCAACCACGATGATGTCAAATTCGTCCATGCCGTCTCCTCTTCGGTGGAGGGTTTAATCGGACGGTTAATTGCTGGCAAGAGTGTAAATAAGGCTATTCCGCAGGCTGATTCTGTTGCCGGTCAAGCCAGCGCTGCCGGATGGTGTCCGACGTGTCGCGGCTGTTGTCATGGCTCCAGCCCGGCGGCCGCCATGCGTAAGACAACTTGTGCTTCCAGGGTGCCGACCAGATATCCCGCGCGATCCCCACCCATTCGTGGAAAACCGACCATAACAGGTTGAAGGTTCCCAGTTGCTTGACGATTCCGTAACGGATTTTCTCGCCCTCGACCTCTTCGGTAAAGGTGCCGAACATCCGGTCCCAGATGATGAAGACACCGGCATAGTTGCGGTCCAGATAGCGCGGATTGGTGGCGTGGTGGACGCGGTGATGGCTGGGGGTGTTCATGATGAATTCGAACCAGCGGGGGAATTTGTAAATCGCCTCGGTGTGGATCCAGAACTGGTAAATCAGGTTGATGGCCCCCACGAACAGGATCATCGCCGGATGGAATCCGATAAAGACCAGGGGCAGGCGAAACAGGAAGGTGAAGGCGAAAAAGCCGGTCCATGTCTGCCGCAGTGCGGTCGACAGGTTGTAATGCTGGCTGCTGTGGTGGTTGACATGCGCTGCCCAGAACCAGCGGACGCGATGGGCGGACCTGTGGAAGACATAATAGAAAAAATCATCCAGGACAAAGCAGGCGATCCATGCCCACCAGGTCCAGGGGATGGTCGTGATGCGAAAGCCATAGCCCCACATGGCGATGGCGAACATGGTGCCGCCGAACAGCGCACCTGCAACAGTACTTCCGGTGCCGAGCGCCAGCGACGTCAGCGTGTCGCGCGGCTCGTATTTCTCGGGCGCATTCCGGCGCACCCACAGCATTTCCAGAATGACGAGCAGGATGAAGAAGGGGACGGCATAGTCGACAGGATTGAACAGTTTTTCGGTCATGTGCGTAAATGCCTGAGGCCCGAAGCCCAATATTGTGCGTCTTTACCAAGGTTGAGCGTGACCCGACCAAATGTTCGCTCGCCGGTGCCGACGGTCAGGAAATTCTGGTCCAGCCTTGTCTCGCTATGGTTGTCGAGCAGGCGTCCGGCAAAATGCGCGCCGTGGCGGCGGACAAGCAGATGTCGCCCCTGGGCATCCCGCATCAATGCGCCGATGCCGGCCTTGTCGATGGCAATATCGACGGGATCAAATCCGCAGATAATCTCCTCGGCAATGGCGCGGGCCTGTTCTTCGCTGCGGATACGCACATCGCCGCCCAGCCCGAGTTTGCGTGCCAGCCAAGCAAGAAACAGGATGGCCGCGATGGACCCGCCCAGTTTCAGAAGCTCGGCCACCATGGGTGTCATGAGGCGCGTCCGCGGACCATGTCCATCATCGCCGTCACGGGCGAAAGATCATATCCGGCATCTGCGGCCTGCTCGCTCAGCACCGCGGGATGGTCGCCGCGCGACGCCCGGGCCAGTGCCCACAGCAAGGTCGAACGTGTCCCCGACCGGCAATAGGCAAGCACCTTGCCCTCGGCCTTGTCCAACGCATCTGCCATGGCGGTCACCTGCCATTCGGCAAATCCGGCATGGGTCACCGGAATGGCGACATAGGCGATCCCGGCCGCTTTTGCTGCGGCTTCAATCTCTGCGCCCGGGGTCTGGTCGGCCGATTCATCCTCCGGCCGGTTGTTGATGATCAACGTGACGCCCTGTTCGGCCGCAGCAGCAACGGCAGCGCAGTCGATCTGCGGGGCGACAAGGATTTTATCGGTCAATTTTCTGAACATGGCTCGACCCATATTTTAATCATGCAGTTAGCACAAGCGGTGTGCATCATGCGGCCGTCTGGAACTGGCGCACTACGGCCAGAAACGCCTCGCCATAGGCGTCCAGCTTGCGTGCCCCGACCCCGTTGACGAGCGCCATGTCCGCCCGGTTCCGCGGTTTCAGCATCGCCATGTCGCGCAGCGTGGAATCGTGGAATATGACATAGGGCGGCACGCCCGCCTCTTCCGCCAGCTCGCGGCGTTTGGCCCGCAGGGCATCGAACAGGGGATCGCCAAGCGGATTGCCGCCCCCGCGCTCACGCCGTTTGCGACCTGTGGGCACGAGGGCAATCTCGATCCTTTTTTCGCCGCGCATGATCTGCCGTGCATCACCCGCCAGCTTCAGGCCGCCATGTTCATTGGCAACCAGGCTGCCCCGCGCCTGCAATGCCCGCGCCAATGGCTTCAGCGATCCGGCTTCCTGGTCATCGACGATGCCATAGACCGACAACTGGTCATGCGCGAATTTGAGGACGCGTTCGTCGCTTTTGCCGGTCAGAACCTTTTCCAGGTGGCCAACCCCAAATATCTGCCCCGTCCGGTACACAGCCGAAAGCAGCTTTTGCGCGAGCTCGGTTGCGTCCTTTACCGCTGGTGCCTCCAGACAATTGTCGCAATTGCCACATGTCTCGGGCGGATCTTCGCCAAAATGGCGCAGCAATATCGCGCGCCGACAGGCGTGGGTTTCGACAAGACGCGACAGGGCGTCGATACGCACCCTCTCCGCATCACGGCGTTCGTCCGGCAATTCGGCCAGCCGTTCGCGCGCACGGGTAAAGTCGCCCGCAGACCACAGCATATGGGCCACCGCCGGATCGCCATCCCGTCCGGCACGGCCGCTTTCCTGATAATAGGATTCGATTGACTTTGGCAGTCCTGCATGGACCACAAAGCGCACATCCGGCTTGTCGATACCCATGCCAAAAGCGACCGTTGCCACCATCACCATATCTTCCGACGCCACGAAATCGGCCTGTGCCTTTGCGCGAACATGTGGCTCCATGCCCGCATGGTAGAAGCGCGCGGTCCGTCCGGTTGCGGCAATCTGTGCCGCGATCTTTTCGGTCCGGTCGCGTGTCTGTGCATAGACAATGCCGGCGCCATTCAGTGAACGGACCAGCGAAGCGACCCCGCCTTTGCCGCCGCCGGTCATGGCGTAGCGGATATTGGGCCGGTCAAAGCCGGAGACGATGATGCCGTCCGGCGATATGCCAAGCTGTTCGGCAATGTCCGCCCGCGTATGGGCATCGGCCGTGGCCGTCAGGGCGAGACGGGGGACCTCTGGGAAATCATCCATCAAGGGCCGCAACAGTCGGTAATCCGGACGGAAATCATGCCCCCATTCGGATACGCAATGTGCCTCATCGATGGCGAAAAGCGCTATCTTGCTCTCCCGCAACAGGCCACGGAATTCAAAGCTGTTCGCCCGTTCCGGCGCGACATATAAAAGATCGAGCTGCCCCTGTCGAAAGCGGTTCATGGTTTCGGCCCGGTTATCGTCTGCCGAAGTCAGCGTCGCTGCCCTGATACCGACGGCATCGGCCGCCCGCATCTGGTCATGCATCAGCGCGATCAGGGGAGAAATGACGATGGTCGTGCCGTCCATCATCACGCTCGGCAATTGATAGCACAGGGACTTTCCTGCCCCCGTCGGCATCACGGCCAGACTGTTCCGACCAGCCAGCACCCGCGACACAATATCTTCCTGAACCCCGCGAAAGGCCGGAAAACCAAAGACACGGTGCAATATGTCGGCAGCTTTAACTGGTACAGGGGCGGTTGCCATCGCGCCACCCTCTAACCCTGATAACTCTTCCAGGATAGACCGTGATGCGACCATGAAGCGACTCCGCTGTGGATAGTTGAGTCGCTTTGGAACAATTAAAGAACAGATTTAGGCCTGTAAAGGCTCCGCGCTTAAGAAACAGGGTTCAGAGTTTGAAACGCAGAGTTGCCCCTGCGCTTACTTCCTTGCCCCATGGCCCGGTATAGCGGCCGGCATAAACGGCAATTCTTTTGCCGGGGCCAATAGCCTTGCTGAATTCGGTGGATATTGACTGTTCGCGGCGAAGATAGTTTTCGCGCTTTTGCGTCGCGACAAAGTCCATGCGCAAATCGGAAGACTTCCCTATCCGGGCATTCCAGCCAGCATATACTTCATTCACGTCGCGACCGGAGGACCATCTGGTTTTGAGATTGGCTTTGCGGGCGCCGCCGGCCCACAGGCTGAACCGCCCAATTTCGGATCGCACACCCAGATCCGCCATGAATTCCGTCCGCCCTCTGCCCAGTCCGGTCTGAACATCCCCTGTGGGCAGTTCTGCCCGAGCCAGAGTGTCGACAAAGAATTTGGAACTGAGCGCGAATGTTCGCCGCGCGGAGATTCGTACATCGGTTGCACGCGCCGCACGTTTGGCGGCGCTACCGTCGTGCAAGGGCGCCGCAGGAAGCGCAGCCGTCGAGGGTACCGAAGGTGCCAGAGCCCGGACTTCCCGGACGATGGACGTTTCAACCTCCACATCCACTCCGGCGACCTTCGTTTCGACCAAAAGCGGCGTGAAGGAAAAACCGGCATATACCCGTTCTTCATCCTCGAGATTGGGGTGATTGGGCGTGTAATCGCGCTCGGCCGCGACGGCCGGATTCAATACGGTGCCTGTAATTGCCACCAGCAATAATATGAGCGTCAGTACCGCGCGTTTCACTTTATGCCCCCATTGCATAAAAGCATCCGACCGGATGTGCCAGAATTTCGGGTGCGCTTCCCGATGCGGGAAGCGCACTCCGCCATGTTCAGCGGCGACGGATGGTGTCGCGCGATTTGTCCGGTACTTTTGCGCTGCCGGGGTCACGTACATCCACGGACTGCGTGGTGACGGCTTCGCCATTGGCAGTTGAAACAGGCGCAGGCGCCGGAGCATCCTTATTCTTGTCGACGCGCGGAAGGCGGCCGGGATCACGCTCGTCTTTGGCAAATGCCGAAGCAGGAGCAATCAGCATCGCGGATGCAAGGCCGAGGGTAAGCAGGGTGCGGGCTTTCATATAAACCTCCTCTGGAAGAACATGTCAGCGCGATAAAAAACGCGCCACGATTCCCCGCTATCACCCGGAAAATGTGGATCAATGTGATTAACCAAAGTTGCATTTGAAGCGCGAAGTCCCGCGAAATTCACACTAACCTATTCAGAATTCACGCAGCAGATGGTGAAGATATTTGGTTAACGCAGTTCAGGTACACCGCAATTGTTTCAAAAAAATACAGTCGCCCGAAAATAGTTCCATTTTCCAACCAGAAAGATGCTGTCCGTCCTTAGCTTTGCTGCTCGGCAAGCATCTCTTCTTCGACCTCATTCTGCTGCCGTGCCCACATTTCGGCATAGAGCCCGCCCTTTGCCAGCAATTCGTGGTGCGTACCCTGTTCGGCTACCTGACCTGCTTCCAGAACAAGGATGCGGTCTGCATCGACGATCGTGGAAAGCCGGTGCGCAATGATGATGGTCGTGCGGCGTACGGAAATACGGTCGAGTGTCGACTGGATTTCTGCCTCGGTCCGGCTGTCCAATGCACTGGTTGCTTCGTCCAGGATCAGGATCGGGGGATTTTTCAGCAATGTACGGGCAATGGCCACCCGTTGCTTTTCCCCGCCGGACAATTTCAGGCCACGCTCGCCAACTTTTGCATCATAACCTTCGGGCAGGGAGGCGATGAAGTCATGGATGGCGGCGCCCCGCGCAGCTTCTTCTATCGCCGTCTGGTCTGCACCTTCGCGGCCATAACCTATATTATAACCAATACTGTCGTTAAAAAGCACGGTATCCTGCGGGACAATGCCGATCTGGGATCGCAGGGAACTTTGCGTGATCTGCCGGATATCCTGGCCATCGATCATGATCCGACCGCCGGTAACATCGTAAAAGCGGTAAATGAGGCGGGCAATTGTCGATTTCCCTGCGCCGGACGGCCCAACAACCGCCAGACGGCCGCCGGGCGGGATTTCAAAGCTTACACCTTTCAGGATCGGACGATTGGCCTCATAACCGAACTGGACATTTTCAAAGGCAAGCGCGCCGCCGTTGATAACGAGAGATGGCGCGCCCGGGGCATCGACGATTTCAGGTGCCGTATCGATCAGTTCAAACATCGCCGCCATATCGGTCAGGCCCTGGCGGATCGTGCGATAAACCATACCGAGCATGTCCAGCGGCCGGAAAAGCTGCGCCAGAAGCGTGTTGACCGTCACGACATGACCGGTGGTAAATTGCCCCTGTGACCAGCCCCACACAACATAGCCCATCGCCCCTGCCATCATCAGATTTGTGATGAGGGACTGGCCGATATTGAGGACAGCGAGCGAGTTTTCAGATTTGACGGCCGCATCCGCCCATTGGCTGACGACCTGATTGTAGCGGATCGATTCCCGCTTTTCCGCGTTGAAATATTTGACGGTTTCATAGTTCAGCAGGCTGTCGACCGATTTGGCCACCGTCTGGGTGTCGAGCTCGTTCATTTCCTCGCGCAATTTGTTGCGCCAGTTTGTGATGACGCCGGTAAAGCTGATATAGGCGACCACCATGACCCAGGTCGCCGCCACAAGGCCCCAGCCAAATTCGATCTGGAAATAGGCGGACACGAGTATCAGTTCGAGCAGCGTCGGCGCGATATTGAACAGGAGGAAATAGAGCATGATATCGATGCTCTTGGTGCCGCGCTCAATGACCTTGGTGACGGCTCCTGTCCGCCGGTTCATGTGGAACCGCATCGACAGATTGTGCAAATGGCCAAAGACATTTTCCGCAAGGCGTCGGGTGGCGTCCTGTCCGACGCGTTCGAAAACGACATTGCGCAAATTGTCGAACAATACGCCGCTAAAACGCGCGCCCGCATAGGCCGCGACCAGCGCAATGGCGATGGCAACGCCGTCCTCCATGCCCGGCACCATCCGGTCGACCGCAGCGCCATAAAGCCACGCCATGCTCAACTGTATCAGCTTGGACAGAACGACCAGAAGCAGGGCGCCGACGATACGCACACGCAGCCCGATCTGGTCCTTTGGCCACAAATAGGGCAAGAACCGCCGCATGACGGCGAAATCGGGCTTGCTATCGGTCGGGGTTTCTAAAGGCGGCACCCGCGCCATATAGGCAGGCGGCGTCCAATAACAAAGGGTCTTTGGTGCCTTAGCTCCTGCCCGTCAGTAAGAGCCAGGTCGCGATCACATTCATCGCTGTATAAGCGGCGTAAAACAGCGTGATCAAAACGGAGCCCTCGTTCGCAAGCCACAAGGCCCCGATGAGTAACGCCAGCTCGATAGCGTAGCTGCCATAAGGGCCAATATGCCGGCCAAAATAACGCTTGGTATCCTCGACAAAGGGATGTCCGGATTCCACCACAGCCTTGTGCATCGCGAAATTCGCGACGCCCAGTAGAAACCCGATAATCAAAAGCATGCGCGCGGCCTCACGGCCCCTGGCGGATGGCCCGCGCCTCGTTCCGCTCGGACTGCCGTTCCAGCGCAACCTTGATCATCGCGATGATGGGATCGGCGAGCGCAAGACCCAGCACGCCGAACAAGGCGCCGAACAGGATCTGCGCACCCAGAACCAAAGCTGGTGCCAGATCCACCGCCCGTTTGGCCACCATCGGCACAATCAGATAGCCGTCGACCATCTGGACCACGAAATAGACGAAAATCGCGTACAGGCCGACATCAACCCCGGCAGAAAAGCCAACCAGTATGATAAGCGCGCCCGACACGATCGCCCCGATATTGGGAAGAAACGCCAGCAAACCGGTCAGAATACCCAGTAACGCCGCCATCGGCACACCACCGAGGCTCAGCAATATCCATGTACCAAAACCTTCGACCGCCATGCCAAGCAAGCGTCCGGCCATGAGACGGCGGAGCACGCGGCCGATTTTTTCGGCGGTGCCATAGAAATGTTCGCGTTCGGCAAGGGGCAACATCCACGCCACACCACGCTCGTACATCCGCGGTTCAGCGGCGATGAAGATGGCCAGTACCAGCATCATGGCCATATTGGTCAGAGTTCCAACGACCGATGTCACTGCGGCAGTGACGCGTCCGACAGAGTTCAGGATCTGGCTGCCGAAGCCTTTGACGTCATCTGCAGAGATGTTGAAGCCTGCCGCCGCGATCTGGTTGCCAATGGTCTCGATCTGCCGTTCGACAATCGTCTGAAGGCTTGCTGCCTGGGCTGCCAGTTCGGAACCGGTGAACACAAAAGTCCAGTAAATGAAACCAAAGACCGCCAGCACCACGATTGTGAGGCGAAAACCGCGGGGAATCGGCAATATCCGTCCCAACAGACGCGCGCCGCCATCAAACATGGCGGCGAGGACAAGGCCGCCGATGATAAGCAAAATCGGTTGTGCCAGCCACACCAGCGCAACAACCAGGGTTGCCATGCCGATCCAGACAGCTGCTTTTTTCAATTCGCTGCGGACCAGCGGGTCATAGAGTTCGGTGGGCCCGACTTCTTCGCGGAACGTTTCGACTACGGGTTCTGCCTTTTTCCGCGCGGTCCTGGCTTTGCGCGGTTTTGGTGTGGCCGCGTCATTCATTCGGTTTCGCCTTGTGGGGGCGCAAGCTGGTTCCTGCGCGGTCGCCTCGTAGCGAGCTGAACCATGTGGCGGGGTTGAGCGTTGTACTGCCATCAACCGAGAAGGTGATTATTTCGGCCCGGCCACCGAGGCGATCCCAGGAAACAGGGCCGCCCAGTCCGCCCAGTTCCGATGCGACACGGCTGTCGGAGCTGTTGTCCCGGTTGTCTCCCATAAGAAATACATGGCCAGTCGGAACCTTGACCGGTCCCATATTGTCCGTGTCGCGGCGACGGGCGTCGATCGTGTCATATTGGACGCCATTGGGCAGCGTTTCGCGAATGATAGGTAAATGGCATGTCATCCTGCCATCGGCTTCACGGGTCAGCGCGCCCGGAAAGTCATAATCATTGCAGGGGCTGTTGGCATCGACCGGTAATATCAGATTGGGCTGGGTTTCCTGTTTGACGGGCTTTCCATTCAGGAAAACCTGACCCTCGCGCAGCTCGACCACATCGCCCGGCAGGCCAATGACACGCTTGATCCAGTCCTGATATTTGCCCTTGGGCGTCAGGATGACAATGTCTCCGCGTTCGGGTAGCTTGCCCCAGACGCGCGTATTGCTCTCAGGCAGGGGGACGGCAAGCGCCTCGACCTCTTCACGCAGCACCAACCAGCGGAATATCGCAACGGGGTTGGGAATGGTCGGGGAAACATGGCTCCAGCCATAGGGATATTTCGACACGAACAGGCGGTCACCCACCAACAATGTCGGCATCATCGAAATCGACGGGATGTAAAAGGGCTTGGCGATGAAGCTGTGGAAAGCCAGCACGGCGACGAGAAGCCAGAACATGCCCTTGATCTCGGCCCAAAGCGATGCCGCCCAACTCCGCTTTTCAGGTGTCGACGCGGGCGGGGTGGCGGGATTGCTGTTGTCGGTTGTCAAACTGCTCATACCTTTTGTGCTGGAAGCGCCTCTATAATTACAAATGCCTGTGCCCATGGATGGTCATCGGTGAGCGTCAGATGAATATGCGCTTCATAGCCGCTCGGAATCATCGCGTCGAGCCGCGCTTTTGCCCCGCCGGTCAGTGCCAGTGTCGGTGCACCGGATGGTGCGTTCACGACGCCTATGTCTTTCATAAAGACGCCACGTTTAAATCCGGTACCGACCGCTTTTGAAAATGCTTCCTTCGCGGCAAAGCGTTTCGCATATGTCCCGGCCTTGGTAAAAGGACGCCTGCCGGCTTTGGCCCGCTCGACATCGGTGAATACGCGCTTTTCGAACCGTTCCCCAAAACGCTCAAGCGAATTGGCAATCCGCTCGATATTGCACAGGTCTGATCCGAGGCCGATAATCAACGCGCCATATCCATCAGCATACGCATTTTGCGGACGCTTTCTTCCAGACCGATGAAGATAGCCTCCCCTATCAGATAATGACCAATATTGAGTTCGGCGATCTGCGGGATGGCGGCGATGGGCTGGACATTGTCGAAAGTCAGGCCATGCCCGGCATGGGATTCGATCCCGTTTTTGGCCGCAAGAGCAGCTGCATCGGCGATACGGCGGAGCTCGGCCTCGGCTCCTGCGCGATCGCCATCGAGCAGCAGATGGGCATATTTGCCGGTGTGAAACTCGACCACCGGTGCCTTTAGCTGGATGGCGGCGTCAATTTGCCGGGCGTCGGGTTCGATGAAAAGGCTGACCCGGATATTGGCTTCGCGCAACTGCGTCACCATAGGCGCCAGCTGATTGTGCAGGCCAGCCGCATCCAGCCCGCCTTCGGTCGTCCGCTCTTCCCGCTTTTCGGGCACGATACAGGCGGCATGTGGCCGGTGCCGCAAGGCGATGGTCAGCATCTCTTCGGTCGCGGCCATTTCCAGGTTCAGCGGCAGATTTGTCGCCGCCATGATCCGTTCGATATCGGCGTCGCGGATATGGCGGCGGTCCTCCCGTAAATGGGCGGTGATGCCATCACCACCCACATGCGCAATTATTTCGGCTGCGCGAACGGGATCCGGATGATCGCCTCCCCGCGCGTTGCGGATGGTGGCGACATGGTCAATATTGACCCCGAGGCGCAGCGGAGCCGTCACGCCGCTATCCGGCTGCCCGGCTTTACGGCTGGAATACCGGCGAGATCGGCTGGCACCTCTTCGGCGGCATATGTCGGGAAATTGAGCTGGATGAGCGGATAGAAGGGCACACCCAGATCGGCTGTGCCTGCGGAACGGTCGACAACGGCCCCTGCGGCGACAACCTCGCCACCTGCTTCTTCAATGGCCTTGATCGCTTCGCGCGACGAAAGACCGGTCGTCACGACATCTTCCATCATCAGAACCTTGGTTCCCGGAGCAATTGAAAAGCCCCTGCGCAGTCCGAATACGCCTTCGGGGCGCTCCACAAACATGGCGTCGACACCCAAGGCGCGACCCATTTCATGTCCTATGATGATTCCGCCCATCGCCGGCGAAATTACCGCCTGGATCTCGCTGCGTACTTCCCGCGGGATCTTCTGGGTGATGGCAAGGGCGATGCGGGCGGCCCGGTCCGGATTCATCAGCAACCGCGCGCATTGCAGATAATGCGCACTGTGCCGCCCCGAGGAGAGCAGAAAATGCCCCTCAAGAAGTGCTTCGGCGGCGCGAAATTCAGACAGGATTTCATCTTCGGTCATGGAAATGGGGATGTCCCTTTTAAGTGATTGCCATTTTATGCAAGTCTGGCGTGTTTGATTGCATCGGCAAATAGGTGGAAAAGCCACGCAAATAAATGCTAAAAATCTTTAATCGACCGCTTGAGGGTTCGGAAAAGCGCGCCTATAGGTCGCGCGAGTCCGGCTGGCTGAGGTTTGGTCGGAACTGCGCAATATTCCTGCGCCGCACCAAGAATACGGGGCCAAGTTGATGAATATGTTGAAGAAAATCCTGATTGTCCTTGCTGCAATGACGATGCCGTCATTGGCCATGGCGCAACCGGCGAATCCCGCCCCTGCGCCTGTGGCAAAGGAAATTGCCGCGCCGGTCGTGGCAACGCCTGCTGCTGCAGCAACCGAAACCGCCGCTCCAGCAGAGGCTGCGGCTCCCAAATCTATGGACGGTTCTTTGCCGGGCTACACCCCGATGAAGCCGACCGAAGGTATCGGGATGCCGAGCCCGAAAGAGATCGATTTTCAAGAGCAATTCAGCGAGAATGGCCAATATGCGAAATGGATCAACAACAGCATATTGCTTCCGATCATCACGGTAATCTCTCTCTTTGTATTGGGTCTGCTGCTTTGGGTGATCGTTCGGTTCAATCGCCGCGCCAATCCGGTGCCGTCGAAAACAACGCACAACACATTCATTGAAATCGTGTGGACCCTGGTTCCGGTTCTGATTCTGTTGGGCATCGCTTACCCGTCACTCGATCTGCTGGCAAAGCAGTTCAAGCCTGCCCCCGCAGACGCCGTGACCATCAAGGTAACAGGCTATCAGTGGTATTGGGGATATTCTTATCCCGATCATGGCGGATTCGAAGTCGTTTCCAACATGTTGAAAGAAAAAGGCGATGTAGCGCCGGGTGAGCGTTTCCGTACCGAAAATGATGGTCCGGGCCAATTGGCCGTAGACAATCGCATGGTCGTTCCGGCTGGCGTGCCGCTCCGTATCCAGACGACAGCAGCAGATGTTATCCACGCATTTGCGGTCCCCTCGCTCTGGTTCAAGCTGGATGCTGTTCCTGGCCGTCTGAACGAAAAATCGCTCACGATCACCAAGCCGGGTGTCTATTTCGGTCAATGTTCGGAGCTTTGCGGTGCGCGTCACGGTTTCATGCCGATTGCGGTAGAAGCCCTGCCACCGGAAAAATTTGCAGCATGGGTAAAGGCACAAGGCGGGCAGATGCCTGGTGAAGCCGCGGCTCCTGCCGCACCTGCCGCTGCTGCTGCACCTGCCGCTGCTGCTGCACCTGCCGCTGCTGCTGCACCTGCCGCTGCAGCCACCTCTTCCAGCGCTGCGCCTGCCGCAGCCGTAACCAAGTAAAAGGCCAGACTGATGACAACCATTGCTGCTACGGGCGCCGACCTTCACGCACATGACCATCATGATGCGGATCATAAGCCGGGCTTTTTTGCCCGTTGGTTCATGTCCACCAACCACAAGGATATTGGAACGCTATATCTGATATTTGCCATTTTTGCCGGCGTTGTCGGCGGGGCGATTTCGGGTCTGATGCGTATGGAACTGGCTGAGCCGGGTATCCAATATCTGCAAAGCTGGGCGTCGATGATGGCCGGTAAGGACGCCTCGATGGACGAGGCTTATCATATGTGGAACGTGCTGATCACGGCGCACGGTCTGATCATGGTGTTCTTCATGGTCATGCCCGCCATCATTGGCGGCTTCGGCAACTGGTTCGTGCCTTTGATGATTGGTGCACCGGACATGGCGTTCCCGCGTATGAACAATATCAGCTTCTGGTTGACGGTTGTGGCGTTCATCATGCTTTTGGGCTCCAGCTTCGTACCAGGTGGCACGGGACTCGGCGCCGGAACGGGCTGGACCGTTTATGCGCCTCTGTCGACCTCGGGCTCGGTTGGTCCGGCTGTCGATATGGCGATTTTCTCGCTCCACCTTGCCGGCGCTGCATCTATTCTGGGTGCCATCAACTTCATCACAACCATCTTCAACATGCGGGCACCGGGTATGACCCTGCACAAAATGCCGCTGTTCGTATGGTCCGTGCTGGTAACGGCATTCCTGTTGCTGCTCGCCTTGCCTGTTCTGGCTGCAGCTATCACCATGTTGCTCGTCGATCGTAACTTTGGCGGTGCATTCTTTGATGCATCGGCAGGTGGCGACCCCGTACTTTACCAGCATCTGTTCTGGTTCTTCGGCCATCCTGAAGTGTACATCATGATTTTGCCGGGCTTCGGCATCATCAGCCAGATCGTCGCGACCTTCAGCCGCAAGCCTGTGTTCGGTTATCTCGGCATGGCTTACGCAATGGTCGCCATCGGTGTTGTAGGCTTTGTCGTCTGGGCGCACCACATGTTCACCACGGGCATGAGCGTCGATATGAAGATGTACTTCACCGCCGCAACCATGGTGATCGCCGTTCCGACCGGGATCAAGATCTTCAGTTGGATTGCGACAATGTGGGGTGGCTCGGTCAGCTTCAAGACCCCGATGGTCTGGGCCATGGGCTTCATCTTCATGTTCACCGTAGGTGGCGTGACCGGCGTCGTGCTCGCAAATGGTGGTCTGGACGATAACCTGCACGACACCTATTATGTTGTTGCACACTTCCACTATGTGCTTTCGCTCGGTGCGGTGTTCTCCTTGTTTGCCGGTTTCTACTACTGGTTCGGCAAGATGTCCGGCCGTCATCTGAACGAGTTCCTTGGCCATCTGCACTTCTGGGTGTTCTTCATCGGCGTGAATGTCCTGTTCTTCCCGATGCACTTCCTTGGAAACTCGGGCATGCCACGTCGCTATCCCGATTATCCGGATGCCTTTGCTTACTGGAACGGTGTCGCGTCGATGGGCTATGCCATCATGGCTGTCGGCGTGCTGATCTTCTTCATCAACGTCTTCTGGTCCTTGGCCGCAGGACGTCGTGCGGAAGAAAATTACTGGGGAGAGGGTGCAACCACACTCGAGTGGACGCTTTCCAGCCCTCCACCCTATCACCAGTTCGAAACCCTTCCGGTTATCAAGTAACCGGAACGCAATCTCCAATCCTGCTCCGCTGAACTGGCGGGGCAGGACAGGAACCAAGTTATGACAACGGCTTCGCGTAACATATCCCTGCCAGCGGAATGGCGTGATTTCTGGGCGTTGACCAAGCCCCGGGTGATGTCGCTTGTCGTATTTACGGCTTTATGCGGTCTGTTGGCGGCGCCCGGCCACATTCACCCGGTGATCGGTTTCACGGCTATATTGTGCATTGCTCTGGGTGCTGGCGCGTGCGGTGCGCTTAACCAATGGTATGAAGCAGATGTCGATGCGAAAATGGCGCGGACTTCAAAACGCCCGCTTCCTGCCGGTCGCATGGATCGTGAAGCTGCCTTGCATTTCGGTATTGGCCTTGCCGCCTTTTCTGTCGGCATCATGGGCGTTGCCGTAAACTGGATATCTGCTGGTCTTTTGGCCTTTTCGATCTTCTTCTATGCCGTCGTCTATACAATCTGGCTTAAGCCAAATACGCCGCAAAACATCGTCATCGGTGGTGCGGCAGGGGCATTCCCGCCCGTCATTGGCTGGGCAGCGGTAACTGGCGACGTCACGCTCTTGCCCATATTGCTCTTTTCCATCATCTTCCTTTGGACGCCGCCCCATTTCTGGGCCTTGGCGCTTTTCATGAAGACCGATTATGGTGCCGCCGGCATTCCGATGCTTCCCAATGTATCCGGTCAGCGCGTCACGCGGAACCAGATCTTTGGCTACAGCTTTCCCATGGCCGCAGTCGCTATTGCCCCATTTGTGTTGGGGGAAAGCGGATGGCTCTACGGGATGGCTTCGGCAATTCTCAGCCTCGTGTTCCTGATGCTGGCCTTTAAAGTCTGGCGCAATGAAGCGAACGAGGCAAAGGATATGAAGCCTGAAAAACAGTTGTTTGCTTTTTCGATACTCTATCTTTTCCTGCTCTTCGCAATCTTTGCCTTTGATCGGATTTTGCTGGCATGACACAGCCTGAGCAAAACGGATTCACAGCCGAAGAGACGCGTATCATTCGGGCACGGCAAGCCGCCCGCTCACGCATCATGGGTGTCATTCTGGTGGCCCTGTGCGTCCTGTTTTTCCTGATTACCGTTGTTAAAATCGGAGTATGGGGCTGATGGCACGTTCAAATGCCAAGGTTGGGCTAATGGCCGCCGCGATAGCGATATCGATGGTGGGCGTGGGCTTTGCGGCCGTTCCTTTGTACCGTATATTTTGTCAGGTGACCGGATTTGGCGGCACAACCATGCGTGTTGATGCGGCGCAGGCGGCGACGGTTGTTGCAACACAAAAACCCATCGTCATCCGGTTCGATGCCAATCAGCGCGATGGTTTGCCCTGGGAATTCAAGCCGGAGCGCCCGACCGACACCGTCAGCATCGGCGCGAAAGACATGTCGATTTTTATCGCGAAAAACTTGTCCAATGAACCGGTAACCGGGACGGCAACGTTTAACGTGACGCCGGAACTTGCCGGAAAATATTTCAACAAGATCCAGTGCTTCTGCTTTACAGAACAGACGTTGCAGCCGGGCCAGCAGGTGCGGATGCCGGTTCTTTATTATGTGGACCCGAAAATCATGTCGGATCCCGAAACGAAAGATATCGAAGAAATTACCCTTAGCTATACTTTCTACCCCGTGGAAAACCCAAAGACGGTAGACCGGGCGGCCGAGGGAAGCTAAGAACCAAGATAACGCGTTAGACTACAGGGAATTGACCATGGCTGGTGCCAAAAATCACGATTATCATATTCTGCCGCCGAGCATTACGCCTCTTATGGGCTCATTCTCGGCGCTGACGATGTTCTTTGGCTTGGTGATGTGGATGCATCCCGAGCAGTTCGGCTACGGCAGCCTTGTCTTCGGTCTCGGTCTTATCGGCGTTCTGTACACCTTCTTCGCGTGGTGGACCGACGTTGTGAATGAAGCGCATGCCGGTGATCACACCCCGGTTGTGCAATTGCACCTGCGCTACGGCATGATCATGTTCATTGCGTCCGAAGTCATGTTCTTTGTGGGCTGGTTCTGGGCATGGTTCGATTTCTCCCTGTTCCCCGTCCCGCTTGAACTGGTGAAGGACCCAGAAACACACGCATTCACGGTTTCCAACCTGATCGGTCAGGAAGGTGCCGCGGCATTGATGCAGTGGCCGCCAAAGGGTCTGGAAGTATTGGATGCGATGAAGCTTCCGCTCCTGAATACGCTCATCCTGCTCTGTTCCGGTACGACCGTCACTTGGGCACATCACTCGCTGATCCACGGTGATCGCGATGGTTTGAAAAAAGGCCTCTGGCTGACCATTCTCCTCGGCCTGTTGTTCAGTGCCATTCAGGCTTATGAATATTCCGTTGCCCCCTTCCCCTTCGGTGGATTGAACTATGGCACGGCATTCTACATGGCCACCGGTTTCCATGGCTTCCACGTCATTGTCGGTACGATCTTCCTGATTGTCTGCCTCGTGCGTGCGTATAAGGGGCATTTCACTCCGCAGCAGCATTTCGGCTTTGAGGCTGCTGCCTGGTACTGGCATTTTGTGGACGTCGTATGGCTGTTCCTCTTTATCGCCGTATATATCTGGGGAGGATGGGGCGCCCCCGTCCACGCATAAAGGCATTTTAGTGCCAGACTTACAAATACAAGAAGGGCAGCCTGGCATCGCCAAAGCTGCCCTTTTTGGTCTGTGCCCCGAATGCGGGGCCAAGACCCTCTTTGCCGGCCCCGCCCGCTTTTCCGAACGCTGTTCGGGCTGCGGTCTGGATTATTCGGGGTTTAATGTTGGTGACGGACCTGCTGCTCTTTTGACGCTGCTCATCGGGGCATTGATCATCATTTTGGCCATCATTCTGGATTCCGCCGTGCGTCCGCCGTTCTGGGTTCATGTCGTGATCTGGGTTCCTTTCACGATCGCTATGACCATCTATGCGCTCCGTGTGTCCAAAGGTGCATTGCTGGCGGCGGAACATTACAACCGCGCGCATGAAGCGGGCCGGGATGATGTGGCATGAAATGGCCGGTGATTCCCACGATACTGGTGTCGGCCGCCGTTGCGACCATGATCGGGCTCGGGATCTGGCAGCTGCAGCGTAAGGAGCAGAAGGAACAGCTCCTCGCGCGCTATGAGGCCGCCGCAAACCTGCCGCCTGTCACATGGCCTTCTGTCCCGGACAAGGATGCACTTCCTCTGTTCCGGAAATCGACTCTGATGTGTATCAAGGTTTTGCGGATTGAAACGGTGTCCGGAAGCAATCGTGAAGGCAAAGCTGGCTTTGCGCATCTGGCTTCCTGTTCAACCGGCGGAGCCGAAGGTCCCGGGGCGAAGGTGGCGATCGGCTGGTCGGAACGGCCCCAGTCGCCTAAGTGGGCCGGGGGGACAGTGAATGGTATCATCGCGCCCGATAATCAGCAGCTGATCAAGCTTGTTGTCACCGATCACGTCGAAGGCCTGCAGCAGCTTTCGCTGCCATCGCCGCAGCAGATCCCTAATAACCATCTGCTTTACGCCATTCAGTGGTTCATCTTCGCCGCTGCTGCCGCAATCATTTATATATTGGCGCTGCGCAAGCGCATGCAGTCGGCTTGAACCTTCCGTCAGACGTTACCTTCTACCTCGTCGCTTCAGCTGCAGTTATCCTGGTGGGGCTGGCGAAGGGCGGGTTTGCCGGTTTGGGTGCTGCAGCTATTCCGTTGCTCGCGCTCGTCATGGATCCGGTGTCGGCGGCCGGCATGTTGTTGCCCATCCTGATGGCGCAAGACATTGTGAGCGTGTGGGCATTTCGGCGTAGCTTTGACCGCCGGACCCTCGCCATCACCCTGCCCGGGGCTGTCATCGGAATTTTTCTGGGTTGGTGGTTCGCCGCGGTCGTGAACGCGGACGCTGTGCGTGGCCTGGTGGGCATGATTGCGTTGGTATTTGGCCTGTACAGGCTATCGCCCAAGGTGAACCGACTTGCCCAGATGCGCGGTCCGGCACCCGAATGGATCGGCACTGTGATGGGCGCCTTGTCCGGATTTACGAGCCAGATTGCGCATGCGGGCGGGCCGCCATTCCAGATTTGGGCCCTGTCCCGCAATTTTCCCCATCTGGCATTTGTGGGAACATCCTCGATATTTTTTGCCATCATCAACTGGATGAAGGTCCCTGCTTATGCCGCGCTAGGACAGTTCAACAGCGAGAATATGTCACTCACGGCTGTCTTCATGCCATTGGCAATCGCAAGCACATTTGCAGGCGTCTGGCTGGTGAAAAGAGTATCGCCCGCCCGCTTTAACGCGATCATCAACCTGTTGATGATCGGCGTTGGGTTGGAGCTTATTCGGCAAGCCGTCTGGTGATGGCATTGCCCGCTTATTTGGGTGAAAGCACCATCAGCATCTGGCGGCCTTCCATCCGGGGATGGGCCTCAATCTTGGCCGATTCAGCCGTATCGGCCTGAACCCGCTGTAAAAGCTGCATTCCCAGCTGTTGGTGCGCCAACTCGCGTCCGCGAAAGCGGAGCGTGATTTTGACCTTGTCGCCCTCTTCGATGAATTCGGCCACCTTCTTCATCTTCACCATATAATCATGGTCATCGATGTTCGGACGCATCTTGATCTCTTTGATTTCCTGCGTCTTCTGGCTCTTGCGAGCTAGATTAGCCTTTTTCTGGGCTTCATATTTGAATTTGCCAATGTCGAGAAATTTGCAAACGGGGGGATCGGCATTTGGAGATACCTCCACCAGATCCAATCCAACTTCAGCAGCTTGAGCTATCGCTTCGCGGGTGTACATCACCCCCAGATTCTCACCGTCATCATCAATGACACGGACTTTTTCGGCGGTGATCAGATTGTTGTAGCGCGGTCCACTTTTAACAGGTGGGGTCATAGCGCGCCGGGTAGGCGGGGTTGCGATAGTGGGTACTCCTGAAGTTGTTATGGTGCGCCAATACAGCCATTTGCTGTGCAAATAAAGGGGTTAGGCGGTAACCGTGCAATATTGTCGCATATAGTGACTGTTGCGCAACGATATAAGATGCGCGGCGATGGCCTTCCTGTTGCCAAGCGGATGATTCGGCCCCCAAATGCGCCAGCAAGGCCAGTCGCAAATTACGCATACGAATGCGGAAATAACGCGTCAGATATTTTTAGAAACGCTTTCAACGCGATACTGAACTTTGCGACAAACGGCCAGATTGTTCACTTTACGTGCAGGTAAAACCCTGTATTGCGCTGAAATATAGTGTCACAATTGACAATCAATAAAACTCTTTTGTGATATATTATTACGAAAGATTAGGATGTAAAATGAACAGTTCCTCCAGCGGTTCGCTGTCCAGCGTACCAAATGGGCGGATCATTGACTTCGAAACAGCCGAATTGCGCAAGCTGCCTTTTCAAGACAGCCTGTATCTCTGGGTCAAGGGGACTCTCCCGGGAGCAGGTTACGAAGCTAGACTGGCCCCCCGGATTTATCAAAGCGCGCCTGATTATTGGGGCATAGAGGTGGTCGTTGTTCAGGCGCACGCTTCCAATCAATCGTCCGAAACCGGCTCTTTAACCAGTTTCGAGAGATCGATCCCGCTGACCGGTATTACGGGGAATCGGGGGATTGCCGTAATCGGCGCCAACCAGGTGAAGCGGATCGACATTGCCGGTGAGTCCTGAGAGGGTCGCAACTTGCCGGTAGGGTCCGGGGGCAGGCACATCGCTTGTCTGTCCCCGTACTTTCCCCCGCTTAATTTGCCAGTTCCGTCAGATCGGACACGGTCAGAATTTGCGGGAGTATTTTTACCTCGCCCTGCTTGGGATAGTAAAGATATAGCGGCACACCTGAACGTCCATGCTTGGCAAGAAAGCGCGTTATGGCAGGGTCACGCCGCGTATAGTCACCCACCATTGTTATAATCCCGGCTTTTTCGAAAGCTTTTCGTGTGTCTTCACGATCAATTGCGGCAGCTTCGTTGACCTTGCACGTTACGCACCAGTCCGCCGTGAAATAGAGGAAGACAGGTTTGCCTTCATCCCGAAGTTGCGCAAGTTTCGCTTCTGAAAATATTTCACCGCCAAGTTCCGCCGCCGCAGACTGGATCGCGGCGGGACGGGGCAACCGGTCCAGAGCCAGATTACCTGCAATCGCCAATACTCCCGTCACCCCCAACAGCAGACCGACCGGTGTCTGCCGTCTTTTGATGACGACAATGGCAATCAAAAGGATCGCTGTCGAAATCGCGCCCAACGCCCAACCGGCACCGCCCACCAGTTGTGCGAGCAGCCACAGTAACGCCAGAGCCGTCAAGCCCATGGGCAGCGCCATCCATTGACGTAATTTCACCATCCAGGGACCCGGCCGTGGCATCCTCGCCCGCAGCGCCGGGATATAGGCTATGGCCAAAAACGGCAGAGCAAGACCAAGACCGAGCCCTGCAAAGATGAGTAAAGCCTGTGCCGATGGCAGAAGCAGTGCAGCACCTATCGCTGCTGCCATGAAAGGTCCGGTACACGGTGTCGCAACAACAGCCGCCAGCACGCCTGTCCAGAAGGAACCGGCAGCACCCCCTTGCCGTGCAAGTTTTTCGCCCGCGCCGACGGCACCAAGTTCAAACAGACCGACAAGATTTGCAGTGATCGCCACCATCAACAACAGCAGAATGAATACAATGAACGGGTCTTGAAGCTGAAACGCCCATCCAACCTCTTGCCCTGCGGCCCGCAGGCCCAGCATGATCGCACCCAGAGCGAGACAGCTCAACAGGATACCGGCGGTATAGGCGAGTGCGTCGCGTCGCGCCGTCCGTTCATCTCCACCTGCCTTGGCGATAGCGATCGCTTTCAATCCCAAAATCGGGAAAACACAGGGCATCAGGTTCAGCAAAAGCCCGCCCAAGATCGAAAGCGCCAGAATGACCGCGAAACTTTCGGAATTGCGATTTTCTTGAGCGGTATCGCCGGCGCCCAAGACCGACACCGTTTCACCGCCGCTTGGTATCGATCCCGGAAGAGCGCGCAGCTCTATTCCCTGACCGTCGCCAAAACGGAGAAGGCCGTCAATCTGTCCGTCAAAGCCTTTGTCGACGCCGCCTGTCAGAATGAGCCAGTTGCCGGTTCGCCGGGCAGTTTGCGGGGCGGCGTAGCGGAAGACATTCTGGGTTTGGGGGAAGAACCAGACTTTGTCGGCTGCGGCACTTTCGGGGAACGGGATGGCAATCGAAATACTGCTGCCGTTGATGGCATAATTTGCCTGCCGGTCCAGCGGTACCGGCAATGCAGCACGCCATTGGTCAAAGCGGGTGCGCTGCTGTGCTGCGATGGTTCCGTTGCCGACCGTCAGCGGGATGGTAAAGCTTCCGCTTTCCGGAACGCAGATCAGGTCGGAGCAGGCTGACCATCTTGCATCGACTTTGAGGTCGAGTTTTTTACCCGGCTGAAGCTTCGGCGCTATCTGGAGGTCGACCAGAAAGGCGTGCCTGGCCTTGTAGATATGGTTCATAAACCCGCTGACAACCAGGGTTTCCGGGACCGGGGCGCGGATCGGGCCGGCGGTTACGCCGTCGGGCAGGGTCCAGTCCAGTTCAAGGGGCGTTCCGGCGTCGCCGGGGTTCAGCCAATAGTCGTGCCAGCCGGGTTTCGGGTCCATGATGACGGCGACGGTAACCGTGTCCCCGGGGGCGGGATTTGATGTTTCTGCCTCTACCATCGCGCGGACATTCTGGGGGGCACCGGGTATTTGGGCGCGGGCGGGGCCGGTCAGGTTGAACAGGGCCAGCCACAGCAGAGCCAGCATACCGCATAAGAGCGTTACCCGACTCCGCCAACCAATGCCCTGTTCTTGTGCACGCGTCATGGAAAATCCCTTGCCACCAAGCCGGACGCCAGGACAGCAGTTTATTCGGCCGCCGGGGCGGTTTCGGCTGGCGGTGCAAAGGACATCGCCTTTGCCTTGCGCCAACTTCCGTGGAGATAATAGCTGATGGACAGCAGGCAAGATACAATCGACGTGGCAATGAACGCTCCCCAGATCGCATTCGCCCCGAAACAGTCGTGCAGGCCGTAACCGACGCTGAACCGCACCACGATCGCCGAAAATATCAGGATCAGGAGCGGCGCCAAAACCGCCCCGTTCGCCCGTACCGCGAATGTCACGACCACCGATATTCCCATCAGGATAAAGCTCCATCCGATGACATGGTTGATGTGGATGGCAATGGCGATGGCCGGACTGCCCTCGGGCAGGAACAGGCCGAGCAGAGGCGTTGCAAAGACGGTCGTCAGCAGCACCAATATCCCTGACATGATGAGGTTGATGACGATGCCGGACCACACCGCCCGGTCGACGCGCGCCCAGTTATTGGCACCGATATTCTGCGCCACCATGGCGCTGACCGCGCTGCCCACCGCAACCGCGGGCATTTGCACATAGCTCCACAACTGGTTCATCACGCCAAAGGCCGCCGTGGTGTCGACCCCTTCGCGGTTGACGAGGCCGATCATGACGACGGCGGAACCCGACATGATGATCATCGACAGGCCCATGGGAAGGCCCATGCGGGCAATGGGTTTCAAAAAGCGCGCATCCGGACGGATCCATTTGAGCTCCGCCCCGCGCAGGCGGATCGTCAGATCCTTTGCATAGACTTTGCGGATCAGCAGCGCGAGGCTGATGATGCTGGCAATCAACGTGGCAAGCGCGGATCCGGCAATGCCCATCGCCGGAATAGGCCCCAGCCCGAGAATGAAAACCGGGTTCAGCACGATGTCGAGCCCGACATTGAGCACGGTGTTCCAGAAGGGCGTCACCGAATCCCCGACGCCGCGTAAAGAGGAGGAGATCAGGATCATGACAAAGGATGTCGGCATCGACAGGAACATGACGCGCAAATAGGCCAGCGCCAAAGGATAGGCCCCCTCCGGCGTTGCCATCAGGCGCAGCAGGTTCGGCGCGAATATCCATCCGAAAACCGCAATGACCGCGCCGGATACAAAGAATATGCCCGTGGCGGTGCCCATGACACGGCGGACCGATTCCACATCGCGCCGTCCCATATTCTGGCCGATCAAGATAGTGGTGGCCATCGAAAATCCGAACAGTGCGGAGAACATGAGAAACATGATCAGCCCCGCATTGGCCGATGCGGCCAGCGCCTCTTCGCCCAGAAACTGGCCGATCCAGATCGAATTCACCGAATTGTTCAGCGACTGCAAAATGTTCACGCCTAGCGACGGCAGCGCAAACAGGAACAATGTACGGGCAACCGGGCCGACGGTCAGGTCGCGTTGATGGGCAGGGGCAGTCATGGTGCCGTCATGGCAAAGCCGGAGCGATCCCGATAGACGCAATTTGTGCGCATGCGCGTTAGCCGGCTAGTCCGGCGTCTTCTACGCCTTCCTCAAGCGAGCCCGGCACCATGATCCAGTGCCCGCCGAACATGTCGCCGTCGCCAAATTCCATTTCGAATTCACCGCCTTCATAGATGGTGATCGTAGGTTTGCCGAGCCGCTTGGCAAAGGCCTTTCGGGACAGGATGGGCGCGTCATTCGGACGCCATTCCTCCACCCACAGCTCGTACAGATTTTCGATGATCTTCTTTTCCGCCTCGGCCTGCCAGCGCTCTGCGTCCTTCAGCATCTCTTTGGCCGTCGCGGCGCAGTCAGGCAGATCATCGCGCGACCGCGTGCTCAGCACCAGATCAATAGGCGCACCCAACCATGTCGCCGTCCCGTTGAACAGGTCGGGTAGGCGCAGGTCGGCCACAAAACGCCCCAGATCCGCATCCACAAAATCGGGGGGATTGAGGATAGGGTCTGCCGCCTTCACCAATTCCGCATCGTCGGCGGTGCCCAGATATTCGGCAAATTCGGCGAAGGGCCACAGGCCCTTTGTCCCGACCGTGCCGGAAATGCGAAAGCGGACAACCGCGCGGGGCCGGAACAATTGCATCCAGCTTTTCTGGTTATCGGCACCGTCGCCCAGAGGATGCTCGATCCGCAGGGGCGAAGTTTCAACCGGGCCGTCGCCGGACCGCCATGCCACCAGCGTGACCGCGCCTATCCAGGGTGCCTTCTGTCCGGCCTGGCTCGCGGATGGGCCCAAGGGGGAAACAACCCCGGTGACAATCGAACTGCGGTCATTTTCTGCAGCGGCGGCCGGGGACAGAATCGTCCCCAGCGCGGCGAAAAGGACCGCGAGTTTCTTCAACCCAATCGTGCCAGTGCGGCGGTCAGACGTTCTGCTTCGGCCGTCTTTTCGGCATGGTCGGCCCGTGCCTTTTCCACCGCTTCGGGTTTCGCCTTTTCAACGAAGGCGGCGTTCGACAGGCGCGCCGAAAGCGACGCCGCTTCTTTGGTGGCGGCTTCGATGGCCTTGCTGATGCGGGCGCGTTCGGCGTCGAGGTCGATAACACCGGCGAGGGGCAGGACAAAGGTTGCCTCATCCACCACAAGCTGGACCGATCCACCTTCCGGCGCGTCGCCCGGCGTCACCGAATCGAGCCGCGCCAACCGGGCCAGCGCAGACTGTTGACGGGCAATGCGTTGCTCTGTCGCAGGGGACGCGTCACGGACAAAGGCATCCATCTTCGCACCCGGCGCAATGCCCAGTTCGTTCTTCGCGGTCCGGACCTCGCCGACCAGTCGGATCAGCCATTCGACCTCTGCCTTGGCATCGGCATCGACTTCGGCCTTGGGCTCCGGCCATCGGGCGTGGATCAGGTCATAGGCGCGCGGCGCTGCCGGATCGGCGAGCGCGTGCCATAATTCTTCGGTCACAAAGGGCATGAAAGGATGCAGCATCACCAATATCTGGTCGAGCACCCAACCTGCGACCATCTGTGATTCCGGGTCCATGTCCTGCTTTTCGCCGTCGACAAAGGCCGGCTTGATAAGCTCCAGATACCAGTCGCAAAACTGGTCCCAGACAAAATGGTAGATGGCGTCGGCCATGCCGTCGAAACGGAATTCGGCAAAGGCCTTGTTCAGCTTTTCAACGGTTTCGACGACTTCGCCGATAATCCAGCGGTTGACGGCAAGCTCCGCCTTGGGCGCGCTGATGCTGTGCGATCCGCCAATGCCGTTGGATTGCGCAAAGCGGGCGGCGTTCCACAGCTTGGTTGCAAAATTGCGGTATCCGGCGACGCGGCTTTCATCCATTTTGATGTCGCGGCCCTGGCTTTCCATCGCCGCCATGAAGAAGCGCAGCGCATCGGCGCCATATTGGTCAATCAGACCCAGCGGATCGACGGTGTTGCCTTTCGACTTCGACATTTTGCTGCCGTCGGCGGCGCGGACGAGACCGTGGAGATAAAGCGTCTTCCACGGCACTTCCTTCATGAAATGGATGCCCTGCATCGCCATCCGCGCATCCCAGAAAAACAGGATGTCAAAGCCGGAGACGAGAACGTCATTGGGATAATGGCGGTCGAGTTCGCGCGTCTGGTCCGGCCAGCCCAGCGTGCCGAACGGCCATAGTGCGGAGGAGAACCATGTGTCGAGCACGTCGGGATCGCGGGTCAGGGCGACGCCTTCACCTGCCAAGCCTTGCGCTTCTGCTTCCGTTTCGGCGACATAGCATTTGCCGTCGCTGTCAAACCATGCCGGTATCTGGTGACCCCACCAGAGCTGGCGCGAGACGCACCATGGCTGGATATTTTCCATCCAGTTGAAATAGGTTTTTTCCCATGATTTGGGGACGATATCGATGGCCCCGCTGCGCACCGCCTCGATGGCTGGAGCCGCGAGTGTTTTAGCATCAACATACCATTGGTCTGTCAGCATCGGTTCAATGACCACCGCGGACCGATCACCAAAAGGCTGCTGTATAACCTTGCTTTCGACTGCAATCATTAAGCCGTCAGCGTCAATATCTGCCACCACCCTTTTTCGCGCTTCGTAGCGGTCAAGTCCGCGATAAGCATCAGGGACCAAATTGAGTGCATCGATTTCGGCGGCGGTCCACTGCTTTCGGGCGGCAATTGATTTTGCTTGCGCAGCAGCCTCGGCATAAGGCGCGCCGTCGCTACGCATCGCGGCAACTTCGTCCATTAGCCGATACATCGGGATGCCGTTGCGTTGGGCTACGCCATAATCATTTTGGTCGTGGGCGCCCGTAATCTTCACGGCGCCTGAACCAAAATCCGGGTCGGGATATTCGTCGGTGATTATTGGGATCAGCCGACGATGTTCTTTGGGGCCAACGGGAATTTCGCAAAGTTTGCCTATGATGGGTTTGTACCGTTCGTCATCGGGATGAACCGCCACAGCGCCGTCACCAAGCATCGTTTCCGGCCGAGTTGTGGCAATTGCGATGTAGTCGCGTTCTTCTTGAACCGTGATATTACCATCAGCATCACGCTCGACATAGGTATAGGTTTCCCCTCCGGCGAGCGGATATTTGAAGTGCCACATATGACCGCTTACTTCACGCGTTTCGACCTCAAGATCTGAAATTGCCGTCTTGAAATGCGGGTCCCAGTTGACCAGCCGCTTGTCGCGGTAGAGCAAGCCCTGGTTATACAGGTCGACAAATACCTTGATGACGGCCTTGCTGAACCCTTCGTCCATGGTGAAGCGTTCATTTTCCCAATCCATGGAACAGCCGAGGCGGCGGAGCTGGCGGGTGATTTCGCCGCCGCTTTCCTCTTTCCATTCCCAGACCTTGGCCACAAATTCGTCGCGGGTGAAGTCGGTGCGTTTCTGCTGCTTTTGCGCCATCTGGCGTTCAACCACCATCTGGGTGGCGATGCCGGCATGGTCGGTGCCCACGACCCACAAGGCATCCTTGCCCTGCAGACGGGCATGGCGGATCAAGATATCCTGCAAGGTGTTGTCGAGCGCATGGCCGATATGCAGGCTGCCCGTCACATTAGGTGGCGGGTTGACGATCGTATAGGGCTCGGCATCCGGGCGTTCCGGGCGGAACGCGCCGGTCGATTCCCAATGGGCATACCATTTCGCCTCAATCGCGGCGGGGTCAAACGTCTTGTCGATAGTCATGCCGCTGCCTTTGCCAGCGCGCGCGCATTTGGGCAAGGTTTTCAGATGTAAAGCAGCAAAGGCAAGCGCGACGCTTTATCCGGGTCTCGCACAAAGGCACATAGGCACAAAGGTTAAGAAGGAAAGCTTGTCGTTCTTCTTCGTGCCTTCGTGTCTTCGTGTGAGATGATGATGCCTGCTGCGCGCGCCTTACTTGGCAGGTTTCAGGTGCTTATCGACCCATTTGAAAACAGTCTGGTGCCACTGGATCGAATTTTTGGGTTTCAATATCCAGTGGTTCTCGTCCGGGAAGACAAGCAGTTTGGATTCCACGCCCTGCTGCTGCAACGCGGTGAAGGCGGCGAGGCTTTGCGAATAGGGGATGCGGTAATCCTTTTCGCCATGGATTACCAGCGTGGGGGTTTTCCATTTCGCGACATGGTTCACCGGATTCCATTTTTCGGCATCGGTGCGCGTGGTCCACGGTCCGCCATTATCCCACTGGTCGAACCATAATTCCTCGGTCTCATAGGCCATGGCGCGCAGGTCGAAAATGCCGGCATGGGTGACAAGGCATTTGAACCGGTCGGGCCAGTTGCCGGCGATCCAGTTCATCATATAGCCGCCATAGGACCCGCCAAGCGCGCAGGCATTGGCGGTATCAAGCTGGCTGTCGATCTTGCCGACCGCGGCCATGCCCTTCTGCAAATCTTCCAGCGGCCAGCCGCCCCAGTTCTTGTTGATGCTGTCGGTGAATTTCTGGCCATATCCGGTGGAGCCGTGGAAATCGATGGTGACCACGGCATAGCCCTGCGACGCCATGACGGCAGGGTTCCAGCGATAGGACCAGCTATTGTTGAACGAGCTTTGCGGGCCGCCATGCACCAGAAGCAGGACGGGCAGCTTTCCGGTCGCATTTTGCGGTTTGACGATCTGGCCGAACACCTGTTCGCCATTGGCCCCGGCAAAATCAAATTTCTGATAATTGACCGGGTCGAGCGTGGAAAAGACCTCGGCATTGACGTTGGTCAGCCGTGTCGTCTTGCCCTTGGCGTCCATCAGGACAAGGTCAGACGGCCCGGAAATGCTGTTGATCGCATAGACCACGCCGCCATTTTTCAGCGGCACGACCTCCGCGATATTGCCGCGTTCGGTCAGGCGGGTCACCTTGCCCTTCAGGTCGACGCGGAAAAGCGGAGTTTCCAGCGTATCCTGCGCGGTGACCAGCAGGCTCTTGCTGTCGGGCGCCCAGGCCAGCGAGCCAACGGAACGGTCCCAGGCGTCGGTCAGCGCGGTGACCTTGCCGCTTTTCAGGTCCATCAACTTGATGACCAGCCGGTCGGCTTCATAGGTGGCGCGGGCCATCGACGTCCATGCCAGCCATTTGCCATCCGGCGATGCGGCAGGGGTGGTATCGGTTCCGGCATTGTCCGCGGTCAGGTTGACCACTTCCTTTGATTTCAGCGATGCGCCGTAAATATCGAGATTGGTGGATTTGGCTTCATTGGCGTCGGCCTCGCGCAGGGCAAAGGCGATGCCGCTGCTGTCGGCGGCCCAGCTCACCTCTTCTGCGCCGCCGAAGGGTTTGGACGGGGCGTCGCCGACCAGATCGCCGTCCATGGCCTCACCCAATGTGCCCAACTTGTTATCGGCACCCAGCACCACGGTGAAGATGCGGCTGTAATTGCCGGGGGTTTCCCATGCGTCCCAGTGGCGGACCATCAGCTGGTCATATTCGCGGCCGGTGCCGGGGCCCGGTTTCGACCTGTCACCATCCTTTTCGCAGCCAAATTCCATGCAGTCCCGCGCGATATCGCCCCAGACCGCGAATTTCTTGCCATCGGGCGAAATCTTGAAACCGCTGACATCCGCTTTGAAATTGCTCGCCTGGGTGGCGGTGCCGCTGGCCAGGTCGTAGCGCCAGATCTGGTCCGACCCGCTTTCATTGCTGATATAGAAAATGCTCTTGCCGTCGGGGGCAAAGGCGGGGTCATGCTCATTCTTGTCGGGCTTGGATGCGAACAGGACAGGCTGCGCCTTGGGCGTGCCGAGCCTGAGCAGATAGAGGTCGGTCCGGCCCTTGTTCGCCGCCAGATCCGTCTCGCGCACTTGGTAGGCGACCATCGTGCCGTCGGGCGAGGCGGTCACCCCCGAAAGGCGCTTCATCGTGGCAAGGTCCGTCTCCGTCATGGGACGGGCAAAGGCGGGTGCGGACAGGACGGTGGTGCCGATCAGGGCGGCGATCAAAAGGGGCTTTTTCATGGCCGACAAGCTAGTCAACCCGATGGACGCGCGCAAGAAAATTACCTCGCCCATAGCGATGCTATGTTTACATAATTGCAACTCTTATGTCTACTAACGCAATTGAGTTTTAACTTTTACATCCTATTTGGGCGGCATAACAAAAACATAAAGGATGCCTTCGAACGGACGACCCGGCCACTTTGGTGGCTGCGCGGCACATGAGAAGGAATGAAACATGCAGAAACTGGCTAGCTTTATCGGCGCCGTTGCGCTGAGCAGCCTGCTTTTCTCGGTCACCATGGTGTAACCGGAAAACAGATCTGAAAAGACAGACGGGCGGGGCTTTCCCCGCCCTTTTGTTTATGTGCTGCTATTTGACCAGCACGCCGTCCTTGACGACATGGGCGACATTTTCGAGCACGCGGATGTCGGTCAGCGGGTCCCCCTTTACCGCGACCAGATCGGCGGTGTAGCCGGGGGCAATGCTGCCCAGATGATCATCCTTGTCGAGCAGTTCGGCCGCCCGGATAGTGGCCGACTGGATCGCCTGCATCGGCGTCATGCCATAGCGGACCATATAGGCGAACTGGCGGGCGTTCAGGCCATGGGGATAGACGCCGCTGTCGGTGCCATAGGCGATCTTGACGCCCATCTTCACCGCCTTGGCAAAACCTTCGCGCTGGATATCCGTGGTTTCGCGATTTTTGCGGAGATATTCCTCGGGCCAGCCCTCTTTGGTGCCGATATCGTTGATATAATCGCCGTTATAGATGTCCATGACCAGCCAGGTCCCGGCCTTCTTCGCCATGGCCAGCGCCTCGTCATCGATCAGGCTGGCATGTTCGATCGACCGCACGCCCGCGCGGATTGCGCTCTTGATGCCGAGGGCGCCATGCGCGTGGGCGGTGACGAAGATGTCGGTCGGCTGCACCGGCACAATCAGCGCGTCGCGCGGGGCATTGCGCATCGGCCGCGCCGGCCCCTTGCCCTTGCCCGCCTCGACCACCGCACGCAACTGCGCCTCGGTCATTTCAGGCTCGCCGGGTTCCGTGCCGATCGCCAGCACCGCGCCGGTGGCGATGGTCTTGATAAAGTCCGCACCGTTCGCGATCAGAAACTCGGTCTTCGCTTTCGCCTCTTCCGGTGTGCTGGCAACGCCCAGCCGCATATCTTCGGGAAGCTGTTCATTGGGAATAACGCCGTTCAGTTCGCCCCCGCCCTTGGGGATGGTGATATAGGCCCCGGCCACAAACATGCGCGGCCCCGGCACAAGTCCCTTATTGATCGCGTTGCGCAACACAACATCGGTTAGCCCGCGATAGGTCCCGACATCGCGCACCGTCGTAAATCCAGCCTCCAGCGTTAGCCGTGCGTTGTGCGCACCGATCAGCGCGGTTTCCGATGGCGAGGTATTAAGCGGCAGGGCGATATCCGAATTCTGACCCGCATCGGCGAGATGCGTGTGCAGGTCCATCAGGCCGGGCAGGACCGTCAGGTTGGACCAGTCGATCCGGCGTGCATCCTTGGGCGTCTCTCCGCACGGGGCGACGGATTCGATCCAGTGCCGCACAATATGGATGCACTGGCCTGTACGGACGGTTCCGGTGGTCACATCGACCAGTCGGCCGGCCTCGATATAAAGCTGTTCGGCAAGGACCGGCGCCGGGCTAAGCGCCAGGCAAAGCGCCAGAAGCCGTGCGCCGCGCATCAGCCCTTTTTGGTAATACGGTTGATCTCGCGCTCGACCATCGCTTCGACGATCGGGGGCAGGTTGGTGTCGAGCCAGTCCTTCAGCATGGGCCGCAGCAGGTCGCGCGTCAGCCCCTCAAGCGAGGTTTCGCCCGAACGGACGATCTGCGGCGCAACGCCGGGTTCGGAAAGTGTCTGCAGCGCCGAAAAGCTGTGCCGCAGGCTGCGGGCCTTGTTGTCGTCCAGAAGTACTTCCTCAACTTCGTCCATTTCGGTCTCGGCCGCCGCGGTTTCGGTCAGCTCGAGAATCTCGTCATCCTCTTCGGCAGGTTCGGCTGCCTTGGGTGCGCGCTTGGTGGCCGGACGGCTACGGTCGTCGTCCGCAATGATTCGCTTAATCGAGGAGAGAATTTCGTCCATAGATGGTTCGTTCCGGCCTTCTGCCATGTTTCAGCTCCCCACAGCTTGGTTAATTTTACTTCCGCAACTGGCTCGGAATCGGCTCTATTTCTGCTTTTTGCGCTGGCGTGTCAACGGTGCGTGTCGATTTGGTCGTCGGATCGGGCTGCGATGCCCAGTCGTTCCACGCATTGTCGACCTTTTCATATTCCGCCACCGGATCGTACAATACGCCGCCTTCCAGACCCAGATCGCGGGCCTCGGCACGGCCCATTGCGGCGAGCAATGTGAAGCCGGCAACATAGGCATTGCGGCGTGCGGTTACCAATTGCACCTTGCTGTTCAGCAATTCCTGCTCGGCATTCAAAATGTCGAGAATCGTGCGGTTACCGACGCTGTTTTCCGCCCGGGTGCCTTCCAGTGACAATTCATTCGCGGCAACGGCACGCTCGGACGCAGTGATCACGTCCTGTGCCGCTTTCCAGCTTGCATAGGCGGCACGGGTCTGGGCAATAACCTCACGTTCGGCCGCGATTTCCAGTTCCTGCGCCTGTCCAAGCCGGGCTTGTGCCTGCCGGATTTGTGCGGCGGGTTGTCCACCCTGGAACAAGGGTATCGTCGCGCGGACGCCGGCCTGCGCCGTGAACGAGCTGTTGTCCGCCTGAAAACCCGGAATGTTCGACGAAACCGAATTCAGCGCGTTACTGTAGGATGGCGAGGTAAATACGCTGATCGTCGGCAAACGCGATGCATTGGCGGCGCGGCGGTCAAAACTCGCCGCTTCACGACCTTCGCGGGCCGCAATCAGGTCCGGATTGTTTTCCAGCGCCACAATCACCGCATTGTCGGGCGTTCCCGGCAAATTCGGCAGGGGCGGCGGGGCTTCCAGCCGCCCGGGTTCGCGGCCGACCAGCTGGATATAGATTTCTTTCGACCGGATCAGGTTCGCACGCGCCGATTCAAGGCTGCTGGTCGCAAGAGCAAGGCGGGCTTCGGACTGGGCAACGTCGGTGCGGGTCAGATCACCAATTTCAAACCGGTCGCGCGTTGCTTCCAGATTGACCGACAATACACCGACCTGTGCACGGTTCAGTTCGACAATCGATTCATCGCGGATGACATCCATATAGGCACCCACAACGGCGGAGAAAATCGCGCTTTCGGTTCCGCGCAGATTTGCAAATCCGGCTTCCACCCGGTTTTCGGCAGCGCGGATCGCGTTGCGGATCCCGCCGCCTGCGTAAAGCGGGGCCGATACCGTGCCGTTGACGTTGATACCGCGGGCCTGTGTCACCGACGATCCGCCATCCTGCATGATATTTTCAAAATAGGTCGGCTGGACAGTGACATCGGGACGGCCATTGGCCTTGGCGAGCGGCACGCCTTCATTGGTTGCCTTTTGTCCTTCACGGGCCGCCGTCAGGCTGGGGTTGGTTTCATAGGCTGAAACCAGCGCATCGCGCAGCGTGTCTGCGGAGGCAGAGGCGCTGAACAGGGTGGACCCGAGCAAGGTCGCGACAAGAAGACGGCGCGGACTCAAAATACGAATTCCGGCTTGCGTGCGAATGCGGCAAGGGGCGCAATTTCGCTGTCGATAAAGGATTTGAGGGCAACTTTCCCGGCCAGAACCACTCCGGTTGCAAGGCGCGTGACGGGCCCTTCGGAAACGCCGCTGACGATACGCGCACCATCGCGGGCAAGGGCCAGAAAGGCATCGGAAAGCTCCTCGACCGCGCCGTCTATGACGATCAGGTCAAAGGGCGCATCCTTTTGCGCCGCTGCCCAGTCGGCAGGTGCCGCGCAGGTCAATTGTGCCACATGGCTCTGAAGCAGCCCGGCCACATAACCGCCCGGGGTGCCGATCAATAAAGTCTTGTCGCTTGGCTTCACCTCGGCCGCCTGCAGCAGCAGGGCCGTCGACAAGGGCGGGTTCAGAACCGATCCGTCCTCCAGCGCAATGGCACGATCCATATAGGATGTGGCGCGGTGCGATGCGGGAACATGGTCCTCACGGGGCAGACTGCCCATCGCGCCAAGGATCCATGCCTCGGTCACACCGTTGGTGCGCAGCTGGGAATCTACCATCGCCCGCCGCATATCTTCAAAACTCACAGATTCCATCAGGATATTTCCATCATTTTCCGGGCCATGTGGCACAACTGTATTGCAAACACAATACAGTCTTTGATTCTGGTTCTAGCCAGCATAGGACAAATCGCCAAGCCGGATTCAGACAAACACGCAACCTGAACCCGCAAAACGCATTTTTTCCCGCCACTTGTGGCGATCAGGGCACAACAGGCCAGATTGCCGGTTGATTTGATCCACCCAACCCGCTAGACGCGCGCCTCCACCACATACAGCGATGCTGTATCAAGCTTTATGCTGACAGGGGCCCGATGGCGGAGTGGTGACGCAGAGGACTGCAAATCCTTGCACGCCGGTTCGATTCCGGCTCGGGCCTCCAAGCATGTTTCCCAGCCTTGCAACAATCCGTCACGGCCGGAAATTCGCCCGTTTCAGCGACGATTATCAGCTTTATCTGCTGCCGAATCTCTTCTGCGATTGAAGGCTGGATTTCCTTGAAAAGTCATGCGCGCATTCGATGCCGTGATGGTTGCAGGCGTGGATCAAATTCTTGGCGTATTATATCACTGCTCGCGGAAAGTGCTCCACAGGTTCTGGTCGAGCGGTTCCATCAGATATTGGAACAATGTGCGTTTACGCGTCGGCAGGATGACTTCGACCGGTAAGCCTGCTTTTATCCGTCCGCCGCCGACCTGTTCGCTGAATTTCTTCAGCACGTCGGGATCGGCATTTACCTCTGCCGTGAAAAAGCGTTGCCCCGTCCGTTCGTCGAGGAAGCTGTCTGCGGACAGGCGGGTGACTTTTCCGGTCAGGATGGGAAGTTGCCGGTTGTGCAATGCCGAAATGCGTATCTCCGCCTTTTGCCCGATATGGACGTCATCGGCATCGGTCGGCGCAATCTGCGTCTGGACAACCAGTTTGACCCGCTCCGGCACGATTTCCATGAGGGTTTCGCCCGGCGGGATCACACCGCCCACGGTGAAGACTTTCAATCCCACCACCTGCCCTGATGCCGGTGCCCGGATTGTCATGCGTGCAAGTTGTTCCTTGGCGGCATTCAGCTTGGGCAGAATCTCGTTCAGGTTGAATTCGATGGCGCGAAGGCTTTCCGACACATCCTTTTCATTCTGGGAATCGAGCGTCAGCATCTGCATCCGCGCTTCGCCAATCTGTTCCCGTGTAGCCGCGATACTTGCCCGCAAATTCGCCGTTTCGCCGACAAGCGCAGCTTCGGCGCGTTCGAGCGCGCGTATCCGGTTGATGCTGACAAATCCGCGTCCCGCCAGCGACCGCAGACTCTCCAGCTCTTCCCGGAAAAGCTCGGTTTGCCGCTGGTTCGACGCAATCTGGTCTTCAATCCCCTTGATGCGTGCAGAAGACTGGGCAGATTGCTGGCCAAGGACCGACTTCTGTCCGCCTGTGGTTTCCCGTCGGGCGAGCAATGTGCTGCGTTGCAACGCCATCGCGCGGGCGGCCTCTGCCTGATCTGCGCCTTCCAAAGAGGCAAATTCTATGGGTGGGTCGATGGTGGTGCGGCCGCTTTTCTCGGCAATCAGGCGCGCGCGTTCGGCGCGCAGGCCAATGACTTGTGATGAAAGCGAGCGCTCCGTGGCAATCACATCTTCACCGGCCAGCATGATCAGCACCTGCCCCTTTGTGACGCGCTGTCCTTCCTTGACGTCGATCTTGGCCACGGTCCCGCCTTCGCGGTGCTGGACAACCTGCCGGTTGCCCGAAACGGCAATGGTACCGGTGGCATAGGCCGCCGCATCCATCCGGACGAACAGCGCCCAGCCGAGGAACAGACCGAAAAAGGCGATAATCACCATCCAGCCATAGCGGATCTCGCGGCTGCCCGCGTCGTCCATGCTTTCGTCGTGAACGGGCGTTGCGGCCCGCTTCTGGCCGTCGAGGGGCGACATCATGTTCATGTCGACAATGGTCCTGCGGGCGAACTCGCTTTAGCCGCACCTTCGGAGAGGCGGCGGATCACGCGATCGCTTTTACCATATTGTTCAACGCGGCCAGCCCTGAGGACCAGAAGCTTGTCGCTGCTTTCCAAAACCCGCAGACGATGGGCGACGATGATGATCGTGACCTTCTGCCGCTTGAGATCGGCGAGTGTCGCGATCAGATGGCTTTCCCCTTCGGCATCCAGATGCGCGTTGGGTTCATCGAGCAAGAGCACCGCAGGACTGCCGAAGAGCGCGCGGGCAAGGGCAATGCGTTGCGCCTGCCCAACCGACAGGCCGATCCCGTCGGGTCCCAGCATGGTGTCATAGGCCTGCGGCAGGCGGAGTATGAAATCATGCGCACCACACAGCTTGGCCACGCGGACGACCTCTTCGTCCAGCCCGCGCATATCCGGTGCAATCTCTGTCTGGAACCGGGCGATATTGTCCTTGATTGTACCGGCCATCAGCGATGCCTCCTGGGGCACATAGCCGCAGGAGGCGGCGCGCTGGTCATCGGGCCAGTCGCCAAGGCTCGCCCCGTCCAGGCGTATGGCGCCCTCATGCACCGGCAGTTCGCCTGCCATCGCCCGCAAAAGCGTCGATTTGCCCGCACCGCTTGGCCCGACAATGCCGATAAACTCTCCGGCACCTACGGCGAGGTTGATGTCGTGCAGGATCGCTGTCTTCTGGTCGGGTGCGTTGACCGTGACGTGCTCGACGTCGATCTTGCCTGTCGGCTCTGGCAGGCGGGTAGGTGTGACGGCGTCCTGCTGCGCGTTGAAAACGGTGTTGAGGCCGTCCAGCGCGACGCGTGCCTGTACCGTGTTGCGCCATGCAGCCGTGATGCTTTCCAATGGCGCAAGCGCCCGCGACAGCAGCAGCGCCGAGGCAAAGATTGCGCCCGCCGAAATCTGCTGGTCAATGGCCAGCAATGCCCCCAGGCCCAAAGCGAATGATTGCATCGCGATACGCGCCGCTTTGGTGATGCTGACATATTTTGCGCTGATGAAGGCGGTCTGCGCCTGTGATCCGGTTGCGGCGCGGCGTTCTTCTAAATGGCGTGCGATCAGGCCTTCAGACATGCCCAGCGCGCGCACGATACCGCTCGACCGCAATGTGCCTTCGATCGCACGGTAAGCGGTTTGCTGGTCCGTCATGGCGCGGGACAGCGAATCCTTCATCGCCCGCTCATTAAGATAGCCGACCAGAAACAGCGTTGCTGCACAGACCAGAGCAAACAATCCGATCAACGGATGCAGCAGAAAGCAGACCAGAATATAGATGGGCGCCCAGGGGGCATCGAACAATGCCACAACGCTGGGGCCGGTCATCGTCTGGCGGAAGGTGTCAAATTCACGCAGGACAGAACCGGATTTGCCCCGTGCCGCGTCCGGCATCGCCAGCAGTGCCTTCAGAACATCGGATACCAGCAGACGGTCCAGACGCGCCGCGGCACGCACCAGCAGCCGCGACCGCAGCCAGTCGAGCGCGGCAAGCGTGATAACCGCAAATATGTAGATGACAGTCAGAACGACCAGCGTCTGCACCCCGCGTGTGGGTACGACCCGGTCATAGACCTGCATCATGTAAAGCGCAGGCGCGAGGTAAAGGAGATTGAGCAGCGCGCTGAAGATCGCGGCCTGCAACAGATGCTGACGGCATTGCTGCAACGCATGCGCGAGGGGCTTGGCCGCGTTACCTCCGGTTAAGACAGAAATCATATGCCCCTCAATTTGGCCAATGCCACAAAGCATCTCTCTACCGAGGATACCTTAATATGCTGTAAGCGGCAACGACCGGTCGCCTCCCGCCATATGCAGGGGACGACCGGTGTCGGATTACATGATGTCGGTAGAATCAAACCCGCCCAGCGATCCCACGCCCTTCAGCAGGATCGACTGGTCAATCACGCCGTCGCCGTTCTGATCCCAAAATAGCCAGCCGTCGATTGAGCCTGCGACAAAAGCTACCCACTTGCCGCCCGAAACCATCGCCTGCGCACTTGCCAGTGCATCGGTGAAGCTGTTGGTTGTTATTGCCGCTTCGGAATAACCACCCACTCCATTACGGTTCAAGAATTCCAACTCAATTCTATCAACACCGGTTGTAAAGTCCGTTATAACGTCGATTGTCGAAGCGGAAACTGATGAGTCTGCCATCCCAAATTTGAAATAGTCTATGTCCAGACCCCCCGTTAGTGTATCTCGACCTAAACCACCCACAATGACGTCGCTACCAGATTGTCCGCTGAGGATATCGTCTCCAATATCGCCGTACAGATAATCACTGTCAGCACCGCCCAATAGAGTGTCATTTCCGGCTTCGCCAAATAGATTGTCGATTTCCGATCCGCCACTAATAACGTCGTTTCCGTCTCCGCCGTATAGACGATCTTCACCCTCATTCCCGTTTATGGTGTCATTTCCGCCTAACCCATAGATGAAGCTATCGTCAGTGCCGCCCTTTATTACGTTTGCAAGTTCATTCCCCGTACCGTTTCCTCGAAGTACAGTGAGATTTTCCACGTTATCGGGCAGAACATATGTGAGGGAAGAAACGACAGTATCGATACCCGCCCCTGCAAATTCCACAACGATATCGTCATTGTTACTAATCCCATCTATCGAGAAAGCATCGATATAGTAGGTGTCGTTACCGTCACCTCCCTCAAGAATATCAGCACCCAAACCGCCGTCTAAGCTATCATTACCAATACCTCCAAAAAGGGAGTCGCTGCCGCCAAAGCCTTGGAGGCTGTCATTCCCGGCGCCACCTACAAGTATGTTTACGGAATCTGTACCACGTATTACATTGTTTAGATCATTGCCGGTGCCGTTAATGGGCCCCGGACCTATTAAGGTCAGGTTTTCGACATTCGCACTTAGAATATAGCTAACTTTAGAATTGACTATATCTGTACCTTCACCGGTAAGTTCGATGACTTGATCATCATTACCCGCGATACCGTCATCGGAAAACTGATCGACGTAATATGTGTCGTTCCCAGTGCCCCCTTCCATCCGATCGGCTCCGGCTCCTCCATCAATAATATCGTTGCCTGCCAAAGCATATATGGTGTCGTCAAAAGCAGTTGTCATGTATTGTGACGTTGGAGAAATAGTATTGTTGTTAGACGTTCCAGTGACCACTACGCCAATTTCGTTTACATCCCGAACGGTCACAGAAAGCGCTTGGTCATCGAACTGAATGCCGTCCGAAGCTCTTACTATTACCTCATAAATTCCATCAGCATCTGCATCCAGTGGCAATTCGAAGTCTGGACTCTTAATGAAGTTTAAGACACCTGTTTGGGGGTTAATAAGAAACAAAGCCGCGTCAGCACCGCCAACGATAGAGTAAGTTGGTATTGTGCCGTCCGGATCAATTGCATTTACGGCCGTCACGAAACTGCTGTTCTCGAGGATGTTAATAGCTGCTGTCGCACCGCCACCATTAGACCTGATAGTTGGCGGATTTTCAGCCAAATCAGTTACCTTGACGGAAATTGCCTGTTCGTCAAAAAAAGTACCATCCGACGCCCGAACTACGACGTCGTAAATACCATTGGAATCGGCATCCGTCGGTAATTCGAAATCGGGTGCGGTGATGAATTCCAGCGCCCCTGTTTGGGCGTTGATGGTGAAGAGGGCGGCGTCTGCGCCACCGACGATCGTGTAAGTAATTGTAGCACTGTCGACATCTTGGGCCACCACGGCCAACACGGCGCGCTGGTTTTCCGCTGCGCTAACCGCAGCAGTCGCGCCGCCACCGCTTGAAGTGATTGTTGGGTTGTTATCGTTGATGTTTAAGACCGAAATTAAAAATTGTTGCTGGTCCGCATAAACACCATCGCTCGCCTGAATGATGACTTCGTAATTGTTGTCCGCGCCGACATCTAATGGATTTTCGAAATCGGGCGCATTGATAAACTGCAATATTCCAGTTTGTGGATCTATGCTAAAAAGAGCTGCATCAGCACCGCCGACAATTGAGTAAGTAGGTGTAGTCCCATCTGGGTCAACTGCCTCGACCAAAGCTATGCCGGGAGAGTTTTCACTTCGGGAAACGCTGGTAGTTGCTTGGCCACCATTTGAAACGATACGAGGAGGTGAGCCATCTGCGATATTGGTTACGGCGATTGTAACAAACTGCTCGTCAAAAGCGCCTAAACTATCGGTTGCGCGAACTCGAATATCATAAATATTGTTTTGTCCGGCATCTACGGGATTTTCAAAATCGGGGGCGTTAATGAACGAAAGTACGCCTGTCACCGGATCGATGGTAAACAAGGCAGCATCCGCTCCTCCGGAAATCGAAAATGATACCGTTTGATTACTGTCTACATCTGTAGACGTGACGGTTGTAACAATGTTGTTATTTTCTTCCAATGCAATGGATGCAAAAACGTCTCCGCCATTGGACGTTATAACTGGTGCGGTATTACGTACGCTCGCTGCGACCGTCGTGTCAGCAAATTTGAAGAACTCGACGCCCGTCAGGACGTCCGTGCCATCGGGAGAGCCCGGCCTCAAATCAGTAATGCGATGTGTATTAAATCCGTCCCATACAATAGAATAGTCATTTCGGTTCCCCGAAAAAACAGCTGTATCGACGCCGATATCGCCAAAAACGGAGTCATCTCCGGCACCGCCGATCAGTATATCGTTACCTTCTCCGCCGTTTAGAAAATCGCCTCTTGCCCCGCCGTCCAGAAAATCATCACCGGCTTCTCCGAACAAAAAGTCAGCTCCGGCGATACCGTTGAAGCCGAGATCGTCACCGTACAGGCGATCATCGCCCGTGCCGCCATACAATGTATCTGCGCCGCGATAGCCGAAAATGAGATCGTTTCCGTCATCGCCATATAATGTGTCGAGTCCTGCGCCCCCGATTATGATGTCATCGCCTGCGCCAGCGCGGATGGTGATATTCTTGCCATAGTCCAATCCGCCAGCACCATGAGCGGTCAGGTCGACTATGTCGTCGCCCGCACCAAGTTCGATTTGTTCGATTGATGAAAAGCTGCCGAATATCCCGCTAATCACACCATTATTGTATAAAATGGCGTCGTTGAGATTGGAGCCAAATATTGTGTCAACTTTCTCACTGCCGGAATAAAAATCGCTCGAAATCTGCACATTTGCGCGTGTCAATGTGAGGAAGTCGGTCGCTGACGTGCGAATGCCGGTGGTCCAGGAAAGCACTGGCAACGTTGCATCGGCGCGCACGTTGTTAAGATTTGTATCGGATGTGAATGCGTAAAACTGATCTTGCTGGAGTGACCCCGCAATGTTTTGGCTTCCGAGGACATTATAAAAAACAGGCATGATATTGTCTCCAGCAAGGCGCCGCAGCAACTGATAGCCTTGGCGTACCAAGAATAAGGCACGTCAGAGACTAAACACTTGAGTATTCGGACAGTGAATTGGGTATTTAGCGCCAAATTCTACCCCTTTTGGTGTAGAATATTGCGCGTTTTATTGGCGACTTTGTATCGTGATATGCGGATAAGGGAGAACCATCAACCGGCGATTTACCAAATGTTGCCGCTGACCGGTTTTGGCACATCTCGCGAAATGCGCGATAATTCCCTTAATATGCTGTAAGCGGCAACGACCGGTCGCCTCCCGCCATTTGCCGGGGACGACCGGTGTCGGATTAGATGATGTCGGTAAAATCAAAACCGCCCAGCGATCCCACGCCCTTCAGCAGGATCGACTGGTCAATCACGCCGTCGCCATTGGTGTCCCAGAACAGCCAGCCGTCGGTCGATCCTGCGACAAAGGCTACCGACTTGCCGCCCGAAAGCATCGCCTGCGCACTTGCCAGTGCATCGGTGAAGCTGTTGGTGGCAATCAACCCTTCCGAATAAGCCGCCGCCGAGATGCCTCCGTTGACAAAATCAAGGTCGATCTTGTCGGACCCGGTGGTGAAGTCGGTGATAACATCTATTGTGGTAGAAACCGTAGTCGTATCGCCAAACGCGAACTTGAATATGTCCGCTTCCGTGCCGCCATTCATGGAATCCCGGCCTGTGCCACCCACCAGGATATCCAGGCCAGATTGCCCGTTCAGAGTGTCGGAGCCGGAACCGCCTGCAATAATATCATTTCCGGCACCGCCTAGCAAAGTGTCGGTTCCCGCATCTCCAAAAAGCGTGTCATTTTCGGTGCCGCCATTGATGTTGTCGTTTCCACCGCCTCCACGAAGCACATCGTCGCCCGCGTTGCCGTTTATTGTGTCGTTACCATCAAGGCCCAACAGCGTATTACCTAATCCATTTCCATTTAGGATATTGGCTTTACTGTTGCCAGTCCCAGAAACCGCCGAGCCAGCTAAAGTGAGGTGTTCAAGTTCCACACCTAATACGAAGTCGAAAGATGAGATAACTGTATCTTCCAAACCACCATTAGCTAACTCGATTATTTGATCATCATTTGCTGAATTTCCATCGTCAGAAAAAGTGTCGAATACGTATACATCGCTGCCGTCTCCGCCAATCATGATATCTGCCCCGCTTCCTCCGTCGAGACGATCTTGTCCTAAACCCCCATAAAGCGTGTCATCACCTGCGCCACCGATCAGCACATCATCTCCAAAATCTCCCGACAGGATATTCGCACCGCTATTGCCTGTGATCACATTGTTAGAGTAATTTCCTGTTCCATTGATAGAACTGGAACCAAGTAAAGTAAGGTTTTCGACCTCACTATTGGATGCCAATCTGTAACTAACAGTGCTATAGACGAGATCAATGCCCCCTCCCGGACCTTCTATAACTTGATCGTCGTTCAAATTGTTACCATCATCAGAGTATTGATCGACATAATAAATATCATCGCCTGTGCCGCCGTCCATATAGTCGGCCCCTGCGCCGCCATCGATGATGTCATTTCCAGCAAGTGCGAAGATAGTATCATTCAATGCAGTCGTCTGGAGTGCCACATTAGCTGCCGTTGGTGTAATTGTATTGTTGCCGGAGGATCCTGTTATGGTGCGGCCTGCCTCGTTGGTAACGTCATTTACAGTGACTGACAGTCTTTGGTCGTCGAAATAGACACCGTCAGAAGCCCGAACAATGACTTCATAGATGCCGTTGGCATCCGCATCGAGCGGTGTTTCAAAGTCCGGATTATTGATGAATCTCAACAATCCAGTTTGTGGATCAATAAAAAACAGCGCCGCGTCAGCTCCCCCTGCGATGGAATAAGTCGGATTTGTGAGGTCTTGGTCAAATGCGGTGACGGTTGTTACCGTAGCGCTGTTTTCCGAAATGCTCACAGCCGCCGTCGCACCGCCGCCATTCGAAGTTATCGTGGGTGGGTTATCGGGTACGTTGGCAACTGCGACCGAGATCGCCTGATCGTCGAACAAACTTCCATCGGATGCTCTGATGGTCACGTCATATATGCCATTGAAATCGACATCTGCGGGCGTCTCGAAATCGGGGGCTGTTATGAACTCCAAAGCTCCTGTCAGGGAATTGATTGTAAACAGGGAAGCGTCTGCACCCCCAACAATCGAATAGGTTATGCTATCGCGATCCGAATCCTGTGCGACGATCGTCATTACCGCTCGTTGATTCTCGGCCGCACTGACAGTTGCGGTTGCTTCACCACCGCCCGAAATAATGATCGGTGCATTGTCGTTTGTGTTAGAAACTGTGATCGTTAACTGTTGCTGGTCGACATTCTGCCCGTCGCTCACTTGTACGATGATATTATAGATATTGTCTCTGTCAAAATCGATAGGCGATTCAAAATCAGGTGCAGACCTGAATTGAATCACCCCGCTCTGCGGATCGATCGTGAACAAGGCAGCATCGCCTCCACTCAAAATAGAATAAACCAGCGTCGATCCGTCGGCATCGGTAGAAGTCATAGTCGCTATGCCAACCGTGTTTTCTGCCACATTGACCGATGCGGCACCACCGCCGCCATTAGATGTAATTACAGGACTAGAATCATTCACGTTTCCAACGTTTACAGCGATCTGCTGTTGACTGATATTCACACCGTCGCTGGCCTGCACTATAACATCATAGACATTGTTGCCGTCAAAATCGCCCGGCGTTTCAAAGTCCGGCGCGGTCAAGAACACCAGCGAGCCAGTTTGCGGATCAATGGCAAATAGCAACGCATCAGCGCCGCCAACGATAGAGTAAAGTGGATTTGTCCCGTCGGCGTCGATTGCTGTAACGGTCGTAACGGCAGAATCATTTTCACTAACGCTGACATTGGTAGTCGTGCCGCCGCCATTGGAGATAATGACTGGGCTTGCGTCATTGATATTACTGACGTTTATAAAAGCTAACTGCACATCACTGTTCAAGCCATCGCTTACGTTGACCAAGACTTCATAGATGTTATCGCCATCAGAATCGCTCGGTGCTTCGAAATCTGGCGCGGCAATAAAGGTAAGTGCGCCTGTCACAGGATCGATTTCAAAGAATGCCGCATCCGTCCCGCCGACAATTGTGTATGACAGAGGGGAACCGTCCATATCAGTTGCAACAAAGGCGGTAGCGCTGGTTTCATTTTCTGCCGCAGAATAAACGCCGTTAGGTCCGCCGCCGCCTGATATGATGACCGGCCTACTATCGTTGGTGTTCGCCACCATGACGGAAATCTGCTGCTGATCCACATTGATGCCGTCGCTTGCCTGCACGATAACGTCATAAACATTATTCTGCCCGGCATCTGTCGGATTTTCGAAATCGGGTGCGTTGATGAACACCAACTGACCTGTTTGCGGATCAATGGTGAACAAGGCAGCATCAGCACCGCCAACGATGGAATAGGTCGGCATTGTACCATCGGCATCTTCTGCCTGCACGGTCGCCACAGCCGTTGTATTTTCGTCTATAGTAACGCTCGCCGTCGCACCGCCGCCGTTGGAGATGATGACAGGCGATGAACCTTCCGAAACATCCGTTACGGTAATGGCAATGGCCTGTTCGTCAAATCCGCCCACATTATCGGTGGCGCGGACAATGATGTTATAGACATTGTTTCCACCCGCATCGGCAGGATTTTCGAAATCGGGCGCGTTGATGAACGACACAACGCCCGTTACCGGGTCGATGGTAAACAGGGCCGCATCGGCGCCGCCAGCAATGGAGTAGGTCAGGCTTTGGCCGCTGTCCGCATCGGAAGCCGTCACTGTCGTGACAAAGGTCGCATTTTCCAAAATGGTGAGTGACGCAGAGATGCCGCCACCGTCAGATGTGATCACAGGAGGCGTATTGGGCACGCCAGCCGGGATGGTCATATCGGCAAACTGGAAAAACTCGACGTTCCGCAGCGTGTCGACGCCATCGGGGGAGCCGCCGCGCAAATCGGTGATGGTGAAGCTGCCGTCGACATTCTGCACGATGGAATAATCGCTCAGATTTCCGGAATAGACAGCCGTGTCAGATTCCGTGCCGCCGTTCAGAATATCGTCACCGGCACCGCCGATGAGAATATCGATGCCGCCATCGCCGTCGACAAAATCATTGCCGGTTCCGCCATTGACGAGGTCATCGCCGGTTCCGCCGCGCATCTCGTCATTGCCGCCGCCGCCGAACAGCTGGTCATTGCCTGCGTCGCCATCCAGCTTGTCATTGCCATTTACGCCGTCATCATCGCCATAGAGGATATCATCGCCCGAACCGCCGAGAAGATTGTCGCCACCTGCGCCGCCATAGAGCGTATCGTTGCCGTCGCCGCCTTCCAGCCGGTCGGTGCGCGCGCCGCCATAGAGGGTATCGTTGCCCGCCTGCCCGTAAAGGAAGTCATCTCCGGCAATGCCGTTGAAACCGAAATCGTCGCTGTAAATGACGTCGTCGCCAGAACCGCCATAAAGCGTATCGGCGCCGCGCCACCCGATCAGCAGGTCGTTGCCGTCATCGCCGTAAATGGTGTCCATCCCGGCACCGCCGATAATGGTATCATTGCCGGCGTCACCGCGGATGATGATATTTTTGGTATAGTCCACGCCCGACGGGCCACGCGCCGAAAGATCCACAATGTCGTCGCCGGCGCCCATTTCAATTTGTTCAATCGACGAGAAACTGCCGATACCGCCGCTGATGACCCCGTTGTTGAAGAAGATCGCGTCATTTGCGTTCGACCCGTAAATGAAGTCATTCTTTTCGCCGCCCGCGAAAAAGTCGGAGGAAAGCTGGACATTATTGCCGGTGATGGTGAAGAAATTTGTTGCCGAGGTGCGCAGCCCCGTTGTCCAGCTGAACACCGTCACAACGGAGTCGGCCCGCAAATTGTTCAGATTGTCGTCATAGGTAAAGGCGTAGAAACGGTCCTGCTGATTTGAACCGTTCAAGGTTTGGCTTCCAAGGGCGTTATAGAATGTCGGCATAACCTTTGCTCCAGCATGTATCAGTGTCGAAACCGGACTTTCGAGGCAGATCTGCAGAACCTGCCGGTGCGCCGTCCGGTAAAGGGCGTTTTGCGACCTTTTCCTGCTATCCGGACTATCTAAAGCCCCCCAGGACTGGAAGGGAAATTAAGGACTATAATAACCTATATAGTTACCGGACAAGTTACTGAATTATATATGTTAATTTGCAATTTCTGCGCCTGTCAGGCATCGATATACCGATGCACCGCGCGGATATAGGTCGAAGACGAAATGGCTCCTGTCCAAGAAGAAACGGGACGCGATTTCCGCCTTCGTCTTGGTAGCGCCTTGGTTTTTCTTAAAAATGTCCGAAGCCGTTTGCAGATATTCTTTTATGCAAAGCTTTTCCGTGGACTTTGCGGCCAAGAAAGCCGCTCTGTTTTGGATTCGCCCGGATTACGACCCCATTTCCGCTTCGCGCGCGACCAGAGCCGCCAGCCGTGCGCGGCTGTTGATGTCGAGCTTGCGGTATATATTGTGCAGGTGGATGCTGACGGTGCCTTCGGCCGATGCCACTTTCTCGGCGATGTGCCGGTTGGACAATCCTTGCGCGACCAGATGCGCGATCTCCAATTCCCGTTGCGTCAGGCAGGCGGCCAAGGAAGCAGCGGGCTGTTCGTCCGCCACTGCACCTATCTGTCTGACAATCTTTTCCGGCAGCCATTTGTTTCCATCTGCCACCTCGATCAAACATTCGATCAGATCTTCCGTTGCGGCATCTTTCAGCACGATTCCCCACACACCCCAGCGCATGGCTTCTTCGATTTGTTGCGGTGATATGGATGCGGTCAGCAGGATCACCCGCACAGGCCACTGACGTTCCGTGACGTTGCGTAACACGTCCAGCCCCGTCAGGTTCGGCATTACGAGATCCAGTATCGCAATGTCCGGCTGATGGCTGCCAATCTTTTCCAACGCCTGAAGGCCGTCCGGACTTGCTTCCACGATTTCGAAAGCGCCAGCCGACCTGACCAGCTCCGCTAAAGCCTGCAGAAGAAGGGGGTGATCATCGGCAATCAGGACGGTCGATTTCATGGTCGGCGTCTCTGAACCGGCAGCGTAATCGTCATGGATAAACCAGACCTTTCACTGTTGAGCACCATATTGCCGCCCAGCGACCCGACACGCGCGTGCATGGAAAGCGATCCCGTTGGTGCCGATGAATCGGCAAGACCGATCCCGTTGTCCGAAATTTCCAGTTCGATCACATCGTCCCTTTGCAAAGCCATAACCGAAAGCTCGGTCGCCTTGCCATGACGGACGGCGTTCGATGCAGCTTCCGAAACAAGTTGCTGTATATCCGCCAAATATGTCGAAAGCGTATCCAGCTTGTCGGAATTCCATTTGAATGTCGCCCCAATGCTCCAGTTCCGGGCCAGCTCGTCCATGAATGTCAGCATCGACTTTACCGGCGATTCCGGGGACTGCGCCGGGGGGAAGCGCTGTTCTTCGACAAAATGGCGTATGCGTCTTTGGGAATCTGTAACAATTTTCTGGATTTCTGTCAGTTGGGGATGGTGCAGCGCATCCGCATTCGACAATGCCTTCAGCTTGATGCTTGTCGCGGTCATATCCTGCAGCACGCTGTCGTGAAGATCCTGCGCCAGCCGCACCCGTTCTTCCGACCGGATATTGGTGGATAGTTCCTGCAGCAGATCCAGCCTTTCCAGTTCGGAACCGATTTGCTTCGCAAGTATGCCAAGCAAAAGCTTCGCATCTTCCGGTCGACAATCGGGATCAAGCGCCCAGATCATGCCGCGTGTTTCGATGGACGAAAAACTGCTCAGATAGCCATTTGAACTGGCGGTGAGGGTGGTTTCAATCTGGGGTGCGGACAATCTGGCAATGGCGAGGTTTTCGGCTGGATCGAGCCGCCGGCCCTGGTCGCCTGCGGAACCCGCCACGATCGCGCGTTCGATCTGGTCTATTTCCTCTATGGATGAAAGTTCTGTACGGGTGACTGTTCCGGACCACCATGTCGCCGACCGGCCCCGCGCATCATCCTGATGTCGCCACAGCACAACAACGCATTTGCTGCCCAAAACGACCGCGGCTTGGGAACATATATTGTCGATCCATTCGCCCTGGTCTTTCCGCAAAAGCCGGCTGCGCCAGTTGGCAAGCGCCATCAGCCGGTCCTGGTTCCGCTCCCGGTGGGCACCGAAATGCGCCAGCATGATCGCCGCCACCATGAAATAGGCGCTTCGCATGATGAGGTAGTTCAGTTCGGATTCCCCATCCAGAACATCCGGAATCCCCACGATCAGCAAGGTGATCTCTATAATGATTGCACCTGCAACTGCGCCGATGAAACCCCATCGGATGGTCATGGACAGCAGGGTAAAGGGCAGGAAAGAAAAGAACGGACTTGTCAGTTCGTTGGACAGAAATGTGAGCGAACCCAAAAAGGCCGCGTCCAGCAGATGGAAGGGAATATGGACGGGGCTGTCGATCGGCTGCTTGATCGGGAAAAGCAGGGTGACCACCGAAATGGTGGCATAGATCGCGAGTATAAACTGGGCTTCCGACTGGAACCGTCGCGGCTGGGTCGGGTCGAGATACATGGCGATGATCGCAAATACGACCGTAAGAAGCCGGCCATAGCCGATCAGCTTTTCGGGATTGGACGATGCAAGCACATTGCGCACCTGCAGCCATTTGGGATGTCTGGTCATTATATGGGCCAATCAAATCCGGTCGATTACTTTAATCTTATTGTGCTTAGCCCAAAAAGATAACTTATTGCTTTCCCCGCAAGCAATTTACATTCGGATTTTATGCGGGGCCGTCTCGGGCATGCGCCAGAAGACAAAGGTCACGCACAGGGCGACCAACGCGATCATGGCACCGGGCGCGCCGGGCCAGTTGCTGTTTGTGACCAGCAGGTGCGCGATCAAGGGAGTGAGACCGCCGAAGATGGCGGTCGCGGTTGTCGCACCTAGCGCGAGCCCGCTCAGCCGCCCTTCGCCCGGAAATTGTTCGGCCGTCGTGACGGCGCCAACGGCGCTTACTGCTCCGCCCAGCGCGGCCAGGATGATGGCGCCAGTCCAGCTAGCCATGCCGCCATCGGCCATGACTGCAAACATCGCTGTAGGCAGAAAAATTCCGCCCAGCGCGAGCGCCAGCAGAACCGGGCGGCGACCATAACGGTCCGATAAGGCCCCTATGAAAGGGGTCACAATTATGACGGTCAGCGCCGCAAGGACCGAGATTGATAGCGCGCGTGTTTCGGGCATGGTCCCCGTCGCGTCCAGAAAGGCCGGGACATAGGTTATGCCGACATAATAAGTGATCGACCCCAGAGCGGAGATAGCAAAGCCGCGGGCAATAGCGCCACGATGGCGGGTCAGCGTCTGCCTTATGGGATTTTGGGGAACCGAACCTTCGTCCCGCTGGCGCAGGAATTCCGGCGTTTCTTCAAGCGTTGCACGTGTTATGAGTACCAAGCCGGCAAGCGCGGCGCCGAACAGAAACGGCAGGCGCCATCCCCATGTCACCAGCGATTCTTCAGGCATCGCCCATACCGTCAGCGCCGCGACTCCTGCCGCCAGCAGCGCGCCAATCTCGCTTGCGGCCGATGCGCAACTGGTGACCAGTCCGCGCCGCCGGTCGCGGGCACCTTCCATCAGATAGGCGACAACGCCGGTATATTCGCCGCCCACCGAAAAGGACATCAGGCAACGCAGCAGGATCAGCAACACACCTGCAAGCGGGCCGATCTGCGCGTAAGTGGGCAGCAGCGCAGTGGCGAGCATCGCGCCGGTCATCAGGGCCATCGACCCCAACATTGTCAGCCGCCGGCCGAATCTGTCCCCGAAATGCCCGAAGACAAGCGCGCCGACCGGACGCATCAGATAGGCAATGGCAAAGCCGCCGAGAATTTCCGTCAAGGACTGGGGGCCGGTTCCGAAAAACACCCGCGCCAACACTGTCGAGAAATAGAGGTAAAGCGTGAAATCATACCATTCCACTATGGTCGAAAGCCCGGCGATGACCATGGATCGCGGTGCCATCGGCGCGCGCGGTGCTGGAGACGCGCCCTGCGCGGTTTTGATGCCCAATTCGACCATGCCGCAACCTGACGAATTTCAGAGTTGGTGACAAGCAGCCTTTGGCGTCTTCGGAACCCGAAAAGGCACAGCATCTTTGGATGGCCGACAGGGTGGCTTTCGACCAACGACATGGGTGCAGATTTTGAGGGGAGCGGCCCCATGCTATCCCATATCAGCTTGCCGATAGGGGGAAATCGCTATGCGTCGTTTTGCAGCCACCGTCATACTCGCCATGTCACTCATCGCTGCACCTGCTTTTTCCAAGGATGACGCGACGCAGACAACAGGTGCCACTGATCCTGATCTGGTGATCAAGTGCCGCAAGGTTGAAGTAACCGGATCGCTCGTGAAAAAGGGCAAGGTCTGCAAAACCGCAGGCGAATGGAAGCGCATTCAAAGAAACGGAAACCGAACAGCCCGCGCAATCGTGGAATCGGGCAATATCTGCTCGGGTGGATGTTGCGGCAATGGCGTGGGATGCGGTTCCGGAGAGTAATCCCGGCCAAGCTGTAAGCTTTACATTGCCAATATTCGGGCATCGGTTACCATTGCCGCCGACAAGCATCTATGTGCACTGGATATAAAATGGGCGTAGCGCATCGTGTCGCAGTGTTGGCGGCTTCTTTCGGGCTTCTGGCTTTGTCCGCCCCGGCCCTGGCGCAGATGTCGGTCCCGCCGCCTGCCACCCAACCAACCGCCGATTGCGCGCGACCGGTCTATGCCTCCGATCAACTGGTGTGCGGGGATACCGAATTGCGCCAGCTGGACGCGCGGCTTACCGCTATTTTGAACATGCCGGCGGCTGCGAACGGAAGCGCGCTGATCGAAAGTGACGACCAGTGGTTCAAACGACGCAGCCGCTGCGCCTTTGAAACCGATCACCGCGGGTGCCTGGTGCAGTCCTATCGCGACCGGCTCGCCTTTCTGGAAAGTGCAACGCAGATGCGCGAACGGACATGGGGCGCACGCTGCACAATTTGGGGCCAGGTGGAGATCGACCGGGTGCCCAATGGCTATATGCTTGTACGGACCCGCAACGACCAGCGGCTAAGAGCCATTGCCGCGCCGGTGTCGGAACAATCTGTCTGGAAACCGGTATGGACCGCGATGGTGCGCGGGTCGCGTATCGACTTTACAAGCCATGATGGCCGCCGCATTTCGTGCAAGACAAAGCGCTGAAGCACAGCGTGCGCGCTATGCCTGTCTAACCCATTTGCCCCTGTGCCCGCACGAAATGGTCGGCTGTCTTCTTTGCCAGCAGGAGCATGGCCGCACCGGCAACGGCGCAACCGAGGTGGAGCGACCAGAAGGTTGTAATCGGCAAGACCTCAAAACGCGCCGCCAGCACTGTGCTGACCAACCCTGCAAAAAATAGGCCGAGGAAATAGCCCGAAATTGACGTGGCCGAACCCTTCACATTGTCTTTGCTACCGAGTTCGGCGAGGGCCGCTGGCAGGATTTGCGCAAGGCCCGCAGCGTTCAGAAACTGGAACGCCACACACCATAGGAGTGTGAGTTTGCCCCCGCCGCTCATCAGCGCCGCTGCCAACAGCATGCATGTGCCAGCACATACAAAAAGCGCCCCGAAACTTGCCCGGGTCAGCGAGGATACCGGACCGATGTGGCGTTCCAGCGCGCGCCATGCGGGGACAGACGCCACAAGCACACACAGGCTGAGCGCCGCATCCATTCCGACCAGCCAACTGACCGGTATCGGCTGACCGAAGGCCATAAGGGCGAAGTCCTTTTTCACCCACAGCAGATAAGCGTTGAACAGTTGAAAATTGGGAATGGCGAGCAACCCGACACCTGCGATGAGCAATATGTTGGACGGCCATTTGCGTGTCGGCAGAGCGGAGGCGGACGGTGCATTTGCCCGCACTTGTGCATGCGGAATTCGTGCATGGTCCAGATATCCAAAGGCATAAATCGCAAGGGCCATCGCCATGGCGCTGGCGGAGGCTGCAAACCCCCAATGCCATCCCGCTTCTTCCCCGATGGTCCCCACCAGAAACGGCCCTGTCAATCCCGCAATATTCACCACGAGAAAATAGAGCTGAAATCCTTCCACCCGACGGGACTCGCTGTCGTAGAGTGATCCCAACTGGCTTGCGATCGCCCCGCGAAACAGGCCAATGCCAAGCGCGATGCAGGCCAGTGCCAATATCAGCGCGGGTTCATACGCCATAGCCAGATGCCCGATCACCATGATGGAGCCACCCAGTAAAATGGCGCGCGCCGGTCCCAGAAACCGGTCGGTAATGATGCCGCCCACTATCGGGATAATCGATATCAACGTCAGAAAGCCGCCGGTGATACTGGATGCCAATGCCTGCCCCTGGACGTTGAACAAAGTGCTGATGGACGCAACAAGCCAGATCTCGCCGGGCGCACGTGTCACCAGCAGATATTCGGTCAGGTACAGGATCAATATTGCCTGCAATCCGTAATAGGCAACGCGTTCCCAGAATTTGGTGAAACAGATTGTTGCAAACCCGTCCGGCTGGCCCGTCCGGAGCGATCGAATGCGCCGAAGGGGGATGGCGGTCGTCACGCGTTTCGTCGGCTTCGCGCCTGACCCGGAGTAATGCCGAACCACTGCCGGTAGGAACGCCCGAAACTCGACATATCCGTAAAGCCCAGCAGGCGCGCGATTTCGGTCAGGCTCACCGTGCTGTTTCCGATGAGTTCCGCCGCCTTCATCCTGCGTTCTTCTTCGACAAGCTGGTGGAATTTGATGCCTTGCGCCGCCAAGGTTCGCTCCAACGTCCGTTCGGATACACCTTCCAGAGCCGCGATCTGTTTCAGGCGGGGCACGCGCCCGTCAATCTCCATGGCCGCGCAAATGGCGGTGCGGATTCTGCGGGCAATGTCGGACCGGGTCCCTTCCCGTTCAGCCGCCGCTATCCTCTCCAGAGCAAAATTCCAGAAGGCGCTGTCGGACCGCACATTCTTTATGGGCAGCCATGCGGTGGAACCATGAATGGCATAGCGGGGCGCACCACAGGCTATCCGGCTTGGCAGCCTGAGTACCGGCGCGACCATGGCCGAATCTTCGGTGGCTTCCAATTCGATAGCGATATCGGCCGTGTCGCTTGTGATGAAAAAGCTGACGAAGCGATATGCCGTCGACATGATTGCAATCGCACAGAAATCACGAAGCGGACCGGGACTTAGACGGGAATCGACGATGATGGAAAAGCGATCCTGATCCTTGTGCAATTCGATCTTCAGAAATGGCGTGCCAGAGGCCGCTGCCCGAAGGAAAAAATCCAACGCATCCTGCAATGTCGGGGCATTATAGAGTGCCGGAACCGTTATCGGCGCGCCGGGTATTTTAAACTCTCCGAACAGGCGGGCGATAATAGGGTTTGCTTCGCCCTGATCCACAATATTTGCAATGATGATCAGATCATCCGCCAGGGTAACTCGGCCGGGCAAGGGCTCGCCCGGGGGCAGCGCGGTGCCGCGGGTAAGCCAGGCAGGCCAGCCGAGCCAGTCCCCGAATTGGGCGGTAGCGGCGGTTGCAATGGTGCGCTGTGCATCTGGCCCCAGATATTCAATCAGTTTGAGGGCATCATTCAGGGCAGAAGGGGCGGGAGCCGAAGCGCCCGGCACAACATCGGCACAATGTTCCGCACCGACATGTTCGACGCGGCCTAGGTCAATTTCGCAATGATTATTCTCATAGCGATCCATGCATTCTCCTGCGATTGCTCGCGAGATGTGAAAGTTCCAACCACTGAATGCGCCCGATTTTAGTAAAGTGTAGCGCAAAAGACTAAATCTACAAGTGTTTTACATTTGCACCTGCAGGGCGCTGCTGCGGATTTTGGCATTGAATGTCCAAATGTTGGCAGCATTTGTCCATATCCTAATCCGTTACATTCGGGCAATTTTGGCACAAGCTTTCAAAAGAGAAGCGGGTCGCTCAACAGGTTGGAGGATATGCGCATGAAAATGAACCCAGGCATCGGACTCTTGGCTTTGGCTTCGGCATTTGCTCTTGCGGCCTGCGACAAGGCAGGTGACGCACAAGACGCCGCCACAACAGAGGCCGCGTCATCCAAATGGCCGGAAAATCTTGTCCTCGTCGGCGACGGCTTTCCAAATCCCGGCGACGCCTGCCGCAAAATTGGCGAAAGCGCGGAGACGGTCGACTATCTGGACGATAGCGCGACACTCGCCGGATGCCTGTCCGAAGAAGACGCGGCAAAACTCGGCGGCAAGGTTGTCGGTACGGTTGATGGGGTAACGCTGGTGTCGGTACCCGCCTCCGCAGCCGCTGCGCCCGGCGATGGCGACGGCGCGGGTGATGCCAAAGTTGCCGGCACCAAATATAATGCGACCGCGCAGATCAGGTGCGCGGGTTATAAAGGTGCTGCGGCGGGCATGTGTGACGCAGGAGTGGTCCGCAATGCAGACACGGGCGCCTATATCGATGTGACACTGCCCGATAAAAGCACACGCACCATCTTATTCAACAAGGATGGCAGCTTCCTCAGCTTCTCCACGGCCGAGGCCGATGGCACTGCCGCCATGAAGGCATCCGCTTCGCGGGAAGGAGACACGACAATCGCGACTTTAGGAAAGGAGAGATACGAAATTCCCGATGTGTTTGTTCAGGGGGACTGATCCCGGAATATTTCCGGAACATCTGCTGCATGAAAGGGACAATATATGGACTTTATGAAACTCCTCAAATCGCTTGAGGAGTTGCTTTACGAAGTCATGGTCATGCTGGTTTTCTATCCGAAGACATTATGGCTGACCTTTCGTTACCCGCAACGGATGATGGATTATGCCGACACGGAATTGGGAGACGTCCAGTCCGAACAATATAATGACACCTTAAGCCCGCCGCTTTTCCTAATGATGTGCCTGGCGATCAGCCACGCAATTGAGGTCGCAACCTTAGGGAAAAGCGGCGAGGTCCCCTTACCATCCTTTCTGAACAGCACAGAAAATCTTCTTGCTTTCCGCGTTCTGGTTTTCAGTGTCTTTCCGCTGATGATGGCGCTGCGGCTTTTATATGGCCTGAAAATTCCGCTTGATCGTGAAACCTTGCGGGCACCCTTTTACGCCCAGTGTTTTGTGACCGCGCCCCTCGCCATGTGTTTCGGCATATCGCAATCCATCCGGCAATTCGATGTCCCGAACAGCCATGTCTTCGCCAATATTCTGACCTTGCTCGCCTTCAGCTGGTATTTGCGGCAGCAGGCCCAATGGTTCCGGTCGAAATTGCACGTTGGTCCGTTTCGAAGCTGGGCCATCGCCATCATGATATTTTTCATGACGACAGTGCTGCTGCTTATTGCGGCCGCCATCCTGTTTTGGCCTGTGATTAAGTGATGGTATCGGGAGGGGAGCTATGACCACATCATCCAACAGGCTGGTGATTTCGATATTGGCAGTGGTGCTGTGGCTTGCGGTGACAATGGGCCTTGCCCTGTTGCAGGTCGCCGAAGGCACCTCGCTCGGCCAGCTTGTCTCGCGACAGATTGTATGGGGACCACCTGCGGCAGCCGCTTTGCTGCTCGTCATTATAGGGGTGATGAAATGGACAGATGTCGGCTTCAATGCGGTGCGGCCGGCGTCGTCATGGCGTTTGATCTGGTTCCCGATGCTCATCATCGCCGGCTTTTTTGCAGCCGCGATCTTTTTGCATCCGCCTATTCCCGCGGCTGTGCTGCTGACGGTGACGATCAACACCATGATTGTGGGGTTCAGTGAAGAACTGGCCTTCCGTGGTGTCTTGTGGGGTGCGGCACGCAAAGCGCTTCCTTTCTGGGGCGCGTTCTTTCTGGTGACATTTCTGTTTGGCATCGTCCATGTTCTGAACGCGCTTTTGACCGGCCAATTCGCCTCGGCGGGCGTGCAGGCGTTTAATGCGATGCTCAGCGGATCGGCTTTCCTTGCGCTCCGCATTCGCACCCATGCCCTTTTGCCCGTGATGATAGTGCACTGGCTTTGGGACTTGTCTGTATTCCTGCTTCTATCCGGCCCTGCTTCGACCGAACCTGCCGCTGCACCTCTGGAACAGTTGTTGGGCGCCCTGATAATCGTCGGCCCGATGGCGCTGTACGGCTTTTACCTGATCCGGAACGCTACCGTTCGCGCCGGCTGGCAGGATGATCACGCCCCTTCCCCCGCTTTCTTTGCCCCCCGAAAAGGAGAATGATGATGAAGGTAAAACCGATACTCGCCGTCGCGCTTTTGTGCGGTGCCTATCTCGCGCCCGCGACACTCCAGGCGCAAGCTGCGGCGAAACCCGTGGCGATACAATTTGCCAAAGGCGCAAGTTCCAAGGTCATAAAGGGCAGCATCCGCGGCGACCAGGGGCGCCTGTACACGATCAACATAAAGGCCGGACAGACGCTCAAGGTCAAAATGGTGACCAGCAATGGCTCGTCCTATTTCAACATCACGGCTCCCGGAGCACAGCAGGCGCTGTTCATTGGCTCGACCGAGGGGAACAGCTATTCGGGCGTGGTGCCGTCTTCGGGTAATTACACCATAGATGTCTATCTGATGCGCAATGCCGCACGGCGGAATGAAACGGCCAATTACACCCTGACCGTCAGCGCGACCTGAAAATAGGGACATTTTGGCAGCAAATGTCCATTCGCTGTCATCATTTGTAAATTGTTGTGCACTGGCCGGAGGCGCATCCTCGCGGACAGCAAGGTGGATTGCGACTCAGCAAAAAGGGGAGTTTTTGTGAAACAATTTGGAAAAACGACGTTAGCAGTTCTGGTAGCGACCTCTTTACTGGCCCAGGGCACGATGGCGGTGGCGGCCCCGCCGGGATCTGTGCGCGACCTGGTTGGCGCACGCGCCGCCGGGGGTGAAAGCACGTTGGAAGAACGCGGCTTTACCATGCACCATGGCCTGACGAAGGACGGTGGCAAGGTAACCTATTGGTGGAACCCCAATACGAAGGAATGTGTCAAGGTTGACACCTATGATGGCAAATTTGACACGATCGACCTAGCCAAGAATTCCGATTGCAACCAGAAGGGCGGCAATGGCGACAAAACGGCGGTAGCAATCGCCGGTGTTGCGGCCTTGCTGGGCGTTGCGGCGCTGGCGAGCAAGTCGCATGATCGTGGCGACAAATATTCGGATCAGACAAGCACAGCCGAATATGAACGTGGTTATCGCGACGGACTCTATAACCAGAGTTATCATAATTATGGCCGCTCAAACGCTTATTCGGACGGCTATTCCAAGGGCACCGAGCAACGCGGGTACGAGACCTCCTACCGTTCCAACAACTATCATGGCGGTGGTTATTCCGCGCACGCCTATGTCGGTGATCTGCGTGGCCAGTCGCGATCCTATGCTGTTTCCCAGCTCATGAGCCGGGGCTTTGTTGTCCGTGACAATAAGAAAACCGACGAGGGCCGATACTTCACCTTCTGGAATGAAGGCGCAGAACAATGCGTCGTGATGACATCAAGCAACGGCTATGTGAATTCTATCGAAAATGTATCGAAGCGGACCTGCCGTGACTGGTAATCGCGGGTATTTCATCCGAACATTATCGGGTTGATGCGTGGGCGGGGCTGGCGGATTTTGATCTGTCAGCCCCGTTTCTTTGCGGATGGACCGGTCGCATCCATCCGCTTTGGCGGAACATATGGGCCCGGCACATTGGGTGGCGGAGCCGCTTTGCAGAAGAGGCGATCGATATGAGAACGGCATGGTTTGCAAGTCTGACCGCGTTGGCGCTGATAGCGCAGCCTGTCACGCTTCGGGCTGACACTGGGCAAGCGGAGCCGGCAAGGCCGCAGCTTGGGGACTGGGGTGTCGATACAAGCAACATGTCGGCGACGGTCCGGCCGGGCGACGATTTCTACCGCTATGTCAACGAAGGATGGCTCCGGACGGCGAAGCCACCGGCGGGCATTCCCTATATCGACGCTTCGGTCGATGTTTATCTGTCCACGGAAAAGCGGATCGGCGGCCTCATTACCGAGGCGCGGCAAAAGGCGGGTGCACCGGGTAGTCCGGAACAACTGATTGGCGATTTCCACCGGTCCCATTCGGATATGGAACGGCGCAACGCGCTCGGCCTCACGCCAATTGCCAGCACCTTGTCGATCGTTGCGGGGACAACCGACCGTGCGGATATGGCAAAGATCATGGCCCTGCCCTGGATCGACGGCATCGTCGGCGCCGGGGTTCTGACCGATGCCGATGACCCCAAACGGCAAATAGCGGCGGTCGGCATTGGCGGTCTGACGATGCCATCGCGCGATTATTATCTGGCGGAGGCGGAACCCTATGTCGGGCACCGCAAGGCGCTGCTGGATTATATCGCATCGACATTCCGCCGTGCCGGCATTCCCGACGCCGATGCGCGCGCCGCCCAGGTCATGGCCCTCGAAATTGAAATCGCGAAGCGGCAATGGACCACCGCGCAGCGGCGCGATGTGGTGGCGATGAACAGGATCATGAGCCCGGCGGAACTGAAAAGCTATGCGCCGGGATTTCCCTGGGATGCCTATCTGGCGGAAATGAAGTTCGACAAACAGACGCGCATCAAGGTTCTGACAGATTCCGCGGTGCGCGATGTCGCCAAATTATTTGCCGACACACCGGTCGCCGATCTGCAGTCTTTCCTGACCTTCAAAACCCTTGATGCCTGGGCCGCGTCATTGTCCGAGCCATGGGTGCAGGCCCATTTCGATTTTCACGTCAAACGGCTTCAGGACACACCCCAGCGCCGTCCTGCAGAGCTTGAGAGTATCGCCGCCGTCAACGCGTCCTTCGGTGAAGAAGTGGGGCGTTTATATGTCGCTAAATATTTCGGCGCGTCCGACCGTGCCAAGGTCGACGAGATGGTCGGTTATCTTCGCGACACCTATCGTGAGCGTATTGCGAAACTGGAATGGATGGACGCACCGACCCGGGCCGAGGCGCTCAACAAACTGGCAAAGGTCACACGCTATATCGGCTATCCGGAACGGTGGCACGACCGTTCGAATGTCCGCATCGCGGCCGACGATCTTGTGGGTAATCTCAACCGGCTGTCGGACTGGACACGGGCAGACAATCTGCGGAAACTATCCGAAGAAACGCGGCGGTGGGAGTTTCCCTATTCACCGCAAGAGATCAATGCCGGATATAGCCAGTCGCAAAATTCGATCACCTTTCCGGCCGGAATATTTCAACCCCCCTTCTTCGATCCCAATGCCGACCCTGCGGTCAATTTCGGTTCGATCGCAGCGGTGATCGGACATGAATTCGGGCACGGGTTTGATGATCAGGGCAGCCGGTCCGACGGCGACGGGAAATTACGCGATTGGTGGACAAAGGTGGCCCGGGACGAATTTGAAAAACGCACTGCCGGGCTGGTCGCGCAATATGACCAATATGAGGCTCTGCCCGGTCTCCGGATAAATGGCCGTCAAAATCTGGGTGAGAATATCGGCGATCTGGGCGGCCTGTCTGTGGCCTATGCGGCCTATCAGCGCTTCGTAAAGGAAAAGCAGGGCGGCAAGGCGCCGGTCATCGGCGGCTTTACCGGTGACCAGCGCTTCTTTCTGTCCTGGGCGCAGCTGTGGCGGACGGTCATGACGGAGGGCGAGATCCGGCGTCGCATCCTTTCCGACAGCCACAGTCCTGGCGAGTTTCGCGTCAACGGCGTCGTCCGCAATGTCGACGCTTGGTACAAGGCGTTCAACGTGAAGCCGGGGGACAGGCTGTATCTGCCGCCCGAACAGCGCGTGCGGATCTGGTAGGGTTATCGGGGTGAATGGAAGGCAGAAGCATGCGCGTCAAACATGTCCATAGGAGGTTGGAATTGGGAAAGACTTTTCGCATTTCTATCACCACTTTTTGCGCGCTTGCACTGGCCAGTCTCCTTTCGCCTTCCGTCGCGTCGGCCAACGAAAACCCGTGGCTGATTTCCAATGGGCATGCGGATGCCGGGCTATATGAGCCGCGCCATATCCAGAATGCTTATGAAAAAGGGACGCGCAGCCGGGACGGGAAACCCGGGCCGAACTATTGGCAAAATCATTCGGTCCATAAAATAAAGATGACGGTCGCTCCCCCTGACAAGAAAGTGCGCGGCGAACAGGAAATCATCTACACCAACAACAGCCCCGATCCGCTTCCTGCTCTGGTTTTCCGCATGTACATGGATGCGCATAAGCCCGAGGCGCTTCGTGAATATCCGACGTCGCGCGATTTCATGACTTCGGGCATCACCGTTGAAGAGTTCAGCGTCGACGGAACAGTAATGCTCTGGGAAGATCCCCAAAGTCCACTGGCCGGGATGAATTTTCCGGGCAGTACGATGCATACCATCCTCTTACCCAAACCGATTCCTCCAAAAGGGAGCGTTTCGATCAAGATGCGCTGGAGCTATGATCTGGTGCGCGACAAGGGCTGGAAAGAAGGCGCGATTGACGAAAGCACGTTCTTCCTCGCCTATTTCTTCCCGCGCGTCACCAACTACAGCGACGAAAGCGGCTGGGACACCCGTTTGTTCACCATGGGACGGGAGTTTAACAACGACTTTGCAGATTTTGAGGTCGAGGTTGTTTCGCCGCGCGACTATGTGGTGTGGGCAACAGGAGAATTGCAAAACCCGTCCGACGTTTTGCAGCCCCACATTGTCGCCCGCCTGAAGGAAAGCGAGAAAAGCGATCAGGTCGCAACCATTGCCGAAGCCGCCGACATCAAGGGCGGCAAGGTAACGGCACGTGCGGAAATGCTAAGCTGGAAATGGCGTGCAAAGCATGTGCCCGATTTTGCGCTGGCACTCAGCAACCACTACCGGTGGCAGGCGTCGAGTGTTGTGGTGGCACCGGAGACGGGCCGCCGCGCGGGTGTCCAGGCAGCATATGCCGACAGTGCAACCGACTTCAAACCGATCGTGGAATATGGCCGGCAGGCCTTGCAATTTGCCTCCACCAAATATCCCGGAGTGCCGTATCCATATCCTAAAACGACCATCATATTGGGCGGGGCGGATGAGGAATATCCGATGATGGTCAATGACGGATCAAATATCGGCAGCGCGGAAGCCGCCAGCTTGCCTGAAAATGCCTTCACCGGCTTTGTCGCGACGCATGAAATCCTGCATAGCTGGTTTCCCTTTTACATGGGGATCAACGAGAAACGTTATCCCTTTATGGACGAAGGCTGGACCACGGCGTTCGAATATCTCCGCAACCGGGAGGTGCTTGGTGTCGAAAAAGCGGACGCCCTGTTCAAGGATTTTCGGGTCGTAAAGGTCGGCTGGCCTGAAGCTGCTTCAGGCAATGATATCCCGGTCATTACCCCGCATGATTCCCTGTTTGGGCAGGCGCCGGTATTCGCATTCAACCAATATGGGAAAGCAGCGCTCGGCTATCTGGCGCTCAAGGACCTGATGGGCGATGAAGCTTTCAAAAAGGGATTGCACACCTTCATGGAGCGCTGGAACGGGAAACGTCCCCTGCCGTGGGACATGTTCAACAGCTTTAACAATGCAGGTGTAGGCGACCATAGCTGGTTCTTCAAAAACTGGTTCTTTGGCTATAATTATATGGACCTTGCCGTGGGTGGTGTGCGCACGGAAGGGGGAACGCATATTGTAAATGTGCGCAATCCAGGAGGCATGGCGATGCCGTTCGATCTTGTCCTGACATATGCCGATGGCACCATCGAGCGCGTGCACCGCACACCAGCAACTTGGCAATCCGATGGAGGCGCAACCGAGGTTCGCGTTTCAAAAGGCAAGGCTCTCAGCACCGTTACACTCGATACGGGGATCTTTGTGGACTTCAATCCGAAGGATAACAGCTGGAAGCAATAGGACCGAAACTGGCATTTGGTAGCATGTCATCCGTCCGCACCAGCTCGGCCGGATGGCAATCAAGGGGGAAGGAAAATTGACATGAGTGAAGTGACATCGCCACCGCCGACATGGCTGCGCATATTGCAGTTCCCGCTGATCCGTCTGGTACTGCTGGGCGCGCCGCTATTTGGGTGCATTGCCTTCAGCAATACCTTCATGGAGGAGAATAAGGGCAACGCTGCGGCAGCAATCGTTGCGGCTTCTGCCATGGCTTCATTGGCCATGTGTATCTATTTCGGCTTTGTCCGTTGGATCGAACGCCGGGAGGTCACTGAATTTTCCCTGTCCGGCATGCCGAAGGAGATGGGCATCGGGCTATTGATAGGGGCGGGTCTGTATACCGGCTGCATGATGATTTTGTACGTGCTGGGGATATTCCGCATCGAAGGGTTCAACCCCTTGTCCATCATGCTTCCGGCCATCGCTCTGGCGATAAGTTCCGGTTTTCTGGAAGAGCTTCTGTTTCGTGGGGCGTTGTTCCGGATCGTTGAAGAATGGTTGGGAAGCTGGATTTCGATCATAGTTTCGTCGGTCGTATTCGGCTTTGGGCATCTCACCAATCCCGACGCAACACTGATCGGGGCGGTGTTCATCAGTGTCGAGGCCGGCCTCCTGCTTGCTGCGGCCTATATGCTGACCCGCCGGTTATGGATGAGCATCGGCTTCCATATGTCTTGGAATTACACGCAGTCAGCTGTCTTTGGCGGGGTCGTGTCTGGCGGCGTTGCCGAGCCGGGACTTATCAAGCCGATCATTGATGGGTCCGATTTGCTGACCGGAGGAAAATTCGGATTGGAAGCTTCGCTGACCGCATTCACTTTATGCACGACTGCGGGCGTGATCCTGCTCGTCAAGGCGTATCGGCGCGGTCACATCGTTCCACCATTCTGGATGCGGAAGAACTAAGGCCACACAACCCTATCCACGCAGAGGCGTAAACCCATGTGCGGCGGCGCAGCCATCCTTGCGTCGCCGCTCCTCTATTGACGGATATTACAATAAAGTTTATTGTTCAAACCGTCAATAAGAGTCGCTGATGAGCGAATGGGAGGGATGAAGGATGAACTATCTGAATTTACGTGGATATCTGATCGGCTCGGCTGCAGCTGTTGCAATGATGCTGCCGACTGCCGGCCATGCACAGGAAGCCGCCGACAATGGTGCGGACGACGCCGCCATTGGCGAAATTGTTGTGACCGCACAGAAACGGACCGAGGTTATTCAGGATGTTCCGATCGCGATTTCGGCCTTTACCTCGGAAACAATCGAGCGACAGGGGCTCGACGATACGCTCGATCTGCAATTGCAAGTGCCCAATTTGCTCATCGTCGGGAACGACCGGCCGACTTTGCGGGGTATCGGCAACAATGCCATTTCCTCAACGGCGGATAACGGAACCGGCGTTCTTCTGAATTTTGCGCCTGTAGGCTTTCGCTCGCAGGACGAATATTTCGATGTGGAACGCGTCGAGGTTCTGCGCGGTCCGCAGGGTACGCTTTACGGCCGCAACACAACCGGGGGTACCATCAACCTGATTACCCAGAAACCCGAAGAGGGATTTGGCGGCTATGTCACCGCCCAATATGGCAGCTTCGATACGAAGCGCGTGCATGGGGCGCTGAACCTTGGATTTGATGATGTTGTGCAACTGCGGCTGGCGGGCTTTTATCTGAACCGCAACGGCTACACCAAGAATATCGGTACCGGCAAAGACATTGACGGGCGAAACCAGCATTCGGTGCGGGCATCTCTCCGTATCGTACCGGGTCCCGATACCAGCATCGACATCATGGTGAACCATTCCAGCGAAGACAGCAGCCGTTCGCGCGAGAACAAACGGCTGTGCAAGGCGACACCGGTACTGGGTTGCTCGCCGGTTGAACTCGGATTTGATTCCCCTGACACCAGCGGTGTCCTGTTCCAGACATTGCTGAACGCCACAAACGCCTTCGGTTTTGGCGGCACCTTGTTCCCGACAGGGGCAAGCATCTATGCCGGCGCGCAAAATCCGACCGACCTGCGCAAGGTCGCCACCGATTATGACTCGCGTTTCGTGGGACGGCAGACCAATGTCACCGCAGAGATCAGCCAGAAATTCGGTCCCATCACGCTTCTGTCGCTGACTGCCTTTTCCAAGGGTCGTTCCGAGGCGCGGACCGATTTCGACAATGCCGTACTTCCGTTCCGGTTCAGCATTCCCGTGACCTATAATCTTGACCGCGAAACCACGGTGACCACGACCGAACTGCGCGCGACGGACAGTTTTGTTGCCTCGGGCCGCACCTATTATCAAGAGTTCCGCGCTGTATCCGATTTTGACGGCGCGTTCGATTTCACGGCCGGCATCAACTTCTTCAACACAAAGGGTGATGCATCTTTCCAGATCTACCATCCAGGGCTTGAACTGTTTGCCCGTGTGCTGCGTGGACTGCCGCAGCAGGCCTGGTCGTTCAACGCGGATACCCGCGATGCCAGCACGAAATCATTCGCGGCCTTTGGCGAGGCCTATTACAAATTGAGCGACGCGACCAAAGTCACGCTGGGCATACGCTATACCAAGGACAAGAAATCCACACGCGGGCGGACGATATTTTTGTCGGTCCCTGCCTTTACCGAATTGGCGGGTGAATATGATGCGTTTACGGGTCGCGCCGTCATCGACCATAAGCTGACCGATGATAATCTGCTCTACGCGTCCTTCTCCCGCGGGTTTAAAGGCGGCGGGCTGAACGCCATCGGTTCCGCTTTGCCGACATTCGATCCCGAATTTATCAATGCCTATGAAATAGGGTCGAAGAACCAATTTGCCGACGGCACTTTGCAGGCGAATTTCTCGGGCTTCTATTATGACTATAAAAATCTGCAGTTGGGCCAGCGGCGGGGCACCTCGGTGCAAACCATCAACACCGATGCAAAGATTTGGGGGCTGGAAAGCGAATTTCTCTGGGCACCGGCTGATGGCCTGCTGTTCAATGCCAACGCTTCCTATCTGAACACACGGCTCGGCGGCTTGGCGCCGGGCCAGGAAACCAGCGATCCGGCCAACCCTGCACAATGGAATGGCATCGGAACGCCGACCAAAACGCCCGAAGTCCGGCTGACGCTGAAAGGCAATGAACTGCCCTATGCGCCCAAATTCAAAATTGCCGTGGGTGGTGAGTATACCGTGCCTCTGGGCGCGGGCGGCTGGAGTGCGACGATCCGTGGCGACTATAGCTGGCAGAGCCGCTATTTCGCTCGGGAGTTCAACACCGTGAACGACCGGATCAAGCCATGGAGCGTCGCCAATGCCTTGCTGCGTTTCAGCAATGACGACGCGACCATCAATGTTGAGGCCTATGTCAAAAACATCTTCGACAAGGATAATATCACCAATTCGATCATCGAAAGCGACCTGGTGGGCAGCTATCGCAACGCCCGCATTCTGGAACCGCGCACTTATGGTGTGACGACCACGTTCAAATTTTGATCGACAGGCGATGGGCCGCGGCGCGAAGGATACGCGCTGCGGCCTTTTACATGGCGAAAGCCTTTGACCTGCCATAGGGTATTTTGCCATGCATATGGAATAATGCACACAGGCATGAAATGTGGCAAAACAGGAACGGGGATGAAGTGCGGATATGAGCGCGGCAATTTTTAACTTGAGCGGGCATGTGGCAATCGTCACCGGCGGTAATGCGGGCCTTGGCCTTGCCATGGCCAAAGGCCTTGTGAAGGCAGGGGCAAAGGTCGCCATCTGGGGCCGCAATGCCGAAAAAAACGAAGCTGCCGTGGCCGAACTTGAGGCTCTGGGCGGCGAAGCGGCCGCCTTTGTGTGCGACGTCACCGACGATGCCAGTACGCAGGCAAGCTTTGCCGACACGCTCGCCCGGTTCGGCACTGTCGACAGCTTTTTTGCCAATGCCGGTGGTTCGGGCGTTCGCGGGCCATTTCACAAAATGTCGCGGGCTGACTGGGCCGCGACCACAGACCTGAATGTCCAAAGCGTGATAACTTCATTTCAATGCGCCATCGGCCATTGGCTGGAGGCGAAAAAGCCCGGCAGCCTTGTCGTTACATCGTCAATTGCAGGATTGATGGGTATTCCCATGGCAACCGGATATTCGACTACAAAGGCTGCGGTTGCCGGTCTCGTGCGCGGTCTGGCTATCGAATATGGCCGGGCGGGCATCCGGGCAAATGCAATACTACCCGGCTTTATCGAGACTGAAATGTCGCTGGATACACCACAGCATTTCCAGGATTCCGCCCGACGTCGTGCCGCCTCGGGAGAGATTGGACGCCTTGAAGATATGGAAGGCATCGCGGTCTTTCTTGCCGGCAAGGAAAGCCGTTTCATGACCGGGCAGTGCATCATATTGGATGGCGGCCACACCATCTTTCCGATGTAGGGATCAGGGACGGTTCAGTAATCGGGCGGCAAATGCCCGAACCGGTTTTCAAGATCGCTCAACGTTCCCAGAATCATCGCCACGGTCAAATCCTCGACCATTTGCACGTCCAGTTCATTGCGGTGCAGATAGGAACCCGCAGAGGCTGGAAGTCCGAACGAGATATCGGTGGCCGCGCGAGCGATGCGTCGGGGTATTTTGTAAAAGCGCATGACATAATCGGTCAGATGGTCGACCGCGATGTCGCGGTTATAGTCGGTCGGATCATGATTTTCGGACACGGACGGTTCAGCCTGCAACCGTTCGATAATCAGACCGCGCTCATCAATATAGCTTAAATAGGCGTGGGTGACCGAACGCACCAGCTGCTCCATCGATTCAACATTTTGCGCGGCGTCGGCCTGCCTTTTGCGCAGTTGCCGCATCTCCCGCTGGTACAGTTCGCGCAGCAATTCGGTCAGGTTGGGGAAATAGGCATAGACCAGGGATTTGCTGATGCCTGCCTCACGTCCGATCGCCTCGACACTGAGCTGGGCAACACCGTCACGGGCAACCATGGCTGCCGTATGGTCGAGAATCCGTGTCCGGCGCTCTTCCGGATTCAATCTCTGTCGGGGCTGCTTCGCTTCGGTAGCCATGAACGGCTGTTACCACAAATTTTCCGTTGCGATAGAGCGTTGTCTGCACCGCACGGTCGGGCGTGCCGAAACCTTATTGGCAGTCAGCTATTCTTTGGCAAACCCATAACGGAAAGCGACTGGTCGGAAGACAGATTTTCCTGCACCGAAAACAGATTGCCTTCCGGGTCGACTCCATATTGCACCCGCCATCCATCCAGCGACACCGTGCCGCCGACAAGTGGTATTTTCTGTGCTTTCAACCGGCGTTTCTCTGCCTTCAGATCGGTGACCTCCAAACCGAAGGAATTATAGCCGATTTCGTCCAGTTTCTGTCGTCCCGAACGCAGGGGTGTTTTGGGGCGGGCAAATTCCCAGACTTCGATGTCCATATTGCCCACGGTGAACCAGCCGCCCTTTATCTTGCTATTATAAAGGCCGCCGACTGCGTCCAGCTTGCTGTTATTTTCCTGCTCCATCGTCCGATGCGTTTTGCGGCCAAGCAGGCGCGTATAGAATTCCAGCATCTTGTCACGGTCGTGCACGACATTGGCTATATGGGTAATCCATGCCGCCTCCCGACGTTTGGGGGCATCGAGCGATTCATTTTCGATCATGATGCCATCGGGGTCGCGTCCATAGGAATAGCGCACGCCATATCCGCCAAGGTCGACGCCATCTTTCGCGTCAAACCGGGAAATGATCGAAAGTCCGGCTGCCATGAAGCGGAAAATGGCGGGGTCTTTGGACGCTGACTGGAAACAGATATGCGTATAGCCCGGGCCTATGACAGGCCGGGGATTTGCAACGCCTGCTTTTCCGGGTTCAAAATCCATAAGCTGGATGAAACCGGTGGGCATGGCGATGATTGCGATTTCAACTTGCTTGTAAGGTCTGGACAACAGCGCCGCCGGAAAGACGGAGCCGTTCACCTTGAACCGGCGTACCGCTTTATAGGGCACGGCTTTTGAATAGAAGGCAATGGTTGCGTCAATGTCCGACACGGTCATCGCGGCATGGTGCAGACCAAGATGCGGACCATCGAGCCCTGCTTTCCCATCACCGGAACCCTGCGCCTGCGCCGCGCCTGCGCACAGAAGCGTTGCCAGTGCGACTATCTTGAACCGCAATTTGGTCATCGGCTGCTCCCTGATTTTGGCCCGAATACCAGAAGGACATTGCCCGGAATCTGGCCGAATTTGTCATAACCCGAATTGACGATCAGCCGTCCGTCGGCAACCACCGGACCTGCGGAATCGATCGCGCCGCCATAGCCTTTGACGCCGTTCACTGTAGGCCAGTCGCGCCGTGTGTCGACCGTCCACAAGATCCGGCCATCTTTAGCTGAATAGGCCCGCATTATGCCGTTCAACGCACCGGCAAACACAATCCCATCGGTCAGCGTGACAGCCGCCGACATCGCCGTGCGGCATTCATGTTTGTCTTCCTTGCAGACAAAGGGTTCGATCTTGCTCCAAAGCGGACGTCCGCTGACGACATCAAAGGCATGCATGCCCTGGCGCGCTGGTCCGACCGCGCCCTTGTTTCCGGGTGTGTCGGCGATGCCTGCGTAGAGTGTGCGGCCATCGCTGGCCATGCCCCAGTGGACACCTCCGTTAAACCCGCCCATGCCGGCACGCTGCTGCCACAGCAATTTGCCGCCCTGATCCGGATCGAGCGCGTAGATCATGCCGGATTTCTGGCCCGCAAGGATGATATCGCGTCCGTTCGCCGCCTTTACCAATATGGGCGGCGCGCCGAAGTCGAGGTCGGGCCCATCTTCTTTCGGGCAGTTTACATTGTTTCCATGCATTCCGCAGGACGCATTCCAGGCATCGCCCTTCAGCATCTGCTGCACCCAGCGGATCTTGCCGGTTCCAATTTCCAGCGCGATGATGGAATCGCTTTTGTCATTTGCCGGTGTCGAGTAATTTTCGCCGGTTCCGAAGTAGAGCAGCTTTCGCTTTGTATCGATGGTGGGTGTCGACCAAACAGGCGCCCCCGAAGGCCCGAGATTCATAGCGCCTTCTTTGTTTTTGCCCTGTGGGGTCGCAGGCTCAGTGGTGTGCATGCGCCACAGCGAGCGGCCTGTCCGGGCATCAAGCGCAGTTATTCCGCCCCGGAATGTGCAGCATCCATAGTCACCGCGCATGGCGCTCACGACTTCGGTCGATGACATCGGCACAAACAGCTTGTTGTCGTAAAGGGTGACCGACCCGGTGATCGTGCCTGCCGGATGATCCTTGACCGATTGTTTCCAGACAAGCTTCCCGCTGCGCGCATTGACGGCGTACACATGGGCATCAAAATCGGTAAAATAGAGATTGCCGTCGTCGCCGATCGTAGGCGCGTTACGGACCTCTGCATCGGCGTCGAATGTCCACCAGATGCATCCGCTTTCAGGGTTAAGCGCGTAGACGCGGCCGTCGGCGCTTCCGGTGTAAATGGCGTCTTTGGTTACCGCCGGTTGTGACCGCGCCCGTGCCGCATCGGGAAAGGCAAAGGCCCATTTCAGTTCCAGGCTGCCGACATTGGCCGGCGTTATGCCGCCGGCAGCAGCTGGTTGATACCGCGCGTTTTCCAATCCGTTGCCCCAACGGTTCCATATTTTTTGCGGCGCGGATGCGAGGGTGCCCGTGCACATTTTCCCCGCAACGGCCTGAGCGCTGTTTCCAAGATAGCGGGCGAGCAGTTCGCGTTCCTCAGGCTTCAGAGCCTTGCCCTGTTCACGCATCAATCCGGTTTCGAGCGCGGCCAAAATTGCATCCGGAGTCCGGCTGCGCAGCGCCTTCAGCCCGGGTGCGCCGGTTTCGCCATTATTGTGGCATGCCGCGCAATTTTGCTGGTACAATGCTTCCGCCCGCCTCTTGTCGGCGGCGGACAATTCCGTCTTTGTGGCGCAGGCTGCAACAAGGGGAAGCAGAATGATCGCCGGTAGGGCCCGAATGATACGCATGGAAACGCTGCTTCTCCTCTCCTCAACGGCTGCCTATACTTTATTGACGAATATTACAATAGTGGATATTTCGCCCTCATGAACCTGCTTGCAAAACTCGTTGCTGTCGCTGCATTTCTGTTCGCAACACCGCTGTGGGCCTCCGATGTGCAGGTTGATCCCGCGGTGGTTTACGCAAATGAACATGGGGACAAGGATAATCCCTACCGTCAGGGATGGTATGGCAAAGGCGAGACGCGTCTGCATTATGTGGAGGCAGGGAAAGGGCCGCTGGTCATACTGTACCACGGCTTTCCGTCCACCTGGTTCAGCTGGTTCGACCTGATGGAAGAGCTGAAGGGGCGTTATCGTGTGGTGGCGGTCGATGCCCTGGGGGCCGGACTATCGGGCAAGCCCCGTGATCTCGCGCCTTACCGCATCGATCGTCTGGCCCGGCAGCTTGATGGCTTGGCCCGCAAAGTTGATGGCAATCGTCCGTTCGTCCTGATCGGCCATGACTGGGGCGCGGCACTCAGCCTTGCCTATGCGCAGGCCTATCCGCGCCGGGTAAAGGCCGTCGTGGGGATGAGCGCGCCGCCTTATAACCTGTTTCTCGATCTGGTGACGCGAAATGAAAAGCAGCGCGCCATGTCGGCCTATATGCAAACTTTCCGGACCCAGTCCTATGCCGATGTCCGCGACAGTGGCTTTGCTCCGCGCTTTGCAGCGCAGGTTTATGGCGCCCTGCGTGATGCCGGGCATTTGACGAAAGAGGAAGCCAGCCTGTTCGAAAAGGCCGTTGGCGATGTCGATGCCATGAGTGGTGGAATGAACTGGTACCGGGCGAATTTGCCCCCGTTCGAAAAGCTTGATGAATCCTGGTACTGGCCACGCGATAACCGGCCGATTCAGGCGCCCACATTGATCATCTGGGGTGACCGGGACCATACGTTCCTTCCTGTTTTTCTAGACCAGATGCCCGCCTATGCGCGCAGCGTGTCGGTCGCGCATTTCCCCGGCGTCGGACATATGACGCCCATTGAATCGTCCGGTCCAACAAATAAGCGCATTGCCCAATTTCTCGCGGACCATCGTTGAGGTAAACCTTAGGGCCTCCGGAGGTCGCTATTGCCACCGGGCCCGCTCAGATGGCGTCCTCCAATTTGTTGAGCGCGACCTGCAACCGCACGATGCACGCGCCGATGTCGGCATGTTCGCCGCCACGTTCGATGCGGGGATGCAGTTCCTGCAGCTTGCGCAATGCGACCGTTGCGGATTTGTGCAAACGTTCAATCGCACCCGACTCCAACGCTTCGGAAGAGATTCCGTTGCATGCGGCCAAACAGGCGACAACACGGCGGTTAAGGGTCAAATTGCTCATGCTGCTTCCTTTGCTAGGTCGGTGTTGCGGTTAAAAAACGCGTTTCGCCAAAAACGCCGTTTGTGCATATTGTCGGAGAGTAAAATGGGCCCACTCGCCGGATTGTTCCAGGTCTCTGCCGCGTTTGATCGTGAATCTGGAACAACTCCCCAAAGCGCCAGCGCCGCCTGGCGCAGCGATGCCGGATAATGGTCCAGTTCCGGTAGGTCTGCCGTGTTAATTTTGAACATGAAAGTCTCGTAAATTTCTTATTTAGGATATTCCCCTGTGGAGGGGGCGGGTTCACGCGCGCCATGCGCAGCGTCTTCGATCGGGATCGGAAATCAGAAACAAATCTTCATACGCATCGTCGTCACCTCATCGTTGGCAGAGAGGAACACGATACTTGGCTAGGTCGCCTGAGCATCGCGCGCTTTAGCTGTTGGTAACGTGGAAGCAAGCTGCATCCTGATCAAAAGCCGCGGTCCGAAATCTGGTAAGGAGCGGTCCGTTCGGACGAGGGTGCCCGCTCGATGTATTCTCTACTTATTTGGTTGAGATATGATTCGTCAAGCAGTCTTTTTGCCTTTCCGTCAAATTGACGGTTTTCCGCGCTTAGCGGTCCGCCGTATGCCGCAGGGCCATAGCGTAATATAAATAGTGGTACAATGTTTACTTGACATAGTGCCGCAATGTTTGGCAGCAGTTGCTCGAAAATGGTCCAAATTCCGAATCTTGGGGGAATGGGCCGGAATGCCGACAAGCGCCTCCCCCGGGGCCTTGCCAGACAGGGAGTTACAACATGCGTCGCACGAACCATTGGCTTCTCTTGAAAGCATCAACCACTGCCCTGGCCCTGGCAGGTGGCGCAGGCTTCACCTCCGCCGCATGGGCGGATGCGACGCCGGAGTGTAATATAGGTTCCAGCGTCGACCCAGTTTCGGGGCTCGTTATCTTCGAGACAACTTCTTTGGAGTGTGGCGAACTTTCCAATGCTGATGGAGCTGGATCGTCGGCTATTGGTGCCGGCTCTGTAGCTGCGGACATCAAAGCCACAGCAGTTGGTGCGCTGTCGAAGGCTTTAGCGGTAGACAGCCTAGCGCTTGGTGCATCAGCACAAGCAACCGTTGAAGCAATTGGCGGCGTCGCAATCGGTGCTAACTCAATTGTGAGTGAACGAAATGTTGTGTCGTTTGGTGACGCGTCTACAAATCTGAGAAGACGGCTGGTCAACATTTCGAGAGGCATCGATGCCAACGATGCTGTAACCGTCGGTCAGTTGGATGAGGTCGAAGAGCAAATAAAATTCTTCAAATATTTTCCAGGGGGCGCATTAGGGCCGCTCGTGGTTGGTCAAAATGCACTGGGTATAGGGGCAGATGCTGTCAGCAATGGTGAAGGAAGTATTGCAATTGGCTTCAGGGCGCAAGCTAACCGGCTGGATCCTGGTTTAAGCCCGGCCACAGCACTAGGTGCCGACGCAAAAGCTACCGCATCGGGCGCGCTCAGTCTGGGTGCGGCGGCTGAAGCAAATTCAACAAGCTCCATTGCCATAGGTGACGGTGCAAAAATCACTGGCGAAGAAGGGGGCAAGCCAACTTCAACCTCTTCCATCGCCATTGGCTCGGGCGCCGAAGTGAACAATGCGGAACAATCCATCGCTCTAGGCAAGGATGCCAGTGCTCGTGCTGGAAATGCTGTAGGGATAGGGCTGTCAGTAAAGGCAAATGGTCTCGACAGCGTTGCTCTGGGTAGCAGCGCACAAACGTCGGGTTCGGCTTCTGTTGCAATTGGTGTCGGCGCCGAGGTTGCTGCCTTGGCCGACAATGGCATGGCTTTTGGGACTGGTGCTATCGTCGGATCAGATCCAACTTTTGCAGCCATTAATGCAATTGCAATTGGCTCTGCTGCAAAAAGTGACGCGGAAAGTGCGATAGCACTTGGGAACGGCGCATTTGTAGAAGGTATCGCAACCAGCGCCATCGCGATAGGTAAAAACGCGAAAGTAGAAAATACTATTAATGTTGTGGGTAATGATCCTCTTGATGCGATTGCCATTGGTCGGGATTCCTTGGGGGGTGGAATCGAGGCGCTTGCCATGGGCCGTGGTGCACGGGCGGAGCGGGAACAAGGCATCGCGATCGGATCGCAAGCCGTAACCAGCGGCACTGGTGCGATCGGTATCGGGCTCCGAACAGAATCCAGAGGACTCAAATCTGTCGTGATCGGTGGGGATGCCCGGACAACTATAGGTAGTGGTGGTTCCATCGCGATAGGCGACAGCAGTTTTGCATCTGGGCGAGAATCAATCGCTATTGGGATCGGCGTTCAGGCGGGGAAGCCTAAAGACCCCGCAACGGGAGAACTGTTATTGGATCCGGTTACCGGCCTACCAGTTCCCGACGATGGCAATGGCTTTGGCGCTACCGGGGATCTTTCTATCGCAATGGGTCTTGGTGCAGCGGCCTCCGATGTAAGTAGTGTGGCGATTGGCACACAATCCATTGCATCGGGCCAAAGCGCTTGGGCTTTGGGATCTAATGCTAAAGCGACAGGCGATAGTGCTTTAGCATTTGGGAATCTTTCCGAGGCGAAGGGTCTATCAGCCGTCGCTATCGGTTTCAGCGCGACAGTAGATGCAAGCGCCGCCGACTCGCTAGCCTTCGGTAAAGATGCAAAGGTGTCCGCTCGTAGCACCGGACCGCTTCCGACAGACATCACTACATTTCTTCCGACCAATGCCCTTGCCATCGGCACGAGCGCCAGAGCCGAAGAAACAAGCGCAATTGCGGTGGGCCTGAATGCGAAAGCTGATCGTGTCGATACGATCGCATTAGGACGCGGCGCATTGGCAACGGCGAACAGCAGTGTTGCAATCGGTGCCGATTCTGTTGCCGACCGGGTCATCCCGACAGGACTAGGGAAACCAATTGGAACAGTGGCTTTCGGCTCCACGAATAAAGAACGGCAGCTAATTCATGTGGCTGCCGGTACCGCCGACACGGACGCTGTAAATGTGGCGCAATTAAATGCAGCGCTGGATGGCGTCACGGCCAATCCCTTTTTTGTGTCCGAGAGCGAACAAGATTTGGTATCGCCAAATCTTCCGATAGCTCGGGGTACAGATGCAATAGCGTTGGGCGCGCTAGCTACGGCTGATAGTGACAACAGTGTCGCTCTCGGTGCCGGCTCAGTAGCGTCGCGTGATCTAGCTGGATTGCCAACAACTACGGTAGGTGTAGTGTCGATTGGCGATGTGGATAAAGAGCGCCAGCTGATAAACGTCGCTAACGGTACGCAAGGTACCGACGCGGTTAACAAGAGGCAGTTGGACGGTGTTGAAACGGCTTTGGATAACCGACTCGACACCGCCGAATTAGACATCGACAGCTTACAAGAGGAATCCCGATTCCTCACCGTGAACAGCAACGCCTTGGCCGGTGCAGCGGTTGCAAGCGGGGCGGATGGTGTGGCCTTGGGTTCGGGGGCAAATGTGAATGCAAATGCGACCAATGGCGTCGCACTCGGGAAAGATGCCACCATCAACGCCGGTATCACCAACAGCGTCGCACTTGGCGCGGGGTCGGTGGCGAGTGATTCCAATACCGTATCGGTCGGTAAGGCAGGCAGTGAGCGTAAGATCACCAACCTGGCCAAGGGCACAGCCGCGACAGATGCGGTCAACGTCACGCAATTGGACGACAAGACCAAATATCTCTCCGTCAACAGCACGCTTGGCGTCGCATCGGCTACCGGAACCAACGCCATTGCGCTTGGTCCCGTGTCGACGGCGGTGGGTACGAGCTCCGTGTCGATTGGTAATGGATCAAATGTGATCGCCAATGGCGCTGTAGCGCTGGGATCGAACACATCAATTGACGGAACAGCAACCGGCGCGATCGCGCTGGGTCAAGGGGCAACAATTGCGGCTCGCGTCATTGGACCGCTTCCAACGGACATTACAACGCGTAAACCTACCGATGCCATTGCCATTGGTCGCGATTCATTGGTGGAGGAACAAGACGCCATTGCGATTGGTCGTGAGGCAACGGCAAGTCGCAATGATACCATTGCTCTGGGGCGTCAGGCGTCCGCTACTGGACCGGCTGCCATCGCCATGGGCGAACGCACAGAATCAACCGGACTTGCATCACTTGCCTTTGGTATCGGCGCGCGGTCATTGGGGCAGCGCTCCCTCTCGATCGGCGCTGACAGCTTTGCAGATGGAGTTAATTCGATAGCAATCGGCATCGGTTTTGGGGCACGGAAGATTCCCAGGACAGATCCTGTGACCGGTCTTCCTCTTCCGGACGACGGCAACGGATTGGGTGCCCATGGTCAAGGATCGGTGTCCATTGGTAATTCATCCAGATCTCTTGGGCTTAGCTCGGTCGCTCTTGGCGATATTGCCTCGGCTGACGTCGATTTCGCCACCGCAATCGGCACCGCTACCTTCGCCACCGGCATTGGTTCAACTGCCCTCGGGGCATTCGCCAACGCAAATGGAAATGATTCCGTCGCAGTTGGTGCCGCCCTTGCCGATGGTCGGTCTTCGGTCGCGATGGGGCTTGGTGCATTCGCGCAAGAAGCGGACGGCGTGGCACTCGGCTCTGGCTCGGTCGCCAACCGCGGCAATGCAGTGTCGTTCGGTAATGACGTTGCGGATATTGACGGCGATGGTGATCCCCTGACCAACCCCATATTCCAACGACAGCTCATCAATGTCGCCGATGGTACGCAAGACACTGATGCCGTAAACGTGCGCCAATTGAACATCGTTGATGACCGGGTCGTTGCCCTCGAACTCGCGCAGCAATATCTGTCGGTCAACAGCACCGAAGACCCTGCATCGGCCACCGGCGTCGACGCAATCGCCCTGGGTGAAGAAACATCGGCATCGGCCCTGAATTCCATCGCTATCGGTAAAACGTCGAAAGTAGGGGCGGGCTCTAATGGCTCCATCGCCCTTGGTGCGGACTCGCAGGTGACCGACGGCACGGTCAATGCAGTCGCGCTCGGCGCAAATTCCATCGCCAATGAAAAAGATACCGTCTCCATTGGTACCACCCTTGTCGGCGGTCAACGCCGTCTGGTCAACTTGGCCGATGGTACGGCCCCCACCGACGCGGTGAACAAACGACAACTGGATCGGGTCGATGCCAAAACCAAATATATCTTCATCAATAGCGATGGCGCGGCGCCTAACGTGGACGGCATCGATGCAATTGGTATCGGGGAAGGGGCAACGTCTTCGAGTGACAAAACTATCGCACTCGGCGCCAATTCTAACGCTTTGGCTCTATTCGCCGTCTCCTTAGGGGGCGATTCCTCTGCAACGGGCTTAGGTGCCGTTGCTGTCGGCCATTCAGCCAAGGCGAGAACAGAAGGTAGTGTGGCTTTAGGTGATTTAGCCGAAGTAGCATTCGATACAGGATCCAGTGTCGCAATTGGCGCTGGCTCCCTTGCGGATAGAGATTTGGGCACTTTTGCCACCGATGTTGTCGGAACTGTATCCTTTGGTAAGGCGGGCGAACTGCGGCAATTGGTCAATATCGCCGATGGTACGGAAGATACCGACGCTGCAAACGTGCGGCAATTGAATGCTCTGCGCGATGATCTCACCAACCCTTTCCTCGCGATCAACAGCATAGTCGCGCTTGCGGGAGATGAAGCGATTGCCGGCGGGGTAAACTCAATCGCGCTGGGCACCAGAGCAAATGCTACTGGCAACAACAGCGTTGCCCTCGGTGCGGGATCGATTGCCAGTGCAGCGAATGTGGTGTCGGTTGGCTTTGACGGCAATGACGGCGACGGTGATCCTTTGACCAATCCAGCGTTCCAACGCAAGATTGTAAACGTAGCCGCAGGTAATCTGGTGGACGGCAGCACGGACGCGGTGAACGCGGACCAGTTGGTTGACGAAATTCGCACGGTCAACACAACTATTATCGACAAAACCAAATATCTGTCGGTCCGCAGTACGGGTGCCGATGCATCGGCGGCCGGGTCTGAATCCATCGCGATAGGCGGCGATTCCTCGGCCCTTGGCAATGACAGCCTGGCGCTCGGAACAAATGCACGATCGGTCAATGACCGGTCTGTGGCAATCGGTAACAACAGCTTTGCGTCGGCCAATGATTCCATCGCAATTGGCATCGGCAATGCGGCTTCCGGTCTGGAGGGTGGCGTTGACTCCAATGGCAATGGTGTTCTCGATCCGGGTGAACCGCGCTTTGGTGCGCGCGGTGAGGCAGCGATTGCAATCGGACGTGCTGCCCTGGCAGACACAAAGGATTCCACAGCAATAGGCGCCTCCGCGAGCGCTTCAGGCGAAGAGTCGACCGCCTTGGGCAGCAAGGCATTGGCGTCGGGTGATAACGCTTCGGCTTTCGGTTCGGAATCCCTCGCATCGGGTGCTTTCTCAACCGCATTTGGCACTTCGGCGAATGCATCGGGTCAGCAATCGGTGGCCATTGGTTCTGCCGCACGCAGTACCGGTCAATCCGCACTCGCCTTGGGCGCAGGTGCGGTGGCCCAATCGCAAGATGGTGTGGCCCTTGGTTCCGGCTCATTCGCGAACCGCGGCAACGCCATATCCTTTGGTAATGATCAGGACGATGGCGACGGCGACCCGGCGACCAATCCGGTCTTCCAACGCCAGTTAATAAATGTCGCCGACGGAACGCAGGATACTGATGCTGTAAATCTGCGGCAGCTGAATGACGCCGTCGCCGAAGCCAATCCGTTCTTTGTATCGCAAAGCACCGATTTAGCGAAAAAGCCGACCGCGACGGGCGCTGCATCACTCGCATTGGGTGAACTTGCAGATGCAACGGGCAACCATAGCGTTGCCTTGGGCGATGGATCTGTTGCAGGTGTCGATAATGTGGTGTCCGTAGGTTCGTCGACATTGCAGCGCAAGATCATCAATGTCGCCGCGGGCAATCTGGTGGACGGCAGCACGGATGCGGTGAACGCGGATCAGCTGGTTGACGAGATTCGCACGGTCAACACGACGATCAACAACAAAACAAAATATGTCGCGGTGAACAGCACGGCCGCAGATGCGTCGGCGGCGGGCACGGGCGCTATTGCCGTTGGTGGCGGGTCGTCGGTGGCGGCAACTGTTACCGGCGGAATCGCGCTTGGTGAAAATGCAAAGGTAAATACAGGTGCCTTGAACAGTGTCGCTATCGGTGCGGGTTCTATTGCGGACCGAGTGCCTGTGGCGGGGACGGCGGGCACGGTTTCCTTCGGTAAAGCGGGTGCAGAACGACAGCTTGTCCATGTGGCCGATGCCACGCAGGCAACCGATGCTGTCAACAAAAGGCAACTCGATCTCGTCGAACAGAATCTGACGACGCTGATCAATACCGTCGATGGTGGTGCGAGCCCATTTTTCGCAAGCGAGACGGTCGATGTGGCAAAGGCTGCAAAAGCAACCGGAACGGACGCGGTTGCGATGGGTGCCAATGCCGACGCCAAGTCGGCAAACAGCGTGGCGTTGGGGGCTGGGTCCGTGGCGGATCGCGCCTTGACCGGACTGCCCGCCACGACTGTCGGCGTGGTTTCGGTCGGCGATGTCGGCAAGGAACGCCAGATCATCAATCTTGCCGATGGCACGCAGGCCACAGATGCCGTGAACAAAAGGCAGCTGGATGTTGTCGATGCCAAGACAAAATATCTGTCGATCAAAAGCACGGCAGCAGTTGCTTCGGCATCTGGGGTTGATTCAGTCGCTATTGGCGGTGGGGCTGCGACCGGGCTATTGGCCCGGGACGGAATTGCCATCGGGTCTGGTGCGCAAGTCGACATCGACAATGCGATCGCCATGGGCAAACTGGCAACGGTGGATGCCACCGCGAAAGGTGCGATTGCTATAGGGGCCGGGGCAAAAGTCTTTGCACGCGATACGGACAGCGCACAACCAGGAGTGCAAGAAACCGTTGACTTGCCAGTAGGCGCCATCGCTTTTGGCAACACGGCGCAAGCTACAGAAAAAGAAGCGATTTCAATAGGTAGTGGTATTGCCAATCGCAAAGAGGCGATTTCTATAGGGCAGCAGAATATCGTCAACGGTGCAAACTCGATCGCAATTGGTAAATTTGCCCAAACGGCATTTGAAGATTCCATCGCTATGGGACGAAACGCAAATACTCTGTTCGCCGGAGGTGTGGCTATAGGCCGCGCTGCGCAGGCTCTGACCCCCGATAGTGTCGCGCTAGGTTCGGATTCAAATACAGGAGCGCGGAGCGATGTTGTTTCGATCGGCTCCGACGGAACTATAATTGGAAGCATTGTTAAAACACGCCAGCTCACCAACCTAAAGGCCGGTACTCAGGCCACGGATGCGGTGAACAAGGGGCAGATGGACAGTGAGTTAGACAAAATACGTGAAGATCTCGGTGGCGATATCACCAACATCACTACCGACGTAACCACCGCGACAAACACGATAATTAACGAGAAGACCAAATATCTGGCGGTGAACAGTGCAGGTACGGACGCCGCAGCGACAGGTGCGGAATCGATTGCTGTGGGTGGCGGTTCGTCTGTGGCGGCCGGCGTGAACGGTGGCATTGCCCTGGGCAGCAACGCCAAAGTCAATGCCGGTGCGTTGAACAGCGTTGCGATAGGTGCGGGTTCCATAGCAGACCGTGTGCCGGTGGCAGGGACCGCAGGCACGGTTTCGTTCGGCACGACGGCCAATGGCGGTCAGCGTCAGTTGGTTAACGTCGCCGCTGGTACGCAGGCGACCGATGCGGTGAACAAAGGTCAGATGGATGCTGCGATCCAGCAATTGGATCTGGCGATCAAGGATATTGATGTCCGCAATCCGTTTCTTGCGATCGATAGCACGGTTGCGATTGCCGCCGATGACGAAGCCTTTGCTTCGGGCGGTGACGCAATGGCGCTGGGCAAATCCGCGCGGGCCGAAGCGCAGCAAGGCCTCGCACTTGGCTTTGCCGCCAATGTTGTTGGTCAACGTGGGATCGCACTTGGTTCAAACGCGTCCGCAGGTGGAGCGGACAGTGTCGCTTTAGGTGCCAATTCCATCGCAAATCGCGGCAACGCCGTTTCGGTCGGGTCCGACACATTGCAGCGACAGATTATCAATGTTGCGGCAGGTTCAGCTGCTACTGATGCGGTCAACAAGGCGCAGCTGGACGCCGTTGAAAGCAAGATTGTGACCTTTGACGGCAAAGTGGGTGACCAGATCACCAATATCAATACAACGGTCCAGGCCGCCGCAAAGGCGGCTCCCTGGACCTCGATTAAGAGCGTTGAAGGCGAAGATGGCGTTGCCGTCGCCACTGGTGAAGATGCTATCGCGTTGGGCAAAGAAAGTCGGGCGCGGGGCAACGATACGGTGGCAATTGGTAACGGTGCCATTGCCGAAGGCGACGCATCCGTTTCAGTCGGTAAAGGTAACCGCGCGACGGGTAAAGGCGCCGTCGCTATTGGTGACCCCAATGTCGCAAGCGGAACAGGGGCCTTTGCCGGTGGCGATGAAAACCGGGCCATCGGTGACGGCGCGCTTGCTTTGGGCAATCTGAACAAAGCATTTGGCAAGTCGGCTATCGCTCTGGGTGATAATGCTACGGCCGGTGCCGTCCAGATCGATCCTGCATCAGGGCTGGCAATCATCGATCCCGTCACAGGTGATCCGATACCGGTTAACAGCGGAAACATTGCCATTGGTGACGCCGCATCGGCCACCAATGCTGATAACATTGCCATTGGCTCGGGTGCGAAAGTCAATGTCGCAAATGCAATGGCGTTAGGAAAAGGTGCTACGGTTGGGGCCGCCGGAGCGAACAGCATTGCGCTCGGAAACGGATCGATCGCGAACGAGGCTAATGTCCTGTCTGTTGGTGCCGTGGGTGCCGAACGTCGAATAGTGAATGTCGCGCAAGGCGTGGGCGCAAATGATGCCGTCAACGTCAGCCAGTTGACCCAGGCGGTGCAAAACATTGTTGCCGGTGTGAACCCCTTCTTCATTACCAGCAGCACATCGGGCAAAGCGACGGCCAATGGGGCTGATTCTATCGCTTTGGGCAAGGATGCGACAACCAACGGGGATAACAGCGTCGCGCTCGGGACCGGATCGATCGCGAATGGAGACAATGTCGTATCCGTAGGTGCAGCCGGAGCTGAGCGTAAAATCACCAACGTAAAAGCAGGTTTGATCAGTGAGACCAGCACCGATGCCGTCAATGGTGCGCAATTGCTCGCCGAGGTAAACCGCGCGATTACGCAATCGGTGAATCCCTTTGTGACCGTCAACAGCACAGGAGGCCGATCGACCGCCACAGGCAGCGATGCCGTCGCCATTGGCAAGGACAGTTTTGCGACAGGCGAAAAGGCAGTCGCGCTTGGACAAGGGGCGTCGGTTGACGCCACCGCGCAGAATAGCGTGGCGCTGGGTGCCGGTTCGGTTGTTGCCGCGAACCAGTCCAATACCGTGTCGGTCGGTGCCGCGGGGTCCGAACGCAAGATCGTCAATGTGGCCGATGGTCTCGTTGCATTGGGCAGCAAGGAAGCCGTCAATGGCGGCCAGTTGGCCGCGGTAAAGACCGTGGCAGACAACGCCTTAACTGTCGCCAATCAGGCGCTGACCACCATCAAACAGGTGAATGGTGATGTGACAAAAGTTACCGACACCGCCAACACGGCGCTTGCGCGCACACAGTATCTGGAGGTCAACAGCACGGGCGCAAAGCCGAAGGCCACGGGCGAGGATGCCATAGCGCTGGGTGAAAACGCCATTGCCAATTCCAAGGATAGCCTTGCCGTCGGAACCAATGCAAATGCAACCGGCGTGGCTGCTCTCGCCATAGGTTCTGGCGCCAAATCGAATGGCGCTGGTGCGATTGCCTTGGGTAATGGGGCAAGTTCGGATGGGTCGCTGAGTGTTGCTATCGGGAACGGGGCGATCGCTGGGAAATCTGGCAGCGTTGCAATTGGTCAGGGTGTAACCACAACACGCGACAATCAGATTGCAGTTGGTAATAGCACAACCACGGTCACAATGGCGGGTCTCGGTTCGGCCGCGAGTGCGGCCGCGCAAACGGGAACAACCAAATTTGTGACTGGCGATTCCCTGGGCAATCTGGCCTATTCCACATTCAGCACCGCAGATATCGCCAATTTGCAGAAGTCGGTAGCCGATCTGACTGGTCAGTTTTCGACCATCTCGACCCAGATCGAGGGTCTTGGCCGTAGGGCGCGGGAAGCTGATGGTGGCATAGCAGCGGCCATGGCGTTGGGCGGAACAATGCTTCTTCCCGACACCTCGGTTTCCGTCTCGTTCAACCTTGCGACCTATCGCGGCGAACAGGGCTTTTCGGGTGCCGTCGTTGCAAAGGTGCGCGAAAATGTCTGGGTGAGCGGTGGCATCGGCGGGTCAACCGTAAAACGTTCGACAGGTGGCCGAGTAGGGATAAGCTTCGGTTGGTAAATCTGACAGAGGCCCGCCGGATAGGGGGCAGTCTAAAAAAGTGGGGAGGATGACGCAGGTTAATTGCCTGCGGCACCCTCCCCATGATTGAACAAGGCTAGTGGCCAGTTTTAAACGGTGATCCCGCAATTGGGTGCAGGGACTGCCCCTGTGCCCGCACCCACGCGGTTGATCAGATTGCCGAAGCTATCCTGATCACCCGCGAGCTCGTTCAGAAACTCTTCCAAGTTGGTGTAACCATCGCCATCCGCATCAGCGGTTCCGCTAGTGATATTCTGGCGCTGCTCCCAATTGTCATCCATGCCGTCTCCGTCATTGTCGGTATAGGCAACGCCCGACTGCAATGTGGGCCATCCGCCGACTTCTGCCGGGCTGTCGATAATGCGACCGCTGCAGCCCAGAAATGTCTGCAACACCCGGCGGTCAGAAGCATCGCGTGGGAAGGCGCCGGCAAAGGCGACAACATCCCTTACGGCTTGGTCAGCGGAGCTGAAAAGCTGAACACTCAATGCGCCAATTGGCTGTTGACGGACATATTTCCAATCCATTGGATCCATGAACAACCGGTCATCAGAACTGTACGACCGGCGACGGCCGTCTACATTCTGATACAGATAGAATTCAGCCATTCCAGGATTTGTCGAATATTGCTCATCATAGTTGCCGCCAAAAATCGATGTTCCGCGGAGCGAGCTCGGGCCCATAGATACCCAGTTACCGACAACGTTGACTTGGCGCTTCAGGCCGCTTGTGGTCAGACTTTGCTTTTGCTGCATCGAGAAATATTGATGCGCCTTTTCCCGCATATTGTACGAGATCAGGTTCACGAAATCCGCACGGGTCCCAACACCCGCATTGGGCATGCGGTCGGTTGCGTGGGCCATGAACACATGGTGGGCGGTGATATTGTGGCCTTCAAGGAACATGCCTTTAGAATGCTCGCCGGATTTATGGGTCGACTTGCTCAGACCTTCATAAACCATCGACCATTGAATGGTCACGTTTGACGCATTTTTGGTGGTGTTGAACGGCTCATCGGTTGCCCAGGACAAGGACACATGATCCAATATGGTGTTGACCGCACGACTGTCGACCGTGATGCTGTCGGTGGTATCTTGCTTGGTGCCCCCTGTAGGCCCCGGACGCACGCGCAGATGGCGAATGATGATATGCGGTGCGTTGAGATAGAATGGTGACCCGGTCAGGTTCGACGGGTGGTTCTTGATAGCGATGCCATCACCTGGTGCGGTTTGCCCGGCAACGGTCAGATATCCCGATGTTGGTTTGATCTGAGTGAGCAACTCGATAGTTCCGCTGACCCGGAAGATGCAAGTCCGCGGCCCGGTTGCCATCATACAAGCGCGCAGTGAACCTGCACCAGAGTCGGCCAATGTCGTAACCGGAATGACCCGTCCGCCACGACCGCCTACAGACGCCGCACCAAATCCTTCGGCCGTGGGGAACGACCGCTGCTGTCCGCCAGGTAGCTTGGACGGGTTGTAGATGGACGAGGAAGTTGCGTGGTTAGCTGATGGCCATGCGACGAGCGATGCTGTCACGAGCAGTGCCCCCAAATATCTTTTCATCTTAATCTCCGATGCATTTGACGAACCCGCACATACGAGATGTGTGAAATGCCAAATGAAGGAGATAAGTTAAGGGCGTGCCCAAAAAATTCAGTTAAGTCAGGTAGTTGAAGTTAGTCTCAATTTTTGGGGTAATAGGTTCCGATTCAATCATTTCGATGGTTAAAATTTACTTTTCCATCTTGGACCGACTTCGGATTTTTGAAACAAAAATTCAATTTTTATATTGCCGCGCAATCTTATCTTGCGCCGATTTTTTGGAACAAAGAAAGGTGATTGGCGCATGTGTTTTCGATCGAAAAAGACTTGGATTGTTCGATCGCAGCCGCTGAACATTTCCGGTAGAGATCCGGATCATCGAGCAGCGTAAGAATGGCATCGGCCAACGCGTCGGCATCATCCAGCGGGCGCAGCAACCCGTTCCGGCCTTCCAGAACCAGTTCCGTATTGCCCGCGACCCGGGTCGCAACAATGGGCAACCCGCAAGCCATCGCCTCGAGTAATGCGACCGGCATTCCTTCATATCGTGACGTGTTGAGATAGATGTCGGACGTAGTCATCAGCTGGGCAATGTCCGAACGCTCACCCAGAAAATGGACATGTTCGGCAACGCCGCGATCCACGGCCAAAGTACGCATATTTTCAAGGTCGACGCCATTACCGGCAACGTTGAACTGCGGCATTTTTTCTGCGCCAATCCTAGCCTTGAGCACGACCGCGATTTCGACAAGAAGATCGTAATGCTTTTGCTCCGAGATTGTCCCCACACTCAGTATCCGTCTCTTTGCACTGACTTCAGATCGCGGATGTGAGGCAGAGAAACTCTTGCTTGCTGCATTGGGAATATACGCGATCGGTCGACGCACATTCTGTGTGAACAGGGCCTCGGTCTCTTTGCTGATCGCAACATAGGCCGAGGCGATGTGGTCGAATAGTTTGAACATGCCGACGGGAAAGCTCAGCTTGCTATTGTGATGCGTCAAAACCACCGGCGCATTGCTCGGATGTGCGAGCAGCATAAGCAGCGCACGTGCTGTATGGGCATGAATGATGTCGGGATTGAGATTGCGGATAAGCGTCCGCATCTTCCGCCATCCGTTCAGCGGATTGCGTGACGTTCCAAGCTGCAGGGAGACGAATTCTCCACCCTCGTCCACGATACGCTGCCGCAGCACCGCTTCCATTTCAGCGGAGTTTCCGACGCTTTGGGCATCGGCCAGAGAGACAACAGTGCTGCGATGCCCGGCGGCGACATATTCCTTGTTCAAATTGACAACAAGCATTTCGGCGCCGCCTGAAGTCAGGCTGGTGAGGATGGATACAATATGCATAGCTGGCGTGCCTGATTTTAATCGAGCGAAATGCCGCTGCGCTGCATCAGCGCCTTTGCCTCCGGCACCATGGTGTCGCGGCAAATCTGTATGATGCGCGCGGCTTCCACTTCGCTTAAGGTGTCGGCAAAGCCTCCGACCTTTCCTTTACGGACGCGCAGACTGTCCTCGTCCGATCGGTCATATTCATGGCCGGGGATGCCGGTTTTCTTTTCGGTCTTTTGCATCTTGCTGAATCGTGCCTGTTCGATCGCTTTTGCCAGCGCAGCTTCGTCAACGGGCTGACCCAAAAATTCCAGGATGTTGCGGACGGTCATGTCAGTATTGCTACTCATTTCTTCATAGCTGATAACCAGAGAGCGGCTGCCCTCCATACCCTTCGCCCAGCCATTATGATATCGCACAATGGCTGGAATGCCGTAAGTTTCATCTTCGATGAATTCGGCAATGCTGCCTGAAAAACGGTGTTTGTGCTTCGTCTCATGGAAATAGGCGGAAACGCAGACATCGCGGGGATCGCGGACGAGAATGATGACCGGCCTACCTGCAAATAACTGGCCCGTGAACTGGCGATGGCTAACAGCGATCAAAGGCACGGAAACATTGTTGGATCGCCCCACGAATACAGGCAAACCGCGTTCAGCATCGCGGTCGAAATTGGGCAGGACGCGGAAAGTGGTGCGCAGATCAGGCTCAAACCCCAGCTTGGAAACCTCTGCAAAATAGCAGGACAGAAGATAGCGTAACCAGGTCCGCCCGCTCTTGGGGTAGGATACCAGAAACGCATCAACTGACGGCGCAGCCCGTTCGAGCAGCATCAGATTCCGCATCCGCCGCACGCGGCGATATATATTCTTTAGAAATTCGGGTGCCATCTGCATTTCCTGAAACCTCTATTGTCCGCGCGCGGTCGCCAATGCGCCGCGAATTGTATTTTCCCAAATTGCGCCGATCGCCTCGGGTGCGAAACGATCTGCTGCTGACTTTGCCTCGGCGCCCAAGCGATCACGTAAGGCCGCATCGCCCATCAATTGCGAAAGGGCTTTGGCCATTTCATCGATATTGCCTTCTTCGATCAACAAACCGTCATGATCATGTGTGATCATGTCGGCGGGGCCGAATGGGCAATCAAACGAAATGGAAGGAAGCCCGGCAGCCATCGCCTCGCCCAACACAAGGCCCCAGCCTTCGAAACGGGAACTCAGCACAAAGGCATCCGCTTCTTCAATCCAGCGTCCGGGCGCCGAACTGACTCCGGGCATCTGGACACTGTCAGTCACCCCCTGTTCGGCTGCCAAGGCTTCGAGCATTGCCCGGTCTGGTCCTTCGCCCCAGATGCGCAGGCACCAGTCAGGATGGCGGTCGGCAATCTTGGCCCATGCCTGTATCAGAAGATCGAACCCCTTTTGGTCGACCAGGCGGCCAACGGCGGTCATGACCTTTCTTTCATTTGTGAATTTGGGTTTGAAATCCTGATAGTCTGCCATGTTGGGGATTACCCAACTGCGCGGACGCATGACAGGCGGAAAGCATTCCAGCGCGCCGCGCGTCATCGTAATAAGACCGAAGGCGCGTGCATAGGTATAGCGGCGCAGCACTTGCCAAACGATACCCGGTTTTTGTCTCAGCGGATTATTGCGTTCGGAAACGATCACAGGGATGTCGAGACCTGTCGCTGCCAAAACAGCGATCACGTTCGAGCGGGTCAGTAGGCTGACCACCATACCTGGGCGTTGGGCCTTGTAGATTGCGCGCAGCCTTTTCACCCGGCGTACAATGTCTGACAGCACCCCGAGCGGACCTCGTTTCCCGACCGGGACATTCAGATATTCAATCCGGATTCTTTCATCGGTTTTGTAATAAGGTGTGCTGTCGCTCATTTCGAACGACAGTATGCTCACCTCAAACCCCGATCGCGCCAACCGGTTGGCGACGAAGCTGACAACATGCTCTGACCCACCGGCGGAAAGGCCGGGCAGGATGAACTTGATACTTGCCGGACGGGATGTGTCGACGGTCATTCCTGCGGTGCCTTCATCGTTTGCCCGATCTGGCGCCACATGGCGATATCCATCGCAACAGCGGTCAATGCAGCAAACGCGATATGGGCGAAGTTTGCGCCCAGTGCGCCATAGACCGGCATGGTCAGCCAAGCGGTCAAAAAGAACAGGCCAGTAGAAGCTATGGCGACCCACAGTACGAACCCGGGACGATTCATCGCCAGCAAAGCTGACCGTGAAGGCGCCGCATGCATAATCAGCACGACGGCCAAGAGTTGCGCAACCAACAGGGGATAGGCCTGAACAAACTCAGGACCGAAGGCGACATGCATGATCCAGTCACCCAAAAGCCAGAACGCTGCGAGGAAGCTGCATCCGACGAGACCCAGAACAAGCTGGACCCGCTTGATCGTTCTGCGGAAGGCTTTGAAATCCTTTTGAGCCCACATGCGGGCCATATCGGGATAGACCACGGCTTGCATCATTGAACCCACTTGCTGGGCGACCTTCGCAATCCGTTTGGCGATATGGTAAAAGCCTGCCCAGGCCGTGCCGGCAAAGGCACTGACCAACAATGTATCAGCCTCTTGCGTCAACGTCCGCAAAGTACCGGAAACATTTGTGGACCAAGCAAAGGACATGAAACCGGGAAAACGCTCCTTCAAACCGAAAGGATTGGCGCGCAGAGGATTCGGAATCCCTTGCTTACGGATCACGCGCATTCCGAGCCACAGAAAAAGCAGTGAATCAAGCGCCTGACACAACGTCCAGATGATGACGAACTCAAGGAGCGAAAAGCCGAGATACAAGCCGACCGCCGCAAGGATCAGGCGCAAAATGGAGGACAGCATCTGGACATAGGCAAGCGTACGGAACTTGCCATCGAAACGCAGTGCGGCGGTCGGCACACCCCGAATGTTTACGGCAATCGCTATCGCATAGATGGCGACCAGTGGTATATGCTCCGGCTTCAGACCAATGACGCTCATCAAGGCGTAGCCGACGATGATCGTAAGAACAGCCGCTAACAACGCCGTGCCGATATCGAGAAACAGGCCGTAGAGATAAAGCTCCGACATCTTTTTCTTGTCGTTCGCGATCTCCTCGGACGCGGCAAAACGGATAAGCGGCTGCCAGGATTCAAAACGCAGCAGACGCTCACTTAAACGACCGACGGTCAGAACCAGCGCCAGCACACCATAAGCAGCAGGTCCAAGAGACCGCGCGGCAATCGTCGTACTGACCAGCATCAAAATCGCATTGCCGGAGCTTCCCGATACGAGATGCAGGATGTTCTTCAGCCAGCCTTTTTCAAAGCCCTTTTTGTTCCAGGAAGCGGTGGTGTCGCCGTTCGGCGCATCTGCCGGTGTAGTGATCTGGGTCATGGTGTTCGCCCTTTCAGAGCCAGAGCGGTGGGCGTCCCATCCACTTCAAAAACATTGTCGAACTCGTCGACTTCAGATTGTTCCTCATGCAGGAAATAGACCTGGGTCGTACGCGCAAAGGTAGTGGCAAGTGCCAGCATTAGCGGCGTGATCCACAAGCGGTTGTACATGTGCGGGATTGATGTCGAGAAAATGAACAGAATGGCGAGAATGGCAAGAACCATCGCGCCATCTTCACGATGTGACTGGATCGCGCGCAACCCCATCATTCCCAGTACACCGAACATCAGCACGAGTCCGGTAAAGGAAATAAGCCCTCCCTCGGTGAGCAGCAGCATCCAGAACTGGTGAACCGGCATACCGTGGATACTCACAACCCGAAACCGGTCGACCCCAAGACCAATGAAAAGGGTGTCCTTGCTCATTTCCCAGGCTTCGGCAATGAGTTGAGACCTGTGTGTGAAGGTGCCCGCCTGTGACATATCGCCTGTTGTCAACGCGCCCAACACGCGTTCACTGAAAGCCTCGGGGAGCGGTCCGCCCAAAATTATATAGGCAATTACAAATGCCATGACAGGCACGCCGACCTTTAGAAAACGCCCCAAATTAGACATGGTAAAATAGATACAAGTCGCAATGCCCGTCGATGCAAATGCGGTAAAACTCGCAGTCGACAGGAGCGCCCAGAACAAAACGCCGCCGACGCAAAGTGCAAAGAAATTCCGGATCAGTCCATGATGATGGGCGTTGAAGAGCGCGACGATCGAAAAGGCAATAATCGCACCGTTGAGATTAGCGTCGGAAACCAGCCCGCCAATACGGCCGTTACCGGCAACCACACTGGGTCCAAGCATTTCCTTTGATTGTTCAAAGCTGAAAAAATTAGCCATCGTCAATGCGACGATCTGCGAAGCCGCAACGCCCAACACAAAATAGAGCAGGCATTTCCGGATCCACATCCGATCCTCACTCATCAGCACCATCGGGAGGAGTAGGAAGCCAAACAGATACTGGCTGGCAATATTGGCCCAACGCAACGGGTCGCCGTTAAAAACGGAGCCTATTAAGAGACCACCCAGCATCATGGCCAGTGCCGCACACCAATGCGCCGTCATCGAATTCAATGCCATCATGTTGAGATTTCGGCGAGCCACGAAGATCACAAAGCACAAGAAAAACAACAAATCGGCGGCGGTAAAGTTGATGTCTCCGATCCGGAGAAGATGCCAAGAGAGCAGAAAGCAGCCGGCAGCCAACATCAGCTGTCGGATGCGGTCGATCCGTACCATTGGCTGCGCAAATGGCGTGCCGTAGGGATCATATTCCCCGGGAATGCCATTCCCCTCTATAAACCTGCCGCGTTTCATAGCCGGTCAATCTGCCTGATTAGCATGAATGCTTCTGCTGCACCCAAATACATGGATGCTCCACGCATTGTCGCAAGTGCACGGATAGCTTCAATAGAACGTTCGTCGGGGAACTGCTTCACCTGGCTTTCGAAGCAACGAAAGGCGTCCAGTTTCAGTTCGAGTGTATCGCTGATATCCACGAATACATTGGGTATAAATGCCGGAGTAACGCCGGGCGCATACCAGTTGGTCTCGGATAATGTCTCATAGGCATAAATGCGTTTTGGCGCATGGACGTCGCGCGGTCGCGCCGCGACCATGGCCGCGAGAAATGTCAGTTGATGATCGGTATGAATGTCCCCGACAAAGGGGACGAAGATCGTGTCCGGCCGGACATCCTGCACCAGTTTGGCTAAGGTGCCATTCAGCCTGGTTGCCGGCACAGTTTCCAGTGCGGCGGCTGGAAGATCGAGGTAGCGCGTTTCCGCAATCCCCACCAGGTCGTGCGACGCCTTTGCTTCAGCACGGATAGCGGCAACAAATTCGTCGGAGAATTGGGGTGCCATGCCGCGGGTCACGATGGCGACGATGACCTCTGCCCCCGATTTTGTCAGGCGTGCGATCGTGCCGCCACATCCAAGTATCTCGTCATCGGGATGGGGGGCGATGACCAGCACCTTGCCCATATAGCTCAAGTCACCCATTTTCGCGTCCCCAAATTCCATGCATGGGTGGTCGGCCTTCCAAATCCCATGTCCAATCCGTTATGCGGATTTGCCCCGATCCCGTTTGAACCAAAAGTCCCAAGCTATCATCCGCAATCAACTGGCCGGGCATTGCGTGAAAGGGCAGCTCTGGCTGAACGAGCTCTGTCGCCCAGACAGTCAGACGGGCGCTTTTTACCAACGTAAATGCGCCCGGATATGGTTTGCCAGCAGCACGCACCAAACGGTCTATCGCCTGTGCAGGTTGCTGCCAGTCGATGAGCCCATCGGCGGGCGTACGACGCACCGCATAAGTGACGCAGCTTTCATCCTGCACCTGAAATTCGGTATTGCCATTGGCAAGGCGCTCGAGTGCACGGCGGGTCATCTTGTCCAGCGCCACCATATGTTTGGCGTAAAGCGACATTGCGGTTTCGCGCGGCGCGATGTGAAAATAAGCCTGTTCCAGCAAAGGGCCATCGTCCACGCCGTCGGCCATCTGGAAAAGGGAGCCTGCACTGATTTTCTCGTCCAGCAAGATGGTCCAGGAAATAGCTGCGCGCCCACGCAGCCGGGGCAGCGCCGCAGGGTGATAGCCAATGACTTTACCCGGTGTCAGGTTCAGAAATTCGGGTCCGCAAATTTGCGACCAACCCACGACGAAGATATAATCCGGCCGGGCCTCGCGTATCGCCGCAATTGTATCGGGATGGTTTGTTTGCGCAGTATGAAATACGCGCGCACCGACTGTTTCGGCATCGGCTTGCAAGTCTACATAGTCCGAATGCCGCGCCGATTTTTCAGGCGGCAACGTAACAACCAGTACCAGATCCCAACCCGAGCCTGCAAAAGCGCGGATCGCGACGGCCGTGCTTTCGACAGCACCTACAATTACGGCGCGTAAGGTCATGTCTGGGACGCCACCAGTTGCACAGCAGGCGATGCCGATGCGCTGGCCGACTGGTTCAACCCCATATGGCCGACAAGGATCTCGTTCACTTTTGCAACGTCATAGATATCGACGGCGATGGCACGCGCTTTTTCGCCCATCCTGCGGGCCTGATCGGGATTCTGCAGGAATGACCGCATGGCAGTGGCAAGGGCGTCCGCATCTTGGGGCGGAACGATGATGCCGCTTTCTCCATCGACTATAGGGTCCCGGCAGCCGGGCGTATCAGTGGTAATGACGGCACGCCCTGTGGACATTGCTTCCAGGATCGTGCGCGGCAAACCTTCACGGTAGAAGGAAGGCAATACGAAAACCGAAGAATCGGCGAGATAAGGACGCACATCTGTCGTTTCGGCAAGAAAATTCACCGGATAATCGGACTGGAGCTGTGGAATATCATCCTTACTAATTCCGGTAGGATTAAATTCCTCTGCCCGTCCAAGAATGCTGAAACGTGCGTCGGGATACTCGGCTTTTACCGCTTTGGCAGCAGCCAAAAATTCATACACGCCCTTGTCGCGCATCAGTCGCCCCACCATCAGGAAATGGGGCGCGCCAGCGGGCAGTGGCTGCTGGATAAAACGCGTTGTGTCGACGCCAGAACCCGGCACCTGGATTACCTTTTGGGTGCTGTCGACGATTCCTGCGTCAAGCATGTCCTTGTGATCATCGCGGTTGAACACAAAAATCTTTAGCGCCTTGCGCACACCCTCACGGTAGAGCCGCAGAAAGATTGTGCGCACCAGGCCAGATTTGGATCCATCAGGGCTGAAAAGATAGCCGAGTCCCGACATCAGGGCATAGAATGGTGTGTTTCCCGTGAGGCGCGCAGCGATACCTCCATAGATGATCGGCTTTTGTGTGTAGGCCAGAATTATACCAGGCCGTTCCCTCAGGATCAGGCGGATATACCCCAAAAGGGTACGTATATCTTCCAGCGGCTTCATGCCGGTGCGGTTCATACTGATGATTTCGAACCCGATGCCACGGTCTTTCAACCATTGTTCAACAGCAGGATCGCGATCGGGCGCGACGGCGACGACATCATGCCCCGCTTCTTTCATCCGGCACAGCAAGGCGCCCCGAAAATTCACGAGAGAGTAAGCAAGACTAGAAAAAACAAGGATTTTCACGCTCGCTCTACCTCCAAATAATTTGCCACACCGCATGCAATGCGTTCGGCGGGGCTTTAAAACAAAACAGTATCAGTGACGTTAATGCGCAAACCAAATGGGCCAATCGCGCCCAAGACGCAATTTAGCATTAGGTATACATCCTTTTGTCCCCGCAAGCCGGGGTACGCGGATATAGGCCTGCTGCGATTTAGTAGAGTGCTATCCCCCATTTGGGTCGTTTTGTTGCCAGAAAGCAAATTTTTGACCCTTTCGTCTAATGTCAGCAAGAGCACGCGACGCGCGAGGGTTCGTGTCCTACTTTGACTGTGAAATGACGAAATCAGTTTTCTTCACAAGCCACGTCAGACGTGGAAACGATAACAAGCTTCCTGCTTGCTATTCGGTTTCCGGGCTTGTGAAGGTCGAAAGGGGAAGCAAGCAATGATCCAAAGCTTGGCGCAAAAAATAGACCTGTTCATCCACCATCGGGGCAACCAGCGCGATCTTAACTCGCTGTGGCGTTTTCCTTATTGGAAACGGGTGGTGCGCACCGGCGGTGTGTGGACTTTGGACACTCTCGCAATCTTCGCCTCTTTCGCGTTGCTTTTGGGACTGACGAGGGGCTGGGCGGAGTCGGCCACATTGCTGATGCTGACTGACGGCGCACTCATTGCCGGAATCGCCTCGACCTTCTTTCTTTTGACAGGGATGTACAAGCGCAGCTGGCGATTCGTGTCCTTTGCGGACAGCATTTCGATGCTTATCACCAGCTTTATCGGAATGGGTATCGGCTGGGCGGTTGTCGCCTATTTCTCACCACTTTCGAAATATCTCTTCAACTTCGTCACATTCGCGCTCCTGCATTACAGCTTGGCAAGCATGGCGATGCAACTGATGCGGGCCGGACGTCGTGCGGTGCGCTCTTATCGCCGTCGCCGCCAGAATGCTGCGTCGGTTTATTCAAACGACAATGTTGCAAAGACTGCGCTTTTGATCGGCGATCCCGAGTGGGCCCTTTCGGTGCTCGACATGTTCGGTCCGCGCAACTCTTCGGCCATCAATGTGATCGGTTTGCTGCTGCCGTCGGACGACCGGACGATTTCGCAGCTCGGCGGTATACCGGTGCTGGGCGGCCTGGACTCGTTCAACCAGACGGTGTCCTTCCTTGCCGAACAGGACCAGAAACCGAATTTGGCTATTGTCTGTGACGACGGGATCAGCATCAGCGTGCGTGACCTGTCCACATTGAACAAGTCGGCAAAGTCGCACAATATCGATGTATTGAAGCTGAGCGATCCTGCCAGCCAGTTGCTGAATCGCCAGCCCATGCGCGATCCCAACCATTTTCCTTTGTCGGAACTGTTGGGTCGTAGCGAACGCACCATCGAACGGAGCATAATTCAGCGCCAGGTAGCGCAGCAATGTGTGCTGGTGACGGGTGCGGGCGGTACAATTGGCGGCGAACTGGTTATGCAGCTTGCCACCTATGGCCCTTCGCGGATTGTCTTGCTCGACCACGCCGAGTTCCAATTGTACAATATCGAAATGCGGCTGCGCGAGGCGCATCCCGACCTCGAAATTTTCCCGGAACTTTGCAACATCCGCGACGAAGACGAAGTTCGCCGGGTTTTTGCAAAGCATCTGCCCTCGGTTGTCTATCATGCTGCAGCGTTGAAGCATGTGCCCATGGTGGAAGCGAATCCGCTGGGCGGGATTCACACCAACATTATCGGGACCCGCAATATCGCCAATGCCGTTACCGAATATTCGGTTCGTGCAATGGTGCAGGTTTCGACCGACAAGGCAGTGAACCCAGTTGGCATGATGGGAGCCACCAAGCGTGTCGGCGAACTATATTGCCAGTCGCTTGACCTTTGCGGGGTCGATGACACCTCGGCGCCGCGCTTTATGACAGTGCGCTTTGGCAACGTTCTGGGTTCAAGCGGTTCGATTGTTCCCTTGTTCAAGCGGCAATTGCTTGAAGGTCGTCCGTTGACGGTTACCCATCCAGATATTGAGCGCTTCTTCATGACCGTTGGCGAAGCCGTCCAGCTGATCCTGGAAAGCAGTGCGCGCTCGCTGGAAGATAATTCGAACCGTGGAAATATCTTCGTTCTCGACATGGGCGATCCGGTGAAAATCGTCGATCTGGCTAAACGTATGGCCAAAATGCACGGTCTTGAGCCTGATGTGGATGTGCCGATCCAGTTCGTAGGATTGCGGCCTGGCGAAAAACTGTACGAAGAATTGTTCGACAGCTGCGAGCGCCGGGTGGATTCGCAAATACCCAATTTGTTCGAAGCCTGCTCGCGCCCGATCCCGCTGCCGCTTATCGGCCGTGCGATTGATGAGCTCGATCTTGCGGTCAAGCAGGGCAAGCAGGAAGAAGCATGCCGCCTGACGCACTCGCTGGTCAAGCTTCCGAGCAGCGACATCGATCTGTCGACGATGTTTCTTAACAATTCTCTGCCAAAACGCGGGCACCACCTGCAGCTGGTGCAGGGCTTGCAATAACAACAAGAAAGTTGATGATTATGAGCAGTCAATCGACTCCGACCACCGCCGAAGCGCGTGATTTCCCTGTGCCGATAACGTCTTCCTGGCCGTCGCATGGCCGTGACGAAATTCTGGCTGTTACCCAGGTCTTGCAAAGTGGCCGAGTCAATGCCCTCGTTCACGGCGAACAGAATCGCGCCTTTGAAAAGGAATTTGCGGCCTATATCGGAATGCCGCACGCTATTGCTGTCAGCAATGGCACGGTCTCCATCGAAATGGCGCTACGTGCTTTCGGCATCGGCGCAGGCGACGAAATTATCATTCCCGCGCGCAGCTTTTTTGCAACGGCCAGCGCGGTTGTTGCTGTCGGGGCCAACCCGGTTTTTGCGGATGTTGTGATCGAGACGCAAAATATCGACCCGGACTCGGTTCGGCGCATGATCAGCGAAAAAACCAAAGCTGTCATTTGTGTCCATTTGGCTGGCCTCCCCTGCGACATGCGCGCGCTGACAGCGATTTGTGAGGAGCATGACCTGTTTCTGATCGAAGATTGTGCACAGGCACATGGCGCGGTTTACGACAATAGAATGATCGGATCATTTGGCGACGCGTCTTCCTTTTCGTTCTGCACCGACAAAATCATGTCGACAGGCGGCGAAGGTGGCATGATCCTTTTTGCGGACAAGGCTGCGTGGTCGAAGGCGTGGGCGATCAAGGACCATGGCAAACTTCCGCCCGAGGAAATGCCCCAGAATATCGCTCCCGCAGGTGAATTCCGCTATGTGCACCAAAGCTTCGGCACCAATTTCCGTATGACCGAAATGCAGGCAGCTATTGGCCGCGTCCAGCTCAAGAAGCTGCCGAAATGGTTGGCGCAACGGCGCGCAAACGCGCAATGCCTGAGCGAAGCCATCGCCGATATTCCCGGCGTCATCGTCGATAAAATTCCGAACCATATTCAATCGGCCCGCTACAAATATTATATCCGGGTGGACGAGAAGGAGTTGCCGGGCAACAAGTCGCGCAGTGATATCATTGCCGGTTTGCTCGGCTTGGGTATCCAATGCGGAAGCGGGTCTTGCCCCGATATGTCGCGGGAAATCGCGTTTCAGGGCCGTGAACCACGACGCGACGGAAATCTCGAAAACGCGCATAAATTGGGGGCAAGTACCATCATGTTCCCCGTTGACCATCTCTTTAGCGAAGTTGATATGCTGGTGATTGCGAGTGCCCTGAGAAAGGTCGTCCTCGCATGACGCAGGCATATCCGGGTCAGGCAGACTGGCACCCGTCTTTCATTATAATTGGTGCAGTAAAAGCGGCGACAACCTGGGCTCTGGAACAATTGCAGGTAAATCCGGCGCTCTACATGCCGGACCCCGAACCGCATTATTTCAGCAGCGAATTTGAGCGCGGTGAAGATTTTTACCGCGCCTATTTCGAAGCGCATGTGGGTTCCGGACGGATGCTGGGTGAGAAATCGGCCGATTATCTCGCCCATCCGGATGCGGCACAGCGTATCGCAAAGATGCTGCCGCATGCCCGGCTTGTGGTTCAGTTCCGCAATCCTGTCGAGCGTGCCTACTCCGATTACAAAATGCTCTACCGGCGCGGTACCGTGAAAGAAGGACCCGAAGCCTATCTCACATCTCTGGATAATCCTCAGCCCCGGTTCCTGAACGATGGGCTTTACGCTCAGCATTTACGCCGGTGGCTCGATCATTTTCCTTCCGAACAGATCCACGCTTTCTTATATGATGATGTGAAAGCGCAGCCGAAAGAAACTGTCGAGGCGATCTCGCGCCATATCGGTGTCGATCCCGTTTTTGATGCCAACCAGGCTCGGAAAAAGGCAAATAACGCTTCTGAGCGTTTCCTTCCACTGCCCGTCCGCAAGATTCTCGCGCCGTTGAAAAGCACCATTGCGCCTTTACGCGGGCATCCAATATTTGAATCGACCCGTGGCTTATTCGCACGTGAAATCGCTTATCCGCCATTATCGCCGCAATTGCGGTTGCGGTTGCGCGATTTTTATGCCGAAGATGTGGAACAATTGGGTAAACTGCTTGGACGGGATCTGTCGGGTTGGCTAAATGACAAGCCGCGAGATGTTCAAAATAGTCATGGGGAACGTGAGCATTCCAAGGTTGCATGATAAGGTTCGCGCAACTGGAATCCGGTGTTTGTCATAGATGTATAAAATGGGAGAAGCGAAAATGCTGAAGATGCTCAAAAGTCTGCTGGTCGTTGCGGTTCTGGCAGGGTCATCGCTTGTATCGGGATGTGCATCGTCGACTAGCGGACTTGCTGCCATTCCGGCAGGAGATTTATCGGTCCTCCGTCTGGAGCCCGGTGACCGGATCAAGGTCCAGATTCCCGATCTTCAAGGTGCTGACGCGGAATATGCCGTCGATCAGACAGGTGTCATCGCGCTGCCATTGGTAGAGGAAGTGAAGATTTCCGGTCTCACATTGCGCGAGGCAGAAAAAGCGATTGAAAAAGCATTGCTTGATAAGCGGATTCTGGTCCGGCCCAACGTCACTTTGCAGGCCGCATCGCTGCGCCCGATTTACATTCTGGGAGAAGTCGGTAAGCCCGGCCAGTACGAATTCCGGGAGGGGCTGACAGTGTTTTCGATTATATCGCTTGCAGGTGGCTACACCTATCGTGCCGATACATCGTCGATGGTGATCACCCGCACAATCAACGGCCGCAAAGTCACCGGCCGCGCTTCGGAAAACACTATCGTCATGCCTGGCGATCAAATCCGTATTGTTGAGAAGTGGTTTTAATGTTGTTGCGTCATTCTTTCTGGGCGACCTGCACGGTCGCAGGTTTACTCTCATCGGGTGCCGCCCTTGCGGACCCTGTCAGCAAAACTGCGCCCTTGGTGTCGGATCAACTACCGGAATTTGAATCGAAGGGGCTCGACATTGGCGGTTTCCGCCTGATGCCGGATTTTGAATATATCATTTATGCGGACGACAATGTGTACGCTGCGCCGACCGGCACCAAGGCAGATGCAGCATTTATCATTGTCGGGGGCTTGGAAGCCAAAGGTCGCGTTGGCAACATTGATCTGACGGCAACCGCAAAAACCCGCATTCGTCGTTATGACAAACTGACCACTGAAAATTCCGAAGGTGGCGAAGTTTTGCTGGGACTCGGATGGCAACCGAGGCAAGGTCAGAAATTCGGTCTTTCCGGAGGATGGCGGCGGGTCGTCGAGGAGCGTGGTGATCCTGAAGCCCTTCAACTGACGACAACCGGCCCGCGCCTTCTCAACATTTTCGAAGCCGAAGGAAAATTTAGCCATGAAGGCGGCGTGATGTTGATTGCATCTGACGTTGCCTGGCGGAAATATGACTTTCTCGGACCGGTGAACGATCGCCGTGATTTTACATCGCAATTTGGCTCGGTCACTCTTGGCCGCAGTATCGGCAGCCGGTTTTACGGGACAGCAACTGCGTTTGTGACGAATCGCGATTTCCGTTTGCCTACGCCCGCCGGATTAAGTCAGGATGAAACAACCTTCGGCGGCCGCTTGGGTATCGCAACAAAGGAACGCGGGATCATTGAAGGCCGCGCCTCAATCGGTTTGTTCAAGTTGAATCCGGCAGAGCCGTTGCAGAAAAGCCGGACTGGCGTCTCGACGGACATCTCTTTGACTTATCGTCCGCAGCAGCGCACGGCAATCACCTTGAATGTATTTTCAGGCGACGTTGCAACATTCCGATTAGGCGCCGTGGCACGTGCCGATACGACAGCGCAGCTCAGTGTTCAGCAGGAAATCCGACATAATCTGTACGCAACCGCCGGGGTTTCCTATCTGAGAGCCGAGTTCATTGGGTCCGGCGACCTTGAAAAGGCAATCAGCCCGCGTGTCGAAGTGGAATGGCTTGCCAGCAAGCGGATATCGATTGCCGGCTATGTCAGTTATACAGATCGCTCCAGTAACATTGCTGAAGAGAATTTTGAGCGGGCGCGGGGTGGATTGTCGTTTCGCCTGCGTTTCTGAAGTAGACCTCGGGCCGCCTAGGCGGGTGAAAGATCGCGATAGATTTGCGTAATTTTTGCAATGTGGGTCTCTTCGGAAAAGCGTGCCTTAGCGCTTTCCTTCGCGCGCGCTGTCGTTTCGGCTAATGCAGGCTTGTTGTTCAGGGCGTCCAATGCGGCTCGTGCCATGGCGGCGGGGTTATCTGGTTCAACGAGAGTGCCCAGCCCAGCCAAAATGGCCTCCGGATTGCCGCCTGAGTCTGTCGCAATGACCGGGGTTTCCACAAGCATCGCCTCGACCAGTGTCCGGCCGAGCGGTTCGTGGACGGCTGTCACCAAAAGCAGATCCACGGCCGCAATCCAATCGACGCCGGGTGACCGATAGCCCATAATATGGTCCGCGCCGGCGACGTCAGGTTCCTGCATCCGGGCGCGCATGGCAGTTTCGAGTTCGGGATAGGTCGTCTCGCCGAACATGACTCCGACGACAGGCCGGTTCTGTATAGCCCGCAGTTCGGCAACGGCGTCCATAAATTCCAGAGGGCGTTTACGGTCAATGAAGCTTCCAAAATAGCCGCAAATGATAGTGTCTTCGTGTGCCCCCAGTTCCGTCAAAAGACGCTGACGCATGATGGTCCGGTCGGCTTTGACATCAATGTCAAAGGGACTGAAGACGACTTGAGCATTTTGCCGGGCCTTCGATGGCCGCATTCCCGACAAGGAGAAGTTGGAGACGGCAACGATCTGGTCTGCAACCAGAGGGGCTAGATAGCGCAAACCTTTTGCATAGGGATCGGCACGATGGTGCCACAGCAAACGACAACCTGCCCGCTTTGCCGCGAACGCCCATGTAGCGTGCGTCCGTCCGTCATTGCTATGGACGATCGTGCTGCCGATATCCCGAAGCAATGCCGCGCGGCGGCCGATGCCTGCGAAGGTGGAGGCAAACTTCGAAACACTAAACTCCCGTCCCACGGCAAAGCTTTCGCGCGGAGGTGCCGGGTCTGGACGTTGTTCAAACCCTGCAAAATGCTCCGCCAGCCGCCCGTCCGGTTTTTCCAGAATGATCACAGGATAATAAAGTGCCGGATCAAGACCCTTTAACAGTCCCAACAGGGAATGATGGCTACCGCCAAGGCTGTCGCCCGCCATAGGGTAGGCAATCGTAACGCATTCGGGCTTCATAGGATGTGATGTACCGGTATTTCAGCGCACTATTTGTTTGTGGAGATAATCGAGGAAAGCATCAAGATTGGTGATGCCATCCCGGTTGCCGTCAAGCCATGGATCCGACACACCTACTTTAGCGGCATTTTTGACTTCCCAACGGTCGTCCATGCCGTCCCGATCAGTATCGGGATAGGGAGTGCCTGCAAAAATTGCAGGTATCGATCCGGGCAACGAAACAATCTGGCCAGTCCGGTTGATCACATCGTTAACGACCTCGACATCAATGGCGTCCCGTGGCCAGGCACCTGACTTTGCCAGCACCGACGAGTAGGCTATGCCGGCTGCCATTGGTTTGACGGTCAACGGACAGGGTGGCGTATTCCGGCGTGCAACTGCTACAGAAGCGTCGATGTCGGTAAATGAACCGAAAAACTGGTTGTCGTGCAGATAGATGGCGGAATTTCCGGTACTTTCGACCGTCTGCCGGATAACGCCGACAGCATTGTCGGTCGTATCAATTCCGGCTTTGAAGCTGTTGCCGACGATGGACACAGGCGTCCCGCCATAGGTCTCCCATACTTCAGCAAATTCGGACACTGCATTGTAGAAGATGTTATTGATTACTTCGACGCAGGAAGACGGTTTGAAATTGATGTCGGGATTCCGGTCGCCATTATGGGCGCAAATATTGCCTATGAAGCTGAAATTTTGCGAATTCTTCGGATCACTGCCCAAAAGCGCGCATTTGTCATGCTTCGGAATTCCGTAGGAGAAGATCGAATTGCTGATGGTGATAAAGTCGTTATTTCCATAGCCATTGATGATTTCGTCGCGGGCCCAACTCGCGCTTACCTGGTCGATGACAACATATTTGCTGTTTTCAATCGTTATCGAGTCTTCGGATTCCTTTTCCCCGCCGATCCTGTCATTGCGGATACGGACATGACGGACAATCACATCGTTGGTGTTCTTGATGAGCAGTGGTGTGCGGGATTCGATGCTACCGTCATGGGCAATTGTAACGCCACCGCCTGGTGCCGTTTGCCCCGCAATTGTGAGATATGGATTTTTGATAACAGGAGGAAAACCGTCAAACCGGAAAATGCCGCCAACGCGGAACACGCATGTCCGGGGGCCGACGGCTTCAACACAGGCACGCAGTGATCCGGCGACATTGTCGGCGGTTGTGGTTACCTGAATGATCTTGCCCTTAAATCCGCCCAATGCCGCTGCGCCATAACCGACCGCACCGGGAAATGCCTTTGATCGCGCAGCAGGTTCTGTGGTTCCCTTCGTCTGGCCGTCGACAGGCGAACAGGAGGAAAATGCGACGGTCGTTGCAAGCATAAGACCGAAAAAAGTAATGGCACCATTACGTGAAAGCGGGGACATGATTTCATCCTTGTAGAATCCGACATAGCGACCTTGCACCGCTTATGTTTCAATGTGAATTGGCCAAAGGGCTTACCCCTAATTACCACCCGAGAGATCGCTATTCTAGCGGCCATGAAGCTTGCCAATTTTGTGGAAAGTTTTATGCCGCCAAGGATGATTTTTCATTTTCTTGCACTCCGGTATGTCTTTAGATTCGTGATGTTTTCGGGCATCGCGCTCTGCGTGCACACCAGTTTGTCAGCACAAGTGTATGAAATTGGGACAGATAGTGCTCCTAGGTTAGTGGCCACGTTAACGCAGCCGGAAGCGGTAAATTTTAGCGCACGAATCGCTGCCGAGAATCACCGGTCGTTCTCTCCGTCTGTCACCCGCAAGATCATGCCTCCCCAGTGGAAAATTATCGTAACGACGATTTCGGAGCAGCATGACATCGACCCGCTGCTGTTCGAGGCGTTGATCTGGCAGGAAAGCCGGTGGAATCCGTCGGCTCGTTCGCCAAAGGGGGCTGTCGGGCTCACACAGCTTATGCCAGGGACGGCTGCCAATCTCGGGGTGAACCCTAATGATGCGTTGGCGAACCTTGAGGGCGGCGCCCGCTATCTTAAAGCAATGCTGACGCAATTTAACGGCGATGTCCGGCTGGCCTTGGCAGCCTATAACGCCGGACCGGCTCGGGTGGCCCAATATCAGGGGGTGCCGCCGTTCGCTGAAACACAGAATTATGTCGAAGCCATCCGGCAACGGGTTGCTTGGGGTGGCGCACTGGAGGAATGAAAATATGAGAAAGTTGATTAAACGGATAGCCATAACCGGGCCATTGGCCATGCTGTCCGCACCAGCCTTTGCCCAACAGGATCCGGCAGGCAGCGGTCCGATTGTCCGCGCTGCGCAGTGGTTGCAGGGGACTTTGATGGGCAATGTGGCAACGGCAGCTGCTGTCGTTGCCGTTGCCGCCGTTGGTTTCATGATGCTCACGGGGCGTATGAACTGGCGTTATGGCATGACCGTTGTGCTCGGCTGCTTCATTCTGTTTGGTGCAGTCGCAATTGTGTCGGGAATCCAGTCTGCAGCAGGCGCAGGTTAAACAGTGGCATTAAGCAAGGCGCCCGTTTTTACATCGCTTACGCGGCCGCATATGTTTGCGGGCGTCACCTATAGTTTTTTTGTCATCAACGGCGTGATTTCAACCGAAGCATTCCTCATTACGCGCAGTTTTTGGGCGTTGGGGGTTGCGCTGATCGTCCATGTAATCGGATATCTGGCATGTCTTCGGGAACCCCGCTTTTTCGACTTGTGGATCACCAAAGTCTCCCGGACACCACGTGTAAAAAATTGGAAGCGCTGGGGATGCAACAGTTACGCACCGTGAATTGGAATAAATGATGGCTTGGCGGGGACCCGCAGCATGGGGCAAATATGAACAGCGCGCAGGCGATCGCTTGCCATATCGGCGTCATGTCGATGACGTGACGCTGCAGCTGCGTGACGGCAGCTTGATGCGTGTGCTCCATTTAAATGGCCTGCCGTTCGAAACGGAAGATGCCGACCATCTCAACCACACACAGGCAGTTCGCGAGACAATATTGCGAAGCACGCTTGATTCACGTTTCATAGTTTACCACCACGTTATTCGCCGCCGTGTTTCGGCCGAAATGCCGTCGCAATATACCGGCGCGTTCTCCGCACATTTGCAGGAAAAGTGGTCCGCGCGACTTGCGAAACGAACCTTGTTTGCAAACGAACTTTTCCTCACGGTATTACGCCGTCCGCCGCGCGGCAAAGTGGGCCTTCTCGAACGAATGCGTCGCCGGTTCAACCGAAACCATTTTGATGCAATATTCCAGGAAGAATTGCGTGACCTGGATAGCGCGGTCATCGGTTTGAGCGCCGCGTTGCAGCAATATGGTGTTCGCGATCTTGGCTGTTACGAAGGCGATGGCGGAACCTGCTCGGAACTGCTCGAGTTTCTGGCCGCCCTGTACAATGGCGAAATGCGTGCCGTTCTGAAACCGGACGATGATGTCGATTTGGGGAATCATATTCCCTACAAGCGCGTCAGCTTCGGTCTGGATACGATTGAATATCGCGGTGCAGGCGGATCCGAATTTGCAGCGATGATTTCGGTCAAAGACTATCCTGGTGAAACGCGTGTCGGCATATTGGACGATGTCCTTCGCCTGCCCCACGAATTTGCTTTGACCGAAAGTTTTGCCCCTGTTGACCGTCAGGTTGCAAAGGAACGCATCGATCTTTCGTTACGCCGTTTGAAGGCGACCGATGAAGATGTGGCCGGCGAACGGCGCGAAATGCTCGCCGCTAAGGACCAGTTGATCGGGGGACAGATCGGTTTTGGGATGCACCATCTGTCGCTTTCGGTGCGTGCTGATGACATTACGTCGCTGGACAAGGCAGCGGCCAAAGCGGTGGCGGCGCTGGCGGATTTCGGTTCGATCGGTGTTCGCGAAGATGTGAACCTGGAACCTGCCTTTTGGGCACAATTCCCTGGCAACGAAATGTATATTGCCCGTGGGTCGATGATCTCCACAATCAATGCGGCAAGCTTCATTTCGATGCATGGCTTCCCGATGGGGCAACCCAAGGGTAACCACTGGGGCGACGCTATCACTATTTTCGAAACGACCAGCGCGACACCCTATTTCTTCAATTTCCATGAGGGCGATCTGGGGCATTTCAGCATTATCGGGCCATCCGGGTCTGGTAAAACAGTCGTAATGAATTTTCTGACCGCACAGGCCCAGAAGCTTGAGCCGAGGACTATCCTGTTCGATAAAGACCGGGGTGCGGAGATTTTCCTTCGCTCGCTGGGCGGAAATTATGTCGAGTTACGTCCCGGAATTCCGACAGGATTTAATCCGCTTCGTTTGCCTGACAGCCCTGTGAACCGTGCATTTTTGCGCGATTGGCTGGCCTGCCTGCTGGCCCCGGAACAGGGAGGCATGTCACCAGCCGACGAAACACTGATCGCCTCTGCTGTTGATGCGAGCTATGAACAGGGCGAGCATTTGCGCACCTTGCGTCATCTGGGGGAATTGCTTGGCGGGACAAAACGCCCGGAAGAGGGCGATTTGCAATCGCGGCTGAGGCCTTGGCTGGACCGCAGCGACAGAGGCTGGGTGTTTGACAATGATGCGGACGGGCTTGATCTTACGAACCGTATCATCGGTTTTGATATGACGGCCCTATTAGACCAGCCGGCTATTCGTACCGCAGTCATGATGTATCTATTCCACCGGGTCGACGAACGGCTGGATGGAAGTCCTGCCATGATCATGATCGACGAAGGCTGGAAAGTTCTGGATGATCCCGTATTTGCCGCTCGTCTGAGGGATTGGCTCAAAACGCTGCGTAAGCGAAATGCCATTGTGGGCTTCGGTACGCAAAGCGCACGCGATGCTCTGGACAGCAAGGTATCTTCGGCAATCGTCGAACAGACTGCTACCCAGATCTTTATGCCCAACAGCAGGGCGAAGGCGGAGGATTATTGCGGCGGGTTCGGGTTGAGCGACCATGAATTGTCGCTGGTCAGGACGCTTCCTGTCCACAGCCGGTGTTTCCTGATTCGGAAGCCCAATCACAGCGTCGTGGTCCGGCTTGATTTGGGCCAGATGCCTGACATTCTGACCATATTGTCTGGCCGCGAGTCCAGCGTGCGTGCGCTGGATAGCTTACGGGAAAGTTACGGGGATAAGCCTGAAAAATGGTACGAGCATCTGACGAAAACTCCATGGCCCGGTGATCCGAACATATTGCTCGATTTGTCGGAATTTGCCCAATGAGCCAGTTTTGCCAGCCAACCGGTCTGCGGGAGCAGGGGATCACTGCAGGTTTGCAGTATATCGACTGCAATAGTGAGCGGATCATCGAATATGCCTTCAACCGCTTTTTCGGCCCGGGTGGTGCGCTTGGTTGGGCGCTGACAATCATATTGACCATATATGTGGCATTGATTGCGTTCCGTCTTCTCAGCGGTCGTGGCCGGCTTTCCGCATTGCCGCCCCGTATACTCGGTCTCGGGCTTATCCTGACATTTGCGACCAGCTGGATCGGATACCAAAGCTTCGTTCTCAACATTGCATTGGGCGCACCGGAAGAGCTGGCGAAGATACTTTTGAACACCAAAGGCAGCGCGACCTACATGTTCTCGCGGCAGTTGGACATCATGTTTCAGGCAATCGCACAGGTTGCCTTGCAATCGCGTACGACAGGCGCGGGACCTGAAGGCGCGGCCGGCGTTATGTCGGCAGAAGGCGACCTGCTCTGGCTAGGCGCCTTGATGCTTTTGCTGGGCACCGTCGGTGTGCTCATAGTCGCCCGTATGGCGCTTGCTCTCATGCTGGCATTGGGGCCTATATTCATCATATTGGCTTTGTTTTCGGGCACGCGGGGATTGTTTGTCGGCTGGATGAAGGCGGTCGTCATGCTTGCGGTAACACCTCTGTTCGCTGTTCTGCTTGGAGGGGGGACGTTGACGCTGATTCGGCCCTTGGTTGTTGAGCTGGCGAAACTCAATGGTGAAATCGATATGCGAATTGCCGTGAATATATTTCTTGCCGCGTCGGTACACGTTGCGCTGATGCTGATGGCTATCAAATTGTCGACGACGCTTGTGTCGGGATGGCGGCTGCCCTGGGCCGAGCCGGAATCGGGTACGACAACATCCGACAATACCAATGCAGCGAGCACGGCCGCCGCCGTTGCGGCATCTTCGATGGCGGCATCCACACCTGCGTCGTCGGTTGAGGCTGGGCCCGATCAACGCACGCAATCCATTTTGCGCGCTGTGGACCAGTCTTCAATGCCTTCGCCAGCCGCAGATACATCCGAACGCGCAGGCTTTGCGCGGAATTTTGCTGTTAATACCGGCGACATGGTGGGCAGTGTAGGGGCCGGAAAACGGGAAACGAACGATGTTACACAAGCACTGGGTCGCAAATTTAGACCCGCCACAATCGGCGCTGTGCGTTTAAAGCGGGAAAGTACGGTATGAGCAAGTTGCGACGCCCTGTCTTTCTTCTCGCGCTGCTGGGATTGGCCGCCGGCGGTATTCAGCCGTCTTTTGCGATGCAAACCGCCGACAGCCGCGTGGTGGAGCGCCCATATTCGCCCGAGACCGTCTATCCCATTGCGGGCGTAATGGGCATTCAAACGGCTATATTATTTGGCGAAGAAGAGCGGATCGAAAACATCGCCGTTGGCGATGGGTCGAATTGGCAGATTACACCGAACAAGCGTGCGAACATTCTCTTCATTAAACCAATCACGACGAAGAAAATTACCAATCTGACCGTGGTCACTGACCGCCGAACCTATTTGTTCGAACTCAATTCGACCAACCCTAAGGCAGTGCCCATTTATACGATGCGGTTCATATATCCCCCTGAACCTATGGCTTCGGAAGTTCCCGATTTGACCGGCATCCCGCCCGAAGCGCTTAGTGAGACAACCGCAGATCCGTCGCCAAAGATCAATCTGAGTTGGGCGAAGAGTGGCAAGCAAAGTCTTTGGCCCAGTGAAATTTTCGATGACGGGACACTTACCTATTTGCGCTGGCCCAAAACCGTTTCCCCGCCCGCTATTTATTCAATTGGTGCTGACGGTACCGAGAGTCTTGTAAATCAACTCGCGCAAAATGATTATTTTGTTATTGATTTCGTACCGAGCGCCTTGATGCTGCGTTTGGGCAAAGCGAAAGCGCGATTGGACAGGATAACGTTACCCGATCCTGTTCAGCCTAAACTGGAGAACGGGAATTGAAAACGATCACGAAAGGCATCCATGATGAGCGTGATCCCAGAACCACGCTTGATGATGAAAGCCTCGAAGAGGCTTCGACGAACCGTTTCCCGGTGGTTGCGAACCAAAAGCGTGGTAAAGACGGTTTCGCCATTTGGGGCGGCATGTTCGGCGCGGTCGCATTGGGCGCGCTAACCCTCTATTTGATGTCGGAGGCGCGGCAATCCGCGAGCCCGCAACCCAAGCAAGCCGAAGAGATGCCGGCAATTGCCGATCTGCAACCTCCGCCCGTTCCACAAAATGCAGTGACGCTGGTTGACCCCTTAGGCAATTCGGTCATGGGTGTGCAGCCAAGTACAGTTCCAAGCGGCCAGGGCGTCCCCCCTGTCACTCCTCCGCCGATGGCAACAGTTCTGCCGCCGCCTACAACAAATTTCGAACCCCGGACGACGGATCCGCGTTCACCTGCGCTGATATTGGATGATTATGCGGACCGTTTGCAACGCCGTAACGCCAACCGTCAGGCTTCGGCCGGTGAAGTGCCAACGACACCAATTGGCCTTAACAATGATGAGTTGTTCGGGATGCGTGCGGGCGAAGGTGGAAGCAGCAGCGCTACACCGATGGCAAACCCGGGTGCAACAATTGTTGCGGGCACGCTCATCCCAGCGGTTCTCGAAACAGCAATCAACTCAGACCTTCCGGGATATACGCGCGCATTTGTCAGTCAGGACGTGCGTAGCTTTGACAACAAGACCGTTTTGCTGCCCCGCGGTTCACGCCTGATTGGACAGTATAAGAGCGGCGTCGCCGCAGGACAGAAGCGCGCCTATGTTATCTGGACGCGTGCGATACGTCCGGATGGCATTTCGATCGACCTCGGTTCGCCCGGCACAGACGGCTCCGGTCAAACCGGGCTGCCCGGCAAAGTAAACAGCCATTTCTTCCAGCGTTTTGGGGCGGCCATCCTATTATCTGTTGTAGGAGCGCTTGGTTCCCGGTCGAATGACGGCGTTGTTATCGCATCAGGCACCAGTGCGGCGTCTGTTGCTGCGCAGAGTAGTGCCAACATACCACCCACGATCCGTGTGGTGCAGGGGCAGGCTGTGAAGATCTTTGTAGCGCGCGATCTCGACTTTACCGATGCCCTGGGTGCAAATCTTTGAGCGTTCGGGCAGTCCCCCCTGTCGACGGCGGCGAAAAGGTCGCGCAGTCCTATCTGGAGGCCTATTTTGCGCCTCTTCAACCCTGGCTGAACCAGGACGATGTCACCGAACTGCTGATAAACCGGCCCGGTGAAATCTGGGTCGAGCGGGCAGGGCCCGGCAAGATGGAATGTGCACAGGTTCCACAGGTGGACGCCCGGCTGATCGAACGATTGGCCACACAGATTGCCCGCGTGAACAACCAGGGCGTGAACCGTGAAAACCCGTTGCTGTCCGCCGTGCTCGAGGACGGGGCGCGCGTGCAGGTCATTGCACCATCGGCGACCCGCGGTGACTGGGTCATTGCCATCCGCCGCCACAAGATCAAGGCGATGCCATTGTCGTCTTTCTCCACGCAGCTCGCGCCCGCCGCCGAACCCGCTGTGATGTTGGCCAAAAGCGATCCGATCGCTTTCCTGCAGCAGGCCATACATGCCCGTAAGACCATCCTGATCAGTGGCGGTACATCAACAGGTAAAACCAGTTTCCTCAACGCGCTTCTCGCCGAAGTGCCGATGTCCGAGCGCATAGTGCTGGTCGAAGACACGCCCGAAATAAGACTGTCGCATCCCAACTCGGTTGGCCTGGTCGCCATGAAGGGCGATATGGGCGTAGCCCGCATCAACACGAACGACCTGTTGCAGGCCGCATTGCGGCTGCGGCCGGACCGCATCGTATTGGGCGAATTGCGCGGCACTGAATCGGTAAGTTTCCTGCGGGCAATCAACACCGGTCACCCGGGTAGTTTTTCCACCATCCATGCCAACTCACCGCGCGGGGCGATCGAGCAACTGGCGCTGATGGTGATGCAATCGGGCATCGGGCTGAGCCGTCAGGATGTGATCGAATATGCCCGCTTTGTCGTCGATATCGTCGTCCAGTTGGAACGTCAGGATGGCAAAAGGGGCATCAGTTCGATCGTCATGACTCGCGACCTCGATATATAACCAAAATCAGGCTTTTCGGGTTAAGTAGCGGAATGATACTGATTTTGTTGTCCGGACCAATTTAACCCTAAAAAAACGGCGTTAATCTGCCATTCAGGGGCATTTTCAACTGGCCGACAATAAGCAACGTGTGACCGACGCGCCCTTTCTTTCACATTTTGTTAACCATAATCGCCTACGTCTAATTAGGTAACTTCGCATACTCGATGCTTACATAGAAACAAAAGGCACGGGTTTCATCTATATGGCCAGAGGTCGCAAACCAATGCAACGTCGCGGACGCATCGTCGTCGGTTCTTCTACACTTGTCTTCGCACTCGCCCTGTCGGGTTGCGGCGGCGGTGGTGCCGGTGGCGGTAGCGGTAGTGCACCGCCGTCCAGCTCGACGCCTCCGCCTCCTGTAGTTGTCGTTCCGCCCACGCCTTCTCCGCCACCAGCAGAGGTGCCGCCTCCGTCGCCGCCGCCCACAACAACTCCGCCGCCGTCACCTCCGCCGACGCCGGCTCCGCCACCGGCGCCACCGCCACCGCCACCTCCTCCTCCCCCGCCGCCGCCGACGCCGACCCCTCCGCCGCCGCCTGCACCGCCACCACCACCTCCTCCGCCGCCGCCTCCAACGACGGCAGGTGTCTATAGCCCGTCCAAATTACCGGACGGACGGCAACGTGCATTTCCGACCGCGCAAGGCTTTGGCGCTGCTGCAACAGGTGGCCGTGGCGGACGTGTGATACCCGTGACCACGCTTGCCGATTCCGGCGCTGGTTCGCTACGCGAATGCATGATGGCGACCGGTGCACGCACATGCGTGTTCCGCGTATCGGGCACCATTGTTCTCAATTCACAGATCAAGCCTACATCGGGCAATCTGACTGTTGCCGGTCAGACCGCGCCGGGTGGCGGGATCGCAATCCGCAATGATCCGTCCAACCTGACCGGATCGCCCATTTATCTGTCGCAGCCAAATAATATTATCCGCCACATCCGGATCCGACCGGGTGCAACCAGCGGGACAAAGCAGGATACAACAGACAGTATCACGGTTGATGCCGGTGCGGATTACACCATCATCGACCATGTCTCTCTGTCGTGGGCCACCGATGAACCCTTCAACTCGACCAAGGCATCGGCCAATATCACCGTGCAATGGTCGCTCGTTTACGAAGGTCTGAGCAGATCGACCCATATTCAGGGCGAACATGCCAAGGGTATGTTTGTCGAGGGCAGCAATATTACGGTGCATCATGTGCTGGTCGCGCATGCGACTGACCGTATGCCCAATGCCGGCGTCGGCAGCCGCGTCGATTTCGTGAATATTGTAAGCTACAATATGAAGGAAAAGGCGCACCAATATTTCTCGATGCTGCAAAAGCAGGGCAGCGCCACCAGCGGTTTGACCCGTCAGGCAAATATTGTGGGTAACTGGGTGTCTATGGGCCCCAATTCGATGCGTGGTGCATCGATTTACGGCGGAAACTACGACGAACAATATTCGACCAATCCGGGATTTGCAGAGTTTTACCTCTCCGGTAATATTGACGGGCGTCGCCTGTCGACGAGCCTGGATGATCGTCTCTTCTTCGATCCGGCCGACTGGCGTTATATCCAGAGCAGCCCCATCGGGCTATTGTCGGTCGAACTCTTCTCCTCCGCCGCACAAAGTGTGCGTGACGTCACCTCTTTCGCAGGTGCCTTCCCCCGCGATGTTTCAGATCAGCGCGTATTGCTTGATTTCCTCAATTGCCGCGGTTCGATCATTGATGATCCCAGTCAGGTGGGTGGCTGGCCTGCTTTGGCTACCGGAACACCTTATGCGGATGCGGACGGCGACGGCATGGACGATGTCTGGGAGGCATCCAGAGGGATTAGCAGCGGCACTGCGGATGCAGATGGTGATGGCTATACCAATTTGGAAGAATTCCTGAACGAGTTGGCGGGTGACCAGGATTCCGCAGGCAATCTTATCAATCGCGTTGGCGCAGGAACCGGTCCGGTACCTGCCGTGAACTGCGGGATTACCGTCTGAATTCGGGGCCACTGGTCCCTTTACCCTTTAATACAGAAAATTGGGCGCGCAGATACCGGGTAACCGGTAAACCACGCGCCCTATCCTCTGATCCAGTATTAGGGGCCCGGATCTAGGGGATTATGTTGCAATTGACGGGCGGCAGGGTGCCGTTGCCCACGCCAACGCGGTTTATGAAATTTCCGGCACTGTCCTGGTCACCGGCCAGCTCGTTCAGGAATTCTTCCAAATTGGTATAACCGTCGCCATCCGCGTCTGCGTTGGCATTGCTGATGTTCCGGCTTTTCTCCCAATTGTCGTCCATGCCGTCTGCATCGCCGTCGATATAGGGTGTGCCGCCTGCCAGTATTGGCCATCCGCCCACCTGCGATGGGCTGTCTATGATCGAGCCACCACAGGTTAGAAATGCCTGCACCACCCTTTTGTCCGCAGCATCGCGGGGAAAGGCACCTGCAAATGCCGTGATGTCGCGAACAGCCTGCTCGGCCGGGCTGAATAGCTGCACGCTTAACGTGCCTATGGGTTGCGTCAGGACATATTTCCAATCGGCAGGGTCAAAGAACAGCTTTTCCGAAAGTGTCCCATTGCGCCGGCGTCCGTCGATATTCTGGTACAGGTAAAATTGGGCGAAGCCGGGATTAGTCGAAAACTGCTCATCATAATTTCCACCATAAATCGCGGTGCCACGAACCGAATTTGGCCCCATCGAAACCCAGTTGCCCACGATATTGGCCGTGCGCGTCAAACCGCTCGCGGTTGCGCTTTGCTTTTGCTTCATCGAAAAATACTGATGGGCCTTCTCGCGCATATTGTACGAGATGAGGTTTACGAAGTCGACGCGGCTGCCGACACCGGCATTGGGCATACGGTCCGTGGCATGCGCCATGAAGACGTGGTGCGCGGTGATGTTATCGCCCTCCAGAAACATGGCTTTTGCATGTTCACCCGAAATATGGGTCGATTTGCTCAGCCCTTCATAGACCAGAGACCATTGTATCGTCACATTGGATGCGGTCTTCGTTGTGTTGAACGGCTCGTCCGTCGCCCAGGACAGGGATACATGGTCGATGATCGTATGCGCTGCGCCAGCATCGATAGTAATTGCGTCGGTGGTGTCCTGCTTGGTGCCGCTTGTCGGGCCTGGCCGGATCCGGATATGACGGACAATATTGTGGGGCTTGGTAAAGTAAAAGGGTGATCCTGTCAGGTTGGACGGATGGTTCTTGATGGCAATGCCTCCACCGGGCGCGGTCTGACCGGCAATCGTCAAATTGCCCGATGTCGGTTTGATCTGCCGCAGCAGTTCAATCGTACCCGCGACGCGGAACACACAAATGCGCGGCCCGCTCGCCATCATACAATCGCGTAATGATCCCGCGCCTGAATCAGCCAGTGTCGTTACCGGGATGACCCGTCCGCCGCGACCTCCGACCGAAGTCGCGCCAAAACCTTCTGCGCTGGGGAAGGCGCGCTGGGCCCCTGAGGGAAGTTTGGCAGGGTTATATGTCTGCCCGAACGCGTCTGAGGGGATCTGTGTGCACAAAATGGCCACGATCGTGATCAGAAGCGTGAACAGTTTCTCGGCACGGCCGGGGCCACGTACCGGACGTGGAGACAGAGTCTCTTGCGAGATCAATGCGTGCTGAACGCCGACCGAGCGGCGGGAAGTGCGACGTGACATTTTTAAAAGCTCCAAAACTCGATCCTCCGTCCGCCGGGCAAAAAGGGGGGCGAGACTGGAAGAATTTGAAGGTGCCTTTAAAATAGTAACACTATGTTAGTAAAGATAGTAACGCAATGATTAATGGCTAACGACGCTATCCAGATGAATTTAGGCAGATAAAATTTTGAGATAATCGACGAATGTCGACCGTATTTGTATTTTAGAATTAGAATTCAATGGGTTAGTATGCGGACTCTTCTTGTTTTGTTCAATTTATTGAATTTCTTCAGAGGTTTAGCGTCTGAAGCAGCTCTGAATTACTTTAAGGATTCAAAGCCAGGCGATTTAATGAAGCTGCCGACGATAAGCGTTGCAGCATCTCCACCACAATTTCGCTAATGACAGGTTGAATTTCGGTCACTTTTGGATGTCGCCGGGATCAATTAAGGCCAGGCCGCGAACTCTATCTGTTACTATCGATTGCATTGGACGCCAAAAAGTGGAACGAGAAAGATGGTTAACGTGCGAATCACCAAAACGAATCACTTATCCAAAATGGCTAGACTTTCGTCTTTTACGGCTATTTACCTTTGGATAGATAGGTGTCCCACTCTGGTACGACACTGACGAATTCATACAAAGAATTGAAATATTCTTTTAAAATTCAGATACTTAAATGGTTATCTCGCACATGCAAAAAAATGCAAATTTGGGCGAAAAATGGCCCTTTGGGGGTCGACAGTTCTGCTGAAGTTATATAACTTTAAGAAACTTACCAAAAAGTAAAGTTTACGTGGGTCGCAAACGTGAAATCTTCTGGACAAGGTACGTTTGATGACCGATGCAATTTTATCCGCCGTAGTCGTAGGCAAGAATTCTCTTGCTCGTGAAGGCCTCCGCCGCATTCTAGCCGAAGAAAATTTTTCGGTACAGGCTTCCGTTGAAAGCGGGACTTCGTTCCTGCTCGCGAACGCCGAAGATGAATCGCCCAATCTGTTCATTCTGGACAATAGCACAACCGACCACCTTGAAAGTGAGTTGGAAGCGCTGAACACCAGCTTCCCGAAGTCGCGCAAGGTCGTGCTTTCGGACCAGTTCGATCTGGAAGAAGTTGTTGATGCGTTCAAATATGGCGTCGATGGTTACATCGTAAAGGAAATCAGCCTTGAAGCGCTTATGAAGTCGCTTCGTCTGGTTGCGATGGGCGAAAAGGTAATGCCGAGCCAGCTCGCGCAGCATCTTTCCAGCATGGAAGAGAAGGCCCAGGTTCCGCAATTCGCGCGTAACCCTGATGTCACCCGCATCCTGTCGGAACGCGAGATTACCACTCTGCGCTATCTGCTTGTTGGACATGCCAATAAAGTGATCGCCCGTCGTCTCGAAATCAGCGAAGCGACCGTGAAGGTCTATGTCAAAGCAATCCTGCGTAAGTTGCGGGTCAGCAATCGGACGCAGGCCGCGATTTGGGCTTTCAACAATGGCGTTCAGGTTGTGGCCGAAGACGTCAAGGAATTTGATGACGAAATGAACTACGACGACGTCCAGGTCGCTGCAGAATAATCCGTCAAAGCGCCGGTTTTTTAGGCCGGTGACCAGCTAGGAATTAAGCCGGGATATCCGAAAGGATATTCCGGCTTTTCTATGTCAGCTTTGCAGACGTCTGCGTTTTTCACCTGTGGCCATAACGCCAAGGGTGGATATCACGATTGACAGGTCCGTCCGCCAATCTCCGTTATCGATATACCAGAGATCGAGAGAGATTTTCTCATCAAGGGTTAGCAAGGTGTTGCCATTGACCTGCGCCCATCCGGTCAACCCGGGAGGGACCGAACCCCGTTTCACGCCACGTTCGCCCAGACCGGCGATCGTCTCCGGCAGGAGCGGGCGGGGACCGACAATCGCGATATCCCCGTTGACGACGTTCCAAAGGCTGGGAAGCTCATCAAGCCGTGTTTTACGCAGAAATGTTCCGATACCCGTAACCCGGTCTTCATCGGGCAGCAGTTGACCATCGGCGTCGCGCAAATCGCGCATTGTGCGAAACTTCACCAGCGTGAACGGCTTGCAACCCAAACCGGATCGTGTTTGCCGGAACAGCACATTCTTGCCCTGCAACACGCGCAACAATGCGGCGATAATCAGGTTGACCGGCAGCAAAGCCACCAGGGCTACCGCCGCCAATAGACGGCGCAGGATGCTGGTAATGGTGTTCATGCCGCCTTCGTTCCTCCGGCAGCCGAAGCGGCGATACGCTGGAGTATCGCCTGCAACGGTTTTGGTTTAAAGCCGAAACTTTGCAGCCGATCGCTGTTAATGGCTGGGAACCCTGTATCGGGAGCACGGTTGGCGTGCACCATCTGGATTGCGTCTGAAGGTCGGCCCAAAATTTCAGCCAGTTTAATCAGGATGTCGATCAATTCGGTGCGCTGGCCGGACGACAGGTTGTACACGCCGCTCAATTCTGTTTCGACGGCAAGCAGTAAGCCGGCGCATACGTCATCGCAGTCTATGAAGTCGGCACCAAAGGCGGCGCCGTCCTGGATCTGAACGGGGATGCCTTTGGCCAAGTCGCCTGCCAGCTTGTCAATGATGCTGCGGCCGTCGCCGATGACCGACGATATGCGCAAAATGGCGTGGTCTATATCATGTTCGTTGCACATGCTGGCGGCGAGCCATTCCTGCGCCGCTTTGGATGCCAGATACAGCACCCGCGATTGCGGGCCAAAGGGGGATTCTTCCGATGCTTCGGCCTGATCCGCGCGGTAAACATTGGCGGTACCGGTCAGTACCAGGCGCTTGACCTTGGCCATTGCCATCGCCTCGACGAGCCTTTGTGTGCCAAGGACATTGACGTTCCAGAGTGCGGCATCGCCCTCGCTGCCCGGCACTTTGCCCGGAATAATCGCAGCCAGATGCACGAGTTGATCTACATCGTGCAGATGTTCGGCAATCGTGTCGGAGGTATCGGAGAGAGAGAACGGGCGGATCTCGATACCTTCGCCATGGGAAAAGGCGGTATCCCGCTGCAGCGCCACGACTGAAAAGCCGCGGCTCTGCAAAAGCGCGGCAAGGCGGCTGCCAATTGCCCCGCTTGCACCGGTAACCGCAATCCGTTGTCTGGTCACGGACGCCCCACTGCGGCGATCTGGCTATGGTCGAGAAACTGTTCTTCGAGGAACCGGATCACCGTCCCGTGCCGGATTGTCGGCGGGGCGATGTCCTCGCCCAGGATCAGTTTACGCAAGCATAATTCAACCTCGTTAAAGCCGAACAATGCCCGCATCGGCGTCGTCCCTGAAAAACGGGCATTGATTTCAAAAAGGCGCGGGACGCCGTGCTGATCCACGCGAAACTGGAAATTGGTCGGGCCATAGGGCTTGAGCGCGTGGGCCAGATCATGGACATATTTCTCATATTCGGGGAACTCGCCCGAATAGGCGCGGTAGGTGTTTCCGTCTCTCAGATCCCGGCGCAGCACGATGGATGCCTGCACTTCATTGTCGAAGAACAGCACGCCTGCGGTATATTCCTGGTCATCCTCGCCCGCCATTTGCTGGACCACCAGATCGCTCCGCCCGCGCAGCGCTTCGTCGAGTTCTGTCCGGTTGTGCACCTTGGACACACCGACCGCACGCGCGCCGCGGCGGGGTTTGACGATCAGGGGAAAGCCGATGCTTTCGATCAGCTGTTCCAAGGCGGCGCTGTCTTCGGCACGCACCGATCTGGGGTTGGACAGCCCGTTTGCCTCAAGGAACTGTGCGGTCTGGAATTTGTCGTCGGCGATTTCGATGACGTTAGCGGGACTCACGAGAATATGCGTGTTGAAGCGCGCTTCCCATTCCGCGCGCTTCTGCGCGAAGAGGGCGAGTTCGACGTCGGTCCCCACAAGCACGGCATCCGGCCGCACTTCGTCCAGAATGGCCTCGATCCGGGATACATAATCGGGGTCAGTCGCCATCGGGATCAGGCGTGCTTCGTCCGTCCAGTGCAATCCTGCCGACAGGGCATTGGGGTCAAGCGCAATGATCCGGATTGGCAAAGATGCCGACTTGAGCGACTTGATAATCCCTTGGCCCAGAACCGCGCCGGCGCCCGTAACTACAATCTTCATCATTCAAAAAATCCACATAACTTATCTTTAGTGCTTGGCGAGAATTCCGGATGCTGCCTGATCTCGCGGCAATGCGCCGCAGCGTCGCAGGCTATATTGTACCGAACAAGTGTCAATTTTTCGTTGTCCAGTTCAACCATAGCCCAGTGCGGGGTGCGATCGTCAGCAGAGCGGGGTTGGCCGACTGCCCCTACGACGTGGATTTCGGCGTTAGCGTCGGCATAATGGCGGCTGCGGTGCAGATGCCCGAAGACACCATAGCGATATCCACGTTCCGCACACACGTGCGCCGCGCGCGCCATTTCGGCCTCGCCCGACATGTAGGTCCAGTCGCCATAACCAAAGGGGTTGGCATGCGCCATGAACAGCGGCCCATAGTGCCATTCAGGCACGATCGGCAGGTTGTCGGGCCAATGGCTTCCCAGTTGCGCCCAAGTCCATTCGGCCGACTGTTTGATCCATTCGGGCATACGGTCAAAATAGCCGGTCTCACCATTTTCCATATCAATATAGAGCTGGTCATGGTTCCCGCCGACCAAAAGCGCACCATCCCGGGCGATGGCTTCCGCCGCAAGGTCCGCACATGGCCTGGGATCAAGGCCATAGGTAAAGAGATCGCCCAGAAGGATGAGCTGGTCAAATCCGGCAGTGCGTGCGTCCGACAGGGCGGTTGCAAATGGTGCGTAAGCCGAATGGATGTCGCTGATGACAGCTATGCGCACGGACCAAACCTTATACTATTGTTCGAAACGGGCAGAGGGACCGGTCTTTCACCGGCCCCATGCTCAGTTCACGTAGGATTTCTTGCCAAACAACCGATTGAACCAGGCGGGCATCTTGGATTTGGCCCGGCCAATGTCGCTGTAATAGCTGGCCGATTCCCAATAATATTGGATGGCATCGCCATAGCGGCCACGTGCGTGCTCTTCATAGTTGACCTGGTCGAAGATTACACCTGCTACACGGTTGATGCCCAGCATTTCCATGGTAGCGTTCATCTGTTCGATCGTTGTTTTGCCCCAACGTGCAACCACAACAGTATGGTCGGCAAAGCTGCACATCGTCCGCGCATCTTTAACGGCCAATGTCGCAGGTGCGTTGATGACGATGAAATCGAACTTTGTCCTGAGGTCAGACAGCAACACCTGCAAGGCGCGCGAACCCAACAAACGCGCAGGTTCCGCAATCGGCTTGGTCGCACTGATCAGGGCGATGCGGCTTGTATCGATCTCTGTTTCAGTGTCGATCTGGTCCGCGTCGCTGTCATTTGGAAGCAGCGGCGGGGCGATCTTTGAAAAGTCGACATGACCCTTCAAAATCTCGATCAGGTCCGGTGTGCCGGCGCGCTTCATCTGCTGGATAAGACCCGTCTTGCGCAGATCGAGATCGATTACCGCGACGCGCTTTCCAACGGCCATGGCTGCGGCGGCAAGCGTAACCGATACCACCGACTTTCCGTCACCCGGTAATGGTGATGTAATCAGCACGGTCTGGCACTGATTTGGCGTACCCAATGCATTGACATCGAAATAAGCGGCGCGCGCAACTTCCGAAAAAAGCGATTGCGGGTCTTGCAACACAGGGCTTTCTTCGATTTTGCTACCAAAATCGGCTTCGATAAAGGGCAGCATGCCGAACGTCGGCAGGCCGAAGAATTTGCGGATTTGCGCCGAGTTGCGAAGCTTGTTGTCAAACAAGTCGATGGCAAAGGCGACCAGGAAGGCCATCACGGCCGATGCCAAGAGCGCCATTGTCGTAATCTTGAACGGCTGCGGCGATACCGGCTTTTCATTGACCGATGCAGGCGACACTACCGTGGTGTTGACGCCTTCCAACGGGTTCTTGGCACGGATTTCCGAAACGCGCTCGGTGATCTGGTTATATGCCTTCACCGCCTGTTCGGCCTGGCGCGATAATGTTTCGAGCTCCACCACATTGCGGATATTGCTGTAGGCCTTTCCGGTCAGGGCATTGAGCTGTGCGCGCAACTGGCCCGCACGCGCAGCGTCACCCGAAGCGTCGCTGCGTGCCATTTGCGCCATCCGCGCACCTTCGGCGCTGGCAACGGCGGCTGCATCGGATGCTGCACGGCTACGTTCACGCGAAAGATCCTGACGAACACGCGACAAGGTTGCCGTTAAGGCAATGATTTCGGGGTGGCTGTTGCCATAGGTTTCGGATTTGCTTGCAAGTTGGGTTGTCAGATCTGCTTCCTGACGTTCCAGCGCCTGCGTCGCAGCATTGCTGGCCCCTGCAATGCTCCGGATCCCTGCAGCAGCAGCGACGCCCGCGCTACGCGAGGAGGAGCCGGCACTCATGGCGGCAGCAGATATGGCTTCGCTTTGAATCCGGTTAATCTGGCTCAGATCTTCCGTGCCCGCTGCACCGGCCAGCATGCCATTGGCAATGCGGAAATCAGAAACGGCCTTTGCCGTTTCTTCAGCCATTTTGGCCGTCTCTTCCTGCTTTTTGGTCAGCGAGGCGAGCAGTTCCTTACTCCGCTCTTCAGCTTTTTTGGTACGGATAGATTGGACGGAAATGGGATATTGGTTTGCAATCAGTGTTGCCATTTCGGCCGAGCGCGATTCTACCGTAATTTCGACAAGGTCCGAACCTTCCTGCATGGTGATTTCGGACATTTCGAGCAAACGGGTCGCGGCCTTACGGATTTTCTGCTTCTTTCCGCCTACCGGCGTTTTGCCCATATCTTTCTTGAAGTCAGCGCGATCATACAGCTCGAGGTCACGTACCACTTTCTCGGCAGCGGCGCGTGAACGGTGTAACTTCACTTCGTTGGCAATACGCTGGTTGTTCTTTGCCATGATGTCGGCCTGGTTCACACCGACGGCATCGATCAGTTCGACCTGCATCGACACTGTTGAACTGTAGAGTGTGGGTCGTGTGATCTGCCAGACAAATGCGCTCAAGGTAACGACGATGATGATGCTGAGTACAAGCCGCTTATGACGCAACAGGACATTGGTAAATTCACCAATGCCTGAACTTTCCATAGTCGAGAAGTTTTGTGGACCGGCTGTCATGGGGCGACCCTGCGCAAAACCGACCTGTCCGGAATGGTTTGAGCTTATGATAGCATTGGACATCAGATTACCTTCTTTTTCAACTTTTTGTGTGCCGCATGTCGAGGATATTGCCATTTCCCGACCGAACACTTCGCACCGATCATATAGCGTGCCTCTATTATCAGGTGCGATTGATATTGGGGAGATAGCGCGTCTTTATTGGACTACCCCCTTTGAGCAATGTTTTTGCCATGTCAGGGTTAACAATTAACTGGCCGTTCAAATGCTGAAGCGAAATGATTCTTTTTTCTTGATTTTTTTGGTGTTCGTGTGGCGCGTGTTGATAAGCAGACTTCTTCTGAACGTACATCTTGCTGCAACAACTTTTGGTTAATGCAATATTATCGTTGAGTGTTGCTAAAATGTGTTCAATTATGGGGCGTCAAGCGTTCTGACCTTAATTTGTGTTGCATTAGGTTTGACGAAATACTGTAAGATTCGCCGCGCGTCGCTCGGGCGGCAAATCCAAACTGGGAGGTTTCAGTAATGAAGAGTTTGTATCTCGGAACGGCTATCGCCGCCTGTTCCGTTATCGCAATCAGTCCGGCTTCTGCCGAACGGAACGGTGATCCGATTGCAGATAGCTATATCTGCGTATTCAAAAAGAATGTCGTTGCGAAAGCTGATGTCGGCGTAAAGGCCGACCGCGCCGTGCGTGATGGCGGTGGCCAGTTGAAGCATGTGTATCGCGACGCAGTTCGTGGGTTTGCTGCCAAGATGACCAAGACGGGCGTCGATGGCTTGAAAACGCGCAACAGCGATATTGCCTTTTGTGAACAGGACCGTGTGGTCTCAGTGACTCCACTCGATGCAAGCGGCACAGTCGTTTACGCTTTGGGTGAAGTGAACGCGAGCAAGGGCCAGGATGGCGTGAAGCCACCACCACCACCTCCTCCTCCCGGACCAACCCCTCCTCCTCCGCCGCCGCCGCCTCCACCATCGGGCGTGCAGCAGACACCTTGGGGCATTACACGCGTTGGCGGTGGAATTAACGGCACCTTTGCTACGGCCTGGGTCATTGATTCTGGCATCCAGCTGAACCATCCGGATCTGAACGTCGATGTGCCGCGCAGCCGCAGCTTCATCACCGGTCTGACCGCTGACGACCAAAATGGTCACGGCACGCATGTTGCTGGTACGATTGCTGCCATCAATAACAATATCGGTGTGGTCGGCGTTGCGCCGGGCGCAAAGGTTGTTGCCGTACGCGTGCTTAACAAAAAGGGCAGCGGTTCAACTTCCGGCGTCATCGCTGGCGTGGATTATGTATCGCAAAATGGTGCACCGGGCGACGTTGCGAATATGAGCCTCGGGGGCGGTATCAGTCAGGCACTTGACGATGCCGTTGTCGCAGCAGCGGCAAAGGGTATCCGCTTCGCACTGGCTGCCGGTAACGAGGCCACCAACGCTACGAGCAGCTCACCCGGACGGGCCAACGGGCCGAATATCTATACGGTATCTGCTTTTGGTACCGGCGATGTGTTTGCATCATTCTCGAACTTCGGCAACCCGCCGGTCGATTATGCCGAACCCGGTGTTGGCATCCGGTCTACCTGGCTCGCAGGAGGTTATAACACCATCAGCGGCACGTCCATGGCGACACCGCACCTGGCAGGGCTTCTGCTCGTTGGTCCCATCCGCAATGGCGGTACGGTGATCGGCGATCGTGACGGCAACCCGGACGTCATCGGCGTTCGCTAAAACCATAAGACCGGTTTGGGCCAGGATATGATATTGTCCTGAACCTACCGGACAGACAAACAAAAGGCCCCGGACGCTCTACCGCGTTCGGGGCCTTTTTTTAACCATGAAGCAAGCCCATTGGTGTGCAAAATACCCTTTTGGTGACCGTTGCATTATCCCTTTTAGTGGCTTGCCGTTTATGTCCCCGCCAAATAATGAAGCGGCGAACTAAACGCTATTCCCAGGAAATATGTATGAAAATCGCGATGATAGGATCAGGTTATGTCGGGCTTGTGTCGGGCGCTTGCTTCGCCGACTTTGGCCATGACGTTGTCTGCGTCGACAAGGACGCACGCAAAATCGATCAGCTCAATGCCAATATTATGCCGATTTTCGAACCGGGTCTCGACACTTTGGTGAAGACGAATGTCGATGCAAAGCGCCTCTCCTTTTCGACCGATCTCAAATCCTCGCTAAAGGGTTGTGACGCCGTATTTATCGCGGTGGGAACACCTTCGCGTCGCGGCGATGGCCATGCCGATCTCAGCTACGTATATGCCGCCGCCGAAGAACTGGCGAGCGCGATAGACCCCAAAACGGTTGTTGTGACCAAATCGACCGTGCCCGTCGGTACCGGCGACGAAGTCGAACGGATTATCCGTGAAGCAAATCCGACCCTGGAATTTGCCGTTGTTTCCAACCCGGAATTCTTACGCGAAGGCGCCGCTATTGGTGACTTCAAACGTCCTGACCGTATCGTAGTCGGAACCGATGTTGAATGGGCCCGCGAAACCATGCGTGCCATTTACCGCCCGCTGTTCCTCAATGAATCGCCGATCCTCTTCACAAGCCGCCGTTCATCGGAGCTTATCAAATATGCCGCCAACGCATTTCTGGCGACGAAAATTACCTTTATCAACGAAATGGCCGACCTTTGTGAAAAGCTTGGCGCCAATGTTCGGGACGTATCGCGCGGAATCGGACTCGATAATCGTATCGGGTCGAAATTCCTGCACGCAGGTCCTGGCTATGGCGGCAGCTGCTTCCCGAAGGATACGCTTGCTCTCCTCAAAACCGCTCAGGATAACGATAGTCCGGTCCGTATTGTTGAAGCCGTCGTTCAAGCAAACGACCTTCGCAAACGGGCCATGGGTCGCAAGATTATCGCTGCCCTGGGCGGGGATGCGCGGGGCAAGAAAGTCGCGCTGCTTGGCCTGACTTTCAAACCCAATACCGACGACATGCGCGATGCGCCGTCGATCGCAATCGTCCAGACCCTGCTGGATGCGGGCGCGCAGGTGTACGCCCATGATCCCGAAGGGATGGAAGAGGCATCGAAAATCCTCCCTGAAGTGGTCATGACCGAAAGCGCCTATGCCGCTGCCGAAGGTGCGGATGCCATTGCCCTGGTCACCGAATGGGATGCCTATCGCGCACTTGACCTTGCCAAGCTGCGTTCGGCGATGAAGGGCGACGCGATGGTTGATCTGCGGAATATTTATCGCAGCAACGAAATCCAGGCCGCAGGCTTCCGCTACAGCAGCATCGGTCGTTAAACCGCCTGCGACGCTGCCTTCACATTATCCGATTGGCGAAATCGGTCGAAGGCAGCAGCGATGCATCGGGCATAAGGCCGTCCGCTTTCTTCGATGACCAGCTCATCCCCGCACCATTTGGCGAGGCCGCGCTCCTCAAACGGGCGTAGCGCCCCTTTGGGATGTGCGTCCGCGGGGACCTCGACATGACCGTCGCATAGCAGCCGCTCAATCCAGCGGCTGTGTTCCATATCTTCGGCATCGGGGACAAATCCGCGCGAAGCGGCGAACAAGCCTGCGTTGACCTTGTTTCGATATGCCCCGATATTCTTCTCGTTCTGGACGAGTAGTCCGGGCAGCATGCTGATCGAACTCGCGCCGAAGCCCAGCAGCGTTTCGTTGCTGTCCTCGGTAAATCCCTGAAAATTCCGGCGTACTTTTCCGGCCTTTGCGGCAATAGCCAGCGGATCTTCGGGCAAGGCAAAATGATCGAAACCGATCGGCTCATAGCCCGCTGCGACCAGCATATCAAAACCCAGAGCGGATTGCTGGAACCGCAGGTCTGCGTCGGGCAGGGCGTGGGTGTCGATCCGCCGCTGTCGCGGGATCATCGTGGGCAGATGCGCATATCCGAACAGCGCTATCCGGGTGGGACGTAGTCCGATGGCCTGATGGAGGCTATCGCGCAGATCTTCGAGTGACTGATGTGGCAAGCCGTACATCATGTCGAAATTGATCGCACGGATGCCGCGTGACCTTAATGCGGACACACAGGTTTCGATCATGGCAAAGGGCTGGACCCGGCCAATGGCCGCCTGCACGTGCGGGGTAAAGGTCTGCACACCCATGCTCACGCGGCTGACGTTCGATGCAGCCATGACCAGTGCCCATTCGGACGTAAATCCACGCGGATCTATCTCGACCGAAATTTCCGGTCGGCCAGCCGCGAAAACGGTAATGATGCGGTCCAGTAGCCGCACGAATTCAACTGTCGAAAGCGCGTTCGGGCTACCGCCGCCAAAGGCAATGCGCTGAACAAAGCCCCGCCCGCCGATATATTTTGCCACCAACGCCAGCTCGGCCTCCAGCGCGTCGAGATAGGCAGCCAGACGCTGTGCCTTGGATGCCGCCCCGGTGTTGCAGCCGCAATACCAGCAGATCTTCTCGCAGAACGGGATGTGCAGATAGAGGGAGAGCGGCGTTCCCGGCGCGATGTTGCGCAGCGCTGTCGCATATTCGTCCGCGCCCACGCCCTCGTGAAATTCCGCAGCAGTGGGGTAGCTCGTGTAGCGGGGCACGGGTCTGCTGAGCAGTTCGGGATAATATGGCCACATACCACCTGCATAATTGATGCACGGGGCAAGACCTTGATCTGCGTCAAAGACTTTAAATCGCGTCGCGGCAATATGGCTCTACTGACAACAAGGTCAGCATAAGGAAACTGACATGAAATCTCTCTCCCTTAAAACAAGCATGCTGGTTGTGGCATTCGCCCTGGGGACCGGCGCCGCCCATGCCGAAGCGGGCGACACTTTTATCCGTGTTCGCGGTATCATGGTTGCGCCGACAGAAAGCTCCGGCCCCATATTGCCGGCATTTCCCACCGAAGAGGTGAAGGTCAACAACAGCGTCATGCCCGAAGTCGACATCACGCATATGGTCAGCGACAATGTCGGACTTGAACTGATTGCGGCGACGACAAAGCATAATGCGTCGGGCACAAGTGGAACGACCGGTGGCATTGGCAAGCTTGCATCCACCTGGGTGTTGCCGCCCACGCTGACCGTGCAATATCATTTTGCCCCGGAAGCAAAGGTCCGCCCCTATGTCGGCGCCGGTGTGAATTACACGATGTTCTATTCCGAAAAGCCGTCCGCAGGTCTGGAAACAGCGGTAGGCCAGACCGACGTCAACTTGAAAGACAGCTTCGGCTGGGCAGCGCAGGCCGGCATCGATGTCGATCTGAACGAGAAGATGTTCCTCAACTTCGACGTCAAATATATCGATATCGATACGACGGCACGTCTGGCGACAACCGCGATTGGTACGCAGCGCGTGAAAATCAGCCTTGATCCCATCGTTATAGGCGTAGGGGTAGGGTTCCGCTTTTAGAAGACGCTCAAGGGCAGCCAAGGGTCATTGGCTGCCCTCGCGTAAGGCGGCGCTTCCGGGGGGAGGCGTCGCCTTTTTGCTGTTCAGCAGCAGTCTTCCGGGCCGTTATTGGTCAGCTTTTTCCGCCTGTCACTGGCGGCGTGACAACCTTTTTTACAGCAACCATGATCATCGCCTTCGCCAGGCAGGGGTTGCTTCACGGGAATAGAAACCTGCATGCCGGGCTGTCCACAAACGCCGACCGTCAAGGCTTTGCCTTGCGCCGGCAAGGGCGGGATGACCAATATGGCAATGGCCAAAAGAACAGCCATACGCTTCACAACGGGCCTTCCTCGTCAATGAGTATGCGGAGGGCCGCGCCGTCCGCATCGTCAAACTGGCCGTTCTTCAATGACCAAAAGAAGCAGACGAGGCCAAGAAGCCCCAAGCCCAGGGCGACGGGAATAAGCAGGGCCAGACCGGTCATCGCGCAGCCCCCCGCAGACGCAGGGCGTTTGCAACGACGATAAGCGACGATCCCGACATAGCTGCAGCGGCAATTAGAGGCGTTACCTGCCCGGCAATCGCAAGCGGGACGGCAATAACATTATAGCCGATGGCCAAGCCGAAATTCTGCCGCACGATTTGCTGTGTGCGGCGTGCTGCGCGCACCGCTGTCGCCACGGGAGTCAGGGCATCACCCAGAAATACGACGTCCGCGGCATTCTGGCCGACGTCACTCGCCGATGCGGGCGCGATAGAGGCGTGGCCGGCGGCCAAAGCAGGTCCATCGTTGAGACCATCTCCCACCATCAGGACGCGGTGCCCTGCCTTTTTTTGCCGCGCAATGGCGTCCAGCTTGTCTTCGGGTAGCATTGCGGTCTGTGCGGTTAGTCCCAATGTACGCGCAACGGGCGCAACAGCGCTGGCACGGTCTCCGGACAAAATGGTAGATTCTATCCCTAGTCGCTGCAGCTCGGTTATCGTCTCTGCGGCTGCGCTCCGTATCTGATCGGTAAAGTGGATTGTGAAGGGTGTTTGGCCTGCAATCAGCAATTGGGCAGCCATAGCTGCGCTCGCCATGTCATAATCGGGCCGCCCCAACGATACATCGCGCGTTCCCGAAACGGCATAGACACCTGATCCAGCAATCTCCCGGATTTTGGAAAGCGAAGCCGCTTGCGTCCCTGCGGCTTCCAGTGTGCGACGAATGGACTCGGACAATGGATGGCGGCTCGCACGTGACAGGGCGAGCAAAATCGACCTTTGTTCGTCCGTTGCATTGTCGAGATTAACCGGTTCGGGCCGTCCCCGGGTGAGTGTGCCCGTCTTGTCGAACATCGCGCGATCGACCTCTGCGAGCCGTTCGAGTGCGCTCCCATCTTTCACCAATATGCCTGCACGCATCAATGCACCGGCAACGACAATTTGGGCAGCCGGTACGGCCAAACCCAATGCGCACGGGCAGGTGATTATCAAAACCGCAACCGCGACCAGCAAGCTTTCATGCCATCCGGCGCCCGCCAGCATCCAGCCTAGGAAGCTTAACGCTGCCAATGTGTGAACCGCCGGCGCATAAAGGCGCGCGGCGCGATCGGCGACACGCACATAAAGCGATTTGCTCTGCCCGGCCTTTTCCATCAACCGTGCGATGTCCGCAATGGCCGTATCGGCACCGGCGGCTGTCACACGAACGGTAACGGGATTGTCGATGTTCAGTGTACCTGCATGGACTCTGTCGCCCTCGCGAACGATTTGCGGTGCGGATTCGCCTGTCAGTAAAGAAAGATCGACGCTGCTGCTTCCATCCAGAATGATCCCGTCGGCCGCAATGCGCTCCCCGGCGGCTACGATCATTTCCATGCCGATGGACAGGGCTTTGGTTTCAATCCAGCGTGTTTTCCCGTCCTTTCCCAAAACCATCGCACCGGACGCAGTTTGCTTAAGCAACGCGCTGACGCCATCGCGTGCCCTGCTCCGCATAACCACATCAAGCCACCGGCCCGTGAGGAGGAAGAAGAGCAGCATGACGACGCCGTCAAAATAGGCGTGCGGACCATGGGTGAAGGTTTCGAACAGGCTGAGCGCGGTTGTAATCAACACACCTATCGAGATAGGAACATCCATGTTCGTGCGCTTTTTGCGCAGGGCCGCCCAAGCCGATCGGAAAAAGGGGCGGCCTGAATAGGCCACCGTCGGCAAAGCGATTAGCGCCGAAATCCAGTGGAACAGATCCCGTGTAAACCCTTGCGCGCCTGACCATACCGAAACCGACAGCAGCATGATGTTCATCATCGCAAAGCCGGCAACGGCCATCGCCTGCAACATTTCACGCGATTCCTGCTGCGTTCCATCCGGAACATCCGCAGCGATAGGAACCGCTTCAAATCCAAGGTCGCCCAGAATGTTGACAAGCTGCGGCAACTGTAACTCGGGCAGGTGGGTGATCGCCACGCGTTTGGCGGTGAAATTTACCCGCGCAGAAGCAATGCCCGGATCAAGCATCAACCCATTTTCCAATTTGGCTATACAGCCAGCGCAACGCACGCCGGGCACAGCAAATTCCGTTTGGGGCAGTTGGACCGGATTGCGGTTCGGTGTGGTCGCCGTCATTGCACCTGTTCCCGCATGTGGAAGATGTCGGTGTTTCGGCGAAGCGAAAGCTGAAGGTTCCATCGTCCCTGCGGCAAGGCTTCACGCGAGCGCAGCTCGCCATTTTCAACAGAAACAAAGGTCAGGGCATGATCTTCTTCGCGTCCCAGGGGATGCAATGCATCTCCCGTGGCCTGGATATCATCCAGTACCGCGCCCTTACTGTTGACCAGAATGCGGACATGCCGCTCTGCATCCAAGCGCGCTTCAACATGCCAGCCCAGCCTGTTTTGCCGGTCAGCGGCCTTAAGCCACATATTGTAGTTCTGGCTTGCAACGTAGCTATTGTCGACAACGGTACCGCCGAAGGTACTGATCGCCATACGCGCCATTGTAAAATTCACAGCCATAACGACGGCAAAGAAGCTGACCAATATTGTGGTCATGTGCCAGCCTGTAAAAGCGCGCGGTTTAGAGGTGATCATTCGTCTTCCTTCGGACGTTCGAAAATCAGGGTGTCGCTGTCGCCACGTTCATCCCCCGTGCGGGCGCGGGCGCTTATCTGGAATTCTGTGCGGGCGGGGCCTTGTGCGGGTGCGGCGATGAACAGACGGACTTTATGGACCGCGTCTGGGTCGACGGCGAAATTCACATTTTGGCGGGCGGACGCGCGATCCCCATCGGCTGTCCAAACAACAGCACCGGGCAGTCCTTCGATATAGATGTCGACGATGCGCGGACGGGCCTGCATGTTGCGGATTTTGAGCGTGTAATTGTTCCGGATTGTCCCATCCGAAAGCTGCACATAAACGGGATTGCGGTCATGCTGAACCGCAAGGTCGAGCCGTGTACGTTGCCCCAGGGTAAACAGCATGGCGAGGCCAATGGCGGACCAGATGCCAAAATAGATGATTGTGCGCGGACGAAGCAGGGTCTTGAGCACCGGTTTGCCAATGCCGCCCTTCTTTTCCACTTCGGCGTCGTCCAGCGTGCAATAATCGATCAGCCCGCGTGGCTTGCCAATTTGGGCCATGACCTTGTCGCAGGCATCAATGCACAAAGCGCAGGTGATGCAGCCGATTTGTGGCCCTTCGCGGATATCGATGCCTGTCGGGCACACTGCTACGCATTGGTTGCAGTCGATGCAATCGCCGAACGCGGATGGATTGGCCTGCGCCGCCTTCAGACTGCCCCGCTGCTCCCCGCGCCAATCCTTATATGTCACCAGTAGGGATTTTTCGTCCATCATGGCGGTCTGGATACGCGGCCATGGACACATATAGATGCACACCTGTTCCCGCATGAAACCGCCGAAGACAAATGTTGTGGCGGTTAAAATGCCGACCGTGGCATATGCGACGGGAGCGGCGTTGCCGGACCAGAAGTCACGGACCAATGTGGGTGCATCGGCAAAATACATGATCCACGCGCCGCCGGTCCAAAAGGCGATAATCAGCCATATGGTCCATTTGCTGAAACGCTTGGCGATTTTTTCGACGCCCCAGGATGCCTTTTCGAGCCGGATCTGGGCATTGCGATCGCCATCGATAAACCGTTCGACATGCTGGAACAGGTCTGTCCAGACGGTTTGGGGACAGCTATAGCCGCACCAGGCACGTCCTACGGCGCTCGTCACAAGAAACAGGCCGATCCCCGCCATGACCAGCAGGCCCACCACATAATAAAATTCATGTGGCCAGATTTCGATCTGGAACATGTAAAAACGGCGGTTCGCAAGATCGACAAGGACAGCCTGGTCTGGGGCATAGGCCCCGCGGTCCCACCGGATCCATGGCGTAACATAATAGATCAGCAGGGTGATGGCCATGATCACCCATTTCAGGCGACGATAGAAGCCATCCACTGCTTTAGGATAAACACCTTTGCGCGCCTGGTAGAGCGGCTGTCGGGGACCCGTCAGATCTTCAGGGCTGGACATTGGTGGCGACCTTTTCCGGGTCGGGGGCCGTTGCCGTGGCAGGTGTCGCAGTGGCTTCACCACCGCCCAGCGAATGGACATATGCCGCAAGCATTTTGATAGTGACAGGATCCAGACGGTTGTTCCAGCGCGGCATCACACCATAACGCGCCTTGGTAATTGTGGTCTTTATGCTCGCAGCATCGCCGCCGTAGAGCCAGATGCCATCTGTCAGATTGGGTGCGCCAAATTCGCGCATGCCCTTTCCATCTGTGCCGTGGCAGGAAGCGCAGTTATTTGCGAATAGTGTTGCACCGACTGCCGACCGCGCGCTGGGCTTTGCCTTGCCCGACAGGGTCTGGACATAAGCAGCAACAGCGTCGATCTCGCCACCGTTCAGCACGCCGCCAAAGGCTGGCATCTGCGAGAAGCGTGTTTCTTCATGGTCCGGCTGCCGGACACCATGTGTCAGGGTATAGTGGATAGCTGGCAGATCGCCGCCCCACAGCCAGTCATCATCGTTGAGATTGGGATAGCCTTTAGATCCGGCGGCACCGGAGCCATGACACTGTACACAATGGACCTTGAATGCGGCGCGGCCACCTTCGATGGCGGCTTGGTAGAGCTTTTCGTTGCCGGCAAGTTCCTCGACAGGAATAGCGGAAAGTGCGTTGGTTATAGGTGCCCGGCGCAGGGTCTCGGCCTTCATCTGCTGTTCCAGTTGCCCACGGCTTGACCAGTTCCAAAGACCGGGCGTTGCCCCGTTAAACAACGGGATAGCGGGGAAAAGCACGACATAGCCGATCCCCCACAGGATACAGACCCAGAAAGTAAAGACCCACCAGCGGGGCATTGGCGTATCGAGTTCTTCGATGCCATCCCATTCATGTCCAACGGTTTGCGTACCGGTTGGTGCGTCGATGCGTTTATTCTCAGCCATTGTCATCGTCCCTGAAAATCATGATGGCAGCGTCGTGGTTGCGTTGCCGGTTCGCTTTGCGGAAAGGCCAGGCGATAAGGATGAGGAAGATCACCCCCATCACCACCAGACCCCAACTGTCTGCAAAGTGGCGAAGATCGTTGTAATTCATCGTGGTTGCTCAAAGGGCTTGGCCTTTTGGTGATCGACCAGCGTTCCCAGCATTTGCAAATAGGCCACCACAGCGTCCATTTCGGTCACTTTGGCAGGGTTTCCGTCATAATCGCGAACCTGCGCCTTGGGGTAACGCGCCTGAAAAGCTGCGACGTCGGTATTGGGGTCCGCCTGCGCCATCAGATCGGTATCGGCCTCTTTGATGGCTTCCTTGCTATAGGGTACGCCTACCCGTGAAAGGGCGGTGAGATGGCCAGACATTTGGCCTGCGCGTACCGGCCGCTCGGCCAGAAAGGCGTAAGGCGGCATGATGGATTCAGGCACGACACTGCGCGGATCTTTCAGATGGGCGCGGTGCCATTCGTCCGAATAGCGGCCGCCGACACGGGCAAGATCCGGGCCGGTCCGTTTTGATCCCCATTGGAAGGGGTGGTCGTACATACTTTCTGCCGCCAGACTATAGGGGCCGTAACGTTCCACTTCGTCGCGGAACGGGCGGACCATCTGGCTGTGGCAGACATAGCAGCCTTCGCGGATGTAGATGTTGCGGCCTGTCAGTTCGAGCGGGGTGTAGGGGCGAACGCCCTCTACCTTTTCCACGGTGGAATCGATCCAGAAAAGCGGGGCGATTTCCACGATACCGCCAATGGCCACGGCGCCGAGCGCACACAGGCCGAGCAGGCTGACGTTACGCTCCAGATTTTTGTGGCTGAAGGCTCCGGTTTTGGTTGTGCTTGTCATGAGGAGTGCTCCTTATTCAGCCGGAACGGCGACATAGGGCCGGTCGGCTTCAGGATTATGGGGCGTTTCGGTCATCGGCTTTTCGACGCGGATTTTTCCGGCGACTGTCATCCACACATTGAAGACCATGACCAGTGCACCGGCGAGATAGAGCAGCCCGCCAAAGGCCCGGATCAGGTACATCGGGAACATTGCAGCGACTGTCTCCGCAAAGGAGTAGACGAGATACCCGTCGGCTCCATATTCGCGCCACATCAGGCCTTGCATGATGCCTGAAACCCACATGGCAGAGGCGTAGAAGACGATGCCCAGTGTGGAGAGCCAGAAATGCCAGTTGATCATGCGCAGCGAGTACATCCGTTCACGGTTCCACAGGCGTGGGAACAGATAATAGAGGCAGGCAAAGGTGATCATGCCGTTCCAGCCGAGCGCACCGCTGTGCACATGACCAATGGTCCAGTCGGTATAGTGCGACAGGCTGTTGACCGCCTTGATGGACAGCATCGGACCTTCAAAGGTGCTCATGCCGTAAAAGGCGAGGGCCATGACCATCATGCGGATGATCGGGTCTGTCCGGATCTTGTCCCAGGCGCCGTTGAGCGTCATCAGGCCGTTGATCATTCCGCCCCAGCTCGGCATCCACAGCACGACGGAGAAGACCATGCCCAATGTCTGGGCCCAGTCTGGAAGGGCTGTGTAATGCAGATGGTGCGGTCCTGCCCAGATGTAGAGGAAGATCAGCGACCAGAAATGGACAATGGATAGCCGGTAGGAATAGACCGGGCGCTCTGCTTGCTTGGGTACAAAATAGTACATCATCGCCAGAAAGCCTGCGGTCAGGAAGAAGCCCACGGCATTATGACCGTACCACCACTGCGTCAGTGCATCCTGCACCCCTGCAAAGGCGCTGTAGCTTTTCGATCCGAAGATGCTGACCGGCATGGACAGGTTGTTGACCAGGTGCAGCATGGCGACGGTGATGATGAAGCTCAGGTAGAACCAGTTGGCGACGTAGATATGCGGCTCTTTGCGCTTCACGATCGTGCCGACGAAAACCGCCAGATAGCTTACCCACACGACCGTCAGCCACAGGTCGACATACCATTCAGGCTCGGCATATTCCTTACCCTCGGTCACCCCCATCAGATAACCGGTGGCGGCAAGCACGATGAACAGCTGGTAGCCCCAGAAAACAAAACGGGCGAGACCGGGGAAGGCGAGTCTCGCCCGGCAAGTGCGCTGGACGACGTAGAAACTCGTCGCGATCAACGCGTTGCCTCCAAATGCGAAAATCACCGCAGATGTATGCAGTGGCCGCAAACGCCCGAACGTCGTAAACTCCAGATTGAAATTCAGAACAGGAAAGGCGAGTTGCAGCGCAATGATCAGCCCGACCAGAAAGCCTGCAATTCCCCAGAACAGCGTTGCAATCGCACCCCACCGGATCGGTTCATCATCATAGCGCGATGCGACAGCCGCCCCGCTTAATGCCGGGAATTTCTGCGTCAGAAAGTCGAAGCGGTTCATGGATGCCGCCATCGCAATCAAGGCGGCGATGCAGACAATGCCCATATGGACCGAATATGCCTGGTCCGCCCCCAGCGCCATGGCAGCAAATGCCATGACCGCCACAAAAAACCACACCCCGACCCGTGTTAAAAGAATATCCATAATCGTTCCCCGACCGCAAAATCATGAGCGGTTCGGGTTCGCGATGGTCTATTTGGGGAATCCTATCATTGACCTAGGTCAAGAAAGGCGAAGATAGGATCTAGGCCGCTTCGGCAAGATCCAGCAAAGCCTGGCGATCATGGATTACGACCCGCCTCCGGTCGGGTAGGGCAATCACGCCGCTGGATTTGATGCGGGTCAACTGGCGGCTGACCGTTTCGATGGTGAGGCCCAGAATATCGGCCATTTGCTGGCGGTCCATGGGCAGTTCGAATTCATCGAGATTAAGCAAAGGTCCGGTGCAGCCATCTGCACTCAACCGTTCGGATATACGGATCAGCAATGTGGCGATGCGTTCCTCTGCGGTCTTCTTGCCCAGCAGCATCATCCATTGCCGCGCCTCATCCAGCTCAATGAGCGTGCGTTGCAGCAGCTTGTGCTGCAATTCGGGATGTTCGCGTGCGAACTGGTCGAATGTAGAGCGATGGAAAACGCATACCTCCGCGTCGCTCAATGCGGTCACGCTGTACGGGCTTTCCTTGCCAAAGGGGCGGCCGATAAAATCGGAAGGGAAGACGATGCCGACAATCTGTTCCCGGCCATCTGCTGTCGAAACGCTGAGTTTGAGAACACCGGAAATGACATTCGCCACGACCAGAGAGTCATCGCCCTCCCAAACCAGTGTCTGACCGCGCTTTACAGTCTGCTTACGCCCCTTCTGGCCTAAAGCCAAAAGCTCTTCGGGACTCAACCCCGAGCAAATTGCCCGGTTACGTACAACACATTGCGCACAATCGCTCATATTGGCTGGGTAGCAACTTTACAAAGAAGTGACAAACCGAATTAAACAGCTTCGCGAACAAGCTCCAGCACCGGTTTAGCCCATTCTGGACGACAAATCAGCAGGTCGGGCATGTAGACGTCCGCCTGATTGTAGACAAGCGGGCTGCCATCGACTCTGCTGATATGCAGACCATGGGCTGCGGCCACGGCAGCAGGTGCGCAGCTATCCCACTCATATTGGCCGCCGGTGTGTAGATAGATTTCCGCTTCGCCACGCACAACTGCCATGGCTTTGGCGCCTGCACTGCCCATGGGTACCAGGTCAGCGCCGATTTTCTCGGCAACTGCCACGGCTTCGGCAGCGGGTCGGGTGCGGCTGACCAGCATCCGGGGCTTTTCAGCCGCAGGTGGCAGAGGCTGGGGGCGGTCTGTCCGAAGCACAAGATCAAGCCCGGGCAGTGCAACCGCTCCGACGGTCGGAACCCCGTCTATGGCAAGCGCCACATGCACCGCCCAATCCGTCCGTTCTTCTCCATATTCGCGTGTGCCATCAACAGGGTCGATGATCCATACGCGCGATTTTGACAGGCGGTCGGCATTGTCCTTTTCTTCCTCGGACAATAGACCGTCATCGGGACGTTGCTCGCGCAGTGCGTGGCACAGGAACTGGTTCGCTGTCTGGTCACCCGCCTTGCCCAGAGCTTTCAGGCTGAGCAGTCCGGATGCCCGTACTTCCAGTAGCAATCGTCCCGCAACATGCGCCAGATGAGCTGCTAGTTCGCTGTCATTCATCGTGCAAACTCACTTCAGGGGCATCAGGAGACGGATGATATGTTCGGCAGCCTCTGCCGCTGTCATCTCGACCGTATTGACGCGAATTTCGGGATTCAACGGTGCCTCATAGGGGCTGTCGATACCAGTGAAATTCTTCAGCGCACCGCTCCGCGCCTTTTTGTAAAGGCCCTTCACGTCGCGCTCCTCAGCCACTTCGAGCGGGGTGTCGACAAAGATTTCGACAAACTCGCCTTCGGGCATCATCGCACGAACCATATCGCGTTCCGCGCGGAAGGGCGAAATGAAGGCCGTCAGAACAATCAGTCCAGCGTCGGTCATCAGTTTGGCGACTTCGCCGACGCGCCGGATGTTTTCAATACGGTCAGCCTCGGTAAAACCCAGGTCCTTGTTCAGTCCGTGGCGTACATTGTCCCCGTCCAGCAAGAAAGTGTGGCGGTTCATCAGGTTCAGGCGTTTTTCAACTTCATTGGCAATGGTTGATTTGCCCGAGCCGGAAAGACCCGTGAACCATAGTACACGTGGCTTCTGGTTCTTCAGATTGGCATGTTCTTCACGGCCAATGTCGGTCGCTTGCCAGTGGACATTCTGGGCCCGACGCAAGCTGAAATGGAGCATGCCTGCACCCACGGTGCGGTTGGTGATCTTGTCGATCAGGATAAATCCGCCAAGCGCACGGCTCTTGGTATAGGGTTCAAAAACGATAGGCTTGTCGGTTGCAATCTCCGCAATGCCAATCGCGTTCAATTCGAGTGTCTTGGCCGCCAGATGCTCCATCGTATTCACATTGACGGTATATTTGGGCTGTTGGACCGTGGCCGAAACCATCTGCGTTCCAAGTTTCAGCCAATAGGAACGGCCGACATGCAGGGGATCGTCATCCATCCAGACAATGGTTGTTTCAAACTGGTCGGATACCTCGGGCGGATTGTCTGCCGTCGCGATCACGTTGCCACGCGAACAGTCAACTTCGTCCGCAAAGCAGACGGTGACCGACTGTCCGGCGACGGCTTCTTCAAGTTCGCCTTCCAGCGTCACGATCTTTGTAACGGTCGATGTCTTTCCTGAAGGCAAAACGCGGATTGCGTCACCCGGCTTGACCGAACCGGTCGAAATCAGTCCCGAAAAGCCCCGGAAGTCGAGATTGGGACGGTTCACCCACTGGACCGGAAGACGGAACGCCTTGTTCTGCTCGTCTGTGTTGTTGAGCTCGACGGTTTCCAGATGCTCCATCAACGTGGTGCCGCCGTACCAAGGCGTATTGGCGGAACGCGAGGTGATATTGTCGCCGGCCAGACCCGAAATGGGAATGCTGGTGAAATTCTCGCTGATCCCGGCTTCGCGAACGAAGGCGCGGAAATCGTCGCAAATGGCATTGTAACGGTCCTGATCATAATCGATCAGATCCATCTTGTTCACCGCCAGCACGATGTTTTTCACGCCAATCAGGTGCGCCAGATAGGCATGACGCCGCGTCTGGACGATTACGCCCTTGCGTGCATCAACCAGCAGGATCGCAAGGTCTGCGGTCGATGCGCCCGTCACCATGTTGCGCGTATATTGCTCATGTCCCGGACAATCGGCGACGATGAATTTACGTTTCTCGGTGGCAAAAAAGCGATAGGCGACGTCGATGGTGATGCCCTGTTCGCGTTCCGCGGCAAGGCCATCGACCAGCAACGCAAAATCGATTTCCTGACCTTGTGTGCCCACGCGTTTGCTGTCGGCCTGCAACGCTTCCAACTGATCTTCAAAGATCATCTTGGAATCATAAAGTAACCGCCCGATCAGGGTTGATTTGCCGTCATCGACACTGCCGCAGGTGATGAAGCGGAGCAGGCTTTTATGCTGGTGTGTCTCCAGATAAGCATCGATATCCTCGGCAATGAGGGCATCGGTCTTGTAGATGGTATCTGCTTCCGACATCAGAAATAACCTTCCTGCTTCTTCTTTTCCATACTGGCGTCGCCGCCATCCTTGTCGATTACCCGGCCCTGGCGCTCGGACGTCGTGGTCAAAAGCATTTCCTGAATGACCTCGGGCAAGGTTGTCGCATTGCTCTCGACAGCGCCGGTCAACGGGAAACAACCCAATGTCCGGAAACGGATCGAGCGCTCGGTGATTTCGGGCCGCTTGCCCATCACGCGCTCAAGCCTCTCAATATCATCGGCCATGAATATCTGGCCCTGATATTCGTAAGTCGGCCGCTTCGCGCTGAAATAGAGCGGAACAATCGGGATATCGTTCAGATGGATATATTGCCAGATATCGAGCTCGGTCCAGTTGGAGATAGGGAATATCCGGATGCTTTCGCCCTTGGTCTTGCGGGCATTGTAGAGATTCCACAATTCGGGTCGCTGGTTCTTGGGGTCCCAACCATGGGTCGCTGTGCGGAACGAGAAAATGCGTTCCTTGGCGCGGCTCTTTTCCTCGTCACGGCGGGCGCCACCAAAGGCGGCGTCGAAACCATAATGGTCGAGGGCCATTTTCAGACCTTCCGTTTTCCACATATCGGTATGCAGCGGACCGTGATCGAACGGGTTGATGCCCCGGTCCTTGGCTTCCTGATTCTGATATACGAGCAGCTCCATACCGCTCTCTTTCGCCATCTGGTCGCGCAGCTTGTACATATCCTGGAACTTCCAGGTCGTATCGACGTGCAGCAACGGAAAAGGTGGCGGGGAGGGGTAGAATGCTTTGCGCGCGAGATGCAGCATGACCGCACTGTCCTTACCCACCGAATAGAGCATGACGGGCCGTTCGGACTCGGCGACAACCTCTCGCATGATATGAATGCTTTCGGCTTCCAATCTTTCCAAATGCGTCAATATGCGTGTCATCGCTGTGTTAGCTCCTTGATCTGTTGCCGAATCATGTGCCCGACATAAACATGACTTGAACCTCCCATATGGGAGGGTATAGTCTGGCAATGCGCACCGACGATGACAGCCTGTTGCAATCGCTCTATGAAGGGATGTTCGAAGCGCCCCTATGGCGCGGATTTCTTAACAAGTTACTTGCCAAGACGGGCGCTGATACGGTCAAACTGCTCTTCCAGCCTTCCGATGAGGAACGGATTATCGAATTGTCGGCCGGGGATGCAGCAGTACTTGATGAGACAATGCTACCCGAAGGAGGCCGCCGGATCGGGGATAGTATCGCGTTCCGCGCCATGCGTCCCAACCGTGTCTATGCTGAGAATGAGTTGCTGGATTTATCCGACACGAAGCAGCGTGACGTATTCAGCAACGCAGAAAAGTTCAAACAACTGCGTGCCATCCGCGTGACGGAGCCGGGTGGACTGGATCTGTGGCTTTTATGTTCCGGCGGCAGAAACATTGGTTCGGCGACCAGCGCGCTGTTAACGGCCCTCGCACCCCATCTGCAGATCGCATTGCGCAGCCATGCCGCGCTTGAGCGCGAACGTTTTCGTTCGACTATTACGGGTCAGGCCTTTGACCGGCTGAAAATGGGATGGCTGTCATTGGATGCGGGATGTCATATCATTGATGCGACCGATAATCTGGACCAATTGTTTCAATGGGGCAGCGTTCTCCGGCGTGGCCGCTATGACCGTCTGGTGCCTGCATCCCCATCCATCGACAGGGCCCTGACATCGCTGGTGAAAAGTTTTGCCGTCAACCGGGATGCCCGGCCACAGGCTTTCAACCTCAGCAAGGATCCCTGGGTCGAAATGCTCGTCACACCCCATCAAAGCCTGACCTTTGCCGGTAGCCGGATGCCCGTCGCCATTGTCTACATCAGTGGTGACCGTCGTTCGCAAGCTGACCGGTGTGACCAGCTTGTTGACCTCTTCGGCCTTTTACCAAGCGAAGCGCGGCTGGCTTGGATGCTGGCCCACACGACGAGCATATCGGAGGCAGCCGACGCATTGGGCCTGACCGTCGAAACGGCCCGCAACTATTCGAAAAAAATATATGCCAAAACCGGTGCGCGAGGTCATGCCGAACTGGTGCGGATCATTCTGACGAGTGTTCTGGCCATTAGCTGAATTCCCCGATTCCGATTTTGCTTGCGACTCCGGTGAAATGATATAAATATGATATCATATTTATTGGGAGGTTTTTATGACGGAACCGGTTACAACATTGAACGCTAGTCGCGAAACGCGTGCCGGCGGATTTAGCGGCTATCTTGCGCTTTTGCTGATGCTCACCTTTTTGGGATATGGCATCTGGTCGCTGGTGGGCGTTATTAGCGGGGGCGACAACGCCACCGCGATCGACTTCATCGGGCTTATAGGTTCGTTATTTTTCTTTTTCCTGCTTTCGGCTGGCTTTTACATGATCCAGCCCAACCAGGGCGTCGCGATTACATTGTTCGGCGCCTATAAAGGGACTGATCGGAATGAAGGCCTGCGCTGGGTCTGGCCGTGGATGGGCAAATCCAAAATTTCGCTCAGAGCCAACAATCTCATTTCGGAAAAAATCAAGGTCAACGATCTGCGGGGCAACCCGATCGAGATGGCGGCGCAGGTCGTTTGGCGTGTGACCGACACGGCGCAGGCGCTGTTCGATGTCGATGACTATAAAGCTTTCGTCATCGCCCAGATCGAGGCTGCGGTGCGGACGATCGGTGCGCGTTATCCCTATGATGACTTCACCCATCAAGAAGTCACTTTGCGGGGTAATCATGATCAGGTCGGCGCGGAATTGCGTGCAGAGTTGATGGCACGGCTTGCCGTTGCGGGTATCACCGTTGACGAATGTGGCTTTACCCATCTTGCCTATGCGCAGGAAATCGCTGGGGCCATGCTGCGCCGTCAACAGGCCGAAGCCGTCGTGGCCGCGCGCAAGACATTGGTCGAAGGCGCCGTGGGAATGGTTGAAATGGCGCTGGAAATGCTGTCGGCCAAAAATGTGGTCGAACTGGACGACGAACGGCGGGCAGCGATGGTGTCCAATCTGATGGTTGTATTGTGTGGTGAGCGCGATACGCAGCCGGTTGTAAACACCGGTACGCTATACAGCTGAGGATAACGGTTTGGGCGCTCCTCCAAAAAAAGCCTTTCCGCTTCGCATCGACCCCGCACTTTTTGCGGCGGTCGAGCGGATTGCGGCGGCGGATTTGCGGAGCGCCAATGCCCAAATTGAAGTGTTGCTGCGCGAGGCACTGGCACGGCGTGGTATCAAGGTCGGGATGAGTGAGACACCCAAGCGCGGACGGCCGCGCAAGGAAGCGGATTAGAACAAGCTTGGGTGTAACAAATGGCGATCTGCGCCCCCGATGACGGGGCCGGAAGAAAGGCTGAGACAATGCTGCATCATTTCATGGACAAAGGACCCTGGTTCCGGGCCAAGCGTTTTGGATATGGCGCGGGGCTTCCGTTCAAATGGCAGGGATGGGTGCTTCTGCTTTCCCATATGGCGGTTCTTTTGGGCATCGCGCTCCTGCTGGCGGACCGTCCGCTTGTCATGGTGCCTCTTATTTTGGTGGTCGCATTTGGACCAATGCCAATTTATGCGGCCCGTACAGAAGGCGGCTGGAAATGGCGTAACGGCAGGGATTGACCCACCGCTCAGTTGTCACGCCCCTAACCGGCGCCACGCCAGATCGGCAAATTCGCACAGTAATGGCCGGGTGTCGCGCGGGTCGATGATATCCTCGACATTGAATTTCTCGGCTGTCCGGAACGGGGACGTCACCGCGTTGAGCCGCGCCTTGATCTCGGCAAGTTTGGCGACGGGGTCTGCGGATGCGGCTATTTCCGATTTATACGCCGCCTCCAGCCCGCCGGCGATGGGCAGGCTGCCCCAGTCGCCCGATGGCCAGGCGAAACGGTATTGGAAACGCTCTCCGTTCGACATCGCGCTGCCCGCAATGCCATAAGCGCGGCGGATGATGACCGACGCCCAGGGAATCTTCGCCTTATAGACTGCGTTCATCGCTTCGACGCCAAAACGGATGGTGCCGGAGCGTTCGGCCTCCAGCCCGATCATAAATCCGGGATTGTCGACGAGATGGACGACCGGCAATCGGAAGCGTTCGGCCAGTTCGACGAAGCGCTTCACTTTCTGGCTGGTCAGCGCTTCCCATGATCCACCGAGAAAGGTTGGATCGGACGCCAGCACCGCAACCGGCCAGCCGTCCAGCCGCGCGAAGGCGGTGATCGCGGCGCGTCCCCAGCGTTTGCCCATTTCAAACACGCTGTCTGCATCGAACACGGCATTCATGACTGCGCGCATGGAATAGACCTGCTTTTCATCGCGCGGCACGATGGACAGCAATTTCTCCTCCCGTCGTTCAACTCGATCGGTGCAGACCGACCGTTCGGCGAGACGATCGATCGAGGATGGCAGATAGGACAGAAAGCGGCGGGCAAAGGCGAACGCTTCATTCTCGTTCGCGACCTCCTCGTCGACAACGCCATTGCGGGTATGGATCTCTGACCCGCCAAGTTCCTCTTTGGACAGCTCTTCGCCGATCTGGGCGGCTACCACGGGCCCTGCAGCAAATAGCTGGGACAGACCCTTGACCATGATCGAATAATGGCTGGCTACCGTACGCGCCGCACCCATTCCTGCAGTGGGACCAAGCGCCAGCGCGACAACGGGTACGGTTTCAAGATTGGTAACAATATCTTCCCAACCCGGGGTTACCGGCACATAGGTGAAACCCATATCCTCGAGGCTTTTGACCGAACCGCCCCCTCCCGTACCGTCGATCATGCGGATGAGGGGCAGACGCATCTCGTGCGCCATCTTCTCGGCCTGTATAAATTTTCGGTGCAGGGCGGCATCGGCTGCCCCGCCCCGGACCGTGAAGTCGTCCGCTGTTGCGACGACTGGTCGTCCATCGATCCGTCCACGTCCGAAGATAAAATTTGATGCGGCGAAATCGGTCAGTTCGCCTTTTTCATCATAGCTGCCGCGTCCGGCAATCTTTCCTATCTCGCGAAAACTGTCGGAGTCGAGCAACCTTCTGATCCGCTCGCGCGCATCCAGTTTTCCCTGCCCATGTTGGCGCGCCACCTTTTCTGCGCCACCCATATTTTCGGCAAGCTCCCCCCGGCGACGGATATCTTCGACTTCTTTTTTCCAACTCATGCGGTGCCTCTCGCTACGGATGATATTCGTCCGCCAAACTTCCTGATTCAGGTACCAGTTAACCTGCTTTCGCCTCTTCAATACAAACATTTTATTCAGATTGCGCCAAGCTGTATTATATGTATAATACACAGCGAAATGCATCTGGGAGAGGTATATTGTTAAAGAAGGCTCTGGTCGCGATGGGGGCTTTGCTCATTACAGCCCTTCCTTTGTCGGCGTCCGCACCCGATAGCGCTATTCCTCCGGTAGAGATTTTACCCCTGACCTTTGCGCAGAGCGGGCTTTCCGGGCCGGGTGGTGAACGGATCAGGAATGATCTGGACGATGCGCAGTTTGTTGCCTTGGGTGAGGACCATGGCTTTGCTGATGCACCGATATTGGCACAAGCGTTGGCCGCGGACATGGAGCGTCATGGTGGGTCAGTTTACCATGCAGCGGAAATAGGACCCTTCAGTGCCGAATGGCTCGGCAACCATTTTTCCGGCATCACGACATCAAATGGCCTGAAGAAGGTAGGGGCCGCCCTGAAAGGCAAGGGGCTTGCCATGCCTTTTACAAGCAATGTTGAAGACGCGGCTCTTGCCGCCGGGTTCATTGAGGCCAATGGCACATCGCGCCTTTGGGGTATCGATCAGGAATTTATGGGCGCGCCAATGATCCTGTTGGAAGGCCTATCCCGGCGCACGAAGGACGAGGCCGTCCGCAACAGAATGTTGGGCATTTCGGAAGCCGATAGAATTGCACTGGGCAAGCTTGCTTTCGATGACGCCTGGCTGGCAAAAGCCAATGCAGACGATTTTGGCGCGTTATCCAAAGCATTTGCTGGCGACAAGGCAGCGCTCAGCCTCGTAGAAGCACTCGCGGCCAGCGCAAAAATCTACCAACTGAACAACAGTGGTTCCTATGCCGTGTCGAACGAGCTCCGCAGCGCGCTGATGCAGCACTATTTTCTGGAAAACTACAAGAAATCCGGGCGTGCACCCAAGGTGCTGTTGAAGATGGGGGCTAATCATCTCGGCCGGGGGACCACCCCTGTTGGTATTTATGACCTCGGATCCCTGCTGCCTGGTCTTGCCGCCGCCAATGGAAAAAAATCGCTTCACATTGCTTTCATTCCGGTTGCCGGTTCTGTCCGGTCGATAGCCCCGTCCGAAACCCGGGTGACTGCCGTCAAGCCGTATGAAGATGAGGGGATGGGCGCTCTATTGGCCGCGGCAGGGATATCAGTGGATGCTCTGCCGGCTACTGGCCATGTCGTGATCCCGTTGACAGCGATCCGTCTTCGCCTTTCGGGAAAGCAGAAACGCGATCTGCCGGAATTGGCGCGTTTTGTCCTGAATGGCTTCGATTATCTGGTCACCACACGCGATGCAAAGCCTGCGACCCATTTTGAAGACTGGCAACCTTGATTCCTTGTGTCAGGATAATGCCTCTTCAAGCAAGCGCGCCAAACGCAATCCGCCCCGTTCAACCTGAAGGCGCAACGTCGCGCGGGAAGCAGCCACATCGGCTTCGTCAATTGTGACAGGCCCTTGCGGCTTGGCACCACACGGATCTCCGTCGACCGCGCGGCGATAGGCGATATCGCGCGATACGGCCCAATTCTCCATACTCCAGTCACGCGTTGTTCCTGCCGTCATCTTCGCTTTTTCATCCGCGGGGAATTTCCGGACAAGTGCAGGCGCGGCAGACAAGGCACGATCGGCGAGAAGCCCATCCCAGATGGAATGGAGATTGTAACCTGGCATAATTCCGTAACTCGCCTTGAGGTCGTTCCCGCCCCGGTCATCATGGTCACCCGCATGCAAGGGTTGATGCAAATCGCCAACAAAATGGATCAGAAAAGCCAGCGCCTCCAGCCGGACATGCCTTGGCAGCGCCCGATTCTTGAGAAGAGCAACATTGCGATCAATCTGCGCCGAAACACAATTGCCGTCCGCGCACGCGCTCTTAAGGTCGAATGGCTTGCAGATATCGACATTCTGGTAATGCCAGCTGTTGGTATAGCCCCACCGCACCCGGTCACCCTTGATGCAATCCGCCCAGACGCTCAAATCTTTCATATCCCGCAAAGAGCATTGGGGTGTTCCCAATAAAGGCGCAGCGCGCAGCAGTTGCCGAACGGCACCACGCGCATTTTGCGACATATTTGCTTCGGCAATTTGCGCGACCGTCTCATGCCCATATTCCCAATATGCCTGAACCGGGGCGATGGGGATGATCAGGACAAAAAGGGCAGCGAAAAGGCGATTCATATGCGCTGCTAAAGCGGTGGCTGCCTGAAAAGGAAAGCCTTATCCTTCATTCATCCCCATATATCGCGACCGACTTTTCCCCTTTGCTGGTCGCTTTCCCGCGATACATGCCGGGCGTATTGAACGCGAAGGTTGCCGTGCCGTCGGGCGCCGTGACGATAACGCCCCCGGTCCCGCCCAGTAATCCCAGTTCCTTGATGACATGGTTCGATGCCGTTTTCGCATCTTCGCCCAGCATACGCATCCGCGCACAGATTTCATGCGCCACGCCCAACCGGATGAAGAACTCGCCAGCCCCTGTTGCAGAAACCCCGCAAGCGCGGTTGTCGGCATAATTGCCTGCACCGATGACCGGACTATCGCCGATCCGTCCCCAGCGTTTGCCGGTCAGTCCGCCCGTCGATGTCCCCGCCGCGACATTGCCTTCGCTATCAACGGCAACGGCACCAACTGTTCCATATTTCAGGTCGACATCATACCAACCCAGTTTCTTCGCTTTCAACTCTTCCAACTGGCGCCAGCGTTCGGGCGTCGCAAAGTAATCCGGATTTACCTGTTCCAGACCTTGCTCACGGCTGAATTCATCCGCCCCTTCACGGCTTAACATCACATGCGGGCTTTTTTCCATCACCGCGCGGGCGAGAAGGATCGGATTTTTGGTGTAGCGCGCCCCGGTTACTGCGCCTGCGCCGAGAGTCTTTCCATCCATGATGGACGCGTCGAGTTCGTTCACGCCCTTATAGGTGAAGACCGCGCCGCGACCCGCGTTGAAATGCTCGTCATCTTCCAGCACCATGATCGCAGCGCTCACCGCATCCATTGCACTGCCTCCCTCCTTTAAAATGGCAGAACCTGCTTCCAGCGCTTTGGTAAGGCCTGCGCGCGCAGCACCATCCTGTTCAGCGGATAACTTGCCACGGGTCATGCTGCCTGCGCCGCCATGAATTACGAGGGTCCAGCTTTTGTCAGCCACTTTTTTGTCCTTTTGATCATGGGTATGCGCACCGGGATGGGCGGCAAGCGATGTGCCGAGAGATAGTATCAAAAGCAACCATATTGAACTGAAAAAAGGACGCATTTTTGACCCTCTTATGTGGACAAGGTTTAGAAGCGCATCGCTACACTGACGCCGGCACTCTTGGTGTCGCCCCACGGGACTATCATGGCCTGCTTTTCGCTTCGTTGCCGCGTGATCAGAAATCCTGATGCCATACCAATTCCAGCACCGACGAGCACATCATGCCAAAAATGCTTGTCTGCCTGTACGCGGGCCACACCCACAAAACTGGCGACTGCCATTGCGGGGATGCCGGCGGATGGGCCTTCACGGTTGTAAATGGTCGACGCTGCCGCAAATGCACGGCTGGTATGTCCGGAAGGGAAGCTTTTGCGGTCGCTGCCGTCAGGACGCAATTCCGGGAACGTTTCTTTCAAACCGGTGGTTACCAGCAAGGCAGCACCAATTGATCCTGCCGCCTGAAAGGCACCCTGTTCGTCGCCCTTGATAAGCGGCAGGCCGAGCGCGACGGCGGTCAGGCCGTAGACGCCGACGTCACTGGCCGTCGCCCAGGCGTCTTCATCTTTCGCCTGAGCTGTGGACGGAAGTCCGACTGTGGCTGCAACAAGAATGAGTGAAGCGGTAAGGGAATGTTTCATTTTTTGCTCCGCAATTATGACCCCGGTTGTGGTTATAGAGAGGCATTTCCCTATAAGCCAGAGAAGCCTGATTGCGTTGGTGCAATGGGGCTAGTATAGGCAAGGCCATGTCTTCGATACGCCCCTGGCGCGATATTGCGCGCCGCACGTCCCGCCAGATCATGGTCGGCAATGTACCTGTTGGCGGGGATGCACCCATCACCGTACAGACCATGACCAACACGCTGACCAGCGATGCTTCCGCAACGATTGACCAGATCCGTCGTTGCGAAGATGCAGGTGCCGACATCATTCGCGTGTCCTGCCCGGATGTCGATAGCACCGCGGCTCTGAAACAGATTGTGCGCGCCGCGCAGGTTCCCATCGTTGCCGACATCCATTTCCATTATAAGCGGGCTCTTGAAGCGGCAGATGCAGGTGCCGCCTGCCTGCGCATCAACCCCGGAAATATAGGCTCGGCCGAGCGGGTGAACGAGGTTGTCAACGCAGCCAAGGCAAATGGTTGCGCCATCCGCATCGGCGTCAATGCAGGCAGTCTGGAAAAGGACCTGCTCGAAAAATATGGTGAGCCGTGCCCTGAAGCCCTGATCGAAAGCGCGCTCGATCATATCAAGTTGCTGCAAGACCGGGACTTTCACGAATATAAGGTCGCGGTAAAGGCATCCGATGTGTTTCTGGCGGTGGCAGCCTATATGGGCCTTGCCGAAGCCGTTGACTGTCCATTGCATCTCGGCATTACCGAAGCTGGCGGTCTGATTGGCGGGACGGTCAAATCCTCCATAGGTCTGGGCAATTTGCTGTGGGCCGGAATTGGGGATACCATCCGTGTCAGCCTGTCGGCCGAACCTGAAGAAGAAGTGCGCGTCGGCTACGAAATTTTGAAAGCACTCGGCCTGCGGACACGTGGCGTGCGTGTCGTGAGCTGCCCTAGCTGTGCGCGGCAGGGCTTCGACGTGATCCGCACGGTGCAGAAATTGGAAGATGCACTCAGCCATATCAAGACACCGATGAGCCTTTCGGTCTTGGGCTGTGTGGTCAATGGTCCGGGTGAAGCACGCGAAACCGACATCGGTATTACCGGCGGCGGCAATGGCAAGCATATGGTTTATCTGTCGGGGGTAACCGACCACCATGTGGAGGATGCGGACATGATCAGCCATATCGTCAAGCTGGTCGAAGCAAAGGCAGCGGAAATTGACGCAGGGGCAAGCGTCAGCATGGATTCACTGCACGGCAAGGCCGCTTGACGCACAGGTGACGAGGTGCAATCCCCTGAAATTCAATCGGGGGAGTTTGCGTTTATGAAGAAGAAGTTATCGGCCGTGGTGGCTGCCGGACTGCTTGGCTATGCAGGAAATGTTGCGGCGCGCGAGCCGATAATTGACATGCATGTCCATGCGCTGGCCGCTGATGATCAGGGACCGCCTCCACTGGCGATGTGCACTCCGCTCAATCCGATGCCGACATGGGACAATAGCAAGACTATTCTCGACATGTTTGTAGGGACGTTCAAAAAACCGAATTGCACCGATCCTATCTGGTCGCCAGAAACGACGGAAGAGGTCATGCGCCGGTCTCTTGCGGTAATGGAAAAGCATAATGTCATCGGCGTAGTCAGTGGCCGAATGAAATTGCTGCAGGCGTGGAAGGCGGCTTCGCCGGATCGCGTGATGCCCAGCCTGATGCCCGACCTGCCCATTCCGACAGAATTTGGCAAGGAATTGGCCGACATAAAGAAAAGCGGTGGCATTACGGTGTTGGGCGAACTCGGTTTCCAATATGAAGGCATCGCTCCCAATGACGCTCAGCTCAAGGAATTGTGGGCAGCTGCTGAAGCGAATGATGTGCCCGTTGCAATCCACATGGGTCCCGGCGCGCCGGGTATCGCGTATTTCCCGGGAAGTGGCTATCGCGCCAAGCTTTCGAACCCGACTTTGCTAGAGGACGTGCTTGTAAAGCATCCCAAGTTGCGGGTGAACATCATGCATGCCGGCTTTCCTTACCTAGATGATACGATGGCGCTCCTCTACGCGCATCCGCAGGTTTATGTGGATACCGGCGTGATTGTTTACACCCAGCCACGACCTACTTTTTACCGTTATTTGCAGTCGCTGGTCGACGCTGGTTTTGGCGAACGGATCATGTTCGGGTCGGACCAGATGGTTTGGCCTGAAACTATTGAGCGCAGTATTCAGATTATTAAGGACGCGCCCTTTTTGAACGAAGCGCAAAAGCGGAACATTTTGTATAATAATGCGGCGCGTTTTCTAAGGCTGGATGCGGCAACAATTGCCAAGCATCAATCGATGTGAAGTGAAGCAGATGAACCATGCAATCCGGATGGCGACACCCGCCGACCTTCCACTAATCGCCCAGTTCATTCGCGATCTGGCGGAATATGAGCGGTTGGCCCATGAAGTCCGCTTTGACGAAGCTGCTCTCGGCGAACGGCTGTTCGGCAGGAGCGCAAGAGAGCGGCCTTATGCGGAGGTTCTGATAGGCGAAGTCAACGGCGCCGCCCAGGGATTTGCATTGTTCTTCCACAATTTTTCGACCTTTGAAGGAAAGCCCGGAATTTATCTGGAAGACCTGTTTGTGCGGCCCGAAGCGCGGGGGGCAGGGCTTGGCAAAGCGTTCCTTCAGCACCTGGCGCGTTTGGCGGTCGAGCGTGATTGCGCGCGGCTGGAATGGTGGGTGCTTGACTGGAACGAACCTGCCATCCGCTTTTACAAAGCATTGGGCGCCAAACCGATGGATGAATGGACGACGTTCCGCGTCGATGGCGATGCGCTGGTCGCATTGGCGGGCCAACCATGACCGGCGAATTCTTGCTGGGTCTGCTGCTGGCCGCAGGTGCTGCCACAGCCCAACCATTGCCGGACAAACCTGTTGCTGAGGCCAGGCGCCCATCAAATCCAGAAGCCTTAGCCTTTGTTGCCGAGAAGGATGCGCACGCCGATCTGGAACGCGCACTGTCCGAGGCGAAGCAGAATGACAAGACCGTGCTGGTAATCATGGGGGCAAACTGGTGCCATGACAGCATCGGCCTCGCCGGATGGCTCGACACGCCCCGCTTCTCGGATATGATGCGCGACCGTTACAACATTGTCTATATCGACGTCGGAACACCGCAAATCGGCAAGGGCCGTAATCTCGATATTGCGCGGCATTTTGGCATCAACAAGGTCAAAAATACGCCACTCGTATTGGTCATTTCTGCAGACGGCGAACGCTTGAACAGCAAAAAGGATGCTATCGGCTGGCGCAATGCGGCAAGCCGGAGCGAGGATGAAATCTACCGTTACTTCGCGACATTCAAAACGAACGGCTGATGGCTGAATTGCACCCTCGTCCTGCTATTCCTTTCCTCGTCGCGTCCGCGGGCATCGCGACTTTTTCGTTGATGGATGCTGTGATGAAAGACCTCGCGCTCGCGCTGGGTGCGTTCAATGCGGTCATGTGGCGCAACTGTTTGGGCGCCCTGTTCATGGGGGTTCTGTTCATTGGCACGCGGCAACGCTGGCCGGCGGCTGTGGTGCTGAAACTGCATCTTTGGCGGAGCGTTGTTGTGTCGGTTATGGCGGTGAGCTTTTTCTGGTCGATCACGCAATTACCTTTGGCAGAGGCGATTGGGCTAAGCTTTATCGCCCCTGTTATAGCACTTTACCTCGCGGCGGTATTGTTGGGTGAGAAAATTGGCCGTGAGGCAATCTGGGCATCGGTGGCAGGCATTGCAGGGGTCGCGGTCATATTGGCCGGACGTTTCAGCGGTCATTATACGCTGGGCCAGTTATGGGGAGTTGCGGCTGTGCTCTTCTCTGCGATCGTCTTTGCCTATAATCTGATACTGGCGCGCCAGCAGGCGCAGGTTGCAGGACCGATCGAGATTGCCTTTTTCCAAAATTTGTTCGTGGCCGCAACGCTCAGCTTTGCTGCGCCATGGTTTCTGATGCCAATGCCTGTCGACAAGGCCCCGATGCTGGCTGGCGCGGCGGTGCTGGCGACGATTTCGCTGTTGTTGCTCAGTTGGGCATATGCCCGGGCGGAAGCGCAGATATTGATCCCGGTCGAATATACGGGTTTCGTCTGGGCCGCTCTTTTCGGCTGGGTGTTCTTCTCGGAAAAACTCACTTGGCCGGTACTCTTCGGTACGCTGTGCATCATATGTGGCAGCCTGATCGCGGCACGCGCAAAACCCACCCCTGTTAATCAAGTCGAAATCGCTTCGGTATAAGGGACGCGGGATGACCGTTGCTGCTTACTGGTCGGCGTTGAGCCGGAGGATAGCCGCGTGGCAGCATGGCCGCGCGGTACGGTCGATATTGGATACGCCGCCCATCATCCCGCGGGACGACGGCGTGATCCTGTTTTCCATGATCGGAACAGCCGTGCTGCTGCCCTATCTCGTCGCCGTCAAATCGCTGCATGCGCAGTTGCAGCGGGGACGGATCATGCTGCTGGATGATGGCACCCTGACCGCAGCGGACAAGGCGCATTTGGCCCACCATTGCGGCAACCCGCAGATTTTGACATTTGGCGATATCGCTACGGCGCCTTGCCCCAAAGGCAATTGCTGGGAACGGCTGCTGGCCATATTGGATCTTCGGCGTGACCATTATGTCATCCAACTGGATTCCGACACCGTCACATTGGGTCCCGTGGAGGAGATAGTAGCGGCCATAGATGCGAACCGCAGTTTCACTTTGGGTGGCGGGGTCGAAGATGCGCAGCATGGTTTCATGACCATCCCGCAGATGATCAACACCATCTATCCCGATGGCCCGATCTATCCGCATATCCAGTCGGTTATCGAAGCATCCTTACGTGATGTTCCGGGTGCGTCCGATCTGAAATATATTCGTGGCTGTGCGGGCTTTGCCGGCTTTGCGCGGTCTGCCAACGGGCGCACCATGGTGGAACGTTTTGCGCAGGATGCCGGCCGCGCCGTCGGCCCGCGCTTTAACGAATGGGGCAGCGAACAGGCCGCGTCCAATTTCGTGATCGCCAACGATCCTGAACCCATTCAGCTGCCGTACGACCGCTATACGAACCATTGGGAAGAAGAATTGCCGCCGCACCCGGCGTTCATCCACTATATCGGCACCTACCGCTATGACCGCGGCAGTTATGTCGCCTCAACCCGCCGCGCCATCGCGCTTCTTCATGCCGCTAAAGCCGAATAGATCATCGTCTTTATTTCGCGCCGCACCGGATAGGTTGTCGACGGCATAAGCTGGGTCATGAAGATCATGATGATATCTTCGACCGGATCGACGAAGAAAGCGGTCGAATACATTCCACCCCAATAAAAGTCGCCGTTAGAGCAGGGCACCAACGTGGCGGCATTATCGATCGTTGTGGCAAATCCAAGGCCGAAACCAATGCCCGCCATATCCGCTTCACTGAATAGAGACTTCGACATCTGTGTCAGGTCTTTGCCGCCGGGAAGATGGTTGGCGGTCATCAACTCGAGTGTTTTTGGGCTGATGATCTGCACGCCATCCAAGGCGCCGCCATTCAAAAGCATGCGGCAGAAACGATGGTAATCGGCGACCGTCGAAGCCAATCCGCCGCCACCGGAGTTAAACGACCAGCCCTTGGCCCATAGGCTTTCAGAGCCTGCCTTATCGGCGAGCTTCAATTTCGTTTCCGCGTCGAAAACATAAGCCTCTGGCAGACGCGCCGCTTTATCAGCCGGTACCATGAAGGCAGTGTCGTCCATCCCGAGCGGCCCAAAAATATGTTGCCGGAAATAGTCAGGAAGGCTCATGCCGCTAATTCGTTCAATCAGGACACCGACAATATCGGTGGCAACGGAATAGTTCCATTCTGTTCCCGGGTCGAATTCCAACGGTATGCCCGCCAATATGTCGATAAAGCTTTGCGATGTATTGCGGTTCCAACTTTCGACTTCCGTCTTACGATGAGCAGCATCAATATTGCTGCGTTCCTGAAAGCTGTAGGTGAAGCCGGCAGTATGACGAAGCAGGTCGACAATGCGGATAGGCGATGCGGGGGGACGGGAGACAAAGGGGACGTTTCCACCCCCGGCTACGAACACGCCGAGCGTTGCAAATTCCGGTATATATTTGGCTACCGGATCTGTCAGCGCAACCTTGCCCTGTTCAACCAATTGCATGAACGCGACCGATGTAATCGGCTTGGTCATAGATGCGATGCGGAAAATGGCATCTTCCGCAACGCCCGAATTCCACCTCAGCGCGATATCATCGCCGCGACCGACCAGTAGAGAAGCAAAGGGCAGTTTCCCGTTGTCGAGATAGTTTGCCTGTACAAATTCCGGTATCCGGGCAAGCCGGTCAGGCAGAAAACCTAATTCATCCGCGCTCATACTGCTGTTTGTCCTGTCAATTGCCGGGTTACCGGGTGGGAGCTTGATAGGCCGCCGTCAACCGCAATGGCCTGTCCGTTAACATAGCTGGCCTGATCGCTCGCCAGGAATAGTGCCACATTGGCAAGTTCCTCTGGCTGCGCACCCCGGCGAAGCGGGTTGAGTCTGCCGATTTTATCGGTGACACCCTTTTCCTTTGCATAATCAAATGTCGGCTTCGTCATGCCGGTTTCGGTCAGGCCGGGGCAGATCGCGTTGCAGCGGACATTGGTGCCCGACAATTGCTGCGCGGACACTTTCGCCAAGTTGATAACACCCGCTTTCGATGCCGAATAGGGCGGTCCTCCAGCGCCTGAGCGAATTCCTGCGACGCTCGCCGTCAGGATTATCGACCCGCCATTTCCGGCATCAACCATAGCTTTGCCTGCGTGCTTCACCATCAACCAAGGACCGATCAGGTTCACCCTCAATACGCTGGTGAAGTTTTCCACCGTATTGTCGAAAATGCCTTCCATCCCGCCGGATATTCCCGCGTTGGCGAATGCAACGTCGACATGGCCATGGAGTTCGATCGCTTTTGCGACAAGCGCGGCGACGTCGGCTTCATCGCCTGCATCCATCTGCACACTGGTTGCAGCAGGCCCGATCATGCCTGCAGTCTCGTGCACAGTCGGTGCCATATCCCCCAATATGACTTTCGCACCTTCAGCGGCAAAGCGCAAAGCAGAGGCCCGGCCAATTCCTGATCCCGCCCCGGTTATGATGGCAACCTTGCCGTCCAAAGCACCCATTAACCCACTCCTCCACCACTGGTGGTAACACCACCGTCAATCACCATTGTCTGTCCTGTCATAAAGGCACCCGCAGGGGATGCCAGAAAAACCGCCGCACCGGCAATCTCATGTGGCTCGCCTATCCGTTTGAGTGAAGCGGTCGCCGTTGATCGTTTCAGCGTGGCGGGGTCATCCCACAACGCCTTCGCGAAATCGGTCTTGATAAGTCCTGGTGCAATGCAGTTTACCCGCACTCCCTTGGGTCCATATTCATCGGCCAAATTGCGTGCGAGCTGCATATCGGCCGCTTTGGAAATGCAATAGGCGCCAATGACGGATGATCCTTTCAGTCCGCCTATCGACGAAATGATCGTTATCGACCCTTCCCCGCGCGCAATCATTTCCGGCGCGACCATGGAAATTAGCCAGTTGTTGGCGACGATATTATTGGTCAAAATCTTCTGGAATGCTTCGTCCGAAATATCGGCCATCGGTCCGTAATAAGGATTGGATGCGGCATTGCAGACGAGTGCTGTAATTTTGCCAAAAGCCTTATGCGTTTCATCTACCAGATTTTGCAGGCTTTCCTTCGACGATATGTTGGCAGCGACGGCAATGGCCGTGCCTTCACCATATTTGCCGTTAATGTCGGCAGCGACCTCTTCGCAGATGTCGAGCTTGCGGCTTGAAATGACGACCTTGGCGCCCTGTTCCGCCATTTCCCACGCTATCGCTTTCCCTATCCCGCGTGATGAGCCGGTGATCACAGCCACTTGCCCGGTCATATCGAACAGCGACATTTCTTTCTCCCTCGTTTTGGGGCTCAAGCCCCGGCTTTCTCGGCAAATTTCCAGGCGGACTCGGCAAGCGGGAAAACCCGTTCAGCCATTGCCTGTGCATGCGCAGAGCTGGCGGTGCCATCTATAACCCGTTTCTTGATACCTTGTATGATCCCGGCAAGACGGAAGAAGTTATAGGCGAAATACCAGTTCATGTCGGGTACGCCGTCGCGGCCTGTCGCGCTGCAATAGCGTTCGACCATAGCATCAAGTTCCGGAATGCCGAGAGCTGCGCGATCCAGATCCATTACGCCCGATCGGCCTTCATTTTGTGTGACCCACGCCATGGCAACATAGGTAAAGTCGGCAAGCGGGTCGCCAAGAGTCGACAATTCCCAATCAAGGACCGCCCGAACCACAGGCGCCTTGGAATCAAAGATCATGTTGTCGATGCGGTAATCACCATGCACCACACTAGTTCGTGTCTGTTCCGGCAAGGTTTTGGGCAGCCATTCGATTAACCGCTCCATTTCCGGCATAACTTCGGTTTCAGCTAGACGATATTGTTTGGTCCAACGCTCCACTTGCCGACCGAAATAATTGCCGGGCTTGCCGAAATCCGACAGACCGGCTGCTTCCACGTCGACATTGTGCAGCGCGGACAAGGTGTCAATCATCGCTTCATATGTGGCTTGCCGTTCAATGGGATTTGAACCCGGCATGGCACCATCCCAGATCGTGCGGCCCTCGACCATATCCATGACGTAAAACCAACTGCCAATCACATCGTCGTCGGTACACAGGCCATATGGCTTGGCGACTGGGAATCCGGTCGGATGAAGTCCTGCAAGAACTTTATACTCGCGGTCCACGGCATGGGCACTTGGAAGCAATGGGCCAAATGGCTTGCGACGCAACACATAAGACCCGCTTTTTGCGTTAAGCCGATAGGTCGGGTTGGATTGTCCACCTGCGAATTTCAGAACCTCAAGAGGTCCTTCAAACCCTTCGACATGCGCACTCATCCACTCGGCGAGTTTGTCCGCGTCCAATATGTCTGCGCCTGTCGGCGTAACGGTTCCGCTAAATGCCTTCTGGGCATCAATTGGTGTTTGTGTCGTCATTGGTCGAAAATGATGACCGAGCGTGCCGCGTCTCCGCGTTTCATCTGGTCAAATCCTTCATTAATGCGTTCCAGAGGAATGGTTTGGGAAATGATGCTGTCCAGGTCCAGCAGCCCGCGCATATAGAAATCCACAAGGCGGGGGATGTCCACCGGGAAACGGTTGCCACCCATGATCGCACCTTGCAGTTTCTTCCCCGACAGCAAGTCCATGGCCGAAAGACCGACCTGATGCGAGAGCGGCATCATACCCAAAATTGTGGCAGTACCGCCGCGCTTGAGCGATTTAACCGCAAGCTCCCCCGAGGCGGGGCGGCCAACAGCCTCAATGGCGTGGTCAACGCCACCTTTGCTCAGTTCCTGTATCTGTGCAGCCGCATCGTCCGCCAGCGCATCGATTGTGTCGGTTGCGCCCAACTTCATGGCCAGTGCCCGCTTTTCCGGAATAGGGTCGGCGGCAATAATTCTGCCCGCGCCAGCTATTTTGGCAGCATTGATAGTGGCAAGGCCGACCCCGCCACAGCCGATAACCGCCACCGTTTCGCCCGGCGTTACCTTGCATGCATTGAAAATGGTCCCCGCGCCGGTGGTCACTGCGCAGCCAATGACCGAGGCACGATCCAGAGGCATATCCGGATTGATGGAAACACACGCATGCTCATGGACCAGCATCATTTCGGCATAGGCCGATAGATTAAGCATCTGGTTCACGATACTGCCATCGGGACGTGTCAGCCGGGGGGCTTCACCCGGCTTGCGACGGGTTTCGCCACCCAGGCACAAAGACATCCGTCCGGTGACGCAATATTCACAATGGCCGCAAAAGGCAGAGAGGCAGGTTACAACTGCATCGCCGACTTTCACCGTCCGAACTTCGCTCCCCACCGCTTCGACTATACCTGCCGCCTCATGCCCGGGAATGGCGGGTAGGGGATGCGGATAGGCGCCTTCGATAAAGTGCAGATCGCTGTGGCAAAGACCGCACGCCGCAGTGCGGATCAGCACCTCGTGCGGTCCCGGGTTGGCAATGTTTATCTGTTCGATTTGAAGCGGTTTGCCCGCTTCGATCAGGACAGCAGCTTTCACCGGGCTACCCCGATGTCACCGCTCGAAATTCCGTCCTTGCCATGTCCGCCATGCTTGCCAAGTTCCATACGGGCGATCGCACGGGCGTGCACTTCGTCCGGACCGTCGGCAAGGCGCAATGTGCGCTGGTGCGCATAAGCGGATGCAAGACCATAATCGTCGGATACACCGCCGCCGCCATGGGCCTGAATGGCATCATCAATGATCTTGAGAGCCATCGTCGGTGCCTGCACCTTGATCATGGCGATCTCGGCAGCCGCCGCTTTGTTGCCGACCTTGTCCATCATGTCTGCTGCTTTCAGGCAAAGCAGACGGGTCATTTCAATGTCGATACGGGCACGGGCAATGCGCTCTTCCCAAAGACTATGTTCGGCAATCGTCTTGCCGAATGCAACGCGGCTTTGCAGGCGCTTACACATTTTTTCGAGCGCTTCTTCAGCGGTTCCTATGGTGCGCATGCAGTGGTGGATACGGCCAGGTCCAAGGCGACCTTGGGCAATCTCGAAGCCGCGGCCCTCGCCGAGCAGCATATTGGACGCGGGAATGCGGACATCCTTCAGTTCGATTTCCATATGACCATGGGGTGCATCGTCATATCCGAATACGGGCAGATGACGCAGAATCGTTACACCTGGCGCGTCCAGTTCCATCAAGACCATTGACTGTTGCGCATGCCGCTTGGCTTCGAAATCGGTCTTGCCCATAACGATCGCGATTTTGCACCGCGGGTCGCCGGCTCCCGACGACCACCATTTGCGACCGTTCAGGACATATTCGTCGCCTTCGCGGCGAATAGATGTCTCGATGTTCGTCGCATCCGATGAAGCGACGCCGGGCTCGGTCATCAAAAAGGCTGAACGGATTTCGCCATTCATCAACGGGATCATCCATTTCTGCTTCTGTTCGGCGGTACCGTAACGCAGAAACACTTCCATATTGCCGGTGTCAGGTGCGGAGCAGTTATAGACTTCGGAGGAAAATCCGATGCGGCCCATTTCTTCGGCGCACAGGGCATATTCCATGTTCGACAGACCGGGGCCTTCGAAATGCACCGTGTCATCGACATGCGGACGGCCCGATCCCGGCGGCATGAAAAGATTCCACAGGCCCGCAGCTTTCGCCCGTGCCTTTTCTTCCTCAACGACTTGCAGGACTTTCCAGCGGTCACCCACCGCCTGTTCGGCGTAATAGTCCGCAACACGCGGGCGCAGGAAGCGTTCATTGTGGTCGCGAATGCGATCCCGCCAATAAGTTTGCTTTTCGGTGAGATCGAAATCCATGACTCAACATCCTCTTCTAAATTTAATTGACCGGTTAACTGGCAGACTCTTTCGCAGTGTTCAAGACGCGCAAGCGTTCATTGTGACTTTCGCGCGAAATTGGAAAGTGCCGCAAGATAAGAATCCCGATTATCCCGAGCGTTGCCAATGCCACCATATAATAGAGTGCCAATCCATCAAGAACGGAAGCATCAACTTTACCCGGCACTGCATCTTGCGGGAAATTGGCGAAAGTCAGAATCATGCCCGCAAAAAATGTCCCGATGCCGACGGCGCATTTCTGCATGAAAAAATAACCTGCGAAGAACAGGCCTTCCGAACGACGACCTGTCTCTTGCTGCGAGGCTTCGACCACATCGGCCATCATCGACGATGTCAGCATCATCATACCGACGGCGGCACCGTTGGAAACGATCAGGAAGGAGAACATATACAGGATTGACGGATTGTCCGGCGCGCCCGGAACAAGGTCGATCAACCAGCCCAGATACATGGCCGAGTTGAACGCCAGAGAGAGGATGGCAAGCAGGATTGCCGCGTTCTTTTTACCCAGCCGCCCCGACAATGGGGGGACAATTATAAACGCGATAATGACTGTTCCGAACAGGAGTAACGCATAATAGAGCATCTGCATCTGCTCGAGTTGCCACAGAAATGCGAGTTGGTAGTTGGAAAGGGCAAAGGTGATACCCTGGTTTATAAGGCCGAACAGAGCGGCTGACGTAAGCCAGAGAAATGCGCGATTAGAAAGCGTGGCCTTTACCTCGGTCAGTGCATGTCGCAGCCCGGCTCCGCGTGGGGCCGGTGGCGATTGTGCAGCCACCCATTTATGCTGTCCCAATGCCGATATCAGCACGGCGCCAGCCATCATCAATGCACCGCAAAGTGAATATGCATCATAGCCGGCAGGGTCGCTGACACCCTTGGGTCCGGTAAAGAAAATACCATAGGCAAAGATTAGAATGAGCAATCCACCGGCCCATCCGAAGAGAAAACGGTACCGCATCAAGCGCGTCCGCTCGTCATAATCCGCCGTCAATTCGGGGACGAGCGCGATGGACGGAACTTCGCACATCGATACAAGGGTGCGTGCCAGCACAGCCGTGCAGAAAAGCCAAATTACGGTGCCTGTCTGGTCCATCTCCGGCGGGTGCCACAGAAGCATCCAGATAATGCCCAGGGGGATAGCCGACGCATAGAGCCACGGCAGCCGCCGACCCCATTTGCTCTGCGTGCGGTCGCTGAGCTCCCCAATGATTGGATCGGCAAAGGCGTCGAAAATCAGTGCAGCCATGATGACTGTACCAACGATGCCGGCTTCAATGCCCAGCACCTGATTGTAGAAAATCAGCAGGAAGACCGAAAAGCCATTATCCTTGACGCCGTAAGCGACCGAGCCGAGGCCGTGAATCACTTTCAGGGAACGGGGGAGGCGAGCAGCAGCGGTCATACGACGGACAAAATCTTCGAAATTATGGCGAATCGCATGCGTGGGGGGCTCCTCATTCCTGCGCCTATGCTAGGGCCGCGGCCCGACCTGTCAATTGGCGCGGAAATGACGTTACGGCATGCTTCGCTCGCCGATAAGCGCTTGCCTTTCCGCTCGCCGCAGCCCAAAATTTAGCCAAGCAATTAATAGGAGAGCGTCATGTCCGACCTTGAATCATTCCGTGCCGAAGCACGTGCCTGGCTCGAAGAAAACTGCCCACCGGAAATGCGTACCCCCGCAAAAGGGGATGAGGACATTTGTTGGGGTGGCCGCAATTTCAAATTTCAAAGCGAAGCCCAAAAACTGTGGATGGAACGGTGTGCGGCGAAGGGCTACACCGTTCCCGACTGGCCCAAAGCCTATGGTGGTGCAGGTCTTACACCCCAGGAAACCAAAGTGCTGCGCCAGGAAATGGCGAAGCTGGGCTGCCGCAGTCCGCTGAACAGCTTCGGCATCTGGATGCTTGGGCCAGCACTGCTCAAATTCGGGACTGAAGAGCAGAAAGTGCACTATCTGAACCAGATCGCGCGCGGTGAGATCCGTTGGTGCCAGGGCTATTCGGAGCCCGGATCGGGCAGCGACCTTGTGTCGATGCAAACCTATGGTGAGGACAAGGGTGACCATTGGGTCGTAAATGGCCAGAAAATCTGGACATCCTATGCCGATAAGGCCGACTGGATTTTCTGTCTGGTCCGCACCGACAAGACGAACAAATATCAGGGCATCAGTTTCCTTCTGTTCGATATGGAAACGCCGGGTGTTTCGACAAAGCCTATCAAACTGATTTCAGGTAACTCGCCCTTTTGCGAAACATTCTTCGACAATGTCGTTGTGCCGAAGCACCAGATTGTGGGCGAGGTGAACCGCGGCTGGGACGTTGCAAAATATCTGCTTGGCCATGAACGGGAAATGATCTCCGGCATGGGTGGTGACGGCGGCGTCACATCCATTGGTGCGGCGATGAAAGAGGTGCTGGCACAAGAGCCGGTGCTGCGTGCCCAAATGGCGCTTTTCGATGTCGACAACCTGACATTCCGTGCACATGGCGAACGGTTCATGGACGAATGGAAAACAGGCAAGGCGCATCCTGCCTATTCGAATCTGATGAAATATGTCGGAACCGAGCTGAACAAAAAGCGGAACGAGTTGATCATGTCGATTGGCGGTTCGCAGGCTCTCGAATGGGAAAGCGAACGTTCAAATGGCGGTTCCAAGGCTCGCAACTGGTTGCGGACAAAAGCAAACTCCATTGAAGGTGGTACCAGCGAGGTCATGCTCAATGTCGTGTCCAAACGTATCCTCGAAATGCCGGGAGCATAAACATGGCGATGACTTTGAATGACGACCAGATCATGTTGCGCGAAAGCGCTAAAGATTTCATGGCGAGCGAAGCCCCGGTTACCCATTTCCGCAAATATCGCGACATGGGCTGCAAAGACGGGTTCAGTCACGGATTGTGGAAGCAATTTGCCGAAATGGGCTTCACAGGTATTCTGATTCCTGAAGCAGAGGGCGGAATGGGCATGGGCCATATCGAGGCCGGCATTGTGCTCGAAGAAATCGGGCGCAACCTGTCGCCTTCTCCTTTCCTCACAACTTCGGTTGCGGCTGTGGAAGCGCTGAAGCTTGCCGATAAGGCGATGCGCGAGCGTTGGTTCCCGGGCATTTTGGCGGGCGAGACGGTAATCGCGCTCGCCATTGAAGAAGGCATCAAGCACCGGCCCGAAAAAATCGCCTGTAAAGCTGAACGTAGCGGCAATGGATTCAAACTTTCAGGTCAAAAGCAGTTTGTTATCCATGGCACGTCATCCGACATGCTGATTGTTGCAGCACGTACGGCTGGCGCGGCGGGCGAGACGGACGGATTGACCCTTTTTGCCGTGGACAAGGACGCTGCCGGGCTATCGATGGAGGCGGCACGGCTGGTCGACTCGGCTATGGCTGCCCATGTAACTTTGGACGGTGTGCATGTGGATGCCGACGCCGTCATTGGCGAAGTAGATGGCGGCTGGTCGGTCTTGGGGAAAGTGCTTGATGCGGGCCGAGCCGGAGCAGCCGCCGAAATGGTGGGTGTCGGTTCCGGCGCAATGGACATGACTTTTGAGTATCTCAAAACCCGCAAGCAATTTGACCGCGTGATAGGCGAATTCCAAGCGCTCCAACACCGCGCTGCACATCTTTATGGTGAAATGGAAGGAGCCCGTTCAATCGTATTGAAGGCTCAGTCCTTGTTGGACGAAGGACATGCCAAGGCTGAACTTTATGTTGCGGCAGCCAAGGCAAAGGCCGGGATAGCCTGTAATCTTGCTGTACGCGAAGGCGTGCAGATGCATGGCGGCATCGGCATGACCGACGAGTATGACATTGGCCTGTATATGAAGCGCGACCGTAGCCTCAACGAGTTTTTTGGCGACGCTTACTACCATGCCGACCGCGTGGCGACGATGAACGGCTACTAAAACACATGCCCTTTTTTCGGGTATCTAAAAGGATAAATGCACATGGATTTACAGACCCTGTTTAACCTTAAGGATCGCGTTGCGGTCGTTACGGGCGGTTCGCGCGGAATCGGCAAGATGATTGTGGAGGGCTATTTGAACGCGGGCTGTGCGCGCATTTACATCAGTGCTCGGAAAGTAGACCAGATTGAAGCGACGGTTGCCGAATTTGGAGAGAGGGTGATTGGACTGCCGTGTGATCTGTCGACCGTTGAAGGATGCCAGTCCCTTGCCGCCCAGATCGGGGAGCGAGAGGAAAAGGTAGACATACTCGTCAACAATGCGGGCGCAGCTTGGGGCGCGGATTTCGGTACCGTCACGGATGCGCAATGGGACCGGGTCATGGATCTGAATGTGAAAGGCTTGTTCTTCCTGACACAGGCGCTGCATCCGCTGATGAAAAAAGCGGCGACATTTGAACGGCCGGGCAAGGTAATCAACATAGCGTCGATCGACGGGATCAAAATCAACCCGTGGCAGACCTACGCCTACCAAGCGTCAAAAGCTGCAGTTATCCATTTGACCCGTCGTTTGGCTGCCGAGTTAGTCAAAGACAATATTCTGGTGAGCGGAATCGCACCGGGGGCTTTCCAGTCTGAAATGAACAAAGCCGCACGCGATCATGCTGATGCGGTAGCGAAAAATATCCCGTTTCCGCGAATTGGAACGCCTGAAGATATGGCGGGGCTTGCAATCTTTTTAGCTGCCCGTTCCGGCGATTATATCGTCGGCGATACCCTCGCCTGCGATGGCGGCATTGCATATTCCAGTTTGCCGGGAAATGGGATCGCCCCGTAAACACAGCATGACGTTACGTAAATTAGGCGAGTTGCAAAACATGCAACTCGCCTAATTCTTTTCGCAATTGCAGCAAAAGCAACGGCGGATTATCTGCAACTCAACGGCAAGAGATTGCCGAAACGCACTTTAGCCGGCGGGCTCTCTCCTCCTCTCTCCCTCGCCCCCGGTTGAATCGAACGGCCCTCATGCACCGCGTGAGGGCCGTATTCGTTCGGGCCGGTAAACCGGCAGATCCTTATTCTCCATTTTGTCCACCGCAAATCCACCCGCCTGTGGATAAGTCGTCGTTTTCCCCTTTGCGCGACTCGGAAAGTCATGACAATTTTAAGTCATCAGGCAGGACCGCTACGATGCAAAACCGGACCGGAAACGGGAAAGTGGAGCGGAACAGAGGAAATGCAGGATCGCCAAATCAGCAGGCAGTCTGGTCGCAAGACTCAGGAAATGTAGCAGAGACGGCGGGCACGAAGAAAACGAACATCAAGTGCGGCATCATGCAAATGACGCAACGCCGGGTGGGATACCCAAAGTGCCAAGGCGAACCAACAAGGCCTTCGGGCCAAGTTGGGGAACCGGACGTCAGACAGCGGAAAGAATGGCTCTAGTAGCCAAGGACTTCCAACCTCAGACGCAGTGGGCGCTGGCAGCAATGTCAGCGCCCATTTATTTTGCAAAAATGGACCGAACAACTGAGTCCAAATCCGATTCAGTGGATAGGCAAGCCTGCCCTTGGTGTATATTGTCTTTGGGGGGAGACAAAAACACATGTTTATAGGGCATTGGGCTCCGGCACTGGTGGCAGCGACGCACAAGGATGCACCTCCCCTTCCGGTTCTTTTCGTTGCAGCGCAATTGGTCGATTGGGCTTTCTTCCTGCTTTTGATTTTTGGCGTTGAAGCTATGCGGGTAACGCCAGGCATATCGGTGATGAATCCCATGGACCTGTATCATATGCCGTATACGCATAGCCTTTTAGGCTCTTTTGGTTTTGCCAGTGTCTTCGGCCTTCTGATTTTAATGAGCAATCGCAACCGTCAAACTGCGATCATTGCCGGATTAGTGGTGCTGTCGCACTGGTTCCTCGACCTTCTCGTTCACATACCCGATCTGACATTGGCAGGTGCGGAGCCCAAGATGGGAATTGGACTGTGGAATCACCCCGCAATTGAAATGCCGCTGGAACTTGCGCTGACCTTCGGGGCCTTGGGCTTCTTTGCCTTAAAGAAGAAGCCTGGCCGAGTGCCGCTGCTCGCATTAGCGGTCACCCTTCTCGCATTTCAATCTATCAACTGGTTTGGTCCGGTCGAATCCGAAGTGACAATCGGCACAAGCGTGCTGGCATTCGTTGCCTTTGGGCTGGTCACTCTGGTGGCCTGGTGGATGGCACGAACATCATCAAGTTGAAACCGACCAAAGCCACTGGCCAAAATCCCGCACCATCGCTAAGGCGCATCCATGTCCGAGATCACACCCCAAATCGTCGCCGACCATGGTCTGAATGAAGAAGAATATGCGCGTATCCTGCATGCGATGGGGCGCGAACCCAATTTGGTCGAATTGGGCATATTTTCGGTGATGTGGTCTGAGCATTGCTCCTACAAATCGTCACGGATCCATTTGAAAAAGTTGCCCACCAGCGCGCCGTGGGTCATCTGCGGGCCGGGCGAAAATGCCGGTGTTATCGACATCGGAGATGGACCGAACGGCTCCAAGCTAGCCGCCATCTTCAAGATGGAGTCGCACAACCATCCCAGCTACATCGAGCCTTATCAGGGGGCGGCTACAGGTGTCGGCGGCATCTTGCGCGATGTCTTCACAATGGGTGCACGGCCTGTGGCCAATCTGAATGCATTGCGTTTCGGGCGCCCTGACCATCCGAAAATGAAGCATCTGGTTCAGGGTGTGGTTGCCGGGATCGGCGGCTATGGCAATTGCGTCGGTGTACCGACCGTTGGCGGAGAGACCAATTTCCATCCGGCCTATGATGGCAATATCCTGGTCAATGCCATGACCGTTGGAATTGCCGACCAGGACAAGATTTTCTATTCGGCCGCAACCGGCGTAGGCAATCCCATCGTTTATGTCGGTTCCAAAACGGGTCGCGATGGTATCCATGGCGCAACAATGGCGTCGGCTGATTTTGGCGAGGATACAGAAGAAAAGCGGCCAACGGTTCAGGTTGGCGATCCATTTACGGAGAAGCTTTTGATCGAGGCCTGTCTGGAACTGATGGCGTCGGATGCGATTGTTGCAATTCAAGATATGGGCGCTGCCGGGCTGACCAGTTCGAGCGTGGAAATGGCCACAAACGGCAAGGCTGGTATCATTCTCGATATGGACAAGGTTCCGTGCCGCGAAGAAGGCATGACCCCTTATGAAATGATGCTGTCGGAATCGCAGGAACGCATGTTGATGGTCCTGAAGCCCGGGCGTGAGGAATTTGCCAAGGCCATATTTGACAAATGGGAACTGGATTTTGCCGTCATTGGGGAAGTGACTGATACAGGTCACATGGTTCTGACGTGGAAAGGCGAAGCGGTTTGCGACATCCCACTTGGCCCGCTCGCCGAAGATGCACCTCTTTATGATCGGCCTGCGGCTTCGAAAGAAGACTATAAGATTTGGGCCAATGTTAAACCGCTTGGTGCGTTGTCAGAAAGTACCGATGTGGGCGCTGATCTGCTGAAGCTGATGGCGTGCCCTGACCTTGCTTCGCGTGCATGGATTTGGCAACAATATGACAGTCAGGTCGGCGGCGATACAGCGCAGCTTTCTGGCGGTGACGCTGCCGTGGTCCGCATACATGGTACCGGACGCGCTTTGGCCATGAGCACCGACTGCACACCGCGATATTGCTATGCCGATCCTTATGAAGGCGGCAAGCAGGCTGTAGCCGAGACCTATCGTAACATAAGCGCCGTTGGTGCTACACCACTCGCCATCACCAACTGCCTTAACTTTGCCAACCCGCAGCGGCCCGAAATCATGGCCCAAATAGTGGGCTGTTTGGAAGGAATGGCTGATGCCTGCCGGGCACTTGATTATCCCATCGTGTCGGGCAATGTCTCGCTTTACAATGAAAGCAAGGCGACAGGAGGCGGAAGCGCGATCCTGCCGACGCCGGCCATCGGCGGCGTGGGCGTTTTAGATGATGTTCGGACGATGGCGACAATCGGCTTTAAATCGGAAGAAGATATCATCTGGCTTTTGGGACAGGAAGGCACGCATCTTGGGCAATCGCTTTGGCTGCGCGAGATTGCCGGACGCGAAGATGGCGATGCTCCTGTTGTCGATCTAGAGCAGGAACGCCTGCGGAGCGAGCAAGTGCGGCACCTTATTGCAAGCGGAACGGTCAGCGCGGTTCATGACATTAGCGACGGCGGCCTGTTGGTCGCACTTACAGAGATGGCGCTCGCGGGTGGAATAGGCTGCACATTACGCAACCCGCTCACTACTGCCCAGGCTTTTGGAGAGGATCAGGGACGTTACATCCTGACAGCACCTCCCGGCGTTGATGTGGCAAATGCGGTCGCCATAGGGACCGTGGGTGGAACGAAGGTTGCCGGTGTCGAGCTGGCTGACCTGCGCGTCGCCCATGAAAGCTTCTTCCAAGAGTGGATGGAACAATGATCGCATCCACCGGATTATCCTTGATATGACCACAGGATACTCTGGCAAACCGCTTGTAAAGAAGCTGGGCTATAAAGACGGGATGCGCGTATGGTTTGATTCCATGCCGGATAGTGTCCGCGCCGAAATCGCCGAGGCGGGGCTCACCTTATCCGAGGAACTTGTCCCGACATCGGGAGTGCAGGCCGCGCATCTGTTCGTAACCGACAAAATTGCGTTGGGCGAAAAGCTGGAGGCCTTGCGTAAGGTGCTCGACCCGGCAGGATTTATATGGGTTAGCTGGCCCAAAAAAGCCGCGAAAGTCCCCACGGACATTACCGAAGACACAATACGCGCTATTATATTGCCCAACAGCGATTTGGTGGACGTCAAGGTTTGTGCGGTGGATGCTATATGGTCGGGGCTGAAGCTGATGATCCGGAAAGACCGGCGTTAAGCGTTCAATCCTACTGCATCGATGAAGTCATTGGAAAAGGCGTCACGCTCCGCCTGATCTGGTAGCAGGGTTCGCCGGGCCGTGTTCCAACGGTCGATATTTCCACCAAAAGCCGCACGCACCCGGGCCTTTGTCAAATGGTTGGTTTTACCCCAATGCATTGTGAACGGCATTCCTGCGGCCTCGAACCGTTGGGCCACCAGCTTGATCAGCTTTTGTGTGGCCGAAGAATCGATGCCATCAATATCAATGACACAGGTTGGATCGTAACGCGTAAACGACAATATGCCTGGTGATTTTTGCACATATCGACAGGTGAGCACCACGCCTGCCTTCTTGTGCGACCGGAAGGCTTCGGCCATTATTTTTAAGGCATTACTGACCTGCGCAAGTGGGACGCCAAATCCGCTGCTGGCCACACCACGCCGTGCGTCGGTGAAGGTATATGCCTGACCTGGCGTTTTCCACTTTTCCGGTTTGCCTATTTCGCTCTGCTCCTTGAGCAATATCTCCATCAGCAGCCATGTCGCCAAATCACGAAATGCCGGGTCCAGCTTGATGATGTCGCCAATCAATTTCGGCAAGTCGGTACCGTCGCCATTCTCTTTCTTCAAATTGTAAGCCACCTGCCGGTTGGGCTCGCAGACTTCCTTGTAGCGGACAGTGCAATATACTTTCGCCCGGTCACCCTCCTCCCACAGATCATCGGGGTCAATGATCGCTTGGAAGAAATAGGGACGACGGCTTTCGTCGGGAATACCGGACCCCCGAAAATCGAGTGAATTCAAGGCTGCCTTGATCTGCCCGTATCGGATCCGTCGCAACGAGGTGTTGAGCAGATACCGCCCCGTCGCGCAGATAAGCACCGAATGGATGATGCCCAGCGAACCCAGGCTAACGAGCGCCGCTTCGAAAAGCGTGTCATCACGTACAAGTTCGGCACCCAGCCGCGCGGCGAATGCATCTTGCATGACAGGTGCGCTCGCGCGCTCGATCCACATATTGCGGTTTGCGGTCAACAATTGGATGCCGAGCACCTGGCTCTCCATGCCTCCGACATCTAATGCGGATCCATGGACGCCTGTTCCCAGAGCGCCCGCAATTGTCTGCCCGTTGCTCGCTCCGGATGTACGCAATGCCTTACGTCTCTGACTATTGGGCAAGACATTGTTGGGCGATTCCAGCGTTTCGTTGATACGCGCGATCAGTGTCCCGCATTGACAGAGCAACAGTTCATCGTGCGTTACGTGGGATTCCGGGTGGATATCATTTGCGTTGAAGGCAAAGCGCCAATCAAGCTTGTTCGTTTCCACGATCCAGCCATTCGTCACAGCCGGTATATCAGAAAAAGACCAATGCGATCCAACGGCCCTGATGCGCTTGCCCGCGGCCAGCGCATCCCGGATGACCTGCTGCAACCGACCAGCCGTAGCCTTCATTCCGGCGTAGGATGGTGACTTCGGGGTTTCGTTCCGTACCGTCAGTATTTTTGCGACGGGAATGCTAACATTTTCGTGATGATTGACCCAATTCGCCGCATTGCGGCTGTCAACGAATGTGTCGGGCATGGCTACCCTCCCCCTTTCCTCCAAAAGGCGACATGGTCCTTTGGACTCAAGCCGAAAATTGCCGGTACGACCAAGGGGATTGTTTCAGGCTTGTGTGCCCGACGCAATCGAAAAAGGGGTTAACCCGCCGATAAGGAACGCAATTTTGGTGATTGAACCTGTTTAGGCAGGGGCAGCCAGCAGATTATACGGGTCAACGCCACCCAAACGCATAGCCTCATGCGCAGCATGATAGGCGACGGGTTCGGCTATGCCCAAGCGCTTGCGCGCATCGGCGAGAGGCTCCTTCAGCAATTCCACAATGTCTTCATGGACAATATTCTTAGCCGCATTGCCGATGCGATAGCCTTCGTGCACAGCCTTCATGATGGGGGCAGAGCGTGCCACGCGCCGCTTCAATTCAAAACCGCCCGCATAAGCAATGAAGCCGACGCCGAGGTTGCGGTTCTGTGCATAGGTGAATGCCAGAACGCACTGCTCGCCAAGCGCGTCACGGCCATATCCGGTCAACACATGAAGCATGTCGTGCGTGTCCCGCAGGCGATCGCCATAACGGTCAATACCATCTTCGTAGCGCACGCCCGCGTCGGTAAATTTTGCATATTCGGCCTCAAGACCAGCTGCGCTCAATCCTTCACGCTCCATAAAGTCTACATAAGCGCGACCAACCGTGCCCGCAGGCAGCTTCTTGATGCTGTCATGGTCGTCCAGCACGTCAATCAGACGCTGGTTGCTTGCAAGTATCCGCTGTCCCTTGTCGCTATGCCAGAATTTGCTCGCGATCTGACGGAATTTGCGGCCCCGTAACGCAGCAATAATGTGAAAGACCTGCTCCGTATCTTCCTTGTCTGCGATCAGTTTTCGGAAATGATGCAAGGCCTTCAAAGGACGAAATTCGCTTGAGGGACGCATCGGGTGATGGAATGGCACAGCAGTCATCGGGGGGGACTCCAATAAGATTCTAAGTTTAGATATTTTCTACCTACATCAATGTCAATAATAAAAGCTTAAAGCGCTGGACGCGCTGCAGGACCCGCTGTATTAGCCAAACAATACAGGGAGGCATGCATGCAGCCAGAATCAGATCGCTATCTTACGCTCGATGCCATGCGGGGTTTCGCGGTGATGGGAATATTGGCGATGAACATCATCGCTTTTGCCATGCCGGAATGGGCATATGTTACGCCGATAGCTTATGGCGGGCTGTCGACGGAGAACCAGATATCCTGGATTTTTTCCTTCATCTTTATCGACGGGAAAATGCGCGGACTGTTTTCACTCCTATTTGGCGCGAGCATGATGCTGATCATTGAACGAGCACAGGCAAAAGGCGAAAGCGCCGCAAAAATCCACTATTCCCGAATGTTCTGGTTGGCGCTGTTCGGGCTGGCGCATTACTTCTTTCTCTGGTTCGGGGACATTCTGTTTCTGTATGCCAGCGTCGGGTGCATTGCTTTCCGTTTCCGGAATTGGCAGCCAGAACGTCTTATAAAATGGGCGCTGATCATTTTCGGGCTCGGGGTGCTGTTTTGGGGGCTGCAAATGGGTGGTCTACAAATACTGCAATATTTTGCCACGCAACCCAACGCAGATGCTGATATGGTCGCGCGATATGATGAAATCATACGCAGCAACGATTTTGACCTCAATGTTGCGGACGAACTCGCACTGCACCGTGGCGCATATTGGCCGATCGTCAGTGAAAAACTATCGGAATGGTATACGCCTTTGGCGGCAGTACTGCAGTCGATAGCCGAAACCTTGCCACTAATGATGATCGGTATGGCCATGAAGAAAAATGGTTTCATTACCGGCGAGTGGGATAGACCAATCTATATCCTTTGGGCGAGAAAGCTGGTTCCCGGTGGATTGATCGCGAGTGCGGCGCTTGCTGGCTACCTTGTCGCTGTCGATTATGATCTCATTAATTCTCTCGCCGTGTTTTTGGCGTGGAGCGCAATTCCACGTCTGATGCTTACCGTTGGATATGCGGCATTACTGATTTTACTAATCGGGCGGATCTCGCATCAAAAATTCATCAAGCGCGTTGCCGCGACGGGACAGGCTGCGTTCACTAATTATCTCGGCACCAGTATCCTTATGACGACGCTTTTTTACGGATATGGCTTTGGCTTCTTTGGCCATGTAAGCCGTATCGCTTTGTGGCCCGTTGTCTTTGCTATGTGGGCCCTGATGCTGCTGTGGGCACAACCCTGGCTTACACGATATCGCTACGGTCCACTTGAGTGGTTATGGCGCAGCCTGGCGCGTGGCGGCCTGCAACGGATGAAGCGCTAAAGTTATTGCAATCAATTCGCATTAACGGTAAGCTCCTTTTGTCAGGAGCGAATCTATGGTCGTTTGCGTGTGTAATGCCATCAGGGAAAAAGACTTGCGCGCCGCGGTACGCTCCGGGTCTGATCGTCCCAATGATGTATATGCGCGTCTCGGTCGCAAGCCGAAATGTGGCCAGTGCCTTTCTTTCGCGCGTAATATTATCAGTGCGGGACCTGCAACAGCTTAGCAATATCAATATAAAAATCCGCCCGATTCTGCGGATTTTTGCCTTCACTTGGTAGGCTTTCGCCGTTATCTTCGGCTCTCCATATCACAGGAGACAAGCCATGAAGGGCGACGCTAAAGTTATCGAGTTTTTGAACGAGGCGCTCAAAAACGAACTGACCGCAGTCAACCAATATTGGCTGCATTACCGGATGCTTGATAATTGGGGCGTCGCCAAACTCGCCCATTTTGAACGGCATGAATCAATCGATGAAATGAAGCATGCTGACCGCCTTTCCGAGCGCATTCTGTTTTTGGATGGCTTGCCAAATTTCCAGCTTCTTGGTCGCTTGCGTATTGGTGAAACGGTTGAGGAAATTCTGAAGGCCGATTTGGAACTTGAATATGAGGCGCTACCCTTGCTGAAGGATGCAATCGCCTATTCCGAAAGTGTACGTGACTATGTGAGCCGCGATCTTTTTGCTGATATTCTCGAAAGCGAAGAAGAGCATGTTGATATGCTCGAAAAGCAGTTCGACATGATTGCTCGCATGGGCATTGAAAACTACGTGCAGTTGCAGTCGAAACCCGCAGAGGACTGAATTAAATCAGGATTTCGTAATCGTCGCGGGTTAACCGTAGCTCATTCCGCCAAGGGCGTTGCGCTGGCCAAAGCTGACTGGGCGTCGCTCAACGAGAGGACTTGCTTCGGATTCTAGCGCTGCAAGTGTTGCTTCAAACACAGGGCGTAAGCGGACAACCTTTTCAACGAGCTCCGACGGGTCGATTTGGATTTCGACATAATGGCGCGCAGCTATTTCAATTTCTTCAGCGAGCAATGCCAGTTGATCCGCACCAAATTGCCAGGATTCGCCCTTTAGCGTATGTGCAGGAATGACGAGCTTGGCAGAATCCCGGAGCCGCATGGCCTCTTCAATCGCGGCAACAGACTTGGTGCCGTCTTCGCGGAAATAGCCGAGAATTCGCACAAATCCTGCACCCAGCAGGTTGCGGGTCTCGGTAAATGTCTTCCAGTCGATCAGATCATCTGGCTTATCGGTCAACGCGCTGCTCCATGGACAACGGAAATGGTCCTGTCGGTTTCCTTTACACTAGCAGAAGTAAACAGAGCGTTGATGAATTCTGTTTGTCAGTATTCGGGTGCACGGCCTAATTGTCCGCGAAAGGGTTCTTTGAAGAGCGGAAGTTTATGCGAACCGGCACGGCGCCGAAATCCAGATCTCGGCGAATTCCATTAAGCAGATAGCGTGCATAACTGGCCGGCAACTCGTCCGTACGGTTGCCAAAGATCACAAATGTAGGTGGTCGATTGCGTGCCTGCGTCATGTAGCGCAGTTTTATGCGCTTGCCGCCAGGGGCAGGCGGGGGATTCGCCGCGATTGCCGCCTCAAACCAGCGGTTGAGAATGCCCGTTGGAACGCGTTTGTTCCATGCTTCGCGCGCATCGAAGGCGGCCGAAATCAGGGAATCGAGACCTTTGCCGGTCATGGCCGAAACGGCAATTAAAGGAACGCCTTTTAACTGCGACAAACCTTCTTCCAATGCTGCACGAATGCCATTGAACAGACTGCTCGCATTCTCGGCGACATCCCATTTGTTAATAGCAATGATGAGTGCGCGGCCTTCCTGGATCACATGATCTGCAATTTTGAGATCTTGCACTTCCAGACCCTTGGTCGCATCCAACAAAAGTACCACGACTTCTGCAAAGTCGATGGCATGGCGTGCATCAGCAACCGATAGTTTCTCGAGCTTATCCTGAACTTTTGCGCGTTTGCGCATTCCGGCCGTATCGATCAAACGTACACGCCGTTCCGTCCAAAGAGGTGGAATATTGCCATCTTCATCCGGCTCACGCTGTTTGGGATTGGGGTCATTCCATATCCAGTCGATAGAAATGCTATCGCGTGTAATGCCTGCTTCAGGACCGGTAATAAGACGATTCTCGCCAAGCAGTTTATTAATGAGGGTGGATTTGCCCGCGTTGGGGCGCCCAACGATCGCCAATTTCAAAATAGCATCCGGTGCTTCCGGATCCTGAATCTCGAAGGTGCCGCCATCGATATGGGGCAACAGTGCCTGAAACAGGTCAGCCATGCCTTCGCCATGCTCGCCGCTGATTGCGATTGGCTCGCCAAAGCCGAGCGCATAGCTTTCGAGGATACCGTTGTCGCCTTGCTTGCCCTCGGCCTTGTTCACCGCAAGAACGACAGGGGTCGCGCTTCCGCGCAACCAGCGAGCTATTTCTTCATCAAGCGGTGTGACGCCTGCTCGCCCGTCGATCAGGAAAAGCGCAACCTGTGCTCCTGCTATTGCAGCTTCGGTTTGCATTCGCATGCGGCCGGGCAGCGTGTCAGGATCCTCATCCTCATAACCGGCGGTGTCGACGATGGTGAATTCAAGATCGAACAGTCGGCCTTGACCTTCCCGCCGGTCGCGGGTGACGCCGGGCGTATCATCAACAAGCGCAAGCTTTTTGCCCACAAGGCGGTTGAACAATGTCGACTTGCCGACATTAGGCCGACCGATAATGGCTACCGTCGGCAACATGCCGTCACTACTCCTTCAATTTACCCGCGAAAGGCCGAAACACGGCCCGAATCGTCGAGAATGTAAAGCGTGTTGTTCGCGACAATGGGAGCGAGCGACACGGGCGATTTGAGATCAAACACTTCACTTGCCGTACCGTCTGCTGGGGAAACCGACCAGATATTGCCGCGCGAACTGGCCACAATCAGACGGCCTCCGGCGAGGACAGGACCATACCAGCTAATGGGACCCTTTTTCTTTTCCTCATTGTCGTACCGCTGCAACTTGGAAATCCAGCGAATTTTTCCGCTGGAACGTGCCACGCATAACAGTCGCGCTTCGTCTGTCATGACAAAGACCCACTCGCCCGCTGTCACAGGCGTGGAAATGCCGGCAATATTGATTTCCCAGATACGCTGACCCGTTACCAGTTCATAGGATGCCATACGGCCACCCTTGCCCAAGGCAAAAACCCGGCCGCGGTCGATCACCGGATCGGCGTCAATATCGGTCAGTGTCGAAACCGACGTCGACATGGCTGTGCGCGACAGCGTATCGGTCCAAAGGCTGCGTCCATTTTCGTAACGGTATGCGGCCAGTTCACCGCTGGAATAACCTGCAATGATGGTACCCTGGGCCGCTGCAGGTGCGCCGACGCCGAAGATGCCGGATGCGGAAACTGGGCCGGCTTCATTCCATTGGGCTTCGCCATCGCTTTGGCGAAGGGCGTAAATCTGGTTGTCCTGCGTCATGACATAGACATTGCCATTCGACAGCGTCGGTGCACCGCGCAACGGTCCAGCCGGACGCTTTTTCCAGCTCAGTGCGCCGGTGTCGGCGGCAAGGGCTGCCACATCACCGACGCCGTTGGTGGCAAAAACCAGAGTGCTGGTCGCGCTAACCCCGCCGCCGAAGCGCGAAGGCTTTCCATCATCATCTATCTCGAGAGCATTGGACCAGATCTGCGCACCGCTGTTCGCGTCGAGGGCGGTGACGCGTGCGGTTGTGTCAACCACATAGACGCGTGAATCGCTGACGACCGGGCTTGCGGCGAGGCGTGCCCGCGGGTTTGCGCCGGTCACATTGGCGCTCCAGATGCGGGACAGGCCTTGGCCCAGTTCAACATGTCCAGGCGATTTGGAAGCGTTCCCGCCCGGCTGGGCCCATGCTTCGTTGACAATAGCCGGGGGCAAAATAACGGCCACATTGGCAAGAGCCGGATCGACTTCCATGTCGCGTTCGGTTCCCAGAATGTCGACTCGGTTGCCGACAGTTGGCGTATTGTTTTTCTTGCCTGCATCGCCACGCACGCCATCCAACACGGCGCAGCCGCCAAGTGATGCAGATGCGGCAAGAGCCAGTAGCAATTTTGCGCTGATCTTCACTTAATCACTCTCCCTTGGTCGCATTGTCGGCTGATGCAGTTGCGGTATTTTTCTTTTCATCAACCTGAACGGTATCGATACCCATCGCGCCGGCCATCTGTTGGGCACGGCTGCGTAAACTTGGTGGCAGGCCTTCTTGCTTGGAAATTTGTGCAAAAATCGGACCTGCGAGATTGTCTTTACCCATTTTAACATAGGCCAAAGCCGTCAGTTCTCCCGCGCTGCCAAACCAGGCATGGCCTGGCGTCGAAAGAGGCTTTAACCGATCAACCACCGCTTGCGGTGCAAGCGTGTCAAATTCGGCACTTGTTTGCCGGATTAGCGCCAGATCGCGGAAAGTCTGGGGCAGACTGCTATCGCCTGCCACTTTTGCGTAGAGCGCAATAGCTTCTTTGGTTTTACCATCTTCGCCGAGCAGATTAGCTTCGACCAATTGCGCCATCGCACGGTAACCTGGCTGCTCCGCTTTTGCGAGCGTGGCGAGCTTGGCGCGCGCCTCTTTCTGCTGACCGGCACGCAGCTTGTCCATGGCATCGACAAACTCTTCGCTCTGCTTGTCTGCTGCGGCTTGCTGCTGGTTTTTGTAGATGATGTAGCCGCCAAAAGCGAGCAAAGCGGCAACCAATGCCGCAAGAAGCCAGCGGCCATAGCGTGTCCAAAAGTTTGAAAGATCGCTCGCGCGGACCGCATCGTCCACTTCGCGCAGAAACGCTTCGTCGCTTCCGGCGCGCTTATCTGTCGGTGTTAAAGCCAAAAGGGCCTCCGAAATTGGGTATTAACATTATAAGGGCGTGTGCCCGCTAGCGTCGTCCTTAGCGGGACTTATGCCGATAGGCCAGCCCTGCTTCAACCCGGCTGATATAGTTGATCAGGGCCCGGAAAGCTCCGGTCGCGGACACCATTTGCATATTCGCGGACGGCTTCCTCCACGGACATGCTCATATTGCCGAATTTTTTGACGAATTTGGGAACACGGTCGAACAAACCGAGCATATCTTCGGTAACCAGCACCTGGCCATCACATTGCGCCGATGCCCCGATCCCTATTGTCGGGCAGGCTATCTTGTTCGTGATCTCGATAGCGATCGGTTCCAATACGCCCTCAATTACCATGGAAAAGGCGCCGGCTTCGGACATAGCCACTGCATCTTCGACAATAGAAGCGGCCTCTTCCGGGCTTTTACCGCGAACACCATAACCACCAAGGATGTTAACGGCTTGCGGTGTTAAACCGACATGCGCCATGACCGGAATGCCGCGAGAGGTCAGAAACTCGACCGTCGGGGCGAGCACGCGTCCGCCTTCGATCTTAACGGCGGCGGCGCCTGTTTCTTTCAGCAAATGGGCAGCATTGGCAAAGGCCAGTTCGGGCGAAGCTTCATAAGACCCGAAGGGCATGTCGACGATTACCGCGGCATGGTAGCTGCCGCGAACTACTGCGGCGCCATGTGCTGCCATCATCTCCATCGTGACCGCGACGGTGTGTGGCAGACCGTAGATTACCTGCCCCAGCGAATCACCGACCAGCAACATGTCGCAATGCGGGTCCAGGAGCTGTGCCATCCGGACAGTATAGGCCGTCAGCATCACCAACGGTTCACCGCCCTTTCGCTGCCGGATCCTCGGCACTGTAAGCCGTTTCATCGGCTGGGGAGTGGGGTTGGCACGGCTGGTGGACGTGTCGAAAGTGAGCGTTTGGGGGCGAGTGGACATGGGGCGGGGGCTTAGCGGCTAAATTAACTGGACAAAAGCTTGAACCGAGTTTGTGTTATTGATGTTTGACTCCGTGTTAAAAATATATAACATTAAGTTCGAATCAGTTAACATCGAAAGTTCTCCACTATGTCCTTCCGCGAAAAAACCCACTGGGCCGCCTTCCTCGCCCTTGCCGCCGCCTTTGGCTGGTATTTCCTTGCCTACCCCTGGGCGATGGTCTCCACCGACGCCGGAGTCGCGGCCGTGGCGGCCATGCTGGTGCCGGTGACCATCATCATCATCGCCGTCCTTGCCGTGACCGCCGCCTTCTTCGCCATCCGCGCGCCCAAGGAAGCGCATCTGAAGGAAGACGAGCGCGAACGGAGCATCCATGTCCGCGGCACGCACCTTGCCTATTACCCGCTCGTCCTCGGCGCGTGGATCAACATGATCGCCATATTCTACCGGTTCAGTCCCGGCGTCTATCTCAACCTGCTGATGGCCACCGTCGTCATCGCCGAACTGGTCCGCGTCGGCTCGCAACTCTATTATTACCGCCGTGGATATTGAGCCATGGCCGAACTTCCCTTCACCAACGACATCCGCATGTTGCGCTTTTTAATGTGCGAAATGACGCAAGGCGAACTCGGCGACCGCGTCGGCGTCACACGGCAAACCATCGCCGCCATCGAGCAGGGCAAATATTCCCCCTCGCTGGAGGTCGCCTTCCGCATCGCCCATGTCTTCAACAGGCCGCTGGAAGAAGTCTTCCGCTGGCGGCAGGAAAAAGACTGACCCCCTAACACCTCACACCGCTTGTGCCGCGCAGCACCGAAGGCCTGAACAGCGCTCCACGGCTATCCTGTTCAGGCCTTCAATTTGACGCCTCGTAAATCTGGAGTTACGCGTAGGCCCCAAGGGAGGGAGCGTGGACAAAGCAGCACAACGCCCCGGTCTCGGGCTGATCGCCTTCATCGTCTTTATCGACATGGCGGGCATTGGCCTGATCATACCGGTCATGCCAAAGCTTGTGATGCACCTGAGCGGTGCCCAGGTTGACCGGGCGGCCGAAATCGGCGGCTGGCTGCTGTTTGCCTATGCCATCATGCAATTTGTCTTTTCCCCCATCATCGGCGGACTTTCCGACAGGTTGGGACGCAAACCCGTGCTCATATCGACATTGGCAGCCCTCGGGCTCGACTATGCGCTGATGGCCATGGCGCCCACGCTGGCGTGGCTGTTTGTCGGACGGGTGATTTCGGGCGTCATGGGGGCCACATGGGCCGCCGCCAACAGCTGCGTCGCCGATGTGATCGAACCGGAAAAGCGCGGTGCGGTCTACGGGTTGATGGGCGGCGCAGGTGCGGCGGGATTTGTCCTGGGTCCCGCGCTTGGCGGTGTGTTCGGCCTGTGGGGCGACAGGGTGCCCTTCATGGTTGCCAGCGTGCTGTGCCTGATCGCTGCCGCTTATGGAGCCTATGCGTTTCGCGAAACATTACCGCCCGAAAAGCGCCGTCGCTTCAGCTTGAAGCGGGCCAATCCCTTCGGCACGATGCAGCAGATGATGAAGGCACCGCTCGTCTTCGGCTGCCTCATCACCATTTTCTTCATGCAATTTGCCGCCCAGTCCAACTTCGCCGTCTGGAGCTATTATGGAACCCTGAAATTTGATTGGGGTCCGTTGACCATCGGGGCCACCGTCGCCCTGTTTGGAATATTGCTCGCGATTATCCAAGGGCTGCTGGTCGGAAAAGTCATCGCCCGCTTCGGTGCCGTCAAGACCGCTGGCTGGAGCCTGATGTTCGCGATTCCGAGCTATCTGGTCATCGGTTTTGCAGGCTCCACCGCGATTGCCATTGTCGGCCTGATCATCGGCTCGATCAGCGGGCTGACATTCCCGGCAATGCAGAGCCTGATGACCGAAAAAGTCGCCGAAGATGCCCAGGGCGAATTGCAAGGCGCCATCGGCAGCGTGGTCAGCCTGACCTCCATCATCGGCCCGCCAGCCATGACCGGCGTGTTCGGGGCCTATGCCGATTCAACCGGCCTCTATTTTCCCGGCGCGCCCTATATGTTGGCGGCCGCGCTGATGGCGGTTGCCGTGATGATCTTGTGGCGCACGATGCGGCTTTATGCCGTGCGCTAGTCTTTGGCGGCGGCCACAGCCTCGGCGACATTGTCGCTGAAAAATCCGTCTATGCCGGTTGCGAGATAGGCGCGGATCTCGCTTTCCACATCGCCCACGCCGCGCGGGTCGATGCCCGATTTGGCGCTCAAAGGCAGGAAATAATTTTCCCGGCGGAAGGTCCATGGGTGAACGGCAAGTCCGGCCCTGTGTGCGTCGCGGACCAGCATGGTCGGCTCGCCCAGATTGCCAAGCAAAGTGCGCGGAATCACCAGCGCCTTGTTCGGCCCCACACCATCGGCATAGGCCGCCACAGCCTTCAGCCCCTCGGCCGTCGCCATGTCGGGGTAGGTCAGATCGGGCCGGTCGGGCGGGCTGCCCTTTTCATCCATCAACTGGATCAGCCGTACCTTCGTTTTGGCCCGCAGTGCTTTCAGATTTTCAACCTCGAACGACTGGATGAACACCGGCGCGCTTCGCTCCACATGGCCATAGCGTTCGAGCAGGGCAAGCAACGGCGCCTCATGCGGCAGGCCGATGGACGCGAAATAGCTGGGATGCTTGGTTTCGGGATAAACGCCGATGGTCCGTCCGGTGCGGACACTCTCCGCCTTGGCGAGCTCCAATATCTCTTCAAAGGTCGGAATCTCAAACTGCCCGTCAAAGGCCATATTGGCCTTGCGCAGTTGCGGCAGCCGTTCCTTGGCGCGCAGGGTCTTGAGTTCGGCAAGCGTGAAATCTTCGGTGAACCAGCCGGTCATCGTCTGGCCGTCAATTGTTTTGCTCGTCTTGCGCGCGGCAAATTCGGGACGGGCGGACACATCGGTCGTCTCCGAAATCTCGTTTTCATGGCGGGCGACCAATATCCCGTCCTTGGTCAGGACAAGGTCGGGCTCGATAAAATCCGCCCCCTGTTCGATGGCGAGCGTATAGCTGCCCAGCGTATGCTCCGGCCGCTCCCCGCTCGCGCCGCGATGGGCGATTACCAGCACCGGACCGTCGAGTGGTTTTTCCATGGCTTTGCTCTCCGTAATCGAACAGGCGGACAAAAGGGCGGCACAGAGCATCGGGACAAGAAAGCGCATGCGCCGTTTATTGCGCGCCGCTGTGTCAGTGCGATGACAGCCGCCGTCCACCGGTTCAGAATTTCTCCGCATCATAGATTTCCGGTTTGAACCCGACCAGCAACGATGCCCCGCCCTCGACCACCGGACGCTTGATCATCGACGGATTGGCGAGCATCAGGGCGATGGCCTTTTGCTCGTCAATATCGGCCTTGTCCGCATCGGGCAGCTTCTTGAACGTGGTGCCGGCCTTGTTCAGCAATTTCTCCCACCCGACTTGGCGGGTCCACCGCTCCAGATCGGCGGCCTCAATGCCTGCCTTTTTATAATCATGAAAATGATACCCCACACCCCGCCCGTCGAGATAGGTGCGGGCCTTTTTGACCGTATCGCAATTGGGGATGCCATAGAGAGTGACTTTAGCCATTGATTTCTCGGTATATTTACAGGGGGCGTGCGCCATGCTGTTCCTGCATATTCCTTAGAGAGCCCAGATGACAGCATTTAATGCACGGTCGGGATTATCGGGTTCGCACGAAGACGCGAAGGGGTAGGGAAGGAGCGCAGAGGGGGAAAGAGAAAAGGAGCGACGCCACCTTAAACAGCACCGTCACCAACTCAAAAAGAACCGACACCCTGTTACCAAAACCCCGTCACCCTGAACTTGTTTCAGGGTCTTAGTTTTCAACGTCGCAGGACTAAGACCCTGAAACAAGTTCAGGGTGACGGTCAGGGATAAAATGTGATGTTCTTCTTACCTTATTCTTCGCGCCTTCGTGTCTTTGTGTGAGATTTCCCCTCTCCCCTTCAGGGGAGAGGATACGAAGCCTTGGCCGAAAGGCCTAGGCGCAGTTGGAGAGGGGCTCCAACGGTGAGGTTCGCGCCCGACCTCCCCCTCTCCACTTCGTCTAATGGCTAAAGCCATAAGACTACGTACCTCTCCCCTAAAGGGGAGAGGGGGAATATGTCTGTTAATGGAAATCCCAGATCGAAAGCGGACTTTCCGGATACGACAACATTGCGGACCGTCAGAACTTTCTATTTCCCGGATCAGCGACCAGTTGGTGTTCGTCCTGCCAAATTACCGACCCAGGGTCTCTTGTTGTCAGTATTTCAACGTGCAGGCCGCATTCCTCAACCGCCAATTTTAATTGATGCATTTGCTTGATGTGCTCAATGGCAGAGGGTTTGAACCACGATAGTCCGGACCGTCCTTGACCGCCCCAAGTCCTCTCAAAATGGCTAGGGACCTTGAGATTTTCCTTAAACCAAACATATGTCTCGTCAATTTGGCGCAAGGCCCATAATGGCGCAAAATCGCAGTCTTTTGCTTCATCCAATGCCTGAAAAACACCTAACCGTTGCCGCTGGCCCTCGACCGACCGAAAGCAGACAAAACGAATGTAGATGTGGTTCGGCGTGCTCATCGCGTTTGCCTAACGTCAAAGCGTGTTCAAAGCGAGCAATGTCCGCTTCCCACAACAAAGCTGCCATTAAGGCGACTATTTTACGCTTTCGATAGCTGCCGTTGGTTAATCATCTGAATGAAGGGCGGCTTTCCGACAAATTACGATAAAAGCGGACTATCAGGACACGACAACATTGCGGACATTGAATAAATCTGGAAAATAACTGCATGACCAAACACTGTTGTGAAATGATGCGCTCAAATGTCGAGAATATTTGCGACATGCATCCAGACCGATTTGATTGCCCTGACTGTCTCATCTATTATTCTGAAAATAGAGATAGCTATGGTCTTATCATCCATGACGGAGGCCACTCGGTCATCACAATTTCATACTGCCCTTGGTGCGCGACTAAGCTTCCAAACGGCTTGGACTGAGGGCAGCTTTCCACAACTTTCCGGTCATTGGGGCCATAATTATAAGCCTTCGTTATCTGCCGTTGGCTCATCGGGTGAACGAGGGGCCGCTTTGGGACAGTTTGCAATAAAAAGCTGCCTGTCGGGACACGACAACATTGCGGACAAGACCGCTGTGTGGCAGACTGGTCGAATGAGAACGACTGTTCCATCGGACTTCAGTCTGTCTTTCACCGGCGCTGAAGGCCCATATACCGTCCGCTTCCAACCCATCGACGAGTGGGACGGGATCATTAATGTGGCCATTGGCGGGTTCGAGATGCGGTGGAGCGTAGACCATGCCGACCGAGAGGAGGGAGGCGGTATCATACTTGGTGGCATGACGAGCGGCAGTGAGACGCTTTGGAATGATCAGTTCTGGTTTGAGCTTCGCCTCGACGACACTCCACCTGTCATTCGCTACTGGGGAGACAAAGTGGTCTGGCGTGAGGACCTCGCCATCTAACGCATATTTTTGTCCGCTTTCCACAACATTCCGGTCGTTCCCGATAGTTTTTGGGCATACTGAAACCTGCCATTCGGTAAGGCACCGGCTCACACTTGGTTCTTTGGCTTCCGCAGCGGAGCTGTAAATGCCCGTTAGTGCCAGAGAATTGGGTGGAAGAAAGAAGAGCAAAAAGAAAGAAGGGCCGGGTGCGGGTGGTGTGTCGGGCGGATTTCTTTTTTCCTTCTTCCCCTTTTTTCTTCTGACGAAAAAACCGGCACGACCTATCCCCAAACGCCGCGCCGATTTGTGAGCGGAACGGGTTAGGTTCGGACCCTGTTCCAGCCTTTCCGAATGCCGGAAATGGCCACCCTTACTCCGGCACGCTATAGTTGATTGCAATCTTGCCCGCCGCGGCGACGGCGATCGTGCGGGCTTTGTCAGTGTTGCCGTCGGTCACCCGTGCCAGCGTGACGCCCATGCGGCGGTAGGGGCGGGTGACCGGTTTGCTGAAGATGCGGGCGTCGACATGGGTGTCGGGGGTGGCCAGTGCTAGTGCTTCGGCAAGGCCGGTGATGCTGAAATCGCTGCAGTCGCGGTCGGCGAGGACGACGGCGCTGGCCGACGCGCCGAGCAGGGTGATCTCCGGAATCGGCAGGCCCAATATGGCGCGGATGTGCAGATCGAATTCGTTCAATGTCTGCGACACCAGCGTCACCATGCCGGTGTCGTGCGGCCGCGGGCTCAGTTCGGAGAAGATGACGCTGTCGCCCTTGACGAAAAATTCGACGCCGAACAGGCCATAGCCGCCCAGGGCATCGACGACCTTGGCCGCCATATCCTGCGCCGCCTGCAACGCCGCAGCGGACATGGCGGTGGGTTGCCAGCTTTCGCGATAGTCGCCGCGTTCCTGCCGGTGGCCGATGGGCGGGCAGAAATGGACGCCGTCGCGCGCGCGGATCGTCAGCAGGGTGATTTCATAATCGAAATCGATAAATTGTTCGGCAATCACGCGCAGCCGGTCGCCGCGCATGCCGGCGGCGGCATAGTCCCAGCTGGCGTCGATATCGGCTTCGCTGCGCATCGTGCTCTGGCCCTTGCCCGATGAGGACATGACGGGTTTGACGACAAGCGGCAGGCCCAGTTCGGCGACGGCGGCGTGCAGTTCCTCCCGGCTTTCGGCATAGAGGTATCGTGATGTGGTGAGGCCCAGTTCCGATGCGGCAAGGTCGCGGATGGCGTCGCGGTTCATCGTCAGCTGGGCGGCGCGGGCCGAGGGCACGACGGTGAAGCCCCTGCCTTCATAATCGGCCAGTATTTCGGTCCGGATCGCCTCGATTTCGGGAACGATGAAATCGGGCTGGTGCTTTTCAATCGCGGCGCCCAGCGCGGCGGCATCGAGCATGGAGAAGATTTCGCACTGGTCGGCAACCTGCATGGCGGGGGCCGCGGCATAGCTGTCGCAGGCGATGACATGGCAGCCAAGCCGTTTGGCGGCGATGACAAATTCGCGGCCCAGTTCGCCCGATCCGAGCAGCAGGATTTTTGCAGTTGGTGTCATTTATAATCCTCCCTCAGGTCGGCAGTCGGGCCACTGGTCGGTGTCATGGTCAGGATGCTGGTGGTTGCTGGCGCGGATTTCGCCGACATATTCCGCCATAGTGTCTTCGGTGCTGCCTTCGTCGGCCAGGGTGGACAGGTCGCCAAACCAGGGCATGCGCCCCTCCGCGCCGAACTGCACCTGCGGCGGGAAGGCGGCGGGGTTGTCGAGCGATCCGGTGGTGACGTTTAGATGCGCGCTCGACGCATAATCATAGAGCAGCGGCGTCCCGCAATCGCGGCAGAAACCGCGGGTGACAGGATCCGAGCTCTGGAAAAGGGCAGGCGTCCCGCGTGTCCAGGTAAAGGCATCGCGCGGGATACCGATCAGGGCGGCGAAGAAATTGCCCACCGCCTTCTGGCACATCCGGCAATGGCAGATGTGCGATGTGTCGAGCACGGCAGTCGCATGATAGCGCACCGCACCGCATTGGCATCCGCCGCTGATCTGTGTCGCAATTTGTTCCATGGGGCGATCTTGTCCTATTCCGCTGCAGGCGCAATATCGAAATGCATGACATCCTCGCGGATACCCAGCTTGGTATAGAGCGCGATGGCGGGATCATCCCCATAATCGGCCTGCACATAGATTACCCAGCTTCCGCACTTGCGCGCGATGTCCTTGAGCTGCGCGATCAGCGCCGTTGCAATGCCGCGCCGGCGGTGCGTCTCGGCGACGGCCAGATCGTAAATGTAGATTTCCGAACGCGCCTGTTCGAATTTGGGCAGCACATAGGCCACAAGGCCGCCGGTAATGGCCGCACCGTCGCGCGCCACCAAAATGATGCTGGCTGGATTTCCCAGCTGTTCCTGCAGATAGGCGTCCGACGGTGGGGTGGCCAGATAATTGTCGGGTTCCTCAAACGCCTCGGCAAAGAGCGCGTTCAGCGCACGCAGCGAGGCGATATCGTCGGGGCCAAGCCGTTCTATTCCCATTCGATCGTGCCCGGGGGCTTTGATGTATAGTCGTAGACGACGCGGTTGATGCCCTTGACCTCGTTGATGATGCGCGTGGACACGCGGCTCAAAAAGGCGCTGTCGAACGGGTATATGTCGGCGGTCATGCCGTCGGTGCTGGTGACGGCGCGCAGGGCGCAGACATTGTCATAGGTCCGCCCGTCGCCCATCACGCCGACGGTGCGGACGGGCAGCAATACGGCAAAGGCCTGCCAGATGGCGTCGTAGAGACCGGCGTTGCGGATTTCCTCGAGATAGACCGCGTCCGCCTTGCGCAGGATGTCGCAGCGTTCCTTGGTGACTTCGCCCGGTATGCGGATGGCAAGGCCGGGGCCGGGGAAGGGATGGCGGCCGACGAACAGGTCGTTGAGGCCGAGTTCGCGGCCCAGAGCGCGGACCTCGTCCTTGAACAGTTCGCGCAACGGTTCGACCAGCTTCATATTCATGCGCGCGGGCAGGCCGCCGACATTGTGGTGGCTCTTGATCGTAACCGAAGGCCCGCCGGTGAAGGATACGCTTTCGATCACATCGGGGTAGAGCGTGCCCTGCGCGAGGAAGTCTGCGCCGCCGATCTTCTTCGCTTCTTCCTCAAACACATTGATGAATTCCGCGCCGATGAACTTGCGCTTCTTCTCAGGGTCGGTGACGCCCGCAAGGCCCGCCATGAAGCGCGCCTCGGCATCGACTACGACGAGCGGGATATTATAGTGGTCACGGAACAGCGTTTCGACCTGTTCGCGTTCGTTCATGCGCAGCAGGCCGTGGTCGACAAAGACGCACGTAAGCTGGTCGCCGATCGCCTCGTGGATCAGGATCGCGGCGACAGAGGAATCAACGCCACCCGACAGGCCGCAAATGACGCGGCCGGAGCCGACCTGGGCGCGGATCTCGGCGATCTTGGTGGCGCGGAATTCGGCCATGGTCCAGTCGCCGGCAAGGCCGCAGACCTGATGCACGAAGTTGGAAATCAGCTTTGCGCCATCGGGGGTGTGCACGACTTCGGGGTGGAACTGGATGCCGTAATAGCGCCGTGCCTCGTCGGCGATAAAGGCATAGGGCGCGCCGTCGCTGGTGGCGACGACTTCGAAGCCGGGGGCAAGGCTTGTCACCTTGTCGCCATGGCTCATCCACACCTGATGCTTTTCGCCCTCGCCCCAAAGGCCGTCGAACAGGGTGCAGGGCTTTTCAACCTCGATAAAGGCGCGGCCGAATTCGCCGCCCTCGCCGCCCGTCACATGGCCGCCGAGCTGCATCATCATGGTCTGCTGGCCATAGCAGATGCCCAATATCGGAAGGCCGCTGTCAAAAACGCATTGCGGCGCGCGGGGGGAGCCCGCCTCGGTGGTGGAGGCAGGGCCGCCCGACAGGATGATGCCCTTGGGCTGCATACGGTCAAAAGCCGCCTGCGCCGCGTTGAAGGGGGCGATTTCGCTATAGACCCCGGCCTCGCGCACGCGGCGGGCTATGAGCTGGGTCACCTGCGACCCGAAATCGATGATGAGGATGGAATCTGATGGCTGAATCGACATGACCAGCCGATAGGCATAACCGCCGCCGCTGTCCATATCGGCGCAGCGGCGGCGGCAAACTATTTGCAGAGCCGTGCCTTGGCCGGATTTCCTAAATGCGCTTGCGGGGTTGGTTACGCCGCCCTTATGGTGCGCCTGTGAAAAAGCCCGACTCCCGCCGCCAGGAAATCATCCAGCGCCTTACCGAGCATGTCCTTGCCGAAGGGCTGTCGGCGGCGAGCCTGCGCCCGCTGGCCAAGGCGGCGGGGACGAGCGACCGGATGCTGCTCTATTATTTTGCCGACAAGGCGGAGATCATTACGGCCATATTGGAGGAAATCTCCGCCCGGCTGGTCACGAAATTGGGGGAACGGACCGCGTCGGTTCCCGTCCCTGTCGAAACGTTGCGCGCCAATCTGGCTGCCATGCTCTTTGTCGACGAATTATGGCCCTATATGCGGATCTGGCTGGAGGTTGCCTCGCGCGCCGCGATGGGCGACTCTTTTTTCCGCGCCGTGGGCGAACAGATTGGTCGCGGCTTTTACGAATGGGGCAAGGCGCAGCTTCTGTCCGAAAGCGAGGAGCAGCGCGACGTCGATGCGGCGCGTCTGCTCGTCACGATTGAAGGCATGCTTTTGCTGAAAAGCCTCGGCCTTGATGATATCAACGCCAGGGCGTTGTAAGGTCAGGCCGCAGCGCGGCGTTTGCCGAGCAGCATTTCCTTTACATCTCCGTTGGCCTGAAAGCTCGCCACCAGTAGATAGATGCTGAGATAAGGCGCGCCGCCTGCGAATACGCAAAAGCCGAGAGCAATGCCGGCAAGCGAGAAATGGTGCCGCCACATGATCCATGTCGCGCCGAGCGTCAGGAAAGCAAAAAAGTCCATGTTGAACTGGCCGGGCCATTCCATCTTGGCGATGTCGCCGAAGAAGATGGGCAACAGGTCCAGACCATGATCGGCAACGACGAAGACGGTATAGACACCGACAACCGTGATGATGGTCATAAGTAAAAGCCGAAACAGCGTCATTTTAGTGCTCCCTTGTTCATGAAAAAACCCAGCAGAATGGCGACACCAGCGCCCCACAATATGATGGCCGCGCAGTTGGTCACCTGCGGCAGATGCCCCCCATAAACCGCAGGGAACCAGGCAACGACGATACCGTCGATCAGCAACGCGGTCATAGTCGCTAAGGCAATGCCAATCCCCATCTGGTCGTCGCGCAGGCGCGCAATCCATCTGGTGAGAAAGACAAAGGGTAAGGTGCCGGGAATAACTAACGCATAGCTGACACCACGCATTGTCCCTTCAAGCGCGCCCATCGGGGCAATGATGCGTAAAAGCACAGCAGCCACGAACCAGAGAGCCGCACCGGTGGCAACCAGCAACAGCGTCTGGCGTTGGGTCAGTCCTATTCGATTGGTCTGGCTGTCATTCATACGAAGCATCCTTCCGCCGGTCGGATGCTGTCTAACAAAATGTAGCGACTGCTACAATACTAAATTACGCGGCCAGTTCGATCCATGTCGGCGCGTGGTCGCTCGCCTTTTCGCGGCCGCGATGGTCCTTATCCACGCCGCACGCGATCAGCCGGTCGGCCACGACCGGGCTGAGCAGCAGATGGTCGATCCGGAAACCATGGTCGCGTTGCCAGGCACCGGCCTGGAAATCCCAATAGGTCCACACACCCCCTTGCGGATAATGTGTGGCCAGCGCGTCCGTCCATCCTTCGGCGAGCAATGTGCGGTAGGCTGCAATGCTTTCCGGCTGGCGCAGGGCATCGTCCAGCATGGCGGAAGCCGACCAGATATCCTTGGGCGTCGGGATGACATTATAGTCGCCCGCCAGCACGGCCGGTATCTCCGCCGCCATCAACTCGGCTGCGCGCGCCCGCAGGCGCTGCATCCATTTCAGCTTGTAATCGAATTTGGGCCCCGGTTGCGGATTGCCATTGGGCAGATAGATGCTGGCGACGCGCAGCCCGAAAACATCAGCCTCCAGATATCGGGCATGTTCATCCTCGGGATCGCCGGGCAGTGCGCGCTGCGCCTCGACAGGCTTGGCGTTGCGGGCAAGGATGGCGACGCCGTTAAAGGATTTCTGCCCGTGCCAGATCGCACCATAGCCCGCGCGTTCAAATTCGCCGACCGGAAAGCCGTCGTCTTGCGATTTCACCTCTTGCAGGCAGGCAATGTCGGGTTTGGTTTCGTCCAGCCATTCCAGCAAACGCGGCAGCCGGGCCTTGACACCATTGATGTTGTAAGTCGCGATACGCATAGCCCGTTTTAGCGCAGTTGGTCCGAAGCGCCAGAGCACATCTGGGGTGATTGGAAATTTTGCATGCGGTTCTGTGCCGCAGCGGTGGTTTTATGCGTTCACGGCCTAGACCGAAAAGCTGGAACCGCATCCGCATCCGGCCTGCGCCTGCGGATTGGTGACCTGAAAAGATTTGCCGCCGAGCGATTCGACAAAGTCGATCGCCGAGCCGCGCACCAGATCCAGGCTGATGGGATCGACCACCAGTGATGCGCCGGTTCCGTCGGTCCGGATATCATCCGCCTCGACCGTTTCAGCAAGACCGAAGCGATATTGGAAGCCGGAGCAGCCGCCACCTTCCACCGACAGACGCAAAATGGGCGGTTTGCCGAGCTTGACGGCAATTTCGGCCACCCGGCGGGCGGCGTTATCGGTCATGGATATGGCAGGCGTTTCAGACATACACCCCATGTAGGCTGTGCCGCAGATAAAGAAAAGGGGCGGCAGAGTTTCCTTTGCCAGCCCCCAAATTTACACCCTCTCCCAAAGGTGATGCGTTTAGCCGGTAAGCTTACTCGTCTTCAGCTGGCCCGCCTATGGCGTTGCTATCAGTTGTTTTGCTGGCAAGCAAGATGTTTGATTTCGCCTGATCGACTGTCACAGGCGACAGGAAGGCGGTTGGATTGATGGCTTCGCCTGCGATACGCACTTCATAGTGCAGATGGCTGCCGGTGGAGCGACCCGTGGAGCCCATATAACCGAGGATGTCACCCTTGCGGATGCGCTGACCCGGCGTCACATTCATCGCCGACAAATGGCCGTAGCGGGTCTGAACGGCATTGCCGTGGTTGATTTCGACATATTTGCCATAGCCGCTCACCCACTGCGCACGACCGATGACGCCATCGGCGGTTGCATAAATGGGGGTGCCAACGGGACCGGGGATGTCGATGCCCTTGTGGTTACGGCTTGCGCCGCGTGTCGGAGCGTTCCGGTAACCGAAGCCGCTCGAAAATTTCATGACCTCGACAGGGTTGATCGAGGGAACGGCAACTTCGACCTTTGTCGAAGCGCCAACGATGCGGCCCCAGCTGTCGTTGAGGGCGCGGAATTCGGGATCGGATGTTCCAAGAGCGGTCTGGTTGGCTTTCAGATCTTCCGGCTTTACGCGGAAGGTATCAGAAGCGGCAGCCGAATTTGCGTAAGCGGGGGTCATTGCCGAAGCGGCGACCAGGATGCCAAGCGCGGAAACAACTTTGAAGGTCAGTGATTGGCTTTTGGCCAAAGCGCTGCGAACCATAGTGTTTTAGTACCTTATGTTGCGACCCGCGCTTTTGCGCAGCCCCGAAGTTTCACCAAGGCAGTTTTTCTGCCCACCCCTTATGTGAAGGATTGGTGACGGAGAGTTCCGGGCAATGCAACCTATGCATAATAATCGCGGGATAAACCGGCGCTCAAACGCGCTGAGTCGTTGAACGGGGGCTTAACGGACCCCCGAAAGTGACGGTTTACCAGCAATTTCCAGTAATCTTTCGGTAAGATTCTGTGCTCGGAACAACCCGTCTCAAACCATTTTGTTCCGGCAAAAACGTGGGAAATCTCGTCATTATAGATGCGATTCAGGATTTTTGCGGACACCGAATCACCTGCCGATTCGAACCGGGTGATGGTCACCGGCGTTACATCGAGGCCCCGTGCTTCCAATACCATCGGTACGACGGCGAGCCGTGCAAGAACGTCGTGGCGCGTCTCGTACGCCGATTCCCACAGGCCGTCATGTGCGGGATGCGCGCCATAATGGCTGCCCAATTGCCGCAGCCGCCGGTCGAGCAGCACAAAATGCATGGCCTCGTCCGCGCCGACCTTCATCCAGTCATCGGCAAAGGCGGCAGGGAATTGGTCGCCAAAACGGCCGACCAGATCGAAGGCCAGATCAATCGCGACAAATTCGATATGCGCCAGCGCGTGCAACAGCGCGATGCGGTTGGCCTCGGTTCCGCCCTTGCGCCTTTTGGGCATCATGCCGGGCGCGAGAAGCTGCGGATGTTCGGGGCGTGCCGGGGTGTCCGGCATCGGCACATCAAAGCTGTGCGCCAGCCGCCCCAGCCGCCACTGCCGCGCCGCCGCCCGCGCCGCCATGACCTTGGCATAAGGGTCGGCGGTCAGCAGAACGGATTGGCAGGCCTGGCCCAGTGTTACAGGGTTGGCGATTGGTGCGTTCACCCAAGCGCCTTTGCCGCGGCCAGCACTTCGGCGGCGTGATCCTTGACCTTCACCTTGCGCCAGACCTGTTTCACCTTGCCGTCCTTGCCGACAAGATAGGTCGACCGGTCAATGCCCATATAGCTTTTGCCGTACATCGACTTTTCGACCCATGCGCCCATCTTTTCGGTCGCGTCGCTGGCCTCGTCCGACAGCAGCCTGACATTCAGGCCATATTTGGCGGCGAATTTGGCAAGCTTTGCCGGCTTGTCCTTGGACATGCCATAGACAGGGCAGCCCAGTGCCGCAAATTCGGATGCCAGCGCGGTAAAGTCCTTCGCCTCGTTCGTGCATCCCGGCGTATCGGCCTTGGGATAGAAATAGAGCACGAAAGGCCCTTTCAGTGCCGCAAGGTTCAGCGCGGCGCCTTCGCTGTCCAGCACCGTCACATCGGGAAGGGTGTCGTTTACATCGGTCATTTTCGGTTATCCTTCAAAAATCGCGTGGGCCAAATAGGCGCTCCCACTCAGCGATGACAATCCCGCGATAATCCCTAATTGCAGACGTCAGCGCGTCCCAGTCCGCATAGCCCAGGCTTTTGGCGATCAGCATCTGTGCCGCGGGCGGCGGGGTGTTGCAATCGGGGGCAATCAGCCGGACCATCACCAGCAAACGCCCCAGCAACCCGTAGGCATCGGCAAATTCCGGCGGCAGATGTCCGCCGGTCACCAGCATCCGGATCGCCGGGCCCAGTTGCGGCACCAGACCTTCGTGCCGGGTCAGTTGCACGATGTGGATGATGAATTCCATGTCGACCAGACCGCCCGGCTGCAGCTTCACATCCAGATCGCCCTTGGGCGGCTTGTGCGCGGCCATGTCACGGCGCATGCCAGCAATGTCGCCAAGGATTTTCGCATTGTCGCGCGATGTGCGCAGGACGCCGTCGATGATGGCACCCACCTCGGCGCGGGCGGCATCCGACCCGAACAGCACGCGCGCGCGGGTCAGGGCCATATGCTCCCAATCCCAAGCATTTTCGCGCTGATATTGGGCAAAGCTCTTGACCGTTGCGCACAGCAAGCCATCGGCGCCCGAGGGCCTGAGGCGCGTGTCGACTTCGTACAGAGCACCCGATGCGGTCGGCACGCTCAACGATGCGATCACGCGCTGGGCAAGACGGTTATAATATTGGGTGGCCCCCAACGGGCGCGGGCCGTCGGATTCGGCGAGATGGTCGCCGGTGAACAGTAGGATGAGGTCAAGGTCCGACGCATGGGTCAGCGCCTCGCCGCCCAGACGCCCGAGCGCGAGGATGACCAGTTCGCTGTCCGGAACCTTGCCATGCGCCTTTTCAAACTCAGCCACGGTGGCGGTGGTCAGGGTCTGTAACGCCGCCTCGGCCAGATGGGCGTAGCTGCGCGCGATTTCGAGGGCATCGTTGCGCCCCTCGATCAGCTGCACACCCAGCGCGAACCGCTTTTCGCCCACATAATCGCGCACGATATCCAGCGTGGACTGATAGTCCGCCGCGCCAATCCGCCGCTGCATCGCGGCGAGAAGGTCGGGGACGTCGCCCGGCAGATCCATGGCGCTGGTGTCGATCAGGGCGTCGAGATAGCGGCTCTGCCGGCCGAGGTCGTCGGCGAGTGTGGGGGCGTAGCTCAATATATCGGCAACCAGTTGCAGCAGCCCCGGCCGTGCCTCCAGCAGGCGGAACACATTGATCGCGCTCGGCATCGCCTCGATCATATTGTCGAAGCGGGCGATGGCCCGGTCGGAATCGGGCGCGGTGGCCAGCGCCTTCAGCAAGGCAGGCAGCACCGCCTCGAACGCGTCGCGGGCCGACGGGCTGCGGATGGCGCGGATATTGCCGCTGCGCCAGCGGGCCATGCGCTGCATCACCGCCGCCGGGTCGGCATAGCCCAGATCGCTGAGCTGTTCCTCCAGCGGCAGACCGTCTTCGGCCATGCGCGGGCCGTCGCTGCCGCTGGCGTCCACCATCCGGTCGTAGATTGCGGCAACCGATGTCGCGATGGGCCGGATAAGCGCGATGAGCGCGTCGGCGTCGGCCAACCCGTGCAGCCGCGCGACGGCATCGGCGGTTTCGGGATTGTCGGGAATGCTGTGCGTTTGCCGGTCGCTGTGCATTTGCAGGCGGTGTTCGACCGTCCGCAACTGTTCATAGGCGGCGTCCAGGGCTTCGGCCTCCTCCGCCTTGATCCAGCCGGCAGCCGCCAGCGCGGCCAGAGCCTCGCGCGTGTCGGGATTGCGCAGCGCGACGTCGCGGCCACCGTGGATCAACTGGTGCGCTTGCGCGAAAAATTCGCATTCTCTTATGCCGCCATGGCCACGTTTCAGGTCATAGCCGAGGCCGATTTTCTGCCCCTTGGCATAATGGTCGCGGATCTGCGCCGTCATTGCTGTGATGTTTTTAAGCTGCCCGAAATCAAGCGATTTGCGCCAGATGAACGGCTGTATGGCGCTGAGGAAATAATCGCCGAGCGCCCGGTCCCCGGCACAGACGCGCGACCGGATGAAGGCCGCCTGCTCCCATGCGAGCGCGCTTGATTCATAATAGCTGATCGCGGCCTCGACCGGCAGGACGATGGGGCTGACCTCGGGCGAGGGGCGCAGGCGCATGTCGACCCGGAAGACATAGCCATCGGCATCGAGCGCCGACAGCAATTCGATGACGCGCCGCCCGTAGCGGACGGCAGCTTCGGCAACATCATCCCGTTCGCGGTGCGGCAGCGTGCGGGGGTCAAAGAGGAAAATCGGATCTATGTCGGAGGAATAGTTAAGCTCCCGCCCGCCATGTTTGCCGAGCGCGATGACGGCAAAACCCTGATTGGGGGCGCCGGGAACGCGTTCCTCAATGGCCGCCGCGATCGCCTCGTCCAGCGCATGGTCGGCAAAATCCGAAAGGATGCGGGTGACGCGGGTCAGGTCCCAGATGCCGGCCAGATCGGCCAGCGCCGTGACCAGCGCGACGCCCTGCCGTTGTTGCCGCAGGGTCGCGCCCACACTCTCCGACTGGCGCGCCAGTGCGCTGTGCAGCGCGGCATCCAGATCGCCCGCCTCGATCAGCGCCATCAGGTCGGCATTGCGTTCCATCAGCCCCGAAAGAAAGGGGCTGTTCGCCGATGCGCGGTCGATGGCGTTGCGAAGCGCGGTCATGAGCCCAGATAGTCCCGCCGGAAATCGGAGGCAAAGGCCGCAAAACGGTCTTCGGCAATGGCGCCGCGCATATCGGCCATCAGCATCTGGTAATAATGCAGATTATGCTGCGTCATCAGCATCGCGCCCAATATCTCGCCCGACCGGATCAGATGGTGCACATAGGCCCGTGTCCATGTGGCACAGACAGGGCAGGTGCAACGGTCGTCAATCGGGCCCTGGTCCTCGGCAAATTTGGCATTGCGGATGTTGATGGGTCCGGAATGGGTGAAGGCCTGTCCATTGCGTCCGCTGCGGGTCGGCAGGACGCAGTCGAACATGTCGATTCCCCGCTCGACCGCGCCGACCAGATCGTCGGGCTTTCCCACCCCCATCAGATAGCGTGGCCGGTCGGCGGGCAACTGGTCCGGCGCATAGTCGAGGCAGGCGAACATCGCCTCCTGCCCTTCGCCCACGGCAAGGCCGCCCACGGCATAGCCGTCAAAACCGATATCGATCAGCGCATCGGCCGACCGCTTGCGCAATTCCTCGTCGAGGGAGCCTTGCTGGATACCGAACAGGGCGGCCACCCCGGCATGCTCGCCCCCTGCATCAAAGGCATCGCGCGACCGCTTTGCCCAGCGCATCGACAATTCCATGGACTTGATCGCCTCGTCGCGGCTGACACCATTGGCGGGGCATTCGTCAAAGGCCATGACGATGTCGGAACCCAGAAGGCGCTGGATTTCCATCGACCGTTCGGGCGACAGCATATGCTTCGACCCGTCGAGATGGCTCGAAAAGGCAACGCCTTCTTCGGTTATCTTGCGCAAGGCCGACAGGCTCATCACCTGATAGCCGCCGCTGTCGGTCAGGATCGGCCGGTCCCAGCCGGAAAATTTATGCAGCCCGCCCAGCCGCGCCACGCGCTCGGCCCCCGGGCGCAGCATCAGATGATAGGTGTTGCCCAGAATGATGTCGGCCCCGGTTGCGCGCACTTCGGCAGGGCGCATGGCCTTGACCGTTGCGGCGGTGCCCACGGGCATGAAGGCGGGCGTGCGGATTTCGCCCCGCATCATCTGGATGGTGCCGGTGCGGGCCTTGCCGCTGGTGGCGGAAATCGAAAACTGGAATCGGCTTTTCATCGCCGTCGCTTTAGCAGGGTTGGTTGCAGAGGGAAGGGCGTGCGGCGCCACCGGTCCGCCGCAGAGATATTTATATTAGACCTTTTCCCGCCAACATTGCTTCTCCATATAGGGGGCATGACTTATACCGATCCCCGTTCCTATCTGTATCAACCCGGCCTGCTCGACCCCGATGCGGCCCAGCGTTTGACGCGCGAGGCGCTCAAGGCCTGCGATGACGGGGAGCTCTATCTGCAATATAGCGCCACTGAAAGCTTCGGCTTTGACGATGGCCGGCTGAAAATGGCGGATTATTCGACCGGATCGGGCTTCGGCCTGCGCGGTGTTTCGGGCGAGATGACAGGGTTCAGCCACGCCAATGATATGAGCGAGGCCGCCATCCGCCGTGCGGGCGAAACGCTGAAGCTGCTCGACCCGGCCAAGGACCAGCCCGCGCCCCCGCCGCGCCGGAATAACCGGCATCTTTATACCGATGGCAATCCGCTGGAACTGGTACCCTTCGCGCAGAAGGTCGCGCTGTGCCAGAAAATCGATGCCGCCGCCCGCGCCCGCGATCCGCGTGTCGCACAGGTCAGCGTCAGCCTGTCGGGCAGCTGGACCGTCGTGGAAATCGTGCGCGCCGACGGGTTCGTCGCCACCGATGTGCGCCCTCTGGTGCGTCTGAACGTTTCCATCGTCGCGCAGGACGGCGACCGGCGCGAAAGCGGCAATTACGGTTTTGGCGGTCGCTATCTGTACGACAAGCTGTTCGAAGACCATGAATGGGAACATGCCATTGACGAGGCGCTGGCCCAGGCACTTACCAATTTGCGCTCGGTCGCGGCCCCTGCGGGCGAGATGACCGTCCTGCTCGGGCCGGGCTGGCCGGGCGTCCTGCTGCATGAGGCGGTGGGCCATGGGCTGGAAGGCGATTTCAACCGTAAAGGCTCATCGGTCTTTTCGGGCAAGATCGGCCAGCGTGTGGCGGCCCCCGGCGTAACCGTGGTTGATGATGGCACGATGCTGAACCGGCGCGGATCGCTGTCGATTGACGATGAAGGCACGCCGACACAGGAAAATGTCCTGATCGAGGATGGCATATTGCGCGCCTATATGCAGGACCGTATGAACGCGCGTCTTATGGGTGTGGAGCCGACGGGCAATGGCCGCCGGGAAAGCTATGCCCATGCGCCGATGCCGCGCATGACCAATACCTTCATGCGGGGCGGAAATGATGATCCCGCCGAACTGCTGAGCCGCGTCAAAAACGGCATTTTCGCCAAAAGCTTCGGCGGCGGGCAGGTCGATATCGTGTCGGGCAAATTCGTGTTCAGTTGCACCGAGGCCTATCTGGTCAAGGACGGCAAACTGGGTGATCCCATCAAGGGCGCGACATTGATTGGCGACGGTTTTACCGCACTCAACAATGTGACCGGCATCGGCAACGACATGGCGCTGGACGAAGGTGTCGGCATCTGCGGCAAGGCGGGCCAAAGCGTTCCCGCAGGCGTCGGGCAGCCCACGACGCTGGTCAGCGCGCTGACCGTCGGAGGCACGGCGGGGTAAGAGGCTTGCTTCGTTTTCCGACAGGCATATAGTTAACCCGTAACGAGAATCGGGTCGCATGTTTGACCGGGCTAACAGGTCCGGAAACCCAGGAGTGGAAACATGCGTTCAATTTCAGGATATCTTTCGTGTGCGGCCGCAACGGCCTTGTTGGTGACTGTTCCCGGCTCGGCCCAGAAAACAACCGGCCCCAAGGCTCAGTACAGCATGGACGTCTCGACCATGTCCGGCATGGGCATGGGCGCAATGATGGGCGGCGGGCTTGGCGGAATGTTCGGCGGTGGCGGCGACAGTTATATGCTGGAGCTTAAACTGACCTCCGCGACGCCTTCGCCGCAGCAGCCCGAAAAGGCGGACCATTTTTTCCAGCCCAGCGCCAAATTGGGCAAGTCCGTCCCGTTGATCGGCGACGCGCCGGGCAAGCCATCCAAACCCGACCGGGATTATGACCCGCGCGGCATGGAAAAGCCCAAGGGACGCCTTCTGATGTTCTGGGGCTGTTACACCAAGGCGCCCAAGGGGCAGCCCTTCATTATCGATTTTGCCAAAATGCCCACCGCGCAGATGCCGGCAAATATGCCTGCCCAGATGCGCGGCATGCAGGCGGCAGCAATGGCGCGCGATGCCAATGCCGCATGGTGGCCCAACGGGCAGAGCGGCAAGCAACCCAAGTCCGGTTCGTCGCTGCGCGGTGAGCACCGGGTGGCGAGCGCCTACACACCGGAAATCAAATTTGCGGTGATGAACGACTATATGGCCGCGCTGAACGTCAATCCATCCGAGCAACTGGGCGCGATCCTTTTGAAATGGAGCAGCGTGCCCACCGCAACGGGATATGTCGCCTGGGCCATGGGCGGAATGGAGCGTGCGGGGCAGGGTGGTGATCTGGTGATGTGGACCTCGGCCAGCAGCAGGGACAATGGTGTCGGTATGGACTGGCTTGCACCGGCGGAGGTGCAAAGGCAGATTGCGGCCAAAAATGTCATGCCACCCACCCAGACCACCTGTTCCATCCCTGCCGAGGCGAAGGCCGCCGCGGGCGGCATGATGTTCGGCAGCATGAATGCCTTTGGTCCGGAGGAAAATTTCTCCTTCCCGCCCAAACCCGCCGATCCCAAGGCCGTCTGGAATATCGACTGGACCGCCAAGGTCCGTTTTCGTTCCTCTGCCAGCTTCATGACCGGCATGGGCGCCATGGGAAGTGCCGCCGGACAGGATGGTGCGCCCGCGCGCAAGCCCAAGGCGTGCAAGGGGCCGCTTGGCATTCCGATCCCCGGTTCGTCCTGTTAGGTCCTGAGCCCGGGTTGCGCTGCACCGGTAATTGCGTCACAACAGGTGCATGGCAGATTTTACCGAAACGCTGACGGACAAACATGTCGAGATGATCGGCAAGCAACCCATTTTCTTCACCGCGACGGCGGCTGCGGACGGACGGATCAACCTGTCGCCCAAGGGGTATGACAGTTTCCGGGTGCTGTCGCCATCGCGTGTCGCCTATCTGGATCTGGGTGGTTCGGGCAATGAAACCCACGCGCATCTGGCGGCGGATGGACGCATCACCATCATGTTCTGCGATTTCGACCGCCCGGCATTGATCCTGCGGATTTACGGGCGCGGTCGTCCGGTCCTGCCGCAGGATGACGAATGGGACGCGCTCGCTGCGCATTTCACTATCCTGCCCGGCACGCGGCAGATTTTTGTGATCGAGGTCGAAAGTGTTCAGGGCAGTTGCGGCTGGGGCGTGCCCTTCATGACGCTGGACCGCGAACGCGACACGCTGACCAAATATCATGCGCAGGCCGATCCCGAAGCGTGGCTGACGAAAACCAAGGGCCGGACGAAAAGCATTGACGGCCTGCCGACCCGACCAACCGACCGCTATTTCGGACCGGCCTAATCCGACACATGTCGCTTGTCGAACTGGCCCGGTACCCCAATGGCGTAGAAGCCGAAATTGCCCGCACCCTGCTTGAATCGCACGGATTGCTTGCGGTGACCTTCGATTCCGGAATGAATATCGCCGACAGCGCAGCTTTTGCCATCCCCGTCCGTCTTATGGTGTTGGACGAAGAACGGGACGAGGCCGAAATGATATTACGCGAACTGGGCGGCGTATGAGCCACAATGTAAAGGTCGCTTCCTATAATATACGCAAGGCGGTCGGTCTCGACCAGCGGCGCAATCCGGACCGTATCGTCCGTGTGCTCAAGGAAATCGATGCCGATATCATCGCCCTTCAAGAGGTGGACCGCCGTTTCGGCGCGCGGGTCAGCGCATTGCCGCTGGCGATGTTGGAGGCGGAGACACCCTGGATGCCTGTTCCGCTGCACTTCCGCCCGGCGGCGATCGGCTGGCACGGCAATGCGATATTGGTGCGCAAGGGCATTGAGGTGCGCCATGCCGAACCTATCGAGATGCCGACGCTGGAACCGCGGGGCGCGGTGATGGCCGAGCTGTCGGTGGCGGGCCATGCGCTGCGCGTCATTGGCGTGCATCTCGATCTGTCGGGGCTATGGCGGCGCAAGCAGGTCCGCGCGCTGCTCGCGGCGATTGATGCCTGCCCGCGGCTGATGCCCACGGTCATGATGGGGGATTTCAACCAATGGTCGGACAGCGGGGCGTTGAGCGAGCTTGCCTTCCACCACCACCGGCTGGTCCAGACACCCAAAAGCTTTCACACCGCGCGGCCGGTGGCGCGGCTGGACCGTATCATCGTCAGCCATGAAGTCCGTGTGACCGCCGCTGATTGCCATGTTTCGCCCCTGTCGAAACAGGCGTCGGACCATCTGCCTATTTGGGCGGCAATCGACATCGGCTAGTATTGCACAATATTTAGGCAGTATGAAATCACTGCCCAATAATTAAGCAATTGTTAAGGGGTCGGGGGGAGCCTTCGGCCCGGGTCCGGACCCAAAATGCACGGATTCCGTGACTCTGCGATTCTGGCACACCGTTTGCATATTGCACTGCACAACCAACGGGGGTGTGCATGAAATATATTATTGCAGTGATAAAGCCGCACAAGCTTGACCCGGTCCGCGAGGCGCTGACGGCGCTGGGCGTGTCGGGCATGACAGTGACCGAGGTCAAAGGCTTCGGCCGTCAAAAGGGCCAGACCGAAATCTACCGCGGCGCAGAATATGAGACCAACATGGTGCCCAAGGTGAAGATCGAGATTGCCTGTGCAACCGATCAGGCGCCCGCGGTTATCGAAGCCATCCAGCATGCCGCCGAAACCGGCGCAATCGGCGATGGCAAGATTTTCGAATTCGAACTCGCCGGTGCGTTACGCATCCGGACCGGTGACACCAACGAAACCGCGCTCTGACGCGACAATATCAAGCTAGGGGAACCATAAAATGTCCAAAACACTGAAATTCATAGGTGCGGCAGGGGCGACATTGTTCGCCGCCCTGCCCGCCTTTGCACAGGAGGCTGCCGAAGCAGTAGCCGATGGTGCCGCGGCAGCGACTGCCGCTGTGGCCGAAGGTCCCATCAAGGCTCCTACAGTCGAGCAGATGGCGACGATGGTCGACAAGGGCGACACCACCTGGATGCTGATCAGCTCGGCCCTGGTGTTGCTGATGTCCATTCCGGCACTTGCCCTCTTCTATGGCGGCCTTGTCCGTACCAAGAATATGCTGAGCCTGCTGATGCAGGTGTTCATGATCGTTTCGGTCGCGGCGCTTGTCTGGGTCAGCTATGGCTACAGCCTTGCCTTCACCAGCGGCGGCCCGTTCATCGGCGGTCTGTCCAAGGCGTTCCTCGCCGGTGTGGATGCAACAACATTGGCCGCTACCTTCAGCAACAATGTCTACATCCCGGAATATGCCTTTGTGGTGTTCCAGATGACCTTTGCGTGCATTACGCCCGCGCTGATCGTCGGGGCCTTTGCGGAGCGTATCAAGTTCACCCCGCTGATGATCTTCACGGTGCTGTGGCTGACCTTCGCCTATTTCCCGATCGCGCATATGGTATGGTATTGGGCCGGCCCGGACTTCCTGGTTGACGCACCGACCGACTATGGCCTCCTCTGGGGCATGGGCGCTCTCGACTTTGCAGGCGGCACGGTTGTCCACATCAACGCCGGTATCGCTGGCCTCGTCGGATGCCTTATCGTCGGCAAGCGCGTCGGCTTTGGCAAGGAAGCGACACCGCCGCACAGCCTGACCATGACCATGATCGGCGCCTCGCTTCTGTGGGTGGGCTGGTTCGGTTTCAACGCCGGTTCCAACCTTGAAGCCAATGGCCTGGCGGCACTCGCCTTCATCAACACCTTTGTTGCCACGGCGGCTGCTGCGGTTGCATGGTGCATCATTGAACAGCTGCACCACGGCAAGCCTTCGCTTCTTGGCGCGGTGACGGGTGCGGTTGCCGGTCTGGTTGCGATTACACCGGCCAGCGGTTTTGCGGCACCTATGACGTCGATCCTCCTCGGCTTCGTCGCATCGGCCGTCTGCTACCTGTTCGTCGCAGTGGTGAAGAACAAGCTGAAATATGACGACACGCTCGACGTCTTTGGCGTGCACGGCATTGGCGGTATCGTCGGCGCAATCGGCACCGGCATCGTCGCCGACCCGGCGCTGGGTGGTCAGGGCTTCTTCGACTACACCGTATTCCCGGCTGTTCCCGGCACCTACGACATGGCCGCGCAGGTCATTACGCAGATCAAGGCTGTGGGCATCACCGTGGCATGGACCGCTATTGTTTCGGCAGTGCTGTTCTACGGTCTGAAGTTCACCACCGGCCTGCGTCCGACCGAAGAGGCGGAGCGCGAAGGTCTGGACCTCTCCAGCCATGGGGAACGCGCCTACAATTATTGAGTTTCAAAGCTTGGCGGCGGGGCGTTCTCTCCTCTCCTTTTACGCCCCGCCTCCTCAAGATGTTCCTCCCGCGAACATCCAACTTACGGCCCGGACCAGATGGTTCGGGCCATTTTTATTTTGCGCAAGGAAAGGTAGATTGCGGGCAACAAAAAAGGCGGCCGAAAGGGCCGCCTTTTCTATGCGATGCCGCTGTGTTCAGGCGACCTTGGATTCGTTGCCAAGGATCAGCGGGTCGGCGACTTTGCTGATGTCGACCGTGGTGCGGCTGATGCTGGGTGCACCGCCGGAGGATTTGTGCCGGAACTTGCCCTCGATCTGGCCACCGGGTGCGATGGTCAGGTTGGTGTAGACGACATCGCCGGTAATGCGGGCGGTCGATTCAATCACGAGGTCATTGGCCTCGATCGATCCTTCGACGCTGCCCGAGAGGCGCGCGGATTCGGCGATGACTTTGCCGGCGATGATGCTGCCTTCACCCTGGACAAGATTGCCGCAGGTCACATCGCCCTGAATCTTGCCGTCGATATGCAGATCGACGCGGGCATTCAGGTTGCCGACGATTTCGACGTCGGACGCGATGATGGAAAAAGTGTGACCACTATTGTTACGCACGCTGCCATTATTCCTTTGCGCTGGTGTCTGCACGGATTCCGGCGACGCTTTGGACTTCGAGAACATCAGGGTTAGCCTCCAAAAACTTCCGTGGATTAATTGCCTGTCCATTCAGGCGGACCTCGAAATGCAGATGGCTGCCCGTCGAACGACCTGTGCTGCCCATCCGCGCGATTTGCGCGCCACGCGCGACCTTCTGGCCGTGCCTGACGTTGAAACCAGACAAGTGGGCATAACGGGTTACCAAACCATTAGCGTGCGTGATTTCAATTGTATTTCCATAGCCGCCTTGCGACCCGGCGAAGGTTATGCGGCCATCCGCGGCGGCCAATATGGGGGTCCCGATGGGTCCTTTGAAATCAAGACCATTATGCATTGCGCCAGCGCCGGTGAACGGATCGCTGCGATAACCAAAGCCGCTCGACATCATCATGACGGCGGCGGGCATGGAGGTGGGAATAGCGGCCAGCGCCCGTTCCATCGCATCCATCCGGCCCAGCGACATGGCAAGTCTGGTAAAGCGGGGATCGCGCACATCCTTTTTGGAACTGCCAAAGAAGGATTCGAACGGACCACCCTGTGCGCTGGTGGCCTGCCGTGCCAATATGTCGGGGTTCAGGCCGAACTGGCGGATGGCGGCCTCTGCCTTTTGCGTGCGGGCCTGTGCCACCTTTGTCATCAGTTCGGCAAAACGGATCTGCCGGGCTTCAATGCGCGCCAGACCGGCGGCTTCAGGGACGAGGGCGCTGATGGTCTTGACGGTCTTGTCGGCCTCGGTCGTCGTTTCGGACTCACTTGCGGCCGCTGCGGGAATTTCATCGAGATACTGGTCGCTCAGGCTTTCCAGCATTTTCTGCCGGCGTTCGAGGTCTTTGGTTACCTCGTCGATGGAACCGCGATAGTTGGCGACGCGTTCCTCGGCGGATTCGACCTTGGCCTCTTTCTCATTCAGCGCCATCCGTTCGATGGACACGCTGACCTGGTTCACGGCCATGCCCAGCGTGACAATCAGCCACGCGGCGACGATGAAAGCGGTTACCCCTGCAACGCGACGTTGCAGTTGTGCGGAAATCTTCAAGAACCGGACTTGGCCATTGGCCCGCATGAAAAATTCGCGGTCAATAAACCATCCAGCGATCTGGCTTTTCCAGCCAGTCAATCTGGTCTGTAGCGACACGACCCACCCCATTTTTTATTTGTGCAGCGCCGGTAGCAGGTCTGAAGGGTGCGGGCGAATCGGTTGGGGCGGAGTCGTGACGAATCGGGCGAGTCACACGGTGAGTTGTGGAAAACGTTACCAATTTGACCAATTGTGACCGGTTGAAACTGTTTGCAAAAATTCGAAAATTAAAATAAAACAATGATATCAGATACTTACAAGAAGACCGATTCGCAACCTTTTGATAATGGCGTTTTTGGCAAGGCTGCTTTCTATTTTTCCGCGGATTCTCTACGGGATTCCCCATGACTGCCGCGCACAACCTTCCGGACCAGCTGCCAATCCCCGATCAACTGATCGCCGAGATGACGGCAAAGGCACGCGCTGCGGCCAGGGTGCTTGCGCTGGCGTCCGATGCGACCAAGGCTGCCGCGCTGAAGGCCGCGGCGGCTGCGCTTCGGCAAGAGTGCCAAGCCATCATTGCGGCGAACGCGCTGGATATGGACGCCGGGGCAAAGGCGGGCCTTTCGCCTGCGATGCTTGACCGGCTGAAACTGGACGAAGGCCGTCTTTCCGCCGTCGCCGATGCCATCGATCAGGTGGCGGTGCTGGACGATCCGGTGGGCGACGTGATCGACACCCGCACGCAGCCCAATGGCCTTGTCATGCGCCGCGTGCGTATCCCCATCGGTGTGTTGGGGATTATCTATGAAAGCCGCCCCAATGTAACCGCCGATGCCGCGGCCCTTGGCTTGCGGGCCGGTAATGCCGTCATCCTGCGCGGCGGAAGCGAGGCGGTGCACAGCAACCGGGCCATCCATAAGGCCATGCTATCCGGCATCGTCGCGGCAGGCCTTCCTGCCGATACGGTCCAACTGGTGCCGACGCAGGATCGCGCCGCGGTCGGCGCAATGCTGCGCGCACAGGGTGCCATCGACATGATCATCCCGCGTGGTGGCAAATCGCTGGTCGCGCGGGTGCAGGACGAGGCACGGGTTCCGGTGCTCGCGCATTTGGACGGTATCAACCATATCTATGTGCACAAGGATGCAGATCCCGCGATGGCCAATGCCATCATCGTCAATGCCAAGATGCGGCGCACCGGCATTTGCGGCGCAGCCGAGACGTTGCTGATCGATCAGGATTATCCGGCACCTGCCGATCTGATCGCGGCGTTATTGGACACAGGCTGCGAAGTCCGGGCAGATGATGCGCTGATGGAACTCGACCCCCGGACCGTGTCCGCGCAGGATGAGGATTGGGACACCGAATATCTTGATTCGGTCATTTCCGCACGCATGGTCGGCGGCCTTGACGAGGCGCTGGACCATATCGCCCGCCACGGTTCGCACCATACCGATGCGATCATCACCCGCGATGATGCAATCGCGGCGCGCTTCCTGGCCGAGGTGGACAGCGCCATCGTCGTGCACAATGCCTCAACCCAGTTTGCCGATGGCGGCGAATTCGGTCTGGGCGCGGAAATCGGCATTGCGACCGGCCGTCTGCACGCCCGCGGACCCGTCGCTCTGGAAGGTTTGACCACCTATAAATGGCTCGTGCACGGCCAGGGGCATATCCGGCCTTGAAAACCATCGGCCTGATGGGTGGTTCGTTCAATCCCGCGCATGGCGGGCATCGGGATATCAGCCTGTTTGCCATCGATGCGCTCGATCTGGACGAATATTGGTGGCTGGTCTCGCCCGGCAATCCTTTAAAGCCCAAGGCAGGGATGGCCCCGCTTGCGGCGCGGCTTGGCTCTGCGCAGGTGCAGGCGCGGCGCAGCCCGATAAAGGTCACGGCAATCGAGCGCGAACTGGGTACGGTCTATACGGTCGATACGCTGCGCAAGATCGTCGCCCGATACCCCAAAGTGCGGTTTATCTGGATCATGGGGGCGGACAATCTGTTGCAATTTCATCACTGGCGGCAGTGGAGAGACATTGCGCGATTGATGCCGATTGCAGTTATCGCAAGACCCGGCTATGATGCAAAGGCTGTTGCGGGTCCCGCAATGGCCTGGTTCAGGCGGTTTGTCCGGCGTCCGGACCAGCGTCATCACTGGACAAGATGGAGTACGCCAGCGCTTGTCTTTTTGCGCTTTCGTCCAGATCCTCGTTCGGCAACCGCAATTCGCCGCGCCGACCCTCATTGGTATCAGCGATTTTCAGGAACTGGCGCACGCGATGGCGTCACCCATAAAATTGTTCTGTAAGGAGCACACTTGATAGATTCCGCTTCCGTCCCCACCGCCGCCAAGGCCAAGGGACCCGTACTGAGCCCTGAAAAGCTCCATGAACTCATCCTGAAGTCGCTCGACGATGATCAGGCGCAGGACGTTGTTACGATCCCCCTCGAAGGAAAAAGCAACATCGCCGACCATATGGTCGTCGCCTCCGGCCGTTCGTCCCGGCAGGTCGCATCGATGGCGCAGAAGCTGTCCGAGCGGATCAAGCAGGCCGGCCGTCATGCCCGGATCGAAGGCCTGCCTTCGGCGGACTGGGTGCTGATCGATGCCGAGGATGTGATTGTGCATCTGTTCCGGCCCGAAGTGCGCAGCTTCTACAATCTGGAACGTATGTGGGCTTTCGGCGACGCGCCTGAAACCGCGTCGGCCTGATTTCCATTCCCGCCGGTCATGGCCATGCGTTTGCACATCATTGCGCGCGGGAAGATCGGCCGATCGCCGGAAGCCGAGCTGGTTGAGCGATATCTCAAGCGAATCAGCTGGCCTGTAAAACATAGCGAGCTGCCCGATCGTGGCGGCGAAGTTCCCGCAGGCGATGCACCTGCCAAAACAATCCTTCTCGATGAAAAAGGCGAACAGATGGGTTCGATGGAATTCGCGCGCCTTCTGGGAAAATGGCAGGACGAAGGGGTCCGCGAAACGCGCTTCCTGATTGGCGCAGCGGACGGATTCAGCGACGCCGAACGCGGGACCGCAGACAGGCTGATTGCCTTTGGCAAGGCGACATGGCCGCATTTGATGGCGCGCGCGATGCTTGCCGAACAATTGTTCCGGGCAACCGCCATACTTGCCAACCATCCCTATCATCGCGAGGGGTAGGCGCATGCGTTTTGCCCTGACCCTGTCGCTGCTGGCACTCGCCCCTGTCGGTTTTGCCGCCGCGCTGATGGCGCAGAATGGGTCGGCACAGGACGGGCAGGAACAGGCGCTGCGCGATGCCAAGCTCAAGGCTGTGCGGGCGGAGCGCCGTAGCGAGATGCTGCGGCAAGAGGCCAGCAATGCCGCCAGCGCCGCCGACCGGATCGTCGCCCAGCGCGCCGTGCTGTCTGCCGAGATTGCCGCCGCCGAGGCGCAGATCGAGGCCGCCAATGCGCGGATTGCGATCATCAGTCGTCGGCAACGGGCGCAGCAGAAATTATTGGGCCAGCAAAGCGAACCGATCCTGCGCCTCAACGCCGCGTTGCAGCAGATGACCGGACGCCCGACGGCCCTGATGATGGCGCAGCCCGGGCACCGCGAAGATTATATCCATGTGCGTGCGGTCATGGCGACCGTGCAGCCCCAGATTGTCGCGCGCACCAATGCCTTGCGCCAGCAAATCGCCAGCCAGAATGAATTGCGCGCGCAGGAATTGCTCGCCTTGCAAACCCTGGGCGATGCGCGCAGCCGCCTGACGAATCGCCGGGCGGCGCTGGCCCGGCTGGAGGGGAGTACGCGGGGCAAGGCGGATGATTTTGCCGCCAATGCCGCCATCGAATTTGAACGGGCGATTGCGCAGGGCGAACGGGCGCGCGACATTGTCGGGCGTATCGACACCGAACGGTTGGGCAGCGTGACCGCCGCCGAACTGGCCGCACTGTCGGGGCCGGCGCTGCGCCTTGCCGATGACCGGCAGGTGGAGGCGAAGGCAGGGGCCTATATCCTGCCAGTGCAGGGCAAGCTTGTTTCCGGTTTCAATGAACTCAACGCGACCGGATACCGGGAACGCGGCGTCCGCCTTTCGGCCGCCCCCGGGGCGCGGGTTGTGGCCCCGGCGGCGGGCAAGGTATCCTTTGCCGGACGCTACCGCAGCTATGGGCAGATCGTCATCCTGGAACATGGCAAGGGCTGGAACAGCCTCATCACCCATTTGGGGAACGTCCGTGTGGCGCGGGGCGATTTGGTCCGGCAGGGCAGCCCGCTGGGTGAGGCCGGCCGTGAAACCAGCGAGATTGGCGTGGAACTGCGCAAGAACGGCCGCGTTATGGATATTGCCGCGCTGCTGCGCTGACACGCGTTCCTATACGTTCATGGCTTAAGTTTTGACGTTCGTGGTAAACGCGCTTTCACCATTGGTTCAGGCGCACTATAGAAGGTGTCCTGATTAAAGGACTGGATTATCCTATGAAAAAGCGTCTGCTTCCTTCCACCCTGGCTCTGGCTCTCGCCATTAGCGTACCGGCGACCGTATTGCTGGCGCAAAGTGCGCAGCAGAAAACCGCTGCACAGATGCAGGCCGACCAGATCCGCGAGCTGGAACAGTTTCTTGCCGTCTACAAGAAAGTCAAATCCAGCTATGTCGACAAGGTTGATGACAAGCAGCTTATGGAAGGTGCCATCCAGGGCATGCTGGCCAGCCTTGATCCGCACAGCGGCTTTTTGAACAAGTCGGACTTCAGCAGCCTGCAGACTCAGATTGATGGCGAATATGGCGGCCTCGGCCTGTCGGTGACGCTTGAGGATGAAGCGGTCAAGGTCATCGCCCCGACCAAGGACACCCCTGCCGATAAGGCAGGGATCAAGGCGGGCGACTATATCACCCATCTTGACGGGAAACTGATTTTCGGCGGCACGCTGGACGAAGCGGTCGAGGCGATGCGCGGCGAGCCGGGGACTTCGATCAAGCTGACCATTGTGCGGCCCGGTCGCGATGCGCCCTTTGATGTCACTATCACCCGCGCCATCATCGACCTCAAGCCCGTCCGTTGGGAGGTCAAGGACCGTATCGGGCTGATCACCATTACCGGCTTTTCCGAAGAGACCGGCGCAGATGTGGTTGCCGCGGTATCGAGCATCAAGAAATCGCTCGGTGGCAAGCCGCTGGGTTATATCATCGACCTGCGGTCCAACCCCGGTGGCATATTGGACGAGGCGGTCGCGGTGTCGGACGCCTTCCTGTCCAGCGGAGAGATCGTATCGGAACGCGGCCGTGACAAGCGGGACATCGAACGCTGGTGGGCCGAACGGGCTGTTCCCGGCGATGTGACCGGCGGCGCGCCGATCATCGTGCTGGTGGACGCAGGATCTGCTTCGGCATCGGAAATTGTCGCCGGCGCCCTGCAGGACCATCACCGCGGTCTCGTCATGGGCGAGCGCAGCTTTGGCAAGGGGTCGGTGCAGAATGTTCTGCCGTTGACGCGGGATACCGGCCTGCGCCTGACCGTCGCGCGCTACCATCTGCCCTCGGGCCGCTCGGTGCAGGAAGGCGGCATCAAGCCGGACATCCAGGTGCCACAGCTTTCCGATCCGGACTATAAAAAGCGCGTTGCCATCCGCGAATCCGACCTTCGCCGCCACCTGATCAACGAGATGCAGGATAATGCGAAGGAACTGGAAGAAGATATCGCCGACGATCCCCGCTTTGCCCTGACGGCCGAGCAGTTGAAGGCCAAGGGCATTACCGACTTCCAGCTTCATTACGCCATGGAAACGCTCAACCGTTTGGGCACCAGAACCATGAAGCTGGCCGAAAAGCCGGTAAAGGGTAAGGCACAGAATTAAGCGATGAACCAAAAAATCGGTTTTGCGCATTGGCTGGCCTTTCTGCTGCCTGCCGGATTGCTGGCGGGGGCCTATGGCTCGCAATATATTGGCGGGCTGCCGCCGTGCGAGATGTGCTGGTGGCAACGCTATCCCCATTTCGAGGCGGTTGCCCTTGCGACCATCGCCTTTTTCGTGGGCAATCCCGCTTACCGCAAGGCACTGGTCGCACTGGCGGCGCTGGGCATTTTAACGAGCGGCCTGATCGGCGGCTTTCATGCCGGTGTCGAATATGGATGGTGGGAAGGCCTGACATCCTGCACCGCGACGATTTCGGGGACCGGCGACGAACTGCTCAAGTCCATCATGAACGCCCCGCTCGTCCGCTGCGATACCGCGCCCTGGACTTTATTCGGCATTTCGCTGGCGGGGTATAATTTCCTCTTGTCGACAGGCGGCGCAATCGCCATCTTGTGGACAATATGGCGCAGCAAAACATCCTGAAAACCGCAGCCCAGCGTTCCGACGCGATCAAGAGCATGATTCGTGTCAACCAGGCCGGGGAATATGGCGCCAAGCGTATCTATGCAGGGCAACTCGCCGTCATGGGCGACCGGTCGCCGGCCGCGCGCAGCATTGCCCATATGGCCGAACAGGAAGAGCGGCACCTGTCCGCCTTTGACAAGATGATGGCGGAACGCGGCGTGCGCCCGACCTTGTTGCATCCTGTCTGGGATGTGGCCGGATTCGCCCTTGGCGCGGTGACCGCCGCAATCGGACCCGAGGCGGCCATGGCCTGTACCGTTGCGGTCGAGACCGAAATTGACCGGCACTATGCCGAACAGCTCGAAGAATTGGGCGATAGCGACCCCGAACTGTCCGCTAGGGTTGCCGAATTTCAGGCCGAAGAACTGGAGCACAAGGCTACCGCCCTTGCCGAAGGTGCGGAGCGCGCGCCTGCCTATCCCCTGATGAGCGCGATTATCCGCCTTGGATGCCGGACCGCGATTGCCGTTTCCAAAAGGATATGAACTTCATCGTCGGTTCAGTGTTGAGGTCCCAAGGCGAAGCAAGATTTAACGGAGAATGCATCGTGACACGATTTGCCAAACTGGTCCTGACGACAACAGCGTTGCTGGCGGCGTCCGCATCCTATGCGCAAGACAGCGGAGCCAGCCAGCCCGGTGACGAAAAGATCAACCAGCTGATCGTTTATGGCGATGATAAATGCCCCGAAAGCACCGGCGACGAAATCGTGGTCTGCGCCCGCATGGATGAGGCCGACCGGTATCGCATCCCGTCCAACTTGCGCGGTGACCCCAATGACCCCCGCAACCAGGCGATGTCGGAACGTATCAAGGCCTATGAATATGTGGGTGCCAGCGGCACGATGAGCTGCTCGCCATCGGGAGCAGGCGGTTTCACAGGCTGCGGCCTGAAAGAAATTGACCGGGCCTATGCCGAAAAGGCGCAGGATCCCGGCATCACCTTTGGCCGCCTGATCGCCGCCGAACGCGCCAAGCGCATGGCGGGCATCGATGCCGAAGCCGCCGCCGTGGAAGAGCGGGTGAAGGAATTTGAAAAGGGCCGCGCCGAACGCGAAGCGCGCCTGCAGGCCGAGCTGGACGCAAAGGAAGCCGCCGAGCGTCAGGCAGCGGACGCAGAGCCGCTGCCCGAGCCCAAATAAGAGACCCTTAGCCTTTCGCCTTTTCGCTGGCGACCCAGTCCCTGATCTGGCTTTCAAGCACGTCAAGCGGCACCGCCCCCTGGCGCAGCACGGCATCGTGGAAGGCGGACAGGTCGAATTTGGGTCCCAGCTCCTTCGTCGCCATGGCCCTCAGTTCCCGGATTTTCAGTTCGCCCAGCTTATAGGCCAGCGCCTGACCCGGCCAGCTGATATAGCGGTTGACCTCAGCCTCTATATTGGCCGCCGAAAGCGCGCTATTATCGGTCATGAAATTGATCGCCTGCTGCTTGGTCCACCCCTTGGCATGGATGCCGGTATCGACAACAAGGCGGCAGGCGCGCCACATTTCGTAGGACAGGCGGCCCATATCCTTGGCCGGCGTATCATAAAGCCCGATTTCCAGCCCGAGCCGCTCCGAATAAAGGCCCCAGCCTTCGACAAAGGCGGTGAAGAAGGCGCCGTTTTTGCGGAACTCGGATAACGGCAATTCTTGTTGCAACGCGATCTGGTGATGGTGGCCGGGAACTGCCTCATGCATGCTGAGCGCGGGTATTTCCCAAAACGGCCGCTGGTTCAGCTTGGATGTGTTGACATAATAGGTGCCCGAAATGCCGACTTCGGGTGACCCCGGATTATAATAGGCGGTTGTTGTCCCTTCTGCCGTTTCCTTCGGAATTTCCCGCAGGCCATAGGGCAGGCGCGGCAGATTGCCGAACAGGCTGGGCATTTTTCCGTCGATGAACTTGGCGACCCGCGCCGTCTTTTCCATCAGCTCTTCCGGTGTCTTGGCATAATATTGCGGGTCGGTGCGCAGATGCTCGATAAAGGCTTCGCGGCTGTCAAAGCCTGCCTTTTTCGCGACGTCGACCATCTCGGCCCGAATACGGGCGACTTCCGAAAGGCCGATATTGTGGATCTGGTCGGCAGTCAGATTGGTGGTCGTTTCCTCCCGGATCCGGAAGTTGTAATAGGCCGCGCCGCCCGGCTGGGCCGACACACCGGGGGCCTTGGCGCAGGCGGGCTTGTAGCTTTTGACATACCAATCGAGCTGTTTGCGCAAAGCAGGGTAGACGACCGTTTCGATGGTTTTTGCTGCCTCTGCCGCCAGCGCATCAAACTCGGCCGCGGACAGGCTTTCGGGTTTGGGGCGGGCATAGGGGGCATAGTGGCGTGCCATTTTCGGGTCGGCGGCGATCAGGCCGGTGACCGTCGCCTCAAAACCCTGCAGCGTTTCGCAGGGCTGCGTATATTTGCCGCGAATGGCGACATTGGCGACCTCGATATTCTCGTCATTCACCTTCGCATATTGCGCCAGCCGCGCATTATAGCTTTCGTAATCGGCCTTGGTGCGGAAAGGCAGGTTGTTCGCCATGCCAGCGAAATTCTGGTGCCAGCTGGAATAAGTGGTGAAGTTGATGGCGCGCTGGCCAAAGCGGTTGCCCTCGATCGTGCTGTTCAGGCTGCGTGCCAAAATGCCCGCCTCGACCTTGCTGGCGGCGTCAAGCTGGTCTTGGGGAATCCCGTTCAGCTTGGCAAGAAAGGCCGCCGCACTCGCCGCCCTGCGGTCCGACGCGGCTAGAGTGTAATCGCCGACCTCACGGGCATAGGTGTCGACACCCAGCGAACTAGCGAAGATCGGCGCCTCCTTCAGCGTGTCGGCCCAATAGGCGTCGACCAGTGCCTTCAGATCGGCATTGGCATCCGCATAGACGGGCGCTGCCGACGACAGCAGCGCGGCCAGCGTGAAAGCCTTCAACATTTTTGGCACAGATCCCTCCTTCATAAATTACCGGTAATTGTCGACTGCGGCGAACATCGCCCTAATTTGCGCGCGTTCTTCGGCGGTGATTTCGGGCCGCCAGATATCGAAGATCAGGACGAGCCGGTCATAGGCGCTGTTGTTCCACGCCTCATGCTCCACACTGTCGTCAAATGCGATGATCTTGCCCTCTTGCCACGCAATCGTCTCGCTACCCACGCGAAAGCCGCAATCGGGCGGAACGATCAGGGGCAGGTGACAGATCAGGCGGCTGTTCAGCATGCCCATATGGGGTGGAATTCTGGCCCCCGGACGCAGCAGGGATAGCATGATGGACGGTGCGCGCGGGCCGATATGGCAGAGCGGCGCATGGTCAAGTATGGCCTGATAAAGGATGGGACAGCGCTTTATATGTTCCTCGACCGGCGCGCCATTCTGCCACAGATAAAGTGTGCTCCAGTCCGGGTTTTCCAGCAGCCCGTGATGGTCCGTCTGGGGCCGCTCTCCGGTGGTTTTCATATAGGGTTCAAAACCCTGATGGTCGGCCAGCAGGGCCATCGCCTCGGCCCTCATCGCCTCGAATCCGGCTTCGATTTTCGGCACCCAGTCATATTTTCGCGTGTCGGCGAACTGCAGATATTCCACATCGGGATAATAATGCGCCATCGGCTTTTGCGGATATTGGCGGTATTCGGGCGGGCGTTGCGTGATACCGAGCATCATGTCCAGTGACGCGCGAAAACGGGGATGCTGCTTTTCGCGCGGGTAGCCCGCGGCCTCAAGGGCATCGACAAGTGCCTGCCGGAACATTTCCCCCAGCCACTGGGTGCCCTGTTCGGCACGCTGCAGGTCGCGTACGACACCGCTATCGGTTGATGGACGCGCCGCTCCTATGCGCAATGCCGCGGCATAATAGGCATTGGCCGCCCGCCGGTCACCCGCCTCGCGTCTGTGGTCCGCCTTTGCCACCAGCGCGGAAATATCAAACCGGTCCCGCGTCAGTCGCGCTTCCGCGTCGCTTTCGGACATCAGATCGGGCGGGGTTACAGGTTCGGAAACGGCCATTGCGCCGACCATAAGCTGCCCGGCGACCTTTTGGCAACGGGATGGTGCAGAGCCTCTTCAGAAGATGGCCCTGCACCGACCCACGTCCCCGTCTTCATCCGAAGATGAGCGACCCGCAGGGACGTGACGAACCCCTTGGCAGGGTTATACCGGTCAAATGCCCCCAACCGGTTTCGTCTTTTATCCTGTTCAGTTCCGCGCGTTGCGCGCTTGTGTTTTGGCGGCCTTGAAACTTTCTTCCATCGCGCGGCCCATGCGTTCAAATTCCGGCATCATCGCGGCCATCGCCTGCGCCAGACTGCCCGCCATGGACAGCATCTGACGGCTGCCTTCACCCAGCTTTTCGGGCAAGGCCTCGGCATCGCGATCCGCGATATCGGCAAGCGTCGCGTCGCGGGGGATATCCCGTTTCACCGTGCCCGGACGTGCCTTTTCGATCGATTCCACCAGCGGCCCCACCGGCATGTCCATGACCGTCCGGGTCATGATTTCGACAGCCGATGCAATCCTGTCCTGCATCTGCGGATCGGCCATGCGTTCCGCAATTTCGTTGACGCCATTGGCATCTTCAGGGGCAATATCCGGCGCACTGACGCCCGTGCCCGGACGAAATTCAATGTCCTGTGCCATTGCCGGCGCGGACACGCCCAGCAAAGCAATCCCGATGACACCCAATTTGGAACGCATAACCATCATCCTCACTCACCGCCGCAAAGGGCGTGGCGGCGAAGCTGCCGTTGGCGGTCCTTTAAAGGGTCCAGTCTGATTCTAGGCTGAACAAGACGCTCATCCGGCAGCAATCTTGGTAAAGGATTGTAAATTCTGCGGTGCGTTACTCCGCCGCTTCCAGCGTAGCCTTGTCGGATAGCGGATAGGCAAGACGGCTCAGCATTTCCTTCGGGCAGATCTGCCAGAATTCCCCGCGGCGGCGATCCCAGTCATCGATGATCGACCGCGACCATGCGCTGTCCGTGCTGTGTGCATGAGCCATGATCAGCGATTTGAGCTGCTCTTCCCAATATGCGCTGTCGAGGCGCTGCCACACGATGCTTTCCGGATTGGCGTTGTATGCAAAGCTGTCGTCCGGGTCGAGCACAAAGGCCATGCCGCCGGTCATCCCGGCCCCGAAATTGCTGCCGACCTTGCCCAATATGACCGCCATGCCGCCGGTCATATATTCCAGACCATTGGAACCGCAGCCTTCGACCACGACCTGCGCGCCGGAATTGCGAACGGCAAAACGTTCGCCCGCCTGACCTGCGGCAAATAATTTGCCCGAGGTCGCCCCATAAAGAACGGTGTTGCCGATGATGCTGTTATGCTGGCTGTCCAGCGGACTGCTCACGGTCGGACGGACGATGATCGTCCCGCCCGAAAGGCCCTTGCCGACATAGTCATTGGCATCGCCGAAAACTTCCAGCGTGATGCCCTGGCAAAGGAATGCGCCGAGCGACTGGCCGGCCGACCCGCGCAGGCGGACATGGACATGGTCTTCGGCCAGATCCTTCATGCCATAAAGGCGCGTAATCTCGGACGAGAAACGGGTGCCGACGGCGCGATGCGTGTTGCGGACATTATAGGTCAGTTGCATCTTCTCGCGCCGTTCAAATACGGGCTTCGCATCCCGGATCATCTGGGCATCAAGGCTGTCCGGTACTTCATTGCGGAAGGTCGGGATGGAGAAACGACGCGCGCTGTCCGGCGCATCGACCTTCGCCAGGATCGGGTTGAGGTCGAGATCGTCGAGATGTTCTGCACCGCGGCTGACCTGCCGCAGCAATTCGGTGCGGCCGATCACTTCGTCAAGGCTGCGGAAGCCGAGCTTGGCAAGAATCTCGCGGACTTCTTCGGCGATGAAGGTCATGAGGTTGATGACCTTTTCGGGTGTGCCTGTGAATTTCTTGCGCAGTTCCTCATCCTGTACGCACACCCCTACGGGGCAGGTGTTCGAATGGCACTGGCGCACCATGATGCAGCCCATGGCGACAAGGCTGAGCGTTCCGATGCCGAATTCCTCAGCGCCCAAAATGGCGGCGATCACAATGTCGCGGCCGGTCTTGAGGCCGCCATCGGTGCGCAGCTTGATCCGGTGCCGCAGCCCGTTGAGGGTCAGCACCTGATTGGCTTCGGACAGGCCCATTTCCCATGGCGTGCCGGCATATTTGATGCTGGTCTGGGGCGATGCGCCGGTGCCGCCGACATTGCCGGAAACCAGAATGACATCGGCATGCGCTTTGGCAACGCCCGCAGCAATCGTGCCGATCCCGGCGGCGCTCACCAGCTTGACGCAGACGCGTGCGCGCGGGTTGATCTGCTTCAGGTCGTAGATCAGCTGGGCCAGATCCTCGATCGAATAGATATCGTGATGCGGCGGGGGCGAGATCAGCATGACGCCAGGGGTCGAGTGCCGCAGCCGTGCGATCATCTCGGTCACCTTGAAACCGGGCAACTGCCCGCCTTCGCCAGGCTTTGCACCCTGGGCGACCTTGATTTCGATTTCCTCGCACGCGCCCAGATATTCCGCCGTCACGCCAAAGCGGCCCGAGGCGATCTGTTTGATGACGCTGTTGGCATTGTCGCCATTTTCGTAAGGCTTGAAGCGTTTGCTGTCTTCGCCGCCTTCACCCGACACGGCCTTCGCCCCGATCCGGTTCATGGCAATGGCCAGCGTTTCATGCGCCTCGGGCGACAGTGCGCCCAGCGACATGCCCGGGGTTACGAAACGCTTGCGGATTTCGGTGATCGCCTCAACCTCGTCAATCGGCACGGGCTCCTTGGCGAAGTTGAACTCCAGCAGGTCGCGCAGATAGATGGGCGGCAATTCCTTCACGCCCTGCGCAAATTGCGTGTAGGTCGAATAGCTGTCGTTGGCGACGGCGCTTTGCAGCAGATGCATCAGGCCCGCCGAATAGGCATGGGCTTCGCCGCCATTGCGCTGCTTGTAGAAACCGCCAACCGGAAGCCGCGCAACCGCGCTGTCAAAGGCCTCGGAATGCCGGTCGCGCGCGTTGACGTAGAGCGAGTGGTAACCTTCGCCCGAAATCTTGTTCGGCATGCCGGGGAAGAAATCGTTGACCAGCGCGCGGCTGAGGCCGACGGCCTCGAAATTATAGCCGCCGCGGTAGCTGGAGATGACGGCGATGCCCATTTTGGACATGATCTTCAGCAAGCCCTCATTGACCGCCGTGCGGTAATTGCCGACGGCTGTTTCAAAGCTCATGTCCCCCAAAAGACCGCGGGCGTGGCGGTCGGCAATGGCGGCTTCTGCGAGATAGGCGTTGACCGTTGTCGCGCCGACGCCAACGAGCACGGCGAAATAATGCGTGTCGAGACATTCGGCGGACCGGACGTTGATCGACGAATAGCTGCGCAAGCCGTTGCGGACGAGATGCGTGTGGACCGCCGCTGCCGCCAGGATCATCGCGATGGCGACACGGTCCGGGCCGATATTTTCGTCGGTCAGGAACAGTTCCGACTTGCCCATGCGGACCGCTTCGACGGCCTCTTCACGGATGCGGGAAATGGCCGCGCGCAAGCCTTCCTGTCCGGCCGCGATGTCATAGGTGCAGTCGATCTCGGCGGCGACGGGGCCAAAGGCGGCCTTCAACCGGTGCCATTCGCTCGCGGTCAGAACGGGGCTTTCCAGCACCAGAACGTCGGCATTCTGGCTCTTTTCATCCAGGATGTTGGCAAGGTTTGAAAAGCGTGTTTTCAGGCTCATCACATGCCGTTCGCGCAGGGAATCGATCGGCGGGTTTGTGACCTGGCTGAAATTCTGTCGGAAGAACTGGCTGATCAGGCGCGGCTTGTCGCTGATCACGGCGAGGGGGGTGTCGTCGCCCATCGACCCGATCGCTTCCTTGCCATCCTCGACCATTGGCGCGAGGATCATTTCCACATCCTCAAGCGTCATTCCGGCGGCGATCTGGCGCTTGGTCAGTTCGGCGCGGCTCCATGCGGGCAGCGCGTCGCCGGATGCTTCGGGCAAATCGGATATGCGGCGGAACCCTTTGACGAGCGCGCCATAATCCTGCTCCGCCGAAATACGGTCTTTCAATTCGCCGTCGCGGTAGAGCTTGCCCTCATCCAGATTGACGGCAATCATCTGCCCGGGGCCTAAGCGGCCCTTTTCCAATATGGTCGATTCCGGCAACACAACCATCCCGGTTTCCGAACCGATGACGAGCAGATTGTCCGACGTCCGGCTGTAGCGCAGGGGACGCAAGGCATTGCGGTCGACGCCTGCAACGGCCCAATGCCCGTCGGTCATGGCAAGCGCGGCGGGGCCATCCCACGGCTCCATGACCGAGGCCATATATTCATACATGGCGCGGTGGGTCGCGGGGATATTGGGGTTGGACTGCCATGCTTCGGGGATCAGCATCAGCTTGGCCGTCGGCGCTTCCTTGCCCGAACGGACAAGCGTTTCGAACACGGCATCGAGGGCGGCGGTGTCCGACGACCCTGCGGGGATGACCGGCTTGATATCATCCGACTGCGCGCCAAAGGCGATGGAGGCCATTTTGATCTCGTGGCTCTTCATCCAGTTCTGGTTGCCGCGAATGGTGTTGATCTCGCCATTATGCGCAAGGCCACGGAAAGGCTGCGCGAGCCACCATTGGGGAAAGGTGTTGGTCGAATAGCGCTGGTGGAAAATGGCGACCCGGCTTTCAAAGCGGTCGTCCTGAAGATCGGGGTAAAAGACCGACAGGCTTTCGGCCAGGAACAGGCCCTTGTAGACAATCGAGCGGCACGACAGCGAGCAGATGTAGAAATCACGGATCTGCGCGGCGATGATCTTCTTCTCGATCCGGCGGCGGATGAGGTAGAGGTTTTTCTCGAACTCGGTCGCGTCCACTTCGTCCGGCATCGGGCCGGCGATCATGATCTGCTCGATCTCCGGACGCGTCGCCTGCGCCTTGGTGCCGATAACCGACACATCGACCGGCACCTGCCGCCATCCATAGATGGTGTAACCGGCATCGATAATCTCGGCCTCGACAATAGTCCGGCAATTTTCCTGCGCACCCAGATCGGTGCGCGGCAGGAACACCATGCCGACGGCCAGACGGTTGGGCATGGGCCGGTGGCCGCTGTCCGAAATCGCATCGTCGAAAAAGCGCACGGGCAGGTCGATATGCAGACCTGCACCGTCGCCGGTCTTTCCATCGGCATCCACCGCACCGCGATGCCACACCGCCTTCAGCGCCTCGATCCCCGCCGCAACGACGCGCCGCGACGGCTTGCCATCGGTCGCCGCGATCAGGCCGACACCGCAGGCATCGCCTTCGGATTCGGGATGATACATGCCCTCGCGTGCGAGGCGTTCATGTTCTGCGGTGGGGAAATGATGTGTCATGCGTGATGTCCGTTATTTAGGCGCGGCGGGTGGCGGGACGGCGTTGTCGGGGATGTCTTCGGCGGCCATGGGTTCGGGTGCCGGCTCCGGCTTCCACCCCTGGGCAAGGAAGCGCTGGCGTGCCTCGTCAATGGCAGCAACCTGCGCGTCCTCATAGGCGGCATAGGCGGCTTCCGATTTTTCATTGGCCTTCACATAAGCATCGGACAATTTGGTTGCTTTGCTGCGTGCGGCGGACTGCCAGTTTTCTTCGGCATACCAGGGTTCCTCGCCTGTTTCGGGCGTACTGGTGCTGGCCGTTGCCGAGCCGTCGCGATGGTCAGCCAGGGACTTGATTTCGACGCCCAGCAGCCCTGCCAGCTGCTTCAATTCGGTTTCGGACAGGTCTTTCAACGTGCGCTGTTTGGGCAGAGCATCAAACTTCGCTTTCAAATTGGCCTGGTCGCTAAAGATGCTGCCCATGATGGCGGGAAAGGCCTTGAACGTTGCCTGCATCACTTCCGGGTCGGCCTGAAGGGCGAAGCTTTCCTGCGCAAAGGCCGCACCGGTCGGGGTCGTGAAAAAGCCGTTGATCGTGGTCAGTTGCGCCGCTGTAAACTTGCGCGCATAGGCCCGTGAAAGACCGGTGCGCATCGCAGGCTCGATGATGGCCATCGCCTCGGCCATCAGGGGTTTCATGACATCGACCATCTGCTTGCCACGTTCCTTATGGTACGGGTCGATAATCGCGGTGACGGCGGCTTTCTTGTCTTCGGACAGCGTCGCGACCGTGTCTTCAGGCGCGCCGGTTGCCTGTGCAATCTGTGCATCGGTCAATCCGGGCATCATTTCGAATAGCGGGGTCAGCATCTTGCCCAGCATGCTGTCCATGATCTTGCTATAGGCCCCGTCCGGTAACAGCTTTGCCGCCGTCACCTGCGCCAGTGCAAGGCGTGCCGGCTCCGGCTCGGGCTGGTCGCTGGTGTCGAACATCTTTGAAAAGATGGACATGACATCGCCCAGCGCCTTTTCCCCTGCCGCATCGACCGGGTCCTTCGTGACGTCGCTCATGCCGGGTTGTTCGGGTACCGCCAGCGCCGGAACGGCGGTGGTCATCAGTAACGCGGCGATAATCGGTTTCAGCATCTTGTGTCTCCCCAATGGTCAGGCCGCGACTTTTGCCGCTTTTGCCTTAGCCTGCAACCAGTTGTGGATATGCTGCGTGACGTCGCGTCCGTCGCGGATGGCCCACACGACAAGGCTTGCGCCGCGCACAATGTCGCCAATGGCGAAAACACCGTCCAGATTGGTCATCTGCGTCATGTGGTCGACGCGAATGGTGCCCCAGCGGGTAACGTTCAAATCGGGTGCACCGAACAGAACGGGCAGGTCTTCGGCTTCAAAGCCGAGCGCGGTGATGACCAGATCGGCATTGACGGTGAAGTCGCCGGCGGGATCATGTTCGGGCGCGCGGCGACCCGATGCATCGGGTGCGCCAAGACGCATCTTGGAAACATGGACCCGCTCGACCTTGTCGGTGCCGTCAAAGCCCTTGGGTCCTGACAACCATACAAATTCGACGCCCTCCTCTTCGGCGTTCGCCACCTCGCGCTGCGAACCCGGCATATTTTCACGATCCCGGCGGTAGAGGCATTTGACCGACTTCGCACCCTGCCGGATGGCGGTGCGGACGCAATCCATCGCGGTGTCGCCGCCGCCGATGACAACAACATCCTTGTCCTTGGCATTGAGCGCGCCGCTTTCGAAAGCCTCGACCGTATCGCCAAAGCCCTTGCGGTTGGATGCGGTCAGATAATCGAGGGCAGGCACAATGCCGGCAAGGCCGATGCCCGGCGTCTTGATATCGCGTGCCTTATAGACGCCCGTCGCAATCAGCACCGCGTCATGTTTCGCGCGCAGATCGTCGAGGGGAGCGTCGCGGCCAACCTCGAAATTGCAGTGGAAGATGATGCCGCTGTCTTCCAGCCGCTTGATGCGGCGCATCACGACATCCTTTTCCAGCTTGAATCCGGGAATGCCGTAGGTCAGCAATCCGCCCATGCGGTCATAACGGTCATAAACATGGACATCATATCCTGCGACCCGCAGATATTCTGCGGTCGTCAGTCCGCCGGGCCCGCCACCGATGATACCGACCGATTGTCCCCGCGCGGGGCCGACTTCGATGGGTTCCACCCAACCCTGTTCCCAGGCGGTGTCGGTGATATATTTTTCGACCGAGCCGATGGTGACGGCATCGTGCCCCGAAAATTCGATGACGCAATTGCCTTCGCACAACCGGTCCTGCGGACAGATGCGGCCGCAGATTTCGGGCATGGTGCTGGTCAGGTTCGAAAGTTCATAGGCCTCGCGCAAACGGCCTTCGGCGGTCAGTCGCAGCCAGTCAGGAATATGGTTGTGCAACGGGCAGTGGACCGAACAATAGGGCACGCCGCATTGCGAGCAGCGCGATGCCTGATCGGCGGCAGCCTCGGGTGCGTAGCGCTTGGCAATTTCGTCAAAATCCTCGGCACGCAGCTCGGGCGCACGCTTTTCGGGGTAGGCCTGCGCCTTGGATACGAATTTCAGCATAGGGTCTTTGGCCACGACGCGCTCCTTTATATCGCGTCGCGCATAGACCGCTCCACCGCCGCTGTCACGTCGAAACCGTCAAATTAGGTCAGTTTTGTTGACTTAAATTGGCATTTCTTTTTGCTAGTTTCACGCCGCCGTAATTTTATTACAATAAAATAATTCCGTTTCGGACCTATCTTTGCGCCAGCCAGATCAAAGCGGCGGTTCCGGCAATGATTCGGTACCAGGCAAAAGGCCCAAATCCGTAACGGGTCACGACGGCGAGAAATGCCTTGATGACGATCCACGCCACCACGAACGACACAAGGAAACCGATGCCGATCAGGCCCATATCATCCATGCTGACCTGATCCCGATGTTTGAACAATTGCAGGATTGTCGCGCCGGTCAGTGTCGGCATGGCCAGAAAAAAGCTGAATTCCGCGGCGGTCTTGCGATCAATGCCCAGCGACATCGCGCCCAGGATTGTCGCGCCCGAACGGCTGACGCCGGGGATCATGGCCAGACATTGCACCAGACCAATCATCGCGGATTGCTTGACCGACAATGCCGCCACGCCGCCGCTTTCCACAGGCTTGGCATATTTTTCGACGACCAATATGGCAAAGCCGCCAATGATCAGGGCCCATGCCACAATCACCGCATTTTCCAGCATCACCTCGATGATATCGCCAAAGGCAAGGCCCAAAAGGACGGCCGGGAAAAAGGCGAGCAGCAGATTGCGGACAAAGGCAACCGCGCCCGATTCCAGCGTGAACAGCCCTTTGAAGACTTCGACAAATGTCCGCCAATACAGGACCACCACGGCCAGGATTGCCCCGGGCTGGATCGCGATGTTGAATATCGCCCAGCGCCCCGCATCATAACCCAGCAGCTCGGTCGCCAATATGAGATGGCCGGTGGAAGATACGGGGAGAAATTCGGTCAGACCCTCGACAATGCCGAGGATGATTGCAACCAGCCAATCTGTCATGCCCGGGCATCCGCCGAGGATGCACGTTCAGATGTTGTGCCGAACCGCCCATGCTTGCGGTAGAGGCTGAGCCAGTCATGCGCGACCACATCCAGCGGCGTTGGAACAATGCCATAGGCGGCAAGCCCGTCTGTGCCGGTGACGACATTATCGTTTCCGAGCATGCGGAACTGGTCCATCGTAATGGGTGCACCGGGCAGCCAGCCGGTCGTCTGTGCCAGCAATTGCGCGGCGGCGTCGGGGACTTCGATGAAAAGCGGATCCCGGCCAATGGCCTTGGCGATCCAGCGGTTGAGGTCCAGCATCGACAGGATTTCCGGACCGCCCAGCTCAAGGGTTTCGCCGCCCGGGCCGGTCAGCGCGGCAGCGACGGCCTTGGCAACATCGCCCACGAAAACTGGCTGGAACCGCGTGGATCCGCCAATGACGGGGACGACAGGCAGCATGCGGATCAGCCCTGCGAAACGGTTTATGAACTGGTCTTCGCGTCCGAACACGATTGAGGGGCGCAGGATGGTGGCATTCGGGAAATGCGCGCGCACCGCGGCTTCACCGGCGGCCTTGCTCTTTCCATATTCCGCAGCGCTTTCGGGATCGGCGCCAATGGCCGAAATATGCACCAATGCGCTTACGCCCTGTTCGGCCGCCGCTTGCGCGATGTTGCCCGCACCCAGATTCTGGATGGCATCCATATCGGCAAAGCTGCCGACCAGATTGATCACTGCGTCGGCATCGGCAACGGCACGTTTGACGCTGCCCGGCTTGCGGACATCGGCGGCCACCAGCTGGACCTGACCCAGATTGCCGAGCGGTTTGATGTAGATGGCGGTCGACGGGTTGCGGCAGGCCACCCGGATGCGCACGCCTTTGGCCAGCAATTCCTGCGCGACATAGCGGCCCAGAAAGCCGCTGCCGCCGAAAATGGTAACTAATTTGCCTTGCATAAATACTCCGTCACGCATCGCGATATGTTGCCTGCGCTTTGCACGACCGCCGGACGGCTTTCAAGGCCGATAAACGCTTCAGGACGGGTAGTTGTGGCGGGTGGGGTGTCGAATCAACATTGTCGACGCGCGTAGCGTGCATCGGGCGGGCAATCGCAAAGGGTGGCGCACGCACTGCCCGTGGCCGGTGATTCACTTAGTTGCCTAGTTTCAACAAGATATCGTCTCTGGGATCGCGCTGGAAAAGCATATTGACATACATAGTATTGCTATCTATAACTAGTGAAGACGCTGCCGGAACGAATATATGGGTCTGGCGGCAACAATATATGCAGGCTGTCATTTTGTATTTAATAACATGAATACAGATAGATAGCAGGATTGAATATGGGCTCTGCCACGATCGCTCGTTTGATCTGGCAAAAGTTCATCCGGATATGTCGGCAGGTCCCTCATCGGGTCTCCAGCTGTCGGCATCGACGATGGGGCGCAAGCTCAAGCTCGGGTCGCAACTGAGTGAGCGCCATTAAATCCATCGTCACCACACGAGGGGGGAGGCTTTAGCTTGTTAGTCTTCCCCCTCACATGAGGGCGGTGGCCCCCTCCGATCGGGGCTGCGGCCAGAGGCAGGGACGTTGAGTTAATCGATTTTCGTTGTGTTGGACCGGTAAAGGAATTGGCCAGAATGGCATATCAGACCAAAACAGATGGCGAGAAACATTTCCCGATTACCAGCGCGGATGGCATTAACGCTGTCAGCTATGTCTATCAGCCGGTAATCTGCGCTGCCACGCAGGAAACCCTCTATTTCGAGCAACTGGCCCGCTTCGCCGGTGCCGATGATGACCAGCGGCGGACGCAGACCATTATCGAATGGCTTGAAGTGACGGGCGACATCATCGCGCTCGACATACATAGTTTCGACGTTGCGATTGTGGCGCTGCTGGAAAATCGGGACATCAATATCGGTGTGAACATTTCCGGCGCGACGCTCAGCAAGAAAGATGCCTGTGCGGAAATCGTCGCGCGCCTGAAAGAAGCGGCGGAAATATGCCCCCGTCTCTATGTCGAGGTGACGGAAACGCACGCCATTTCCAATATGCTATATGCCGCCGAATTTGCGAGCGCCCTTGAAGGCCTGGGGATGCAGATGGTGGTTGATGACTTTGGCGAAGGGAACTCGACCGCGCTCTATCTCTCCGTGCTTTATCCCGCGCTGGTCAAGCTGCGGATTAAAAGCGGACAGGCGGTCACCGCCGAGCTTCTGGAAAAGGCGGCTTTGGCGCGGACCTATGGCGCCGCGCTCGTGGTGGAAGGTCTGGAAAGCCAGGCGGATATTCTCCGTTTTCCCAAGACCATGGTCGATTTTTATCAGGGCCATCATGTCGGGCGGCCCGCCGGGCTGCACCAGTGGCGGCTTCGCAAATCACGCCCCGCGCTTCGTCTGGTCAGCAACGCATGATGCAGCAGGTTTATTTATGGCGGATGCTCTGCGGTGAAACACCCGGGGCGGATGCAGGAGAATAAAGCTTAATTGCATATCGGTCGCACTACCATGTCAGCAAGTTTGGAAGTGCGCCGGATGCAAATTTCCGAGTTCTGGCGTCGGCCTTTCGAAAGGGCCTCCCTCTTTCGCTGACCGACGCCGGAAACCCGTCATCCAAATTTTGCGGATGGCTGGATTTTGTCGGGTGGTACGCATCCTTCCCGACCATTGGTATCGCCTTATATGGGGGAATGACGGCTCTTCATGGCCATCATTCCTCCCTTTTTCAGCCGATCCGCATCCAAAAAACCTAAATGGGCCCAAAAACCTAAATCGGCTGAGCGACGCTTTGCATCAGCGCAACCGCCTCCGCCTCGCTCACCACCTCGGCATATTTGGCCTGCAGGTCGAACAGGTTCGCTTCATGGGGTGCGGGATGCCGGTCTCCGCATGCGTCACGCACGACAAAGGGGGCAAAGCCATATTGCAACGCGTCCAGCGCCGTCGCCCGGACACAACCCGATGTCGAAAATCCGGTTATCAGAAGCGTATCGATCGCCCTGTCCTGCAATATGCGATCCAGACCGGTCCCGAAAAAGGCCGAGGCATATTGCTTGCTGATGACGATGTCGCCCTCTGCCGGTTGCAAGGTCGGCGGAAACGCCCCCAAGGGTGACCCTGCGTCAAATGCGCGCAGCGCCGGGATCTTGCGGTAAAAGAGCCCGCCATTCGCGCCGCCCGGTTCATACTCCACATGTGTGAAGATGACCGGGATGTTCCTTTCGCGCGCCCCGGCAACCAGACGCTCATTGCTCGCCAACGCGCTTTCAACGCCGGCATAGAGCGATGATGCAGGCTCCAGATAGGCCATCACCACATCGACAATCAGCAGGGCGGGCCGCTTGCCAAAGGCCAGATGCCCGTCAAACGCCCCGGCATAATTGGCCTTCACATCATCCATCAAATGGCATCCGCAGCCTTCAACGCGGCAATCTCGCTTTCGTCCATCCCCAGAAGGCCACCATAAATTTCCGCATTATGCTGCCCGACCTCGGACGGTGCGGGCGTGCGGACGCGGCTGGGCGTGTCCGACAATTTGGGGAAGGCATTCTGCATCTTCAGCTTGCCCCAGCGTTCGGTTTCCACATCGATGATGGAATCGCGCGCGGCAAAATGCGGATCGGCGAGCATTTCGGGCGCGCGATACATTTTTCCGGCGGGAATCGAATATTCGATCATCAAGTCTTCCAGTTCGTCGACCGTCAACGTCCTGGTCCATTCGTTGATCCGCGCGTCCAGCTCGATCTGGTTTCGCCCGCGCGATACATGGTCGACATAACGGGGGTCCTTGGCCAGTTCGGGTTGCCCCATGGCGGCGGCAAGCCGCGCCCATACCGCGTCCTGGTTGGCACCGATCAGATATTCGCCATCCTTGCACTGGTACACGTTGGACGGTGCGATGCCGGGCAGGAACGATCCGGACCGTTCCCGGATATAGCCCGACCAGTGATATTCCGGGACAACACTTTCCATGACCTGCAGCACGGATTCATACAGCGAGCTGTCGACAATCTGGCCCTTGCCTGTGGTTTCGCGGGCATGCAGCGCCGCCAGCGCGCCCATGCAGCCATAGGTCGCCGCCAGCGTGTCGCCGATCGAAACCCCCATGCGGCTGGGGGCGCGGTCGGGATCGCCGACAATATAGCGCCACCCGCCCATGGCTTCGCCTATGCCGCCAAAACCCGCGCGCGAGGAATAGGGACCGGTCTGGCCATAGCCCGACACGCGCACGATGATCAGCCTCGGGTTGATCGCCTGCAACACATCCGGACCCAAGCCCCATTTTTCGATGGTGCCGGGCTTGAAATTCTCGATCAGGATATCGGCTGTGGCGATCAGTTTGCGGACCAGTTCCTGGCCCTGCGCAATACGCAGATTGGCCGACACGGCCTTTTTGTTGCGGGCAACCACTTCCCACCACAGCTTGTCGTCGCCGCGACCCCAATTACGCATCGGGTCGCCCTGGCCGGGCGGTTCGACCTTGATGACCTCTGCGCCCATATCGCCCAGCAACTGTCCGCAAAAGGGCCCGGCAATCAACTGGCCGAGCTCAATGACGCGGATATCCTTTAGTGCACCGGTGTTTTCCACGTTACTCCGCTGCCTCCAATAGTGCCCATTGGGGCTGAACGGGCGCTGGCAGGCCGGTCTCGGCAAAGCAGGAAGCGCGAAGTTGTTCGACACCGGGGCCATAGTTGAACAGTTCAAGGGCCGGACGCTCCGCCCGCATTTTTGTGCGCAGGGCTTCGGTCGCGGCCTGATCGATATCCCCGTTGGATGCGGCAACCACGCCATAGGCCCTGGCACCATCGACGGTTACCAGTCCCTGGATGATTTCCTTGCCAACCAGAGCAGGGTCGCGTTCCAGCGGATCGCCCCAGCCACCGCCACCCCAGGTGATGAAGTGAAGCTGGTCGCCTTCCTCGACATGGACATCCTCGACCTTGTTGCCGATAATCTGGGCAGTGCCATCGGCCTTTTCCAGGACCTTGCGCGCGCGTTTGCCGGGTTCCCCGCCATTCACGCCCCAAGGCGGTACGAACCAGCGGTCGTCGTGGATCGAAATGGTGCCGCTGGCAAGGAAGCGGTAGGTCATGTGAATGCCGTTGCCGCCCCGGTGCAACCCTGCGCCACCACTATCGGGTTCGGTTTCATAACGCTCGATCAACAGCGGGAAGTAACGCTCGAGAAACTCGTTCGGCACATTGGTAAAGCCCGGCCACAGCGAATGGCCGTCGGGCCCGTCGCCCATCGGCCGACCGGGAATTCCGCCAAAGCCGATCTGGAAAAGCTGGAACCAGTCACCTTTCTTGTCGTTGCCCGAATAGAAGAGGTGCGGTGACGATGAAAAGCCGGCGGCGTTGAGAAATTCGGGCGTCTTCTGCCCCAACAGGCCACCCAAAATATCAAAGATGCGGCCCAGCGCGTGGGTGCGTCCCGATAGCGCCGCCGGGAATTTGGGCTTCAGCAGCGATCCTTCGGGGATCCGCACATCAATCAAGTCGTAGAATCCGTCGTTGAACAGGATCTGCGGATCGAAGACCATGATCATGTAGATGCCGAAGAACATCTTGAACATATTTTCATTGAGATAGAAGTTGATCGACGCCTGGCTTTGCGGGTCCGTTCCTGAAAAATCGAGGACGACCTTTTCGCCTTCGCGCCACATGGTGCATTTGATCTTATAGGGGCCCGACCCCATGCCATCGTCGCAGATATAATCTTCAAAGCTGACGGGTTCTTCGCCAATGGCCATGGCGATCAGGGATTTCATCGCACGGTGGTTGCGGGCCAGAAGTTCCTGCGTTGCCGAAATATAAACATCGTCGCCGAAACGCGCCGCCATCTCGATCACCCGGCGCGCAGCAACGCGGCACGACGCGATAAGGGCGTTGAGGTCCGCCTGACACCAGTCGGGCTTGCGCGTCTGGTGCATGACAAGCCGCATCAGATCCTCGTTATATTCCCCCTTTTTCCAGATTTTCACGGGCGGAATACGGACGCCTTCTTCGAAAATCGAACGCGCGTTGATGGGCATCGAACCCACAACCTTGCCGCCGATGTCGGACTGGTGCCCGAACATGGAGGTATAGGCGATCAGCCGTCCGTCCTTGAACACCGGCAACAGGACCAGCCAGTCGTTGCTGTGGCTGACGGCGCCGGCGCAGGAATAGGGGTCGGACAGGAAAATCATGTCCCCATCCTCCAGCGTGCCTTCCCAGTTGTCGAGGAAGCCGCCGATGAAGCTGCCGAACTGGCCGACGATCATCTTGCCTGTGTGGTCCGCGATCAGCGGGAATGCATCGCCCTGTTCCCGGATGCCGGGCGACATGGCAGTACGGACCAGCGTCGCGTCCATTTCGATCCGGGCGTTGCGCAGGGCGTTTTCGATGATGTCGAGTGTGACGGGATCGATCGCCTTTTTTTCAAAAGGCGTGTGATTGGTCTGAATGATGGTGGCGGGCATGGGCTGTTTCTCCTCAAGCCAGATTGATCAGGATGTTGCCAACCTTGTCGACAGTCGCGACGCAGCCGGTTTCGATTAATGTGGTGGAATCCATCTCGATAACGATGGCCGGTCCCGGGATGATATCCCCCTGTCTCAGCTTCGCCCGATCGTAGATGATGGCCGCCTGTTCCTTTCCGTCCATCCACAGGACATGGTCGCGCATCTTTGCTGCGGCCGGATTGCCATCGCCCTTGGGCAGTTCCGCCGCGGGCAGATCAAGCGCCTGGCCAAGGGCGACCGCGCGCAGGTTCACAATCTCGTGCGGGGTATCCATGTTGAAGGTGAACAGCCGCAGATGTTCTTCGTCAAACCGGCGCAGGATGCCGTCGATGCCGTCACGTTCCAGAATTTCGGGCGTGATCGTCAGGGGCACTTCAAAGGCCTGCCCTGCATAGCGCACGTCGATTTCAAACTCGCTCGTGATATCCGCCTCGGATATGCCGTCGGACCGCAGTTCGGCCCGTGTCTGGTCGGACATTTCCTTCAAAATGGCGATCAGCTCCGCCGCATCGGTTGTGGTGGCAAGGCGCGAGAAGGAACGTGCCGTCTCGGTCCGCATCCGTGTGGTGGCATCACCCAATGCACAGAGCACGCCGGGCGAAACCGGCGATATGGCGGGCCAACTGCCCATCAACCGGGCCACGGCATTGACGTGCAGGGGACCTGCGCCGCCAAAGCCCATCAGTGCAAAATGGCGCGGGTCATAGCCCTGCTGCACCGAAATCATCCGCAGCGCACCGAACATATTTTCGTTCACGATATCGATGATACCGCGGGCCGCCGCCATCAGGTCGATGCCCAGCGCATCGGCAATGGTCTGCACGGCTTTTTTCGCGCCTTCGCGGTCCAGTTGGAAACTGCCGCCCAACAGATTTTCCGGAAGATAGCCGAGCACGACATTGGCGTCGGTCACGGTCGGTGCTTCACCGCCTTTGCCATAGGCCACAGGTCCCGGCACGGCACCGGCCGATTGGGGACCGACGCGCAATGCACCGGTCAGTTCGGGGACATAGGCAATCGAACCGCCGCCGGCTCCAACGGTTTTTACATCCAGCGAAGATGCGCGCACGGCTAGATGGCCGACTTCGGTAGTGCGTACCCGGCGAGGCTCCAGATTTTCGATCAGCGCCACATCGGTTGATGTGCCCCCGACGTCCAGCGTCAGGATATTCTTGATGCCTGCATTTTTCCCGACCCAGAGCGCGCCGGTAACACCGCCCGCAGGACCGGACATCAGGATGTTCACCGGGTGCTCTTCGGCCTTCTGCGCCGACATCAGGCCGCCGTCGGAACGCAGCAGGGACAATTTGCCCGAAAAGCCCGAGACGGCGAGCTTGTCGCGCAGGTTCGATACATATTTGCTGACCACCGGTCGGACCGCGGCATTGGCGACGGTGGTCAAGGTGCGCTCATATTCCTGCATTTCGGGCAGCACTTCATGGCTGAGAGAAATCGGCGCGTCGGGGAAAATCTCCCGCGCCAGTTCGCCGACACGTGCCTCGTGCGCGCCATTTGTATAGGCATTCATAAAGCTGACGGTGATCGCCTCGACGCCCTTATCCTTTAGCTGGGTCAGCGCGGCGCGGGCGCCCGCCTCGTCCAGGGGGCGTACTTCCTGGCCTTGCGCATTCATGCGTCCGCCCACCGTCACCGTATCTTCGAGCGCGGCCAGCGGTGTCGGCTTGGGCCAGATGATCCAGGCGGCGAGCCCGCCGGGGACGTAGGACCGGGCAATCTGCATGATGTCGCGATAGCCTTCGGTCACGATCAGGCCGACGCGTGCGCCTTTACCTTCCAGGACCGCATTGGTGGCGACCGTCGTTCCGTGTAGGAAATAGTCGATCTCGGCGGTTGCGACACCTGCCTGTCCGCAAATTGCGGTCACACCATTTAAAATACCTTCGCTGCTGTCGTGCGGGGTCGAAGGTGTCTTGTGGCGCCAGAAAGCTCCAGTGTCGGAATTGAACAGCAACAGGTCCGTAAATGTCCCGCCTACGTCAACTCCCAAACGATAACCCATGTTTTTCTCCCTTATGCCGCCGCGGGGAAGGCGGGCGATTGCGCCACCATGCCGGGCAGTTTTCTTTGCATAATTTCCGAAAGCCAGCGGCTGGTCCCGATCAGGCGGTCCAGATCCATTCCGGTGTCAACGCCTGCACGTTCCAGCATATAGACAACATCTTCGCTTGGAACATTTCCGGCGGCACCGGGCGCAAAGGGGCAGCCGCCGAGACCGCCGACAGAGGCGTCTACAATACTGGCGCCTGCGGTCACGGCGGCCCAGACATTGGCAAGGCCGGTGTTGCGCGTGTTGTGGAAATGGACACGCACCGGAAGGGGCGCAATTGCCGCGCTCACCCGTGCCACCAGTTGCGCGACATGCGCTGGGTTGCCGACACCGATCGTATCGGCAAGGGCAATTTCCACAGGACCCGCCTCGGCCAGCGAGGCCGCCATTTCCACGACACGGTCCTGCGCGACTTCACCTTCGAACGGACAGCCGAACGATGCGGCGATCGTGCATTGGGCCGTGCGGCCTTCGGCATTTGCGAGCGCGATAATGGCCTTGGCGGCCGCGACCGATTCGTCGCTGGTCTGTCCCTGATTGGCCATGGCGAAGCGGTCGGTCGCCACCGAAACGGCGCCCAACTGGTCAATCCGGCCGGTGGCAAGCGCGCGTTCCGCACCGCGTAAATTCATGACAAGGCCGATGAAGGTCGTGTCGTCCCGCACCGGCAGCCCCGCGCAGACCGACTCGGCATCGGCCATTTGCGGGACGCGGGTGGGATTGACGAAACTCGTCACTTCAATCCGCCGCGCGCCTGCGTCAATGGCACGGTTTATCAGCGCCAGCTTGTGTTGCGTGGACACAAGCAGCTTCTCATTTTGCAGGCCATCGCGTGGCCCGACTTCGACAAACTCAATACGGTCGGGAATACTCATCACCGCCAAATGATGCCATAATTGTATACAAAATCAAACAGGATTATGCGGCTTCATCCGTCCTTCGGATATCGGCATCGCCCGAATGGGCTGCGGCATAGACATGGAAGGCACGGCGAATATGGCCTGTCATGACGGCGGCGGCCCATTCGCCGTCGCGGTTATCGAACGCGATCAGCAATTCGTCATGCTCATGATGGGACCGTTTCAGATTTTCCATGTCATATTGTTTCGCCGTGCGCAGAACGACGGGCTGCTCGATAACTTGCGCCAGCATGCCCGCGAGGCGTCCGGAGCCCGCGGCTTCCAGAACGATGGCGTGGAATTGCCGGTTATGGTCCAGAAATTTCGGAATATCCGGCGTAGGCGCGGTGATTGCGTGGTGGATCGCATCATTGTGGGATCGCAGCCGCGCCAGCTGGTCCCAGCTGATCCGCTTTGCCGCACGCCGGGCGGCATAGGCCTCCAGCATGGCGCGTAACTGGAATGCCTCTTCCAGATCATCCAGCGACCAGTCGGCGACAAAGCTGCGCTGAGATTCGTTCCGGCGGATGAAAAGCTCTGCCTCCAGCCGCCGCAGGGCGTCGCGCACTGGGGTCCGCGAAACGCCGCAAAGCTCCGCCAGAGCTTCCTCGCGGATCTGTTCGCCCGGCGACAATTCCCCCGACAGGATCATGTTGCGGATATGATCATAGGCGCGATCCGAGGCCCGGGACATAGGTATAATGCTCCTCTTGACGAATGGTATTTGTATACAATAAGCTGCTACGAAAGCAATAAAAGCGATATCAAGGGAGTTTTGTTACATGCGTATCACCAAAAGTGCACTCCTCACGTCCATTGCGGCCGCCGCAATGCTGCCCAGCATGGCGTTCGCGCAAGATGCTGAAGACGGGGCCGAGGTTGAAGAAATCATCGTCACCGCCCGCCGGCAGAATGAACGGCTTGTCGAAGTACCCGCATCGGTCTCGGTGATCGACGCCGACTCGCTGTCCAAGACAGGGGCGGACAATGCCCAGGGTTTCGCGCAACTGACGCCGGGCGTCACCATCGTTACCGGCACGGCAGAGGCCGGTGATACGCAGATCAACATTCGCGGTATCAACGGCGCACGCGACGCGGAAAGCTCCGTCGCGCTGGTCGTCGACGGGATTTTGAAAACCAACACCGCGCAGTTGAACCAGACACAGGGAACGTTGCGGCAGATCGAAATCCTGAAAGGTCCGCAGGGCGCTATCTACGGACGCAATGCCGCGGCCGGTGCCATTGTGATTTCGACGGTGAAGCCGGGCGATGCACTCGAGGGGGCGGTGAAGTTCAGCTACGCCAATGAAAAGACCATAGAAGGCACGGCCTATATTTCGGCGCCGCTCGGCGACAATGCCGGATTTGTGCTTTCGGGGAATTACCGGACTACCGACGGTTTTTACCGCAACACCTTCCTTGACCGCAAAGTTGTCGACGATCAGGAAGTCTATTCGATCGATGGCCGTTTCATGGCCGATCTGGGCGAGACGACCAATATTGACGTGAAGGCCCGCTATGCGAAGCTTTCCGGCGCATCGATCAACTTCAACTCCGTATTCCATATCGAAGCCTTTGGCGGCGCCTTCTTCGAAGATGTCGATGACCATGAGCTCGGCTATTATGGCAATATCCGCCCGACCAATGATCAGAAGTCCATCGATTTCTCGGTCAAGCTGGAACATGATTTCGGATCGACCAAGCTGACCGCCTGGGCGCTCTATTCCGATGTTGACCAGAGCCTGACGGCAGACGGCACCTCGGCGGACTTTGCCCGCTATATCTCGCCTGCCCTTGGCGCTCCTGCGAACGCCACCAATCTGGCGGTGCAGAACCAGTGCTTTGCAACCACCGCGGCGCTGACCGGTTTCCCTGTAAACGCGCCGGGCTTTATCGGGCAGATTCCCGTCCCCTTCATCTTTGCACCCGCGACCGGTTCGACCTTCGGTGCCTATAGCCCTACGACCTGCGACGGTACGCAGCTTCAGATCCGCAACCAGAAGGATATCAGCGGGGAAATCCGTCTGGCATCGAACAATGACGGTCCGCTGAACTGGCAGTTGGGCGTATATGGCCTGCATATTGACCGCGAAGTGGGCGTCAGCCTGGGCGCGGATCTTGGCCAGGGTGTCAGCACCTCGCTGTACAACGCACCGGGCAGCAGCAACCCGACATCGCAGCTTTTCTACGACAAGTTCAAGACCGACGTGTATGCCGCCTTCGGTTCGGTGGACTATGCCGCATCGGACAAGTTCAAGGCCGGTGTCGCATTGCGCTATGATGTCGAGGATCGCAGCACGTCCAATCTTGTGCCCAATGTTTTTGACCCCATTACGGGCGCCAAGATCAATCCCGGCCTTCCTGCGACAGGTGCCATCGCCGACAAATCGGCTAGCTTCAAGCAGTTGCAGCCAAAGCTGACGCTCAGCTTCACGCCTAACAATTCGACCAATATCTATGCCAACTGGGGCATCGGTTTCAAATCGGGCGGCTTCAACAATACAGGGTCGTCCGCGCTTGTTAACGCCAACTTCAACGTGCCGGCCATCGGCGCGGGCGTGACGATCAATGACCAGTTCCGCAAGGAACGTTCGAGCGCGTTTGAAGCGGGCATCAAGGGATCGCTGTTTGACAACCGCGTCACCTTCGACCTTGCCGGCTATTATACGCGCATCACCGACATGCAGTTTTTCGAATTCTTCGTCGGTTCTTTCGGCTTGCTGCGCGTGGTGTCGAACATCGACAAGGTTGATGTGAAGGGTGTCGAGCTCAACAGCACGGTCAAAATCGTGGACGGCTGGAAATTGTTCGGATCGGTCAACCTGACCGACAGCGAGATTAAAGCGAATGCGTCACGGCCCTATACGGTCGGGAACAAGTCGCCCTATACGGCTGATTATACCATCAACCTTGGCAGCCAGATCGACACGCCTCTGAACGATAGCCTCGATCTCGTGATGCGCGCCGATTACCGCATCACCGGACCCACTTGGTTCCACACCGTGCAGGACCAGACCCGCGCAACCATCTTCAGCCAGTTGCTGCCAATCTCTGCTCTGGCACTGCCAGGCTTTGTCGGGAATGCCAATTACAGCGTTGCCAAGCGCGATGCCTTTGGCGTGCTGAACCTGCGCTTCGGGCTGGAGGGTGAAAACTGGAACCTGACTGCCTTTGCCGACAATATGCTGGATCGCAAATATATCAACGAAGCGATCCCGGCGATCGAATTTGGCGGCTCGTTCATCTCGCCGGGTGCGCGTCGCCTGATCGGGGTTGAAGTCGGATATAAATTCTAACTCCTGACCCACAGGGGGCAAGGATGCCCGGCACCCATTTCCTAAATGCCAGCCATTTGTGCTTCCGTGGCTGGCAAGGGAGCGAATGGCCGTGTCGGGCAATCCTTTCAGGTTTATCCTGACGATTGCCGCAGTTCCTTTTCCTGTGCCGGGGATGTCCTGCCTTAACTGGCGGACGAGGATTTCTTGGAACGCATGCCTTCGCGGTTCACAATCAATTCCGCACGTGATGTCACACTCAATTTGCGGAAAATGCTGTTGAGGTGAATCTTGACCGTGCCTTCGGTCAGGCTGCACTGATCGGCAATCTGCCGGTTGCGCAGGCCCATGCAGACGAGATCGACAATCTGATGCTCCCTTTTGGTGAGAAGATCGTCGCTGCGGTTGATGCGGTTGGGACGGTCCAGGGAATATTGTAGCGCCGGTTGCGTTATGTTCGTCTCGAACCAATAGCCACCCGCCAAAATGGTGCGGATTCCGTCGACCATCAAATCAGGGTCGCTGTCTTTCAGGGCAATGCCCTTAACCCCCATCCGCATCGCTTCGATCGACTGCTCAGGGTCGATCTGCGTAACCAGCAATATGATTGGAATGTTGGGATAATGCAGTCGTAAATATTGGGAAACCTGCGTGCCCGCGCCATCGTTCATCCGGGGATCAAGAACAACAATATCGGGTGGTGTTTCTTCTATTTTAGCCGTTGCTTCATTTGCACTGATTGCAGTTGAAACATCGAAATGGCCAGTATCGCCAAGATACTGGCAAAACCCATGCAAGAAAAAGCTATGGTCGACGATCAGTAGAATATTTTGCATCGTCCACCCTTAAAACTCGACTGCCAATCAGCATCACTGTTCGGCCTTCCATCCCCACTGGTTACTTCTTGCTTTAGCGGGTGGCACACTGTCAAGATTGGGATGCATTTCGCCTGCTACCTTTCTGCAGACCTGATGTAAAAATACATCCAAGATGAACAGAAATATGTCCACCGATGTCAATCGAGCCGCAATTCGGCTGACGTTGCCCTAGCTATCCTTCAGCCAGACACCCAGTTCGTCGACGGACAGAAGCCGGTGGAATTCGACTCCAATCATATTGCCTGCCCGCCATTTGACCGTCGCGCGCACCGCATGTTCGCGGTCCAATCGGACGAGGACGGTAGCATGCAGTTTCAGTTTCACATCGCAGCAGAATTTTGCGCCGCGTTGGGAAAGGTCAAGCAACATGGCATCCGCCACCTTTTCCTCAATGCGGAGCGTCACCGGCTTGTCGAGCCTGAAACGCGGCAGGCGCGCGCGGCGGCCGTCGGGCTTGATCGACGGCTTTGCCAGAATCTGCTCGACATCTATGGGCTGCGCAAATTCAACGCCTACGGTCTTGCCGTCCAGCCAGATGACGTCGCCCTTCAATTCCTGATCATCGAGCAGGGCGATGGCAACCGTCTGTCCGATCTCCAGCGGGAAATCGGCGTCGATCATCATTCCGCCCGGCGACACATCGCGCACAAGACCAAGGCATTCAGCATGCACATTCAGGTCCTTCAGGCGGGCGACGCGCATCACCTTTACATTACGGCTATACTGTCGCCGGTCACGGTCGTTCGCGGCGTCGGGCAACGAATCCGACAGGGACTGCCCATTGGGCAGCAAGGTTGAGATTTGGTCCATCATGCTCCCCCATTTGCCCGTAAAGTCTAACTTTGTGCATGATGAATAAGGTTAACGGGCCGATGGACATTTGCGTGCATTCGGGACACGGCATGCCCTTGCCAAGCGCGTCCAAATCAACCAACGTCGGCAAAAATCAATAGCCACAATTTAGGAGTTCAGAATGCAATCCGTGACGACGCAGAAAATTGGCAACATCCTTGTGATTGTGGTCAACAACCCTCCTGTAAATGCGCTTTCCTGGCATGTGCGCCAGGGGCTTTCGGACGGGGTGGACCAAGGGCTGAACGATCCGGAGATCGAAGCGATGGTTCTGCGTTGCGACGGCAACACCTTCATTGCGGGTGCGGATATCACCGAATTTGGCAAACCACCCCAAGGACCCGATTTCAACCAGGTGCTCCGGACGATTGAATCGGCGACCCAGCCTGTTGTCGGTGCCATCCACGGGACCGCTCTTGGCGGCGGGTTGGAAACCGCGCTTGTCTGCCATTACCGCATTGCCGTTCCTTCGGCGAAGCTGGGTGTGCCGGAGGTCAAGCTTGGCCTGCTGCCAGGGGCCGGCGGAACGCAGCGTTTGCCGCGTATCGTGGGTGTAGAAGCGGCCGCCACCATGTGTTCGCTGGGTGAACCGGTAAGCGCGTCCAAGGCGGCATCCATGGGTCTTGTCGACCGCATAGCAGGGGAAGGCAGCCTGGCTGAAGATGCCATCGCCTATGCAAAAGAACTGATAGCCGTCGGTCCGCGCGCGACGCGCGATCTGCCGGTCAAGGGCGATACCGCTATTATCGAGCAGCTCAAGGCGGCCAATGCGCGCAAGTGGAAAGGGTTCGAAGCCCCCTATGCCAATCTTGCCTGCGTCGAAGCCGCCACGAAATTGCCCTTTGACGAGGGGATGGCCTTTGAACGCGCCGAATTTATGAAGCTGATGGGAGGTTCCCAGTCAGCGGCGCAGCGGCACATGTTTTTTGCCGAACGTCAGGCGGCCAAGATTGACGGTCTTCCCAAAGACTTGCCCCTTCGTACGGTGAACAAGGTGGGCGTCATCGGTGCAGGTACGATGGGTGGCGGCATTTCGATGAATTTCCTCGCCAAGGGCATTCCCGTCACGATCGTTGAAATGGTGCAGGAAAATCTGGACCGCGGCGTCGGGGTGATCCGGAAAAACTATGAAGCCAGCGCGGCAAAGGGGCGCTTTACTACAGAACAGGTCGAAGGGATGATGGCGTTGCTGACCCCGTCGCTGACCCTTGAATCGCTGGCCGATTGCGACCTCGTAATTGAGGCTGTCTACGAAAATATGGACGTGAAAAAGGAAGTGTTCGGAAAGCTTGATGCGATCTGCAAGCCAGGGGCAATATTGGCGTCCAATACGTCCTATCTGAATGTCGATGAAATTGCCGCGGCAACGTCCCGTCCGCAGGATGTGCTGGGCATGCATTTCTTTTCGCCCGCCAATGTCATGAAACTGCTTGAGGTTGTCCGCGGCGAGAAGACGGCACCTGATGTGCTGGCAACGGCAATGGCCATCGGCAAGAAGATCGGCAAGGTGGCGGTTGTTGCCGGCGTTTGCCATGGCTTTATCGGAAACCGGATGCTGTCGACACGCCAACAGCCCGCTATGCAATTGTTGCTCGAAGGTGCGACGCCCGAACAGATTGACAAGGTGCATACCGATTTCGGCATGCCCATGGGGCCATTCCAGATGAGCGATCTGGCCGGACTTGATATCGGCTGGCACCGTGATCCATCGCGGGTTGAAACAATCCGTGATGCCCTGTGTGCCGCAGGTCGCTTTGGCCAGAAGAACGGCAAGGGTTTCTACGACTATGACGCGAAACGCGTCGGTACGCCCAGTGCGGAGGCGCTGGCTATTATCGAAGAGTTCCGGGCAACGTCCAACCTGCCCAAACGCGAAATCAGCGAACAGGAAATCATCGAGCGGACATTATATCCGATGGTCAATGAAGGGTATAAGATCCTCGAAGAAGGCAAAGCACAACGGGCATCCGACATCGATGTCGTCTGGATTTACGGCTATGGCTGGCCGATTTACCGCGGCGGCCCGATGTTCTGGGGTGATCTTGAAGGCGCGGGCAAGATTGTCGAGGCGCTGGAACGCCACGGCGTCGCAGTTGCAGAAAGCCTGAAAGCCAAAGCCTGAACCCGAAATAAACCGGCCCATTTTCTCATCGCAAAATGGGCCGGATTGCGGAACCAACATGGTTTTGCGCCGTTATTGGCTTGAGAACCATTATGACAGACAACCGCATCCTTATTGTAGAAGACGAATTTATCGTCGCTTTGAACCTACGGCAGATCATGTCGAACATGGGTTTCGAAGTCATCGGCATCGCCCCGGACGCGGCGAGCGCCGAGCAATTGGCGCAGCGCAGGCCGGATATCGCGCTGGTGGACCTAAACCTGCGCGATGGACCAACAGGCCCGGAAATTGGCGCAAAACTGAGCGAGGAATATGGAACGACCGTCTTGTTCCTGACCGCCAACGCGTCCCAATTGCGCGACGGGATCAAAGGTACCATTGGCGTACTTTCAAAGCCGGTAGACGAAAATGCCATCGGCACCGTACTGGATTTCCTCGTCAAACATCGCGTCGGGGAACCCGTCAGTCCACCGCCCGCGCTCCGTCTTTTTCCGAGTGCCTATAACTGACGCAGCTTAGAGATGGGCCCGCGGGATCGAAATGGTCACGCTTAAACCTTCTCTGTTCCAGGCACGGTCAATCGCGCCGCCCAACTGGCTGATGATGCTGATGTCGGACAATTGGGTGCCGAACCCGCTCTGCACAGGCACGCCCTTGATTGCGGGGCCGCCGCTTTCGGACCAGATAATCACCACCCGGTCGCCATGCACTGTTGTCGTTATGGTGACGCGACCCTGACTGTCGGAAAGGGCACCATATTTGACGGCGTTGGTGGCAAGTTCGTGGATCAGCAGCGCCAATGGCGTGGCGCTGCGGTCGCCAACTTCAATATCCTCGCCCGAGATCACATAGCGCCGTTTTTCAGCATGGTCATAGGGCAACATCAATTCCGCCAATAGTCCATGCAGACCACCGAAATTTTGCAATATTGCCGATTCCGGTCCGTGCGGCCGTGCGAAGTTATGCGCACGTCCCAGCGCCGCGATACGTCCCGATACTTCCTTTGCATAGGCGGCGGCCTCTGCATTTTTGGGCGACGAGATGCCGATCAGGCCGGCAATGACGGCAAAGATGTTCTTGATGCGGTGGCTCAGCTCGCGGCTGACCAGCTCGGCAAGCGCCGCGTTGCGCTTGGCATCATCAATGTCGGTACACGTCCCGATCCAGCGTGTGATAGATCCTTGTGCATCGCGCACCGGCAGCGCGCGGCCCAAAATCCAGCGGTAAACACCGCTATGGTGGCGCAGGCGATATTCGATCTCATAAGGTTCTCCTGTTTCCAGGCTATGCCGCCACAGACCCCAGGCGCGCTCCTGGTCATCGGCATGGAATACGCCATTCCAGCCTTCTCCGTCGGTGGAACCATAGGGAACACCGGTAAATTCGTACCACCGAGCGTTGAAATAATCGTGATAGCCGTCGGGCAGGGTAGACCACACCATCTGCGGCATGGCATCGGTCAAGACCTGCAGCTTCGCTTCGCTCACCTCCAGGGCCGCTTCGGCGTTCAGCTGGCTTTCCACCTCGATGTTGGTGCCGATCCAGCGGACGACATTGCCCTCGTTATTCGTCACCGGAATGATGCGCGTCAGAAAACGCCTGAACACGCCGTCCGACCCCCGTATGGGAAACAGCATCTCGAACGGTCGCCCGCTCGCAATGGATTGCTGCCATCGGTCCATTACACCGGGAAGTTCGGCTGGGTCATGCACGCTTTGCCAGCCCCAGCCCTCCATGGCCTGGGGCGTGGTGCCGCAATAGTCGTGCCAGCGGCGGTTGTACCAGAAAATATACCCGTCACTGCGGGCCATCCAGCACAAGGCAGGCATGCTGTCGGCGATCAGGCGAAAATCATCATTGTCCGGCGTTTCGGGAGCATCTGTCGCTTTGATCGTAGCGCTGTTTACAGGCTCCAGCCAATAGCTGTGCGGTGTTACACTGCTTTGCGAGGGCCTTTTATGGAGCATATGATGCTATCCTTCATCCGTCGGCGAAACATTCGCCGTTGCTACGGACGGGCGCTGATAGACGATAAAGGGCGGCCTGCTTATGACTGGGGCATATTCGGGCGCCTTGGCAAAATCGTCACCGCGCATGAAGGGTCTTCATCATAACAAACCTTTTTGGAAAAAGGCGCAGCTTTCCAATGCGCTGGGGCGTTGAGAGGGCGTGCCACTCCAGCATGTGTTGCGGTCACGATAGAATAAATGCGTTTGGACGAAACAAGTTCCCTGATTGCTCGTTCTGCTCAGCCCCACTCTTTTGGAGATATCACAATGACCCCCAATGAACGCGAAGTTGATACCCTCAACGATCTTATCAAAACCACAATCGACAGTGTCGACGGATACCGCTCGGCTGCTGAAGATGCGGAGCAGAGCCAGTACCGGTCGATCTTTTTCGACCGCGCCAACGAACGCAAAACCGTCACGGAAGAACTGCAATCACGCGTCCGCACACTGGGCGGCGAGCCGACAACAGACGGGTCGGTTCTGGCCGGCGCACACCGCGCGTTCTTGGATCTGAAGAGCGCAATTACCGGCAATGACGACAATGCCATCATTGCAGAAGTCGAACGTGGCGAAGACCATATCAAGCACAAGTTTGAAGAAGCCCTGATCGACCGCGATTTCAGTCCTGAAACCCGCGCCGTCATCGAACGCTGCTACCAGTCGGTGAAGCAGGGTCATGACCAGATGAGCAATCTGAAGCACGCCACTCAGGCCCGCTAACCGCGTCGGCAGGCGCTGGACCTCTCCGGCAGCCTCCCACAGCACAACCCTCTCCGCCCGGCAGGCGGGGAGGGTTTTTCATGGGAGCGCAGACGAAAAATAGGGGACACCAAAAAAGACACCCCGGCTGTTAAAGCCGGGGTGTGGGATTTGCTGGCAACTTCGAGGGGGGGGTGGGTAGCCAGCGGGGGATTGTTGATATAGCGGTATAACGTCAGGCCTCCGAAAATGTTCCGGCATCGCTAGTAATTTTTTCATCACCCTGCTGGCGATGCAGCAACAGCGCCTGGCCGATGGTCGCAATGACCGTTTCCGGCTCAAATGGTTTGGTAATCAAATAGGTCGGCTCAGGGCGCGCGCCGGTCAGGAGACGTTCGGGGAAGGCCGTGATGAAAATGACCGGAACATCCTGCTCGGTCAGAATTTCCTTCACCGCATCAATTCCGCTTGATCCATCTGCCAGGCTGATATCCGCCAGCACAAGTTCCGGATGCTTTTCACGTGCCGCAGCGACCGCCTCGCTATGTGTCCGCACAATGCCCACGACATTATGGCCGAGCGATTCAACAATCTGCTTGATGTGGAGGGCGATAATCGATTCATCTTCGATAATCAGGACATCCGCCGCCAGCGCGTCCGTAATCGCAGTGCGCGCGTCGCGTACATAGGTGCCAATGTCGCCCGAGTTAAGCCCGAGGATTGTGGCGGTCTCTTCTTCGCTAAAGCCTTCCACCGCGGTCAGCAGCAAGCTCTGTCGCATGACGACCGGAAATTGCGCAATCACCCCGCTGCGACCCTTGGACGCCAGCGGTTCGACCATCGCAGGTTGCCAAAGGCGGTGGAAGATGCGGAATAATTCGATGCGTACAGGCTTATCCGACTGCAGCTCTTCTGGAGCCTCGAGCAAAGCCTCAAGGACTTCTCGAACGGCTGCGTCACCGAGTGACTGTGATCCGGTTAGTGCGCGGGCATAACGTCGCAAAAACGGCAATTCGGCTACTAACGCCTCACGTAATGACATGATTCCTCCACGGTTATTAACGAGAATACACATTTCGCCGCTTTTTGTTCCATGCGCGGGAACTTTTTTTTGTCCCGCGCATTAACAGCCCCAGATGACTGCGCGAATACGGGGCGGGAATGACGATCAGTTGTATAACTTTAAGCCTGAATATGGCAACTGGCTCCATCCGTTTAACTGGTGGTGGAGTGTGCATTGTCGGATTCTAAGAAAAGAGATAGCAAGCCCATGCGCTTAGGAAATGCCGTAGAAGCGGATTTCGATCCCATTGCTGCTGCGTTGAGGCAGATGCATGATGGCATCGCCAGCGAGCCTGTACCCGATGATTTCCTCTCTCTGCTCGACCAGCTCGAAAGCCGTATGGCAGAAAAGGCCAAAAAGCCATCATGACCGATCCGGTTGAACAGGATGGCGGACGCAAACCGCCGACCGCTGAATTCCGACAGCAATTGCAGGATATAATTCCGTCGCTGCGCGCTTTTGCGCGTGGTCTTTGCGGCAACCGGGAACTGGCAGACGATCTCGCGCAGGAAGCCATGATGCGCGCCTGGGCGGCGCGGGACAGTTTTGAACCCGGCACCAATTTCCGCGCTTGGATCTACATGATCCTGCGCAACCATTTCTATACGACCATCCGCAAGAACGCCCGTATGACCAGTTGGGACCCGGAAGCCGCAGAACGGATTTTGGTTCAGGAGCCCGCGCAACAGCACGTAATCCACATGTCGGATGTCGAAAAGGCTTTGCAGCAGCTTCCGGTGGAGCAGCGCGAAATGTTGCTTTTGGTTGGTGCCGGCGGTGCCAGCTATGAAGAGGCTGCCGAAATTGCAGGCTGTGCCTTGGGGACAGTCAAAAGCCGTCTCGCGCGCGGCAGGACCGCGTTAGCGGCCATCATTAACGGGCTGGATGAAGGCGATCAGGTCGAAAACCGGCATATCACAGCGGGCAGGGGTGCCATGACTTCGGCCGCCTAAATTGCGGCCATCGGTGGAGGGGAATTTTTTGTTTTTTGGGCGTTCAATCAGCCTGAAACAGGGTTTGCTAATGGTCGTGCTTGCGGCCCTTCTGCCTATAACCGTCACCAGCGTGCTGCAGAGTATTGCGAACTGGCGCGCCATGCAGAATGCCGCGATGGCGACGCTTGGCGCCAATGCAAAGGCCGTCGCGGAACGGGAGCGGGATGCTTTTCTGGTTTCGAACCGCCTGTTGATGGTGGGTTCGGCAAATCCGGATATCCGTAATATGACCGACCGGTGCGACGCAGTATTGCGGACCGGATTTCGTGGCCATGATCCGGTCATAAATTTCGTGCGGACCGATGCGTCCGGCCGGGCGCGATGTTCGATCATTCCCTTTCGTGAAGGCCTCTCCTTTGTCGGAGAGCCATGGTGGGAAGATACCAAAAAGTCCCGGGTGGTAACGGTCAGCCAGCCGACTTTCGGGACGGTATCGCGCAAACCTGTAATCATCAGTGCCCTTGCCGTGCTGAACGATAAGGGTGAATTTGACGGCACCATCAGTGCAGGTCTGGATATTTCACGACTGGCCCGGTCGATATCAGACGCGCCGGAGGCCAGAACAGGTGTTATCGCCATCATATCGCGCTCAGGCAATCTCGTTACCAGCGATACGGACAAGATGCCCTTTACCGTTCCGCCAGGACTTTCGGCAGGCAGTTCCGGTGTGATCCGGACACAGGGGAACGAAAAATGGGTGTACCAGACGGTCGAGCTCAGCGGTGACGATCTGTTTGTACTCTATGCCGAGCCGCGCGCGCGCATCATGAAAGCTGCGCTCACCCAGTTTCGTGCAAGCATCATCATGCCCCTGGTGACCATATTGCTGACCTTGTGCGCGATCTGGTTCGGGACCAACAGGCTTGTTATCCGGTGGCTGACGCGTTTGCGTCAATTGAGCGAGGAATTCACCAAAGGCAATTTTAGCGGAAATCGGACCGCTTTTGCTACCGCACCAAGTGAATTGCGCGGCCTGAGCGACGATTTGCACACAATGGCCGAGGTCATCGATAGCCGGACCGCAGAATTGACCGCGGCGCTCGACACCAAGACCAAGCTGACCCGCGAAGTCCACCATCGTGTGAAAAACAATCTCCAGATTGTCACGAGCCTGCTGACCATGCAGGCGTCGCGGGTTACCGATGACGCGGCGCAGACGGCGTTGAAGCAATCGCGCGCCCGCATCGTTGCGCTCGCATTGATCCACCGGCTTTCCTATGAACAGGAAAATGACAGCGCCGAACCCTCGGTGACCGTCGAGACGTTGATGGGGGAATTGTGCAAGCAACTGCGCTACGCCCATCGTGAAAACCAGCATGTCGACCTGTCTTTTCGCGCGGATCATTGTTCGCTGCCTGTCGACTCGGCTGTTCCACTGGCTCTCTTCATTGTGGAAGCTGTCACCAATAGTTTCCGTCACGCATTTCCCACAAATGCACCCGGCAAGATCGAAATGACCTTCGCTTTGGTGGGGGACAAGGCGATTCTGTCAATTGAAGACAATGGCCAGGGATATGACGTGAATGCCGGTCTTGCCCGTAACATGGGAACCCAATTGATGCAGGGTTTCGCAAGCCAGTTAAATGGCACCGTCACATTTATCAGCGACCGCAACATGGGGAGTTCGACGACGCTGCACTTTCCCGTGACCGCGCTGTCCTGACCGGTTCTCTGGACGCGGTCGGTGAACAGACTCAACAGGGGACGGCATGGACGAGAATCTTGAAAATCCCGGACGGTATCTGATCGCCAAACTGAACGCATTCATGCGTACCACCAGCGGCAGCGAGGATGCCATCAACGAGATGGCGTCCCGCCGGGTCGCCTATGCCGACCGGGGACAGGATATTATTTCCGAAGGTGACGAACCCCGGACAGTCAACTTGCTCCTTGATGGATGGGCATGCCGTTACAAAATGATGGAAGATGGCCGACGCCAGATATTGGCCTTCTTTCTGCCTGGCGATCTCGCCGACCTGCATGTCTATATTCTCAATGCGATGGACCATTCGATCGCCGCGATCACGCCGATCCGCTATGCGCGACTGGCACCGAAAGAGTTTGAAGAGATAAGCGATGCGCACCCGAAATTGCTGCGCGCGCTGTGGTGGGAATCGCTGGTGACCGGGTCGATCCAACGCGAATGGCTAGTCAGCGTGGGGCAACGCGATGCACTGGAAAGTGTTGCCCATTTGGCCTGCGAACTTTTCCTGCGGCTAAAGACAGTCGGGCTTGTGCAGGGACAGCTATGTGATTTCCCGTTGACGCAGCTCGACATTGCGGACGCCCTGGGCATGACGCAACCCCATGTCAGCCGAACGATCGCGGAACTCAATCGGACGGGATATGTCATCCTGCGTCGGGGACAATTGGAGGTGAAGGATCTTGAACGGCTTAAAAAACTGGCCGCATTCAACCCGAATTATCTCCACCATCTGCGGGATGACTGACAAAAAACCCGCTGACTTAGCCAGCGGGTTTTGAAAGTTAGGGAAAGACCGGATAATTAGTCCTTCGCGTCTGCCTTGTCTTCCATGGCATCAGCCTTTACTTCTGCTTTATCGCGAACAGCTTGGGCATCATTTTCCATTTTCTGTTCAGCGGCAGAATCCACACCGTCAGTCTGGGTGTCCAAGGTGTCAGCCTTGTCTTCCATCGCGTCGGCTGTCGCGTCGGCCTGCTCACGTGTGGCATCGGCCTGCGCGTCCAGATTTTCAGCGGCCGCTTCGTTGGCATTTTCCGCAGGGGTATCGCAACCTGCAAGTGCCAGCATGGAAACTGCGCCGCACAAGATCAAAATATTCTTTTTCATAGCCAATTCACTCCGTTTGAAATGTTTACCGAACCCGACCGCGACGGAAGAGGTTTACGATCGCGAGAAGGACGACGGCACCAAGGAAAGACGAGATCAGCGACATGATGTCGAACGCGCCTTCTGTAATAGGTGCACCACCGATGAGCGGTGTGATGATGAAACCCGCAAGTATTGCACCGACAATACCGACAACAATATTCAGGAAAATACCCTGCTGCCCGTCTGTGCGCATAACAATACTAGCCAGCCAGCCAATAATGCCGCCAACTACCAATAAAATAATGATGTTCATTTGCATTCTCCCTTTGGGTGTTGGGGGAACCCGCAATGAAGCATTAGGTTCCCGTTAAGGGTGAAAGTCGAAAATTATTGATGCCATGTTTGGCGACCGACCGTGCAATAAAGGTGCTGGATGCGGGAACTTAAGTGGCCGTGCATCGCTTTCCTCTTTTCCCCATCCATCAGAAAGTAGGAGAGCAGAAATGGTAACCGCGACCCGAACAAATTCAGATTCCAGCGGCACAAAAACCGGCAGCAAACATGCCAGAAAGTCTTCGAACGGCGCCCGGAATTCGAGTGCGAAATCGCATCGCACAAATCAAAAGCGCAAAAGTGACGGCCGTTTTGGCAAGGCCCGTTCGTCGGAAACGCCGACCTGGCTGACTGCTGTCGTTTCGGCAGTCGGGGTGGGTGTTGCCGTAGGTGCAGGTCTTTACGCGACACGGCATCAATGGCTGCCAAAGGCGAATGAATGGAAAGATGATTTCTCTGCCGCCTTTGCGGATGATGAAACCGATTATGAAAATTTCGACCAGACCCGCAATGCCGGCGTAGATTCAATGCGGGACCATCCCGGCGACGATTGGGAGGATATTGACGACATGTCGGACGCATCCTTCCCCGCAAGTGATCCGCCTTCGTTCACGCCCGGACGCGCATAACAGGCACGTATTGCAGCGTAAAGAAAACCCCCGAGGGCATCGTGCTCTCGGGGGTTTTTCTGTGGCTCGCGAGCAATGCTTAGATTTCGTCGGGTTGCTCATTAGGGGCCCCGCCCGGAAAGTCCGTATCACCCCCGTCCGGCGGGACCTCGTCGGGCCAATCATTGGGTTCCTCCACCGGGCGTTGGGGCGTTTTGGGGTCTTGGATCATCTTTGTCTCCTCTGGCTATTGAGAGGAAACTCCACCCACAGCAAAAGGTTGCACCAGACCGAACCAGCACGGACGATGACTAAGCGTGTTGGCTTGGTACCAGTTCTTCGGCAGGTGTTACCGAATAGCATATCGGTTTGAACGAGCCATTGTTCGACTGCAGTGCGGAACAGGCCGTCAATCCGATAATCAGATCCATTTCCGCGCGGAAACGGATTTCTTCGCCAGCGCGGCTGAGGGGCGGCTGCACCGAAATTTCGCCTGTCTTTCCATCGATAGCGACGTGCATGAAACAGTTGAATGCAACGGGAATGGCATCGGGTTCGATGCCGAAAGGCCGCAGGGCGTCGGCGAGATTTCCAAAGCATCCCTGATGGGGGTGCGTATCGCCATAAATGATCCGGAACGTATCTTCCGAACAGGGGGTCAGCAGAAAGTCATGACGACCGACATCATCGTGGATAATGGTCAGCATCACATTGCTGCGGTTGGAATAAAGCGGGTCGCCGGTGGTCAGGAACAGACGCGATGCATAGTCGAGTGTCCGTCCCGATGAGATCACTTCACGTATATCCGTTTGGGCATAGGCCACCAGATCGGCAACCTGTTCGCCCAGCGGGTCAATGACGGTAAGAATGTCACCCCGGTTCATCGTAAACGCGACGCCGGACCGGGGACGGATTTCCAGATTGCTCATGCCGCCCCCCCTTTCCGGCTGAATGGGCAGACCCAGCCATCTTCGACGCGGCGGCCGCTATACTGGCGGGCTGCGGACGCGTCGCCATGCTGCGCCAGCATGGGGTTGATCGTTCCGGCAAGGGCCTTGTCACGCTTCAATATGGTATCGCGCAACGGGTCGTAACGTCCCGCGCTGCGCAATTGTTCGAACTGGTCGTGCAGATTGAATACCATCACAGGATGGCTGAACCGCCGTGCGGGCCGGCTGGCATTGGGGTGCAGGCCAACAACGAAAAAGGCCTCACCGCCAAAGCTGACGGCGAAATGCGGGTCGTCCGGGTCCGTGCTGATCCGCGGGTCGACCGTCTGGCCAAGCCAGTCGTCCTTGTCGCTCAACGACTGTAATCTGTCCCACATTGCCCGCTCAAAGCGCCGTTCGCTGAGCGGGTCTTGGTTGCGGAATATGACAACAAGCGTTTGGAACAGCACCGGATCATTGCGGTAGGAGTTGGCAAGCGAGACGATTTTGGGCCAGATCCGTAAGTCGTCCCACGCAGAACGAATGTCATCTGCGACCACAAAATGCATCTGTCCCTTATTCAGTGCAGACTTTGCGCCCACGCACGGAAAGCTCGCGTCGCGGACGAAATCTTCGAATAAATCCGTAATCTCGGTTGTAGAATGTTCAATTTCAGCAAGAGGCACCGTGTTTCTCCGTTCGGCTCATTGCGACCCGAATGGATTTCGGGATGGCTGTTTATGCAATTGGAGCTTTCTAAAGCCCGGACGGTGCCGATTGTTCCTTGCTGCGGAGCCTCGATCCATCGCGAAATGGCGAAACATTCCGCTGCGGCGTCGGTTGTTGATCTAGCGCAATGCATGCCGCCGGATGATCGGCCAATATGATCCAAGCTACTCCAACAGAGGAAGATCACATGTCCCATACGCCGCATGAATTACACGACGAATTCCCCCACGCCGCCGCCCAGATCCATGCGTTGAAGACGCAGGACAAGCGGTTCGCCGCACTTGCCGAACGCTACCATGTGCTCAACCGGGAAATCCACCGGATCGACAGCGGGATTGAGCCTGCCTCTGAAGATAGAACCGAGGAGTTGAAGAAAGAACGCCTGTCGCTGCTGGATAGGGTACAACGCACACTTGCCGCCGGCGAGATGTTGTCATGACGGCGGAGGCAGAGGTTCGCGCCCGACTTGTCGCCCGTCTGGGGGAACTGGAATCGCGTGCCGGGCGAATAGAATCGCAGCTTACACAACCTATGAGCGCCGATTCCGAGGAACAGGCCATCCAGATCGAAAATGAAGATACACTGGCGGCTGAGGACGCCATGGTCCTTAAGGAAATGGCATCGGTCCGGGCCGCGCTCGGGCGTCTGGACCAGGGGCATTATGGCGAATGCCTGTCCTGCGGCGAGCCGATTTCGGCGGCGAGATTGGCGTTGATGCCGACCGCGACATTGTGCGCGGATTGCATGTAGGGCGATGTTCGCCCAACTGCTCGTCTCGACACTTATCGTCCTTTTGACCGTGGTTATACACGGGGCGGGTCTTGCCTTGCTGGGACGCAGTTTGCGTAACGAAATCCAGGTGGAACGCGCCCACCATCTGGCCGCCATGTCCGCTCGAGCCATGCTGTTCACGCTTGCGCTGGTGGTCGGGCTGTTCACGCTGCACGGCATCGAAATATGGCTCTACGCCTTTCTGTTCGAAGCACTTGGCGCGGTGACGGACATTGAAACCGCCGTCTATTTTTCGACTATCAGCTATGCCGGTATCGGCTTTGATGATCGTTACATCAATCCGGGCTGGCGTCTGGTTGCCGCAATCGAAGGTATCAACGGTCTTTTGTTACTGGGATGGTCAACGGCCTTCTTCGTAACGATCGTCGCGCGGTTGGGGCGGACATGACAGCTAAGGCGCAACCGGACTTAAGCGGATTTCAGGGTTTCAATGTTGACTGGTTCAGCTTAACCGAGTCCGTTAGTACCAACTGTTCGGCATTCTCCCCGATAGCGAAAGTGTAGGTGCCGGACGCGATAATCCAGTGCTTGTCCTTAAACTCCGCCACAATTCTCGGTTCGACGCTGATGTCAATTTTGCGGCTCTCTCCGGGCTTCAGAGAGACTTTCTCGAATCCCGCCAATCTGCGCTGTGGGCCAGAAGGAGTGTCGGTCAGATAAAGTTGTGCGACGGTTGAACCAGCGCGGTCGCCTATATTGCGAACGGTAACACTGGCCGTCATTCCCTTCATCTTGAAATCGGAACTTTCAAACCGGGTGTAGCTGAGGCCAAAGCCGAAGGGGAAAAGTGCGCTGTGCCCTTTGCGGGCATTCCACCGATATCCCAGGTCGGATCCTTCAATGTCATAATCAACCAGCAATGGTTTCGCTCCCTTGGGTGCGCGTCCCACAAAGTCGGGTTCAAGCCAGTCAAAGCCGTCTACTTTGGGTCGCGGTAATTGCGACTCGCTGGCCGGGAAAGTGATTGGCAATCGTCCGGACGGGTTGCTGTCACCCAGCAAGATGGATGCGATAGCTTCGCCTCCCCTGATACCGGGATACCAGGCCTGCAGAACGGCGGCCGTCTTGTTCAGCCAGGGCATCAAAATGGGGCCACCCGTTTGCAGTATAACGATTGTGTTGGGGTTCGCGGCGGCGACCGCATCGATCAGCGCATCCTGCCCGTCGGGAAGCGCGAGGTCGGGTTGGTCAAAACCTTCGCTTGCCCATTGATTGGCGAAAACAAGGACAATGTCTGACTTGCGGGCTTCTGCAACCGCTTCCGACACCGAACGTCCATTACGGTACCGGAACGTTGCCTGCGGAGCCATGGTGGTCAATGCCGCAAAAGGGGAAGAGCGATGCAAATTCATCTTCTGAAAACCGGCAAAAGGACCGGTGCCGCCAACCGGGATTGTGGCCGCCGGTCCGCCAGCACCGATGACCTGGCTTGACCCTGCGCCGGACATGACCCCTGTCGTTGCGAAACCTCCAACAACCAGGATATTCTTTCCTTTGGCGGCAAGGGGAAGGACGTTGTTCTGGTTTCGCAGCAGCACCATTCCTTGTTGCGCCATTTCCTGCGCTATCTGCGCATTGGCCGCATAGTCGATCTGGCCGCCCTTGCTCGCCGGATATTTGTCCAGTTGCGCTGCATAAATGGCCGTCAGAATCCGCACATTCATATCATCAAGCCGCGCCGCCCATGTGGGATCCTTCCGGGCCGCATCGGCCAGTTTGCTTCCGAAGAAAACCTCGGCATCCAGTTGCTCACCGGACTGCTGATCCAGACCGTGAAGGGCAGAGTCGAGATTGGGAACGGCACCCCAGTCGGACATCACGAATCCCGGATAATTCCAGTCTTCCTTGAGGACTTTATTGAGCAACCAGTTGTGCGCGCATGCCTGTTCACCATTGACCCGGTTATAGGCACACATGACCGAACCCGGCCGGCCAATCTCGATCCCGATCTGAAAGGCAAGCAGATCGCTTTCCCGTGCATTGGCTTCGCTGATCTGTATGTCGGAAAAATGCCGGCCGGTTTCCTGCCCGTTCAGGGCAAAATGCTTTATTGTCGAAATGATATTGTTGGACTGGACGCCGCGGATAGCGTGCCCGACAAGAACGCCGGCCAGCAGAGGATCCTCGCCGAGATATTCGAAATTACGTCCGTTTCGCGGATCGCGCATCAGATTAACGCCGCCTGCTAGCATCACATTATAACCTTTGGCCCGCGCTTCGGAGCCAATCATTTTTCCTCCGGCTTCAACCAGTGCGCGATCCCAGCTGGAGGCCATGGCGAGGCCTGAGGGCAGAGCGGTTGCATCATCCTTGCGGAGACCCGCCGCATAGGCAACGCCGAGGCTTGCATCGGTTTCACGTAAGGCCGGGATGCCAAGGCGCGGTATGCCCGCTATATATCCTGCGCCCGGAACCGCATCTTCGGGCATGGGGGGAGTGTTGGGACCAAGGGGCAATGCCATGATCCCGTGTGTCAGTATGACTTTTTCTTCCGCCGTCATTTTCCTGACCGTTTCGCGAGCGCGTTCCTGCGCCGCCGCTTCGCGGTTATCGGCCTCCCGGGCGTTCGCATGGTGCAGGGGAACCGAAACGCCGGTGGCAATGACCAGCAATGCAGCCGACATTGAACGGAAAAAAGCCATTGGCTGCACCTCCCCAAATTGCATTAATCCCAGAGCGGTCCGACAAAGCAGACGCAACAGAGATTTCCCTTCCTATTTAGTATCGGGAATCGCCGTCGCGGCAATGTTTTTGTCTGCGCCCGCAACCTTACGCAGATAAGCATCATTCATTCGGGAAGACCGCTTTTTCGCACTGTCCTTTCGGATTTTTCCCGCCGAACACTGCCTTCACCCAGCCCAGGGAATCCTCCTGCGAACGCAAGACGGTGCCTGCATGGTTGAAGCCGGGATACATATGGATGGCGATGTTACTGCCCAGCGCACAGGCGCGTTTGGCGGCATCAAATGTCGGGCGGGGGAAGGTCTGCTCATCTGCCAGACCGATCCCGAGGAAAACAGGGACCTTGAAACGCAAGGGCGGATAGGCGCGCAAAGGTTGAGCGCGTGTTTCCAGAGGCGTGATGTCGCGCGTGAACAAGGTGTTGACGACTGGACCACGCGCCATGAACGTTCGTGTTGCGGCGGATCCGCAACCGGCAAGGAAGGTCTCATATGTCTTGCGGCCTTCCGGCGTCAGGACGCTTTCGGGCCGGAAGTCGGGATCGATTGCAGCATATGTGGGTAAGGCGCGCATGTAGAATACCGACCAAGGATCATATTGATCCATCCGCAAGGCCGGCATTTCCATGGTGCCTGGCCAGCCGGTCAGCACGACACCACGCAGTTTGATCGATGGCGCCACTTCCTGCTGGATCAGACCGCTATTTGCAGCCGTATGGGCGCCTTGGGACTGCCCCACGATCACGACATTGTTAGACAGGGGGTAGCGCGGTTGGGCTGCCAATACGGCGTGCAGCGTGCCGACCGCCGCGGAACGGCTGATCATATAAGGGTGCGGTCCGTTCGTCCCCATGCCTTCATAGTCCGATGCGACCACTGCATAGCCCTGCCGAAGCCAGTTGTTCAGATATTCCACATCCCGCGCGGACCATCCGTTAAACGATGGCGCACATGTATCGGGCAGACCGACTGTGCCATGCGCCCATGCAATGATGGGCCAGCCGCCTGCCGGCTTTGGTCCTTTGGGCAGGTAAACTGCACCGGTGACGATGATAGGCTGCTTCCCGTCCGGGCCACCCAGGCTGGTATACATGATGCGTTCGCTCAACGCCGCTTCAGCAAGGGCATGCTTGGACTGGAACCGTTCGATCTTGATAATCTGCGGCGGACCATTGGGTATGGCACCATCCCATTGGTAAAAAGGACCAGTGCCTCCATCGCCCAGCATCGGGTCGGGCGCCGGTATTGCTGTCTCTCCGGCTTTTGCGGTCTGGATGTCTCCTAAGCTTTGTGCCCAAGAAGTGCCGCCTCCCAGCGATGATAGCAGGCAACCCGCCAATGCGAGCCGAAAGGTAGTTCGTGTTCCAAACCCGTGCGTCATTTTATGCCTCTCTCCAAAGTCACCTGAAGCTCGCGAAAGTCCTGTCAAACTTCCCAATCGAGCCGCGAGGCCGAAATTCCGGACCTGCAGTCTAAAAATCGGAGAGCAATCTTCCGAGACCGTCAATCCGATCCTGTATTCCGCACGCACGCAGAGCATGCCAATAGGTTGCACTGTTGATCGCAATAACCGGCTTTCCAAGCTCAGCCTCTTTTTCGGCAGCAAGATCAACCATGCTGAGATTTGTGCCAACCTGAACGATGGCATCCACATCGGGACCATCCAGATGCGCGATAACTTCGCGCAACCGGTCGGGTGTGACCTTTGCGATATCGGTCCAGCATCTGCACTGCAAAGGCACGTCGCGCTTTACGGTAAAGCCGGATTCTTCCAGAAAACGTCGGACCTCGGCATTGGCGACGGGATAATAAGGCGAGACGAAACTTACGCTTTTGATGCCGCCATAGGCGTTGAGAGCAGCCGCAATGGATTCAGCGCCGGTACTTGCGCCGATACCTGAATAATCCTCTATCTTGCGCTTGAAGCTCCGGCTTCCTTCCAGCCCGCCGTAAAATGTAATCGCCGACATACCCAGCACGAGATAATCCGGTTTGCATGTCATAACCGATCGGACTGCATCCATCGTATTTTCGGCAATTGCGGTCGTGCCGGCAATGAAATCCTCATTCGACAGTGCGACCGGGTCTTCCACATAAATTCGGGAAAAATGGTTGGTTACGCCCTCCGGCCGCATTTTTTCCATATCGGGCTGGACCACCGTATTGGTGGACGGCGCAATTATGCCCATCAGTTTTCGCCAGCCCAGTACATCTGTCATGATTTGATCCTATTGAATTGCCGCTGCCTGATCGAGACTTTCGAACATCGCCTGCCGCAGGAGATATCGGCGCCGGCGGTCATCATCATCGTGCAGCGCCAGCATGTCCGCGCGCCGCAACGCATGTTCTTCACCCGCGCCGCCCCGCATGTAGGCCATGTTCTGGATGGTTTGCGCTTGCGTAAAGGCATGTGTTACCTGACGGCGTTGGCGGTCAAATTGGGCCAGACTGCCATTGGGCTTGCCGGCCTTGATGGCCAGTTGGAGCTTTTCAAAAAGATTAAACGCATCATGCACCCCGGAATTCATCCCGAAACCGCCAAGTGGATTATTAAGATGGGCCGCGTCGCCGATCAGCATCACGCGCCCTTGCACGAAGGACTGCGCCACGCGCTGATGCACCCGGTACAGGGTCCTATGAAATGTCCGGACGGCGGCGCCATTGCCGATAAGACGGTCAAACACGGTATTCTTCGTTTCATCCGAGCGAAGCTCGTCGTCCGACTGGTCTACTATTGTGGGAAGGAGCACCCGCCACACGGAAGGAACACGGAGGAGTACCAGCCACTCATCAGGGTCAGACACATAATTTACATGCGCGAGATTGGGCAGATAATCGCCTAGTTCCGTATCGGTTGACAGGCACAGAAAACGTTCGGGATAAGTGAAGCCGTCAAATTCGATCCCCAGCCACTTCCGCACAATGCTGTTCGCTCCGTCCGCCCCGATTAACCAGTCGCACCGGATGTGCCGGATATCCGTGGGCGTTTCGACATGGACCGACACGCCTTCGTCATCCTGTTCAAACGCGAGCAAGCGGTTGGAAAAACGAATGTCGGCAGACGTATAGCGCTCAAGTCCTTCCGCCAGTGCCCGCGACAAATGATATTGTTCGCACTGGATTCGGAAGGGATAGCGTGTCACGTCCGAAATCTCGGTGAGGTCAAATTCGATGACTTCACCAGAATGGCGGTCGCGCCAATGATAAATGGGGGCTTTCAAGCCGCGCTCGATCAGCATCGGCGTGATACCGATCTGGTCGAGCATCTCCAGCGTAGGCGGATGAAATGTCGATGCGCGCAAATCCTGCGCGCAATCCGCGCCTGCCTCCAGCACGATCGTATCAATGCCCGCCTGGGCAAGTAATGTTGCCATGACAGTTCCGACGGGTCCCGCCCCTGCAATAACGACTTGGCAACGCTCGGTTGCAGACATGATTAGACGCTCCGTGGCTCTGGATAATTAGCAGTCTTCAATATGCGACTGTATTTTCCGGACGTGGAAAGGCTTCGCCAATCTATCCGCCTTGCGAAGACATGACCCTCATCCCGCTTGAATCAGCACAGTAAGAGATGCACAACCGTCTCGGGTAAGGGATATCCCGGTTGCGGCATGCCACTATGGTGAATGGCGACAGCCCGGATGGCATTTTGGCGGGAGCTGTCGTTATGGGAATAGACACCAAAAATATATCACGCCGGGCCGTTCTTGGCGCCAGCGCTCTCGCTTTAGGATCGTGGACCGTACCTGCGCTCGCCAAAACAAAGGCAGGTGGTACGCCGGATAAATGGGACGTCGTTGTCGTCGGCGCCGGCCTTTCGGGTTTGCACGCCGCCGAGTTGCTGGAGCAGCAAGGTCTGAAGGTCGTCGTCGTGGAAGCATCCGACCGTGTTGGCGGGCGTCTGCGGACTGGCCGGGCAGAAGGCTATACCGCGGAACTGGGTGGCAGCGAGGTGGGGCCCTATTATGGACGTATCCGGGATGCCTGTACCCGCCTGAATGTCGGATTGACCGAAGATGGCGCAAAATCCACACCATTTGTTCTCGATATCGGAGGAAAGCTGATCCTACCGCAGGACTGGGCGGGGTCCGATGCCAACCATACCGAAGGGAAAGAGCGGGAAATCCTGCCCTATCTTCTGCAGAACCGCTTGTTCTTTGACTGGCTGCCATTCGAAGATCCGGCGGAATGGTTGAATCCGGATTATTTCCCGCATGATGTTTCGGCGGCTGAATATATGCGCGCGCGCGGCGTTTCGGAGGCGGCCATCCGGTTGGCAGATGTCGACCTGAACGGACCAAGCCTGGCTTCAGTTTCTGCCATGAGCATATTTCGCGACATGGCCCGGATAAAGGTGGAAGGCTATCGCGATCCGACCAAACCGCAATATGGCGCCGGCAATGCCGTAACCCGAAGCTATATTGTGGGTGGTTCCGATGCCTTGCCACGGGCGATGGCCGCATCGATCAAGGGCGGCGTCAGGCTGAACAGCCCGGTGGTCGCCGTGGAGCAGGCCGGTGATGAAGTCGAAACACGCCTTGCAAATGGCAAACGTCTGCGCAGCCGGTTCATGGTCATGGCCGCACCTTTTTCGGCGCTCCGGCGCATCCGTTTTAACCCGGGATTACCACTTGCGCAGGCCAATGCTGTCTTCGGCGCGATTTATTCGGCGACGACCCAGTTCCATTTCCGCGTGCTCAAACCCTTTTGGGAAGCGGATGGCCTCCCTCCCTCGATCTGGACCGACCGCTTTTTCGAACGCGGCTTTGTCATCAGCAACCGCGCAGGTGACCATGGCGCGTTCATTGTCTGGCTCAACGGTGATGGAGCAACACGCTTGCACGCCATGAAGCCGGAGGATCAACTGAGCTTTGTCATGCGCGAACTCGAGGAAAGCCGGCCATCGATGAAGGGGGCTTTGCAACCTCTTTTCAACTATAGTTGGGAAGCAAATCCGTTTGTGGGCGGAAACAAACATTGTTTTGCCGCAGGGCAAGTCAAGATGTTTGCCAAGGATATGGCGCTGCCGCACGGACGCGTTCATTTTTCGGGTGAACATTTGCGCCGAATGGAACCAGGCATGGAATCGGCCATGGAGACGGCCGAAATCGCGGCGCTCGAGATACTTGAAAAGATATGAGGAAATTGCGGAACCGTATAGCGATTCTGGCGCTACTATTGCCAGCGCATGCTGCGGCCGGAAACGCGGATCAAGAGACTGTCTACAAACAGCGGTTCGAAGCTTTCAGCAGAGCGCCTACCAATTTTGATTATTCTCCCTTGGAGCGCGTTGAAGGTGCCCGCGAATATCACGTGTTGCCGGAACGGCCGTCCGGTAAAAAAATCCCGCCTTCCATATTGTCGGAGGCGGAGGCCTATGCTGCGGCAAACAGATCGTCCACCCTGCTGGTCTGGCGCGACGGAAAAATCGAACTGGCGCGTTTCTTCGGCGGAAAGGATAAGGACAGCCTTCTGGTGTCCAAGTCGATGGCAAAGCCACTGACGGCGATTGCGGTCGGACGGGCGATCAAGCTGGGGATGATCCAGTCCCTGGATCAATCTGTTGCGGATTTTATTCCGGAATGGCGGGGGACGGCGAAAGCGGCGATGAAGATCCGGCATCTTCTCGACATGCGCTCGGGCTTGCTGGATCAAGGGTTCAGCCCAGATCCGGATCATCCCTGGAACCGGGCCTATCTTGATCCGGATCATGGCCGCTACATCGTCGATCACTATCCGCTGACCGACACGCCGGGAACACGCTACGCTTACGCCAATGCGCCCAGCGAGCTGGTGGCGCTGGTGATCGAAAAGGCCAGCGGCATGCGCTATGCGCAATTCGTGGGCGACCATGTTCTGGCGCCGATCGGGGCCAAAGGTGGAACTGTCTGGGTTAACCGTGACGGCGGGCTCGCGCATTCAGGCTGTTGCATGATGCTGCCCGCAGAAAGCTGGTTGCGGCTTGGCCTCCTCTTACTGGCGGACGGCAAGGCATCGGGCAAGCAATTGCTACCTAAAGGATATGTCAAAGCGATGCGGACCGGAACGGCGCAAAACCCGCATTATGGCCTCGGGATCTGGCTTGGGTCCCCCTGGCAGCCGCGTCGGGGATTTGGCGCGCCGGGAAGGCCGGGTCCGCAGGTCTTGCATAGCGAAGCCTATCTTGATCCCGATCTCTTCCTGTTTGACGGCAACAGCAATCAGACCCTGTATCTGTCACCCAAATACAAGCTTGCGATCCTGCGCATGGGCGATACGCCTCCGCCTAGTCCCGAATGGGATAATGCGAAGCTTCCCAACATGATTATGAAAGCGCTTTCCGCGCGCTAAATGTGCGGTCTTGCGGCTGGCACATATCCCGGGACTTCGGGAGGTACGTCTTCTGCATAACGTTCCAGCGTCCCGATAACGCCCAAGTCAGGGCCATCTGTCGGTTCTTCGAACAGGTCCGGACGGTCCTTTTCGACACGTTTGCGCACAGCCGGGGGAACATCGTCCATGCCTCCTGTAATCTTGTAACTGTGCATGCGTCCCATCAGAACACCTTTGACGCCGCTCTGCCCCATTCGCATCCAAGGCCACCAAGGAGCTTGGCGCATAAAGCCAGCGTGGTAACGGGCCGATAGAATAGAACGATCATCGATCTCGTTGCGCGGCGTAAAAAGCGTAAAATGCTCAGAAGGATTAACACGGTGTCCAGTCGAAGCTTTTGGCCATCCCTCGGGTGTCACCGGATTTGTGTATTCATGGGCATAATCCCACCCAAGCAGATACTGGTCCCCCACAATTTGCCAAGGGAGAAGAAACGGGTCTCCCTTCTTGGCGTTACCGGTGTCGTTATTGGCGGTTTCGCCATCCCCAACTTTAAAGACCTTACGTTCAAGCCCCAGCGTTCCTCGAAACTTGTCATTCAGAAAGGCAAAGACATCCACTCGTTCGCCGGTCCAGGGATTGTCCCAATGGTCCAGTATTTCTCCACTTTTGAGGTCGGTGAAATAGCCGCATTCTTTTCCCATGACTTTGACACTGCCATCTGGCTGGATGATATTCCGGATGTTGCCAAAACCCGCATAGCCAAAAAGGGGTTTTGCTCGTTTATCACCTACAATCGCATATTGGGTGCCCTGGTAGCCTGACAACACCGCCTTGTCGCCGATGGTGCCCCACATCTTCGCAAAACCATACAGATTTTCCCGCGGGTCATGGATATCGAGGGGACGGACATTTCCAGCTGTTTTTGCAACTGCCGGCGTTACCGCTGCGAAAATAGCCGCTCCGCTTACAGCACCAAAAAATGAACGTCTGCTGACGGTTTCATGAAAGGCTTCATAGAACATGACAGGCCCCTTTGCTCAAAACACGGCCGTTACCGTTTTCCATTCAAGATAATTGTCCATGGCGAGCTTGCCGCTGTCGCGACCCCAACCGGAGGATTTGGTGCCGCCAATGGGTAAAGACGCATCATACATGGCGTGGCAATTGATCCACACGGTCCCTGCCTGCATGACTTTTGCCAGACGATGCGCGTCCGAAAGCGATTGTGTCCAGATGCTTGCGGCCAGTCCATAAGGGCTATCATTTGCTGCAGCGACAACTTCATCGGTGTCGTTGAAGCTATGTGCGGCAAGTACCGGGCCGAACACTTCTTCACGCACGATTTCCATATCGGACCGCAAGCCGGAAAGCACGGTAGGCTCGACAAAGGCGCCAGCCTCGCCGGTCCGTTTGCCGCCGGTCAGCACGTCGGCGCCATCGGTTCTTGCGCCGTTGATGAAGTTTTCAACCTTCTCGGCATGGCGTCGGGATACAAGGGGGCCCATTTGTGACGACGGATCAAGACCGTGGCCCAGCTTCAGATTCTGTGCATAGGCAACAACACCTTCAATGACCTGGTCATGGATGGACTGGTGTATATAGGCGCGTGAACCTGCGATGCAGACCTGGCCGCCATTGAAGAAGATGGCATTGGCAACGCCGGGAATGGCGAGGTCCAGATCGGCATCGGGCAAAACAATTACGGGGGATTTGCCACCCAGTTCCAGGGTTACACGCTTGAAATTGGTCTTTGCAGCATCAAGAATAGCACGTCCCGTCGCTGTCGAGCCTGTAAAGGCGATCTTTGCGACATCATGGTGGCTGGCAAGTTTCGCACCGGTATCTGCACCCAGTCCCGTTACGACATTGAGAACACCCGCCGGCAAACCGGCTTCGGTCATAAGTTCGGCGAGACGGATTGCGGTAAGTGACGTGTCTTCCGCAGGCTTGAGCACAATAGTGCAACCGGCGGCCAGCGCGGGCGCGAGTTTCATCGCGGTCAGCACCAACGGAGAATTCCAAGGTACGATGGCGGCTACAACGCCGACAGGCTCACGGACTGTCCAGCTCGAAATCTGCTTGCCCGGCGGCTGGTAGTTGATCGAACTTTCGATGGTGTTTCCTTCGATCGCCATCGCTTGTCCGGCAAAGAAACGGAACTGGTTGATGGCACCTGGGATTTCGGCCCAGCGCCCCACAAAAAGAGGCTTGCCCTGGTCGAGTGTTTCCAGCTCGGCCAGTTCGTCGACATGTTGCTCGATCAGGTCTGCAATTTTCCAGAGGATCCGCGCCCTTTCGACCGGTACGGTCGAGGACCACGCGGAAAAGGCAGACTTTGCCGCAGCGACTGCGGCATCCACATCGGCATCGGTGGATCGGCCAATCATGGCGAGTTGCGAACCGGTAGCAGGATCAACCGTCGCAAATGCCTCCCCTCCGGCTGCAACCCATTCCCCGTTGATGAGCAACCTTGTTCCGCCGGCCTGTCGGGCAAGGAATGCCCGAACACTTTCGGACAGGGGTGGACATGCTATGGTCATCGCTCCGCGCTCCTAGAATTTGCCTGCAATCTATGAAGCAATTGCATCGGAGTCAGTGAAAATCACACGGCACAGCCGCAGGGTGGATATTTTCTTGCTAATGCATGCCGTGCCGTGCTCGACTGTGCTGTCTGCGCAAGCAGGATTAGCTGGTAAGGATTGTCGTCATCAACGCTGTCATTCACTCTCTGACGTCTGCGCTGGGCCCTGCTTCCGTCGTCACGGAAGACGCTGCGCTCGAACTTGTACGGCACGATGTTTTCACATCTGCTGCGGCTCCCATTTGTATCGTACGACCGCATGATATAGCCGCGCTGCAGCAGGCCGTGAAAATCTGCGCGGCGGCGCACGTTCCTATGGTCCCCAGGGGCGGTGGCGCATCCTACACAGACGGCTATCTTTTTCCACGGGGCGGGCATGTCCTGTTCGATCTGGCGGGGCTGGATTTCATCGAAGTTGACCATGTGAACGCACAGGTGCGCGTCGGAAGTGGAACAACCTGGGCCAATCTGAAGGCGACGCTCGACCCCTTGGGGTTGCGAACGCCTTTTTGGGGTCCCTTTTCGGGAATTGCCGCAACGGTAGGCGGCAGCATCAGTCAGAATACCATCAGCCACGGCAGTGGCCGGCACGGTATATCCGCGCAATCGGTACTCGGCATCGAAGTCGTGCTGGCAGATGGGGAGTTACTCAATACCGCCGCGTCGAAAGCTACACGTTTTTTCGGCCCGGACCTGACGGGACTGTTCACAGGTGATTGCGGGGCATTCGGGTTGAAAGCCGCGGTGACCTTGCCGCTGCTGAAGGCGCAGCCTGCCTTTGAAGCTATCTCCTTCGCGTGCCCGACCTTACAGGACTATCACGCATTGGTAAGCAAGGCATCGCTGGAGCAGCTCGATGACTCGCACTTCGGCGTCGATCTGGCTTTGTCGCAGGGGCAGATCGGAAAGCAAGCCGGGATCAGTGCAAAGATCGGTATCGCGCGCGGCATCATCCGGACTGCACCCAGCCTCTATGCCGGGCTTAAGCAATTGCTCCGAATGGCAGCGGCGGGCGAAGATGCACTTCGTGCCGCCAACTATATGGCGCACTTCATCGTTGAAGGAACAGATTCTAGCGAGGTTGCGGCCAAGGCAGCGCGGATACGGCAGATTGCCGCGCCGCATTCGACCGAGATCGCGAATACAACCCCGGCCTTTGTAAGGGCGATGCCCTTTGCGCCTCTCTACAATATTCTGGGTCCCAAGGGCGAACGTTGGGTTCCTATACATGGTATTCTGACCCATGACCGCGTCAGCGCCTTTCATGAACAATTTGTGCAGTTTCTTTCCGATCGCTGGGAATTCATGGAAGCCAATGGCATATGGGTGGGAACCATGTTCAGCAGCGTCGGCGCAACGGGTTTTTTGTATGAAGTTGCCATTTACTGGCCGGACGCTCGAACGGCGTTTCATGATACGGTACTGGATGCGGATTATCTGTCGAACATTCCCGCCTATCCCCCATCAGATGAAAAGCGCTCCGCAGTACATCGCTTCAAGCAGGAACTTATCGATCTCTTGCGGCTCAACGATGCTGCTTTTTTCCAGATTGGCCGGGCCTATCCCTATTTTGATCGGCTGGATCCGACGGCGCGCGCGCTTGTTTTGGCGACAAAGGCCGCGCTCGACCCGCATAATCTGATGAATCCAACTGCACTCGGGCTTGATTGAATAGGGCTGGTTACCATGGACTATGATTATATTCCGCTTCCGCAACGCAATCCGCTGAAATGGCCCAACGGTGCGCGTGTGGCTCTTATCCTGACTTTCAATCTGGAAACATGGGATCTCACCAAAGACACTGACAAGCCCTACTATGCGGGTGGACCGGCGATTTTGCCGGATGTCCTTCCCGGCAATGTGCCTGATTTTCCCAACTACACCTGGCGGGAATATGGCCAGCGTGTCGGTATCTGGCGGCTCTTTGAACTGTTCGACAAAATGGGCGCCAAGGCGAGCTGCACGACGAATGCAGTGACATTTCAGCGGCGAAAAGCAATGACTGATGCGGTATTGGACCGTGGTTGGGAGTTGCTGACCCATAATTGGGAACAGGGCGAACTACTTTCCAATTTCGCCCACGATCCCGAAAAAGAGCGTAACATCATTCTGGCGTCACTAGCCGAATTTGAAAAGCATACCGGCCGGAAGTCTAAGGGGTGGCTATCGTCATCGTTGCGCGGGACGCTACAGACCGCGGACATCCTCGCAGAGCAGGGCTGCACATTTTACTGCGACATCATGAACGATGATCAGCCCTATTTGCTGCGCACCCCGCATGGTCCTATCGTATCGGTGCCCTATTCGAACGAGATCAACGACTTCACATTCATAACTCGGAAAAATTTTACCACCGACCAGTTCGCCCAGGCTTTGATAGAAGAGTTGGATGTTCTGTATGAAGAGGGTGCAACGACGGGGCGGATCATGAATGTCGGCCTTCATCCTCACGTTTCGGGCCGGGCGCATCGGGTGCGTGCTATCCGTGAGTTTATCGAACATGCGCAATCGCTGCCCGGCGTCTGGTGGGCCACTCGTGAGGAAATCGCGGATTGGTACCTTGCGCACCACGAAGAACATATCCCGGGGCAATTGGCATGAACGGGTCCTCAATCTGTATTGTCGGGGGCGGCATTGGCGGATTGACCGCTGCGACCGCTTTAGCGCGGACGGGATTCCAGGTCACGGTTCTGGAAGCTGCGCCTCAATTTGGCGAAGTCGGGGCTGGAGTTACCTTGTCACCCAACGCCATGCGGGCGTTCGATTTCATCGGCGAAATGGAACGGATTGCAAAAGCGGGTGTGGAGCCGAAACGACAGCGTATACAGCATTGGGAAGATGGCCGCGCGATGTTCACACTGGAACGTGCGGACTCGCGTGCAAAATATGGCGCGCCCTACGTCTATATCCATCGCGCCGACCTCCATGCCATATTGGTAGATGCTGCTGTGCATGCGGGTGTGAAATTGCAGGCAAATGCCCCAGTTTCGGCAGTTGATGGTTCAACAGCAATTCTGGAATCCGGGGAGAGGATTGCTTCCGACATTCTTGTCGGCGCAGATGGTGTAAAATCGGTCGTCCGGAAAATATTCGAATCCAAAGCTCCCCACTTTACAGGCCATGTCGCTTGGCGTGCGGTTGTGCGGGTGACCGACAGGCTTCGTGATGTGACCGACTGGCCGGGTGTTCATATCGGCCCCGGCCGCATGATAACGCGCTATCCGGTACGCAATTCGACTATGCTAAATCTCGTCTTTTTTGCCCGACAGGACGGCTGGACGGATGATGGCTGGACAATTCAATCCCAGCCGGGCGATTTGGCGGCGACTTATCAAGGCTGGTGCGACGAGGCCCAGGCAATGGTGTCGGCGGCGGAAAGTGTTCCGCATTATAAATGGGCGATCAATGCACGCACACCGCTGGATAACTGGGTATTGGATGACTGTGTCACATTACTTGGCGATGCCGCGCATGCCATGACGCCTTTTCTCGGTCAGGGAGCTTCTTGCGCGGTTGAAGATGCCGTTGTCCTCGCCCGCGCACTTTCCGACAGTGCAAGCATAGCCCAAGGACTGAAACGCTATGTACAGGCGCGTCACGAGCGGACGAGTTTTATCCAAGCTGAATCCAACGCCAATGCCGATCGCATGCAAGGCGATGATACGGATCTCTTCGGGATATCAAATCTTCGAAACGAGGAAACACTTGGGCTGTTTGATTATGACTGCCGCTCGGTGCCGGTCTGACGTGATAAATATTATTGAGACAGCTCGGCGCTTACAGCGCTGGCTGTTGCGAGCATCTCCGGCAGATAGCTTTGTAACGCGTTTTCGATTTTCATAGCTGATACGAAAAACACCAGAGTCATCGCTGCTTCAAATTTGCCGTCGGCGAAAATGGGCACTGCGATCGACGATGTCTTACCCGGAGTGTGATTGAAGTAATTGCGTCCCTGCAGCGCATAACCTCGTTCCCGAACGCCATCCAGATTAAGCGCACCTTTCGCCTCGGCCAGATATTCAGGGTCGATATCCTGATCCGCACTCATCCATTTCAAAATCTGCTCGCGATCATCTTCTTCCGCATAGGCGAGCGACAATTTGCCGGATGCGCTATCAAGCAGGGGCAGAGTAAATCCCGGATAATATTGCGCGAAGGTCAGCGAGGTGTTGGCATGGGTGCTATCAAGCAACATCATATTCTTGCCGACACGAATGGCGATGGAAACCGGCCATCCCACCTTGCGTGTGAGTTCTACAATCAATGGTCGTGCAACCTCCACCAGCCGGCCGTCATGCTGATATCCGCTGGACAGGGTTTGCACCAAGCCTGTCGGCCGGTAGCGCTTTCGGGCCGGCTCCTGCTCAATCAATCCCTCGTAGATTAATGTCTGCACGATCCGGTGGGCGGTGGGATAGGGCACTTTGGCAGCCCTTGAAATCTCCATCATCGTCATCGAACCATGACGGTTTATCGCCTTCAGCGCCGATATCGCCCGGCTAAAGGATTGTATGGGTACGCCTTTCATGCTGCCGCCTCCTCTCAGCAATGATGTGATATTGCTGATTTTGGCGCAAGAGTGGCGCAGTTACCATCTCTATCCGCCTGACGGATAAACTATCCACCTGACGATTAATCGCGGGTTTCTTCGCCTTTGAACCCCAAAAGCGCAGCGCCTGTAAGATTGAGCAAGACAGGGCACAGGCCGAATGCGATGGCAACGCCGAGCAGAGCCTGGTCCGTTTGCGGCAATCCGTTCATAGCCTTTTGGGCGTCAAATCCGAATGCAGCCAAAACGCCGCCGACCAAAAGCGTCCCACCCAGAGCGAAAGCAATTTTGTCGGCAGCAACCCACGCCGCACAGTAAAGACCGGCATGCTCTTCATCGTCGCTCGAAACATCGGTGAGCATCGCAAAGCTCAGCATGGCCCAGCCGGAGTTTCCGATCGCCGCCGTGAAGGCAAGGACATAGGCAACCCAAACGCCGAGTTCGGCACAGAACATCCAGATAAAGTAGCTGGCCGAGTAAATCACCGAGGCGATGACATAGCTACGGATTTTGCCGATTTTGCCGGCGGCCGCGACCCAGACGGGTTGTGCCATGATGATGCCGGCACAGGCTGCCATCACGACGCCGCCCACGACAGACAGGGCGTCGGTCCGGCCCATATTATAGGCTATGAAGTAAAGCAGCGACGCGTAACCCATGCCGCTTCCAACCAGTTGCAGGAAATTGGCGCTGAAAAGTATCGCGAACCGGCGACGGGTCAGAACCGAGAGAGCCTGACGGAAAGTCAACCCTGCGGCCGCTGCCAAAAGATTGTCTTGGGTAAGGCCGGTATCGGCAACCGGCTCAGTCTTCCCGATGCCGAAAAAGGCGATGAGCAGGGATAAGGGACAAATCGCGGCGAGCACCAGCGACATGGTTTGATATCCTTCCGCACCACCGCCGAACCGTTCCGCCAGCATCGGTGCCAACGCGCCGGCCAGCAGAACGCCGATGGAAGTGAACACCAGACGCCATGCCATCAACTTTGTGCGCTCGGGCGCACTGCCTGCCAATTCACCGGCAATTGCGAGATAAGGCACGGAAAATGAAGCGAAGACAGCCATATAGAGGCTGAAACTGACAGCTACATAGGTGACACGGAAAAGTTCGCTCCCCTGGGGGATATGAAACAGGAGAATCATTGCAAGCGGCGACAGAAGGGCACCGACCAGCAACCACCAGCGCCGGGCGAGCCTGTTTCGCCAGCGATCCGATAATACACCTACCAACATATCGGAGCCGACCCCGAACACCATTTTGGGCACAAAGATCGCCGCGCCTGCGGTTCCGACATCGATGCCGACCACGGTGGTGAGGTAGAAGAGCAGCAAGAGCGAGGGAACATCGCGGAAAATCTGGCCCGCTATCTGGCCTGCGCCATAGCCGACCTGTCTTCCGAGCGAGATCCTAGCTTTGGACCCCGCCGCCGTGGCTGTGGCTATGCTCACTTGCGTGGCGGAAAGGATGGCGGGGCAGGCGGTTGCGGCGGTGACCAGCCTTCGGGGACGGGCGCCGGCTTTTGCGTCTTCACATAATTTTCAAGACTGGAGAGCGAGGGACCATAATCCTCCGTCGGGGCTTCCAGATATTTGGGATCGATGGCCCTGGCGGCGGCCACCAGATCGGCGGGCAGGCCGGCTATGCCATTGGAGACGGTGGCAAAGGAGGCAAAATAATTGATGCAGCCCGGCGCCTGCCCCATCAGCATCCAGGGAAGCCATGGGGTGATACGGGACCAGCTGCCGGTGACAGGCAAGGCGGTCAATTTTGGATTCTCGATATCCTTGCGCTGCACGAAGAACAGGAAATGTTCGGAAACACGGTTGAAGGCCCCTGCCGACTCGCGCGGCCATTTGTCGGGCTGCAGCGCCGCCGGATAAAAGAGGTCGATGCCTGTTTCCAGAATCAGCGTGCCTTCCGGGCCGTCGCTCCAGTCGAGCAGAAACGGTTCCGGCGCGCGCTGGTCCTTGTTCAGCCCGCCATAGCTGGGAGGCTGCGGTTTTGTGTCCCGAATGTCATAGTTGAAAGGATCATTGGCAATCGGCACAACCTTGACGTCTTCATTGGTATAGGGATTGCGCCAGCGATCCATGATCTTGCCCGTTTCAAGGTCGCGGTAGAACACAACTTCCTTGAGAATGCGGCGCCAGTTGCCATCGGGCAAACGCAGGGTGCGCACCACCGAAAAACCGTCCATCTGGAACAGCGGACGGATCTTTTCATTGTCCCTGACGCCGTAGACTTTGCCCTTGATACGGCTGACCTTCTGTTTGGTGACATCCAGTTCCCCGTCAATACGCGCATAGGTATCGCGGTTCCATTGCGGGTTTTTCAGATCAATCTTGGTGAGGAAGCTGACTTTGGGCTTTGCCGCGATGGCGGGAGCTGCCGCAAGAGCAAGACTTGCACCGGCAAGGCCCAGGCTTTCACGACGCGAAAAACCCCTGCCTGTAGGATCATTACTCATCTGCTTCTCCCTTGATGCCTCGTCATCGGGGATAGTGCGATGTTTGCGGAGATTTGCAAGACATGCCGGGTGCAGTTATCCGATGGATGGATAGGGACGGTGTCATGCGCTTGCATTCCCCGCCGGGGAATTGTCTATTAAGCCAAATTCAGGAGGCGATGATGCTTAACACTTTTCAGCAAGCGCAGCATGCAATGCTCCCCACCGCGACGCACGATGAGGCAGCGCGCCAGGAGTTCGCAAAAAGCCTCAAAAGCTTTATCCAGCAGCGCCTTTTGCCCGGTCTTCACCCGGTTTATAACCAGCGGGTAGCCCCGGCATTCGAACGGCAAACCGGATCACCCCCCAAAGACCGCTATGATATTCGCAAAGCCATGGTGAAGGATTCCTATTTCCAGACCTATGCGGCGACCAACAGAATCGCTCAGGAACTGCTGTGGGAGGCAACCAACATCAGTGTGGACCGCGAGCTTCCCGAACTGATTGAACGCGCGCGGCAGCTCAGCGCGGCATCGCAGGCGTCGCTGGATATTCCGGAAGGGTTCGTCCCGCCCCGTTACGTCACCGCGCTCGACATCCACTGCATGCCCGGCGGCTATACGTCGGAAGTGACGCAGGAAGATGTGTCCGTCGGCATCTTGTATGATCGCGGCGTATATCTGTACGCCATGGGTTATATGGGCCCGCATAATGACGATATGGGCCGTTCCGTTTGTAACTATCTCAAGCGCAACCGGCCCGATTTCAGGCCCAAGCGGATATTGGACATGGGCTGCACCGTCGGTCACGCGACATTACCCTATAAGGAATATTTCCCCGACGCCGAAGTGTGGGGCATCGATGTGGGCGCGCCTGTTGTGCGCTACGCCCATGCCCGCGCGGCCGCGATGGGCCTCGATGTCAATTTTGCCCAGATGAATGCGGAAGAAACCCGGTTCGAAGATGGCTATTTCGATCTGGTTGTCAGCCACATCCTGCTGCACGAAACCAGCGGTAAGGCGATGCCCCGGATATTCAACGAAAGCTGGCGGCTGCTGGCGCCGGGCGGATTGATGATCCATGCCGACCTGCCGCCGTTCGACCTGATGGACCCGTTCACGCAGTTCATTCTGGACAATGAAACATGGTATAATAATGAGCCATTTTGGGGTGCAATGCGCGATATGGACCAGATCGAACTGGCGAAGAAAGCAGGCTTTCCGACCGAGACAATCCGGTTCGACACCGCCCCGATGGCGGTCATGGAATTTGCCGGGCAAGATCCGGGCTATTCCAATGAAGCAGCAGAAGCCGTGGCGGAACGTGAATTCGCGGCCGGCGAATATGCCCCGGGCGGCGGCTGGGAAGTGTTGATCGGCGAAAAGCCCGTAACCCTGGCGGCAGCGGCATGATGGGGGGAGCAGCACAAGACCGGCCGCATGTCATCAAGAACGTGAAGGGCAAGCGCCCGGCGTTTTTTCCGACAGAAGGGCTCGATCAGGCGATGTCCATGATCATGGTCCTCGCGAATGAAATCGCGGTGCTGCACGACCGGCTGGACAGCCAGGAACGGGTCGCAAAGGCGCATGGCATCAATATGGCGCAAGAAATTGAGGTGCTGGTTCTGGACACAGAAGCGCTCGAGGCACGCGAGGCATGGCGACAGGATTTTCTTGAGCGGCTCTTTTATCTGGCGCGCAAGGAAGCCAATGAAGCGGCCAATGCGGAAAGTGAAGAAAGCTATCGGTCCACCATTGCGGACATTGCCGTCGGCTAAAGGTCAGGTCCTGACCCTAGTTATTTCCGGCTGAATAAAACCGGTCCCCGATCCGCCAACCGGCTTTGCAGTGCCTTTTGGGCGGACTTGTTGCCCGCCATATAGGCGTCGAGCATCTGCACGGAAATGGCGCCGGCAACGGTCAGTTGGTCCATCTGCACCGGACCGGGCAGTTCGGGGCGGCATATGCCACCGCCAAAATAATGATCGACGCCTTCAAGGACGAGAGCGAACTTGTCGCCCTTTGCAGGGGCCGAATGATAAGCGGCAAGATGCCCTTCCCAGCTTTTTTCACCGGGCGGAATATCCAATGTTCCGGTTTGCAGCAGCATCGGCACGGAAATACCAGCATAGCCAGGCGCATCGATAAGTGCCGGAATGAGACCGGGAGGCGAAAATGCCAGAACCATTCTGGCCCGGCTGTCCGCCAGCGGCCTGTTCACGCCCTCAGGCCTGCTGGCCAGCGCGCCCCCCAGCGTCAGGGCACCGAGCCCTCCATAGCTATGGCCCGCAGCAACAAAGCCCCGCTTCCCATATGTATCGGCAAGGGCGTGCATATCTTCGATCCGGCAACGCCAGCTGGCCATGCCCGGATATTTTGCCCTGTCGGGATGATCGCTGGAATCAACATGAAGCGGTGCGTGAACCGTAAAGCCCGCATCAACCCAAAATGCGATCAGGCGTTCATATTTCCATGGTGCGGAAAGAGCGCCGTGAAAAAACAGGATTACACCCCGCGACCTTTTTTGCGGCTTCCAGGTCCAGATATCGACCGTTCGGTCCCCCGCCACCTTAAGGGACGATTTACGCGGCGAGGACAGGGGAGCGGCACCCATTAAAGGAGTTGCGCCCAATGCAAGCAGAGCGGTCAGAAATTGTCGGCGTTCAAAAAGGGAGTGCATTGCGGTAGCGTGCCTCTACAATCTTCCAACGGTGCGCCAACAATTTGATCATCCATCTATCGGATATTCGCGCTGGCACATGAAACGGGTCAGGTCCAATCTGCTTGGTTGCTATTTGAAAATTACGGTGAGGGTAAAGCTATGTCGATACCAAATAAGATGCTCTCTTTCGGCATTTTGTTGGCCGCGCTCGCCCCGGCATCACCCGCGCAGCAAACCGCTCCGGCATTTGACAGTCAGGAGGCACCCCCCGTCCCCGATTATCGCAATCCGGCGGCATGGGCCGCACGCCCGGATGCTCCGGGTGTCAGCACTGCCGTTCCGCCGGGCGCGAGCAAGGCACTGAAGCGGAAGGATGTCGATGTCTTTTACATCCACCCCACCACCTACCGCACACCCGATCGCTGGAATCAGGATATTGCCAATAACAGTGTGAACGACTGGACGGACACCAGCGTTATCCGCCGGCAGGCCGCCCTATTCAACGGATGCTGCCGCATTTATGCCCCGCGATACCGGCAGGCCTCGTTTCTGGCGACCAAGGACAGGTTGATGCAGGGGGATGGTGGCAAGGCCTATGCTTTGGCCTATTCTGATGTCGAAAGGGCATTTGATTATTTCATCGAACATGAAAACAAGGGGCGGCCCTTCATCATTGCCGGACATAGCCAAGGTGCGGAAATGACAATGCGTTTGCTGCGGAACCGTATTGATGGACAGAAAGTCCAAAAGCGGATGGTGGCCGCTTATGTCATTGGCCTTGATATTACCGAAGGTGCATTTGGCCGGACGTTCAAATCGCTCGTGCCCTGCGACCGGCCGGACCAGTCAGGCTGCGTTCTTGCATGGAATGCCGTGACTACAGACGCCGATCTTGCCATGTTGCGCCGCTTCGCCGGCACCCGCTACGCCCATGAATATGGGACGGACGAGGGACGGACCCCGCTCTGTGTAAATCCCCTGACCTTTGACCGCAAAAAGCCTGCGGCCATTGCCAGCGCCAGCAAGGGCGCCGTTCCGGGTGGAGCGGGCGAAGGCGCGTTAAAGCCGCTTGTGCCCGCTAGCGTTGCTGCCGAATGCAAGGATGGTTTTCTGGTCACAAAGGCCGATCCGGCACTTGGTCTGGAACCGCTGCCGGGGGGAAGTCTGCATTATCATGAGTTCGGGCTTTTCTATGCCGATATCCGCGGCAATGTGATGCAGCGGATTAAGGCCTGGTCCAGAGCGCACCGCCGATAGTCTGCAAGTGCTAACTGGGCTGGCCAGGGCCCGGAACCGCTATGACCTCGACCTATCCGTGGTCCAGGAATATGGTCCCGTTCAATCCCATCATTGCGCCGCTGCGCCTGTTTCCCGCTTCAGGATATTGATGATGGCCTTGCGGCGTGCCGGATCGGTGATGTTGCCGGATGAAATGACCATCGTCGTTCCCGGTGCAAATTTGTCAGGATCGGCGAGCAGAGCGTCCAGAGCGGCATCGTCCCATTTTTCCCCGCGCTTCCCGCGTGCAACCAGAGCGTCGCCATAAGGAAAATTCGGAACGGTCGCGATCGTCTGTCCGTAAATTCCATAAAGATTGGGGCCGGCCATATGGGCACCGCCCTTTTTCATCGAATGGCAGAAGGTGCACCATTTAAATGTCTCGGCCCGCACCTGGCGTTCAAAATCGGTTTCCGGCTGGACAATCTCGGTTTTTGCGGGAGCAGCGTGCGAGGTTACGCCAGCCGCCGCTGCGACATTGACCGGCTTTTCAAAGGGCGAGACGCGGAACATGGCGTAGGGGCCGTAAAGGCCAAATGCGGCTATCGCGCCGGCGGTCGCGACAGCGAGGCCGCGTTTCCATCCCTTTGCCAGTTCGGGCGTGTCATTCGCAGTTGCCCGGTTTCGGCGAAACAGCCGGGCGAGGCCCCAAATGGCAAAGCATAAAAGCCAGAAGATGCCGACCGCCGTCGGACCATTTTCATAGGATTTGAAGGTCGAAAATGCGAACACGGTGCTGCTCATGCTCGCCAGTCCCCAGAAACCGAGGCCGGCGGGAAGTCCGGACAGTGCACCCTTGCCATGCCGGAAAAGCAGCCAGGGCATGGTGAGAACAACCGCAACCTTCAGCAGCGTAATCCCGAATGCAATCGCCGAATGCATATAGCCGGAAAACAGCCAGGTTGCGCGATGCAGGATGTCGCCATGGCCTCCTGCCTGAAGGGGCAGGTCGGACTGCGCCCATGCCGTCACGAAGCCGACGATGGGATTGGCAATCTGGAGCATGTAAACGGATGCCAGCAGGACCATGCCCCAGATGGCGGCTCCAGTCGATATTCCCTGCGGTGTTTGTGGGAGGTCTCCCCGGATCCAGCGGATCAGCCGCGATGCAACGAGGATGAACAGGATCGTGCCCAGAAACATATGAATGTTGCGAAGATCTTCGCGTAAGGGAAGTGCCTTGTCGGCGCGGGGCAGGAATATGGTCGTCAAGTCGATGGTCAAAGCCACCGCGATGATGGACCATTCTATTCGTTTCGAAACGGATGATGGACCCGATATTGCTTCCGTCACTGCCCTTGCCCTTCCCGAAAAAAAGAAAATGGGCGCGCCATAGGGTCTATGGCGCGCCCATTTCAGACTTAGAATTTGGCGGAAGCGGTCACGCCAAAGCGGCGCAGTTCGCCAAGATAAACTTCCGGTACCACAAAGGATACCGGAAGGCCGGCACGAGGCTGGTTGATCGCATTTGCAGCATACACCTTATTGAAGATGTTATTGCCCCACAGGGCGATGCTGAACCGGTCATTCGAAAAGCCCAGACGAACATTGGTCAACGTGCGATTGCCAAAGGTAATCGTGTTGATGATGTTGTTGAAGGACGGGCCGGTGTGATTAACATCGACACGCGCCGATGCGTTCCACTCATCCGAAATCGGCGCATCGAGTGTTGCGTGCAAATTCCATTGCAGCTCCACCGAACGCGCGGGGCGCAGGCCTTCGATCGAAGGAACCGCACGGACCGCGCCGCTCGGCGTCGTTACAACGATAACGGGCGGGCAACCCGGCGCAGCAGTAGCCGCTGCACCGGTACCGATAACGCACTGCGTCACGGTGCCGCCGTCATATGTTCCTGCGCCAAACTCCACGTCGGAGAATGTGACGCTGCCGCCGATGCCCAGCATCTCGATGGGCTTTACCTCGACCAACGCTTCAAAGCCCTTGGTCTTGATGCCGCCGATATTCCGGATGATACGAACGGGGTTCACAGCCGTCGGATTTTCGGTGAAGCTGGAGACCTGGGCATTGGTCCAGTCGACATAGAAGGCCGAGAGATTGACCAGCAGCTTCTTGTCCATCCACTGGCTCTTGATACCGGCTTCATAGGTCCAGTTGGCTTCTTCGTCATAGGCAACTTCGCTGGCCAGAATGCCGGTGGTGCTGACCGCGTTCGCAGTGTTGAAACCGCCCGACCGAACACCCTTTGACGCCGACGCGTAAAGCAGCACGTCATCGGCGGCCTTGAAATCCAGCGTCACGCGCGGCGCAAAGCTTTCGAAGGTTTTGGCGATTAGCGGACCCGTCACGGGGAACAGGCCGGCGGCAGGAACCGTGGTGCCAACGATCAACTGGTTGACATTGGGCGCGACGGTCGGGTTGCTGACCGAAAAGACCTGTGCCCGTTTGCGGTCGATATTGTAACGACCTTCGGCATTGACCCTGAGGTTGCCAAACTCATAGCCCAAGGATGCAAAGATTGACATCGTCTTGGTGCTTGCCTTTGACCAACTGGAGAACAGCTGCCCCGATGAGGGGTTGGTGGTGAGGAAGCCGTTGGCCGTGAAATCATAGCCACCCACGCCGGTTGCCGGGAAGGTGAGCGGATTGACCTGAACCAGCCGCTCATTGGCGGCGAGGCCACGCGAGTCCGCACCGATACCGCCTGCCGCTACAGGGATCTTCTGCTCAAAATAATTGCCGCCCAAAATCCACTGGAATGGCGAGTCATTTGCCGATTGCAGACGGATTTCCTGGCTGAAGGTTTTTACCTTTTCGAGGCCGGTTGAATAGAGGTTGACGCTGGTCAGCCGGGTATAGGGAACCGGCGCACCGAAGAAGGGCGCAAATGCCAGGCATCCGGCACCCAGGCCGCACACACCCATGGTGACCCCTGCCGAAGTGCCGTCATAGTCATTATAGGCCCGGTTCGACGCACGCGTCAGACCGGTGGTGCTGACAATACGGACGCCATCAAGTTCCCAATCGAGTTCCATCGAAACTTGGCGTGCCTTAGCCAGGGTATCGGGAATGTCGGTTGAAAGGTTGCTCACCTTGCTGGCCGTCAGACCGCCGCAAACTTGCTGCCGCAATCCCAGGGTTGCGTTGGTTGTGCCACAGTTGAAGGCGGTAATGGGCACCTGTGTGACCGGTGTCATTTCCGTTTCCGAATGCGTCAGAAAGCCGGAAAGTGTTGCCGTAAAATTGTCGCTCGGCTTCAGCTGCAAGGAACCGCTGATGGCATATTTTTCGGTGCCGCCAAGATTGTCGGACGTATCGGCCGCATTCTTGCCCCAGCCATCATAGGTGAGATAACCACCACTGATCCGGATCGCGGCTTTGTCGCCCAAGGGCACCGATACGGACCCCCTGATGCGATAATCTTCGTCGACACCCACGGTAGCGGAGATATTTCCTTCGAAATCCCGGGCCGGACGACGTGTCGCGATGCTCAGGGCCCCTGCAAAGGTCGAGCGGCCGAAGAGCGCGCTTTGCGGCCCCTTGGCAATTTCGATCTGGCCGACGTCCAGCACGGAAATCATGTCGAGTGTATTGCGGCTTGTCTGATAAATGCCGTCTATGAACGTGCCGACATTCGCCTCGACGTTCAGGTCAGTGGTTGTATTTGCAGGCGCAAGACCGCGGACAAATATCTGTTGTGTCGTGCCACCAGCGATACTGGTAACGTTCAGACCGGGGGTCGCGTTACCCAGATCGGCAAAGTTGGAAATATTCCGTTCGGCAAGACCTTCGGCCGAATATGCCGTTATCGAAATGGGAACAGTCTGGATTTCTTCATCACGTTTGCGAACGCCGACAACCAGAATTTCCCCTTCGCCCTCTTCGGCGACCGCTTCGTTATCCTGTGCAAAAACCGGCGAAGCGAGCAGAACCGACACCAAGGCCGCGCCTGCCAAAAGCCAGGAGGCACGCGCTCCCGTTTGCTTAACTTTTCCCATCTAACCCTCCGTATATTGCTGTGAAATTTACCCTCTGTGTTTTGATTAATTACCCATTGTATGTTCAGATTCTTATTTGGGATTAGGCCATACTAATCCTGATCGATACTAATCTACAATCAAAATGTCCGGACAACTCTAGCCGGTGAATATCCACCTATCGACCATTTTTTTGGCACCGGAACTGCCGGATCGCGCGTCGACCGCATGTCGGATAGTCTGCGAAATTCGCAGTCTGCAGGCGGTTCCCGTCGCATTAGAGCGACGCAAGATCGGGCTCGCGCATTGAAAAAGACTAAGTGAACTGGTTATGGGCAATCCCGGAGATGGACAGGACGACTAAATGGCCCGAACAATTTTTCGTGACAAACTCGCATCCGGGAAATTTTTTGTCGTTCCCGGCATTCAGGACATGATTGCTGCGGTGGTGGCCAACAAGGTCGGTTTTGATCTGGTCTATGGCACGGGCTATTGGCTGACCGCTTCGGCATGGGGTCTGCCGGACGCCGGAATTGTCACTTATACCGAAATGAAGAACCGCATGGAGACGCTGGTAAAGACCAGCAATGCGGCGGTGATTGCGGACGGCGATACAGGCTATGGCGGTCTGTTGAACGTGCACCATACGGTAAAGGGTTATGAGGCCGCCGGTGTCACCGCAATCCAACTGGAAGATCAGGAATTTCCGAAAAAGTGCGGTCATACTCCTTATCGGCGGCTGATCCCGGTCGAAGAGATGGTCGAAAAGATCAAGGTTGCTGCCGATGCCCGGGAGGACAAGGAAAATTTTCTGATCATTGCGCGGACCGATGCGCGGCAAAGCGAGGGCTTTGATGGCGCCATGCGCCGGATTGAGGCCTATGAAAAGGCAGGCGCCGATGTCCTGTTCCCCGAGGCGTTGGAAAGCGAAGAGGAAATGGCAAAGGCCTGTAGCCTGTTTGGCAAGCCTATGATGGCGAACATGTCCAATGGCGGCTCAAGCCCCGTGCCGCTGGCATCGGTTCTTAAGGAAATCGGCTATGCCTACGCCATTTATCCTTCGCTGACCTCCTTGGCCGCAGCCAAGGCAATGGAAACGGCGTTACTCGATCTGAAGGAAAAGGGCATTGGCCAGCCCGATGGACTATTCAGCTTCAGCGAATTCTGCTCGCTGATTGGCTTTGAAGATGTCTGGGCGTTCGAACGCAAATGGGGGAAGGACGCAGAATGAGCCAGAAAACAGTCGCGGCGGTATTGCGGCAAAGCGGTGACCAGCCGCGTCCCTATGCCGAGCACGCCCCTTTGTCGCTGGAAACACTCTATCTCGAGCATCCCCGGTCGGGGGAATTGCTGGTCCGGATCGATGCGGCCGGCATATGCCATTCGGACCTTTCGGTCATCAACGGCGATCGTCCCCGGCCTATGCCGATGGCTCTGGGGCATGAGGCTGCGGCAACAGTCATTGCAACCGGAACTGCCGGTGATCCGGAATTCAAGCCCGGTGACCGGGTCGTGCTGGTGTTCCTGCCTGCCTGCGGCCAATGCCCCGAATGCCATGCGGGCCGGGGCTATCTTTGCCCGCACGGCGCGGCGGCGAATGGAGAAGGGCGTCTGCTGGCAGGCGGGCGGCGCTTGTCGTGCGAAACAGGCGATATCCACCATCATCTGGGTGTGTCCGCTTTTGCCAGCCATGCGGTCGTCGACAAAAGGTCGGCCGTCAAAATAGATGCCGATATACCGCCGGAAATCGCCGCCCTGTTCGGTTGCGCGGTTTTAACAGGGGTCGGGGCGGTCATGAATACCGCATTGGCCCGTCCCGGCGAATCCCTGCTGATCTACGGATTAGGCGGCGTTGGCCTTGCGGCGCTGCTCGGTGCGGTTGCCGCCGGATGCGTGCCTGTTCTGGCCGTTGACCCTTCTCCTGAGAAACGAGCGCTGGCGCTTGAGCTTGGGGCCGCCGTTGCGGTCGCGCCGGATGAGGCCGCAAACCTTCCGAAATGCGATATTGTGATTGAAACGGTCGGCAAGGCGGCCGTACTTGCCCAGGCCTATGGCGCCGCCCGTCGGGGTGGTCGCATTGTGACGGTCGGTCTTCCAAATCCTTCGGAGATGCTGTCTATTCCTGCGCTATCGCTTGTCGCGGACAGCAAAACCCTGATGGGCAGTTATATGGGTTCCTCAATCCCCAGCCGGGACATCCCGCGTTATATTGCCCTGTGGCGGGCGGGCAGATTGCCCGTCGACCGTCTGCTCAGTTCGGTCGAACCGCTGTCGCACATCAATTCTTTGATGGACATATTGGCCGACGGCAATGCAATCCGGCAGGTGGTCGTCCCTTAAGCGCGTAAACCAGCCAGAAATTCAAGCGTTTCGGCTTCGCTTACAACATCGGCATATTTTGCATTCATGTCGAACAGATTGGCGTCATGCGGTGCAGGATGGCGGTCGCCGCAGGCATCAGCCACGACCGCGGTGCGAAAGCCATGGGACATCGCATCTACACATGAGGCCCGCACACAGCCGCTCGTCGTCAATCCGGTCAATAGGACACTGTCGACGCCCATTGCGGTCAGCGTGGATGCAAGGGAGGTCGCGAAAAAGGCGCTTGGATATTGCTTTGAAATGACCAGTTCGTCGGCATGGGGAACAAGGCCCTTCGGCCAGGCCCCCATTGGGGAACCCTGAATGAAGTTTTTGAGAGGGGCGGCTTTTTCAAAGAAGCGCCCGCCATTGATACCAGTCGGATGATAGACGACATTGGTCAGAATGACAGGTATGGCGGCGGCACGCGCCGCTTCCCTTATGCGGAGTGCGCTCGCCAGGACATCGTCGACATCGGCAAAGAGATCACATTCCGGATCGAAATAGGCCTCGCAAAAATCGATAAGGATCAACGCAGGGCGCACTCCGAAGCCGACCCTGACATTATAGGCTTTCGCATAATTGGCGGTAAGATCGTCGCTCATCGACTTTCCCCTTGGATATAGAGCCAGGGCTGCGTCATCCTTTGCCTTCCCTCGAAATCTGCGATGGCGCCCGCATCCTGGGCGAGAATTGTGTCGGTTTCATCCCAGCCGTTCAACAGGGCCTGCCGGTGGTGCTCGGCAATGGCAAAAGGAAATATGGCGCCATCGACCGAGATGGCGCAGCCTTGCAGGTCAACACTCAGCGCCGCACCCGCAGCCGCATATAGGTGGAGTTTCGCGATCTCCTTGTCGTCGAGACAGACGGTCAAAATGCCGTTGCGTATGCAGTTGGCCGCAAATATTTCACCGAAACTCGGCGCTATAATGCAGGTCAGACCCATGCCCATGATGGCCCACACGGCCTGTTCGCGGCTTGATCCACAGCCGAAATTCGCGCCTGTAACCAATATGGGTGCGCCATCCATTTCCGGCCGGTTGAAAACGCAATCTGGCTGCGGATTTCCGGCGGTGTCATAGCGCCGATCATAAAAGGCATAGCGTCCAAGCCCCTCACTCGCGGTAATCACAAGGAAGCGTGCGGGGAAAATCACATCGGTATCGATATTGGCTTCGGGTAAGGAAATGGCCGGCCCACGCACCTGTGAAAAAGGTTTCATGACAACAGCGTCCGTACGTCGGCAATGTGGCCGGAAACGGCCGCAGCGGCCGCCATAGCAGGACTCATCAGATGTGTCCGTCCACCGGGACCCTGCCGCCCTTCAAAATTCCGGTTTGATGTCGATGCGCACCGCTCGCCGGGTGCCAGACGGTCATCGTTCATGGCCACACACATGGAACATCCGGCATCGCGCCATTCAAAACCGGCATTCCGGAACACTATGTCCAGCCCTTCGCTTTCCGCCTGTTCTTTTGTGGCGGCAGAACCCGGCACAACCAGTGCCTTTACCCTTGGCGCTATTTTCCGGCCTTGCAAAATGGCAGCTGCCGACCGCAAATCTTCGATACGGGCATTGGTGCAGCTGCCGATAAAGACGCGGTCTATGCCAATGTCGGACAGCATCTGGCCAGGCGTAAGCGCCATATATTCCAGCGCTTTCAGGTCCTTTTCATGGCGCGGCGCAGGGATCACGGCATTGACCGGAGCGGCCTGATCCGGGCTGGTTCCCCAACTCACATGCGGAGCGATGCTGTCCAGATCAATCGATAGGACGCGATCAAATTCGGCATCGGGGTCCGATACGAGACTGCTCCAATAGGCGACGGCACGGTCCCACATTTCCCCCACAGGTGCCATTGGGCGTCCCTTGAGATAGCCGAACGTTACCTCATCCGGTGCAACAAGGCCGATGCGGCTACCCGCCTCGATTGTCATGTTGCACAGTGTCATACGTGCCGACATGTTCATAAGCGCGACAGCAGGACCGGAATATTCGACGGCATAGCCCTTTGCGCCTTCCGAACCGATTTGGGCGATCAGGGCCAGCGACAGATCCTTTGCCGATATGCCGGGCTGGAAGGCACCGGTGAGTTTGACCTGCATTGTCTTTGCCCGCCATTGGGGGAGACACTGTGTGGCCATGACAGTTCCACATTCGCTGGCGCCTATGCCGAAGGCGAGTGCACCAAAGGCCCCGTGGGTGGTTGTATGGCTGTCACCACAAACCAGTGAAATACCCGGAAGGGTGAACCCCAGTTCCGGCCCGATCACATGCACAATGCCATGTTCCCTGCTGTTGAGAGCCAGTTCGCGTATTCCGAACTTCTGGGCATTCCGGGTCAGTTCTGCAACTTGGGCCTGCGCCTGCTTGTCCCGGAACATTTTGCCACGATGGGCGGTCGGCACGGCGTGGTCGGCAACGGCAAGATGCGTGGCTGGCCGGCGCATCGGCAATCCGCGTTCGGCGAGCATGCGAAACGCCTTCGGGCTGCTCACTTCATGGACAAGTTGCCGGTCAATATACAGCAAATCCGGACCATCTTCGCCATGGCGAACCACATGGCTCTGCCAAAGCTTCTCGTAAAGTGTCCGCGCCATTACCCTTCCAGATCAGGGAGACGGCTTTTTCAGATAGGCGATCAAGGCTTTGCGTTCTTCGGGCTTCGCCATGCCTGCAAATGCCATTGTTGTCTCCGGAATGACGGCCTGCGGCCGTTGCAGCCATTTATCGAGACTTTCTTCCGACCATGTGACCTTGGATGCTTTCAGGGCAGGCGAGTAACTAAAGCCGGCAACGGCTCCCGCCTTGCGTCCGACAATGCCCTGCAAATGCGGGCCGACTTTACGCGGACCTGTCGCGCTTACCGTGTGGCAGGCCGCGCAACGAATGAACATGCGCTTTCCCAGCGCATTGTTGGGGGCGGGCGCGCCTTGTGCAGAGGTCAAAGCGGCAATCCCCGAAATGAATGCAATTGTGCCAAGCGTTAGTCCGACGCGCATAGTCAACCTTTCAATCGTTACCTTGTCCAATTAGGCGTTCGATCCATCGCCATGGGCTGGAAATGAATCGATAATCACCTGTCGGATAACCGCCACCGTCTAATGCCCCGGATTTTCCGCGAAATCGGCGATGCTTGCGGCGACGGCGTCTTGCCGGATGATCGCCTGGGTCCGGAAAAAGCGTGTCAGTCCCGGGTTCCCCATGCGCGATGGTCCCAGACCGGATTGTTTGAACGCTTCGTTCGCGGCATCCGATACAAAGGCGGTTAGCGATCCGTCGTTGATCGAAATGGCTCCCGCTTCCAAACGCGCGCCGACCGCCTCGGCCTCCGAAACATCTCCGATTACGGCGGCCGACAGTCCGTAGATGCTGTCATTGGCCTGGGCGATGGCATCTTCGATATCGTCATAAAAGATGACAGGGATCACAGGGCCAAATGTCTCGTCGCGGATGACCGCCATTTCGGGCGTCACATTTGTCAGCACGGTGGGGCGCAGATATTTGCCGCCGCCCAGCGTTTCGACCTGACCTCCGCAATGCAAGGTTGCGCCCATCGCGATGGCTTCGTCTAGTTGGGCCTGCACCTTTGCGGCCTGTGGCGGGAAGATGAAGGGGCCGACATGGCCGCTGCTAATATCCGGATAATTGGGTTGCACCGCTTTGGCCTGTTCGACCAGCGATATCAGGAACGGTTCGGCAATCGAACGATGGACATAAACACGTTCGATCGACTGGCAGGCTTGTCCGTTGGCAGCGACCGATGAACGCAGGGCGATGGAGGATGCCTTCACCGGATCGGCAGATGGCAATATGATCATCGGATCCTTTCCGCCCAGTTCCAGATTGGCCGGAATGAACGCCTTGCCCGCTGCTTCGGCGACCTTGCGCCCTGTCGCTACCGAGCCTGTGAAGCAGATATAGTCGACATGCTCCACAACCGCCTGGCCGGTTTCCGGGCCCCCTTCGACAATTTCCAGAATCTGGGCGAGGTCCGGGACCCGGGAAATTGTTTCGCGCAGGACAGGCACAAAACGGGGCGTGATTTCGGACGGTTTGATCAGCGCGGCACAGCCCGCCATCAGCGCCGGAATCGCATCGACCAGCCCGAGCAGGAGCGGGAAATTCCATGGGGTAATGGCCCCGAACAGGCAATAGGGGACATGACGGCTGCCGATCATGATGCCGGGCATGGCGCTCGGCACATTGGCCTGATCCAGCGACGCGATGATATCGGGACCAATATCGGCCCAGCGGCGCAGCATGTTGGCAACCGTGAACACTTCGATACCGGCAATGGCGACACGTCCTGTGTCGACGCTCAGCTTCTCCACAAGACGCTGGCTGCTGGCGTCGATCGCATCGGCCCATTGGCACAGAATGGCGGCGCGCCCTGCGCTTCCCAATGCGCTCCATGCCGGTTGCGCCGCCCGCAATCGTGCGGCCACGTCCGCGACAGCCTGCCGGCTGGTGGCGTCAATCTGGTAATCGACGAGCCCCGTGCGCGGGTTTACGACATCGATGGCCAACGGCTTTACTCCTCAATCCTGTTCAATCCGACCTGCCTGCTACCTGATCGTCCCAGGCCGGGCTTGCCTTGTCCGAAAACTCTCCGGGCTTCGGACACTAGCTTATGATGGCATAGGCCCATTCGAATCCAAATAAAAAGTTGTCCGGACATATTTGCTTTTTTTGCGTCTTGGTCTAGCGTTTATCGCCTATCCAGTGTGGAGTGGAAAAGCCTGTACCGGCAAACGGAAAAGAGGAGAGTGGCATGAAATCGAAATCACTATTGCTTGGCGCGGCAATTTTGGCCTTTGTCGCACCATCTGCGGCGGCGAAGGAAAAGCCCCGTATGCTCGACCTCAGCAAAGCGGAAGATGCTCTTGAAGTCGGAAAGCGTGCCCAGTGTGGCGAAGCTGACGGCAAGCCGGCCGTGTATCACTGGTCCGGCAAAGTCTATTCCCGCGTCACCGGAGAGCCGGACCGTATGCTGTTCCTTGGTGAAGGCATGAATATCCGCACCTGCGTGACTGTGGACGATCCCAAGCGCGGTAAAGGCTGGCGGTTGGTCAGCCGTGAAATCATGCTGTATCTCGACCCCAAGACGGGCGAGGTTTTGCGCAAATGGACAAATCCATGGACAGATGAAACCGTGGACGTGATGCACATCGCCAATGATCCGGTAAACCAGCGGCCCCAATTTGCCACCAATGCCGATGGCACCACTTACAAGTTCATCGGACGCCGCGAAGGCCGCTGGATTTTCGCGCCGTTTGAAGCGCCCTTGTTCTACCACAATGTTCTGGCGGGCGATTATCAGGATTATATTGGCGGCAAATATCACGCGATGGAGATTTTCGATTTTGCCTATGATGCGGAAGAAATTCTGAACACCAAATATCCAACCGCTTACCCCATCGTCAGTTGGGTCCGTATTTCGGACTGGATGCCCTGGATGAAGATGCGGGGCAGGCAGGGGCAGATGGTGTTCAACGCCATGGGCAACAAGCTGAAAAGCTTTGATGAACTGCCCGCCGTGTTGAAGGACGAAATCCGCCTCAACTATCCGGCCTATATCGCTCCGCCGCCGGGTGATGATGCCCGGCCAAACGAGACGACCTGGACCGTTTTCAAGAAAATGGTCGATGAAAATCGCGCCAAGACGGGCGAAAAGCCGAAGACATCCCATTGAGGATCGGTTCGCGAATGACCGGAATGCGAGGAGAATAGCGTGGCCGCCTATCTGATTATATCCGCCAAGATTTCCGATCGCGACAGATTCATCAGCGGATATGGCGTCGCGGCGGCCAAGCTGGTCGATCAGTTTGGCGGCCGCTATGTTCTGCGTGCGCCGGGCGCGCAATTGCTGGAAGGAGAATTTGGTGATGGCGGCTCGGTCGTTATTTCCGAATGGAACGACAAAGCCGCCGCCCTGCGCTTTTGGAACTCACCCGAATATGCCGAGGTTCGCAAACTTCGCGAAGGTATCGCCGACGTCCAGGTGGTCCTGATCGAAGCGCCGCGTATTGATGGATCGGACGCATGAACCAGACATTCGCCATTCTGGCTTGGGACAGCGCGCAGGGCGCAGCAAAAAGAGCAGAGCACAGGGCCGCCCATTTTGCACATATCGAAACGGTGATGGAGAAAATCGCCCTGGCGGGGCCGCTTAAGGACGATGAGGGCAATTTCGTCGGATCCATGGTGGTTGCCCATGTGCCGGACAGGGACGCGGCAGAGGCGCTGCTGCGTTCGGATCCCTATTTTGCAGGCGGCGTTTGGGATAAGTGGGAGATTTTTCCCTTCCTCGCTGCTGCCGGTCAATGGGTGGGTGGCAAAACATGGTAGCATTACGGTTTGCCCTTTTCGCGGCAATGGCAACTCCGGTCGCCGCGCAGGAGGTAGCACCCTGGAGCGAAGCCGTCATAAGCGTCACGCACATCGACAAAGCATCGGAGCTTTTCAAAGTCGCCGGTGGCTGGCGAATGACACATAAGGGCCGCGTTTCGCGTGCGGAACTCGATTATTGGAAGCTGCCGGACAAGGCGTCGGCGACATTTGAACGCTGGTGCGCGCCAAAGGTGGAAACGGGCTGCATCCGCTTCGTTTCGTTCAAGGGCGTCGAACAACGCCCCATCCGGCTTGCGACCCGCGCATGGGATTCGGGCGGAATCTATTCCATCATGGTCCGCAGCGATAATGTGCCGGCATTGTTCGACACAGCGATCAAACTCGGCTGGTGGGCCGAAAGCGAGCCCGTACGGTTCACCTTTGGAAAGTCCGATCTGCGCAATGTGGTACTGACCGGGCCGCATGGCATAAATCTGGCCGTATATGAACGGATCAGTCCGCCTTTTGATGCCTTTCGGGTCGGGCGCATAAGTCAGGCTTTCAATTCTATGCGCATGGTCAAAAATCGGGCTGTCGCGCGGGACTTTTATACAAAACAGCTCGGGTTCCAGATCCTGTTTGACAGCGCCACCGAACCTACTGAGCCTGCCCGTTCCAACTTTGGTATCCCGCTCAACTATACACCGGAAATAAGGCGCGCGGCCGCGGCGCTGCAGCCTGTCCAGGGTGAGACCGGTCGCGTTGAAGTGATGCAGATTGACGGTTTTTCCGGCGGCGATGTTTCGCAATATGCGAGCCCGCCCAATCTCGGCATCATCTCCGTCCGCTATCCTGTCAAAGGCCTGTCGTCTTACCGCAGCCGGCTGGAAAGCAATGGGGTAGCAACGGTCTATTCTGCCGACGCGGTTCCGGTAAAAGCTATTGCACCCGGGGATCGGGTGAATATTTTTGCCGTCCGCGATCCGGATGGCAACCTCACCGAATTTTACGAAGCTTTCTAAGGACCAGGAACATGACTCTTACCGCGCAAATAACCGAAAATGGCGGACCTGAAGTTATCGAGTGGATCGACATCGATCTGCCCGCGCCCGGCCCCGGCGAGGTACGGATGCGCAATCATGCGGTTGGCCTCAACTTTATCGACACATATCATCGGCGCGGAATCTATCCCATTGCGCTCCCTTCCGGACTGGGTCTTGAAGCGGCTGGTGTTGTCGAAGCTGTGGGAGAAGGGGTGAGCCATTTGCGCGAGGGAGATCGTGTTTGCTGCTTCGGTCCCACCATGGGCGCCTATTCCGAAGCGCGGAATGTTTCGGCCGCCTCGTTGTTTGCGACGCCTGCCGATATCAGTGACGAACTTGCCGCGGCGGCTTTGCTAAAGGCCTGCACAACCGAATTTCTTGTGGAGCGATGCGCCAAGGTTCAGGCGGGATGGCCAGTGCTGGTCCATGCCGCAGCCGGCGGCGTCGGACTGCTTCTGGTGCAATGGCTCAAACATATCGGCGCCACCGTAATCGGAACGGTCAGCACAGCAGAAAAAGCAGATGCAGCCCGTGCGGCAGGCGCGGACCATGTCATTCTCTACACACAAGAACAGGTCGCCCCGAAGGTGCGCGAAATAACGGCAGGCAAAGGTGTACGCGTCACATTTGACGGCGTTGGCATGTCCACATGGGAGGCCTCGCTCGACAGCACCGGTCGACGTGGATTGGTGGTCAATTATGGCAATGCCGACGCGCCGGTTGGGGGCGTGAATCTCGGCATCCTCGCCCAGAAGGGGTCGCTGTTCAATACGCGACCGACGCTGTTCGACTATTATGCCGAGGCCGAAGAACGCACGGCCGGTGCCGATCGGGTCTGGGACTTGCTGCGGCGCGAAATCCTGACTGTGACGATCGGACAGCGCTATGCATTGAAAGATGCCGCGCAGGCCCATATCGATCTTGAAGGCAGGAAAACCACCGGATCGACGGTGTTGATGCCATGATGAAATACGCCCTTACCCTTGTTGTGGCGCTACTGATCGCCGCGCCGTCACCCGCCAAGGACCAAAAGGCCGAACTGGCTGCCGCAGGCGATAACTGGAACAGTCTGTACGCCGCAGGGAACTGGCCCGCTTTGCGGAAACTTTATGCCGATGATGCATGGCTGATGAGCGACAAGGCACCTGCCGCCAAGGGTGCGGACGCTATCATCGCCTATCTGCGCCGTTATCGCGATATGGGCGCGAAAGTCACCTTCCGGTTCGAGCCCGAAGATATCCGCGTGGATGGCAAGCTTGGCACCGTTGTCGCGAAATACTGGATGCGGGCACAGATTCCGGGGCGGCCCGAAATCTATTCCGCTGGCCGCAGCCTCCTTATCTATCGGCTGATAGACGGGCGGTGGAAATTGTGGCGGGACATGGATAACACGACGCCGGACGTGACCGCGGAACGACCCGGCTAGGCCTTAAAATCATTTGGCCCGACTATCGCCCGATTTCGACCAGTTCGAGCAATTCGCCCGCAACACCGTGAACCGTCGCCGACCGTCGTCCGCCATAGAGCGGACCCGCCAGGCTCTGCGGCGGGGCAATCCACGCCAGATCAAGATCATCAAGATTGTCGACCGCCACGGTCACAAGCGCATTTCCTGGGGGCAGGCAGCCGGCGTCGGCCACACGATGACGGGTTTGCGGGGGATAGTCGTCAATCTCGACAATTGGCAGGCGGCCCTTCTGGACCATCGTCAACGATGACATCGTATCGGCAGGCAATCCAAAGGCATTGTTGATCATCGAATAGGCGATTGTGTAGCTGTCGCCAACGTCAAGGCCGAGCCGGTCGCGGTACCAGGCCACGGTGGCTTCCCGGTCTGGCGTGGCCAGTATAACGATGAAAATATGATCCATCGGCGATTGGGCGAAGGGCAGATCGGTGGACGGCGTGTTCGAACGTGTCTCGTTAAAATAGAGCATTTCCTTACCGCGACCATGGACCTGCATCGCAACGAAATACGGCAGGCCCGGAATCTCCTTGGGTGGGCCGATGATGTCGAAACCGCTCCCTTCCAGCTTTGCCGGCCAACCAAATACATCCTGAACCGTGATCTCATAGGATGCCCAGCCAAATGTGGTGGTGGGAACAAATTGTGGAGGAAGCGGCTGTTCCACAAGCCGGAGAAAGCAATGTGCACCGCTGGTCGGTTGCAAAACCGCCATCGGCTTGCCAGCCAGTCCTGCAATCCCCCAGCTGCTGGCAAGTTCGTCCGGCACAACTGTGGTTTCAACAAGGCGGAAGCCAAGGCGCTGGTGATAATCACGAAGCGCTGCCTGCAAATCGGGTGTCGCGACAACACCGCCCATGATGCGGCCATGCGTCAGGTAACTGCTCATCGGAATCGTGGCTTTCTCTTTTCGACAAAAGCACTTGTACCTTCATGAAAATCGGCACCGGTGAAGGCATCGGCAAAGACGTGCAGTGTGGCCGCATCGTCTTCAACCTGACCGTCAAGAATGCGCCGGACGAAATGCTTGATCTGCCGTGTGCTGTGCGCCGATTTGGCGGCGATGGTTTCAGCAAGGGGATCGCTGATTTCGGCGATTTCCTCAATCAGTCCGATCCGCAATGCCTCGTCAGCGGACAATAATTGCGCGCTGAACAACATGCGCTTTGCCTGTCCCGGACCCACCAGATCGACCAGCAGCTTGGTATCGTGCAGCGGATAGACCAGCCCAAGATTGGACGGGGTAATCCCGAAACGCGAACGGGAGGTAGCAACGCGAATGTCGCACGCAAGCGCCAGTCCGCATCCGCCACCGACGCAATCCCCGTCGACAAAGGCGATTGCCGGCTTTGGAAACCTGGCGAGATCATATTGTGCCTTGTTGATTGCCGCCTGGTTTGCGGCGCGCCAGTCCGGATTTTCCTTGTTGGCCATCAATTCGGAGATGTCCGCCCCGGAGCAGAAAATCCCCCGCTGCGCCGACTGCAGGGTCAGCACCCGGATTTCCTTATCCTGTGCGGCTTCGTCCAGAAGCAGGGGGATCTGGGTCCACATTGCCTGCGTAAAGGCATTGCGCTTGTCGGCCCGGTCCACCAGCAGACGGCCAATCGCGCCACTGCGTTCAAGCCTGAGGCTCATGCGGGGTGCGCCTGTGCAAAGTGATCTGCGATTGCCTTGCGTGTTGTGATCCAGACGCCGTCAAATTTGCGCACATGTTTGAAGAATTCTTCAAGTGCCCATATGCGGCCAGGCCGCCCGATAATGCGCAGGTGAAGGCCAAGGCTCATCATTTTTGGACTGCCTTCTTCCCCTTCGCGATAGACCTGGTCGAAATTCCGCTTGGCATAGGCCAGCCACTGTTCGGGCGTCATGGCCGGATCGGTCCACATCTTCATGTCATTATTGTCGAGTTGATAGGGCACGATCACCATTGGCCTGTCGGGCACGGTATCCCGGTCCCAAAAGGGCACGTCGCCGGAATAATCATCCATATGGTAGGAAAAACCTTCTTCAATAAGCAGGCGGCGCGTGTTGTCGGTCAACATATAGCGCGAAAGCCAGCCATAGGGCCGGACTCCGCAGGTCTTTTCTATGGACGAGACGGCCTTGCGGATAAACTCGCGCTCCTGTTCCTCGTTCAACTTGAACTGGTGGATCCAGCGCCAGCCATGGCTGACAGGTTCATGCCCCAGATCGACGATCGCACGCGCAATCTCGGGATGGTTTTCAAGGCTGAGTGCGGCAACTGTCCAGCTCGTCATGATATCATATTCGCGCAGCAGCTTGACAACACGGGGGGCACCCGCCTTGATCCCGTAAAGATAGTTGCTCTCATTGGCGTAGTTGCGGATCGGGGCCTTGATGAAGATTCCCAGTTCATCGACCGGCTCCATCCCCTTGTCGCCGCGTGCAATGGTCTGTTCGCTGCCTTCCTCCACATTAACGACAACAGAAAGCGCCATTTTTGCGCCATCGGGCCAGTCGATGCGTTCCTCTTGCATCAGTGCATTTCCTCCCCGCCCGACACGTTAATGGCTTCGCCTGTAACATAAAAGGCGTCATCCGACGCCAACCAGGCGCAGGCCGCTGCGGTGTCCGAAGGCAGGCCGGGCCGGCCCATCGGATTTTTTGCCGCCATATTCTTCAGATAGGCCTCCACGGTATCGAATCCGAGCAATTTGGAGAAATACTCATTCTGTTGAGCGCCCAGCCCCGTGGTCACATGATTGGGGCAAACTGCATTCACCGTTATGCCATGCGCCCCCAGTTCCACCGCGGATGCGCGTGTCAGGCCGACCATGCCATGTTTTGAAGATACATAAGCGGGCAGATGGGGAAAGCCGGTCTTCGCGGCCTGCGATGCAATGTTGATGATCCGCCCGCCTTTCCCGGCCGCAATCATCGCCTTTGCCGCCGCCTGTGTGCAGTAAAAGGCCCCCGACAGGTTGACCGCGATAACCGTTGCCCAGTCCTTCGGGTCTACCTCCAGCATTGGTTTCATCATGAAGCCGATGCCGGCATTGTTGACGAAAATGTCAGCCGACCCCATTGCGGCAACCGTATTTTCGACCAGGGCATTGCATTGCGCCGGATCGGAGACGTCGCAAGCTATCGTCGCCACCTTTGCCCCGCGGGCGCGTAACTCCTCGGCTACGGCTTCCGCTTCGGCATCTATGGCAATGTCCGAAACCACGCAATTGGCACCCTCGTCGACGAAGCGCTGCAATATCCCTTGCCCCAGCCCTTTCTGCTTTCCGGAGCCTGTGACGACGATCGTTTTGCCTACGAAACGTGCCATTACAAATCCTCGGTCAGGATGAATGCCGGATTGTCCGTAAACTCGCCAAAGGCGGCGGCGACTTTCTGGAATTCGGGATCGGACACATCGGCCACGAAACCGTCCATCCCATGAATGTCTATGACCTCGATATAGTCATAGGGCGGTTTCGCATCGGAACCAAACAGGCCGGTTGCCCGGTGTACCGTGAAATTCTTGACCGAAGCCAATGCGTTCACACCCGGTATATCGGTGCCCCGCGCCCAGTTTTCATAGGCTTCGGCGCTGGCCCCTTCTTTCAGATTAAACAGGCAGATGATGCGCATAGTCTCTCTCCTTAGCGATGAAAAAAATGGGAAGGTGGCCGGTAGGCCGAAAGCGCATGGTCAAGCGCACGTGCCAGCCGGAACAGCCCGGCTTCATGGCCTGCCTTGCCGATCAACTGGACCCCGACCGGCAGTCCGTCCGCGCTCCAGCCCGCCGGCACGCTGATGGATGGCAGCCCTGCAATATTGGCAAGGCAGGTAAAGTCGGCCTGATTGGCCGGTGCCTTTTGGTCATGCGGAAACGCCGTCTGCGGTGCTGTTGGCAGCACGATTGCGGAATATGTTTCCAGGGCATCGGACAGCGCCGCCTTTGTCTCGTCCATGACGTGGGCGTCTTCGGCAAGATCGTCCGCTGTGCGTTTTGGGCCGTAGCTAATCAGTTTTGCCAATTGCTCGGAAATGTCCTCTGGTCCCGCCTGTCCCAGATGCCCTGCAAGAAAACGCGCGGCCGCAATAAAGCCTGCGAAACGGATGCGGGTCGGTAAATGCGGCAAGTTGACCGATCCGCGTGCGCCAATCGCTCGGACAGCCGCTCCATAGGCCGTCAGTACCGCAGGCTCGCAGGCAACATGGCCCAAGTCCGATAATGTCGCGACAGGCCCTTCGCCATCTTCCTCGCCAAAGCGCGATATAATGCGTGCAACACGTTCCAGCGTTTCCAGATCGCGCGCCATGGGGCCTATCGTATCCAGCGAAGGTGCCGTCATTTCCAGACCATCCTGCGAGACCGCATCAAAGGCAGGTTTGAACCCAAATATGCCACAATAAGCCGCCGGGATGCGGATCGAGCCCATGGTGTCGGTCCCCAGCGCCGCATCGCAAAGTCCCGCCGCGACCGCAGCCCCGCTGCCGCCGGATGACCCGCCTGCGGTAAAGTTCAGGCGATGCGGATTTTGAACGGCACCAAACCATGGATTGTCGGTTTTCGCCCCCAGCGCCGCTTCTTCCATATTGAGGCTGCCGATTATCGCAGCCCCGGCCTGACGCAACTGGGCAACAACTACGGCGTCACGTTCCGCAATGCGGTTTCGAAAAAGGGCCATCCCGCCCGTCCAAGGCAGACCTTTCGTGGCGATATTGGCCTTTATGCCGATTGTCAGATCGGCCAGCGGCCCTGTGCCGCCAACCGCCGCCCGGTCAAAATCCGTGAAGGCGTTCAGTGGTGCGTTGGCGCGTTCAAGGGCGTCAAAATCGATCACACGCCCCTCTTGTCGATAAGGCGGATCGGCTTCTGCCGGACATCGATCTGCGTCAGCGCCGCTGTTTCGCCGGGTGCGCATAGTTCAACCAGCACCTCGACGCCAAGGCCGCGGCGTAGCATGTCGGCCAGTAAGTCCTTGTCGGTTCCGCCCCGGCTTTCGATCAGGACGGTCATGTCGTCACGCTGGCTGGCCGGATCACGATCGACAGTGCAAACATATTCCCCCGTCAGGTCCGCCCTGTTTTCGATTAGGGCGCCGATGGCGTGCGGAAACAGGTTAATCCCGCGTAGCTTGACCATATTGTCGCTGCGCCCTTTGAACCCTGCGATCCGTTTGAAGGCGATCTCGCCGCTTCCACCCAGTTCATATGTGATGTCATGGGTGTTGAAACGAATGCAGGGCGCGATTTCATCCTTGTAGAGGCAGGTAACTACCATGTCGCCGGTTTCCCCTTGTGCGACCGGCTTGCCGCTATCGACATCCAGCAGTTCAAGATATTGGGCATCTTCCCAGACATATAGGCCGTTGCGGTCCGGACCTTCGCCCGCGATGCTTCCGGTATCGCCGACCCCATACCAGTCATAGGCCTTTGCCCCGTGCCAGGCCGCTTCGGTCGAGGCACGATCTTCCGTACCAAGATGGCCTATGATCATGCGCAGCTTTATCCGGTCGAACAGGCCCTCGGCTTCCGCTACTTCTGCAAGCTTGCGGATATAGTCGACAAAACCGACCATCACGGTGACGCCGAAATCGGCCATCAAATTGACCTGGTTGACCGACCGGGTTTCTATTCCGGTTCCTGCGGACAGAAAAATCGAATTGGTAAAATGGGTCACCGCCTCGCGGATATAATGCCCGCCATTGATCATCCCGTGCCCGTAAACCGAATGGACAACGTCATCGGGCGACAGTCCTAACCAGCGGTACATGCGGCCGACCAGCAGATTGCCGACCTCCCGTCCCTTGGGACCGAACAGAAGCGTTTGCGGCCGTCCCGTCGTTCCCGACGTGGTGTGGAGAATTGCAGGCGGCCGGTCATTGCCGCCCAGTCCTGCAAAATCGCCATAGGGGGGATGGTCGGCAATGGAGGCCATCAGATCCGATTTGTCGTAAACCGGAAGCTTTGTGATATCCTCCAGCCCCTGAATGTCGCCCGGTTCAATACCTTGCGCGCCCCATAGCCGACGGTAAAATCCGATTTCCCAGCCACGCTGCACCAGTTTGCGAAATTGCCTGTCCTGCATGGCATGCAGTTCGTCGCGCGAAATGTTCCGGTAACGTGCGGTAAAGGCGTCGCCGACGGGATAATCCGTGAGCAACTGTTTGATATCAAGGGCTTCGAAATAAGTCGGAAAGCTCATCTGGGGTCCGTTATGTAGGAGAGTGGGTCATTAAAAAGGCGGGCATCACACGCGCCGGCAAGCGTGCGGCATAAAGCATATTTTGCTGCATATTGGTCAGGCGACATTGGCGCATCCGGGCTGCCGAGATTGGCGCCGATCTGCTGTTCAATTGTGCGCCCGTCATTCAAGGTAACGACCAGCCGTTGCGGCGAAAGCGCATTGCCGTCGGGATTGCCGTCCAGATGCACCGCCACTTTTTCAGCGAGCACAGGGATTGTTTCGGTGCACCGCGGATCGATGTGCCCGTCCCGCAGCATGAGCGGGGCAAGAAAGGCAAGGCACAAGCGGTTATAGCTCATTGCCGCGCCGGACCTATAAGGTCTGCCAACCAGTCTGTGGATTAGCGGCGGTGCAAACAGTTCGATCGCTGCCACGGCTTCAATCGTGACGGCACCGTCTCTGCGCAGTGTCTGCAATGCGCCGAGGGCGCCATGGCTTGCGCGGCCCGAAGGAAAGGGTTTGATACTTACTTCTCTAATGCGCCAAACCTTGCCGAGGTCGGCGGTATAGCGTGCAAGATCGAGTGGCTCCAGCAGCGCCGCATAGCCAAATGGTCCCTCCAGTGCGTCATGCGGGCCATCGAGCCCCGCCTTCACAAGGTCGACGGCCTGTATCGCTGCCTGCGCCGCGCGCCCGATCTGCAAGGGCAGGGCGATGGATGCCTCAACATGCGCTTGCATCGTACCACCTGCAAAGCTGTAGGCGAGGCCCAGAACATCGTCGAACTGTGCGCGAGGCAGGCGTTCAAGCCGGGCGACCGCCAGCGCTGCGCCGATAACGCCAGCCGTCGCCGGGCGAAAAAACTTCATCGGCCCTGTTGCGGAAAGTCCAAGGCCGCTGGCGACATCGACACCCACCGCAAGTGCGGTCAGAAATGCCTCCGGATCGCTTCCGCCATTCCGTTCGGCGGTGGCCAAAAGCGCTGCGGTCACCACCGACAGCGCATGTACGACGGCCGGTTCGTGAACGGCATCCCATTCCAGACAATGCACCGCAAAACCCTTTGCAAATGACGGGTCGACCCCGGCCTTTTGAAGGTGCGCGGCTTCGGGAGATGCAGCGCCAGCGGCCATTACCGCCAGTGTATCGGTCAGCAGACGCAGCGTGTCAGCGCGCACCAGCGATGTCAGGACATGCGGCGCGGCGGCGAAATTGAGAATGGCCGTGCTGTGTTTCATGCCAGCCACCTATCCAGCATTTTGCCAATAGCACCGCCATCATTTCCGGTCAGCGCGAGTTCTGTGGCACGATCTGCTTCACCCGTGTCGAGGCCGCCCCAATCTGCCAGCATGCGCATTTTCGAAATAATGTCGCTCTCACTAACGGGACGCTCGGGATCGCCGCGTGTGTCGACCAGTTCCATCCCGTTCAGACGCGCGCCGAAATGCGCAGGGTAGCGCGCCGAAATTTCGGGCGCTTCCTTGACCGTTACCTGCGCCCGCAATGGCGCAAGATCCGCAATCGCATCCGGCGTAAAATCGGCAGGGGCCGCATTTCGCCCGGCGGCAATGACGGCGACGGCATGCTGCAACGAAAATTTGGCGGCCTGTTCGCTGGCCGGGTCGGGCTTATCGCAAAAGGCTATGGCGTCGGCATAGGTTTCGACGTGGAAGGGTGGGTGCAGCTTCCCCACCGCGCGTAGTTCAAGGGCGCAGTCGATCACGGGATGTGCATGCCGACATGCGGCCCACGGTTTGAAACTGACTTCGTGAATGCGCCACTGCTCGGTCAGGACCATGGGATTTGGGTCACGGCAGGTGGCGGCATATAGCCCCTGTGGGCCTTCCAGAATGAATCGGGGACCCCGTAAGCCTCTCAATGCAACACCGGCTGCATCGCTGCCGCCCGCGATGGCGCGTGCGATATGGAATTGCTTTGCGTCGTCATTTTCGTGTCGGGTCTGCCACAGTCCGCCTGTAGTTGTTCCGGCAAAGGTAAGCGCCTGGGTGAGTGTGTTCGTATCCAAAGGCCCTGCATCCGCCATAAAGGCCGCCGCCGCCCCGAAAACCCCTGCCGTGCAGGTTGGATGCCAGTACGCATAATGATGGTTGTCGAAAGTCGCGCCGACAGAAATCATCGCTTCATAGCCGATTATAGCGGCATTCAACACGTCATCCATATCGGCGTCAGAAAGGGCCGCCGGCCAGATTACCGGCCCCGGATGCAGCCGCCCTTCACGGTGGACATCATCCATTTCCAGGACATTTCCCAGCCAGTCTTCACTTCCATGATAGGCCCGCAGGCTCATCGAACGAAATCTGCTCCCCCGCGCACCAGCCACACAGGCAAGCCAGTCGAGCAGATGCAATCGTGCCTTGTGCCGCGTTGCTGCATCAATCGGGCGCATCAAATGCTTGGCGAGTTGCTCAATCAGGCTTATGGAAACGCTCATGCGGGCGCTCCCGCAAATTTGGGAGAAGCGAATTGGCCCGTATACCGCGGTACAAGGAACTGGCTGAGGAATTGCGTGCCGAAATTCTGGCCGGTGAATATTCCGAAGACAGCTTTCCAACAGAAAGCGACCTGTGCAAACGCTATGGTGTCTCGCGCTTTACTGTGCGCGAGGCGCTTCGGGCGTTGCAGTCCGAAGGACTGATCGCGCGTAAACGGGGTTCGGGAACCATCATCCAGCCGGCCGTTGCGCGCGGCGGTGCGTTGCACCAGCCATTGTCCAACGTGGGCGAAATCCAGCAATATGCGCGCGACACCCAGGCAAAGTTCGAACGAATGGGCGAGGCCCCTTTGCCAAAGGCGATTGCGGAACAGGCGGGTATCGTCGCCGGTGGTCGCTGGACCCGCTTTAAAGGATTGCGGACCAGCGGCGGATCGAGCCAGCCGATCGCGACAACCGAGGCCTATGTCCACGAAAGTCTTGCGGAAGCCGCCAGAAAAGTGGCGCCGGGCGAAGAGACTATCTTCCGGCAACTGGAGCGGCTGGCCGGTATCCGGATTGCGGTTGTGACCCAGGATATTCAGGCTGTCGCAGCCAGCAGCGAAGTCGCCAAACGCCTGGGCGTTCCCAAAAGGTCGCCCTGTTTGCTGATCGTGCGCTGTTACAAGGATGCCGATGGAAACATCCTCGAAATTTCGGCTAACCATCATCCCGGCGACCGGTTCGCCTATTCGATGCATATCGAGGTTGACGGCTGATCTGCTAGCCATCGCTATTCAGTTCCGGGGCCGGTGCGGGATGCCATGTCTCCGACGCGAAACGGATGGCGGGCGCAATATGGTGGGCGCCATCATGCTCGATCCATAATCCGCGCTCGGCAATATGGGGTTCGTCAAGCGCTTCGCGGAAATTGAGTACCGGGGCGAAAGCGACATCCTTGTCGGCGAACCAGTCCACCCATTGGTCTCTGCTCTTCGTTGCAAAAACACCCTGCAAATAGGCGATTAATTCCTGCTGTTCCCCAGCCTCCCGGCTGGCATGCGCAATCAGATCCGGACGGCCCAGCGCGCCCAGCAGATTTTCAGCGAACTTGATTTCGCGTCCACCCAAAACAACATGCTTGCCATCGCTTGTCCTGTAGACCTGATAAAAACCGGCACCTCCAAGCGAACGTTGATGCGATGAAACCGGCGATGGCCCGCCCATGATGGCGCTGCCTGCGATATGGGCGCACCAGGGCAGCAGACTGTCGAACATCGCGCAGTCAATGTAGTCACCCTTACCGCTTGTCTGGCGCCCGATCAGCGCCATCAACGTGGCCGACAGCGCGGTCAGCCCTGCTGCCATGTCAGCCGAGGGCGTTCCCGGCACGACCGGGGTTCCATCCGCACCATCGTTGACCGAAAGAAAGCCGGCAAGCGCCTGTGTTGCCATGTCATGCGCAGGGTGATGGGCCATGGCACCGTGCTGGCCGAATGCGGAAATCGAACAATAGACGATGCGGGGATAACGCGCCGAAACGCTTTCATAATCGAAGCCCAGTCGCTGCATCACACCTGGCCGGAAACCTTCGACAAAAACATCGGCGCTCGCGATCAAATCCCAGAGTCGCGCTTTGCCTGCCTCGCTTTTCAGATCCAGAACAATGCTTTTCTTGCCCCGGTTAAGATTACGGAACCAGACCGATTGCCCTGCTTCGAACGGCGCCTGTTCCCGGGCGGGGTCGCCTGCTTGGGTTTCGATCTTGATGACCTCCGCGCCTTGGTCGGCCATCATCATTGTCATCATCGGGCCGGGCAGAAATACGCTCAGGTCAATAACCTTGATGCCCGACAGCTTGCCCATATCAGATCACTCCGGCCTGCCGCATGTCGGCGATGACATCCAGATCATATCCCAGCTCTTGCAGGATGGCCGTGCTGTCCGCACCGAGCAAAGGAGCCGCGCGTGACGGCAGCCGCTCGCCATCAATCCGGATAGGACTGGAAAGAACCTTTATTTCCGGACGGTCCGGATGGGATACATTCTGCTTCATGCCGATGGTATCGAGCCACGGATTGTCAAGCGCTTGGTCAAGCTCGTAAACAGGCGCCACGGGCACCAATCCTTCCAGTAAAGCCTGCCAGTGCGCCATGGGTTGCTGGCCAAAAATGGAGTCCAAAATGTCCGTAAGTTTGGCCCGGTTTGCCAGCCGCGCCTTGGGACTTGCAAAACGGTCGTCGGCGATGAGTTCGGGATGCCCGATCCGTTCGCACAAAATCGGCCAGAATTTCGGAATCTGCGCCATAACAAACATCCAGCCGTCCGCCGCCTTGAACATCTGGCTTGGCGTGGCCGAGGGATGTGCCGATCGGGGCGTCCGCTCGGTCACGTCATTTTCGTTCATATACCAAAGCGCCGGATAGGTGAGCTGATGAACCGCGCTGGACATCAAGTCGACATCGACATCGCAACCCACGCCGGTGCGTTGCGCATCAAGGAGCGCGGCGAGCAGGCCGACGGCCATTTGCGTGCCGGTCATGAAATCGACCATCGACAGACCCATACGGGCTGGGGGACCGTCGGGCTCCCCCGTCAGCGCGCAAAATCCGGCTTCGGCCTGCATCAGATAATCATATCCCGGCCATTTTGCCCGGGCATTGTCCCGTCCATAGGCCGACGCGTGCGCGCAGACGATTGCGGGATTGGTTTCCTTCAACGCATCATAGGTCAAGCCGACTTTGGCAGGCACATCGCCGCGAAGATTATTGGCGACCGCGTGCGCATTTTTGGCAAGTTTGTGCAAAACCTCCTGACCCTGATCCGTCGCGAGATCGAGCGTCAGAGACCGCTTGTTCAGGTTGAATGTCTGAAAATACAGACTTTCGCCTTCGCGCAGGAAATGGGGGCCTACACCGCGCGCCGTGTCGCCGCCCTTGGGCGGTTCGATCTTGATGACGTCTGCCCCCATTTGCGCCAGGAACAAGGTGCCGTACGGACCCGCGCCATATTGCTCGGCGCTGATGATCCGGAATCCCTGCAGGGGTAGTCGAACACTCACGCCGGATTCCGTTTCACCCACTGTTTTGAAATGATGATGCGCTGCATTTCATTGGTGCCTTCCCCTATGCACATCAGCATGGAGTCGCGATAGTAGCGTTCGATATCATATTCTTTCGAATAGCTATATCCGCCATAAATGCGCATGGCTTCCTGGCTGTTTGCGACCGCGCTTTCCGAAGCGAAATATTTGGCCATTCCCGCCTCCATGTCGCACCGTTCGCCACGGTCATAGGCCTTGGCAGCTTCGATGGTGAGCAAGCGGGAAGCCTGCGCCCGGGTGACCATCTCGCCAATCTTTAACTGGATAGCCTGATGCTCGGAAATCGGCTTACCCATTGTCTGGCGCAGTTGGGCATATTCGGTTGCAAGGCGTAGCGAGCCTTCAGCCAGACCGACACCGCGCGCCGCGACATTGATCCGCCCGAGTTCCAATCCGCCCGTTGCCTGAAAGAAACCCTGTCCTTCCACACCACCGATCAGGTTTTCAGCCGGGATGCGATAGTCTTCCAGAACCAGTTCCGCGCTGTCGATGGATTTGTATCCCAATTTGTCGAACTTCTTCCCGACGGACATGCCCTCCATCTTGGGCGCGATGAAGAAGCTCATGCCTTTATAGCGGGGCTCCGCTTTGGGGTCGGTCTTGGCGATCAGCGCAAAACAGCTGCCGTTAACCGAATTGGATATCCAGGTTTTCGTGCCGTTGAGGACGTAATGATCCCCGTCCCGGACGGCGACGGTTCGGATGGCCTGCAGGTCTGTTCCGGCATTGGGTTCGGTCAGCGCAAGGCCGCCGCGAATTTCACCGCTCGCAAATTTGGGAAGCCATTTTGCCTTTTGGTCAGGGGTTCCAAAGCGTTCAACGGCGCAGGCCATGATGAGGTGCGAGTTGAAAATGCCGGTCAGTGCCATCCAGTAGGAACTGATCATCATGACAATCTTGGCATAGGTCTGCGCAGGCAGGCCAAGGCCGCCATATTCGGTGCCTATGGTGGCGCCGAACAAGCCCATTTCGGCCATTTGCTGCACCAGTTCTTCTGGCCAGATGTCATTATGGTCGTGATGCAAGACGACCGGCTTGACCTCTTTGTCGATCCATTTCTGGATACCATCGAGAAGCGCGGCTTCCTCGTAAGGGTCAAGAGCCGGGCGGGCGGTACTGGGTTCGGCCATCGGTTCGCGTCCTTATGATTCCATCGGGCCGAAGCCCTTTTTCCAGATGAGCATGACCCGGGTAAAGTCACACACGACCTCGCCCCTCTGGTTCTTTCCGCGGGTGGCGATCGTCACAATGCCTTGCTGCGGCCGTTTTTCGCTCTCCCGCTTTTCAAGGACTTCGGATTCCGAGTAAAGGGTGTCGCCAACAAAAACGGGCTTCAGCAGGCGGATTTCCTTCCAGCCCAAATTCGCCACCGCCTTCTGGCTGACGTCGGATACGCTTTGGCCGGTCATGATCGCGACTGTCAGCGGGGAGGCGACAAGGCATTTGCCAAATTCGGTTTGCTTTGCGAACTCGACATCGAAATGCGACGGATGTTGGTTCATCGTCAGCAGGGTGAACCAAGTGTTGTCGGCCTCGGTAATGGTCCTGCCGGGACGATGCTCGTAAATGTCGCCTACATGAAATTCTTCAAAATAGCGGCCATAGGTTTCCCGGTACCGTTGCGGGCCTACTTCGATAACTCCATCACGCATCCAGTTTATCCTTCAACTTTAATATTTGACGATATCGCTCCATCACTGGGGTCTCCAGCATCTTTCCTTTGAATCGCACCGCTGCGCCATTGGCGGCGGCGAAAGCAGCCTCGGCCTCTTCGGCTTCGGCAATTTCTTCTGCCGTGGGACGGAACACCGAATGGATCGGCCCGATCTGGGCAGGATGGATCGCAGCCTTGGCATGAAACCCGAGCGCCTTTGCCCGCTGCGATTCGGCAATCAGACCAGCTTCGTCGTCCATATGGATAAAGGGGACGTCGACAACCTGTTTGCCGGCACACGCTGCCGCCATCACCAGCCGGCTGCGGGCAAGAAACAGGGGTTCCCAGCTCAACGATACGCCCAGTTGCGCCGACAGATCACCGCCCCCCAGCATGAGAGCAACAACGCCCGGCTCGGCCGCGATGGCTCCAGCATTTTCCAATCCGGCCACTGTTTCGATAAGCGGTACAAAATGTACGGATGTGTCCGCCAACGCAGATCGGGCAATGGCGATTTCGGCCGGCGACTCAACCATGGGTATGAACAGCAGTCCGGGACGCTGGGCACCTTCGGCAAGCGCCAGTATGTCGGCCAGTCCGGCCCGTGTCGACAAGGCGTTTATGCGAATGGCAAAACGCGGACTATCCGCCGAAGCCGCCAGAGCGGCATTGCGCGCGCTTTCCTTTTCTGCCGCCGGAACCGCATCCTCAAGGTCTATGCATACACAATCAGCACCGCTTGCCAGAGCTTTGGCAAAACGTTCGGGTCGGTTGCCCGGGACGAACAGCATGGATTGAAACGAAATCATGTCTTCCCTAAATTTGTCCGGACAACTTTAGTCAAGCGGTTTTTGAATCACGATGGCTTAACGACGCCTAGCCACGCAGTGGCCAACAGCAACAGATAAACACACCAAACCCAGATCCTTGTTCGGTTCATTGTCTTCAGCAAAGGCAGTTCTGTCTGGTCGTTTGAGCCTTCGGCCAGCAAGGTAGCCAATTGTCCCCCGACCGGTTTGAAGGCGACATCAATCATGATGGCGGCGGCGAAGATCAGACCGAACATCAATGCCTTTGCGGCCAGCCACCCGACAGCGATCGGATGCGCTGTAAGCAAGGATTCAAGCCCAAGAAACAGATATCCGGCGCACAGAAAATAGCGCAGCCAACCCTCCCATTTTCTGTTTAGGCTTGCTCTCGGAGTCATGTCATGCGCGTGCGCGTCAAAGATCAGCCACAACCAGATGGCGGCAATCACCCAGGCAAAAATCACTATCAAAATTGGCAAGTCCCACCAGCCACCGGCATAGGAAAGCGAGAGCGATATCGGGACCATAAGTGCCCAGGCAGTGCGCGGTACGAGGTCCACGAGAACGAGCAACTTTAACAAAACTATCCGCTGGTCGAGAGAATAAATGTTTCGCTTCCGAAAGTGCTGGCCAAGGATGAAAACGCCGACATCGGCCCCCAGCCATAAGACGAAGAGCAACAGGTGCGCAAAAATCAGTGTCGGGTAAGCATAATCCAAGAGCGTCATTTTAAATCTCCCATCCACCTCTTGACAGAAAGCTTTATTCCATCAAAGTTGTCCGGACAAATTATAAATTGCAGGGATGAACAAGCCAATCTTTGTTCTGGAGGAGATACAAGCATGATTCGTCGTTCTATATTTGCGTCCACAGCCATCGCGGTTGTCATGTCGGCTACCCCGGCCTTCGCCCAGACCAGCGAAGCGGAAGAACAGTCCGGTATCGACGAAATCATCGTTACCGCACAGCGCCGCAGCGAAAGCGTGCAGGATGTGCCGATTGCCATCACGGCATTTTCTTCGGAACAATTGGAAGCGCAGGGGATCAGCAACACGCTGGAACTGACGCAATATGTGCCGAACCTGTTTGCGATGAACAACACAGGCCTTGGGTCCGCAAACGGCTATTATCTGCGCGGTTTGGGGAATACCGAATCGATTGCGACATTTGATCCTGCTGTCGGAACCTATGTCGATGACATTTATCTGTCGCGGCAGAATGCCAATAACCTGTCCTTCTTTGATGTCGAACGGGTGGAAGTGTTGCGTGGGCCGCAAGGAACCTTATTCGGCCGCAACACCACAGGTGGTGCCATAAGCGTCATCATGCGCGATCCCGGGACCGAAGTGGGCGGGTTTGCCGAAATTGGTTATGGCCGGTACGACCGGCGGCTGGTTCGCGCGTCCATCGACTTGCCGATAGCGGACAGCTTCCTCGTAAAGATTAGCGGATTCTTGCAGAATGACGATGGCTATGTCCGGAATGTCATGCGCGGGCAGGATATCAACGACGATGATGGCGGCGGTTTCCGCCTTGGATTCAAGATCGGCGGGGATAGCAAGCTGACATGGCGCGGTTCTGCCGCCTATATTGTAAGCAATGCCGAAAATATCCTGAACTTTGAATGCAATCCGTTAAACCCCACCGACTGCAAAGGCCGGTTTGCAACGACCGGTCTGGCAGATGCGAAGACGGTCAATCCGTCCCCTTATGCGCCGCTGGTCATCAAAGGTCCCAAGGGAAATTTCGGCCATGGCAACAGGACCGAAACCACCATCGCCACGTCGAACCTCGGCTTGGAACTGGGTGAAAATACGTCACTCAATTTCATTACCGGTGTAGTCGACCTGACCCAGAAATTCGCGGTCGACTTTTTCGACGGCCGCGGTGGTCCGAGCATCTCGACCCCGTTCCCGGCGGTACGTGGTTATACCCGTGGCGGTTTTGTTATTCTGAACGATGGCAGCCATCGTCAGTTTACCCAGGAACTGAAACTGTCGGGCTCCGTCGGCAGCGGTGCGCTCGATTATGTTGGCGGCATCTTCTATATCAACGAACGCAATACGACCGATTTTGCGGATATATTTTCGCTCTCGCCTGCTGCAGCCTTGTTGCTGGCCGACCGCACTATCCGGAATAAAACCGAAGCCTGGGCCGGTTATCTGCAACTGGACTACAATATCAGCGACCAGCTTAAGCTGACCGCCGGTATCCGTTATACGGACGAAGAAAAGACGTTCAACATTGCCGACAACCGCCCGTCCTGTAACGATGGTAGTATTGAGGCGACCTGCCTCAACAACATCAATCTGGTCATCAATCCCCCCATCGTGCCTGCAGCGGTCACGATTCCCGAGACACAGCGGACAAAGCTTTGGACGCCGCGATTCGCGCTCAACTACAAGCCCAGCGATGATATGCTGCTGTTCGTATCAGCGACACGCGGATTCAAATCGGGTGGCTGGAATGCGCGCGGAACGGCCACGAATGAGCTGCTTCCTTTCGGTCCGGAAAAGGTCTGGAGTTATGAGGCAGGGATCAAGTCCGACCTGTTTGATCGCAAGGTCCGTGCAAACCTGACGCTATTTTATCAGGATACAACGGATCTTCAGACGCCGTCCGCCTTTATTCGCGCAAATGGCAGCCTCGCATTCATCACCCGCAATTTTGCCGACTATGAAAATAAGGGAGCCGAACTGGAGCTTACCTGGGAACCGGTCGACAATCTGCGGCTGTTCCTGAACGGTGGTTATCAGGACGACAAATATAAGATTGACCGCAATGCACCGGCGGTCGATGCCTTTGGCGTTCGTAGCGTCGCCGCCCAGCAGGCACTTTGCCTGGCCGAACTTGCGGCCGGTCGCATCGCCGGTGGTCCGAGCACCACAAACTGCGGTGCGGGCATAGTTGCGCCGGATGGCTCCATCGCCGAACCCGTGCGTACGCCCGACTGGACCTTCGCCTTGGGAGCCAGCTACAAGTTGGATCTGGGGGCAAGTGGTTGGTCGCTGACACCGTCTGTCAACGCGAGCTATGCTTCGGAAAGTGAAGTCGGAACCAGCAATGTCACCATACGTACCGGAAGCGTTACGGGAACCAACGGAACCTTCCCGGCCAATTTGACTTCGGGTGACTTCATCGCTGGCTCTTATAGCGCGGCGCACTGGCTGGTGAATGCCGGCCTGACGCTGAAAGCACCGGAGGATGCGATGTCCTTTTCGGTCGAATGTTCAAACTGCTTCAACGAGTCATTCGTCCAGAATGCTCTGTCCAACTATTCCTATCTGAACCGTCCAATGGAATGGATGATCCGGGCACGTTATAACTTCTGACCACATACCAACCAGGGCGAGTTTGTACCGGACTCGCCCTCATCCTTTGCGCCGCTACAAGATTGCGCTAGCGTAAAGTCCGATTTGCAAGGGGATGCGTTTTGCAGGAACAACGTTCGGAATTCCGCTTAGGCTGGAAAGTACTGCTTGCGGGTTTCTTGGGCACGATGTGCGGCGCGTCCCCGCTGCCCTTCAATGTATTGGGTTTTTTGTTTAAACCGCTTGAGGCTGAATTTGGCTGGAATGTTCAGCAGGTCAGCGTCGGAATTACCATTTTCGGAATTACGGCTTCGCTTCTGGCACCGGTTTTCGGATGGTTTGCCGACCGGTTTGGCGTGCGAAAGGTTGCAATCTGGTCGCTGGTCGGTTTTGTCCTCGCATTCTCATCCCTATACTTGACGCCGCCGGTACTCGCCGGATTCTATTTCCTCTGGTTCCTCGTGGGCCTTGTCGGCATCGGGTCGACCCCGGTCACATGGAGCCGCGGACTGAGTTTGTGGTTTGTGCGCCAGCGGGGTCTTGCGCTGGGGATCATGCTTGTGGGCACCAGTGCCGCCGCCTTGATCGTTCCAAGGATTGCCGTGGGTGCAATCGACTCATTTGGCTGGCGCGAGATGTTTCCGATTGTGGCCTTGCTGCCATTGCTCGTGGCGCTGCCCTTCACCCTGCTGTTTTTCAGGGAGCCTGCTCCCCATGAACGGCCCGCCGAACTGAATACAGCCAGCGGAACCCTGGCCGGTATGACCTTTGGTGAGGCGGTGCGTACCCGTCAGTTCTGGTTTCTCTGGTTTTCGATTTTCCTCATCGCACTGGCATATGGCGGGGCCCATATCCATATGCCCAGCATTGTCGCCGACCATGGGATCGACCGCAACGCTGCGGCCGGCATCATGGGCATCGTCGGTATCGGACTGCTGGTCGGTCGTATCGGTGTCGGCTTCATGCTCGACCGTTTTTGGGGGCCTTTGGTGGCCTTTCCGGTCCTGTGTTTGCCAGCCATCGCCTGCTATTTGCTGACGGGTACCGACAGTGATTTGATGATGATCAATCTGGCGGCATTCTTTCTCGGTTTTGCGGCAGGGGCGGAAAGCGACCTGATCGCATTTCTGGCGGCCCGCTATTTCGGCATGGCCCATTTCGGGCGCATTTACGGGATGCTCTATATGCCCTTTGGTCTGATGTCGGCAATTTCACCCGTGATTTACGGCACGATAAAGGTACAATCGGGCAGCTATGATCCGGCATTGCTGGCAGCTTCGATTCTCTTTGTGTTGGGTGGAGCACTGCTGCTGGCGCTCGGACCATATCCGGACAAGAAAGGATCCTGATCATGGCATCAATTGCGACTCTGGGTCATAACAATCTGGCACCGCTGCTGGGCTGTGGTGTCGAGACGCTTACCGATTCCGCCTCGCTCGATTTTTATGCGCATGATGTCTTCGAACGCGGCGCCGAGCCGCTGGCGGTCGTGCGCCCGCACAACAAACAGGAACTTGCGCGCGCAATGGCCGCCGTCGCTGCGTCGGGCATGGTGGCGATTCCGCGTGGTGGAGGGATGAGCTACACAGGTGGCATTACCAGCCCGCACCCGAACGCCGTCCTTTTCGATCTTGCGGCGATGGACCGTATCGTCGCGATAAGCGAAGCCGACATGACGGTGACGGTTGAAGCTGGCTGTACCTGGGCAAAACTATATGAGGCGCTGAAGCCATTGGGTTTGCGGACGCCCATGTGGGGCACACTTTCCGGACTCTACGCAACCGTGGGTGGCGGGATGAGCCAGAATTGCATTTTCTGGGGTTCAACGCGCTATGGCATGGGCGTCAACAGCTGCGTCTCGATGGATGTGGTGCTGGCTGACGGGACCATCCTCAATACAGGTGCCAAATTTGCTCGATCCTATGGCCCCGATCTGACCGGACTTTTCTGTGGGGATACCGGGGCTCTGGGTATCAAGGCGGAAATAACGCTCCGCCTTGTCCCCGAGGCAAAGGCCCATGGCTATGCCAGTTTTCTCTTCGAAACCCATGCCGAAGTCATGACCGCGCTTGCCACCATTGAGCGTGCCGGCGTGGCGACAGAATGCTTCGGCTTTGATCCCAAGCTGAATGCGATCCGGATGAAACGCGACAGCCTTGCAACCGATGCCAAGCAACTGGTGGGTATGATGAAAGCCCAGGGGTCGGTTTTCAAGGCGTTGAAAGAAGGCGTCAAGGTCGTGGCGGCCGGACGCAGCTTTCTCAGCGATGCCAAATTCTCGCTCCATATCCTGACAGAGGGGCGCAATCAGCCATCGGCGGACGCCGATCTGGTCGAGGCCTGTGCTATCGCAAAAGCAAATGGCGGAACAGAGACCGACAATACCATTCCGAAAATTGTCCGCGCCAATCCCTTTGTTGCGCCCAATTCCGTGCTGGGTCCGCAAGGCGAACGCTGGGCACCGGTGCACGGGCTGTTACCGCATAGCCGTGCCGTCGAATGTTACGACGCCATTGAAGCCTTTTTCGATAAGCACCGCGAAGAAATGGATGCCTTGGGTGTCCATACAGGAACCCTGTTCTCTGCCGTCGGCGGCGCGGGCGCCATCATCGAACCGTGCATCTACTGGCCGGATGCACGCAACCCCTGGATAGAGCATCTGGTGGAAGACGCGCATTTGTCCAAGCTGCCGCCGGGCGAGAACAACGCTGCTGCACATGCCTTGATGTGGAAGCTGAAAAAGGGCTTGGTCGACCTCTTCTTTGAACATGGGGCAGGGCATTTCCAGATTGCACGAACCTATCGCTATATGGATAGCCTGGACCCTGCGGCACGTGCCCTTCTCAGTGGACTGAAGCGTCAGCTTGACCCGGAAAACCGGATGAACCCCGGGGCACTGGGATTATAGTGATGCTGTCGTTGCGCAGATACGGAGAGCAGATGGTGTGAACACCCCCCCGACTTATGCCGCCGTCGCAATGCAGCTTTCGGCGCGTTCGGTAGAGCAGGCGCCGGATCGCGCGGCGGCACGCGCCATGATGATGGAGACAATCGCATCGATCGGCCCCAAAATCCGCGCGGCCTCTGTGTTTATCGAGCAATTTGGCGGCAGTCCCGTCCGGCTTGCCGTTTTGCCGGAATATGTCCTGACCAGCTATCCCGGCCGGATATCGATCCCCGATTTTGCCGATCGTGCCGCGCTCGAAATCGATGGTCCCGAATATGAAGCGATGGGCAAAATTGCCCAAGACCAGGGATTGTTCCTGGCGGGCAATGCCTATGAAACCGATCCCCATTTCCCGACGCTCTATTTCCAGACCTGTTTCGTGATCGGTCCGAACGGCAACGTCATATTGCGGTATCGGCGGCTGAACTCAATGTTCGCCCCAACGCCGCATGACGTGTGGTCGAAATATCTCGACATTTACGGAATAGACGGCGTGTTTCCCGTTGCCAGAACCGAGATAGGCAATCTCGCCGCGATTGCTTCTGAAGAAATCCTCTACCCTGAAATTGCGCGGGCGCATGCTTTGCGCGGTGCCGAGATTTTTCTGCACAGCACATCCGAGATCGGATCGCCGCAAAGAACGCCAAAGATGATCGCAAAACAGGCACGGGCCTTCGAAAATTTGACCTATGTCATATCGGCGAACACGGCAGGCATAGTAAATACGTCACTGCCCGAAGCTTCGGCGGACGGTAATTCGATGATTGTCGATTGGAAGGGTAAAGTGCTGGCGGAATCGAATAGCGGCGAAACATTCACGGCTTTCGCGGATATTGATCTCGGCGCGCTCCGCGCTGCACGCCGCAAACCGGGGATGACCAATATGCTGAGCCGGCAGCGCAACGCATTGTTCAGCGCCGTCTACGCCGCCGATACTCACCACCAGTCGAACAGTTTGATCGAGGACGGTGGCATTAAGATACCCGACCGTGATCATTTTAAACAAATCAGTGAGGCGACAATTGCGCGTCTGGCAAAGGATGGATTGATATGAGCAAGATGGACGTCCCGCCGCCCTATACCGCGGTCACACAGCATGAGATGTTCCCGAAGCCCAATCATGACGAGGCGGCACGGTTCAATTTTCTGGCAAATCTCAACCGCTATCTTTCGGGTGATTTGGGGGCCGGAAACAGACTTGCCTATGAACGCAGGGTTCTGCCGGCGTTCAAGGCGGAGCATGGGCGCGAACCTGTGGACCGGCACGAAATCCGTCATGCCATGAACAGAGACAGTTGGCACCGCTTCTGGTCGGCGATGAAGCGCAATTCGATGGAGATGCGGCAGCAAAATGGCCGTGCCGTCGTGCTGCGTCAGCTGGATGAACTCGATTCCATGGCGCGTCAGTATAATGAAGGCCGCGCAACCCTGCAGCTTGATCCCGCAGTCGAAGTGCCGCGTTACCAGGCGGCGGTTGATATCCACTGCATGCCCGGCAGCTACCATGGTGAGGAACGCCCCGGCGATGTGTCGGCAGGTGCCAATTATGATTGCGGCCTGTTTGCCACAACGGGTGGCGCCCTAGGCGCGCTTAACGACGGGGGAGGGCAGGCGGTCGCCGCATGGATCAAGAAGGAGCGGCCTGACTGGAACCCGAAGCGGATTCTGGATATCGGGGCGACGGTTGGCCACAATGCCGTGCCCATTGCGCAAGCCTTTCCGGATGCCGAGGTCATAGCCATCGATACGGCAGCACCGAGTTTGCGTTATGGCCATGCCCGGGCGCAGGCTCTGGGCGTCAAGAACATCACGTTCAAACAAATGAACGCCGAAGAAATGGCCGAATTTGCCGACGAGAGTTTTGATTGGGTGCAAACGACCATGTTCCTGCACGAGCTTTCGAACAAGGCATTGCCAAAGATCATTGGCGAAGGAGCACGCGTCCTGAAACGGGGCGGGTTGATGTTCCACATCGAGCAACCCCAATATTCGGATGAAATGCCTTTGTTCGAGCAGTTCATGCGCGACTGGGATGCGTTCAACAATAACGAGCCCTTCTGGTCGGCGATGCATGCATTGGACCTGAAGCAAATTATGGCGGACCACGGTCTGCCGCGGGAAGGACAATTTGTTGTTGGCGTGAAGGCCGTGGTGGATGAGAATATTTTCCCGCCTTCGCCAGAGGGAGCCACAGAAGATTATGGCCGTGCCGCCATCTGGAACGCCTATGGCGCATGGAAACCGGAGGCTGCGCAATGAACGACGATATAGATTGGATTGCGCGTTCGGGGTTAAAGGCCAAGGGCAAGCGACCACAATTTCTCGCTCCTGAAGATGACCGTCTGCTCTCCATGCTGATGGCTCTGGTCGGCGAGGTTTCGGTCATACGAGAACGGCTGGATACCGTGGAGCGGTTGCTGGATGCCAAAGGCACCATCAGCCGCGCCGATATAGAATCCTATGTACCGGATCTGGAAACGGGTCGCGACCGTAACCTTATCGTACGCGAATATCTTGCCCGTGTGATGCGTGGTGTTCAGCAGGATATGCAGGCTTTATCGGAAATCGAGCCGCCCATTGAAGATGTCGTCAAGGAAATGGAAGCCGGCTAAGCGCAGGTTCTATCTCTGGAATCAAAAGGGGGACGGCACCATGGTTGCCGTCCCCCTTTTTTGATTCCCACAGTAGCGGGGTGGCGTCCCCCGCTCCGCATTAAAATGGTTTGGTAGCGCCCAAAAAGCAGATGCCCGAAATGGTGATCCAGTAGATATAGGCCGCAATCCGTGCCTGGGCGATTTCCTTGTCGAGCTTGGCCTGTATCGACGCATTGGGACCGGCCGCCAGTTCACGGAAATAAACCGTCCATTGGCGCATAACGAAACGCAGGAACAATCCAATGCAAAGCGCGAAGGCATAGAGGATCATTTTGGTGGGGTACCAGAATGTACCTTCTGTCGACAAAATAGGACCGTTGCCGAGGAACGCCATAACCGACAAGATGACGATGCCAGCGATCAATGGATAGCGCAGTAATTCCTCGGTTCGCGTGATCTTGATCCCGATATCTGTTTCGCGTTTGATAAACGCCGCCCAGGTCATGCCCAGCCAGACGATGAAAAATACCCACATCGCCGTCAAAGCGCCGCCGCTTTCCAGAAAGGGAACAAAGCCGTAGATTTTTCCCATGTGCAATCCCAGCGGGAAAAGCAGCACGATCCCGGTCCGGGCCAGAATGTCGATACGGTAGGCTGTTTCCATATGCCGTTTACGTTCTTCCAGGCTCAGTGCCGAGTTTGTTACATTATAGCTGGTCTGGAAAACGCCCCATTCACCCCCCAGCCAATAGACCATAGCCAGGATATGTACCCAGCGGAGAACATCCAATTCTGCAAACGTCATATATTCCTCCGACAATTTTCCGGAATTTGTCCGGACAACTTTCGCTTGGCAAGCTAAAAATGCACGATAAGGAAGAAGTCAAAGGAGACGAACCATGAAACATCGGGTGGTCGAAGGTCGGTTAGTTTATACGTCGAAGAAGCCGGAGCGTCTGGATGAGGTGCGCGGATATGAAACATTCATGTTCACCCACCATAGCGACGGCAAGGTGACCATGCGCGCCCATTGCGAAATTGACGAGCCGGAACCGACCGTCATGCGCGACATCATCTATTCGATCGACGAACATGGTCAGCCGATGGACCTGCATGTCCGTCTGACCGTAGGCGATGCGTTCATGGGTACGGGCTGGATGCGTTTTGACGGCAAGACCATCGAATGCGAAAGTTACGGCCCCTCGATCGGCCGGTTGTCACAGCAGGTAATTGCCGAATTGCCGCTCGACGGGTTTGGAACGCATCCCATTGTGTCGGACGGATATATGCTGGGATCGCACAACTGGACCCATGTCGGGCAAAGACACAAGTTCAACTGCTATCTGCCATCGCCCGACCATCGCGGCGCAACCCCGCCCATGATTGCCCATGTCAAAATTGACGGCATCTATCTTGGCCAGGAAGAAGTGACCGTGAAAGCGGGCACATTTGCAGCGCGGCATTTCCAGTTTGTCGATCCGGGCGACAGTGGAATGGCGGGGGAACACCCGCCTTATGATCTGTGGATCACCGACGATGCGGATTGCATATTTCTGAAAGGCGGTGTCGGCGGATATATGATGACCTGGTATGAGTTGGTCGAACTGCGTCGATAACAAGGGTCCTGACCCTAAGGCGCCTCGATTTTATCCGGTGCGCCATTCATCGCATAATGTCCGCTTCCATGCTTTGCCCTGCAGGAACCATTGCCAGGTTCGTGCACGGCTTTGTCCGTCCGGCGCGAGAGTGATCAGTTCGATATAATAGCTGTCCGGCACATCCTTGCGATCAAGCATCAGAAGTATCGTGTTTTCGTGGCTTTGCCAGCCAGTTCCTGAAAATCTGTCCGTATCCCAAACAAGACGATCACCGACCAAAGCACCACCGAATTCATATTCTGCGGTACGTCCGTCCTCCCAGAAAAGCTTGTTGTGCTGGATATAACTCCATGGGCCGCTGTCCGGCAGTTCACACCAGGTTGTGGTGCGGTGCTGATCCAGCAGATCGCCATCGGCACTGAAATGCCGGTAAAATCCGTCCCAATGACCTTCATGGGCGAACATCGCAGGCATGACCTGCCGCAAGGCGGAACGGTTGCTCATTTCTGCATCTGGTTCAGTTCGATCAGCGTTCCGTCTGGATCGAAGAAATTGCATCCCCGGACGCGGATCGGCGGCGCACCATTGCGTCCGGGGTAGATTTGATCGCGTGGCGGGCTCGTGACCGTAACACCGGGAACAAGTGCCGCCTCGGCGCAGCGACGGTCCACATCGGCCGTATGTGTGACAATGACATGCCCTCCGATGCCCATCCGCACCGGATAGGGCCCCGGGTCGGGCAGACGCGGATCGACCCATTCCATCAAGCCAATCCAGCCAATGAAAGGATCATTCCCGTTTAAGAGCACCAGTCGCGCCTTCGCACCGGGTTCGCCCGCCGGAAGTGCAACGCCGGACATGGGAAGTACCGCGTCATAATTGACCTCAAGGCCCATGACATCGCGATAGAGTTTCAGGCTGTTCTCCATATCGCGCACAATCATCGTTACACGGCGTATATCCGTGGGCAGATCGCCGTTGGACGTCTTTACTCCCGGTGATGCTGCCGTGACACGCGCAGGCTCGTTTATAACGACACAACTGCCCAGCAGGAAAATCATAGCAAGCAAAAAGGCCTTTTTCATGACTGCTGTTCCCACGCGTTGACAATCGCATTACCCTTCGCAAACCAGGATTGAGGACGGTTCGAAAGATCCACAAGCAATCGTTCAAAAGCATCGATCCGGTAGGGGAGCGCCATGATATATGGGGTGATATGCAGCGGCAGCATACGCCCGCCAAACCGTTCTGCTTCTCCTGCCAGCCAGCTAAAGGCGTCACCCATTGACTGGACGTAGCTGTCGACCGACTGCTGCTGAACTGTGATGATTTGCCGGTCGCTAAGCTCATGATTCAGCGGCAGGTTTATGAGGCCGTTTCGAAATCGGTAAGGCAATTCGTCATTCACCCAGTCGCAGCAATAACGGGTGCCTGCTTCCTTGAGCAGGTCCACCGTGGACCAGCTTTGCGACCGCGCGATCGATAGCCAGCCAGAAGGCCTTGCGCCGGTCGCCCGTTCAAGAGTATCGAGCGTGGTGGTAATAAGCGTCCTTTCCTCTTCAACCGGCATGCCGGACGCAATTGTGCCGTTCATGTCTGTGGAATGCGCGATAATCTCATGCCCTTCGCGGACAATGTCCGAAACCAGCGCAGGGTAGCGTTCGGCGATGGTGCTATTGGTCGCAAAGCTTGCCTTGATCCCTGCCTTGGCGAAGGCATCAAGCAGCCGGTAAACTCCAACGCGTGAGCCATAGTCGCGTGCGGTGTAATGGCGATAATCGGGATAGGCTGTTTGCATGTGCCCCGGCGCCCGAAAAGGTGTGTCGCTTGGGGTAATCGGAAACCATTCGAGGCTGACGCACAGGAAGACCGCCACCGATTTGCCGTCCGGCCAGTAAATGGGGGAGCGTTCGTGCAGCGCCGACCAGCCATAAAGATCATGATCGTAACCATATTGCCGCTTGGGGTAGTCAAGATAGGAAGGATCAAGGCTCATTGTTGTGCCCTCCATGCGTCGACTATTTCGCCTGATCGGGCAATCCATGCGCGGCCGTCTTCGGCGATGTGCCGCAAAGCTTCTTCGAACGGTCCGATGCGGTGTGGTTGTCCGATCAGATAGGCATGAAGCGGTATGCACATGACCGTCCCGCCTTCGGCCGCCAGACGTTCATATTGACGGATAAGCGTGTCGGCATATTCCCGGCCCGACATATTATAGACGAAGAAGCCATAATGGTCGTTGACCTCCAGGCTATAGGGAATCGAGACAAGCTCGCCCTGCTTCACCTTCACCCATTGCGGCTGGTCGTCATGATAGAGGTCGCATGTGTAATCCAGCCCATATTCCGCGATCAGGTCCAAAGTACGCGGTGTGTGGGTCAATGCCGGGGCCAGCCAGCCGCGGATCGTTTGTCCGGTTGCCTCGCGCACTGTCCGGATTGAGTCTTCGATGATGGCGCGTTCCTGGCCCTCGTCCATTTCATAGGCATATCGGGTGTTATAGATGCCGTGGCTGAAAAACTCCCACCCGCGCGCCTGTGCATCCGCCACAATTTCCGGATGATGCTGGCAAAGCGCGACGGAAAGACTGACCGATCCCGGAAAGCCGTGCTTGGACATTACGTCTGCCATACGCCAGTGAGAGACGCGGTTGCTATGGTCGCGATGGGCAAAGCCGACGACATCGGGGTGAGGCTTTGTCCAGGCCTTGCGCTTGGGATGGGCGGGTGGATCAATTTCATAATATTCGAGATTCGGGGCGACCCAAACGGCGACTTTCTTGTCCCCCGGCCACTGGATCGGGGCGCGGCCCCGATAGGGTTGGAAATCATAAAGCCCCGGATCGCAAGCGCCTTCCTGCATCAGCGCGCCTCCAGCCAGTCGATGACGGTTTGCACCGGCTCGACATCCGCATATTTCAGCTGGAGGTCGGTCAGATTGGCAAAATGATAGCTTTCATGCTTGTCGGCGCAGGTTTCGATGGGGACAATGGTACGGTACCCGTGGCTGAGCGAGTCCACGGCGGTCGCCCGTACACAGCCTGATGTGCTGCCGCCGGTGACAACGACGGTATCAACCTTGTGCCAGACAAGAAAGCTGGCAAGCTGCGTCTCGAAAAAGGCCGAGGGCATGCGCTTTGTATACTGCAGATCATTGGCGTCAATTTCGCAGCGCGGGTCATAAGCATGGCGATCCGAGCCATATTTTATATTTTGTAGGCTGTCCGGGGTGTTGGTGCGGGTGCCCCAGATGCCGGCATCATCGGCATTCTCCATATAGGCCACGCGAGTCCACACGACGGGCATCCCCTTGGCGCGCGCAAGGCGGGAAATGCTATTGGCATATTCGATCTGGCGCGGGTCGGTTTCATAGGATGTCGCGAAACGGTCGAGCGCGGTATAGGCTTGCTGGAAATCGACATTCACAATGGCAATCTTTTCGCCGAAACCGAATTTCTTCCGGGCCGGATTTGCCATTACTTCGTCAAATATCTGCCTGGCGGTCTTTCCGTCACAGACCATCCTTGTCCCTAAAAGCATCATCTATGAAAACTCCCTTGCTTGCGCTTACATTTAAGGCGCACTATTGGCTTGTCGAGTGAAATTTGTCCGGACAACTTTACCGCTATGAAGATTACGCGCCACTATCTGACCATAAAAAACGCGGAAAGCAAAAGGCGCGTGCATTATCGCAAATGCGGGGATGGTCCGCCTGTGCTGCTGATTCATCAAAGTCCCCGATCATCCGCCGAATATGAAACGGTCATGCGCCAGTGGGGCGAGCGTTTCACCTGCATAGCGCCGGATTCTCCGGGCTTCGGACAATCCGATCCTTTGCCTGTCGAAAGACCGTCCACGGCCGACTATGCCGATGCGATCATTGCATTTGCCGACGCGGCAGGCTTTCGGGGCATTGCAGCTTATGGCTTTCATTCCGGGGGCATCTTCCTGATGAACGCTTTGCGGCGTTATCCGGAAAAATTCGTGGCCCTGGGCGTTGGGGGCTATCCCTGTTTCCGCGAGGATGAACTGGCCGATGTCGGCGAAGATTATTTGCCACCCTTCGCCCCTAAAGAATTTGGAGAGCATCTGGTCTGGGCATGGAACCGGATGCTGGAGCAGAGCTGGTATTTTCCATGGTTCAAACCGGAGAATAGCCGCCGTTTGCCAAACCCGCACGCCGATCCCATGGCCCTCCAGAATATGGTCATGGATTTGCTGGCGTCCGGCGATTCATATCGCGACGGATATCGCGCGGCGTTGACGGCCGGCTTTGATGTTCCAGCCGCAACTGCTTCGGTGCCGCCGGCGTTTTTGTCGAGTTATCATGGCGATCCGATGACCGCGCATATGAAGCGTTTCCCGGCCTTGCCATCGGGCTGGACGACGCAGGAACAATCCGACCCGCCTTCCCATTTTGCCGCAAATGCGGACTTTCTGGAAAAGCATCCCGCACCGGCTTTTACACCCGCGACCGATGAAGATGCCGGCTTTCTGCATGTGTCCGCAGGCGGTTTTGACGGGTTGATCCATTGGCAAGGTGCCGGGAAAACTCTGCACCTCCATGCCCCCGGCCGCAGCTTTGACGTGCTGTCCGCATCCGGCCGGTTGAAAATCGATTTGCCGGGTCACGGCCTCTCCGACCCCTGGGGAGGGGAGCCACCTGTCGATTACGACGCATGGCAAAGGGTCATTTCGGTTGTTTGCGCGCACTTCAATGTGGAGAATGTCGAGAGCGAACCGCTTCCGAAAGGCGAGCCGGACTTGCTCTATCCCGATTTGAATCCAGACCGGTTCGGTGGCCATCTTGTGAAGGCATGGGCAATTGTCCGCGCGGCTCATGTTTTTGAACCCTGGTATGCGACCGCACGGGATAATGCGGTCTCCATCGACACCGCGGCGATGGCCGCCGACAAATTGGCCCGAGAGCATCTGGCGCTGATCCGTTCGAGCGCGGCCAAAGCGCTGCATATTGCCCGTCTGTCGGAACGGATGATTTGAGCCCATGACGCAGACGCTCTTCGACAAGATTTGGGACAGCCATGTCATCATTGACTTAGGGGGCGGCAGCGCACTCATTGCGATCGACCGGATATTCCTACACGAGCGTACCGGTGCCGCAGCGCTGAAATCAATGGCGGAGGCTGGGCGAAAGCTGGTTGATCCGGCGCGCGTATTTGCGGTCATGGACCATATCGTCGACACCCGTCCGGGACGCGGCGACGGCACTTTGATGAAGGGTGGCGAGGCTTTCATTACTGAAACCAGATCCGCATGCCGCGAGGCGGGTATCACGCTTTTCGATGTTAACGATCCTGATCAGGGCATCACACATGTCATCTCGCCGGATCTCGGCATCGTCCTGCCAGGATTGACACTGATCGCGCCCGACAGCCACACCTGTACCCAAGGCGCATTTGGCGCGCTGGCATGGGGCATCGGTTCCAGCGAGGCCGAACATGCAATGGCCACGGGTACGTTGCGCGTGTCCAAGCCAAAAACGATGCGCGTTAGCTATGCCGGACAATTGCAGCCCGGGGTCACCGCAAAGGACATGATCCTTACCCTGTTGGCACGCTATGGCGCCGGCGGCGGGGCCGGCCATATCATCGAATTTGCAGGCGATGCGGTCCGCGCACTCGACATGGAAGCCCGAATGACGCTGTGCAATATGGCGACCGAATTTGCTGCCTTTAGTGGCATTATTGCGCCCGACAAAGTCACATTCGAATATCTGGCCGGACGTCGCTTCGCACCCGATCCATTGCCGGACTGGACTGACTTGTTCAGCGATGTCAGCGCCCGTTTCGATAGCGAAATCCGGATTGATGCCACAGAAATTTCGCCGATGGTCAGTTGGGGCACCTCGCCCGGACAGACCATTGCTGTCAACGCATCGGTCCCCGTCGATGCGGACCAAAAAGCCCTCAACTATATGGGACTTGAGCCCGGTCAAATGATCGCAGATACGCCCATCAATGTCGCCTTCATCGGCAGTTGCACAAATAGCAGGCTGTCCGATTTAAGGCGCGCCGCCGCCATCGTCCGGGGCCGGAAAATTGCCGACGGTGTGCTGGCGCTGGTTGTGCCGGGTTCCAGTGCGGTCAAACGCGCGGCCGAAGCTGAAGGGCTGGACCGCATATTCACCGATGCCGGCTTCCAATGGCGGATGAGCGGCTGTTCGCTATGCTTTTACGCAGGCGGCGAAAGTTTTCCGGCCGGCAGTCGGGTGATCTCATCCACCAATCGAAATTTCGAAGGACGGCAGGGTCCCGGAATTCGCACCCATATCGCCAGTCCCGAGGTGGTAGCAGCCAGCGCCCTTGCAGGAAGGATCGCTGCGCCATGACCCCGTTTACATCGGTTACGTCCATTGCGGCGCCGCTCTTCATCGATAATGTCGATACCGATGCCATCATTCCTTCGCGCGAAATGAAGTCGACGGGGAAATCGGGATTGGCAGACGGTCTTTTTGCGCCATGGCGTTATCTGGATGCGGACACACGGACGGCCAATCCGGACTTTGTCCTGAATCAGGAGCAGTTTGCCGACGCCCGCATCTTGCTTGCCGGCGCAAATTTCGGATGTGGCTCCAGCCGTGAACATGCCGTCTGGGCGCTGAAAGAATGGGGGATTTTATGCATTATTGCAGAAAGCTTCGCCCCGATATTCTATAATAACTGTATCCGGAACGGCGTGCTGCCGGTGCAACTGGGCAGGGATGATATTCGCGCGATGGCCGGACAAATGGTTCATGTGGACCTGACACATCAGTTGGCGAACGGTCATCCTTTTGACATCGGCGCGGAAGCAAAAATAATGCTGGTCGAAGGTCTGGATGCGATCGATCTGACACTTAAACATCGCTCAGCGATTGCTGACTGGCTGGCTGCGGACCGCATAGCGCGCCCCTTTGTATATCTGGAGAAACGGACGTGACAGCAATCCTGATTTCGGAAGTAGGACCGCGCGACGGTTTGCAATCAACGCACCGTATCATGCCGCTCGACGCCAAGAAGGCCTGGATCAAGGCCGAGGCCGAAGCAGGCGTACGCGAAATTGAAGTCGGCAGTTTCGTACCGCCAAGCCTTCTGCCGCAACTTGCCGATACGGCTGAATTGGTCGCCTATGCCAAAGCGCTGCCGGGCCTGAATGTGGTGGCGCTCGTGCCGAATGCAAAAGGCGCCGTTCGTGCCGCCGAAGCAGGCGTGCATGGCATGTCGATTCCGTTCAGCATGTCCGAAACGCACAGCATTAAAAATGTCCGCAAGACCCATGCCGAAATGATTGCCGAGATTACCGAAGTTGCGCGCATAGCCGGCGACGCCAGCATCCATTTTGCGGTCGGACTGTCGACGGCCTTTGGCTGCACGATGGAAGGTGCTGTGCCGGAAGACCGGGTGGTCCGATTAGCCGAAGCCGCCGTAGCTGCTGGCGCCAGAGAACTCAGTCTTTCCGATACGACTGGCTATGCCGATCCGGCCCAGGTCAAACGTCTGGTCCGCAAGGTCAAGGCTGCCGTGGGTGAGGAAAAACTGACCACGCTCCACCTCCACAATACAAGGGGCCTGGGATTGGCGAACGCCCTTGCCGGGCTGGAAGAAGGCATTACCACGCTTGATGCTTCGTTGGGCGGCATCGGCGGTTGTCCTTTCGCCCCGGGCGCGTCAGGCAATATCGTCACAGAGGACCTCGTCTTCATGCTCAACAGCATGGGATATGACACCGGCGTCGATCTCGAAAAGCTGCTCGAGGTTCGCAAGATTGTTGCCGCCGCGCTTCCTGACGAACCGCTCTACGGTTTCACGCCCGATGCAGGGCTCACACTCGATTACGACACAAGAGGGAAGGCATGACCGATACCATCTCAGGACCAACGCCGCTTACCGGGCTACGCGTTGTCGAGTTTACGCATATGGTGATGGGGCCGGCGGTTGGTCATATTCTGGCCAGTCTTGGCGCCGAAGTTATCCGCGTGGAACCGATTGGCGGCGACCAGACGCGCCGCCTGCTCGGATCGGGCGCTGGCTATTTCCCGATGTACAACCGGAACAAGCAATCCATCTGTCTGGACCTCAAATCCGAAGCCGGCATCGAAATCGCGCGGAAACTTTGCGACAGTGCCGATATTCTCGTAGAAAATTATCGCCCCGGTGCGCTGGATCGACTGGGGCTGGACTATGAGCGGCTTCGGGAGAGTAACCCCCGGCTGATCTATTGTTCGGAAAAAGGTTTCCTTCCCGGTCCGTATGAAGAACGCACGGCATTGGACGAAGTTGCGCAGATGATGGGTGGTCTCGCCTATATGACTGGCCCGCCGGGCAAACCCCTTCGGGCAGGTGCAAGTGTCATCGACGTTACCGGCGGCATGTTCGGAGTCATCGGCATTCTGGCTGCCCTGGAAGAGCGGCATCGGACGGGTGAGGGGCAAAAGATTATTGCCTCGTTATTCGAAACCACCGTCTATCTGGTCGGTCAGCATATGGCCCAGTTTGCCGTGACCGGAAAAGCGGCTGCACCCATGCCGGCACGGATTTCTGCATGGGCGATTTATGACGTGTTTGAAACCCGGGATGATCCGGTTTTCATAGGCGTCGTCACCGACGCCTTATGGGAAAAATTCTGCACCTTGTTCGGACTGGACGCGCTTTGGGCCGATGAAAGTCTGCGCAAGAATAATGACCGCGTGCTGGCTCGCGACCGGATCATGCCGCAAATCCGCGGACTGGTTGCCCGATATACCCGTTCCGAAATCATTGCGAAGCTGGAAGGAACCGGTTTGCCGTTTGCCCCCATCGGGCGTCCCGAAGAGCTATTTGACGACCCGCATTTGGTTGCCTCGAAGGGGTTGGAACGAACGGCTCTCGAAAATGGTACAATTACCGAATTGCCTACAATACCGTTATCGATGAACGGAAAACGGCCCAATTCGGAAAACAAGATAGAGCCGTGGGGCAAGAGCAGTCGGCAAATTCTCGCAATGCTAGGCTATGCGCAAGAACAGATTGAGGAGTTCGTCACGGCAGGGGCGGTAGAAGCTGCCTGATGGGTTGCCGGTGTTGATACCAACCATATGACGCATCACCTTTTTTCCGTCAGCAGAAGATTTGGCAAATAGGAATCGTCCCAGTCGGTTTTCGGAGTTCCGATCCGGACGATGACCATTTTTTCGCTTGGAATAATATAGACGCGTTGTCCGCCGGAGCCGTCGAAATAATAGGTGTCGGCGCGTTTGAACGGCGCGCGCGCTTCGACAATGGCCGGTATTCCGGGGCCATAGGTTCGCTTTGGATTGTAAGGCGAACCACGCCAGACGTTCCAGCCGAAATTCGCATTGGCCTTTGAAGGCGCGAGCATCTGGGCGACCCAATTTGACGAGACAATAGGCGTGCCGCGCCATTTTCCACCATTGCGGACCAGTTCGCCAACACGCATCCAATCAAGGGCACTGGCTTGCAAACAGCAAAAGCCGCGGACATTTCCACCTTCTTTGTCCAGCCAAACCCGTGCCTCACCCGCTCCGATAGGTCGCCAGAGTCGATCGGAGAGATAGCTTGCATATCTTTGCCCGGACGCCCTTTCTATCGCCCAGAGCAGATATTGGGTGTTGGCGTTGGCATAATAGAATTCATCTTGTTTGTGGCGTTCAAAGGGCCACTGGCCAACTGACCATGTCAGATTGGCTCCGAAATAGGTTTGCCAATACGGGCTTGCGGAACTGTCACTAATTGGTGGCGTTTTCAGGCCGCTGTTCATTTCCAGCATCTGGCGCAACGTGATTGCGCCACGCGGATCAGCCGAAAGCTCTGGCAAATAGCGGTCGAGACGGTCATCGACCGATTTGATAAAGCCGTCTTTCTCGGCCACACCCACCATCAGGGCGACAACGGCCTTGTGCATGGAAGCGGTGTCGTAACGGCTGTTGGCCTGAAAGCCGGATGCATAATATTCGTACACCAGCTTGCCATGCCGTGCGACCAACAGAGCGAAGCTATCTGACTTGGTGGCAAATTCGTCGAGCTGTTGTGCCTGGGCGGGCGACAGGGACTGTGCTTTCGGAAAAGGGCGCGGCTGACCGGCGACAGGTTCCAGCGGCTTGTACCAATCAACCGATTGAACAATCGTGCGGACCGGAAATGTTGCGCGCCGTTCGGTGACCAGAGCGATCTGCTCTTCAGAAGGTCCCGCAGGCTCGGCGAAAGCGGTTGCGAATGCCGGTAGACCCATCAGGATGAGTGAAGAGGTCCAAACAGCAACTTTGGTTGAGGTCATCGGCCGCCTAACGAATTACAAAATGAGAATTGGACAGGCGACCGTGCCTGTGCGGCCGCCTGTCCATTTGTGTCAGGTTCAGAATTTGAAGGACATTGTTGCCCCTAGGGTTCTGCGGTCTCCAAGCAGAGTACCATATGTGACCCCTGAGCCCGCTCCAGAACCGGCAAATGTCGTGAATGCATAAGCTGCATATTTGCGATCGAACAGATTTTTGGCCCAGAACCGAAGTGACCATGGATCGCTGTTCAATCCGATATTGCCATCTACCAGTTCGCGCGAAGGCACATAGGCCGTATTCGTGTTATCCGTATATTGACGGCTGGTGATAGACAGGTCGAGACGGCTTACCAGATCGACCTCGGTACCAAAAATGCTTCCGATTGGCTGACGAAACTGGACGCCCGCATTTGCTTGCAATTCCGGTACGCGCGGAAGTTTGCGACCGGAAATGTTGCTCGAGTAAACACCGGTTGTCGGACAGGTGGCGAGCGACGCACAAAGGGCGCGCGGGATGGTGTCGTCTACAGTACCGTTGGCAAAACGGCTATTGGCATAGGCAACCCCAAGATTGAAGGTGAAGGCACTGCTGGGTCGGATGACGGCGGAAAATTCCACACCGTCCACTTTTGCGCCGGCCAAATTGCGGACGATCGCCGGTTGGCCCAGATTGACCGACTGGTTGCCTTGCAGGTTGCTCCAGTCCGTATGGAAGACCGCAGCCTCAATTGTTAGTGCACGGTCAAGCAAGGTTCCTTTCAGACCCAATTCGTAAGTCCAGTTGAACTCAGGCTGGAAGATTTGCTGATCAGCGGTAAGCGGATTTGTTGCCGTCGGGACGTTGAAACCGCCAACCTTTGCCCCGCGGGCGGCCGATGCATAAATCAGCCAGTTGTCATCGGGCTGGTAATCGACGGTAAAGCGCGGTGTGAATGCCTTAAACTCTCTCTGGAAAACAGTTCCGGTCAGTACGCCGGCGGCATTCACGCCTTGCTGCGTAACACGCTCCCAACTTTGCCGTGCCTCGGCCGCGATCCGCAGGCCTTCGGCCAGGTTGAAAGAAACCAGGCCAAAGACAGCCCGGTTCCGCTCATCGCGCTGCGTAGCCCCGTATCCCGAAAGTGGCGTGGTGATGTTCGCGAAAACGTCTGTCGTTGAATTGGGCGCGAGAAACGCAGTCCCGCCAAAACTGAAGTCGTCTACAGTTCCTGCAAATCCACCGACGAGCAACCGGAAATTGTCTGTTTCATATTGGGCGCGAAGCTCGTGGGTCTTGGACGTAATGGAACCATTGCCACGTGCGTCAAACAACACTTGGCCAAGGAAAAACGGGAATGCCGATCCGTTTAGCGGGTCAGCAGACAACGTCGCGATATTGGTTGCATCGGCATCAGTGTACCCAAATTGGTAGGTCAGCGACAACGCATCGGTGATATCGACGGCAACGGTTGCACCTGCCACATCGGACTGTCCATCCTGGCCATAAGACCGGCGGTCAACCAGCAGACCCGGAAGTCGGGGATCGCCTGCGCCAATCGGCGGACTGGCGGGTAAAGCGCCACAGAACAGCGCATCATTTCCATTCCGGGCTGGGCTGAGGGGGGCAACAAAAGGTGTGCAGTTCATGCCGTTACCCCGGCTGATCGCAAAGGTGCTGGAAAGTTGGTAGGTTGCAGCACTTTCGATGAAAATTTTGCGATGACTCCAGAAAGCGTCGATCCGGACATTATCCATGGGTTCAATCGCAACCTGTGCGAGGATCGAGCGATTTTTGTAACCGTTCAGCCGTCCTTTTGTCACGAGCGTCGCGCCGGACAGTGCGGCCGAACCGACATTGTCGTTGCGCCAGGTGCCATCAAAATCGGAAATTGATCCGGCAACGCTGACGGCTGCAATGCCGCCAAGCGGCACCGAAAGCGATCCGCGAAGTTCGCGCCGCTCATGATTGCCGATCGTTGCTTCTATTTGGCCGCGGAAATCTTCCAGATCCGGGCGCTTTGTAACGATGCTGACGGCACCGGCAAAGGCGTTGCGTCCAAAAAGTGCGGACTGGGGACCCTTTACGATTTCAACGCGGTCGATATCGAGCAGGTCGCTGTCGACCTGATAAGAGCGTTGCAGATAGACGCCGTTGAAAAAGGTCGCGACATTTTGCACCGGGTTCGTAATGCGGGTTTGGGCCTGGCCGCGGATTGTCGGCTGGGCGAGGGTGCCGATTGTGCGTTCAAAGTTAAAGCCGGGCGTTAGCCGGGATACTTCGTCAAGACTGCGCGCACCTGTCTGTTCCAGTTGTTCCGCTGTGACGGCCGAAATTGCCAGCGGTACGTCCAGAACATTCTCGCTGACCTTGCGCGCGGTCACCACGATTTCGGTTTCGTCGGATTCAGCGTCCGCGTCTTGCGCAAACGCCGCATTGCTTGAAATCATGGCCAAAAGCGAAATGCCGATACCGGCAGTGACGCGATAATTTTCCCTAAACTTTTTCACATAAACCTCCCTGGATATTAAGTTATTCACCTCTGTACGCAAAGCACGTCACGCGTTCCCCGAACCGCGTCACGCGACCTTTTCCATGACCTCAATGGCTGCCCGCTCTCCGCTCTCGAGGGCGGCTTCCATGCCGAAATCGGCCCGGCGCGTATGTTCGCCTGCAAAATGAAGCTGCCGGAACGGTTCAATCATCGCATTGCCAAAGCGCGTGACCTGGCCGGGCGCAAACATATGGCGGCATCCGCCTATCAGGCCCACATTCTGCCATCCGAAAATCCCGCTGAAACGCAGCTTGCCTCGCGTCGACGGCCGGATACGTGCAATTTCCGCCTCGATCATCGCGAGTGCTTCGTCCGGTGCAAACTGGTCGATCCGGCTCGCCGCTGCCCCGGTCATCACGACCATGAAACGATGGTGGCTATCGCCATTGCGGCGTTGCAGGGCCCAGAACATTTTGACCAGACCATCCGAATAGAAGGAGGGATCAATCCCGTCGTCCCAGAATGGCTCCACTATTGTACCGAAGGCACGTGTCGTGTGGGCGTAGCCTAGATATGAAATGGCCTCCGCTTGGGCACCTTCGGGCAGGGGATTGATCGCAATCTTGCGCAGGCTGGTGAAGGGAATGGCCGATATGACGCGGTCCGCAGTAAAGCTGCTTCCATCCAAGCAGTTTATCACTGCCCGGGTGCCGGTCATGTCTATCGACCCTACGGTCTTGCCGGTTCGAACAATGTCACCCAAGGCCGATGCCATGGCTTTGGGCAGCCTTTCGCATCCACCCTCAATATTGTTGATGAGGGCAAGTCCTGTGCCGTTACGAACATTGTCGAAGCCGTAAGGCCGTTGTTCCTTGCCCAGTTCTATATTGCCGAAGCGTGCGTCAATGCGTGCACGCGCTTGCTCCTGCATCATCGACAGACAGGATGCGGAGAGAGCATCATTGCCTGTCGATGATAAGTTGGCAAGGTGCAGTGCCTCTGCCGAATGTCCGTGCCGCTTCAGCAGTTGCTCTAGCGACACATCCAGATCCGCAAAGGCCGGGTCAAGCCAGTCAACCGGGTCCTTCAGCCGATTATAGCGCCCCATCAATTGCGATCCGGTCAAAGCAGGCTGAATGCTGCGTTCTTCGCCGACCATCTTGTTGACCGGCGAATTTGCCCAATCGGCTGCGTTGACCCATTGCCCGCGGATATGGCTGGCCATGGTCAGCAGATTGCGGTCTTCAGGGATCAGCTTCAGATTGAACTGGTTGCACAGATCAAGAACGCGGGCATAAGAGCGACCGATCTGGCTGGCCCCAAATTCGGGAGCATTTTCCAGCCAGTCCGCGGTAAAAACGCGACCGCCTATCCGCTTGCTACCCTCCAGAACGACGATATCATCAATCCCTGCCTGTTTCAGCAAAAGTGCAGCCTGCAGCCCTGCGAGGCCTGCGCCTATAATCACAACCTTTCGGGGTTCGCTCGCCAAAGCAGACTTGAAAACAGCGCCGCCAGTTTCAGCCCGGAGGGCGTGGCCGCTAAGTGCTAGCGGTAGTCCGGCAAATCCGGCAAGAATCTGGCGGCGCGAAGTCAACAAGGGTAATCTCCAGTTAAAGAGCAATATTAGATGGGCAATATTGCCTAACTGTGGTCCGACTTTACGGTCCCCGAACCTTTGCACTACCGGGATTGCACGAACGGCAGCATAGTGTGCACGAACAACCAAAGCACCGGCATGAAGCGTCGTGTTGGCGCACGGACGACTATTTTATCCACTCGTCGGTCACAGATTCGTGCAGCTATTGCTTATGTGTGGTGCGCGATGTTATCCAAGGCGAATGATCAACGCGCTCTTTCCTTTTCAAGGGGGCCAAGGGTCGGATATCGAACGGCTACGGTCCGAATTTTACCGTTTGCTGGTAGCGCCAGCGGCGATCGGTTTTATCATTGGCTGGACAGGAGCCATTGGGGAACGTCGCGTAGCTTCGGCTTGCATCTGGTCTGTTCTGTCGGTGACAAGCTGGCTCCTTAACGATTTGGCAGCGCGGCCGATAGCCGCACCGCTCCACCGTCGGGGTTATCCGTTGATCATTGTGCTATTGGTCGCATTCGGATTGTCAGCCCCCTTCAGTGTGCTTCTCAATCTGTCATTTGGCGATGTATTCCGTTTATGGGGTTTTGAACGGAATGGATTGAGCTCGCTGACCCACCTGTCACTCGGGCAGATGGCCAGCAGTACTATTGCCCCTTTACTGCTGTGGCTTACGATAAATCTGGTGGCGTGCCGCAGTAATGGCGGAAAGCTGTTTGGAATTGTCTGGCATTCCGAGCCGGACGCTTCATCCCTTTCAATTCCTTCGGCACCGCAAGTTTCATATCAACCAGCCTTCATGAAGAAGGTTCGGCCCGCTTTGCGCGGCCGGGTTATCGCGGTGAATGCCGAGTTGCATTATGTGCGTGTCTTTACAGAGCATGGGGAAGATCTGGTTCTGTATCGTTTCCGCGATGCCGTCACAGATATGCAAAGACTGGGCGGTATCCAGGTTCACCGTTCCTGGTGCGTAACAGCTCAGGAAGTCGCAAACCACAGCGCACGATCATTGACCTTGCGCAATGGATTCACTGTGCCGATCGGAAGAGCTTACCAGAGAAATGTTTCCAGCGCGCTGATGTGACTACCGCTTCGCGCGGCGATTGGACACGCATTTCCGCATTGTGCTCCAGCATTGGCATGAAGTTGTTTTTGGATTTTGGTGCGGCGCGCAATCCGGTGCAAAATCGTCTCTCTAAAATTTTCCCATTTATAGTACGAGTCGCAATCCTCGCGCGCGCACGCGCGACCGCGCGAGGAGCAGTATAGACTGGCATGATACAAATAGTCTAGCGGCTTTACAAAACCATATTAAGCACTTGAATGATAATCAGAAACTGAGTTTTCGTCAGCCGCTACTTTCTGCGCAGCCGGTCAATACCATTGCCGCTCAAAAAATTCGTAACTTGTACAATTATTCGGCTAAAGGCTTATCAAATCGTTGACTTTATCAACATTGATAGCAACACGATTGATCACGAGGGAATTATGATGTTCAGCGAAAATCCCGTAGCTGCCATTGCCTCATTTTCTGCGCAATACGATGGCCTCATGCACTCCATATCGCGGGAGACAAGCCAGTATGGATACGCGCCGGCTGAAGGTCGCATAATGCACAGACTGCGCGGTTGTCCGTCGACGCAGGCAAATTTGCGTAAAGTTACACAGATTGAAAGAGGGCAGCTCAGTCGCGCCATCAAAAGTCTCAAGACCAAGGGGTTAATTGAGATCAGCCAACCGCCACAAGGCCCTTGGCCCGCGTACAAGCTGACAGAACGGGGCTGGAAACAGCTTTTGCGGGTAGAAAGAGCTCGATACGATGCCATTTCGCGACTGCTAGGGCAAATGCTGCGTCCTGAGCGGAAAGCTTTTATCGATGCGTTAGAGAATTTGGGAAAACTGCGTTTCGTTGATGCAGGTACTGACGAACCTGAACGCTGGCGAACAGCTTATCCTGGTGAGGTGTCGCAAATAATTAGCAATGCGCTTGATTTCTATAGGGGCCCCTTCCCTTTCAGATTCAATAGCCAGATCGAAGGTTACGTACTGCGACAGTTTGCGGAAGTGTGTGACAGAACCCATCACCATATCATTGTCTACGAAAGACATGGCTGCGTGGTAGGATCTATCCTGCTTTTTGTTGATCAAAAGAAAGCGTCGGCGCGTCTTAATGGACTCTGGGGTGCAATCGGCTTCACAGATATTGAAAGTACCGCAGGGATGGTCAAACTGGCGATGCAAAGAGCGGCGTCGGCGGGGTGTATCAATGTTACCGCACGTATTCCTAACAACATCGCTTGGCCGAACGTATTTCGAACGCTCGGCTGGACATTTGCCGCTAAAGAGCCTCAAAAAATTGCGGGGGCGGAGTTGGAAATCGAAACTTGGGTGAAACAACTGTAGATCAGGACATGGCTTTTCGAGCTTCAGGATCAATGCTGAAGTGAGGAGCGGTGCTACGACAGGACAAGTAGAATGTTTTGGCGCAATATTTTCAGCGGAGCGCGAAGCGATCCTTGCCCCACTTAATTACGGTCAATTTTGACCAAAACTTAGAATCCGACAAAGCGCTCAGCAATGCTCTTCACACGCATCGAGACTTGGCATGCTGAAGTCTAATCTGCAATTAAGTTGAGCGAGAATAGGCACAGCGTTCAACCACTCGGCTGACATCTCCGGGCATGGGCAAGTTGATAATCGATACCAGTCATTTGAACCGGCATTTCAGCATTGCCCACTAACCTGATATTGGGCACCTTTGACGAAGCCGATTGCAGTGGGAACTGCGATGACGCTGCGGACCACATCTGGTCCCCTGACTATCGAGCAAGCGACGAAAGGTTTGCAGCCCCGACGGTGGGGGCAGAAAACTTTTGTGCAAACGGCCGACAAAAAATGTGTTCAGTGGGATGCTTGGCAAGCCTACCGTTGCCAAAGTCCGTTTTTAAAATAAGCAAATAACATGGCCGCAAATATTCAGAGCTTAGTTAACGCGAGTTGCATCTGGTACGTCGTAAATGTTCTCGGAGAATGCGGATGTTAGACGGTGGTCCAAAAGCGCAGTGATGATATCAGCACATGTTTCGAGGGTCGGATTAACCCGACCATTTTCGTCAAAATGTATGGTCAGGTTATAATTTGCAAACTGCGCGCGTAGACGCTGCATAAAATCTTGATTCCGATAGTGACCTTTTTGACGGATCGCACACACCCTACGCAATTGAATCCTGTTTGTGCCCACAAATGCCACGAGCGGTGCGATATCTGTAAACAAAGCGGCAAACGGCTCTTCTGCCCTTAATGCCGCAAACTCCTCTTCGTGCGCCTGTCGATAGCTTAATACTGATTCAAAACTACGCTTGTTTTCAATATAAATGCGATCGCCAAAAATGAAAAAATCGACTTTGCGGGAAAGGGTGACAGGTGGATCCTCCTGTAAACCCATGGTCTCATTATGAAAGAAAGCTTGAATAGCTTGAAATTGCTTTCGAGATTTCCAGCTCGCGTCTGTTTTATGGATCGCGTGTAATATCTCGCCGTTGCTTGTTAGCCTGATAACATAAAACTCCGAGTTTCTAATTTGGGCGTTATTACGAATCTGGCGTTGCGGTAAAGGATTGGCCGTGGCCGCTATTATACGGTCTGCAAAAGTCTCCAAAGTGTCGATCGCAAGAACGCTTGCTTCGTGGTTTTGAGCAAGCAATCCATACTCAAGTACTTCCTCAATGCGCGCACGTGCATCGAAAACTGCATTTTTTAACGCTGCATCCAATTCGTCGGTTGTTGCGATCCACCGACCAGAGAATGTCGGGGCAGCTCCTGCGCCACCGCCAGACTTTTTAAAAAGCCAAACGGTTACTCCAGCATTATCAATATCAAAGTTAGCAAAATTTTCAGGAATCGGCATCGCTAGGTCCTGCAGGTTTGATGATTTGAATGCTCTGTACGGGCCACAGTTTATGTGGTCCCAATTCGAGTTCTCCATTTACCAACGCCAAAGTTTGACGAATTTGTGGGGCTCCAACATAATGAAAGGAAATGTTATACGGTCGCCAATTAAGTGCAATGAGTACGGGATTTAATATGATCTGGCCCGACTTATGGGTAATCCAAAACATCCAACCGAGGAAAACACATAAGCCGACCAACTTGCCAGAGTCTTGATAGTCGATGCTCATAAATGACACAATGTAAGGAAGAGTATAATTTATCAGATCGGCCGGAACATACTCCGCCTCAGTAATCTCCACGTCATGCTTCGGAACAACTAACTTCAGTAGTGATAATGTCGCGATGAAACATACCAATGTGACGACGAAAATGCCGATCGCAAATGTTGGATTTGACAACGGCAAAATACAGTTTTCCAGCTGACCTGGAAAACACAACCGTCGGTCAATAGCTGAGTAATCGAAATCTTGGGCAAGCAGGATTACGCTCAAGGGCAGATATGACCCTGCAAAAATGATCAACGATGCCGGTAATCGAAACTGCATATCGTTATGCACATCCTGCAGATAAACTCATGAGTGTGAAAATTTTGTCACCTTTTATAAGTGCCTAGTTCACTATTTGTTCAAAGTGAAGTATACAAGGAGAAAAAGCGGAGATTGACGTGCGGAGTACGAGGCATAAAATTCAAATTGGTGACAGCGAAGAGCGATTGGATAGGGTGGTCAGAAACCATCACGTAATGCTGTCGCTCGGGATCGAAACCGGATTCGTGGAGCACAGAAGAAGTGGTGTTGCTGTCTGGCGACCGGTTAATCCAGTTGCTCTAGGTCTGGATCGTATATGGCTAGATGGCGTTTGGCGTAACATGTATATTTGGGAAGCTGTCGGCAACCTTTCTCAATCTCAAGAAGACGCAAATACGATTTCATATCAAATTGCGGGAAAGACTATTTCATTGCCAGGAATGAGAATGAGGCCATCTCCGAAACTGGTCCGATTTCTCAACCAACATTTGCGCTAGTGTTTGACCCCAACGCATTTGCTAAATTAGCTTATAGAGACTGCAGCGCTCTTCAGAAAGGCGCCGAGTTCGTCTACAGTATGAAATAGCCGATCAGGTTTGGACTTCACCAAGTCGCTAATGTCGCTGCATCCCCAAGCTGAACCAAGCGCGACGACACCGGCGCGTCTCGAAGCCTCAGTATCTTGAGAGTGATCCCCAACGTGATAGGTTGTGTTGGGGGTGACATTGGCTTTTGACATTGCGAGTAAAAGTCCCTCCGGGTTGGGCTTTTTAACCCGCACTTGATGGTGTCCAACTACAATCTTGATCGGCCAGTTATGCGCTCGAATAAATGCTCTTGGCACCATGTCGGGACTTTTTGTCACGATAGCGAGTGTATGGCCTGCACCGTCGAGTTCGGCGAGCAATTCGGTGATACCGCCATAGACAGGCAACGAAGATGCCTGAGCCATGACGGCTCCCCAGTTTTTCGTAGATCGAAATTTTTCAACGGATGATGTATCTACAAGGGTCTGGTCGAAGTCAAAAATTACCATCGTTTAGAAATCCAAACACATCTGTGTTTTGGGTATGGTGGGGCAAGGTTCCTCTGATCGTACCGAACCTTGAACACACAGCTTCCGAAGAAAACTCAATAACGCCTCTCCATCGGGAATGGCTTCAGCCCAGCGATCTGCGATTAGCATTTGATTACCGCGTGTTTTGTCTTCGTGACGCCAGATGTCGGGGTGTTTAATACAGGCTAAAGCGCGCTTTTGGTCTCGCGAAAAACGTACGGTATGCATCGTGCCGCCTTTTACGTCAGTTTCGATAACAAGCACAGCGTCAGACAAGCCACTTTGAATCCTATCCCTCTCCGCGAAGGCAGTGCGCATAGGAGTCATACCAAGCGGGTATTCACTTACCAAGCAACCGCCTGCATCCAAGAGCCGCGCGGCAAGCCCGCGATTGGCCGCAGGATAAACCTTGTCTAGCCCATGTGCCATTACGGCAATGCCTATCCCCATCTGATCGAGGCAGCCTTCATGGGCCAACGTATCACAACCATGTGCGAGGCCACTGACGATAACATAGCCTTCTTCAACAGCACTAGCGGCCGAGCGTTTAGCTACTTTCTCGCCATATGGCGTGGGCTCTCTTGTTCCGATTACCGCTAAGCTTCGTTCGCTTTTGAGGCCCGCAACATCTCCTTTTACGTAGAGAATAACTGGTGGATCAGGGATGTTTTTTAGCCGTTCGGGGTAGCCCTCGTCGTGAATCGACAATGCTTTAATTCCATGGTCTGCGGAGCATCCCAAGTCATCTTCTGCTTTATGCCATGCGGCTATAACATCATCCTCTGACAATTTCGCGCCACGCGTTCGCTGTAATAGATATTGTTGTGCATCGATCTCAGGCATTGGACTGTCAACAATGCGTAGCGCGGCACGACGACCAATACCTTTGAGCCTTAGTAGTGCTGCAAAAGCGACTGCTGACGTTGATGTTGTGAGGCTAGCCATTTTCTACACCTTCGAAAATTTCTCTTTGTGCGCCTGCTCGCCTTGCTCCCACAGATTATTCCACAAAGTAGGAACCTGATTGTTATCTGGGTTTGGACAATAACCTACACTTTCGGATTTCGCGAGCGCTATTCCATATACAGTGCTGTTAGGATTAGCGGCATGAATTGCGAGTGCGATCCGAGATAGAGTATCGCCTCGGGTGACAATATCATCAAATACAAAAAATGTGTCCGCTGGCATAGTTGCCGCTCGATAGTTCGCTTTGTCTAGTTCGGCCGTTCGTCCATCTGCATTGTAAATTGTGTGTATCTTCTGATGCGGGTTTTTTGAAAGAGATGTGTCTGAATATCCTGCGCCACAAACACGTGCACACTCCTTTGCGATCCAAGGAATTGCACGGTTGGGATCCGCAAGCGTCTCTCCTGAAGACAGCGCGGGAAGAAAAATTGTGCGGTTAACATCGACCGCTAAGTGTTCGATGAGCGCTGGTACGGCCTTGTATAAAACCGTCGCAGCACCCCACTCTGCTATATTGCGCTTTTCTTTAAATCGACTGAACCGAGCGGTCCAGTGCTCTCCATTCCTATCTTTCAGCTTGTAAGCTATAGCATAGGTTGCGGTCAGCCCGTGTGAAACTGTAAGGTATGGAAACTCCATCCACCCGGCAACTGTATTATATTGGATCATTTTCTACTTTTTCAAATTATTATTGGTGAAAATATTTGGTGATTCATTATCTAAAATGCAAGTGACCGCGGCCAATTATCTAGAAACAGCATTTAATCTATGAACTTCCCGTAAATTGACATGCTGTCTGTAGATTTTTCTAAATCTAGCAACGTTAATGAAAAGTTTTTGAAACTCTCCAGTGGCCAAATACGACAAAAATCGACTTCGTCGTTGATATGATAGATTCAGAACAAAACAAGAAACGGCGCCTCGCACTCGGAACTGCCGATGACAGAAAGGGACCCAGTAGTGAGGCGCCGCCATTATACCGAATGCGTTTAACGTATCCGGCAGTATTTAGATGAACAAACGTGTGCGATCCGTAACAAAACCGTCACAAATTTTCTCGGGGTATAAAAGATTGGCATCCAGTCCTCAATGAGAGAAGAACTCGTTCTCCGTAAAGTTACCGTCGGGCGACCCAACTGCTTTTACGTTCTCAGACGAGGGCAAGTCAGGAAACGACGGGCATCATTGATATGGAGGAATCAATAAAATACGAGATGCCCGCCGCTTCCCTTTTCGCCCGGAACGGATCGCTTTTCGACCGGACACAAGGCAAGACGAGTGGAAATAGAAAAGCCGCAAGCAACCCGTATCTTTTTTTATAAAAAGCTGAGTCAGAGGATTGTCGTTTAGTTCGCGACTACAAATTACTCCGTGGAAAATGCGACCGAAATCGACATGCAAGTTCGGGCTCACCCGGTCGCGGCTGAAGAGCCACGTAACTAATCTGCGCAAACAATAGTTTATTGGATTGACGTTACGGAAATAAGACTTTCGCGCATCTTATGGTCGGGGACGGCGGTGGGGAACGCTGATCTTAAGGGTCGCAATCTTTCACCGAACTTGGAGTATCTTATGAAATTCTCTCACAGTACCCTTGTGGCCTGCGCCACAGTGCTCGCCTTTGCACACGGACCCGTGTCGGCGAATGCAACAGAAACCGTGACCTTCAAGGTCTATCATGATGACTTGAATATCCAGACAGATGCTGGAGCAACCGAGCTTGAAAAACGCGTTAGCCGCGCAATCCGCAGTGTTTGTCGCCAAAATGGCCGCTCGTTGCCCGAAATTGCGCACGAAAATAACTGCCGCCGCACCGCACGTCAGGATGCTGCCGAGCAGGTCCGGTTGGCGATGTCAGGAAAAACCGGGAGTGGAAGTGGCAAAGCTGCGGGACGGGCAATCAACCAGCGCTAATCTGTACTTAGATGTTTGGAAATGTTGCGGCGAGGATATCAAATATTCTCGCCGCTCTTTGAATCAGTAGGGTCAGATGAGGCTGGTAATACCAACGTCACCGCCTGGCTCAGCCGGCATGGCATCAGTATTGGCAACCGGTGCCTTTGCGTTCCGCACATTCCAAACATCCAAAGCGGCTTCTGCATACCAATCTTGCCGACGTTTTACCGCTTCGAGGTTCCAGAGCGGAGCTATGTCAATCTTAGATACCGCTTTCGTAATTCGGTCGTTCTCTCCAACCAACAGCTTCGTAGCTTGGCATCGGGTAAGCAGCATAGCGGACGTGGAGTAGATTTTAGACTTCACCGAATATGCTTCATTACTCGCGACTACGTTTGGAGATTTCTCCAGCAGTATCAAATTTCCTAAACGCTGCGTGGGGTTGTCGTCGGGATCAAATTCGCCAAACTCCGCGATCGCTCCCGCACTTGGATTCTCCGGAAAAACGTGTTCAATTTCGATCTTGGGGACGAGATAGTCCGACAATTTGTCTTTACCGGCATTTTCGCCGTAGGCTTCGAGATCATAAAACTGAGTGAATTTAGCGAGCAGATATTTCAAACGAAATTGACGAACATCTCCAGCCTTGAGCGTATTCATTTTCTCCACAAACTTGACCCGGTGCCGAGATTTCTCCGCATCCACAAAATTCTCCATGAACACTGAGAACTCTTGATCAGAGCTTACTTTGTTTAGTTCCGATGCAGCTCTAATCAGGGCCCCGTCATACTCTTTTGCGGGAACGCCAGCGATCAACCAGACGCACATAACTTCTTCGATTCCAAAGCATAAGCGTTCGAAATTTTCCTGGCTCAAATGGCGGCCAGCTAACAATAAAATGAAATGCTGTTTGATAGCAGGTCCGCCAAGTGCGCGGGTGTTAGCTAAGCCATGTTCAAAGCGGCCGGCTGGACTTTCGTTTGAGTTGAAGTTTTTATAAGCTCGTGCAGCCTCTTTCAGCTTCGTAGCAAAGTTTATCGGATTTTGCTCATGGTGGGTTTGGTGCTTATTATCGATCAACCAGTCGTAAATTTCTTCTTCGCGAAGCTTCGAGACGCCAACATCAAAATTGGCTAGAATGAAATAACGTAAAAACCGAAGTGGCTTTTCGCGAGCTTCATAGATTTCTTGTGTGAGTGATTTCCACTCGGATTTGAGTTTATCGAACTGCTCTTCTTTGGCATGCATAAACAAAAGGTTTTTAAGTAGGTCCATCGCGTCCAGGCCCGCACCCCGATCGTTGATCGTTTCGAATATTTTAAGAGCTCTGCTGACGCTCGGAGTTTCGATCCGGATCAATTTTACTAAGTTTGTGAAGTAGCCATAAAAGCGGGTGTGTGCAGCAGCATCGGTGCCGAACTTATCCCGCAGAAAATCCCGGATCGCCTCATATGCATTGGCGAGATTTCGAATAGATCGCGTTTCCTCACGGCGAGCTTTTGCTCCGTGATTCAATCCATATTCTACGAGAACGTTGCTTGCGTCCTCATATTGTAAATCAAGTCGAAGGCGTTTTACTGTTTGCCCGACATGGTCAGTTTTACTTGCTGATATAAGACTAGTCAGCGTGTCTGGAACCTCAGCACCCAGATCCGATAGTGCATCTCTTATTGCGCAAAGCGTGAGGAATACGGTTGTGGATCGTTGTTGCCCGTCGATGAGATCATAAACGCCGTCCTTGCCCTCGCAAACGACAACGGTTCCGATGAAGTATTCGGGCGCATAGTTTTCAGAAAGCTGATCAAACTCGCTGTAAATATCAGCAAGAAACTGCTCAACCTCATCGCCGCGTTGCCCTTTGTTTTCCTTTTCACCCCAGACATATTCGCGCTGATAGTCGGGTACTCGATAGAATGACTGGAAGAACTTCGAAAGACTAAGGTCTTCAGAATCAATGGTATCCTTGCGCACGCTGGTCTCCTTATAATCTGCTGCTCTTCTAGGGCGATCGCAGCACTTTGACCACAATCACGATACCTTACTTTCCGATTTTTCCTTGCTGCGGGCGTGTGATATCGCTTCGGAACATTGCAACTTTGAAGGCTCTTTCAGCGATCAAGAGCTAATCAAAACTGTTTGTCGAAAAAGACGGGAAAAAAACTGGTTTGTCTCTTCAATTGAATGATATCTCCAACGGAAATTGTCTTGACGCTTCGTCTTTCGCCTCCCGTTGGCGTAACAACTTCTAGATCTGGATTATCAATTATTGCCCGGTGAATATCTTCACTGTGTGCTGGAGTAGCATTGTAAATACCCTCGTAAAATTCTCCAACCGGGACAACATTTCCAAACTCAGAAACGAGTCTAGGAATATCAGTCATTAAGCGATCGAGAGCTGAGGCTCGTCCTGATATATCAAACAAATACAGTGCCCCGGAATCGTGTCGAGGATCATAGGATAGCATATTTAATCCCGATCTACCGAAGTGCGCTTGCTCCGAACTATTGTTGTGCAAGAGGTCGTTATAAACCTGGCGTGCACGGTGAGAGTTGGCGAGATGTATTAGCCAATATCTCCATCCCTCGGGATTATTTATGGAGAACGGGCTGACATATTTTGCACATCCGTTGAACGACTCAAATACGATCCGTTCAGCTGCACCTAGCCACTGTTGCTTATTCATTCCAATTGTCTGAGTTTGGATTTCTTCAACTGAGATTTCAAAAGGCCTTAATTGCGCAGCAAGTTTTTTGGGATCATTCGCTTGCAGATAGGTAAGCAATGAAGTGATCATGAATGTGTAGAAAATTTCCACCGAACGATACGATCTCATAATTTGCGTCAAAGTCGAGTGATTGACTTTACTGTGACCGCACTGATCCAAATTGAAGATCACATTATGATATGAGCCGTCTGTCAAGAGTTGGTGAATAGTTGAGTATGCGGTCTCGAAAGCATCATTCAGATATTCAACTCGCAAATGAAGTTTGGGAACCTCAGATTTTATTTCGGCTTGTATTGGCGCTAAGTTTGCCTTTAGCGTTTCTATTGCGTCACGGCTGAAATCATTTACTATCAGCAGACATTCCATGTCGATTTGACCTAGTCCTTGGACTGATCTCTTAAGGTTCACGGCTTCTAACGACCGCTTCAATTCTTCGGCAAAAATTAATGGTGAGCCGGCCGCACCGCATTTATACCGCCCGCCTCCGGCGAACCCGTCGACGACTGCCAAACGAAATCTGTTCATCTGCGGAATTTGGCATCGAACGGTGAGATAGTTGGAGAAGTACTCGCGCAGAATCTTGTGTTTTCGCTTGGAATGATCGTCTAGCGTCGCGCCTTCGACCCACTTATATTCTTTCTCAGGCATCCTCCTTAAGCCGACCTAGGCAGTAACGGACAAATTGTTCGGCATGTTATTCCAGATCCGTCCACGGTATTCTCGACCGTTCGCCTTTTTAGATCGCCGCTTATTGTCCTTGCCCCACGCCCCCCACTGCTTGAAGAAGAATGCCGTATCATATGTTAGGCATTGATTATGGATCTCATCGATCCATTCTTCACGAATAGGTCGTGCATTTCGGCCGCTTTCTCCTCCGACAATTGCCCAATGTATATCCGTCAGATCTATCTGGCCTACCGAACCAATTAAGGGTTCAAATGAGATGAAACGAATAGCTGCCGATACGTTCCGAAGATGGGTAATTCGATCTACCACCTCAGAGCTTTCAACACTTGTTCCAAGCCACACATTCGGCAAAACATCTTTAATCAGTTTGCTTACTACCTCTGCCATGCGCTCAGGACGTTTCGTAAGTATTTGATAATGGTGCTGTGGCGTCTCACGCATGACTTCCCACACTTCCATTATGAAGGAGTCACTCACACCTTCATGAAACAAATCACTCATAGAATTTACGAATATCTTTCGAGGCTTACGCCAACGTCGTGGCAAATCTAGCGCGTTCATATCTTCTCGAACAAGACCAGTCCAAACTGATCGGTTGCCGCTTTTTCGAGCAAGTCCTTTATATTTGGCAACATTCATTGTTTCCAATCGGCGAGCCATGTCCATCGCGTAGCAGTGAGTGCAGCCTGCACTCACGATCGAGCAACCTGCAACCGGGTTCCAGGTGGCGTCGGTCCATTCAATCTGTGTTTCTGCCATGAACCTACCACTTTGCCTTTTTCTACTCTCATCAAGCCATAGCATCTTTAGAACGCAAAGTGAACAAAAACTAAGATATGGGTCAATCGGTTAGGGAGGGGACGGTCCTTCAGATGATTAGATGGATCAGAGAATTGATTCCGTAAAATAGAAACTCAGGCAGGAGTCGGCTCAGAACTAGCAAAGTGCGCTTCCAGATCATCGAGCATCTTGCAGGAATTTGGTGTGATATAGTGTCGCACATCGCCCTTAGGAAAGCGCTAAACGCGCCGAGTACATATGGTTGCAGGGGACAGCGATAAACGCAGACGTAAATGGGCGATCGTCGCGCGAGGCCTTATCTTCCTCCGGTGTCAATTGCTGACTGCAGCTCTTCCATTTCTTCTTCGAGCTTCGCTTTCAAGCGAGAACAAGATTCCGCCATGTCGCTAATGGCGCTAGGGTGAGAATTTGTTTCAAGCGCCTTTTCAATTAACTTATCTGCCCTCCGGATCGCCGTCAGAGTCTCTTTAAGTATCTCAACCGCTTCGTAAAAATTAGTCATCGTGTTTCCTTCACTGTATTATGTTTCACGTCGTTCGTTCGCTTCGCATCCTATCGTTTCTCGTCGGTGTCGCAATCAGGATTGCGAGCAGCTCCAACATCGACGCCGTTCAAGATGACCTAAAGCCCATGCTTTGAACGATAGAACCAGACTTTCTTATTGCGGGAAGCAGCAAATTCTTGGGTACCTCTTGTTACAATTGAGTCCTGCGGTACGATGTCAGCAACGGCGATATCCGGCAAAGCTTTGAGGTTGGCATAAAGGGGCGCGAAATCAGTTTCGAGCGTGACCTTGAGTAGAAATTCCAGACTTGGAATTACGAAATAATTCTGCTGGAAATCATCAATGCGGTAATGTGTGCGCATGATGCGCACTAGGTCAAAATCAATGCGGTTGGGGCTCGGATCATCCAGTGCAAAGATGCTTTCAGCGTAGCTTGAGACGATACCCGCTCCGTAGATGCGAAGTCCATCGGGCTGCTCAATCAACCCAAACTCTACCGTGTACCAGTAAAGCCGCGCCAGATGATGGAGAGCACCAAACCTCAATGAGCGCAACCCACCTTTGCCATATGCAACCATGTAATCGGCAAAGACAGGATCGGTCAGCATGGGCACATGGCCAAATACGTCGTGAAATATGTCCGGCTCTTGAAGGTAATCCATCTGTAAGGGAGATCGAATGAAATTGCCGGCCGGAAAGCGTCGGTTAGCGAGATGGTCGAAAAAGACCGCATCAGGAACGAGCCCTGGGACGGCAACGACTGTCCAGCCTGTCGCTGCCTCCAGTCTTGCGTTGAGTTCGCGATAATCTGGAATGCCTGAGTTCGATAGTTTTAGCATATCAATTCCACGCAGAAAGGCGTCAGCTGCTCGGCCGGGTAGCAATTCAGATTGTCTTGTGAACAACCTATCCCACATCCGATGATTATCGGCGTTGAAGGCTTCCCAATTTTGCGGGATTGTCCAATCGGCGTTAGCGCCTTCAGGCGGCACTTCATGCACGTGCTGAAAATCGGCCATCTAAATCCCTAACCCACTTTTGGAAATTGCATGTTAGCCGACGCATGAATAATTCCTGTCGTGACTGTCACCTCCCGCACCATCACGATAGCCTCCAATTTGGCCCGAAGTTTCTCCAGGTGCTCTGGTTGCAGCACTTTGGTTGTGAACTGGATAACGATGCCGCGTTTTTGATGATCGACACTCAATGTACCGTACTCGACATTTTGCTGCGTGAGCAGGCCGAGGACTCGTAACGTAACTTGCGGGCAGATATGCGTTTCAATGGTGAAATCCATCAATTGATCGCGCGGTGTTTTCAGTGGATGCGGGCGCTGTACGCGACGAGAGTAGTTGTGCATGAAAATTTTACTCGCGAATGTCTTTACCTAAGCTGCTCGGATGGCAGCACACGACGAGCCGGGATTATGTCCGGCAGATGGTAATTCTTAGGTTCAGATATGCGCGAGTGTTCATCTCAAAGGCTTAGATGCTTGAAAAAGGAAAATCCGTAACGAGCGATTGAGGAAAAATTGCAGCATCGTACATCGGCGGTCACGCTAACCGAAATTTCGCTTTGGTTGCGCAATGTCAAATTTGCAGCATTTATGGGCTCGGCCGGGTAAGGAAGCGGCATCCAACTAGGAGGTGAAAATGCCGCTTCCACCGGATCGGTTCACTTACCCGGCAAGAACTTAGATGGTCGGAGGATTGGATTCCGTAACAGTGGACCACTCGTACGAATGGGGCGGACAAGCTGGAGTCCTTGTTTGTGCTATATACCGTCCCGTGTTGATGACTGAATTATCACGCACGTAAATCCTTGGATGATGCCAGGCAAACATGCGATGTTATGCTGCTCACTTGCGGGAGCGTTCCGAGCGTATCGGAATGAAATGTCTTGTAGGCGGCAAGGTCGGCGACCTCGACCCGAAGCAAATATTCCACTGAACCCGTGACATTATGGCACTCACGGACCTCGGGCGCGTTCATCATCGCTTGTTCGAAAGCTTGGGAATCGCGTTTCAATTGCCCGGAGAGCCCAACGGTTACGAAAATGACCAGGCCGGCGCCAAGCTTGGTACGGTCCAATATCGCGCGATAGCCGACGATAATCCCTTCGGATTCGAGGCACTGCACCCGGCGAAGACAGGCCGAAGGCGAAAGCCCGACGCGCTCTGCCAGTTGCAGATTGCTGATGCGTCCGTCCGCTTCTAGGGCGCGCAATATCTTGTCGTCAATCGCATCCATGGCTGTCAATTATTGTGGCAGAGCAAATAATGCGCGTCAATACGCAAGCACATTCGACAAACAGCGAGCTATTATTGCACAGAATTAATTCGGAGACCAATCCATGAGCCTTTCTGATCTTTCGTCCTACACTATTTCACCGGAGCGGGGATTCCTATGTGCGCACGATGCCGCACGTGTCGTGTTGGAAGGCGTTCTCGGTGAGGGCCGTGACATTGCGCTTAGGCTCCCTGAAATTCTTCCGACAGGCAAGGTGCGCGAGGTGCTCCGGGATCGTCTGCCTCAGTTTGCCCCTGAAGATGCCATGACACTCGGGGAGGCTGAAGCAACCATGGCGATGGTGCACTATTCCTTTCTGGTGCAATCCTATATTTGGGGGGCTGCAGAGCCAGTGTCATCGTTACCCGAGACGCTTGCCGTGCCGATCGTGGCACTAGCTGATCGGCTCGGGCAGCAACCCTTATTGCAGTATAGCGGTTATGTACTCGACAATTGGGGAATGATGGATTCTGCGCGACCTATCGCGCTCGACAATATTTTCATGATCCAGAAATTCGCCGGAGGCACAGACGAGGCCTGGTTTGTACTCATCCATGTGGCCATCGAAGCTAAGGCGGGGGAAGTCTTAGCGTTATTCGGGCAGCTTATCGAAGCGGCAGCGGCTAGCGATGCAAATCAGGCGCGGAATTTGTTAGAGCAAATGGCCACGATTTGGGCCGAGATCAACGCGATTTTTGATCGGATGCCCGAGCAATGTGACCCCTATATCTATTTCCGCAGGGTGCGACCCTATATCCACGGCTGGAAGGACAATCCTGCGCTTAAGGATGGACTTGTTTATGAAGGAGTCGCCCGGTTCGGTGGAGCTCCCCAAGTCTTTCGCGGGCAGACAGGATCACAATCTTCGATAGTACCATCGATGGATGCCTTATTGGGCGTCGGCCATGCAGCTGATCCGCTACGTGCCTATCTTGATGAGCTCCATATCTATCGGCCGCCGGCGCATCGGCGGTTTATTGATGATGTCCGCACGCAATCAACTTTGCGCGATTTCGTGAGCCAAGATCGTTCGAAAGGCCTCGTCGATGCTTACAACGCGACGATCCAGTCCGTCGCTGATTTTCGCAGCCGTCATCTCGAATATGCAGCGAGCTATATTCATAAGCAGGGTGGGCGATCTGCAGGTAACGATACCGAAGTCGGCACAGGTGGCACGCCATTTATGAAATATTTGAAGAAGCATCGTGATGAAACGGCGGCAATGTTGCTGACTGCATAGTAGTAGCTCGATCTGGGGCGCATGCGCTTATCTGGTGCTAAAAACCCTCAATATTTCGATGCTCTTGGGTTTCCATGTTTCGAAAGATAGGGAGTTGCACCGGCTGCGGTCTAACCGTCGCTCCAATGTCGTCTAAGCTAAATTACGGAAGTTTGCTTTCGAGACATCTACGTCCTTGTAGCAATATGGGGAGAAGTATTGTGGCTCAACGTCCGTATCCAAGCTTTCTAATCTACTTAGACGCCAACAGGCAGTTTCGATGGAAACTTGAAGCCGCCAACGGAAAAATCATCGCCAATTGTGGCGAAGGCTATCACAATCTTTCTGACTGCGAGCATGGCATAAGTCTGGTGCAAAAATCGGCTACTTATCCGACTTGGGAAACGCAGGAAGTGACGGATCGACGCCGCCGATAAAGCTGATATGCGCTCTAAACTTCACAAAACTTGCAAATTCATTTGAACAATCTTAAGTATATTTGTGCAAATGGAGCTTGCTATGACGCCTCAAATCGCAGCGAAGAAGCATAACGATGGAGTGCTGCTAAGTTCCGCAGTCGCAAAAATTGCGGATCTTTGGGCCTTGAGCAATAGTAAGATGGGCACGGTTTTGGGTTTGTCTGCAGCCACAGTATCGCGTCTCCGGTCGGGTCAAACCAAACTTGATCCTTCGTCCAAGTCGTTTGAAGCAGGCCAGTTTTTGCTGCGGCTATTTCGCAGCCTGGACTCTGTCGTCGGAAGTGACGACACGGCGGCGCAGAGTTGGCTTGCTACATATAATATGGATCTGGACGCAAAGCCGATTGAACTGATCGACAGCTTTAAAGGTTTGATCGCGGTATGTGATTATGTGGACGCCTACCGCGCTCGCGTCTGAGTTCCAAGAATATAGAGGTGTGGTCTGGCGGGTGGTGGAAGCCCAGCATCGGATTTCCACAAACAGGCTCACCGATAATTTGGAAGATCAACAACGCCTCGAAGAGTTGGCGGATGAAGTTAAGCCAAATCTTCCGAAAACGGCGCGCGGACTTCACTATCTCTTAGCGGCACCATTCAGATATGGGCACAGCATTGCGAGCCGGTTCCGACGAGCAAATGAGCGGCCAGGCTTATTCTATAGCAGCGAGCATGAAGCCACTGCGATAGCAGAAACAGCTTACTGGCGTTTGCGCTTCTTTGCGCGTTCACCGGGGCTGCATCCGCCATCGACGACAAGCGAGCATCTGAGCTTTACCATAGCGGTAGGTGCCGAGTGTGCCATCGATTTGACTCAGGAGCCTTTCGCAAGCGACATAAAAGTTTGGACGCATCCCAAAGACTATGACGGATGTCAGGAGTTGGCTGGAGCAGCAAGGCAAGCGGGCACCGAGCTTATTCGAACTATATCCGCCCGTGATCGAAAGGCAGGAGCCAACATCGTCATATTAGATCCGACAGTATTTAAGGCCAGCCAACCTAAGCTCAGGCAAACGTGGCATTTGCGGTACGATAACGGGAAGTTGCTTGCGCTATCTGCTTTCCCCGGCGGTGGTCGCTATGTTTTTGACCCGGCTGATTTCGGAATTGAATTGTAGACATCGGCTCGCTCACTTGGCGGCGAAGGCAAAGGCCACGGTGTTATTGCTGCGAAGCAAAAAGCCGCACTGAATATCTCCGACAATGACTTTCTGATTATAGTGTCTCTCGATTGGGACACGGAAGGTTGGGCCTGAAACACTCTTCCCAGTAGTTTTGAATTTGGGAATGATCAGAAGCGCCGCCGAGCTACCTTCGACGAAATTTTTCGCAGAAGCAGAATCTAGCGGGATCTGGGAAATCGTGAACCCTTTTTGACCGAGGAAAGCTCCACTATCCCATTTAGTCTGAGCTTCATAAACGACATCGGTATCGAATATAGTTCGTTCGACTAGAACAGCAGCGCCAAAACCATTCGCCGCCGTATAAGTTTCACGCAGAGTTTTGACTGTCGCTACGTCAAACGCGATGTCGCTGGCTAATGATTGGGGTTTGCTTTCAACTTTATTTCGAAGTGATTGGTAATCATGGTTGTTACGACCAAATGTAGCGTCCGTTACTCTGAGAGTTTGCTTCTCGGCATCGTACATTAAACCGTCGTAATTGTCGGCTCTGGATATCTTCAACATTATAGCAGCGCCGGTTTGAGCAGACCTCGATTTTCGCGCTTCGAACTGCGCCGCTGTTTCAAACTCGGTCATTGGTTCGAACTCTGGCAGCGAAGCGTACACGCTCGCGAAATCCGCAAATGTTGCATTCTGACCGACATAGGATGCGCAAACGCTTGGTGACGAAGCTGAGCTTTTAGGCTTCGCATTTGCCACATTCACTAAAGCTAGCATGGGGACGACCCACGAAAATGTTGCTAACCGCATAAGCATCTCCTCTAGAATATCAACTATAGTTGATAAACTCGGATGCCGTCGGAAGCCATAAGTTTCTGCATGGACATGCGAAAACTCGTCGGAAACAACATGGGCCGTATCCGGAGGGAAAAGGGTTTGACGCAGGAGCAGCTCGCAGAACTGTCGGGCTTAACCCAACAATATATTAGCGGCATTGAAAACGGGCGACGCAATCCAACAATCGTCGCCATTTATGAATTGGCGGTGGCTCTGGGTGTAAATTATATGGAATTGGTCAAACCTGAAGAGTGAAATCCATATTGCTCAATTTGCAATGAGAAATTGCAGATGGCGTCAGTTTATCGGTATGGTTGATCTGAGCCAGCGTGGGGCTCGGACTTTTATTCAAACAGCCAGGAACGCCTTACCAGAGCAAATGGCTCGCCGTTTTCCGGTTCACCGGTCATAATCCCGATTCCGAAAGATTCGCTGTCGTCAGGGTAGCATCCCATGATGTTCTCGAGGAAATAACGATAGCGACGACGGTGCTCTTCATTCATCACCCAAACATACTCATCGGGATCACCAGAAATTTCCGACACGGCATCGGTCATTCTCCGATGGTAATCGTACATTTCGTCTTTGTCCGACATTTCAGTCTCCGCGTGCGTTTTTGGTAATGCGATAGATTGAGACAAATGGCTCGTGAAAAAGTTCCCGTCGCTTTATGTGTGTTAAAATCAGTAAGCCTTAACGAACTGCTTCTTGGCCTGCGTTTTGAGAACTGTCCCCTTTGCCCGGCTGCCAATTTGCCGGCGGTGTGATACTGACGCTGGGAAGCAATGCATTCAGTTCGCTAGAGATGTCGCTAGTGAGATCAAATGTTGCTGTAGATTTGATAGCTGCTTGCGGCTGCAGCAAAAGGCCGACTTGCCTTTTAGACATGGCCGCGTTGACAGCATCTTCGAGGCGCGCTGAAATCTGCTCCTGCGCATATGCATTGGCGCGATCAATAGGAGCCGATAACTTGGCGATTTCATCGCGAGCTGCCTGTTCGCGTTTTTGAAGATCGTTGAGCTGTTTGGAGAGTGTGGCCTCATTGGGATTAGGGGCTTTGGCGGCCGCTTGATAGGCCGCGAAGAGAGGCTGCAATTCTGCAGACAATAATTTACTGCGGGTTTCTGCTTGGGTGATCTGCGACGCATAAGTCGTTTTTATCTGGGCAATGGCAGCCGTGTACGCAGAAGACCGAGCTACAGCTTCTTGCATATCTGCGATCGCCACATTTCGCGGCGCTTCTGCCGTTTGCGCTAGAATAGGTGCATTTGATACAAATAAGCTTGTCCAAACAAGAGCGCGCACGATGCGATGCATATATGTTCTACCCCAATCTTGTGATTACTTCCCGAACACAAGACGATCGACATCATCAATTCCGCAATTTTGTTCGTTCAGGAAGTGCAACTTGCTCAACGTTGCATATTTGTCACGGCAGTTTCCAATTCGGTCAGCCAGTCTGCGGCAAACCAAGAGCTATGCATCTAACTGCTGGCAACGGCGCCCATAACTTCGCGCCAGTAGCTAATCATATTCAAATCGCGATAAGGATTTTCTCCATTGAACCATAAGCTCACACTCTATGCAGCGGCTGCTGCGTTTGCCTTTTCGGCGATGCCTGCCTTTGCGCAAAGCGTTGATGATCAAGTTGACAAGGCCGAGCAACGCCAAGACCGAATTGACCGGAACATCAACATTCCCGGAAGCGCCGCTCAAGCCTTCCTGCTGGAAGCTAATGATGGTTCCACGATCGCCTTCAACTTTGCCGCTCCTGTTACATGGAACAACAATATCGATCTCGTGGAAAATGGCCCTAAACTGGCATCTGTTCATATCAATCCGGCGGTTCGTCTTGAATGGCGCAGCGCAGGGGCAGTCCAGATATTTGCAGGCTTTAATGCCGATCATGATTTTTACACCCAAGGGTCCGACTACGACGCTTCGACATTAGGCGCGCGTATCGGCATGCGGCTGGTTGACGATAGCCTTGGCGGCGTGCGCCCTTATGCCTATTACAGTCCATTGATCGTTTATGGCGGCGGCTTTACCGACAAGCAGGCAACATTGCATAACATTACGATTGGCCTCGGCAACACGTTAGAACTGGGGGGTGGCACGCAGCTGACATCGGATCTTTCGGCGACGCGCCGCGAAGCTAGCTTCCGTGCTCTTGAGCAGGACCGGGTTTCTGCGGCTGTTGCACTGTCGGGTCAATTTGGTGAAAAATTAGGTTGGCTTGCCGAGCAATCCGCCCAGCACCGATGGTATACAGGCGGGGTCAATCAAGGCCGGAAAGATCTCAACCTGGCGACGACCTTAGCTTTAAGTTACGCAGTCTCCGAAAGCGGAGTGCTCGATATTGGCGTCACTTTCGAACGCAACACATCCGACCGGATCGCTAAGGATTATTCGGTTTGGGATGCAGGACCGACGCTTCGGTTCATCATGATCTTTTGATCTAACATTTTCAAATATGAGAAGTCGGGATGGTCATGCGGGAAGTGTGATCGTCCCGATTTTTTTATACGTGATTACGGAAAATTGCGGTTGGCGCATCTTGCATAGGTGGGCCCGGTAATTTCTGTGCCGGATGCCTTAAAGCTGAATCTTGAAATTCGCCCCTTATGCGCGCTGGTAAAGTCGATGGAGTACCTAATCTCTGCATTAAATGCGTTACTAAAAGCCGGAAAAAGGACCCCTGCCAACGGATCTCGCGGCTTGGCGGTAATCTTTGGAATGGTGGGAAAGACTTTCCAGAGTGGTCATTTACGCAAGACGAAATAATGGCGAGACTCAGGTCTGGCCGGTTTAAATATCACACTTATGTGGAAGGAAGGCGCTATGAAATCGGGATCGCCGAAGGGCCAACCGGACCTTATCTTTCGACCCATCTCGACGGTCAGTGGAACGACAAGCTGCTATTTGTACACAGGAGGTGCAAGGAAGTACCGGATGTCCATTGGGGCCGTGCGCCCAAATAGTGCGCATAGCGGTCAATTACGATGTGTTATGCGCTGAGCGTGGTTACTGCCCGGATTTTGCCTCGCCTTATTACAAGGTTGTATACCTGCCGACGATCCGCCACGAACCTCGGTCGCGGACCGCAGTTGCTTCGACGCCGTTACCGTTGATGGCTTTGAACCGCTGGACAAAAATCGCGTAAGAGTAAGACTCCAATCAGGTGAGCGTTACGATCTCAGTCTTGCAGGGGGACAATGCGATGCCGACTGGACCAATGTGGTTGCGCTCACGACGCGCTCGGGACGTACTTTATGTACGGGATCACTGGCCAATGATGCTGAGCTTCGCTTTCGCAGTCCTGCAGGAAACCGCCCCGTGCGCTGCCAGATTACCGAAATCCGCCGAATACCTGCGCCTTAGGGTAGGGAGATTTCGGCTAGTCGGGAAGGGATATTGATCCAACCGTCCAGATTGATTCCACGCTGTTCAAGCCAGGCATCACGATAAATGGTTTCTGCATAGCGGTCCCCCGCATCACCTGCGAGCGCGACCACGCAGCCCTTCTCGCCTTTACGCCGCATGGACTGAGCCATCATCAATGCGCCGGCAACATGGGCGCCTGTTGACGGGCCATAGCATAAGCCAAAGGTTCGATGCAGCCAGCGGGTCGTCGCTACAATGACGCTATCGTTAAGCGCGACCATATGGTCGATCACTTCAGGCTTGAATCCCGGTCGTACTTTAGCGTTGCCAATACCTTCCACAATTGTGTTGCTACGACCGCTTACGTGCCTGTCGCCGGTACAATAAGCTTCGAAGAGCGCGGACCCCTCCGGATCGACGACGCAGAGTTTGCTGTCGGCAAATCCGGGTCGATAGCGGAAGTGTCGTGCAAAAGCAGTGCAGGTTCCGCCGGTTCCGATTCCTGTGACAATCCATGCTGGCTGCGCATAATCGAGCAACGCGACCTGATCGCAGATTTCCTGAGCGATACTGCCCGGACCTCTCCAGTCGCTCGCGTGGGCTGCATGAGTAAACTGGTCGATAAAATAGCCCCCTTCGCTTTGCGCAAGAAAGCGTGCGACATCACACATGTCGGAATCGGTGCAAGCGAGTTCAACACGTCCGCCTGCTTCGCGGATCGCCCTTATTTTCGCAGGGGAAGTCGATGCAGGTACCACGGCCACAAAAGGAAGATTCAACGCTTTTGCAAACCAGGCCTCTGAAATGGCGGTCGAACCAGAGGACGCTTCAACGATCAGCGTATTGGGACCAATCCAGCCATTGCAAAGGCCATATTCAAATAGAGAATGGGCAAGTCTGTGTTTGAGGCTGCCGGATGGATGGCAGGTTTCATCCTTGATAAGAATAGGGCTGTCTTCATATCCTGTGAGCGTTAAGGAGAAAAGCGGCGTTGGCGCTGCCGCCACGCGGATTGCATGGAGGCAGCGCATTGCTTCTGCCACCCAGTGACGATCGATCGCGGGCCTAATTGACGCTGCCTCTTTGCCAATATTACCTGAGATTCGATCGCCCATCTCGTTGCTTAGTTCCACGAGCGGCTCCTATTGCTTAAAATTGTTTGCGCAGGCTCAGCATGACGTTGCGGCCTACAGGATCAATGAGTGCAGGCGCATAGGCCAGGGGGGTTGCCCCTAGGCGATCTGTGACCTGCTGGCGCGCATTGAAAAGATTGCTGACTTGAACTTCAGCGCGGAGGGTTTTGGCCAAATGTTGGCCGCGCACCATTTGGCCCAAATTAGCAGAGAGCCCGGCATTCACTTTTAAGAGATCAGCAAAGTCGAGGCGTTCGGTACCAGCGATGAGGCTTCCACCCTGCTGCCATTTTGCGTCAAGCGTTGCGCCAAAAGCGCTCACGCGCAATCTTGCCTGGACATTTAGTTGGTGACGTCCGGTGCCGGTCCCGGCGAGCGCGGAACCTTCAAGCAGATCGATCGGAGGCAATCCGTTTGCGATCGTGAGGCTGTCTTCAAGCCGCCAGACATGCTGGAGCGAGAGCAGTAAGCGTCCACTTCGCATTCCGCCACTCAACCCGCGCCGCCCATTGGTGCCCCCATTGCTGGTCATTCTGGTTTGGCCGATGCCTTGCTTGGGGCTAGGGCCGTCGCCATATGATGCTTCGTTGATTTCCATCACCTCATCAAAGTCATTAGGTGACTTGCTGGAAATGGTGTCGCCGCCGAGTGGGAGCGCCCAGAAAACATTCGTGTTAATCGAGCGCTGTGCGGCACTCGCAAAATTTAGCGCACGCATATCAATGCTCGTCAGACGTCCGCTTGCATCGCGTACAAAGCGGCTTGGGAAGGCGGCCTCAAATTCAGGACTGGGTCCGGTTAGAATGCGAACCGGGTCAGCTACCGTTGTAGCATTATAAGAAAAATTGAGTGATAAGCCGGGCGCAAAATAGGGTTTCCAGCTGCCGCTTAGAGCGAAGCTGCGCCGTTCATCCGCACGTAGATTAGGATTTCCTCCCGATATGAGCGAGACCAGCACCGTCTCGCCGCGGGCAAAATCAAAGATCGGTACATTAGGCGTAAGGAGGAGTGGATCGTTACGCTGAACTACAGGAGGCAGACCACCCGCACGCGTGAGGGTGCCAGAAAGACGTAAGCTAGGCGTCGGTGCCCAGCTGAATCCTCCACCCAAACTTTGCGACCGACCGATGCCGAAATTGCGCTCTTGCGCCAAATTGAGGTTGAGCATGAGATCGCCAAGCGCTGTAAGCACCTCGTTACCACGGCTCGCCACCGGAAAAGAGAAATTAGCAGAGCTGGTTCCCATCTGGGTGGTGATATCGCTTTGGCTTCGTAAGTCCCCGCTCGTAGTGTAATTCTGGGTGTCGGTTACCGATAGTCCGCTGCGAATAACCAGGCCTAAGGGTCCGGCGGGAAGTTCAGTCAGCGGGCCTTGGACGAAGAGGTCAGCCGCACCCGAAAGGCTTTTTGACGCAACCGCGAAAATGTTAGAAGTGCCAGCACCGGTTGCGGGCAGGGCCGTTAGACTGTGCGTGACCGAGCGACCTATTTGGCCGTTGAATGTCCAACTCCAGCGTCCTTCTTTGCCGTTTATATTGACTGCCGCATCGGTGCTGCGCGAGCGACTAGTGCCACGTAGCAGCGTCGCTGCGAATGGATCGAGACCATTGAAGCCATCACTCTCATTACGCTGATGACGCAGACTTGCGGTGGCATTGATATTATCGGCGACCGGCCTGCTAATCGCGGCGCCAAGTGCGAGGCTGGTGCGCGCAGGAACAAGCGTGCGGGGGCCGGCAAGGGCTCGTTCATCGCTGGTTAGGGCATCATTTTGGGTGCGTTCGATATCAAGCGCCATGCGGCCGTCCTGATTAATTCGGACTATATTGGCCGCAAGGCTATGGCTGAGCTGACCTCCTTGCGTCGGTGTCGTGAGCGAGCCCCGGGCCGTGACCGCCGCAAAACTGACCTTAAGTACGATGTTGACGACCTTCTGGTCGGCCCGGTAGCCCAAATTGAGGGCTACATTTTCAGGTAAGATGTCAACGCGCTCAATGGCCTCAGGCGGCAGTTTGGCAATCTCATTAGGACTTGAAATGCGCTTGCCGTTGACAAGTAGTACGGGGCGCTCGCCGCTTTGCGGAGCAAGTTCGGACAACAGGCTGCCAATATCAGGCGCGCTATAGGCCGCTATATCTTCAGGCGAGAGCCGAACATCGGGAACGCCCTGTCCATTTACACCGCCGCGTTCGGTTGGTGCGGTTACGACAATTTCAGCCTCAGATGATGGTTCAGCGGGCGGAGGCTCACTTGTGTCTTGTGCCCACAGCGGCGCACAAAGAAACGCAGATTTCAGGAGCGCGCCCGGAAGCACGCTGTATGTGCTGAAGCTTTTGTACATGCGATTTTCCCTCGGCCCCCAAAGATCAGGTAAGCTGGCGCAGTACTTCCCCTCGTACGCACCAGCTTGCCTAATGGGTGTTAGCGAACCGGATTTCCGTCGGGGTCGATCCGTTCAATAGGTCCTAAATTCAGCGCGCGGATTTTGGGTTCGATCCTGGCTGCGTCGCCCGCCACAACCCAGATTAACGGCTGGCCTGCAAGCAACTCCTGTCCCGCGGCCTGAACTTGGGGCAGATTGAGACCGGAAATCAGCTCGGGATAGCCGCGATAATAGTCGGTCGGCAAATCGCTTGCGGCCTCGTCGAGAAGGTAGCTGGAGATGCCTTCGCCAGTGGACCAGTCGCTCGAAAGCCCAAGGCCCATATTATCCTTGGCACTTGCGAGTTCGGCAGCATCGAGTTTCCTGTCCGTGGTCGCCGACTTAATGAGCATGGCTATTTCCGCCATCGATTCTGCGGTTTTGTCGGCCTGCACCGATGCCGATGCCGAGAATAACCGCGAGCCCTTGCCGCCACTTACGCCGCTTCCTGCGCCATAGGCCCAGCCTTTTTCTTCGCGCAATTTCATGTTCAAACGCGACGTGAACGACCCGCCAAAAGCCGTATTGAAGGCATCACGTGCTACTTCGTCGCCCGTCAATCGCACAGGGGCTACTTGTGAGGCACGGATGACGCTTTGAGGCGCGCCGGGCTTATCGATGAGATAGACAATGCTTTTGGCCACCTTAGGCGTGGTGGGGGCGATGGTAGCGGGCACATCCCCTGCATTCCAATTTTTGAACGCCGCTTCGATTTGCGGCCGGATCTCAGCAAGGCTTGTATCACCAGCTATCACCAGTACCGCATTGTTAGGTTTGAACCAGCGGTCGTGGAACGCTCTTAGTTGAGGGGCGTCGAGCTTGGCAATATCGGCTTCGTTAATGAGATTGCCATATGGACTTTGCGCGCCATGAACAAGTCGTGGTGTGATGCGTCCCGCAGCGCCTCGTGGGTCTTGCTTGGTCGCGGTGATGTTGGCGGCAAATTGCGCTTTGACCCGCTCCACATCCTTGGTAGCGAAAACAGGATTTCGGATGACATCAGCATAAATATCGAGCGCTTTATCCAATGCCGGCTTCAAGGCGGAAAGCGATACTGTCGAAGTATCGCCGCCTCCGCCCGTTCCAAGCGTTGCACCAAGCGAGGCAAGATCCTCGGCGATCTTCTCACCGCTACGCGTTTTGCTGCCTTCGTCCATCAAGCTGACAGCGAGATTACCAGTCCCGGGAACAATACTAGCAAAATCCGCGGACGGTCCGCTCTTAACGAGCATGGTCATGTTGACGAGCGGAATACCAGGACGATTGGCCACTATAAGCTTCAGACCATTGGCGAGCGTTGCGCGCTCTATGGACGGAAAGCTTGCCAGCGTAGAAGCGCCGGGTTCGGGCATCTTGCTACGGTCAGCTGCCGTAGCGCTCGCGGTCAGATTTCCGAATGGCAGCATATGAAGGACATAATCGCCATCGGTAAGCCAGGTCTTGGCAGCTTTTTGCAAATCGGCAGCGGTCGCGCTCTTGAACCGGTTGAAGCCTGCCTTCCAGCCATCAGGGCTATCCAGATAGGTTTGGCTTTCGGCAAGTTGGGCGGCCTTGGACGAAATGCTTTCAAGGCTCCGGGCAAAACCTGCGAGCACGCTCGTACGCACCCGCGCCATTTCCTCGCGCGAAGGTCCTTCGGTGATCAGCCGGTTTAATTCTTGATCGACGATTGTTTCGACCCGTGCGAGATTACCGCCCGGCTTAACGGTCGCGTTGATTTGAAATTGTCCGCCAATTTCACGATTATCGATTCCGGCTTCGATGGAAGTCGCAAGCTGTTCTTCGACTACCAAGCGCTTGTATAAGCGACTATTTTTACCGCTTCCAAGAATATAGCCGAAAAATTGCAAATAGTCTGTATCAGCAGACGCATAATCAGACACGTTCCAAACGCGGTAAAGCCGCGCTTGCGATACCCGATCGTAGGCTGTTTCGCGGACGGTTCCGGTTCTTTTTTCAACCCAGCTTTTGGGCTGCGAAACCGGCGTTCCGGGGGCAATGTCGCCAAAATATTTCTCGACTTTGGCAAGCGCCTCTTGAGGATCGATGTCGCCTGCAAGCACTAAGACGGCATTGGATGGCCCGTAATAATCACGAAACCACTGCTTGACATCATCGAGGCTTGCTGCGTCCAAATCTTCCATCGAACCTATAGTGCTGTGGTCATAAGGGTGGCCTTGGGACGTTGTCGCACGAATGATCAGATCGTCTGCCTTGGCATAGGGGCGATTGTCGCCCTGCCGTTTTTCGTTTTTGACAACAGCGCGCTGTTCGTCGAGCTTGGCTTGGTCAATCGCGCCTAACAAATGCCCCATGCGATCGGATTCCAGCCACAGGATGCTGTCCAATGCTTCTTTGGGTACCGTCTGATAATAGTTGGTCCGGTCCCACCAAGTGGTGCCATTTTGATTGCTCGCGCCAATCTTTTGTGTTGCCTTGAAAAAGTCATCGTTGAAATTTTCAGAGCCGTTAAACATCAGATGCTCAAACAGATGGGCGAAGCCCGACTTGCCCTTGGGCTCATTTTTGGAACCAACATGGTACCAGATATGCGCTGCGACCAGCGGAGCGGAGCGATCTTCGTGAACTATAAGTGTCAGACCGTTTTTGAGTGTAAATTTCGTCGCAGGGACATCGAGTTCCAGATTGGCAAGTGGGTCATCGGAGCTTGATTTAGCTACGCCTGCATCGTCGCGCGCTGCGCGCCGTGCGCTGCGGACATCGGCCTTGGAGACCAACTTTTCGACACGATCTTCTTGGTGGAACCGCTCTGACCCTGGAAAATGCGAGCTCGCAAGACGCCCCGCCATCATCGCGTGCGCCGGACTTGCAGCTAAAGCCATGCTGCTTGTCAGATATAATGCTATCATGCCTTTATTGCAGGCCATTAGGTCATTCCCCTTGGATGATTGAGCAAGAGCGCCCTGCCGCATCGCGCAACGCTGCGGCTTCGCTCATAAGATGCGCTAGGAGCGGCATTCCGTACCGGCGGATCATTTGAACATTTTGTCTTGCGCGCAAAACATACGTACATAAATTGCAGTTATGCTTTTGATTTGTTTGTAAAATCATATGTTGTTGGGCGAAGCAGTCTTGGGAGGCGGTGGTTCGACAAAAAGCCATTCAGGCTCGATGAGCGTCGTGGCGTCGGTAGCGGATGACCGCAAGAAGTCCGATAGGGTGCAAAGGCTATTGGGTACCAGATGGGACGGCGGGTTCCCTTCCGTGGCAGGGGATACAGGATGCCCCCCGTGGGCCAGCGACCCCAAAACCTGCCGTCCCCGGCGTTCCCAGTTGATGCATTGGGAAGTCGCCGTAGAGAAGAAGATGCACGTCGGGACTATTTCCGCAAGAAGGGTGCGCTCAACGAAGAAAATTTTGGATGAGTAGTGCGGATGTATAGTAGTTCCTGTCAGGATAATCGCGAACTTAATTTCCAGACAGGTCGAAACGGCAATCGCGCAACAAGCAGAGGAGCTGGGGAGCAAAATCTGACAGGTAGTGCGATTGCCGTTTCTGGTTTTGCCAGAATAATAGGAAAGAGTTGCTGGCACCCCTTAAGATGCGCGTAGGAGGGATTTCCGTAACGTAAATATGAAGCACTTCGATTTTTTGTGTCAGAAACCATTCTTCGGGCCATTGTGACTCGATTCGCATAAATGTGTTCGACCAGCATATCTCCTCGCTGTGAATTGCCTGACTAAATATTTGCCATTCTGCTGCGGAACAGGACCGTTCGTACATCTAGGTGTGGAAGACACAATGCTAGGTTGAGTAGATGGCGGAGTATAAAGTAACCTGCATCCGGAGCGATCCAGAAGATAATGATCGACGAATTGCCCGATTGGGCGGGCCCGGCTGGATCAAGCCGATTGAGGAAGTCATTTCCGAAATCGAAAACGAACAGCATGTTTATTGGACGCAGGTTTATGATTTGCGAACCGAGGTTATGGTGCGACGCCATCCTGAAAGTAACCGTACCTATCTTGCCACTGTGCGCGACATCTATCCGCATAATCATCTGTTGAGCTTGATCGACTGTTTGTGACACCGCAGAAGCGGGGATGCTGATTTCACATTTCGGTTCGAATCCGGCGGCACAGCGCGACGTGAAAATCGACCCGGCTCAACATGCAGGTTTTTTTTTGGGGGCTCGCCGACACCCCATTATTCAACTGAACTATTCAGGATTATTCATCATATGCTTGCAAGTACGAGCCACGTTCCAACGTTCGCTGATATTGAAAGCGCAGCTATGCGGCTTAAGGGCGAGATTATGCAAACCCCTTGTGTTGCAAGTGAGACTTTATCGCAAATCACGGGCTGCGAACTCTTCCTCAAATTCGAAAATCTTCAGTTTACAGCCTCGTTTAAGGAACGCGGCGCACTCAACCGTCTTTTGCACCTCAGTCTGGACGAGCGCCGGGCCGGAGTGTGTGCAATGTCGGCCGGTAATCATGCCCAAGGTGTGGCATACCACGCAGCGCGGCTTGGCATTTCAGCGACGATTTTCATGCCTGTAGGAACACCTGCAACCAAAATTTCGCGCACGCAGCAATCGGGGGGCAGAGGTCCGGGTTGAGGGCTCTAACATCGACGGTGCAAACGCTGCTGCTCAAGCCTACGCGAATGAAACCGGGGCGATCTTCATCCATCCATTCGACGACCCCTATGTCATCGCTGGACAGGGAACGCTTGCGCTCGAGCTGCTCGACCAGCTGGGTTACTTGGATATATTGTTGGTGCCGATAGGCGGTGGGGGTCTAATCTCGGGGATGGCAATTGCCGCTCGAGAAATAAATCCTGCAATCCGAATAATTGGCGTTCAGTCGGCAGCTTACCCTTCTATGTATAATGCGCTCTACGATCTCGATCATAGTGATAATCAGGCCGACAGCATCACCATTGCCGAAGGGATTGCGGTTAAGACGACCGGCAAGCTGACCGCGCAGATCATCCGTCACAATGTCGACGGCATCCTGATCGTTGCAGAACCCGAAATTGAGCAAGCGATTGCTCTGCTGCTTTCTGTAGAGAAAACGGTCGTCGAGGGTGCTGGTGCGGCCGGGCTTGCCGCAATATTGGCACATCCTCAGGTGTTTGAAGGCAAGCGTGTAGCAACACCGCTTACCGGTGGTAACATTGATCTTCGGATCCTCTCGTCGGTTGCGCTTCGCGAACTTATACGCAGCGGTCGGTTGCAGAGGTTCGAAGTGGCGATCTCTGATCAGCCAGGTGCGCTGTCTGAGCTCGCACAATTGCTCGCAGCGCAGGGTGCAAATGTTGTCGATGTTGCGCACGACCGGCTATCACTTGCCCTGAATGCCAAGCGCGCGGCGCTCGATATCGTGATTGAAACCGAGGACCGCGACCATGGCAGCCGAATCTTCGCCGCCATGGAAAGGGAAGGCTTTACCATTCAAGCCAAGACTCTCTAGAGCGCCAATTGAACGACGTTGATAGGCCGCAGCAGCGCGGATTCTTGATGCACCGTTTCCTACAGTAAAATCGTGTTACATCCCTTTACGAATTAGCACACACGAGCATCGCCCTTACGGAACTTTTGACCTTGTGCATCTAGAATTGTGGGGGGAGAGCGGATCCATGACCATATCGAGCTCTAATTTGCAGGATTATTGCGCGCAGGTCGGCCATTCGCGTGGAACCCCGATTTCAACATGCAAAGGTAAATTGCTGTGAAAGCCCGCACGCCCGGCGGGCTGGAAGAGCTGACCGAGCGCCAGATCGATGTCTTAGTACGGGTTGCGCAACTAAAATCCTCCAAGCAGATTGCCCGTGAGTTGGGGATCTCGCATCATACGGTGGACCAGCGACTTCGTACCATTATTGAAAAATTGGGTGTTGAATCTAGGGCCGATGCGGCGCGCGCCTATGTCGCCTTTCTTGGTCGGAATCCATTAGACGAAAAGTTGATATACGAAGATACCGCATATCAATTTCCGCATCTCGTCGATGGAGCCATTTTAAGCGAACAGGAACCGTCAGCTGGTGAATGGAACCCGGCGGCTGATGGAACCGGGCAGCGGCTTCAGGAAGTCCAGGCGCATTATTTTGCCGGCGATGTTTCTGCCCCACCTGCCCGTTCCGTTTTTTCGGTTCTTCTGGAAGCTGACCGTAAAAATCGCCTGACCGTTTGGGGACGAGCACTTTGCATATTAGCGACCATGTTTCTCACACTTCTGGTGATGGGTGCGTTGGTCGGATTAGCGGAGGGACTTTCACGGCTGTTTTAGTGATTTTTCGGTACTTACGCTTCTGTCTGTCACAATGCCGCGAGGAACTCGCGCAGAAAAGGAAGAAAGAAAATGCTGAATGACCGCCTTGCTGCAGCCAAAATGGTTGCCGAGAAAATTTCCGCACTTGAAAGTGCAATTGACGAAGCATTGACCTGCGCGGCCGAATTAACGGCTGCCACGCCGGTAGCACGCAAGCGCGCTAAGCTTTCGCCAGTGGTGGGCCAGGAAGCTGTCTCCCTGGTGGGAGACGTCATGGTTGCACTTCATGCGGCCCGGGCGAAGAGCGTAGCCGCCCATGGTGAATTTGCCAGCCTTCGTGATGCTATTGGTATCAAGCCTTCGATGACGGGCGATCTGTGGAAGTTTGTAGATGCTGCGCGTGAACAGCCAGCGCTGACGCAGGTTGCTTGAGCCGCATAGGCTCGATGGACGTGTCCTCGACATCGCGCAGGGCGGGTAAATCTGATGCCATTTAAATGGATCTATTTAGCTCTGCTGGTGTCGAGTGGCATTCTCATCGTCTGGAAAGGGCGATGGGAAGAGCGCACGATAATCGCTGCTTTAACAATTGGGTCGCTCCTCACCCCAGTGTTTCACGCACGGAGCGATGGAAACTGGCTTTCGGTCGACGCGGCTTTGTTCGCCAATGAATTTGCAGTGACGCTCGTCATTCTTTTTGTCACATTCAGGAGTCAAGAATATTGGCCAATCCCGATAGCGGCATTTCAGATGCTGGCATTGCTGACCCCCCTTGCAACTTTTGCAGGAAAAGATCTGCTATCTTATGCGATGGGCGTCATGCAGGGCATGTGGGCTTATCCACAATTACTGATCCTCGTCGCCGTGGTCTTTTACCGACAGCACCAACACCGGCAGATCGCGCCGCCAGATCCGTTTCGATAGGTTCGCCTTCAGCCCTTCAGCATTTGGAGCGAACCTTTGCCACGCTCGATCCGGCAACGTCGGAAAAGCAAATTGACGATGTCTGCTCGCGCCACAATGAAATTCGATTGCTAACTGATCTTCTGCGCAGCAGTAGCGGGGGTAAAGCGGAAGCGTTCAGTCATTCACTTCTGGAGCGCTACGGGTCGCTCGCGGCTTTGCTGTTCGACATCCGCCACCAAAAAAAGCTGAAGGTCGAATTGCCTGAAGCTGCAACAATGCGGATCCTCGACTTGAGCGATTTACTGCTAAACGCATGCGCCAGCGAGGTTCGACAAGGACAGATATTGTCGTCTTCGCAGGCGCTGAGGCGTTACTTGCAACTTGATATGGCAGGTTGCTCTCGGGAGTGTTTTCGGGTGCTGTATCTCGATGCTGCCAATCGCCTGTTGCTCGACCAGATCATGTGGGAGGGCACTATTAGCTGCGTGCAGGCACATCCTCGTGAAATTGTCCGTGTCGCGTTGCTGAATGATGCGACTGCCATCATCTTGGCGCACAATCATCCGTCGGGCCGGATGCATCCTAGCGCCGATGACCGCCTGATGACACAGAACATCATAGCTGCCTGCAACACACTCGACATCAAGGTGCACGACCACCTGATCGTTACCCGCAGCGGAGTGCTAAGCATGATGAAACGCTAGCCGGGGTAATTCAAAAGCAGGATTTAAAAAATAAATGTAAGGGGCAGGACGATGGGTAAGGATGACACGCCAGGAGGCGAACCTTTGAGTTTCTCTCGGGCCGAGCCGCATTTGCAACCGCGGGCAGAATTTGCAGCGGCGCTCCGCGAAGAGAAAGACTTTCTTGTTGCCAGCGGCTTTTTCTCCAAAGCGTCGACTTTATTGCGGCTCTTGGAATTTTTGGTTGAGCAGACGCTTACAGGGCTTGGCGATCAGCTCAAAAGTTACAGCGTCGCCGTGGACGGATTAGGGCGTGATCCTGATTTTGATTCTCAAGTCGACAGTTATCCCCGCGTCCAGATATTACGTTTGCGTAAATTGTTGGAGGCCTTTTATGCACGGCAAGGATTGCTGGAACGTCAGTGCATCTATCTCAAGCCAGGCTCCTACAGGGTCCGGCTCGGGCCGCTAAAGGAGGCTTATCCGGAACTTGCACACGCCCATAGCCATATTGCGGCATCGACTATTCCCGAGCAGGGTCCTCTTTCCTCTGGCCTCCATATGCCTCACGACATCGAACTTGATAATGATGTTATCTCTGGAACTGGCAGAAAGTTGCTGCCCATTTCCGAGTTTGAAAGTCAGGGCGAAGGGGGCGTTCAGACCAAAGCCGGTTATCCTACTGGCTCTCCATATGATGTTCGGATCGATTCCGAAAATGCCAGCGCACCAAACCCACAGCCCAGCCAATATCATATATGGATGAAGTTTTGGCCTTGGTTATATTTGGCAGGCGGGCTCGTCCTCACGAGCCTCATCGCAAGCACACTCTTCTCTATCCAAAGACCGGGGACACAGCCCTCACAAGCATTTGCGGTAGAAAAAGATGCTCCCCTTTTATTGCTACAGCCGGTGTTTTCGGCATCTGATCCGCAATCAACTGCGGTAGCTGACGGTGTCTACGCTCAGCTTGCTGATGCTATTGGTCGGTCGTGGATCGTAAGGTTACGTCTTGCTGATCCGAGCGCGTTAACCGCCGATGCCATCGAGCCGGCATATCGTCTCGATGGCCAACTCAGTGAGGATAGTAGTGCCGGTAAACTGCTGTATCTGAGATTGACCGATGCCCGGACATCCGATTTGTTCTGGTCGACCCGGGTAGAGCTTCAATCTGATAAAACTCTCGCTGACAATTTAGGGCAATCGCTCGCCCAATTGTCTGGGCCGTTTGGGGTTATTGCCGCACGCGAAACACGCAAGATCGGCGGCCGCTATGGTCCGGGATATAGCTGCCTCTTGGGCTATCTGGATTATCTCGTTTCCCGCAATGCGAAGGTGTATGCTATGCTGGCACGTTGCCTAACCCAAGCGCAATCCGACGCGCGTCTCGATGCTGTTCGCTTAGCGCTATACTCCTTTTATATCCTGGAATCCGAGCGCGGGCGAGGGCCATCCTCCGCCCAATTGTCACACGCACTCGAAATCGCGCGTCAGGCGGTTAAGACTGATCCGAAAGAAGCTTATGCACATTTTGCTTTAGCCCGCATTTATTTTGTGTCCCGAAGGTGCGCCCCAGGAAAAAGGCACAGCGTGCATGCGCTGGAAGCCAATCCATTCGATCCGATATTGCTCGCCATATTGGGCAATTTTGTAGCGAATTGCGGTTACGTGGAAGGCAATGCCATTTTGGATAAGGCTTTTGCCTATCGGACGCCCGGAGAATCACATGCGCGGCTTTCGCTCATTCTGGCAGCGATTTGGCAAAGACGACCCGACCGGCTCGATGCCCTTCGCGAAGATAGTGAAAATGCAAACGGAACAAGCGCGGCATATCATCACCTGTGTGAAACACTCATAGCCGCAGCCCTTGGAGAGACAAGCGAAGCCCGCAAGTCGTGGTCGAACTTCAAACAAGCGCCCCATGCAGATCGAAGCAGCGACGAGCGAATGTTGCGAAGCGTCATCATGTCGCCTGAGATACGGCAACGTGTGCTCTCTTTATTGGAACGAAGCGGCGTACGTTAGGTTCGGTGCATCTCGTATTCCCATTTCTATTCAGCCGTAACAGCTTCTTGGTTCGTCTGTAACAGAGTTAACGCGCGTTAACTCTGTTACGCCTCATATTGAGCGAAACGGCGCAAACCCTTGCGCGCACGTTGCAAATTTTAACCAGGACAAGGTGCAACGGTGTCAAACTGCCTTGCCACAGCAATCGGGCTATTCTTGCTCTCATGGAAGCCAGCCAATTTCACCCATGGTCATTTCTGGTCCTGACCACCCCCATCCCGGGTGTGGTGGCTGTCCTGTCTGCGCCGGCATATGGCCTACTCCCAGATCTGCCGGCGCAGACTTTTTTTGTCTCTGGAAAATCAAATTCGCGGCCGCCTGCTAAACAGAATGGCGACGCTCAAGTGACTATTTTGCGGGCGGCCGTTTTTACCTCGCGCGCGGATGAGCTCCGCCATTTACGAGAAATTGGCGCACTAAACATCACTCCGCGCCGCCGGCAGGTCAGGGAAGTCCCCGAAAAGTCGGAACGTCGTTCTATTGGCGCTCCAAATGGCTCACCTTCTGGTGAGCTATGGATCGTGGACCTGCCCTAATGCGATCGATCGATGATCTGGCGATGCACTCCGACCCGTACGGCAGTCACCAGATATCGCGTTCCACTCGGTCCCTTGGACTGCGGCGGCTTGGTACTTTACTGGGCAGCCTGCTTTTGCCAGGAGCAGCGGCCGAAGCGCAGCTTCTTTCGAACGTTTCTGTTCATGTTTCGAGCCAAACGGTCGCAGATGGATATAGTATTGCGAATGCCAAAGCTGTTCCTGCAGCACTTGTTGAATATCAAACCCGCGTCGAAAATGCAGGTTTGCTCTGGTTGACCGCAAACAGTCTGACGATCACCAATCCCATCCCTGCGCATATGAGCCTCTACGTGGGCGATCTTGGAGTGCCGGGATCTGGACCCGTTAGTTTTTCAGAAGGTCCGCGCGCGAGCCAATTGCAATGTCCCTTCGGTGGCTATGCCGATGGTACCGACTGCCTCGAATTTTCGTCCGACGGCGGTGCGACTTTTACTTATCAACCTCAGCCCAATAGCGACGGGTGTGACGCAGCTATCACACATATTCGCATTCGGCCAAACGGCAGCATGGCTCCTGCATTTCTCCAGCCTTCCTCTTTTGTCCTCCGCTATCGAATGAAGGTGAAATGACTATGCCTCCCCATTTTGAAAAGCCGAATGACTTGTCGCATGAACAAGGGCCTGATCGGGACCGGATTGCTGTGCCTTGGGCATGCCATGACGACGAGAATGCCCCGCCTGTGCCGCATAGCTATGCTGCGATGCCTGAGGGCGGATCCGCCGCTTCTGAAAGCGGATTGACTTCGGACCGCCGCGGACAGGAGCGATACCTAACCGTGATGCGTGCAGCCCGCCTGTCGAGCCGTGTACACCAAGTGGAAGGGCTGGGAGTGGTACGCAATATCTCCGAAGGCGGGATGATGATTGATGCCCACCAGAATTTTTCGGTAGGCGAACTCATCGCGGTTTCCTTGCTCGACGGCGACAGGGTCCAGGGCGAGGTGGTATGGAAAGACGGGAATACCATCGGTGTCAAATTTGCCAGCTGGATGACGATTGATCATTTGCTTGCCAAGCCGCGGACCGATGAAGCAGGTTTGCGTGTACGCCCTCCCCGGCTTGCGGTTAGCCGCAAAGCCGTCATTCGCATTGGCGGCTATATGGCGGATATGGAGTTATGCGACATTTCGCAACGTGGCGCCAAAATTTGCTTCCGTCAAAATCTGGCGATCGACAGCCGCGTCCAGATTTCACTGGGGGCGCTGAGACCTGTAAGCGCCAGCGTCAAATGGCAGGTCGATCAGCTTATTGGGATTGAGTTTCACCGCACCTTGTCTCCTGAAGAACTGGCGGGTTGGTTGAACGGCGATGGAAACAATTCGTCCAAAGCACCGGATGATTGAAAGTCTTTTATAAAACTGGGTTTCTTTCACAGATATATTGGTAAAATTGCTGCGGAAGAATCTGCGATGTGCATCTAACTTCATGCAACATCGGACATCTCCTGCAACACCCCGCGCCTTGTCCGGTGCGGCTACCTCTCCTTTCAAGGCTGGCATGGTGACATGCCAGCCTTTTTTGGGCGTTGATGGCCTTTACCAGCGCCTTTCCTCTAGCTTGAAAAACACTCAACATTCTGAACCTTGAATAGAACGGTATTTGCCGCTCGCCTGAGGGACTGGCTCAGATGATCGTGAGCATCGCTCAATACGGATTTGATGCGCTAATGCATCTAACTAACAAGGGAGGACCAATGGTGGCAAAGTCTGGACAAGCAAATTTAGGTTGTGTCCTGACTGCTCTTGCACTGTTCTATCTTATTGGTCGATGCGGTTCCGGGGCGGATAAAGGCGACAGCGCGGATGCGTCGATCGATACCGATGTCGGTGCAGAGGCCGGATCGTTAAGTGAAGCGATGCCGTCAAGAGCTCGTTTCGTCGCTGTCGAGACGCTCAATTGTCGCAGCGCCCCCAACCCCGATAGTCCTGTCGTTGCGCAGCTCCGCTACGGAGATCAGGTCCGTGCGCGGGTAACGAGCGCATCGTGGATAGCGCTTGATCGGGCGCCTTTCGAAAAATGCTGGGTCAAGCAAAGCCTGGTGCGTGATCACCTGCCGCCACAGGTAACGCGCCCGCAGGCCCTTTTTGGCAGTGTACCGGAACGCCGCCCCACAGGAGGTCCGCTTCGCGCTCTGCCTTCACCCGCATGCTCTTGCGGTACAAAACGAACCTGCGGCGAAATGGCGAGCTGCGGCGAAGCCAATTTTTATCTCAACCAATGCGGCTTGTCGCGTCTGGACCGCGATCATGACGGAGTGCCTTGTGAAAGCATTTGCTAAACACCGCATCGTCTGGACACCAAGCATTCGAAAGACCGGGAAACGGGATCGGTTTCCTTCACGCACGCGCTCCAAGTTGAAGGGGGCAGAGTTGCAATTGACAGTTCGCGTGGCAGAGCAGAAAATGGAATCTGCCATCCAAGAGAGGAGTAGTAACATGGCAATGAGAAACTTCAGAATCGCGTTGGCCACAGTGAAATTTGCGATCGCCGTTCCGCTCTATGCGCAACCTCCAGAATTGCGCGAAGGCGATGTCATTTTCGACAGTGAAGGTGCTCAACTGGGCGTTGTTCGCAAATTGGTTGGAGACGCTGCCGTTATTCATACAGGCACCACCAAAGTCACCTTGGGTAGAACGTCCTTTGTCACGCGGTCGGGCAAAGTCACAGTGATGATGAGCAAGAGTGAACTCGAAAGCCGCGCTGCAGACGTCCAGTCCAAAGGCGATGGCGAGTTGCTCGCCCTGCTGGTTCCGGGTGCTTTCATCCATGACCGCACAGGTCAGGTCGTTGCCACGGTAGACAATGTCGCAGGCAAAACCGTCTATATTAAAGTTGGTGAGCAGAACGCTACGCTTCCTGTTTCTGCATTGTCGAAAGGCCCGAAGGGACCGCGCATAGCTGCAACCGCTGCCGAATTTGAGGCACAGATCAAGCCCAAGAAAAACGAAGCGACTGCAAATGAAGCTGCAACTGGAGAGGATGCCAACTCGCCAAGCTAGCCACCACCAAATTTGGGCGCCGAAAATCGCCCATTTCAGGCGTTGCGGTCGCCATCCAAAATATATGACGGGACCACATTCCTCATTCGTGAGGTGAAATCGTTTGTCCTTCGTCGCCATAATCATACGCAAAGCGCTCTGACCTTTAAGCACATGTTGCCACCTTGCCGAATGGCGGGTAAAAAAATTTGCACGCATTCTACGGAAACCCGGCGCTTATTCGTCGACTTCAGTAGGAAGGAGAGGCGGATCGAGGTGGAAAGACCCAATCGCCACAAAATTATGGCGTGGGTTGGAGCAGAAATTCTGCCCCATGAAGGAGCCGTGCGCGCGTGGCTCCGTCGTAGCCTAGGGCCCGCTGATCTGGAAGACGTGATACAGGAGTCATATTGCCGGATATCCGCACTTGATGACGTTGATCACATACGAAGCGGCCGAGCCTATTTTTTTACCACCGCCCGGTCGCTTGTCATCGAGCGTGTACGCCGAAGCCGTATAGTCAGTATCGAGGCGGTGGCGGATCTGGATATATACTGCAACGCATCCGATGAGCCCTCACCTGAACGGATCGTTGGTGGGCGGCGTGAACTGGCGCGGGTCATGAGCCTCATAGAGGCCCTGCCTGAACGTTGCCGGGAAGTCGTCCGTTTGCGTAAAATTGAAGATATGCCGCAGCGGCAGGTGGCCGAGCGTCTCGGCATCGCTGAGCATGCGGTGGAAAATGATGTAGCAAAGGGCCTGCGGCTAATCTTGCGGGCTCTTGCCGAAAGTGAACCTGCCGGGGAAGGCTCCGGCATTGAATTGGAACGACATGGAAAAGACCGAAACAGCAGAAGCGATTGAGATCAAGGCGGCGCGTTGGGTCGCCCGGCTTGACCGCGCGGGCGATGATCCGGTTGCGCGCGCCGATGTAGGGCACGCCCTTGAAGCGTGGCTTGGGGATGATGTTCGCCGAAGGGGAGCTTATTTCCGAGCGGCGTCCGCTTGGGCCATGCTCGACCGTGCCAGCATATTAGGCCGTGCCGCAAGCGGCGCGAAGGATGACGCGTTTTCGGGCGGTGATAGCTCATGGCAGGAATGGGATGACGATCAGTTCGATGATGAGTATCGACGGTATGATCAAATGCAAGTTTCCGAAGTCGTCCGGCCCTCGATCAGCCGGCGTGCCGCATTCCGGTGGGGTGGCGGTGCACTAGCGGCTTCGCTTGTGGCCGGTGTAACGGGCAGCGCAGTCTTGGGGCCGGGAACAAAGAGAGATAATACGGGCGGCGAAGTGATAGCGACCCGTATCGGCGAAATCAGGCGGGTACCGCTGGTTGATGGCTCTCTGGCTTCGGTGAACACACAAAGCCAGATTATTGTCGAATATAAGCCCAAGGAGCGCAAAGTAGCGCTCGCCAAGGGCGAAGCGTGGTTCCGCGTTGCCAAAAACCCGGACCGCCCCTTCGTGGTTGAGGCTGGCGATGTGCGCGCACGTGCGGTGGGGACAGCTTTTTCGGTGCGGAAGACCGACGAAGGTGTGACGGTTCAAGTAACCGAAGGCCGTGTCGCCGTGTGGCGTGTGGGCGATGAAGACAATGTCGACTATGTTGATGCAGGCTCGCGCGCTTTTGTGGCGGCGGTCTTGCCCCAAACCAAAATTAGTGAAGATCCTCCGGCGATCAATCGGAGTCTCGCCTGGCGGCAAGGCGAACTGGCCTTTGATGGCGATACACTCGGCGAAGCAGCGCAAGAGTTCAATCGGTATAACCGGGTGCAAATCCGTATTGATGATCCGGCTCTTGCTTCTGAAAAGCTCGTGGGGCGCTTTCGCACTGACGAACCGGATGCTTTTGCGCGGGCCGCATCGACGACATTAGATGCGGATGTTCAGTTTGTAGGTGGTGAGATTAGGCTCTACCGGCGTTAAGTCCGGTGCACCTAAGTTCGCTGTTCGTCGAAGGGAGGCCATTCGCCGCCTCGTGTCTGCCATAAGATGATTTCGGTTGAGAGGACATGCACCGGATTTTGCGCCTATGTCTGATTTATGACGCGTCTTTGCGGTGTCGCATATCGTTTCAGATGAACTATTCGTAGACTTGATGTGTCCAGTACATGAGCTTGATAACGGCAATTAATGAAATTTCGCTTTGATGAAATTTTTTTTGCGAGCATTTTACGGATAAGATTTTGCCGTGCGTCGTCCCTAACAGAAAATGAAAAATCTCTGAGGGGGGATAGGATATGAGGACCATGAACTTACGCACTGCCTTGGCATCCACTGTCGCCATTTCGGCTATCGCTGTACCAAGCGTGGCCGTGGCGCAGGAGCGCAATTTCGATGTTCCAGCGCAAACGGCTGTGACCTCCATTCCGGAATTGGCGCGCCAAGCAGATGTTCAGATCCTTGTGAGCGAGAGTGTGGTCAAGGGTAAGCGCACCAAAGCGGTGCGCGGCAAAATGACGGTGCGCCAGGCCCTGGGCAAACTTCTTTCAGGGACCGGCATTCGGGTCACTTCGGGCGATGGTCGCACCTTTACGTTGGCTGGGCAAATCGGCCCGAGCGCGGAGGGAAACGACCCCGAACCCGTCGCGGTAACCGCTGAGGCGGATGAAGCTCAGAGTAGCGGCATTTCAGAAATCTTGGTGGTGGGGTCGAAATCGCAGAACGTAGATATTCGACGCACGGAAGATGATGCGCAGCCTTACGTAGTTTTTTCATCTGAGGAGATTGAAAATAGCCAAGCTACGAACTTGGACGAATTTCTCCGGCGACGCCTGCCGATGAATACTGCGGCCACGTCAGCGAGTCAAAATTCCGAATCGGACATTGGATTGGACCGAAACAATATTAGTTCGGTAAACCTCCGTGGGTTGGGCACTGCGCAAACCTTAATCCTTGTCGACGGTAGACGCGTGCCCCGTCAGCAAACTGCACGGATCGAAAGTGTCTTCACGCAAGGGGACTTAAATGGGATCCCGCTATCATCGATCGAGCGTATAGAAGTGCTGCCAAGCACGGCAGGGGGTATCTATGGCGGAGGTGCGGTGGGGGGTGTCATCAACGTCATCCGAAAACGAAATTATGAGGCGCTAGACGTTCGCGTGAGCGGCGAAGGCGCATTTCGAGGAGGTGGCGAAAGCGTCAGGATTGAGGCGAATGGTGGCTTCGGCTTTAATGACAATCGAACGCGAATTTCGGCAAGCGGCTCGTATGCAAAAGCCGAGCCGTTACATGTCGACGAAAACGAATTATGGCGACGCGGCCGGAATTTATGGATCAAAAATCTAGGATACGGCGGGGAAACGATACTGGGTGTTCCGCTTGGAGCTACTCCCAATATCATCGCCCTTCCCATCGGCTCGGACGCAGCTTGCCGAGCTGCGGGAGGTTCATTCAATCAATGCGCGATCCTTCCCAATTTGGTGCTCGATATCGACCTTGGCGGCGCATCGCTCAATGCACCTTTCACGCACGTCAGTGAAGGTTATGGGGGTTTCTCTCGCGGAAACGCTGCGACTGCGGCTTCCCTGGTAAGTAATGCTGGATCCTTTAACCTCGATATCCCTAATAACATCGCTGGTCGCCAAGGCACGCTTGCTGGAGGGTTTGAGGTATGGTCGGCAAACTTGAATATTCGTCATGAATTGAAGTCTGGCCTCGATCTATTTGCCGATGTTGGCCTACAATCCAATAATTCAAGAAGTTCGTTTGGCACCGGCGTCGCTAACATAACCTTGCCGGCTGCGGCCGCTACGAACCCCTTCCAGCAAGCGGTCATTGTAGCCATACCTGTGTTTGGCCTCGCGGGCGATTCGAAAACTACGATTACTTCACGCCAAGCGTCAGCAGGCGTCATTGCGAAGCTGGGTTCGTCATGGAGCGCGATAGGGGAATATCATTGGAGCGATACTAAACGCGACACCCGCTTCCCAAAGTATCCTATTCTCACAGCCCAATCAGGACTAATCGCCGCCCTTCGGGATGGGCGGCTTAATCCGATCGCTGACGTGGAAAATTTCCCACTGAACTACGATTCCTATCTTCCAGACGTCGCCATCGCTCAGTTTGGTCCGTCGCGCACTACCCAAGAGCTATTCTCGCTGAAGTCATCTGGGAAGACGATCTCTTTGCCAGGGGGGCGCGGCACAGCCACACTTTTACTCGAGCGAAGGGAGGAGGCAGCGAAGAAATTTAAGGATTCGACGCCTAATGATTTCACAGGAACCATCACGACCGAAATTGTACCGGAAAGATCGCAAAGAGTCCTAAGCGCTTACGGGGAACTTATGTTCCCGATTCTCGGTGAAGATAATGATATTCCGCTTATGCGGGAGGTTGAATTGCAAGTATCAGCTCGACATGATGACTACAAGACTCGCTATGCAGTGCCCAACAGGTACAACAATTCAACGCCGCCTTCAGAGGTCGAATATCGTTCAACCCAGATCGCCTCTACTGATTACACGGCGGCTGTAAAATGGTCTCCCGCTAAAGGCCTGCACTTTCGCGCAAGTTATTCGACTGGATTCCTACCTGCCTCGATCAATCAACTTGTTCAATATCAAAACACCGCCTCAGCAGGGAGCTACTCATTTTTTCAAGACCCGCGACGTCAAAACGCACCTCTTTCACAAGCGCTCATAATCCGCACGGGGGGCAACCCTAGTTTGGACCCCGAAGAATCAAAGAGTATTTCGCTGGGCGCGATCGTTGCTCCCCCATGGATTGCTGGCTTCCGAATTTCGCTCGATTTCCTTCGTATAAAAAAGACCAGGGAAATCGGAAACATTGATATAGTCTCCCTCCTCAATAACGAGGATTTGTTTGACGGGCGCATAACTCGAGCACCCATAACTGACGCCGATCGCGCGCTGGGATATGAGGGGGGACTAATTGAGGTGATTGATGCGTCTTTGATCAATATAGCCCGATCATCAGTTAAGGCGATCGATATCCAAGTGGACTATTCAGCCAAGACTAAATTTGGCCTCCTTCGGATGTACGGAATGTTTACGAAGCATATTGACTCGAAACGTCAAGATGCCCCGACTTTACCTTCAACTGATTCAGTTGGTTATCGTGGGGGGCCGCTCAACTGGCGGGGCAATTTCGGTTTTGATTTCTCTCATGACAACTGGGCCATATATTGGAATTCGCAGGTTTCGTCGTCTTACGACGTTCGCTCACCACTATATACACCCTCACTCGCCACGATCACCGTTCAACGTCAGGGCTCCGAACGTATTCCGTCTCAAATTTACCATGATATTGGCTTCCGATATCAGCTTCGAACAAATAAAAATAGTCTATGGAATGGGGTCACAATTTACGGAGGCGTCCAGAATATTTTTGATACGAAACCACCAGCGCTAGCGACTTTGTCTTTTATAGGTGGCTCCAGTCCTTACGGAGATTCTAGGCTCCGCCGCTTTAGCTTCGGCATTTCAAAGCATTTCGGGCGCTGAGGGCGTCGTTCAACTCTCGTCATAGCAGCGATTTGGAAAAAATGGAAAGCAAAGCAAAACCTCGGAAGGGGTCGGGTTTTATCTGGTTCGTGCCTGCATTGGGCTTGGTGAGTACTTACGCGTTTGCTGACCCCCCACGCGCAAACCAATCCAGAGTTGTGGATGTATCGGCCAGCCGACCATGGGAGCCGGCGGATTCAGCTGCGGTAAGATATGGTGTTTGGGACCTGAACAGCCCGCAGGTTTGGGCATACCCACCTGAGAAGGTTTGGGCTAGTAGTCCCGGACGTGAGCGATTGGGCATCCTGCCGTCCCCGAGCGGGCGCTACTTTCTTTGGATGCAGAGCAGTGGCGATCTTCAACAAGACAAGGTCCGTACAACACTAGAGGTGTTTGAAACTGCAGATGTGCGCGCTGCTCTCGGTAATCGAACTGTAAGAACCGTCATACCTCGTTTAAAGATCGATGTTCTCGGGTCGACCACGGGCACTTCTGGACTCGTAGGACCCCGCTGGGACGGAGATCGTGGGGTGCTTTTTTTGGGTACGAATAATTCTGGCAAGAGAGACGTGTATCGCCTCGACATTGCGAGCGGTCGAGTTGCAAACTTAAGCAACACTCCGGAGGGGGTGGGGCACTTTGACTACAAAGATGGACGTCTCCTATTTGGTAGAAGTCGAGCAAAAGGCATTACTCCTGATGAATATCCCGTCGCTTCCATACGCCGCAATAAGGTTGACGGCAGTGTTGCGACACGCAACAACATTTTTCAGGTAGACAGTTATTTCTCGGTTAGCGAACAAACTGGGCGCCGGGATGCAATTGGCGCGTACGAGGAAGCGGCAATTGCGCCGGGTGGAAGCGTTGCAGCCATTTACTCTCCAGGAACATTCAAAATCCAGAAATTTTATCACGACCGCGCGCCCACTGAGGTGATAGAACTGCCTGCCATTCATTCGTCCATTGAAGGGCGTCGGATGTTTTGGTCGGGCGACGGATCTCAGGTTATCCTAGTGGGTGTTCGTGCGGCAGTTTCCGAAGGCAATGAATTCATAAGCGTGTTCAATATGGTGGATGGAGGACTGAGGAATATCTATTCCTTGGATCCCGGTGATAAAATCAAATCTGTTGTCTGGATTGAGCGCAAAAGTACGCTCATATTGTCTTTAGTAAAGAGTTCAGGAGCAAAAGAACATATTCAAGTGGTCCGGCGGCCTAAAGGATGGGAGGTCGTCACTGATAAGAATGCTACGGAAGCATCAGAACCTACAAGCCCACTGGGTACGCTCGAGCTCAGGATTAGGCAAGGTGAGAATACGCCACCAGTTCTGATAGCGTCGGAGGCAGGCCGCGAGATAGTGCTGACGCCGCCAGATCCTGCCTTATTAGGTGTCAATCTTATCCAGTCGCAACGCTTTCGCTGGCGGGACTTTGATGGTAGAGAGCGTGAAGGTGCGCTGCTACTTCCGGCGACATATAGGTCTGGACGGCCAGTGCCGGTAGTTATCCAGCCTTATCACTTCCTGCCTCAACTCTTTTTACCAGATGGCTTCACGCGCACAGCGTTCGCGGCCCAGGCGCTAGCTGCGCGTGGAATGGCTGTCCTGACGATCGAAACATCGGACCTGATGCGTGTTCCACCTCGAGTGGCTGGCGGTTCCCTTAGTACGCCGATGGAGGGTCCGGAAGTTGTCCGGCGAATCGACGCGGTAGTAGACGCACTTATCAATCAAGGTATTGCCGAAGCGGCACCGCGAATTGGCCTTGTTGGATTCTCGCGTAGTGGCTATCATACCTACTACGCCATATCCCATCCCGCCCGGACCAGGCTGTCTGCAGCATTCATCGCCGATTCTTTAGATAACAGCTTTGCAAATTATTTGATAATGGGTGCGACGGGTGTTCAATATTCAGCGATGACGACAGGCGCTATGAGGCGCAGTCCCTGGGATGACCCGAAATATTGGTTGGAACATGATGTCAGCCTCAATGCCGATAGAATTGCGACGCCTGTCCTTTTCTCACGAAATAATGTACCGAAGGTTGTCAACGAGGCGGGAGAATATAACCCCATAGACATCCAAACCATGGGTGTCTTCATGTTGAATGCCAAGCCAGTTGATTATCTACTGTTTCCAGAAGCCCCTCATCAATTGGCATTGCCACAGCAACGCGTCGCTAATATCGAGGCGGTGGTGGATTGGATGTCGTTTTGGTTGTTGGGGCATGAAGATCCGGACCCCGCAAAAGCAATGCAGTTTCAGAGGTGGCGAAAGCTCCGTACAAATTGGATTACTGAGGGTGCGAGAGATACTCCACCCATTGAAGGGCACTTTATCAGAACGAGGTCGGGCCTATCTTACTTGGTTCGCTCTCGAAAAACTGGTCGGGAACCGTTCGTTGGAGAAACCGTTGTAGTCCACTACTCACTTTATACTGACGACGGTAAGCTGGTTGCAAGCACGCGGCACGGTGGAGCGGGACCGATTACACTAAGGTTGGGTTCGACGATTGATGCTCAGAAGTTGTTTCTTATCCCAAAATGGAGAAACCGATCATTAGCAGCCGTTGGCGAAGGTCTGAATGAAGGCCTTGCATTGCTCCATGTAGGAGAGAAAGCTACTTTCGTTATGCCCAGGGAACTCGTTCCTCAGGGTGATCGGAGCAAGATTGGACTCAGCAATACTGCTCGCTATGAAGTAGAACTGGTTTCGATTCTCAGCGAGCCAGGTGTGACATCGAGAGATGACGCACTGTTAGAGATGAAAAAGGATGACATCGGCGTCATTGGTGGAGGTTACGAAACGCTTGACACAATGGGCTATGAGGAACTTTATATAAACAGGGATATTAGAAAAGCAGTTAAATACTTCCTGTGGAACTTGGCATTATTCCCCGACCAGGCAGAGTTGTATGTAAGTCTCGCAGAAGCCTACGTGCAAACTTCCGATAGAGATCTGGCGATCAAATATTTATCCAGAGCTCTTCATCTTGATTCAAATTTGCAACCTACAATCGCGGAAAGAATCGACCAATTGAAGCAGGATCCGGAGTTCATTTACGATCTCCAGATAGAACTCACTAAGCGGTTCCAAAACGGAGGAGCCGGGGGGCTTTGCGTTCGGCAACCTCAGCAATCTAAATCTACTGAAGTGAGACGTAGACATGAGTGTTAGAACGGCTTTTAGCGCAATATTTGGGGTTCTGCTTCTCCAGCAAGCTTCGATGGGAGTTGCAAAGGAGGAGGAGAGACTTGGGCGGGCTATTCTCCAAAGGCAAGGTGCAACCTATGAAGAAGTCCGGAAATTCCAAAAAGTTGGACGAGTAGAGATCACTTCCGATGCAAGTCAGTTCGTATTCGAATGGTCGCGCCCATATAATTGGGTACCAGTTCGTCGTGGTCTATCGAAGACGGATCATGCTCGACAACAGACATTTCTATACCTAGTCAAAATTCCCGCAGTGGGTGATTTCAGCACGACCGCGTTTGCAGAATCTGTTTTCCCCGCGAATGCTGGTGCGACTTATTATTTAGGGGGCCTTTCACCTGATGGCTCGATTCTCTCATTTTATGAGTTAGACCGGGATGATGCAAAGGTCCGATTAGGTATAGTATCCTTAAGTGGACCCAAACCCCGGAGGCCAGTATGGTTTGATGTGCCTTTAAATCGAGAGCAGTTAAACCGCCCGGCCCGATGGCTAACGGATGAATTGCTAATGTACCCTTCTTTAGATAGCGGTTGGGCGCTGCTCAATGTGTCTACCGGTGTGTCGGATGTCTGTCACAACTGTGGTCAGGGCCATGGATCTCGCACGCCGCCGATAAAGCAAGCGACCGTCCCAGTCCTGACACTTCCTGCAAATGCTCGTCAGATCGCTAAATCCCAGGGTGGTGAGCTCATCGTCTATTTGGTCGATACGGACAGCCAGCTTAGTCTGCTTTACACTAAGGGTGGACGCATTTTTGTTCTTTTCGAAAATGTTCGATTGTAAGACCTCGTCATATCCAAAAACTCAAACGCGGCGACGTTAGAGAGGCCGCCGATAGTAAAAATTGAGCTAACCGCCCGATCGTTGATGCCGTTTGACATTGGTTCGCTCAATTGTTGCTTCCGAAAATGGCACCAGAAGGCGGTTGTCGAGGCCCGGATGGTTTCGTTCATGGTGATAATGTTCAAGATATTGCTTGATGACATAGCGAAGCTGTCGCTGACTGAAGAAATCATCTTGCTCAGACACTCCTGCTTGATCGAGCGGACTAAGCGTTCGGCAAACGCATTAAGATTGATGCAGCGTGGCGGCAATTGAACCGTTGTGATGCCTTCAGCCTTTAAAGCATTGCGGATGCGACTGTAAGGAGTAGAACAAGCCCGAAGGGCTTGAACAAATGCAGCGCTGTATTTCGTGTCTCGGTCGCAGACCCAAGCCGCCAAATCCCTGCCGGAACGAAAATGATGAGGGTCGGGGGCTTTAAGGATCAGCAAAGTTGCCGCAACAGGACCAATCCCTGGTATGGCAACAAGGCGCTGGATCCATTCATTTTGCGCTACCCAATATTTTAATTGCTCTTCGGCAGCTTTGGTTCTGCATTCATGCTCGCTCCATTCGTCGTACAATTTATGGCCCAGCTCGCGTGCGATATCGGGGATATTTTTATCAAGATCGAATTGTTCCAGCAGCGGTTCGATGTAACAGTGACCGCGAGGCACAGTAATACCAAACTTGGCCATAAAACCGCATGCGGCGTTCATAAATTCTGTGCGCTGGCGGATCAATCAGTCGCGCATCGTCAGCAGGCCCAGAGCAGCCTGGTTTTCCGCAGATCGCATGGGAACAAATGCCATATCCGGCCTACGCATCGCTTCGCAAAAAGCTGCTGCGTCAGTAGCATCGTTTTTGGCGTGTTTGACAAACGGCTTTACATACTGAGCCGGTATAAGTTTAACGTCATGACCTAAGGCGGTGAGCTGCCGTGCCCAATGATGCGAAGCAGCGCATGCCTCCATTCCAACACAAGAACGGGGTAGAGCCTGAAAATAGGGTAGAAACTCTTCTCGCGTTATCTTCTTGCGTAAAATGCCCGCACCATCATGGTCGACCCCATGAAGCTGGAATACATTTTTCGCGGTATCCACGCCGATAACGTCGAACATCGAAACCTCCTGCTGGTTATGCCAATGTCGACTCTTACCTATGACGTTCTATAAATGTTCCATACGTTTCATTCAAGCGAAATATGCAAATGACCCATTTTCTGCCGAGGCAAAACGCGGATCAAAATAAATTCGTATCTGCTTAAACGCGGTCTGGATTGCAAGTGAGTCTCGAACATAAAGATTCACTTGCTTCCTTAAAAATATAGCAGTAAAACAAAGTCATGGAGTCGCCCTGACTGCAAAAAAGCAGTCGGGTTTTAGGTGGTAAAAGCAGAAATTCTGCTTTGATCTTGGAGACCGCCGATGACCACCGCACGATGCCCGATACAGCACGCTCCTGCGCTCGTCCTACTCTCGTTGCCAGAAGGCGCAAGCATCTCCGATATTCCGGCAGCGACAGATCGGCCGCTTGACAGCTCCCACGGCATATTTGCCGGATTACGCAAACGAGGAATTGGCCTTGAAAGCAAACGCCTCGATGAAATGTGGTACTATTTACTGAAAAGCCGACCGGAGCGTTTTTGATGGCTGGTGTCCGAAAAAATGGAATCGAAGCCAAGCTTGTCGAACTCGAGGCAATGGGTATTTCAGCTCTTCGCGACCGTTGGGCGGAGCTCAGCGATGCTCCCTTGCCACAGGTGCCTGTGCGCCTGCAACGACGTCTGATCGCGTATCGGATTCAGGAGCGGCGCTATGGTGGCCTGCCACTCACCTTGCGCAAAGCAGTCATGGAAAGCGAAGGTCATTCGGCGCGCAAGCAAGGTCAGAATGCAACTTCTGAACTCTCCCCCGGAACCTGCCTTATTCGTGAATGGCGGGGCAAAACCATATCGGTGGTTGTTGCAGAGGACGGCTCGGTCGAATGGGAGGCTGAGAAGTTTCGGTCGCTGAGCGAGATCGCTCGGATGGTAACAGGTACACGCTGGTCAGGGCCACGGTTCTTTGGACTGGGGCAAAAACATGGCGGCTGACGCAAAACGGAAGGTGCGCTGTGCGATTTACACACGGAAATCGACGGAAGATGGCCTTGAACAAGAGTATAATAGTCTCGATGCCCAATATGACGCCTGTGCTGCCTATGCCTTAAGCCAGCGCCATGAAGGCTGGACACTATTATCCGAACGTTATGATGACGGCGGGTTCTCCGGAGGAAACATGGAGAGACCCGGCCTTAAGAAGCTTATGGCAGATGTCGAGACGGGCAAGGTCGATATAATCTTGCTGTATAAGATGGATCGCCTCACCCGATCTTTATCCGATTTCGCCCGGATCGTTGATGTGCTGGATCGCAAAGGCGCAAGCTTCGTCTCGATCACCCAGTCGTTCAATACAACGACGAGCATGGGCCGCCTCACCCTCAATATGCTCTTATCCTTTGCCCAGTTTGAGCGCGAGGTCACCGGGGAGCGTATCCGGGACAAGATCGCGGCTTCCAAAAAGAAAGGCATCTGGATGGGCGGCAATGTACCGCTCGGCTACGACGTTAAAGACCGCCGACTGGTCGTAAATGAGAATGAAGCCGAACTCGTGCGACATATCATGCGTCGATATATCAAGTTGGGGTCGGTATCAGATTTGGTCGAAGAGCTTGCCGCGCAGGGTTACCGCACCAAAGTGCAGAAAGGGACAAGTGGTCCGCATAAAGGCGGTTGCACGTTTCAGCGCGGAACCATCTACCATCTACTGTCCAATCGCATTTATCGTGGGATGATCGTCCATAAAGGCGACGCTTACCCCGGTGAGCATGCAGCAATCGTGCCGGAAGATCTTTGGGACGCGGTCCAACACACCGTCGCAAGCCGGAGCAGCGGCGGAGCGAGCAAAAAATCGAAAACGCATCCAAGTCTGTTGATTGGCAAGTTATTCGACGGTCTCGACCGACCTATGACCCCGACTCACAGCAAAAAGGGTGTTAAGCGTTATCGTTATTATATCAGCCGCGTAGTGGACGGCGCGGGGGAAGCAGTTGAGCCGTTATGGCGCGTTACGGCGACGGACATTGAAAAGCTGGTATATGATCAAGTCCTCGCGCTTCTGTCTAGCCAATCCAAAATCCATGCATTGTTAAAGCGGACCAACGCCGACGCACAGCTTATCCAGCGCGTCTTCCGAAAGGCCGATATTGCGGCAGCAATTATTCGGAGTGGCAACGCGATCGATCGCGCAAGGTTAGTCACCAACTTAATCGACAAGGTCAAGATATACGATCGACGGCTAGAACTATCCCTATCCGCAATCGATCTTTTCAAACTACTCGAGATTGAAAGTCACAATACCCAATTGGAAGAAATCACTCTGTCTTGCGAAGTTGATAGGGTTCGTAAAGGCCACGCCATAAGGTTGGTTATACCTGCTTCGGATGCTATGACAGATCAACGGCCCAGAAACCAAAGGCTTGTCAGTTTAATCCGAGAAGCGCATCAAATACTGCAAATTGTGTATGAGAATCCCCGACAGTCGCTGTCGTCTCTCGCCTCCAGTCATGGCAAATGCCGAACGCACATGGCACGCTTCATCGCTATCACCTGCCTTGCTCCTGATATCATCTCTGCAATTATGGAAGGCACGCAGCCGGTTACGCTCAAAAAGAGTGATTTGTTGAGTAAGGAGCTTCCGATGTGCTGGAAGAATCAAAGGGTCTTTCTGGGGTTTACCTCACAAACTTCGGCCCATTGAATCTCGGGATAGAAAGGGAAAAGGAAAGAAACGGAAAGCTCACCTAGGCTAACAGCCATCAGCACGTTTGTATTCGACCTGAACTTTGGGGTCTAGGATTGCCGACGGAAATATTGCCGTCAACGGGAACGGATGCTTCAACTCGCCCGGCCCAATATCATCAGTGTTTGCGCTTTGTGGCTCAAACCGAGAGGAGAGCGCATTTAGGATTTTCAAGTAATAGTCGAGACCCACATTAAGAGATCGGTGGTTTTTCCGGACAGCGCCGATCGATTTTCAGCCGCGACGTTTGTCGGGCATCAAAGCGATTTGGTCGAAACACCCCAAGTTGCCGTAACGGAAAATCGCATTTGAGGTGTCTTCCCTTTTGGCGGTCATTTGTCGCCGGGGAGGAACAAAATGACGTGGGACAATAGCGCACGCAATGAAGATGACTTCATCGAAGCTGCATCGAGTGCAGATGGAGCAAGTAACAACAGAGAGCAGGATTGCCTCAATTGTTCGGGTGAAGAGAGCCGGAGCCGGGCAGAATGGTTGGTTGCAGAAATACTACCCTATGAAGACTGGCTACAGAACTGGATCGCACGCCGGTTCCCAAAGGAGGGCGACCTTGATGATGTCGTGCAGGAAAGCTTCGAGCGACTGCTCTGCGTCGCAAACACGGCTCCTATCGATAATCCGAAAGCATATCTTGGCCAAACGGCTACAAGTATAGTGCTGTGCCGCATTAGGCGGCGTAAGATAGTACGTATCGACTATCGTGATGATCTGGAGTGTATGGAATTACATGCAACTGAGCCTCTTCAGGATCGTGTGGCAGAAGGGCGCGAGCAATTAGACCTCATCGAACAGGCTTTGAAGCAGCTGCCTGAACGATGTCGGGAAGTGGTTCGATTGCGTCGTCACGAAAACCTGTCGCAACGCGATACGGCGCAAATATTAGGAGTGAGCGTAAGTGCGATTGAAAAAGATTTGCGCCGTGCCGTGCGCCATGCGCGTGCGGCTCTGGAAGAGTCGGACGAAGATATTTGCTAGAACTTAAAGAGCCAGCTGCCGCGTGGCAGCCGATCTGAGACCCCGGAAGGTAAACCCCAAAAACGCCAAAGACTTGCCGCGAAAATATATTCGCACGGTCCGCTGATGCTGTTTCTGACGCGGCACTGAACGAGGCGTGGTAGCGGATTTCAATGGGATAGAGGTAATTGCCGTGCACAGGCGGGCAGTAGCGAAAATGTCCAGCGCCTTTTGTCTGATCGGGCAAGCGTACAAATGTTGAATCGGGTGTTGGTGATGTAGGCCTCGCGCAGATCATGTTACGGCTTTATCGTCGCCGATTGTCTAACATTTACGAAAGCGGTGAACTCCGGGAAGATAAGGGTATATCTTGCCCAATGTGGGAAGTCTGGGAGAAGATTGACGTATAAAAATGTCCGATGATATTGCGTTGCATGGCTGGTTCTGCCGGGAGGTGCTCCCTCTCGAACGGGCGCTCACGCACTATATTCGGCGCAATCTGCGCGATCCCGATGCCGTAACTGATGTACGCCAGGAGATATACGAGCGTGCGCTGCTCGGCGCGCGCCGAGACCTGCCTATAAATACGCAGGCTTATCTCTACACGATCGCGCGTAACTTGCTGATCAATACGGCGCGACGGGCACAGATAGTCTCGATTGAGCATGTTGCAGAACTGGAGGACGTAAGGCACGAAGTGGATATGTTGGAAACCGAACGCCATTTAAACGCACGGGACGAGTTGCGGCGTGCAATGGCCGCGCTCGAGCAGTTACCGCCGCGCTGCCGCGAGGTTGTACGTTTGCGCAAAGTTGAAGGCTATACGACGCGCGAAACCGCCGATCATCTGGGCGTAGGGATCGATACAATCGAAAAGCAGCTTACCAACGGCATGCGCGCTATAGCGGATTTCATGTTGGGTGGCTCCGGCCGTATCAAGAGACCCGCAGCAAATACGGCGCGTGCCGAGACAAGTTCGAGCGCCACGCCGGCAAAGGACGTGCCATGAGTGCGGCTTTGATCGAACAACAGGCTGCGGTCTGGTTGATGCGGCGCGAGGAGCCGGACTGGTCGCCTGAGCAGGAAGCTGAATTTGCAGCCTGGATGGATGCCGGTATGGCGCACAAGGCGGCCTATTGGCGTCTGGAACATGCATGGCGGCAAGCAGACCGTATCGCTGCGTTGGGACTGACCTCTGGCGAATCAGACGGGATTGGCGAAGGTTCTGACGATAACATTGTTATATCAGAAACTAGGGACATGGTGTCGCCTACGGCCGATATTGTCGCATTAAAAGCAAAGGAAACGGCATCGCCGCGCCGTCTATGGCGCCCAGCGGCTATCGCCGCCTCGCTTGCGCTCTTTGGCTCTACAGTAGCATTTGCACCGCAACTTTGGGAACGGACATTTAACAGTGATCCCACCATCGCGGTCTTTTCGGATACCTCGGCTTCGATTTCTTCCGCCCCGCCGCCCGATGCGGAGGCCCTCACTACGCCAATAGGCGGGCGTAAAATGGTACGACTGACAGATGGCAGCCGCATCGAGCTTAACACCCAAACTTTGGTTCGCGCCGATATTACGAACCAGCGCCGTGAAGTTTGGCTCGAAAAGGGCGAAGCCTATTTTGAGGTGAAGCGCGCCGACAAGCTTCCCTTCATCGTACATGCAGGCAATCGGACGGTTACCGTTCTTGGAACCAAGTTTTCGGTACGGCGAAACGGCGATCAGGTTTATATCGCAGTGGTCGAGGGACGTGTCCGGGTTGATGAGAGCCAATCAGGCGAAGCGCCGCGCACGACGATCATTACCGGCGGTGAAATGGTTGTGGCACAAGGGCTGTCAACCCTGGTAACCGCCAAGCAGGCCGCACGCGTCGAAAGCAATTTGGCTTGGCGGGACGGCATGCTGTCGTTCGACCGCATGTCGCTGGGCGAAGCGGCCGCCGAATTTAATCGCTATAATGATCAGAAGATCATCGTCGAGCCTTCGGCCGCAGCAATCCGCATCGGTGGCACATTCCGCGCGTCCAATGTCGATGCTTTTGTTCGCCTGCTCGACAATGCTTATGGCTTGCATGTGGAAGAGCACGACGGCCAAATAGTTATTTCAGGCGAATGAAGAGCAGAAAATGCAGGTTATGTGAATTTTTTGTTACGGCTTTTACCTCGTTACCTGTCTGACCCGATTGAGGATGGCAAAATGCCAAAATTAACGGGGGAGGGATTGAAAATGACCGATAGCAAAAAATTTCTCGGCTTACTTGCAACTACGACATGCATCGTTGCAATGGCTATGCCGGCGCAGGCGCAGGTTCGGAGCTATGATATTCAGGCAGGCGATATGCAGACGGCGCTCGATAACTATGCGCGTCAATCCGGCCGTCAGCTGATCTATAAGGTCGATGAGGTAAAGGGTAAGCGGAGCAAGGGCGCGCGTGGAAATCTATCTGCTGATGCAGCGCTGAAAAAGATTTTAGCCGGGACTGGTTTCCAGGCGCGTATTGACACAATGGGCGCCATTGCCATTGCGAAAATGGGAAACGGCGGCGACAGTAGTTCCGGGTTTAGAGCGGCTGCCGCTGGCTCGGAAGAATCTGTGTCTTCAAATGGGGAAGCCTCGCCCAATGCCGGAGGGGCAGCGCTATCATCCGACCATGATGATAAGAACGACATTGTGGTCACGGGTTCTCACATCCGCGGTGTTGATACTGCGGCACCTTCGATCACAATAGATCGTTCGGCACTTGAGCGGACAGGTTATTCTTCTGTCGCGGAAGTGTTCCAGCGGGTGCCGCAAAATTTTACGGACATCAGTGCAGGCACAGGCTCACTCGGAACCAATATCGGAACGCCGTTGTCGAGTGCAAACGCCAGTAGTCGCAGCGAAGGCGTAAATCTCCGGGGCCTTGGCGCCAACTCAACCCTGGTACTGCTGGATGGCAAGCGACGAGCCGGCAGCATCGGCGGTCGCGTGGTCGACATATCAGTACTTCCGATCTCCCTTATAAAAAGCATTGAGATCGTTTTCGGTGGGCGTTCGGCAGTCTACGGCTCAGATGCCGTTGGCGGCGTTGTAAACTTCGTAACCCGCAAAGATTTTGAGGGCGCAGAAACAACAGCATTTTTTAGCACCACTGAAAAGGGCGGTGAACGCTTTCAGGCCAGTCAACTGGTAGGGGTAAACGGCGACGCTGGTAATATTGTCGCAGCATACGATTATTCTGAAGATTGGGAATACGACCTTGTCAACGCCGGGTATACGCAACCGCTCACTAGCCCGTTCGATACGCAGACTTTTCTTGCGCTTCAGGCTCAGCAGCCGTCGCGCCGTCATTCGGCATATGTCGCTGGTGAATTATCGGTAAATGATGTTTTGCAAATCTATGTGAGCGGCCTTTATTCAACTCGACGTAGTAATTCATTTTTCTCAATTCAAAGCACTCTGGCAAGTAAACCTGATACGACCCAGGACACCATTACTTCAGAGCAATACTCAATTACAGGCGGAGCGCGTACAGCTTTATCAGGTGATTGGGAGCTCGATATATCAGGCACAATCTCCCGTGTTAACGAAAAATCAGACACACTTACAATATTTAATAGATTCGGCCCAGGAACAGAAACTCGCGCGAGTGAACGACAATCGGATATATTGGATTTCTCCGCGATCGTGGACGGACCATTATTCACGATTGGCGGAATTACACCAAAGGCTGCATTTGGAATTGAAGCGCGCAGCGAAGCGTTAGAACGAGTAGGCTTTACCAATACGGTGGTAACCACGCCGTTCCAGAAACAATCCCGCTCGGTGCAGTCGGCTTTTCTGGAACTTAATATTCCACTTATGCAAGGCTCGCAGTCGCTAGATATTTCTTTGGCCGGCCGCTTTGATCGATATAGCGATTTTGGCGACACATTTAACCCGCATTTTGGTGTCATATATTCACCAATAGCAGGTTTGACTATAAAAGGGGCATATTCGACAGCGTTTCGCGCGCCCGACGTGATCAACCTTGGCGCGAATAGTGAATTTCAAATATTCCCACTCCCCGATCCGCAATCAAGTACCGGATTTTCAAATGTACTGGTTTGGCAGGGAGACGCTTCTGGGCTTCGCCCAGAAAGCGCGGAAACGTGGACAGTCAGCGCAGCCTATCAACCGGAATTCGCTCCCTGGTTATCGCTGTCCGCTGGCTACTTTTCAGTAAACTATGATGATCGTATAGATCGGGCGTTTCCAACATTCACTGATGTCTTCAATGCCTTTTTTAATCCGGACATATATGTCGATCAGATAGAACGTACGCCAAGTGCCGCGCGAATTAATGAAATTCTCGAAACTGCAGAAAATTCAGGTAATTTTACTGGTATTGCCTGGGACCCCGCAACGCAGAATTTACTGGACGCCATCCCCGATATTATTGTGCTTGATGTCAAAACATCGAACGTAGCGTCGGAGAAGATCCGGGGAATTGATTTTTCCGTGTCAGGCAAATTTGCTACGGAAATAGGGGATATATCCATTAGCGCGTCCGGAGCCTATGTATTAAAGCATAACCGGCAAATCACCCTCAATGCCCCGTTTGTTTCACGGCTGAATGATGTTGGCAAGCCCGTGGACTTTAAATTGCAAGGTCAGGTGAACTGGACGAGAGAGGCATATTCTCTCAACGCGATTGTGAATTACACTGACGGCTATCGGAACTCGTTTGTTAATCCTGTGGGTTCGATAGATTCTTTCACGACTGTGGACATTTCAACCTCCGTGAACCTCGGGGAGATTTGGCAAGGCCCTGTGTCTAAGGGGCTTCGTTTCACTCTGAACATCAATAACCTATTTGATGCTCGGCCACCGCGGTTCGAGAGCACAAGCTCGACCACATATGATCATATAAACGCATCACCATTTGGTCGGACGTTTTCAGTTCGATTGGTCAAGAACTGGTAGAGCTAGAAAAACGCGAGTCAGGTTGTCGCTCGTACACGTGACTCGCCTTTCTCAGTACCCTGCACCACCACCCTTTGAGGGAGTGTTTCATGCGGACAAATTAGAACTATAGTTCATGTAGAGAGGTCACAGTTATGCACAGGATAATCCGTTTCATTACAGGCGAACGGGCGCCGCTTTTCAGAGGCGGATCCGGCCATGTACGGAGATCTATGAAATCTGCATTGGTTATAACTCTACTTCAAGCAGGCTCCATTAGTGCCATTGGGGCAGCCAACGCTCAAGAGAGTTTTACAGTGGAGGATTCCATTGAGCTTGCGCGATTCAGCGATCCCTATCCCCGCGGTCGCGGTGAGGCGAAGCTCAATATATCCCCTGACGGCCGGTATCTCGCGGTCGTCACCACCCGAGGTGTGATTGCATCGGATCAACTCGAATCCAAGCTACTGATTTTCGATTTGAGCGGCTTGGCCAAGGGGGGCAAGTCTTTTGAACCGGATTCGTTTCAGCCAATTCGATCGGTTACGGTTTCCGGAAAGGTCCGAGTTTATGCTGGCGACTATGGTTCGCTCATTAGTTCCGTCAAATGGGGTTCCCGCCCCGGTGCCATCTATTATCTTGCCGAGGCGGAGGGCGGGAGGCGCGACCTTTATCGGCTGAACGTCGATAAGGATCGTTCACCTGAACGGATCAGTGATGGGAAGTCTGGCGTTGCATCTTTTGGGGAGCGCAGCGGCCGTTTGGTTTTCGCTTCAATCCCGCCCTATGTTGAGCGTCCGGGCGTTCCGGACACCAGGCAAGTCAATGCATCGGCCTACGACATCACGGGCGCGAACATGGCGCAACTTATCGTTCCGCAGCAGTGGGACAAGATCGGACAAATGAACCCGGATCTATACATCTTAGCAGCCGACGGCGGGCCGTCATTGGTCGGGCCGATCTCTGGCGCAGGAATGTACCCGGCAAAGTATACGGAATTGCTCGATCCGGCGATCTCGCAAGACGGGCGTCATGCGATCGTTCTTGCGACCGCCCCGGCTTCACCGCCCGAATGGCAGAATTACGAACGCATTCCCGGTGCGACGCTTGCTACCGGGCCGGCGACGGAGGAAGGGGTACGACCCCATTTTAGTTGGCCTATCATTTATGCCATTGCAGATCTTGAGAAGGGTACGTTCGAACCGCTGGCGAATGCGCCGATCACTCAGCTCCTTGGTTATAGGGATTTACCTGCTGCATCCTGGTCCGAGGACGGAAAATGGGTCGTAATAACGGGCCTTTACCACCCTCTAAAAGCGAATGGCGATCATGCTAAGAAGGATCGACGGCCCTGTGCCGTGGCGATTGTGGAGGTCGCCAATAAGGGATTTAGTTGCCTCTTGGAATCACGCAGCGGGCTTAACGATAAGCCGTTTGAGTACGTCTCGGGCGTCCGCTTTATCGGCAAGGCGCAGCTTGAGGTCATGTGGTCCGCAAAAGGAGCAGCAGCTACGAGGCTGGTTTACGAGAGGAAGAACAAGCAGTGGAATAAAGTGCCCGCCGCGGCCGCACTGGCTGAAAAGGCTCCTGCCAAGCTCGACATCGTCCTGAAGCAAGATTTTAATGTTCCCCCTGCGCTCTGGCTCAAGCAAGCAGGAAAACCGGATCAGTTTCTCTGGACGCCGACGCCCGACGTTGATCTGTCGAAATCTGCGGTCGCGAAGGAATTTGTCTGGAGCGATTCGACGGGGCATCAATGGAAAGGGACGTTGCTGACGCCTCCAGGATATGAGCGCGGGGTCAAATATCCCCTCATCGTTCAGACGCACAGCGGCTATATTCCCAATGAATTCTTCACGGATGGCGCCTTTACGTCGGGCTATGCAGGTCGCCCACTGGCGGATGCAGGGTTTGTTGTTCTGCAAATGCACAACCGGTCTGAGACCTGGATGACCGATCAGGAAATTCCGGCCTTTCAGGCCGGACTGGATGCTGCGATCGATAAACTGGCGGATATGGGACTGGTGGATGCGGCGCGGGTCGGATTGATCGGCTTTAGCCGAACTGCTCATCATGTCCGATCGGTGCTGGTTCGCTCTCCTGACCGCTATGCCGTCGCAGCGATTACCGACGGTATCGACCATAGTTATATGCAAGAACTGATCTGGAACAACGGTGAAGCGCCGGTCGTTTATGGCACTCAGCCTTACGGTCCTGGTCTGAAGAAATGGATGGAAGAAGCGCCAGGCTTCAATCTTCATCGGGTGAAGGCTCCTTTGATGGTGACAGCGATCACACTGGGATCCGTTCTTATGGAGTGGGAAGTCTATGCTTCTCTGAAGCTACAGGGCAAACCTGTGACGTTTCTTTATATTCCCGACGGCCAACACGTCCTGCAGAATCCATTGGAGCGCCTTGCTTCTCAAGGCACCACGTTCGACTGGTTTCGCTTCTGGCTGCAGGGCGTCGAGGACAATAGCCCTGACAAGGCGGGTCAATATGAATCCTGGAGATCGATGCGGAGCAAGGCTTGTGCCGCCAATCAGGTGAGCCAGGCACTATGTTGACTCATTCATGCGTCTGTTGGTGCAGATTCTCCAAATGACGATGTAGTTTCGTACAGAGGTTGTTCATAATCAAAATCATTCGAAGCGGCGAGATCAATTGTTTTGCCTGAAAAACGCCCACCAGAGAATCAAGTCATCATTTATTGGAAAATAGTTCAAAGCAGGGCCTTCTCTGTCCACAACTATCTATAACCACTTCGCCAAAGGGCGCAAAACTCCTCGAAAAATCCCATTCAATTTTTCAAAAAGAAGTCACATAAAAAGAGTGGCTTAGATGTGGTGCGGCCAAGAAGACTCGAACTTCCACGGGCTTTCGCCCACAACGACCTCAACGTTGCGCGTCTACCAATTCCGCCATGGCCGCACGCGCCTCGACAGGTAGGAGAGCGCCCCTAGCAAAGCGGTCCTGCGCACGCAACAGGCTTTGTGCACCCAAATAGGCTGGAAAGTCTGTCGCAGAACGGAACAGTTTAAAGATTTCATCCGCCCGGTCGTTTGTTTCGGGGTATGACAAGGGCTTTCACCCGCCATTCCACTTGCGCAGCATGGTTAAAGCAGCGTTTACCTTTTACGGTGTTTGCTCTTTTGCCCTTGCTTCTGGCCGCGACACCGGCTGATGCACCGACATCGTCGGCGCGCGTGACCCGCGTGGGCACGGCAACTGTCCAGATCATTCGGGCAGAGCCGGTTTCAGCCGAACCGCGTAAGCCCGATACCAAACAGCCGGACCGGCAATATCGGCGACGGGATCAGGTGCCGCTGGTCGAATTTTTCTAGGCGGCAATTTTTTCCAGACGGTATTTGCGCATCTTTTCGATCAGTGTGGTGCGCTTCAAGGTCAGGAGACGTGCTGCTTCGGAAATGACACCTTCGGCATGCTGCAAAGCCATCTGGATACGTTCCAGTTCCATCCGCTCAACCTGAGCCTTCAGGTCAATGGGTGCATTGAACGACACAGGCGCGCTTTCGGCGGCAGGAAGAACGGGTAACGGTGCCAGCTTGGGCATGCTTTTGCCGAGCAACTGGTCAACACCGAAAGCGTCGATCGTCTCGCCGCCGAACAGGATGTTGGCGCGCTCGATAACGTTGCGCAATTCGCGGACATTGCCCGGCCAGTCGTGCATGGACAGGCGTTGCAGAGCATCCGCATCGAAATGGCAGATTTGACCAGTGCGACCATTTTGAAAATGTGCGATTAACTGGGGGATGTCTTCGACCCGTTGGGCGAGATCCGGCACCTGCAGGACGACAACGCCCAGACGGAAAAACAGGTCTTCGCGAAAACGGCCTTCCAAGATCGCTTTGTCGATTTTCTGGTGGGTCGCCGAAATGATGCGGACATCGACCGGGATGTTGCTGTTGCCGCCAATGCGGGAGATAAGACCGTCTTCCAGAACGCGGAGCAGCTTGACCTGCATGTCAAAACGCATGTCACCGATTTCGTCCAGGAACAGCGTGCCCTTGTCTGCATTTTCGAAATGGCCGGTGCGGCGTGTCTGTGCACCGGTAAATGCGCCGCGTTCATGGCCGAACAATTCCGATTCAATCAGCTCGGCCGGAATGGCGCCGCAATTCAGGGCAACATAGGGCTTTGCGGCACGTGGGCTGGCATTATGTATTGCGCGGGCAACGACCTCTTTACCCGATCCTGACGGACCGCAGATCATGACCGACGCCGAAGAATTTGCCACACGGCGAACCATGTCGCGCAGGGTACCCATGATAGGACTCTTGCCGATCAGCATTTCTTCTATAGAGAGCGGCTTTTCAAATTTTGCCGGAGCCTGTGCTGTTGACGTTACCATGCTTTTTTCCTGTCGGATGAATGCCTTGGCCCCGTTTGTTGTCAATCATGGTAAACGAAATCCTAACAAAACCGGCGCCAAGCGTTAACGAATCCGAAACGGACTAAAAGCACTGCAAAGTGTCAAATTTTGTAAACTGATATATCCATTTTGGATTTCATTTCTGCTCTATTCGGCGACCGTACGCCATCCAAGAGTGATCGACATACGCCGGTTCCGGGGGTCATAAGGGTTCTCGCGGATATAGGGTTCGCGTTCGGCAACCCCCTCGATCCGGACAAACCGGTTCTGCGCGACCCCGGATCGTGTAAGCGCAGCCCGGGTCGCCTCAGCGCGTGCTGCTGACAATTGCCAGTTATTGACGCCCAGCCTGCTGGATGTTGGCTGCGCATCGGTATGGCCACGTATGATCAGGCCATTGGGCAGTTCGGCCAATGTTCCGCCGACTTCGGTCAACAGACGTATCGCATCCGGGGTCAGGATGTCCGTCCCGGAAATGAACATGGAGAAATTCGCTTCATCAATCATGTCGATCCGCAAGCCTTCGCGCGTTTCAGTGAAGCGCAGGCTTTTTGCGATGCGGCGAATTTCTTTCTTTTCACCCAATTTGTTGAGGATCGATTTGCGTACTTCCTGGAACTTGGCGCGATCCTGTCCAATGCCCGACGCTTCCTTGGGGCCACCGGTCGCGTCACGTGGAATGGTCATGCTGCGGGTGCCAGTCTGGCCGGCGCGGTGGGGATATTTGTCCACCGATGTGATGGAGTCGCCACCGAAGAAACTGGTCGAACCGGCGCTGTCCTGTTTGCTGGCCACCAAAGTGGGGGAGAAATAGTCCGCCAGAGCCTTACGTTGCTTTTCAGTTGTCGCACCCAATAGCCACATCAGCAGAAAGAATGCCATCATGGCGGTCACGAAGTCGGCATAAGCCACCTTCCAGGCGCCACCGTGATGACCGCCATGGGGTGCCTCATATACTTTCTTGACGATGACCGGGCGAATAGGTTCGTTCGACTTTGCCATTACCGACCCCGCATTCCGTCAAACACTTCGGCAAAGCTCGGCTGGTTGCTGTGTTCTATGCCCGACCGTGCCGCTTCGATGACGAGCGGCTGCGGGTGGCCGTGAAGTGATGCAATGATCATTTGTTTGACCACATGATAAATGGCGGCATCGGCCTCGATGACTTGCTTTGCGCGGTTCGCGAAGGGGCCGACCAGACCATAGGCCAGCAAAACCCCCAAAAAGGTTCCGACGAGCGCCGACCCGATCATACCGCCCAGGATCGCAGGCGGTTTGTCGATCGATCCCATGGTCTTCACAACCCCGAGAACCGCCGCAACAATCCCCAACGCAGGCAAGGCATCTGCAAGTCCCTGCAGGCCCTCGGCCGGTTTGACGACATGGTGATGGTGGTTCTTGATGCTGTTATCCATGACTTCTTCGACCGCATGCGGGTCGAGCGTTCCGGAAGAAACGACCACCAGCCGCAATGTGTCGCAGATCAAGTGAACCAGTGTCTGGTCCTTCAGCAGCTTTGGATATTCGGAAAATAGCGTCGAGTTTGCGGGATCCTCGATATGGGGTTCTACCGCAACCGGGCCTTCGGTCTTCAGCATCTTCATGAGCTTTGACACCAAAAAGATGCAGTCCAGATAATCCTGCTTTTTATACTGGGGGCCTTTAAAGACCTTTGCCAGACCACCGCCCAGAGCTTTCAGCTCTTTACCCGAATTGCCGATGATGAGTGCGCCCATGCAGGCGCCGCCAATAATCAGCATTTCATGCGGTAACGCATGCATCACTGGCCCGAGATTGCCGCCGGTGAGGGCGAAACCGCCGAACACCATGACCAAAAGGACAATGATACCGATTATTGCAAACATGAAATGGCTGGCCCCTATACGCGTTTATCAATCATGGTAAACGGCGAAAGGTGTCGGATATTAAGTAGTTTTTTTAGGTAAAATGCCAATTTTACGCAAAATGCCGATGCCGATGCCGGCTGACGGTCCAGCGCTTAACTCAGAAAGTCCATAAGTGTGCGGCGGTTGATGCGGGCAAAAGCTGCCTGTGCTGCCTCGAGCGTCAGTGTCATGCCGTTAAGTTCCGCAATTGCGGCACTGAGGTCGGTATCTTCAAGGGAAGAGCGTTCTTCCGCAGTGCTTATTGCCCTTTGTGCGCTATTCTCGTTCAGACGGTCAAGGCGCGCGGCGTTCAGACCCACCGCAGCGATCATATCAGCAGCATGGTTTATCGCGCCATCGACCGCGGTGTTACCGGCTGCGACTTGCGCCATGTTTCCGGCTGCGATTGCGGTGGCGGTGTCGCGCAAGGTCTGGGTAATGGACACGCCGCCGACTTCAAAGACCTCTGCGCGCGTTGGCACGGGTGCAAAGATACTATTGTCATCAAACCTGATTGCCATATTGGCACCGCTTGCAAACAATGGCTGGTCATTTGCTGCCTTTGCCAACGCCATCGAGTCAATTTCATCGGCCAGGGAAGCGAGTTCAAGTGCAATCGTTCCACGGTCTGCCGCCGAGGTCGCGGCATTTGCGCCCGCCAATGTCAGTTCTTTGGCACGGGCGAGAAGATTTGACATTTGACGCAGGCTGACATCTGCTTGCGAGGTCAGGGAAATGCCCAGACTGATATTCGCTGCGCGTGCCGTATCATTTGCCTGCGACCGTGCAAGATCGGCTATACGGGTGGTTGCCACCGGATTATCGGACGCACGTTGAAGGCGTTTGCCGGTCGAGATCTGGACTTGCTTGTCCGCGATGCGCTTCGCCATGCGGGATTGCCGCTGGATCTCTTGCGTCATTCGGTTGCCAGTTGCGTTGATCATCACGGCCTCATCTTAAAAGATGTTCAAAAGGGATTGCATAGTCTCGCGCGCCACCTGAATCGTACGTGCGGCAGCCTCATAGGCCTGCTGGAAACGGAGTAGTTCGGCGGCTTCGCGATCCAGATCGACGGCACCAATGGCATCACGCGCGGCAAACGAACCGTCGCGACGGCTGCTTGCGGCGGCCTCCTGCGCGCGGGCCGCGGCGGTTGTCTGTGCCTGCGCAGCGATCATGGCCGAGATATTCTGCTCAACGCCACCCGGGCCGCGCAAATTGTTGAATGCCAATATATTGCCATTCAAGCTGGCTCCGTTTGCGGCCGCCACGTCATCGGGCGTCAGCGCCACAGCAACCATAGCGGCGGCACCCCCGTTCAGGTTCAATAGCGCTGCGCCAGGATTTCCGTTGGCATCGAGGCCTGCCTGATGGGCTGCGTTCAGCTCCGTCGAAAACTGGGCCGCAAGAGTATCGAGAGCGCTGCGTTGATCCGCGATATGGTCAGCGGCATCACGTAACCCTGCAAGTGCGCCTGATCCCGGCGATAACGTTGTACCGCCCGGATTGATGCCAAAGCTCAACGTACCATTTGCGGCCACACTGACCGAAACGGTAGCGGTAGTTGTACCGTCGACAAGGGTATCACCGGATGCCGTCTTGATAATGGCAGCACCGCGGGCGTCATAGGATATTGCGACATCGGTCGCGTTTGAAATCGTTCCGATCAAGCGGTCGCGTTCGTCGAGCAAGGTGGCCTCGTTGCTGGATCCGGGACGTGCGCGACGTAGCCCGTCATTTATCCGCGAAAGAGCCGAAAGATCGGTGTTCAACTGGGTGACAGCGCCCTGTGCTTCGGTCGCAACGCCCGTGGCGGCAGAACCAAGTGCGCTGGCCGTGCGGCGGAAATTGGCCGCGCTTTCATCGACGGAGGTCAGAAACTGGCGTCGCAAAGTGTCGTTGCCGGGATTTCCGCTCAGCTGTTCGGCGGCGGTGAAAACCGCCGTTACCGCATTTCCGATACCGGCGCCGCCATCGGCGAGCACGCTTTCGGTTGCGGTGACCCAATCAAGCTTGGCGCTTTGGCGGGAGGCTTCGCCACCCGCGATACGCGCATCGTCGATCAACCACTGGTCTGTTGCGCGGGTAACCCCGGCGGCAAGGACGCCACCCGGACGAATACTGTTGCGCGAAAGAACAATATCACCCCCGGAAGGGGCTTCCGCCAGCCGGACGCTACGGCGGACATAACCTTCGGTCTGAGCGTTGGCGATATTGTCGCCCACAACAGACAAGGCCTGGCCATAGGCTTTGATGCCCGACGCTCCAATGGCGAGAAGATCGCTCATCTGATCGCTCCTTTATTATCGGCAGATGCAGCCGCAAGTGCGCCGCCCTTGGTGCCTGTGGAAGCCGGAACCGTTTGTGTAGCCTGTCCCGGGACAGCCTTGGTCAGCTGGCGTTCTATCATATCGGCGATGCCGAACTGGCGAAGACCTGCCATTTGATCAGCCAGTTTCGCGTCCGACATTTCGCGGAAATTGTCGGTTGCGCTCGATCCGAAAATATCATCGCCCAACTTGGCCTGACGCATGCTGGCCATCATCTGGCGAAGCATTACCGCCTCAAATGCCTCTGCAGCCTTACGCAAAGCCGGATCCGGCTTTGCGACAGGGCTGACGGGCTTGGCCTGGGTGAGCGCAATTTTCATATGACGACCAATTCCGCACTTAGGGCGCCAGCTTGTGACAGGGCTTCCAATATCGCCACCAGATCACCCGGCGAGACATTGAGTTTGTTGATCGCTTTCACGATGTCCGAAAGGGAAGCACCCTTGTCCCACAAATAGGCGGGGTTTGTATTTTCCTGGATGGCAATGTCGCTTGATGGTTCCAGCGCTGTCTGTCCGCGGCTGAATGGCGCGGGTTGGACAACGGTGGGATTCTCGTCGACCTTTACCGTCAGTTTGCCATGGCTGACTGCTGCCGGTCCGACGCGGACGGCTCCATTGATGACAACAGTACCTGTCCGTGCGTTGACAATGACGCGTGCAGGTGGCTGCGCCTTCTTGATTTCAATATTCTCGATAATCCCCATCATCCGGATCCGTGCTTCACCCCCGACGGGGGCGTTGATACGGATTGATGCACCATCAACGGCCTGGGCGATATTGCCCCCCAGTTGCCGGTTGATGGCATCCGCCACAAGACCTGCATTGCTGATGTCTTGCTGCGCCAGATTGAACATAAGGTGCGGGCTGTTTGCAAAGCCTGTGTCAACGCTGCGCTCAACGGTCGCACCGCTGCCGATACGACCTGCGGACGGGATGTTGACCGACAGTTTGGATCCGTCAGCTGCATCCACGCCAAGTCCGCCGACAACAAGATTGCCCTGCGCCATCGCGTATATCTGGCCGTCGGCCCCATAAAGCGGGGCCATCACCAGAGTGCCGCCACGAAGCGATTTGGCTTTACCCAGTGCAGACACGGTGACGTCAAGACGTTGCCCCGGCTTGGCAAAAGGCGGAAGCTCGGCCGTGATGACGACCGCGGCGGCATTTTTCAATGCCGGGTTGATACCGGCGGGAAGGTTTACGCCAAAGCGCGAGATCGCGCCTTTGACCCCTTGCGTCGCATAATCGAGGCTGTCGTCGCCCGTTCCGGCGAGACCAACGACGACACCATAGCCGGTGAGCTGGTTGGCGCGCAGGCCTTCGAACTGGCCCATATCCTTAATCCGTTCGGCCTGGACCGCGCAGGACAAGAAAAGGGCGATGAGGATGAACAGCGCGCGCATCAGAACGGACTTATTCTGGAGAAGAAGCGCTGCAGCCAGCCTTGTTGGCTGCCACGGGCGATCTCGCCCTTGCCGGTATAGCGGATGCGGGCATCAGCAACGCGGGTGGATGGAACGCGATTGTCGACGCCGATATCGGCGAGACGGACAATTCCGGAAAACTGCACTTTTTCGTCGCCGCGATTCAATGTGACAAGCTTTTCGCCCCGCACCAGCATCGTGCCATTGGGATAGATGGCGGCAACAGTCACACTTACTTCTCCGGACAGGGCATTGGATTGCGAGGCTTCACCTTTGCCTTTAAACGACTGGTCGCCGCTCATATTTACATCGCTTGGATTAAATAGACCGAGCGGTCCCGTCGTAGGCGGCGTCAACCCCACGCTACCGGTACGTCCGGTCGTGGCGCTATTGCTTTTTGTGGCGCTCATACGCTCGACCAGAACGATGGTCAGTAGGTCGCCGATCCGACTGGCGCGGGCGCCCGATGTCAGGGGGCTATAGTTTTCCGAAAGGAAAATCGCGCCGTTGGTAGGCGCATTTGCCGGCACAGACGGTGCGGTCGGCGTGAAGCTTTCCACAACTTTACGTTCCTTGGCTGCCGAAGGCATCGCCGCGACGAGGATCGTCAGCAGGGAAGCAATGGGCCAGCGCATTTTAGAGGCTCTGTGTAGCATTGCGCATCATTTCATCTGTGGACTGGATCATCTTGCTGTTGACCTCATAGGCACGTTGCGTTTCGATCATGTCGACCAATTCCTCGACGACATTGACATTGCTGGCTTCCAAGGCGCCCGAACGCAGCGATCCGCGACCTTCCTCGCCCGCGCCGCCCACCTGGGGAGCGCCTGAGGCAGGGGTTTCAACAAGCAGGTTGTTGCCGATATTCTGCAAACCGGCAGAGTTCGCAAAACGCGCGATTTCAATACGTCCTACTTCGGTGAGGTCTGCCTGTCCGGCAATCTGGGCCGACACGGTGCCGTCTGCCCCAATGGACACGGAAGTTGCACCTTCGGGGATTTGAATCTGGGGTTGAACGGGCATACCATCCGGTGTGACCAGCGTTCCTTCGGCAGACATGTTGAAGTCGCCGGCACGCGTGTATCCGATACGGCCATCGGGCATCTGCACCTGAAAATAACCGACGCCTTCAATTGCGACATCAAGGGCGTTTCCGGTGGTCGTCAGAGTTCCCTGCGTATCAATGCGCGCTGTACCGTTTACTTGCACGCCGGTACCGAGATTCAGGCCGATCGCATATTTGTTTTCCGCAGAGGATGCGGCTCCCGCAACGGTCATTGCCTGATAGGCGAGCGTTTCGAAGCTTGCGCGGTCGCGTTTGAAGCCAACCGTGTTAACGTTGGCCAGATTGTTGGCGATGACCTGCATGCGCATATTCTGAGCATCCAGACCGGTGCGGGCGACGTGTAGGGCTCCGTTTGACATAGTCGTTAATCCTTATTGCGGTAATGACATGAGATCGGCGGTTGCGGCGTCCATATCACGCGCATCGCCCAGTAATTTGAGTTGTGTGTCCCACGAGCGGCTTGCCTCGATCATTTTGACCAGGGCCTCGGTGGCGCTAACATTTGAGCTTTCAAGGCTGCGTGTGACTATACGTGCATCTGGATCATCGGGCAGAACGCCACCGCCCTTGACGCGAAACAGGCCATCAAGACCTTTGACGACATCCGAACCAGCCGGACTTACAATCTGCAATTTGTCGACCTGTTGCGGTTGGCTGGCATCGCCGCCTTGCGGCACGATCCAGATGTTACCCTGTTCATCGATGTTGATGCTGTCGGCTGGGGGCAGGGTAATGGGCCCTTGTGTGCCTTGCACCGGCCGGCCGTCACCTGTGGTTAGAAGACCGCTGGACGACAGCAGAAGGTCGCCCCTTTTGGTATAGCCGATCTCGCCATTTTCGGCCTGTACGGCCAGCATGGAGTCGCCCGACATCGCGATATCCAGATCCCGGCCGGTCGACACGACGGTACCGGCAACCATATCCGCTGCCAGCACCTCTTCCGAGGCAAAAGCGCGCGTGTCCAGTCTTTGTCCATCAAGCCAAAGCGATTGGGCCTCGGCCAAATCGGATTTGAAACCTGGGGTGTTCGCATTGGCAAGATTATTGGCGATCGCCGTCTGGCGGGCCATTGATCCGCGCATCGCGGTCAGACTGGTGTAGATCAAACGGTCCATAGTTCAGCCTTTCGTCCCGGGTTCGTCATCCTGAAACAGGTTCAGGATGACGATTTCGGGAGGACAAAAAATCAACGGATGGTCACGATGGCCTGTGTCATGTTCGACGCGGTCTCGATCGCCTTCGCATTTGCCTGGAAGTTACGTTGTGCCGAAATAAGCGCGACCAATTCCTCGGTCACATCAACATTGGCGCGTTCCAGAGCACCCGAACGAATGGTGCCGAGCGGGCCATTTGTTGCGGCATCAATGGCTGGCGGGCCGCTGTCGCCGGTCGACTGCCAATGGCTGTCGCCAACCGGGCGCAGACCTTCCTGCGCAGTAAAGCTGGCCATGGCCACTTTACCCAGAACTTCGTCCGAACCATCCGCATAGGTCGCGGTTACCAAACCGTCGATCCCGACCGATACGTTCACCAAAGCAACCGTTGGATTACCTGGCGCATTGGCAGGCAGAACAAAGTCAAAGGCACTTGAAAGGGCTGTAGAGGTAACATTCCCGGCCGCATCCACAGGAAGCAGTTGGAGGGTTGAGCCGATTGTGTCCACGACCTGCCGGTTGGCATTCACTTGAAATGCGCCATTGCGGGTGTAGGTCACTGCGGCCCGGGGGGGATCACCGCGCGATACGAAAAAGCCTTCACCGGCAATGGCCAGATCAAGTGTTTTATCCGATGCCTCCAGCGTGCCTTGTGTGAACTGCTGAACCACAGCATTCAGACGCGTGCCCTGACCAGAGATCATCTTAGTTGTCTGGGTGGGGGCACTTGCAAACAGATCGCCAAATTGGGCACGGCTTTTCTTGAAACCGGTGGAACCAACGTTGGCAAGGTTGTTCGAAATAACCGAAAGGTCGGTTTGTGCGCCCTTCAAGCCTGAAAGTGATGTGTAGAAAGACATGGGTTAAACTCCCTGGTTAGATGCGGCAGTTGCTGCGGGGGTGGTGGCAGCCTTGATGCTGGCCAACAGTTCGGTTTGCGCTGATATCTTGTCGGAGATGGATTTCAGCGAGGTGTTCATTTCGGATATGCCGGCGACGCTGGAAAATTGCGCCATTTGCGCCACCATGGCCTGGTTATCGACGGGATTGAACGGATCCTGTTCCTTCAACTGGGTGGTCATCAGGCGCAGAAAATCGGTTTGGCCCAGTTTCTTCTCTGCCATGTCCTTGGACAGGACCGGCAGGTTCCGGGAGTTTACAGCAGATAAGCTCGTCATGATTATTGTCCCAACCGCAAGGTTTCGCTGATCAGACCCTTGGCGGTTGCAAGGACCTGCACGTTGTTTTGGTACTGGCGTGATGTTTCGAGCATCTCGACCATCTCGGCGGCACTATCGACAGCAGCTTCCCAAACATTGCCGTCCTTGTCGGCCAGCGGATGGTCGGGTTCATAACGTTTGACCGGCGCGCTTTTGCTGTTGTCGATACGATCAACCTGCACGGTAGCTTTGCCGGCTTCACCCATGACGGTGCGAAACACCGGTTTCATCGAACGGAAGGCCGTGCTTTCGTTGCCCGACACCGTTCCGACATTGGCCAGGTTCGATGCGGTGGTGTTCAAACGCACAAGCTGTGCTGCCATTGCCCGACCGCTAATATCGAAGATGGAGAGATTCTCGGCCATCTTCATTCTCCCTTCAGCGCGCGGGTCAGCGTGCCGATGCGGCCCTGCAGAAAGGAAAGGCTCGACCGGTAAGCGAGCGCGTTTTCTGCAAAGGCAGTTTGTTCGGTAGCCAGTTCGACTGTGTTTCCGTCCAAAGAGGGTTGGACAGGTATACGATATTGAATGGCGGCTTCAGACGATTGCCCCTGTTCCGCGAGTTTCAAAGCGGACGAGAATTCGATGTCGCGTGCCTTATAGCCAGGCGTCGCTGCATTCGCGATGTTCGAGGCGAGCATCGACATACGCTGTTCGCGCAGCTTTAGGGCGGTGGCATGGATGCCAAAGATATTGTCCAATGACGGCATGACCGTTTCCTTTCATCGGTGCACCAATCGGGTGCGCACGATGGAAGTAGAGCAATTGCCGTGCCAATTTACAGATTATGCAATAATTTCAGATGGATATATTGTCAGGCTCTGGTGTCAAAAGTCCGACTGTCAATTAACCGACACCGCCTGATTCGGGATTGATTTTGCCAAGTGCCGACCGTGTTTTGCTATCCCCGGCGCAGCAGGAATACAGCATGTTCCGCCATCAAATTGGCAAGCGCTTTTTTCCGTGGCTTGTTACCGGACAGGAACCACTGCCCCTCAATCACGACACCGCGATCTTTCAGGAAGCTTCGGAAATCGTCGATCGTGACATGATGGATATTTGGCGTATCGTACCAGCGGTGCGGAAGTTGTTCGGTCACGGGCATCCGGCCGCCGAACATATGGGCAATCCGGATCTTCCACTGGGCAAAATTGGGGAAAGAAACAAAGGCTTGCTGGCCGATCCGCAACATATGGTCGAGCACAAAGTCCGGCCGTCTTGTTGTCTGAAGCGTCTGGCTGAGAATGACGTAATCGAAGCAGCCATCCGGATAGTCGACTAGATCGCTGTCAGCATCTCCCTGCACGACGGAAAGACCGCGCGAAACTGCTGTCGCAACATTGACCGGATCGATCTCAAGCCCGCGGGCATCCACCTGCTTATGATCGCGCAGGGCTGCCATCAACTGGCCGTCGCCGCAGCCGACATCCAAAATGCGCGAACCGCTTCGTACGTTACGGGCAATGATCGCAAGATCGGACCGCAACATGGTCACAGATTTTCCCCTGCACGTAAAAACCCGTCGACAATCCGGTTCATTTCAGGGGCGTCGAGCAAGAAACTGTCATGGCCGAAGGGGCTCGACAATTCGACAAAGCTAGCCGCTGCGCCTGCCGCGTTCAGCGCATGGACGACACGCCGCGATTCCGATGTGGGATAAAGCCAGTCGCTGTCAAAACTGATCAGGCAAAACCGCGCTTTGGTAGCCGCAAAGGCCTTGGCCAGCACGCCGTCATGCGGCTCGGTCAGATCGAAATAATCCATCGCCCGGGTAATATAGAGATAGGAATTCGCGTCAAAGCGGTCGACGAAACTGAGCCCCTGATAACGCAGGTAGCTTTCCACCTGAAAATCCGCATCAAAACCGAAACTTTTGGATCCCATTGTTCCGTCCGGTCGATTCTGGAGACGGCGACCGAATTTTTCGGTCAATCCGGCTTCGGACAGATATGTAATATGTGCCGCCATACGCGCCACGGCAAGACCGGAGGCAGGTGCTTCACGGCCATAATAGGCGCCGTTATTCCAGCGCGGGTCAGCCATGATTGCCTGCCGCCCTACTTCGTGAAAAGCGATGTTCTGTGCAGAATGGCGGGCGGTGGATGCAATGATGACGGCAGAACGGACACGCTCGGGGTAGAGTGCGGCCCAGCTGAGCGCCTGCATTCCTCCCATTGATCCGCCAACAACAGCAGACAATGTTTCAATTCCCAGATGGTCGAGCAATATCGCCTGTGCCCGCACCATGTCGCCAATGGTGATAACAGGAAAGGCCATCCCGTAAGGACCGCCTGTAGACGGATCGATACTGGCGGGACCTGACGAACCCATGCAACTGCCCATGACATTGATGCTGATGATGCAATGCCGTGCGGGATCAAGAGGTTTTCCCGGTCCGACCATACGGGTCCACCAGCCATCCTTGCCCGTTATGGGATGTTTGGATGCTACATATTGATCGCCGGTAAGTGCGTGACAAATCAGTACTGCGTTCGATTTGTCCGCATTCAAAGTGCCGTAAGTTTCATAGGCAAAGTCGACCGGCGCAAATTCGGCACCACTGTCCAGCTTGACTGGTCCCAGCAGGCGAATCTTCCTATCGAGTCCGAAACGCTCATCCCCATGCATGGGGATGCCATATCAGCGTAAACACTGGTGACAACATTATATCTACACTTTTCCACGGGACAAATTCCAGCGCGGATAGCATATCCGTCCAATAGCTATCCGTCGGGCAGGGCGTTGCGCTCCCGCGCGGCCACGTCTATGGCGGCGCGCATGAACAATCCAGAAGCCAAACCGTGGATCAATGCAATCCACGCCTATACACCCGGCAAGGCGAAGTCCGACGACGGACGTGTCCTGATCAAGCTGTCCGCCAACGAGAATCCGTTGGGATGCAGCGTCGATGCAACTGCTGCACTGGTCGAGGCGAAATCCTCTCTCGCCCGCTACCCCGACCCCGCCAGCAACGCTCTGCGCGAGGCATTGGGTGCACATTATCAATTGGAAAGCGACCGTATCGTCTGCGGGACCGGGTCCGACGAATTGCTGAATCTGGCCGCTATGGGCTATGCCGGTGCGGGGGACGAGATCATCTATGTCCGCTATGGTTTTTCGGTTTACGACATTGCAGCACGCAAATGTGCCGCCACGGTGGTCGTTGCACCTGACCGCGATTTTGGCACGGACGTCGATGCCCTGCTGGCGTTGGTGACTGACCGGACCCGCGTTGTATTTGTGGCCAACCCAAACAATCCGACCGGTACATATTGCAATGATGCAGAAATGGCTCGTTTGCATGCCGGCCTGCCGTCGGACTGTGTGTTGGTTCTCGACCAGGCCTATGGCGAGTATCTGGAAGACGATGGCCCCGCCGCCTTTGATCTCGCTCGTCAGCATGGCAATGTCCTAATCACGCGGACATTTTCGAAGATTTACGGTCTGGCTGCAGAGCGGATCGGCTGGGCCTATGGTCAGCCCCATCTGATCGAGACAATGAACCGGATCCGCGCGCCTTTCAATGTGACCGCTGCCGGACAGGCGGCGGCCATCGCCGCCTTGTCCGATAAGGCTTTTGTCGAGAACAGCCGCGCACATAATCGTGAATGGCGTGACTGGATGGGAAATGAGATTACCTCCCTTTCAAACCATGGTTTGAAAGCGGTTCCGTCCTGGGCGAATTTCCTGATGGTCATGTTTGAAGGCAAAGTCGGTGCGGAAACGGTATACAAGGCACTGATGGATGCGGGCTATATCGTCCGATGGTTACCCGGGCAGGGATTGGGCAACGGGCTGCGCATCACCATCGGCACGGAAGCAGAAAATCGCGGGCTCGTTCAGGCGCTGCGCACCATATTGGAGATGCATGGCTGATGCTGCCTTTCGCGCGCCTGACTATCGTCGGTCTCGGTCTGATTGGATCGTCTGTTGCTCGCGCCGTGCGGGCGCATATGCCTGCGGTGCGTATCATAGGCTATGATGCCGATCCTGAGGTGCGCGCGCGTGCCGACGCACTGGCGATTTGCGACGACATTACCGATACGGCAGGCGCGGCAGTTATCGACGCGGATCTAGTCATATTGTGCGTCCCCGTGGGTGCGATGGGCCGTGTTGCCGAGGAATTTGCCGCAGACTTGCCGGAAGGCGCGGTCGTAAGCGATGTGGGATCGTGCAAGCAAAGTGTGGCAGAAGCACTGGCGGCGGTTCTGCCCAACGCCACAATCATACCCGCCCACCCGGTTGCAGGGACTGAGAAGAGCGGTCCGGATGCAGGTTTCGCCTCGCTTTTCAAGGGTCGCTGGTGCATATTGACACCAGCGGAGCGCGCCCCCGAAGCAGCGGTGGAGGCTCTTCGGACATTTTGGCAAAGGCTGGGTGCACAGGTCGAGATCATGGATGCGCGGCATCATGACATGGTCCTGGCGGTCACAAGCCATCTTCCACATCTGATAGCCTATACGATCGTTGGGACTGCAGATGATCTGCAGGGCGTGACGCAAAGCGAGGTTATCAAATATTCTGCCGGCGGTTTCCGCGACTTTACCCGCATTGCGGCAAGCGATCCCGTTATGTGGCGTGACGTGTTCTTGTCTAACAAAGACGCCGTGTTGGAAATGCTCCAGCGCTTTTCCGAGGATCTGTCCGCGCTCCAACGGGCTATACGTTATGACAAGGGCGACGAATTGGAGGCGCTGTTCACGCGGACACGCGACATCCGGCGCTCCATTGTTGAGCAAGGTCAGGACGACGATGCTCCTGATTTCGGACGTAAGCATTAAAGGCGTTAAAGCGCCTTTTGAATATCAACCATTCAGGGCATTGATCGCGGCATGGACCCGTGCCTCTATCTCGGCACGCGGAAGACCGGCCGGGATCTCCTCACCGACCTTATAGGTAATAGTCCCGGATGTCCGGAGCCAATGGTTGCGGGGCATCAACCGGCCACTGTTTACCGCAACAGGTACGACAGGCACGTTGAGCATTTTGTAAAGTCCGGCAAACCCCGATTGCAGCGGAGGCATTTCACCATGACGCACCCGAGTGCCTTCCGGAAATATTATGATGGGCCTGCCATTTGCCAATAGTGCTTTAGAACGGGCGAGCATGTCCCGCAGCGCGGAGGCGCCACCTTCCCGGTCGACAGGGATCATCCCGTAAGCAAGCGCCGCCTTTCCCCAAAAAGGAATGTCAAACAACTGCCGCTTCGCAACAACGGAAGGGCGGGCAAACACCCTCGGCATATCAATGGTCTCGTACATGCTCTCATGCTTGATGGCGTATAATACGGGCCGGTCTTGCAACGAACCTTCTATCCGAACATCAATACCCAAAATCCATTTCGCACAAAAATACTGGTAACGCGCCCATCCGCGGACGGCCCAACGCATCAATCCTTGATGAAAGAGACTGCCAAAAAATGCTGTGACGGCAAAAAAACTGGAGCCGCCGAAAAAGATGATTGTAAAGAAGATCGTCCGGATTGCTGCGATCACGTCATATTCCCGCAAGCGATGCGACCGCACGAAGCCAGTATTTGTTATATTCCTTGAACAGCGCGTTTAACGACGGCTGGGTCGACACCGCGTCGTTGGTAACAATGATATCATTTGGCAAGGAGCGGTCGAGTTCAAAACGGGCGCGGCGCATATGCCAGTCGTGCGTGACGAGCCGGAGCGTTTTGACTTTGTTTCGTGTTGCCCAGCGTGCGGTTTCCAAAGCGTTAGAGCGAGTATCAACGGACTGGAAACCCAAATCTATGCAACAGGTAAAATAGCGCGCTGAACCGGGATATTGTGCGGCCAGTTCGGCTGGTTTTACATCGCGGTCTACGCCCGAAATCAGCATTTTCCGTGACTTGCCCGCCTTCAAAATTTCCAAGCCGCGATCGATCCTGTTTGGTCCACCTGTAAGCACCACAACAGCATCAGTTTCGGCAATAGCGGCGGGCTGCGGCAAAAGCAGCGCAAACCATGCAAAGCCCAGCACCCATGCCAGGATAATAAAAGAAACAATCCGTCTGATCATAACATCTTCTTGAGTGCCGACACCACCGTCCAACGGGCCATAAGCATGGCGAGGCACATGACAGCAAGTGGAATAATCGCCAATATGAGCCAGCCATACCATGGCAGGGTGGCATCGGCCAGCAAAGCCGGTTCGACAGCGGCAATGCGTCCACCCAAAGTTAATATGACCGCAGCGGCCGCACCAAAACCGACCACGCCGCCCAACAGCGCGTCGAGCGCGACGCGGCGCTGGAACAGACGTGCGGCCTGCAAATCTGTGCCGCCCATCATATGCATGATTTCTATCGTACTACGGTGCGTGTTCAACGTGCTGCGCACAGCGAGTATGACGACCGCCGAAGTGGCAACCAGCAAAAGCATGAAAATAGCTAAGGTGAGGAGGATCAGCGAAGACATAAGATCGAAAAAGGGTGCCATCCAACTGCTGTGGGAATCTATGCGTATCTTGGGTGCAGCCTCCTCCAGCCGGAGTTTAAGTGCCCTGACCGTTGCGCCGTCCGGTGCATTTTTGAAACGAATGTCGATTAACGCCGGGACAGGGATATCGGCATCGATTACATCATTGCCCAACCACGGCTTCAAAAGATTGCGAACCTCGCCATCCGGGACCGAATTCACCGAGTCTATCTGGGGAATTTCACGCAAAAGCCTGCTGACAGCGACCTTTTGGGTGGCGCGCTCGATCGGGTCAGGTTCTATGATCTGCACCGTCGCCTGCTGAGCCAAGTCGTTGCCCCCGTCACGTATGGCATAAGCAAGGCTTAATCCCATTGCTGCAATCAAAATTGTCAGAAATAGCATGATAGCGATTACCCATGGCATGGGTCCGGACAAGCGGCCCTCAGGTATCAATTTGCGATCATGCGCGGGAAGGGCGAAATCAAGCAACATCGCGGGCGCCTAGTTTTTCAACACTAGCGGGCGGGGGGGATGACGGAGCGAGCCGGTCGGGTCGGAAAGGCGGCCCTTGTCGAGGCGCATCATTTGTGCACCCTGGATTTCCTGCAGCAGATGAATGTCGTGGGTCGCCACAACAACGGTCGTTCCCAACTTATTCAGCGCAGCGAATAATTGCAAAAGGCGGCGCGCCATCTCGGGATCAACGTTGCCGGTAGGTTCATCAGCAACAAGCATTTCTGGCCTGCCGATAACGGCGCGCGCAATGGCAACACGCTGTTGCTCGCCACCAGAAAGCGTCGCGGGACGGGCATCTGCTCGTTCGGTGAGGCCAATCCAGTCCAGCATTTCGGTGACCGGACTTTTCAGATCCTTTTCCTGTATGCCGGCAATCCGCAAGGGGAGCGCGATATTGTCGAACGTCGACAGATGGGGAACCAGGCGGAAATCCTGGAAGACAACGCCGATGCGCCGCCGGAAACCGGGTAAACGGTCGCGCGGTAAGGTTATTGCATCATGCCCAAACATCCGGATCGCGCCCCGGCTTGGGCGGTGAGCGAGGTATAGAAGTTTCAAGAGGGAGGTTTTCCCGGCACCTGAAGCCCCTGTCAAAAAATAGAAACTGCCGGGATAAAGCGTGAAGCTGAGGTCGGTCAGCGTTTCCGCCCCGGTACCATAGCGTAGTCCCACATTGTCGAATTCGACGACGCTCTGCATCAGTCCGAACACTCTCCACATGTCTGGCGGTCAAGATGGGAATATGTGCCGCAGAAACGACGCTTTCCACCGGCTGCGGCGGCATCCTGTCCTGAAGTGAACTGCATGTGGTTAAAGCCCATATACGCGTCCTAAGGATTTGATCGATTTTGTCCATTGCTTCGTTTTGATCCGCAGCCGGTCGGGAAAGGCAGAATGGGTGCAAACAGGCTGGCAGGGGCATAAAACAGGAGCCAAATTCGACTATTCTTGTCCACCGTCCACAGCATTTTATGACAGTAGGGTTGCAAGTATCGGGCCTCTCATGTTTATGGGGGGTAATGCTGCTTGTTTGCCCTTCGTGCCGCACACGTTATGTCGTTCCGGATTCTGCCATTGGGGTAGACGGTCGTCAGGTTCGTTGTGCCAACTGCAAACATAGCTGGTATCAGGATGGCATTATCCCGCCCGCGCCTCCGGCTCCTCCGGTAGTTGCTCCTCCTGTTTTTGCGCCGATGAATTCAACGCCGGTTGCCGAAGCCTTTTCAAGCGCGATGCCGCAAGAGGCTGTGGAAGATTTCGCGCCTGCAGCTAAGTTACCTGACCAGCCAATCCCGCCGAGCTTTACCCGCTTTGAAGAGGCATCAAACGAGGAAACCGAAAGCAAACGCGAATTTGCCGAGCCATACGGGGCTGCGGGCTCCTATTTCGAAGATACGTCGCAGCAAAGCCATTTTGCGCATGAGCCACCGTTCCGGCCGCGACGAAATCCGGCAAAACTTTGGACAATAGCAGCGGTCGCATTTGCATTGCTTGTTGCTACGGCCGGTGGGCTCACATGGTATTTTGGTATTCCGGATCTCGGCGCAAAGTTGAACATAGCGCGCTCCGAACCCGATTTGAAGATTGTGCTCAATGAAAATCTGGAATTGAATGAGCGTGAGGATGGTACGCCATTCTTTATTGCAAGCGGCAGCATCGTCAATCCCACTAGTACTGCGCAAACCGTTCCGGAAATGCTGGTGACGCTAAAGGATGCCGGCGGACGACCGGTGTATAGCTGGAAAATGAAAGCCAAAGTGCGGACGCTGGCTCCTGGTGCAAAAGTCGATTTCAGCGAAGCGCGGCTCGATGTGCCGCAAGCAGCTTCGCAAATCAGTGTCGGCTGGGTAATCTAACCGGGTTGTAGTGCCTGCCATGCGTAATAGATGTCGCTAATCGCATCGCGTACTTCGGTCAGTTTTGCCTCATCGTTCTTTTTGGCCGCTTCGTTCAGTTCCTTGCGGCATGCCGCATAAACACGTGCCAGCGTCGGCGCGAGATCGCCGCCTGCGTCGAAATCGATGCTGCCTTCAAGGGCGACGATTATAGATACAGCCTTTGCCACATGGCTGTTTCCGGCAAGGTTATGATCCTTCCGTACCGAATGGAGCACCAGATCGAGTGAGCGGATCAACTCTTCATAGAGGAGTCCAACCAAACCATGCGGGCTCGCGCTTTCGACTCGGCTTTTAAGCTCGAGCATGCGATAATGCTGACTCGCGATTGCGGGATGAGTTCGTGGCTGCATGGCTATCAATTATCGCTGCTTGACCACATCTTGATCTGCTGTTCGAGGTAACTCTGCGTCGCCTTCAACGCTGCAATACGTGCGTCCATCCCGGCATATTGCTTTTCAAGTTTCGTAAGATAAGCGTCTTCGCGAACTTCCATACGCTCGCGGTTTTTCGCAATCGCGTCTGCCTCGCGCTGCAATGATGCCCGGACCTGTTCGAGGGGCCCGCTTGTGCCAACAGCTGCGTCGCGAAGGGCATCAAGCGCAAATGTGATGCCTGGATCGGTCGTTTCGTTCCGAACTCCGTCGCGGGGTGGATTGAAGAGGGCTTCAACCGCATCGGGATAGTCGCGTAGCGCTGCTTCCATCTTTGCGCTGTTCAGCGAAATGGTCCCATCGCGGTTTGTGAAAATTCCGACATCCGAAAGTGACTGTATATTTGGATCAGTAGTCAACGGTTGCGCGATAAAAGCACTCAATTGACGTTCAAAACCGCGGAGCGAAGCATTGCCATTATTGGCCTGCCGCGCCGCCTCTGTATCCCTTTTCAATGTATTGAAGACCGAAACGAAATCGTTCAGCGTTTGTTTCAGGGTGTCGATGGGCCGGGTTGCACCGATCGTAATGGGCGCAAGCGGATCCGCTTTTTTGAGCGTAATCGTCAGGCCGGGTACAACATCGCTGAAGTTGTTCGTGGCGCGCGTATAGGCGACACCGTCTACGGTGAAACTCGCGTCGCTGGCGGTTTGCCCGACGGTCATGGTTGTCGTCGTGAATTGCGCGAGACCGGGGGCGGCACCCGCATCGGCCGTCAGGGTGAATGCTTTGGCGGCGCCACTTTCCCCTTTCAATACCAGACGGAAATTGCCTGCATCATTGATAACACTCGCCCTTATCCCGCTTCCGGTGGCGTTGATTGCGTTGGCGAGACCCGTCAGGCTATCGTTGGTTGCGTCGATCGTCACGGCATAAGTCGTTGTGCCAACGGTTAAGGTCATTCCGCCCTGTCCAACGGGATCAGTGCTCGATGCGATGTAGCCGGAATAATTTGTCTGTGCGCGGGCCAGAGTACTCACGACAATCTCGCCTGCATAATTGCCCAGTAGCGTTCCGGGGTTGGCGGTCACGGCGAGTGCACTGTCGTCCGATGTGACGGGTTTGCTTCGCAAAGTGCCACCTGCAGACAGGTCGGCGAGCGAGTCGGCAAAGCTGTCCAAATCGCTGCGTGCCTGCGCTAACGCACTTACCTTCGCTTGGTTGGCACGCGAAAGTGCATCAAAGCGCTGGACCTTCGGTGTACGCGAAGCGGCCGCAAGATCCTTAACGAGTTGCGATGTGTCGATGCCCGAACCAAAGCCTAGGCTATTTGCAATATTCGAGATCATATCCTTATCCTTCGCATTTCAATACGGCTTCCGACCTTCAGGATTTAGGCCGAAGGCCGCCCGTCTGCGTCAAATCGTTTCGAAGGCGGTACTTCAACGACCGGTTTCACCAGATCGCTCGCAAGTGAGCTTTCAAGCCGAAAGACAAAGGCAAGGATCGCGGCAACCGCGACGAACAGATCTTCCGATACGACCCGACCTGTGCGGGTAGTGAAGTAAATGGCGCGGGTGAGTTGCGGATATTCCAATGTGGGGACATGGTTCTCTTTTGCCATGGCCTTGATCGCCTGGGCGACTTCGCCCCGACCCTTCGCAACGACAACCGGCGCGATGTCGAGCCCGGGACGATAGCGCAAGGCGACGGCAAAGTGGGTCGGGTTTGTCAGCACTACGCTGGCTTCTGTCATCCCCTTGCGTGCAGAGGACATCGCCATTTCCTGCTGACGCGCCCTTTGCGCTTGTTTGAGTTCGGGAGCGCCATCGCTTTGCCGCAGCTCTTCTTTAAGTTGTTGCTTGGACATACGCAGACGCTGGTTGCGGCGCAGCCATTGAACAGGAACGTCGATACCCGCTATAAGAACCAGACCCACAGTCAGGACGACTATGGTCCATACCAGCTTGTCGCCCAGCATTTCAACGGCTGCAGCCGGATGTGTGGCCGCAAGTCCCGGCATTCCAGCGATATCAGTCGCCATGACCCAGTAGCCCGCATAGCCCAGCGCCGCGACTTTCGCCGTTGCTTTGAAGAGTTCAATCAGGCCCTGCATTCCAAAAATCCGCTTTAGGCCCGAAAGCGGATTAATTCGGCTACCCTTAAAGGCCATAGCCTTGCTGCGCATACCGAGAGATCCAAGCATCGCTGGCGCAGCCAAGGCGGCCAGAACGCTAAGTGCAAGTAACCCGAAAAACGGGACTGCGATGCTGGTCAGGGGGCCCGCCAGTGCGTCAAGTGGTTCAAAGCGATCGGGATCCGTAAGGTCGAGTTCCAATCCGCTTTTAAGCAGATCTTTGCTGGCCGAGAAAAACCAGCCGCCCAGTCCGACCATCCACGCGGCGCCTGCAGCCATCATAACGGCAGTTGCAAGCTCTTTGGAAGCGAGGACATCGCCGTCTTTTAACGCGTCGGCTTTGCGCTTCTGGGTAGGGGCTTCGGTTTGTTGGTCCTTGTCGGGAGTCTCAGCCACCGCCGCCTCCCAGCAATTCTGCCTGTTCCAGCGCCATACGGATGGTGTGGCTTATGGTATCGGCCATGACTGGAGTGGCCATGCCTAACAATATGACTCCCGCGAGCAGGGCGGCTGGCATGCCGACAGCAAACAGGTTCAGGGTAGGCGCAGACCGGGCAATCATGGCCATGATGATTTGTACCAGCACCAATGCGAAACCGACGGGTAGCGCGATGCTCAGGCCTGCAGAAAAGGCAAGGCCGCCAAATTTGGTTATGCCACCGATAGCCGAAAAGGAAATCCACGATTGTCCCGGAGGAAGCGCTCGGTAACTTTCCGCGATAATTGACACGAGCGCCAGATGGCCGTCCGCTGCGAGAAAAAGAAACATGGCGAGCATCGATAAAAATTGGCCGACTGCAGGACTGGCTTGTCCGCTGGCGGGGTCGGCCATAGATGCAAAACCAAGGCCCATGGCATTGCTGATCGCTTCGCCGGCCACCAACGCAGCGGCGAAACCGATCTGAATGACAAAACCTAGAGCAAGCCCAGTGATGACTTCGGATAGGATCATGAAAAATCCGGGAACCGAAATAATGCCGGCCGCCGGAAGCGCCATATTGGCAGCCGCTGCGGAGGGAATGCCGACTGCCAAAGCAAGAACAAGGCGGAGCTGAATTGGTACAGCCCCTGCGCCGAACATGGGCGCTGCAATGAACGCAGCTCCCGGCCGGATCATCGCTAACATCCAGATCAGGAGTTGCTGCTCCACATTTTCAAGGCCGGGTGGGATCATCGGACAAGCAGCGGAATCTGCGCAAAAATATCTTTCGTAAAGTCGGCGAGCAATATCATGATGCTCGATCCGAAAATCGCGAGCGCGATGGATACGATTATCAATTTAGGGACAAAGCTGAGTGTTTGTTCGTTAATCGATGTCGCGGCCTGAACCATGCCCAGCACCACGCCGGCGATAAGCGCAGGAATCAATATGGGTGCAGAGCCCAGCGCCAATATCCAAAGCGCCTGCTGCGCAATACCGATGAAGTAATCCTGATCCACGGCTCTAGCTCACGAACGAACTTGCGAGTGATCCCATGGTCAGTGCCCAGCCGTCGACGAGGACGAACAGGAGCAGCTTGAACGGCATGGAAATGATGGTCGGGGACAGCATCACCATACCTAGGGACATGAGGGCCGAGGCGACGATCAGGTCGATTATCAGGAAAGGGAGGAATATCATGAAGCCGATCTGGAACGCGGTTTTGAGCTCACTCGTCACAAAGGCGGGCAGGAGAATGGAAAAGGGCACATCCGACGGCTTTGCAAATTTCCCGGCCTTGGCGATGCGACTGAACAGGGCGAGGTCGGACTTGCGCGTCTGTTTGATCATAAACCCATGCATGGCATTGGCAGATGTGGTCAGCGCCTGTTCAAATGTCACCTCATCCCGCCCATAGGGTTCGAGTGCCTGCGTGTTTATCGTGGAGAACACAGGCTGCATCACGAAAATGCTGAGGAACAGTGCAAGTCCCACCAATACCTGGTTGGGCGGTGTTTGCTGCAATCCCAGCGCCTGTCGTAAAATTGACAGCACAATGATGATCCGCGTGAAGCTGGTCATCATGAGGATCAGAGACGGCAAAACCGTCAGCAGCCCCATCAACAGCAATATTTGCAGCGAAAGGGACAGCGGACGACCGTCGCCCGAGACGGTTTGCAGGGCTTTTTCTATCCCTGCGCCCGTCGATGTGGCAAAGGCGGCATCGCTTGAAAAAAGCGTGAAGACGACGATGAGGAGTAGTATGAGTTTACGCATACTACTCGCTATGCAAATTCGATGCCAATCTGCTTATGCCGTTGCGCGATACACCCAATAAAAGGGTGTCGCCGTTAAACTCCACAACCAGCAACTTGCCGTTCGTCCCCAATGTCACTGCGTCCACGACGCGCACGGGGCGGTTTGTATCGGGCTTCACCGGCAGTCCGAGCTGAAGACGCTTCCACAACCAAAGGGAGCCCCAGGCCAGACCACCGATCAGCGGGACGACGAGGAAAAGGCGAAGGAGATATTCCAGGATCATGACCGGCGCTCCAACCCTGCGAGACGGCGGTCTGCAGCGACAACGTCCACAACGCGAATACCATAGCGGCCGTCAACATCGACAATCTCACCCCGCGCAATCAGGGTACCATTGGCAAATATATCTAGAAAATCATTGGCTTGACGATCCAGTTCGACAACGCTGCCTTCCCCGAGCCGCAGCAATTCGGAAAGGGTGAGCGAGGCTGATCCGACCTCGACAGAGATCCGCAAAGATATTCCGGCAAGCAGATCCATATTGTCGCCCATGCTCATGGCTCCTGCAACGGCGCTCATGCTTGGGGCTTCAGTCATATCACTCATTGGTCCATTTCCTTTTCTATATTCTCAATCATTAAAGCGGCGCGGCCATTGGATTCCCCCAAGGTGCCGCGTGCAAAAACACGACCGGCAACGATCAGCGGAACCTGTGCAGGCAGCAACAGCGGCAAAATATCGCCGGGCGCGAGCGTCAGCATCTTGCTGAACGGCACGTTGCAGTGGGTCAGCACGGTACGTGCCGGAAATTTGACGCGCATGGCAGCCGAACGGACACGTTCGCTCCAGGCGGCGTCGGCCGGGCCGACGGGATTTTCGTCAGCGCTGCGACGGTTTTCCATAAGCCGTACCGTATCGGTGGTCAGAATGAGGCCTACAGGAGTCGGTTTGATCTTTTCGCTTTCGGCAAAGAAGGACTGCACCACAATGGCGTCACGCGATCGCGGCCAGTTCAGCTGCAGCAAATCAATTTCGGCACCTGTATATTCGATGACCGAACCCGGGTCCGGGTCGATTTCCGCCTTTAACAGCGGCGCCAGTTGCGATCCGAAGCTGTCCACAAAACGCATTTCGGCGGAGGAAAATTCGCCGCGAGCCTGCACATTTCCGGTGCCGCCATAATAGACGTCGACTATCTGGCAGATCAGGAAACCCGGCAGATGAACGAGCATTTCATCACCACGTTTAGGAAGGCGGTAACGCAATACGGCACCGAAAGGATTTTGCGCAATCCGCCATTCCGGATAGCGTGCCGCGTTTGCGGTACCGGCCGAAATGGTAAACGCACCTTTCGTGAAGTTGGCCAGCAATTGCTGCATAGCCTGCGACACGCGCTGCGCCAGCGGCTCAAGCTGGGTAAGCTCCGCCGCTTCGTTGGCACTCCGCGTGAGATGCACTGCCTGAGGGGCTACTGCCGTCACTGGATCACCAGGTTGGTGAAGTAGACATTGTCGATTCCGCCAAAGCCTTCTTTCTGGCGAAGCACGTCATTGATGGCATGCGTCAGGTCGCGCTGCAGCATTTGCTTGCCCTGTGGCGTCGACAGAACCGCAGCGTCCTGTTGCGACAAGACCATGAGAACAGCCGAACGAATGGGAACGGACTGCCGTTCGATATTCTGGACGACCTTGCCGTCATAATAGGTGGCAAGGCTGATCCCCAACTGGACAAAGCCAGCGCCGTCGGCAAGATTTGCAGTGAAGCTCTGGTCTAAAGCGACGTAGGTTACCTCAAACTTTTTGGGGTCTACCTTTTGCTTGTCGCTTTTGACGGACACCGTGCCTTCTTTCAGCACAACCTTGCCCTCTTCGCCTTCAGCAGGGGCTTCGGCAGGCTCGTCGCTGCGTTCGACCAGTTTCGGCCGGTTCGGATCCTCTTCCGCTTCCTTTCCGGTCACACCGCCCGACAGGTACATGCCGCCTGCGGCGCCACCTGCTGTCAGCAATGTAGCGCCGACGCCAATCAGCAGCATCTTTTTGCTTTTGCCGCCTTTGCCCTCTGCTTTTTCTTTGGTCTTGCTCATCTCTTCGGGTCCTTCTTATGCAAAACGCCCATTGGGCGATGTATTCTGATTATTCGGTGAGGTGCGTTTGGAAACGAGGTTGGATGTCAGGTCTGTCGGTATGCGGCTGGCCGAATTCTGGGGATGTGACTGGTCGCGTTGACCCTGCATCTGCTGTCCGCCCAGCAGGTCGCCATTTGCGACCCGAACACCGGATTGCCGCAATTCTTCAATCAATTTGGGCTGTTCTGCCGAAAAAATCCGGGCGGCGGCTTCGGTGCTGGCCTGAAGCTGTATGTTGACACCATCCTGTTGTGTTTCGACTGAAACTTCCAACTGGCCAAGATTGCTGGGTGAAAGACCGAAGCGGAGCTTGCCGTCCTGTCCTGAGACGGCGACGATGTCGCGGGCTAGCTGGTCAATCCATTGGCCGTCATTGGCGAGGTCGAGTTGGTGGTTGGTGAAGTTTTCAGGGCCCATGACGATGGGTGCCGTCATTGATGCAGCCGAAACCACCACTGGCGTTGGCAAGGTAAATGCCTGGACCGATGGTTCGACCTGCACCGTTTTGATCGGCGTTGTTAACTTGGCTGAAGCTTCCGATGCTTTTGGGGCTTCGGTCCCGAGCTCTGGGCGGGGGCGGTCAGGGGCGGTTTCGGGCTTGAAGAAGGCTTCGACCGGCTGGGCGACGGGGGCCGCGATCTGGGCCTTGGGCGCCATGTCGGATGGTGCGTCGGCCGGCGCGGCTGCCGTTTCGGGCTCGGCCAGTTCCTCATCGCCTTCGTCCGTCTGCGTGACGAGATCCTTGGATATAGCCATGGCGACCGCGGCAGTGACGGGCCGGTTGACCTGTTTGCCATCCTGCTTTGCGGCGGCCAGACCCTTTCCGGGTTCAGCGGTGCGGGGCTTTTCGGCATCCGCGCTTCCGTCCTTGCCGACCTTGGCCGCCGCGCGCAGGGCGAGGTCCCGGACGGCGGGCGGCGCGTCCATGGCTGGCTGAGGCTGGGCAGCCGGTGCGTCCGCTTCCGTCGTCAATCCGGTCGCGGCCAACGTTGCCGGCAGGGCTGCCGCCGCGGCCGTCGTCGGCATTTTCACGGCCCCTGCGTCGCGGCTGTTCATCAGGGCGACCAGCGCATCGACCGGGCTTTGCGATTCCGGTGCCGCATCGCCCTTCGGCATTGCCGCCGGAAGGGAGGGCGCAACAGAAGGTGTCGCCGTTTCCATCAGGGCGTCGAAACCGGTGCTGCCTTCGGCCGCATGGGCATTCTGGATCACGGCACCTGCCGGCGCACTGACATTCAGGACAGATGCGAGATTCATAATTCTTCCCCTTTGTTACCGGCACCGGGATGGCAGCGCGCATGGGCGGCCTTCCGTTCGATATGTTTGGCGCGCTCCACCTCGGCCTTTTCGAGCAGACGGCGGGCGCCCTGTTCGCGCAGTTCGGTGTGGATGCTGTTTTTCTGCTGGCGCTGCACGCGCTGCATGGCCTGTTCCAGCGGCACTGACGTCGCGCGCAGCGCGGCGTCCAGACGAACGCGTGTTTCGGCAATCGCGGCCAGCGACATGCCATCGGTCGCGCCCGAGGTTGTGACATTTTCATTGTTCAGCGCCACGATGCGATCGACGATCGAACGGATCTGGTTGGCACTGCCCTTGGCCTTGGCAAGTTCCATCTGCGCAATCCGGCTTTCGGCGGTGCGGACGCGGACGATACGGGCGCGGCGGTCGACATTCTGGGTCATTTGCCAAACCCTTCCAGAAGCGCATAGCGCGAGGCGTCAAAATCAATGGAGCTGTGCATCGGCTGGCCGACATAATTCAGCATGTCGCCATGCATGGCGATGGCATCGTCCAGAACCATGTCATTCCCGGCGGTGTAGGCACCCATCAACAGAAGGTCGCGATTCTGTTCGTGGGTGGACCAGAGCTGGCGGAACCGGGCGGCTGCGGCCATATGTTCGGCATCGACGATGTCAGGCATGATGCGCGACAGCGAACGGGCAACGTCGATTGCGGGGAACAGCCCGTTTTCGGCCAACGTCCGCGACAGGATGATATGTCCGTCGACAATGGCACGTGCCGCATCGACAATGGGGTCTTCGAGGTCGCCGCCATCGGCGAGCACGGTATAGATTGCAGTCACCGAACCGCCGGTGCGGCTGTCGATACCGGCGCGTTCGACCAGTTGCGGGATGAGCGCGAGTGACGACGGCGTATAGCCCTTCATCGTTGGCGGCTCGCCCAGGGCCAGGCCGATTTCGCGCTGTGCATGGGCAACCCGGGTCAGGCTGTCGATCAGGAGCAGGACTTTCTTGCCCTGCGACCGGAAATATTCGGCAATCGCCGTTGCCCGCATTGCGGCGCGCAGGCGCAGCAAAGGCGAGTGATCGGCGGCAACGGCAACAACCACCGATTTGGCGGCAATGCGCGGGGTCAGCTTGGTTTCGATGAAATCGCTCACTTCGCGTGCGCGCTCGCCGATCAGGCCGGTGACGATGACATCGGCATCAATGCCTTCAAGAATTTGCCCCATCAGGACGGATTTTCCGACGCCCGATCCGGCGATGACGGCAACGCGCTGTCCCTCGCCGATCGTGAGAAGGCCGTTGATCGCACGGACACCGCAGTCAATCGGACGGGTGATACGGCCGCGCACCAGCGGGCTCGACGATACACCCGAAATCGGCCAGCTTTCATGGCATCCCGTCAGCGGGCGTCCGTCGAGAGGAACGCCCTGCGCATCAATGATACGGCCGAGCAGGCCATCGCCGCAGGCGATATGATCATGACGGCCACAGGGAACCACGCGCGCGCCTGTGGCAACCGAAAGACGCTGCGAAAATGGCTGGATGATGCTTTTGTTGCCCCGAAAGCCGACAACTTCGCCGGTTACAAAACCACCATCGGTTTGCGAAATGCGGACGGCGGTGCCGACGGGATAGGGGAAGGCGGCTGCCTCCAGAAACTGGCCTTTGCAAGCGGTCAGGGAACCGACGCGCCGCGGTGTGGCGGTTTCGAGATTGAGCGACTGGAATATGGCGCGGGCAGCGTGGGCGAGGCGGGAGGTCATGCGGCCATCCCCTCGCAATGCAGCGCTTCGCGCAAACGTTCGATGCCAAGGGCAACGCCATGTTCGATCCAGCCTTGCGAACATTCGATCCGGATGGTCGCGCGGCTCAATGTCGGGTCGCTGTGCACGGCGAGCTTTCCGACCGATTTGCCGACAAGCGCGGCGTCGTCCGGGTGAAGCAGGATTTGCCGGGCCTCGTCGGCTTCGGTGATAATTTCAACGGCGCGCGCAATCTGCCGGTTCAGCAGGTCTTCGTCGATGACAACCCCATCGGTGATCTGGCCGACAAGACGCACAACCGTTTCGCGCAGCAGCAGGGACAGTTCGGGGCCGGCCTCGCTCTGGAAAGCCTGGGCATTGGCGAGCAATTTCTGGAATGCGGTGCGCTCGGCGTCAAAAGCAGCCTCTGCCATTTGCTGACCATCGGCCAGGCCGCGCGCATATTCATCCGGACGGGGTTCCGCCTGCGGCGGTGCGGTACAGATGGTGCTGGTCCGGAAACCGGTGCCGCGTGCCGTCGCCGCCAGCAAGGATACGCGTTTGGGGGTATCAGACATAGTCGTCGCCCTTTCCGCCCATCTGGATTTCGCCCGATGCCGCCATCTGGCGTGCGACCGCGATAACGGCCTTCTGTGCCGCTTCCACATCGGTCCGCTTGACCTGACCCATATCGGCAATATCGTCGCGGATTGTCTGGGCTGCGCGGGCGGAAAGCGTACTGAGCATCTTCTCGCCCAGCAGCTCGCTCGCGCCTTTGACCGCAAGGGCAATCTGGTCGGAGTCGACATTGCGCAGGATGGTGCCCAATGTCTTGGCATCAAGAGCGGCCAGATCATCGAAGACGAACATTTCTTCTTCGATGGCGTCGGCCAGCAGGCGATCCTTTTTGCGCAGCGCACGAAGAAGCTTTTCGGCGGTCGGACGCGGAAGATTTTTGACGATACGCGCAGCTTCGTTGCGTCCGCCCAGCGATACATCGGGTGCATGTGCCTTGCGGCTGGTATAGTTGATCAGGATCGCTTCCAGATCTTCGATCGCATCGGCGGAGATGGAGGAAAGATTTGCCGAGCGGAACAAAAGGTCGGTTTGTGTCGGCTCATCCAGCGCGGCGATGGCCTGAGCCGACACTTCGGGCGTCAACACCGACAGGATGACGGCGGCAACCTGGGGATGCTCTGATGCAACGAGTTCCGAAATCGACGCCACATCCATCCAGCGCAGGATATCGAGCGAAGGGGCGCTCGACTGGGGTTCGATTTCCGACAATATATTGCCGGCGCGCACATTGCCCAGGGCCTTGTGCATCATTTCACGGATACGGACCGGCGCGCCTACGGCCAGTGCCGACAGGTCGCGATTGCTCGACACAAAAGTTTCCAGCGCGCGCTCTACGTCATTTTCGTTGGCACTGGATGCTTCGAACATGCCCTTGCCGAGTGCCTTGACTTCGTCAGGGGCGAGATGCTGCAGGATTGCCGTCGCGTCGTCATCTTCCAGCAGCATCATCAAAATCGCGGCTGAAAGCTCCCCGCTAATGGCAGGGGGGGCTGGCGTGGCGGAAGCGGTATCGGGAAAATCCAGATCCTCATCCATCGGCGCGCTCCTGGATCATCTGGCGGACAACCATCGCGGCCCGCTCGGGGTCCTGGCGGATGAACGAACGCACCAGATTTGCGCGGTCTTCATAGCTTGGCGCGGCTTCGATCATTTCAATGGTGACCGGGACGGGCGCACGCGACTGGCCGGTGGCGGCAAGCAATTTCTGCTCAACTTCCGCCTGTTCCTTGGCTTCAGCTGCTCGTGCCTTGACGGCCTTGATCATCGGGCGGCCGATGAACAGGAAAGCGAGAAGGGCGGCGAGTACCGCGCCAACCTGCTGGACCAGCGGGAAAAACCAGGGTTCATCCCAGAAATTGACGGTCGCTTCGGGGTTCTCGGCAAAGGGGCGCGACGAAATGGCAACAACGTCGCCGCGTTCGCTGTTGAAACCGACTGCGCCCTTTACAAGTGCTTCCAATGCGGCAACGTCGGCGGCACCGGGCTTTTTCTGCCCTTTGACATCGCGCAGGGCGACGGCGACGGAAAGACGGCGCAAATTGCCCTGGGGTTGATGCGTGACGGCGATTTCACGGCCTACATCGAAATTGCGGGTATAGGTTTCCTCGCTCTGCGTCTCGCCATTGGCAGGTGGCGTGTTCTGGCCGGGAGGGGTGTTGGCGAGCTGGCTTGCAGGCGGCGGCTGGTTCGACAGCGCGCCGGGGATGCCGCCGGCACCCTGCGTGGTTGCATTCTGGGAACTCTTGTTACCCGTTTCGCTGCGCAGGGCCTGGTCATCCTTGGGATAGGTCTCGCGCGTCGACTGGGTTTCGCTGGGATCAATGTCCGCGCTGACTTCAACCGAGAAATTGCCGGCGCCGACAATGGGGGTCAACAGCGTGATAACCGCCTGCCGGTACCGCTCTTCCATCTGCATCTGCAGTTGGAACATCTGCTGATCGGCATTGCCCGTGGGTGAAGAAATGAGCGCGCCGCTCTGGTCGATGACGGAAACCGCATCGGCAGCGAGGCCCGGAACGGACGACGCGACCAGATGGCGGATGGCGCGCACCTGCGCTTCGGAAAGGCTGCGGCCCTGTTGCAGGGTGAGCATCACCGACGCGGCCGGTTCGCGCGCTTCGCGGACGAACACGCTGGGTTCGGGCATCGCCAGATGGACCCGCGCGGTCTTCACCGCATCAATTGCTTCAATCGTACGTGCCAGATCGGCCTCGCGTGCACCGCGCAGGGTTTCACCTTCGACCGCGCGGCTTGATCCCATAGGCAGCGACGCAATAACGGCATCGCCCGACGGCATGGCTTTGGGAAGGCCCTGGCCTGCCAGCAGCATCCGGGCTTCGTGCACTTTGCCCGCATCAACGGAAAGCGCGCCTGTGGCTGGGTCGAGCGTATAATTGATACCCGATGCCTGAAGCGCGTCTGCTACGGCGGCTTTGTCGCCCTCGGCCAGCCCCTGATAAAGCGGGGCTTGTGCAGGGGTGCTCAAAGCAAAATAGGAAATGGCGGCGATACCGATCGCGCCGGTCAAGGCCAGAGCAGGAAGCGCCTTGCGCACGGCAGGCTGGCTGGTGATGTCGCGCAATGCGCCAAAACCACCCATCGAAGAAGGAGTGGTAAAGCGGCTTACTTGTCCGCCCGCGGGCACGGCATCTGCAGAAATGATCTGGTTATCGGCCATCGATTACACCGGCATGTTCATGATGTCGCGATAGGCGGACAATAATTTGTTGCGCACCTGCATGGTCGCCTCAAAGCCGATGGACGCCTTTTGCCGTTCGACCATCACCGAGACGATGTCGTGCGTTTCGCCGCGTTCATAGGCGGCCGAAAGCTCGCTTGCCTTTGCCTGCTGCGCGTTCACCATCTGCAGCGCATCGGTCATGGTTTTTGCAAAAGGAGCGTTGGCGACGGTTTCTCCCGTATCCACACCCCGCCCGGCAGCACGTTGCAACGCGCCGTTCTGGCTCAATATCGAGGAGCGCATTTGCAGCAACCGGCTCTGGTCAATGGTCGACATATGCTTTGGTCCGAAGGCGGAATTGCCTTTGCGGGTATATAAGCAATGCTCGTGCCAAATCGGGAAAAGCCAAGGAAATACGTGGTTTTCAGAGGCTTCGGGATCATCTCCGCCAATAATCCGACAAGTTAAGGTTAAAGCTGTGGCGGGTTCCGCCGTTACTGCTTTGCGTGGCTGCTCAACCAATCGGGCTGCCCCATTTGAGAGACAGCAAAGGAATTATCATGACCGTAATCAATACCAATGCAAGCGCCCTGCGCGCTCAGAACGCTTCGCGTATGGCCAACCGTGACTTGGGCCAGGCAATGGAGCGTCTGTCGAGCGGTAAGCGCATTAACGCTGCAAAAGACGACGCAGCCGGCCTTGCCATTTCGACCCGTATGGACGCCAAGGTACGTGGCCTGAACCAGGCTGTACGTAACGCAAATGACGGCATTTCGCTCGCACAGACCGCTGAAGGCGCGATGGGCGAAATCTCGAACATCCTCGTACGTATGCGCGAACTGGCTGTTCAGTCTGCCAACGGCACGGCCGCTGCATCTGACCGTTCTGCCATCGACGCCGAAGCCGATGCCCTGATCGCACAGATCGGCGACATCACCGCACGCACCGACTTCAACGGCACCGTTCTGATCGACGCTGCGAAGACCATCAGCATCCAGACTGGCGTTGAAAGCGGTGAAACCGTTGATATCGACCTGGTTGCCATGACGGCGGCTGGCCTTGGTATTGGCGCTGTCGACCTGTCGACTGCTGCAGGCGCCAGCACGGCCCTGAACCTGCTCGACACCGCGATTGACACCGTTGCTACGCAGCGTGCCGAAATCGGTGCCGTACAGAACCGTCTCGACGCGACTGTCAACAATTTGACATCGACCGCCACCAATTTGACGGAATCGAAATCGCGTATTCAGGACGCAGATTTCTCGGCAGAATCGACCAAGCTCGCATCTGCACAGATCCTGAGCCAGGCATCGACCGCGATGTTGGCACAGGCCAACCAGAGCCAGCAGGGCGTATTGAACCTGCTGCGTTAATTAGCCCTCGGGACGTAACTAGCAAAACAAACTACCCCGGTGGCGTGCCACCGGGGTTTTTCTTGTGCGCAATGGAGGCTTGAATTCACCCGAACACATGTCTATGCGGGCCGCCTTGGCCACACAGCCATCGCCGCCTTAGCTCAGCTGGTAGAGCATCGCATTCGTAATGCGGGGGTCGTAGGTTCGAATCCTATAGGCGGCACCATTTTCCAGCCAATTGCCGTAAACAGATGCTGTGGGGCCGACATTCGGCCGGGATCGTCTTCGCATCGTTACGCAGTTGCTTTGTTTCAAATTTCCTGCGCGATTTTGAAAAACTATCCAAATATTTCAATTTGATGACAGTTATTTCCCGATCCTTTTGAAATTACGGGAATAATCCATCCGGGCCTTCGTTGTCGCATTGTTATTCTGACGAATTCAATCTTCAACGCGGGAGGGCGACCTTTGCTTCTGGACTTAGCGAACGGCACGGCTGGCAAGCTGTTTGGACCATTTTTGCGCTCGGACCCGTATCGCTGCGCTGCGCGTCGGACCTCGGTTGATGCAGGGCTCGGGTCATGATCGTCAGCCCGATCCGCCTCCCCCATCCGCGCATTGCACTCTATTCGCATGACACCATGGGTCTCGGCCATATCCGCCGGAACCAGTTGATTGCGATGGCACTTGCCGCGCCGCCACTGAATGCGACGGTGCTTCTGATCACCGGCGTGCGGGAGGGCGGTGCCTTTCCGATGCCGCAGGGCATCGATTCCGTTGTCCTTCCTGCCTACCGCAAGGATGCGGACGGCGGATATTCGTCGCGGTCGCTCAACATCGGCATCGATCAGCTAACGCGCTTCCGGGCGGACCTCATCGACCTTGCGCTTAAGCGGTTCCAGCCTGATCTTTTCATTGCCGATAATGTGCCGGGCGGTGCGCTGGACGAACTTTTGCCCGCGCTGGAACGGATGCGGCGCGACGGCAACACGCATTGCGTGCTCGGCCTGCGTGACATTTTGGACGATCCCGAAACGATCCGCCGCGAATGGGAACGCCGCCGGAATTTCAGCACACTATCCCGTCTTTATGATGCGATCTGGGTATATGGCGATCCGTCCGTTTACCCCACCGCCGACATTTACGATTTCCCCGAAGAGCTGAAAGCGATCACCAGCTACACCGGCTATCTCGACCCCTTCCGGTCGTCGGCCAGCCGCTTGCCTGCGCAAAGTGGCGACGTGGATGCGCGCAAGACGGTGCTGTGTTCGGTAGGTGGCGGGCAGGACGGCTTTGCGCTGGCCTGCCATTTCGCCGCCGCTCCATTGCCCGCCCATATGCGCGGTCTCATCGTAACAGGTCCCCTGATGCCCGGCGAGAACCGGGAAGCCCTGCTCCGCATGATCGCGCCACGGGGTGATATGGAGCTTGTCGAGGGGGTGTGCGATCTTGTTCCCCTGCTCGGACGTGCGGACCGGGTTGTGGCCATGGCGGGCTATAATACGGCAAATGAAATTCTCGCGTCCGGGCTGCCCGCCCTGTTCGTTCCCCGTTCCACACCCCGCACCGAACAGCTCATCCGTGCGCGCCGGCTGGAGGAACTGGCGCTCGCCACCTGCCTGCCCGATGCGCAGGCCTCGTCCGATGCGATCGGACGGTGGCTGGCCTTGCCCACAGCCCGGCCCAATGCGCGTGCCAGCATCGATTTTGGCGGACTGGACGCCATCGTCGCATGGGCCGGGGAAATCACCAGCGGCCGCGTCTGCGAACATACCGCTCTGCCACCTCTTCAGCTCGCATCTGTCGGGCTTGCCTGAACCGGAAAGGAATCAACCCGATGCATATCGGCTATGTCGTCAAACGCTATCCCCGTTTTTCGGAAACGTTCATCGTCAACGAGATTCTGGCCCATGAACGGGCAGGGGTTCCGGTCCAAATCTTTGCCGTGCGGCGGGTGAACGAGCCTTATTTCCAGTCGATCCTGGGCCAGGTGCGTTCGCCGGTGCATTATATTTCGGACAGCACGCCCAAGGCGGAAGGTCTGTGGTCGGCGCTGAAGGATGGTGCGAAGTCGCTGCCGCGTTTCTGGGAAAATCTGGAAGCGTTCCGCAGCGAAGAATTGCCTGACGTGCTACAGTCGATCCATCTGGCAATCGCCGCCCGCAAGGCGGGTATAACCCATTTGCACGCCCATTTTGCCACCGTCGCCACGACAGTTGCCCGCATGGCCGCCCGCTTTGCCGGCATTGGCTATAGCGTAACCGCCCATGCAAAGGACATTTTCCACGCCGATATCGACCCCCTGAAATTGCATCCGAAACTGGCGGATGCCGAAGCGGTGGTGACGGTCTCGGACTTCAATGTGGACTATCTTGCGACCACCTACGGGTTCCACCCCCCGCATGTGCAGCGCATCTACAATGGCCTGTGGCTGGATGAATTTCCCTATTCGTCTCCGGTGGCCCGTCCCAAGCATATTGTTGCCGTGGGACGCCTTGTTGAAAAAAAGGGCTTTGCCACGCTGGTCGAAGCCTGCGCCCTGCTGCACGCCCGGGGGCAGGAATTTACCTGCGAGATTATCGGCGACGGCCCGCAACGCGCCGACCTTGAGCAACGTATCGAAGACCGCGGCCTTACCGGCAAGGTCCGGCTCGCAGGCGCCTTGCCCCGTCCGAATGTCATCACAGCCCTGCAATCCGCCGGCGTCAGCGCGCTGCCCTGCATCGTTGCCGATGATGGCGACCGTGACGGTCTGCCGACCGTGCTTGTCGAGGCAATGGCACTGGGCACGCCCTGTGTGTCGACCGATGTGACCGGCGTTCCCGAAGTGGTGAAACACGGGACAACCGGCCTCTGCATTGAACAGCGCAACCCCGAGGCTCTTGCCGAGGCCCTTGGTCTCGTCCTTGAAAATCCGGCAATGCGCGAACGGCTGGCTTCCCAGGCCCGTGCAATGATCGAGCGTGATTTCGACGTTGACCAGAATGCCGCCTATCTTCGTAATTTCTTTTCCGCCCGCGCCGCAACGGTCGCATTGCGGCGCGTGGCGGGATAACAGCGATGCGCATCGCCTATATCTGCGCCGATCCCGGCGTGCCGGTATTCGGGACGAAGGGATGCTCCATCCACGTCCAGGAAATCGTCCGGGCTTTAAGCCGGCTCGGCCATGGCGTGACCCTTTTTGCCCGGCGCTGGGGCGGAGAGGCACCGGCCGATCTTGCAGGTTTACGCTGCGTCGAGCTCGCAAAGCCAATCTCTGCCGGAGGGTCCGAGCGCGAACTGGAACTTGTCCATCTGGATGCCGCCATTGCACCGCTTCTTGATGCCCACGGTCCGTTCGACATGCTGTATGAACGCTACGCCCTGTGGAGCAGCGCGGCGGTAAAGTGGGCGCAACAAAATGCGGTGCCTTCCGTGCTGGAAGTCAACGCCCCGCTGGTGGAAGAACAGGCAACACATCGTGCACTGGTCCACCGCGAACTTGCCGAAATGCTGTCCGGTGAAGCCTTTGGTGCCGCGAACCGGATTGTTGCGGTATCCACCGGTGTTGCCAACTGGTTGAAACGCGAAGTCGTCGAAAGTGCGAAAATCGACATCATCGCCAATGGCGTGGACGCTGCCCGCTTTGTGCCTTCGTTCAACCCGCACCATGCCGAACCGGTCATCGGCTTTGTCGGCACGCTGAAGCCCTGGCACGGTTTGGATATCCTAGTCGATGCCGCCGCCATGTTGAAAGCGCAGGATTTGCCATTCCGTCTATTGCTCGTCGGTGATGGCCCAGAACGCGAAGGCCTGGAACGTGCTCTGGCCGAACGCGACCTTGCAAACCGCACGGAATTGACAGGTGCCGTGGCACCGGCCGCGATACCGGCATTGCTTGCGCGGATGGATATCGCCGTCGCGCCCTATCCCGATCTTGCTGACTTCTATTTCTCGCCGCTCAAGGTCATGGAATATATGGCCGCTGGCCGGGCGGTCGTTGCCAGCCGGATCGGCGATATTGACGGACTGGTTCGGCATGGCGCGACGGGCCTGCTCTGCCCTGCGGGTGACAGGGATGCGCTTGCCCATGCATTGGCCGAGCTCATCCGCTCTCCTGACAGCCGGACGCGTCTTGGGTCGGCGGCACGTGACCATGCCTTGGCCGAACTGGGTTGGGATAGTGTCGCGCGCCGGATTCTGGCACAGGCCGGGGAAAGGGTCGCCTGTTGAAACGGCGGCGTTCTCCCGTCCGTTTCGGCGAATTGCGCACCGGCCTCGCGCGCGTGTACCGCCATGTCGTGCCCTATCTGCGTGCCCAACGTCGGCTCGCACTGGGCGCGGGCCTCGCATTGATCGGTGCGACCGTGCTGCGCCTTGTGGAACCCTGGCCGCTGAAAATCGTGATCGACCATGTGGTCGCAAGCACCCCTGCGGCTAGCAGCGGAATTGCCGCACTTGACGCACTTGCACCGATGACGTTGCTGGTCCTGTGCGCTGGACTTGTCCTGCTCAGCGTCGGCCTTCGCGCATTATGCGAATATCTCGCCACGGTCGGCTTTGCGCTGACGGGGTCGCGCGTTCTGGGCCAGTTGCGGCACGATCTTTATTGCCATTTGCAGCGCCTGTCGCTGGCCTTCCATGAAACCACGCGGACGGGCGATCTCACAATGCGTGTGGTCAACGATGTATCCTCGATGCGCGAGGCGATGGTGACCGCCATGCTGCCCTTTGCCACCAATGTGCTGATCCTTGTCAGCATGGCGGGGGTGATGCTGGTTCTGGACTGGCGGCTGGCGCTGGTGGCACTGGCGCCGCTCCCGCTGCTCGCCCTTGCAACCGTCCGGCTCGGCGGCCGGATACAGCAGGTCAGCCGTGAACAGCGCAAGCGCGAAGGCAGTATTGCGGCAACCACGGCCGAGGCATTGGGTGGTATTCGCGTAGTGCAGGCCCTGTCGCTCGAAAGCCGGATGGCCGGAGCATTTGCCGCAAAAAATGACGGTGCGCTGACCGACGGGGTGAAGGCCAAAAGGCTCTCTGCGAGTCTGGAGCGTGCAACCGATCTGATCGCTGGGCTCTCAACCGCCCTGACGCTGTGGTATGGCGCGGTGCTCGTGTTGCGGGGTGAATTGACGGCTGGCGATCTGGTCGTCTTTCTGACCTATCTTAAAAACACCTTCCGCCCTGTCCGCGACTTTGCCAAAAATTCCAGCCGCATCGCCAAAGCAACCGCGGCAGGCGAACGTATTGCCGATCTGCTTGAGGAAGAACCGCAGATTTGTGAAGCTCCCCACGCCTATATGGCACCGCGTTTTTCCGGGCATATAAGCTTCAACCAGATTTCCTTTGCCTACCCCAATGGCCGCAAGGTACTAAACGGCTTTACCTGCGACATTGCGCCTCGCGAACTGGTTGCGCTGGTCGGGCCTTCGGGGACGGGTAAAAGCACGATCGCCAGCCTGCTGCTGCGCCTTTACCAGCCGTCGGGCGGCACGATCCAGATTGACGGACATGATATTTCCGATCTGACCCTCGCGTCGCTGCGCGGACAGGTTGCGGTGGTGCAGCAGGACAATTTCTTTCTGGCCGACACCGTGCGCGAAAATATCGCGCTGGCACGCCCCAATGCGAGCAGTGCGGATATCACGGCAGCAGCGATATTGGCGGGTGCCCATGAATTCATATCGATGATGCCCGAAGGCTATGACACGGTACTGGCCGAGCGCGGGGCATCCTTGTCGATGGGGCAAAGGCAGCGGATCGCTATCGCCCGCGCCGCGCTGCGTGGCTGCCCGATCCTTGTCTTTGACGAGCCGACCAATGGTCTCGATCCCGACAATGAAGCGCTGATCAATGAGGCTATCCACCGCCTTTCCCGGCGGGCGACGGTCATCATGATTACGCACGACATGGCGTCTGCCGCCAATGCCGACCGTATTCTGGTCCTCAGCGACGGACGGGTTGCCGAGCAGGGTACGCCGCAGGAGTTGTTGGCGAAAGGCGGCGTATTTTCCGCGATGCAGGCCGATCGCAGTCCTTTCGGCAGGGGAGGCGTCCATGCTCTCTATGGCTGATCGGGAACTGGTCGATCGCGACCCGGGCTTGCCCGGACTGGAGTTGCTGCTCGACCCTGCGGCCCTGCTTGATTTCCTGCGCCACCGCTTTGCGCATCTGGTGCTGGATACATTGACGTCCATCTATCTGCGCTACAAACCCGGAACCAGTTGCGTTGCCGGTTTTGCCCTGTCGGTGAATGGCACGCCGACCTGGCTCACCTTTACCGCGCGGCCAAGGGATGCTGCGGACAAGCTGGCCAAGGTAACCCAAAAGCAGGGCATTGACGGGCCCTTTGGCGCGGGCCGTATCCTCTTTCCCGAACTTGCGCTGAGCATGGCGTGCTTTCCCAATGACCCGCAATTGAAACGGCTGTGGCGTGTGGCGAGTGCAGAGGCGCAGGGCCCGCTTCTGGCGAAACTCGGACTGCCGCGCGAGGCCACGATCATTCCCTTGCGTTATCGCCCGGGCCGTCGCTTTGTCGCGCAAGTCCGGTATCAGGACCAGCCTGTTGCGGTGCTGAAACTGCATAGCGCCGAAAGCTATGCGCGCGCGCTTGATGCGGCGCAGATTTTTGCCTCGTCAGGCGCGCTCAAAATTCCCGAATTTCTTTCCTGCTCGGACCGGCATGGCGCTGTCGTCAGCCGCTGGGTATCCGGCGTTGCTGCGCGAGCAACGCCGGAAAATGCCCGCCAGATCGGATGGGCGCTTGCGTCCCTGCATCGCCAGCCGGCCACCGGCCTTCGCCGCCTCACCCTCGGCGAACAACAGGCGAGCGCACGCTTTCTGGCCTCTGATATTGCGGCTCTTCGCCCTGGGCTTGGGAAACGCGCCCTTGCGCTTGCCGATGCCATATCCTCGGCCCTCGACACCGGTACCGAACCGGTCGCGCTGCATGGCGACTGCCATCTGGAGCAATTTTTGTTGCAGGGGACCGACACGATCTGCGTCGACTTTGACGAGGCGGTGTCTGGTCCCGCTGCATGGGATCTCGGCAATATGCTCGCCCATCTGATGGCGGACGGCTTGCCCAAAGCCGCATGCGACGCCTTTCGCGATGCGCTGGTGGATGGCTACCGCGCACAGGGCGGTTCGCTTTCGATGCGTGATCTGGATGCGCAAATGGCCTTGGGGTTGCTCCGCCTTGCCACACGGCCATTCCGCGAACGGCAGGCGGACTGGCCCACGGCGATAGCCGCGATGCTGGCTCAGGCAGAGGCCTTGTGTCCGGTTACTGCTGCCCTGCAAGACTGTCCTGATGACCCTGCCATGCCGCAACTTGGCGCAGCTTTGGATCCGGTCGCGGTCACCCGCGCCTTGGCGCAGGCGGGCTATGGCGGGCGTGTCGAGGCGGCACATCTCGTCCGGCACAAGCCCGGCCGCCGCTGTCTGGTGTCTTATGCACTGCGCGATTCTGACGGTCGTGCCTTCACCGCTTTCGGAAAAATCCGCGCAAAGGGTGCCGACAGCCGCAGCTTTGCGGTGCAGCAGGAACTTTGGAACAATGGCTTTGGTCCGGACGGACAATCGGGCGCCCGGGTGGCAGAACCCATCGCCCTTGTTCCGCATCTCGCCATGTGGATACAGGCAAAGGTTCCCGGCAAAGCCTTTTCAACGCTGACTTGCGATGCAGGGGATGCGGCGCGGGCCATTGCGGCATTGCACAAGTCCGGCGTGCGTCCGCTGCGGCGTCATATGATTGCCGATGAACTCGCTATATTGGACCAGCGCCTGACCATGCTGGCCGAACGGCGTCCCGAATGGGCCCCGGCTGTGGCCGACATACGCCATGCCGCAGAAGCGCGGGCGGGATGCCTTTTGCCGGTTGCCCACGGGCCCATACACCGCGATTTCTATCACGATCATCTGCTTCACGATGGCGCGGATCTTTATCTTATCGATCTTGATTTGCTGTGCCTCGGCGACCCCGCACTCGATATCGGAAATTTCAACGCTCACCTGACAGAATGGGCACTGCGCGCATGGAATGACCCCGAAAGATTTGCCGATTGGCAAAGGCAGTTCGTCCGTAGCGCCTGCCGGGAAAATCCCGCCATCCGGCCTGAAAATATAGCCATCTACGAATTTCTCTCGTTCGTCCGCTTGCTCGAAATCAGCGACCGCATGCCCGAACGCCAGGCAAGCGCACCCGCCTTGCTGGAGCTGTGCCAGGCACATGTTCACACATTACCCCTTTACCGCAGGAGTCCCCAATGATCCGCAAATCTTTCGGCATGGGCTTTGCCTTTTGCATGGCCAACGCCACTTTCTTGCCCATTTCCGACGCGCAGGCCCAGACCAAGGCGACGGTTCCGGACGAAAGCCTGTTTGGCGACAACACGGTCAAGCTGAACGAAGAAGATGATCTGCAGCTGAGTGCCCGGCTGACGATTGAAGGCAGTTTTCTGGATGATGTCGATCTCGACCGGTTGACCAATGATTCCGAGACCCGCATCCAGCCGGAGGCGCGCGTTGACATGCTGTATACACCCGATGACGATATCGAGATTGTCGCATCGGTCGAGGCAGGTTTCGACCTTGACCGGCGGACGGGAAAGTGGAACTCGATCGAGCGGCTGGAAATACGCGAACTGAACATTTTGTTCGATGATTTCCTCGCGAAGGATTTCCAGCTTCAGCTTGGCCGGCAGGATGTCGAGGATGGCCGCGAATGGCTATATGACAGCCGCCTTGACGGTATCCGCGTCGCTTATGACCATCGCCAATGGCGGATCGAGGCCATGTGGGGGCGGGAGGAATTGCTGCGGGCCAATCTGCTGAAAAAGGAACCGGTGCGGCGCAAGTTCGATAACTGGATATTCCACGCCGAATATGAAGTCACCCGCGATTGGGATCTGTCTGCCTATGCCATCAAGCAGAACGACCTGCGGGCCACCAACCTCAGCCCGCTGACCATCGGCATCCAGTCCGAAGGGCGGACGGGGCAGATCGGACACTGGCTGGAACTCGCCCGGCAGAGCGGCACTTCCGGCACGCGCAAGCTGCGCGCCCGTGCGATAGACGCCGGACTGATCTGGCACCTTCCGCTTCCGGCCAAACCGTCGCTGTTTGCCGGCTACGCCCACGCAACAGGCGGTGGGGATGCGACGACAGACCGCTCCTTCCGGCAGACGGGACTGCAGGACAATGAAGACCGCATCACCGGCCTCGGCAACGTGCGCTATTATGGTGAGGCGCTTGATCCCGACCTGTCGAACATCGAGATATTGACGCTCGGGCTGGGTATCCGGCCCACCGCTTCCAGCTCCCTGGAACTTATCGGTCACCGGTACCGTCAGGCCAAGCGCGACGATGATGATGTCCGCGGTTCGCCTATTTCGGCAGAGCTTACCGGCGACGACCGCGATATTGGCACCGAAATCGACCTTGCCTTTTCCACCCGCCTGGCAAAGCCCTTGGCGTTGGAGGCAAAGGTCGGCTGGTTCATGCCCGGCAAGGGTTTTGAAAGCGGATCGAAAGACGCCATCCTTGCCAAGATCCGTGTCGTCTTCCGTTTCTGAACCGGCACAAAAAAGGCAGCTGGCAACATGTCCGTTGCCAGCTGCCTTTTTGCTGTGCCCGAAAGCGCGCGTTTAGTTGAGCTTGATGCTCAACCCGATGCCGCCGGCGAAATCGGCGCTGTTGCTGTTGAGCCCGGTGGAACCGAATATGGACAGGTTCATCTTGCTGTTCAGGCGCGCACTGGCCCAGGCGGTCACATCGCTATTTGCGGGATTGCCGGCAAAAGTAGCCTCCTGCCAGTCATAGTCCGCGCCCAGCGTGATGGTATCGCCGGCCTTGATACTCGCTCCCCCACCTGCACCCCATGTGCTGCGGATCAGCGAGCCGGTTGGCTTTCCGGCAAATCTGCGGCGGCCGTGAATGTAGAAGGTTGCCGGGCCGATTGATTTCACAAAATCAAGACCGGTAGTCACATCAACTTCGCCCGTACCCAGTCGCTTTGCCGTCGATGCGGTCGGTACTTTGACCTTGCCGGTTGCATCAATGTAGAAATCCGAACCCAGATCAAAGGAATAGGTCGCCGAAATAACAACGTCGCCAAAACCGCTTCGCTTGGAGCTGACCGGAACGCCGGTGCTGTCGTCAATTTCAACGCCACCGGAACCGGAATTTCCGGAACCCGAATTGGAGCTTCCATGACCGCTGTTCCCCGATCGTCCCGAGCCGCTATTGGAGCCGCTGCCTGAACCTTCGGGCGTTTGAACAAGCGAGCCCGGCCCGTCCACCCGGACATAGGGTACCGAAACCCGGATGCTGAAATTGCCTTTGGTGTATTTGAGGCCGACGGGCGCCGATACGACCTTCGTGTCGTCAATCTCGCCATAGCTTCTCGACGAATAATTCAGGCCCGTCGATAATCGCCAGCTTTCGGGCGAGGAATCCTCATCTGCCTTTTGTTGTTCGTTGGCATATGCGGGCGCGGAAACGGCAGCGGAAAGTGCCAATGCTGTAGCCGCCACCAAGGCGGCCCTGAAACGCTTCATAATCATATAAATTCCCCCGGACGACATGTTCTGAAACTTAATTGCTTCATCTCATGTCGAAGAATTAGAAAAAAGTAAAAAGGGTTCTCACCCCTTGGTGTCAAACGGCCCTGAAAAGTAGCTATCTTTCCAGGGCCGCCCGGCGACCCGAAACTCAGCTCGGATCGTCGCTGCCGCGACCTCGTCCGCGACGGTCATCGCCGGGGGCGTCATCACCACCGCGACCGCGACCACGTCCACGTTCTCGACCTCGTCCTTGTCTATCATCTGCAGCTGCATCATCGGAACGACGCGACTGACGCCCACTGCGGTCATCTTGCGTCCGATCCAGCTTGTCGCCCCGATCCTTGACCGCTTTGTCATCCGAACCACGGCTCCGGCGATCATCGCCAGGTCCGTCATCGCAACCGCGGCATTGCCGCACATGACCTGCCGGATCGTCAGCGCCCCGGCGTGCGGAAAGGCTGCTGGCTGTAAACAGGGTGGCGCCAGCGACTGCCGCGCAAACACTCATTTTCCAAAGTGTTTTCAAATTTCGTCTCCCGCTTGTTACCGTCGACGAAAGTGCCGACGGATCAACAACGGGCAAGGTCAGGCATTATTCCCGCTGATGCGCGGTAAATTCAGTTTTTTGCCCAACCTTCTGAAATTGCTTGCATTTCATTTTCACGATTGAGGGGATCGCCCGCGCCCAGGCGGCTATAGGCCGCATCCAGCGAAGCCGCATCCTGACTGCCGGCTGTGCGGATCTCGTTGTTCGAAGGCAGCGTTCCGCCACCTTTGACCAGCGCTTCGATCACCCATGTATTGCCGGTCTTGCACGCCACGCCCTGTTCGCCACCGCCTTGGCCTTCCAACGCAAATTCACGGCAAAAACGGCCATCTTCCGCTTTGAAAGACAGAATTGGCGTCAGCTTTTTCTGGTCGTTCAATGCGACGGATGTTCCTGATGCGGACCCGTTCAGCGCGGTCTGGAATTGGGGTTCGCTGCCGAGGCCTTCGGGTTTTGCAGTCCAGAAACTACCAACGGCAATTGCCACTGCAACGCTTGCGGCGATCGATCCTGCGATGGCCCAGCGCCGCCGGGGTGACGGCACATTATCGTTATGCGCCTTTGCCGGTGACGGTTCCGGAATGCCCATCGCGATCACATTGCTCTCTGTCGGAGCATCGCCAAGGCCAAGGCGGTCCAGCAATGCGGGCGAAACCTGTTCTGCCTCGGGCGTTGAAAATGCCTGTTTGAGCAACGCGTCATTGCGCTGCCATCTTTCGACGATCGCAATCAATTCCGCGTCTCCTTCCATCTCCAGCTCAAACGCTGCCGCTTCGGTGGGTGTCATAGCTCCGCCAAGATAGGCGCTCACCCGGTCCTCTTTGCTGTTCATGTCCTTGCCCCGCTCATGCAGCTTTGCCATTCAGATAGAGGTCGATAGCCTGACGTGCCCTTGAAACCCGGCTCATTACCGTCCCCATGGGAAGGTCGAGTATATCCGCAACCTCCTTGTAGGAACGTCCGTCAATTACCACGAGGGCCAGCACAATACGCTGTTCATCGGGTAAGGCCGCCATAGCTTTTTGTGCATGCGCAAGTTCGGAACGCGTTTCGACGATTGTCCGCCCGTCTTCACCTGAAAGGCCGGCCAGTTCGTCGATATCCACCTTTTGACCCCTCCGTGCTCCTTTCCGGACGGCATCAATGTGGAGATTTTGCGCGATGCGGAACATCCAGCTTTCGAGACTGGTCCCTTCCTGCCATTGCTCTATCCGTGTCAAAGCCCTTTCTACTGTTTCCTGCAACAGATCGTCGCAGCTGTCATTGTTGCCGGTGAGAGCCATGCAAAAGCGGCGCAAACGCGGCAGGAACGCTATTATGCGCGGCTTAACGTCCAGATCGGTTCCGTTGCTGCTTTGCACTCTAACGTTCACTCCCCAAAACGCCGCCTTGTGTATTTTATTCCTTGTTAGGCATTAAATGTTACTAGGCGCATGGATAATAAGACTTTTATTTATTCGTTGGCCAGTGGAATAATTGCTATGATAAAGCGTTGTGGGGCTAGACATTCACCCGTTTACGGACAGCAACAATGACACATCCCGAACGCTCACCACGTCGCCTCATTACCATGACGTTGCTTTGTGCCTTGGCCTGCACAAACCTGCATGCGCGTGGCGGCTCGCGGGAAGATCGGATGGACCGCATCGACCACAATGAACAGCGGGATTTTGACCGGGCGCAGCAGCGCGCCGCAGAAGAGAAAGTCAAGGAATTCTCCGGCAAACAAAGCCGTGAAGCCAAGGACGAACAGAATCGCGCCAAAGATGTGACCGACGCGGAAAAACGCGCAGCGAAAGAAGCTGAAGACGCCGCAAAGGATGCAGAAGACGCAGCGGAAGAAGCAGCAAAAGAAGCTGAAGAGGCCGCAAAAGAGGCCGCGGAGGCTGCCGAGGAAGCCGCAGAAGAGGCAGCCGAAGCTGCGGAAGAAGCGGCCGAAGCTGCCGAAGAACTTCGCGGTTCGTCCCAATCCATGCGCGACCTTGCAAGTTCGGAGAGTCCCGAGCAGGACCGGCATGGGTTCCCGGTTCGCCGTGGAGAAATAGTTGCGCTCGATCTGCGTGATACGACTCTCACGAGCGCTCAGGCAAAGGGCTTTGCAGTTATTGAGCGCACGCCGCTGGCTGCCCTGAACAGCATTGTGACGCGGCTTTCGATTCCCAAAAACATGGACGCCGCGACTGCTCTGGCAACCATGCGGGCGATTGATGCCGACGGCGCGTTCGACTTCACCCATTATTACGCCATGCAGTTCGCCACCCAGGGAAGTGGAGCCGGTGCGAAGCAGAGCAAGATTGCCAGCCGCAAGGGCAATCTGAAAATTGGCATGATCGACACAGGTGTAACCGCACATCGGGTGTTGAACGCCACCAGCCTGCAACAGCGGGATTTTGGAGATGGCAAGGCCAGCAGCCCAACCGAACATGGAACGGCCATCGCGTCCTTGCTTGCTCGTGACGGGGCCAGCCAGATTTATGCGGCGAACATCTTCCGCGGCAATTCTGCCAAGCCCTTTACGTCCGCCGATGCCATTGTGCGTGCCCTTGACTGGATGGTCGGGCAGGATGTGCCCGTCATCAACATCAGCCTGGCAGGGCCGCGCAACAAAATTCTGGACAAACTCATTTCGCGGGCAGTGGGCAAAGGCCATGTCATCGTCGCCGCAGCAGGGAATGGCGGCCCGACGGCTCCGCCCGCCTATCCTGCCGCGCTACCGAATGTCGTCGCGGTGACGGCGGTCGACCGAAAACTGCAGGTCTACCGTTACGCCAATCAGGGCGGCTATATCACGGTGTCCGCGCATGGTGTCGATGTCGCGGCGGCGGCACCGGGCGGCGGCATTGGCAGCTACAGCGGGACCTCTTTTGCAACACCGCATATTGCCGCATGGCTCGCGCGCTGTGCAAAATCGGTCAACAGCACGACCCGTTCGAAATGTATATCTGCTCTCGCCAAAAGCGCCAAAGATCTCGGCGCGCCCGGCAAGGATGAAATCTACGGGCTGGGCTATATTTCCTGAATTCTGAGCAAAAATCTGGCGTTGCCCGCCGCGCTTGTCAGTCGATCAGGCTGACGCCCGGACCTGCTGTTTCCACCATGATTTCTGCTGTCTTGCCATCGGGCGTCTGGTAACCGCGTTCGACCGCAGCCCGCACGTCGGAAACACGCGATACCGGCATCAGTGCCACGCATGCGCCGCCAAATCCGCCGCCGGTCATGCGCGCGCCGCCCTCGGTTCCTATGGCATTTTGCAGCACATCGACCAGACGATCTATCGCGGGAACCGTTATTTCGAAATCGTCACGCATGGATTGGTGGCTTTCCGCCATCAATATCCCAAGCCGTTGGAGATCGCCTTTTTCCAGAGCGGCCGCCGCCTCCACCGTGCGCCGGTTTTCGCCAATGACATGGCGGGCGCGGTTGTGGGTGACGAGATCGAGCCCTGCCGCATTCAGCATCTCCATGTCGGCATCGCGTAATGCCGATACTCCCATGGCCTTCGCCGCGGCTTCGCACTGGCGGCGGCGCTCGTTATAATGCCCTTCCACCAGACCCCTGGTGACGCCGGAATGCACAATCATGATAGCCAGATCGGCGGGCACGGGCGCATCGGTCAAGCCCAAGCTGCGGCAATCGATCAGCAGCGCATGGCCAGCCTTTCCCTGCGCTGAAATGAGCTGGTCCATGATGCCGCATTTTGTGCCGACAAAATCGCATTCCGCGGCTTGGGCAATTTGGGCGAGCCGGGTGCGGTCAATGTCCGTTTCGCAAAGCGCGAGCATCGCCTGCCCGACGGCAACCTCCAGCGATGCGGAGGACGACAGTCCCGCGCCCTTGGGAATATTGCCCGCAATGGCAATGTTCGCCCCCTGAAGCTGAAACCCCGCCTTTTGAACGGCATCCAACATGCCCCGCACATAATTGGCCCAGCCTTGCTCGGAAGAGCGGATATCTTTGAGGTCGAACATATCGGTCGCATCGCCAAAATCGGTTGCGACGACATGGACCTGCTCGTCGCTGCGGCCGCCAATTGCCACCATGGTCGACGGGCCAATGGCGCAGGGCAGGACGAAGCCGTCATTATAGTCGGTATGCTCCCCGATCAGGTTGACGCGGCCCGGTGCGCGGATGACATGGGCGGCGTTCGTCCCGAAATGCTTTTCAAAGGCCGTTGTAACCCGTTGACGGAGATCGGCATCGATTGGTGTCATGGGGCACTCCGGTAATGGATGGGGCTTTGGGCGCGCAGTTGTGCCGCTGCTGTTTCTGGGGTCAGATCGCGTTGCGCTTCGGCGAGCATTTCGTAGCCGACCATGAATTTTCGGACGCTGGCGGACCGAAGCAGCGGCGGATAGAAATGGGCGTGCAGTTGCCAATGGGGTGCGTTGCGTTCTGCCGACGGGGCACCGTGCCAGCCCATGGAATAGGGGAAGCTGGTCTGGAACAGATTGTCATAAGCCGTGGTGATGGCCTTCAGGATATCGGCAAGGGCGTCCCGCCTTTCGTTGTTAACCTGGCTGAAGCTTGCAGCGGCAAAAAGAGGGAGGAGAAGGACTTCAAAAGGCCAGCTTGCCCAATAGGGGACGACCGCCAGCCAGTGGTCGTTGGCCACGACGGTGCGGCTGCCGTCAGCCCGTTCCGCCTCGGCATAGGCCAGCAGCATCGACGCCTCATGTTCTTCAAACCATTGTAATTGCGTTATATTTTCCTGAAATGGTTCCACAGGCACATGGTTTGTCGCCCAGATCTGGCCATGGGGATGCGGGCTTGAGCAGCCCATCATTGCGCCCTTATTCTCGAAAATCTGCACATAGGCATGGCCTTGTGCAAGTTCCTCCTCCTGCGCGGCCCAGACATCCACGACGCGGCGGATCGCGGTCACGTCCAGTTCCGGCAGGCTTTTGCCATGGTCGGGCGAGAAACAGATGACGCGGCAGGTCCCGTTGGCGGGCGCGGCCTGAAACAGGGGATTGCCCGGAGGTTGCGGCGCGTCCTTGCCGGGCATCAGCGCGGCAAAGTCATTGTCGAAAACGAACACATCGGCATAGTCCGGGTTCGCCACCCCGCCGACCCGTTCATTGCCGGGGCACAGATAGCAACCCGCATCATAGGCGGGGCGCTCGCTGTTGTCGGGTGCATCCTGCTGCCCCTGCCAGGGCCGCTTGGCACGGTGCGGGGAAACAAGCACCCATTGCCCGTTCAGCGGATTGAACCGCCGGTGCGGCTGGTCATCAAACGACATCAGGCAGGCTCCAGTCTATCGGGGGTTGTCCGTGCTTTTCGAGAAAGGCATTGGTTTGCGAGAAATGGCGGCACCCCAGAAAGCCGTTATAGGCCGACAGAGGTGATGGATGCGCGGCCTTTAGAACAAGATGCCGTGAACTGTCGACAAAGGCGGCCTTTTTCTGGGCATAGCTGCCCCACAAAAGGAACACGACCGGATCGGGCTTGGCGTTGACCAGCCGGATAACAGCGTCGGTAAAACGTTCCCACCCTTTCTGGCTGTGCGATGCGGCCTTGGCCATCTCAACTGTCAGCACGCTGTTCAGCAACAGCACGCCCTGCCGCGCCCAATGTTCCAGAAAGCCATGCCGCGGCCGGGGCAGGCCAAGATCGCTTTCCAGTTCCTTGTAGATATTCACAAGGCTGGGCGGCGGACGGACACCGGGCTTCACACTGAAACACAGGCCATGCGCCTGGTCCGGACCATGATAGGGGTCCTGCCCGAGGATGACCACGCGCACCTTGTCGAGCGGGGTGAGATCAAGCGCGCGAAACCATTCGCTGCCCTTGGGATAGATGGTCTTGCCCGCTGCCTTTTCCGACACCAGAAACTGCCGGAGCGCTGCCATATAGTCCGAAGTAAATTCGGGCAAAAGCGGCGCTTTCCAGCTTTCATGGAGTTGGATGTCAGGCATGGCTGGTCCTGACCCCGCGCTCAATCGGTCTTTTCAGCTGCCAGCAACGCTGTCCAGGCCTCGACCTCTTTCTTGCTGGCGGGACCCAGAAGTTCCATTGCGTGGCGCAGGCGTTCGCGGATGATGTCGCGGCCGAGATGGACGATGGCATCGAACAGCGGAACGCCCTGCGGCTGGCCGGTGATCGCGATATACATCGGCCGGATGACATCCTTCAGCTTGGCCTCCAGCACTTCGGCGGTACGGCGCAGGGTTGTTTCGACGCCTTCCTTGTTCCATTCGACCAGGCCGTCAAATTGCTGCAATGCCAGCGTATAGGCCGCGCGCTGCTGGTCCTGATCAATCTTCACGCCGTCACGCAAGGCATCGGCAGTCAGGCCGTCGATGCGGTTCATGAAGAACATGCCCGTCAGGCTGCCGAGATCCGACAATTTGGTAATCCGTGCCTGCGCCATTTCGGCAATCGGGGTCAGATAGCTATCGTTCAATGCCCATGCTTTTACCGCGTCCAGAAACTGGCCAACATCCAGTTCTTCGCGCAGATAGCGGCCATTGAGCCAGTCCAGCTTGGACGTGTCAAACACCGGCCCGCCGAGCGAGATATTGTGGACGTCAAAACCGTCGATCAATTCCTGCAGGCTGGTCTTTTCATCCTCTTCGCTCGCGCTCTTGATGAACAGGCCGAGGAAATTCTGCATCGCCTGCGGCAGGTAACCGGCACGCTGGTAACAGAGGATTGACGTTGGATTCTTGCGTTTCGACAATTTCGATTTGTCGGCATTGCGCAACAGCGGAAGATGCGTCAGCACCGGCGGTTCCCAGCCGAAATACTGGTAGAGCAGCAGATGTTTGGGTGCGGACGAAATCCATTCTTCGCCCCGCATCACATGGGTGATGCCCATCAAATGGTCATCGACGACATTCGCCAGATGGTAGGTCGGCAAGCCGTCCGATTTCATCAGCACCTGCATATCGACGACGGCATTTTCAAATTCGATTTCGCCGCGCAGCGTATCGTGCACCACACATGTCCCTTCGGTCGGGATTTTCATGCGGACGACATGGCTGACGCCTTCGGCATCCAGCTTTGCGCGGTCGGTATCGGTCAGTGACAGGCAGGTGCCGTCATATTTGGGCGGTTGCTTTGCCGCGATCTGGTGCCGTCGCATCGCGGCCAGCTTTTCCGAGGTGCAGTAGCATTTGAACGCATGGCCATCGGCCAGCAGTCGGTCGCAATGTTCGGTGTAGATCGCGCTGCGTTCCGATTGGCGATAAGGGCCGTGCGGTCCGCCGACATCGGGGCCTTCATCCCAGCTGAGACCCAGCCAGCGCAGCGAATCCAGGATCATCTTTTCCGATTGCAGGGTGGAGCGCGCCTGATCGGTATCTTCGATACGCAGCAGGAATTCGCCGCCATGCTTTTTGGCAAAGCAGTAATTTATCAGAGCAATATAGGCTGTGCCGACATGGGGATCACCGGTTGGGGAGGGCGCAACGCGCGTACGAACGGTCATGGAAAAAAGTGCCTTCAATTGAAAATGTGCCGCGCTCTACCAAGGTGCAACACGCTTGTCATCTTTCGCAACGAATAGCATGAAGCCGAGGTCCTGATCCTGGGTCAACCAAGAGGTTATATCATGCAATTTAGCCGTCGCAGTTTCAATTTCGGTCTGGGCAGTCTCGCCTTTGCGGGTCTTGCGCAACGTTCGCTTGCCCAGATGCCACCCGCGGCGCGCAGCGAGGTGTCCGGTTATGGTGCCCTGTTGCCCGATCCCGATCATCTGATCGATCTGCCGAAAGGCTTTACCTATCAGGTGATTTCACGTTTCGGCAATGTGATGGACGACGGCTTTGTTGTTCCCAATGCCGGAGACGGAATGGGCGCTTTTGCAGCCGGAAAAGGCAAGGTCGCACTTGTCCGCAACCATGAACTCAGCCCCCGTGATCTGCGTTTCGGGCCGTTTCCAGGGAAGGTTGGTGCCGAGGTTCGGGCCTATGACCGGATGGCGGACGCTGGCGGCATGCCGCTGCCCGGCGGGACGACGACGCTGATATATGACCTGAAGTCCGGCCGGAAAGAGGCCGAATGGCTCAGCCTGTCGGGAACGATCCGCAATTGCGCAGGTGGCATCACGCCATGGGGAAGCTGGCTGACCTGCGAAGAAAATGTCACGCGCGCCGGGCAGGGCGTGGGTCAGGATCATGGCTATGTTTTTGAAGTGCCTTCGGCCCATAAGGGCCTGGTCGACCCTGTGCCGTTAAAGGCAATGGGCCGGTTCAACCATGAGGCCGCCTGCGTCGACCCGCGCACCGGCATTGTCTATCTGACCGAAGACCGGGACGACAGCCTGCTCTACCGCTTCATCCCCAATGTGCGCGGGGAACTTGCCAAAGGTGGCCGGTTGGAGGCGCTGGCCTTGGGTGAGGCCGGAATTAAGGATAGCCGGAACTGGACCGGGGCGGCTGTGCTGCGCGGCAAACCGCTGCGTGCCAACTGGATACCGCTCGACAATCCCGAAAGTCCCGATGACGATCTGCGGCTGCGCGGCCATGCTCTTGGCGCGACGCTGTTTGCACGTGGCGAAGGAATCTGGTGGGGCAAGGGCGAGCTTTATTTTGCCTGCACCGATGGCGGGGCGATGAAACTCGGCCAGATCTTCCGCTATGTGCCTGCGGTGAACGAGGGCTTCCCCGGCGAATCTGACGCGCCGGGACGGATCGAGCTTTTTTATGAATCACAGGATGCCGCGGCCTATAATTATGGCGACAATCTGTGTGTCATGCCGAACGGGCATCTGATGGTCTGTGAAGACCAGTATACCGATATTGCGGACAACCATCTGCGCGGCATCACGCCCGACGGCAAAGCCTATGTCTTCGCCCGCAGCCGCGTGCAGACCGAATTTGCCGGCGCCTGCTTTTCGCCCGACGGATCGACCATGTTCGTGAATTTCTACGCGCCGACCATGACGCTGGCGATCCGGGGGCCTTGGCACAAAGTGCGGGGGTAGCGACGTTGGGGACAGTCTCCAACCGCTCGTTTTACCTCCCCTTCCACGTCACCCTGAACTTGTTTCAGGGTCCATTTTTCAGCTACTTCCGCTGTCGCTGCGTTCCACCGCACAGTGACGCACGATTGCGTGCGTCATACACCATCGGGTGCTGCTGCACGATGGACCCTGAAACAAGTTCAGGGTGACGGATTTGGGTGGAGAGAAATAACTTCACAAAACGCTCCCCCAACATCAAACATTGCACTACTATGTTTATTCATCCGGATGCTATATAATGATTGGCTCTTTCCCCTGGCCCTGTGTATCGGTTGAACAATATGTCGCACCTCTCCCCCCGTCTTCGCGCCATTGGCACGGCGCTGCCTGATCATCTGCTGACCCAGCAACAGGTGCTGGATATATTGGCAAAGGATAAGGGCAAGGCTTTGCCGGCGCGCCTCGCGGATATTCTTGGCAATACCGGAATAGAACAGCGCCACATTGCCATGCCGCCGGAATATTATTTTGGCGATCGGTCCTGGTCGGGACGGGCGCAGGTCTATGAAGATGCGGCGGCGCGGATGTTTCAGGATGCGGCGAACATGGCACTCGACCGTGCGGGACTGTGTCCTGCCGATATCGGACAGATTGTCTTTGTATCGACCACGGGCACGATGACACCCAGCCTGCCAAGCCGGATGATTGCCATAATGGGTTTTGCGCCCGACACGCGCTGTGTCCCCTTGTTCGGCTATGGCTGTGCAGGCGGGGCGATCGGCCTTGGTGTGGCCGCCGACCTGTTCCGCGCCGCGCCGGAAAAGCCCGTTCTGCTCGTCAGTCTCGAACTGTGCAGTATCGCCTATGATCATAGCCGCATGGACAAGAAAGACATGGTGGCGCTGGCCCTGTTTGCCGACGGTTGCGCAGCAGCGATTGTGGGAGCAGGGGAGGGGCCGGAGCTGTCGGCCTTTGCCAGCCATATCTGGCCCGAGACGCTGGACATGATGGGTTGGGAAATTGGCGAAACCGGCTTTGACCTGGTGCTCGCCCGGAATATCCCTTCTTTTGTGAACAGCGACTTTGCGCCGGTGTGCGATGCTTTTCTGGACAGCCAGTCTTTGGCCAAGGGGGATCTGGGCGAATCCGCCTGCCATCCCGGAGGTGGCCGTGTTGTCGATGCCCTGGCCGATTATCTGGAAGATGACCTGACCGAAACCCGCGCCGTGCTTCGCAGGAATGGCAATATGAGTTCGCCCACCGTGTTGTTTGTGCTGGAACGGGTTCTGGCCAAGGGACCGGTTTCCAAACCCATGCTGATGACCGCGCTCGGGCCGGGCTTTGTGGGCGCGATGGGGGTATTGCGGCCATGACACCCCTTGACTGGCCACTTTGGGCACAGATTGTACTGGCCTATGTCGTGGTGCAGCGGCTGGCCGAGCTTGCCTATGCCAATGCCAATACCCGCCGCCTGTTGAGCGAAGGCGGGCGCGAACATGGGCGGGACCATTATCCGCTGTTCATCGTGCTGCATAGCGGATGGCTGATTTCCATTGCGCTGTTTGCCGTGCCATCGGCGCAGCCTGACCTCATCCTTTTAAATGCCTTTATTGCCAGCCAGACCTTCCGTTTCTGGACATTGGCGAGTATTGGCCGCTGGTGGACGACCCGCATCATCAGTGCACCGCATTTCCCGAGGGTCAAAAAAGGGCCCTACCGTTATATAAAGCATCCCAATTATGCGCTGGTGGTGGTGGAAATCGCATTGCTACCCCTGTTGTTGGGCGCACCGGCCATGGCGATCACCTTTTCGATCCTGAACGCCGCGCTTTTGTGGTGGCGGATCCGGATTGAGGAGGCGGTGTTGTCGGAACGGCAATCGGACGGGTGACGAAGCGGCCGGAAGGTTTCAATTGCAATTATTTTCTTGAACCTTGACCCACGGCCGGTCCGGCGCTAATGGCGCGCCTTCGCGATACTATGAGTGTGATTCTCGCATGGGTCGTGAAAACTCAATTTAGCTAGCACATTATGTGACAGGTCGGGTGGGTTAAAGGCTGCGCCTCCACCGCAACAACGCCTTGCTACATAAAGTAACCGCTTCTTTTAAGGTGAAGATATGCCAACGATTAACCAGCTGGTCCGCAAGGGCCGGACGCCGCAGAAGACCAAGTCGAAGGTCCCTGCGATGGACCAAAACCCACAGAAGCGCGGCGTTTGCACCCGCGTTTACACGACGACCCCGAAAAAGCCGAACTCGGCTTTGCGTAAGGTTGCGAAGATCCGTCTGACCAACCAGCGCGAGGTTATTTCCTACATCCCTGGCGAAGGCCACAACCTGCAAGAGCATAGCGTTGTGCTGATCCGCGGCGGCCGCGTACGCGACCTTCCCGGTGTGCGTTACCACGTTCTTCGCGGCGTACTCGATACGCAGGGTGTCAAGGACCGCAAGCAATCGCGTTCCAAATATGGTGCAAAGCGTCCGAAGTAATTCGGCCCGCTTTCCATTGGCGGACCGGCATGGCGCGCAACGGCGCAGCCAGACGGTCCAAAGAGACAAAGGAAATTTAATATGTCACGTCGTCGTCGTCCCGAAAAGCGCATCATTCTTCCCGATCCCAAATTCGGTGATATCGTGCTTTCGAAATTCATGAACAACCTGATGCTGGACGGAAAGAAGTCCGCAGCAGAGCGTATCGTTTATGGTGCCCTGGAAACCGTTGAAGCACGCGCGAAGAAAGATCCGCTGCAGACCTTCCATGAAGCACTGGACAACGTAAAGCCCGGTATCGAAGTCCGCAGCCGCCGCGTCGGTGGTGCGACCTATCAGGTGCCTTGCGAAGTTCGTCCCGAGCGTGCGCAGGCTTTGGCTATCCGCTGGTTGATCGGCGCTGCACGTAACCGCAGCGAAACCACCATGGCTGCCCGTCTTTCCGGCGAATTGATGGATGCTGCGTCGAACCGCGGCAACGCTGTCAAAAAACGGGAAGATACGCACCGTATGGCCGAAGCCAACCGTGCATTTGCGCACTACCGCTGGTAATAATCAGCGGGTTCGCAACGCTGGGAAACTAAACAGGACCGTATTGGCGGCCCACACTTCGGAGTAAAGACCATGGCACGCAGCCATCCACTCAATATGTATCGCAATATCGGTATCATGGCGCATATCGACGCCGGTAAGACCACGACGACCGAGCGTATCCTTTACTACACCGGCAAATCGTACAAGATCGGTGAAGTGCACGATGGTGCGGCCACCATGGACTGGATGGAGCAGGAGCAGGAGCGTGGTATCACCATCACCTCTGCTGCAACCACCTGCTTCTGGAACGACCACCGCATCAACATCATCGACACCCCCGGCCACGTGGACTTCACCATTGAAGTCGAACGTTCGCTGCGCGTGCTCGACGGTGCGGTTGCCTGCTTCGACGGCGTTGCCGGTGTGGAGCCGCAGTCGGAAACCGTATGGCGTCAGGCCGACAAATACGGCGTTCCGCGTATGTGCTTCATCAACAAGCTCGACCGTACCGGTGCGAACTTCAAATATTGCGTGCAGTCGATCATCGACCGTCTGGGCGCGAAGCCGGCTGTTCTCTACATTCCGATCGGCCTTGAATCCGATCTGAAGGGTCTTGTCGACCTGGTCGAAAACCGTGCGATCATCTGGAAGGATGAAAGCCTGGGCGCCGAATTCTTCTACGAAGAAATCCCCGCCGACCTCGCTGACGAAGCTGCGAAATATCGTAACGAACTGATCGAACTGGTTGTCGAGCAGGACGATGACGCCATGGAAGCCTATCTGGAAGGCAATGAGCCTGACGTTGCGACCATGAAGAAGCTAATCCGTAAGGGCACGCTGAACCAGTCGTTCGTTCCCGTCTGCTGCGGCTCGGCGTTCAAGAACAAGGGCGTCCAGCCTCTGCTCGACGCTGTTGTCGACTATCTGCCTTCGCCGCTCGACATTCCCGATGTTCAGGGCGTGAAGATGGACAGCGACGAAAAGGACAGCCGTCCGCCTGCAGACGATGCTCCGTTCTCGGCTCTGGCGTTCAAGGTCATGAACGACCCGTTCGTGGGTTCGCTGACCTTCATCCGTATCTATTCCGGCACCCTGACCAAGGGCACCTACCTGAACTCCGTCAAGGACAAGAAGGAAAAGGTCGGCCGTATGCTCGAAATGCATGCGAACGAGCGGAAGGATATCGACGAGGCATTTGCCGGCGACATTATCGCGCTTGCCGGTATGAAGGAAACCACCACCGGCGACACGCTGTGCGCCGAACGTTTCCCGATCGTTCTGGAGCGTATGGAATTCCCCGAGCCGGTTATCGAGCTTTCGGTGGAACCCAAGACCAAGGCTGACCAGGAAAAGATGGGCATCGCGCTCAATCGTCTGTCGGCTGAAGATCCCTCGTTCCGCGTGTCGACCGACCATGAATCGGGCCAGACCATCATCAAGGGCATGGGCGAACTGCACCTCGACATCATCGTCGACCGCATGCGCCGCGAATTCAAAGTGGAAGCAAATGTGGGTGCACCACAGGTTGCCTACCGTGAATATCTCGCCCGTGAAGTCGACATCGACTACACCCACAAGAAACAGTCGGGTGGTTCGGGTCAGTTCGGTCGCGTCAAGTTCACGGTCAAGCCGGGCGAGCGCGGTTCGGGCATCATCTTCAACGATGAAGTCAAGGGCGGTAACATTCCGAAGGAATATATCCCGTCGGTCGAAAAGGGCATGCGCGAGACAGCCGAATCAGGCTCGTTGATCGGCTTCCCGATCATCGACTTCGAGATCACCCTCTATGACGGTGCCTATCACGACGTCGACTCTTCGGCCCTCGCCTTCGAAATCGCAGGTCGTGCCGCAATGCGCGAAGCTGCACAGAAGGCAGGCATCAAGCTTCTTGAGCCGATCATGAAGGTTGAAGTTGTAACTCCCGAGGAATATCTTGGCGACGTTATCGGCGACATGAATTCACGTCGTGGTCAGATCCAGGGTACAGACAGCCGCGGTAACGCACAGGTTGTCGAAGCCATGGTGCCGCTGGCCAACATGTTCGGCTATGTGAACCAGCTCCGCTCGTTCACACAGGGACGTGCCAACTATTCGATGATCTTCCATCATTATGATGAAGTTCCGTCGAACGTTGCGGCTGAAATCAAGGAGAAGCTTGCCTGATTGGCAAAACAGGATTAAGGGCGGCGCCTGATTCAGCAGGCGTCGTCCCAACTGGTCACATTATACCCTATTCGAAAGAAGGTTTGAAAAAATGGCAAAGGCTAAATTTGAGCGGACGAAACCGCATTGCAACATCGGCACCATCGGTCACGTTGACCATGGTAAGACCACGCTGACCGCAGCGATCACCAAGGTTCTGGCTGACCAGGGTCTGTCGGAAAAGGTCGACTTCGACAATATCGACAAGGCACCGGAAGAGCGCGAGCGCGGCATCACCATTTCGACCGCACACGTCGAATATGAAACCGAGAACCGTCACTACGCACACGTCGACTGCCCTGGCCACGCTGACTATGTTAAGAACATGATCACCGGTGCTGCGCAGATGGACGGCGCGATCCTGGTTGTGAACGCTGCTGACGGCCCCATGCCGCAGACCCGCGAGCACATCCTGCTTGCACGTCAGGTTGGCGTTCCTTCGCTCGTCGTTTACATGAACAAGGTTGACCAGGTCGACGACGCTGAAATCCTTGAACTGGTTGAAATGGAAGTTCGCGAACTGCTGTCGAGCTATGATTTCCCCGGTGACGACATTCCTGTTGTCAAGGGTTCGGCTCTCGCCGCTCTCGAAGGCCGCGACGACGAAATCGGCAAGAACTCGATCCTCGAGCTGATGGCAGCTGTTGACAGCTACATCCCGCAGCCCGAGCGTCCTGTCGACAAGCCCTTCCTGATGCCAGTTGAAGACGTGTTCTCGATCTCGGGTCGTGGTACCGTTGTGACCGGCCGCGTCGAAACCGGCGTTGTAAAGGTTGGCGAAGAAGTTGAAATCGTCGGCATCCGCGACACCAAGAAGACCACCGTTACCGGCGTTGAAATGTTCCGCAAGCTGCTCGACCAGGGTGAAGCTGGCGACAACATCGGTGCTCTGATCCGTGGCGTAGGCCGTGAAGAAGTTGAGCGTGGTCAGGTTCTCTGCAAGCCCGGTTCGGTTACGCCGCACACCGAGTTCTCGGCAGAAATCTACGTGCTTTCGAAGGATGAAGGCGGCCGTCACACGCCGTTCTTTGCGAACTATCGTCCGCAATTCTACTTCCGCACCACCGACGTAACCGGCGAAGTTATCCTTCCCGAAGGCACGGAAATGGTTATGCCTGGCGACAACGTAACCATCTCGGTCAAGTTGATTGCACCGATCGCTATGGACCCGGGTCTCCGCTTCGCAATTCGCGAAGGTGGCCGCACCGTCGGTTCAGGGGTTGTCAGCGCAATCTCGAAGTAATATAGGCCGCGCATCCCGCCCGGGTCTCTGATTCGGGCGGGCCGGTTTTAAGAAATTCAAAACAGCTGCTCCGGCTTCCAAAAGGCAAGTCGGACATGCTGTTTTTCGGCTCTTTGATATTGATAGAATTTGGAATTTGGTGAACCCATGGAAACGCAGAATATTCGCATCCGTCTGAAAGCATTTGACCATCGCGTCCTCGATCAGGCGACAGGCGATATCGCAGACACCGCACGCCGCACCGGCGCGCTCATCCGTGGACCTATTCCACTTCCTACCCGTATCGAAAAGTTCACGGTGAACCGTGGACCTCACGTTGACAAAAAGTCGCGCGAGCAGTTCGAAGTTCGTACCTACAAGCGGTTGCTCGACATTGTGCAACCCACGCCGCAGACGGTTGATGCTCTGATGAAGCTCGACCTTGCTGCCGGTGTGAATGTCGAAATCAAATTGGCGTAAGCCGATACCTCCGCAATGTGCGGAGTGAGACATTAGGAATACCGCCGGAGAATCCTCCAAGGATTTGACCGGGCTGCGTTCCCCGTCTTACCGAAAGGCTCACATGCTGAGCCAACGGTGCCTAGCCCGGACGGGGCATGCTTCAAATTCAGGGCTGGATTTAGGCGTCACGCCCTCCTGGCAATCCTGCCAGCCGGGCCTCTGACATAAGTTGGAGTATGGATCATGCGCACTGGCGTGATCGCGAAAAAGATGGGTATGATGCGCCTCTTCAATGAAGATGGCCGTCACGTACCTGTGACCGTTTTGGCGCTGGAAGGCTGCCAAGTGGTTGGAGCCCGCAACGAAGAGAAGGACGGCTATTTTGCTGTCCGCCTTGGTGCCGGCGCCCGTAAAGCGAAAAATGTAAACAAACCGCAGCGTGGCGAATTTGCCAAGGCACAGGTCGAGCCCAAGGCTCGCGTTGCCGAATTCCGCGTTGAAAATGCCGACGGCCTTCTGCCGGTTGGCGCATCTCTTTCCGCAGACCATTTTGTCGATGGTCAGCTGGTCGACATCACCGGCCACACGCAGGGTAAAGGCTTTGCCGGTGCCATGAAGCGTTGGGGTTTCGGTGGTATGCGTGCATCGCACGGCGTGTCGATCACCCACCGTGCCCATGGTTCGACGGGTAACCGTCAGGATCCCGGCAAGGTGTTCAAGAACAAGAAGATGGCCGGCCACATGGGCGACCGTCAACGCACCCAGCAAAATCTGGAAGTTGTCCGCACCGACGTCGCACGCGGCCTGATCTTCGTCAAGGGTTCGGTACCCGGTGCGAAGAATGGCTGGTTGCTGGTTCGTGATGCCGTCAAGGTTCCGACCCCGGAAGGCGCTCCTTTCCCCGGCGCGCTGAAGAACGACAATGAAGCTCCCGTCGTGGAAGAAGAAATCGTCGTCGCCACCGAGGAAGTCGTTGCCGACACTCCCGCTGTAGAAGCCGAAGCGCCTGCCGCTGAAGCTGCTCCCGCTGTCGAAGCTGCTGCTGAAGAAGCACCTGCTGCCGACGCCGGCGAAGAAAAGAAGGAGGGCTAAACCATGAAGCTCAAGGTTCAAACCCTCGACGCCAAAGCCAAGGGCGATATCGATCTGAATGATGATGTGTTCGGCATTGAGCCGCGCGCCGACATTCTGCATCGCGTTGTGACCTGGCAGCGTGAAAAAGCCCGCGGAACGGCCCGCCCAACGCGTGAGCGTTCGGACGTTGCCCGCACCGGCAAGAAATTCGGCAACCAGAAGGGTGGCGGTTCGGCCCGTCACGGTGACCGCGCTGCTCCGGTATTTATCGGTGGTGGTAAGGCCCATGGTGCCCGTTTGCGTGACTTCAACCCGTCGCTGAACAAGAAGATCCGTAGCCTCGGCCTCAAAATGGCGCTTTCGAGCAAAGCCAAGGCCGGCACATTGATCGTTCTGGAAGATCTGGAACTGAAGGCAGCCAAGACCGCTGCTCTCAAGGGTCAGGTTGGCAAGCTCGGCTTCGGCAAGACCACGCTGGTAATCGACGGTGATACCGTCAATGACAATTTCCGCATGGCTTCTGCCAATCTGGTCGGCATCAACGTGATGCCTGCTGTTGGCGCGAATGTGTATGACATTCTGAAGCATGAAACGCTGGTTCTGACCCGCGCTGCGGTTGAAAAGCTGGAGGCACGGTTCAATGGCTAAGTCAAAAGAAGCAATCGACGTACGTCATTACGACGTGATCGTTGCCCCGCACATCACCGAAAAGGCGACGCTGCTCTCCGAAAACAATGCTGTTGTTTTCAAGGTGAACGGCAATTCGACCAAGCCGCAGATCAAGGCAGCTGTTGAAGCCTTGTTCGACGTCAAGGTTCTGAACGTCAACACGCTGGTGCAAAAAGGCAAGACCAAGCGCTGGAAGGGCAAGCCCTACACGCGTTCGGACGTCAAGAAAGCGATCGTTACTTTGGCAGAAGGCCAGAGCATCGACGTGACCACCGGAATTTAAGGGCAGGATAATGGCACTCAAAAGCTACAAACCAACTAGCCCCGCCCGTCGCGGCCTTGTGCTCGTTGATCGTTCCAGCCTTTACAAGGGCGGCCCGATCAAGGCGCTGACCGAAGGCAAGAAAAAGACCGGCGGCCGTAACAACAAAGGCCATGTCACCTCGCGCGGCATCGGTGGCGGACACAAGCAGAAATATCGTCTGATCGACTTCAAGCGTCGCAAATGGGATATGCCTGCAACCGTCGAGCGTCTGGAATATGACCCCAACCGGTCGGCTTTCATCGCGCTTGTGAAATATGAAGACGGTGAACTCGCCTACATCCTCGCGCCGCAGCGCCTCGCCGTTGGCGACAGCGTTGTTGCCGGTGAAAAGACCGACGTGAAGCCTGGCAACGCCATGTTGCTGAGCCAGATGCCGGTTGGCACCATCTGCCACAATATCGAAATGAAGCCCGGCAAGGGCGGTCAGATCGCCCGTTCGGCAGGCACCTATGTGCAGCTCGTCGGTCGTGATGGCGGACGCGTTATCGTGCGTTTGAATTCGGGTGAGCAGCGCTACATCCTCGGCACCTGCATGGGTACCGTTGGCGCCGTTTCGAACCCGGACAATTCGAACACCACGCTCGCCAAGGCTGGCCGTAACCGCTGGCGCGGCATTCGCCCGCTGACCCGCGGTGTTGCAAAGAACCCTGTCGATCACCCCCATGGTGGTGGTGAAGGCCGTACCTCGGGTGGTCGTCATCCGGTTACGCCTTGGGGCAAGCCAACCAAGGGTGCGCGTACCCGCAGCAACAAGTCGACCGACCGGATGATCATCCGTTCGCGGCATGCTAAGAAGAAGAGGTAACTCATGTCTCGTTCCGTCTGGAAAGGTCCGTTTGTTGACCTCTATCTGCTGAAAAAAGCAGAAACCGCCCAGGATTCCGGGAAAGCTGCTCCGATCAAGACCTGGTCGCGCCGCTCGACAATCCTGCCGCAATTCGTTGGCCTGACGTTCAGCGTCTATAATGGCCACAAGTTCATTCCCGTTTCGGTGAATGAAGACATGGTTGGCCACAAGCTGGGTGAGTTCGCTCCTACGCGTACCTATCACGGCCATGGCGCAGACAAGAAGGGCAAACGCTAATGGGTAAGGCATCTGCACCCCGTCGCGTCGCTGACAACGAGGCTTTGGCCGTTGGCACCACCATCCGTGGTTCCGCGCAAAAGCTGAACCTCGTTGCTGCGCTGATCCGCGGCAAGAAGGCCGAAGACGCGCTGAATATCCTGACCTTTTCGACAAAGGGCATGGCTTCGGACGTTCGCAAGGTTTTGGCTTCGGCCATCGCCAACGCTGAAAACAACCACAATCTTGACGTCGACAGCCTGTTCGTCGCCGAAGCAAGCGTGGGCAAGGCGTTGACCATGAAGCGCTTCATGGCCCGTGGCCGCGGCAAGTCGAGCCGGATTCTCAAACCGTTCAGCCGCCTGCGCATCGTTGTGCGCGAGCGCCAAGAAGAGGCATAAGTCATGGGTCAAAAATCAAATCCTATCGGGCTTCGCCTGCAGATTAACCGGACATGGGACAGCCGCTGGTACGCCGAAGGTGCGGACTATGGCCGTATGCTTCTGGAAGATATCAAGATCCGCAAGTTCATCTTTGAAACGCTGCCCCAGGCTGCCATTTCGAAGGTGGTGATCGAGCGTCCGGCAAAGAATTGCCGCGTTTCGATCTACGCAGCTCGTCCCGGTGTGATCATCGGCAAGAAGGGTGCGGATATTGAGAAGCTGAAGAAGCAGATCAACCAGTTCACCAGCGCCGACGTTTCGCTGAACATCGTCGAAATCCGCAAGCCGGAAGTCGATGCGAAGCTTGTGGCACAGGGCGTTGCTGACCAGCTGATCCGCCGTATCGCATTCCGCCGCGCTATGAAGCGTGCCGTTCAGTCGGCGCTGCGTCTGGGTGCGGAAGGTATCAAGATCACCTGCGGTGGCCGTTTGGGCGGAGCAGAAATTGCCCGCGTCGAATGGTATCGCGAAGGCCGCGTTCCGCTGCACACGCTGCGTGCGAACGTCGACTATGCCGAAGCCGAAGCGCTCACCGCTTATGGCATCATCGGCATCAAGTGCTGGATCTTCAAGGGCGAAATCCTGGGTCACGACCCGATGGCAACCGACCGGCTGATGATGGAAGCGCAGACTTCCGGCGTCCGTCCGCAGTCCGATCGCCGCTGAGTTTAGGAACTAGACATGCTGCAACCAAAGAAAACAAAGTTCCGCAAACAGTTCAAGGGCCGCATTAAAGGCGACGCCAAGGGCGGTTCGGACCTGAACTTCGGCTCCTACGGCCTGAAGGCACTGGAACCCGAGCGGATTACCGCACGCCAGATCGAAGCGGCCCGCCGCGCGATTACGCGTCACATCAAGCGTCAGGGACGTTTGTGGATCCGCATCTTCCCGGACGTTCCGGTCACGAAGAAGCCTGCCGAAGTCCGTCAGGGTAAGGGCAAGGGTTCGGTCGAATATTGGGCCGCCAAGGTCAAGCCCGGCCGGATCATGTTCGAACTGGACGGCGTTCCTGGCCCGATCGCGGCGGTCGCTTTCCAGCGCGCTGCGATGAAACTGCCAATCAAGACCAAGGTCGTGGCGCGTCTCGGCGACACCTCGCATCTGGGAGCATCATAAGATGAGCAAGACTGAAGATCTGCGCGTCAAGACAGACGACCAGCTCGCCGTTCAACTCGGCGAACTGAAGCGCGAAGCATTCAACCTGCGTTTCCAATCGGCCACCGGCCAGATGGAAAAGCCGGCCCGCGTCCGTGAAGTGCGTCGTGACATCGCCCGCATCAAAACCCTGCAGGGCGAGCGCCAACGCGCCGCTGCAAAGACGGCATAAGGAGCCACCCATGCCAAAACGTATTCTCACCGGGACCGTGGTCTCCGACAAGAATGACAAGACCATTGTCGTTCTCGTCGAGCGCAAAGTGAAGCACCCGCTTTACGGCAAGATCATTCGTCGCACCAAGAAATATCATGCCCATGACGAAAACAATGTCGTCAAGGAAGGCCAAGTCGTCCGCATCGAAGAGTGCGCGCCGATTTCCAAGAACAAGACCTGGCGCCTGGTAGCTGACGCTGCCGCGGCTCCGGTCGCTGCTGCAACGACGGAGGATTGATCCCATGATTCAGATGCAATCCAATCTCGATGTCGCAGACAACAGCGGTGCAAAGCGCGTCCAGTGCATCAAGGTGCTGGGCGGCTCCAAGCGTCGTACTGCCGGCGTTGGCGACATCATCGTGGTGTCGATCAAGGAAGCCGCACCGCGGGGCAAGGTGAAGAAGGGCGACGTCCACAAGGCCGTCATCGTTCGCACCCGCAAGGACATCCGCCGTGCCGATGGCTCGGTGATCCGTTTCGACTCCAATGCTGCCGTTCTGATCGGTAACAACAAGGAGCCGATTGGCACCCGTATTTTCGGACCGGTTGTTCGCGAATTGCGCGCCAAGAACCACATGAAAATCATCAGCTTGGCACCGGAGGTGCTATAACAATGGCTCTCGCTAAAATCAAAAAGGGCGACACGGTTGTCGTGCTCGCCGGTAAGGACAAGGGCAAGTCGGGCGAAGTGACCGCCGTGATGCCAAAGGACAACAAGGTCGTCGTTTCCGGCGTCAATGTTGCCGTGCGTCACCGCAAAGCAAGCCAGGCTAACCCGCAGGGTGGTCTCGACCGCTTTGAAGCTCCGCTGCACATCTCGAATGTTGCATTGGCCGACCCCAAGACGGGCAAGCCGACGCGCGTTCGCGTTGAAACCAAGGACGGCAAAAAGGTCCGCGTGGCCGTGAAGTCCGGGGAGACGATCAATGGCTGATAAGAAATACACACCGCGCATGAAGCAGCGTTATGACGACACGATCGTCAAGGCGTTGACCGACAAATTCGGTTACACCAACCGCTTCGCTGTGCCGAAAATCGAAAAGATCACACTCAACATGGGTGTGGGCGAAGGTTCGCAGGACAAGAAGAAGGTTACGACCGCTCTTGCCGAAATGGAACTGATTGCCGGACAAAAGCCGGTCATCACCAAGGCGAAGAAGTCGATCGCCGGCTTCAAGCTGCGTGAAGGCATGCCGATCGGCGTGAAGGTCACCCTACGTGGCGCCCAGATGTACGAATTTCTTGATCGTCTGGTCACCATTGCGATGCCGCGTATCCGCGACTTCCGTGGCCTGAACCCGAAGAGCTTCGACGGACGTGGCAACTTCGCCATGGGCCTGAAGGAACAGATCATCTTCCCAGAAATCAGCTATGACGCCATCGAAACGGTGCGCGGCATGGATGTTATCGTAACGACTTCGGCAAACACGGACGACGAAGCGCGCGAACTGCTCAAGCTGTTCGGCTTCCCGTTCCCTGTAGAAGAAGCTGAAGAAAAGGCGGCTGCATAATGGCTAAACTGAGCTCCATAAACAAGAATGAGCGTCGCAAGAAGCTGGCAAAGAAATATGCCGGTCGTTATGCGAAACTGAAGGCGATGGCGAAGGACACTTCGCTCGACGAAAGCGAACGCCTGATTGCGCGTCTGAAGATGGCGGAAATTCCGCGTAACGGGAACCCGCATCGCGTTCGTAACCGGTGTGAAACCACAGGTCGCCCACGCGCATATTACCGTAAATTCCGGCTGTGCCGTATCCAACTGCGTGATCTGGCCAATAAGGGCCTGATCCCAGGCGTCACAAAGTCGAGCTGGTAAGGATAGAAGAAGATGTCATTGACCGATCCTTTGGGTGATATGCTCACCCGTATCCGCAACGGCCAGCGGGCGAAGAAAGACTCTGTCGTTTCTCCCGCATCCAAATTGCGTGCCCATGTTCTCGATGTTCTGCAGCGCGAAGGTTATATTCGCGGATACAGCGAAGAAACCATTGGCCAGCATCTGGGCCTGCGTATCGAACTGAAATATTTCGAAGGCGCGCCTGCGATCCAGCATGTTGCCCGCGTTTCGAAGCCAGGCCGTCGCGTCTATTCGGGAAGCCAGGAGCTGCCCGTTATCCGTAACGGTTTGGGTATCACCATCGTTTCGACGCCAAAGGGCGTTCTGTCCGACGCCGAAGCGCGCGCCCAGAACGTTGGCGGCGAAATCCTGGCGGAGGTATTCTGATGAGCCGCATTGGTAAGAAACCCGTTCCCATTCCTGCCGGCGTGACCGCCAGCATGGATGCAGGCACATTGTCGGTGAAAGGCCCCAAGGGCGAACTGAAGATGCCGATGAGCGACCTCATTTCCTATGAAATGAAGGACGAAGGTCTGTCGGTCATGCCTGCAAATGGCAGCAAGGCAGCTCGTGCATTCTGGGGTATGCAGCGTACATTGGTACAGAATCTCGTCACCGGTGTGACTGAAGGTTTTACCAAGGTGCTGGAAATCACCGGCGTTGGCTACCGTGCCAATGTTCAGGGCAAGACGCTGAAACTGCAGCTTGGCTACAGCCATGATGTCGATTTCGCGGTTCCCGAAGGTATCGAAATCAAGACGCCCGATAACACCACGGTGGAAATTTCGGGCATGGACAAGCAGAAGGTCGGTCAGGTTGCTGCCGAAATTCGTCGCTGGAGAAAGCCCGAGCCTTACAAGGGCAAGGGTATCAAATACCGCGGCGAGTATATCTTCCGCAAAGAAGGAAAGAAGAAGTAAGCCATGGCGAAACTATCTCTTTTTGCAAAGCGGCGCCTTCGCGTTCGTTCGAAATTGCGGGCCCAGGTTGCTGGCCGTCCGCGTCTTTCGGTGCATCGTACCGGCCGGCATATCTATGCCCAGATCATCGATGACAGCAAGGGCGTGACCGTTGCTTCGGCTTCGACACTGGACAAGGGCGCCAAGGCAAAGAACGGCTCGACCGCCGAAGCGGCTGCCGAAGTTGGCAAGCGCGTCGCGGCTGCTGCCCAGAAAGCTGGCGTTTCCAGCGTAGTTTTTGACCGTGGCGGTTTCCTCTTCCACGGTCGCGTCAAAGCGCTTGCCGATGCGGCGCGCGAAGGCGGATTGGAGTTCTGATGATGGCTGACGAAAATACCCAGACAGATGCACCAGTCGTTGACGGCGGCGCACCCGTAGACGCAGCCGGTGAAGGTCAGCGTCGCGGACGTGGCGGACGCGGTGGCGGCGAAGGCCGTGGCCGTGGTGGCCGTCGCGACGAGCGTCGTCCTGCACAGGAAGAAGATGATGGCACGATCGAAAAGCTCGTCCACATCAACCGCGTTTCGAAGACCGTTAAGGGCGGTAAGCGTTTCGGATTTGCCGCACTGGTCGTCGTTGGTGACGGACAGGGTCGCGTAGGCTTTGGCCATGGCAAGGCGCGCGAAGTGCCGGAAGCCATCAACAAGGCAACTGCGGCTGCAAAGAAGGCCATGATCCGCGTTCCCCTGAAGGACGGACGCACTTTGCATCATGATGGCCGTGGCCATTTCGGTGCCGGTAACGTAACCGTTCGTTCGGCACCTGCCGGAACGGGTATCATCGCCGGTGGTCCGATGCGCGCCGTATTTGAATCGCTGGGCGTTGCAGACGTTGTGACCAAGTCGGTCGGTACGTCGAACCCCTACAACATGATCCGCGCAACCTTTGCCGCTCTGGCAGACCAGACCAGCCCGAAATCGGTCGCGCAACGTCGTGGCAAGAAAATCGCCGATCTGTTGGGTCGCGGTGGCAGCAAGTCTGCTGAAGCCGACGCCGAAGCTATTGCGGAGTAATTGACATGGCGAAGATTAAAATCAAGCAGACCGGTTCGCCGATCCGCCGTCCTGCATCGCAGCGCGCAACTTTGAAGGGCCTTGGCCTCGACAAGCTGAACCGCGTTGTCGAACTGGAAGACACGCCTGAAGTGCGCGGTATGATCCGTGCAGTTCGGCACATGGTCGAAGTGCAAAACTGAAATATCATAGCCCTCCGCTTTGCCGGAGGGCTTGATTTGTTGAAAATAGTGCCGCAAGGCACGCCGCCCCTGCCTTTTGCAGGGACCAGCGCGAATTAAAGCGAAAGCGAGTGCAACACATGAAACTGAATGACATTAAAGACAATGAAGGCGCCCGCCATCGCCGTATGCGCGTGGGCCGTGGTATCGGTTCGGGCAAGGGCAAGACCTCGGGTCGCGGCCAAAAGGGCCAGACCAGCCGTTCGGGTGTTTCGATCAACGGATTTGAAGGCGGCCAGATGCCCCTCCACATGCGTATCCCGAAGCGTGGCTTCAACAACATCTTTGCCAAGGACCATGCCGAAGTGAACCTGGGCATGATCCAGAAATTCATCGACGCCAAGAAGATCGACATCAAGGCTGTTGTCGATCATGCCGCACTGAAGGCCGCTGGCCTGGCACGTGGTGGCAAGGATGGTGTCCGTCTGCTCGCCAAGGGCGAACTGACGTCGAAGGTGAACTTCGCGGTTGCCGGTGCTTCGAAAGCTGCTGTTGAGGCAGTTGAAAAGGCAGGCGGTAAGGTCGAAATTCTCGTGAAGGCTTCGGCTTCCGAGAAAGCGGCGGCGAAAAAATCGTCGGCGAAAAGCGCCTAAAGCATAAAATAAGACAGGCGGCGACGACTTCGCTCTTGTCATGCCAGCCCCGCTTCCCGATATGGGCTGGCGGGGTTTGACATTTCCGGGGGATAGCCGATGAATGTCAGGCGAAATTTGGGGTCCGGCGGTGCAGCGCGATAAATGCGATGCCCGTCTGATCCGGGAATAAGGAAAGTAACACATGGCATCTCGGGCCGACCAAATGGCTTCGAACCTCAATCTTTCGAAGTTCGGGCAAGCGACAGAATTGAAGAACCGTATCTGGTTCACGATCGGGGCGCTCATCATTTTCCGTTTGCTGAGCTTTGTGCCATTGCCCGGCGTAGACCCTGTTGCCCAGGCGGCACTTTACGCCAACAACGCCGCGGGCGGCGTATTGGATATTTTCAACACTTTCTCGGGCGGAAGCCTGGAGCGCATGAGTCTCATCGCGCTCGGTGTCATGCCTTACATTACCGCATCAATTGTTGTTCAGCTCGCGGCTTCGCTGTCGCCAACGCTGGCCGCCATCAAGAAAGAGGGCGAGAGCGGACGCAAGAAGCTTAACCAATATACCCGTTACGGCACCGTCTTCCTGACGGCGTTGCAGGGATATTTCCTTGCCGCGGGGCTGGAAAGCCTGGCCGCGGCCAATGGCATCAGCGCGGTTGTCGAACCCGGCCTCATGTTCCGGATCGTCGCCACGATCAGCCTGATCGGCGGCACCATGTTCCTGATGTGGCTGGGTGAACAGATTACGTCGCGCGGTATCGGTAACGGTATCTCGTTGATCATCATGGCGGGTATTGTGGCGCAGCTTCCGCGGCTTGTTGCCAACCTGCTGGAGGGTGGCCGCACCGGCTCCATCAGCGGTTTCGTCATTATCGGTTTTGTCGCCATGTTCGTCGGTCTGACCCTTTTGATCTGCTTCATGGAGCGGGGCCAGCGCCGCGTTCTGATCCAGTATCCGAAGCGCGCGACACAGCGTGGCATGATGCAGGCGGACCGCAGCCATTTGCCGCTGAAGATCAATACCGCTGGCGTTATCCCGCCAATCTTTGCTTCGTCACTGCTGCTATTGCCGATTACGATCACGCAACTGGGCGGCAACAAGGTCGCCGGTGAAAGCGCGATGGGCGATTTTGTGATCACCCTGAACCAGTATCTCGCCCATGGGCAGCCGGTTTATCTGCTGCTTTATGGTCTGGGCATTATCTTCTTCTGCTTCTTCTACACTGCGGTTGTGTTCAACCCCGAAGAAACATCGGAAAATCTGAAAAAGGCAGGTGGCTTCATTCCTGGCATTCGGCCCGGCAAGAACACCGAATCCTACCTCGACTATGTGTTGACGCGCATTACCGTGTTAGGCGCTGCCTATCTGACACTTGTCTGCTTGCTGCCCGACTATGTGATGGCACAAACAGGTCAGCAGCAGTTTTTTGCCATCGGCGGAACCAGCCTGCTCATTCTGGTCAATGTGACGATCGATACGATTTCACAGATCCAGAGCCATTTGCTCGCCCATCAATATGGCGACTTGCTTAAAAAGGCGAAACTTAAAGGTGGTCGCGCCCGCTAAAGGGGCCATCGGAACGATTGGGGGTTAGACGTTTCATGAATATCATCCTGTTGGGTCCGCCGGGAGCGGGAAAAGGTACACAGGCAAGTAACCTGGTTGATAATTTTGGCATGGCCCAGCTTTCGACCGGCGACATGCTGCGTGCCGCCCGCAAGGCGGGAACTCCATTGGGCGAACGTGTTGCGGCGGTGATGGATTCGGGCGGCCTCGTGTCCGACGAGATTGTGGACGATCTGATCTGTGATAAGCTGGATTCGATGCCGGATGAACAGGGCGCGATTTTCGACGGCTATCCGCGGACCGCGGCGCAGGCCCATTCGCTCGACAAGATTCTGGCCGATCGTGGACGCACCCTTGATTTTGTAATTGAACTGAACGTGGATGAGGACGCGTTGGTGGATCGCATCACCGGCCGTTTCACCTGCGCATCCTGTGGCGAGGGATATCACGACCGTTATAAACTGCCTAAGGTCGAAGGTGTCTGCGACAATTGCGGCTCGACCGAGTTCAAGCGTCGTCCCGACGATAATGAAGAAACGGTGCGGACGCGCATGGCGGAGTATCGCGCCAAAACGGCGCCGATCCTGCCCATCTACGACGAACGCGGTCTCGTCCGGCGTATTGATGGCATGCGGTCCATCGATGAAGTGACAAAAGAAATAGAAGCAATCATCGGCAAGAAGTAATTTTTGCCATTGCCGTGCGTAATCAGGCGCGGCAAAGTTGCACTATGAGAAAAGCCATCACATGTGCTGCAGGCTACCTGGCGTTTACGGCGCCCGCCTTTGCAGAGGTCAAAACTAGTTCCGATGCCGGATTCAACAGCGTCCATATCGCATCGGTCAAGGCGTCGCCGGACGAAATCTGGAAGCGCTTGATTGCGCCGAAAGATTGGTGGAACAAATCGCACAGCTGGTCCGGCTCGACCGAAGGTTTTTATATCGATGCGCAGGCCAATGGCTGCTTTTGCGAACTGTTTCAGGAAAAGGGCGCTGACGGGAAAGTGAAGACCGTCGGCAGCGTGGAGCATATGCGTGTCATTTTTTCCCAGCCCGGGAAAGTGCTGCGGATGCAGGGCGGGCTGGGGCCGCTGCAGTCCGAGGCGGTGACAGGGACGTTAACCGTCGCCATGGAACCGTCAAAGGACGGGCAGTCCACCAAGATCAGCTTCTCCTATGTGGTCGGCGGCTATATGCGCTACAAGGTCAGCGAAATCGCGCCTGCTGTGGATAGCGTTCTGGGTGACCAGTTCCGGCGCCTGCTGACACCCTTCGCTTCGGCCACCGAAGACACAGCCAGCGTCGATGGCTTTTCGCTGGATGTCGAAAATCTGAAGGATGAAGGGCCGGCCGAAGGGACGGAAAAAGCGCTGGAAGTCAAAAGCGACAATGATACCGGCGACGAACAAGCGCCTGCGCCAAAATAAAGAAATATGGTCGGGGGGCGTCAACTTCGGAAAAATGCGAAAGTCGAAATTGGCTGGTGTGAAATGGTCGATATCCCGAGCCTCGGCCTCCGCCATGTGCACGCGAAGATGGACACCGGAGCTGCGACGTCATCCATCCATGCGACCCGGGTCAAGCCGCTGGTCCGGGATGGGGAAAAGTGGGTAGAATTCTGGTTCCGGCTGAACGCCGGGGAGAAGCCCAAACGTTACGAAGCACCATTGATCGATAAGCGCCTTGTCCGCAGCTCAAACGGTGACCGGCAGGAACGTTATGTAATATCGGCGACATTTTGTTTCGGTACATTATGCTGGAATGGCCAGCTCACCTTGGCAAATCGACGTTCAATGGCGTTTCCCTTGCTTATTGGGCGTCGGGCGTTAAGGCGCGGCTTTTTGGTAAATAGTGAACGGCGCTGGATGCTGGGCAAGCCAGTGCAATAAGGAATAACCTTACATGAAAATTGCAATGTTGGCGCGAAACGCCGACCTATACTCCCACCAAAGATTGGTGGAAGCGGCGGTTGCACGCGGGCACCAGATTGATGTCCTCAACACGCTTCGCGTGACCATGAATATCACGTCCCACCGGCCGGAGGCTTATTATCAGGGCGAAAAGCTCGGCAAATATGATGCGGTCATCCCGCGCATCGGTGCGTCCATCACCTTCTACGGTCTCGCCGTGTTGCGGCAGTTCGAAATGATGAATGTCTGGTCGCTCAATGAAAGCGTCGCGATCGGACGGTCGCGGGACAAATTGCGATCCTTGCAGATCCTCGCGAAAAAGGGCCTCGGCCTGCCCGTCACCGCGTTCGCGCATGACCCCAAGCAGACCGACGAAGTGATCAAGATGGTCGGTGGCGCCCCGGTCGTTATCAAGCTGCTTGAGGGAACACAGGGTATTGGCGTCGTCCTGGGCGAGACAGAGAAGTCGGCGCGTTCGGTAGTCGAAGCCTTCCGCAGTGCCAATGTGAACATCCTGGTGCAGGAATTCATCAAAGAGGCGAACGCGACGGACATCAGATGCTTTGTCATTGGCAACAAGGTTGTAGCCGCCATGCAACGCAAGGGTGCCGAAGGTGACTTCCGATCTAATCTGCACCGCGGCGGGTCGGCCGAAGCGATCAAGATCACGCCCGAAGAACGGTCGACTGCGGTCCGAGCAGCAAGGGCCATGGGGCTGAATGTGGCGGGCGTTGATATGCTGCGATCCAATCACGGACCGGTAATAATGGAAGTCAACAGCAGTCCGGGAATTGAAGGAATCGAAAAGGCATGTGGCAAGGATATCGCGACCAAGATCATCCAGTTTATCGAAGAAAATGCGGTCCGTGGAAAAACCAAGACAAAAGGCAATGGATAGGCACTGCCTGGATTGCATAAATGTCATCGTCGGCTTGACAGTTTGAGAGACTCGCGTTAGTGGCGATGACATTCCAAACATCTGGTATAGCCAGCAGCGCTTTATTGCGCCCGCTGGATTTTTTAGTTTAGGAATATCATCAGCGTAGAGATAGGGTTAGTCTTTCGGGGCACCTGTGGAGCAGGAGTAAGTAAATTGGCTCGTATTGCCGGGGTTAACATTCCAACGAATAAGCGCGTGATCATTGCGCTTACCTATATTCACGGTATCGGTCGCACAAAGGCGCTCGAGATCGCGGACAAATTGGGAATTGATCATAGCCGCCGTGTGCAGGATCTTTCGGACGCCGAAGTTCTGCAAATCCGCGAAACCATCGACGCCGGTTATACGGTAGAGGGCGACCTCCGCCGTGAGCGGTCGATGAACATCAAGCGTCTTATGGACCTCGCCTGCTACCGTGGCCTGCGCCACCGTAAGGGTCTTCCGGTCCGTGGCCAGCGCACGCACACCAATGCGCGCACCCGCAAGGGCAAGGCCAAGGCAATTGCTGGCAAGAAGAAATAAAAACCGTCCGGGGGACGGAATTTTATTTCTCCGCCGGAGGCTTCCACGGATTTGTAAGATTAGGATACACAGTTTATGGCACGCGAACCACAGCGCATTAAGAAGCGGGAACGCAAGAATATTTCGGCCGGTGTTGCCCATGTCAACGCCAGCTTCAACAACACGATGATCACGATCACCGATGCCCAGGGCAACGCCATCAGCTGGTCGTCGGCCGGCACCATGGGCTTCAAGGGCAGCCGCAAGTCGACCCCTTATGCCGCACAGGTTGCAGCAGAAGACGCCGGCAAAAAGGCCGCCGAACATGGCGTCCGCACGCTCGAAGTCGAAGTCAAGGGCCCGGGTTCGGGCCGTGAGTCGGCTCTGCGCGCACTGCAGGCCGTGGGCTTCACGATCACCTCGATCCGTGATGTCACCTCGATCCCGCACAACGGTGTTCGTCCGTCGAAACGCCGCCGCGTCTGAATTCGGCTTGGGGAGGACCTGCTCGCACAGGTCGGCCCCAAACTCCACAGGGACGGTCCCCGACAAGGGGGCAGTTCTTAAAACAAGTTTCAATCGGCCTGACCGGACGGTGCACCAAGAACCGGTTCAGTCCCAACCTAGCTAGGGGAAATCCATGTCCGTCAATATCAAGAACTGGCAGGAACTGAAAAAGCCCAACGCCCTCGAACTGAAGTCCGGCAGCGATGCGAAGCGTAAAGCTACCTTCGTCGCCGAGCCTTTGGAGCGTGGCTTTGGTCTGACTTTGGGCAATGCGCTGCGTCGCGTCTTGCTCTCGTCGCTGCAAGGTGCAGCGATCACGTCGATCAAGATCGAGAACGTGCTGCACGAATTCTCGTCGCTTGCCGGCGTCCGTGAAGATGTCACCGACATCGTACTGAACATCAAGCAGGTCGCCCTGAAAATGGAAGGCGAAGGCCCCAAGCGGCTCCAGCTTTCGGCCACCGGCCCCGGCGCGGTCACCGCAGGCGATATCGCTGTTTCCGGCGACATCCAGGTGATGAACCCGGATCTGGTCATCTGCCATCTCGACGACGGCGCGACGCTGAACATGGAAATCACCGCCGACACCGGCAAGGGCTATGTTCCTGCCGTTGCCAACCGTCCGGCCGACGCGCCGATCGGCCTGATCCCCGTCGACAGCCTCTATTCGCCCGTCCGCCAGGTCGCCTACAAGGTCGACAATGCGCGTATCGGTCAGGAACTCGACTATGACAAGCTGAGCCTGACGATCGAAACCGACGGCACCGTCACCCCCGAAGACGCCGTGGCCTATGCCGCCCGCATCCTTCAGGACCAGTTGCAGGTGTTCGTCCACTTCGAAGATTCGATGGCCGCAAGCTCGCCGATGATCGGCATGGCCGCCCCATCGGCATCGTCGGAAGAATCGGACGCGAACCAGCTCAACCGTTACCTCCTCAAAAAGGTCGACGAACTGGAACTGTCGGTCCGCAGCGCAAACTGCCTCAAGAACGACAACATCATCTATATCGGCGACCTCGTGCAAAAGAGCGAAGCCGAAATGCTGCGCACACCCAATTTCGGACGCAAGTCGCTCAACGAAATCAAGGAAGTGCTGTCGTCGATGGGCCTGCGCCTCGGCATGGACATCCCCGGCTGGCCGCCCGAAAATATCGAGGAAATGGCCAAGAAGCTCGAGCAGGAACTGCTGGGCTAAACCAATTCCCCTCTCCCTTTGCGGGAGAGGGAACAGGGCAATGGGCTCCCCCTCAAGCGGGCCTGGATCGGGGTACCTGACACGGCCCCCCTACAAACGAAGGAAGTATTTATGCGCCATAAAGTTGGCCAACGTAAGCTGCAACGCACCACCGCGCACCGTACCGCGATGCTTCGCAACATGGCGGCGTCGCTGATCAAGCATGAACAGATCAAGACCACCTTGCCCAAGGCAAAGGAACTGCGTCCCTATGTTGAAAAGCTGATCACGCTTGCGAAAAAGGGTGGCCTGTCCAACCGTCGCCTGGCGATGAGCCGTCTGATGGACGACACGCAGCTCAAGAAACTCTTCGACGAACTGGCTCCGCGCTATGCCGACCGTAATGGTGGCTACAGCCGCGTGATCAAGGCCGGCTTCCGCGGCTCCGACGCCGCCCCGATGGGCGTCATCGAACTGGTCGACCGCAATGTCGACGCCAAGGGCCAGGACAGCGGTCCGGTCGAAATGCTGGACGACGACGCCGAATAATCCCGGCTTCAACGACTGAATTTAAAGGGCGGCATCCGGCAAGGGTGCCGCCCTTTTTTGTTGTGCCGGCCGGTGGGGGTTTTTGGATTCGCTAGAAGGAAGAAGGGAATAAGGAAGAAGGCGTCGTTTGCCCCCTCTCCCCTTTAGGGGAGAGGATACGAAGCCTTGGCCGAAAGGCCTAGGCGCAGTTGGAGAGGGGCCGCGACGGTGAAGCGACCACCCCACCTCCCGCTGTCCACTCCGTCTGAAGGAGAGAGTGGAATGATGTCTGTTAATGGGAAATCCGGCTCGAAAGCGTACGATCAGGACGCGACAACATTGCGGACGTTAGCCTAGCTTTCTGATGTAGGTCACTTACCCACTTGGTAAGTGGCGGTTGCGATCACCTGAACTCTATCCAGCCTCTGGCCCGCCTGCTTTGCTCGACTGATGATCATGGACAGTGCGGGCTCTTGCCGGTTGCGAAACGTTGTCGATACCAAATCACCTTCTGAATTGGTTTTTAGTTGCTCCCAGCGACCGTTGAAGTTCGCCGATAACAAAACGGTCTGGATACTCGGCTGCAGATCCGTGCCGCCGCCGCCCGTGATATGACACATGGGCAGTTGATCGGACACCACAAGAACATAGCCAGCAGTCGAAGTGGAGTTGATGCGCCAATAGTGGTTCGCTCGTCGCATTGGCTTCGGCGGAAGGTTTACCTCTTCTACTTTGTCAACACGGCCCATCTGCTCCCCGAGCCCTACAGCCTTGATGAAGGGACCCGTTCCGTCGATCCAACTTGCGGGATTCAACAGCCATTCCTCACACCCTTTAAGCGCGCCGTCGAAACCTCGTTCAAGGTTTGGCTCAGCTTGAGCAGGCAGGACGAAGACGGTGCAGGTCAAGATGGCAGGAAGGATGTATCGCATAAGCAGAGGCCTACCCGTGCGAACGTCTACTTTCCACAACAAAGCGGCCAAACCGGACTTTCCGGATACGACAACATTGCGGACGTTCTCGAGGCTACTTATCCACTGCCGAAGCGTGAAAGTGAACGATGCGCCAATCGCCGCCGAGCCTGCTAAATACAATGGAACGCCGTCCAATCGTCTCTTCGCCGTGAAGTTCAAAGGTGAGCACGGCAACGTCGCCAAATACTTGCATCTGCTGCTCGACGGGAGCGATGTTAAGAGAGGTTCTGCCGCGCTCTCTCACCAATTTGAAGAAGCTGTGGAATGCCGCAAGCACTGCATCTCGCCCCTCAATCCGGTCATCGGGAAATGGGCCTTCAGGAAAAAACATAGTTACGTCCGGCGCGAAGAAATTGTCGAAACGCACCTCATCCATCTCTTTGAACGCTTTCAGGAATGATTCGGCAGTAGCTTCTGGTGCTGTGGGTTGCGGAGCCAGCGGGGCAGCAACAAGAGAAAGAGCGGTAAGTACACCAATCATCTGGAACACTCCTTCGGACAACTGGACCCTACCATCTTTATGTCAGCTAGCCACAACAAATCGGCCAATCCGGACTGCAATTGAACGTCATCATTGCGAACCTTCGGTAGTTTAATATGCTAGCGCAATGACTGCTGTGAAATCTTATTTGCTGGAAACACTCCAGCACGTCATAGACGGTGGTGACGTTGATCCAGATGAATTGGATGCGGCTGTGCCGAACCCGCTCGATCTTAATTCGGTGGAATTTTCTGCGTGGCAACAACTAAGCCACTGGGCAGATGATGCCGACATTCGCCAAAAAAATGAGACTTATGCAACCTTCAAGAGAGAGTGGATGCGGCACCATGTAGATGTACTCAAAAACAGTGGCACATAACTGAACTTCGCAATTCCGCTACACATTCGCCAAAGCGGACTGGTTAGAAATGACAACATTTAGAGCATAGGCTAATTATCGCTTGTCTCGAACAAGGCGGCTATGCGTCGATCATGCTCTGCCAACATGCTCATTTCTTGCGCTCTAAGGCGACGATGAGAATATCCTGAGCGAATAAGCATCGCGCTGTTTGCCCAAAAAACGACCAGCAGTATCCAAAACTCTTTCCAGTCTATCATCGACCTTAAACGCCAATCAGCGAGGAAAATCGGGGATAGTAAGAATATTATCCCACCAATTGAGAAGCAGGTGACTTGCATGAACCTTGACCGCACTACGGGAGGATGAAGTTGAACCGGTTTAGTGCCCTGCGTCATTTCATAGCCATTAGATTGATGGCATCGGCTCCGCAATAATCCACGCGGGACGGGTAGGTTTGCGGCGGGTTGGGGAAAATGTGTTTTGCGGGGCCTGACGCCCAAGAAACACCACAACGCCTTCTTCCTTTTTCCCCTTCTTCCTTCTGAGCGAAAAAATCACCCACACCCGCCCCGCCCCGCCCCGGCACCGCCCTGCCTTGCCGCGAAAGCCCAAACGCATTAGCATCCGCCGTCACACATCACGCCATTTTCAACAGGGGTCCGGTGCCGAGATGCAATTGCTGCGCAAGCCCTATCGGAAATGGCTTATCCTTCTGCTGCTCCTTCTTGGCGGCTGGTATGCGTGGACGAAAATCACGGCGCCGCAGGGCAGCCAGAAGGTTGCCTATATTCCCGCGAAGAAAAGCTGCCATGTGGCGGGGTCCATGACATATTGCATTTACCGCGCGAAGGGAGGGACGAGCGCGGATGTGGTGTATCATCTGCACGGCCGCAAGCTGGAGGCGCATATCTGGAACGACGACACTTACTGGACCGCGATGGTGCAGGCCTATTGGCAGCAGAGCGGGATGGTGCCGCCGGTGGTTGTGGTTGTCTCCTACGGTCCGACCTGGCTGCTTGTCCCCAAGGGCAGGAAAGAGGAGAGCGGGCTGCTCGCGGATTTCATGGCGAGGTTGCCCGAGATGGATGCGCACACCGGCGTGCCGCGGCGGCGGATGTTGCTGGGCGAGTCCATGGGGGGACTGAATGTCCTGATCGCGGGCCTTAGCCATCCGCAGCGTTTTGCGAAGGTCGCCGCGCTCTGCCCCGGGGTCTATACCATCTCGCCCTTTGCGTCCCTGTCCGCCATGCGCGCCGCACTTGTACGGACGGGTGCCGATCCCAAAATCGGTTTTGGCGTGTGGCTATTGTCGAAAAGCTATGTCGCCGACGAGGCGGAGTGGAAGCGGATTTCTCCGCTGGAACTGGTGAAGCGGGCCGATGCGACCTATCCGGCGCTCTATCTCGCAAATGGTCTGTACGATGCCTATGGCAATTTCGAAGGGTCGCAAAAGCTTGCTACCCAGGCGGCGGAGCGGGGCGTTTCGGTGGAGTGGCATCCGCTTTATGGCGGCCATTGCGCCATCGACACCTCGTCGCTCGCGCGCTTTCTGGCGTCGTGACGGCGGGGTGGGCCTAATCCGCCGCCGCCTTTTGCTTGGCGGCGATGGCGAACAGAAGGCTGGAAATCCACCATAATGTCGACATCGCGACGGTCAGCACCCCGCCCTTGAAATCGCTGCCCCATATGCCGGCGAGCAGGCCGATGGCGCATTGCGTGGTCCCGGCGGCGAGCATCGCGGCGGGCAGGACATTGCGGTGGAGGCTGGACAGCCATGCGCCGATGATGGCGATCAGCAGGACGAGACCGAAGAACAGGTTCACGCTATTGCCTTCTGTGCCGATCATGCCGACGGCGAGGTTCGACCAGAAGACCAGAAAGCCCGCAAGGATCGCGACGAACCCGCCCGCGCGCGAAAACCAATTGGCGGTGAGGAGAATGGTCAGCTCGATAAGGGCGCCGGTGATGCCAATGACAACGGTGGCAAAGATGAAGTCATGCGCCTCCAACCCCAGTTCCGGGTTGAACCGCATGGCCAGCCAGGGCGTCAAGATCGACAACGCTGCGGTACCCCAACCCAAAATCCGCCAGATTGGAATCCGTCCCGGACCGGGACCCCCCACGCCGATCTTGTTCATCAAATTTTTGCCCCATTTGGTGATTGTCGGCAAAGGAATGGCACACTAGGGGGTGAGCAGCATGATGGGCCCATGAGCAATTGGTGAAAAATGGATGCGGCGTACCTATATTTCGATACTTTCCGGCTTGATCGGGAAAATCGGCTGCTGACCCGAAACGGGGTGCCGGTCGATCTGAGCGGACGGTATTTCGACGCCCTGGCCCTGCTGGTCGGCGCGCCGGGCGCGCTTGTGTCGAAGGAACGTTTTCTGGAAGAAGTCTGGCGCGGCGTGCCGGTGACGGATGAGGCGCTGACCCAATGTGTCAAGGCGCTGCGTCGCGCGCTGGGTGACGATGCGACCCGCCCGCGCTTTATCGAGACGGTCCCCAAATATGGCTATCGCTTCATCGCCGAAGTGAGCGAAGGCGCGCCCGAAAGCATACAGGTCGCCCCTGCGCCTGTCGGTTTTTCGGGGTCCGCGCTTCTTGAGGCGCCGCCTTTATACAGGTTCGACTGGGCGCGCTATTGGCTGCTGGCGGGCGCGGGTGTCGTCGGGGGCGGCGTGGCCGGTGTCATCGGCGGGCTTTTTTACGGATTTGTCGCAGCGGGCCAGACCGCCCAGAACGATAGCGCCGTCGTCCTGGTCATGACGGCGCTGACGGTTCTGTTTTCGATGCTGGGTTCGGCAGGCATATGCCTCGGGCTTTCCGCCGCGGTGCAGCGGCGGGCGAACTGGGCCGGCCATATGGCAGCCGGCGCCATGGGGGGTATGATCATCGGTGGATCGGTCAAGCTTCTCGGGCTGGACGCATTCAGCCTGATCTACGGGAGTTCGCCTGTGACAATCACCGGCGGTATCGAAGGTGTAGTCATCGGTGCCGCTGTCGGACTCGGCATGTGGTTTACGCGGCGTTCCGGACCGATCAGATTGTGGCCCGCCGCGTTGATCGGCATCGGGATCGGGGTGGCGATCCCCGCGCTCGGCGGACGATTGCTGGGGGGCAGTCTGATCGCGGTGGCGCAGATGTTGCCGCAATCACAACTGCGGCCCGACCAGATTGGCGCGCTGGTGGGCGAAAATGGCTTCGGCCCGGTCAGCGCGATGGTGTCCGGTGCGCTCGAAAGCCTGCTGTTCGTTGTAGGCGTGGTCTGGGCCATGGCTTTGGCATGGCGGCAGATGGACCGACGAAGCGATCCCGACCGATCCGAATGAATAACCAGATAGGTTAAAAAAACTTGACATGGTGACGCTAAATAGGTAAGCGCACGAAAAGTGGACCAACAGCGTCCGCATTTTGACTTTCCCAAAAAAGCAAAGGAAATCCCATGCCTTCCAAAACCACGCCACCTGAGTGGCGGCGGGCGTTTTTGCGTGCGCTCGGCCGCTGCGCCAATGTCCGCGAAGCGGCACGGATCGCCGGTATCGACCACGCCACCGCCTATCAGTACCGCAAACGCAATCCCCATTTCGCCCAACTATGGGCCGCCGCGCTCGAAGCAGGGCGGGCGGCGCTGGCGGCGGGGCGCGTGCCCGAAGATGTCGCGCTGAACGACAGTCGCCCGCGCACCATCCGGTCATCGCGCAGCGGGAAGACCTGCGTCATGGCGACCGGCGAAGGCCGCTGGAACGAAGAGGTGGAGGAGAAATTTTTCACTCGGCTCGCCGAAACAGGCAATGTGCGGGAGGCCGCGCGGGCAATCGGCATGTCGACCACGGCGCTCTACAACCGCCGCAAGATCTGGCCCGCCTTTGACCAGCGCTGGGACGAGGTGGTGGCCCTTGCCACCGAACGGCTGGCGCTGTCGCTGCTGACCTCGGCCAATAATCTGCTGGCGCAACAGGAACCGCCGCTGCCCGAATTTGCGGACATGTCAGTCGATCAGGCGATCCGTGTGGCGCAACTTTACGAGGCACGTCTGCGTCAGAATGGCCGCCTGCGCCGCTACGACCGGAAACGTCCGCCGGTCGATGTCGAGAAGGTGAAGGCAGAAATCATCGAGAAGTGCGAACGCATGGCCCGGGCTGCGCAGAAATGAGCGAGCGTTTTTTCAACGCCGTCCAGGGCCCCTATGGCGCCACCGCGATCGGGCATCTCGACGAGCGCACGACGTTGGCGCTCAACAGCGATTTCCGGACCTTTCATCATGCAGGGCAGTTGCCGCCCGACAGCGACTGGCGAACCTGGCTGATCATGGCGGGGCGCGGCTTTGGCAAGACGCGGGCCGGGGCCGAATGGGTGCTGGCGCAGATGCGTGCCCATCCCGGATGCCGCATCGCGCTGGTCGCCGCCACGCTGGACGAGGCGCGACGGGTGATGGTCGAAGGGCCGTCCGGCCTGCAGCGGCTGGCGTCCGAAGGCGAGATCGCCCAATGGTCCGCGGCGCAGCGCACGCTCTGGTTCAACAATGGCGCAGAGGCGACACTCTATTCGGGTGCCAATCCCGAAGGGCTGCGCGGGCCGGAGCATCATTTCGCCTGGGCCGACGAGCTCGCCAAATGGAAACATCCGGTCGATAGCTGGAACAATATGCAGATGGGCCTGCGCATGGGGACGTTCCCCCGCGCGGCGGTCACGACCACGCCCCGCGCGCTACCCTTGCTGCGCCGGATATTGGAGGCGGCGGACAGCGTGCGGACGGGCGGGGCAACGTCGGAAAATCCGCATCTGCCCCCGCGCTTTATCGAGGCCATGAAGGCGCATTATGGTGGAACGCGGCTGGCGCTGCAGGAACTGGAGGGGCGTCTGTTCGACGATGTCGAGGGCAGCCTGTGGCCGCTGGAACTGATCGCCCGGTGCCGGGTGGCGGCCTTGCCCCACGAGATTGTCCGCACCGTCATCGGCGTCGATCCGCCCACTTCGGCCAATGGCACCTGCGGCATCATCGTATGCGCACTTGCCGCCGATGGCATCGCCTATGTGCTGGCCGACCATTCAGTGACCGGTGCCTCACCAGAGGGGTGGGCGCGGGCGGTGGCCGAGGCGGCGCACCACTATGACGCCGACCGTGTGGTGGCCGAACGGAACCAGGGCGGGGCGATGGTCCGCACCGTCCTGCTCGCCGCGTCGGCGACCCTGCCGGTGGATCTGGTCCATGCCGCAGTGGGCAAGGCCGCCCGCGCCGAACCCGTCGCCGCCCTGTTCGAAAATGGCCGCGCCTGTTTCGCCGGTGAATTTCCCGAGCTGGAGACGGAACTCAGCGGCCTCGTCCCCGGCGGCTATGAAGGCGAAGGCAAAAGCCCCGATCGCGCCGACGCCATGGTCTGGGCGATCTGGGCACTGCTGCTGCGCGGAAAAAACCGGACGCCGCGGATCAGGGTGCTTTAGGACGCGGGGGCAACGGGAACGCGTTCGAGACTGTCTGGGAGCTGCTACGTTGGGATAATTTTGCTCACACAAAGACACGAAGGCACAAAGGGAAGTCATAAGAAGCGAAGTACTTAGAAAAGCACCGTCACCCTGGAATGTAATCACCGAAGGTGAAACAACTTGTGCTCTTCAGGCCTTCGGCTCCAGGGGAACGGCTGGAGATCAAAAAAGATGCTCTTCTTCGCGCCTTTGTGTCTTTGTGTGAGACTCCCCTCTCCCGTTGGCCTCCGGCCGCCTGCGGCTCAGTGGAGAGGATACGAAGCCTTGGCCGAAAGGCCTAGGCGCAGTTGGAGAGGGGCTCCAACGGCGAAGTTCATGCCCAACCTCCCCCTCTCCACTCCGTCTAACGGCTAAAGCCGTAAGACTACGTACCTCTCCCCTAAAGGAGAGAGGGGGATATGTCTGCTATTTGGGAATCTAAACCGAAACCGGACTATCAGGACACGACAACAAAGCGGACATCAGAACTTTCGGCTCAAGGCAAACCAAATGATGGCACAGATGCTACCGTAAATCGCGCCTGCAACTATTCCGAAAGGAGTGAGGTATGAAAGCACCGCGTAGAGAAAACCTACACCTAGGGCGGCTCCGAAAAGGGCATAGATTAGCCAGTTTTCCAAGCTGAAACGACGCAGCAAGTAGGAGGTAGGCAGGCCTAAGATTATCAACGCGAATAGGATGAAAGGTATTGTCAAAGCATATGAGAAGATTGCCCGGATGACGTTCGGCTCTGCGGCGTAAGCTTCAGGATCGAAAAACTTCCTGTAAAAGAAGTTTAGGACCGCTCCGATGAATGCAGTTATTATTGCAGTCGCAAGCAATCTTAACGCGACCAAAATTGAATGTTTGCTGAGTTTGTAGGGTCGGTTCTGCATTTAGGAATGAATAGCCATGAAACGGTCGAATGTAACGTCAGAAATCCACAACATTCCAGACATTCAGGCAACTATTTCACGCCGTCAATACCTGTCGTTGGTTAATCATCTGAATGAAAGGCAGCTTTTCGACAAATTGAGATAAAAGCGGCCTGTCGGCAAACGACAACAAAGCAGACGTTCGTTCACGACTTATAGTATGCTATCGTGCGCGGCCCGGGTCGATGGAGGAAGTTCAAATCATGAGGCGATTCTACTCCACTGCGACGATGGCGCTATTGGCGAGTGCGACATTTGGTTGTTCGGACCGCACCACGCAAAACCAGCACCTTAGTGCAACAGAAGAGGCACAGCTTTCGATTAAAGCACAGTCAGGAGATAAAGAAGCGACAATGAAGCTTGAGCGGCTTCAAAAGGCTAGAGAGGCCATGCCTGAGAGCGATCTAGCAGTTGCACCGGACATTCGCGTCGGCTGGCAGTGGTCAGAAAAGGAAATTACCGCGCTCACGAAGCGCGCTGAGGCCGGTGACATGAAAGCTGCGGACCGTCTTCTCCAATATTATTCTGTTCATGAGGACGAAGCTAACATAACCTATTGGGAAGACAGGCTTTTAAAAGGTGGAAGCCGAAGGGCTACACAAAATTGAGCAATTAATCTGGATTCTGTTTCGTGGAGGCGGCGGTCTGGTGATCCTCAAAAGTCGGTGTGAATCAAGAAACGTCAGCTAACACCGCAAATTCGCTAAACCGGACTGTCGGCAAATGACAACATTGCGGACATCGGTTCAGGTCTGTTACCTGAGCGAATGACTGAAGATCTACTCACACTCGAACACATGAACTCCGGTGTTGTCTTTTATCATGAAGCCGATGAGCGCGCTTATTTTGAATGGCTTGAACGCATCCCCAGCGTTTCTAGCGTGAACGGTGAAGGTGAGCGGGGACTAGTCGTTCGTTTGAGTTGCCATCCAGAGAAAGATGACCTCTGGCAACTGCTGGCTCTGGGCTTTCGTTACAGCCTCGATATGCGCCCATTCGCTCGCTTCGAGACGGAAGCCAACCGAGACTGGTTTTGCGACCCACAAATGTTTTGGCACGACGCTGTGTTTGGCTGCCTAACTTGAAAGCGGGGGTAGTCCGCTTTCCACAACATTCCAGACATTCCCGCTGCCCGCCCAGTACAATAAAAGCGGCCATTCATCCCGTTCGGGCCTGACTATAGGTTAGTGCCAGGGGATTATATGGAAGAAAGAAGAGAAAGAAGAAGAAAGAAGGGCCGGATGCGTTTCGATCTCTCCTTTTTTCCTTCTTTCTCTTTTTTCTTCTGACGAAAAAATTGGCACGACCTATCCGCCAGCGCAGGGCAGCGACTGTTAACTCACCCCCTCTCCCGTTGGGAGAGGGTGTTCACCAGCCCGTCCCCATCGGAAAGCCAAAGGAAACTATTGGCCTTCGCCGCGCAACGCATTAGGCGTGGGGCGACAGATTCTTGCGAGATAGGGAATGAAAAAATGCGTAAAGCACTTTGGTTGGGGGTTGCGTTGATGGCGATGGCGGGGTCGCAGGGCGCTTTTGCCGATGATGCGGCGACAGCGGAAATGGGGGCAGATATGGCGGCGGATGTGACGGCCGGCCTGACCTATCCGCAGACGAAGACGGTCGATGTCGTCGACACCGCCTTTGGCATCAAAATTCCCGATCCCTATCGCTGGCTGGAGGATGATGTCCGCGTCAACCCCGCCGTTGCCGATTGGGTCAAGGCGCAGAACAAGGTGACCGATGCCTATCTCGACACGCTGCCCGGCAAGGATGTGCTGGCCGCGCGGATGAAGAAGCTGTTCGACTATGAACGTTTCGGCCTGCCGGAAAAGGCGGGCGGCAATTATTTCTTCACGAAAAATGACGGGCTGCAGAACCAGTCGGTGCTCTATGTGCGCAAGGGGCTGACGGGCAAGGACCGTGTCCTGATTGACCCCAATATATGGGCAAAGGACGGCGCGACCGCGCTCGACGCGTGGGTGCCGTCGAAAAATGGCAAGCTGCTCGCCTACTCAATTCAGGATGGCGGTTCCGACTGGCGGACGATCCGGGTGCTCGACACCGCGACCGGCAAGATCCTGTCCGACGAGATCAAATGGGCGAAGTTCACCAACATCAGTTGGGTGGGCAATGACGGCTTCCTCTATTCGCGCTTTGCCGAGCCCAAGGAAGGCGCCGCTTTCCAGCAGCTCAATTACAACCAGACCATCTATTACCACAAGATCGGCACCCCCCAGTCGGAGGACAAGGCCATCTATGCGACCCCCGACAAGCCCGAATATGGCCATAGCGCACAAGTCACGCATGACGGCAAATGGGCGCTGATCACCACGGCGCAGGGCACGGACGAGAAATATGAGCTGCACATCATGCCGCTCGGCAAGAAACCGTCGTGGAAGGCGACGCCGCTGGTCAAGGGGCTGGAGCATGAATGGCAACTGGTCGAGGGAATGGGCAACAAGCTCTGGTTCGTGACCAACAAGGATGCGCCGCGCCTGAAGGTTGTGTCGGTGGACCTGTCGGGCAAGACGCCGGTCTTTACCGATATTGTCGCCGAACGCGCCGAAACGCTGACCCGTGCGCAGATTGTGGGCGAGCGGTTGATCCTGTCCTATATCAAGGACGCGAAATCGATGGCGATGATGACCAATCTTGCCGGTGGTCCGGCCAAGGAAATCTCATTGAACGCCATCGGCACCGCGAGCGGTTTTTCCGGTACGCCGGGGGATCCCGAAACCTTTTACGGCTTTTCCAGCTTCAACCAGCCGGGCGCGGTGTACCGCTTTGACAGCCGCACGGGCCAGTCGAGCCCCTTTGCCGAGCCGAAGCTGAGCTTCAATCCGGCGGATTTTGCAATCGAGCAGGTCTTCTACCCGTCGAAGGACGGCACGAAGATCCCGATGTTCATCGTCCACAAAAAGGGCCTCGACCTCAGCAAGGGCGCGCCGACATTGCTCTATGGCTATGGCGGGTTCAACATTTCGCAGACGCCGACCTATTCGGCGACGCGCATGGCGTGGATCCAGTCGGGCGGCGTCTTCGCGCTCGCCAATCTGCGCGGGGGCGGCGAATATGGAAAGCCCTGGCACGATGCGGGGCGTCTGATGAACAAGCAGAATGTGTTCGACGATTTTGCCGCGGCGGGCGAATATCTGATTGCCAAGGGCTACACCGCCAAGGGCAAGCTTGCGATTGAGGGCCGCTCCAATGGCGGTCTATTGGTCGGTGCGTCGCTGAACCAGCGGCCGGACCTGTTCGCCGCGGGCCATGCCGCCGTCGGCGTGATGGATATGACCCGTTTCGACCGCTTCACCGCGGGCCGCTATTGGGTCGACGATTATGGCAGCCCGGCAAAAGAGGCGGACCTCAGGATGCAGCTCACCTATTCGCCCTATCACAATATCCGGTCGGGCGTCGATTATCCGGCGGTGATCGTCTCCACCGCGGACACCGACGACCGCGTGGTGCCGGGGCACAGCTTCAAATATACCGCCGCGCTGCAGGCGGCAAAGACCGGATCGCGGCCCAAGATCATCCGCATCGAAAGCCGCGCAGGCCACGGTTCGGGCAAGCCGACGGACAAGCTGATCGAGGAATATTCCGACATCTACGCCTTCCTCGCCAAATGGACGGGGCTGGAGTTGAAGTAGATTTAATGCCTGCGGAGTGCTGTCACCTGACAGCCTCCCTAATCCCCTGCATTGTCCAGCTTGCGCACCTCGACAGCGCCCTCGTCGAAATCGTCGAGCAGGCGCGCGTTGATGCCCATTTTGCCGAAGTCCTCGCCAAGCGTAGCCCAATGCGTGCCGCAGCCGCAGGTCGGGCAATGGTGGATTCCGATCATCCGGTCGCCCCAGATATAGGCCTTGGTCTCGCCGGATACCGTCACCTGCTCCGGCGGGAAATAGGCCGTGCGCCAGGCGGTGCGGCGGCACAGCGAGCAGTTACAATCCGCCACCCATTCCGGCGCGTGTGGCACCCTGATCTGTATCGCACCGCAATGGCAGCTTCCCTGTACGCTCATGCCCGCAGGCTATCGGTATTTGGGCAGGGGTGCAACCATCATAGAAGGCAGGCTTCACAGAGTTGTTCATAAAACACATTACTTTCCTGAACAAAAGCTGACAAGTCAATTCAGGATCCGGTCAAGACGAATCACCTATTCAGCATCTGTCCGCACGGGAAACAGCCCGATACGGCACAGGAGACTGAAGATGAATTTTGTAACCAAAAGCTTGCTAGGCGCCGGGGCTGCTGCTGCAGCTTTGGTAAGCGTATCCGCCCCCGCACAGGCCCGCGACCGTTATGATCGCGATGGCATCAGCGCAGGCGAAGTCATTGCCGGGGCCGTTGTGCTCGGCGGACTTGCTGCGGTGATTGCGGCATCGGACAATGACCGCGACCGCTATGGCTATGACCGCGGTGACCGCTATGACTATAACCGCGCCGGTTACGGCTATGGCCCGCGTTACGGCGGTGGCCGTGCGGCGGTGAACCAGTGCGTCAACAGCGTCGAGCGCTGGGCCAGCCGTTACAGCCGGTCGGACGTGACGCAGATCCGCGACATTGAACGCACCCGCTATGGCTACCGCGTCAAGGGCAACCTTGTTGTGCAGGACGGCTGGCGCGGCAACAACCGTGGCTATGACCGGTATGACCGTTATGACCGGGATGGCTATGGCGGCGGTTACGGACGCGGATACGACAAGGGCCGGTTCACCTGCTATGTCGAACGCGGACGGGTGGTCGATATCGACTATAGCGGTCTCGACCGCTGGCGGTAACTAAAGGCAAAAAGGGGTTCAGCCTGGCGACAGGCTGGACCCTTTAAGCGCGGATGAAGGGGGGAGTTTCGCACCCCCAAACAGGAGGCAAATATGGGGTATTTTCGGAAATCAGCGCTGGCCGTGGGCACAGCGGCAGTCGTCGCCACGTCGGCAGCACCCGCCTTTGCGGCGGTGTCGCTTGATCGCGGTTCTTCCGTATTGAAATCGGCCGGCGAATATAATGGCTGGGGCCGACGTCACCGCTATCGGCATCGCGACCGTGTCGATGGCGGTGACATTCTGGCCGGGATCGCAATCCTTGCCGGAATAGCCATTGTTGCCGACGCCGCGAGCAAGGGCAGCAAGAACCGCCGCGACAGCGATAACTATCCTGACAACCGACCCTATGACGAGGAACCAAGCAGCACACGGGACACCATTCCCGACGCCGCCGGCCGCAATGATGTGGCCAGCGCGGTAGAGGCCTGCTCCAGCGCCGCCGAACGCGACGGCGCGCGCGTCGAGGAAATCCGCAACGTCACCCGCGACGGCGAAGGCTGGCGGGTGGAGGGCCGTTTGTCCGGCGGCAAGGATGATGATTTCACCTGCGGCGCAACCAATGGCGAAGTCGACTTCGTCCAGTTCGGCGACCGCGAGATTTGAAGACAGGCGGGGGCGGTTCCTTTAAGAGGCCGTCCCCTTGCCGCCCCCAAATAATCCAAGCTGCCGTCAGGGGGTATAGCGATAGTGCGGAATTGGTCGAACGATGACCACAGTGGCTCGCGTTGCTAATTTGCCTGAATGAATGTCCGGTTTTAGTGTGTCAATAAACTCACGGTAATGTCTGGAATGTTGTGGTTTGCGGGCATTCTATCATAATTTACTACGCAATATTATTTAGCGAGGTTCGAGCGGCGCACCTCGTGCAGATTGATTTATTTTACTCTTTAGATTTTTATCAATTCTGCGATCAACTCGCGGCTTGTTGAGGATTGCGACGACCATAAGCATAATCCAAATGAGGGACATCCCAGCAGCACAAACCGCCCAAATGTAATAGCTTTCAGAATTGTATTGGTAGAAGCTTCTCTTACGAGGAAGTAGCTCCAAGATGAGACGAAGGACTGGCTCGCATTGCGCGCGAAAAGCAAACATGAGTGCGCTAAGAAGCGCAAAACTTACACCTCCCGAAATCCCAATCAAGAGCAACGCTTTGTTAGTGTCGCCGAATGGTCGAAATATCTTCATGCTTACTAGCATAACATTGCCGATTACGTCCGCAATGTTGTCGTGTCCTGATAGTCCGCTTTTATGGCATATCGTTGGAAAGCTGCCTTTGGTTGACCCGATAAACAGACGGCAGCTATCGAAGGCGTGAAATGATTGCTTGAATGTCTGCTTTGTTGTGGGAAGCGGGCGCTAGTTTTTCGACTGATTGAGAAAAGCAGACAACTCGGCCAGACCGGAGGGGGCGTCTTCCCAAAAAGCCGACAGTTCACCCGGAAATCTCTTCTTCAAATCTGAAAGCACAGGCAAAGCGAACGGCGCTTCTAAGCGAGCTAACCAACTTCTTAGCGGTATCCCCGCTCGCGCAGCACCGCAAAGCACACTTTCCGTATCCGTACCGAGCCATCCCTCTTCAATCTCTGCCAAGTCGTTTGCCATTGCCCAATCGAACCAGACATTCAAAAACTCTTCGATTACACTCTGCTCAGTCTTTGGCCATTTCCGCCAGTTAGACAATTGCAGCTTGCCTATAACGATTTCGGGATGATTGGCGTTAGCAGGGTCGTGCACCGAGATGTCGAAGATTCGAGGGAGAAAATAACGGAAGTCTTCCTCACCGCCGATCGTGAGGAACGCGCCTGACACATACTTCCATAATTGCTGGCCGGTTAGCTCGCGCAATGGAGTAGTGAGCAGAACATCAACACCGCGGTTTGAAATGCAGCACGGGCAGCCTTCGATTATAGAAGGGGTTGGCGCGGCAAATGTCAGATAGCATGCCTCCAAAGCGGTGTTTAAGCCAGACTTGCCGATAAGCTTCATTGCAAATAGGTAACGGACACAGCATTAGTCCGCAATGTTGTCGTGTCCGGTCAGTCCGGTTTCAACAATTGCTTCATAGCCCTAACCAAAAATCCGGCCGCCCTATTCCTTCCAGCCCCAGAACAGGTGGCAGGGCAGGACATTCCAAAGTTCGAATCCGTTGTCGATCTTGCGGAAATGGGGTTCCATGAAATCGCGGGCGCGGGCGCGGAATTGGTAGACGAGGAAGGCGCCGCCGGGGCGGAGTGCCTTGGCGGTGTTTTCGGCAATCACCGGGCCCAGATTGTTGGGCAGCGTCGAAAAAGGCAGGCCGGACAGGATATAGTCGGCATTTTTGAAACCGAATTGCGCGATAATCTCGTTCACATCGGCGGCCGATCCGTGCACCGCGATAAAGCGGCTGTCGCGGATGGTCTTGCGCAGATAGACGATGAAATCCTCATTCAGGTCGATCACCAGCAGGGTCGCATCGGGACGCATGCGGTCCAGCACCGGCTGGCAGAATGTGCCGATTCCCGGGCCATATTCGACAAATAGCTTGGTATTTTCCCAGTCGACGGGTGCGAGCATCTTGGCGACCGTGCGCTGGGAGGAGGGAATGATCGATCCGACCATCACCGGATGCTTCACAAAACCTTTGAAAAACACGCCCCAGGGACCAAAAAAGCGGCTGATACGGGTCTTTGCGCGCGTCAGCAGCGGTGCTTTGGCCAGGGTGGATGAGGTCATAGAGGGGGTTCCGCGACGCTATTGTGACAGTTGCATTGCACTCGCAAATCAGGCTGGCTTATGCAACAGCATTAAGCAAGATTATGTTCCGTGCGGGTTGCACCGTTCCGCAAATAGGTTCTATGCACTTGTTATGGCACGGCTTCCCATCGGCTCCACTTCTGTCATTTTTATCGCGCAGCGCAGCGATGCGGATGCGGATGGCTATGCGCAGGCGGCGCACGCGATGGACGTGCTTGCGGCAGAGCAACCGGGCTATCTTGGCATGGAGTCGGTGCGCGGCGCGGATGGCCTTGGCATTACCGTGAGTTACTGGGCCAGCGACACCGATGCAAAGGCGTGGCGCGACCATCCCGACCATGCCGCCATCCGTGATGCCGGACGGGACCGCTGGTACACGCATTACAGCCTGCACGTCGCCGAAGTCGTGCGCAGCTATGACTGGGTAAAGCCATGAGCGCGGTCCCCGCCATTCCGGGTAGCCGCGTGATCGTGCTGTTTCTGGTAATGCTGGTTGCTGCCGCCGGAAATACAGCGATGCAATCGGCGCTGCCCGCCATCGCCAGCGAACTCGACATGCCCGATGTCTGGGTCAGCCTTGCCTTTAGCTGGTCCGCGCTGCTCTGGGTCATTACCGCCCCCAAATGGGCGCGTTTGTCCGACCGGCGCGGCCGGAAACAGTTGATGAGTGTCGGCATCGTCGGCTTTGTCGCCTCAATGGGATTATGCGGCCTTGTGCTGTGGATGGGGCTGGCCGGCTGGATCGGTCCTGTTGCGACCTTTATCCTTTTTGCCCTGTTCCGCAGTCTTTACGGCGGATTCGGCTCTGCCGCGCCGCCAGCCGTTCAGGCCTATGTCGCGGCACGAACCGAGCGGGAGGAGCGGACAAAGGCCTTGTCGATGCTTGCGTCCTCCTTTGGCGTGGGCACGGTCATCGGCCCGGCGGTCGCGCATTATCTGCTTTTCCCGCCATTTGGCCTTGCAGGGCCGCTGATCATGTTCGCGGTCTTCGGTGTTGCCGTGCTGATTGCGCTGCATGTGCAATTGCCCAACGATACCCCCAAATTCGCGGCGCGCGGTTCGGTTGCGGCCTATCCCAATGCAGGGTCGATGAACGCACCCGACGCGGAACAGGAAGACGGGCAGGCACTGGATTCGACGCTGCCCACAAACGAGGTTCGCCTTCCCTGGCGCGACGAGCGGATGCTGTCCTGGCTGCTGGCGGGTCTGATTGGTGGCCATGCGCAGGCAATATTGCTGGGTGTCGTCGGTTTTCTGGTGCGCGACCGGCTCGGCCTGCACGATAAACCGTGGGAAGCGGTACAGGCCAGCGGATCGGTGATGCTGATCGGGGCGATGGCAACATTATTGGCGCAATGGGGCCTGATCCCCATGCTGTCTCTCGCCGCGCGCAGTTCGGTGCTGCTGGGATCGGTCCTCGCGCTGATTGGCGTGGTGCTGACCGGCGTCAGCCATGATTTTTACGGTATCAGTACCGGCTTTGCGATTGCCTCGCTCGGTTTCGGGCTGTTCCGCCCCGGTTTTACCGCAGGCGCCTCGCTCGCGGTGCAGCGGCACGAACAGGGCGATGTCGCGGGGAAGATCGCCTCGATCAACGGCGCGGCCTATATATTCGCCCCTGCGGTGGGTGTGGCGCTGTTCAGCATATGGGAACCTGCCACCTTTTTGCTGATCGGTGCGGCCTTGCTGTTTTTGATCCTCTGGGGTCGCCGGACGCTCACCCTGCCGGCCTGACCGTGCCCTGTTGCAGCGCAAAAAAAAGGGCCGACCGAAGCCGACCCTGAAAAAGTCTTTAGGAGAGGATGCCTATAAGGCATGTCCGATATGCGCCTCACCTTATTTTTGTGCAAGTGCGAACAACGCAATTACTGTTGCATATTCTGCAACTATCAAATAGTCATTTTGCAATGAAATTCGTGCCGTTCCGGCGGATGCGATGAAAAACCCGTATTTGTTGCACCGCGACAAATGAATAGGGTCAGGACCCTAGGAGTATGTGATGCGTCGTTTACCTCCCCTGCGCTCATTGGAAGCATTTTTGCGCGTGGCCAAGCTTGGCTCGGCCAAGGCGGCGGCGAGCGAGCTTGCCCTGTCGCCCCCTGCACTCAGCCGCCGGATCAAGGGTCTGGAGGATTTCATCGGCAAGCCGCTTTTTGACCGGCGCGCGCAGGCGATGGTCATCAACGCCGATGGTGAAGCCCTGCTGGCCGCGATCGAACCCGCGATGGACGCGATGGCCGAGGCGGTTGAGGAACTGGCGGGGCGTGGCGGTGAATACCGCCTGCGGCTGGGTGTGCTGCCGCTGTTCGGGACGCAGCGCCTGATTCCGAAACTGCCCGCCCTGCGCAAGGCATTTCCCAAATTGCATATCGATGTCGATACCTCGGGCCATGCCGAAAATCTGCTGGGCGATGTGGTGGACGCGGCGATCATCATTGCGGCGGAGGTTGATCCCAAATTGTACAGCGTCCGTCTGGACAGCAATGTCGTCTACGCCATCGCTTCGGAAGAATGGGCGAAAGAGCAGGATATCAAAACCCCGTCCGACCTCACCAAGCATACGGTCATGGTCCATAGCGACATGCCGATGATATTCGACGCCTGGCGCGAGGCGATGGGCGAACCCCGCCTGAAACCGCTGGCCATCGACCATATCGACAGTGGTCCCTTGATGCTGGAGGCTGCGGCCAACGGACTTGGCGTTGCCATCATGCATGGCAGCCACTTTTCCGACGCCCGCGACCCGCGCCTGACCCGGCTGTTCGATAAAGAGGTGGAAAGCCCCTACAGCTACTGGTTCGTCTGCCGCCCCCGCGCCCTGCGCCAGCGCGCGGTGAAGATTTTCCACGACTGGCTGTTGAAGGCCGGGGTTTAAGGGGGCTCTGCCCACCTTCCTTTTGTAAATACCGTCACCCGTATAGCCTCAACCCATAAAAAAGGGGCCGTTCCGGTTGGAACGACCCCGTGGTTGTGTGGATCTTGTTAAAAGCGCTTAGCTGCCTTTGCAGGTCTGTTCGCCTTTTCCGGCGAGCTTGACCTTGATTTCCTTGCCAGCGCCCGAAAGCGTGCTTTCGCCGTCGGCGGACTTTAGCGGGCCAGCAGGGGCCGCTTCGGCAGCGGGCTTCGCGGCGTCGGTTGCTGCGGCGTCGGCGGCGGGCGCTTCGGGGGCAGGGGCGGTGACGCGGACAGCGGTCGCGGCCTTGTCGCCGACGCGGATGTCGGCGGCTTCATTCGCGCCGAGGAAGTCGACATAAAGGATGGTGTTGTCGGCACAGCGATAGGTGCCGGATGCGGTGATTGCGGGCGGCATTTCGATTTCTTCTGCGGCTGCAGTGGTTTTGGCTGCGTCGGCTTCACCGGCGGCAGGGGTTTCGGTTTGGTTGCATGCCGCTAACGCCAGCATGGACAACGGGGCGAGAATGAGGAGAGGTGTTTTCATAAGGCGGCCCGTTTGCCGCAGCCTTCCGCCATTGAAAAGCGAAAATATGCGTCGGCCAAAGAATTTTGCAAATGCCCGAAAAGCTTGACCCGAACAACAGGGAGCGCCATTGCAGAAGGATGTCTTCCGAAGCACCCGAACTGAATTTCGAACAGGCGCTGCGTGCGCTTGAGGATATCGTCCACAAGCTGGAAAGCGGGGAAGCGCCGCTCGACGAATCGATTGCGCTCTACGAACGCGGCAACCAGTTGCGCGCGCTGTGCCAGCAGCGGCTGGACGCGGCAAAGGCGCGGATTGAGGCGATCACGCTGGGGCCCGATGGCACGCCCGCCGGCACCACGCCCTTCGACGCCGGCTGACCGGATATGTTGCACGACGCGCTCAGCCAGATTGCTGCGGATGTAGACGCCGAATTTGACCGGCTGCTCGCGCTGCCTGGCGATGCGCGCGACCCGCTTTATGCCGCGATGCGCCATGCCGCGATTGGCGGGGGCAAAAGATTGCGGCCCTTGCTGGTCACCGCGACCGCCGCTTTGTTCCATGTCGACCGCGATGTCGCTCTGCGCGTGGGGACGGCGGTGGAGGCGATCCATGTCTATTCGCTGATCCATGATGATCTGCCGTGCATGGACGATGACGACATGCGCCGGGGCAAGCCCACCGTGCACCGCGCCTTTGGCGAGGCGACCGCCGTGCTGGCCGGCGATTCCCTGCATGCGCTGGCCTTTGAAATCCTCGCAAGCTCGCGCACCCACACCGACCCCTTCATCCGCAGCGAGCTGATCGCGACCCTTGCCCTTGCAAGCGGTCCTGACGGCATGGCGGGCGGGCAGATGATGGATCTGGAGGCGGAAAAGAAGAGCTTTGACCTGCCGACGGTGACGCGGTTGCAGGCGCTGAAAACAGGCGCCCTGATCGCCGCGAGTGTGGAGATGGGCGCGATCCTCGGCCATATTCCGCCCGAAGGCCGCGCGCACTTGAAAGGCTATGCCCGCGATATCGGCCTCGCCTTCCAGATTGCCGACGACATATTGGACGTGGAAGGTGATCCCGAACTCGCCGGAAAGGCGCTGCAAAAGGATGCCGATGCGGGCAAGGGGACCTTTGTTTCGCTCATGGGCCTCGACCGCGCCAAGCAGCAGGCGGCCATGCTGGTTGCACAGGCGAATGAGCATCTGGCAAGCTATGGCAGCGAAGCCGACCTGTTGCGCGCCATTGCCAATTATATTACGGAGAGGGACCGTTAATGACCCATCGCATCGGCGTTTATCCCGGCACTTTTGACCCCATCACGCTGGGCCATATGGACATTATCCGCCGCGGCGCGAAGCTGGTGGACGAGCTGGTCATTGGCGTCACCACCAACGCCGCCAAGTCGCCGATGTTTTCCGACGATGAACGCATCGCGATGGTCGAACGCGAGGTGGCGAGCATCGGCGATGCCACGATCCGCGTTGTGGGTTTCAATTCGCTGCTGATGGATTTTGCGGAATCGGTGGGCGCATCCACGGTCATCCGCGGCATTCGCGGCGTGACCGATTTCGAATATGAATATCAGCTCACCGGTATGAACCGGCAACTCAACAACCGCGTCGACACCGTGTTCCTGATGGCCGATGTCGCCCTGCAGCCCATCGCCTCGCGCCTCGTCAAGGAAATCGCGCTATATGGCGGAGAGATCGGCAAGTTCGTAACCCCCACCATCCGCGACGAAGTGGTCGCGCGGGTGGCGAAGAATAAGGGGTAGGGGGAAGTCCCTTCACCCCTTTTCCGGCAGCTCCAGATATTCCTGCGGCACATGGATCGCATGCGTCGCCAGCCGGATTTCGCGCACAAATTGCAGCAGGCAGGTCGCCAGCAGCGCCAGCGAGAGCATGAAGACCGACACGGCGATCCACGGCGCTGAAAATTGTGTCAGCCCCATCAGGAACAGCAGCGCGATCATGATGCATACGGTGATCGCGGACAGCACGGCGAACAGGATAGATGACCCGACAACCTGCATCCGCCGTTCGATGATACGCAGTTCGCTCACCACCCGCTGATGCGCGGCGCCTTCGGTAACGCCGTGCAGTTGCTGCAAATCGCGGCTGCGGTCGACAATGCGGGAAAGCCGGCCCGTCAGGACATTCAGCAGGCTGCCCACCGCGACCAGCAGGAATGCCGGGGTCAATGCGGTCTGAAGGACCGAGATGACAACCGTCAGATTGGGTCCGAATTCATCATGCACGCTGCTTCTCCGCCGCCAGATCGCGCAGGTCGGTTTTCAGCAGCTTGCCGATATGGCTGCGCGGCATTTCGGCAATTTCGTAAAGGGCGGACAGGCGCTGCGTTTTGCCAAGCTGCGCATTGGTCGCGGCCAGCACGGCGCCGGTGTCGAGCGTGGCGCCCTTTGCCGGGGTGACAAAGCCGACGGGCGTTTCGCCCCATTGCTCGCTCGGCATGCCGATCACGGCGGCTTCCTCCACATCGGGATGCTGCAACAGCACCGCCTCCAGATCGACGGGATAGATGTTGAACCCGCCCGAAATGATCATGTCCTTGGCCCGGCCGACCAGCTCGACAAAGCCGTCCTCATCGACCCGGCCAATATCGCCCATCCGCTGCCAACGGCCACCTTCTTCGTCGTACCAGCTTGCTTCCTGCGTTTTTTCCGGCTGGTTCTGGTATCCGGACATCATCGTCGGCGACCGTCCGACCAGTTCGCCAATGCTTCCCGGCGGCAGGCGGTTGCCATCCTCGTCGATGGTGAACACCTCGCTGCCCGGTGCGGGCTGGCCCACGGTATGCAGCTTGTCGGGATATTTATGCGCGTGCAAAAGGCAGACCACGCCGCCCTCGGTCATCGAATAAATCTCGATCAGCGCGCCTGGCCAGCGGCGGACCACCTCGGCCTTCAATGCGGCGGAAAAGGGCGCGCTGGTGCAATATTTGATCTGGAAGGCCGACAGGTCAAAGCTGTCGAACCCGTCAAATTCCATCAGGCGCTTATACTGCACGGGCACCAGCATGGTGTGCGTAATCCGTTCCCCCGCCGCAATCTCCAGATAGCGGGCGGCGTCGAATTTGGGCATCATGAAGAGGCTGCCGCCATAAGCGAGCGTCGGCATGACGAGCGCGAGCGTCGTGTTCGAATAAAGCGGGGTGGAGATCAGCGATTTCTGCTCCGGCTCGCCATAGCCCGCATTGGGCCCGACGGCGGCATGTTTCCAGCGCATCCCGCGCGAATGGACAATGCCCTTGGGCGTGCCGGTCGTGCCGCTGGAATAGATGATGTTGAACGGGTCGCTGGCGGTGCAGCCCCTATCCGCCGGCACCGCGCCTTCCTCTGCCATCCAGCCAAAGATATCGGGCGCATCCGGCAACGGGGCATCCAGCATGATGGTTTTGAGCGACGGCAGATCTTCCCCGGTCAGATCGGCGCGCTTGGGCGCGTCGATGAACAGATGCATCGCGCCGCTGTCGCGCATCATGGCGTTTAGCTGTCCCGGCGCGGCAGAGGTTGTAAGCGGCGCCGCACAGCCACCCGCCCGCACCGCCGCCAGATAGGCGAGGGCATAACGGACCGAGGTCGTCCCCAGAATCGCAACCGCCTGCCCCTTTTGCAATCCGTCCCGTTGCAACTGCGCCGCCATCCGGTCGACCAGCGCCGACACCTCCCCCCAGGTCAAACTCTCCCGCCCGTCATCAAGCGCAACCCGCCCCGGCCGGTCCTGCCCCCAATGGGCAATCAGATCGGGGTAAGAGCCAAAGGGTTTTTCAAGTTCGGCCTGCGGATCAAAGGTCATTGGATGCCTTGCTGTTTTTCGGATGTCTGGTTGTGCCAGTTTTTTCGTCAGAAGGAAGAAGGAAAAATTCTGGGGTAGTGCCAGTTTTTTGGATAGAAGAAAGAAGGAATAAAAAGGAAAAAAGCTGGTTCGCGCTACCCCAACATTATAGATTCCATAATCTGCGTCTCTCTATCTTCTTCTTCTTCCTCTTTTTTCTTTTATTGAAATAAATTGCACCCGGGGGCTGCAAAAAAATCGTTATCAGCGTCCCATGAAGTGGTTATTCATGATCCGCCGCGTGCTCTCAGCGAAAGTTTCGTTGCCGAAATTCATTAATATTCCCAGCGGCTGATTGAGTAATCGCACATAAGTCAATGTTTGGCGGATGTGCAGATTTGCAATTTTTTCCAGCGCTTTCAATTCGACCACGAGACTGCCGTCAATCAACAAATCCACCCGATACGCATCGGGAAGAGTAATGCCATCAACCACGATTGTTATCGGCTTTTGTCGTTCGACCTTGTGTCCCGCGCGCGCCAGCCTGTTCGCAAGGATGGTTTCGTATACCGATTCCATCAATCCGGGTCCAAGTTCCTTATGTACCTGAAGACCTGCATCATAGGCGATGGTGAATAGCCGCTCGTGCGGATTGCCACCCATATTCCAACCCTTTTTTCTTCTTTTTCTTCATTCTTCTAGCGAAATAACTGGCACAACATTCGCGATATGCCAACCACCTGATTTTAAACGTCAAATAGATGTGGAAAACGGTCGCATTAGCTTGGGTTTTGGTGCCGCATGCCCTATAGTGCTGCGATGCAAGATACTCCTGAAGAACGTACCGGCGATAGCGCCGCTTCCCCCAACCAGAATGAATATGGCGCTGACAGCATCAAGGTGCTGAAAGGGCTTGATGCCGTGCGTAAGCGGCCGGGCATGTATATTGGTGACACCGACGACGGGTCGGGTCTGCACCATATGGTGTTCGAGGTGTCGGACAATGCGATTGACGAGGCGCTGGCCGGGCATTGCGATCTGGTTCTGATCGAACTCAACCCCGATGGGTCGGTCAGCGTGGAGGACAATGGCCGCGGTATTCCCACCGGGATGCACAAGGAAGAGGGCGTGTCGGCGGCCGAGGTTATCATGACCCAGCTGCACGCCGGCGGTAAGTTTGAAAACACATCCGACGACAATGCCTATAAGGTGTCGGGCGGTCTGCACGGTGTGGGCGTTTCGGTTGTGAATGCGCTGTCCGAATTTCTCGAACTCACCATCTGGCGGGATGGGAAAGAGCATTGGATGCGTTTCGAACATGGCGACGCCGTTGCCCCGCTAAAGGTGATGGGCGATGCGCCGGAAGGCAAGAAGGGGACGCGCGTAACCTTCATGGCGTCGGGCGAGACGTTCAAAAATGTCCTTGAATTCGACTTTGACAAGCTGGAGCACCGCTACCGCGAGCTTGCTTTCCTCAATTCCGGCGTGCGCATCGTGCTGCGCGACAAGCGGCATGAGGAAATCAAGGAGCATGACCTGTATTACGAAGGCGGCATTGCGGCATTCGTCAAATATCTGGACCGGAACAAGACGGCGCTTCTGGCCGATCCCATTGCCATTTCGTCCAACCGCGACGGCATCGGCATCGACGTCGCGCTGGAATGGAATGACAGCTATTATGAAAATGTGCTGTGCTTCACCAATAACATCCCGCAGCGCGACGGCGGTACGCATTTGGCGGCTTTCCGTTCCGCACTGACCCGTACGCTCAACAATTATGCCGAAAAATCGGGCGTGCTGAAGAAAGAGAAAGTCACCCTGACCGGGGACGATATGCGCGAAGGTTTGACCGCCATTGTCTCGGTCAAATTGCCCGACCCCAAATTTTCGAGCCAGACCAAGGACAAGCTGGTGTCGTCCGAAGTGCGCCAGCCTCTGGAAAGCCTGATGGCCGACCGGATGAGCGAATGGCTGGAGGAAAATCCCGGCCATGCGCGCACCGTGATCCAGAAGGTCATCGACGCCGCCGCCGCGCGCGAAGCCGCGCGCAAGGCCCGCGAGGCCAGCCGCAAATCGGTGATGAGCGTGGCGTCCTTGCCCGGCAAGCTGGCCGATTGTCAGGAAAAGGACCCGGCAAAATCGGAACTGTTTCTGGTCGAGGGGGACTCCGCAGGCGGTTCGGCCAAGCAGGGACGCGACCGGCATTATCAGGCGATATTGCCGTTAAAGGGTAAGATTCTGAACGTCGAACGCGCGCGTTTCGACCGGATGCTGTCTTCCAAGGAAGTCGGCACACTCATCCAGGCGATGGGCACCGGCATCGGGCGTGAGGATTTCAACATTGAAAAACTGCGCTACCACAAGATCGTCATCATGACCGACGCTGACGTCGACGGCAGCCATATCCGCACCCTGTTGCTGACCTTTTTCTACCGCCAGATGCCGGAGATTATCGAAAACGGCCATCTCTTCATTGCGCAGCCACCGCTGTACAAGGTCGCCAAGGGGCGCAGCGAAATCTATGTGAAGGACGACCGCGCGCTGGACGACCATCTGGTCGAGGTCGGGCTGAACGGCCTTGTTCTGGAAGGCCCGGGCGGACAACGTGCCGGGGCGGATCTCGGCGCACTGGTCGACCATGCCCGCCGGATGCGCAGCCTGATGGCATTTGTCCCGCGTCGTTATGATCCCACCATTGTCGAGGCGATGGCCCTGACCGGTGCGCTCGACCCCGATGCCAGCGACCGCAGTGCCGCCGTTGCCAAGGCCGCCGCCTGGATGGGCGCGCAGGATGTCGAGGGCAAATGGACCGGACGCGTGGCCGAAGATGGCGGCTATCATTTCGAACGGCTGTGGCGCGGCGTGACCGACCACCACATTATCGAGGCGGCCTTCCTTCTGTCTGCCGAAGCGCGCAAGCTGCACAAGCTGGCAAGTGAGGAAAGCGCAAGCTACGAAGTGCCGGCACGTCTGGTCAAAGCAGGCGACGCCGCCGTGGTGGAGGCCGAGCCGGACAGCGAAACGGATAGCGATGGCGACGATATCGTTGCCGTCGGCGATCAGGCACAACGCGCCGTGACGCCCGCAGCAGGCATCGGCAACAAGGGCGCCATCACCCGCCCGTCCGAACTGCTGGACGCCGTGCTCGCCGCAGGCCGCAAAGGCCTGTCGATCTCGCGCTACAAAGGTCTGGGCGAGATGAATGCCGAACAGCTTTGGGAAACAACGCTCGATCCCAACCATCGCAGCCTGCTCAAGGTCGAAATCGACCAAGCCGACGTGGCCGACGACATCTTTACCAAATTAATGGGTGAAGTGGTCGAACCACGGCGCGACTTCATCGTGGAAAATGCGCTGAACGTGGCCAATCTGGACGTTTGATGAGATGATTGTTGGTGCGTGTGTCGCAGATAGACGGGAAATTTAATATACTTCCCGCCGATGCGCCACGCGCACCACGAATATGACAATGCGTTCGTCTTCTATACGCGCAATGATGCGGTAATCACCGACCCTCCAACGCCAGTATCCGCTCCATTCGCCAAGAAGGGGTTTGCCCAAGTCACGCGGATCATCCAATGTTGCGATACGCGTTTCAAGGATGTCGATTATGCGACGCGCAGGTTCGCGCCCCAACTTTTTCAGTTCTTTTGCAGCAGCCGGATCAAATGCCACCGTCCATTTGGCAGATGGCACTCAAACATTCCTGTCCAGTTCAGCTTTCAGGGATTCCAGCGAAACAGACTTTTCCGGCCGGAAGTTGGCGACACGCTCTTCGGCGAGGAAATAGTCTTCCAATTCCTCAAGATGCGCCTCAATCGCCGCACGCGCATAGAAGGTCTTTGTGCGACCGGTTTTCGCGGCCAGCTCGGTAAGCCGCCTTTCCAGATCGGCATCTAGCCGTATTGCCAACATCATAATTTCCTTTGCTATACATGTATAGCATCTGACAGGATGGACGTCCACCGGGCAATTTCCCCAATTCACCTCGGCCTAATATTGGCGCGCCATATCGATAGGCGGATTGGCGGGTTTGGGGCTTTGGGCGTAAATTGGACGAATCGATGGAGGGGTCCATGAAAGCACGATTTCGCACGCCGTTGCTGGCGCTCGCTTTGTTGCCGGTTCTGGCGCAGGCGGGGGACATCAGGCGTCATGTCGGCGATGGTATGGCCAGCTATTACAGCAATGAATTCGCCGGCAGCCGCACCGCAAGCGGGGAGCGTTTCGACCCCGCAGGCTTCACCGCCGCGCACCGCTCGCTCGCCTTTGACAGCCGCGTGGTCGTCACCAATCTGGCCAATGGCAAGGAAGTCATCGTCCGTATCAACGACCGCGGGCCCTGGGGCAAAGGGCGGATTATCGACATAAGCTACGCCGCAGCGCGCGAGATCGGCATGCACCGGAGCGGGACGGCTAGGGTGAAGCTGGAGTTGCTGGATTAGGGTTTGTGCCTTCGAGGTTGCGGCTTTTTCTCTTCTTCCTTCTAACGAAAAAAATTCCGCACCCAAAAAATCACACCTCGCCCGGGTCCAAAGCACCCCCCAACCACTCCGGCAAAGCCAGCCCCGCCATATCCTCCACCCGCCGTAATTCGACCGACAGGCCGAGTTCGGGATAGGCCACACGCTGCCTTTTGGGGTCGGCGTCGGCCAGCGGGACAACCACCAGACGGCGGTTGACCTTTTGTCGCCAGTTCATCCGCGCGGTGTTTTCCTGACCCACATAGCAGCCTTTGGAAAAAGACACGCCGCCCAGTTCGGCCGCGTTGGTTTCCAGCCAGAGCGTCTGGTCGCTGCCGAGTTCGGCCACGCCTTCTGCGATGCCGAGCGCCAGCCGGTGGCGGCGGAAGGCTTCGCTTGCGTCGACATCGTCGGCCCCGATGGGCGCGATCCAGCGGCGGCCGAGTGCGGCGTGGCGCGGGTCGCCCGTGCCGTCCGGCGACCAGAAGACGCCCAGACTTTCGTCCACGCCAATCGCGATCTTGCGGCGCAGGCGGTAGATGGAGAGCCGCCGCGCCAGTGCCTCGGCCTCGCGCGCCTCGCAATCGATCAGGATATCCGCGCCATCGTCCCACAGGATGAAATCGAACAGGGCCTTGCCCTGCGGGGTGAGCAGGCCGGACCATGCGGGCAGGGGGCCCTTTGTATCCTGGGTCACCAGACCTTGCAGAAATCCGCGCACATCTTCGCCTTCCTCGGTGGGGGAGAGGCGGAGGACGGCACGATCGAACAAACGGGGGCTGGACATGGGTGACAGATAGGGTCCGCTTCGCCTAAAGGGAAGAGATGACTGACAGCTTGACGATCCGCCGCCCCGATGACTGGCACCTCCATTTCCGCGATGACGCCGTGATGAAGGGGGTCGTCCCCTTTACCGCCCGGCAATTTGCCCGTGCGATTGTCATGCCCAACCTGTCGCCGCCGGTGACCAGCGTCGAAGGATGCGCCGCCTATCGCGACCGGATCAGGGCCGCCGTTCCGCAGGGCGTCGATTTCACGCCCCTGATGACCGCCTATCTGACCGATGATGTTGAGGGCGACGAACTGGCGCGGGGCTTTGCCGAGGGCGTGTTTACTGCCGCCAAGCTGTATCCGGCCCACGCCACCACGGGCAGCGCGCATGGCGTGACCGATATCGCCCGCATCATGCCCGCGCTCGAAAAAATGGCGTCCGTGGGGATGCCCTTGCTGATCCACGGCGAAGTGACCGACAGCCATGTCGATATTTTCGACCGGGAGGCGGTGTTTATCGAGCGCACCTTGACCGGGCTTGTCCGCAATCTGCCCGAACTGAAGATCGTGTTCGAACATATCACGACCGCCGATGCTGCGGCCTTTGTCGATGTCTCAGGCCCGAATGTCGCCGCGACGATCACGCCGCAGCATCTGCACATCAACCGCAATGCCATGTTCACAGGCGGCATAAGGCCGCACGCCTATTGCCTGCCCGTGGCGAAGCGGGAGGTGCACCGGCTGGCCCTGCGCAAGGCGGCGACATCGGGCAGCACGAAATATTTCCTCGGCACCGACAGCGCCCCGCACGCCCAGTCGGCCAAGGAAAGCGCCTGCGGCTGTGCGGGCATTTTCAACGCGCCCTATGCGCTGGAAAGCTATGTCACGGTGTTCGACGAAGAAGGCGCGCTCGACCGGTTCGAGGCCTTTGCCAGCGAGAATGGCCCGCGCTTTTACGGCCTGCCGCTGAATGAGGGGACGATCACGCTGGAGCGCGGGGAAACCACCGTGCCCGATACGGTCGATGCCAATGGTACCACGATTGTCCCGTTCCACGCAGGGGAAATATTGGGCTGGGTCTATCGGGGCTGATCACGCCCCGGTCGCGGCAGCTTAGATGATGCCGCCGCCCATCCAGAGGCGCAGCGCGCAAATGCCCATGACGACAAAGCAGAAATTGCGCCCCGAATTCTTGTCCGAAGCGGCGCCGAAGGCGGCACCGACACCGGCAATCAGGATGATCAGCCAGTTGAGCCATCCCAGCAGGGGGATGAAGCCGATAATGGCAAGGATAAGGGCGATGGTTCCGAACAGGAAAGCAATAACATTAGCCATGACGCATCTTAGGGACAGCATGTCCGCAGGTGCAAGCGCGAAAAAATCTCCTCTGGCCGCTTCGTGGCCACGTCTCGTCTCTTCGTCGAAAAGCCGTGCAACCAATGTTCAGGTTGGCCGGTTTACGATCCGGAAGGTTCACGAAGGAGAATGAATGTGAAGAAAACAATGATCGCACTGGTCGCCGCAACGTTGGCAATTCCTACCGTCGGACATGCGGCCCCGCAATTCCAGGTACAGTCGGCCCACGCCACTGTGACCGAAAGCAGCGCCTTTGATGGCCGCCGCGAACGTGCCTACAACCGTGGCTATCGTGAAGGCCGCCGTGACGAGCGTGTCAGCCGCAACACCCGCGTATGGCGCGGTGAAGACGGTCGTGCCTATTGCCGCAAGAAGGACGGAACGACCGGTCTTCTGATCGGTGGTGCCGTAGGCGGCCTTGCCGGTAACGAGATTGCCGGACGTGGCGACAAGACATTGGGCACCATATTGGGTGCCGCAGGTGGCGCATTGCTGGGTCGTGAAATCGACCGTGGCGGTTCGCGCTGCCGTTAAAAGTTAAAGAAGAGTCCTACGGGTCGCACTAGCAGGACGCTTCATGAGGGGGTTGTTTCAACCGAGGCAACCCCCCGCAGAGATTGCACCGGGATTCCCCCTCCCCATCTGCCCGGTGCAGAAGATCGCGGCATCGCCTTTCAACAGGCGGTGCCGCTTTTTCTTGTGCGCCGCCGATGCGCGCTGCATAGAGCGCGCCTGTCGAGCAGGAGAGTAGATATGAGCGCCGGACCTTTTCTGATCACCGAACGGATGATCCTGCGCCCGCCATCTGCCGAAGATTTTGAAGGCTGGGCCGCCTTTTGCGCCGACCCTGTGACCATGACCCATCTGGGCGGTGTCAAAGGCCGCGGCGAAAGCTGGCGGATGCTGTGCACCATGGTGGGGGCATGGCAGGTGCGCGGCTATGCCATGTTCTCGATGATCCTGCGCGATACCGGCCAATGGATTGGCCGCACAGGCCCGTGGATGCCCGAAGGCTGGCCCGGTACCGAGGTCGGCTGGGGCGTGGCGCAGGAATTTGCCGGCAAAGGCTATGCCCATGAGGCGGCGGTGGCGAGCATCGATTATGCGTTCGATGTGCTGGGCTGGGACAATGTCATCCACACCATCGACCCTGCAAACACCGCATCGGTGGCGCTCGCAGAACGGCTGGGCTCCTATGACCAGGGCGAAACGCGGCTGCCCGATCCGTTTCAGGATATCCCGGTGCGTGCGTGGGGGCAGAGCAAGGCGGAGTGGAAGGCGCGTGCGGGGTGATAAAAGGGACTGTCCCCAACGCCCAGACTACCGGCTCCGCAACAACCCGAATTTGATCCGCCGGCCCACCGTATAATCCACCGAGTTCACGAGGAAATAGGCAAGGCCGCCCTTGAAACGGCTCCACCAGCTGTCGCGGCGGGACAGAAGCGCTGTGGTCTGCTGTTCCGACTGTGCGACCAGCGTGTCGATCAGCCCCCGCATATGGGTCGCCAGCGCATGGTCCTTCACACGCAACATGATTTCCAGATTGATGAACAGGCTGCGCACATCGAGATTGGCCGACCCGATATAGACCGCATCGTCGATGACCATCAGCTTCATATGAAGCGGACGGGTCTGATATTCGTAGATGTGCGTCCGGCGTTTGATGAGATAGCGGTACAGGACGCGCGCCGCGGCAATGGTTGCACCATTGTCGGTCTTGCCCGCCATGATCAGGCGTGAACCCTTGTTCCGCTTTGCCACCCGCGCAATCCGGCGCAGGATCGTCTGGGACGGGGAGAAATAAGCCGATACGATGTCAAACCTTTTGCCCACCTGAAGCGAGCGTTTCAGCGTCAGCGCCCAGGGTGAAATGCGGTTTGTCGGCCCGCCCAGCAACCACTGCACCTCGCCAATGCCGGGGCGCCAGCTTCTTATGATCGAACGCAGGCCCAGATACCGGACCTTCCCGCCCTGCGACAGCCTGTCGAGTTCGTCGAAATAGCCCGCAAGATGTTCCACCTCCGGTCCCGAAACGACCAGACCCAGATCTTCCCAGCTTTCATCGCCCTTTCGCCCGAAATACTGGTCGGTGATATTAAACCCGCCAATCAGCGCATGGGCATTATCGGCGATCAGCATTTTCTGGTGGTTGCGGATGAAATAGCCGAGGCCCTTACGCGTGCTGAAACAATGGTAATGGCCGCCCGCCTGCACCAGCGGATCGAAAAAGGCGTCGCTGATATCGCCCGAACCGAAACTGTCGATGATGAGGTGGACCGCAACACCCCGCTGCGCCGCCGCCACCAGTTCTGCCAATATTTCCCGGCCGGTTTCATCGTCGGCAAACATGTAGAAGAATATGCGCAGCTTTGTTTGTGCCGCCGATATCAGCGCATGCATCGCCGCCAGCCGCTCTTCAGGGGCATGGACAACATGCAGGTCATGGTCCGCCACATGAAATGGCGTTCCCGGAAATCGCACGGCTGGGGAAGGGCCCTCCATCCGACTGAGGTAGTGCCTCGGCCTCTCCACGGCAAGGGACGTGCCGTTTTCATTGACATTTTGACCGGCAAACCCTAGGTGCGCTCTACTTTTCCGAAATTTGTGAAGAATCAGGAGCCAGCATGGCACGCGTTACCGTTGAAGATTGTATTGATAAGGTCACCAACCGTTTTGACCTCGTATTGCTGGCGGCTGAGCGCGCACGCGAAATTTCCGGTGGTGCAGAACTGACTCTGGACCGCGACCGCGATAAAAATCCGGTCGTTGCGCTGCGCGAAATCGCCGAAGAGACCATCCGTCCGGAACATCTGAAAGAAGGTCTGGTCCAGTCGCTGCAGAAGGTGCAGGTGGACGAAGATGAAGAAGCCGATGAAATCGGTTCGATCAGCCTGTCGGCAGAGGCACTTCGCCTGACCGCAGCCGCCCCCGCACGGGGCGCTGGCATGCAGCGCGATTACGACCGGTAAGACGGTCCATCCGTAAAAAAAGTTCAAGAGGCCCGGCATTGTCCGGGCCTTTTCTTTTTGGCATTCCCGGAACGCGCTGATAAACAGACCGCATGAGCGGGGAATTGGCCGGGGCAGCAGATATTATCGCAGGTGCGGCGCTTGCCCGCGCCGTGGAACCAGAGGCAGGCGAAGGGCGCAGCGCAACGGAGCGCGTCTGCCTGAATTGCGGCGCGACCCTGATGGGGGCGCATTGCCATATGTGCGGGCAAAAGGCCCATGTGCACCGCACCTTGCATGAATTCGGTCATGATATCCTGCACAGCGTGCTGCATTTTGACGGCAAGATCTGGCGTACATTGCCGATGTTGTTGTGGAAACCCGGGGATTTGACGCGCCGCTATGTCCATGGCGAGCGGGCCAAATTTGTTTCCCCGCTGGCTCTGTTCCTCTTTTCGGTGTTCCTGACCTTTGCGACGTTCAACTGGCTGGTCCCCGATGGCGGGTCGTCGGCCACCGCGCCGCAGTCTATTGAACGGGTTCGCAAGGAATATCAGACGGACCGCAAAGAAATCGAAGATGCCATTGCCCTGTTAGAGGCGGAGAAAAAGGCTGATCCTTCGGATGCCGAGCGCATCGACGCCAAGATCGCGCGCAACCGGGAACGGCTGCAGAGTCTTGAAGACGGGCGGGGCCGGGAATTGCGGGAGAAGGAAGCCGCCAATGAACAGCTCCTCGCGGAACGCCGCAAGATCGATGCGGACATAGCGCGTCTGGAGGATGACCTTGAAAAGGCCCGCAAAGCCGGCCAGCCGACCAAGAAACTGGAAGACGATCTAAGTGGTGCAAAAATGGCGGCGCGGGTGATGCGTACGGCGGCGGGCGGATTGGAAAACGGGTTTGAGGATGAAGCCAACTGGAATTTCACCGACCTCAATTTCCCCGGATCGGGCGCGCTGAACAAGGCGGTCAAAACGGCGCAGAAGAACCCGCAACTGCTGCTCTACAAGATCCAGTCCAACGCCTATAAATATAGCTGGTCGCTGATCCCCATTTCGGTGCCCTTTGTCTGGCTGCTCTTTTTCTGGCGGCGGCGGTTCAAGATGTTCGACCATGCGGTTTTCGTGACCTATTCGATTACCTTCATGATGCTGCTGTGCAGCCTCAGCGCGATATTGATCAGCATGCCGGGTACGGAACCCTTTGGCGGCGTATTGCTCGCATTCTATCCGCCGATCCACATGTACCGGCAAATCCACCATGCCTATGAAACGTCGCGCTTCGGCGCGTTCTGGCGTATGTGCTTTCTGCTTGTCTTCGCCATGACGGCCCTGATGCTGTTCACGATGCTAATCGTCAGTCTGGGCGTCACCTGACAGAACGCGCAGGCGGACTTTTCCGCTTTCCAGATAGGGCGCGACAATGGCGGCCATGCGCGCCTGCCGGTCGGTGACCATGGCGCGGTTGAAAAATGTGTTGGCAATGACATCGGCAATCTGCAGGCCGGGCAGGCGGTGGCTGAGTTCCAGTTGCGCCTGACCACAGGGGCCGATGATCGCCGCGATATCCTTGCGCACCAGCGCGAGTGTTTCCGGGCCATAGCGGCCATCGTCCATGAAAACGCTGACGCAGCCGTCGGTGGCGGGCATCATGGCGCCGATCACATCTTCGAGTAATTGCACATAAATGGCGACATCATGGTCGCCCCGGTCGCTGCCCTGTTCAGGGACGAGCGCGGAGATGGCAATGCCGACCGTGGCGGACCAGTCGGCGTCGTCGAGGATTTCTAAAAGAAGGGCGCGTTCGGCAAGGTCGATACGGCTTCCCTTCAGTTCGCCGGTCAGGCCGGTGACTTCGCGGAAACGGGCGAGGGTTCTTTCGGCATCCGCCGCTTCGATGGACAGGCCGGCTAGGGTCATGACACCCCGGCCGACACCGCCTGATTCATCGCAATAGATCGGCATGATGCCGGACCCCCCCGGTCGGTGCTTATGCGCCTTGCGGGTTAGGTTCGCCCGAAACGCCGGACTTGCGGCGGCCGGCCTTGGGTATGGCGGTGCCGATCTGCGGAATGCTTGTCGGCTTGGCGATCTTGCCATCGTCCCGCTCGAACTTGCCGGTTGCCAGCAATTCCTTGATCTCGTCGCCCGACAGGGTTTCGAACTCCAGCAATGCGTTGGCCAGCAAGTGCAACTGCTTGTTATGCTTTTTCAGCAAGTCGGTCGCCCGCTTATGGCCGCCTTCGACCAGCTTGCGGATTTCGGCGTCGATCTTTTTCGCGGTTTCGTCCGACATGGCCGAACGTTGCGACATGCCATAGCCGAGATAGCCGTCCTGCCGCTCTTCATATTGCAGCGGACCCATTTCGTCGGACATGCCCCATTGGGTGACCATGTCGCGGGCGAGGCTGGTGGCATATTGGATATCGCTCGACGCGCCCGACGACACCTTGTCATATCCGAAGATAAGCTCTTCGGCGACGCGGCCGCCCATCGCCACCGACAGGTTGGCGTGCATCTTGTCGCGGTGGTAGCTGTAGCTGTCGCGTTCGGGCAGGCGCATCACCATACCCAGCGCACGGCCGCGCGGGATGATGGTTGCCTTGTGGATCGGGTCCGATGCCGGTTCGTGGATGGACACGATGGCGTGGCCGGCCTCGTGATAGGCGGTCATCTTCTTTTCGTCTTCGGTCATGACCATCGACTTGCGTTCGGTGCCCATCATGACCTTGTCTTTGGCGTCCTCAAATTCCTGCATGGCGACAAGGCGCTTGCCACGGCGTGCGGCGAGCAGGGCGGCTTCGTTCACCAGATTGGCAAGGTCCGCACCGGAAAAGCCGGGGGTGCCGCGGGCAATGACACGGCCGTCGACATCAGGTGCGAGCGGCACTTTCTTCATGTGCACTTCAAGGATCTTGACGCGGCCATCAATGTCGGGGCGCGGCACGACGACCTGGCGGTCGAAACGGCCGGGACGCAACAGGGCGGGGTCGAGCACGTCGGGACGGTTGGTGGCGGCAACGATGATGATGCCTTCATTCGCCTCAAAACCGTCCATTTCGACGAGAAGCTGGTTCAGCGTCTGCTCGCGCTCGTCATTCTGGTTGCCAAGGCCTGCGCCACGGCTGCGGCCCACGGCGTCGATTTCGTCGATGAAGACGATGCACGGCGCGTTTTTCTTGGCCTGTTCAAACATGTCGCGCACGCGGCTTGCGCCGACGCCGACGAACATTTCGACAAAGTCCGAACCGGAGATGGAGAAGAAGGGCACACCTGCCTCACCGGCAATCGCGCGGGCGAGCAGGGTCTTGCCGGTGCCGGGCGAACCGACGAGCAACGCGCCCTTGGGGATTTTACCGCCAAGGCGCGAGAATTTGTGCGGGTCCTTGAGGAACTCGACAATTTCCTGCAGCTCTTCGCGGGCTTCGTCGATGCCGGCGACATCTTCAAAAGTGACGCGGCCATGTTTTTCGGTCAGCAATTTCGCCTTGGACTTGCCAAAGCCCATCGCACCACCGGCGCCGCCGCCCTTCTGCATCTGGCGCAGAACGAAGAAGGCAATGCCGAGGATCAGCAGGAAGGGAAGCGCCTGATAGAGCAGGATCAGCAACAGGCTGGGCTGTTCTTCGGCCTTGCCCTGTACATCGACGCCCTTTTCATCGAGCAGCGGGTAGAGGCCACTGTCGGCGGGAATGGGGATGGTGACGAAGGTTTCGTCATTCTGAAGCTTGCCGGTAATCCGTTCGGGCGCAATCGCGACAGACTTCACCTCGCCCGCTTCCACCTTTTCGCGGAAAGTCGAATAGCTGATGCCTTTTGCAGGTTCCGAAGTGCCGCCAAATACGGACGCAACCAGCAAAATGGCGACAATGATTGCCGACCAGATGGCCATGTTGCGCAAAAGCGGATTACCTTTGGACTCCGGTTCGTCGTTCATCATTTACGCCTTGATTATCTTAACCCTATCGCGAAGTGCGAGGGGACATGGTGGCAATGTAAGCGCGAATGCGTGAATGACAATATAACGAAGCGCAAATTTTGCACGGAAAAGCGGTCTTTCCTGTGCTTTGCCTCGTGCGGGGCTATGCCGACCGTGGCGGCGCGGGCGCGACCGTCCAGCGATCCCCTCCACTGCACAGCAAATTGCCGATCATCGCGGTCCGGCCCGCGTCCAGTTCGGCGAGCAGATGGTCGATGGCCTCCCCCCTTGGCTGCAGCGCGGGATCGAGGCGTGTGATGCAAGCAAGCAGCAGGCGGCGCCTCAGTTCGCGGGGCAGGCCCGACGCATCGCAGCTGAGGGCGTCTCCATCCTCCACTATCCGTTCCTGCACCAAATTCTGCACCATCCACGCGAGCGCGTCGGAGGCATCGTGCAGGGCGCTGGCGGTGCGGTTGGTACGTGCGATTGTGAAGGGATGCGGTGCCTGCGCGAGCCACTGTCGGATGGCGACGCGGTCAAATTCGACATTGGTGTTGCTGGGGTCGCGTACCGGGTCAAGACGCGCGCGGGCGCAAATATCCTCGCACTCCGCCTTGGAAAAGGCGAGCATGGGGCGGATGATGCGGCCATTGCGGCTGCGGATTGCCGCCATGCCGTCAATCCCGCTGCCCCGCGCCAGCCGCATCAGGACCGTTTCCAACTGGTCATCGCCATGGTGCGCGGTCGCGATCAGGGCGCATCCCTGACCGTCGGCGGCCTGTTCCAGCAGGCGGTAGCGCGCCGCGCGGGCCTGCGACTGGAGATTGCCGGTAATCGCCGTTTCGGGCCGCAGGGTCAGGTGCGGAACCGCGATACGGGCGCAGATTTGCGCGACAAAATCGGCCTCCTCAGCGGCTTCGGGGCGCAGGCCATGGTCGACGGTCGCGGCAATAATCGCCCCCGGCCGCGCCTCTGCCGCCAACAGCAGGAGCGCGAGACTGTCAGGGCCACCGGAAATGGCCAGAAGGATTTTGCTATCCGGTTCCGGCGCGAAGCTGTCCAGCGCCCGCCGGAAACGGTCGAGATATTCGGGCGGCTGGCTTATTTGCACTTGGCCCGTGTTTTGCCGCCGGCAATCCGGTCGGCAAGGCGCCCTGTGGCCACATCCGGATAGGATTTCGCCAGCTCGCTAAACGCTTCGCACGCTTCGGCGGTCTTGCCGAGATCGGTCAGGGCCGAGCCCAGGAAGAAAAGGCTTTCAGGCGCACGATCGCCGCGCGGTTCGCTCTTGTAATTGTCGTAAAATACCTTGACCGCGGTCGCCGGTTTCTTGTCGTCAAGCCATGCGCGGCCCAGCAGGTTGCGGGCGTAGCTCAGGCGCTTGTGCTTGGGATGCTTCTTGATCGTTTCTTCGAGCGTCACCTGCGCTTCGGGATAGAATTTCGCCTCCCACAGGCGGAAACCATAGGTGTAGCCATCTTCAAAAGTATCGCCGGTCGCAGGCTTTTCCACCGCAGCCACAGCGGCCGTCCGGGCGGCCGAAGGCTTGGCGGTCGTGGCGGCCGCCGGTGCGGCTGTTGCCGGCTTGGGCTTGGCTGCCGCTGCCGTGGCGACGGGCGTCGGGGCAGGGGTGGTGACAGCAGGCGCTGCCGAAGCGGTCCCTGCGGCGGCCTGATCGGCCTGCGCCTTCAACTGCGCTTCAACCGCCTTCAGCCGGGCTTCCATCTGCCGCATGGCATTGTCATGCTGTTCAAACTGGCCGGTCAGCGCGGCCAGTTGGGTTTCCAGCGCGTCGACACGCACCAGCAGGTCGGCGGTCGCGGTCGAGGAGGAGGATGTCGCCGGCTTCTGGGCGGTCGGGGACTGGATCTCGGGCTCCAGAAACTTGCCCGCGCCATTGGGGAAGACCTGCCTCTGGACCGCGCGCATTTCCTTTTCGAGCTTGCCGACGCGGCCGTCCAGATTGGCATCCTGCGCCAGTGCGGACACGCTCATCATACAGGCGGCACTGCCTAACAGCAGGTTTCTCATTATCATCGGGCTACCCTCCAGAATGTCGACCAAAGCAGTTTTCTATAGCTTGCCCGATTCACGCAATAAAGGCCGAACGCAACAGGCAATGTAAAGATTGGCATCCGATAATGCAGGATCGGCCTTAATTCCCGCTATTCTCCGCCGCCGGTGCTGCGGGTGCAGGGGCTTCTGCCGCCTTTTCAACGGTCTTTTCGGTGACGCGTTCGGCGGGCGGACTGGACGCAGGCGCGCGGCGTTCGGCGGGGCGTTCGCGCGTCGCGCCGCTGTTTCGGTTGCCGGTGCCAGTACTGCTGCCAGTGCTGTTGCTGCTTGTGGTTGTGGTCGCCGTGGGCGTGCCGGTCGCCGTGCTTTCCGGCGCAGTACGCGCCAGCAGGGCTTTGGCGCTGATCTCAAGGTCGGCAACGGTCTTGTCCGCCGGACCAAGCGGCGGAACTTCCTTGCCGCCTACGGTCACGGTCAGCACTTGCGGGCGTCCCGTCACGATCATCGGCTTGTTGGCATCCTGCGGCACGGTGAAGCTGTCACCCCTCACCATTTCCTTTTCATAGAGCCGCTTGTTGTCGGCATCATAGACCTTCACCCAGACATTGTCGGTCGCGGTCAGGACAACCGGGCCTTCGGCATTGGAGGATGCGGCGGGGGCGGTGGCGGCCGATGCCGTTTTTTCGGCGGCAGGTGCGGGCATCGAAATGTCGCCGCCACTGCCCAATGCCATGCTGCGCCAGACGAAATAGGCGATAACCAGCGTAACGCCAATCGCCGCAGCCGTCCATGCAAGCGCACGCGACGGGACGCGGGCCGGGTCAGCGGGTTCGTAATTTTGCAGCGGTGCCTGATATCCTTCATGCCCACCCTGGGCGAGTTCGGTCCGCAATTCGCTGCTGACCTTCGCAGGGTCCATATCGACCGCGCGCGCATAGGAACGGGCAAATCCGAGTGTGTAGGTAGAGCCGGGCAGTGCGGCAAAGTCTGATTTTTCAATGGATTCCAGATGCCGCATGGGCACCCGTGTCTTTGCAGCGAGGTCGGAAAGGCTAAGGCCCAAACGCTCACGCTCCGCCTTCAGCTGTTCGCCGACGGTTTGAAAACGAAATTCTTCCTCGCTCGGTGAATCGTCACCCACTGCAAATCTCCACGGCCCGTTTCCCTCCACCTCTCCGGGCGGATGCCGGACAATGGCATCGTGCCGATGAAAGTCAATCGATAAAGGGTGTAAATTCAGCCGGTTTCGATACCCTGAGCCGTAGCCCAGACGGATAAGGCAGAGCGCAGATTCTGCGGCGGTGAAGCGAGCAACTCGGTCATCTTCGCCTGGATGCCCGCATGCTCGGCAGAACGGATCATGGCCTTCACCGGACCCACGGCGGCGGGCGTGATGGACAGGCGGCGGATACCCAGTCCGATCAGCGCCAGCGCCTCCAGACTGCGTCCGCCCATTTCGCCGCACACGGCGACATCCACGCCATAGCCCTCCGTGGCGTCGACCACACGCTTTATAAAGCGCAGGATCGCAGGGCTCAGCCAGTCATAACGCTCGGCCAGACGGGGGTCGGCACGGTCGGCGGCGAACAGGAATTGCGTCAGATCATTGGTGCCGATGGACAGGAACTGGATTTTGGGCAGCAGGACATCAAGCGTCTCGGCAAGTGCCGGAACCTCCAGCATCGCGCCATAGCGCACCTTGCTCGGCAACTGCTTTTTCAGCTTGCCCAGAAATTCGATCTGCCCTTCGAAAATGGCCTTGGCCGCATCAAATTCCCAGGGTTCGGACACCATCGGGAACATGACGTTCAGCGTGCGCCCGGCGGACGCCTCGATCAGGGCGCGGGCCTGTGTTTTCATCAACCCTGCATGGTCAAGCGACAGCCGCAATGCGCGCCAACCGAGCGCCGGATTTTCTTCCTCGCTGGTTTCGTCCTTCAGATAGGGCAGGGCCTTGTCCCCGCCGATGTCCAGCGTACGGAAAATCACAGGCTTGTCGCCCGCGGCGTCCAGCACATCGCGGTAGAAACGCTGTTGCCGTTCGCGCTGCGGCAGGGTGGCGGAAATCAGGAACTGGAATTCGGTGCGGAACAGGCCGACACCCTCCGCCCCGGTGGTTGCCAGCGCCGACATATCGTCGCGCAACCCTGCGTTGATCATCAGGGTGATCGGAAGCCCGTCCTTCGTGACCGCCGGATCGTCGCGCATCGCGGCATAGCGGGCTTTCTTTTTCTGCCGGTCGACCAGCTGGTGCTGGAAACTTTCCTCGGTGCTGGCCGATGGTCGTACGATGACGCTTTTTTCATCGGCGTTGAGAAGGATCATCTCGCCATCGCGGACCTTATGGCGGATTCCGCGCACGCGGCCGAGCACGGGTATGCCCATGGCGCGCGCGACGATGACGACATGCGCGGTCAGCGATCCTTCTTCCAAAATGACCCCGCGCAACCGGCGCTTGTCATATTCCAGCAGTTCGGCAGGACCCAGATTGCGCGCAATCAGGATGGAATCCTTTTTAAGGCCGAGCTGCGCCGCCGTGCTCATCTGTCCCGACACGATGCGCAGCAACCGGTTCGACAGATCCTCCAGATCGTGCATCCGGTCGGCGAGCAACGGATCGTCAATCTGCCGCATCCGCATCCGGGTGCGCTGCTGCACCCGTTCGATCGCGGCTTCGGCGGTCAGGCCGCTGTCGATGGCTTCGTTGATGCGGCGGCTCCAGCCCTCGTCATAGGCGAACATCTTGTAGGTCGCGATGACCTCCTCATGTTCGCCGCCGGTGCCGAAATCGATCTGGCTCGCCATGCGGTCAATCTGTTCGCGCATCTTGTCGAATGCGGAATAGACGCGCTGGCGTTCGGCCTCGATATCTTCGGCGACGGTGTGTTCGATGCGGACATTGGGCTGGTGGAAAATGGCGACACCGGCGGCGGCCCCTTTGACCAGCGGCAGGCCGGTCAGCACGATCGTGCCGGTTTCGATGCCCGAACCCACTTCGGGATCGTCAATCAGGTCGGCATTGGCGATCAGTTCGGACAGGACCATCGCCACGGTCTGCAACGCCTCAATCTCGACCTCTTCATATTTGCGGGGTTCGACATGCTGAACGGCAAGCACGCCGACGGCGCGTTCGGACCGGACGATGGGGACCCCTGCAAAGCTGTGAAAGCGTTCTTCGCCTGTTTCCGGGACATAGCGGAAATTGGGGTGCGCGGCGGCCTCGTCGAGGTTCAGCGTCTCGACATTTTCGGCAATGGTTCCAACCAGACCTTCGCCCAGGCCCAGACGGGTGACATGCACGGCGGCCTCGTTCAGACCGCGTGTGGCGAACAGTTCCAGCGCACCGTCGCGCAGCAGATAGATCGAGCAAACCTCGCTTGTCAGCGCTTCGCCAATGATATTGACGACATGGTTCAGCTTGCCCTGTGCATGGTTTTTGGATGCCATGACTTCGTGCAGGCCGGTCAATATGTTACGGGCGGAACGGGTAGCGCTTTCCATTATTCGGCACCTAGCAGATGCACGATGCGCAAGCGATACCCCCGCTCAAATTTTATTCCAGGAAAAAGCCCGTGGATCAGGCAGGAAGCGATTCCTGCGTGAGCATATCCTTCAAATGGAGTTTCTGCTTTTTGAGGGAATGTATCAGCCCGGTATCGGGCAGCGGGCGGTTCGTTTCGCGCTCCAGCTTTGCTTCCAGTTCGGCATGTTTCAAACGCAATGCGGACATGTGACTGTTGTTCACCTCATTCTCCTTTCAAGAGACTCGACGACTTGGAACGAGAGTAAATCATGAAAGCTTAACGATGTCTTCCCCCAATTCGGTCCAATTTGTAGCTTTGGGATGATGGGTCTTATTTTGACGATGACTTGTTAACCCCAATAAGGTTAGAGGGGATTATGAACGACGAAGGTTACCAGCAGCAGCTTGAACAGTTAAAAGTTGAGCATCGCGACCTTGACGATGCAATCCGCGCGCTTTCATCGCAGACGATCGTCGACCAGTTGCAGATTGCCCGGCTGAAGAAAAAGAAACTGATCCTTAAAGACCGCATCATGCGTCTGGAAGACCAGCTTGTGCCGGATATCATTGCCTGATTGGCCTTTTCGCCATTTTAACCATTTTACATTTATCTATCAGGCGTTTCATCCCGGTACAGTTGTGCCCGTGACCCGCTTTTGCGCCGATTTGCGCTAACAATTTCGCAGTGTCGGTGGCATAAGGTCGCAGATGGAAAGTCTGCATCACGAACTCACCCCGAAACTGCTGGAATCGCTCTATACCGAAGCGATGATTCTGGCTGACGAGGCGCGTTCCTATTTTGACCGTGACCAGATGACCGTCAATCTTTCGCCGGAAGTATCCGTCGCCTTTTCGTGCGAATCGTTAAAGGTGACGACCCGCCTGATGCACAGCATTGCGTGGCTGCTTAACCAGAAAGCAATTCTTGCGGGCGAAATTTCCCAATATGACAGCCTGACCGATGCGCGCGATCTGGGCTATTCGCCGGCCAGCGACTCGTTCCAGGTCGAACGATTCCCCGAAGAAGCCCGCACCCTGATCGCGGCAAGCGAAGACCTCTATTTCCGCCTGCAGCGCCTCAGCCAGAAAATGCGCAGCGCCGATATGCCGGTCCCCGAGCCGCTCGCGATGATCGAAAGACTGCGCGCCTCTTTTTGAGGTTTTGTTGGGTTCGCCCCCCCTCTCTCCTTTAGGGGAGAGGAGCGAGACTTGGCGGCTTGCCGCCTAGTCGCAGCGGAGAGGGGAGAAACGGCGAGGTGCGGGCGCGACCTCCCCCTCTCCAACTTCGCCTAATTGCTAAAGCAATAAGGCTTCGTATCCTCTCCCCTAAAGGTGAGAGGTCAAAAATTTGCCCCTCACGCGTCGAACTGCAAACTCGCCAATCGCGCGTATAGGCCACCCGCGGCGCTCAGTTTTACATGGTCGCCTTCTTCGACAATGCGGCCCTGGTCCATCACGATGATCCGGTCGGCGGAACGCACGGTGGCGAGGCGGTGCGCGATGACGATGGTCGTACGGTCCTTCATCAGATGGTCGAGCGCATCCTGCACCAGACGTTCGCTTTCGGCGTCGAGTGCGCTGGTCGCCTCGTCGAGCAACAGGATCGGTGCCTGACGCAGGATCGCGCGGGCGATGGCGATGCGTTGCCGCTGGCCACCCGACAGGCGGGCGCCGCCTTCTCCCAGATAGGTATCAAGCCCTTGCGGCAATTCGCGCAGGAAACTGGCCGCATTCGCCTGTTCGGCCGCGTGCCAGATGGCCGCGTCATCCGCCAGCCAGTTGCCATAGCGCAGATTGTCGCGCGCGGAGGAGGCGAACAGGACCGTGTCCTGCGGCACATAGGCCATGCGCAGACGGATTTCGGCAGGGTCCGCGCTGGTGAGCGCAACGCCGTCGATGCGGATCGCGCCGCTTTCGGGATCGTAGAAACGCTGCGCCAGCTGGAACAGCGTCGACTTTCCGGCACCTGATGGGCCGACCACGGCAACGGTTTCGCCGGGGCTGACCTTCAGGCTGAAATTATCGAGCGCGGATATTTCGGGCCGGGTGGGGTAGCGGAAGTTCACATTCTGGAACTCAAGCTGTCCGCGCGGGGGCGAGGGCAGGGCGACGGGTTTGGCAGGCGGGGCGATGTCGGGCTCTGCCGCCAGCAGCTCGGCCAGACGGCCCGAGGCCCCTGCACCGCGGACCAGATCGCCATAGACTTCGGTCAAAGCCCCGAACGCACCGGCAACGAGCCCGCCTGTCAACACGAACGCGGCAATGGTGCCGCCCGAAATCGTGCCTTCGGCGACGCCTTGCGCACCTTCCCACATCAGCAGGGTGATCGCGCTGAAAATCAGGGCGATGACAATGGCGGTCAGCATGGCGCGCAGGCCGATGCGGCGCTTGGCCGCGGCAAAGGTGTTTTCAACCGCGTCGGAAAAGCGGATATGTTCGCGCCCTTCCTGCCCGAAGGCCTGCACGATCTTCAGCGCGCCCAGGCTTTCCGAGGTGATGGTACCGATATCGGCAACACGGTCCTGCGAGGAACGCGACGCCTTTTCCAGCCGCCGGCCGATCACAACGATCGGCAGGACCACAATCGGAATGCCGATCAGAAGCGCCGCGGTCAGTTTGGGCGCGAGGGTGAACAGATAGATGATGCCGCCAATGCCGATCACCAGATTGCGTGCGGCAACCGATACGGTCGTGCCGACAATCTGTTCGATGACAGCGGTATCGGCGGTCATGCGGCTCGCAATTTCGGCGGGCCGGTTTTCTTCAAAAAAGCGCGGCGCGAGGCGGAGGAGGTTTTTCTGCACCGCGACGCGGATGTCGGCAACCACGCGCTCACCCAGCCAGCTCACAAAATAGAAACGCAGCGCCGTCGCCACGGCGAGCACGGCGACGATCATCAGCAGATAGCGGAAATAGGGGTCGATATCGCCGCCATTGGCGATGAAGCCCTTGTCGATGATCCGCTGGAAACCCGCAGGGATCGCCAGCGTCGCGCTTGCCGCCACCGCCAGAGCCACCGCCGCATAAAGGATCTGGCGGGGATAATGGCTTGCGAAACGGGCAACCATCCGCAGCTGCGCCAGTTTGCGGCTGGGCTGCGGCGTTTCCGGGGCTGTTTTTTCGGCAGGTTCGGCGGGTTTCGCCGTCGCAAGGGTCTGTTCAGTCATGCCTAGCGCCTAGCAGTGCGCAGACAGGCAAACAATTGCGGAGAGGGAGGAAGTATTAAGTTTTTTATGGTGCAATGCACAATAAAGGCTTATGTCGGGCCCGATATGCAGGTGCCGGCAACGGCCCGGCGGATATTTTTAAGGACGTACTGATGCTTTACACCGGTTATGATATTCAGCGCAGCTGGCTCGCAGGCGCAGGCTGGATTGCGCAGAAGCAAGCCGATTTCCTGAACAATTTTGCGACCGGCCCGTTCAGCTATGGCGGCCTTGCCCCCATTGCGGCCTCCGCGCTTGACGTCTTTGCCCATTCGGTCATGCCGCGCGGAAAGCCCGCCTTCGGACTCGATTTTGTCGATATTGACGGAAAGCATCTGCCCGTCACCGAAATCAACGAAGCGCGCAAGCCCTTCGGCCAGCTCAAGCATTTTACCTATGAAGGCAGCACCGAAAAGCCGCGTCTGCTCATCTGTGCGCCCATGTCGGGGCATTTTGCCACCTTGCTGCGCGGCACGGTGGAGCGGATGCTGCCCGTGTATGACGTGTATATCACCGACTGGAAAGATGCGCGCGATGTGCCCCTGACCGGCGGTGGCTTCGATCTGGAAAGCTATATCGACTATCTGATCGAGTGGCTCGAATTCATCGGTCCCGATGCGGGCGGTCGCGGCGCGCACATGCTAGCCGTGTGCCAGCCGTCGGTTCCCGCCTATGCCGCCGCCGCGATCATGAGCGCGAACGACCATCCGCTGCGCCCGCGCACGCTGACCATGATGGGCGGTCCCATCGACACCCGCGAAGCGCCCACCGCCGTCAACGATCACGCGACACGCCGTCCGCACGACTGGTTTGTGCAGAATGTGATTGCGACCGTGCCCCCCTATTATAAAGGGTCGGGGCGCCGGGTGTATCCGGGCTTCCTGCAATTGTCGGGCTTCATGTCGATGAACCTTGGCAACCATATGATCAGCCACTGGTCCATGTTCTCCGACCTCGTCAAAGGGGATGGGGAAAGTGCGGACCGGCACAAGGAATTTTACGACGAATATCGCGCGGTGTGCGACATGACCGCCGAATTCTACCTGCAGACGGTCGACACCGTGTTCCAGCGCCACCTGCTGCCCAAGGGCGAATTCAACTATCGCGGCAAGCTGGTCGACCCCGGCGCCATCAAGGACATCGCCCTGCTCGCCATCGAAGGGGAGCGCGACGATATCAGCGGCCTTGGCCAGACCAAAGCCGCGCTGAAAATCGCAACCGGCCTGCCCGACAGCCACAAAAAATACCATATGGCACCCGAAGTCGGCCATTATGGCATCTTCAACGGCAGCAAATGGCGCGAGCGGATTGCGCCCGTACTGGAAGACTGGATCGCCACGCATAGCGGTTGAGGGGTTGGGTGTATACATACCCCCCCTTCTTCCTTTTGACGAAAAATCAAAACCTTCCCCACTGAAACCCGGCTTGCATTGCCGCCGATAGTTGGCCAGTCTGCTTGAGGATAAGATGGGGTGGGGCCATGGCGCTACGTATAAGTGCAGCTGTCGAACGCTGGCCGGTTGCAGGGCAATTCATTATCGCGCGCGGGGCCAAGACCTATGTCGATGTGCTGGTCGTCGCCGTCAGCGACGGGGCGCATTTCGGGTTAGGCGAGAGTACGGCCATCTATTATAATGGCGAAACGGCCGAAAGCTGCCTTGCCGAGGTCGAGGCCGTGTTGCCGCAGCTGGAACCAATGGACGCGGATGGCGCGCGCGAGGCGGTGCAGCACCTCCTTCCGCCCGGCGCGGCGCGCAATGCGCTCGACTGTGCGCTGTGGGATCTGGCGGCCAAGGCGGCAGGCGTGCCCTTATGGCGCTATGCCGGTCTGGAGGCTGCGCCCGCGCCGCTGGTCACCGCCTTTACGATCTCGCTCGGCGAACCGGATGTGATGGAGGCGGACGCCGCCAAGGCCGCCGCCCGCGGCTTCGGCCTTTTGAAACTAAAACTGACAGGGGATGGCGATGTCGCCCGCGTGGCCGCAGTCCGCGCAGGTGCACCGGATGCGCGCCTGATTGTCGATGCCAATGAAAGCTGGGGCGACCTCGATATCGCGGCCGAGGCAGCGGCGCTGGCCGGTCTGGGTGTGGAGATGATCGAACAGCCGGTCGCTGCAGGACGCGACGCGCTCCTGGCGGATGTGCAGGCTTGCCTGCCGTTGCTGGCGGACGAAAGCTGCCACAGTGCCGCCGATGTTGCGCGGCTGGCACCCTATTATGACGGGGTGAATATTAAGCTTGATAAGGCAGGGGGCCTGACCGAGGCGTTAAAGATTGCGGACGCCGCGCAGGAACGCGGGCTTAAGGTCATGGTCGGCTGTATGCTGTGCACCAGTCTTGCTGTCGGCCCGGCCTTTCTGGTCGCGCAACGGGCGGACTGGGTGGATCTGGACGGACCGGCGCTTCTTGCCGAAGACCGGCCCGACCATTTCGGTTTTGACGGCGGGACAGTCGCCCCGATGCCAAGCTTTTTATAGGCTGACTTCGGCAACCTTGTCCTTGTAATCTTCCTTGGGGTCGATGCCGAGAAGCATCTTGATACCGGCAACCACGCTGGACGCGTCGATCCAGATTTCAGCACTTTCCGGTTCCAGGCGGATGAGTGCGATTTTGGGATCGTCCTTGCCGTCATACCAGGCCGCAACAAAGCGGTTCCACAGACGGTCGATGATCACCGGGTCCCGTGTCGTGGTCAGCGTGCCGTGCACGGTCGCCCACACATCATGGCCCTTGGACGTGAAATGCGCCATGGCACGCGCGTCCTGGTTGATCTTCTGGTAAAGCCCGTTTTCGGTCGAGGTGAAAAACCAGATTGGCCCGCTGTAGAGATTACCTTCCAGCTCTTCATCGTCGAGCTGCGCCGTCATCGGCCGCGCATGGCCGTCTTCGCCCTCGGCAAGGCCCAGAAACATGGTCCGGTCGGACTTCAGCGCCTTCCAGAATTTTTCCTTGATTTCGGTATGGTTTGTCATGTTCGTCTCCTTTTCAGGAGAGCAAACCTGCTCAGGGCGTTTGGGTTCCGTCACCCTGACCCCCTCTCCCGTTGGGAGAGGGGGCGGTCATCGGACATCCGCTTATACCGCCCGGAGCCCTTGAAACTCGAAACGACCGTCACCCTGGTGACTACGTTCCAAACAGGCAGTCCCAAAAAAGGTTGAACCCGGCCGTTACAGCGACCGGGTTCTAGAAAGAAATGGAATGACTTCCAGACTGTATTTTGGCTAATTTAGGAAGTTGCCTTATAAATCAAGACCCTATTCCATATTGATCGCCAAAGCGGAGGAGGAGACAGGCCCAAACAGGCCCGCCTCCACATTGCGCCTTAAAAGATTTCAAACAGCCCTGCTGCGCCCATGCCGCCGCCGACGCACATGGTGACGACGCCATATTTGGCACCGCGGCGTTTGCCTTCGATCAGGGCGTGGCCGGTGCAGCGCGCGCCGGTCATGCCATAGGGGTGGCCGATGGAGATCGAGCCGCCGTTAACGTTCAGCAGTTCATTGGGGATGCCCAGCTTGTCGCGGCAATAGAGCACCTGCACGGCGAAAGCTTCGTTCAGTTCCCAGATGCCGATATCGTCCATTTTCAGGCCGAAACGCTGCAGCAATTTCGGGATGGCAAAAACCGGACCAATGCCCATTTCGTCGGGCTCGGTGCCGGCGACGGCCATGCCGACATAGCGGCCCAGCGGATTGAGGCCCTTCTTTTCGGCAACCTTGGCTTCCATCAGCACGCTTGCCGACGATCCGTCGGACAACTGGCTGGCATTGCCGGCGGTGATCGTCATGTCCGGGCCAAGCACGGGCTGGAGCGCTTGGAGTCCGGCCAACTGGGTGTCGGCGCGGTTGCCTTCGTCCTTGGCAATGGTGACTTCTTTCTGGGTCACTTCGCCGGTTTCCTTGTTCGTCACATTCATGGTGGTGGTGACGGGAACAATTTCAGCATCGAAATAGCCGGCGGCTTGTGCGGCGGCGGTGCGCTGCTGCGACTGGAGGGCATATTCGTCCATGGCATCGCGGCTGATATTATAGCGCTTGGCAACCACTTCAGCGGTCTGCAGCATCGGCATATAAATGGCGTTGTGCATTTCGATCAGTTCACGGTCGGGCTGCACCCGCATTTCTTTGGTCTGCACAAGGCTGATCGATTCCTGACCACCGGCGGCCATGATGTCGACATTGTCGACGATGATCTGCTTGGCGGCCGTGGCGATGGACATCAGGCCCGACGAGCATTGGCGGTCCATGGTCATGCCCGATACCGAGATCGGCAGTCCGGCCCGCAGCGCCACCTGACGCGCAAGGTTGCCTGCCTGTGTGCCCTGCTGCAACGCGGCGCCCCACAGGACGTCGTCAACTTCGCCGCCTTCGATGCCAGCGCGTTCGACCGCGGCCTTCAGTGAATAGCTGCCCAGGGTCGGGCCGGTGGTTGCGTTGAACCCGCCGCGATAGGCTTTGCCAATGGCGGTACGGGCGGTGGAAACGATAACTGCATCACGCATGGGAGTGGTTCCTTGAATAGAAGATTATACGAAAAACTGGCTGATCCATTCGGCCTGAAGGGCGGGCTTGTCCTCGCCTTCAATCTCGACCGTGAATTCGAGCGTCTGCTGCCATTGGCCGGGACGCTTTTCGACCAGCTCAAGCAGCTTGAAATGGCCGCGCACCCGCTTGCCGGAACGGACAGGTGCAAGGAAACGGGTTTTGTTGCCGCCATAGTTGACGCCCATTTTGACGCCTTCGACGCGGGGCGTGTCCGATTTTGCGGACATGACGGGGAATAGCGACAGCGTCAGAAAGCCATGGGCAATGGTCCCGCCAAAGGGGGTCATTTTGGCCATTTCTTCGTTGACGTGGATGAACTGGTGATCGCCTGTTGCATCGGCGAATTTGTTGATCATCTCCTGATCAACCAGAATCCATTCGGATGTGCCGATTTTTTCACCCACTTTGGTGGCGAGTTCGGCGGGGGTTATGGTGGTCATCGGCATTCCTCCTAAGCTTGATTTTGCCCTATCGTGGCCCGATTGGCGGCGATTTACAACCCCTGCGCATTTGCCGTTACGGCATGCTTGGATGTTGCGGCAACTGGCGAAATGGCCAGTGCGGGAGGCCGGGTGATTCTCTCAAAAAATGTCGGTCGGTGGGGACTGGCCCGTTATCCAGACATCAACTCTTCGTCCGGGTCTTCGGTGCCGCCGCAGGCGCATAAGGCATCACCAGCGTGCCGTCCGGGGCGGCGGTGAAGGTTGTCTGCGTGGGATAGGCAAATTCGATGCCTTCGCTGGCAAATCGCTGGACAATTGCGATGCCGATCACATGACGTGCGTCGAACATCTCTTCGGCGTCATCGCTGGTGACATCGAACACCAGCTGGAAATCGAGCGAACTTGGTCCGAAAGTGAAGAAACCTGCACGGATATATTCATAGCCATGCTCTTCCACGATTTCTTTCAACAACACCGGCACTTTGGCCGCAACCTCGGGCGGTGTCTGGTAAACCAGGCTGAGCGGAAAGGTGATCCGGCGATAGACGGTCAGCGTGTTGTTGGTAATTTCCTTTTCCAGCAGCTTGCTGTTGGCAATGATCTTCTCCTCCCCCGTCAATGCGCGCAGGCGGGTGCTTTTCATGCCGATCTTTTCAACACGTGCGGTCGTCGTGTCATAGGTGACCGTGTCGCCCCGGCGAAAGGGTTTGTCGAAAATGATCGAGATGGCGGCAAACAGGTCGGAAAATATGCCCTGCGCGGCAAGGCCGATGGCGATACCGCCGACGCCAAGCCCGGCGATCAGGCCGGTGACATTCACGCCCAGATTGTCGAGGATGACGATGGCCGCGATGGCGAACAGGGCGAAGCTGACGGACAGGCGGATCAGGACCATCGCGCTCGCCAGCGTGTCCCGCTCATGCTGGCCTTCGTTCACCCGCCGTTCGATCAGGCCCAAGATGATTTCGCGCAGCCATACCGCGATCTGGATCGTGACCGCGATGGTGAACAGCACGTCCACGGTGCGCGTCAGCATGTCGGGCGCGTTGGCGTAGCGGTTGACGACCTCGACCGCGACCATCACGCGGAAGAATTTGCTGGTGCGCGCAAGTGTGCGGGCGATGATGGATTTAAGCTCCGCGCGATGCTCGCTTTCCCGCGCGACCTTGGCCGCGATCCGCTTGAGCCAGCTCAGTAACAGGAACACTACCACCGCGGCGGCGACGGCTATTCCAAGCTCGACAACATTGCCTTCCACCCAGGTGACCAGTGTCGTCCAGTAGGCTTCGAGGCGGGGGAGAATGGCGTCAGGATTGATGCGGGGGGCAGGGGTCGGCGTCGTTTTGGTCATGCTTCGGCTTTAAGGGGGTTCTTCGCCGCACACAATGCGCCTGATGGGGCTTTGTTCCCGTGGCGCTGCCTTCGCCTTTAGGCCTCGGCCAGTTTCCGCCGGCTCGTCAAGGGCCGCCACGCCGCTTCCTTGCGGCGGCGGGCGAGATAGGTGTCGAAACTGATCTGCAGCGCGATCAGCATGTAGAAAAAGGTCTGGAACGCGATGCCTACAAACAGCGAGCCGACCAGATAGATGATCTGGCTGTTCTGCAAGGCGGTGGCGAGCGGGGCGATCCATTGTTCGTCGGGGCGGTTGCGTTTGCGGTACATCCGGCTGATGACCTCCATCCGCCAGACGCCGCCCAGATGGATGATGAGCCACATCAGCAGGCCCGGAAAGCCCTGCTCGCCCAGCATTTCGAAATAGCTGGAATGGAAGGCGCGGCCTTCGTCGACGATCTCGCGCACGGCGGGTGCGTCAAAATCGGCGGGTTGGTCCGGATTGCTGCGCTGTTCCATGTCATAGCGGATGCGGTTCTGCCGGTAGACGTCAAAGCCGCCGCCCAGGGGATGCTCCTTCACATATTCCCAGGTCCACGCCCAGACGGCGAGGCGGGTGGAGGCGGATTCGTCGGCTTTGTAATTTTTGATCGTGTCCGCGCGCGTGGTGAAACTGGACGGCAGGAACGGCACGGCGGCCAGCCCGACCAGCGCGACCGCGCCCAGATACAGCATCCGGTGCCGGACATAGCGCAGCAGCAGGATGCCGAGCACCGCAATGCACACAATACCCGTGCGCGCCTGCGTCCCGACAGGGATAAGAAGGCAGGCGAAAATCAGGCAAGCGGCATAGGCGCGCACTTTCCAGTCGGGTTTGAAGATCGTCCCGTGTTTGGCGAGCCAGAGGATGAGGGGGATGATGGTGATCGCGACGCAGGACACGATACTGCCTTCGAACAGGCCGCTATTGTCGTCGATCAGGATGACGAGCGAACCATAGCCGCCGCCACCCGCCGCGGTCTTGATTCCGCCGGTCACAATCAGGGCGGACGCGCAGAGCACCATCGTCAAAATGGTCGCCTCCATCCGCAATTTGGTGCGCAATGTCAGCGGCAGGAAGGCCGCAAACACCAGCGCTTTCCAGACCCAGTTCCATTTGTCGAGCGCCGCCACGGGTTCCGCCGCGACCGAGGTGGTGTAGCCGCAATAGCCGAGCAGCAGGATCAGCAGGAACCAGCGCGGCGACACGCGCACGTCCTTTTTATCATCGCCGAGCGCAAATCCCAGAAAGGCGAGAGCAAAGAGGATCAGCGACAGCGGCACCGAGTTCAGCAGGAAATAACTGAGCCGTTGCGGCGACACGATGTCGACATAGGCGTAGACCAGCGTGAACAGGAATGGCCGCTTGAACGCCATCAGCATGATGAGCGCGATATAGCCGACGAAGATCAGGTCACGCATCGGGCGTACCCCCGGGCCCCGGCCGCCGGGGCTTTGCAAATCCGGTTGGCTTTTCGTCCGGTGCCGGCGGATCTTCGACGTCGAGGTCGGGCCGGTTCATGAGATGCCACAACGCAAATGCGAGCAGGGCGTGACTCAGCAGGATCGAAAAATTGTCGATCACCGGGGATATGTCCCATTTGGCCGGGCGGCGCCTGTCATAGCTTGCCTATATCCGCGCCGGGTTGACGTGACGTTAATCCTTTTCTGGCAGGGATTTGGCCCATGTCGCGCATACTCCACATTCTCGATCACAGCCTGCCGCTGCACAGCGGTTACACGTTCCGCACCCGCGCCATCATGAAGGCGCAGGCTGCCGCCGGGTGGGATGTCGCCGGAATCACTGGTGTGCGGCAGTATCAGCACGGACAGCTTCCCGATGCCGCGCAAGAGACGGTCGAGGGCCTGACCTTCCACCGCACTTTGGGTGAAGTGTCCGGACCTTCGCCCTTGCGCGAATGGCGGGAAATCGCCGCGCTTGCCGATGCGATCGTCGCGCTGCACGCGCGCTGGCCGTTCGATCTGCTCCACGCCCATTCGCCCGCCCTCAACGGTCTCGCCGCCTTTCGCGCGGCGCAGCGTCTCAGCCTGCCGCTGGTTTATGAAATCCGCGCCTTTTGGGAAGATGCGGCGGTCGGCAATGGCACGGGCAGCGAAGGTTCGGCCAAATACCGCCTGACGCGCGCGCTTGAAAATTATGTGGTGAGCCATGCCGATGCGGTCGCGGTCATCTGCGAAGGGTTGAAAAGCGATCTGGTCGGGCGCGGTGTGCCGCCGTCGAAAATCACCATTTCCCCGAACGGCGTCGACCTTGAACTGTTCGGATCACCGCCGCCGCCCGACGCCGCGCTCGCCGCCGAGCTTGGCCTGACGGGCAAGGATGTCATCGGCTATATTGGCAGCTTCTACGATTATGAGGGGCTGGACGACCTGATCGCCGCCATGCCGTTAATGGCGCATGATGCCCATCTGCTAATGGTCGGTGGCGGGCCGATGGAGCAGGCACTGCGCGCGCAATCGCTGGCATCGCCTTGGGCCGACCGTATCCATTTTGTCGGCCGCGTCTCGCATGAGGAGGTCGAGCGTTATTACAGCCTTGTCGACCTGCTGGCCTATCCGCGCAAGAAGATGCGCCTGACCGATCTTGTCACCCCGCTCAAGCCGCTGGAGGCGATGGCGCAGGGGCGGCTGGTTGCGGCATCGGACGTCGGCGGGCACCGGGAACTGATCCGGGATGGCGACACCGGCACCCTGTTCGCTGCCGATAATCCGGCCGACCTTGCCGCCGCGCTGGACCGCCTGTTTGCCAACCGCTCCGGCTGGGACGCGATGCGCGACCGGGCGCGGCATTATGTCCGGAATGAACGCAGTTGGCAGAAGAATATTTATCGTTACGATCCTGTTTACCATTTGCTGATAGGGGATAAGGCAATTGCCCGAGCGGCGTGAACGCAAGGGTGGACCAACAGGAAGTACAAAATGCCGAAAAGCGTGCCAAACAGCCAGGTTAAAGCCGTTGCGATTGCAATGGCGGGTGCAACAATGGCCGCCGTTGCGACAATGTTTGTACCTGTTACCCTGCTCGAATCGGTGACCGGCGCGACCGGACTTTCCGAACTGGTTCCTGCCGCACGCGCGCCTCTTGGCGACACGGCCCGCGCCTTGATCGCTTTTGGCACCGGTGCCTTCACCCTGTCGGCATTGACCTATCTGCTGCTCCGCTTTGATGGCGCAGCAAAGCATCGTCCCGCACCTGCTCCCGTCGCAGAGCCATCCGTGCCGGACTGGATAATTGACGAGGAAGACGAAAAGCCCGGCTTTGCCGACCGTCTCGCCCGTTTCCGCATGCCTGCCCTTTCCTTGCCGAAAATGCCCTGGCAGCATGACGAAGACGCCATTACCGAACTTGCCGATTTGCCCAAGCTGCGCAACGGCGATGCCCATCCCGACGCCCCGCCCCGCCGCCCGCTGTCCGCAACACAGGATCTGCCGGTGCTCGACCTTGCAGATGTTGCAACCGAGGTCACTCTGGCGCCAGCCGCTGAAGAGCCCGCTGCTGAGGAAATCGGGACGCAGGAGCCTGTTGCGGATATGGCCCTCGCCGAAATCGCGCCCGAACCGGTGGCACCTGTGGCCCCCGTCGCTGCCGAAGATGTGCAGCCGACACTCGCCGAAATGGTCGCCCAACTGGAGGCCGCCGTTGCCGAACGGCAGAAACAGCTTGCCGAACTGGAAAGCGTCGCCGCGATCCTTTCGATGCCGCAGCCCGCCGCCCAAGCGGACGAAGACGCGCATATCCAGGATGTCGCCGACGCCGATATCAGCATCGAACCCACCCGCGACGGCCGCCCGGCCCTTGAAGTGGTGCATGATGTAGCCGCCGTGGAAGATGACAATATGGACTCCGCCCTGGCCGCGGCGCTTGCAACGCTGAAACGGATGAACGGAACCGCGCGCTAAGCGTTCCGGCCCTGTCGACAGGGCACTCTCGCTCCCCCCGCCGCTCCTCACGCTGCGATGTAGTTGCCCCGGATGCCGTGCGCGGGCGGATGGGTTGTGCGGATTTTTTCGTCAGAAGAAAAAAGAGAAAGAAGGAAAAAAGACAGGTCGAAATGCGATCTGCGTCCCGCCCGTCTTTCTTCTTTCTCTTCTTTCTCTTCTTTCTTCCACTTAATCCTCTGGCACCAAGCTGTGGTCAGGCCTGAGCTGAATGGCCGCATTTAGGGTGCCGGGCGGTAGGCGGGAATGACTGGAATGTTGTGGTTACCTGCCGTTTCAATCAATCCTTGCGTGACAGTCGCATTGCACGATCCTGCTCGCGCGACTGGCATTTTTTTTCGGTTAGCGAGAAAACGACGCCGCTTGCGACGCCGCCAATCAGATAGATGGCAGTCGGGAGCGGGTCAAACCTCACTCCAGTCAAACCGATACCGAAGCCACGCGACCAGTATTCGGGAAGCAGGGCCACAACCAGAGCAATACTGGCCACACCGATCAATACGTTGACTGACAGCTTACATCCCGCACCGCCCGCGCGCGCCAACATCAAGAAGGCGCCGAAGAGGGAGCCATATGTCAGCTTCGCCGCCGGCGAAACCTCGTCCGCCACTTTGAAGGTGTCCAAAAACAGGTTTCCACCGGATGCTAGCGGCGAGAGTGATAGCAGCGCAATCACTAGACTAGGCAGGTAGACCGCTGTCGCCCAAGCCAATACCCACGCTGTGAAGAAGCATTTCGGTGACGTCGGCCGCGCAGATTGCATGGAACTGCTCTATCAAATTTTTCCAACAAGTCGAGGATGCTGACCGGCAGCAACGTTGTCGTGTCCTGATAGTCCGGTTTCGGTTTAGATTCCCAAATGGCAGACATATTCCCCTCTCCCGTTGGGAGAGGTACGCAGTCTTATGGCTTTAGCCATTAGACGGAGTGGAGAGGGGGAGGTCGGGCACGAACCTCGCCGTCGTTGCCCCTCTCCAACTGCGCCTAGGCCTTTCGGCCAAGGCTTCGTATCCTCTCCCCTAAAGGAGAGAGGGGGTGTTCAACTTTAATACAGCCGTCACCCTGGAGCCGAAGGCGTGCAGAGCACAACTCGTTTCACCTTCGGTGACTACGTTCCAGGGTCTTCGTCCAGCGACGTTGAAAACTAAGACCCTGAAACAAGTTGTGCTCTGCACGCCTTCGGCTCCAGGGTGACGGGGCTTTGAAATTCAGGGTCATGGGGTTGGGAAAAAATGCCGCCTTCTTCCTACCAGCGAAAAAACTTTACCCCTACCCCTCCAGCACCAGCAGCAGCACCCGCAATTCCCCGTCCGCCTCCTCCACCGCGATGTCGGCCACGATCTGGCCGGGCAGGGTGAATTCGTGCGCCTCCAGCACCGCCGCGGCCTTTTGCGCGTCGTAAGCGCAGCCGGACGTGGTCGTGAACGTCATCTGGACGCCGGAAAAGGTCAGGCTGAACCACGGCCGTTCCTGCGCCACGCGCCATTGGCCGTCCGGCAGCAGCCGGTCCAGTTCGCGCAGCAGCCGTTTCTGGAATGTCATGCGGGTACATCCTTGCCGCTGTCGAGTTGGGGGGCGTTGGCGGCGATGTAGCGCCGTATTTTTGTCTCCATTTCGGGGCGGAATTCCCGGCCCATGCGCATGTCGAGCACCAGCCGCGGGTCGCGGGCGACAAGGCGGCCCAATTTGGTCGGCGCGATGCCTTTTTCGCGCAGGAAACATTCTACAAGGCGGTTGATGTGCATGGATTCTCCTCCGAGTGCGACCGGGTTTTCCTTGCCCGAATCAAATGGAACAAATATAGAACATTTGTGATAGGAGAAATCCTACAAGTCTAGGAAATTTCCTTCCGATGTGGAGCAAATATGGTTGATGAAGAACCCCGAGCAGTTCTGCATCGCCTGATCATCGAAAGCGGGCAGGACTATGCCCGCCTTTCCAAACTGATCGGGCGAAATGCGGCCTATATTCAGCAATATATCAAACGCGGGACGCCCAAGCGCCTGCCGGAAATCGAGCGCGGAATATTGGCGCGCTTCTTCGGTGTCGAGGAACATTTGCTGGGCGGAATCGCACCTCGCCCCTCGCAGACGGGCATGTGCCTGATTCCCAAGCTGGCCGTCGGCGCGTCGGCCGGACCGGGCGCCATTAACGAGGGGGAGACGCTGGCCGGCAAGATCGGCTTTGACGAAAAATGGCTGCGCAAACAGGGGCTGGACCCGGCCAGCCTGTCGCTGATCCGCGTCGATGGCGATTCCATGGCGCCGACCCTCAATAACGGGGATGATATCATGGTCGACCGGCAGGCCGCCATGTCCGGCCTGCGCGACGGTATCCATGTGATCCGGCTGGACGATGTCCTGATGGTCAAGCGTCTCGCCCTTGGTCCGGCGGGGCGGTTATCGATATTGTCGGATAACCCCGCCTATCCGGACTGGCCCGATGTCAAAGGCTCTGCCGTTTCGGTGATCGGGCGGGTTGTCTGGGCAGGACGGCGACTGTGAAGGCTTGCAAGCCGTCCGCTGCTTCGCCACAGTGGCGGATATGACCACAGTAACTTCCTCCGGCGGCAAGCAGCCGCCCCTGAAAGCCGCCATCATTCCGGTAACGCCCCTGCAGCAGAATTGTACATTATTCTGGTGCACCGAAACCAACAAGGCGGCGCTGGTCGACCCCGGCGGTGATTTGCCCAAGCTGAAGGCTGCGGTGGCGCAAACGGGTGTGGAGCTTGAAAAGCTGCTGGTGACGCACGGGCATCTCGACCATTGTGGTCAGACCGGCATGCTGGCGCAGGAACTGGGCCTGCCGATCGAGGGGCCGCATGAAGAGGACCGTTTCTGGATCGCCCAGCTGGACGACGACGGACCGCGCTGGGGGATGGAGGCGCATACGTTCGAGCCGGACCGCTGGCTGAAGGATGGCGATACGGTAACGGTGGGCAATCTGACGCTCGACGTCATCCACTGCCCCGGGCATACGCCGGGCCATGTGGTATTCTACCACGCGCCCAGCCGTCTGGCGATTGTGGGCGATGTGCTGTTCCAGGGGTCGATAGGCCGCACGGATTTTCCGCGCGGGAACCATGCCGACCTGATCAACGCCATCACGCAGAAGCTATGGCCGCTGGGCGATGATGTGACCTTCATTCCGGGGCATGGCGCGACCAGCCAGTTCGGCTATGAACGCAAGACCAATATGTTCGTCGCCGACGACATATTGGCCGCGCGCTGAATCAGTTTAAAGGACGGTGGCGTAGACCGTCCACAAGGCCCAGCCGGCAAGGCCGAGCAGGGTCAGCATGGTGATCAGCGTACCGACCATCCGCCCCTTACCAAAGGTGCCGCCATCCATGCCGAGGCCGTGGGCGAGACGTCCGACGATATAGGCAATACCGATACCCCAGAGCCAGTTGCTGCTGCCCTGGGTCAGTTCCAGCGCGGCGAGAAGGATCAGGACGAAGGGGGCGCTTTCGACGAAATTGGCGTGCGCGCGCATGCGGCGGATGACAAATTCATTGCCGCCATCACCAATCGAAACACTCTCTTTGGTGCGGGCCTGGCCACAGCGGACCATCAGCCAGAGGTTCACAAAAGCAGCGCCGGCGGCGATGGTCAGTGTAACGGGTAAACTCAGCATCTATACTCTCCCTGTTCGATGCATCCGCTTAACTGCTATCTCTCGGCTTGCAAAGCACAGAAAAAGCGGTATAGCGCGCCGCTCACACGGACATGTGCGGTTTATGAAGGCCGATTCTGGCGATTGCTTGCCACGACCAGCCTTTTGGCCTATCATGCGCCAGAACTTATTGATTTTGAAATGGAACAGGTGCCGAGATGGCTGTCCCCAAGAGAAAAACGACCCCTTCGAAGCGTGGCATGCGCCGCAGCCATGATTCGCTGACTGTAGCAGCTTTTCAGGAATGCCCGAACTGTGGCGAACTGAAGCGTCCGCACCATATGTGCGATGCCTGTGGCCATTATAACGGCCGCGAAGTGGTGGCAGTCGCCTAATCCTTAATCGGGAGAATTGCTGGTGTCGATGAAACCGCGTATCGCCATAGACGCGATGGGCGGCGATGAAGGCGTGCCTGTCATGCTGGCGGGCGCGGCATTGGCACGGCACCGGCACGACAGTTTCAAATTCCTGCTGGTGGGTGACGAACCCACGATCAAGGCCGCGCTCGACAACCATCCCAATTTGCGCGCCGCGTCCGAAATCCTGCATGCCGAAGATGTCGTCACCGGCGACGACAAGGTCAGCCAGGCGCTGCGCAAGGCCAAGACAAGCTCGATGGGCCTCGCGATCAACGCGGTGAAGGAAGGCCATGTCAGTGCCGCCGTCAGCGCGGGCAACACGGGCGCATTGATGGGCATGTCCAAACTGGCCCTGCGCACCATGCCCGGTATCGACCGCCCCGCACTTGCCGCGCTGCTTCCCACATTGAAGGATACCGATGTGGTGGTGCTCGATCTCGGCGCCAACACCGATTGCGATGCGAAGAATCTCGCGCAATTTGCGGTCATGGGCGCTGCCTATTCGCGGATCATCTTCGGCTTTGAACGGCCCAAGGTGCGGTTGCTGAACATCGGCACCGAAGAAATGAAGGGCACGGACGAGCTGCGCGATGCGGCGCAATATCTGCGTGACGCGAGCGGCCTGCACATGGATTTCCAGGGCTTTATCGAAGCCGACAAGATAAATCGAGGCGAATGCGACGTTGTGGTCTGCGACGGTTTTTCGGGCAATATCGCCCTCAAGGCCATTGAAGGGTCGGCCCGCTTTGTGACCGATCTTTTGCGCCGCGCCTTTACCAGTTCGCTGCGGTCCAAATTCGGTTTTCTCGTCTCGCGTCCCGCGACCGAGTTGCTGCGCCACCATCTTGATCCCAACAACCATAATGGTGCGGTGTTCATGGGCCTGAACGGCGTTGTCGTCAAAAGCCACGGCAGCGCGACCAGCAAGGGCGTCGCCAACGCGGTCGAAGTGGCGGCGCGTCTGGTCGAAGAAGATATTACGGCGCGTATCGCGCAGGATCTGGCCCGGGTGCAGATCGGGTGACAGAGACCGCACTTCGCGCCGTGATCAAGGGCACCGGGTCGGCTTTGCCGCGCCACCGCGTGTCCAACGCCGAACTCGCCGCACGGGTCGACACATCGGACGAATGGATTGTCGAGCGTACGGGCATCCGGTTCCGCCACATTGCCGAGCCGGACGAAACAACCGCATCCCTTGCCACGCTCGCCTCGCGCAACGCGCTGGATGCGGCGGGGATGACGGCAGCGGACATCGACCTTATCATTCTGGCGACGGCAACACCGGACCAGACATTTCCCGCATCGGCGACCATTGTGCAGCATGCGCTTGGCTGCAATGGCGGGGTGGCATTCGATGTGGCGGCGGTATGCTCGGGCTTTCTTTATGCCTTTTCGGTTGCCGAAAGCATGATCCGCGCAGGATCGGCGAAAAATGCGCTGGTCATCGGCGCCGAAACCTTCAGCCGCATCCTCGACTGGGAAGACCGCACGACCTGCGTATTGTTCGGCGACGGGGCAGGCGCCATCGTGCTGAGTGCCGAGGTGGGGACACGCGGTGCACTGGCCACACGGCTGCACGCCGATGGCCAGCATAATGAGCTTCTCTACGTCGATGGCGGACCGTCGACGACAGGGACCGTCGGCAAACTGCGCATGAAGGGCCGCGAGGTTTTCCGCCATGCGGTGACCAATCTTGCCAATGTGATGCATGAAACGCTCGAAGCCGCCGACCTTTCGCCGTCCGATGTCGACTGGGTCGTGCCGCACCAGGCCAATGCGCGCATCATCGATGCGACCGCAAAGAAGCTGGGCCTCGATCCGGACAAGGTCGTCCTGACGGTTGACCAGCATGCCAATACATCCGCCGCTTCGGTTCCGCTCGCGCTGGATGTCGCCGTGCGGGACGGACGGATCAAGCCCGATGATATCGTCGTGCTCGAAGCCATGGGCGGCGGCTTTACATGGGGCGCCTCCGTCGTCCGGATGTAGGACATTTTTTCGACGATCGTCGTTTTACATCACCATATTTTTGTTATATAACTGTTGCTTCTCAACAGACGGGTCGCACGTCGGGAGACGGTACAATGGCAGATGCAGGTACATTGACGCGCGCAGATTTGGCCGAAGTGCTTAACAGACAGGTTGGTCTGTCTCGCACGGATGCTGCGGCGATGATTGAATCGATTCTCGGTCATATGACGGCCGCATTGCTCGATGGTGAGAATGTCAAAATCTCCGGCTTCGGCACCTTTGTCCTGCGCGACAAGAGCGAGCGTATCGGACGCAACCCCAAGACCGGAATCGAAGTGCCGATTACCCCGCGCCGCGTGCTGACCTTCCGCGCCAGCCAGGGTATGCGGCAAAAGGTCAAGTAAAGCGCCATGACGGAAAAGTCTGCGGACGCCTTTCGCACCATTGGTGAAATGGCCGAGGCACTGGGCGTACGCACCCATATATTGCGCTATTGGGAAGAACAGTTCCCGATGCTGAAACCCCTGACCCGCGCCGGCGGACGCCGCCTGTACCGGCCGGAGGATGTGGCATTGCTGCACACCATCCACCGTTTGCTGCACAGCGAAGGCTATACGATCAAGGGCGCGCGGAAGTTCCTGACATCCGGCGGCGCAAAAGCCGCGCCTGCACCCGTGGCCGCACCCGCACCCGCCGCGGGCATTTCCGTCGACCTGTCCGCCCTGCGCGCCGTCCGCGACCGTCTGAACGCCGCGTTACAGGCGGCCTGAGGCCCCTCTCCAACTTCGCCTAGGCCTGTCGGCCAAGGCTCCGTATCCTCTCCCCATGGGAGAGGGGGACACCGGCCAACCCTCCAAATCTCACCCCGCGAGATCCTTCGCATACACCCTGTCCTGGAACGCCACATCGCCGACCATGAACACGGTTTCGCCAATATGGACGAACCCCGCCCGTTCATAAAAGGCAACCGCGCGGGTGTTGCTTTCGTAGACGGCGAGCAGCAGGCGCTGGGCCCCGCGGTCGCGGGCGACCTGAATTGCCCGGGCCATCAGGTCCCGGCCATTGCCGCCGCCCTGCCAGGGGCCGAGTAGGTAAAAGCGTTTCAGTTCCCAATCCCCCTCCCGCTGGTACTGCGGATGTTCCGGGGACAGGAGAAGGGCATAGCCCACCGGCGCACCCAGCGGCGTTTCGCCGAGTATGATATCGACATCGTCACGCGCCAGCTTCGCCGCATAATAATCTGCGCTGTGCTCGGCATCGAGATGTTCGATCAGCGGCTTGCCCGGATGGTCGAAGGCAAAGGTCGAAAGGAAGGTCGCCGCGCCCAGATAGGCGAGCGCCGCGGCATCGTCAGGTCCGGCCTTGCGCCAGAATATCGGCGTCATTCGTCCTCGGGCCCCAGTTCGGCATCAAGGTCGCGGGGGCGGATGAAGTGGGTCAGCTTCCCGCATTTGCGGTCGATATCGGCCCAGCTATCAATGTCGAGTTCCATCCGAGCAATCGCGGCGGTGGGGTATTTTTCCCACACCAGATCGCGCAAGGGCGAGCTGCCGTCGTCGGGGACGATGTCGAAAACCAGATCCTCCATCCCCGGATTATGCCCGACCATCAGCACTTCCTTATGCTCGTCCGACTGGTCGCGCAGCACATCCATCAGCGTGGCGGAGGAGGCGAGGTAGATCCGCCGGTCCCATGTCGGGTCGATCCGCTCGCCCGTGCCTTTGACGAACTGGTCGATAGTATCGATGACGCGGACGGCGGGGCTGGCGACGACATGGTCGAATGTCAGGCCATTGTCCTTGACCCATTTGCCCATCGTCACCGCCGCCTTTTCACCGCGCTTGTTCAGGGGCCGGTCGAAATCGCGGGGAATCGTGTCGTCCCAGCTCGATTTGGCATGGCGGAACAGGGTCAGGGTCAGCGTCAAATCGGATTACCTTCTTGCAGGGTGTTTGCATCGTCCTGCCGGATATTTGTGACGGGGGAAAGACCTGATTTTATCGCCGCAACCGCCTGTTCCAATGTGACGCGCCTAATGCTGGTTCCCGCAGGAAAGGCGGTCAGCAGCCGAGAGGGCACGGCCGAGGACAGCAGCACGAAATGCCCCTTGTCGCCTGCGCTGCGGATCAGCCGGCCGAAGGCCTGCGCCAGCTTTGCGCGGATGATGCGGTCGTCATAATCGGTGCCGCCATAGGACAGCCGCCGCGCGCGGTGCAAAATGTCGGGACGGGGCCAGGGGACCTGTTCCATGACCACCAGACGCAGCGACGCGCCGGGCACGTCCACCCCGTCGCGCAAGGCATCGGTGCCCAAAAGGCTGGCGTGCGGATCGTCGCGGAAAATATCGACCAGCGTGCCGGTATCGATGGGGTCGATATGCTGCGCATAAAGCGGCAGGCCATCGCGCGCCAGCCGGTCGGCAATCCGCGCATAGGTCGACCGCAGCCGCCGGATTGCGGTGAACAGGCCGAGCGCCCCGCCACCCGACGCACCGATCAGCGCGGCATAGGCCCCCGCAAGCGCCGCCATATCCCCGCGTTTTATATCGGTAACGATCAGCACCTCGGCCTGCGCGGCATAGTCAAAGGGGCTGGTCGCGCTGAAATGTTCAGCCGCGTGGTCCAGATGTACCGCGCCGGTCCGCGCCTCGGCATTGGCCCAGTCGCCGCCGCTGCGCAATGTGGCCGAAGTCGCCAGCACGCCGTGACTGGGTTTCAGGACGATTTCGGCCACCGGCTTCATCGGGTCGAGCCAATGGCGGTGCATCCCGATATCCATGTCGCGCCCTTCGAAACGGTCGATGGCGAGCCAGTCGACAAAATCCGCATCAACAGGGCCAACCGCCCGCGCCAGCATCGAAATCCACGCCCGCACGGTATCGATGCGCCAGCCAAGGCTTGCCATCGCGCCTTCGACCCGCGCCCGTGCGCCGCCGTCCAGCCATTCGGGCGGATCGGCAATCATCGCCTCCAGCCGCGCGCCCAGCAAGGTCAGCGGCCGCGCCAGCGCCTCCAGCGCGACCTGTGTGTCGGCAACGGCATCGACAACCGCAGGCGGCGGATCGGCCAGTTCGGTTTCCAGACCATAGCCGCTTTCGGCAAGGTTGCTCTCGTCGCGGGCGAACACCATCGTCCGGATGGCGTGCAGCAGCCGCTCGACCGGCCCGGACGGCACCCCTTCGGCAACACGGCCCAGCCAGCCATCGCCGGGCAGGGCTTCGGCCGCGATACGGGCCATCTCGATCGCAAGGCCCCCTTCCTCGTCATAGGATGCAACATCGGCGAGCCGCGCCGCCAGCCCGCGCCTGCGTCCCCGCGCCTTGCCCTCGGGGCCGATAACCCAGCGGCGCAATTCAACCGTTTCCTGTCCGGTCAGTGCGGCGGCGAACATCGAATCGGCGGCGTCAAACAGATGATGCCCTTCGTCAAAGATGATCCGCGTCGGGCGGCTGACCTCGTCACGCCCGCGTGCGGCGTTGACCATCATCAGCGCATGGTTGGCGATGACGATATCCGCCTGTACCGATGCGCGTGCCGCCCGTTCGATGAAGCATTTCTTGTAATGGGGGCATCCGGCATAGATGCACTCGCCCCGCCGGTCGGTCAGTGCCGTCGAGCCATTGCGGCGGAACAATGTCGTCAGCCAGCCGGGCAGGTCGCCGCCGATCATGTCGCCGTCGCTCGTATAGGCGGCCCAGCGTGCCACCAGATGCGCCAAAGTCGCCGCACGACCGGCAAAGCCACCTTGCAAGGCATCTTCCAGATTCAGCAGGCACAGATAATTTTCGCGGCCCTTTCGGACCACCACCTTTTGCCTGAAGGTTTCGGGGTCGGGGTAGATCCGCCGCGCTTCGCGCACCAGTTGCCGTTGCAAGGCCTTGGTAAAGGTCGAAATCCACACCGCGCCATCGGCATTGCGTGCCCAGAGCGATGCAGGCGCAAGATAGCCGAGCGTCTTGCCGATCCCGGTTCCGGCCTCGGCCAGGACCATATTGGGTTCGCCCTTGCGCGCACGGGGCGCAAAGATCCGGGCGGCGGCCTGCGCAAAATCGCGCTGCCCCTGCCGTGTTTCGGCGCCGTTGCCGACAAGGGACGCCAGTTGCGTCTGCACCGCATCGGGATCCAGCGTGACCACACGCGGCGGGGTGCGCGGTGCTGCCTCCTCCCATTCGGGCAGCCGCGCGAACAGCCAGCGTTCCGGCTTTTCGGGCTTGGCGAGATGGCGCAGCACGATATTCGCCCATGGCCATCGGACGCGCATCAACGCCTGCGCACTGTCCCACGCCCCCTCGCGTTCGGGCCATGCGGGGTCGGCCAATGTGGCAAGAAGCCTTTGCGTCGCGGCAAGAAGGAGATGCGGCACCTTCTGGTCGCTCCACACCCCATCCTCAGCGTCCGCCTTTATACCCAAAACGGTCGCCAGCCCCTTGGCCGTCGGCACCACAAAACGCGCCGGATGCACAAAGGCGAACAGTTCCAGCACATCCAGACCCGACAAATCCGCATAGCCCAGCCGCTGCGCCACCAGCGGCGCGTTAAGCATGACCATCGGCGTTTCCGCCGCCCGCCCGACAGCTTCGCCCTTGCCCACGGTGCGCACTTCGCCATCGGGAGTCGCCATCCAGATACCGGCATGGCTTGCATGCAGCGCTGGAAAGGTTAGGGGGGATTGCATAAGCGCAAGAGTGGCGCAAACAGAACGAAAGAGCAACACGTGACTGACCTCCGCGAGATCGCAAGCCAATCCAAAGCCTGGCCTTATGAAGAGGCGCGGCGGCTTTTGAAACGCTATCCGCAGGGAAAGCCGGGCGGTGTGCCTTTGGTGTTTGAATGCGGCTATGGTCCGTCTGGCCTGCCGCATATCGGCACCTTTAACGAGGTGCTGCGCACGACGATGGTGCGCAATGCCTTTGCCACGCTGTCCGATGCGCCGACGCGGCTGATCGAATTTTCGGACGATATGGACGGCTTGCGCAAGGTGCCCGACAATGTGCCGAACCAGGCGATGCTGGCCGAACATCTTGGCAAGCCCTTGTCGCGGATACCCGATCCGTTCGAAAAATATGACAGCTTCGCGGCGCATAACAATGCGATGCTGCGCGAATTTCTGGACCAGTTCGGGTTCGAATATGAATTTATCTCGTCGGCCAGCAAATATGAAAGCGGTGCCTTTGACGAGGCGCTGAAAAATGTCCTGCGCCATTATCAGGCGATCATGGACATCATGCTGCCGACGCTGCGCAAGGAACGCGCCGCCACCTATTCGCCGGTCCTTCCGATCAGTGAAAAGAGCGGCATTGTCCTGCAGGTGCCGGTCGAGGTGGTCGATGCCGAGGCGGGCCTGATTGCCTTTGACGATGAAGGCGAACGGGTCACCCAATCCATCCTGAGCGGCAAGGCAAAGCTGCAGTGGAAGGTCGACTGGGCGATGCGCTGGGTTGCGCTGGGCATTGATTATGAAATGTATGGCAAGGACCTGACCGACAGCGGCGTGCAGTCGGGCAAGATCGCCCGCGTGCTCGGCGGCCGTCCGCCCGAAAGCCTGATTTACGAGATGTTCCTCGATGAAAAGGGCGAGAAGATTTCCAAGTCCAAGGGCAATGGCCTCGCGCTCGAAGACTGGCTGAAATACGGGACGGAAAACAGCGTGGCCTTCTATGCCTATCGCGAGCCCAAAAGCGCGAAGCAACTGCATCTGGGTGTCGTGCCCAAGGCGGTGGACGAATATTTCCAGTTCCGCAGTGCCTGGCATGAACAGCCGATTGAAAAGCGGCTCGGCAACCCTGTGCACCATATCCACAATGGCAATGTGCCGACCGGCCAGCCGCCTGTTACCTTTGGCCTGCTGTTGAATCTGGTCGGGGTCATGGGTGCGGGTGCCACCGAGGATCAGGTATGGGCCTATCTTGGCAATTATGCCGAAGGTGCGAACGCCGAAAACTCGCCCGAGCTGGCCGAGCTGATCCCGATCGCGCTTGCCTATAACCGTGATTTTGTTGCACCGACCCTGCACAAGCGCAAGCCCGAGGGCGTGGAAATCGCGGCCTTGCAGACGCTCGACGCGCGGCTGGCGGCGCTGCCCGCGGATACGAGCGCGGAAGATATCCAGAATATCGTCTACGAAATCGGCAAGGAAGGCGGATTTGAAAATCTGCGCGACTGGTTCAAGGCGCTGTACGAAACGCTGCTCGGCTCCAGCGCGGGGCCGCGCATGGGCAGCTTCATCGCGCTTTACGGCATTGTCAACAGCCGTGCCCTGATTGCGGAGGCGCTTGCATGAGCGGATATCATATCGCGCAAATCAACATCGCCCGTTTCACCCTGCCCAAGGACGACCCTGCAAATGCGGGGTTTATGGATGCCCTCGACGGCGTCAACGCGCTGGCGGATGCCGCGCCCGGCTTTATCTGGCGGCTGGTGGGCGAGGGGAATGACGCGATAGATATTGATGCGGTGCCCGATGATCCCCGTCTTGCGGTCAACATGTCGGTGTGGACCGATGTCGCGGCCCTGGGCGCATTTGTCTACCGCAACCCCGAACATCTGGCGATCATGCGCCGGCGCCGCGAATGGCTGGAACAAATGGCCGTTTACCAGGCCTTGTGGTGGGTGCCGGTGGGGCACATTCCGACCGTGGCCGAAGGTTTGGCAAAGATCGCCTTGCTGGCCCAGCAGGGCCCCACGCCCGACGCATTCACCTTCAAACAGACCTTTGCCGCACCCGATGGCATGGCGGCATCGCCTGTTCTGGATGAATGCGCATGACGACGCCGCGGACCGTTGACGATCTGGCGCTGGAGCTGCTTGGCAAATCCAGCGATGCCCTGTCGGCGGCGGAACGGCGTGTGCTGGAACGTATCCACAAACGCGAAACGACGCAGGACATAGGCGTCGTCCACGAAGAGAGCGCGACCTTTGGGGAGCGCCTGTCGGACCATGTGGCGGCGGTCGGCGGCAGTTGGGGGTTCATCATCGCCTTCACCATCGTCCTGTTCGGCTGGATGATCCTGAATTCGCAAATTTTGAACCGGCTGGGGATGGCGTTTGATCCCTATCCCTTCATCTTCCTGAACCTGATGCTCTCGACCCTTGCGGCGGTGCAGGCTCCGATCATCATGATGAGCCAGAACCGGCAGGCGGACAAGGACCGCAACGCGGCCGCGCATGACTATGAAGTCAATTTGCGGGCGGAGCTGGAAATCCTGCGGCTGCATGAAAAGGTCAACCATCTGATCGAACAGGTCAGCGCCTTGAAACGGCCCGACGAGGAGCAGCCCCGTTGAGCGTGATCGCCGCCCGTCTGTACCGCGACGGCAAAGTTCTGACCGAGATCGATCTTGCGAAGCCCATCCCCCATGTCGAAAAGCCGGGCGATTTCATCTGGATCGGCCTGCACGAACCCGATGACGGGACGGTAAAGCGGGTTCAGGAGCATTTCGGGCTGCACCCGCTGGCGGTCGAGGATGCGCTGGACCCCCGCCATTTGCCCAAGATGGAACCCTATGGCGACCATCTGTTTCTCGTCGCGCGCACGGCGCATCTGAAGGGCGACCGGATCGAATATGGCAACACCGCCATCTTTGTCGGGCGGCAGTTCATTGTCACCGTGCGTCATGGGTCGGACCGGGCGCATACCCCCTTGCGCGCGCAACTGGAGGCGACGCCCTGGTTGCTGAAGCATGGTCCCGACTATGTCCTGCACGCGATACTGGATTTCGTTGTCGACGGTTATTTCCCGGTGGTGGACGAGCTGGAAGAAAAAGTGCTGGCGATGGAAGACCATGCGGTGGAAAGCTTCCTCAACCGTTCGGAAACCGCGCGCCTGTTTACCCTGCGCCGCGAGCTGTTCCGCCTGCACCGCATATTGGGCCCGATGGAGGACCTGGCGAGCCAGTTCCTCAACCTCCACCTGCCGCAGATTGATGTGGATATACATCCCTATTTCCGCGACCTGCTCGACCATATCCGGCGGGTCATGTACCGTGTGGCGGGGCTGCGTGATACGCTGACATCTGTTATCGAAACGAGCGGCCTTCTGGAACAGCAGCGGCAGGGCGCGATTACGCGGCAACTGGCGGCGTGGGCCGCGATCCTTGCGGTGCCGACGGCGATTGCCGGCATTTACGGCATGAATTTCGACATCATGCCCGAACTGCGCTGGGAATATGGCTATTATGCCGTCGTTGGCGTGATGGCGACCATCTGCCTCACGCTCTACATCCGGTTCAAACGGGCTGGCTGGCTGTAACTTTGCGCAGGACAGACCGGTAATCGAGTTCGATTGTCATCCGGTGATGGTAATTCCCCTCGCCCAGCAGGGCATGGGCCAAGGGCAGGCTGTAACAGGGCACGCCCATGAACAGATGGTGCTCGCTGTGGAAATTGACCCAATAGGGCGCAACGGTCGTGCGTTCGATCAGCCCTGCATAGGTGGTGCGCGCATGGGAAAAGGGATCTTCGCTGCCCGTGGTGGTGCAGGCATGTTCGGCGATGTTGCGTATCCGCAGGAATAGCTGGAACGTCGTTGCCAGCGCGACGAGCCAAAGCACAAAGGGCAACCATCCCCAGAAGAGCAGAGAGACCCCGAGCAATATAAGCTGGATAGCCAGGAAACGGCCTACGGTGCGCGCGGTTGTCTTGGCGCCGTCAATATTGGCCACAGGCGCGTCAATGCCCGACCGGCTCTGTAGGTTCAGCATCCGCCCCGCGCTCGTGTCGCGCTTGGCCGCGGCGTCCCCGCTTTCGTTCCGCCAAATGGCCTTCACCCCGCGCCATGCGGCGGCGAACTGGTGGCTACGCTGCTTGAAAAAGGTCTGGCCTGTCAGGTCGCGAATGGCCTTGCGCCGCAGGCTGGCCGGGCTGGTGGGGAAGGGCGCGGACAGCGACAGGTCGGGATCCTCGGGCTGCTGCGTGAATTTGTGGTGCGTCAGATGATAGGCACGATAGGCGTGAAGGTCGCTGCCGGTCGCTGCGCCGGTCAGCCATTGGCCCAGAAAATTGTTCATCTTGCGATCGGGATGGAGCAAACCGTGCGCGCCCTCATGCATCAATATGGCAAGGCCCAGTTGGCGGCCGCCCAGAACAGCCAGCGCCACCGGCGTTGCGATAAGGCCGGCAATCCAGCTCCATTGCCATGCCGCGGCCGCGCCAAAGGCGGCGAGGGCCACTACCGCCCATGCATGCGCGATCAGCCAGACCCCGCGCCAGGGCGAGACCGCCGTGATGCGCATCCATTTTTCCGCCCCGAAAATCTGGCGGGGATTTGCGGCTTTTACCGCGGGCATGGGAACTCTCCACTTCTCATGGTCCGATCATAGCGCAAAAGCGGGAGGCGTCCAAATCCGCTACGTTACCGCGCTTGCGGAAAAGGCGGCCATCTCGGCCTGTGCGGCGCGCGATTCGCGGAATGTGAAAATCGGCCAGTCGTGCAGCATCCCGGCAAGCTCGCGGTAGACGACGGCAGGATGCCGTGCCTTCAGCGCACGGGCGTCGGTGACCAGCAGGTCGTCGCCGCCCCCAAAGGCGAGGATCGGGGGAAGCCCGTCCCAATTGCCGAAGAGCGGGCTGCACCGCGAATCGTTGATGGGCAGGTCTGCCGCATAGACACGCCCTGCGTCGGTTATACCGCTGATGGTCAGGATACCGTCGCGCGGCTCGATCTGCGCCTGTTCGGGATGCACGGGGTCAAGGTTGAGCCAGGGGCAGATCAGGATCAGCGCCTGTGCCGCTGCGGGGCCCCCGTCTCGGGACGATTGGGCGACCGCCGCCGTAAGCCCGCCACCTGCGGAATCACCGCCCATGACATAGGGCTTGCCGTTCAACCCCTCGACATAGCTGCGGGTGAAATCCATCGCCCATTGCGTGGTCGCTTGCGCATTGCTTTCGGGTGCCAAAGGATAAAGCGGTGCCGTCACGGACCAACCGTGCACCTTTGCCATATGCGCCAGAAAGTCCCAATGCACAGCCGCTGCGGGATAGATATATCCGCCGCCATGCCAAAAGAGGATGTGGGCCGTGGGTTCACGGTCCTTGGGGGCAAGGGTCCAGATGGTTTGGCCGCCAAACTCTGTTTGCGCAACATTCAGGCTGCCGCGCGCCTTGGCGCTTGGCGCAGGCGTCGGCTGGGCGCGGGATTTTGCGATATTTTCCTGAAATTGCGGGCCGCCTGTAAACAGCTTGCGGTAGATGCCCGTCGTGCGCAGCACAACAGCGGCTATTCGTGCGATCATACTCGGCATGGCGCTCTCCCTATTTCCCGCTGCTGGCGGGGGCTGGCGGTTGCGCCGCCGCCAGTTGCGCTTCGTATTTCTCCTTGATTTCGGCAAGGAGCGGGATGGCGGGATTGTCTTCGCTGCGGTTGTGCGGATCGTTGGCCAGCGGCATCAGCGTCCGATAGGCGCCGCCGAAATTTTCTTCATCCATCAATTGCTGCACCACTTGCCAGCGCACGGCCTGGTCATAGGGTGCAAGCTGCAACGCCCGTTCCAGCCCGTGCGCGGCAACTTCGCTAATGTCCTTCCCGGACATTTGCAGGCTGCGGTAATAATAGATGAGCGGAATAGGGTGATCGGTCTCGATCTTGTTCAAAGCCGTGACGGCGCGGGTCACTTTCTTCCAGGCTGCATCGGCATTTGTTGCATTTTCGGCAAGACGCGACAGCGCATAGATTTTCTGCACATGGGCGTTCACCAAAGTGGGCGCAGCGAGCAGGGCCTTGTCGGCGGCGGCGAGTGCTGCGGTATAATTGCCCGCATCATGTTCTGCCTCGGCAAGGGCGGCAAGGATCGCGGGATCATCCGGATATTTTGCGGCAACCGCCTGCGCCTTGGGAAGCAGGACTTTGGCGGATTCCGCATCCACGCCGCGCTTGGATTCCAGAATGACCGGCATCATGGCGCTTTCGGCTTCGCTGAGCTTGCGGATCGTAATCGGCCCGACGGCCAGCTTGTCTGCCGCGATGGGCAGATAGCGCATCTTGCCCTTGTTCAGATAGGCTTTCAGTTCCTTGTCCAGAACTTTGAGGTCACCGAAGGCGGTCTGCGCCGCGTCCCACTCGGTCGCCCCATTGGCGAGGGCCGCGCGGTATTTGGTCAACTGCCCCGGACGGGTGCCCGACATTTGCAGATAATGGTAAAGCAGCCAGCTGCGCCCGTAAAATTCGTCATACCCTTTGACCTTGCGGTTTTCGTAGGTTGCAGAATCCAGCAGCGCCTCGATGGGGACGTCGACGGCATAGTTCAATTCCGCCGCGCGGTGGTTTGCGGGCAGACCTATGCCCATACCGCCATCCTTTTCAAAACGGACGGTGGAAAAAAACTCGGCAAAGCCTTCGCTGTACCAGCGCGGCGTGGCCCATTCACTCGCGCCATGCATGACATGATGGGCATATTCGTGGAAAAGGGTTTGTTCGCTTTGCGAAATATAGGAGCCGTCGGTATCCACACGCGATGCAAAGGCGACCGATCCGCCGGCACGGGGTGAATAGAAACCCTGCAGCCAGCCGCTCTTGTCTCCGGCAAGTTTTTGCACCTGCCCGGCGCTGCGGACGATAAAAATGGTAACGCGGTTGGACGGGCTCGGTTTTTCGCTTGGCCGCTTCAAAATCCCCAGCAGACCGCTGTGGTAGCGTTCGAGACGTTCGGTAAATTCGCGGACATCCTTTTCCTTCTGGTCGGCAATGACGAGGAAATGGTCGCTGCTGGCTTCATGCCATTCGGCCCGGGCGGTAGCGGGCAGAAAAAGTGCCCATAAACAGAATAAACCAACCGCAATCCGAGTCTTCATAAGCCCCCCACCACATGTGCTGTGATGGGGGGAGCTTATTGTCTTTATTTGGACGCTGCAATCCAGTCGTCGATTTTCTTTTCAAGCACCGCCAAAGGCAGGGCGCCGGTGTTTAGCACCTGGTTGTGGAATTCGCGCACGTCGAATTTCGCACCCAGCGCCTTCTTCGCCTTGTCCTTCAGACGAAGGATGGTGATCGCGCCGATCTTGTAGGCCAGGGCCTGCGACGGAATGGCGATGTAACGCTCGACCTCGGCTGTGGCGTCGGTTTTGCCCATGTCGCTGTTGGCGAGCATATAGTCGATCGCCTGTTCGCGGGTCCAACCCTTACTGTGCAGGCCGGTGTCGACCACCAGACGCATGGCGCGCAGCATTTCGTCCGACAGGGTGCCGAAGCGCTGATAGGGGTCCTTAAACAGTCCCATATCATAGCCCAGCGTTTCGGCATAAAGCGCCCAGCCTTCGACATAGGCCGTGTTGCCACCAAAGCGCATGAAGGCGGGAAGCGCTTCATTTTCCTGTGCGATGCTGATCTGGAAATGGTGCCCCGGTGCGCCTTCGTGCAGGTACAGCGTGGTCATGCCCGGCGTGGTGCGGCTGGGCAGGTCATAGGCGTTGAAATAGAAGGTGCCCGGACGCGAACCGTCGGGCGTACCGTTCTGGTAGCTGCCGCCGGCTTCGTATTTTTCGCGAAACTCTTCATAGGGTTTGATTTCGAGCGGCGCCTTGGGAAGATATTTGAACTGGGTCGAAATCAGGCTGTCGACCTTTTTCCCGATGTCATAATAGCCTTGGGTCAGGCTTTCCCGGCTGGTCGGCTTGAATTTCGGGTCGGTGCGCAGATGCTCGAAAAATTCGGGCAGCGTGCCTTTGAAACCGACCTCATTCTTGATCTTTTCCATGCCGGTCTTGATCCGTGCCACTTCGGACAGGCCGAGCTTGTGGATCTCGTCCGCCTTGAGCGGCAGGGTCGTCGTCTGCTCGATCTGGTACTGGTACAGCATCTCGCCGCCCTTCATCGCCGACAGGCCGACCTGCTCGCGTGCCAGCGGCAGATAGCTGTCGCGCAGGAAGTCGCGCAGACGGGTGTTGGCGGGGTAGAGCCCCTTTTCGATGATGTCGCGATATTCGGCGGTCAGGCGCGCCTTGTCGGCATCGCTGAAGCCTTCGGGGAATTTCTTCACCGGACCAAAATAGGGGGATTCTTCGGTGGACTGGGCCAATTGGGTATTCAACTGGTCAATGACGTTCGTGATCGTCAATTTGGTTTCAAATACGCCCGACGCCATGCCCTGACGGAACCGGTCAATCGAACGGTCCATCAGCACGATGAATTCCTTGTGGCGTTTCAGGTTGTTTTCATAATCCTGGACCGTTTTGAACGGCGCCGCGCCCTGGCCGCTGGCAAAGGTCGGATAGAAAGTGTGGAAGCCGAAGAAATGGTTCAGCGGACGGACCACGGTCAGGTCCATGATTTCCTTCGACAGACCCTTGAGCGCGTCAACCTGGCTCTGCTTGAACACATCATAGGCGATCTTGTCCGTGGCGTTCAGTTTTTCGCGGTCGATCGTTTTCAGATTTTCGAGATTGGCCTCGGCAGCCTTTCGTTCATTGGCAAAATACTCGTCGCTGATGAAATCGCCGAAGCGGTCGGCATAGCGCATGTCGCCGCGGAACAGGGCGTTGAGCGGATTGCGCTTCAGGCTGCCTTCATCATCGGCGGCGAATAAAGCGGCCAGACGCTGGCCTTCGGTCTGCGTGGTCGCAGCGGCAGGTGCAGTCTGGGCGACGGCGGCCGTAGCAAAAGGTGCCGTCAGCGCGGCCCCTGCAAGCAAGATGAGTTTCAGTGATTTCACAAGCATTTCTCCATAAACATTGGTGCCGCCGACGGCAGCCCGCAATGGCTTTTCTTTTCGGCCAACGGCTTCAAGCCGCAAACATTATTCGACAGACAGCAATTAGCTGTCTTTGGGGGTATTGATTTCCAGCCAGTTATTCTGCCGGTACCATTTGGTGATGACATGCTTCACGCCCTTGATGACCGGCGTGCCGGTGTGGAGCGTCTTGTAATTCAGCGTGCCGTCAAGGTTCATATTGTTCCACATCAGCATCATGCCCGTCTGCGGACGGACACCCAGACCCAGATGCGGAAACTCGGTCGCGCCACCTTCTTCGGGTTCGTTGAGGAAGATCATCGCGGTCCAGCTGCGCTGCCCGCCCGAGGGGCCTTCCTGCTCCCAATAGCTCTGGCTGGGGTGGAAGAAATCATGATGCGCCTTGAATTCCTGCCCGACCTGATAACGCTGCCCCTGCATTGTTTCGGCATAGTCATTCTCGATGCCGAGCACGTCGCTCATCCGCGCCTCGACCTTGGCGACAAAGGCGTCCCAGCGGTTCAGGTGGCAGCTATAGCTGGTCCGGAAACCCGCCTGTTCCGTGCCTTTGTACAGCGTTGACGGGACAGCATCGGCGTCGATTTTCTGGACGAGCGTCTTGCAGTCGGCCTTGCTCAAAAAACCCTGGTACAGATAAAGCTGCGCATCGGGATGCTCGACCTGCTGCACCAGCGGGTTGGCGTTCAGCCGCTTGGTGACATGCGCGCCGATCCGGGCAAGCTTTGCCGGATCATTATTGGCGTCGAACTTTTTGGCGGGCGTTTCTGCAAGCATATCGGGTCCGAATCAGGGAACGATGCGGCCTCTTACCATGACCCATGACGGCTTTTCGAGTGTCGTGATATTGGTAAGCGGATTTTCGCTGACGGCGACCAGGTCGGCGGAATAGCCGACCGCGATTCGGCCAATTTCATTTTCCATGCCCAAAGTTTTCGCCGCAACGGTCGTGGCACTCGCCAATGCTTCGGCCGGTGTCAGGCCCGCCTTTACCAGCAGGGCGAATTCGCTGCCATTGCTGCCATGTTCGAACACGCCGGCATCGGTGCCAAAGGCCACGGTCACGCCCATCGCCTTGGCGCGTGTAACCTGCCGACCTGCAGCCTCCAGCGCCTGCCGCGCCTTTACCTCTACAGTCGGTGTGTAGATGCCTTTGCCGATCCGCGCGCGCACTCCTTCCAGTGCCATCAGCGTGGGAACCAGCACGGTGCCCTTGGCCTTCATGACCTTCAGGGCTGCTTCATCGGCAAAGGTGCCATGGTCAATGGTATCGATGCCTGCCGCTGCCGCCGCTTCGATGCCGCGTGCGCCATGGGCGTGGGCCATGACCTTCAGGCCCAGTGAATGGGCAGTGTCGGCGATGGATTTCATTTCCGCATCGGTGAAATGCGCTTCCAGCCCGCGGCCCTGTTGCGACAGAACGCCGCCGGTTGCCGTAATCTTGATGACATCGGCACCCAGTCGCGATGCCTTGCGCACCTTCTCCGCACATTCGACCGGGCCGGTGCAGGTATAACCGGTATCGAGCGCGGCGAGCACATCCTTGCGGAAGCCGGTGACATCGCCATGGCCGCCCACGATCGATAGTGCAGGTCCGGCCGCGACAATGCGCGGTCCGACAATCTTGCCCTCTGCCGTGCCCCGGCGCAGGACGAATGCGGTGTTCTGGGCCGATCCTGCCTCACGCACGGTGGTAAATCCGGCCTTCACGGTCAGCGCGGCATTCTTGACGCCCATGACCACGCCCCATTCGTCAGGGTCCACCGCTTCGTCGCGGAAATCCCCGCCGGGGTCGCCGGTCAGGTGGACATGCAGGTCGATAAAGCCGGGCACGACGGTCAAATTGGACAGATCGACAACGACGTCGGCCTTATATGGGATGTTTGTTCCGCGATTGATTTCCTTGATACGGCCATCTTCGACCATGATGACAGCCGGGCCGGTTGGCCCCGTCGCCGCGTCGGGGATCAGGTTGCCGACGAGGAGCGCCTGCGTCTCGGCCAGAGCAGGTGTCGCGGCGGCCAGTGCGATGCTGGCCAGAAGCATGGAACGGAACATAATTCTCTCCCTCTTTTACAGGAGGGAGATTGGGCAGCTTGGCGTTATCTTACAAGAAAAAAATCGGGCAAAAAAAAGACCCGGACGTCTGGGACGCCCGGGTTCTTCTTTTTCTTGCGACCGGCTTCTTACCAGAAGAAGTCGTAGATGACGTCGACGACGCGGCCGGACCGTAAGTCGACCAGCAGGACATCGTCATAATAACGCACCCAGCGATAGGGGCCATAGGCCGGCGGCAGGCGGTAATAGGACGGATCGTTGATCCAGTAACGTTCGCCAAAATAGCCCGAACCTATGGTGATGCCGATGCCGAAGCGCCGGTAGCTATGGCCGCGATACGGCGCGTAATAGCGTCCCGGGCGATAATAGTTGCGGTACCGGTCGCGATGGCCGCGCCAATCGTAACGACGGTCGTTGCGCCAGCTATGGTTCCAGCGGTTGCCCCGGTAATCATTGTCACGGCCCCAGTTACGGTTGCCATAATTCTGTCCGCTGCGGTCAATGCTGCCTTCGCGGCCACGGTTCCAGTTGCGCTGCCGGTCATCATCGTCGCGGTCACGCTGTTGGTAGCCGCCCGGTTGATAGCCGCCCGGCTGGTAACCACCCTGGTTTCCACCGTTGCGGCGATTGAACCTGTCGTCATTGCGACGTTCCTGCGCCCAATTGCGCGGTGCGCGTTGAGGTTGCGGCGCTTCCTCGCGTGCCTGTGGCGGTGCGTCCTGCTGGGTGCGCCAGCCCTGATTGCCACCGCGCTGCCCGTCGCCACCGCGACGCCGTTCGCCCCTGCGTCCGTCGCCATCGCGGCCTTCGCCACGCTGGAACGATGCTTCATCCTGCAATTGCAGGGCATTGCGTCCGGTGTCGACCGGAAGTGTTGCCGCCTGAGCAACAACAGGCGTCATCACCGTTGCGGCGGCCAGTGTTGCCAAAATAATCTTCTTCATGATCATTCCCCGATGCGGGCGCCCAATGCCCCGACATGAGTGGTTAATGGCCGAGTCGTTGTGAAGCGTGGCTGAACCCGCAGTTCATGTTCATGAAAGGAAGCCTTTTGATGAACAGAATTGCGCGAATGATCCAAAGGACCTTCACCCCACCTTGTCGAACGGAATGTCCAGCACCGGAAATTTCTCCCACCCCGTAAAGTCGAAATGCCACCATTCGTTGGACAGGCCGACAAAGCCCTCGGCCTCCAGATAGCGTTCCAGGCGGGCGCGGTTTTCAAGCGCCACGGCACTCGCGCCCATATAGTCGCGGTGCGCTTTTTCCGAAAAATCGTCAAAGCCGGTCGGCATTTCGACCAGCTTGCCCGTGGCCAGATCGTGCAGGCTGAGGTCAACCGCGCATCCCCGATTATGCTTCGACCCCCGCTTCGGGTTCGCGACATAGTCTTTCTTGGGACCAACAGGCGTTGCATCCCAAAGCTTCTTCGTCACGCGCCAGGGGCGATAGGCGTCGAAGATGGTGAGGCCAAAGCCCTCGGCCCGGGCAACGCGGCTGGCGCGGACGACCGCTTCGGCCGCAGGTGCGGTCAGGAAAGCGCGTGCCTCGCTATATAAAACGGTGCCGGTGAAATTATTCGTCGTCGCATAGCGCATATCGAGGCGGATGCTGGGATCGAGCTTTACCAGTTCAACCAGACGGCCTGTGTCGGTCGCCGCCAGCGACTTCGCCTGTTTTGCGGGAATGAAGGCAACATCCTTGTCCGGCCGGGCAGGGGCGCATCCGGCGAGTGGCGCAAGAGCCAGCCCCAGCGCCACCTGCCGGCGGGAAAGCATTAGCTGGCGTCCTTCGCCAGCCATTCTTCAAGCCATTTGATGGTGTAATTGCCGTTCTGGAAATCGGGATCTTCCAGAAGTTTCTGGTGCAAAGGAATGGTTGTCTTCATCCCCTCGATCACAAATTCACCCAAGGCGCGCCGTAACCGCATCAGACAGCCTTCGCGCGTCTGGCCATATACGATCAGCTTGGCGATCATGCTGTCATAATAAGGCGGCACCTTATAACCATGATACAGCCCGCTATCGACCCGGACATAAAGCCCGCCCGGCGGGTGGTACCAGCTGACCGTGCCGGGTGAGGGCATGAAGGTCACAGGGTCTTCGGCGTTGATGCGGCATTCGACCGCATGGCCTGTAAAGGTCACTTCATCCTGCGTGAACGAAAGCGGCTTGCCTTCGGCCACACGGATTTGTTCGCGGACAAGGTCGAGGCCGGTGATCATCTCGGTCACGGGATGTTCGACCTGCAAACGGGTGTTCATCTCGATGAAGTAGAATTCGCCATTTTCCCACAGAAACTCGATGGTACCTGCGCCGCGATAGCCCATGTCGGCCATGGCCTTGGCGCAGATATTGCCCATACGGTCACGTTCGGCCGTGGACAGCACCGGCGAGGGCGCTTCTTCAAGAACCTTCTGGTGACGGCGCTGCAGCGAACAGTCGCGCTCGCCCAGATGAACGGCATTACCATTGCCATCGCCAAATACCTGGAATTCGATATGGCGCGGGTTGCCCAGATATTTTTCAAGATAGACGGTCGCATCGCCAAAGGCGGCCTTCGCCTCTGACCCTGCCTGCTGCATCTGGCTTTCCAGCTCTTCCTCGCTGTTCACCACTTTCATGCCGCGTCCGCCACCGCCGGATGCGGCCTTGATAATCACGGGATAACCGATGTCGCGCGCAATCGCTTTGGCCTCGGCCACATCCTCGATTGCGCCGTCGCTGCCCGGAACGAGCGGCAGGCCAAGGGCACCTGCGGAACGCTTCGCCTCGACTTTGTCGCCCATGGTGCGGATATGTTCGGGCTTGGGGCCGATCCATTTGATGTCGTGGCTTTCCACGATTTCCGCAAATTGCGCATTTTCGGATAAAAAGCCGTAGCCGGGATGGATCGCATCCGCATGGCTGATTTCCGCCGCCGAAATAATCGCCGGAATGTTCAAATAGCTGTCCGTGGCCGAAGGCGGTCCGATGCAGATGGCTTCATCGGCAAGGCGGACATGCATGGCGTCGGCATCGGCTGTCGAATGGACAGCGACCGTTTTAATTCCCATTTCATGCGCGGCACGATGGATGCGAAGCGCAATCTCGCCACGGTTGGCGATCAGGATTTTCTCAATACCCATATTTACGCAATAACCATGAGCGGCTGGTCAAATTCCACAGGCTGCCCACTCTCGACATAAATCGCGGTCACGGTGCCGCTGTTGGGCGCGACAATCGGATTCATGACTTTCATCGCTTCGATAATCATGACGGTATCGCCCGCCTTCACCTGCTGCCCCACCGAAACAAAAGGTGCCGCATCGGGTTCGGGGGTCAGATAGGCAGTGCCGACCATTGGCGATTTCAACGCATTCGCCGCGACTGCCGGCGCGCTTTCGGCTGCCGGTGCAGGTGCGGCTGCCGCCGGTGCAGCGGCCGGTGTCGCCGCAACAGGAGCCGCCACAACAGGGGCCGCAACGGCGGTCATCGTGCGCGATACGCGGATCTTGCGATCGCCATCTTCGACCTCGATTTCGCTCAAACCGGTATCGTTCAGCATTTCGGCCAATTCGCGGACCAGATCGGTATCCACCTGCATTCCACCATTGCTGCCTGATTTTGCCGCCATTTTTTGCTCCTTGCGCCCCGAATTTTTAATGTGCTGCGCCTAATGTCAAACTTGTAACGCTGCGTCCAGCGCGAGTTGATAGGACTTTGCGCCATGTCCTGCAAACACCGCTTTGGCGCCCATCCCCACATAGCTTAAATGCCGGAACTCTTCCCGTGTGTGCGGGTCGGACAGATGGACCTCATATACCGGCACTTTTATGGCCTTGATCGCGTCGAGCAATGCGATGGAGGTGTGCGTATAGCCTGCGGCGTTCAGCAGCACCGCCTTTGCCCCTTCGGCCTGCGCCTCGTGCAGCCAGTCGATCAAATGGCCTTCATGGTTGGATTGCCGGAAATCAATCTCGGCCCCCCGCTCGCGCGCATGGTCATCCAGCATCGCGGCAATGTCGTCGAGCGTGTCATGTCCGTAAATCTCCGGCTCGCGCGTGCCGAGCAGGTTCAGATTGGGGCCATTCAATACAAAGATCAGGTCGGTCAAAACGCTTTATCTTCCATCAAAAGTCATAGGTCAGCCCGATACGGGTCACGGTGTCGGTTTCCTCTTTGCCCAATAAAGGCCGATCCTGATAGCGCAGGTCGTACGAAATCTGTGAAGAAATCCGCCCGGTCAGCTTTGCCTGCAGGCCTGTAACGGCGCGGATGGTGTTGCTATTCTCTTCAGCCACCAGTTCCATATTGTGCGACAGCTTCACCTTGTCGTTCATCTGCCAGCTGCTGGTCAGCGCGCCCCGGCCGGCGAAATTGGACCGCTCGACACCCGCACGCGTCCAGTCATGGCGGAATGCGGGGCCTGCCTCCAGAGAAATGGCCACATCGGCCTCGCGCACGATCCGCCAGCCGAGCCCAAGGCTGGACGTCGCACGGTGGTCGAGCCCTGCCAGAACATCGCGCTCATATTCCAATATGCCCAGGGCATAATGCTGGTCGCTGATGGTCCAGTCGCTTTGATAGGCCGCGTTCAGATATTCGCGCGACGTGCGTCCTTCGCTCTCCTGATAGTCGCCGCGCAGACGGATCTGGTGGGACCATGCGGCACCGGTGCGCTTGATGACGGCCCCGACGGTAACGCCGAAACTGTCGGTATTGCCGCTTGTGTGAAATCCGCCCAGATCGCCCCGTCCGGACCATTTGACTGGCGGGGGTGCAGGTGCCGGCGCGGGAGCCTCGGCCACAGCCACGGCCACGGGTGCGGGCGGCGCGGATACGACCGGGGCTGCTGCAACCTGCTGCACGCGGTTGCTTTCCAATGTCAGCAGCAGATTGTCGATTTCAACAGTTTCGGCCGGATAGGTCAGGCGCGCAAATTTGACGATAGTGGCAAGTTCCGCCGCATTGCCGTCCCGCGCTGCGGTTTCCATCATCTGCCGGATGGATGGGGGCAACTCGGCAAAAGCAGGTGCGGGGCATGCAATCGCCGCCAACAATAGTGAAAATATTCCATATCGTGGTCGCATAGGACGCCTTTTTGGCAAGCCGGGTTGCTATTGCAATTGCACTCTTCCTATATGGCGCAAATCAGAAAAAGCGAGACGAAATGGCCCTTTCCCAGATGACCGACAGCATTTCCATCCAATTAAACGGTGATCCGCGCCGTGTGGCGGCCGGAATCAGCGTTGCCGATCTGGTGCGCGAAATCGGTCTGGATCCGGCCAAGGTTGCGGTGGAACGCAATCTGGAGATCGTCCCGCGCTCGACCCTTGCCGATGTGTCCATTGCCGAGGGCGACATGCTGGAAATTGTGCATTTCGTAGGTGGCGGCCAGGACGATAGCTGGACCGTCGCGGGCCGGACTTTTTCGTCGCGGCTGATTGTCGGCACCGGCAAATATAAGGACTTTGAACAAAATGCGGCCGCACTGGTGGCATCGGGGGCCGAGATTATCACCGTGGCTGTGCGCCGGGTGAATGTGTCCGATCCGAAGGCACCGATGCTGACCGATTATATCGATCCCAAAAAATACACCTATCTGCCCAACACCGCCGGATGCTTCACTGCCGACGACGCAATCCGCACCCTGCGGCTGGCGCGAGAGGCGGGCGGCTGGGATCTTGTAAAGCTTGAGGTGCTGGGGGAGGCGAAGACGCTTTACCCCGATATGCGCGAAACATTGAAGGCGACCGAGGTGCTGGCCAAGGAAGGCTTTCTGCCCATGGTCTATTGCGTTGATGATCCCATCGCCGCGAAGCAGCTGGAAGAGGCAGGCGCGGTGGCGATCATGCCCCTGGGCGCGCCGATTGGTTCCGGGCTGGGTATCCAGAACCGCGTGACGATCCGCCTGATCGTCGAAGGCGCATCTGTTCCTGTTCTGGTGGATGCAGGTGTCGGCACCGCGTCGGACGCGGCTGTGGCGATGGAACTGGGCTGCGACGGTGTGCTGATGAACACAGCCATTGCGGAGGCAAAAGATCCGGTGGCAATGGCGACGGCGATGAAACTTGCGGTCGAATCGGGCCGTCTGGCCTACCGCGCCGGACGTATGGGCCGCCGGATGTACGCCGATCCGTCAAGTCCGCTCGCCGGGCTGATCTAGCCGTCGAACGGCATTCTGGCCGGAATTTTTGTAATAAAATTGCAAAATATGTCGTTGGTCGAACCATTATGTGCGTTCGCCCTGACGCTGGTCGAACCATCGACTGTCTTTGCACTTTATCGAAACTGTAATGCCCGGGCAACACAGCGGGGGTAGAAACGTAACTGCAGGACGGGCTTGCAAACTTGCTCCCCAGCTACGGAAGTCGGCCCGCCTGCACCCTCTCCCACTGGCCGACGGCATAACGTCGCGGCCTTTAAAAAAAGGATGTTCAAAATGGCTACCCCCAAGCTGTTTCACGTTGCACTGATTGCCGCATCGGCACTGGCTTTATCGACCCCTGCTATGGCGGAATGGAAGACTGTCGCGGTCCAGCATGAAGATCTCGACCTGTCCACCGCCAAGGGCCAGGAACGCCTGAAAACCCGCGTCAAATCGGCTGTCCAGCGCGTCTGCGCCAGCCCGCGGGCGATCACGTTGAAAGAACGGATCGACCAGAATAACTGCGAAAAGGAATCGATGGCCCGCGCCATGCCGAAGGCGGAACAGCGCATCGCTGCTTATGCCGAAAGCCGCCGCGTCGCCCTGCGCGACTAATGCACCACGTTTCACGGTGGGGGCTCCGACCAGCAATGGCCGGGGCCCTTTTTATTTGCCCGCAAGCTTTTTGACGTCGGCTAGATATTTGCGGCCAATGCGCATCGACAGGTCTTCGCCCAACAGCGCGTGCCACACCCCGCCACCTTCATGGCGCAGACCCGTGATCAGGTCGCGGCGGACGATGTGGCTGCGGTGGATACGCTGGAACTGTTCGGGGTTCAGCCGCTCTTCCAGGGCCGAGATGGTCTGGTGCAGCAGATAGCTGCGTCCGGCGGTGTAGAGCCGCATATAGTCGCGCTCGGCCTCGATCCGTTCAATATCCATGGCTGCGATCCGGATGAGTTCGGCGCGGTGGGATACCCAGAATTCGCTGGCATAATTGCCGCTGTTCCCGCTGGTGCCGTTGCCGGATGCCGCTGTGTCGGCATCGCTTGCCGTTGCGCGCGCAATCGCGCGGCCTAGACGTTCGCTGGACACGGGCTTCAGCACATAGTCGACCACGTCGAGGTCGAACGCCTCAACGGCGAAATTGTCATAAGCGGTGACCAGAATGATCGAAGGCTTCTTATCCATCAGGCCCAATGCACGTGCGGCATTGATGCCGTCCATCTTGGGCATACCGATATCCAGAAAGACGAGGTCGGGCGTCAGTTGCTGGGCAAGGCGCAATGCGGCAACACCGTCATTGGCGGTGCCGACAACCTCGATAACCGGATGTTCACTGCACAATATTTCGAGCCGCTCGATCGCGAGCGGTTCGTCGTCAACGATCATGGTGCGCAAACGGCTCATATATTTACCTTATGGCTGAGGGGTACGGTCAGTGTCGCGCGGTAACCGCCGCCGGAAAAAGCCACTGTTTCCAGCTTTGCCGCAGAGCGATAGCGCGCCTCCAGACGGTCGCGGACATTGGCGAGGCCGATGCCGTTGCCACCCACATGCGTGACGTCCATCGCCTCGCCATCATCTTCGACGCTGATGACCAGATGGTCGTCTTGAACTTTCGCCGAAATCGTGATGGTAACGGGGCGCGTGGTACGGGACACGCCATATTTGATGGCATTTTCAACCAGCGGCTGCAGGATGAGGGCAGGTACATGCTGGTGCATCAGCTCCGGCGGAATGTCGAACCTGGTCCGCAGCCGCTTGGGGTGGCGAACGCCCTCGATTTCCAGATAGAGCCGCTGCAAATCGACTTCTTCTTCAAGCGTCACATCTTCCAGCGGGTCTGACGACAGGCTGGTCCGGTAAAAATTGGACAGGTTCTGGATCATCGTCTCGGCCTCCTTCGGCTTGCCGGTGATGACCAGGCTGGACAGCGAATTCAGCGTATTGAACAGGAAGTGCGGATTGACCTGATAGCGCAGCGACCGCAACTCGGCATCCTGCGCCGCCTGCGCAAAGCGGGATGTCTTGCGCTCCGCCTCGCGCACCTCGCGCGCATAGCCGATGGCGACATAAAGCGAGGCCCACGCGATCAGGAAGAAATAATGAGTAACCGAAATATCGGCAATTTCCTGCCAGAAGGACAGGCCGAGCTGGTTTTTGAGATCCTCGACCGTGCGGCCGACATTCGGGTCCTTGAACAGGCTGATGGGATCATAGAGGTTGAAGATATAGAAATTTGCAGACGCGAGCAGGATCGCGGCGGGGATTGCCCCGAAAAAGGCGAGGCTGACCCGGAATCCGAGCGATTGCCGGTCGGCCATCCTGAGGCCGATATACATGACCCAGGTGACGAATATGCCGACGACGGCCACCATCAGGCGGCGTTCAAACAGCGTCGACTGGGCCGGAAAGTCGAGCAGCGCCGCACGTAGCGACAATATCAGCGCGTAAAAGGCCCAAAAGCCGATAATGGTCAAAAGCGCCATTTGCTGGCCGACAAGGGCCTTTCGCTGCTGAACAAAATACATGGATGTTACATAACCCATTTTCCCGCAGATGCACCCTTTTGCGCGTTTCTCGTCGAATTGCCCGTCAAGTTGGTCGAAACTTTTTCTTGCCAATGCTGCTGTAAACGATTCATTAACTATGAATCTGCGATGGTGGTATTCGATGGTGACAGGGGAATTGGTGCCATGACGAAAAGCAAGAGTGACGGGCCGGGCATGATGACCCTGGCGGAAATCAAAGAATTCGCCAGTTTTAGCGCTGCGACGCAACGCTATATCCGCCGCTCGCTTGATGTCGCCTTTGACCGGAAAGACGCGATTGCCCTGTGGTCCCGCGATGCGGTCGAAGCGACGACGATCAAGGCCCAGCACAAATTTTACGACAAATTGCCCGACATTCGCGCGTTGATCCCGGTCTCCAGCTCGATCGAGGATGCCGAACCTTTCCTGACGCAGCTTATCACCGTGTCGGCTTTTGACTTGGGCCAGAGCCGTCTCGACGGTTTTGCTGCCTACCGCTTTCTGTACGAACGGCTGATCGGTGCCGATGCACGGCCCTGGTTGCCGTCGGCCTTCTGCGCCGCCGCATCGATGCCGCATCTGCAGCCCGAACGGCGCAAGGCGCTTCTCCAGTCGATCAGCGAAGCGGCGGCTACGGCCCCCGGCTGGTCGAAACGGCAGCCGAGCTTTTACCCTGAATGGGTTGAAAAGGTCGAAGCGGACAACAGCAAAGCGCGTTAAGCGTCGCGCCGGCGATAGCGGAAATACCAGACCTCATGCCCGATACGGCGGGCCTTGGCTTCGTAGCGGGTTTCCGGCCAGCCGCCCGGACGCTTCAGAAAATCGTCGGCCTTGTTGCAAAGCCAGTCAAACTGCTCCCGATGTCGTTGCATGACCATTAGAGCGTGCCGCAAATATATGGGATGGTCGGTTCCGAAACGGAATTCACCGCCCGGTTTCAGCTTTGCCGCGATCATATCGACCGGGCCGTCATTCATCATCCGGCGCTTGGCGTGACGGGCCTTGGGCCAGGGGTCGGGGTGCAGCAGATAGACGAAGCTCAAGGAACCATCAGGCACACGGCGCAGGATTTCCAGCGCATCGCCCATATGCAGGCGGACATTGCGTAACGCACCGTCGCGGATATGGGTTAGCGCCATCGCGACACCGTTCACAAAGGGCTCGCACCCGATAAAGCCATGGTCAGGCAACAGGTCGGCGCGGTAGGCCAGATGCTCCCCGCCGCCAAAGCCGATTTCGAAATGCATGGAACGCGCATCGCCAAACAGGCGTTCGCTGGTCAGCACGCCTTCGTCCGGCACCGCGATTTGCGGCAGCAGATTTTCCACCAGATCGGATTGCTCCGACCGGAGTTTTTTCCCCTTGGACCGCCCGTACAGGCGGTTCAGGGTGGTGGGATCGCCGGGTTTGTAGGCAGTCATGCCGACGCGACTGGTGTCAGGCGTTACGCAAGTGCGGCCTTCAGGTCCTCGACAAGATCGGTCCGCTCCCACGGGAAGAAGTCGCCTTCTGCCTTGCGGCCAAAATGGCCATAGGCGGCGGTCTTGCGGTAGATCGGCTTGTTGAGGCCCAAATGGGTCCGGATGCTGCGCGGGGTAAGGCCGCCCAGTTTCTCAATGCTCATGATTGCCTGTTCGATCTTGTCGTCGCCAACAGTACCGGTGCGGTGCGTGTCGACATAAAGCGACAGCGGCTTTGACACGCCGATGGCATAGGCAAGTTGGATGGTGCAGCGCGTTGCAAGGCCGGCCGCAACGATATTCTTCGCCAGATAGCGGGTGATATAGGCCGCCGAGCGGTCGACCTTTGTCGGGTCCTTGCCGCTGAATGCGCCGCCGCCATGGGGCGCTGCGCCGCCATAGGTGTCGACGATGATCTTGCGTCCGGTCAGGCCTGCATCACCATCGGGGCCACCAATTTCAAAGCTGCCGGTCGGGTTGATATGATATTCGGTTTCGGTCAGCAGGCTTGCGGGCAGGATGTCGGCGACAACGCTTTTCACATAAGCGTGCAGTTCTGCTTCTTTCTCGCCCTGATCATAGCCTTTGGCATGCTGCGTCGAAACCACGATGGCGGTCGCCGCGCTCGGCTTGCCTTCGCTGTCGTAGCGCAGGGTTACCTGGCTTTTGGCATCGGGCTCCAGAAAGGGTGCGATGCCGGCATGGCGGTCTGCGGCCATACGCTGCAGAATCTTGTGGCTGTAATCGAGTGTGGCCGGCATGAGGTCGGGCGTTTCGGTCGACGCATAGCCGAACATGATGCCCTGGTCGCCTGCGCCTTCGTCCTTGTTGCCCGACGCATCGACGCCTTGTGCGATATGCGCGGATTGCGGGTGCAGGTTATTTTCAAAGCGCAGCGTTTCCCAATGGAAACCTTCCTGCTCATAACCGATTTCCTTGACGGTCCGGCGGACGGTCGCTTCGACCTCTTCCTTGACGCCGGTCGCCCAGTTACCATTTTCGTCCATGATGCCCTTGCCGCGGATTTCACCGGCAAGAACGACAAGCTGCGTGGTGGTCAGCGTTTCGCACGCAATACGCGCTTCGGGGTCCTTGGAAAGGAACAGGTCGACAATGGCGTCGGAAATCTGGTCGGCGACCTTGTCGGGATGACCTTCGGACACGGATTCCGAAGTGAACAGGTAATTGGAGCGCATGGTTTTTCCAGTCTATGGCTGTGTCTGCGTATAAAGAATTCTTTATATCGAAGCGCGCCCTTAGCGGGAAGAGCCCCGGCGGGCAAGGGGTAACAGTGCGCCTGCGATGAGCAGCAAGGCAAATCCGATGGGCAGGACATTGCCATAGGTCGCGAACAATGTCGGCGCCTTCGCACGCGGCAATTGCGCGTCCATACGCCCTGCGGTTCCTAACGGTAAATGCTGCAGGATCCGGCCATCGGCGTCGATGATCGCGCTGATCCCCGTGGGCGTGGCCCGGACGACAGGAAGGCCTTCCTCGATCGCGCGTAGCCGCGCCTGCGCCAGATGCTGCGGTGGGCCGACGGTTCCGAACCAGGCGTCGTTGGACGGGTTGAAGATGAAGTCGGGGCGCTTCGTGCTGTCGACCACCTGGCCGGAAAAGATGATTTCATAGCAGATTTGCAAACCCACCTTCACTCGCTTCCCACCGATTTTGACGGCCAAAGTCTGCGGGCCGGGCCCGGGCCAGAAATCGAGATCGCCCGGCACCAGCCGCGCAAGTCCAAGGGGACGGAGCAGCCAGGGCACAGGCAGATATTCGCCATAGGGAACCAGATGCGCCTTGTCATAATGGCCCAGCAATGTGCCGTTGGAATCAAGCGCGCTGACGCTGTTGCGGGCGGCGACCAACTGGCCCTTTTCAATGACGAGCCGGTTGGCCCCCGTGACCAGCACATCGCCGTCCTGCATCAGGGTTGTCAGACGTGCCCGCGCGCCTGCAGCGCTTTCGCCCGGCTGGAACTGGTAATAGCGGTAGGGATATCCATCCTCCAGATAATCCGGCAACGCCGCCTCGGGCCAGAGCAGCAGGCGCGGGCCCTGGTCGGGCAGGGGACGGCTGTTCATCGCGAGCTTTGCGAAATTGATGGCTTCATAGCCGGGCTCATATTTGTCGGCCTGCGAGATATCGGGCTGGACGATGGTCAGGCGCGGTCCGGTAAGCGGGCCGGGCGTTGCGGGAATGAGCAAACCGAACAGCCATAATCCGGCGAGCGTCGCACCCCCCGCCAGCAAAGGCCGCCACTGCCGGTGCAGCGCGAGCAGCAGCAACCCTGACGTCATCACGACGACCGCCGAAAGACCATAAGTCCCGAGCAGGCTCGCCGCGCGGGCAAGTTCGAGCTGCGATTGCCAGATGACCGCCAGCGGATTCCAGGCAAAGCCGGTAAAGACCCAGCTGCGCAGCCATTCACTGATCGTCCAGCAACCGGCAAAGGCGAGGATCAGGGACAATAGTGCGCCGGATGTCGCTGCGTTTTGCACCCGGTTGCGGATCCACCAGGCCCCGCCTGCCGCCAGCGCGGGATAGACCGCGAGATACAGCGCCAGCGTGACCACGGCAAAATAACCGAGCCAGATCGGCATTGCCGCCTGAAAGGTGAAGGCGACCGCGATCCAGTTATTGCCTGCGCTGAAATGGCCGACACCGAACAGCCAGCCGAGCATGGCCGCACGCCGCGCACCCGATGCTTGGCCCACCAGATGGATCAGCAGCGCGAAGCAGAGCAGGGTCAGCGGCCATAGCCCCAGTGGCTCAAATCCGGCGGCGGAAAGGGCCCCGGCGACCAACGCGGACCAGCGGGGATATTTCAGAAGGAATGCGGGGATTTTCTGCACGGCGCCGTCTTTGCCTCTGGGCGGGGACAAAAGCAACAGAGCAGGCAGGGTGATGACGGCTTTTTGCACAATGTTGCTGTGCATTCAGAAAGCAGATGCTAGGGCCACCTCATGCTTATCTTTGCTCTTCTGCTTGCACCCGCGGCACCGTCTGCCCTTTCGGAAATACACCAGCGCGACATTGCCTGCGTTGTGGAAATTGCCGTGCAGGCCGATGCGCAAAAGCGCGGCATTGCCGGCGGCACGGATGTGCAGGCAAATGGAAAGCGCTGGGCAGGGATAGTCGGCGACCGGATCGTCTTCGAAACCGGCCAGCCCCGCGAAGTCGTCGCGCTCGCCATGCAGGAAGCCGCGCAAGCCAGCGCCACCAAGCCGCGTGATGGCGCCGTGCTTGATGCCTGTACCCGCCAGATGCTGCGCGAACTGGCCGCGGCATCGGCGGCGGACCAACCCTTACCCAAACCGGTGCAATCGAAATGAGCCTGAGACCTTTTCACCTCGCTTTTCCTGTCCATGACCTGGCGGCGGCCCGGCATTTTTACGGCGACATTCTTGGCTGTGAAGAGGGTCGCTCATCCGATCATTGGGTGGATTTCAATTTCTTCGGGCACCAACTTGTCGCGCACCTTGATCCTGCGGTCCGTTCGGTGTCGACACATAATCCGGTCGACGGGAAAGATGTGCCCGTGCCCCATTTCGGCGTTGTTCTGACCATGGCGCAATGGGAGGATCTGGCAAAACGTGTCGATGCCGCGGGAATAGAATTTGGTATTGCTCCCCATATTCGCTTCAAAGGCGAGATTGGGGAACAGGCGACGATGTTCTTTTACGATCCCAGCGGAAATGCCCTCGAGTTCAAGGCATTTGGCGACGAAGCCAATCTGTTTGCCCGCTGATCAGGGTGTCGCGTTGACGGGCTGAACTTCTGCGGATGGTTCGCCGGTGATCGCTTCGGTCGGCTCGATCGTCACTTCCGCTTCGCGAACGACTGAATCATCGTCCTCAACCTCGTCCAGCGCCGCTTCGGCAAGGTCGCTTTCTTTTGCAGGGACTGCATTTTGCGGCAGAATCTGGGCCGTCGGGTTCGCCTCTTCGGTCGCCGAAGCCTCTTCCCCGCTTTGGGCGTAAAAATGGGCACCCATCAAGACGAGAGCGGCAATTGTAACGGTCGCGATAAAACTGACAATGTTGCGAGAGCTGTTGTCCATAAGTCCACCTTGTTCCGCTGCGATTCTAGCCGCCGCTGCTTAACAAGCCCCTAAGCCGGGGGGGACATTTGCTGCATTTTGGCAACGTTCGAGCATTTATCGCTCTTTTCCGCACCGCCACCTGCCAACATCGAAAAGGCAATGAAGCCCCCGACGACCAGCACCAGAAAACCGGCCGTGACCCAGCCCAGATATTTGTCGATGAAGCTTTTGATGGGCGGGCCAAATTTCCAGAAAAGCGCACCGACCAGCATGAACTGGAACGCGCGCGAAAGGACGCTGGCCCAGATGAAGGTCCACAGGTCCATATGGATGAATCCGGCCGTCAGCGTCAGCAGCTTGAACGGAATGGGTGTCGCGCCCTTTATCAGGATTATCTCCGCGCCGAATTCACGCAGGTAACAGGCAGCGGCGGGAAAACTCTCCCACAGGCCGAGTGCCTTCAACAACCCGACGCCGATTGTTTCATAGGCAAAGAAGCCGATCGCATAGCCGAATAGCCCGCCGAGCACGGAGGCGAGCGTGCACACCATTCCGTAGCGCAGCGCCTTGTCCGGTCGGGCAAGGCACATCAGGCCGAGCAGCGGATGCGGCGGTATCGGGAAAAAGCTCGATTCTATGAAAGAGAACAGGAACAGCCATCGCTCCGCATGCGCGTGAGCGGCCTTTTCCATCATCCAGTCATAGAGGCGTCTTAACATCAGGCGGGGCGTTAGCCGTCGCGGTTCCTATTGTCCAAATTTTTCGGAAGATTGGGGGTGCGGTATTTTCAGGCGCGCGCCTTGGCGCTGGCCGCCACACGAATTTCCGCAGCCGCATCACGTTCGGGCGCAACCATAAAATAGCTCACGATTATCAGCAGCAGAACCACCAGGATTTTCGTCAGATCACGCAAATCCTGCTGCTGCAGCCGCCGTTTGGCGCGGTTGCGCGGTGGCAGGGGTTTTCCAGCAATATCCAGCAAAGTCGCCATCACTATCCCTCCGGACGTTCGAAGGACGCCCGCAATAACTGTAGGTGTTGCCGGGGGAAATGAACCAGAAGGGAAATTGTTCCGCGCCCCTGAAAAGAGTTGCAAAAAGAAACCTATATGCCAATGTAGGTGACAGGACCGATTCCGGCCAGTTCCTCAGGAGAGTTGCTCATGAAGCTATATGGTGCCCCCGTTTCCCCCTTCGTTCGCAAAGTTTTGGCCTTCGCCGCCGAAAAAGGATTGGCGCTGGAATTGGTGCCGATTGGCCTTGGTGACCAGAATCCCGAATTCCTCGCCTGCAGTCCGTTTCGCAAAATGCCCGGTTTTGCAGATGGTGACTTTGCCATTTCGGATTCGACCGCCATCGTCACCTATCTCGACACCAAATATACGGACAAGCCGCTGATCCCGGCGGATGCGGAAAGCCGGGCGCGGGTGATCTGGTTCGACGAATTTGCCGACACGATACTGACAGCCGCCGCAGGGGCCATGTTCTTCAACCGGATCGTCTCCCCCAAATTTGTCGGCAAGCCCGGCGATGATGCGGCGGCGGCCAAGGGCGAGACGGACATGGGTCCGATTTGCGCCTATCTTGAAGGAATTATTGACGACGGTGGCTTTCTGGTTGGCGACAGCCTGACGCTGGCCGACGTTTCGGTCGCCAGCCCCTTCGTCAATGCCGCGCATGCAGGCTATGTCCCCGACGCGGCAACCTATCCCAAGCTGACCGCCTATCTCGCCAGCATGCACAGCCGCCCCAGCTTCGCCGACTGGATCCGTCGCGAACGGAAGATGCTGGGTCTGGGTTGACTGATCAGCGCTGACTGAGCTTCACCGCTGAAATCATAGCCCCTGCCGGACGAGGCGCACCTCGACCGGCAGGGGTTTTTCATGTCCGTTCGTCGCAAAACATTCTCCCGGCCGGAATAAGTATTGCAAATAAGAATCATTCTTAATAACTGCACATCACATTAATGAGAATCGTTCTCAATAAAGCAGCTAAAGGAATGTTCATGTCTCGTCCCGCCCTCGTTTCGCGTGCCCTTTTGGCAGGTGCGCTCTCGGCTTCTGTTATTGGTCCGGCTCTTGCCGAGGATGATCTGGCGGAATCGGAGGATCGGCGGACGATTGTCGTCACGGGAGAGCGGGATGGCGATGCAAATCCCAACGCAAATCCGAATGCGCCGTATAAGGTCGAAAATTCGGCCAACAGCAAATTTACCGAACCGTTGCGCGATACGCCGAAAAGCATCACGGTGATCCCGAAAGAGGTGATCGAGGATATTGGCGCGACCAGCTTTCGCGAAGTGGTGCGTTCCACTCCCGGCGTGACCTTGGGTACAGGCGAAGGGGGCAATGCCTTTGGCGACCGTATCTTCATCCGCGGGTTTGAGGCGCGCAACGATGTCTATATCGACGGGCTGCGCGACCCCGGCGTATCCAGCCGGGAGATTTTCGGCGTCGAGCAGATCGAAATTGTCAAAGGCCCCTCGGGCAGTTTCGGTGGGCGCGGGACGACCGGCGGGCTGGTCAGCCTCCAGTCAAAGCGGCCACAGATCGGCAATGACTTTGCCGTTGTCGAAGGAACGGTCGGGACCGAAAACCACTATCGCGGCACCATCGATGCCAATGTCATGCTGACCGACAGCCTCGCGCTGCGGGTCAACACGCTCTATCATCAGGCCGACACGCCGGGCCGCGATTATGTGGAAAGCACGAAGAAGGGGACGGCCATTGCGCTGGGATGGAACCCGGTCAATGGCCTGCTCGTCACGGCGGATTATTACCACTTCCGGCTCGACGGTGTGCCGGACTGGGGGCATCCGTTCGACAGCACGACGCAGCAACCCTATAAGGTTGACCGCGATAACTTTTACGGCGTGATCGGGCGCGACTTCCTTTATAATGGTTCCGATATCGGCACCTTTGCGGTGGAATATGATCCGATAGACGCGCTCGCGCTGCGCAGTATCACACGCTATGGGGAGACCTATAACCGCTATCTGGCCGGGCCCGTCGGCGCCGTCTGCCGCTTTACCCGCACCGCCACAGGCGCATGCCCCGCCACAGGAACGCTGCTGCCCGAGGACCAGTTCACCGTCGCGCCCGGTGCGCAACGGCGCTATTCCGACACACGCTATCTGGCGAGCCTTGCCGATGCGACCATTCGCCTGGGCATTGAAGGCTTTTCGCATACGCTGGTCTTCGGCGCGGAATATGCGTTGGAAAAAGTCGATGCCCATCGCCTGCTGACCTCCGCCTTTGTCGAGGATGCGAATGGCAATGTGCTCTCGGTCTCGCCCTTCATCCGCAATTTGCTCAACCCCGATCCGCTGTTGAACGGAACGCTGACATCCTATGTCGATGGCGTCACCGGGCCTACGCAAACGCGGGTGGAATCAACCGGCGTCTATCTGATCGATACCATCAAATTCGGGCCGAAATTCTCGGTCACCCTGGGCGCGCGGTACGACAGTTATGACATCGCCCTGTTCAACCCCGACGCCAGCAACGCGGCGGGATTGCAGCCTGAACGGCTGGCCAACAATGTCAGCTTCCTCAACTGGCAGGCAAGCGGGTTGTACAAACCGGTCGAGGCGGTCAGTCTTTATGCGTCCTACAGCACGTCGTCCAACCCGAGCGGGGAGCAGATTGACGGCAACGGCATCGCCTATGACGGCCTTGCTGCCGTGACCCAAAATCTGGAGCCTGAACGGAACGAAAATCTGGAAGTCGGCGTAAAGGGCGAGCTCTTCAATGGCGAGTTGCTGCTGACAGGTGCGCTGTTCCAGATCACCAAGCAAAATGCCCGTGAGCAGACCTCTCCCGGCGTCTACGAACTGGTGGGCAAGTTGCGGTCGCGCGGGGTCGAGCTTGGTGTTGCGGGTAATCTGGGCGACAAGGTGCATCTGTTCGGCGGCTATACCTATACCGATGCCAAGCTGGTCAATTCGGTAAATGCCGCAAATGAAGGGCGGCCCTTTGCCAATATCCCCAAGTACAGCGCGTCCCTGCTTGCGACCTATGCATTAACCGACCGGGTCGAAATTGGCGGGCAAGTCTATCATCAAAGCAAGATCTATGGCGGCACACAGGTGGCCGGCACCGCCTTTGTACCCGGTTATACGCGCTTCGACGCGGTTGCACGGTGGCAGGTGCGTGAGGGGCTGGAGGCGCGGGTCAATGTCCTCAACCTGACCGACAAGGTCTATTATGATGCCATCTACCGTTCCGGCAGTCCCTTTGCCTATATCGCGCCCGGGCGGTCCGCCACACTGTCACTCACCGCCAGCTTTTGAGGTTCGCGCCATGCTGATCGCGATCCCCGATGTCCTTCCCCCCCATGAAGCTGTGGAGCTGGGCCATGCCCTCTCCACAGCGGATTGGGTGGACGGCAACGCCACCAGCGGGCCCGGTGCCGCTCTTGCCAAACATAACCGGCAATTGCCCGAGGCTGGCGCGGCAGCACGTCAGGCGCGCGTCCTTGTGCAGCGGGCGCTGGCACAAAATGGCCTGTTCCTTTCGGCCGCTTTGCCCCACGCCATCTATCCGCCGCTGTTCAATCGCTATGGTCCGGGCGACGGGTTTGGCGACCATGTGGATAATGCGATCCGTGTCGATCCCGCGACAGGGCAGCAGATGCGGACGGATCTGTCCGCCACCTTGTTCCTGACCGATCCGGACTGTTATGACGGGGGCGATCTGGTCGTACAGGGGGCGTTCGGGCAGGCATCGTACAAATTACCGGCCGGGCATATGCTGCTCTACCCGTCGTCCAGCCTCCATCATGTGACCGGGGTGACGCGGGGGGAACGGATCAGTTGCTTTTTCTGGGTCCAGTCCATGGTCCGCGATACGCAAGCACGCGAAATGCTGTTCGACCTTGACCAGAGTATCCAGCATCTCACCGCCGACCGTGGCGCAGGCGATGCCGAAGTGCTGCGCCTGACGCAGCTTTACCATAATCTCATCCGCCGCTGGGCGCTTTAGCCGCAGGCGCTGCCTTCAAAAAGGCGACCAGCCGGTCGCGCCACACGCGATAGCCTCGGAAAATGGGCCCGATGCCTGGTGATGTTGCTCAAAATAACCATATCGGTAAATTACTATTGACAGCGTAACGCTCTTTAGGTACAAATAGGCATCATCGAAAATTGCGATTCGCACCCGGGAAAGGGCGCTGGGGCCGGCAAATGCGTCCGGCTCTTTGGCGCGTGCCGGGCGATACGCCGCTTCAAGGAATAGGCATGAATATCTTCGGCTGGAAATCAGCCGGGCGCGGGTTGCTGCGTCCGGGGAAAATGCGTGTGCAACAGGACAGGCTGCCGGCGGTGCGAACCGCGGGCGTTTCGTCGCTTGGTGAATGGCCCCGTTCTTACGAGACGCAGGTGCGCGAGCTTTACCTTTCGAACGCAATTGCCCAGCGGGCGGTTGGCCTGGTGACGGACGGGGTCGCATCGGCCCCGTTGCTGCCCTGCGATCCGGTGGCGCTGGACCTGATCCGGACACGGACATGTGGTCAGGCGCTGCTGGAAACGGTGGCAACCCATCTGCTCCTTCACGGAAACGCCTATGTCGAAATTCTGCCGGGCGCGGACGGGCGGCCGGTCGAACTCTATGCGTTACGTCCCGAACGTGTCGCGATAGAGGCGGACAGTCGGGGATGGCCGATGGCCTATATTTATCGGGTGGCCGGGTCGACATCGCGCCTGGCGGTGGAACAGATAATCCATCTTCGTGTCCTGCATCCGCTGGACGATCATTACGGGATGGGCGCCATGGGGGCCGCTGCCGGTGCGATGGCCATCCACAATGCCGCAACGCGCTGGAACAAGGCGCTTCTGGATAATGCAGCGCGCCCCTCAGGCGCGCTGGTCTATGAAGCGGGGGAGGCAGGAACCCTGACCGCCGAACAATATGCCCGGCTCAAGGAAGAATTGATCACAAGCTATCAGGGGGCAGGCAATGCCGGACGGCCCATGCTGCTGGAAGGGGGGTTGAGCTGGCAGGCAATGGCGCTGACCCCTGCGGAAATGGATTTTGCCGGATTGAAAGAGGCCGCGGCGCGCGAAATTGCTCTGGCCTTCGGGGTGCCGCCTGTGTTGCTGGGCCTGCCGGGTGACGCAACCTATGCCAATTATCGGGAGGCGAACCGCGCATTGTGGACACAGGGAATATTGCCCCTGGCAAATAAGCTGCTCGACGCGCTCACACAAGGTCTGCGGCCCTGGTTCGAAGGTCTGAAATTTGAGGTCGATCTCAATACGTTGTCGGCGCTGTCTGAAGATCGCGAGCGGCTATGGACGCAGATTGGAAATGCGGAATTTCTGAACCCTGACGAGAAACGCGAGTTGTTGGGGATTAGCTAACCCGTGTTGCATTTCCAGCGGGCATAATCCCAATCGCCACCCACATTGTTGCAGCTTTGGATGCCCTCATGCTGCAGAAACCAATAGCCGCCGACCACCAGCGCCACGATGCACAAGATTATGAAGATCCACCTGCCCATTTGCGGGAACATAACCCAATCCGTGCCGAAATAAATAGAGGAATCACAGATGGAATATGACAATCTACCGGGCTTGCTGGAGCAAGCCTCCGAAAGTGGTGCGCGTCGTGCGCTGGCAGGGCTGGGGCTGGACGACAGCCACGCTGCCAAGGATATGGGCGAATTGCGGGAACTGCTCTCCGCCTGGCGGGACGCAAAGCGTTCGGCGCGCAAGGCGGCGATAGGCTGGCTGGTCCGGATGGGATTGGCGCTGTTGCTGATCGGGCTGGCGGTCAAGATGGGCCTGCCAAGTCTTGTCCTGCAATGAGGATCGCAGGCTACGCCGCCATTTTCGATGCGCCCGACCGGGGCGGCGATGTGGTGCGAAAGGGCGCGTTCGGGCGGGCTGCGGCAACGGGATTGCCGTTGCTGTGGCAGCATGATGGTTCCCGCCGCATCGGCACGATCGAAAGCCTTTCCGAAGACAGGCGCGGCCTGCGCGTGATTGCGCGGGTCGATGATGACGCAGCCTTAGCCGTGCGCGCCGGTACCGGCCTGTCATTTGGCTATCGCGTCCGCGCCATGCAACGCGGCGTATATCGCGAACTTACCGACCTCGATCTGCTCGAGGTCAGCATTGTTACCCACCCCATGCAGCCGCTCGCGCGGGTGCTGGCGGTTGAGGAATTCCACAACCAAGGAGAATGACATGGATTATGAAGTGAAAGCCGCATCGCTGGATGCGGTGTTTGAAGACGCGTGCGTGGAAGCTGCCGTCACCAGACCGGCGCTTTCCGGAACGCAGGTTGCCGATGCCGGAAAGGCGGCCTTTGTGAACGGCTATCTACGCCGTGGATCGGAGGTGGAGCTGAAAAGCGTCACCGGAACCGTCGCTGCTGATGGTGGCTATGCTGTGCCGCAGGAAATTGACGCGGTGATCGATGCCACCTTGCGTGATATTTCGCCCATTCGCAGTATCGCAAATGTGGTGCGCGTCGGCTCGGCAGGTTACCGCAAGCTGGTGACGCAGAACGGGATTACGTCGGGCTGGGCATCGGAAACGGCGACCCGTCCCGAAACCGCGACCCCTACCTTCCACGAAATTGTGCCAAGCTTTGGAGAGCTATATGCCAATCCGGCGGCGACGCAGGCCATGCTCGACGATGCGGCCTTTGACGTTGAAGGCTGGCTTGCCGCAGAGATTGCGACCGAATTTGCCAAGGCCGAGGGGGCAGCTTTCGTCAATGGTGACGGGATCAACAAGCCCAAGGGGTTTTTGCGCAGCGCGGTTGCCAGCGCAGGCGATGCGACCCGGCCCTTTGGCACGTTGCAATATGTGGCCGCTGGTGCGGCGGGCGGCTTTGCCTCGGCCAACCCCCAGGACCGGCTGATCGAGCTGGTCCACAGCCTTCGTGCCCCCTACCGGCAGGGCGCGAGCTGGGTCATGAATGCATCGACGCTGGCAACGATCCGAAAGTTCAAGACCAGCGACGGGGCCTTCATCTGGCAGCCGGGCTTGTCGGCAGGGCAGCCGGATATGCTTCTCGGTTATCCGGTGGTCGAGGCGGAAGATATGCCTGATATCGCGGCGGGCAGCCTGTCGATTGCCTTCGGCAATTTCCGTGCAGGCTATCTGATTGCGGAACGGTCCGAGACCAGCATCTTGCGCGATCCCTATTCGAACAAGCCCTATGTCCATTTCTACGCGACCAAGAGACTGGGCGGGGCGGTGACCAATTCCGAAGCGATCAAGCTGATGAAATTTGCCGCCAATTAACCGTGACATGCTCCCCGCTGCGTTGCGGTGGGGAGGGTCAGGAGAAGCACCATGACATCCTACATATTCCAACGGGGCGAGACCATCCAGCTTGCCCTGGATGCCGTGGCCGGTGATCCCGCCGCGGTTTCGGCGGTGACGGCGCATATGAAGGCCGTGCCGCCCGGACGTTCGGGGGTCGATGCCACGACCCCTGTTGCCGCGGCCTTTTCCATAGCGCCCCGGGCGGCGCAGGATGCGGTTCCTGCGGGCTGGACTCTTACGATCGATGCAGCGACTTCGGCGGGGCTGGCGGCGGGATCCTATGTCGCCGATGCGCGGCTGCAGGTTGCAGGCGGCGTGGTGATAACCGAGGGCATTGCGCTCACCTTGCGCGAGAGCGTGTCGGCATGACGCTGGTTTTGCAATGGCGCCAGCCCCAACCGCCGGTGATCCTGCGCTGGCGCGGATTTGACGATCGTATCCTTGCCGCGAGGGCTGTGTTGCCGGAAGGGACGGTTTCGATCCCGACGGTCATCGGCCCGCCGGGCCCCGCAGGGCAGCTGCCGGAAACCATCGATTGCGGAACATTCCAGTAAAAATTCAAAGGACAGAATATGCCAAGAATTCAGATGAAGCGCGGCCTCAAGGCCAATTTGCCTACCGCAGCCATGCTTGCGGGCGAAGCGCATTTTACGACCGACCGCGGAACGCTCCATATCGCCACAGGGCCAACGAGCAGACTTCCCGTCGTGCCGCCAATTGATGATTTGACGACGATCGCGGCCGTCGATGGCGCGGCGGATTTGCTCATATTGCACGACGCATCGGCGACCGGGCAGAAAGAGGGCAAGATTACCGTCAACGCGTTCAAGGCGGCGCTGAACATCCCCTCGTCCGACCTCGACGAAAAAGTCGCGGTCGTCGCAGGGGGTGTTTCCGGTTATATTTTTGGCACAAATGGAACCGATGGGGTTATCCGGCTCAACCCGTCGCTGCAGTGGAGCAAGGATACAGGCAACGCCTTTGTGACGCTGGCTGTGGGCGATGTGGACTGCGGGACATTCTGATGCCGCGCCTGATGCACAAACGGGGGACGCGGGCGCAAATTGATGCCGCCTCGCTTGCCCATAACCTCCGCAGCGGGGAGATTTACCTTCTCACCGATGAAGACCGGCTGACGGTCGGAACCGGACCCGACAGCCACCAGCCGCTCGCGCGACAAGGCGAAGGCGGCGATCCATGGACATGGCAAAGATTGCAGGCCGATGTGGTGAACAGCACCACAAATCTCGCACCCGTGACCGGCCTGTCCTTCATCGCCGCACCCGATCGCAGTTATATCGTCGAAGTGTTCGGCGCGTTCCAGTCGGCTGCGGCGACGACGGGCCTTGCGATGGCGCTCGACATTCCGTCGGGAACCGTCATCGGACATATGACAACCGTCACGACCGGGACAACCGTGGGCGTGGTCGAACAAATTGCCGACAACAGCACAACCAACGTAACGCCCGCCACCCGCGTGGCCAATCAGGATACGCCCCTCTTCGCCCGTTTCCATGTTGTGTGCGGTCCGGCAGGCGGGCCCGTGCAGTTGCAATTCCGCAGCGAGGTCGCGGCTTCCGCCATCACCATACGCGGTGGCCTCACTTTGTTGGGCTTTCGGGCCATCTAGTTCACTAACTTAGGAAAACCACATGCTGAGCCTTGATCCGCTCGGCCTCGACAGCGCGATGCTGGACGAGGCGCGAGCCTTTTTGCGTGTCGATGGGCCCGACGAAGATCCGTCGCTGGGCGCGGCACTGCTGGCGGCAATCGCGCACGCCGAACATTTCACGCGGACTGTTCTGATCCGTCGTCCGGCCCGCGAGACTTTATGTGCGCGTTCCGGCTGGCACAGGTTGCACCTGGCACCTGTTGTTTCGGTAACCGGGGTAACGGGCGTAACGCTGGAGGGTGCACGCGTCCCCCTCGATCCCGACGCCTGGCAGAAGGAACCGGGATCGCAGGACGAGGCCTATGTGCGGATCTTGCATGGCGGCACAGCGAACCAGGTCGAATTTGCCTGCATTGCGGGCTTGTCGGAAAGCTGGGCGGAACTGCCGGAATCTCTTCGGCTGGGTCTGCTGCGGCTGACGGCCCATTTCCACAGCCATCGCGACGCCCCGCAAGATGCCGGGCCGCCTGCTGCCGTGCGGGCCTTGCTCATGCCGTGGCGCCGGATGCGGGTGGATTAAGGGAGCTATCGCCATGACAGAATTTGCCGGATCCCTGCGTGAGCGGGTGCTGCTCGAAACGCGTCTGGAAAGCCGTGACGGGCGGGGCGCAGCGAAAGCCAGATATGTCTACGAAGGTGTTGCCTGGGCTGCCTTGTTTCCATTGATGCCGTCCGACCTTGTCCGCGCCGATGCCATTTCGGCCATGCCGCGGTGGCAGGTGACCATGCGCAAGCGGGAGGCTGTGGGCATGCATACCCGTCTGACCTGGCGCGGCCGACACCTCGCCATCCGGTCCATCATCACCGACCCGCGCGAACCGGCGCAAATGGTACTGACCTGCGAAGAGCAGCGCTGAAAGAGAGGAAGCCATGTTGGAAAAACTGGCCAAAGCCGGCGACACTGTTGCCGCCGGTGCGGTAACGTATGCCATCGCAAAATTGTCCGAAACGCCCGTCCCTGGGGGTGTGCATGTGGAGGCGATAGGGGGCGGAGTGCTTCTGTCCGGCCGCCGTTTGCGGCGCCGGATGCTTGATGATCCCCAACTCAGGAATTTTGGAAAATGAACAACGCGCTTGCCGCACTCCAGTCCGCAATCGTCGCGGCGTTGCAGGCCCATCCCGTCCTCTCGGCCGAATTGAGCGGCATATATGATGGCCCGCCCCCACGCGCGGTCTTTCCCTATCTCGCAATCGGCGATGCCCTTGTCACCGACTGGAGCACCAAGACGGCGATCGGAAAGGAGATACGCCTGCCGCTCACATTATGGGACAATGGGGATGACGCGGCGCGCATGTCGGACCTGATGACCCATGTGGAAGCCGCCATCGCTGCCCTGCCGCGCGAGATACCCGGCTGGCATGTGGGCAGCGTTGCCTTTTTACGGTCTATGATCGTGCGCGATGCAGCGGGCCCGTGGGCGGCTCTGGTGGAGCACCGGATCAGGATGCTGGCGGTGCCTTAATTGCCCGCGCCATGCCCTGCACTAAATTGCACTGCGAAATTTTCACTTTTGCATTTGGTGATGGACTGTGAGGAACCCGGCGGAATTGGGGCCTCTTTTACCGTCTTATTGTCCTCAGGTTTTTCGAAGCTCGCATGCAGCTCTTTCGGCTTTTCTTCGGTTGGCAAGAGGCAGGGGCTGGCGACAGCCACAACATAACCGCTTTCTTCCACTATCGTCCGGCCATCACCCGATATCCGGTAGCGCTGTCCGCGCAGTGAGGCCTTCGGGACTGGCGTTGCAAGAATTTCTGAAATCCGTTTGGCCTGCGCCTTCGCAGCGCACGACTCGCCGAAAGGTGGAATGTTCGTCGGTTCAGTGGGGCAGACGACGATTTCGGGGCCTTCGTTCTGGGGGCTCGCCGCCGTTGTCGAGGCATCGGCAGCACCGAGTAACATCATCAAAAACAACATGAATCGTCTCTCCCACGGTTCAATATTTATGAAGGGAACTATATCCATGCCAGCCGAAAAGGGAAGCACCTTCCTGTTGAAGGTCGGAGACGGCGCAACGCCGCCGGTTTTCACCACAGTCGCCGGATTGCGGACCACGCAATTGTCGATCAACGGCGACGCCGTCGTGATCACGCATAAGGGGTCCGGTGCCTGGCGTGAATTGCTGTCGGGGGCCGGAGTCCGTTCGGTATCTGTATCCGGTGCAGGTGTGTTTACCGGTTCCGCGTCGGAAAACAGGATCAAGACCAATGCCCTGTCGGGCCTGCTCGACGATTATGAGCTCAGCTTTGAAAGTGGCGAACGGCTGCAGGGCAAATTCCTTGTGGCGCGCCTTGATTATGCGGGCGATTTCAATGGGGAGCGCACTTATACTCTGGCGCTGGAAAGCTCCGGCCCGGTGGTGTCGCTATGATCGCGCCCGCGATTGAAGCGCGCGGTGAAACGGTCGTGCGCACCGAAAATGCTGCATTCATGCTGCGCCCGACATTTGCAGCACTCGCCGCTGCCGAAGAGGAGTTGGGATCGCTCTTCTCTCTGGCGGAGCGCGCGGCGGGCGGTCAACTGAAGCTGACCGAGATGGTGGCGCTGTTCTGGCATTGCCTTCATGACGTCACGCCCGACATTTCGCGGAATGACTTCGCAGAGGCGATTGCGGCCGCGGGCCTCGCGGCGGCGACACCTGCGCTCAAAAGCATATTGGCGCAAATTTTGGGCGCGCGATGACCTTCACCGAACATGCAGCGCGGCTGGGCGGCCATTGCGCCTGGATTTTGGGGTGGCGCCCTGCTGATTTCTGGAACGCAACGCCCCGCGAATTGTCGGGCATTCTGGACGTGGCGACCTCCACATGCACGGCCCCGCCCGTCTCCGCCGAATTGCAGAAACTGATGGAGCTTTTCCCCGATGGATGAGGAAATTGAACGGCTGGTGGTCGCGGTCCGTGCGGATACGCGTGCTTTTGCCAGCGATATTGCGACAATGCGGGCGGAACTCGACGGGCCGTTCGCCAGCGGACTGGAGCGCGCCGGTTCCGCGCTCGAGCGGGGACTTACAGGTGCGATCCAACGCGGCAAGTTCGGCTTTGAAGATCTGCGCCGCGTGGCCCTGTCCGCTCTGTCCGAAATCGCCGCAGCGGCGCTCCGCTCTGGCCTCGATAGCATTAGTGGCGGCGGGCAGGGCGGTGCCGGCGGTTTGCTGGGCGGCTTGGGTGCCTTGCTCGGCAATGTGCTGGGCGCGCCGGGACGGGCGACGGGTGGCCCTGTCTCGCCCGGCCGCGCCTATCGCGTGGGTGAACGAGGGCCGGAACTGTTCGTACCGACAACGAGCGGAAGGATTGAAACAGGTGGCGTGGGCGCACCTGCGCCATCGGTCCGGCTGACAATCCATGTGTCCGACCATGGTCGCGGCAGCGCACCGGACGCCTTGCAACGGTCCAGCCGCCATGTCGCCCGCGCCCTGCGACAGGTTCTGACACAGGAGTAAGCCATGCCTTTCTGGCTATGTGAAAAGCGGCGGCGGCAGCGGACCAGTCCGATGATGCGGTTCGACCCCCGTTTCTGGACCGTCAATTTCCCCCGCCCCATGATGGCATCGGTGGTGTCATCGGGTCCCGATTCCTTGCGCGCCGACGCCGTCTTTTACAAAGGCGACGATCTCGCAGGCCTCATCTGGGAAAGCGAGGACCAGTGGGACCATCCCTTGCTCGCTTATGAAACGAACCGCGATTACCGGCGGCTGACGCTCCGTTTCCGTTGGCGGTCCCACGGGCTGATGCCGCTTGATGCGGTCAATGGTCCCACGCTGACGCTTTCGGGCCGCGATGCAGAAGGAAACCTTCGAAGCTGGTATGTCCGCTTGTGGAACTATGCCGTCGGTACGCCCGAAGATGCCGAAATCACCCTGAAATTCAGCGAACTCGATGGCGGCTTTCTGCTGCCGGCTGAGGCTGATCCCGTTTATGCGGGGGATATTGACAGGATGTTCCTGTCGCTGGTCCCGCCCGCTTATACCGGTGTGGCAGCAGATCTGGAGACCCCTGCCGAGGGTTGGGTCGAATTGAGTGGCATAAGTTGCGACGGTGCGGGCGTCATGCTCCAGACGGGCGAAGTCCTGTTGCCCGAGCACCGGTTCAAAATGGCAACCGGCTATGACGATGGCTACAACCAGACACCCGAACGCCTGCTCCGCCAGATTCACGCGCTGGGTTATCGCGAGGTGATCAACCATTATGTCGGGATGAGCCATTATTTCCGGCTCGAGCCCTTGGACGGTGCCTATTATGTCAGCCTTGAAGGAGGCGTTCTGAATACGCCTTGCGCCGCCTGGCATCGTGATTTTGCCGCGCGGGCAAAGGAGATGGGATATGAGCTGATCTTCTCGCTCAGTTATGAATTGCTGGATTCCCATTGCTGGAATGATTGGAAGCAGCGGGCCGAAAATGGCGACCCGGCACTGACCGGCTGGGTGCCGCCTTCTACCCTGCTTTCGCCCGCGCATGCCGGCGCGATGGGGTATCTGCAAAGCGTTGCACGTGCCTTTGTCGCCATCCAGACCGGAGCGGGTTTGCCGGTGAAGTTCCAGATTGGCGAGCCGTGGTGGTGGATCATGCCCGATGGCCGGATCTGCCTCTATGATGATGCTGCCCAGTCTGCTTTTGGCGACCAGCTGGTTTCGATTTCGCAGATGGCGGGCACAAAAACAGATGCCCAAAAGGCGATGCTGGACCGTGCCGGAGAGTTGCTGGCCAATTCGACCGAAGCAATGTGCGCCGCTGTCAAAGATGCTGCGGGACAAGGGGGTGCCGAGACCCATTTGCTTGTCTATCTGCCCACCGTAATGGATCCTGCGGCGCCGGAGGCAATGCGCGCAAATGTCCCGCTCGCATGGGCGGCGCCCGCCTTTGATGTGCTGCAGTTGGAAGATTATGACTGGGTCACAAAAGGTGACCATGGCTCTACCGGTAGAGCCGTCGCACTTATGTCGGCACGGCTGGGCTACGCCCCTGATCAGCAGCATTACTTTGCAGGTTTCGTGCTCGCCCCGCAGGACAGGCTGCAATGGCGATCCATTGCCGAAGCGGCGGAGCGCGCCTTGGCGAGGGATGCAGCACAATGCTTCATCTGGGCGCTGCCCCAGGTGGCGCGCGATGGATTCACCCTATTTGAAACGGCGCAGGAGGCAGACGGGATGCAGTCCTTTGACGATGTAATATTTCCCTTGGAAATCGGGCGGGAGGCAATGGCAACGGCCGAATTCTCCACAAATATCGTGACGACATTGTCCGGGCATGAACAGCGCAACAGCAGCTGGTCCGACGCCCGGCTCAGTTACGATGTCGGTCCCGGTGTCCGTTCGGAGGAGGAACTGTCCCGCCTGCTTGCCTTTTTCCGCGCACGCCGTGGCCCGGCTATCGGGTTCCGTTTTGAAGATCCTTTTGATTTCAGCTCGCACGGCATGACGGATGAACCCGCAATGTCGGACCAGTTTCTTGGGCTCGGCGATGGGGTGAGAACGGTCTTTCCGTTGGTAAAACATTATGGGGACGCGGCGCAGATCCGCCGGATCACACGGCCGCGGACCGGCAGCATTCGGGTTGCCCTGGAAGGGGAGCGCACGGACGACTGGGCGCTGGTGGATTTTGGCAGCATCGAATTTGCAACCGCTCCCCCCGTAGGAGCACGGGTGACTGCGGGCTTTTACTTCGATGTGCCGGTGCGTTTCGGGGAAGACCGGCTTGAGGTCAGCCGTGCGACCTTTGGTGCAGGCGACATTCCTTCGGTCCCCCTGATCGAATTGAAAGAGGTGCCCTGATGGAAAATGCTGTGCAGCACAGCGTTACAACGCTGGCCTATGGGTGGCGTCTGGAGCGGAGCGATGGCGTTACATTGGGATTTACATCGCATGATAAGGATATCTGGCACCAGGATTTGCTTTTGCGGGCAAGCCCGGGATTGAAGCCCACGACCATCGTCGAAAATCTGGGACTGGATGGTGACGGGCTGGATGTGCACGGCGCGCTTACGTCGGATGCGATTACGGCCGACGATCTGGCTGCGGGACGATGGGATGGTGCCTATCTTGAAATCTTCCTGTTCGACTGGATGGAACCCGAAACGGAACCGCAATTGCTCGCCTCTGGCGAGCTGGGCTCGGTCTCCTTTTCAGGGAGTGCCTTCGGGGCCGAATTTTTGGGATCAAAGCAGGTCTTCGAACGATCGGTAGCGCCCTATACCTCGCCATCCTGCCGCGCACATTTTTGCGATGCGGCCTGCGGCTTGAACCCTGCGCGATTTCGCCACCCACTGCGCCTGAAACAGGCGGAAGGTTCGCGATGGCATCTGGACGACATGCCGCACTTTGAGCGCAATGCATTTGCCTATGGGACATTGCGGATCATGGACGGACCCCAATGTGGGCAATGCTTCGACCTGTTGGGCAGCGATGAAAGCTGCGTGACATTGGCCTCTCCACCGCGCAAAACTCCATCGCCTGGAACCCGCATGCTGCTGTTTGAGGGATGCGACAAGCAACTGGCAACCTGCGCCATGCGGTTCGGAAATGCCCTGAACTTCCGGGGCGAACCCTTTTTGCCGGGCAATGATGTGTTGACCCGATTTCCCGGTGCCAGTTGATGCGCGCGCGACGGTGGCAAGCCGTGCGCTTGATCTTGTCGGTGTCCCTTTCAAGCTGGGCGGAAGATGCCCGCGTGCAGGGCTGGATTGTGTCGGCGTTGTGGCTGTGGCTCTGGCAGAGCATATTCCGGACTATCGGATTCCCGATGGCTATACCCTCCGCGGTCAATATCTGGAACGCATTACAGCCTTTTTTGATTGCCCTGTTTTCCGCCGTTTAGCGCAGGAGAATCCGGCACCGGGTGACATTTTGCTGTGCCAGCCCGCCGCATGGCAATTCCATCTGGCAATCGTGACCGGGCATGGCCTGGTCCACGCGCATGCCGGTCTGCGGCGTGTTGTACTGAACCCTGTATCTCTGCCCTGGCCTGTCATCGGCCGCTGGCGTCTTGTGGGAGATTGAAATGGCAACGCTTGTTCTTACAGCGGTCGGCTCTGCGATTGGCGGCCCCCTGGGCGGTGCGATTGGCGCGGCCTTGGGGCGTCAGGCGGACAATATATTGTTCGCGCCCAAAGCGCGGCAGGGACCGCGCCTTAAAGAACTGGAGGTGCAGACATCCAGCTATGGCACCCAGATTCCTGGGGTTTTCGGTGTGATGCGCGTCGCTGGCACGGTCATATGGGCAACCGATCTGGTGGAGCGGCGGACGAAAAGCGGCGGCGGAAAGGGACGGCCTTCGACGGTAAATTACAGCTATTCGGTCAGCATGGCGGTCGCGCTGTCCTGCCGCCCGGTTGCGCGGATCGGCCGGATTTGGGCCGACGGAAATCTGCTGCGCGGCGCTGCGGGCGACCTGAAGGTCGATACGCAGTTGCGTTTATATACCGGACATGATGACCAGCCGCTCGATCCGCTCATGGCATCGGCAGAAGGTGCAGGCCATTGCCCCGCCTATCGCGGGATCGCCTATGCGATGTTCGAGGATCTTCAGCTTGCCGAATATGGCAACCGAATCCCGTCGCTGACGTTCGAACTGTTCGAACGTGAAGATGCCGTCCCCGTCACCGAAATTTTCGAGCACGCCTCGGGCGGCGCTGTGGGGGGAACAGCCACGCAAACGCTGCGCGGTTTTGCATTGGCCGGTGCATCCGCCCGGGAACCTCTTGTGCATCTCGCTGACATTTTGTCGCTGGACTGCGTTCGTCAGGACCGGGACCTGCATATTCGCGACCGGCAGGCTGCGGTTGCGGTGCGGACGGATATCGTGCCGGCGCTGTCCGAAAACAGCGCAGAGTTTGAATTGCCGCAACAGACAATCGAACCAATAGGTCGCATCCCGCAAGCCATGACGTTGCGCTATTATGATCCAGAGCGTGATTTTCAGATCAGCCTACAACGGGGTGTCCGGGGGGTGTCTTCACGGGGTGAAGAGGTGATCGAGTTTCCTGCCGTTCTGGATGCGACCGAAGCTAAGCGGATTGTTGAGCAGCGTTTATGCCATATGCAAAGCGGGCGATTTGCTTGGTCGGGCGATGTGGCATCGGGCGGGATACGAGTTTCGCCCGGCGACAGCTTTGCCGATGCGGCTGGGCAAGTCTGGCACATTGACGAGGTCGAGCGCCGCTTTGGAACCGCGCGCATAACGGCGCATGCAGAGCCGGGGGCATCCAGCCCGACGGAACCTTTCGCAATCCCGGGCCGTCATGTCGCGACGCCCGATGTTCGAACCGGGCAAACACGCCTGGCCGCGATCGAATTGCCATCGCTCGGACTGAATGATCCCGGACGACCACTTGTGGCCCTGTTTGCGAGCGGTACCGACACTGGCTGGCGGCGCGCGGCGCTGTCCTTGAATATGGCAGGAAACCAGATTGAGCTGGGCATTACGGCGCAGCCGGCGATCATGGGCACAACGCTCGACCCGCTCACGCCGCATCCGGTGCATTTGATCGATGCGCGGTCCGGATTTTCGGTGCGGATGCTCAACAGCAATATGGACATCGCCAACCGCACAGGTTCACCCCTTGATCCCGACGCCCCGCTTGTCTGGCTGGGGGGCGAATTTATCCGCTATGGCAATTGCGTGGATCTGGGGGGCGGTATGTACCGCTTTTCCAATCTTTTGCGGGGATGCCACGGGCAAGATGAACCTGTGCCACCGCATCCCGCGGGATCGATTTTCCTTCTGGTCGAACCGGAAACCGCCCGGATCATCGACGAGCGCCTTTTTGCATCGGGCGACGTAGTAAAGGCCGAGGCATTAGGCCTGGGTGACAGTCATCCTGTTACATCGTCCGTCGAAGTTCGCGCACTGGCAACGACACCGTTGGCCCCGGTTCATGGCACTTTTGCGCGCACCCCGGACGGGGGAGTATCGGCGCGCTGGATCAGGCGATCGCGCATCGACAATGGCTGGAAAGACGGTGTCGATCAGATCATTGCCGAAGATACAGAACGCTATCGGGTGCGCCTGTTTGCAGATGCCGCGCTTGTCGGCGAGTGGGAAATGGCTGTCCCCACCTTTGCTTTGAATGCCGGTGAATTGCCTGTTCCCGCGTCATCCGGATTGACGGTCGAAATTGTCCAGATCGGCCGCTTTGCGGAGTCCCGGCCTCTGCAATTAGGGCCCGTCTGAACCATTTAATTCGCATAAGGAGAATAGATTATGCCATCCTTGCAAACCGCACGTTTTGACCTGCCATTGCTGGTCACAAGCCAGACGCAAAAGGAAGTGACGCATAATGAGGCGCTGGTTCGCATTGATGCTTTACTGCATGCGGTTGCCGCAGATCGCATTGCGGCAGTTCCTGACCTCGACGACGATGCAACTGGCAAATGCTGGCTGATTGACGACGGGGCCACGGGCGAGTGGTCGGGAAAGTCCGGGCAGCTCGCCATCTGGGTTGGTTCCGACTGGCGCTTTGCCCGTCCGGCGGAGGGAATGCGGGTTCGCCTGAATGCAACGGGAACGGATCTTGTGCACGTCGATGGAAACTGGATTGCGGCACCTGCGATCCCGGACCCCGCCGGCGGTTCAACCGTCGATGCAGAAGCGCGTCAGGCGATTAAGCGGCTGTTGGACCATTTCAGGTCGTTAGGGCATGTTACCCGTTGAACTATCGCGTAAAAAGTGGCTGTCGAAAATGGGCTTTTTTCGTCAAATAGCGACATTTCGGCAACAGTATAACGACATAGTTGCTTGCATCGATGGAACAGAATCGATAGACCTGCGTTCTCGAATTTCCGTTCCTAAGATAGAAAAGGGGAAAGTTGATGCGTAAGTTAGCCATAGGTTTGGCGCTCGCTTCTACTGCTCTGGCATCACCGGCTTTGGCCCGCGACGACCAGTGGTATGTCGGAGTTGATGGCGGTGCCATGATTGTTGAAGATATGCAGTTGGACATCGCTGGCGTTAATGACGCAGCGTCGCTCGACAATGACACCGGTTATGATTTTGGTGGTGTTGTAGGTTACGACTTCGGTGGTTTCCGTTTGGAATCAGAAGTATCGTATCGTGAAGCAGACGTACAGACCTTCGCAAGCGCGACCCGTCAGATCACTGGCGGTGCTTCGACCGGACTCGCACCTGGCGGCAATTATGACGTTGGCGGTGATGCAAACGCACTGAGCTTCATGGTCAATGGTCTTCTGGACTTTGGTGATGATGACGGCATCCAGGGCTTCGTCGGCGGTGGCGTCGGTGTTGCTCGCGTTGATCTCCAGACCGTATTGGGCGCGCCTTCGTGGCTCGACGATTCGGACACCGGTTTCGCATGGCAGGCTCTTGCCGGCGTTCGTGCACCGATCAGCGACAACTGGGATGTTGGCCTGAAATATCGTTTCTTCAACGCTGATAATGTCAATGTTGTAGATCGTCTGGGCCGTTCGGTGGACACACGTTTCCGCTCGCACAGCATCATGGGCAGCCTGATTTATAACTTCGGTGGCGCACCGGAGCCTGTGGAAGTGGCACCGCCGCCTCCGCCTCCGCCTTATGTTGCACCCCCGCCACCCCCGCCACCCCCGCCGCCGCCACCTGCGCCGGTTTGCAACTCGGGGCCATATATCGTGTTCTTCGATTGGGATAAGTCGAACCTGCGTCCTGACGCAGCTTCGGTTCTGGACAACGCCGTTGCCCAGTACGCCAATTGCGGCAATGCGAAGGTCATGCTGGCTGGACACGCAGACAAGTCGGGTACGGCAACGTACAACGTCGGTCTGTCGCAGCGTCGTAACTCGACCGTCCGTGCATATCTTGAGTCCAAGGGTGTTGCCGGTGGCGCGATTTCGTCCGAAGCATTCGGTGAAACCGCACCTCTGGTACAGACCGCTGATGGTGAGCGTGAACCGCAAAACCGTCGCGTGGAAGTCACCTACGGTCCGGGTTCGGGCATGTAATCTTCGGATTACCGAACAAGACAAGAAGAAGGGCTGGTCGAAAGACCGGCCCTTTTTTTTACGTTAAAGGCTGTGGTTCGGAACGCGTACGTAGCTGCACCACATCATGCCCACGCATGATTTTGTCCACCTGCAGTGCGATTATGCGGCAGCTTTGCCTTTGGTCAGATGGTTGCCAGCCGCAGCATCAATCAGCCGCGCTTCGAGCGACTTCAGTCGGGACCGGCTTTCAATTTTTCCGCCAAATAGGTCCGTCACGTAAAATGTGTCGACCGCCCGTTCGCCATAGGTCGCAATATGCGCGCTGTGCAAAGTGACCTTGGATTCAAACAGCGCTTGCGCCAAATTATTCAACAGCGCCGGACGGTCGAGCGCGTTGACTTCGACCACCGTAAAGCGGTTCGATGCCGTGTTCTCGATGAAAACGGATGGTGCAATCTTGAAGGCATCTGCACGGCGCAAGGCTTTCGGCTTTGCATCGAGCTGCGCCATCAACTTTGCGCGATTGGTCAAGGCATCCTGGATCGTGCGTGACAACCGGTTCAGTTGACCTTGCTCGCGGAATGGCCGGCCAAGCGGATCCTGGATCAGGAAGTTGTCGACCGCCATGCCGTCGCTGCTTGTATGGATTCGTGCATCGATAATATTGCCACCCGCCAAATGGATGGCGCCAGCGATACGGTAGAAAAGTCCAGGATGGTCCGCTGCATAAACGGTTACCAGTGTCGCACCACGCTCCGGATAATAGCAGGCATCGATGGCAAGATCGGCGTCCTTGTTGGCGAGCAAATGCTTTGCATTGCGTGCGATGATGTCGGATGGTTCGGCAATCCAGTACGCATCGGGCAAGCGCTTTGCCAGCTTGGCAAACTCGGCGGCGGGCAGATTGAGTATCTTTTCCAACTGCTCTTTCTTAGCGGCAATGCGCTCTTCACGACCGCGCTGCTTGTGGCCAAGGCGCAGCACTTCCTCGGTTGCCTCATACAGATCCGACAATAGCTGCCGTTTCCAGCTGTTCCAGACGCCCGGACCTACGGCGCGGATATCAACCACGGTCAGGACCAGCAACAGCCGCAAACGTTCGGGCGACTGAACGGCCTGGGCGAAATCCAGGATCGTTTTGAAATCGGCCAAATCCCGTTTGAAAGCGGTCGCCGACATCAGCAAGTGGTAGCGCACCAGCCATGCCACTGTTTCTGTCTCTGCAGGGTTAAGCCCCAGCCTCGGGCATAGATTTTCGGCAACCTCAGCCCCCAAAACACTATGGTCTCCGCCACGGCCTTTGGCGATGTCGTGCAGCAATGTCGCCACAAATAACACACGGCGACTGACAATCTGCCGCATGATCGCGGTCGACAGCGGATGATCTGCCTTTAGTTCACCCGATTCAATCTCCGCCAATAGGCCTATAGCGCGTATTGAATGTTCGTCGACCGTATAGTGATGGTACATGTCGAACTGCATCTGTGCGACCACGCGCCGGAAATCGGGAATGAAGCGTCCGAAAACCGTCGATTCATTCATCCAGCGCAACACTGTTTCGGGATCACGCGGCGAACATAAGACATCCAGAAACAGCGCATTGGCCCGCGCATTGCGTTGCACATTTCTGTCGATCAGCCGGGCGTCGCGCTGGGCCGCGCGCATGGCGAGGGGATGGATTTCCAGGCCGTGCAGATCGGCAAGCTGGAATATCTCCAGAAGCCGGACCGGGTCTTCTTCAAAAAAATTGTCATGCGGCAGGGCCAGGCGGCCGCGGTCCAGTTGGAAGCCATTGAGTTTACGGGGCTTGCGCGTGAAGGTCGGCAGAAAACGCCGCCCCTTCTTCGCCATGGCTTCGTCGAGATGCGCGAGGAACAGGCCGGTCACATCGCCCACTGTTTTCGCGTTCAGGAAATAATATTGCATGAACCGCTCGACAGTCGAACGTCCGGGGCGGTCGGCGAAGTTCATCCGTTCGGCGACTTCCCGCTGCAGGTCAAAGGTCAGGCGGTCTTCGGCGCGATTGGTGATAGCGTGCATATGGCAGCGCACCGCCCAAAGGAAATTCTCTGCCTTGCGAAACCGCCGATATTCGTCCGCGGTCAGCAGACCGACGCTGACGAGGTCGGATGCGGATGACACCTGGTGGATATATTTCCCGATCCAGTAAAGGGTATGCAGATCGCGCAAGCCCCCTTTGCCGTCCTTGACATTGGGCTCCACAACATAGCGGCTGTCGCCCATACGCTTGTGCCGCTCGTCGCGCTCGATCATTTTTAGCCGGACAAATTCCGACGCCGTCTTGCCAACGACTTCGTTCCAGAAACGGCGGCTGGCCTGCTCATAAATCTCGCGGTCGCCCCAGACGAAGCGGCTTTCGAGCAATGCGGTGCGGATGGTCAGATCCTCTTGCGCCATCTTGACTGTCTCGTCGAGCGAACGGCTTGATTGCCCGACCTTCAGCCCTAAATCCCAGAGAAGATAGAGTATCGCCTCGACGACCTGTTCGGTCCATGAGCTGCGTTTGAACGGGGTTACAAAGGCGATGTCGACATCGCTGTGCGGCGCCATTTCCCCGCGCCCATAGCCGCCGACCGCCAGCACCGCGATCCGTTCGGATGATGAGCGGTTGGCCGCGGGATAGACATGGACCGTGACATAATCGTAGATCAGCCGGACAATCTGGTCGATCAAAAAGGCCTGCTCTGTCGCCGCGCGATATCCCTGCGACGGATGCAATTGCAACCGGCGGTCGATTTCGCCCCGGCCATGCGCCAGTGCCGTCTGCAACTGTTCCAGCACGCGTGCGCGCTGGGTCAGCGTTTCGCGTTCGGACGCAATTTCGTCGAGCGTTTCCGCCAGCGATTTCCGGTCGATGATATCGCGCTGCTTAACTATATGATCCGCTGTCGAAGCCATAGGGTCTCCTATACCCCTATTTCTCCCGGGTCGAACCAAAATGCGCGCAGAGGGACGATATCAGGCTGTCGTGCCGACCTTTGCATTATATTCGCGGCGCAGGGTAACGCGGTCGATCTTCTGCGTGCCGAGACGCGGAAGCGGCTCGGGCGCTTGCCAATAATGCACCGGAATTTTGAACGGCGCCAGACGCGGGGCGAGAAATGCTTTCAAATCCTCTTCCGGCAGCGGCACGCCATCCTTGGTGTAATAGACAATGCCCGGCACTTCGCCATATTTGTCATCGGCAATCCCGAATACCGAAAGCTCGACGATCGAGTCATGCTCATAGGCCGCGGCCTCGACTTCGGGGCAGCTGATATTTTCGCCGCCACGGATGATGATGTCCTTCTTGCGGTCGACGATGTAGAGATAGCCGTCCTCATCCAGATAGCCGATGTCGCCGGTGCGGAAGAAGCCGTCATCGGTAAAGGCGTCACGGGTTGCCTGTTCATTGTCCCAATAGCCGTTGAAGTTGGCAATGGTCCGGATGCAGACTTCGCCCCGTTCGCCCTGCGGCATCGGATTGCCGTCATCATCCAGCATCTGCACCTCGACCAGAGGCTTGGTCGCCGGACCCGTGCTGGTGGGCTTGAGCAGATAGTTTTCGGTGAAGTTGCCGCAGCCAACGCCATTGGTTTCGGTGAGACCATAGCCGAGCAGCGGGTAACCCCAGCTCATTTCCTTGCGGATTTTCTTCACATGGTCGACCGGGCGCGGCGCGCCGCCGGCGGCAAAGGCTGTGCAGCTCGTTAGGTCATATTTGTGGCGGTTCGGGTGGGTGGCAAGCTCGATGCTCATCAGCGGCACGCCGACAAAATAGCTGATCCGTTCCTTCTCGATGATGCGCATGGCCTCTTCGGCATCCCATTTGGGCATCAGCACCAGCTTGCGGCCAATGGCGAAGCTTTGCAGCACCAGCGGGACCGACGCGGTGACGTGGAACAGCGGCACGTTGACGAGGGCCGACGGTTGCGATGGCATGCTCTGCCCGGTCGCGCTCAGCAATTCGAAGAAGACGAGCGTCTGGCCGACATAGCTCATCGCGCCCTGCACAACGGCGCGATGGTCCGAATAGGCACCCTTGGACTGGCCCGTCGAACCCGAGGTGTACAGGATCGTTGCATTGTCCAGCGGGTCGATCGCCGGCAACGGGGTTTCAGCGCCGCCACCTTGCGAGGTCAGCACCGACAGACCGTCGAGCGGCGCGCAGTCGTGGCTGAAAATCAGAAGCTGGCAATCGCCGATATCCTGCCCTTCGAGGCGCGCGGCGCGCTGGGCATCAGCAAGCACATAGCGGCAGCCGACCATGCGGATGCCTTCGGAAAGTTCGCCGCCCTGCCACCAGCCGTTCAGCAGTGTCGCGACGCCACCTGCCATGATGATGGCCATATAGGCGACGATCCAGTTGGCCGAGTTGCGGGCCGCGATGCCGACGCGGTCGCCCTTTTGCAACTGGCGGCCTTCGACCAGTCCCCCTGCCAGTGCGCGGGCCGCGGCATAGGTTTCGGCAAAGGTCAGGCGGCAATTGCCGTCGACCAGAAATTCCTTTTCGGCATGGGTTGCACAGAAGAAGGCGAAATAGTCCGACAGATTGGCCGGGGCCTTCGCCAGCATCGGCATCTGCACGCCATATTTTTCAACATGAGTAACAGTCAGCGGACCATCATTCTCCATCAGGCGCGTGATCGTCGCGTTGATTGCAAGGTCCAATTCGGTCGGCATTATGATTCTCTCCTAAACTCTTTGTGCACCTTCTATTTCGCTCTATAGGAATGTCAAAATTTACTGAGGATTTCCCGTGCCGTTTGAAATTATTGCAACTGCTGCCGATTATATCCAGTTTGAAAATCTGGGCGTGGGTCCCGTTGCACTGGATTTGGGCTTTTTCCAGATCCGCTGGTATTCGCTGGGCTATCTTGCTGGAATCCTTCTGGGTTACTGGCTTCTTCTCAAGCTGCTTGCCAGGCCCGGTGCGCCCATGTCGCGCGAACATGCCGATGATATGATCCTCTACGCAACGCTGGGCATCATCGTCGGCGGCCGCCTCGGCTATATTTTCTTCTACCAGCCCTCCATCCTTCAGAATCCCGTCGATATCTTCAAATTATGGGAAGGGGGCATGTCGCTGCATGGCGGCACGCTGGGGACAATTATCGCCATCTGGCTGCTGGCGCGCAAACACAAGCTCTCTTTCCTGCGGGTGTGCGACTATATTGCCTGCGTCATCCCCTTCGGCCTGTTCCTCGTGCGCCTTGCCAATTTCGTGAATGACGAGCTGTGGGGCCGGGTGACCGATGTTCCTTGGGCGATTGTCTTTCCCAATGGCGGCCCCGAACCGCGCCATCCCAGCCAGCTGTACGAAGCCGCGCTGGAAGGATTGCTGATGGCGGCGATCATGTGGCCGCTCTTTTTCAAGACCGACGCGCGGTACAAGCCCGGCTTTCTGTTCGGAACCGCCGCGCTGATCTACGGTCTGTCACGTTTTGCGGTCGAATTTGTCCGCGAACCCGACCAGCAACTGCAATGGCTGGTGCAGGCAAGCGGGCTCAGCATGGGGCAGTGGCTGACCATACCGATGATCCTGATCGGCCTGTTCCTGATCGCGACCGCCTCCGGCCGGCGCAAACGGGTAGAGCCTGTTTCGGGCAGCAGCAGTGTCGCCTGACACCGGGCAGCTGGCGCTTCGCCTGGCGAAGCAGATTGAGGGTTCCGGCCCGATCAGCGTCGCCGAATATATGCGCGCGTCGAACGGCGAATATTATGGCGCGGGCGATCCGTTCGGGGTGGAGGGCGATTTCATAACCGCCCCGGAAATCAGCCAGATGTTCGGCGAGCTGATCGGCATGTGGCTGACCGACCTTTACCTGCGCCAGAACAGCCCGGGCAACTGCCATTATGTCGAGCTTGGCCCGGGCCGCGGCACCCTGGCCGCAGACGCCTTGCGTGCCATGTCGAAATTCGAATTTGCGCCGCCTGTCCATTTTGTTGAAACCAGCGAAGCGTTGCGCGCGCAGCAGTTGCAGAATGTCCCCCTCGCTACGTTCCACGAACGGGTTGAAAGCCTGCCCACCGATGGCCCGTTGCTGGTGGTCGCGAATGAATTTTTCGATGCGCTTCCCATCCGGCAGCTTATCCTGACCCATGCCGGCTGGCGCGAGCGGGTGGTTGTGCGCGACCGGGGCACGAAATTTGCGGCCATGCCCGGCTCTTACCCGATGGACGGCTCGGTCCCCGCCGCATTCCAGAATTCCCCTGTCGGCAGCATATTCGAATCCTCGCCCGATGCCGCGGCGATCATGTACGAACTGTCCAACCGTATCGCGACGCAGGGCGGCGCTATATTGGTCATCGACTATGGCTATACCCAGCCCGGCCTCGGCAGCACCTTGCAGGCGGTAAAGGCCCATGATTATGCCGATCCGTTCCTCGACCCCGGTACTTGCGACCTGACCGCACATGTGAATTTCTTCGAACTCGCCAACCTTGCGCGGATGCGAAATCTGGTCGTGGCCGGTCCGACCACACAAGGTGTATTCCTGTCCGCGCTCGGCATCGGCCAACGCGCTCTTGCACTTGCCGAAGCGTCGCCCGACAGACGCGAAGACATCTTCACCGCCCGCGACCGCCTGATCAAAACGGGCGAAATGGGAACCCTCTTCAAAGTCCTCGCCGCACACGCCCCAGACTGGCCCGCCCCGGAAGGTTTCGGCGGTCCTTTGGCTTAGCCGTTTTTGGTGTGTGGTTCGCACGAAGACACTAAGGCACGAAGAAGGTTGGTAGCGGACTGTCGGCAGTAATGATCAAGTAGCGGTTAAATAAATTTGGCTTACAAAAACTGGACATTATCACACGCGTTGAATGCATTCGTGGCTTTGCTGCTTGGAAAACAGCAACCGTTGCCTGCTTGGAGGATACTGGGCCGATATGTGCATCAAAATTGGGATTGGGGCATTCACTAGTAATAATGAGCAATGGATTGTTGGGTGCCGCGAGATAGACGTCGACATTGTTGACAATGTATTTGAGGTCAGATGTCGACAACGTCACTTTACGGGCATGCGCTGGCGCACATATCAGTGCAGGCGTTGAAACGAGCATTCCAGCATATATTGCACATTTTCGATACAATGATGCTTCACCCCGCTCGATTGCACCCCAGTTGATTCAATAACGCGACTGTTATGGCACTGGTCGGGATAACCACCCTTAATGAACAGGTGTCTACGCGGCGCTCATTTTGTCTCAAGCACATTGAATCAAAATTCTGTCCAGTTAGACTGAGCACGACATGCATTGAAAATCGACCGTTGTTCTGAATTTGCAGGAGCCACGCTGAAGGGAGATACCGATGCGCAATAGGTTAAGTTTGTCCGCCGTGACGCTGGTGCTTGCTGCCTGTATGGGTGGTGGTGGCGCCGCCGAGAAAGGCTCCGTTGAAGTTCGAATAGAACAGGGCCCCGGACTCGGGTCGCCGCGGGCGACGCACCAACTCCTGGCGGCGAGTGAAGGCAGACTGCTTGCGATTGGTGGATGCGTGCAGTTAGGCTGCGAAGCGGGTCCAGCAAGTGCGACAGTCGATATCATCGCTGCGCCGAACATGAGGGTGATCGCGACGGGGCATCTGCTCACGGCGCGTATTCAGCCTTCCGCGACCGCGCTGCCTGGAGACCGGGTGCTAATTCTTGGCGGTTGGGTCAACGGGCGGGTGAGCGCAGAGACCGAGATATTTGACCTTGCGACCCTCCGATCGATTGCGGGCCCGGCGATGGCTGCTCCGCGCAACGCGCCGACGGTCGTGACGCTCGCCGATGGCCGTATCCTGATCGCGGGAGGCTATGACGGGGACGATGTGCGCGCCGACGCCGAAATCTTTGATCCCAAGACAGGCAAGATGACACCGACGGGACCGTTAATCACCGCGCGCAGCGGCGCGACAGGGACACTGCTCGCCGATGGTCGGGTGCTGGTTGCCGGGGGCGGTCGCCCCGACCGAGAACCGCGCCGCGCGCTCGCGAGCGCCGAACTGTTTGATCCCGCCACCGGACGGTTCACTTATGCCGATGCGATGGCGCAGGAACGATATAAACATGGCGCGGTCCGGCTGGCGAACGGCGACGTGTTGATTGTTGGCGGATCAGACATACGCGACTATGGGGGCAAACTGCGGTCGGTCGAGCGCTTCGATGTCGTAGCCGGGCGCTTTGTCACTGCAGGCAACCTTGTCGATCCGCGGTTCAAGATCGCCGACGGGCTGCTATTACTCCCCGGCAATCGCGTGCTCGTCGCGGCGGGGGATACGTCGCCCGAGATATTCGACGTCGCGCGAGGAGCTGGAACGCGCCTGGATTATGATCTTGGCGGACAATGGAATTATATGACGCTAGTTCGCGCCGATCCACATACTGCGCTGCTCGCCGGCGGCTATCGGGAGGGGCGGATCGAACCGACCGACCAGAGTTGGATTATTCATTTGCCCAAAGGGTGATGGCGAAGCGGGTTTACCCATCTTAATCGAAGACGTTTCGCAGCGCCTTTGTTCGAGTATGATATTGTTAAAAGCGACGGGAGAGTTGCCAAATTTTAACATTTGAAGCGCTATAAGGGCTGAGACCAGATCATTTACTAAATTCACCACCGTAAGAACGGGGATTTGATGGTAGAAAAATCTGAGTCTCAGGATCGCTACGCAAAACTGCTGGCAAATTCCGCGACCGCAGTTGTTTGTGCAAATGCAGATAACATCATTGTGTCCTGGAATGTCGGCGCCGAACGTCTTTTCGGATTTAGCGCCACCTACGCCATCGGCAAGCCGCTCTCGATCATCATTCCTTTTGACAGAAGAGAAGCTCATGCAGCCGGTTTGGCACGAGCGGCAAAATCTGGTCAAACGCAACTGGGCGGCAAGTCGATCGATGTTCAAGCGCTTCATGCTGATGGGCACGAGATCTCCGTGGATTTGTCCCTCTCGATGTGGTTCGAAGACGGCGAGCCGATGTTCGGCGCGCTTTTAAAAGACGTTTCGGACCGGCATATCGCGCAGCAACGGTTAGAATATCTTGCTCATTGTGACCCGCTCACATCGCTTCCAAACCGGCATTCTATGCAAAGCAAAATAACCGAAGAGCTCGCCCTCGGACCTTGTTCGCTGTTGCTCCTCGATTTGGACGGCTTCAAAGATGTCAACGACAGCCTGGGCCATTCCCGGGGTGACGAGCTGCTGGCGGCGGTTGCTGAGAGGCTCACCAAGGCGGTAGCGGGATCCGGATTTGTTGCACGACTGGGCGGTGACGAATTCGCGGTGCTGCTAAATGGCTGCGCAAACCCAATCGAAATCGACGATGTCGTCTCGAGAATTTTCGAACGCCTGCATCCGCCGTTTGAACTGGTTGGCCAGTCGATTTTTATAGGCACCAGCATTGGTATCGCAATGGCGCCTCATGACGCGCAGGATGTCGAGCAATTACTCTCCAATGCTGATCTCGCATTATACAGCGCAAAAAATCGCGGCGGCGGAGTGCGCGCATTTTTTACCCGAGCAATGCACAATATGTCCGAACAAAAGCGCAGGCTCAGTAACGAGCTGCGGCAAGCTTTGGCAAATAACGAATTTGAAATCTGGTTCCAGCCGCAATTTTCCGCGCGCGACTTTGAACTGGCAGGGGTTGAAGCGCTTTTAAGGTGGAACCATCCCGTCCACGGTATTCTCACACCCCAGATATTTCTGGATGTTCTTGATGAAAGCATGATTGCAGAGGAAGTGGGGGATTGGATCATCGATCAGGTTTGTGCAGTAGCTGCAAGATGGAAACGTTCCGGTTTGGATGCTGTCCGGGTCGGGGTAAATTTGTTCCCCTCCCAGCTCCGCACTGGACGGCTCTACCCAGTGATAACTTCCGCCCTTCAACGCCATGGGGTGCAAGCTTCCGACCTTGAAATAGAAATTACAGAAAACACCGTATTGCGCCATAATCACGGTTTAGTGAACGAATTGAAGAAGCTCCGTGCGTTGGGCATGGGCATTGCGTTCGACGATTTCGGAACCGGCTTTGCTTCGTTGAGCTTACTTAAAAAATTTCCACTCACACGACTGAAAATTGATCGCAGCTTTGTCGCAAAAATCGACCGCGAAACAGGAGATGAAGCGATCGTACGTGCCGTTATTGGCATGGCCGATAGTCTGGGGTTGGCAGTTATCGCGGAAGGCGTGGAAACAGCACGTCAGGAAGCGGCCTTGGTACGCTTGGGATGCGAAGAGGTTCAAGGATATCGCTATGGTCGACCGATGAGCGAGGTAGAGATTGTCGATAAATGGTCCAATCGCTCGTCGCTGGCAAAAGCGCAAAAATCCTTTCAAAGAAGGGCAGCGCGGGCGAACCGTTAGAATTGATATCAGCCTCGAATACAAGCTGATGAAGAGTTTTCTCTGAAAAAACAAAAACGTTAGCAGCGCCATATTATAGAGAAAATTTGTGGAATCATAAATATAAATATCTAAAAGTCAGAAATTATTCTGTCATAATAAGTAATCAAAATTTGCAAACATCTCTCTAGATGCTCATTTTTAAAAAAAAATTTTTATATTTATCAAGTACAACTTTTGTTTTTCGGAACAATAGATGTACATTATGGTTCATAATACTCCGTGAAAGGAGTAAATGCCATGAAAAAAGAAATGTTTTTTGTAGCTGCGCCAATGATGATTCTAGCCGCCTGTTCTTCCGAAGCCCCAGACAGTTCAACGTCGGATGATACTGAGATGACCAATGGAACGACATCCGTTGATGCCACGACAGATCCAGATGGGGCTGCCGGCATGGCGCAGCCAGACACAGGCGCTGCGGGTGCGGCACAGCAGGGCACGGGCACAAGTGGCCAAACTAACGGTTCAACCAATGCTCCTAATACTGGTAATTCGAGTGATACTACAACCGATCGGTTAGGACGTGAAAACGGTACGGGTACTACCGACGGTAACAATGGTGGTAACGACAAGCCGGGCGAGCCGACCCCCCCCAGACAATAGGTGGACTTCAACTGGGCCGCTCTTCGAAGTGGCCCAATTGACCTTGGGTTCAATTCCGCATGCCCCGCCGTCGACTTGGCATAACTTGTCGGGATGGCACGTTAAATGTTCGAAAATCTCGATTTACTGAACCTCGGGGACTCAATGCAATCGAGTCGATGATATGCGTTCGTGGGAGCGCAGGGTTGAGGCGTGCATTAACGGAATAACTATATGGCCTATTTTATTCTTTCCAAGAACAGTAAAATTCGAAAAGGTCGCATCTTTCCGAACCCCGAAGGCCACACATTAAAAGCGTTCAAAATATACCGCTATAACCCGGACTTTGGTGACAACCCGCGGTTTGACACGTTCCTGGTAGATACGGATAAATGTGGTCCCATGGTGCTCGACGCACTGTTCAAAATTAAAAGTGAACAGGATTCCTCACTGACTTTCCGGCGCTCCTGCCGTGAAGGAATCTGTGGTTCCTGTTCGATGACCATTGATGGCAAAAACGCGCTCGCCTGCACTACGGCGATTGAGGACTGTAGAAATCAAATAACCATTACTCCCTTGCCGCACATGGACGTGATAAAAGACCTCGTTACGGATTTTACGCATTTCTTTGCGCAATATGCGTCGATCCAGCCTTGGTTACAGACGGTATCACCCGAACCATCCGGCAAGGAACGTTTGCAAAGTCCCGAAGACAGAGCGAAGCTGGACGGCCTTTATGAATGTATTCTTTGCGCCTGTTGTTCGACTAGCTGCCCGTCATATTGGTGGAACAGCGACAGGTTCTTGGGGCCTGCGGTGTTGCTGTGGGCTTACCGTTGGCTTGCAGACAGTCGCGACGAAATGACCGGGGAACGTCTGGACGAACTGGAAGATCCTTTCCGTCTGTACCGCTGCCACACAATCTTCAATTGCGCCAACGCTTGCCCTAAGGGGTTAAATCCGGCCAAGGCAATTGCCGAAACGAGAAAAATGATTGCCAGGCGATATGTGTAACCCGTCCGTTGGTGATTGAAGCAACTGTCCTCAAATCCTCAGGATCACCTGTCAATAGAGACCATATTGATAAACCAGAAGACCAGAAAGAGTGATGATCATGAGCGCTACCAGTGGAAGCCCTGTTTTTGTGTAGTCACCAAATTTATAGTCGCCAGCCGACATAATCAGCATATTTGTCTGATAAGCAACGGGGGTCGCATAGCAGAGATTACATCCAAACAGGACCGCAAGAACCAATGGTTCGACTGGAATTCCCAGTTTTTGCGCAAGGCTGAAAGCTACAGGTGTGCCAACCGCTGCTGCTGTGGTGTTCGAAGCAAAATTGGTGAGGACCGTTACAAACAACATAACAGCGGCCAATACTCCTGCTGGAGGCAGGATCTGCAGGCCTAACGCCAACAGACTGCTGAGCCATTCAGCAGCGCCGCTATCGAGTACGATCCGGCCAATGGCGATGCTTGCCGCAACCAGTACAACGACATTTGCAGAGAGGGCACGTCCGATTCTGTCGAAGCGCACACAACCGGTCACAAACATCAGAATCGCGCCTGCAAGCGCAGAGATCGCAATGGGCACAATTCCCAAACTTGCAGGAATCACCGCACTTGCCATGATCGCTGTTGCGAGGGGGGCTTTGGTGGTGCGGGGCAATTCTTTGGCGCCCTCAAGGATTAAGAGATTTTCAGTCCGTGCGAGATTCTGGAGGTCGGGCATAGCACCTGTAGCCAGGATTATGTCGCCTTCGCCGAATTTGATAGTGAATGGATCGAGCTGGGTTGGATAACGCTGTGCATGCCAACTATGCCTCGCGCCATGTACGCCAAGCAGCGCGACATTATAGCGTTCGGCAAGATTGGCATCTGTAACGACTTTGCCGACCAAGCCTGAGTCACGTGTGATCGCGAGTTCGACGACGGTCAGGTCCTCTCCCGTTTTGCTATAGCCGCTTTTAAGTCGATCCATCAGCCAGGTTGGCGCGGCTGTTGCGCCCAGTGCGCGCATCGCTTCTTCAAGATCATCATGGGTAGCTTCCACCGAAACCCGGTTGTCACGAATGGAAGAACGGATTTCAACATCCCCGGGCAGTATTTGTCGTAGCTTCTCGATGGTGAGATGACGTTCGGCCGACCAACCTCCTAAACGCAGCGTGGCAATGAATCGCCGCGGCGCGTGTCCCGCTTCTACCGAATTATCAGGTAGCAGGCGTGGCATGATCAGCCATATGAACGGTAATGCGATCGCTGCCGCCATCAGAACAATGGGTGTAAAGTGAAACACGCTGATCGGGGCCATACCCATGTCGCTTGCAAGTGACACTACGAGCAGATTTGTCGACGTCCCGATTGTCGTCGCCATTCCACCGATCAACACGGCACTGTTGACTGGAATGAGTGTTTTTGAAGCGGGCATGCCGCCACTGGCAGCAATAGCTGACATGACGGGCAACAAAAGGACAAGTACTGGTGTGTCATTGACGACCATACTCATGCCCATCGCCAGCACCAGCGTGACAAAGAGACCCGCTTGCCGATTGAATTTCCATATCTGGATCAACAGTCGTGCTGCAGGTTCCAAGGCCCCCGTTGTCACTAGGCCCCGGCCCAATATCATCAGCGCGCAAATTGTAATGAGTGCATGATGCCCAAATCCTTCAAACGCAAGTTTCAGTCCATCTGTGGGTGCCTGTCCGGGTAGAGGAAATGTGTAGAGGCCAAGAGCTATCGCACTGATGGTCAGCAGAGATATGATCTCAACCCGGACCTTCCCGGAGATGAATCCGTAGAACATGGTCACGGTTAACAGGATCGCTGCAATTGCGTGCGACGAAGGTTCAATCATTTTTCCGAGCCGGTCGCGTTCGGGTTTGGAAGCGGTACAATCTCAATGATTGAGTCTCCTGCTTCTATCGATTGAGCGCCGTCTTCCCAAAAGCCAATTGGCTCGCCATTTCGCAATATTCTAACGCCAAGCCCAGGGCGGAGCGAATGCAGTGCTTTCCCAACTTCCTGGTCGCCAACCTCTCGTTCATGCAATGCTACCGTACCATCTGCTGCAGCGAGATCGCGAATATAGTCAACGGTCCCCCTATGGGTGGAGGACCTGGCAAGGAGATGACCGCCTAAGCTTATGGGATTGATAATCGATGTTGCGCCGGCTTGACTGAGCAATGCTTCATTCTCTGCGGCGCGCACGCTGGCACTTATGGGGATGGTACTGTTCAATTGTCTGGCGCTCAATACAACCAGTGCCGCGGTGTCGTCCCGACCAAGTGAGACCAGCAGTGCGCTTGCACGTTCAATGCAGGCCACACCGAGAGTTGCGTTGTGGGTGGCATCGCCGATCAGGGTGGTGACGCCTAGTTTGATTGCATTATTTATCCGTTCAGCATCGCTGTCGATCACAACAATCATATCGGGGTTGACGCCTTGTCGTATCAACTCCGTCACAGCCGATTCACCGCCCGCGCCGTACCCACATACGACATAATGATGTTGAAGTGTGTTTGCGATCATATGTGTCTTTATTCGCTCCCATGTCTTTTGAAATACGAATGTGTAGGCTGTTCCGAGGAATATCAGCCAAACAAAAAGCCGGATCGGAGTAACGATGAACGTGTCGAATAAACGAGCCTGCGACGTCACCGGTACTATGTCGCCATAACCCACAGTCGTAATTGTGACCGCTGTGAAATATAGAACATCGATAAATGATATGGTCCCATCAACATTGTCTCGGAGTCCATCCCGGTCAAACCAATGCCCCGCTAATGCGATTGCCATGAGTGCGAAAGCCAAACAGGCACGCACCAGAAGTGACTGCAAGATAGTCAAAGAACGTTGGCGTTTTAATGAATAGCCTGTCTCGATCACTCGATGAAAAGATCCCTGGTTTCTCGCCTGACCGATAGTGCAGCTCCTTCGTGATCTTTTCAGCAGTCAGCCTCGAAATCTGGCTTACCAATTCCAATCATTGCCTGTTTTCGCGGAACCAATTTGCCGCGCCCTCGTTGAGTCAATACTTGATGCAAAAGCCGGAACGGCTGAAGAGGCTCCTTGTTCCAGCACCGTGCGCTTCCCATGCATTTGCATACAAGGTGGAAGGAAAATGTCATGAATCATCTTGAAGAAGAAATGCCTACCATTTCGGTGGAGCATCAACTTATTCCGGCAAAGCGTGTTAATGGCTCGGCTGTTTACAATCAGGCACACGAAAAAATTGGCAGAATTGAAGACATCGCAATCGATAAGCGCACTGGCAAGGTCGCTTATGCCATTTTAAGCTTTGGCGGATTCTTGGGATTGGGCGAAAAGTTTCATCCTCTTCCATGGTCTGTCTTGACGTACAGCGAGCGCGATGATGGCTATATCGTGCCCATAACCGAAGAGTTGTTAGCCCTCGCTCCAAAACTGGATGTATCGGAATTAAGTGGCTGGGACGATACCGAAAGCAGAGACGATTTCTATACATATTATGGAGCTTATGGTGCCAAACCCTATTGGTAGACGGTCCTTGGCTCCGGTGAGTGCGCTGATCGCAGGGCAAAGACAGCAAAATTGAAGCTCGGTTTAGCAAAAGTTCTAATGCAGCGAAGTTAGCTACGTCCGGAGAGCCCATCGGGTTCGAACCGAAGCAAAAGCAGTCCATCGATCAACATCTTGTGTTCAAAGAATGGTTGTCAGCCTGTTTTGCCACTTCCCGATGTTTGGTCGGAACATCGCTGCTCCGGTCCCGTTTGCTGTAATCACTACTCTAAAGGATTGTTCGCGATGCCTGATATGCTTGACGATGAACGTGCTGATGACGCGCCGCCTACGACGGCGAAAGGCTCAAGCAGTGACGATGGGCTGACGCACTTTTCACGCGCGATCACAATAAATCGCCCGCCACAGGATGTTTATAATTTCTGGCGGGATTTTACAAACCTGCCGCACGTCATGGATAACATCATCGCGGTTGACGTCCTTGACGATGTTTCCAGATGGACGGCCAAAGGACCTGGCGGCACCCAGATCGAATGGACCAGCCGGGTTACCGAGGACGTTGATGGTGCGCTTATCGCGTGGAAGAGCGATGAAGACGCAGATGTCTTCAATGAGGGGCGTGTCACATTCGTACCGGCACAAGGACAGCGCGGCACAGTGGTCACAGCAGTTATGGCTTATGATCCTCCAGCAGGTTTTGTTGGACGCATAGTGGCCAAGATCATGCAGCGTGAACCCGAAGTTCAACTGCGGCGCGACTTGCGCCGCCTCAAACAGCTCATGGAAACCGGTGAAATTGCGACCAATGTCCGCAACCCAGCCCAGCTTGCCGAAGAAGGAAAATAATATGCGCGCACTCGCTTGGCATGGAAAGCACGACGTCCGGGTTGATACCGTGGACGATCCCGGCATCGTCAATCCACGGGATGCTATTATCAAGGTTACATCAACTGCGATCTGCGGTTCCGATCTGCATTTATATGATGGCTATATTCCAACGATGAAGGCTGGCGATGTGCTTGGCCACGAGTTCATGGGTGAAGTCGTCGAAGTTGGGCCGGGCAGTACATTGCAAAAAGGCCAGCGTGTCGTAGTGCCGTTCACAATCGCGTGCGGAAACTGTTTTCACTGCGGCAAGAAGCAGTTTTCAGCGTGCGACAATGGCAATCCGGCGGATAATCAGGATATAGCTGAAAAGCTCTACGGCCAGCCTATGTCTGGACTATTCGGCTATAGCCATATGACAGGTGGTTATTCAGGTGGGCAAGCCGAATATGTGCGGGTGCCTTTTTCAGACGTCGGTCCGATTATAATACCTGATGGCATTGAAGATGAGAAGGTGCTTTTCCTTTCCGACATTTTGCCCACTGGATGGATGGCCGCAGAGAATTGCGACATCGAACCTGGCGATACTGTCGCGGTATGGGGATGTGGACCGGTAGGCTTGTTCGCAATCCAGTCCGCATTCATTCTCGGCGCGGAACGGGTAATTGCGATTGATCATTTTCCTAAAAGACTCGAACTGGCCGCAGGTTTTGGTGCCGAAACGATCAACTTTGAAGAGACAAAAACGTCAGAGGCGTTGCTGGAAATGACGGGCGGCATTGGGCCGGATGCTGTGATCGATGCCGTGGGCCTCGAGGCTCATGGCTTCTTTGCCGACAATGTTATCGACCAGATCAAAGTTTCAACATTTCTTGGAACTGATCGCACGCATGCCATTCGGCAGGCCATCATTGCCTGCCGCAAGGGCGGACGGGTCTCAATGCCAGCTGTGTATGGCGGATTTGTGGACAAGTTTCCGCTGGGCGCCTTCATGGAAAAGGGCCTGACACTCAAAACTGGCCAGACGCACGTGCAGCGTTATCTGGCACCATTACTCGCGGCAATTATGGAAGGAAAAATCGATACCACCTTCCTCATCAGCCACCGTATGCCGCTGGAAAAAGCTCCGGAAGGGTACAAGCTGTTTCACGACGAGCAGGATCAGGCGACGAAAATCATACTCAAGCCGGGCATGGTGTAAATTGGACGGAGAGACGAACATGAAAAAGCTCGCACTGGTAACAGGCGCCTCGACCGGGATTGGCTTTGAGCTGGCGTCAATCGCTGCGGAAGAAGGCTATGATCTGCTCGTGGCAGCAGACGAAAAGCTCATCAACGCCGCCGCTGCCGATTTTAGACAGCATGGCGTCGATGTGTTCCCGGTTGAAGCAGATCTGTCGTCAAAAGCTGGTGTAGATCTGGTGCTGAACCAATTAAATGGTCGTCAAATTGACGTGCTGTGCGCCAATGCGGGTACAGGTACGGGCGGTGTTTTTCTTGAGCAGGAGTTCGATTATTGGGCACATGCGATCGGTACCAATATCACAGGTACAGTATATATGCTGCAGGAGGTTTTGAAGCAAATGGTCGCCCGTCGCAGTGGCAAAGTTCTCGTGACCGGCTCTATCGCAGGTTACATTCCGGGAAGCTTCAATGCGGTCTACAATGCGAGTAAGGCGTTTATCGATAACTTTACCGACGCATTGCGTAACGAATTGAAGGATGTTGACGGTGTTACTGTTACTACGCTGATGCCCGGTGCGACCGACACTGAATTTTTCGCACGGGCGGATATGCTGGATACAATGGTGGGCCAGGACGAAGATAAGGACGACCCCGCCAAAGTCGCTCGTGACGGTTGGCACGCTATGATGAAGGGTGAAGATCGTATTATTTCCGGTTGGAAAAACAAGCTTCAGGTAGCAGCGTCAGGTGTGGTTCCGGTCGGCATTTTGGCTGAAAGGCATCGTAAAATGGCGGAGCCCGGATCGGGCGAGTAGATATAGGCGCATAATAGCCTGAACACCGCTTTGCCTTCAATTGCCGCCGTTGCTTCTGTGCTCGGCATTCTCCTTTTTCGGATAAGTTTCCCGAACCGGATCCCAATCTGATTTTCAGAAGCCTCGGGCTATCGCAAAAACCGGAAATGCGATGAAGCGGGGGGACCTTTCCCACATGGCCACTGTTGTGTCCTTATGGAGAAGGAGATCAACAATGTTCATGCACAATAAGCGTCTGCAATATACTGTACGGGTTTCAGAGGCTAACCCCCGACTTGCCTGCATGTTGCTCGAGCAGTTTGGAGGCGCAGATGGCGAGTTGGCGGCGGCCATGCGTTATTTCACCCAAGGCCTGGGTGAAGAGGATGCAGGCAGGAAAGACATGCTGCTGGATATTGCGACCGAAGAGCTAAGTCATTTGGAAGTGATCGGATCAATTGTCGCCATGCTCAATAAGGGCGCAAAAGCACAGCTTTCAGAAGCTCAGGCCGACGAGGCCGAACTTTATGCGATGGTAGGTCAAAGCAGCACAAGCGCGAAGGAGTCGTTATTGTTTGGCGGGGGTCCGGCTCTAGTAGACTCTGCAGGTGTTCCATGGACTGCGGCTTATGTGGATAGCCGCTCCGAGCCTACCGTTGATTTACGATCAAATATTGCAGCCGAGTCACGCGCCAAAATCGTATATGAACGACTCATCAATATTACAGATGACCCGGGTATAAAGGATGCGCTTAATTTCCTTATGACGCGAGAAATCGCGCACCAGAAGTCTTTCGAAAAGGCTCTTTATTCCATCGAGAACAATTTTCCTCCGGGCAAGCTTCCCGGAATGGAGGAATATGCCAGCCTGTATGTCAACGCATCGCAAGGCGAAGGTGACGCTGAAGGCCCGTGGAATAGTGGGGAGCAATGGGACAGGGACGATGGTCCGACCCCGGCTTTGGACGGCGGGCCAGGTACAGCAAGCGTTCTGTTAGACGACGATGATGCAGACATTGTGGCGTTATCCTCTGCGCGTACCCAGTCTGATCCGGAAATTGATCCCGTGACAGGAGCCGATCTGGGAGCCGGTCCTGGTGCCGGCCGAACGACTCCTGTGGATTGACGGGTTTGTAATGGCAGACTGTATGCATAGCTTTAGCGCCGACTTGTTAAGTATGAAGACGGGAAGCTATGCCGTCATGCACCTTCTGGTTGCCATTGCTGTTGCCTATGCGCTTACGTTAGACTGGCGCCAGGCGATTGCGATCGGCTTGATCGAACCATTTGTTCAGACCTTCGCTTTCGCAGCCCATGATCGCTACTGGCGACGGCGGGCTGCGAAAAGCAAGTCCGCTTAAGCGCATTATGCGGGTACATCATCTCAACTGTGGTACCTGCTGTCCTCTTGGCGGGCGATTATTTGACGGAACAAGTAACAACCTATCTCGTGCCCATATTGTCTGTCACTGCCTGCTTATAGAAACGTCCAATGGCTTGGTATTGGTGGATACCGGTTTTGGCACAAGGGACGTCCAGAATCCGCACCGTATTTCAACTATGTTCCGTCTTCTTAACGGAATTCAGTTCCGAGATGAAGAAACAGCCATTGCACAGGTCCGAGCCCTTGGCTTCGATCCGCAAGATGTGCGGCACATCATTGTAACTCATCTCGATTTTGATCACGCTGGCGGATTGGAGGATTTTCCCAATGCGAAGGTTCATCTGACACTCCGCGAAAAGGAGGCTGCGGACATCGGCGCTGGTGGGTTAGTCGTGGGCAAGCGCCGGTATCTGCCTGAGCAATGGGACGAAGTGCAGAAGTGGCACTTTTACCCGATGGGGGGCGGCGAACGCTGGCACGGCTTCGATGCTGTCCGGGGGCTGGAAGGCTTGCCGCCTGAGATATTGTTGATCCCTCTTCAGGGCCATACGTGGGGCCATGCAGGCGTCGCAATAGATACCGGTAACGGGTGGTTACTTCACGCCGGCGACGCCTATTTCTTCCGGGACGAGATCTGCCGCAGACGCAGAACATGTCCGCCCGGGATGCGAGGCTATCAAAGGATGATGGAGGTTGATCGATCATCACGACTTGCCAATCAGGCTAAATTGCGCAGTCTCTCGCTTGATGAACTGTCAAAAGTGAAAATATTTTGTGCACATGATGCCGTCGAATTTTCCCGACTTACGACATTAATGAGGACGGATGGGAGTACCAACAGCCCGCAACATCTGGCGTAGTTGTACCCCGAAAATTGTCTCGCGACAGTAAACAACTAATGCGCAGTGTACCGTTAATGAAATGCAGGATGCGATAGGCGCATAGCCGTTGGTGATCTCTGAAATAATTATAGGCACTGGACTTTCATTCCAGCCTCCCGGAATGCGGCGAGCGCGTCCTGCGCGGCGGCTGTTGTCTGAGTTCCGACTTGTCCACCAAGATGTCGGCCGAAAAACTCTTCGGTTGCTCTCGTCAAGGCAAGCGAAGTCTCTTCATTTGCGAAGCTGTGACCTTCATTCCCGGCAAGCAGATAGTCGACATCGATTGTGCGATTACGCAATGAGCACACGATCCTGTCCGATTGATCCTGACGAACCCGCGGGTCATTCGCGCCCTGAAATATGAGTAGGGGCACCTGCATGTTGTCAACATGTGTTAGCGGCGAGCGTTCGCCCATCCTTTCCGAATCTTTCGGAACGTCCGGATTCCCGACAAAGCGATACCAGGAACGGGGAAGAAAAGGTTTCCAACTGGGGGGGAAAGCACGCATCAACGTTTCAAGATCCGAAGGGCCTGCATATGCCACCGCACAGCGATAACGGACACTTCCTGCCCGTGAAATGGCCGTAAGGGCAGCAAATCCCCCATATGAGCCACCAAGAATGCAGACATGGCTGGCATCTGTCCAACCTTTGCGGACAGCATAGAGAACTGCGTCATCCACATCGTCGGACATTTTAGCGCCAAATTCGCCGATTCCTCCTTCGAACACATGCTTCCCCAATCCTGTTGATCCGCGAAAGTTAACCTGGATCACCGTGTAGCCGCGATTGACGTAGAACTGCGTTTCGCGTTCAAAAGCTGCCGCGTCACGGGTCCACGGACCGCCATGAACTGCGACTATTGTCGGTCCGGCTTTGTTTTTACCAAGTGGGCGTGTGACATAGCCCAGAAGGGGCAACCCGTCGCGCGCGCGCATGCGGAAGGCTTTGGATTGTGCAAACCGGTAGGCGGAAAGCTCTGGCCTGGTCTCGGCAAAAACAGATGTCTTTCCGTTGCGGACCAGAATGAAGCGACCGGGGCGATCGCTTGCATCGCTATACAACATGGTCGCCTCGCCGTTGCTGGATCGGGATTCAAAACTGATGCTGTCTGTGTGCAGAAATCTGCGTGCGGATCGCACATCTTTTGCAAAAGCACGATTCAGGGGTACGATGTCGCTTGCGATATATGTGCAAAGTGCAGCCATCGGTCCATTCTGATCCTGGATAATGGAGTCGAGGTCGTAATTTCCGCATGCGCCATCAGGCATGGGGCGCACTTGGCCATCCGAAAAGGAAACTAATAACGCCCGCTCAAACTGCGCCTGGCGGTTGGATTTGACGATAACTGATCGACCATCATTATGAATAGCCAGCGCTTTGAACCGCTCCTGTGTTGGAGCCGAATAGAGCAAACGCAACGTGTCGGATGTGTTTTCACGGCCCCAAAGTTCCAATGTTCCATCAGCCATTATACGCCCGGCAGCCCGGATGGCACCCTGACGATCCGCGAAAAATTCAGTGTAGTTACCTTCATTCCGGAATATCTCCGTAACCTGGCCGCTACCCAAATCTACAGCATAGACGTCCGGATATTGCGGATCGCGCCTGTTCATTGCGACAAGTAGGGGACCTGCATATCCTGGCGGGGTCGCCACCAGTTCGGCAGTTATGCCGGCAAATGGGGTCAGATCCTTCGCTTCGTCCGGATATGCCGGATCAAGCCGGAACAGGTGATAGCCCTCATCCCCACCACTATCCTGCAGAAAGTAAAGCCATTTGCCGTCTGCGGACCACCGCACATTGTCGATCGATCTCTCGCGATCACGGTAAATCAAACGTCTGTCGCCGTCGATGTTACCCTCAAAGATGGAAGCGCGCCCATCTTTCATTTCGATGGTCGCGACGCGCTGTCCGTTGGGCGAAATGGCCACGGCTGAAATTGCGGGGCCTCGGGCAAGGGTTTCAAAAGGGATAAGTGTTTCGTTCGGTAAGGATGCTGCAGCAAGGATCAGGCTGAAAATCATTTTGTCTTCTTCCACGACGTGGCACAATGAGGCATCATAGTGTAAGCGAAAGCACTCCGTCTTGAATAAATCGGCAATCGTGAGACGAAATCAGCAATGCGCTCCTCAGACTGCGCTGCGGCCCTGGATAGCCGATGCAATGGGCAGGACAGCTTATGGCACTGCCGCCACCTATCGCATATTTCCGAACATGAACTACGAGATTTTCTTCAATTTTGGAGATCACTGCGTCAACACATCTGTAGGCAAGGCTTTGCGTCCGCTGCGCACGGCGACCGTATTCGGACCTAAAACGAGCTGCTACCAACATCGGGTAGGGACATATACGGATTGGTTTCTTGTCCAATTGACCCCGCTGGGTGCGCGTGCCCTGCTTGGCTGTCCTTTTGCGGCGCTTATAAATGCGGACGCAAATTTGGAAGAAGTGCTTCCGGACAGTAACAAACTTGTCGATGAACTGCTGAAAGCAGGTGACTTTCCTGCTCGCTTACAGATTTTTGAACATTGGGCATGGAACCGTTTGCGGCACGTAGATACAGGTGGCAGAGCACGAGCGCTCTCCGCTCTACATAGCAAGATGCGGGCATTGCCCTTTGGCGCCGTCGATCATTTTGCTAGAAAGCTGGATCTGGGTCAGCGTCAATTCCGCAACATTCTGCGTGACGAAATCGGCCTAGCCCCAAAAGAGTTGCTTGGCCTGTTCCGAATAGAACAGGCATGGACAACCTTATATCTTACAGGTTCGATCGGGGAAGCGAGTGCTCTCTATGCCGATCACGCCCATTTCACCCGTGAGTTTAATCGGTTCACCGGAATGACACCGATAGGTTACAAGCGGCTTAAATTCTCGGGCGACACAATATTGAACGGCTTCAATGAGGCACTTCAGACATAAAACGCGAACTTTGACAAATCCGATCCGCAGATGTTGCCGCCCATCAATTTGGCGTCGCTCTCTAATAACGGGCATAGTCGGAGAGCGAGCGGAAAAATGAAGGCGCAAACCGGGATACTTCAGACAAACCGGCCGCACATGTCGATTGCGCGACTAACCCCAGATGCTGGGCCGAGGCGAGCGTGCGCGTGACTATTTTGCTGCCACGGAGCCTTTTGATAGCTACGGGCGTAGGCGTCGCATCATCATACTCCCCGAACAGGAACAGCGTCTTCCCGCGATAGCTCTTCCACACAGGTAAAGGATCAAAGTCGATAGCCAGAACATTGAACCACGATCCGTCAGACCGGTCTACGGAGCTGCTTTTTGGAAATAGCCAATCGGCAATTGGTTTGCGTGCTGAGGCATCATTCGTAATCTTGTCGAGACGTGCGGCTTGTTTGGGGTCCGCCAGAAAATCAAAAAATGCAGATTGTTGGTCTAGTGCAACGCGACGATCCGCCGGACCTATATTGCTGCAACGCATCTGAATATCGGTATTGTAGAGATTCTGCTGGCGCACGGACAATGCGGAGCCTGCAGCTCCCAAAAGCAGTACATCGGCAGGCGCAGCCCCAGCTTCGATTGCCTTTGCGATAACCCAACCTGCCTGACTGCTCCCCGCCAGACCGATTTTAGAAGGTTCCACATCCGGACGCAAGGCCAGCATCCGCATTGCGCTACGCGCATCGCTCGCCAGCGTTTCAAAACTAGCTTGGTCGCCATTGCCTCCGGAAAGGCCGGAGCCACGCTTGTCATATGCAAGAACGATCCGTCCTTCAGCCGCCATGGCATCGGCCATCACGGCAATAACGGAAGCAAAGCCGTCACGATCCTGCGGACCCGAACCATGCACCATTACTGTCGCTGGCCGTCTGCCTTTTTTGCCCAGGGGCAAATAAACTGTACCAGCAATCAGCGTTCCATCTTCACTGACAAAGCGAACATTCTGCGTAGTGTAGCTGTCTTGCCGCAAGGCCTGCTGCACCTTTCCCCCTTTGTCCGTGAAGGTGAGGGAAGGGCTATAACCGTCCGCGATTTCTGCAAATCTGTAATGGCTTGTAACAGCGGGATCGACCGCAAAATTGCCTGCTGTCCATTCCCTGCCACTCACTCTGGATAGACCGCGCCATTCCTGGGTGCAGCTGTTTCGCACAAACAACCTGACGACTGACCGCGTCACAACCAATGCACAACCATCCGGCAACCGATAGCGGCCTGTGAGCGCTGCATAATATTCGCGGTCAAGGTCTTCGGCATCGGCTGCGAGTGCGACAGGCCCGGGCGTTTCCTCGAAATCTTCTCGTGTCGCGCTGGTGCTCAGGTCGCGCTCAAATTTGCCGTCGGCTGATATACGGACCGTAAATTTGCCGTAGCTTGCATTCTTCCGTCCCACTCTCAGCCGATAATATCCTTCCGCTGCGTTAGGAGTTTTCGAGATGAATCGAAAATTCAGATCCAGTCTGTCCGCAGCATCGACGCTTGCAAACAAGCTATTGAAGGAAGACTGAATAGCAGATCTTCCGACATAAACTTCCTTGGGCACACCTTCATAGCGATATTCAACTTCAGCTTCATTGGTGTAAATTTCGGCAGCTAGCCCTGCATCCCGTCGGGCATAGGCATCCCGTAATGCGGCAAAGGGATCCGTAGGAGCAGCCTGCGCTGCCATGGCCAACAAAAGGGATGCGAACATGCAGAGTCCCGTTACAAGTGTGTATTACTGATATATAACAGTGATCAAAGTGCAAGTAAATGGGACAGAACCACGGAGCAGGTGATCTAATGCTGGTTATGTGGGTTTGGCCTAAATATCCGACTATTAGGATATGGGAAATTTTGCTGTCAGCAGCAATACCGACAAGAACAGTTGATTACTAAATACTTGCGTATCGTGGGGCACGACCCAAACTTGCATCTCCAGAATCCACAACATTCCGGTCATTCCCGATAACTGGTCGTTAAGCTCAAAGCAGCCATTCATTAATCTTACGCCTACCTGCTGGTTCGGGTCGCACCCGCACAGGGTCATCAACTTTGTGCCAGAGGATTAAGTGGAAGAAAGAAGAAAAAGAAGAGAAAGAGGAAACACGGGCCGGATGCGGGATGTATTTCAACCTACTTTTTTCCTTCTTTCCCTTTTTTCTTCTGACGAAAAAATCGGCACGACCTATCCTCCACCGCCACGCCGATGTGCAAAAGAAAAGGAACGGTCTTTTCGCGAAAAGCGCACAAGCTTGTGAATGGACAAGGCGATTCACAATGCGAAAACAGGAATCATCCCGTTGTAAGAACTTCGTTCACCTTCGCCAGAACGGCGTTGACCCGCTGCAATTCGCTGTGGCTGATGGCCTTTGCCAGCCGGTCTTTCACAGCCTGTTCACGAGCAAAAATATCGGCGACGCACTGGCGGCCGCTGGCGGTCAACTGAAGTTTGGGCGATCTTTTGCTGGCCGGGTTCGGCATGGTTGTGACAAAGCCGTCCTTAAGGAGTGATCCCGCCAGTTTCTGAATGAATTGCCGTGAAACGGCGCGATCACGGGCGATTTCGGAAAGGGTCAGCGGCCCGCGAAATTCGAGCAAGGTCAAGATTGAGCGTGTTGCCGTTGAAAGCCCGTGACCCGAATGGAGCTGGTCTGAAAGTGCGCCAAGCAAGTGGTAAGCCCGTGTCAGGTTCAACAGGAACTGGGTTTGATCATTTGGCATAGCCGCGCAATAATGACAATCAAGTTGACATTCCGCAAGCGGAGTTTATGTCAACTTAGTTGTCAATATTGGAGTGCGTATGACAACTTTTGACGGATTTTCTGGCTGGGTCGCAGCCAAAGTTATGGAGCGCCAGAATGCCGCTGCGGAAGAGGAGGCGGTTCGGATACTGGACCCGCAGCCGGGTTCCAAGATTTTGGTGATCGGTTTTGGTCCCGGGGTTGGATTACAACATCTGCTCAACTTGCCCGTCCAACATGTTGTTGGCGTCGATCCGTCGCAAGTGATGCATGATGCTGCATCAAGACGAAACGCGGCAGATATTCGCGCGGGCAGGTTGCAACTGCTGAAATGTGCCGTCGCCGATCTGTCGGATGACCAAGGCCGGTTTGATGGCGCCATCGCTGTCCATACAGTGCAGATATGCAGGCCATTTGGCCCGACCGCTGCACGATTGGCGAAAGTCCTGCGCCCCGGTGCCCACCTCGTAACGATTACGCACGCATGGGCGGCGCGCAAGGATTATGGTGACGAGCGTCATTTCATAGCCACAGTGTCCGATGGCTTGCGTGAGGCGGGATTTGCTTCGGTCAGCGACAAATCGGCTGATGCGGAAAATGGCACGGCAATCCTGATCGAAGCGATCCGTTAATCCGAAAAGGGCTCATTATTGCCCCTGCCTTCGAAACCCTGTGCGAACCCGTAACCCTATCCAACCCAGGCGCTGATCTGGCCCGCTACGTCATTGGCGGCGGCGTTGAGGGCGCGGCCGGCTTCGCGGGCGTCGATGGCGGTGACGGGTTTGCGCGATTCAAAGCGCTTTTTTTCGACCGTCTGGCCGCGGTTGATCTTGACTGCGTCGTAAACGACCACGGCTTCGGATGCGGCTTCATCAAGACCGAATTCCAAAAGGCTGCCCGACAGATATAATTGCGCCCTGCCGCCTGCGTCGGTTTCATTGAGCACCAGACGGTTGTTCTTCGCCGCGATATTTTCCATCAGCAGCATCTGCATCAGGCGCGACGGTTTGTCGGCCCAGACGGCGTCCTTGATATAGGCGATGTTGCTGTCGTCGACCTGCACCGGCACGCGGTTCGTGTCGAGCTTGCGCGGGGTTTCCGGCAAGAGGACGATCAAAGCCTCGCCCGAGGCACCGCTTTTGCTCGTTCCGCCGGCAACGCTGCTGTCGGATGTCAGCACCAGCATCGAAGGCGGGGCCTTGCCGCCGAAGCTGACGCAGGCGGACAGGGCGAGGGCGGCGGTGGCGACACAGAGGGCGTTTCGCAGAGTCTTGGTCATGGTCATCTCAATTCCGTTTCCGGCCATCGGGCTTGTAATCGGGGAGCGCAGGCGCGCTGACGACGCCGCCAAGGCCATTCTGGTCCACCCGCTCGGTCACCGATTTCAGCGACACCGACAGTTCACGCAGGTCGCGGGCCAGTTGTGTGACCTCCGGCAGGGTCTGTGTGTTCAGCGTTTCGATGGCGGGGTTGGCGTTGTTCAGCGTGGTTTCCAGCGCGGCAAGGCTGCCATTGGCGGCGCGCAATGTCTTGCGCAGTTCCGCCATCATCGGCTTGCCATCGCTGTCGAGCAACTGGTTGGTCGTACCGGCGACCTTGGCCAGCTCATCTGCTGCCAGTCCCGCCTTTTGCAGGGTTAGGCGCGATTCCTGCACCGCGGCACGCAGGTCAGGGGCCTGTGTCGCCAGCGATCCCGACAGGCTTTCGACATTGTCGAGTATCTGTTCGATGGACTGCTGGTTCTTGTCCGACAGGATGTTGGTCAGCCGTTCGGTCAGGGTCGACAGACGTTCGAGCAGCAGCGGCGCATTGTTCAGCAATTCGCCCAGCGCACCGGGCTTGGTGGGAATGACCGGAACGCCCGTGGGGCAGGCGGATTTGGGATTGTCCTTGGGGCATTGGAGCGGCGGTGCGCCCTTGACCGCGCCATCGAGCTGGATTTCCGACACGCCCGTGAAACCGACGCCGTTAATCGTGGCAACCGTGCCGAGCAGGATAGGCACCTCGTCCTTGATGGTGATGCGGACGCGGACAAAATCGGGGTCGGGTTCCCATAAATCGATGCTCTTGATCTCGCCCACGGGCACGCCGGAGAAGGACACGCCCGAACCCTTGGCAAGGCCGTTGACCGATTGCTGGAAGAAGATGTCATATTCTTTCTTGCTGCCTTCACCGGCACGCGAAAGCCAGACGGTGAAACCGGCGAGCAGCGCCAGCAACAAGAGGGTGATAGCACCGACCACTACATAATTGGATTTCGTTTCCATCGCCCTGTCTTATGGCCTCCCTGGCAACCGCTTGTCCACGACCTATTTGTCGACGCGCTTTGCATGTCCTCTGCGTGCGGCCCGCCCGCGCGGACCGCTGAAATATTCCTTGATCCATGGATGATCGGTCGCCAGCAGATCCTCGATCGGACCGATGGCAATCACCTTATGGTCGGCAAGCACCGCGACCCGGTCACATATGGCATATAATGTGTCGAGATCGTGGGTAATCAGGAACACGGTTAACCCCAATGTTTCCTTGAGGTTCCGGGTGAGATTGTCGAAATTCGCCGCGCCAATGGGGTCGAGGCCCGCTGTCGGTTCGTCGAGAAACAGCAATTCCGGATCCATCGCCAGCGCCCGGGCAAGCCCTGCGCGCTTGCGCATCCCGCCCGACAGTTCGGACGGATATTTATGCGCCGCCTCGGGCGGCAGGCCGCTCAGATGGATTTTGTAGCGGGCGATTTCCTCCAGCAAATCGGCGCTGAAATCGGGGTAGAATTCGCGCAAGGGCACCTGCACATTTTCGGCCACGGTCAGCGTGGAAAACAGGGCACCGCCCTGAAACAGGACGCCCCAGCGACGCCGGACGTCGGTGGCCTCATCCTCTTCCTTGCCGATCATTTCCTCGCCAAAGACGTGGATATCGCCTGCGGTCGGTTCCTGCAGCCCGATGATCGATCGCATCAGCACGGACTTGCCGGTGCCTGATCCGCCGACAACGCCCAATATCTCCCCCTGCCGGACATCGAGGTCGAGGTCCTGGTGGATGATCTGCTCGCCAAAGCTGTTGCACAGCCCCCGGACCGAAATGATGTTGCCGTCCGCCATCGCTCAGTCCCAGCCGATTTCGCTGAAGAAGACGGCGAAGAAAGCGTCGAGGACGATGACGAGGAAGATCGCCTGCACCACCGCGGCGGTGGTCTTGAGGCCGACCTGTTCGCTGTTCCCTTCGACCTGCATCCCCTGGAAACAGCCGGCCATGGCGATGATCGCGCCGAAGACCGGTGCCTTGATCAGCCCGATCCAGAAATCGGTCATCGGCGTCACTTCGCGCAGGCGGATGATGAAGGTATCGGGCGGGATTTCGAGGATGATCCAGCACAGCAGGCCGCCGCCGATGATGGCCATCAACGATGCATAAATGCCGAGCAGGGGCATCATGATCACCGCCGCGATGACGCGCGGTACGACGAGCGCTTCGGCAGGGACAACGCCGATGGTGCGCATCGCGTCAATCTCTTCGGTGATTTTCATCGTCCCGATCTGCGCCGCAAAGGCAGAGCCCGAGCGCCCCGCGACCATGATCGCGGTCATCAAAATGCCAAGCTCGCGGAAGGTGAGCCGGCCGATCAGGTTGATCGTGAACACCTCGGCCCCGAACTGCCGCAACTGCACCGCACCCTGCTGCGCAATGACGATACCGATCAGGAAGCTCATCAGCCCGATAATGCCGAGCGCGCGGACGCCGACCATGTCGAAATGCTGCACCACCGAATGCCAGCGGAAACGGCTGGGGTTGAGCATCAATATGACGGAGGCTTTGACCACCTGTCCGACAAAGCCCAGAAAATGGAGGAGCGTCGTAAAGGCGACGACGACACCCATGCCAACCTCGCCCAGAAAACGGCTGAGCGGTGGCACATGCGCCGGTGCGACAGGATCGGAATCGTCCACACCGCTCACCGCCTCGATCAGGCGGACGGCGTCCTTGTCGGCATTGGTGATCTTGGCACCATGCTTTTGCGCGGTGCGGTAGACGAGCCAGGCGCCCACCGTGTCGATATGGGTGACGCCTGAGAGATCGATCTGCGCCACAGAATCGGGAAGGGCGTGCAGCCGTGCATCCAGATCGCCAATCGATGCGATAGCCAGATTGCCCGAAAAACGGACGATTTCGCTGCCGTCGGGCAGGGTTTCTTGGATAAAGTCGGCAGCGTCAGCCATATCTGTATAACTGGCGCATAATCCGAACTATAACAAGTCTGTAGACATTCATGCGTGGATTGTGCCTGAAGGGACATCATGACGACTTCCGCCAAAACCCTGCTTGCCATTTATGACATGGACAAAACGGTCACCCGCCGCGCGACCTATAATGGCTTCCTGTTGCATATGGCATTGAACAAGTCGCCGTGGCGATTGTTCCTTTCGCCGCTGCTGCCTGTCGGTCTGGCGCTCTATGCGCTGAAGGTCTGGGATCGGGGGCGGTTGAAACAATTTGCACAGATGCTGCTGATCGGCCACCGCGTCCCGCCCGAAAAATTCGCGCGCTATCTGGAAAGCCACGCCGATCTGGTGGTGGGCAAGAATGTCTACCCGCAACTGCGCGAACGGGTGGCGGAGGAGAAGGCGGCGGGATACCGCCATGTCATGGCGACCGCATCCTACCGCCTTTATGTCGAGGCGATTGCGCGAAGGCTCGGCTTCGACGATGTGATCGCCACCAACCTTGCCACCAACAGCAGCGGCCATGTGCTCGCGCGGATCGACGGACATAATTGCTATGACGCGGCGAAGCTCGACCTCGTCAAGCAATGGATGCAGGCAGAGGGCATCAGGCGCGAAGACTGCCACATCCGCGCCTATTCCGACCATGTCTCCGACGCGCCGCTGCTCGGCTTTGCCGACGAACCCTTCGCCACCAACCCGCACGCCCCGCTCACCCAGATGGCGAAGGCGAACGGGTGGACGATATTGGACTGGCGCTAAACCTGCGCCAACGCCTGGTCGAAATCGGCGATCAGGTCATCGGGGTCTTCAATCCCGATCGAAATCCGCACCAGATTGTCGGTGATGCCCAGCGCGTCCTTGCGTTCCTGCGGGACGGACAGATGCGTCATCGCGGCGGGATGGCTGGCGAGCGTTTCGGTCCCGCCTAAACTGACCGCCAGCTTCGCGATTTTCAGCGCGTCGAGAAAGCGGAAGCTTTCCGCCTCGCCGCCGCGGATGAACAGGGAGAATGTCGACCCTGCGCCGCTGCAATGGCGGTTGTAGATATCCTGCTGCCGCGGATCGTCAATCATGCCGAGATAGCCCAGCCCCTCGACCTTGGGATGCGCCTTTAAAAAGGCGCAGACCTTCGCCGCATTTTCGCCCGCCCGCGTCATGCGCAGCTCCAGCGTTTCCAGACTGCGCAGCAACATCCACGCGGTATTGGGGTCGCAGATCGTGCCGATGACATTGCGCATCGGGCGGATGATGTTGATCAGCGCCCGGCTGCCCGAAACACCGCCTGCGACCAGATCGGAATGCCCGCCTGCATATTTGGTGAGGCTGTAGACAACCAGCTCCGCGCCCTGCCTGATCGGCTGCTGCCACAGCGGGCCCAAAAAGGTGTTGTCGATGGCGATGGCGGGTTTCTGCTCGCCCGGGAAGGCCGCATCACGCGCAGCGCGCACCGCCTCCACATCGACCAGCGCGTTGGTGGGGTTGGCCGGGCTCTCCAGATAGACCAGCGCCACCTTGCCACCCTTTTCGGCAGCCAGCGCCTTGGCCCGGTCCAGCATGCCGTCAATCTCCTCACGCGTTGCGCCTGCCGGAAAATCGAGGAAGGACACGCCAAAACGCGACAGGATGCGCGCGATCAGCGTCTCGGTCGCCGCATAGAGCGGGCCTGAATGCACGATCACGTCATTCTGCCCGACCAGCGCCAGCAACATGGTCGCAATGGCGGACATGCCGCTGGAGAAAACCAGACTGTCGTCCGCCTCGTCCCAGACGGCGAGGCGGTCCTCCAAAATCTCCTGATTGGGGCCGTTGAAGCGCGAATAGACAAGGCCATCGGCCGGGCCTTCACGCTTGCCGGTGATATGTTCAAAAAACTTCTTCCCCGCCGCCGCGCTTTCAAAAGCGAAGGTGGAGGTCAGGAAAATCGGCGGCTTCAGCGACCCTTCGGACAGGGTGGGGTCATAGCCATGCCCCATCATCAACGTCGACGGCTTCAGCCTGCGGCCGCCAATGGTTTCAATATCCGCCTTGGGTTTGCGACGCGAGGCGGGGGTGGCGATGGGGGGTGTTTTGCTATCAGTCACGGGATTCTCCTATTGCCCCATGCCATAACATTATTTGTTACAATTGAAACTAAATTACGTGCGGGGGCTAGGAGGAAGGAGGTGTGATGCGGGGGGGTGTGCCGTTGGAGGAGGGTGCGGGTAGTTTCGAGGCACGGGGAGATAGGCGACCGAACGTCGACTTCAAGCCGCACATGCGTCCTGCAGGCTTTTTCTGTGAAGATATGTATCCGGCGAAATAGCAGCAGGTTGCAAACTTCCATGCTCCCCTGCGAGCGCCGTCAGAATGGACCAGCGGTCGGCCGGTCTTCCGCCGGCTTCCACCAGAAAGGTTGCATTTAGGGGCAATGCCCGTTTCACAAGCTCGCCGATCGTTTCGACTCCTTTCGGAAACCGGCACGGATCCGTTTTCACAATGGCAAGCCCTATCGCTGCAATCACGCCCAAAACAACTGCGGTCAGCCAAAGCGCGGCAAAAACAGCGATAACGGTGAAGATAACGCCTGCCGTCAGTATCACCACACCAATATTGCCCCGCCATGTCATGGACGGGGAGGGTAGGCGCAGTCCACTTTCGGTCTCGATGGTTCGGAACATTCTGGACGGTGATTGCCCCATTGCGCTCAGCGCTGTGGTTGGGCGTATCTCCCTTTTTTCCAATGGACGCAGGGCGCTTCTGATCCTGTAAAAGATAATCGAAGACCCGCAATTTCCATCCTGAAGATCCCATTGGGGCAAATGCGCGCAAATCACGTTATAAACGTCGCCAACAGTGCAGCAATTCTCTGCCTCATCATCGCTTATCTTGATGCCGAATGTGTCTTCAATATCCTCGAGGAGGTCAATTGCCCCCCATTCGGGGTCCAGATCCAAAGTGTCAGGCATCCCGTCACTATGCCCCGAGTCAATGCGTTGGGCAACGCTGTGTAGGAACAGTCGCGCACAAAGGCGCAAAGACACCCGAAGACTGTCCCTAACCCATGCTTTTATAGTCGGCCGCGCGCTGGTGGATGGGTCGTGCCGATTTTTCGTCAGAAGAAGAAAGAGAAAGAAGGAAAAAGTAGGTTGAAAGGCATCACGCATCCGGCCCGTCTTTCTTCTTTCTCTTCTTTCTTCCAGCTAATCCTCTGGCACAAAGCTGTGGTGGCCCTGTACCTTTCCAAGCCCAAACAGCGGGTACGAATGTGCTGAACTTAAGGCGGCGTTCAATCTGCTAAGCGGCTAGCTGTTATAACCGGAATGTCGTGGATAGTTGTTGTTGATCTTCGTACCGTCCATAATCGGCCAGATTACGATTTGGTGGAGCTAGCCAATGGTCCGTCGAGTACTATTACTTTTGTGGTCCACCATCATCCTTAGCGGATGTTCATATGAATACGGCGTTGTTGCGACGCTTGAAAATGGGCAAATTACATTCGGGATAGACCCTAGATCGAACAGCAAACCATCATGCTTACGCAGGATCGAAGTAATTGCTGAAGATGAGCGAGAAAGCGCATGGCGTGCCAGCGTTAGTTACGATGACGATTGTGCCAATAAGTTTCCGATAAAATATGGAAGCAGCTTCCTTGGCCAGCCCCAGCCAGAATGGCCAACGATCACTGCACAACCTATCCGACCAGGCATCATTTATGAAGTCAACACCACGACGGGAGCAACAGGATATGGTTGGGGGCGTTTCACAATCAAAACAGACGGTCAGCTTGTAAATTTGGAGCAATAGACGGCCGCAACATTGTCGAGAGCGGTCATATCACCACATGTCGCTTCTATGTAAAAGACAATCTAAACAATAATGAGCCATCGGAATTTTTCTCAATTTTATACCAATTCGACTTCTGGTCGGTGAATGTACAGCCATTACTGTCTGATAGATCGCAAGAAACATCGAATTTTTCTGCTATTTGGTCATTCAGTTCGAGCAAGCATTTTTCGTCTGCGACAATGATGACTTGATATATGGGTTCACTTTCATGGTCGTGTTCGCCCTGTTTTGTATTTTTGATCGTAGAACTCTCGCAGATGCTTAGGCCCGTCACTTCCTTGAAATAAGAAGATGTTTCCGGGCGCTTTGGGGTGCATGCTGTGTTCGAAATCAAGAAAAGCAAACAACTGGCAAGGATAGACGTCCGCGAGTTCACCGGTGTTTAACTCCCTTAAAATCGCCACCCAAGGCAAAAGCCCCCCGCCTTCTTCCTTCTAGCAAAAACCCCAAACCCCTAAAGCAGCCCAACCACCCAGATCACCCCGACAATCAACGGTATCCCTGCAATATCCAGCAGGAATCCGGCCTTGACCATTTTGGGCAGGGCGATGTGGCCGGTGGACCAGGCTATGGCGTTGGGGCCGGTGCCCGATGGCATCATGAAGCCCCAGCTTGCGGCCATGGAGGCGGCCATGGCCATGAGCCAGGGGTCCGCACCGGTGGCCGTGACGAGGCCGGCGACGACGGGCAGGACGCCGCTGGCCGTCGCGACATTGCTGGCAAATTCGGTGATCAGGATGACCAGCGCGGTCAGTGCGAGGGCGATGATGACCGGGTGGACCGAGGACAGGGGTTCAAGCGCCTCGCCCAGCCATGCGGCAAGGCCGGATTCGGTAATCCCCGCCGCCAGCGCAAGTCCGCCGCCGAACATCATGATAACGCCCCAGGGCGCACGGTCGGCCTCTTGCCAGAGCAGCAGCGGACGTCCCGTGCCATCAGGGATAAGGAAGAGCAGCAGCGATCCTGCAATGGCGATGCTGCCATCGGTAATGCCACCCTTGGGCAGATAGGGTTCGATCAGCGGCTGGCCAATCCATGCGCCGATGACCAGCAGGAATATCGGCACCAGCCGCCGTTCGGCGACCGACATGGGCTGCGGTTTGCCAATGGCGGCGCGGGCGGCGTCGACGTCGAAGCTGCCCGCGCTGACCTTTTGCACGCGCATCAGGATGAAGGCGCAGAGCGGAATGCCGAGGAAGACGATAGGCAGGCCATATTGCATCCACGTCACGAAGCTGATCTGGATACCCAGTTGCTTTTCAACCAGCCCCGCCGCGATGGCGTTGGTGGGCGAACCGACCAGCGTACCCAGACCGCCAATGCTCGCGGCAAAGGCGACCCCCATGATCAGCGCGCCCGGAAGACCGTCAGTCTCCCCCTCTTTCACGCCGCCTGCCGCCAATACGGCAATGGCAATCGGCACCATGATAAGCGCGATGGAGGTGTTGGACATCACCATACTGAGCAGGGCGGTCGACCCCATGAAGGCGATCATCAGCCCCTGAACACTATGCCCCGAACGGCCAAGGATGGCGAGCGCGACGCGCCGGTGCATGCCGGTGCGTTCGATGGTCAGCGCCAGAAACGCACCGCCCAAAATCAGGAACAGGGTCGGCGAATAATATTCCTTGGCCACATCCTGCGCGGTCAGCACACCCATCAGCGGCAAAGCGAGAAAGGGAAGCAGCGCCGTTACGGTGAGGGGCAGGGCCTGCGTCATCCACCAGGTCGCCATCAATATGGTGAGCGCCGCGACATTCCATGCCGATGCCTCCATACCCGAAGGCACAGGGGCCAGCAGCATCGCGGCAAAGACCAGCAGGCCGCCCCAAAATCCCACTCGGGCCGCGGTCATGCGGGCAGGCCGATCAGCGAAATCTGGCGGCCATAGCCGGGCTCGTCCTTGTGGCAACTGCGGCGATAGCTGAAGAAACGGTCGGGCTGGCTATAGGTATCCTCGCCCAGACATTCGATTTGCGTAACCCCCGCCTGCGCCAGCCGCGCGGCGACATAGCCTTCGATATCGAACTGGTAATGGCCGGGTTTGCCATCGGCAAAGAAACGCTCATTTTCCGGATTTTCATCGACGAAGCGCTGGTAAAAGGCGGTATCCACCTCATAGCTTTTCTGCGCTATGCACGGCCCGATGGCGCAGCGGATGCGGGCGCGGTCGGCCCCGAGGGCCTCCATCGCGGACAGGGTGTTGTCGGTAACGCCGGTAATCGCGCCTTTCCATCCGGCATGGGCCGCACCGATCACGCCGGCCTGCGCATCGGCAAACAGGACCGGCACGCAATCGGCAGTGACAATGCCGAGCAACAGGCCGGGACGGTTCGTAACCATCGCGTCGCCCTTGGGCGGGTCTTCCGCATCGGTTGGTCCGGTCACCGTGACGACATCGGGCGAATGGATCTGGTAGACGCGGGCAATGTCGGCGCCCGCAAGCACGGCGTCTGCGGCACGGCGCCGGTTTTCAAGCACGGCCTCGCGCTCGTCTTCCGACCCCAGACCCACATTCAGGCCGGCATAGATTCCGGTGGACACGCCCCCTGCACGCCCGAGAAAACCGTGCGGGACATCGCCCAGCATCCGTGCCCTGATAAGTTCGACGCTCATTGCTTCTGCTTCTCCCTGTGGGCTTCATTGCAAGTGCGGCGCTTGACGGCAAGCCATTAGATTGCGAACCACAGGCCATGACAGGGCATATGCTGATTTTCGGAATGGGCTACACCGCGTCGCGGCTGGCCGAACGGCTCCGCACGGCCGGTTGGCGGGTCACCGGCACAAGGCGGATGAGCGGGGAGGGCGCGGTGGCCTTTGACGACCGTTATGCCGTGCTCGACGCGCTGGAAAGCGCAACCCATATCCTGTCGAGCGTGCCGCCGCTGGCCGAGGGTGTTGACCCGGTGCTGGCGTCCTATGGCGCGGAAATCGCGGGCAGCAGGGCGCAATGGTCGGGCTATCTGTCATCAACCGGCGTCTATGGTGATACCGGCGGCGCATGGGTGGATGAAAGCGCGTCCATTGGTCAGGGTCGCCGCACGGCGCGGGCCGAGGCGGATCTGGCGTGGCAGGGGGTGCGGCCGGATATGCATGTCTTTCGCCTGCCGGGCATTTACGGGCCGGGCCGATCCGCGCTTGACCGTGTGCGCGAGGGCAAGGCCCACCGGATCGCCCTGCCGGACCAGATTTTCAGCCGTATCCATGCCGATGATATTGTCGGCGCAGTGATGGCTTCCTTTGCAGGTGCGCCCGGTGTCTATAATATCGCGGACGATCTGCCGGCATCGCAAAATGCTGTGATCGAATATGCCTGCGACCTTTTGGGCCTGCCCTGGCCGGTGCTGCAGACATTGGACGAGGCGCAGCTTTCACCGATGGCGCTGGGCTTTTATGCCGAAAACCGACGTATTTCGAACGGCAAGGCAAAGCGCCTGCTGGGCTGGGCACCCACATATAGCGATTATAAACAGGGGCTTAGCGCGCTATTGGCCGCGCCTGTATAAAAAAGCGGATTGACCGACGCGGAACTATCGGCCTAGCCTCCCGTTAAACTGGCAACAGACCAGCCGTTTCGAATGTTTTCGGGAGAGTTATTTTGGCCACTATCGCCGCGGAAAACCCGCATGCCGCCGTCAAGGCCCCCTCGCTTTTGCTGATCCTGAGCGAACTGCCCCGCGCTTTGCTGGAAACAGGATCGCTGCCCTGGGCCGCGCCCTTCCTGTTGCAGGCGCCCAAGGGCGACGGGCATCCGGTCATGCTGTTGCCCGGTTTCATGGCATCGGAATTTTCGATGAAGCCGCTGCACAGCTATCTGAAGAAGCTGGGCTATGATCCCTATCATTGGGAACTGGGCCGCAACCTTGGCCATAAGGCCGTGGGGCAGGAAGGCGAGAAAATGATCGCGCGGCTTGACGAAATCTACGCCAAGACCGGCAAGAAGGTCAGCCTTGTCGGCTGGTCACTGGGCGGTTCGTTCGCGCGCATGCTGTCGCGCCGCCGTCCCGACAAGATCCGGCAGGTGATTTCGCTGGGCTCGCCCATCAAGGGCACGCCCAAGTCCACCAATGCGTGGCGCGCCTATCAATATGTGACGGGGCAAAAGCTCGACGATCCGAAAATGCGCGAACAGGTCAGCGAAGGCCATGCGGTGCCGCCGGTGCCGTCGACCGCCATTTTCTCGCGCAACGATGGCGTTGTCGCCTGGCAAAACTCGCGCGAGCCTGCGTCGGACACGACGGACAATATCGAAGTGCGCGGCAGCCATTGCGGCCTAGGCGCTAACCCCGCCGTGCTCTGGGCAATTGCGGACCGTCTGGCCCAGCCGGAAGACGGCTGGAAACCCTTTGAACGCACCGGCGCGCGGGCGTTGGTATATCCGTCCTCGGGGCACTAAGCGATTGCGCTGGCCCCTCCCCTGATGGGGAGAGGGAGCGTTTTTCAGCGAGAAACTACTTCGCCTTGGGCTTCGCCTTTTTGGCGGGCTTTGCAGGCTTGGTTGCCTTTTCCGGCTTTGCCTCGCTGAAATCCGCGTCGCGCAGCGCTTCGAAGGAGCGTTGCAGCGCAGCGGCATAGGCCGAAGGGTCGGGCATGATGGCGCGGTCGCTGGTGAAGGAAATGGCGATTTCCGGACCGTAGCTGTAGATCGTGTTGATCAGGCCCATGCCGTCGAACACCGGCCCCAGTCCCATCATCCGCACCAGCTTCGCGCCTGCAAAATAGAGCGGGACACGCGGGCCGGGGACGTTGGTGGCGACGCAGTTGAACGCGGGCGAGTGCAGGTTCGCAACGCCAAGCCGCGTGTACAGCCGCGCGCCCAGTCCGGCGAGAGCGGCGGGCGTGAACTGGCTATAATCGGTCAGCGTCCGCGCACCGACCGCGTTGGTCATCGCCTTGCTGTTCTTCACTTCCTTATGGATGTAGCGCAGCCGCTCCGCAGGGTCGGCGATATGCGTGCCGAGCTGCACCATCATGGCCGAGACAAGGTTGCCCAGCGCTTCCTTTTCGCCCTCGGCCCGCACCGAAATGGGGGCCATGGCGGTCAGGCTGGGCTTGGGCAGGGCGTCGTGGCCCATCAGATATTCGCGCAACGCCCCGCCGATGATGGCAAGAATCACATCGTTGACCGTCGCGCCGTCGATCCGGTCCTTGATCGCGCGGATATCGGCGAGCGAATAGACCACGCCGTCAAACACGCGGTGCGGGCCGACCTTGCCATTGAAGATCGTCTGCGGCGCCATGCGCGTGGATTTCAGCGAGACGTCACCGCCCGCAATTTCCTTCGTCAGCCGCGCAATGCCGGGCACGGTGTTGGCCACCGTCTTGGCGAACTTCACCGGCTGGGTCACCGAATTGAACCATGTCCGCATCAGCATCTCGCCCAGCTTGGGATCATCCTCCGGCTTCCAGGTGGAAGGCGCAGGCTCGGGCACTTCCTTGGGTTCCAGATCATGCACCGCCGCGCTCAGCTCCACGCCCGACATGCCGTCAATTGCGGCATGGTGCACCTTGGATACCAGCGCAAAGCTGCCCTTGGGAATGCCGGGGATATTGTCGAGCCCCTCGACAATGTTGAACTCCCAAAGCGGCTTGGTCAGGTCCATCCCCCGCGCATGCAGACGCGCGACCTGGATACACAATTGCCGCCAGTCACCCGGTTGCGGCAGGGCGATGTGGCGGACATGATATTCCAGATCGAAATTCGCATCCTCCACCCAATAGGGGTGATCAAGGTCGAACGGGACGCGCACCAGTTTCTGGCGGAAACTGCGTGCCTTGTCCAAGCGCCCTTCGATATGGCGCAGGATATCCTTGAAGCGGACGAACCCGCCGGGCGCTGTGGAAGGGTCATAAATCGCGACCGACCCGATATGCATCGGCGTGTTCGGCGTATCCAGATAGACGAAACTCGCGTCCTGCCCGCTTAATTGCTCCATAGCCCTCTCCTGCCTTGTTTGGCAGCGAAGCTATCGCGATTCTATTTCGAAGGCGAGTCCTAAGCTTTCCGCGTTTGCATGGCGACGACGAGCCCGATCATCGCCAGCGCCGCGCCTGAAATGGCGAGCAGCGACCATTCATAGCCTTCAAAGGCGGTCGAGATCAGCATCGCGATCACCGGAATCAGCACGCCGGTATAGGCCGCCTTTCCGGGGCCGATGTCGCGGATCAGGCGGAAATAGAAAGGGAAGGTGAGGACCGTTCCGACTATGCCGAGATAGAACACGCCGCTCAGATATGCCGGGCGCGGGTCGATGACCGGCGGACCGGCAACGACGAACGCGATGGCGGCGTTGATGATCGCGCCGCACAGCATCGACCAGGCCAATATGGTCACGGTGGGAAAACGCGCAATGCGGGGCGTCACCTGCAGCACATTGGAAATTGAGGCAAAGCAGACCGCGGCGATAGTGAAGGACAGCCCGATGAGCACCTCCGTTCCGCCGACCGGCGCAACACGATATTCGCGCAGCATCAGCAAGCCGACGCCAGCCGTGGCAATGGCAGACCCGATGATGAACGGCCGTCCGATCGTGCGGCCCAGCCACAATTTGCCGAGTATCGCATTGGGAATGATCAGCAGGGCAAAGATAACCGCGACCAGACCTGATGTGATATGATGTTCCGCCAGATAGACGAAGTTGAAATTCAGCGAAAACTGGACCAGCCCCAGAAAAGCGGCCCAGCCCAGAAATTCCCGGTCAATCCGCAAGGGCTGCCGCATGATGAGGGCAAGGATAAACATGCCGATGGCCGCCACGGAAAAGCGGTAGGTGACCGACCAGCTTGACGGGACGACGCTCAATTGATCGCGGATGACAAACCAGGTCGATCCCCAGATCAGCGACACGAACAGAAAAGGAATGAGGACGCGCGGCGTCAGCAGCCCGGGTTCGGTGACGGGTTCGGGATCATGACGGCTCATAGGGCGGCAATCGCGCGGGCAAGAGGTGCGACGTCGTCCTCTGTATGGTGCCAGCTCGTGACCAGACGCGCCGCGCCTTCGCCCCAGTCGTAAAAGTCAAAGCCCTGCGCGCGCAGGCCGGCGGCTTCGGCGGCGGTCAGACGGACGAAAATCTCGTTGGCCTCGACCGGATAGAGCAGGCGGCCCTGTGCGGCATTGGCAATGACCGTTGCAGCCGCATTGGCCGCGCGGGCATTGTCCAGCCACAAATCCCCGTCCAGCATCGCCAGCAACTGCACCGCCAGGAACCGGCCTTTGGATTGCAAATGCCCTGCACGCTTGCGGCGATAGCGCGCCGCGTCCGCATGGGCCGGGTCGAAATAGACCAGCGCCTCTGCGCCCATGCCGCCATTTTTGGCAAAGCCGAAACTCAGCACATCGACGCCCGCACGCACGGTCACATCGGCGGGATGGCAGCCAAGCGACGCCACCGCATTGCCAAAGCGGGCCCCGTCCATATGGAAACCAAGGCCGCGCGCACGGCATACATCGCCCAGCGCCTCCACTTCGGCAGGGCGATAGGTCAGGCCATATTCGGTGGCATTGGTCACCGAGAGCGCAGCGGCCTGCACCTGATGCACATCGTTGCGGATCGTCCCCAGCAAATCGCTCACCGCCTGCGGCGTGACCTTTGCCCCTTCACCGTCCACCAGCATCAGCTTTGCGCCGCCGGTATAAAATCCGGGCGCGCCGCATTCGTCGACTTCGATATGCGCCTCGCGGTGGCAGATGATGCCCTGATGCGGCTGGCATAAGGATGTCAGCGCAAGGCAGTTGGCCGCGGTGCCCGTGGCCACCCACAGCACGGCCACATCACAGCCGAAGGTTTCGGAAAAACGGGCATCCAGCTGCGCGCTCCATCGGTCACCATCATAGGCGGTATCAATCTGGTTCGCATCGGCGATGGCCTGCATCACTTTGGGATGCACGGGAGCCGCATTGTCAGAGAAAAAACGCATGATTGCGCAAGAAAGGAAATGCGCACCGGCGTCAAGCGGTTAGCGTGGGGAAAGGGGGAGATGCGCGCTCCCCCTCTCTCCTTTAGGGGAGAGGTACGCAGTCTTATGGCTTTAGCCATTAGACGGAGTGGAGAGGGGGAGGTGGGGCATTGCCTTCACCGTCGAAGCCCCTCTCCAACTGCGCCTAGGCCTTCGGCCAAGGCTTCGTATCCTCTCCCCTGAAGGGGAGAGGGGAAGGTGCGTTGGGGGACTGCCCCATCACCCGCAACCCCTCCATCCACCGCAATCCGCGCAAAGGAACATCCTTCGCGGTTGCATCTCTTTTTTGCCAAGCTATCGAAAAACACAGGGAGCCTTTTTGAATTTCGTGCGTTTGGGTGGCTGGAGATGCGTTTTTGATCCGATCCATAGCTCTGTTGCATCTCGCTTTTGCGACGGCCCCCGTGCTTGCCCAGAATGCGGCGGGCGCGGCGGAGGGTGTTGAGGTTGCGCCTGCGCCTGCGCCGCCATCATCGGAAGAGCGCAACAAGCCCATTATCAGTGACGAGGAGTTTGACGCCGCGATCCCCAGCCTTGACGACAAGCCGCTGGAATCGGTCGAGGAGTGGCAGCGCGAGCAGGATGCCCGTGACGAGACAGCCGCAACCGAGGAAGCCCGGCAACAGGCACAACAGACGGCGCAGGAAAGTGCAAATCCCGCCTTGCGCGACGGCGATGCGGTCGAGGTTCTGAGCGACCCGCCGGTTGTCGATCCGCTGCTGGATGAACCCCTGCCGTCCATAGATACATTCGACGCCGAACCACCCCCACAGCCGACCGAAGCCGCGGAAAATGAGGGCAACCAGTCGGTGCGCTATGTGGTGAAAATTAACGGGCTCGATCCGGGCGCCAATGCCGACGTTGCGCAGGACGCCGACGGGAATATCTACCGCACCACGTTGCGCCGTTTTTACGACCTGTCGGCGCTTGGCCGCAATGGCGGGCGCGCCGATACGCGTGCGGTGGTCAGCCAGCGTGCGCGGGCAGACCGGCAATTGCTGCTCGATATCCTGACCAGCGAAGGCTTTTACGATGCCACGGTGCGCGTGGCGACCGAGCGGACCAATGCCGCCGCCGCCGAAGGCAATGGGTCGGCGGCGTCCGAACCGCTCAACGTCGCCCTGAATGTCGTTCCGGGACGGCGTTATTATCTGGGCGAAATCCGTTTCGAAACGAAGCCCGTCGAACCTTCCGACCTCATTACCAGCAACTTTGTTCCGAAAAGTGGTGACCCAATTGTTGCCGACACGATATTGGCCGCAGAAGCCAATATCTCGATCAAACTGCCGGAAAATGGCTATCCCTTTGCCAAGGTCGGGCAGCGGGACATATTGCTCGACAGCGAAAGTGGGCTCGGGGACTATACCCTGCCGGTTGATCCCGGCGCGCGCAGCGTGTTCGGACAGATCAGGAGCGAAGGGACAGAAGCCTTTGACGCCGAACATGTCGCGATATTGCGGCGTTTCAAGACAGGGGATCTGTATGACAGCCGCAAGGTCGACGATCTGCGCGCGGCGCTGGTCGCAACCGGCCTGTTGTCGACGGTGTCGGTCGAACCTGTTCCTGGCGAGGGCACGGCGCCCGACGGCATGCCCTATGCGGATTTGCTTGTCCGGCAAGAAGCAGGGCCCGCGCGCACGCTTGCCATCAGTGCCGGTTATGGCACCGGCCAGGGTCCGCGGGTCGAGGGGAGCTGGACCCATCGCAATCTGTTCCCGCCCGAAGGGGCGCTGACCGCGGCAGGTGTGATCGGAACACAGGAACAGGCCGCAAGCGTCAGTTTTTCGCGGTCCAACGCCGGACGGCGCGACCGCACCTTTGAAATGTCGCTGTCGGCATTGCACAGCAATTATGACGCGTTCGAGGCCTATACCGGACGGGTTGCCGCCTTTTACAGCTATGCATCGACGCCCATCTGGCAAAAGAAATTCACCTGGTCGGCCGGCGTTGAAATATTGGCCACATCGGAAGACCAGTTCGATGTGGCGCGCGGGCTGCGTGACCGGCGGATCTTTTATGTGGCGGCATTGCCCGGACAGATTGGTTTCGACCGTTCGGACGATTTGCTGAATCCAACCAAAGGCTACCGCCTGAATCTGCGCCTGTCGCCCGAGGCATCGCTGGGCGGCGGGAAACGGATTTATGCGCGCGCCATATTGGACGGCTCCTATTATTATTCGCCGACCGACAATCTGGTGCTGGCCGCGCGCGGGCGCGTCGGGACGATCAGTGGAACCGGACGCGATGATCTGGCCCCGTCGCGGCGTTTTTACGGCGGCGGTGGCGGATCGGTCCGCGGCTTTGGTTACCAGCAACTGGGGCCGAAGGATCTGAATGGCGATCCCATTGGAGGACGCAGCATGAACGAAGCCGCGATCGAGGCACGATATCGTTTCGGCAATTTCGGGGTCGCGGGCTTTGTCGATGCGGGGCAGGTCTATGAAAGCAGCATTCCCAAATTTGACGACTGGCGCTTCGGCCTTGGCATTGGCGGCCGTTTCTACACCAATTTCGGACCGGTCCGGCTCGACATCGCGACACCGCTGAACCGCAGGGCAGGGGAGTCCAAGATCAGCGTCTATGTATCGATCGGGCAGGCATTTTGACGCTCGGCAGGCGCCTTGTCCTTGGGGGAGCTGCCCTGTTTGGCGTATTGCTGGCGGTGCTTTTGGGTGCCTATGTCTGGCTCGATACGCAATCAGGCCGCGCATTCGTGGCGCGGCAGGTCGCAGGCGTGGTGCTGGAAAATGGTCTGAATATCCGGATCGGAAAGATTGACGGGTCCATTTATGGCGGCGCGGTGCTGCGCGATGTGCAGTTTCGCGACCCCAAGGGTGCTTTTGCACGGTCGCCGGAAATCCGGCTCGACTGGCATCCCTTCGCCTATCTGACAGGGGTGGTTGATGTCGATGCGCTGACGGCACGCGAGCTAAATGTGGCGCGAATGCCTGCCTTCAATGTGGTGCCGGACCGGGGGGAACCGATGCTGCCCGATCTCGACATCCGGATTGACCGGCTGCGGGTGGACCGCATCGTCTTTGCAAAGGCGGTGACGGGCGAAGAACAGGTTGCGCGCCTTGATGGCAAGGCACGGATTGCCGACCGGCGTGCGGTGGTCGAGGCAATAGCAGGGTCAGCGCAGGGCGACAGGCTGGCGCTCAAGCTGGATGCCGTGCCCGATGACAACCGCTTTGACATTGATCTGAAGGTCGATGCCCCGGCAAAGGGTCTGGTTGCCGGTCTTCTCGGCCGTGAAGTGCCGGTGCGGGCGGCGCTCGACGGGCGCGGTAGCTGGCAGAAATGGGATGGCCGCCTGCGCGCGACCATGGGTGCGGAACAGGTGGCGGACGTCGCGCTGACCGCACGGGACGGTGTGTTTACGGCAAGGGGGGAAACTGCCCCTGCAAAGGTGATGGCAGACAGCCTGATTGTCCGCGGACTGTCGCCGGTTGCCACCATCGACCTGTCGGCATCCTTTGAACAGCGTGTTGCCGACATCAAGGGCAGCGTCCGTTCGGCTTCGGCCATATTGGGAACGAGCGGGCGGATCGACATGGCGCAAGGTGCGTTCGACGATCTTGCGCTTGACCTTAAATTGCTGCGCCCGGCGATTATTGGAAGCAATGTCAGCGGCACCAATGTGCAGGGCAAGGCCCTTTTGAACGGGGCCATTGCCGCGCCCACCATTGCCTATTCCGCGACGGCCAAAAGGCTGGCCTTTGACCGGACCACCTTTGAAGATGTCCGCGTGACGGGCGAGGCGGAAGGGCAGGAGGACCGGTTCCTGATTCCGGTCAATGCCATTGCGCGGCGGGTCACGGGTATCAACCAGATTGCGGGCGGATTGCTCACCAATGTCCGAATGAATGGCGACATCGCTATCGCCAATGGCCGCCTGCTGTCCGACAACATGAAAATACGCTCCGACCGGATCAACGCGACCGCGCTGATCATCGGAGATATGGCGAAGGGTTTTTACACCGGCGCGCTCAACGGCAAGGTGGACGGATTTGAAGTCAGCTCGGTCGGGCTGTTCAATGTGGTTGCCGATGTCGATCTCGAAACCACGCTGGGCCGGGGCTATGCGCTGGTGGGGACGATCAAGGCGCGCTCCACAAAATTGTTCAGCGCCGGCGTGCAGAAATTCCTCGGCGGGCAGATGTTCGTCAATGCCGGCATCCGCTACGGCACCGACGGCGTGTTGCGCGTCACACGGGCCAGCGTTTCGGCGCCGCAGTTCCGGCTGAACAGCGGCAATGGCACCTATGTGACAGACGGCGGCCGCGTTGTGTTCAACGGTGCGGGATACTCCAACCAATATGGCCCTGTGGCGGTGCAACTGACCGGCACGTTCGATCGCCCTGTTGCCCGCGTCACGGCGGCGCGGCCGGGCTTTGGCGTTGGCCTGTCCAATGTCGTCGGGCTCGTAACCCGCAGCGCGCGCGGCTATGCGATCACGCTGACGGGGTCCACCGACTATGGCCCCATTAGCGGGGATATCGACGTGCTGTCGGGCAACGGGCCGCTGACGATCGACATATTGCGCGGCGACTTTGCCGGGATCGGCCTGACGGGCCGGGTGCAGCAGGCGGCGTCGGGTCCGTTCCAGGGGACGCTGAACGGCGTGGGCGCTGGTTTTGACGGCACCATCGAGCTGTCGGCCGCAGGCAGATACCAGCGCGCGGTCGTCGATGCGGTTGCGAACAATGCCAGCCTGACAGGCGGGGAACAGACGCTCGCCATCGGGCGCGGCATCGTGAAGGCGGACGTCATTCTGTATGACAGCCCGCAGATCGTCGCCGATGTTCAGGTCGAAAATGCGCTGCTGAACGATATCGAGCTGGCGGCGGCGCGGGCGAAGGTCGACTATCGCGGCGGCACCGGTTCGGCCCGGATCCTTGCCGAGGGGCGCAGCCAGGTGCCGTTCCGCATCGCCGCCAACGCCGATCTGACGCCCGAACTGTGGCGCATCGCGGCGAAGGGCCGGGCGAACAGCATCGATTTTTCGACGGAAGGCCCGTTACGCATCGTGCCCGGGCGCGACGCATATGAGATCAAGCTGTCGACCATCCGCGTCGCCAATGGCACGGTAAAGCTCGCCGGCAGCTATGGCGACGGGCTGGAGCTTCAGTCGCGGCTGGACAATGTGAACATCGCGGTCATCAACCCCTTCCTGCCGGGCCTTGGCATCAGGGGCAGGGCGACGGGCAGCATCGACTGGTCGCAAGCCTCCCTTACCGCCTTCCCCCGCGCCGATGCGCGGCTGGAGATCAAACGCTTTGTCCGCACCAATTTGGGGTCCCGGTCGCAGCCGGTCGACATCAGCCTTGTCGGCCGCCTGCTGCCCGATGGCGGCAACGCCCGCGCGATCATCCGCCGTCTGGGTGCCGCCGTGGGCCGTCTGCAGATCGACTTGAGGCCCCTGCCGCCGGGCAATGCAAGCTGGACCGAGCGCCTGCTCGCCGCGCCGCTGTCGGGGGGCATCCGCTATAACGGCCCTGCCGATACGCTCTTCTCCCTCGCCGCGCTGGCGGACCAGAGCCTTGAGGGCAATATCGGCGTCGCCGCAGATTTCTCCGGCCGGGTGCAGACCCCGCGCCTGACCGGCGTCGTGCGCGCCAACGACCTGATTTACGAAAATGACGTCTATGGCACGCGCCTGACCAAGCTGCGCGTGCGGGGCCTGTTCACCAATGACCAGCTGGAGGTGACCGAACTGTCCGCCAATGCGGGCAGGGGGACCGTGACCGGCAAGGGCTTTGTCAATCTCAGCTCCGACAAGGGCTTCCCGTTACAGCTCGACCTCGACCTCAACCAGGCCCGCGTCGCGCGCAGCGAGTTGATCTCCACCACCGCAACCGGACAGATCAGCGTCACCAACACACCGGGCGGCGATGCCCTGATCAGCGGGACCCTGCGCCTGCCTGAAACGCGGTTCAAGATCATCCGCCAGGGCGCCGCCTCGGTCGCCACCCTGACCGGTGTGCGGCGCAAGGCGGCATCGGGCCGTCCGCGTGTGTCGGGCGATGCCGACCCGATCAGCACGCTGCCGAGCAACTGGAAACTCGACATCAAACTGACCGCGCCCGACGAACTTTATGTGAGCGGCATGGGCCTTGAATCCGAATGGGGCGCCAATCTGCGCGTCACCGGCACCAGCAACGCCCCGCGCATTGCGGGCGAAATGGAACTGGTGCGCGGCACGCTCGGCTTTGCGGGACGCTCGTTCGAACTTGAAAATGGCCGGATCAGCTTCAACGGCGGCCCGGCCACCAACCCGTCCATCCGCATTGCCGCCGCCAGCGAAGTCGACGGCACAACGGTCCGCGTCAATATCCGCGGCACCGGCCAGAATCCCGACATCAGCTTCAGCTCCACCCCTGCGCTGCCGCAGGACGAGATCATGGCGCGCATCCTGTTCGGCAATTCCATCGGCGAATTGAGCGCGATACAGGCGGTGCAGCTTGCCGCCTCGCTCAACAATCTGCGCGGCGGATCGGGCGGCCTCAACCCGCTTGGCGTGCTGCAATCGGCCACGGGGCTGAACCGCCTGCGCATATTGGGCGCGGACCAGACAACGGGCCGCGAAATGGCGGTGGCGTTCGGCCAGTATATCACCAACGATGTCTATGTCGAAATTGTCACCGACGCACGCGGCTATACCGCGACGCAGTTGGAAATCAGCCTGACGCCCGCACTTTCGGTGTTGAGCCAGATCGGCACCACCGGTACGTCGAACGTCAACGTCCGCTACAAGAAGGATTATTGATGCGCGCGCTCTGCCTTCTCCTGCTGCTGGGTGCCTGCCAGCAGGATTTCGACAGCCAATATGCCGAGACCGAGAAAAAGGTGAAGGCAGCGGAAGCGAAGATCGACGCGGCGCGGGCGAAGCAGGAAAAGCAGGAGGCAGGGGAGCAGCGTTGAGGGGAGGGGAAATCCATATGTCTCCCTCTCCCCTTCAGGGGAGAGGATACGAAGCCTTGGCCGACAGGCCTAGGCGTAGTTGGAGAGGGGCTTCGACGGTGAGGGCAATGCGCCACCTCCCCCTCTCCACTCCGTCTAATGGCTAAAGCCATAAGACTGCGTACCTCTCCCCTGAAGGGGAGAGGGAAAGATGTAGGACGGGGGACACATGCCTTCCTCCGTCCATTTTGACGAAAATACCGCCTCGACCCCTTCCCATTCGCGCTAATCAACCCTAACAGGACCTTTATGTGGCACCTTCATCAATATCCGCTTTGTCCGTTCTCGCGCAAAGTGCGTTTGCTGCTGGGGGAAAAGGGCGTGCCCTATAGTCTGGTGCGCGAAAATCCGTGGGAACAGCGCGACGATTTTCTGCAGATGAACCCGGCAGGCCGTACCCCTGTCATGCGCGATGCGGAACGCAACATCACGCTTGCTGATTCCGTGGCCATTTCCGAATATATTGACGAGACCGTCTCGGCCAACCCGATGATCAGCGGAACCGCGCAATATCGCGCCGAGATCCGCCGTCTGGTCGCCTGGTTTGACGAACAATTTTACGGCGATGTGACGCAGCCCCTGCTGCACGAGCGGATGAAAAAGCGTCTGATCGATCGCCAGCCCCCCGACAGCCGCGTGCTGCGCGAGGCGATGAAGCTGGCCAACGGCCATCTCGATTATGTCGACTATCTCATCGATCACCGCGCCTGGATGGCGGGATCGGTGATGAGCATGGCTGACCTTGCCGCCGCGGCACAGATTTCGGTCGCCGACTATCTGGGCGGAATCGACTGGACCGGGCATGAGCAGACCAAGGCCTGGTACGCGATGTTCAAATCCCGCCCCAGCTTCCGCCCGCTCCTGTCCGAACGCATGGAGGTCATCACCCCGCCGAAACATTATGAGCAGGTGGATTTTTAGGGTTTTGCTGGTCTGATTTTTATCTTTCCCTTTCCTGTTCAGCCGATCCATTATTACTCCAAACCGTCACCCTGAACTTGTTTCAGGGTCCATCGTTAAGCGTGGACCGACCGCCGCAATGACTGCGCCACGGCTCGTAAATGCCGTGACTGCCGCCGATATGTCAGGACTGGTCTGCCAGATGGACCCTGAAACAAGTTCAGGGTGACGGCTAGATGATAGGTAGAAGTGATGCCCCCTCTCCCCTGAAGGGGGGCAGAGCCTTGTTTTCCAACGCCCTTCAACTCTCCGCCAGTTCCTTCAACTGCTGCGCGCAGGCGCCCCAGCCTTGCTGGAAACCCATATCGTCATGCTGCTTTGTCGTCGCCTCGTCCCAATGGCGCGAACGGGCGGTGTAGCGGGTTCCGTCGCCTTCGGGCGCGATTTCCCAGATGCCGAGCATGAAGGGTGCTGAGGGCATCAGGCTGCCGTCCGCGCCGCGCACGAAGGCGTCTGTTGATACGAAACGTACGCCCGGAACGACTTCCAGAAAGATGCCCTCCTGCGGATGCTCCTCGCCATTGGGGCCTTTCATCACCATCGCGGAACGCCCGCCGCTATGCCATTGCTGTTCGATGATTTCGGTCCGCCAGGGCTTGGGGCACCACCATTCTTCCATGCGGTTGGTCATGATGTCCCAGACCTTTTCGGGCGGCGCGGCGATGTAGGTGCTCACCGAAAGCTCCCAGCCATTTTCTTGTGTTGCGGTCATATTCTATGGTCCTTTTCAGTCTTTGTCGGGTGCCCCCAAAGGTCACAAGGTCATGGCTTCATCCCCGCACGGCAGCTTCGATCGCGGCCACATCGATTTTGTGCATGGTCATCATGGCCCCGAAGGCACGCTTTGCGGTTTCGCCGCCTTGCGCCATGGCATCGGTCAGTACGCGCGGGGTGATCTGCCAGTTGACGCCCCATTTGTCCTTGCACCAGCCGCAGGCACTTTCCGCGCCGCCATTGCCGACAATGGCGTTCCAGTACCGGTCCGTCTCCTCCTGATCGTCAGTGGCGATCTGGAACGAAAAGGCTTCGGTCTGGGAAAAGGCGGGCCCGCCATTCAGCCCGATGCAGGGAATGCCGCACACGCTGAATTCGACCATCAGCACATCGCCCGCCTTATTACCGGGATTGTCGAGTGGTGAACGGTGGACCATGCCCACATGGCTGTCGGGGAAGGTCGCCGCGTAGAAATGCGCGGCTTCCTCGGCTTGCGTGTCGTACCAGACACAGATTGTGTTCTTGTTCATATTCTCTCTCCTCGGGCGGGTCAGGCCAGCCAGCCCTTGCGTTGCCAGGCGCGGGCTAACTGCCATTGGATAATCGCCATCACGATGATGAAGATGGGAAAGCCGAGCATCGCCATGTCGCCGTTATTTTGTTGAAGGTAAAAGAAGGGATGGCTGAACTGGACGATTATCGCGATCAGGCTGAAGGCAAAGGCAAGCGGCGCCCACCATTTGCGTAGCACGATCCCGATGGCCCCCAGGGTGCCTAGCAGGACACCCGCCGCATAGGCGACCCATGCCCAGCCCGGCATGGCGAGCCACAGGTCTCGCTGTTCCGGCGGGAGCTTTCCGATATCGTCGGCCGACATTGACCATTGGCTGGCAAAGGCCGCCACGCCGATCAGGTTCCACAGCAGGAACAGGATTCCGGCCCACAAAAGCCATTTGGGGGCGGTGGTTGTGTTTGTCTGTACGTTCATGTGCGTGCTCCTACCAGGCCAAAGGCCGCGCCTTGCGGGTCGGTTGCGACCAGGCTGTAATCGCCGCCCGGTATTTCGATGGGTTCCTGAAGGACGGTGCCGCCATGGGCGGATATGGCGGTGCAGGCGGCATCGATATCGGGCACGCGGAAATAATAGGTCCAGAACGGCACCGGCATTTCGGGCATTTTGGGCATCACGGCACCCAGCATGAACCGTTTCGCGCCGTCCCACAGAAATTCATATTTGCCGAGCGGGCCCATATCCATGTCCCCATCCTGTACCCAGCCGAACTGCGCACTGTAAAATGCCTTGGCGGCTTTGGGGTCAGTCGTGGAAAGCTCGTTCCATGCACAATGCCCGACAATTGGGGCTTCGGCGGCAAAACTGGTGCTTTGGGCATCGGGATCGTCCGCCGGCGGTGTCGGTTTCATGATGTAGAACATCACCCCTTGCGGATCGGCGACAAAGGCCGCGCGTCCGACGCCCTCGATATCCCACGGCTCCATATGGATGCTGCCGCCGGCGTCCTTGATGGCCGCAGCACAGGCATCGACGTCGGATACCGCGATATATCCCATCCAGCAGGGGCGTGCGCCGCCCGACTGCATCTCGGCTGTCAGCGGCAGCAACCCGGCGACGGGCCCGTCGGACGCGGATATCATCCGGTAGTCCATTGGCGCGTCGCTGCTCGTGTCGATGTCCCACCCGATGACCCTCGCGTAGAAATCCCGCGCGCCTGCGGCATCGCTGGTCATCAGTTCATACCAGATAAAATCGCCATGATTGTTGGCCATAGTCTCTCTCCTCCATTCGTACGGCACTGCCGCCGGGGATGCACAGCGGCATCCGCGGCATGCAAATACCTTTCCTCCAGTCAGCGTGCCGTATCGACGATCGGTACGAATCCGCCCATGATCATGCGCTTGCCATCAAAGGGCATCGAATCCGGACCCATGGCGGCAAAGCGTTCATCCTCCATCGCCGCCTTGTTTCCGATGTCGCGCACCTCTTTGGATGGCCAGGCGATCCACGAAAAAACGACCGTTTCGTCGTCGGCGGCATCGACCGCACGGTAATAATCGGTGACTTCGCCGCGCATCAGGTCTTCGCCCCATGTTTCGACGACACCGGTGGCGCCATGATCGATGAACACCGGAGCCGCCGCTTCGGCCAGCGCCTGATAATCGGCTTGCCGGACCACGGGCAGCGGGATGACAAAGCCGTCAATATAGCCTGCGCCCTTGTCATTGCCTTCGGACAGGATGGGCGCAAAACCCGAATAGATCATCCGCTTCGTGTCGAAAGGACAGTCGGCCATTTCGGCCATACGCGGGTCGGACATCATCTTCTGGCCGGCTTCGTCGCGCGTCTGCTTGTCCGGATATTCACACCAGCTGAAAACGACCGTCTCGTCCTCTTTTGCCTGCACCGCCCGTTTGAAATCGGTCATAGTGCCATCGGGGACATCCTCACCCCAGCATTCGACCATCCGGGTCATGCCGAACTCCTTGAAAATCGGCACCGCCTTTTCGGCATGCTGCCTGTATTTCTCCTTGTTCGCGGTAGGAACCGCGAGCACGAATCCTTCGATATACATCTCTTCTCTCCTTCGGTTGTCCCCCGAAATTGTCAGGCTTCGCTATCCCTCGCGCGCAAGCGGGTGGCCGATGGACCAGCGATAGCCGAACGGGTCCCTGATCTGCCCGTAACGGTCGCCCCAGAACATATCGGCAGGCGGCATGGTGGCGGTCGCTCCGGCCTCTACGGCGCGGGCGAACCATGCGTCGGCATCGTCGACCTGCAGATGCAGGGTCAGGCCGCTGCCACCTGCGACATCGGCTTCGGCCGGGTCGACATACTCGGGAAATTCGTCATGCAGCATCAGCGACGCGCCATTGATATGGACATGGGCGTGCATCAGGCGCTTGCCATCTTCGGCGAGCATCCGGCGGATCTCGGTCGCGCCAAAGGCCCTGATGTAGAAATCGATCGCCTCGGCGGCGCGGTTGTCGCCGATCTGGATATGCGGGGTCAGTCCGCCGGTGGGTGCATGTTCCTCTGCCATTTCCTCTCTCCTTCTCTCCGTCAATTCTGTGTGAACAACATCACGACATAGCGTTTCAGGTGCATGACACTGTCGCGGGCAATGACCGGATTGCCATTGGCCTTGGCCAAGATGAACGCGCCCTGCAGGACGGCCTGGATATGGAAGGCAAGGCTAACCGCGCTCACGCCACTTGCGATCCCGTAGATATCGATAGCCTGTTGGATATCCTCGGCCAGCCGTAGTGCATAGGCGTGCAGGCTCGCGTCGCAGGCGGCGCGGATGGGATCGCTGCTGTTATAGCTTTCCTGCACCATCGTGCCGACGAAACAGGTGAAATCCTCTGCCGGACCATCGAGCATCGACAGGCGGAAGTCGATATGGCCGAGCAGGCGTTCGAGCGGATCGGGAATACGGGTCCAGTCGGGCTGGGTGAAGATGCGCTGCTCGGCAATTTCGGTCCACGCACCGGCTGCCTCGACGGCGAGCGCCTCTTTGGAGGCGAAATGGTGGAAGAAGGCGCCCTTGGTGACGCCGGCAGCCTGACAAATCTCGTCAACAGAGGTCGCGGAAAAGCCCTTGTAGCGCACGGTGGCAATGGCCGCGGCGATCAGTCGCTCGCGCGCGGAACCGGCGGCGGGGACCTGTCTGGGCGGGGCTTTGGTGGCACGACTCGGGGGCATGGGGAAAGCATACCGACCAGTTGGTATGTGTCAATGAAAAGCGGCTGAGGCTTCAGCCAGGTTAACAAATGGCCGTCAGTTCAACGGAATAAAGCTTGCAATTTCAGAGGGTTTGAGGTATAGCGCCTCGTCGTGGGGCACGCTGTTCGTCAGATCGTAAAACGCCTTCGCATTATCGGCACTCATGCCCATTTCCCGATAATAGGCGACATATTCCTGATTGACGGGGTCGCTCTCGGCATAGTCATCGGGCTCCAGCCCCTCCTCGTCGACCCAGCTATGTACGGCAAATTCGGCCCCCGGCTCCGCCCGGCGCTCCGCCCCGGCAAGAAACAGCTCCACCCCGCCGGACCGCACCGACCCGCCATTGGGAACAAAGGTCGCAATCCCAGCTTTCCGGACCATCCGTGCCAAATCCAGATTGGCCGCGTCATCGCCGGTCCCGGGACAATCGATCATGTCGATCTGGCGCACCGATGGAAAGGCCCGCAGAAGGGCGCGAAATTGTGCCGGGGTATCGGTTTCGATGCTGCCAACCAGTTCAATCCGCTGCGGCGACAGAACCCGGAACGGGCCAAAAATGGCGATGGCTTCCCGGGCCGGTGCAGCAGGTTGCGGATCGTCGACCCACTCGGTTACGGTGGTTTCGACACTGAAGCTGTCAAAGGCATGCCCGCCCGATGGCGCAAGGGTGAAAACGCCAAGGGCGAGCATGCGTAAAGCAACGGCTAGCTTCATGGCATCCAAATGCCACCCCAGGCTTTGCCAAATGATGTGCAGGCAGGGTTAAATGAAATTTAGCCATATATTGCTTTTGGGACAGCAATCCGGATGTGCGAATGTCTCGTATACCAACCGCCAACAATTGCCCCGCAGATCGCACTTTTCCACACTGGACGGCCAGCCGGATTGTGAAGGAAATGAAACGTGGTTTCGATTGTATCGACGGTGGCCTATCTTGGACTCGAGGCCCGCAGCGTCGAAGTGCAATGCCAGATTGCCCCCGGAATGGTCGCATTTGCGGTGGTCGGTCTCCCGGATAAAGCCGTTGCGGAAAGCCGTGAACGGGTCCGTGCCGCCATATCCTCGCTGGGGCTGGCTTTGCCGCCCAAGCGTATCACGATCAACCTCTCGCCCGCCGATCTTCCCAAGGAAGGGTCGCACTATGATCTGCCAATCGCCCTGGCGTTGCTGGCGGCGATGGGGCTGGTCGATGCCGAAACGCTTTCCCACTATGTGGTTGTTGGCGAGCTCGGTCTGGATGGAAAAGTTGCCGGATCTCCGGGCGTTCTCCTTGCGGCGCTTCATGCATCGTCGCGCGGGATGGGGTTGATATGTCCGTCGGCTCAGGGTCCGGAGGCGGCATGGGCCGGACAGGTCGAAATTGCCGCTGCGCCCGACCTTTTGGCGTTGCTCAACCATCTCAAGGGGCAATCCCACTTACGTCCGCCCGAGCTAGCCATTGTCCAGGAACCAGTGGCGGGTCCGGATCTGAAAATGGTGAAAGGACAGGAAACCGCAAAACGCGCGCTGGAAATTGCAGCGGCCGGTGGCCACAATTTATGTATGACAGGCCCTCCCGGTGCGGGAAAATCGCTGCTCGCATCATGTCTACCGGGGATACTTCCCGAATTGACGCCTGCCGAAGCATTGGAGGTATCGATGATATCGTCCGTTGCCGGGAATCTGGAAGGCGGACGTTTGGTGCGAACACGACCCTTTCGAAGCCCGCACCACAGCGCATCGATGCCGGCTCTGGTCGGGGGAGGTGTCCGCGTCCGGCCCGGCGAAGTCAGTCTGGCGCATTTGGGCGTTCTCTTTCTGGACGAACTTCCCGAGTTTCAGCGGGTAGTGCTCGACAGCCTCCGCCAACCGCTGGAGACGGGCGAAGTCAGCGTCGCCCGAGCCAACAACCATGTTACCTTTCCGGCGAATTTCCAACTTGTCGCGGCCATGAATCCCTGCCGTTGCGGGCATTTGGGCGATGCTGCGCTCGCCTGCAGCCGGGCCCCACGCTGTGCCGCCGATTATCAGGCAAAAATCTCAGGCCCTTTATTGGACCGCATCGATTTGCATGTCGAAGTGCAGGCCGTCAGCGCTGCCGACCTTGTGCTTCCACCCCCTGCAGAGGGTTCGGCAGAAGTAGCAGGGCGGGTCAAGCTTGCCCGGCAGATACAGGATGCCCGTCTAAAAGGCGAAAAGGCGCGCACCAATGCAGAGCTGGATGGTGAAATGCTGAAGAATTGGGCGACACCGGATGAGGCAGGACAGAAATTGTTGGCGCAAGCTGCCGAAGCAATGCGCCTCTCTGCAAGAGGTTATACGCGCATATTGCGGGTTACCCGAACAATTGCCGATCTGGCCGGTGCCGAAACAGTGGGGCGTATTCATGTGGCAGAGGCGCTGAGTTACCGGCGCACTCCGCCCCGGAATTGAGGGACCCGGATACGATGCATAATCTACAAGGCTACAGATTGGTTGGTGCGGATGGCGGGACTCGAACCCGCACGCCCAAAAGGACAACAGATTTTAAGTCTGTAGCGTCTACCATTCCGCCACATCCGCACGCGAATGTCGAAGACAGTATTATTGCCTTGTGGTCAAGCCGCTTTGGCGAAGCACGTTACTTGTTTAGCTGTTCGCGGACTTCTTTGCCGGGCTTGAAATATGGAACGCGCTTCGAAGGGACTTCGACCGATGCGCCAGTTCGCGGATTGCGGCCTTTGCGCGGGCTACGTTCACGGGTCGAAAACGCGCCAAAACCGCGCAATTCTACGCGCCCGCCGTCGGCTAGTCGCTGGATAATTTGGTTGAAAAACAAATCGACAATTTTCTCGATTTCTTCGGTTTTGAGCTCGGGATTTTCGCTCTCCAGTTTCTTAATCAACTCGGACCGGATCATGGGCAAAGTCCTTCATTTGTTATCAAGTCGATACCCGAGTTTTTACGAAGCCATGCGACCAAAGGGATCGGGCTCGGGAGCGCAGCAAAAGGTGCCAGATTATTATTTATTTTACAACGCATTTGCTGTGCAGTCGTTTGCACATAACAAAAAACCCGCTCCTGTTTCCAGAAGCGGGCTTTTTTGTCCCAAATGGGGAGCTTTTGTTCGGCCGGTTTGGCTTACTTCTTCACGCCTTTCAGCGCTTCGCCCAGGATGTCGCCAAGTGACGCACCCGAATCGGACGAACCATATTGTTCGACAGCTTGCTTCTCTTCGGCCAGCTGAAGTGCCTTGACCGAGAAATTGGGCTTCTTCGAACGGTCAAAACCGGTGACCATGGCGTCAAACTTCTGGCCAACCTGGAAGCGGTCAGGACGCTGTTCGTCACGGTCACGACCGAGGTCGGCGCGCTTGATGAAGCCGGTTGCGCCGTCTTCACCAGCCTGCACTTCAAGGCCGCCATCGCGGACTTCAAGAACGGTAACCGTGGTGGTTGCACCTTTTTTCAGGCCGCCAGCCGAAGAAGCTCCGGCTGCCGACGGGGCACCCTTTTCGATTTGCTTGATGCCGAGCGAAATACGCTCCTTCTCTGCATCGATGTCGAGAACGATCGCCTTGACGGTTTCGCCCTTACGATGAAGATGCAGTGCTTCTTCACCCGAAATGCCCCAAGCGATATCCGACATGTGTACCATGCCGTCGACATCGCCATCGAGGCCGATGAACAGACCGAATTCGGTAGCGTTCTTGACTTCGCCTTCGACGGTCGAACCGACGGGGAACTTCTCGGCGAAGCTGGCCCAAGGATTGTCCTGAGCTTGCTTGAGACCAAGCGAAATCCGGCGCTTTTCCATGTCGATGTCGAGAACGATGACGTCGACTTCCTGGCTCGTCGAAACGATTTTGCCAGGATGGACGTTCTTCTTCGTCCAGCTCATTTCCGAAACGTGGACCAAGCCTTCGATGCCGGGCTCCAGCTCGATAAATGCACCATATTCCGTGATGTTCGTGACCGAGCCCTTGAGCTTGGTGCCAACCGGATAATTCTTGACGGCAGCATCCCAGGGATCGCTTTCCAGCTGCTTCATGCCAAGGCTGATGCGCTGTGTGTCCTTGTTGATGCGGACGATCTGCACCTTAACGGTGTCGCCAATATTGATGACTTCGCTCGGGTGATTGATGCGCTTGTAGCTGATGTCGGTGACATGCAGCAGGCCATCGATGCCACCCAAGTCGACGAAAGCACCATAATCGGTGATGTTCTTGACCACGCCGTCGATGATCTGGCCTTCGGCGAGATTCTGGATAAGACCGGTACGCTGTTCGGCACGGGTTTCTTCCAAAATGGCGCGACGCGACACAACGATGTTTCCGCGCTTGCGATCCATTTTCAGGATGACGAAAGGCTGTGCAATATCCATCAGCGGAGCGACGTCGCGCACCGGACGGACATCGACCTGGCTGCCGGGCAAGAAGGCAACAGCTCCACCTAGATCGACGGTGAAACCGCCTTTGACGCGGCCGAAGATGACGCCATCAACGCGGTTGCCAGCTTCAAATTCGCCTTCGAGCACATCCCATGCCGCTTCACGGCGGGCGCGGTCACGGCTCAGCATTGCTTCGCCGTTCATGTTTTCCACGCGGTCGACATAAACTTCGACTTCGTCGCCAATCTTAAGGTCGGCTTTTTGGCCGGGCATTGCGAATTCACGCAGAGCCACACGGCCTTCGGATTTCAGACCAACGTCGATAACAGCATGGTCATTGTCGATCGCGGTTACGGTGCCTTTTACAACGCGGCCTTCAAAGCCGCCGTCGGCGCCACCAAGCGATTCGTCGAGGAGTGCCGCGAAATCGTCGCGGGTCGGGTTTGGCGAAGTTGCCATAGGTTAGAGTTTCCTTACGTACATTTTTTCCGGCCAATCGGTTGGTTCCGATGGTCTTTGACCAGAGCTGCCCTATTGCCCGAATAGCAATAAAGCATTCAAAAACAGAGTATTTGTATGAAAACGTGCGACCTTCTGAACTTGCTACAGCAACCATTTTTCAACTTTGACCATCGGTCAGTGTGGCTAAATGGGCTCGGTACCATGAACAGAGTGATCGTGCGCTTTACGCAAACACTCCGGCTACAAAAGAGCGGTAAAGGTAGGCCTATACCGACGCTATCGCGGCTTGAACGCGGCCGCCTATAGTCAAAAGGCCCATATCAAGCAAGAAATCTCGTCGAGAGGAGCAATTTCGGGTGAATGACAATTTAGGACGGTCAGGCAGCCTTGTTGCGCTGCGCCCAAAACATAATCCGCCACCACAAAGGTGCGGAGCCGAAAAGGAGGTTGATCCAAGCCGTCCAGTTGGTGCGCCGCCGTAACGGGCTGGCGGTGATTTGTGGGAAAGTCTGTGATTGTGCAAAAGTCGCCATGATGGTTGCCCCCTTGATTGAGGCCAGCGTCTACGCCCAAGACGTTACATCTCCGCGTCGCGGATATGACAGAGGGATTACAAATTACGAGGTTTATCGCGACTTGCGATAAACCTTGCTGTCAACGGCGGCAATGGCTGACTGGATCGCTTCTTGGACTGACATATTGCTGGTGTCGATTTCAATAGCATCGACCGCAGGCCTTAGCGGCGCCGTGGTTCGACCCGCATCCCTCGCATCCCTTGCCTGGATGTCAGCCAGAATAGTCTCAAGCTCGACATTGACTCCGCGCGTTTTCATTTCACGATACCGCCGTTCAGCACGTATGATCGCAGAAGCCGTTATGAAAAGTTTCACATCAGCGTCAGGCGCGATCACAGTCCCAATATCGCGCCCGTCAAGCAAAGCGCCTCTAGGTTGATGAGCAAAATCGACCTGTCGCTTATTCAAGGCAGCTCGGACTTCGGGGTGTATTGATATGCGACTAGCAAGCCCGCCAATGGCTTCCTCCCGCAGTTCTGGGTATGCAAGAATATCTTCGGAAAACTCACAAGCTTTAAGGGCGTCGTTCGGTGAGTCGGGATTACCGCCATTCCGGAGCAGTTGAAAGCCTACGGCTCGATAAAGAAGACCTGTATCCAAAAAAGGGAGGCCATAATGATCAGCCAACGCCTTAGCGATGGTGCCCTTGCCTGAAGCGGTAGGACCGTCAACCGCAATGATCATGAGTGCGCGAAGTCATCAGAGGATATGGACGAACCTTCAACGCCTTTCAGCATCATCAGCATGGATTCAAAACTCGGAAAACTGGTAGCTATCGGCGTTACGTCGTCGACTATGACGCCTTTGTAGCAGTGTTGACCTGCAACTGCGAAGCTCATTGCAATGCGGTGATCAAGTGCGCTCTTGATTGCGGCTCCGCCTTCGAGCGGCTCACCTCCACTTCCGTCAATGAGCAACCCGTCTTCAGTTTCGGTCACTACGGACCCAATGGCGTGCAATCCTGAAGCCATCAACGCCAGCCGGTCGCTTTCTTTGACGCGAAGTTCATCCAATCCGCTGGTTGTCGTGCGACCTTGAGCGACGCTTGCAGCAACAAAGAGGATTGGGAATTCATCAATCATACTCGGTGCGACTTCAGGCGGTACCTCAATCCCGTGCAGTATCGAATGCCGAGCGGTGATGTCAGCCACAGGCTCCCCGCCGACTTCCCGTTCGTTCGAATAACTCAAACTCGCACCCATTGCCTCCAGCATTTTGTATATGCCGTTACGCGTAGGGTTCATTCCAACATGGGTGACGGTGACTTCACTACCGGGGGTGATTAATGCCGCGACGATGGGAAAGGCTGCTGAAGAAGGGTCTCCCGGAACTTCGATGTTTTGCGGCCGCAATTCTGCTTCGCCCATGAGGTGGATGTGACGTACGCCATCTTTGGCTAGCTCCACTGATAGGTTTGCGCCAAATCCTCTCAACATTCGCTCGCTGTGGTCGCGCGTTGGGATCGGTTCGATGACTTCGGTAATACCTGGCGCATTCAAACCTGCAAGCAGCACCGCGCTTTTCACCTGCGCCGAAGCAACAGGTAAACGATATTGTATCGGGATTGCCGGAACAAGGCCACGGACCATTAGCGGCAACGTGCCGCCAGGGCTGGCGGTAAACTCAGCGCCCATAAGACTGAGTGGATCGATCACGCGACCCATCGGCCGCCTCGAAAGACTGGCATCGCCTATGAATGTGGCGGAAATCCGATGGCTAGACACAAGGCCCATGAGTAGGCGTGTTGAAGTGCCACTGTTGCCCATATCCAAAGTAGCTGATGGCTGCATCAATCCGCCAACGCCGACTCCGTGGACAGTCCAGGATCCTTCACCGGTACGCTCAATTTTCGCGCCCATGGCGCGCATCGCGGCTGCGGTCGCAAGTACATCTTCGCCTTCAAGCAACCCGGAAATGCGGCTTTCTCCCACGGCAAGAGCGCTGAGCATAATCGCTCGGTGAGATACGGATTTGTCACCCGGAACTTTGATGGTCCCGCGAAGCGGGCCGGAATGCTGGAATGTGGCGGGGCGTGGTACGGCGCTGTGCATAGCTGGCTGCTTTGCTTTTATGGTTGCTGGAAGTCAACGCGCCTTATCATTATAGAGTGCATCCTTGGGGAGAAGTTTTTGACAGCGCCGCATGGCTGTGGCAAAGGCCGCGCCAATTGATGGCGATTCACCCATGTGTTTCGCCCTTTCCAAGCTATGTTATAAAGGATTTGAGCCTGCCATGATTAAGGCTGAATGGGGAACCAAGCGTACCTGCCCAAAATGCGGCACTCGCTTTTACGATCTCACCAAGGATGAACCGGTTGAGTGCATTGAGTGCGGTAACCAGTGGACACCCGAACCGGTCCTGAAGTCCAAGCAACCGCTTCCATTTGAAGAAGTGGAAAAGAAGAAGGACGATACCGATCTCGCTGACGACGATCTCGATATTGATGTCGATGCAGTTGATGGTGATGTGTCGCCTGACAATGATGTTGATCTCGGCGGTGATGATGATCTTGGCGTTGCCAGTGGGGAAGATGAACCCGACGACATTTAAGTCGAACTTCGTGCTTGATATATGAGGAAGCGCCCGCTAGTGGCGCTCCTCACCAAATAGCCGCCCTGCTTGCGGTATGATGGGGCCTTAGCTCAGCTGGTAGAGCGCTACACTGGCAGTGTAGAGGTCAGGGGTTCGACTCCCCTAGGCTCCACCAATTCTACACAGTCTAGATGTTCGGCCTGTTCCCCGGCCATCATGCTATTGGTGCGATTAAGTTCCAATGCGCACCATTGCGCCAATTATGCGATTAAATCGCTCGCCACTGGCCAAAACGGCCAACCTTCCGTAAAGGCGACCCCATGCATTTTCTTGATCAAGCAAAAATTTTCATTCGCTCGGGCGCAGGGGGACCCGGGGCGGTTAGTTTTCGCCGAGAAAAATATGTACAATATGGTGGCCCCGACGGCGGTAATGGCGGCAAAGGTGGAGATATTATATTTGAGGCCGTCGCCGGTCTGAACACATTGATAGATTTTCGTTATGCTCAGCATTTCAAGGCTATGCGCGGTATTCAGGGCATGGGACGTGACCGGCACGGCGCCTATGGCGATGATTTGGTCATTCAAGTTCCGGTGGGTACGCAAGTTCTGGCGGACGATGAAGAGCGTAGTCTTCTTCTTGACCTAACAGAAGTTGGGCAACGCGTTGTTTTCCTGCGCGGTGGCGACGGTGGCAGGGGTAATGCATCCTACAAGAGTTCGACAAACCGTGCGCCTAGACAGCATGGTCCGGGTTGGCCTGGCGAGGAAATGTATGTCTGGTTGCGGCTGAAATTGTTGGCGGATGCCGGATTGGTCGGAATGCCCAATGCGGGTAAATCGACCTTCATCAATCAGGTATCGAACACAAAGGCAAAAGTCGGCGCCTATCCATTCACGACGACACGTCCTCAACTGGGCGTAGTTGAACATAAAAGCCGGGAATTTGTATTAGCCGACATTCCAGGCTTAATTGCGGGTGCAGCTGACGGGGTGGGTATAGGTGACCGCTTTCTCGGACACATAGAACGCTGTCAGATTTTGATTCACCTAATTGATGCCACGCAAGACGATCCTGTCGAGGCATGGCATATTGTTTGCGAAGAATTGGCTGAATATGGCGCTGGTCTTAGCGAGAAGCCTCAAATTGTGGCGCTCAATAAAGGCGATTTGCTCGACACCGAGTTAATGGCCGACATTTCGGCACAATTGGGTGCCGCTGGAGCTCAAGATGTCATCGCGATTTCGGGTGCAACCGGTCAAGGCGTGGATCTTGTGCTTGATCGGGTTTTAGAGGCATTGCCAGCAAAGAGCGGACTGGAAGGTGCAAAGGCGGACGGCATAGCCGAGGATGGGACATGGTCGCCGATCTAAATCCTGCCGCCTTTTTGGAACAGTCGTGCCCGTTACTGGTGGTAAAGGTCGGGTCATCCCTTTTGGTGAAACCCGACGGTGGCGTACGCCGTGCCTGGCTGGAAACACTTGTTGCCGATATCAGTGCTCGCCATCAGGTGGGGCAACGCATCATTATCGTTACGTCCGGCGCTATCGCGCTCGGTGCGCGCCGGCTGGGGTTTGACAAAGGCGGAAGGGCAAGCCTCGCCGACGCGCAGGCTTCAGCGTCGGTAGGACAAATTCTGCTTTCAGGAATGTGGGCGGAACTATTAGCCGCGCAGAATCTTGTAGCTGCCCAGATGTTAGTGACGTTGGACGATCTTGAGGAACGTCGTCGCTATTTGAATATTGCCGCGACGTTGGATCGTTTGATCGGTGCGGATGCCGTCCCTGTCATCAATGAAAATGATAGCGTTGCAACCGAAGAAATTCGCTTCGGCGACAATGACAGGCTTGCGGCGCGTGTTGCGCAGGCTGCGGGAGCTTCCGGGGTAATACTGTTATCCGATGTTGATGGTCTGTACGACCGCGCACCGCACTTACCAGACGCTGTACATTTGCCGCGTGTCGAACGAATTGACGGACATGTTCGCATTATGGTTGCCGCAGGCTCCTCTTCGGGGATGGGTTCGGGAGGGATGGCATCAAAACTGGATGCTGCAGATATTGCGACACGCGCAGGCATAGGTCTTGCAATCACATCAGGCTTGATAGACCACCCACTGCAGGTCCTCGCAGACGGTGGGCGCGCGACTTATTTCACGCCCCGAACTGGTGCTTCTGCCCGCAAGACGTGGTTGGGTGGCAGGCTGACCGTCAAGGGCCAGGTCGTTGTAGATGAAGGGGCCATAAAGGCACTGCTAGCAGGTGGAAGCCTGCTTCCCGCAGGCGCGGTTCGCGTGGTGGGTGAATTCAAACGTGGCGATGTAATTGATATCTGTGCGGACGACGGAATCGCCTTTGCAAGAGGCCTTTCCGAATATGATGCCATTGATGCAGCGCGTATCTGCGGTCGCCGCTCGGCAGAACTCGAAGCTATTTTGGGGACTGTTCCACGCTCTGTTCTGGTTCATCGCGATCAACTGGTGTTGCTTTGAGATCCTCTGTTGGAAATACGGTCGCTGTCACGGGCGCAACGGGGTTTGTAGGACGTGTTACTCTTGACCGGCTGGTAGAGGCGGGATGGAAAGTTCGCGCACTTACCCGGCGTGATCAGCCTAAGAAAAATGGAGTGACATGGGTATCGGGTGCCCTCGACAATATACAAAGCCTCCATAATTTATGTGAAGGCGCGGATGCAGTTTTGCATATTGCCGGTGTTGTAAATGCGCCGGATGAAGCAGGTTTTGAAGCCGGAAATGTCCGGGGTACTGCTTCAATCATTACTGCGGCGAAGGACCGCGGTATTAAGCGTTTTGTTCACGTATCTTCGCTGGCGGCAAAGCATCCGCAATTATCATTTTATGGTGCTAGTAAATATCGCGCGGAGAAATTGGTCGGTACCAGCATGCTTGATTGGACGATAGTTCGTCCGCCGGGTGTCTACGGTCCAGGTGACACGGAAATGTTTGACATGTTCCGCCTTGCGCAAAAGGGATGGGCACTTCTACCGCCCCGAGGCAATGTTTCGATAATTCACGTAGATGACTTGGCGCGCCTACTGGTTGCCTTGCTGCCCGAAAACGAAGACGTAACAGCCCAGATCTTTGAACCAGATGACGGCTTGGAAAAGGGTTGGAGCCACCAGGCTTTTGCACGCGCGATCGGGTGGGCGATTGGCCGTCGAGTAACCACATTGCATGCTCCAAAATTTGTGCTGACTTTAGCAGCACATTTAGACCGTTTGTTTCGAGGATCTAAGGCGAAGCTCACGCCCGACCGCGCAAGTTATCTGTCACATCCCGACTGGACGATAGACCGAACCGCGACGCCCCCTGCTGCGTTGTGGTTGCCACAGATATCAACACGACAAGGATTGAAAGACACCGTGCGCTGGTACAAGGCACAAGGCTGGCTATAAACTGCCCTCTTGCCGCCTTATTCGCTTGCCATAGCCCACGAAAATAGAAGGATACCATATGACTGATCGTGCGGAAATGTTTGAACGTTTGAAGGGTTTGATTGAGCCGTTTAACAAAAAGGGCGTTGAAGTCACCGAGACGACGACTTTCGCCGGTGATTTGGAATGGGACAGTCTGACTGTTATGGATTTTGTGGCAGAAGTCGAAGATAGCTTTGACATTGTTATCAGTATGAATTTGCAGGCCGAAATCGAAAATGTGGGACATTTAGTCGATGCGGTAACGAAGCTGACGGACTGATTATATGACTGACCTGTTTTCCAAATTCGATGCGCTTATTGCTCAGCGCGAGGGCTTGCTGGCAACTGGCGTTAAAGACCCTTTCAGCCTTGTAATGGAGGAAGTGAAGTCACCAACCGTTGCAATCTGTAATGGGAAAGAAACCATTTTGCTCGGTACCTATAACTATATGGGTATGACATTTGACGATGACGTTATTGCTGCGGGTAAAAAGGCGCTGGATGATTTTGGGGCGGGGACAACAGGCAGCCGTGTTCTGAATGGCACCTTTCAGGGGCATAAAGAGTGCGAAGACGCGCTCAAAGAATTTTATGATATGGATCATGCCATGGTATTCTCCACTGGCTATCAGGCCAATTTGGGGATTATCAGCACAATTGCAGGCAAAGGGGATTACATAATTCTCGACATCGACAGCCATGCGTCGATTTACGACGGATGCAAAATGGGTGATGCCGAGATTGTGGCATTTCGACATAATGATGTCGAAGCACTGGAAAAGCGGTTAAAACGTCTCCCGGCTGAAGCTGGTAAACTGGTTGTACTTGAAGGCGTCTACTCCATGCTTGGTGACGTTGCTCCCTTGAAAGAAATGATACGCATTTCGAAAGCAGCCGGTGCGATGGTTTTGGTGGATGAAGCACATTCGATGGGTTTCATCGGCAAACATGGCCGCGGAGTTGCTGAAGAGCAGGGTGTTCTGGACCAGGTCGATTTCATCATCGGCACATTCAGCAAAAGTGTTGGCACCGTTGGCGGTTTTTGCGTTTCCAACCATCCAAAATTCGAAATCATGCGGCTTGTTTGCCGACCCTATGTTTTTACTGCATCCTTACCCCCGGCAGTTGTTGCATGCTCAGCAACCAGCATTCGCAAATTGATGCATAACAGCAACAAGCGGGCGCATCTTTGGGAGAATTCCAAAAATTTGCACAAAGGGCTGCGCGATCTGGGATTTCAGCTCGGAACGCCAGAAGCTCAAAGTGCCATTATCGCCGTCATCATGCCCGACCTCGAAAAAGGTGCCGCGATGTGGGAAGCGCTGTTGGCCAACGGACTATATGTGAATCTTGCCCGTCCGCCCGCTACTCCCGCAGGTATGACCTTGCTACGCTGCTCGCTTTGCGCCGAACATAGTAGTGAACAAGTTTCAGATATACTCGACCGTTTCGAACGTGCGGGGAAAGCCGTAGGGATTATCTAATTGTCCTGCTGTGACGAAGCTTGACCTGAACACACGTTTATTGGCGATCGGTTTAGCCGCTATGGCCGGAATGGTGGACGCTATCGGCTTTTTATCCAGTGGTGGCTTTTTCCTCTCCTTTATGAGCGGTAACTCAACAAGATTGAGTGTCGGTATTGCTGAAAGTGCACCCTATGTTGCGATAGTAGCTGCCCTAATTGGCAGCTTTGTTCTGGGTGTAGTGGGCGGGTCATTGATCGGCCGCAAATCCCTTAGTTCACCTTTTCGGCGTCAGGCGTTCATTCTTGCCCTTATTTCAGTTCTGTTATTCGTTGCGCCGTTAATGGCGCTCCACAATATGTTGCTTTTGGGCTTATGCCTGTCCGCATTTTGTATGGGCGCTGAGAATACACTTTTCGAACGGGACGGGTCGGTATCGTTCGGGTTGACTTATATGACCGGCGCTTTGGTTAAAGTTGGCCAGGGTCTCGCAACGTTGCTGAGTGGTGGGGACCGCCTGGCGTGGATTCCCTATCTTATACTATGGTTCGGCCTTGTAAGTGGCGCAGCGATAGGTGCTGCGCTATACAATATATTCGGGATATCAAGTTTGTGGGTGCCGTCCGCAATAGCAGGGTCTTTTGCCGTGATGTTTTTGTTTGCGGAGCGAAAGGGGGGCGCTAGCGAACTGCGCCCTTGACCAGAAGTTTAGGCACCAGAAACATTGCTGCGACTAATGGCCAGCGCCTCTGCCACGGTTTGATCTCGATCTGTGTCCCAGCATGGCGATTAATTTTCCAGGCGAGATAATCGATGCCTCCAGCATAAGTGAAGGCAGCCTTTGCGAGGCGTGCGATGGTCAGGAGTTTACCGTTGCGGCGCAATGCAGGCCATCGGTTTCGCTCCTGCATTATCCGACCTTGCGGGTCGGGAAGGATGTGCACCTTCTCCCCCCGAAGTTCGTTGGCGATGGGAGTGTGAGGGAGAGCGGCTTTCCCGAAGCGGACATAGCGGTCCGGGTCGAATTCAACGACTGAGGCGGGGCGGTCGTTTCGTTCGGCGCGCAGCTCTGCGTCATAGGTCATCCGGAAACCAGTTTGCCAAAGGTCCAGCACATCGACTTCTCGTTCAGTGAAGGCCAGAGCAGCGTTGAGGAGTGTGGGGGCGGCGCCGGAAATTGCGGTGGCGACGGTGGTGCGGGCGGCGTCGTTTGCGGACCAGACCAGCCGGGATGGCTGGGAAAAACGGGCCCAAACTGACGCGGCTGACGCTTCAGGCCGGTTTAGATTGTGGAAGTCTTCTTCGCTAAGTATCGCAACTTTTGCTACTAAACCATTATATTCAAATGGAAATACGTTAGGAGGCAGTCTCCTGTTCCATTTAGCCAGCCATTTTTGCGTATAGGCCTCTTCATAGCTCGAAACGATCAGGTAAAAATCGAGCATCTGGCCTTCCAACTGTTCGCTGCGCAGGCAGGATCCGTAGAAGAGGACGGCGCGGGCGGCGTTGGGATATTGCGCGGCGATATGCGCTGCAAAGGCATGGACGTCGGGCAGGGCGGGAACCGCCAGTTCGTCGGCAACAAGTTGGACTAACGAGGGCATAAAATAGGAACGCCGAACTTAGGCCGCCAGCTTCAAAAAGGGAACTGGGGGAGTCGAGCGTAGCACGATTGGACTGCCTTTGCTGGCAACGAATACCTCGCCGTCCAGCACGACGCTGCTTTTTTCGCTTTCAATGCGGATTGTATCGCCTTCCTGAAAATGCACGCCATCCATGGTGCGCTGGCCCAATTTGCCGCGCAGGGAAGCAGCAATCATCTTCAGCATCGACCAAGGCCGCTGGTCCACCGCCAGAAACTTCATCAGCCCTTTACGCGCTCCACCGGCTTGCGCGCCGAGCAATAGCTTATCCAATGTCGTCACGATCAGCACCGAGAAGATGCCCTGCAATTCCCCCTGCCGGATAAAGGACACGCTGATCGGTTTGGCCCGCGCCGGAAGGAAGCTGACCTTCATTTCAAAGATGGTCGACACGAGGACAGCCATCGCCGCGAGGAAATGGCTGAGGCCATTGGGCAGGCCGAGCGGATAGATTTTGTTCCGGCAATAGAGAATTGTTTCTGCAAGCCCCGCACCGCCCAGGAACATGCCCAGCACAGGACGCGCACCTTCGCTGCCATCGCTGAGGGCGATCAATTCACGTACCACAATATGCTGGGACAAATCGCCTTTTGCGACTTCAAGGATGCGTTCCAGCGCAACCAGCGGATCACCTTCGGCGCCCAGATCAAGCGCGATCAAATTGGTTTTCCCGTTAGGCAGGACCGCAACCGGTGGCGGCGAGCCTTCAAAATGGCCGCCATGGTAAAGCTCGGTCAAAGCCGACTGGACGGTTCCATCGCCTCCATTCACCACCAGCACCTTCGGTTTCACACGGGCGATCATTTCGAGCGCCTTGGCTATCTGGCCGATTTCCTCCACCTCATAATGGAAGATGTCCGGATTTTTTGCGCAATAGGATCGAACCATCGGCAGCAGCGACCTGTTGCCGGTTGAATTGGGGTTCGAAAGGAGCGCTACCAGTGCCAAATATTTTCCGTTACATATATTTCAGGTTGATGGTGATCTGCGTTACTCCGGGGCCGGCCTGAAAAGCGACCTTGCCCACCGAAGGCTTGCCGAGGTTCAGAATGTTGATGCTGGGGTTGTTCGAGAAACCGCCGCCATCGCTGCTGATGTCCGTCTTGCCATTGCCGTTGCGATCATGGCGTACAGCAATGCCATAGCGGCCCTCTGAAGGAACAGGGACGCAGAAATTCATTGTCCCGGCACTCGCCCGGCTTTCGAGGCGGTGCAGCCACCGTCCTTTGGCAAGCCATGCGCTTCCGGTCGCAGGATAGGATTGGACCCGAACCTTGCCTGCCGATTCTTTCACGCCGCGGACGCTCACGAGAACAGCAGGGCCCTTACCTGCTGCGCAGCGCGACATGTCATTACTGATTTCCTGTCCGGCAACAGCCGTGCCCGCTCCAAAAGCGAGGGCTGAAACTGCAAAAAGGGCAACATACTTATTCATCATAAAACTCCTGGAACAGTATTTCCGGCGATTTTGCTTTACGCACGCCATCGATATTGCCCCTGAACCTGATAGCGTCTATCGGGTGAGTTTGCGGCCAAATTAGGGTAACAGGGCGACCATAAGTTGAAATTTATTACCGCCACTGACCGTTATATCTTCCGACTCGTGATGTTGCCCCTGCTCGGGACACTCGCCATCGCTGCATCGCTGTTGCTGCTGGAAAAAATGCTGAGCCTGTTCGACTTTGTCGCGGCCGAAGGCGGACCGGTCAGCGTCGTATGGCGCATGCTGGCCAATTTGATCCCGGAATATCTGTCGCTCGGCATCCCGATCGGCTTGTTGCTTGGCATTTTGCTGGCGTTCCGCCGCCTTGCAACCTCTTCAGAACTCGACATTTTTCGTGCCGTGGGGATGAGCTATTTCCGATTGCTGCGGGTGCCGTTTCTCTTTGCGATAACATTGGCGGTCGTCAATTTTGCTATCGTCGGATTCATCCAGCCCAGCGCCCGCTACCTCTATGAAGAATTGCGTTTCGAACTGCGGTCGGGTGCGTTCGGCGCAAAGGTAAGGGTTGGCGAGTTTAACAAAGTTGGCGAAAATTTGACCGTCCGCATTGAAGAAAGCCGGGACAATGGCAATCGCCTGTCGGGTATGTTCGTATATGCCCAAAGCAAGAACGGGCAATCGATCGCTGTATCGGCCGAAAAAGGGCAATTTCTGCGCACCGATGATCCGGACACGATTTTATTGCGGCTGGAAAAAGGCACGTTGGTGCATGATGCGCCGAACTATAAGACGCCACGTGTCTTGAGCTTTACAAGTCACGATGTTCCAATCCCGTTGCCCAGCATCGAAAATTTCCGGGCCCGCGGCGGCAAAGATCGCGAGTATAGCATCACAGAACTTGTCCGTATCGGCGGCAATGCCCAAAAACCGGTAGAAGAGCGAAACAAGGCCTGGGCCAATTTCCACTTCCGTCTGGTCGAGGTAGCGATGATGCTGCTCTTGCCATTTTTGGCATTGGCCCTTGCGGTGCCGCCGAAGCGATCAACGTCCGCGCTGGGCGTATTCCTGTCGATCGTGATGGTCGTCACCTACCACAAGATCAATGAATATGCCGAAGGCGTGGGCGGTATGGGAATCGTCGATCCTTTTGTCGCCTTATGGTTACCCTTCGTGCTTTTTGCCGGTTTGATCCTGTGGATGTATCATGTCATCGCGCACGTCCCGGGTGGCCAGCCTATTGGTGCGCTTGAGGTGTTTGCAAACAAGGTTGGAAAGACGATACGCAAGACGTTCCGCTTCGGCCGCAAATCGCGCCTCGCGACCATCGGCATGCCGGAAACGGAGTCATAGCGCATGCACTTTTTCCCTTCGCGCAACATCACCCTTTACATGGCGAAGCTGTTCTTCTTGCGCAGCTTCGCCGTGCTTGCGATGCTCGTGCTCATCCTGATGACGCTCGATCTGCTGGGTGAAAGCGGCAAGATTTTATCGGTTCCGGGCAATGATCAGGGCGATGTCTTGCGCTATGTCGGGATGCGTGCGCCGCAGATCATTGCGCGTTTTCTGCCTTTCTCCGTCCTGCTGGGTACCTTGATTACATTCGCAACGCTCAGCCAGAATAGCGAAGTGATTGCCATGAAGGCAGCCGGCCTGTCAGCCCACCAGATTCTGGCACCGATGTTTGTTGCCAGCCTTGCAGTCGCGGGGCTTTCCTTCACATTTAACGATCTGGTCGTCGCGCCCAATACTGCACGCTTAAAAGTCTGGCAGGCGGAAGATTACGGGCCGGTTCCCGTTGATACCGGGGTCAAAACCAATGTCTGGGTACGCGAAGGTCAGGATCTCATCCAGGCTGGCACCGTCACGGGAGCCGGGACGGCAACCCGCCTGGGGGACGTCAGCCTGTACCTGCGGGCAAATGGCAGCTTGCGCCAAGTGATCAAGGCGAGCGAAGCGCGCTATACAGGCGATGCCTGGTTGCTCGTCAACGCCACGTCATTTGACGTTGCGACGACCGAGGAGAAGAAGTTTCCCACTTTGACGGTCGGGCAGAATATCACGCCGGATCGTTTCAACTACATCAAGGTTGATGGTGACAGTCTGGGCTTTTTTCCTTTGATGGGTGCAATTCAGGATCTGAAAGCGGCCGGTCGCCGGACCGATAATCTGGAGGGTATTCTCTGGCACAAATTGTCAGGGCCACTATCGACCCTGTTGATGCCGTTGCTGGGTGCCGTCGCAGCCTTCGGCCTTGCGCGGTCAGGTGCGCTATTTTTGCGGGCTGTCATCGGTATGGCACTCGGCTTTGCCTATTTTGTTGCCGATAACTTTGCATTGGCGATGGGGAATCTGGGGGCATATCCGCCGTGGATTGCGGCATGGGGTCCGTTTCTGCTGTTCCTGCTGATTGGCGAGACGGTTCTTGTGCGGACCGAAGAATGAGTGAAAACCGAATGAGCGAAATTACGATCAGACCTGTCGTCACAAAGACCGATCGCAAAGCCTTTGTTGACCTTCCATTCCGCCTATATGCCAATGATCCGAACTGGGTGCCGCCATTAAAGGATGAGGTGCACGGATTGATAACCCCCGGCAAGAATCCGTGGTTTGAACATGGTGAAGCGGAATTTTTCCTGGCCGAACGGGCCGGGCAAGTCGTGGGCCGTATTTCCGCCCATATTGATCATCTCGCGCTGAAGCAGCCACCGGAGCAGGGCATGGGACCGGGATGCGGCAACTGGGGGTTGTTCGAAGCCGAAGATGCTGCAGTTGCGACGGCCCTGATTGCGCGCGCAGAAGACGCGTTGCGGGCAAAGGGTATGACGCGTTCGATGGGGCCTATCAGCCTTGCAATGTGGGATGAACCCGGTTTGCTGGTTGAAGGTTTCGACCATCCGCCGGTCGTCATGATGGGCTTCAACAGTTCTGCCTATGCCCCATGGATCGAAGCGGCAGGCTATGCAGGCGTGCAGGATTTGCTGACCTATGACTTGCCCATCGACAAGGGATTGCCGGAGCTTAGCAACCGTATTGTGGCAATGGGTGAGCGGTCCGATAAAATCCGGATACGCCGCGTCGACAAAAGCCGGTTTGACGAAGAGGCAGCCCTCTTACTGAGCATCTTGAACGATGCGTGGAGTGACAATTGGGGCTTTGTGCCGTTTACCGATGCCGAAATTGCCTATGCCGGAAAAAAGCTGAAGCCGATCGTGTATGAAGACCTTATTCGGGTTGCCGAAGTCGACGGTGAGCCTGTCGCGTTCATGATGACCATCCCTGATCTGAATGAAAAGCTGAAGAATTTCGGCGGCAGCCTGTTTCCGTTCAACTGGGCCAAACTGCTTTGGTGGCTCCGCAAACCCAAGGTGACAACAATGCGCGTGCCCTTGATGGGCGTCGTCAAAAAGCTTCAGTCTACGCGCATGGCAAGCCAGCTGGCGTTGATGCTGGTCGAATATATCCGTCGCGACTCGGTTTCGAAATTTGGCGCGGTCCGGGGGGACTTCGGTTGGGTCCTCGCCAGTAATGGTCCTATGAAATCGGTTGGTGAAGCCGTGGGCGGCACCGTGAATAAAGTGTACCGGATATACGAAAAGGCTCTTTAACTGACGCCTTTGGTCATACGGGCCTTTGTGTCGCGCTTGTAGCAGAAGGAACCGCCATGTGTGTCGTCGTCGTTGGATTGGATGTTCATCCTGAATGGCCTTTGCTGGTTGCCGGTAACCGGGATGAATATCATGCCCGCGCTTCCGATCCTGTCCATATCTGGCCCGATGCCACGGGGATCATCGCCGGACGGGACCTGGTGTCCGGCGGCACTTGGATGGGCGTTTCCAAGGCGGGTCGCTTCGCGGTTGTTACCAATATCCGTGATCCCCAAGGTCCGGACCCGGCAAAGCAATCGCGCGGGGCTCTTGTTGCGGACTGGCTAGCGGACGGAACGCGACCAGAGGGGCTGGACGGCTTTAATCCTTTCAATCTCATTATAGGCGATATGGCGCAGGCCGAGTATTTTGCCAATCGACCGGCCGCGGTACGGCGTGTTTTGAGTACGGGGATCCAGCTTTTTTCAAACGCGCCGGATGGCGACCCATGGCCGCGAAAGGACAGGTTGGAGCTGGCCTTTGCGACCTGGCTTTCAAATGGGGCAGGGCATCCCGAACAGATTTTCGATCTGTTGGCCGACGAAGCGGATAATAGTCCGGCGGCAGAGCAGATATTTATCCGCAATCCTGTTTATGGAACACGGTGCAGCACGGTGATTGCCGTCAATCGACAAGGTGCGGGTTTCATTTCAGAGCGGCGTTTTGACGCCCAGGGCGCCGCCGCAGGTGAAACACGCATCGCCTTTGACTGGTCAGCGGGCAAATAAATACACAATAGGCGTTCGTCGGAATTGCAATCGATTCCTGCCGAATAGGCCGGAACGAAAGCTATCGGCACGCATTGGTTCCTGTACGAGAGTAGCAAAGGAACCTTTGATGATCCCCACCCCGTTAGAGCGACCCATCGCCCAGAGAGCCGGGACCGGCCATGTAAAAGCATCGCCTCCGGTCCGGCCGAGCAAGTTTGGCACCGATGCAGCAATGACCGCGACGGGCGAAGATATCGATAATGACCATGCGGACGAACGGCCCGTTGATCGGTCACAAGATGCAGAGCCAGAGGCTTATGAGGACGCAGATCGGGAGTTTTTCCGGATGCGTTGAAGTTCCCGCGGCACCCCTAGCAGTGCCCAAGGAGCGGAAGGCCCGTCCCGTCAACCCGCGGGGCGGGCCTAATTATTTGGAGGGCGATTTGCTCTTCGCTTTGTGCGCGGCAATGTCCGCGTCGAGGACCGCGATACGTAAACGTTCCGGCGAATCCTTCGGCAATCCTTTAAGACGCGCGGTCGCCCACAGGCTGCGGCGTTCGGATTCGAGTGCTTTGAGATAAAGATCGGCCATAACGATGCCCTAGGCGCTATCGTTCAGGAGGTAAATGCCGGTTCACCGATAATTGCGCTGGCAGGCAAGGCCCCGTAAATGTGCGGGAACAACGCACCGCCGCGTGACACTTCCCACTTCACAAGATCACCCAGAACCGAAAGGTCGACCTCGGCAATCACGAGTCCGGTTTGCCCTGAAAAATGCTTGTCGAGAGTAGCTTGCAGTTGGTCGGCAGCAGACAGGTGGATGTAGCCATCGGCAAGATCGACGGGTGCGCCATGGAATATGCCATCGGCCTGAAACTGTGCCCATTGGTCAGCGGTGAAAATCTTGAAGGCGGTTTCGGGCATCGGAGGTCCAGCTCGGTAGTGAAGGAGTTGCGTTGTCGGGGTGAGCCCCTAAACTAATTTCCATGTGCAATCACTACGCAAATAACCCGGACGCGCAGGCACTTTTACAGACATGGCGCGAATATATTTCCTGGAGCTTGAGCGAGACCGTTCCGCCGCGCGCGACGGAACTGGAAGAAGAGATCTGGCCGCGGCGCGAGGCGGCTGTTGTGCGTCAGGATGTGGCGGCCCGTGGGGCGGTGGTCGATCTGATGACGTGGGGCGTACCGCTGTCGTTGCCGGGAAAGCGGCCAGGGACGACGGTGACCAAGCATGTCACAAATGTCCGCAATCTCGCCAGCCCTTTCTGGCGCTCTATGCTTACCAAGCCCGAACAGAGATGTCTTGTACCCTTCACCCGCTTTGCCGAGCCGAAAATGGGACAGGGGCGTGCCGAGCATTGGTTCACGGTCACCGACCGTCCGGTTGCGGCCTTTGCAGGCATCTGGCGCCGGGTGGGTAGGGCGACGACGGGAGGGGTGTCGCCGCCCGAGGGGGAGAAAATGTTCGCCTTCCTGACCTGCGAGCCCAACCCGCTGGTCGCACCGCTGCATCCAAAGGCGATGCCGGTTATCTTGCAGGAGGCTGACTACAAGACCTGGCTGACGGCGAAATGGGACGAGGCCGCGAAGCTGGTCGCACCATTTCCAAGCCAGTTGATGGCGGTGGAATAGCCTGCCTTATTTATGCAAGGCTTCCGATATGGTTGCGTACAGCATGGCAAGGGCGAAGGCCGAAACCATGCCGGTAAACAGGGCAACATAGGGAATTTGCAAAACATCCATGACGGGCTCCTTGGGTTGTTGGCTTTGGGATAACCCCATGCGCCGCCGCATTCCTTGATCTGGGTCAAAAAAATCCGCTGGAATATTTCCCGCCCAAAACAGCCGACGATGTTGATCGGGCAAAGGCCGAACTGCGCGATGCGTTTTCGAAGGACTTTGTCGAATATGTCGACAAAAAGGTATTTGGCGCACCTGCCAAAAAATAAGGGTGCTCCGGACTGAGCATTAGCCAAATCTTGACTTCCTCATGCGCAAAGTCGGCGCATGAGGAATTCCACAAAGCGTTCATCAACCGGCTTCAGCGACTTCAAGCCGATCCTGCCCCTTGCGCTCGTCCTCGGCGCCGCGACCTTTTGGGGTGTGTGGACGCTCTCCGCCCCTGCGACCAACGCCGCAACCCGCAACGACACAGAAAGCGCATCCTTCACCCTTTGCGGCGAAGGACCGCGCATCAATTGCATCGTCGATGGCGACACGCTCTATTATGAAGGCGTCAAAATCCGCATTGCCGACATTGATACACCCGAAACCAACCCGCCCCGCTGCGCCGAAGAGGGCCGGCTGGGCAAGGCTGCGACTCACCGTCTTTTGCAGCTTGCCAATGCAGGCCCCTTTACCTTGCAACCCATTGACCGCGACGAGGATCGCTATGGCCGCAAGTTACGCGTGCTGACCCGCGGAGGCCAGAGTCTTGGAAAAATGCTGGTCGATGAAGGCCTTGCCCGCTGGTATCAGGGCGGCCGCCGCCCCTGGTGCTAAAACTCCCGATCCTGATTTAGGTCGCTGGGAACACCCGCCCTGTTGCCGCGTTTGGCTGTCATCCCCGACACGCCAAGGAGGCTTTTGCCATGACCGCATCCGACACCCCCAAAACCGCCCCTGAAAACCGCGAGCAGGCGGACGAAGATACACAGGCGCAGACCGTCGCGGGTGAAGCCATGACGCATGGCAGCGCGCCGGACCTGTCGGGCGAAGATAGCGAACATGGCGGCGCCCCTAATCCGGCACAGATCATCCCGGACGACACACAGGATGTCGTTGATCATATGGAGCAGATGGAGCGCAGCGGGGTCATCGACATGGATGCCTATCGCGGTGAGCGCAGCGATGATGACGAACCTGGCATGCTGGGCGAAGACGGCCTGGAACCTGGCGATTTTGACGATAACGGGCGTACCCGTACGATCGCCGACGACACGATTTGATCCGGAGTAAAAGGCCGACTGTTGCAATAAAGTAACAGATTCTTGTTATTTTATATTCATGAACCCTTATCGGAACCCGTCCGTTTTCTTGTCGGCCCTGCACGCAGCAGGGTAGGTTTGATAAAAATTGGAAAAATCTAATGCGTAAATATCTCCTAGGCGCGGCACTCCTCTCCTCCGCCGCCATCACCCCTGCATTCGCACAGGAAGAAGCGCCCTTCACCGGCCCCCATATCGAAGGGATCGTCGGTTATGACGATGTCAGCGAAGGCAAGGGCGACCTGATGTACGGCGTCAACGCAGGTTATGACTTTCAGCTTGGTGGCGTGATCGCCGGTATCGAAGGCGAATTTGCCGATTCCGATGTGAAAGGTTCGGCGAACGACCTGATCACCACAGGCGACAGCTTCAGCCTGAACACCGACCGTGATCTCTATGTCGGCGCGCGTCTCGGCTTTGCCGTGTCGCCATCGACCATGATCTACGCCAAGGGCGGCTACACCAACGCGAAGTTCGAAAGCCGCTTCGACAATGGTGCGGGCACCATCTACAACAATGGCGTCACCACCGACGGCTACCGTCTGGGCGCTGGCATCGAGCAGAAATTCAACCTGTTCGGACCCAGCGGCTTCATCAAGGCTGAATATCGCTATTCCAACTACAAGAATATCGACATCGGCGAAGATGATTTTGACCTTGAGACCGACTTCGATCGTCACCAGGCCGTCGTCGGCGTGGGCGTACGCTTCTAGTCTGACGCCGGGTAACACCGGCTGAAAAGAACCGCCGTGGCGAAAGCTGCGGCGGTTTTTTTGTCCCGGCCGGTGGCCGATTATCTTTCGCCAGAAGGAAAAAGGGAAAGAAGACAAAAGGCACCCAGCCGCAAAGTCACGCAATAGTGTCTTCTTCCTTTTAGGGAATCAAAATTCCCAACAGCGGCAGGCATTAAGCCGGTAAGCGCACCCCACCCCAATTGGCGCGGCGGGCCGTTTCCTATATCCTGTCCCGGACTCGACGCCCCCTGCCATCGAGTCGGAGGGAGGACCAGCATGATTTCCCGTGACCAGATACTCGACACCATCGACCAGATTTATGCCGCGCGCATCGCCGGCGACAAGGCAATGTTTGACCAATTCTGGGCCGACGGGTCCACTTATGAAATGCTGGGCGCACCCCAGACACTGGGCGAACAATCGCGCGCCAAAAATGACGCCCGCGCCGCGATTGGCGAGTTGATTGACACATTCAAATTCCACACCGTCAAAAGGGTAGATTGGGTGGTGGACGACAACAGGGCCGTGGTCCGGCTGCATGTCGAAGTGTCCACAGGCGGCGGCCCGGTCCACCTGACCGAGCTGTTGAATATGTGGGAGTTTGACGATTCCGGTAAAGTACGCTCACTGGCCGAATCCGTCGACACGGCTTTGGTGGCACATATGCTTAGTGCGGATAACAGCGCGGAGATGTCGGCCTGAATCAATTCCCAACCTCTCCCTTTAAGGAGAGAGGGGGTTGTTTCACACGCCTAGAAAAAGAGAGCCAGCAGCGCGCAAAACTGCAGCATAAGGATCAGCGCGGCTTCGATTTTTAAAGCGACGTCTTTACCTCGCTTTTTCTTATCGGCGCCTATCCATTGATTGTGGTGCATCGACCTTCATTCGACCATGAACGGAAAATAGGGACTATAGTCCCTAGTGTAATTCTGTCCACTGGTCTTGTTCTCTTGTGTATGGAGGACTGGAAAGCCATCATCGGGGAGAATGTGAAGCGGTTGCGTAAGGCGAGGGGCCTGACGCAGGAACAACTTGCCGTCGATAGCGGAATTGATCTGACCTATGCGGGTGGCATCGAACGTGGCCGCCGTAACCCTAGCCTAGAAGTGCTGATGCGGATCGCAGCAGCGCTTGAAACAACTCCAGACGAGTTATTCAAAAGATAACATGTCCCTCTCCCCCATTGGGAGAGGGTTGCGCAGACTTGTCGCCTTGGCGGCTAGTTGTAGTTGGGTGAGGTGGCGTTAAGTAAAATGCCCCGAGCTTACCGCTCGGGGCACCCAATTATTTAGTGCTTTGTAGGATCGACAAGTCGATAACGCTGACCCCTTTCCGGCGTGGGTGGCAAAGGCTCGCCCCTTGTGACTGTCCGCTCCGCGCCAGTTCCACCGCCCCGAGGGCCGGTAATTTCATACTGGCCAGACCGATCAGCTTTTTCTCCAGGCTTTTTCAAATCACTCATATTAAAATTCCTCATTCGTAGGTTGAATGAAGGAGCGCTTTGATTGTTGAAGTCAGGTGACGCCCCTTCGACGCTGCCTTTTAAAGAATAACGTGCGCATGTCAAGAGGTACGAGTTTGAATGCGCCCATATCGTGCGTCTTATCAATGTTGCGTATTAACTGATATGTCTATATAGGGAGACATATTAGTCTCCAGGTAGGGGCATTAATGTCATTAGGTTAGAGACAGAAATGGTGCATTTATGGCAAAGATCAATCAATCGACTCAAAAAAAATGGGGTGACGGCGTCGCGAAAGGGGGTTTTACCATACTCCCGAATCACTTAATTGCATATAATCAGTTCGTTGACGAAGCTTCTCAAATTTCCCCAACTGAATTCGTAATCCTTTGCCAAATTCTTTTTCATTGGTGGGGAGAATCGCAGATGCCATTTCCAAGCAAGCAAACATTGGCCTTACGCAGCGGCATTAGCAGCAGGCAGGTCCAGAGGACTTTGCTATCGCTGGAAAACAAGGGCATCATTACCCGCGTCGCTCGATATGGGGCAAACAATCGAGGCCGTTTGAGCAATGTCTATGACCTTAGTGCTTTGGTAGAAAAGGTGTCGCGAATAGCAAAGGCTAACCCATCGCTTTACGAACGGGGTCCTGAAACGATCAAAGCTCCCGCAGAAAACGGGAGCTTTGACGTTTCAGACTGACTAGCGTCACCTGACTTCAACGGGGCAACCCTAGAGCCAATTGTGACAAAATGTCAACTAAGATTCCCGACTACTCCGCCGCAACCCCGGCCTGTTCAAACATATCCACGCTGTCATTTTCCGCTTCCGGTTCGACACCGATGATCTTCTTTTTGCGGTTGTCGAAGCTCTGCCATACCTGGCCCCAATCGCCGCGGGTGCTGGCTTTGCTGTATTCGGTCGCGCGGGTTTCGAAGAAGTTGGCGTGCTCGACGCCGTTCAACAATGGCGCGAGCCAGGGGAGTGGGTGGTCTTCGACCATGTAGATGGCGGGCAGGCCGAGCTGGCCCAGGCGCCAGTCGGCGATGTAGCGGATGTAGCGCTTGATTTCCTTTGCCGTCATGCCGGGCACGGGGCCCATTTCGAAGGCGAGGTCGATGAAATTGTCTTCCAGACGGACGACCTTCTGGCAGCAGTCGATAATATCTTCCTTCACCGCCTTGGTCAGGCATCCGCGTTCCGCGCAGAAGGCGTGGAACAGCTTGGTGATACCTTCGCAGTGGAGCGATTCATCACGGACTGACCAGGATACGATCTGGCCCATGCCCTTCATCTTGTTGAAGCGCGGGAAGTTCATCAGCATGGCGAAGGATGCGAAGAGCTGCAGCCCTTCGGTAAAGCCGCCGAACATGGCGAGCGTGCGGGCGATATCCTCGTCCGTGTCGACGCCGAACTGGTGGATATAATCGACCTTGGCGGCCATTTCCTCATATTCGAGGAAGGCGCTATATTCGCTTTCCGGCATGCCGATGGTGTCGAGCAAATGGCTGTACGCCGCGATGTGCACCGTTTCCATGTTGGAAAAGGCGGTCAGCATCATCTTCACTTCGGTCGGCTTGAACACGCGGCCGTAATTTTCGTGGTAGCAATTCTGCACCTCGACATCGGCCTGTGTGAAGAAACGGAAGATCTGCGTCAGCAGGTTGCGCTCATGATCCGAAAGTTTCTGCGCCCAGTCGCGGCAATCCTCACCCAATGGCACCTCTTCGGGCAGCCAGTGGATCTGTTGCTGGCGTTTCCAGAAATCATAGGCCCAGGGATATTCAAAAGGCTTGTAGCTGTTACGGGCTTCTAGAAGGGACATCGGATCGGCTCCAAAGGAATTGGGTTCTTCATGTGCCCTCCCGCGTCGGGGAGGGCGTTATGCTATCGCTTTACTGACAGGCCAGACATTCGTCATAGTCCGTGGTCGTGGCCAGTTCGATCACCGGGGCTTCGGCGGTATTGTCCGCCTCCACTCCGCCTGCAAAACCGGCGCGCTGGATGCTCTTTGAACGCAGGTAATAGAGCGATTTCACGCCCAGTTCCCAAGCGCGGAAGTGCAGCATCAGCAGGTCCCACTTTTCCACATCGGCCGGAATGAACAGGTTCAGCGAGGTCGCCTGGTCAATATAGGGCGTGCGGTCGGCGGCGAGTTCGATCAGCCAGCGCTGGTCAATCTCGAAGCTGGTTTTGAACGTGTCCTTTTCCTCATGGCTGAGGAAGTCGAGATGCTGGACCGAACCGCCCTTTTCAAGGATGCTGTTCCAGACATTGGTGCTGTCCTTCGCCTTTTCCTGCAGCAGTTTTTCCAGATAGGGATTCTTCACGATGAAGCTGCCCGACAGGGTTTTGTGCGTGTAGATATTGGCAGGGATCGGCTCGATGCAGGCGCTGGTGCCGCCGCAGATGATGCTGATCGACGCGGTGGGCGCGATCGCCATCTTGCAGCTGAAACGTTCCATGACGCCCATTTCCTCCGCATCGGGGCAGGCACCCCGTTCGTTGGCGAGCATCATCGACGCTTCATCCACTTGCGAGCGGATATGCTTGAAGAATTTCATGTTCCACGACTTGGCCAGCGCGCTTTCAAAGCCGACGCCCCGCGATTGCAGGAAGCTGTGGAAGCCCATGACGCCGAGGCCAACCGAACGTTCGCGCGCCGCGCTGTACTTGGCGCGTGCCATCTCGTCCGGCGCGCGGTCGATGAAGTCCTGCAGCACATTGTCGAGCATGCGCATGACGTCTTCGATAAAGGCCTTGTCGACGCTCCACTCATCCCATTTTTCGAGATTGAGCGAGCTGAGGCAGCACACGGCGGTGCGGTCGCCACCCAGATGGTCGCGGCCGGTGGGCAGGGTGATTTCCGAACACAGGTTCGACGTCGACACCTTCAGACCCAGATCGCGGTGATGCTTCGGCATCGCGTTGTTCACGGTGTCGGAGAAGATGATGTACGGCTCGCCGGTTGCCAGACGGGTTTCGACCAGCTTCTGGAACAGCGAGCGTGCGTCCACCGTGCCGCGCACTTCGCCGGTCTTGGGCGAACGCAGGTTGAATTCGGCACCGTCGCGGACCGCTTCCATAAATTCGTCGGACAGCAGCACACCGTGGTGCAGGTTCAGCGCCTTGCGGTTGAAGTCGCCCGATGGCTTGCGGATTTCGAGGAACTCCTCAATCTCGGGGTGCGAGACGTCGAGATAGCAGGCCGCCGAACCGCGGCGCAGCGAACCCTGGCTGATCGCGAGGGTGAGGCTGTCCATAACGCGGACGAAGGGAATGATGCCGCTGGTCTTGCCATTCAGGCCGACAGGCTCCCCAATGCCGCGAACGCTGCCCCAATAGGTGCCGATGCCGCCGCCGCGCGAGGCGAGCCAGACATTTTCGTTCCAGGTGTTGACGATGCCTTCCAGGCTGTCGTCCACCGAGTTCAGATAGCAGCTGATAGGCAGGCCGCGTCCGGTGCCGCCGTTCGACAGCACGGGCGTTGCCGGCATGAACCACAGGCGGCTGATATAGTCGTACAGGCGCTGGGCATGCGCCTCGTCATCGGCATAGGCCGCCGCGACGCGGGCGAACAGATCCTGATAGCTTTCGCCCGGCAGCAGATAGCGATCCTGCAAAGTGTCTTTGCCGAATTCGGTCAGAAGCGCGTCACGCGATGAATCGGTGACAACGTTAAAGCGCCGTTCGTCCACCGTTTTGCTGGACGCAGCTTTCTTCGCTGCCGCCTTCGGCTTTTCTTCGGTAGTGGTTTCTGTTTCCACCGCTAATTTTTCGAGCACGTCCGTTGTTCCTGCGACCATATCTTCGGCCCCTTGGCCAGTATCTCTGAAATCCATTTAACCCCGTTGCTCCATTCCTAATCCGGTTTGACCAGCCATATGGTGCTTCCCCACCGGCCAAACCCGCCCATTATTTTAGACGGAAAAATGTTCCCGTCTTGTTCGACTCAGGGGCGAAACCCCCTCTTACCATTTTTTGTACCCTGCAGGGGACTAAATTCGACTTGTCCCCAGCTTATCGACGGAAAAAATCTCCCCCTCGGCGGAATCACGTTCCGCTGCTTTAAGCACAATCTGTGGTGATGCCCCCTACGGCCAACCGCTACCTATAGTGCCTCAATCATTTTGAGACGCAAGAGGGTAAATGGTAAATTTACCATTCAATTCGTCGCTATTGTGATTCCATTCGTCGCACGGCTCAAGCGTGCCGCAGGGCGCGACGCGTGGATGTGCTAAGTCTTTTTTTGGGCGCAAGACGGAAAATCAAAGTTGGAAAATATTTTTTCCATCGGGGGTCCGGACGAATTTTATCCCCCGATTTCGGATCGGCGCTTCGCATCATCTTGTCAAAATATGGGGTGCGGGCCATGCTGATTCCACTGCGGGAATCAAAAGGGGAATGGATATGAAGCAGATGCTGGCCGCGCTGGTGATTGCCCTGACCTTTTTATGCACCTCGCCTGCCAGTGCGAGCGGTGATTCGTCCTGCTACCCCGACTGGAAGGTAAAGCAGACCGACTATAACGGGTGCAGCAGTACGGCCTTGCTGAGCCCGGGGAACGACACACGGGTCAATCTGCTCATGCTCCTGTACGACCGGCATGGCAGCGTTGGCCCTGCCAGCCGCTACAGCTATGAAATTGTGGAACGGCGGGGGGAGGCGGAGCCGTTCGACTGGGCAAGCTTTGCATTGAAGCTCGGGCCATCGCCAGCGAACGGGAAAGACGACAACACCGCTACGGATTTTCCATTTGGCACCCGTTGCATGAGCAATCTGGCCGCCGGCGCGGACTTCATTGCGGCGGTGGCGAGCGCCAAAGGCCTGACCCAAGCCGAAAAGGCGACGCTGACGGCCGTGCGCACGGCGCTGAAACCTGAATGCTCCGGCGAAACAAAGGCAGCGTCCGTTGCCGAAGAAGCATTGGCGCAGGTGCAATCGCCGGTTGGGCGCGCGTTTGCATCTTATCTTGTCGGCGCGGCGGCTTTTTATGACGGCGACTTTGCTGCTGCGCATGCGCAGTTCGTACGGGTCGATCCAAAAGCGTCGGCCTGGCTGGCGGAGGCATCCACTTACATGCTCGCCCGCACGACCCTTAATGATGCAACCTTGTCTGCATTTGATGAATATGGCGGCATTTCGGAAAAGGGCGCTGACGACAGCCGCATCCGGGCGGCGGAGACGGAGTTTAAAAACTATCTGAAAGCCTATCCCGCGGGGCAATATGCCGTCTCGGCAAGAGGCCTGCTTCGCCGCGTCTATTGGCTCGGCAACCGCAAGGACGATCTCACAGCAGAATATGCCACGCAATTCGCACAAGGCGACCCCGCCAAACGGAATGTAAGCCTGCCCGATCTGGTGCAGGAATTCGATATCAAAGCTTTAATGCAGTTAAAGACCGAAGACGTAAAAGACCCCATGCTGCTGGCGGTGATCCTGCTGCGCGATATGCGAAGGCCCGACGATCCCAAATATGCCGACTATGGCACACCACCGGTCACCCGCGCCGCACTTGATGCGCTCAAACCTGCATTTGCAGCCAAGGGTGAGCTGTTTAGCTATTTGCAAGCGGCACATGCTTTCTATGTCGCGGATAATCCGGCCGAAGTTTTAACTCTGATACCCGCCGCAAAGTCGACGGGCGGATATCTTGATTTTAGCCGCCTGATGCTGCGTGCACTCGCGCTTGATGCGTTGGGTGATCCCGCTGCTCGTGCAGCACTGGTATCTGCCGTGTCGGTCGCAGCACTGCCGCAACAACGCGGTGCCGCAGAACTCGCTTTAGCGCTGCACGATGAACGTGCCAGATCGGCTGAAAGAGTTTTCGCCGCAAACAGCATCATCCGTGATCCCGATATTCGCGAAATCTTGCTGCGCTATCAGGCTGGTCCTTCCTTGCTACGCGATCTGGCGGTGTCGGGCGCGTCACCGCGGGAGAAGCAAGTGGCCATCTACACGCTGTTATACAAAAACCTGACGCGCGGTTTTTACAGCGAGTTTCTAAGGGATCTCCCGCTGATCCCCCTACAAGCGAAGCGACGGGCCGCCGACGATTATGAATCGCCCCTCTATACGGATATCGCGCTATTCCGCTGGTCAGGTTCTGCGGATTTCGTTTGCCCGGCGCTTAAGACGATTGCATCCAATCTGGCTGTACGTCCAAAGGACCCGACCGCTTTGCTTTGTCTAGGGGAATTCATCCGCTTAAACGGATTGGACCCGGAATATTATGGCGTGACACGTTCGCTTGATGACCAGCCGGAAAAGGATGAATTGGGTGGCAGTCCGAGCCAATTTGCCGGGAAGCGGTTTTCACGCCTTGATGCGTATAAGGCGGTTATAGCCGATCCGGCAGCAGGGGCTGGAAACCGTGCCTACGCTTTGTATCGAGCCGTTTATTGCTATGCCCCGGCGGGCTATAATGGTTGTGATGCGACCGACGTACCAACGTCGCAACGTAAGGCCTGGTTCGATCAATTGAAAAAGCAATATCCCGCTTCCGTTTGGGCAAAGAAGCTGCGTTATTATTGGTAATGTGATGAAGCGCGTAGCAACGGTTCTGTTCGCGCTGGCACTGGTGGGGTGCCAATCCGCGGAACGGCGCGTTGATGCTGCAGAATATGATTCCTACTGGCTGTGGGCTGGCGTTGCCCCCCAACCTGTCCTGACGCAGGCTAAAACCATCTACATATTGCAAGGGGAACTGAGGGGCGCGAAAAATCCGCGCTTGATCTCTCTACGACCAGGTACGCCTGCCGTGCGGCATGCTGACTTATGGATTGTCTATCGTATTGAAACGCTCGATTGGGGTGAAGAAGTTTTACCTCAGATCAAGGATGATATCACCAATTGGAAAACTGCTGGAAACAATGTGGTCGGAGTTCAGATTGATTTCGATGCCGCGACCCGGGGACTGGCCAATTATGCATCGTTCCTGGCGGAATTGCGTTCTTCCTTACCGGGGGACGTGCGCTTGGGGATTACCGGCTTGCTCGACTGGAGTGCACAAGGTGACAGTACCGACCTGAACCGGTTGGCGGGCGTCGTTGATGAGGTTGTGCTGCAAACTTACCAAGGGCGGCATACGATTCCAGGATATGAAAATTACCTTAAAAGCCTATCGCGGCTGAAATTGCCTTACCGCATTGGTCTTGTGCAAAATGGTGTTTGGAAGGCACCGGACGACCTGAACCGAGATTCCGAATTTAAAGGCTATGTTGTTTTTCTTCTCAATCCTGAATGAAAATATGCGGGCCCTGCCATCTCGCGAAGACAGGACCCGTCTTTTCACTTTGGGGAGAGGAGCGGTTTAACCGAGAAGAAATTTGCTCATTTCAGCTTTGCTGATCTTCTTGCTTTTATCGGTATCTGCTGCAGCGAAACCATCTTTCGCCCATTTCAGTTTCGCGGTCTGGTCCATTGCCTTGGACTTAGCATCGCCGCCTGCTGCATGAAGGGCAAGAAGCCATTTCGTGAATTCCGGCTCTTCCAGATCGCCGCTTTTGTCGGCGTCATAAGCAGGAAATTCAGCATCAACCAGCTGCGCTACCTGCTGTTCGCGGGTTTGGGGCGTTGCAGCGGGGGCGGGGGCCGGCTCTGGTGCAGGTGCTGGCTCAGCAACCGGCTGAGCCTCCACCGTACCCGTTGCATCGGCGGGCGAGGGGGGCGCCATAGGGTCCGACTGTTGCGCCATGGCGGGAATTGCTGCCAACGCAATAAGGCTGGATGCGGTTAAAATGCGTAACATAAAAAATCTCCTGCAAGTTTTAATATAGAACAGTTGTTGTTCTATATTATAAATATATAAAATAGATAATATCACTGTCTTCTGAGCAATATCACATTGCTTAATGCATAAGATGCAAACTATGTTTCACATTTCCAATTAAAAAATGGATCAATTTTCAATTCGACCGATGAAGTCACTCACTTCATCGGATAATAGAAGCCTAATTGAGGTAATTTGATTTAAAAGATTTGTTATTAAATGAATTTAAAATGAACAGTTCTTTAACCCGAGATGAATGGCGTCGTTACAGAGTCCTGACATGCGCAAAAGGTTGAATCTGACGATTCGATCGTTAAGGGCGATGGCAACTGACCATCGGACAGGAACTGTAAATGACTGTAGAAATCCGCCAGAGCGATCTGATCGAAAGCGTAGCCGACGCACTTCAATATATCAGCTACTTCCATCCGATGGATTATATCCACGCGTTGGGGGAAGCTTATGAGGCGGAGCAATCGCCGGCGGCAAAAGATGCCATTGCGCAGATACTGACCAACAGCCGCATGTGTGCCGAGGGGCATCGTCCGATTTGTCAGGATACCGGTATCGTCAATGTATTCGTTAAATGGGGCATGGATTGTCGACTGGACGATACATCCAAATCACTGCAGGAAGTTGTCGATGAAGGTGTACGCCGTGCATATCTGCATCCAGACAATAAGCTGCGTGCGTCGGTCCTCGCCGATCCCGCTTTCACCCGTCGCAATACGAAGGACAACACACCTTGCGTGTTGCATGTCGAACTGGTTGCGGGAGGCAAAGTCACGGTTGACGTTGCCGCCAAAGGTGGCGGCAGCGAAAATAAGTCGAAGTTTAAGATGATGAACCCATCGGACAATATTGTCGATTGGGTGCTCGAAATGTTGCCACAAATGGGCGCCGGCTGGTGTCCGCCGGGAATGCTGGGTATTGGAATTGGCGGTACGGCGGAACATTGCGTGCTGCTCGCCAAACAGGCGCTTATGGAACCTATCGACATGGGACCGCTTAAGGCGCGTGGACCGCAAAATGACATTGAGGCGATGCGGATCGAGATATTCGACAAGGTAAATGCGCTGGGTATCGGTGCGCAGGGGCTTGGCGGACTGTCGACGATCTTGGATGTGAAGATCAAGGACGCGCCATGCCATGCGGCGGGCAAGCCTGTCGCGATGATTCCCAACTGCGCGGCGACGCGCCATGCCCACTTCACACTTGATGGCTCGGGGCCAGCATTTCTGGAGGCACCGAAGCTAGACGAATGGCCGAAGGTTGACTGGAAACCTGATGCCGCGGCTAAGCGCGTTGACCTTGATACGCTGACTGCTGCCGATGTGCAGGCATGGAAACAGGGCGACCGGCTGTTGCTGAATGGCAAGATGCTGACCGGCCGGGACGCGGCGCACAAGCGGATAGCCGACATGCTGGCCAAAGGCGAAGAGTTGCCGGTGAGTTTCAAAGGTCGGATGATCTATTATGTCGGCCCGGTCGATCCGGTGGGTGAGGAAGTTGTAGGTCCTGCGGGCCCCACCACCGCCACGCGAATGGACAAGTTTATGGACATGATGCTTGAACAAGGTTTGCTCGGCTGTGTCGGCAAGGCCGAGCGTGGTCCGACCGCGACACAGGCCATTGCCAAGCATAAGAGCGCCTATCTGATGGCGGTGGGTGGTGCGGCTTATCTTGTTGCCCGCGCCATCAAGGGAAGCAAGGTCGTAGGCTTCGAAGATCTTGGTATGGAAGCAATTTACGAGTTTGAAGTGCAGGATTTCCCTGTCACCGTCGCGGTCGACAGTGAGGGCAACAATGTGCACCAGCTTGCCCCAACCTATTGGCAGAAGCGGATCAGGGACGAGGGGCTGTTAGCGACCGCCTAAAGAGCGGCGAAGCCACTGTCAGGGTTATTGGGTCCGTTGGGCCTGCATCTGCGCATCGATTTGCGCCTGAATTTCGGGTGGCAGGCCTTGCGGAGCACCGCTTGCCTGTCCGCCGCCAGGAGCACCGCCCTGCTTTTGCATTTCCTGTATCTGGCGCTGCATCGCGTCGACTTCGGCGCGTGATTTGAACTCGAGCAGGTCGACGTCGAAAACCAGTTCGCTGCCACCGGGTATCGCAACTTCGCCTGTTTGCGGGTTACGCTGGTCTTGTGAACCATATCCGATACTTGCTGGAATCCACAGACGATATTGTCCGCCGCGCTGCATGACTTTCAGACCTTCCGAAAAACCAGGCACCACCCCGTTTACGGGCAGGGCCGCTTGCGGGTTCTGGTCAAAAATCTTTCCGTCCTTCAGGCGGCCGACATATTTGATCAAGACTACATCCTGATCCGTGGGTGATGGGCCTTCACCAGCCTTCAGCACTTTGTAGCGCAGTCCCGATTCCGTTGTGACCACGTCACCAAATTCGTGCCGAACATCTGCGGTGCCCCACCAGGCAAGTCCACCGCCAGTGGCAAGCACCAAGGCTGCACCGATCCAGAACTTGGTGAGCGAACCTTTTTTGATCGGTAGAATGGGAACGGCGGTTACAGACATGGACTATTTCCTGATCGCTAAAGTTGTGCGCTGACTAGCAGAATGTACGGTGGTTTCCAGACACAAAAAAAGCGCCGGAGCGGCGCTTTCCCTGTTCAGAGCAAATAACGCTTATTTCGCGCCGTCACGCTCTTGCTGTTTACGTTCCATCTTGCGGGCACGACGGACAGCAGCAGCCTTTTCACGGGCGCGCTTTTCCGAAGGCTTTTCGAAATGGCGACGCAGCTTCATTTCGCGATACACGCCTTCACGCTGCAGCTTTTTCTTCAGCGCGCGTAGGGCCTGATCAACATTATTATCGCGAACCATGATCTGCATAAGAAAACTTCACTCCGGTATCGAATCGGCAAAATGGCTTAAACCCGCCATTTTGTAAGGCTAAAAACGAAAATTGCCGCAAACGAGTGCGGCGTTATGCTCGGCCCCTTAACCGTGTGATGGGGCAAATTCAAGCAAAAAGCGGCTTCGACCAAAACGAGACCCGCAGAATTTGGTGCATTTATGTCACAGTTCCGCAGAATGTTTCGATTGATGGAACAGCGGCGAGCCATGTTCATTTGGCATCAAGGTTGCGGGTCTCAACTTGTTCGCGGGCAAATATTGTCGCGATGTTTCAGGGGACAGCGATCACGATAAAGCTATCTTCTGGAGTACCCGATGAAAAATCATAATGCGCGGATGCGCGAATTCTCCCTGTCTGTCTCAATTGCGGCGCTCTTTTCTGTGTTGATGCCGAATATGGCGGTCGCGCAAGAGTCGCAGGACACCCAGCCTGTCCCCGAAGCTACTGAAGCTGATGAAGGCGAAGCGATTGTCGTTACCGGTTCGCGCATCGCGCGCCCGGAATTGAATGTTGCAAACCCTGTCGTCGCCGTATCGGGAGAAAGCATCGAAAAATCGGGTCAAGTTAACGTAACCGACGTGCTTATCCGTAATCCCGCGCTGACGGCTTCTATCGGCGGCTCATTATCCGGCGGGGCTGATGCAGGCCTTGGCGAGACAGGCGTGAACCGCCTCGATCTGCGAAATCTGGGCGCCGACCGGACGCTTGTGCTCGTCAACGGCAAACGTCATGTTGCCGGCATCCCCAATACCGCGTCAGTCGACATCAATTCCATTCCGCAAGATCTGATTGAACGCGTTGATGTTCTGACGGGTGGTGCGTCCGCGATTTATGGTGCCGATGGTGTATCCGGTGTTGTGAACTTCATTCTGAAGCGGAATTTTGACGGCGTTACCGCTCGTGGCCAAGTGGGCATCTCTGACAAAGGCGATGCAGGCACACGCTTTTTTTCCATTGTTGCCGGTAAGAATTTCGCCGGCGACCGCGGAAACATCGCGCTGGCCTATGAGTTCAGCGATCGCGATCGTTTGAGCAGCTTTGACCGGGATTTCAGCGGAGATCCGCAGGTGAATCGCGGACTTTTCCGCAACCGGGACGATTTTCCGGATGATCCAAATGTACCGGATCGCATTCTGTATAATAATTTGAGCTGGGCAGACAGTGCACCCGACGGTGCCGTCGACCTCGATCTTGACGGGATTCCAGATTTTACTGGTAGCGGTCTTGTGTACGACCGCGGCTTGCCCATTCCCTCGTCCGGCGGCCGCGCCCAAGGGGGTTCCAATACACCCACCGCAGGATATTTTGGCGATCTGGAGCCGTCGTTGCGCCGGCATGCGGTAAACGCCTTGGCAAGTTATGAGTTCTCACCGGCGTTCAAGGTGTTTCTCGAAGGAAAATATGTGCGGACAAACGCCTATTCCGTCGGGCAGCCAAGCTTTGACTTTTTCACCTATCTGGCGCCAGACAATGCCTTTCTGAATGATCGTTTCGGGGTTGCAAACACCACGAACGGAGCGCTCATTTCGCGCGATAACTTCGATTTCGGCGTGCGCGGGGAGTCGATCAAGCGTGAAACCTATCGCGGTGTAGCGGGTGTTGAAGGCGATATTTCCGATAACGCACGATACGAAGTCTCTTACGTATTCGGTCGCACAACCGCGGCTGGTACACAAACGAGCAACCTCATCGGCGATCGCTATTTTGCCGCACTTGATGCGGTGCGCGATCCTGCAACAGGTCAAATTGTTTGCCGTTCTACCTTGGACCCATTGTCCAATATCGACCCGAATAACTTCAACCAGCCTGCATCTACCTTCACCCCCGGCGCAGGTAGCCCGTGCCGTCCCCTCAACATATTGGGTAATGGCGTAGCCTCGCAGGAGGCTTTGGATTTTGTTCTGGCGAATAACACCAATCGTTCACGCATTACGCAACATGTCGTCTCGGGATCGGTCTCGGGTGATTTCGATGCGCTGTTCACCTTGCCGGGTGGCCCGCTGGGCTTCGCTTTGGGTGCAGAATATCGCAAAGAAAGCAGCAGCGATACGCCTGATGCTCTGATCCAGTCCGGCGATTTGCGGGACTTTGCGGCTGTGCAGCCAAGCACCGGCAAATTCGACGTAAAAGAAGTTTTTGCTGAGCTTAACGCGCCCATTCTGGCCGATATGCCCTTTGCCAACCTATTGTCCTTCTCGGCAGCTATCCGGCTTTCCGACTATTCGACGATTGGAAAAACGACCACATGGAAAGTAGATGGTATCTACGCGCCAATCCCTGATGTCCGTTTTCGCGGGTCTTACTCACAAGCCGTCAGGGCGCCCAACATTGGAGAGCTTTTCTCTCCCCAATCTGGGACCTTCGCATTTGTGACCGATCCGTGCGATGTTACGCGACTTAATGACGGTACACAGTTCCGCCAAGCTAACTGTACCGCGATTCTTTCCGGTTTGGGTCTGACGCCTGCACAGATTGCAACATTCAGTCCTTCGACAGACCCACAGGCAACCACGTCACGGCGCGGCTTGGCTGGTGGCAATCCCAATCTGAGCGAGGAGGAAGCAAAGACGTGGACGGCAGGCGTCGTTTTGCGTCCTAGCTTTATTCCGGGGCTGTCGATGAGCTTTGACTGGTACAATATTCGTATCAAGGGTGCGATCAATACGCCGAGCGCGACCGAGGTAGCCGAGTTGTGCGTAGATCAGCCCACCATCGACAACGTGTTCTGTCAGAACATATTCCGAGCCCAAGGGACAGGGTTTGTGCTGGGAGACGGAAATGATCCACTACAGCGCAACGGCTTTATCGTCGGCCCTGAAAATGTTGCCGCATTTGAAACGTCCGGCGGTGACTTTACAATCAATTACCGTATGCCAACCGACAATATCGGAACGTTCAACTTCAACCTAACAGGTGGCTATCTGGACAAAATTACCTTTGTTCCGACTGTAGGCGCCGACGTTGATGATGACACGTTGGAGGCGTATAATCCACGCTGGCGTGGATCCGCCAATATTGATTGGCAATTGGGCGGGTTCAACATCAACTATGGTGTCAATTATTTCAGCAAGACCCGCCGTTTCACGACCGAGCAGTTGGCGGCTAATCCCGACTTGTCCGATCCACGCTACTTCTACTTCAAGGAGCGTTGGGAGCATGATGTTCGGCTTGCTTACGATGTAGATGACAAATTCACCTTCTATGGTGGCGTCAACAATATCTTTGATGAAAAGCCGGCCTTTGACCAATTGAGCTACCCAATTTCATCGGGCGTTGGTCGTTTCCTTTATGTCGGTGCAAAAGTAACGATGTAACGACATAGCCTTGCCCTCGCTCTCCTTTCATTTCATAATGCAACGCAAATGGAATGAACAGGAGAGCGAGCATGGCAACCCAGCTGAGAGCGAACAGTAAATATAGCGAAGCAGAATGGGCCGCGCGGCAGGAACTTGCCGCCTGTTACCGCATATTCGCAATGTTTGGCTGGGACGAACTTGTATTCAATCACATTACCGTCAAGGTTCCGGATGAAGAAGGTGCGTTCCTTATCAATCCTTATGGAATGCATTTTGGGGAAGTTACCGCCTCCAGCCTTATCAAGATTGATATCGATGGAAACAAACTGGATGCCGATAATCCCTGGCATGTGAACAAGGCCGGCTTTGTCCAGCATAGCCTTTTCCACCGCACTTTGCCCGATGCGCATGCAATCATCCATACGCACACCACCGCGACCGTTGCGGTATGCTCCCTCGAAGGCGGATTGCAGCCTGTTAACTTCTATGCCTGCAATTTCATCGGGCAAGTAGCCTATCATGATTTTGAAGGTGTAACCGTCCGCGAAGAAGAAGGCGTGCGTTTGGTCCAAAATCTGGGCGATAAACGCATTTTGATGCTGCGCAATCACGGGCCAGTTGTCATGGGCAAGACCTTGCCGGACGCATTTATCAAATATTGGGCGCTCCAGCGTGCGTGTGAACACCAGGTGGCAACGATGCAAATGGGCAAACCGATTACCGTGCCGGATGATGTGATCGCGGTCCATCAACGGGATCTGTATATGGCGTCGCCCCCGGGTGGTTCAGGGCGCGTTGAATTTGACGCGATGGTGCGCAAGGTGGACCAAATCGACAAAAGCTGGCGGGATTGATTGCAAGCCCATCAGCCACTAGCGCGGTTACATGACAAAATTCACCGTTAATGATCGTCCGGTTCAGTACAAGATGGACCCACAGACGCCCTTGCTCTGGGCGCTCCGCGATGCATCGAATTTGACCGGCACCAAATATGGATGCGGAACAGGGGATTGCGGCGCTTGCATGGTCGAAATTGATGGGGAAGCCATTCGATCCTGCTTAGTGACGATTGCCGAGGCGGAAGGCCGCTTTGTCACGACCATTGAAGGGTTAAGTCGCGATCGGAGCCACCCGGTTCAGCAAGCATTTGTTGCGGGAAATGTGCCGCAATGCGGATTTTGTATTCCGGGCGTGATAATGGCCGCTTCGGTTTTGCTTAAAAAAAGCACCAATCCGTCGGACGAAGAAATCAACGCGGCGATCACTAATCTGTGTCGCTGTGGCAGTTATCCCCGCTTACGTGATGCGATTAAACGTGCAGGCCGGGTGATGCGCGGTGAAGAACGCATTGCAGCCGCGCCGCCTCCTGGAATCACGCCTGAGGATGCAGCGCGGGCCGTGCCTGCCTTGACGGTTACGGAATAGCCGAGACGAAATATCGTACCGGGAGGGTAAACTGCTTACCCTTCGAGCTCGATGTCCCAATAGAGCCAGTCATGCCATGTTTCGTGCAGATGATTGGGCGGAAATGCACGACCGCGATCCTGCAATTGCCAGCTTGTTGGTCGAATAGCTGCCATGTTCAGTTGCATATGTGCCTGCTTCGGGGTCCGTCCACCTTTCTTCAAATTGCAGGGCAGACAAGCTGTCGTAACATTTTCCCAACTTGTAATTCCGCCTAATCTGCGCGGGACAATATGGTCAAAAGTCAGGTTGTCGCCCGATCCGCAATATTGGCATTCGAACTTGTCGCGTAAAAACAGATTGAAGCGGGTGAAGGCGGGATATTCAGATGGCTTTACATATTGGCGCAGCGCAATCACCGACGGGATTTTCATGTCCAGACTGGGGCTGTGGACATGGCGCTCATAGCTTGAAACAATGTCTACCTTGTCAAGAAACACGGCCTTGATTGCAGTCTGCCATGGCCAAAGGCTTAGCGGATAGTAGCTGAGCGGAGTGTAGTCTGCGTTCAGCACTAGGGCAGGGCAATTTTCAGGATGCCTTGCTCTGCCAGCGGCCTCGAAAGTTCCGGTATGCAACATAAGTCAGACCTTCTCCCCTGTTGTCATAGCCGTTTTAACCCTATGGGCGTTACAGCATTTTGACATTTGCCAACCTATTTGCACATATTGTGACGTCAAGAGGGCAAAAACACATAATATGGTATTTTTACCGATCATTGAGAGCAGTGTCGCAACGCCAGTCCGGACCCGCTTTGCACCCAGCCCGAATGGCGCGTTGCATTTGGGACATGCATTCTCGGCCCTTTGCGCCCGCGACTTTGCGCACGCCCAGCGTGGGAAGTTCCTTCTTCGTATCGAGGATATTGACGGTACCCGAAGCAGGCCGGAACATGTGCAGGCCATCGTTGCGGATTTGGAATGGCTTGAACTTGTTCCTGATGAACCCGTTCGGTACCAGTCTGAAAATGTAGAGCGCTATCGACATGCACTCGACCGGTTGAACGCGCTTGGATTATTGTATCGGTGCACCTGCACTCGCAGCGATATTCTGGCGGCGCAGGTATTGAAGCCGGTACCACATGGTCCTGACGGTCCGCATTATCCTGGCACATGCCGCAACAGGGACATCGACCCTACCAAACCGTTCTGCTGGCGTATTAACATGGCTGAAGCTTTGGCGATGTCTGGCCCCATCCAGTGGACGGACCTGGTTGCCGGAACCTTTTTTGCCGATGCCATGCAGTTCGGAGATGTTGTTCTCTGGCGAAAGGATGCGCCCGCCTCATATCATTTGGCGGCTACAGTCGACGACGCCGCAGACCGAATAAGCCATGTGGTTCGGGGGTTGGACCTGTTTGCCTACACCGCGATACACCGTATTTTGCAGCAACTGTTGGATCTTCCGGAGCCCCTCTATTGGCATCACCCATTGCTTTTGGATGACAAGGGGCAAAAACTGGCGAAGAGCAAATCCTCCCCTCCGCTATCGGCACTTCGGCTTGCCGGGCAGGATGGCCCGCTATTGATCGATAATTTGCGTCAAGGGGTGCTTCCGCTTGGCATTTCGCTGTCGAGCGCCTAGATAGGTGGCAGGGGTATCAACCCCATAAGGACATTCTCCCGATGACTATTTTGCTGGTACTCTTGATTATCGCCTCGGCAGGTGCGGTGGCTTTTGCGCTTATTCGTGGCCTGCATGCATTTGCGAATATGCGTCCGACCGAACTCGACAAGGACGGAATTCCGCAATCGCTCGCCATGCAAAACAAGATGATGTTTGCACGCGTGAAGTGGCAGGCCATTACGGTCATGCTCGTCGTAGTTCTTTTGCTGGTGGCAGGTGCGCAATAAGCATTGCGTGATCTGACATGGTTAAACTGAACAAAATTTACACGCGGACCGGCGATGATGGCACCACAGGCCTTGTCGACGGTTCGCGTATTTCCAAATCCGATGCCCGCTTACATGCTATTGGCGAAGTGGACGAAGCCAATTGCGCGATAGGTGTTGCGGTTGAATGTCTGGAATCCGATCCAAAGGCGACGGCTTTGGTTCGTGATCTGCGTCGCATCCAGAATGATCTTTTCGATCTGGGTGCGGATATTGCCACGCCTGGTTCGAGTTTCGAGCCTTCGCCGATGGAACTGCGGATCATTCCGGCTCAGGTGAAATGGTTAGAAGACACAATCGACAGGGCGAATGAAGAACTTCCGGCTTTGACGAGCTTCATCCTCCCCGGCGGCAGTATCCCCGCCGCGCATATGCATATGGCGCGGGCGATTTCGCGCCGTGCCGAACGGGCGCTGGTGGCGGCTTCGCAATCCGTCTCCATAAATCCTAATGCGCTGGAATATATAAACCGGTTGTCGGACTATCTTTTCGTATTGTGCCGCGTGATCAACGCCTCACGAAATGGCGATGTAATGTGGGTGCCGGGCGCGTCGCGATGACGCGGGCACTTCGCGACCGGTTTTTGGCCGCACGCAAACTAACGATCGATCTGGTCAAGCCGCTTTCCGATGCGGATGCGACGGTGCAATCCATGCCCGATGCCTCCCCGGCGAAATGGCATCTGGCCCATGTCACATGGTTCCTGGAAACCTTCATTTTGCGGGATCATGTTCCCGGCTACAAAGCTTTTGACGATGATTTCGCTTATCTGTTCAACAGCTATTATGAAGCCGAAGGTGCGCGGCATGCACGCGCTGCGCGAGGTCTGATCACACGCCCGTCACTTACCGTCGTGCAGACATATCGCGCCCATGTCGAAGCGGCTCTGGACGCGCATTGGAACAATTTACCTGAAACGGCATTGGAATTGGTGGAGCTCGGTATCCAGCATGAGCAACAACATCAGGAATTGCTGCTGACCGATATTCTTCATCTTTTTGCGCAAAATCCCACTTTCCCTGCCTATTGGCCGGAACCGGTAATGCGCGCAGTCCCCGACCAACAGACCCGGACGGCACAATGGCTGGCGGGTCCGACAGGGGTTCAGAGTATCGGGCATGCAGGGTCGGATTTCGCCTTTGACTGTGAAGGTCCGCGTCACGAAGTTTTTTTGAAACCTTTCGCGCTATCGTCACGAACAGTGTCCAATGGTGATTGGATGCAGTTCATAGACGACAATGGTTATACAGAGCCGCGCCACTGGCTGTCCGATGGATGGGCCTGGGTGCAGCGCGAGCGTGTAGAAGCACCGCTTTATTGGCAGAAGGATCGGGATGGCCGATGGCTGTCGTTCGGTCTGGACGGGCTGCGCGCGGTCGATCCCAGCGCGCCTGTAACCCATATCAGTCTCTACGAAGCTGACGCTTATGCAAGTTGGGCAGGGGCGCGATTACCTACCGAGGCGGAGTGGGAAGTGTGCGCAGCGCCTGAGGACGCGAGCGCAGGCAACCAGCTGGATGCGGCTGGTCCTGTACGACCCAATGCAGATGGAGCGGATTCGCTGTTTGGCAATGTCTGGCAGTGGACAGGTAGCGCCTATCGGCCCTATCCCGGCTTTCGTGCGGCAGCTGGCGCAGTTGGCGAGTATAACGGCAAGTTTATGAGCGGACAGTTCGTGCTGCGTGGCGGCAGTTGCGCGACGCCACGCGGTCATGTGCGTGCGAGCTACCGTAACTTTTTCTATCCGCACCAGCGTTGGCAATTCACCGGATTGCGGCTGGCCCGCGATGTCTGAAGCTGATTTAAGGCCGCAGGCTGACCCACAATTTCGCGCCGATGTTCTGGATGGACTGCGGGGACCGCGTCGAGCCATACCGGCCCGATGGTTTTACGATAAACACGGATCACATCTGTTCGACGAGATTACCCGGCTGCCGGAATATTATCCGACGCGCATCGAAACTGAATTATTGGCAAAGCATCGTGATGAACTTGCCACGCTCGTCCCTGCCGGCTCGGCAGTCGTTGAATTTGGAGCAGGGAGCGCAACGAAAACCCCTTTGCTGCTGGAAGCCATAGATCCGGACATTTATATCCCGGTGGATATATCGGGCGAATATCTCAGGGCGTCGGCGCAAGCACTGGCGCGCCAATTTCCCGATCTGGCAATTTGTCCCATCGAGGCAGATTTTTCGACCGACATGCGGTTGCCGACCACGAAACCAAGTGAAGAAAGGCTCGGCTTTTTCCCGGGTTCCACCATCGGTAATTTTGTTCCGCGCAGCAGCGTCGACCTTTTGCGGCATATGCGAAACCATCTGGGGCAGGGCGCGCGTCTTTTGATCGGGTTTGACCGGATAAAGCCGACCGATATTCTGTTGCCTGCCTATCGGGATGCCGCAGGAGTTACGGCTGCATTCAACCTGAACCTACTTACGCGTATCAACAGGGAATTGGACGGCACCATTCCTATCGACGCCTTTGAACATCATGTTGAATGGAATGATCGTGAAGCGCGGATAGAGATGCATTTGCGATGTGTTCGTGACGTGCAATTCAGGGTTTCGGCCCATGACTTCGAAATGCGCGCCGGTGAATCCATTCATACGGAAAACAGCCATAAATTCGACCTGCGCAGTCTGCGTATTTTATTGAGGGCTGGCGGCTGGACTCCCGTTGCGGAGTTCAGCGATGCTGCGCAATGGTTTACCTTAGTCCTCGCGGAGGCCGCGCCACGCTATGACGCGCCCTGATTACGCCAGCTCAGCGTTTCCGCCCGCAGGGTCCCAAACTGTCCAATATATATTTATAGTCGGCTTGTGCACGTGCTGCATTATCGCTGTCGGCGGCCTCAACAAGCTCCGGTGAAAGTGCGCGTGGCAATCCGCACGCAAGGCGGTACCAAAGAAGCGTGAATTTCTGTGGGGCCGTGGCCGATTCATCGATGACCTCAGCTGTTGATACGGCCCATCTTTTGGCCTCTCCCGGTCGGCTGAGTACAGAAAGCGACAAGGGCTGATCCTTGGCGGTTTTCAGGAAGATCTGCGTCTCACCTTCGCCCAGCACTGTTCCGGCGCTATAAAATGCGCTGGTTATGCCGGTAATGCGCTCGGGCGCATCGAGCTGGACGGCTTCTTTCGTAATGGCGCGCACGAGTTGATCGTTGGCAGGGCTCCATTGCACCAATGCATTAGGACGTGACAGGCGGATTTCGCCCGGCCTGCCTGCTACCGTGCTCCCGAGCAAAAACAGCCGCTGCTTCTTCAGCTTGGGGAGTTTACCCTTCGCATCCTTAGGCACGTCGAGCAAAAAGCGCACCCGAGGGGTCACGCCTTCTTGTCCGCGAATCAAAGCGCTAATATCCGCTTCGACGAGTACACGTTGCAGCGTTGCAGGCACTCCGACGGCCTGTTCGGGCGCAATTTTACGTAAATTTTTGATCGTGGCATCGACGATTAGGGGTGAAATAACGACTAAATCGGCAACATCGGCATAGCTGGCACTTTCAGCAGGTACCGCTAGAGCGGGTGGCAGAGATTCACTCGTCTGAGCGGTGCTGATCGCGCTAAATCCCAGCAAAATTGCGGTAAAAACATATTTCAGAGGCGACAATTTCATTCCAATTCCCTTTCGGACCGCAGCGCCAAGCACAGCTTTGGTCCATATCTGTTCTGTGCCATATGAAAGCGCTATACATGAATTGCGTCTGAATCGCAGAATCCGTGTTGCTAGGCCCGAAGGCCTTGGCTATTGCTCCGGTGAATCGAAGTTTAAAAAAGATAATATTTCGATATCGCGGGGGTATTTCGGTCGCATCTTTAGAACGTGCGGACCCGAATGCTTTTTTTGTTTTGAAGGTAGGAGAGTTGTTTCCGCATGGCATATGCTGATCAAGATGGGATGAGCACAAACCGTTTGGTTTCTGTCATCATTGTTATCCTTCTTCACGCGTTCCTCGGTTATGCCTTGGTGACTGGCCTCGCCTATGATGCGGTCGTCGCTATCAAGGAAAAAATGACCGTCGTCGACGTGAAAGAAGAAGAGCCACCAGAAGAAGAAGAGCCACCACCAGAGCCTGAGAAGCAGATTGAGCCTCCGGTTGTCTCTCCTCCGCCAATGGTTGTGACAGTAACACCGCCGCCTACAGTGCGGACGGTAGATACACCACCTCCGGCTGCGCCGATCGTACCGACGGCTGCGCCGCCTGCACCATCGGCTCCACCCCCGCCTCCGCCACCCGTGGCGAAGCGGCCTAATCCGATCCCGAAGGGCAACCCGGGTAACTGGGCCAATACCAACGACTATCCGTCGCGGGCATTGCAGCAAGAGCGTGAAGGTACCACAGGCTTCCGTGTTACGGTTGGCCCCAATGGTCGGGTCACCGATTGCCAGATTACATCATCCAGCGGTCATGCCGATCTTGATCAGGCGACCTGCAGCAACGTCACGCGTCGTGCACGTTTCGATCCGGCCCTGGATGGCAGTGGTAACCCCACTACCGGTACTTATTCGAATCGCGTCCGGTGGCAGATACCGAAATAAATCTATGGCCCGGCAAAGGGGGAGCCTTCGCGCCGGGCCTTTTTGCTAGCAACGTAAATTTTTCTGAGAGGTAGTTAAAATGTCGATTTTGTTTCTAACGGCGGCTGGTGCCGCAGCTCCTGAGGCCGCTGCCCAGTTCGGTCTTATTCCCGCACTTAAAGAAGGCGGACCGATCTCCATCGCGATTTTCTCGGTGATGGTTATCATGTCGGTTTTCTCGTTCTACATCATGTTCACCAAGCTGTTCGAACAGCAGAAGGTTTTGAACCAGGCTAAGCAGGTTCGTGCGCAGTTCTGGCGCGCTAATACGCTTGAAGAAGGCGCTGCAAAGCTCGACAAGAACAGTGCATTCCGTCAAGTCGTCGACGACGGTATCGAAGCCCAGAAGCAGCACAGCCTGCTGACCGATCCGGTCGAAGCACATGACTGGTTGCATGGCGCGATGGCCCGTTCGGAAGAATCGATCAACAACAAGCTGGCCAGCGGTCTGCCTTTCCTGGCAACCGTGGGTGCTACCGCTCCGTTCGTTGGTCTGCTGGGTACGGTTATCGGTATTTATTCGGCACTGATCAAGATCGGTATCGCCGGACAGGCCGACATCGGCAAGATTGCCGGTCCGGTTGGTGAAGCTCTGATCATGACCGCAATTGGTCTGTTCGTTGCTGTTCCTGCGGTTCTGGCCTATAACTGGCTGCAGGCTCGTAACAAGACGATCGCTCGTAGCTTGTCGACCTTCTCGAACGATGTACTTGGTTACATTTCGTCGGGTGGCCGCGTGAAGCCTGCTGTTCCGGCTGCTGCACCTGCTGGCAAGCCTGCACCTGCCGGCGCGGTAAAGAAGTAAGATTGGGTTAGGGCTGTGTTTCGGCACAGCCCGTCCGCCGGATTTTCCGGCTCTCGATTTTGACCCAATTTATTTAGAGAGGATTGGCCAATGGCAATCAGTTCAGGAGGCGGCGGCGAAGACACGCCAATGTCTGACATCAACACGACGCCGCTCGTCGACGTCATGCTGGTGCTCCTCATCGTTTTCCTTATCGCTATTCCGGTCGCTATCCAGACGGTGAAAATGGATATCCCCGTCGTGAAGTTTGAACCTACCAAGGCAAAGCGTGAAAACGTGTTGCTGTCGGTGACGACGACTGACACGGCTGGTCGTGATCCGGGTGACCCCGCTTATGAGGGTGCAAATCCCAATGGCGAATGCCGCATTTACTGGAACGTAACGCCAGTAGATTCGACCGAGTTGGTGGATCGTGCAGCGAAGCATTTGAAAGCCGAGTTTGAAAAACTGGGTGGCGAAGAGGCAGCCAAGGCTGGCTTGATCGACCCTGAGATGCTGCCCGAAGCGCATATTCGTGGTGATATCAACACACCTTATCGGTGCATCGGTGGTGCAATTTACACCATGCAGATGGCTGGTTTTGCCCGTGTTGGCTTCATTTCATCGCCGTTCGAAACCGCGAACGTGCAGTAAGTATTTCTAAGGAGCAATCATCATGGCAATGAGTGGCGGTAAAGATGATGGCCAGCCGATGATGGAAATGAACACGACGCCGTTGATCGACGTCATGCTCGTTCTCCTCATCATGCTGATGATCACCATCCCCCCGGTTTCGCACGCCGTAAACATCGACCTTCCGGTCAACGATCCCAATCAGCCTCCACCTGAAGTTCCGATTGATCCTGTAATCAACAAGATCATCATTCTTCCGGACAGCACGATCCAGTGGAACGGTACGCCGGTTACGCTGCAGCAGATGGAGCAGTTTCTGGTTCGGACAACTTCTATGAACCCCGAACCGGAACTCCAGTTCCAGCCAGCTCCGACCGCACCCTATGATACGGTCGATAAGGCACTGGTTGCTGTTAAGCGCAGCGGGATCACCAAATTCGGATTTGTCGGCAACGAACAATATCGCGTCTTTGGCAAGGCAGCGCGCGAGGGCCGGTAGTCCTCCGCGATACAGCATAATCGACATGGAAAGGGCGGTGCCGAAAGGTGCCGCCTTTTTTATGCGCGGCGTAACAGATGGTGGACGGCCGCATTGAACTGATTATCAACACCTTCTGCGAATGCCTTTGCGGTCAGGGGGACCCCAATGTCCGGGGATATGCCCGCATCAGGCATCGGAGCCTGCGGGAAGTAGCCGATCAGCGGCACATCAAATTCAATCCCGGTTTCCGGCAGACGGGCGAAGAAAAAGGCACCGCCATTTATGCCCCGCTGGTTTCCGCCCGTTGCTTCACCTACCAAAGTTCCGAGGCCGAGTTGCTTGGTTAGTGATGCGAACTGGAATGTCGCGCTGCTGTTTTGAGCGCTCGTCAGCACCGCCATCGGCGTGGTGACTCTCGGGCTTCTGGCTGGCAATATTCCATCGTCCTCCCACCTCTTCAATTTGTAAAAGCGATCGTTAAACGGCTCGATCTGATCGCCCCAATTCCGGAAGCTATCATCCCATGTATCCAGATAGCGGTTCAGATGCTCGGGGGTCTTCTGATAACGGACAAGGCGGTCAGCCCGCGGTCTGATGATGTCCTTACCGGCCAGCCGGGAAAGCAGGATATCACCACAATCAAGCCCGCCTTCATTTTCCCGTATATCGACAATCAGACCCTTTGCGCCGGATAGGCTGTCCAGCCGGTCGTTCAGCCAAGCTTCCCATTTCCATGTACTGTTGTAGAGCGCCCATCCATCCATTTTGAGAACAGCAATGCCATCGGGACGCATTGTCCATTCCCACACCGGGGTGTCGCCACGATAGTTCGGCGCTTTGTAATATGCTTGCCGTTCTGAAAGAGTCAGAGCTGGCAAATCCACCCAAACATCAGACGTTGAACCTGGCAAACGCATCCGCAGACGATGAGAGCCTTCTTTGGGCTCTCCCTTGCTGCTGCCCGGAGCACCGAAGATCAGGCCGTGAAAGATATCAAACGTCTCTAACTCGTCGCTACCTGTCATCGACAACAATGCTCGGCGCTTCGCGTCATTATTGCCGTCCGCGCGGACATAGGGGAGCAATCGCGCGAGCATGGCCTTGCTATCAATGCCGTTGACTTCCTTTACGACGGTACCGCGCGGCAGGCTGTTTGTGCCGCTCTGGTCCTCAGTCACCACCATCTGATTGCCAATCCATCTGAACGCAAAAGGCAGCCGGGTACGCCGGTCAAACAGATCGGCCTTCACCTGTTTTGTCTGGTTGAAAAAATTGGCGTAGCTATGCCCGCATTTGATCATTGCCAGAAAACGCGAAAGGTTCAGATAACGCGAAGACAAGTCGGGCAGGTCAGACCAAATCTTCTCAAGATTGTTTAAGGCCTGCTCAATCGCCTTCGGGCTATTGTACCTGTAGAGGCCCGGGTGGAGTGTGCTTATGATTTCCCGGACCAGCGCTATATCACCTGGTGTGGACGGAGGGCTGGCAGCTTGCACAGGGTTTGGGAAGGCAGCTGCGGTTGCTATAGCGGCGCCTGCACCTTGCGCGAGAAAGTGGCGACGGTTCAACATAGGAAGATCCTCTCAGCGAATGGACAATCCTGTTTCGCAATTCCTCTCCCGCTATTCGCCTCAGAATCCTGAATCCTTCATTTATTCATGATTTGAGACCTGCCGCTTGCGCCATTGCGATGGCGTTGTGCCAAAGGTTGCGGCAAAAGCCCGGTTAAAACTCGCCTTGGAACTGAAACCCGCCTCCAGCGCCAGATCGAGCAAATCATCCTGACGACCTTGCATCATCATTGCGGCCACGCTGCGTGCCCGTAAATCGTTGACGAAGGTGGCAAAGTTGACGCCAAGTCCTTCATTTATGGCCCGGGACAAATGGCCACTGTTGGTTCCCAGCTTTCGTGCCAGCGTGGCGAGTGACAAATCGGGATCGGCCGCCCAGTCCTCTGCCTTTACTTTTTCGGCCCAAAGTTTGCCAAGTTCGATCCAGTCGCGTGGGGGCGGAAGCGTATCGGCGACGGCTTTAAGACTGTCGATCGGGGGGAAAGCGAGGGTCGCATGCCGCCATGCCTCGATGCCGAGGTAAAGCGCAAATGCGCCAATGGCGACATAGAGCCACATCAGGCCGCTATATCCCAAGGGCGAGAGCAGGTCCCACACCAGAAAACTCGTCCAGATCAGCAGAAGCAGCGCTAGCGCAAAAATAGCATTGCCCAACCATAATGCGGCATAGCGATGACCATCGGAGCGGGCCGCAGCAAGGGCAGCCCGATAATGTTGCAGGAGGCGCAAGCTGGCGTAGCAATAATAAGCGAGGCCCACCATAATGCCGATACTGGTGATCCAGGTAAACGCAGGTGCCGCCAGATCCGCCCACTGCATTTTCAATGTAAAGGGCAACAGGAAGCTGGCGGTGTAGATGAAAAACTGAAGTGCGGCCGGCGCCAGATGCCAATAACCTTTGTCAGACCATTGCCCGGTAACAATGGCATGAGCATAAAGGTAAAACAGCGGTGCGACGGCAAGGCTGATCTGGAACGGCGCGAATGTCAGCCACATCCACTTGTCGTAAAAGCCTGCAAAGCCGATCATCCACGGAATCAGAATGCCCGCCAGCACCAACAGCAACACCGCCATTGTACGATTTGCGATCCTGTTTTGCAGCGCCCGTGTCAAAGACAGGGCCAGCAACAAGAGCTGAATGAACATGACGAGGAGAAGGGCGGTACGCCATCCAAAGGAAAGCCCGTCCAGCAACGCCATATGGCCCAGGACCTACTGCGCCTTTTCGCGTGACAGGCGGGTCATCAATATGGCGGCGCGTTTGGCCTGTCGCTTTATGCTGTCCAGATCGACTGTTTCGCCCGGCGCATGGTCACCCCGGCTGTAAGTGCCAAGGCCGACAAGTCCGTCAACATCGTTGGCCACAAAACTGATATCCCCGGCTCCCCTTTTGAGCGGATCTAGCGGCGCTTGCTCGCCAAGCCCCAGATCACGGTTGACTGCGTTCAACTTACCCAGCAGCGCCTTGTTTCCCTCGGTTGGCGCCATGGCGGGATAGCTGCCGGGATCGAAGCTGATCTTTGCCGATGTCTTGGGGGCGGATGCAGCGACTATTTCAACCATCTTTGCCCGAACACGCGCGCTTTGGTCTTCGGACAGGGTGCGGAAATCGCCGCGAGCCAATGCAACGCCGGGGATGATATTTGTTTTGCCCTTGGCAACCGCCCGCACTCCGTCTCCGTCCACAACGGCCTCTTGCCCGGCGGCAATAAGGCCGACGTTAAAGGTCAGATTCGGTTCCGGTAGTTCGGTACGGAAGCGGTGGAGTATGCGCGCCAGTTCAAATGCCGCACCGTCACCATAAGTCCCGTCAAATATCAGGGAGCTGTGGCCGGTTACGCCCGTCACCTCCAATTTCCAGCTGTTTGATGAACGGCGGGCAATGACGCCCATGTCTTTTCCATTTTCTATCGAGAGCCCTTCGAAGTCGAGCGCGACATCAGCAACCTTACCTGCTGCGATCAATGGCGCCCGGGTCACTTCGATGGGATCGCCCGAGTCTTCCTCGTCACCGGTCATGTGGATCTCGATCGAGGCGTCTTTGAGAGTTCCTGCTGCCTGCATGGCGCGCAGTGCGGCCACGATCACGACCATGCCTCCCTTATCATCGCCCGCGCCCGGTCCTTCGGCTTCCTGGCCTTTTCTGACAAATTTCTGAAACGGGCTGTCGGGTTCGAATACGGTGTCGAGATGCGCGATCAGCAGCAGCTTTTTCGCACCCCTTTTTCCTGACTTTTTAGCCACCAGATGGCCGGACCGTTTTGCCTTTGCCATATCGATCCATTCGACCGTGAAGCCCAACGGTTCCAGTTCGGCACGCATCATTTCCGACACTGCCTTTACGCCAGCAAAGTTCATTGTTCCGCTGTTCTGGTTTACCAGCTTTTCGAGCAGGGCCACGGAGCGTTCATATTCGGCGTCGACAGTTTTCACCATCGTTGCTTCCGGTTTTGAAAGCTGGGCCGAGGCGGGGGTGGTGGCGAAGGCTAGGATTGCGAGGGCGCTGAGATAATGGAGGGGTTTCATTCTGTGCTCCGGCTGGGGATGCGATAGGATTGCCCTGCTTTGTACCAAGGCGCAAGAGCGCAAAAAGGCCCGGCGGTCCCCCAACCGCCGGGCCTGCAGCTATCGATCGGATGCGTTCGATCAGTAGCTGTAATACATGTCGAACTCGACCGGCGAAGGCGTCATTTCCCAACGGGCGACGTCTTCCATCTTGAGTTCGATATAGGCTTCGATCTGGTCCTTGGTGAATACGTCACCCTTGAGCAGATAGTCATGGTCCGCAGCGAGGCTTTCCAGGGCTTCGCGCAACGAACCGCAGACGGTCGGCACTTCGGCCAGTTCGGCAGGCGGCAGATCGTACAGATTCTTGTCCATGGCTTCGCCCGGATGAATCTTGTTCTGGATGCCGTCGAGGCCGGCCATGAACAGCGCCGCATAAGCGAGATACGGGTTCGCCATCGCGTCGGGGAAGCGGACTTCCACGCGCTTTGCTTTTGCGCCTGCGCCATAAGGAATGCGGCACGATGCCGAACGGTTGCGTGCCGAATAGGCAAGCAAGACAGGCGCTTCATAACCCGGAACCAGACGCTTGTAGCTGTTGGTCGTGGGGTTGGTGAAGGCGTTCACCGACTTGGCATGCTTGATGATGCCGCCGATGAAATAGAGGCACATTTCCGAAAGACCGGCATAGCCATCACCTGCAAACAATGGCGTCTTGCCGTTCCAGATCGACAGGTGGGTGTGCATGCCCGAACCATTATCTTCCTTGATCGGCTTCGGCATGAAGGTTGCGGTCTTGCCATAGGCATGGGCAACCTGATGCACGACATATTTGTAGATCTGCATACGGTCGGCGGTTTGTGTCAGCGTGCCGAAGGTCAGGCCAAGCTCATGCTGGGCCGAGGCCACTTCATGGTGGTGCTTGTCGCAGGGCAGGCCCATTTCGAGCATGGTCGAAACCATTTCGCCGCGGATGTCCATGCAGCTGTCAACCGGCGCAACGGGGAAGTAACCGCCCTTCGCACGGGGACGGTGGCCCATATTGCCGCTTTCATATTTCGTGCCGCTGTTGGTCGGCAGTTCGATATCGTCGATCTTGTAGTAAGACGTGTTGTAGCTGTTTTCGAAGCGCACATCGTCAAACATGAAAAATTCGGCTTCCGGGCCGACATAAACGGTGTCACCGATGCCGGTGGTCTTCAGATAGGCTTCGGCGCGCTTTGCGGTCGAACGCGGATCGCGGCTGTACAGTTCGCCGGTCGACGGTTCGACAATATCGCAGAAGATGATCATCATCGGCGTGGCCGAGAAGGGATCGACATAAACGGCGTCGAGGTCGGGCTTCAGGATCATGTCGGATTCGTTGATGGCTTTCCAGCCTTCGATAGACGATCCGTCAAACATCAAACCGTCTTCGAGTTCGTCTTCGCCAATGACGCCGGCGCACATTGTCAGATGCTGCCACTTGCCCTTGGGGTCGGTGAAGCGGACATCGACCCACTCGATTTCTTCGTCCTTAATACGTTTGATAATGTCCTTGGCGGTCGTGCCCATGTTGCTTTCCTTCTTTGACTTGTCTTTTTTTGACGATTTGGATTTTTTAGACGGCATCGTTGTCGCGCTCACCGGTGCGGATACGCAGAGCGGTTTCGACGGGGATGACGAAAATCTTGCCGTCACCGATGCGACCAGTCTGGGCGGCTGCGGCGATGGCCTCTACCACGCGGTCGGCAAGACCATCTTCGACGACTACTTCCAATTTTACCTTGGGTAGAAAGTCGACGACATATTCGGCGCCGCGATAGAGTTCAGTGTGGCCTTTCTGGCGGCCGAAACCTTTGGCTTCTGTAACAGTGATGCCTGAGACGCCAACTTCGTGAAGTGCTTCTTTCACTTCGTCCAGCTTGAACGGTTTGATGATCGCTTCGATCTTCTTCATGACTTTCCCCTTATTGGCGCGGACGGCGTAGAAAACCGCGCTCGGATTATGGCAATTGTTTATCAAGGATCGTGCCAGTTGGGATGGACGGATTTGCGCGATTCTGGTTTGAAATCGGGCAAATGGACTGCCTAAAATTTAGGCAGATGTGCGATTCATGGGCAGCAGTTTTGCGGCACTGCCCCGTTTGTTAACCCGGCTGAAGCTTACGCGCACTTTTTTGCACAAGGCAAAAATTTTTTGGGCCTGTCCCGCGCTCGCAAAAGCCACTGGGCGGTTTGCACCGTCCCCGCCCAGTCCAGCCGATCCGATCCTACATTACAAGCGCCTATCGCGCGGGCTTTCCACCCCCGACCAAAGCAGCGTCATGTTCCTTGCCATAGTGCGCGCGGGTGACGACATAGGCGCGCACCTGGTCGGCTTCCTTGGGCGTGAGGACCGCGGCGAAGCTGACCATGCCATTGCCTTTCAGCACGCCGTCGATGACCACCGATTTCCACGTACCGGCATCGGCAATCGCCGCCGACTTACGCAGGTCGGGCAACACACCGTTCCCGACCGCACCCGGCCCATGGCACACAAGGCAATAGCGCTGGAAGTTGGATTGCCCGGCGGCGATATCCGCAGCCGTTCCGAATTTCGCCGGCGGGTCCCACACATAGGGCGGCGTTTCGGGCAGCGCGGGCAGGGCGACCTTGCCGCCCAGTTTCAGCACGATCAGCCGCGGTATATTGGGTATGGCCGAGCTGGTGGCCCCTGCATAGCCGATCACAAGCGGGAATGCCCCGCCCTTGCTGGTCAGGAAGGCGACATATTGTTCGCCATCGACCATATAGGTCGATGCACCCGAAAGCACACCCGATTGCACATTGAGGTTGAGCAATTGCTTTCCGCTGTCGGCTGCATAGGCCCTGAATTCGCCCATGGCCGTGCCCTGGAACACCAGATTGCCTGCCGTCGTCATGGTGCCGCCATTCCAGGATGCGGGATGGTCGACGGTCCATTTGGCCTTACCCGTCCTGGGGTCAAAAGCGACCAGCTTGCCGGTGATGGCCGCCTTGACGGCTTTTACGAAATTGACATCGTCGGGCAGATCGGCGGTTGCCATCGCGCCGCCGGTGTTGAAGCCCAGCGGTTTGCGTTCCTGTTCATTGGGCGCCGCCGGCGGCATATAGGCACCCCCGATATAAAGCGCCGGAATGTAGACGAGGCCCGTTGCCGGATTATAGCTCATCGGATGCCAGTTATGCGCGCCAAGAGGTGACGGGTTTGCCAGATAGAGCTTGCCCGTCTTTTCATAGCGGGCTTCGGGATTTTCAATCGGCCGCCCGGTTTTCAGGTCATAGCCCTTGGCCCATGTGATGCCGTCGATAAAGGGATCTGCCGACAGCATCTTTCCGCTCACCCGGTCGATGGTGAAGAAAAAGCCGTTTTTCGGCGCGTGGTAGAGAACCTTCACATCCTTGCCGTCGCGTTTTTCCGTGGCGAGGATGATCGGCTGTGTCGCCGTATAGTCCCAGCTTTCCGCCGGTGTTTCCTGATAATGCCAGACATATTCGCCGGTATCGGGTTTCAGGGCGACGATGGATGACAGGAACAGATTGTCCCCTTCGCCATTGGACCGCACGCCATGGTTCCACGGGTTGCCATTGCCGACGCCCAGATAAAGCTGGTCCAGTTCGGCGTCATAGACAATCGCGTCCCATACCGTGCCGCCGCCGCCGCTTTCACGCCAGTCACCCTTTTTGGGCTTGGCGCTCCATGTCTTGATCGCTGACGTTTTCAGGATTTCGTCGCTCGCCGCGCCGTCGGGTTCGCCTTTGGGATTGGGTGTGGTGTAGAAACGCCAGACCTGTTTGCCGGTGTCGGCGTCATAGGCGGTGACATAGCCGCGCGCGCCAAATTCCGCACCGCCAAAGCCAATGACCACCTTGTCTTTGACGACCCTTGGAACGCCGGTGATGGTGCCGTTTGATTTGGGATCAAGCGTCTGTGCGCTCCACAATTGTTTGCCGGTTGACGCATCGAGCGAAATCAGACGGCCGTCAATCGTGCCGACAAAGACGCTGCCTTTCCAGAAGGCGACGCCGCGGTTGACGACATCGCAGCAGGCCTTCACCCCGCGCGCCTTGTCGACTTCGGGATCAAAGCTCCATAACGGCTTTCCGGTCTTGGCATCAAAAGCGAGCACTTTGGACCATGCGGTCGACACGAACATCTTGCCATCGACCACAACCGGTGTCGCTTCCTGTCCGCGCGCATCGGGCAGATCGGCAAACCAGGCAATGCCCAGATCTTTCACATTATCTGCATTGATCTGTGTCAGCGGGCTGTGGCGTTGTTCGTTATAACTAAAGCCGGTCATGGCCCAGTTGGAACCATCCCCGCCGGTTTTCAGATATTCGCCGTCAATGGCGGCAAAACCGGGGACGTCGGTTGGTCCGTCCTTATTCTGGCACGAACCCGTCATCACCATTAGCGCCGCCGCAGCGGCAACCAGCCCAAGCTTTTTGATCATAATGTCTCTCCCGACTCCGGACGCTATGCGCGCGGAGCGGGTTCGTCCAGAGGGAATTTAAGCGGGCGGTTAAGTTGTGAATGTTGGGGGAGTTCCCAAGGGGACAGTCCCCGTAGAACGCAACCGTGAAAGCCGTCACCCTGAACTTGTTTCAGGGTCTATCTATCCGCCCTGTCCCGCACATGTCGTGGTAAGCCAAACCGGAACGCACGGTTGCTCGATCTTTCGCCCTCAGGTCGACGCTGCACGATGGACCCTGAAACAAGTTCAGGGTGACGGTGTGTAATTTCTATGACGGTGCGCGCTATGCGCCGGTCAGCTTGACCCCGCCATCCCTCAAGGCCTCTTCCAACTGGACGGCGGCTTTGTCGTAGACGCGGGCGCGCAGGTTGTGCAGGATGTCGGGCGATGTGGTTTCGGGGGTGCCGCCTTCAAAAGGCGGTGCGGGGTCATATTCGAGGGAGAGTTGCACCGTGCGGGCGACATCTTCACCGGCAATCAGCGCGATCAGTTCAAGTGCGAAATCGATGCCGGATGTCACACCGCCTGCCGTCACGACATTGCCGTCGCGCACCACACGCGCTGCCTTATGTGTCGCGCCCACCAGCGGCAGCAATTGGGTATAGGCCCAATGGCAGGTCGCTTGCCGGCCCTGAAGCAGCCCCGCCACGCCCAGAATGAAGGCACCTGTGCACACACTGGTGACCCATTTGGCCTGCGCACCCTGCTGCCGGACAAATTCGACCAGCGCAGCGTCGCCGACGGCCTGACGCACGCCATGCCCGCCGGGTACACATAATATGTCCGCCGGACCGCAGTCGGCAAAGCTCGCATTGGGGAGAATCGAAAAACCGCAGTCGGTTGTCACAGGCCCGCCATCCTTGCTGACAATCTGGACGGTGGAACCCGGTAAGCGAGACAGGAACTGTACCGGTCCTGCAAAGTCGAGCTGGGTGACATTATCGAAAAGGACAAAAACTATGTTCATGGCACCTTGGGTAGCGCGCCTTGCCCCAAAAGCAAAGGGCCGCCGGATTGCTCCGACGGCCCAGCTTTACCGGCAACATCCCGGGAGGATGAAATGTTACCAGTAAAAACCGCGATAGGCGCGAACGACGCGTCCCGTGCGGACATTTACCAGCAGCACGTCATTATAATGGCGCACATAGGTCTGGTAACGGCCGGGGCGCGGCAGTCGATAATTCTGGTAGTTACTGACCCGGTAACGCGGCGCGTAATAGGATGACCCTATGCTGACGCCGTCGCTAAAGGCGCGGTAACGAAATGGTGCATTGAACCGGCTTCCGCGAAAGACATCGCGATTCTTCTGGCGATAGTCGCGCCAGTCTTCGCGATATTCCCGCTTCGCGTCGCGATATTCGCGGCGTTCCTCACGGATGTCGCCGCGGTCACCGTAACGCTTGGCCTGTTCCAGTTCACGCTTTTCTTCGCGAATGTCCTGCCGGTCACGTTGCAGTTCGCGCGTCTGGGCCTGCGCCGCCATGGGGGAGAGGGTGGCGGCGACAGCTGCGAGCGATATCAAGATCTTATTCTTCATTGTCTGTCTCCTTGAAAACAACAAACCCCTTTCGGCGTCTGTTGTTCCCTTTTTAGGAGACAGCGTTTGAACGGCTCGAAAACAAGCCGTTCAGAATCAGGATATTAGTGTCGCAAATTGTATCAGATCAGTTCGACGGCCAGAGCCGTACCTTCGCCACCGCCGATGCAGAGCGATGCGACGCCGCGCTTCTTGCCATGCCGCTTCAGCGCGGCGATCAGCGTCGTGATGATGCGTGCGCCCGATGCACCGATCGGATGGCCCAGTGCGGTTGCGCCGCCATGGACGTTGATCTTGTCATGCGGAATGCCAAGGTCGTGCATCGCGAACATCGCGACGCAGGCGAACGCTTCGTTGACTTCGAACAGGTCAACATCGGTGACCGTCCATCCGGCCTTTTCAAGGCATTTGGTGATCGCGCCAACAGGGGCCGTGGTGAAGGCGGCCGGTTCCTGTGCATGGGCGGCATGGGCAACGATGCGGGCGACAGGGGTCTGCCCCTTTGCCTCAGCCACGGACTGGCGTGTCAGGACGAGGGCGGCGGCACCGTCGGAGATGGACGAGCTAGTCGCAGCGGTGATGGTGCCGTCCTTGGCAAAGGCGGGACGCAGGCCCGGGATCTTGTCGGGCATGCCCTTGCCGGGCTGCTCGTCGGTATCGACCACAACATCGCCCTTACGGGTGGCAACGGTAACCGCGACGATTTCGTCCTTGAACGCGCCATCGGCGATTGCCGCCTGCGACCGGCGGAGCGATTCAATCGCGTAACTGTCCTGCGCCTCACGCGTCAGTTGATATTCGTTGGCGGTGTCCTGCGCGAAGGTGCCCATGGCGCGGCCGGCTTCATAGGCATCTTCAAGGCCATCCAGAAACATATGGTCATAGGCGGTGTCATGGCCGATGCGCGCGCCGCTGCGGTGCTTTTTCAGCAGATAGGGGGCGTTGGTCATGCTTTCCATGCCGCCGGCGATAACATAGTCGACCGATCCTGCGGCGAGGGCTTCGCTGCCCATGATGACGGTCTGCATACCTGATCCGCACACCTTGTTGACGGTGGTGGCCTGAACCGACTTGGGAAGACCGGCCTTCAGCGCCGCCTGGCGTGCGGGCGCCTGGCCCAGTCCGGCGGGCAGGACACAGCCCATATAGATACGCTCAATATCCGCGCCGTCGACACCGGCACGCTCCACAGCAGCCTTGACCGCGGTCGCACCCAGATCGGTCGCGGCCACATCGGCAAGCACGCCCTGCATACCGCCCATGGGCGTGCGGGCATAAGACAGGATGACGACGGGATCGGTGGACATGGCAGAATCCTTTTTTGGAGAGAGAAGCTGGCGCTTTCATAAATGCTACGCCCCCTGCTTGCAATGCGCCTTGGTGCAAAAGGGCCCTGTAAAGAGCTCTTGACAGGCCGGCTCATGTCCTGTAAAGAGCTCTTTACAGGAAGGGCTGGTGAATTGGAAAGTCGATTACGGGAAATTCGTGAGGCCAAGGGCTGGAGTCAGGGTGAGCTGGCGCGCAAACTGGGTGTTTCGCGGCAGACGATCAACGCGGTCGAAACCGACAAATATGACCCCAGCCTTCCGCTCGCGCTGCGCATGTCGAAACTGTTCGGGATGCCCGTAAGCGACATTTTCATTGACCATTGGCAACCGCAGGAGGACGCAGAATGACTGGAGAAATGATGGCTGAGCCAGGCAAAGCTAAAAAGTTTATGCTGCAGATGATTGGCGGCGGGATTGCAGGTGGAACCGGCATGATCGCGCTCAACCATGTTCTCGCGCTCAACACTTTGGGTACGGACCGGCTGATATTGGCGGCGATAGGCTTTATTTATGTGATGACCGGCCTGATCGTACTGGCGGGCAGCCTCGTACCGAAAATGGGTGCGAAGATGCTGAACGTCAGCGATGAGGAAGACTTGCGCGAACAGCGGCGATTATTGCTGAGCTCCAGCCTTACGCTTCTGACATTCGGTGCCGCGCAGATCATTCTGGTTGTGGCCGGTGAAGGCAACATGATACCGGCCTGGATGGGGGCAGGGGCGATGTTGCTTTCTCTGGTGTTTGCTGCCGCCATCTGGATCCGCGACCATCATCTTTACGACGAGATGATGATGAAGCTGTCTCTTGATGCCAGCTATATCTGCTTTTGCGGTTTGTGGCTTGTACTTGTCCCATGGGGCTGTCTTGCGATGACCGGGCTTGCCCCGGCTCCGACGCCGACCGCGATTATTGCCCTGTTTTCGGGCGGCTATTTACTCTCCAGTGTTGTGGCCGCCGGACGGGTCGGATTGCTCGCGCCAAAATAGGTTCTAATCCGTTGCATTCTCCTGCCTTGCCGTTAATCAATCGATTAACAGCGGAACCTGATCGAGGAGAGAGTGATGACCAAGTCCATGCAGGCCATATTGGAAAAGCAGCGTGCGAGCTTCACCGCGGCGTTGCCCGAGCCGCTGTCGGTGCGCCGCGACCGTATTGACCGGGCGATTGCGTTGCTGATCGACCATGCGGAGGATTTCGCAAAGGCCGTCTCCGCCGATTTTGGCCACCGCAGCCGTGAACAGACGCTGATGACCGACATCATGCCTTCGGTCAGCGCGATGAAGCATGCGAAGAAGCATTTTGAAAGCTGGGCCAGGGGTGAAAAGCGCAAGCCGACCTTTCCGCTCGGCCTGCTGGGTGCGAAGGCGGAGGTGATCTATCAGCCCAAGGGCGTGGTCGGTGTCGTTGCCCCGTGGAACTTCCCCGTGGGCATGGTGATGGTGCCGATGGCCGGCATCCTTGCCGCGGGCAACCGCGCAATGATCAAGCCATCCGAATATACCGAGCGGGTATCGGCCCTGTTTGAGGAAATCGTGCCCAAATATTTCGCCGAAGAGGAAATGGCCGTCTTCACCGGCGATGCCGAAGTCGGCATGGCCTTTTCCAAACTGGCGTTCGACCATATGATCTTCACCGGCGCGACGGGCGTCGGCCGGCATATCATGCGCGCGGCGGCGGACAATCTGGTGCCGGTGACGCTGGAGCTTGGCGGCAAGTCACCGACCATCGTTGGCCGCAGCGCCGACAAGAAAAAGGCGGGCGAACGCATCGCGCTGGGCAAGATGATGAACGCAGGGCAAATCTGCCTTGCGCCCGATTATCTGCTCGTGCCTTCGGATCAGGAAACCGATGTGATCGATGCGGTGAAAGCGGGTGTGGCGGCACAATATCCCAAGCTGCTGCACAATGACGATTACACCTCGGTCGTGAATGGCCGCAATTATGAGCGGTTGCAGGGCTATCTTGCCGATGCGCGGGACAAAGGCGCGGAACTGATCGAGGTGAACCCTGCCGGGGAAGATTTTGCATCGTCCAATGGCAACAAGATGCCGCTGACCATTGTTCGCAACGTGACCGACGAAATGAAGGTGATGCAGGAGGAAATCTTCGGCCCGATCCTGCCGGTGATGACCTATTCGTCGATGGACGAGGCCATTGATTATGTGAACGCCCATGACCGGCCGCTCGGCCTTTATTATTTCGGCAGCGACAAGGCAGAGGAAGAGCGCGTCCTGTCACGCACCATTTCCGGCGGTGTGACGGTGAATGATGTGGTCTTCCACAATGCGATGGAAGACCTGCCCTTTGGCGGTATCGGGCCGTCGGGCATGGGCAATTACCATGGGCAGGACGGCTTCAAAACCTTCAGCCATATGCGCGCCGTCTATCGCCAGACGGGCGTTGATGTCGCGGGCATTGGCGGCTTCAAGGCGCCTTATGGCAAGGCGACGCACAAGACCCTGGCCAAGGAATTAAAGAAATAAGGATGCACTTGCATCCGGACGGAGGCTCGGTTAGAGGGGCCTCCGCTTTGAAGGGTCCGCCCCGACAAGCTGTGCCCCAGTGGTGGAATTGGTAGACGCGCTGGACTCAAAATCCTGTTCCGAAAGGAGTGCCCGTTCGAGTCGGGCCTGGGGCACCATCTTCTCTCCGTTCAGATACTGCCCCGCTTTCGTCGATGGCCGGACTGCGTCCGTCCGGGGGGCACCATTTATAATTGCAATTGCAACCATCTGCTCTACATGCCGTAGCGTCAGATGACCCAAAATTTCAGCATCACGGATTTGTTCACCATCGGTATCGGGCCATCGAGTTCGCATACCGTAGGGCCGATGCGCGCGGCGCGGGATTTTGCGGAACGTGCGCTGGAGCGGCCCGATGTGGGGCAGGTGGTCTGCGCGCTTTATGGATCGCTGGCGCTGACAGGGCATGGCCATGCGACCGATACGGCGATTCTGCTGGGGCTGGCCGGGCACAGCCCCGAAGGCGTATGCCCCGACGCGATTGCGGGCCTTGTCGCCGATATTCGCCAGAACGACCGGCTCCGGCTGGCGGGCCGTGTGGATATCCCCTTTGTCGAAACGCACCACCTGCTGTTCCGCAAGGGGGAGTTTCTGCCGGGTCACGCCAATGCAATGCGGTTTACTGCGACCTATGGCGACGGGTCGGAATATACCGAAACCTATTTCTCGATCGGCGGCGGCGCAATATCGCGCGAGGGGGCCGAAGCGGTGCGGGCGAATTTTACCCTGACCTATCCCTTTGCCTCGGGCGAAGAGTTGCTGGCGCTGGGGGAGGCGACGGGCCTGAATTTCGGCGCCATTGTCGAAGCCAATGAGGCGGCCTGGCGCGATCGCCATGAAACCCATGCCTTCATCGACGCCGTGCGCACCGCGATGCTGGACTGCGTGGCGCGGGGCATGGCCAATGACGGCGTCCTGCCGGGCGGGCTGAATGTGAAGAGGCGGGCGAAATGCCTGCACGAACGCTTGCTCGCCCGCGGCCCGCGCAGCGATCCGTCGACGGTGTTCGAATGGGTCAGCCTGTGGGCGCTTGCCGTGAACGAGGAAAATGCCGCCGGTGGCCGTGTCGTGACCGCACCTACCAATGGTGCGGCGGGCGTCATTCCGGCGGTGCTCAAATATTATGAGGTTTTCACCGCCAACCCCACGCCAGAGGGCAGCCGCCTTTTGCTGACGACGGCGACCGCGATCGGCTTTCTCTACAAGACGAACGCGTCAATCTCGGCGGCGGAAATGGGTTGTCAGGGCGAAGTGGGCGTTGCCTGCTCCATGGCGGCGGCGGGGCTGGCGGCGGCATTGGGCGGAACCAATGCGCAGGTCGAAAATGCCGCCGAAATCGGTATGGAACATAATCTTGGCCTGACCTGCGATCCCATTGGCGGGCTGGTGCAAATCCCCTGCATCGAACGCAACACCATGGGCGCGATCAAGGCGATCAACGCCGCCTATCTGGCGCTGCAGGGGGACGGCGCGCATATTGTCAGTCTGGACGCCGTAATCGAAACCATGCGCCAGACCGGCGAGGATATGCGTTCCAAATATAAGGAAACCAGCCTTGGCGGCCTCGCCGTCAATGTTGTCGAATGCTGATCTTTAAAATTTGATCATTATCCTGCGCGCCAGCGCCGGCGAAATCGAATAGACCAGCTTCAGCAGCTTCACCATGCCAACATTGGCTTCCGCGCTGTTGCTTTCGATGGCATCAACAATCTGGGCCGCGCAATCGGGTGCGGACATTTTGTTTCCGCCAAGCCGCCCGCGCGTCATCGCGGTGTCGACCACGGGCGGCAATGCCTCGATCACATGGACATTGGAATCCCGCAAATTGTGCCGCAGCGCCTGCGTAAAGCTGCGCAGGCCCGCCTTGCTCGCGCAATAGACGGGGCCGCCGGCCCGCGGTGCAATGGCAAGGCCCGAGGTCACGTTGACAATGGTCGCCTCTGGCCGGGCCAACAGACCGGGCAACAAATGGCCGATCAAATGGATCGGCGCGTTCAGATTGAGGAAAAAGGCGCGGTCGGTCAGGGCGAGATCAAGGGGTTCGCCCGGCCCGAAATTCCCGCTCATCCCTGCGTTATTCACCAGAATGTCGAGTGGTCGGCCGTCAAGCGCCTTGACCAGATCCAGACATCCCTGCGCATGTGACAGATCGGCCTGGATCGCCTCAAAGCCCTCATTCCGGGCAGAGGCAAGCAATTCCTCCCGCCGGCTGCAGACGATGACGGTCGCCCCCTTGCGCTGCAGAAGCCGCGCAATCTCAAGCCCGATCCCGTCCGTTCCGCCTGTTACAAGCGCGGTTTTCCCCTGAATATGCATCGTAAATTCCTCCCCCGGAAACGACCCGTCATGGTTGCGCTGCCGCATCCGTAAGGGTCTTGCCCGACCCCTCTATAGAAGGGTTGCCACAGCAATTTGAAATCTTTTTTGAAGCATCTTTTACCCCCCGCTGAAACGGGCATTTCCTAACCCTGAAGCGGGGACGGCAGACCTAATATGCTGTTTTTCGCGGCTGTGCTTGGTTAACGGGAAATGAAGAATTGTAACAGTTCGGGACAGTCGCCCGAGGCACCGGAGTTAACCATTTTTGCGCATGGCCATTATCCCTAACAAAACGTTAACGTCTGACCATGTTGAAAAGAAAACTCGTCTGTCGCAACGAAGCCGCCCGCCATCCCTTCCGCCGGATGCTGCCGCCGCCCGTCCTTGATAACACGCTCGCCATGCAGCAGCCTTCGCGCTGGTGGCGCAAGGAAGATACGCATCTGTTCATGCTGAGCTTCAGCGCATTCTTTGTGGCGATCAGCAGCTTCATCTTCTGAATTGGTAAGGGGTGCCTGCTTCACGGCACAATCGACTTGATAATACCGTCACCCTGAACTTGTTTCAGGGTCTATCGCGCAGCAGCCCCCTTTGCGCCAGCTAAAGCGCAGCCGATCCCTCCTATGGCGCCAGACCCTTAGCCTTCCGGAAGGGCTGAAAAATGGACCCTGAAACAAGTTCAGGGTGACGGGAAACCGAAAAATTCCTGTCTTTTAATCACATGCCTTGTGCAGTTGCTGCGCCAGCCAGGCGGATATCAGGCACATGGCGGCCCCCAGCAGAAGCTGGTTTACAATGCTGACGCCTGCTGCGCTCAACCCCAAGGCGATCAGCGAGCCGATCACCATCGCCCCTGAATTGACGATATTATTGGCCGCAACCGTGCGCGCCGTCTGGTCCTTGGGCACGGTGGTCGTCAAAAAGGCGTAAAGCGGCACCACGAACATGCCGCCCGATATGGCAATTCCCAACAATGTGAAGAGCAGCGCGATGGCATCGGGATGGGCCACAAAGCCTGCAATATTGTATAATTCGCCCTCGCCAATGACGTGCCAATTCTTGCAGACAAGGAAGAAGGCGACGACAAACAGGGCCATGACAAGGACACAGGCGGGTGCATAACGCGCCGATACCTGTCCTTTTAACATGCGGTTGATCGCGACCGAGCCGATGGCAATGCCGATGGAAAAGATCGCAAGGAAGAGGCTGGCAACTTCCTTGTCCGCGCCCAGCACATTTTTGGCAAGCGGCGGAAACTGGATGAACAGAACGGCGCCAATGGTCCAGAAAAAGCTGATCGATGCGATCGCCAGATAGAGCTTGCGGATGTGCATCGTGCTTTTGACGAGGTTGATGGAGGAGCGCAAAATGTGCCAGTCCACGCCGGTTTCTTCATGCTCGGGCGGGGCAGGGGGAACCTGCCGGCCGGTCAGATAGCCGATGATGGCGGTGACAACGACGCCCAGCGCCGCCCATTCCACATCGATAATGCCTGCCAAAATCGTGCCGAGCAAAATCGCGATATAGGTTCCGGCCTCGACCAGACCCGTGCCGCCCAGGACCTCATCTTCTTTCAGATGCTGCGGCAGAATCGCATATTTGATCGGCCCGAAAAAGGTCGAATGGATGCCCATAGCAAACAGGGCGAGCATCATCAGCGGAATGGCAATCAGGCTGACCGCAAAGCCCAGCCAGGCCATGACAAGCCCGATGCCGCCGACAATCATGATCAGGATTTCGCAGAATTTCACGATCCGGATTATCTTCGCCTTGTCCCGCGTATCGGCCAGTTGCCCCGCGAGCGCGGACATCAGGAAAAAGGGGATGATGAACACGGCGGTTGCGACCGCGCTGAACAAGGCTTCGGCCTGTTCATTATTGTAGACGCCATAGACGACGAACAGAACCATCGCGTTTTTGAAAAGATTGTCGTTAAATGCGCCCAGCAATTGGGTCACGAATAGCGGCAGGAACCGTCGCTGTTTCAGCAACGACATGGATGTCGACATAATTTGCGAAAACCTCTCTTCGTTTGAGGTGCCTTAGCCGCCGGATCGGACGGGGCAAAGCGCTTTTGTCGATGAAACGAAATCGCCACGTGATTTTGTAAAAATAGAAGGCTATCGGTATATCATGCTGAGCCTGCCCAACATCCTGACCCTGTCCCGCATATTGGCCGTTCCCATATTGGTGTTCCTGCTGTGGCCAGGGGCCAAGCATCTGGGGACGCAGCCGGTGCCGCTCGATTACGCCTTTGCGTTCATTCTCTACTGTCTGATGGGCATTACCGACTATTTTGACGGCTATCTGGCGCGTGCGCAGGGGACCGTATCGAAACTGGGTGTGTTTCTCGACCCCATTGCCGACAAGATCATGGTTGCTGCCGTCATATTGATGGTCGTCTTTACGCGCGATGTGGATGGCTGGCACGTGATCGCCGCACTCATCATCCTGCTGCGTGAAATGATCGTGTCGGGTCTGCGCGAGTTTCTCGCCGGATTGCAGGTTTCGGTGCCGGTATCCAAGCTCGCCAAATGGAAGACGACCTTTCAGCTTGTGGCGCTGGGCGGGATCATATTGGCAGGGGCGCTGCCGGACTGGCTACTCCTGAAACAGGCCGCACTGGCCCTGTTGTGGGTTGCTGCCATTTTGACCATGATTACCGGCTGGGATTATCTGCGCGTCGGCATCAAGCATATGGATTGAACGCCATGCGGTTCGTCTATTTCGCCCGTGTCCGCGAGGCTGTCGGTGTCGATAGCGAGGAACGCGCCGTTCCCGCAGACGTACGTACCGTACAGGACTGTATCGCCTGGCTCGAAAGCTGTGACGCGCGATATGCTGCGGCCTTTGCCGATCCGTCCCGCCTGCGCTTTGCACTGGACCAGCAGATGGTCGCCGCCGATGCCGCGCTTGCGGATCATGAAGAGCTAGCGATTTTTCCGCCGGTGACGGGCGGATGAAAAAGGTTGCGATCACCGCCGACCCTATCCGCACATCGCAGGCGCTCGACCTGCTCGAACATTTAGGCGGCGGCGCGCTCGCCAGCTTTACCGGCATTGCCCGTGCGGATTTGGGCGTGGTGGCGCTGGAGCTTGAGCATTATCCCGGCATGACCGAGCGCAATCTGGACGCGCTTGCAGACGAGGCGATGGCGCGCTGGTCCCTGCTTGGCTGCGTGGTGATCCACCGTGTCGGCAAAATCGCCGTGGGGGAGCAGGTCGTCATCGTCGCCACCGCGGCCGGACATCGAGCGGAAGCGCTGGATGCCTGCGCCTTTTTGATCGACCGTCTGAAAACAGACGCTGCCTTCTGGAAAAAAGAACATCTTGGTGACGGAAGCGCGCTGTGGGTGGAGGCAAAGGGCACAGATGATGCCCGCGCCGACAAATGGAGAGAATGATGCTGTTATATGATGCCCCTAGCCCTGCGCCCAACCCGCGCCGTGTGCGGATATATCTCGCCGAAAAAGGGCTGTCGGTGCCGATGCAATCGCTCTCCATCCTCGCCGGGGAGCATAAGTCGGCAGATTTTGTCGCCAAATATCCTGCCGGACAGCTTCCAGTGCTTGAGCTGGACGATGGCCGGATGATTGGCGAGACCATCGCGATATGCCGCTATTTCGAGGCGCTGCACCCTGATCCGCCCCTGTTCGGCACCGATCCTGCGCATATTGCGGAGATCGAAATGTGGATTCGCCGGGTGGAGCTCACCTATGGGAGCGCCATACGCAATATATGGATCCACACCCACCCGCTGACCGCGCGGGTGGTGAAGCAGCAATATACCGAATTTGGCGAAAGCAACCGGCCGCTGGCGCATGCGGCGATGATGGTGTTCGACACCGCGCTGCGTAAGACCGCTTATCTGGCAGGCGACAGCTATTCGATGGCGGACATCGCCCTGCTGAGCACGCTGGATTTCGGGCAATTTATCGGCGTGCCGATACCGGATGAGGCGGAAGCGCTGAAGGCATGGCACGAACGCGTTTCCGCACGTCCCAGCGCCTCGGCCTAGGCCGTGAACTCATAACTATCGTCGTCGAGGCGTCAAAATGGCGAAGATATCGGGGCAAAATGCGCGCTGTCAGGCAGTTATTCTGCCTGCAAGCGCATTTTGGTTCGAGATCGAAGCCATTTTGTCGTCCCGAAGGATTTGACCCATTTTGCCCATGGCTGCGTCAGAAAGCCTTGAGATATATCTATATCCCGGCGGCTTCCTTCCTTGCCCTGAGCAAAATGGCCTCAAACCTCGACGACGATAGTTATGAGTTCACGGCCTAGTTTTTGCGCAAGTCCCGTAAGGCTGCGGCGAGCATTTCAAACTCTTCGCGGCGGGGGCTGTTGGTGCGCCAGACCAGCGCGATTTCCCGGGTTGCATGATCGGCGTTTAGAGGGCGGGCCTGCACATCGGTTCCATGCAGCAGACCGGAATCGACCGCCATCTCCGGTATCAGTGTAAGCCCAAGGCCATTGTCGACCATTTGCACCAGAGTATGCAAGGACGTCCCCAGCATGGTCGCTGATGCCCGCAATTCCGGCCGGTTGCACGCCGCCAGCGCATGGTCCTTCAGGCAATGGCCATCCACCAGCAGAAGCAGCCGGCTCTCGTCGATCAGATCGGGCGTGATGCTTTCCGGCGGGTCGCGGGGGTCGTCCTTGGGAAAGGCAACGAACAGACCGTCGTCGAACAGCTTGGCCTTTTCCACATCACCGGCGGCAAAGGGCAGGGCCATCAGGACGCAGTCCACGACCCCGTGATGCAGCGCTTCGACCGCAGCCGCGCTCGCTTCTTCGCGCAGATAGAGTTTGAGGTCCGGATATTGCTTGCGCAAGGCGGGCAGCAATTTGGGCAGCAAAAAGGGTGCGATTGTCGGGATAACACTCATCCGCAGATCGTCGGCGAGCGGCTTTCCGGCAGAGCGCGCCATTTCGGCCAGTTCTTCGGCTTCGCGCAATATGCGGTGCGCCTTGGCGACCATCTTTTCGCCCAGCGGGGTAAAGCGTACCACGCGCCGGGTCCGCTCGACCAGCATCAGGCCCAGCAGCGATTCCAGCTCCCGTATACCGGCCGACAAGGTGGATTGGGTGACGAAACAGGAATCGGCCGCCTTGCCGAAATGGCCATGCTCCTCGAGTGCGACCAGATATTGAAGCTGTTTCAGAGTAGGAAGATAGGTGCTCATTTATCGAACCTTGTGATTAGTTCGGGGCCAATAATCGCTTTTACCGATTTAAACCAGCTTTTTCGGTGCAATTTCGGCCGCAGCACTGGAAATCATGTAACATATCGCCTAACTTTGACGAAAGGCTCCGGATAGCAGAGGGCAGGGACGCATATGTTCATTTCAAATCTCATCGAATATCTGGACTCGATAAAGGCCCGTGATCCCGCGCCACGTTCGCGGTGGGAGATTCTGTTATATCCCGGCGTCTGGGCCGTCGCCTACCACCGTGTCGCCCACTGGCTGTTTCTGGGGCACATGTTTTTCCTTGCGCGGCTGGTAAACCATTTTTCGCGCTTCATGACCGGCATCGATATCCATCCGGGCGCGAAGATCGGCAGCAACTTCTTCATCGATCATGGCTTTAGCGTGATCGGCGAAACCGCCGAAATCGGCGACAATGTGACCATGTACCAGAATGTCACGCTGGGCGGGACGAACCCTACCAATGGCGCGGCTGGCAAGCGGCACCCGACCATCTTGGACAATGCAATCATCGGTTCCGGTGCGCAGATCCTGGGACCGATTACCGTGGGTGAACGCGCGCGTATCGGTGCTGCGGCAGTGGTGACGGATGATGTGCCTGCGGGCGCCACCATGATCGGCCAGAAAGCGCGGTCGACACTGGTAAAGGCCGAAACCTACGCCAAGGATTTCATGCCCTATGGCACACCGTGCCGGGAAATGTTCGATCCGGCGACGCAAAGCCTGGAAATCATGCAATGCGAGATTGAAACGCTGCGCAAAAAGGTTGCGGAACTGATGGCCGAACGCGACGCTGCGGCAGCCACCCCTGTGCCGGCAAAGCGCCGTTCCACCAAGGAGGCAAAGGGCGCTTGAGCTCGGTCATTACACCTTTCCCCGTTGCCAACCGCCTCAACCAGGTCGGCTTTGACCGCGCCGAACTGTCCCAGATCCTCAATCTCTATGGCCGCATGGTCGCGGCGGGCAACTGGCGTGATTATGCCATCGATCTCGGTCGCGACGCCGCGATCTTCAGCGCCTTCCGCCGCGCGACCGAACGCCCAGAATACCGCATCGAAAAGCGGCCCGATCTGCGCAACAAGCAGGGGCAGTGGGTATTGGTCGGCGAGGGCGGTGCCGTCCTGAAGCGCGGGCATGAGCTCGGCCCCGTGCTGGCACCGGTCGAACGCAAGCTGATGAAACTGGTTGCGACATAAAAAAGCCCGGAACATCGTCCGGGCCCCTTTATTCCTATGCGGACGGGTTTTAACCCAGTGCCTGCAATGCCTTCATAACGGCCATCGACTGCTCGCCACCCGATTGCGGGACGGTTTCGCCGGTGCGGTCGATGATCTTGTCCCATGCGGCGGCAAAGCCTTCGACGGTACGCTCGTCCTCGCGCAGGGCGACGCCCGGGGTCATGGTGACATAGGCCGCATGATATCCGCCGCCACCGGCGCCGATGATCATGTTGGTCGGTGCATCTTCGCTGACGAGGTACAGCGCGGCGGGAACGACATTTTCGGGGGTGAACTGTGCGAACAGGCCCTCGGGGAAAATATCCTCGGTCATGCGGGTTCCGGCGACCGGTGCGATCGAGTTCACGCGGACATTATATTTCGCGCCTTCCAGATGCAGGGTCTTGGTCAGACCGGCAAGGCCCAGCTTTGCAGCGCCATAGTTGGCCTGGCCAAAGTTGCCGTACAGACCGGTCGACGATGTGGTCATCAGGATGCGGCCATAGGCCTGATCGCGCATCGTGTCCCAAACGGCCTTGGTGCAGTTGGCCGAACCCATGACATGGACCTGAAGCACCAGATTGAAATCGGGCATTTCCATCTTGGCAAAGCTCTTGTCGCGCAGGATACCGGCATTGTTGATCAGGATATGGACGCCGCCCCAGGCTTCTTTCGCCTTGGCAACCATTTCGACCATCTGCTCATATTCGGTAACGCTGCCACCATTGGCCATCGCTTCGCCGCCCGCAGCCTTGATCTCTTCAACGACCTGCGCTGCTGCGTCGGATGTTCCGGTGCCATCGCGCGCGCCGCCCAGATCGTTCACGACCACCTTGGCACCGCGCTTTGCGAGTTCCAGAGCATAGGCCTTACCCAATCCGCCGCCCGCTCCGGTCACAATAGCGACTTTGTCTTTAAAGCTGATGGTCATAATCAATCTCCATGAATAAGGCGGCCGAAGCACGCCAATGCGGGGCAAGCCTTGGCATGATGTTTACGTTTACGCAAGCGTAAAGCAAATCAACTGTGGACTGTCACAAAAGAGAAATTTTTGAGTCACTCTAAAGTAATATAATTGTTGTCTAGGCGTCACACCTAATTCGGATCGAGGGAATTTAAGATGACTGCAACACGTTGGCTGGCGAGCACCGCATTGATATCCGCTGCGTTAGTCGCTGCACCGGCCCAGGCGCAGGACAGCAATGCCGAGGTCGAAGCCCTGCGCGCCGAGGTGGCGGCGCTGAAAGAACAGCTTGCGGCAATTGCAGCCAAAGTCGACGCAGTGCAGAAAAAGCCTGTTGCCGAAGTAAAGTGGAAGGGAGCACCCGAAACCACTGCCGATGGCGGCTGGAGCTTCAAGCCGCGCGGGCGAATCCATATCGACGCTGGCGCTGTGAGCGAACCCGGCGCGCTTGAAAGCCGAAATCTCGGATTTGCAACACGTGTACGCCGCGTCCGGCTGGGAATGGAGGGGACAATCCCCGGAAATCTGGGCTATAAGGTGGAGGCTGACTTTGCGAATAGCGGCGTAGCCTTTGGCGATGTCTGGTTGACCTATAATCCGGCAAACGCGCCCATCGTGGTCCGCGTCGGCAATTTTGAATCGCTGAACAGCATGGAGCAGATTTCTAGTTCCAACAATGTGACCTTCATTGAGCGCAACAGCTTCAACGATGCTTTCATCAACGCACGCCGGTTGGGCGCTGCCGTGGCGTGGCATAACAAAAGCAATGATTTCTTTGTCGAAGCTGGCCTGTTTGCGGGCCATGCCATCGACAGCAGTCTGGATAATGACGGCTGGATTGGGGCGACCCGCATCCACTTCACCCCCAAAATTGGCGATACGCAACTGCATTTGGGCGCGACTTACCAGTATCGCGATTTTACCTCCAACAATGCAGGCGCCACTTCGGCATCACTGCTGTCCCCATCGACAAACCAGCTTGCCCGTTATCGTGCGCGCCCTGGCAGCCAGTTGACCGATATCCGTTTCGTCGACACCGGCAGCTTTGCCGCAAAGAGCGACCAGATCATCGGTCTGGAGGCGGCCGCCATCTTCAAGCAATTTTACATCAGCGGCGAAGCGCAATGGCTGAAGACCAATGCCTATAAGGCGGGCGATGTTGCCACGGGTCTTGATGCGTTTTCAGGTGGCAATATTGCCGTCGTTCCTACCGAAAATCCGGGCTTTTTTGGTGCCTATGCGGAAATTGGTACATTCCTGACCGGTGAAACACGCGGATATAACAACAAGCTCGGCGTATGGAGCCGGCCGAAGATCAAGAACCCCGTTACCAAGGGTGGTTTGGGTGCGTTCCAGATTGCGGCGCGTTTCGATTATCTTGATCTCGATGACGATGCCCTGAAAAATGGCGTAACCAACAATTTTGCCACCGGTACTTCGACGCTTGCTGCGTTGAACAGCCGCCTGGGCCGTGGCGGAACGCAGACCAGCTATCTACTGGGATTGAACTGGTATCCGATCGACTATCTGCGCTTCATGGTGAACTATGGACGCGTCAATGTCGAAGGCGGACCTCTGGCTGCGACGGTCGATCCGCTTTCCACGGTTCCCGTGGACGAACGCGATTACTCTGTAGACGTTCTGGCCGCCCGGATGCAGATCGAGTTTTAAAGGGAACGCGGTTTTAAACCGCGTCCTGATCCAGCGAGTAACCTGCCGATCGCACCGTCCGGATGATATCGCTGTCAAAGCCTTCGTTGAGGGCTTTGCGCAGGCGGCGGATATGCACGTCGACGGTGCGGATTTCGATATCGCTGTCATGGCCCCAAACGCTGTCGAGCAGGCGTTCGCGGGAAAACACATGGCCCGGATATTCAAGGAAATGCTTAAGCAGCCGATATTCGGTCGGGCCCAGCGGCACCTGTTTGTTGCCGCGTTTTACCTTGTGGGCAACGGTGTCCATTTCGACATCGCCAAAACGGAGCGACTCCCCGGCAAGTGCGGGGCGCACCCGGCGCAGCACGGCCTTGGCACGGGCGACCAGTTCGCGCGGGCTGAACGGTTTGGTGACATAATCATCCGCGCCGATTTCAAGGCCGCGGATACGGTCATCTTCTTCGCCGCGCGCCGTCAACATGATGATAGGAACATTGGCGGTGTTGTCGGTCTTGCGCAGTTGACGGCAAACCTCGATGCCGGACAGATTTTCCAGCATCCAGTCGAGCAGGACCAGATCGGGGGCATGTTCGCGCGCCATCAGCAACGCTTCCTCGCCGTCGCCGGTGTGCCTTACGTCAAATTCTTCACGTTCGAAATGCCAGCGGACCAGTTCGGCCAGTGCACTGTCATCTTCAACCAATAGCAGTTGTGCCTTGGGCATATCGCACTCTTCCTATCAGGCGTCGGGCAGATTTTCGCCGGTTTCGGTGAAGTAAATCATCTGCGCCACGGTCGTTGTGTGGTCGCCAATGCGTTCGAGATTTTTGGCGGTGAACAGCAAATGGGCAACTTCGGTCGCCATTTTCGGATTCTTTGCAACATAAGCGACGAAGTCGACGAACAGGTCTTTGTTCAACTGGTCCACATCATCATCGCGCGCGGTTACCGCACGGGCCAGATCAATGTCACGCTTCGCATAAGCATCCATTGCGGTCCGGATCATCTCGACGACGATTTCCCCCATGCGGACAAGCTGTTCATTGCCGGCAAGCGCCGATTTGGCTTCCATCTGGGGGACGCGCTTTGCGATATTCTTGGCATAGTCGCCGATACGCTCAATAACCGCGGACATTTTAAGCGCAGCGATCAGTTCGCGCAGATCGTCCGCCATAGGCGCGCGAAGTGCGATCGTCCGTACGACGAGCTTTTCCACTTCGGTTTCGAGTGTGTCGATAATCTTGTCCTCGGCGCGGGTCGCCGCGGCCAATTCCGTATCATGTTCGCCCAGGGCCTTCATCGCGGCCTTGACCGCAGACTCCGCGCGCGCACCCATCTCCGCGATCAGGCCGCGGATTTCGTCCATATCATCGTCAAAGGCGGTAACAGTGTGCTTCGTGCCAGTGCTCATATCTGCGATCCTTTAGCCGTAACGGCCGGTAATATAATCCTTAGTACGATCTTCGCGCGGATTGGTGAATATTTCGGAAGTCTCGCCGAATTCGATCAAATTGCCCAGATGGAAAAATGCGGTCCGCTGCGACACGCGCGCAGCCTGCTGCATATTATGGGTCACGATGATGATCGCATATTTGCCGCGAAGGTCGTGGATCAATTCTTCGATACGCGCCGTCGCAATGGGATCGAGCGCGGAACAGGGTTCGTCCATCAGGATGACTTCCGGATCGACGGCGATGGCGCGGGCAATGCACAAACGCTGTTGCTGTCCACCTGACAGGGCGGTGCCGCTGTCGCCGAGGCGATCCTTTACTTCGCCCCAAAGACCCGCGCGTGTCAGTGCGCTTTCAACGATCTGGTCGAGTTCCGCCTTACCGGCAGCAAGGCCGTGGATGCGCGGACCATAGGCGACATTGTCGTAAATGGATTTGGGGAAAGGATTGGGTTTCTGGAACACCATGCCCACGCGCGCGCGCAACTGCACCACATCCATGGACGAGGCGTAGATATCCTGACCATCGAGGAGGATATTGCCCTCCACCCGAGCGCCGACGATGGTGTCGTTCATCCGGTTCAGTGACCGCAAAAAGGTCGACTTGCCGCATCCCGACGGGCCGATAAAGGCCGTGACATTGTCCATGTCGACGTCGATCGACACATTATCGATCGCTTTTTTCTCGCCATAATAGACGTTGACGTTGCGGGTCGATATCTTCGGGTTGGCGGTTGTTTCGGCCACAATGGCGTCCTTTTCTTATCTGTTACCAGCGCGTTTCGAAACGGTTGCGCAGGTAAATAGCGAGGGCGTTCATCCCCAGCAGGAATATCAGAAGCACGATGATCGCGGCACTGGTTTTTTCGACAAAGCCCTGGTTGACTTCATCCGACCACAGATAGATCTGCACCGGCAATGCGGTGGCCGCATCGGTGAAACCCTGCGGTGGCGACGGAATGAAGGCGCGCATGCCAATCATCAGCAAGGGCGCCGTTTCACCAAGTGCGCGTGCCATGCCGATAATGGTACCGGTCAAAATGCCGGGCAGGGCGAGCGGCAGGACATGGTGGAATACCACCTGCACCGGCGATGCACCAATGCCAAGCGCGGCCTCCCGGATGGATGGGGGGACGGATTTGACGGCGTTGCGGCCGGCGATCACGATGACCGGCATGGTCATCAGCGCCAGGGTCAGACCGCCCACCAATGCCGAGGAGCGCGGCATACCGAACATGGTCAGGAACACCGCAAGGCCCAGCAAGCCAAAGATGATTGAGGGAACAGCGGCAAGATTGTTGATCGAAACCTCGATCATGTCGGTCAGCTTGTTCTTGGGCGCATATTCTTCGAGATAGAGCGCGGCAAAAACACCGACCGGAAAGGCAAGCAGCAGGGTAATCGCCATGGTCATCAACGACCCTTTGAACGCGGCCCAGATGCCCACCGCCGACGGGTCGGTCGCATCCGCACCGGTCAGGAAGGTCCAGTTGAAACCGCTGCGCAAGGCATCCTTCTGCTCCAGCGCGGCAACCGTTTTTTCAGACGCTGGTTCGCCTTTGCGCTTATAGGCGACATCAAGACGGGATTCGGCGGGCAGCCACAGGGTCTGTTTTGCGGTCACCAGTTGGGGATTGTCGGCCAGCATCTGGCGCACGTTGGCGGCAGCCGCCGATGTCAGCAATTCGCTTCCCTGATCGCCATATTGCTGGCTGACGGCCAGCTCGACAATGCCGGGGATATCCATCGAATTCAGCGTCGTGTCGGCATTGGGTCCGGTAATCGACGCGGCGGTCGCGCCCGATGTCAGGGCCGGGAAATCAAATTCGACGGCAACTTCCGTCCGCTGGAAACCGCGCAGCCCCTGGCCCAGCATGGTGAACAGCAGAAAGGCCAGGAACAGGGTCGACAGCGCAACGGCAATGAAGCCCATCGCCTTGAACCGGCGTTCGGCGGCATAGCGTTTGGCGATGCGCTTTTGCATCACCGCGCCGTTCCAGTCGGTGGGGGTGGGGTCGATGGTGGCGTTATTCATAAGCTTCACGATAGCGTTTGACCACGCGCAGAGCGACATAGTTGAGGAAGAAGGTAGTGACGAACAGCGCCAGACCCAGCGCAAAAGCCGCCAGGGTGTGGGGGCTGCCAAAATCCTGGTCACCGGTCAGCAGTGCCACGATTTGCACGGTAACCGTGGTGATGGTGTCGAACGGGTTGGCGGTCAGATTGGCGGTGTAGCCGGCGGCCATCACCACGATCATGGTTTCGCCAATTGCACGGCTGACCGCAAGCAGGACGCCGCCGACCACGCCGGGCAGCGCGGCAGGAAGCAACACCTGCTTGATCGTCTCGCTCTTGGTGGCGCCCATGGCAAGGCTGCCGTCGCGCATCGCATTGGGCACGGCGGCGATGCTGTCGTCCGACATGGACGAGACGAGCGGAATGATCATCACGCCCATCACAATGCCCGCGGCAAGCGCATTGTCCGATGCGGCATTGCTGACGCCCAGCATGACCGCGAAGTCACGGACCGTAGGCGCAACCGTCAGCGCCGCGAAATAGCCGTAGACGACAGTCGGCACACCGGCGAGGATTTCAAGGATCGGCTTCATCCATTTGCGCACATTGGACGAGGCATATTGGGTCAGGAAAATCGCGCTCATCAATCCTAACGGGATCGCAACCAGCATGGCGATGATCGCGCCGATGAAGATGGTGCCCCAAAAAAGCGGAATGGCGCCATAGCCATTATCGGCGCCCGCTGTGACGACGCTTTTGGGATTCCAGTCGGTGCCGAACAGGAATTCGAACGGCGATACCATCGAGAAAAACTGATAGGATTCAAAGATCAGCGAGGCAAAGATGCCAAGCGTTGTGATGATGGCGATCAGGGATGCAAACAGAAGCCCGACCATGACCAGTCGCTCAACCTTGTTACGGGCGCGGAAATCCGGTTTCAGGCGGGTAAAGGCAAAGGCACCGCCGGCAAATAGCAACACAAGTGTGCCCGCCATGCCGATCCAGCTATAATAGGATAAGGCGTCCTTATAGAGCGGCGCGAGCTTTTCACTCTGTGCCTGGAACGCGGTTGTCTGCAGCCCCTGCGCGATGGCGCGGGCTTCGGACAGAATTGCCGCCCTCGAAAATCCGTCTTGTGGCAAGTCGGACGCGGCCGGTGCGGACAGGACCATGTTGGTGACCAGCGCGGGCGAAATTGATTGCCAGATAAACATGAAAAGCACGGCAGGGACGACGGCGCATACCGCAACAAACCAGCCATGATAGGAAGGCAGGCTGTTCACCTGGCCACGCGGACCGCCCTTTGCGGCGCGCACAAATGTCGCCGCGCGCGCACGCCCGACGATCCACGCCACCAACCCGAGGCCAAGGACAAGGAAGAGCAACGCCGTTCCAGTCATATACCTAACCTAGCCCCCTTCGGCCCAAAGGCCGGAAAATTGAGAAAATTACGCACCAAAAACACTGGGCATGGATCAAATAGAGATTCGATCCATGCCCATAGACGCGAGGAATGTTGCAGATTTATTTCAAATCTGCGCCGTCCATGGCATTTAGGCCGTTGGCAGCGTCCATAGCCTTTTTATAGTCGGCATCGGTGGACGCAATCATGCCCAATTTCGTGAGATATCCGCCAACGGCACCACCTTTCAGAAATTCGAGGACAAATTCCTTGATGCCCGGAATTTTATCGATGTGTGCCTTTTTCACATAGATGTACATCTTGCGTGCGCCGGGATAGGTGCCGTCCGAGATGGTGGCGATGGTGGGGTTGACGCCGTCCATCGTGATGCCATGCACCTTGGACGCATTTTCTTCCATATAGCTGTAGCCGAAGATGCCGACCATATTGGGGTTGGCGTCCAGCTTCTGCACGATCAGGTTATCATTTTCGCCCTGCTCCTTGAATGCGCCATCGGTGCGGATTTCGGTGCAGATCGCTTTGAACTTGTCTTCGTCGGTGTCCTTCAATGCCTTGGTGGCAGCGTCGGTCTTGCAGCCTGCTTCCATGATCAGTTCATGAAAGGAATCGCGCGTGCCCGATGTTGTGGGCGGGCCGAAAACCGAAATAGGCAGCTTGGGAAGCGACGGGTTTACGTCCGACCACAGCTTTGCGGTCTGCGGCTTGCCAAACGGATTGGCCGCCAGTGCCTTGTAAACGTCGGCGGTCGACAGGGCGAACTTCGTGCCCTTGTTCGATTGTGCAAGCGCAAGGCCGTCAATGCCGACCTGGATTTCGATGATGTCCTTCACGCCATTTTTCTGGCAGTTTTCAAACTCGCTCTTTTTGATGCGGCGCGACGCGTTGGTGATGTCGGGCGTTTCCGCGCCGACGCCTTTGCAGAACTGTTCCATGCCACCGCCGGTGCCGGTCGATTCGAGAACCGGCGACTTGCGCGAGCTGTCGGCCTTGGCAAATGCTTCAGCAGCAGCCTTGGCAAAAGGGAAAACGGTCGACGAACCGACAATACGGATTTCCTGGCGCGATCCGCCCGCTGCACCGCCGGTGCTGGCTTGGTCATTACATGCCGCAAGCGCGAGCGCGCTGATGGCGATAAGCGAGATTTTCTTCATCATTTACCTGTTTCCCTCGATTGGAACTATCATGGCGAACCCATGCCCGGTGGCGCAAATAGCTTCAGTAGATGGCCGATAAATGACTCTTGTGTGACACTTATATGACAGTGTCTGGGGCGATCGGTAACAATACCGACACGCTGGTCCCTGTTCCGACAGTGCTGCGGATTTCCAGATGTCCGCGGTGGCGGTCGACAATATGTTTTACCAGACTTAATCCGAGACCAGTTCCCCCGACCGAGCGGCTGCGGCCCGAATCGACGCGGTAGAAACGCTCTGTCAGGCGCGGCAAATGTTCGGGCGCGATTCCGTCCCCCTGATCGACCACGGCAAAGGTAAGCATCGCGCCCGACCGCGATTGCGCCAAGGTGACGGTAATCGGGGTGGCGGGACGGCCATATTTCATGGCGTTAGTTATGATATTGCTGGCAAGCTGCCGCAACTGCCCCGCATCACCCATGACGGGCGAGTTATCGATCGTGATATCGAGAACAATGTCGCTCCCGCGCTCTTTCTGGCTGGCGCGCAGATGATCGACGGTTTCCATGACAATCTGCGCAAAGTCGACCGGCGTTTGCGGCGGGTCATATTTTTCCGCTTCGATACGCGACAGCGACATGAGGTCACGGACCAGCGCCTGCATCCGGTCGGTTTCCTTTGCCATGATCCCCAAAAAGCGCCCCCTTGTTTCGGGATCGTCGGCAGCGGCAGGATCATCCAGCGTCTCGATAAAGCCTTTGACGGCGGCAAGCGGGGTCAGCAGTTCATGGCTGGCATTGGCGACAAAATCGACGCGCATCTGTTCTGCGGCCTGCGCGCCGCTGCGGTCGGCGAGGTGCACCATTTTCTGCCCCGGCCCGATTGACTGGATGCGCATATCCCACATCTGGCTTTGCTGGCCGATGCCGGTCAGGCGAATCGGATGCCCGGTATGCTGCGCATCGGGATCGGTCAGGCGCTCGATCGCACCGGCATGCCGAAAGGCGATGCGCACATTCTGCCCGACAATATTGACGCCCAGCAATTGCCGCGCAAACTGGTTGGCGGCAGTGACCCGGGAATTTTCCACGATCAGGATCGCGTCGTTCGACGCGTCGATAAAAGACTGCAACTGGGGATGGCTGGTGATAGCGCCCGGATCGATAAAGGACTGCGCAGGTGTGAGCACCGGAGCTTCATTATCCGGATCATGCGGATCGGCGGCAACGAACAGCGCAATCAGCATGGAAATCAGCGTCACCAATATGCGCTCAACCTCGCCGTGCAATTGCCCTGCGATCACGGCACCGATGACGGCAAGCGCAACGGCGAAAAGAACCCGGGGTGATAACCAGCTATTCACACTATCCCCATTCAAACACCTGTTCCCGTTCCCGCTTCGCGCTAAACCATCTATTAGCTTTTGCCGCGGATAATGTCCCACATATAGACGCTGTCCTGTCGTGCAAGCGTGGCGACTGGAATTGCGGACATAATATGCTAGGCCAAAAATATGGAAGATGACGCAAAAAGCCCCAATCCGTTGAACAGCCCAACGAGCCGTCGTCGCGCGCTGATGCTTGGTGCGGCTACTGCATCGGCCATTGTATCGGTGCGGCCTGCACTGGCACAGTCCGCGGCATCGGTCATGAACTGCGAAATTCCGGTTCCCGGCCCGCACGGAACCGGCATGAATATCGACAGCTATGGCAAGCTTGTTCCACGCGATACACCGGGTTCGTTCCCGGCAACCGGTCAGAAATTCACCGGCGATCAGGTAAAGGCCGCCCTGCGTGGCCGCAGTCTGCCCGGCACCAGCTATGAACAGAGCCAGGCCTATGTAAATTATATCCGCCGTCTGCAAAGCGGACAGAGCGGGTTCACCTGCTACGCCAGCCTGCAAATGTCGCGCTAGGTTCTGACCCTAAACATTGAATTTTAACGCTGGGGCTTTACCCAATGCGCCCATGACGGCGTCACAAAGCCAAAAATACAGAGCGGAACCGGCGGACCAGATGTTGGTTACGCCGCTGGATTCGCTGACTTTGGTATATCAGCGCCGGTCGGGCATCACCCATTTCGTGGCGGAGCCGGCCCCTGAAATACTGGCCGCAATGGGTTCGGACATCCTGACCGCCGACGAGGTGGCGCAGCGTTTGGCGGCGGAATTCGATTTTGACGGCACGCAGGCTTTGGACATCATTGCCGCACGGCTGAATGAACTGGCCGACCTCGGACTTGTCGAGCGATGCCATGCATGAATTCAGGGTTCAGGTAGGGCCAGCCGCTTTTCGGATCGGCTCGCAATGGAAACGTCCGTTGGACCAGTTGGCGGAATTGTACCGGGATTATCCGGTGCCCGCGATACCCGATTATACCGTGCGGCTGGAACCGGTTAGTCTGCTGCGCCGCTTTGTCCGGCAATCGGTCGCGATCAACGGCGATTATATGCTGCCCGACGCGGCGCCGTTGCCATTGGCGCAAGGGCTGCTTGCCGCGGAAATGGCCATGAACCTGCAAATGGCGCTCGGCTGGCGGCGGCATTTGTTGCTGCATGCCAGTGCCGTTGAAAAAGATGGCAAGGCCCTGATCATGACAGGCCAGTCGGGATCGGGCAAATCGACTTTGGCCGCCATGCTGGGGCATCGTGGCTGGCGCTTCATGGGTGATGAATTTGTTCTGGTTGACCTGGATAGCGGCGATGCGGTGCCCTTTCCCCGGCTTATCAGCCTCAAAAACCAGGCTATTGGTGCCATGCTGGCCACCGCGCTTGACGGCCGATTTGGTCCCTTGATGCCCGCCACGCCGAAGGGCGATATCCGCCATCTGGTTCCGCCATCGGATGCAATCGCGCACATGGCACGTCCGGCAAAGCCTGCGCTATTGCTGTTTCCGAGTTTCGGTTTCGACCCTGCCGTGCGCGATGTGGCACCAAGCGAGGTGTTCATGCGGCTGACGCAGGCATCTACAAATTATGTCGCTTTGGGCGAACGGGGTTTCACCACGCTGACGCGTTTTGTCCAGACGGTGCCCGCCCGCGCCATTGACTATCGCGACGGGATTGAGGCCGAAGCATTGGTGAACCAGCTTTGGGCGGAATGCGCATGACCCATGACGGCATGATCCTGGTCGATGCACTGCGCGACCCGTCAGGGACAGCCCGTCTGGATCCGGCGGGATGGACGGCGCTGCTCACCATAGCGCGGGTCGAACAATTGTTAGGGACGCTGGCACGCAGATTGTCGGGCCTGCCCGTGCCCGACGCTGTATCCGACATATTGGCAGAGGCCCGCGTCAATGCCGAATATCAACGCCGCTCCGCCCTGTGGGAGGCGGATTGTGCGCGGCGGGCTTTGGTGGATTATTCCGGCAAGGTCGTGCTGATGAAGGGAACGGCCTATGTCGCCGCGGGCCTGAAGGCGGGCGAGGGACGGCATATCGGTGATCTCGACATCATGGTTGCGCAGTGCGATTTGCCCCAGGTCGAGACGGCATTGCTAAAGGCCGGATGGGAATGGGTCAAAGACGACGCTTATGATGATGCCTATTATCGCGACCATATGCATGAGTTGCCCCCGCTGATCCATAAAGAGCGGGATCGCATGATTGACGTGCACCATACGATCCTGCCCCTGACCGCGCGACCCCGTCCGGATGCGGCCGCCATGCTGGCCGATGCGGCTTGCCTCGCGAATGGCCTTTATGTTTTGAGCCCGGCGGACATGCTGATCCACAGTGCCGCGCATCTTTTTGCCGATGGCGAACTGGACGGTGGCTTGCGGAATTTGTGGGATATTCATTGCCTGATCGACGAATGGGCGGACGACGTATTTTGGGCTGAACTTGCAAGACGTGCTGCCCAGCACCAGTTGCTGGCGCCGGTCGAGCGCGCTGTGCGTCTTTCCCACCGGCTCTACGGGACGGAGATTCCGGATCCGTGGCGGCGCTGGCACCGGCAGGACAAGCATTATGTCCGCCGCCTCATCGCACGCGACAATTGGGGGCGGGGCACCCATAAATTTACGCGTCTGATATTCTATATCCGGTCGCACTGGCTGCGCATGCCGCCGATGATGCTTGCCCGGCATTTGTGGGTGAAGTGGCGCAAGTCAGCCTAGATTGCGCAATGTGGGGAGCAGCTCGTCAAAATGGTCGATGACCGCATCTGCACCCATTTCCTCGACGGGGCCGTGTAGAAAGCCGAAGCTGACGGCGATGCTGGGCACATTGGCATTTTTCGCCGCCATGACGTCATAAATGGAATCGCCAATATAGGCCGCCCTGCCGCCGCTGCCTAAGGCCTGGCCGCGTTTCACCATTTCGAAAATGGGCGCACCCGAAGGCTTGGCATTTTCCTTGCCCAGCGTGTCGGCACCCAAAATGCAAACCATGCGATGGGCAAGGCCTAGGTCGGTGAGTAGCTTGACCGCGAGGCTTTCAAACTTGTTGGTGACGACCGCATAGCGCACGCCCACGGCGTCGAGTTGGTCCAGCACGTCCAGCGCGCCATCGAAGGGGCGGCTATGGACCGAGACATTGGCTTCATAATAGCCGAGCATCTGGCGGTAGAGTGGACGGAAATCATCACCCGGTATGCCGCCTGTTGCCTCCAGCCCCTGTTGCAGCATCAGCTTCGCACCGCCGCCAATATGTTGCTTCACGGTTTCGGTCGACAGCAAGGGCCGGCCCACCGTTTCCAGAACATGGTTCACCGCGGCGGTCAGGTCTCCGCTGGTGTCGACAAGTGTGCCGTCGAGGTCGAATCCGATAATGTCGAAAGGAATTTGAGTCATATCGACAGCAATTGGCGGCAAGTTCTGGAAACCGCAACAATTTGCTGGCATGAGGCGGCGCATGACACAGATCGCCGCAATCATTCTCGCCGCGGGCAAGGGCACCCGCATGAAATCCGACCTGCACAAGGTGCTGCACCCGATCGCGGGCCGCCCCATGCTGATGCATCTCATGGATGCGGTCGATGCGTTAAATCCCGCCAAAAAGGTCGTTGTCGTCGGCAGCGGCAAGGAACAGCTGGAGGCTGCGTTGGCCGGGTCTGCAGAACTTGCCGTGCAGGAGCCGCAACATGGCACCGGCCATGCGGTCCAGCAGGCCGAAGCAGCATTGGCGGGTTTTGATGGCGATGTCCTGATTCTCTATGGCGATGTGCCATTTGTCCCCACCTCGACGATGCAGATGATGATCGACCGGTTGAATGCCGACGACAATCCCGCAGTTGTGGTGCTCGGCTTCGAGCCCGAGGATACACAAGCCTATGGCCGGATCGTCACACAGAACGACCGGATCGAATGGATGGTCGAGCATAAGGACGCGACCGAAGCGCAGCGCGCGACAAAGCTGTGCAACAGTGGCCTGATGGCGGTGAAGGCAAAGGACCTGTTTCCGTTGCTGGCGCGGGTTACCAACGACAATGCGGCTGGCGAATATTATCTGGTCGATATCGTCAACATCGCGACACAGGACGGGCGGCACTGTTATGTAGTCAAAACCGACCCCTATGACGTGACGGGCATCAACAGCCGGGGCGAACTGGCCGCGATGGAGGGCGAGTGGCAGGCGCGGCGGCGGGTGCAGGCAATGGTGGATGGCGCGACGCTGATTGCGCCTGAGACCGTCTGGTTTTCCTGGGATACCAAACTCGGTCGCGATGTGCTTATCGAACCCAATGTCTTTTTCGGACCCGGCGTGACCGTCGCCGACAATGTGAAAATCCGCGCTAATTGCCATATCGAAGGGGCGACCATCGGTTCGGGATGCGAAGTCGGCCCCTTTGCCCGTTTGCGCCCCGGCACGGTGCTCGAAGAAAAAGCCAAGATCGGTAACTTCGTCGAAACGAAAAAGGCCCATCTGGGCAAAGGCGCGAAAGCCAACCATCTCACCTATCTGGGCGATGCGACCATCGGCGCAGGCGCGAATATCGGGGCAGGGACCATTACCTGCAACTATGACGGCTATTTCAAATATCAGACAGTGATCGGCGAAGGGGCCTTCATTGGCAGCAACAGCGCGCTGATCGCTCCGGTAAAAATTGGTCGTGACGCCATTGTGGCCGCGGGTAGCGCCGTCAGCCGGGATGTTGCCGATGGCGACCTGCGCATGGTGCGTGCCGAACAGTTGGTGAAACCCGGCTGGGCTGACCGGTTCCATGACACGATGCGGAAAAAGAAGGCGGAAAAGAAGTGAAGACTTTGCACGGGACATTTCTGGCCCTCGCATTGCTATCGGCCCCTGCCGCCGGGACCGCCCCCACGGATCGAAAGGAACAGCAGATGGTGCAACGCCAGGCAAAAGGTGCATTCGACGTCAAAATGGCACCGCAAGCCGATAACATCGCCGATGTCGGCCGGATGACGCTCGACAAGACGTTTCATGGCGATCTGGAGGCGACCAGCATCGGCCAGATGGTTGCCGTGCGTACGCCCACAGACGGGTCTGCAGGCTATGTGGCAATGGAACGCGTCACCGGGACATTGGACGGCAGGAACGGCAGCTTTGCCCTGCAGCATTTTGGCACCATGAATCGGGGGAAGCAGCATCTGCGGATCGAAATAGTGCCCGATTCCGGGACCGGGGAACTGACCGGGATTAGCGGCACGATGGACATCATCATCGAACAGGGCGCGCATTTCTACGTGCTGGATTATGCATTGCCGGGGTGAATGACCAAAATCCGCGTGCCGCACTTTCCGGTATAGAAAAGAAGAAAGCGCGTTTAGTTTTTCTTTCTTTAAAAGCCGAACCGGGCATCCAAAATAGCTGTCATGGAAAACATCGATCCTTTGCCCACTCTGCCGCTCGACCATTTGACGATTCTATGGACGAACGAGGACAGCAGCCGCACCTTTTATCGCCACCTCCTCCCAAGACTGGGTTTCAGAGAGAAGCGACAGGATATCTGGCACGATGCCCGGGGCCTGTTTTTCCAGTTCCGGCCAGCGCAAGATGGTACGCGCCCCTATGAACGCTATGGTGCCGGTCTGAACCATCTGGGGTTTCAGGCACCGTCGCGGGAATTTGTGGAAGATTTGCACCGGCATATGACCGATGCAGGATTTGAAGCGCGTTTGCAGAAGCTGGGCGGGACTCTTGCCCTGTTCATGCCGGACCCGGACGGGCTGCGTGTCGAAGTTTCGCATTATCCCGAAGGATCCGATCCGGTCGACTAGCGGCTTGACATGATATCATGATATGATATCAGTATATCATGACTCGCATCCTCGCCGATTTACCTGACGAAGATATCAAATGGCTCGACCAAATTGCGGCCGAGCAGGGCAAGTCGCGTGCGGCCGTTTTGCGGGAGGCGGTCGAGGCTTATCGCGCTGAAACGCCGAAGGATTGGCTGGAGGCCGGATTTGGCCTGTGGGCGCGGCATGGCATTGAGATCGACCTGCACGAATATGACCGCAAGAGGCGCGCCGAATGGACCCGTCCATGGGACGACGATTATGAGGAACTGCGCGCAGAATCGCCCGATATGTTTGACGAATATGATGACAGGGAACGGGCGCATTATCTGGCGCTGACGAAAAAGGCTGCGGCGAAGCATAAAAAGAATGCAGTATGAGCGGCTATAGCTTGGACGCCAACATACTGATCGACGCGCTGCTGGAACATGATCCGGCGCATCGTGAAATGACACGTATCGCAGCGAGCGGTTCGCGCATGTGGGTCAGCCGCGTGGCATGGATCGAAGTCCTGTCCAAAGGCAATGACACGATCGTACGTGATGCGCTTCAGTTTCTCGGTCGCTTCGGCCTTGATGAAATCGACGATGAAATTTCTCACCGGGCAGCCGCGTTGCGTCGTGAACGGCCAAGATTGAAGTCGCCAGATGCGATCATTCTGGCTACGGCCCAGATACGCGGTCGGGTTTTGATTACACGAAATATCAAGGATTTCCCTGCAGAAATGCCGGGTATCCGTATCCCCTACACAATCTAACGAAAGCAAAAAGTTCATGTGTGGAATTATTGGAATTGTCGGCAAATCTTCTGTCTCGGACCGGCTGGTCGACGGATTGAAGAGGATGGAATATCGCGGATATGACTCCGCCGGCGTCTGCACTGTGCACGACGGCCAGCTGGTCCGCCGCCGTGCCGAAGGGAAACTGGCCAATCTGGTGCAGGTCCTGAAATCCGATGATGCCCCCGGCAATATCGGCATTGCCCATACCCGCTGGGCCACACATGGTGCGCCGACCACCAGCAATGCTCACCCGCATGCAACACAGGAAGTGGCGCTGGTGCACAATGGCATCATCGAAAACTTCAAGCAGTTGCGCGATGAGCTGACCGCGCGTGGCCGCACCTTTGAAAGCGAGACCGATACCGAGGTTGTCGCGCATCTCGTGTCCGAACAGGTCGAAGCAGGCCTGGCGCCTGCCGATGCCGTAAAGGCCGTGCTGCCCCGCTTGCGCGGTGCCTTCGCGCTGGCCATCGCCTTCCGCCAGTTTCCGGATTTCCTGATCGGCGCCCGCCTCGGCAGCCCGCTTGTCGTCGGCTATGGCGACGGCGAAACCTATCTCGGCTCCGACGCGCTGGCGCTTGCCCCGCTGACCCAGAAAATTGCCTATCTGGAAGAGGGCGACTGGGTCATCGTGACACGTGAAGGCGCGCAGATCTACGACAAGGACAACAACCCTGTCACCCGCGAGGTAACGACATCGGGCGTATCGGCCGCCGCCATCGAAAAGGGCAATTACCGCCATTATATGCAGAAGGAGATTTTTGAGCAGCCCACCGTCGTTGCCCAGACCCTTTCCAGCTATATCCGTCCGCTCGAACAAACCGTAGCCCTGCCGCAAATGGATTTTGATCTGGCCGGCGTAAAGCGCATCACCATCGTTGCCTGCGGTACCAGCTATTATGCGGGGATGGTCGCCAAATATTGGTTCGAAACCTTCGCCCGTGTTCCTGTCGACATCGATGTCGCATCGGAATTCCGCTATCGCGATCCGGTACTGGAAGAAGGGGGCCTCGCCCTGTTCATATCCCAATCGGGGGAGACAGCCGATACGCTCGCGGCGTTGCGCCATTGCAAGGAACAGGGGCAGACCATTGCCGTAGTCGTCAATGTGCCGACATCCAGCATGGCGCGCGAAGCCGACCTGCTGTTACCCACCCATGCCGGGCCGGAGATAGGCGTCGCGTCGACCAAGGCATTTACCTGCCAGCTTGCGGTTCTGGCTGCTTTGGCGGCTCATCTTGCGCTGGTTAAGGGAAAGCTGTCGGCGGAAGAAGAACGTGACATCGTCCGCCATTTGATCGAGGCACCTGCTGCGTTGAACGCCGCGCTTGCCCATGATGAAGATATCGCGGCAATGGCACATCTGATCGCGCCGGCGCGTGATGTGCTCTATCTCGGCCGGGGTCCGGACTATCCGCTTGCCATGGAAGGCGCGCTGAAGCTCAAGGAAATCAGCTATATCCATGCCGAAGGCTATGCCTCGGGTGAAATGAAGCATGGCCCGATCGCGTTGATTGATGAGGCTGTGCCCGTGATCGTGCTCGCCCCGTCCGGTCCGCTGTTCGAAAAGACCGTCAGCAATATGCAGGAAGTGCGCGCCCGTGGCGGCAAGGTCGTGCTGATCTCGGACGCCGAAGGGATTGAAGAAGCCGGTGAAGGCTGCCTTGCCACCATCGAAATGCCATCGGTCCACCCGCTGATCGCGCCTCTGGTTTATGCAGTCCCCGTGCAGTTGCTGGCTTATCATGTGGCCTGCGCAAAAGGGACCGATGTCGACCAACCAAGGAATTTGGCCAAGTCTGTTACGGTGGAGTAACGTCAGGCCCTTGGATGTTTCCTGATCGACTATCCCCCACCCGCGTTCGGGTGGGGGATGGCCGGTATAATTGCGGTTAGAATAGATAATAGTCTGACCCTGTATCTTCGGGTCAGGTAAGCATCGGCATCCGCTCAAAATATTTGTCCAGCGTGATGGGATATTCCCGCACCCTGACGCCCGTGGCATTGTACATGGCATTGGCAATGGCTGCGCCCACGCCGCATATTCCGAGCTCTCCGACTCCCTTTGCCTTGAGGGGCGAAATAATCGGGTCCAGCGTATCCAGGAAAACGACATCCTGGGCCGGTATGTCCGCGTGGACCGGAACCTCATATCCGGCAAGGTCGTGGTTCACGAAAAAGCCGAAGCGGGTGTCCACGACCAGCTCTTCCATCATGGCTGCACCTGCCGCCATCACCATCGCGCCAATCACCTGGCTTCGGGCGGAAAGCGGATTCAATATGCGCCCTGCGTCGCATACCGCCAGCATGCGCCGGATCCGTGCTTCACCGGTATAGGCGTTTACAGCGACTTCCGCAAAATGGGCGGCGTAGGTGCCGACATCATAGTCGTCCTTGAATTTGCCAAATTCGATCCCGCCGTCCACCGACAGCTTGCCTGCTTCCGCCAGATCAAAGGACTTGCCATTCGCCTTGATCTTGCCACCTGCAAACTCGGCCTTATCGCCATCAAAGCCGAGCGTCTGGCCAATCTTCTGCCGCAGGGTGACGCAGGCGGCATAGACCCCGGCGGTCGAACTGGCCGCACCCCACTGGCCACCGGAACCGGCGGCTGCAGGATGGTCTGAATCACCGAGCGTCACCTTCACCTTTTCCAGCGGCACGCCCAGTGTTTCTGCGGCGGTTTGGGCGATGATCGTATAGCTTCCGGTACCGATGTCGGTCATGTCCGTTTCGACTATGACACCGCCGTTTCCATCCAGTCTGACTCGGGCTGCCGACTTGTTCGCGGGCGCTGCGCGATAACCGGCGGCTACGCCCATGCCGACGAGCCATTGTCCATCACGTACAGAGCCCGGCTTTGCTTTCCGGCGATCCCACCCGAACCGCGTGCTGCCTTCGCGTAAGCAACGAACGAGGTTGCGGTCGGAAAATCGCTTTTCAGGTTTGCCGGGAACGGTCGATTTCGGCTCGTTACGGATGCGCAGTTCGATCGGATCCATGCCAAGCTTTTCAGCCAGTTCGTCCATCGCCACTTCCAGTGCGAGATGACCGACGGCCTCGCCCGGCGCACGCATTGCGTTACCCTCGGGTAAATCGAGGGTCGCAATATAATTGGCTATCAGGCGGTTGGCACCTGCGTAGAGGACAGGAGTCTGGAGCGTTCCGTTTTCACCTTCCTTGCCATTGATGTTTCCCGACCAGTTCTCGTGGGCGAGGGCGGTAATACGGCCATCGCGACCGGCACCGATGCGCAGGCGCTGTATGGTTGCGTGTCGGTGGGTTGTATTGTTCGCCATCAATGGCCGCTGCAACGCGATCTTGACGGGCCGCTTCGCCTGTTTTGCAGCCAGGGCGGCGACGACGGCATCGGCCCGAATAAACAGCTTTCCGCCAAATCCACCGCCAATATAGGGGGAATCGAGGCGGATGTTTTTTGGGTCCATGCCCAAAATCTTGCCCATGCTTTCCTTGCCCCAATTGATCATCTGGTTGGATGTCCAAAGGGTAAGCTTGTCACCATCCCATGCGGCAATGGTGGCATGCGGCTCCATCATCGCATGGCTTTCGTCGGGCGTGGTATAGGTCGCATCGATCTTAACTTCGGCTGCGGCAAATGCGCTGTCAAAATCTCCCACAGTCTGGCGATCGGGCTTGCCTTCTTCGTCTTTCGCAAGAGGGGCTTCTGGTGCTAGTTTCGGAAAATCAAATCTTCCCGCACTACGGTCATAGCTCGTCCGTATTAGCGCCGCGGCCGATCGGGCCTGCTCGAATGTTTCCGCGACCACGCATGCAATCGCCTGATGATAATGGGCAATGTCGCTTCCGCCGAACAACGGGGCGTAGTTGGACATGCCTTTGCCAACAGGCTTTGTTTCGGTCGCAAGGATAACGGCAATGACACCCGGCGCTGCGCGCGCCGCCTCGGCGTCCATTGCCGAAATCCTGCCCTTTGCAATTGCCGACCCGACGATATAGCCATAGGCTTGGTTCGCGACGACATCGTGCCGTTCATAGGCATAGGGTGCCTGTCCGGTGGTCTTGAGAGGCCCGTCAATGCGTGGTGTCGATTTGCCAACGACTTTTGATGCATCAAACAGATTGCGACCTGCAGGAGCGTTAAATTCCATCGTGCCTAGCTCCTTGCTTCTGCGATAACGGCGGCAAGCGCGCGATCGGCCAGTGAAATTTTGAACGCATTTTCCTCTGTCGGACGGGCGCCGGAGAAAATCTGTGCGGTGGCAGCCTTTCGGTCCTTCGATATTGCCTCTTCGGCCGCCTCAACCCGCCATGGTTTGGGCGCGACCCCGCCAAACGCTACACGCGTAGCACCGTTGGGCGCTATGATCCCGGCTGCAGAAACAAGCGCAAATGCGTAAGAGGCGCGGTCCCTTATCTTATAGTAGAAATGCCGGCCTTCGATCGGCTTGGGCAATGTTACATGGGTGATGAGTTCGCCGTGCTCCAACACATTGTCGCGCTCGGGACTGCTGCCGGGCAAACGGTGAAAGTCGGCAATTGCTATGCTGCGTTTCGCACCATCAGGCGTTACCGTTTCTATGGTTGCATCAAGTACCCGAAGGGCAACCGCCATGTCGCCGGGATAGGTTGCGATGCAGGAATCCGAAGTCCCGATCACGCCAAGCTGGCGGGAGAATCCGGCGATTGCAGCGCATCCGGATCCCGGTTTCCGTTTGTTGCACGCCATATTGCTGTCGTAAAAATAAGGGCAGCGCGTTCGCTGCAACAGATTTCCCGCTGTGGTCGCCTTGTTACGAAGCTGACCGGAGGCTCCTGCGACAATCGCGCGGGTCAATACACCATAATCGGTCCGGATTTTCCGGTGCGCGGCGAGGGCAGTGTTGGAAACGAGCGCACCAATGCGGACGCCCCCATCGTCCGTTTCTTCGATCCGATCAAGATCGAGGTCCTGCACATCTACCAGATGCGTAGGCGATTCGATCTCAAGCTTCATCAGGTCGAGAAGGTTCGTGCCGCCGGCCAGAAATTTTGCGCCCGGTTTCCCCGCGACTGTTGCTGCTGCCTGTTCGGGTGTCTGGGCCCGCTCATAGCTAAAGGACCTCATGCGCCGCCTCCTGCAACATCGGCCATTGCCGCAGCGATGTTCGAATAGGCGCCACATCTGCAGATGTTACCGCTCATCCGTTCGCGGAATTCCATATTCGACAGCGGCGGAGGTTCTGACACATCCAGTTGGACATGGCTGGGAATACCTGCCCGTATTTCGTCCAGAACCGCCACGGCGGAGCATATCTGTCCTGGGGTGCAATAGCCGCATTGATAACCGTCATGTTTGATGAATGCCGATTGCATCGCATGAAGCTTGTCCGGGGTGCCGAGCCCCTCGATCGTTGTGACCTTGTCGCCCTGATGCTGGACTGCGAGGCTAAGGCAGGAATTGATGCGCTCGCCATTAACAAGGACGGTGCATGCACCGCACTGGCCATGGTCGCATCCCTTCTTTGTGCCGGTAAGTTTCAGATGCTCCCGCAATGCATCAAGAAGTGTTGTCCGGGTATCAAGTTCCAGCTTTTTAGCTTGTCCGTTTACCTCCAGGCTAACCGGAACACGCATAGGCGGTTTGCCGGGCAGTTGCGCTGGCTTCGCATAGGCAGGGATTGACGTTGCCGCCGCCGAAACAGCACCCGCTGCGATTACAGTTCGCCGCGAGGGGCCGGTTTTAACATTATCCGCCATGCAAAAGGTCTTTCTTTTTTGGATGGAGGGTACGCGCGGTGCGTAGCATCCCGAACAGTAACGCAATTGGGCCCACAAGGTTTCCTGTCCGGATGCAAAGCCTGTAGACGGATCTAAAGGAACAACGGCGCAAGCGTCCTGTTTGGCCTATGCCTTGATTCTCGATGTCCAGAATTTGACCGGTGATATAACGTGAAAGCCTGCCTGCCCCCTGTGTTCTCGCCGACTGCCCGGCTCCTTATTCTCGGCAGTCTTCCGGGCGAGCAGTCACTGGCCCGAAGGCAATATTACGCGCACCCACGCAACCAGTTTTGGGATTTGCTCGACGCAACATTTCACAGCAGCCTGCGATCACTGGACTATGACGCGCGGCTCGTTGCGCTGAAAGCAATGGGTATCGCGCTATGGGATGTCGTGGCCAAGGCCGAGCGCGAAGGCAGTCTCGACGGCAAATTGCGCGCGTCGCAGGCAAATGATCTTCCATCGTTGCTGCGGAACTTGTCCGAACTGCAGGCCGTCGCGTTCAACGGCGGCACTGCGTTCAAAATGGGAATGAAAAATGCATCCGTATTTTCGCATTTGAAGGTGCTGGCACTTCCGTCGAGCAGTCCAGCCTATACCATGCCCTTTGCGGAAAAGCTGCAGAAATGGCATCTTCTGCGGGAATTTGGGAAATGATCAGAGCATTTGCGTTGGCACCGCGCGGGCTTTCAGAAAATGCAGCACGCGCAGTTCGTCCTCGGTCATCATGGCGGTAGCCCGGCGACCTTTTACCCGCGCTTTATTCAGGGCTTCTGTCGTCAATGTGCCATCGAGATAGCCGGCAATGATGTCCGGATGGATATAGCTTTTGCGACATATTGTGGGCGTGTTACCCAGCTGCCCCGCGACCGTTTCAATTGCGGATCGCAGGTTGCGCTGCGTCTCAGTTTTGGTCGCTGCGCTCTCAAGCCCGGCTAATAGGACGGCTGCCGACACCGTGCCTGTCCAGGTACGGAAATCTTTGGCCGTCACGTCTGCGCCGGATATGGCTTTCAGATAGTCATTGATATCGCCCGACGTTATTTCGCGCAGCACGCCGTCGTCATCCGCATATTGGAACAATTGCTGGCCCGGCAGCTCCTGTATGGCCCTGACGATCTTTGCGATCCGTCGATCCCGGACATGCAGGCGCCATTGTTTGCCGCTTTTGCCTTTGAACTGGAAACGCAGCTGGTTGCCGGTAATTTCGACATGCCGGTTTTGAAGGGTGGTCAGGCCGAAGCTTTTATTCTGTCGCGCATAATGCGCATTGCCGACCCTGATCAGCGTTGTTTCCAGCAACTGGACGATTGTCGCCAGAACCTTTTCGCGCGGTAAGCCGCGTAAGGCCAGATGACGGTCCACCTGCGACCGGATGTCCGGCAATACACGGGCGAATTCCAGCATGTGATCGAATTTGGTGCCGTCCCGAATTTCCCGGAAGAGCTCATGGTAGCGATATTGCTTGCGGCCCTTGGCATCGCGGCCGGTGGCCTGGATATGACCATCGGGCTTCGGGCAGATCCACACATCGGTATAGGCGGGCGGAATGGCAAGCTTGCGGATACGTGCCAATGTGTCCCTGCAGGCCAGACGCTGACCGCTAGGGAGGATATAGGTGAAACCTTTCCCGCATCTTTTGCGCCGAAGGCCAGGCTGGTCATCGCTGATGTAACGCAGGCCTGCGAATGCTGCTGCTTCCCGCGGGTTGATCACAACGCCGGTCTGGTCCGAAATTTCCCTGTCTTTGGTCTTATCGTGCAACACGTTGCCGGAACGCATGACTTTGGCGGAAAGTTCCGGATGCGGATTTTATTCCCGCCACTGTTCACGCAACCGCTCACCGTGCTTATGCGGAACCTTATCTGCACCGGCGAATTCAACCTGATGACCTATTCAGGAGGATATTCATGGCAATCGTAAAACGAAGCTCAATTCCGGACGATGCCGAAGCAGCATCAAACCGTGGCCAGCGCGCCAAGGCTGGTACCGGCGATGTTCAAGGCAGCGGAGCAGGCGCCGGCGGCAGTGGCGATCCGGAAGATTATGATAGCGATCCGCAGGGAGGCGGCGGAAAATTTCCGCCCGGTTCCCCGCCACCCGAAGGCGAAGGCGCTGACGCTCCAAGTCATGGCAGCCGATAGAAGGCGGCCGTTACAAAGAGATCAAGCCCATAAGGATTGAAGTGCAAATTCGATCTGCTCGATAACATAGGGCTTTTCCAGGATCGTCACGCCATGCGGGTTACCCGCACTCTCGCCATAACCGGTAGCGAGGAGATAGGGTATTCCGCGTGACTGCAGCCTATCGGCGATAGGACGGCTGTCATAGTCGCCCAGATTCATATCCAGTATCGCCGCATCGAAGTCCTGGTCCTCGACAAAGGCCAAACCGTCCTCAAGATTTGAGACGGAGCCAGCGAGATCGGCCCCCAATTGGGTCACCATATCCTCAAGCAGCATGGCGACGAGGACCTCGTCCTCCACGACGAGGATCCGCTTTCCGGTCAGAATGTTCACGCTATTTTCTCCGGCAATTGTGCTTTCAGGGTGCATATCAATCCATCGGGTGCAAAGGAAAGTCCGACCTTGCCCTTGAACTCGGCTGCCAGGCTCCGTTCGATCATCCGTGTACCAAATCCGCGGCGCGTGGGATTCGCCACAGGCGGGCCATTGCGTTCCCGCCAGCGCAATTCCAGCAGCCGTTCTTCGGACAATGTCCACCGAATCTCGATCCGTCCTTCCGGTACCGACAGCGCGCCATATTTGACGGCGTTGGTGGCCAGTTCATGAACCGCAAGCGCCAGCGTAATCGCGGTACGGGTGCTGACCATGACCAGAGGGCCTTCGATGGAAATCTGGTTCGTGGGCATCAATGGTGCCAGACAAGCCTCGATGATCGATTTCATCGGCGTTGGCTGCCACAAGCCATGGGTCAAAAGATTGTGCGCGGCCGACAACGCCATTAGCCGCCCCTCAAACGCACCTGCCGCCTCTTGGGAAAGGGAACCGCTACGCACCGACTGCTGCGCAAGGCTTTGTACAATCGCCAGAGTGTTTTTGACCCGATGGTTAAGTTCGTCGATCAGCAATTGCTGATGCACTTCGGCGAGTTTCTTTTCGGTAATGTCGAAGGATACACCGACGAAGCGGGCATGTTCGCTATGGTCCTTGGCAATCAACGAACCATGGCTGCGCAGCCAGCGTTCCTGGCCCGTGTCTGCCCGCAAGATCCGATATTCAATTTCGAAAGCCGCACCGTCGCTAAAGCATTTCTGGAACGCTTCCTCGACCCGCGCCCGGTCGTCCGGATGAATGCGGTCCAGCCAATATTCGAGTGATGCGCGATGGGACTCAGGTCTGGGATAGCCCAGCATGTCGAAACGGTTCGGCGACCAGGGGCCTTCCATTGTCGCAAGGTCGATTTCCCACGTCGCCATGCCCGCGCCTTCGATTGCCAGACGCATGCTTTCCGATGCCCGCCGCAACGCCGCATCGGATTCACGGCGCGCCGTCACGTCGAGAGTGACCGACAGGACGCCATAAGGCGTTCCGTCTTCCCTGTTAATCACCGCCACCGAATTGTTCACCCAGACGATCGACCCGTCCGGTCGCACGTAGCGTTTTTCATGCGTATAGGGGGTGCCGTCGCGCACAGCCCTTTCAAAAAGGGGAATATTGCGGGCGCGGTCCTCGGGATGGGTGATATCGTACATGCTCATTTCCATAAGCTGTTCGCGGCTCCAGCCCGAGATGGTGCAGAAATGATCGTTGACGAGGGTGAAGCGCCCTTCCAGGTCGACCTGCCCGAAGCCGGCGGTCGACTGGTTGATGAACGCCGAGAACTGTGCCTCGCGCTCACGGATGGCAAGCTCGGCCGTTTTTGCTTCGGTGATATCATGGGCCACGCCGATAAAGCCGATATGTTTACCCGACGCGTCCCAATGCGGGTTGGAGTTGGAATTGAGCCACCGCCACGCGCCGTCGCCGCGCCGGTAGCGACCGATTAGAACGAACGGCTGCAGGCTGGCTTCTCCTGCGAGGGATTCGGTCAGGATGCGCTCTTTATCTTCCGGATGGATGATGGTCCGCCAGTCAAAGTCGACAGCCTCCGCATAGCTGCATCCCAGGAAGTCGACATAGGCCCTGTTCACAAATGTGCGTTTGCGATCAAGCCCCGTCACCCAGATAGGCACAGGCGCTGAATCCGCGATCAGACGAAAGGACGGATCTCCATGTGCGGCTTCAGTTGTTTTTGCATGTGATACAGGATCGATATGTGCCTCCCGCGCACCTGACTTGGTTTGTTTCAGTTTGCGCTAACGCGCAAAAACCAAAAGAAGGCACTTTGTTCCAACCCTATGCAAACAAATCTCAATATTCGGGCAGCGGCTGGTCCGCGACGCCCCATCCTTTAAGCGCCAGTCCCGACGCCCGTTTGAGCAATTCTTCCCGATCGGTGAGGCTGAAATGCCCGCCGCCGCCGACCTTTCCAATTTCACTCCAGGAAATTGGTGCAGCGACAGGCGCGCCGGTCCGTGCCCGAACGCTGTAGGGGAGTATTGCGGTCGATCCCCGTTGGTTCCGAAGCCAATCAATGAAAATCCGGCCTTTGCGTTTGGCCTTCGACATGGTGGCTGTGTAGCGTTCGGGCTGTGCGCCTGCGAGAGCGCTGGCAAATCGACGGGCAAAGTCGGTCACGTCGGGCCACTGGGCCTGCGGCGTCAACGGCACCAGGACATGGATACCTTTACCACCTGACAACATGGGGTAGCTGACCAGTCCCATATCGGAAAGATGCTCTTTCAGGTCGACTGCTGCTTTGCGAACATCATCGAAACTCAGCGACGGGTCGGGATCAAGATCGAATATCATTCTGTCCGGCCGTTCAATGTCACCGGCTTTTGCCCCCCAACCGTGCAACTCGATCGTGCCCATTTGCACACATTCCAGCAGTCCCGTCTTGTCCGCAATATACATATAGGCGCGTGTCTTTCCGTCTTTGCCCAGCACATCCACGGTATGGATGGCATCGCCCAGATTGTCCGCGCCGTGACGTTGGAAAAAACACTGTTTGGCCCGTCCTTGCGGGCATCTTACCAGACTAAGGGGGCGTTCTGCCGCGGTTCCCAGAACCAGCGCCGCCATCGCCTCGTAATATTCTGCCAACTCGCCCTTGGTAATATCGGCATCCGGAAAGATCACCCGATCAGCGTTGGAGATTTTCACCCGTACAGACGCGGGCATCGGCGCGGCGCGTTCGACAGTCACATCCTTTGCCTTCTTGTCCCGCCGTAATCCGATAAAACTGGCATGACGCAAAATGCCGTCATCGGTCAGAGATCCATAAGCGATTTCCGCGACCAGCTTCGGCTTCACGAAATGCGCACCCCGCCGCGCAGGCGCCGGAACCGCAACAGCCGGATCCTCGATGGAAAGAGCGTCCAGTTCCTCGCGCAATGTGGCTATTGTCTCTTCGCTGAACCCTGTGCCGACCCTGCCAGCGTAGCGCAGTTCTTTGCCATCGGTCGCGGCGAGAAGCAGCGCCCCCAGACCGCGTTTGCGTGATTTGCTGTCGGTCCAACCGATCACCACATATTCCGAACGCAGCGTGCATTTGACTTTCAGCCAGGCGTGCGTGCGCTTGTTGCGGTAAGGCGCATCGGCGCGTTTCGATACGATGCCTTCCAGCCCTGCCGAACACATGGCCGCCAAAAGCTTCTCGCCGCTTCCCAATATATGTTCGGCAAATTGAATAGGACTTTCGGCCGGTATGATCGGACGCAGCCTTTCCTTGCGTTCGATATTGGATAGGGTTTTGAGATCCACGCCATCCAGCGCCAGCAGGTCAAATGCGAAAAACAGCGTTGCCGGATCGCCAGTTTTGATTGCGTCTTGCAGCGCGCCGAAACTCGGATTTCCGTTTTTGTCGAGGACGACGATCTCCCCATCGATCAAGGCACTTGCCGCATCAACAGCCGCGGCGGTCTCGACCAGCTTCGGGAACTTGTCGGACCAGTTAAGTCCGGATCTTGTGTACACTTTGGCTTTGCCGCCGCCGATAGCGAGCAATGCACGATAGCCATCAAATTTTGTCTCATGCATCCATTCCCCACCATCGGGGACATGATCCACCAAAGTTGCCAGTTGCGGCGGTTCAAATCCGGGCATTGCCTTCGATCCGGCTTTGACACCCTTGCGTGGGTTGGCGACTTCCCTTCCAGCTGCAATGTCCTGCATCGTCCGGCCAGAGTCCACGCTGGTCAGAGCGCGTTCGACCAGATCATCGCTGTTTCCCGCATAGGCATCGTCGATTTTGCGGAGAAGCCAGTTTTCCCGCTTCTCACCGGACTTGCCTTTGATCCGCACAAGCAACCATTCCCCGCGCATCCGCTCTCCATCAAGCGTGAAATGCAGATGCCCCTTTTCCAGGTCATGGACGCTTTTCCCTGGGACCGGGGCCCAGGTCCCGCGATCCCATAACATCACCGTGCCGCCGCCATATTCGCCTTTGGGAATGACACCCTCAAATGTGCCATAATCCAGAGGGTGGTCTTCTGTTCGGACCGCAAGCCGTTTGTCGGATGGATTGAGGCTCGGTCCCCTTGTGACCGCCCAACTTTTCAGAACGCCGTCGATTTCCAGCCGAAAATCCCAGTGCAACCGGGTCGCGTCATGTTTCTGCACGACGAAGCTTTGGCCTTTGGTTCTGGACCGTTTGCCTTTGGGCTCGGACGTTTTTTTGAAATCGCGTTTCTGATTATAGAGGCCAAGCGGATCGACAGCCATGGGTCATGCCCGTTTCCGCGATGCCGGCTTTTTCTGCGAAGATTTGGCCGCGCTACCGCCTTTCGCCCCCGGTTTTTCCAAGGATTTTTTCAATGCCGCCATCAGGTCAATCACATTGCCCTTCGCCGATGCAATGTCGGGTTCATCGTCGGCCACGATCTTGCGTCCCTTCGCCTTCAACTTGCGGGCGACCAGATCTTTGAGAGCATCAATATAGCGATCCTTGAACGCGCCCGCATCGAAATCTCCGGTTTTCTTGGCAATCAGGCTCTCGGCAAGATCGAGCAGTTCCGCGTCGGGTTTGTCCGCAGGGATTTCACTGAAATAACTTTGCGCCTTCGCCAGTTCGTCCGCATAGCGCATCGTTTCCATCACCATACCTTTGCCACACGGTTTAACGGAAACCACATATTCACGGCCGCGCATGGCAAGCTGGCCCAGCCCGACCATCTTCGTGCGCTTCAATGCTTCGCGCAGGACGATATAGGCTTCGTTCGCCAGATCATCGGCAGGCACGACATAATAAGGCTTTTCATAATAGGTGACATCAATATCGATGGCGGGAACAAACAAAGTCAGCTCCAGCGTCTTTTTCGATTCCAGCCGGACGGCCTCCAACTCGTCTTCTTCGAGAAGGACAAAGTTACCCTTCTCATACTCATATCCCTTGATGATGTCGTCGGCATCCACCGGACCGATGCCCGGGACGGACTTCAGATACTTCACCGGCTTGCCCGAAGGTTCATGGATTTGCCGGAATGCAACCGATGCGCCGCTTTTCGTGGCAGAGTAAATCTCCACGGGAATGGATACGAGTGCCAGCCGGAGCTGGCCTTTCCAATAGGGTCGCGCTGCCATAACTTTCTCCCTTTGCGGAATGAACCCTTGGGCGGAGCAGAGGTTCCGGGCTCACGACATAACCGTGGGCTGCGCAGCCCTGTTTATGGCTCCGTTCGCGCCGATGGGACCCCGTCAGTCCTGATTGGCGACATTCGCTTTCTTGCGGTCTTCCAGGGGATAATCCTCGGGGGTGACTATTCCCACATTCTCACGATCTTCCGGTTTTTCAGGCGGCAGGCTGGGGGTGATGTCGCGGGTGGATCCGGAATCGGGGCGGGCATCACCAAGTGGACCGCGTTTTTCGTCTGTGCTCATTCTATGTTCCTTTACGACCATGAAACAAATGCGCGGCGCTGCTGGTTCCCGTCGGATCGAAATAAGATTTGCACAAATGGGAAGGGCCACCGCTATGCTCGATTGCTTGATTGTCGGTGGGGGGCCTGCGGGATTGACCGCCGCCATTTATCTCGCCCGCTTCCATCTACGGGTGCGTATCGTCGATGCGGGCAACAGCCGTGCCCTCTGGATTCCGACGACCCACAATCATGCCGGCTTTCCCGATGGCATCAGCGGTGCGGCCCTGCTGCACAGGATGCAGCAGCAAGCGCAACTTTATAAGTCCGAAATCATAACAGGCCATGTTACGCGCATTACGGGCGAAAATGGCGCATTTTGTGTGGATTATGGCGAGGGTGAAGTCCCTTGCCGGACTGTCTTGCTGGCAACCGGCGTGGTCAATCGCAGACCCGATATTGCCGAAAATCTGCATGAGAGCGCCTTGAAAACAGGGGCGTTGCGTTATTGCCCGATTTGCGACGGCTATGAGGTCACAGACAAGAATGTCGCCGTTATTGGGACAGGGGAGCGTGGACTGAACGAAGCCATTTTCCTGCGCGAGTTTACGAAGGACGTGACCTTGATCAGCCCGGATGCGGAGCATTCGCTTGACGATAGCATGATGCAACAGGCCCACGACATGCAGATCAAGGTCGTAAAGGGGCCGGCACGGATTGTCAGTGCCGATGGGGGAGGTGTGATCGTGCGTTGCGACCAGGAGGACTGGTCGTTCGATACTGTCTATCCTGCATTGGGATCGGATGTGAACAATATGCTGGCGAAAATGGCGGGCGCCCGTTGCAATGATCTAGGATGCATCATCGTCGATGCGCATCAGCGCACTTCCGTTCCGGGCCTATATGCGGCGGGAGATGTCGTGATCGGATTGGACCAGATAAGCCATGCAATGGGCGAGGGAGGTGTTGCCGCGACGACGATACGCAATGACCTCGCCAAATCCCGGCCGCTCTTGCGATGACGGGCTCTTAACCGGTTGCGGCATCCTTATCGACGTTAACGTCGGAACCGTCCACCTTGATAAAGCTGATTTTGCCCTGCGGTTCCAGTATCGCCCATGCGACGTCGCTCATGCGGGAAATGCCGGCCAACCGCATTTCCGATTCAACCTCGCTCTGGGTTATCCGATCGCGGCGTAAATTGTCTTTCAACAGTTCGCCATCGCGGACAATGACGCGGGGCTCACCATCCAGCAGCTTTTCCGCTCTCGGGAAAAGATAGGTTATCCAGCTCATCATGATGGCGAGAAAAGCAAAGGTAGATATCGCCAGAATGGCTCCGGTCAGGCTGAAGTCATTGTGGGTGACGCCTTGCTGGATAAGGTCCCCTAGAACGATCATCACCACCAGTTCAAAAGGGGTAAGTTGCCCGATCTCGCGTTTTCCCATGATCCGCAGCAAGATATAAAGAACAACGAACATGACGCTCGCACGGGCCACGATATCCATTATGGGAAAACCCGTAAGTTGAGCGGAATAGCGGCAAGTTGGTCGTCGCTGTCCATGACAAATAGCTGGCCACGGGTCCCTGCAAACAAGGGTGGGTTTATCTGGCCGTCAAATTTCAATGTCAGGGTTTCGCCGGCCTTCAACGGGCCATAGGTGAGCATGTAGCGTCCCTGTTCCGACTTTTCCTCCAAAGGGGCCGGCAACATTGTGTTGATGGTCAGGTCGCGCCAGTAACTGTGGGAAATGCCAATACCGAGATCCTGGATGGGTCGCTTGGCGGTAATGCTGGCCCGCATTTCGAAAAATTCACCATTGCGCAGAGTTTCGGGAAATTGAAGTGTAATGGTTGCCGAGGGTGTTTCTATAACGTGGGTCGGATGGGGCTGACCGCCAAATATACCGGCGAGCGCCAGACCAAGAAAAACGGCGATGGCCAGCACGGCTGCCGGATTGACGAAGCGGTGCCAGATTACCGGCTCCATATGCGACAGCTCAATGCCCTGTGGTGGAACCTGATGTGCGTTCACATACTATCCTTTTGTACCGAATAGGACACATTACGGCGAGGTTGGACGCTCCTTTGGAAAGCCGCGGATGAGTCCCGGAAAGCAGACGCCAAACATCCGCTTTCCGGGCCTTGTGGTGCCATCGGGGAGACGTTTTCAACCACCGGCACTGCCTTATAGCGTTGCCATCAATTCCTCTTTTCGGACGCGCAGCTGCTCCCCAAGTGCCTTCAGGTCCATTTCGGAATCGCGACATTCGGGAAACATTTCTGTTTCCTCTTCTTCGACATGATGCCTGATATATTCACCGAGCACCTTCACCTTTGCGTCAAAAAGCGGCTCGCCGACCTTCATCGCAGATATTTCGGCAATCAAAGCCTTGGCTGACGCATGTTCGACCTGGGCTTCATCGACCAGATCATCGCCTTCTTCGTCAAATGCGTCATAGGCGGCGGGGTAAAAGATTTCTTCCTCAATCTGCGCATGCACGGTCAGGGCTTTGCAGATATCATTGGCCAGTTCCTGCTTTTCCGCATCGTCTTCGGTCTTATCAAATGCCTTGAACATGGCATCGACCTCTTTGTGGTCGGCCTTCAACAGCGCAATCGCGTCTTTGGGACGTTTTGCTGCAGTGGATGTCCGACGTGAAGTGCGCGAACCGCTTTTGGGCCGCGCACGTGATGACGTTGCGGTTTTTGCGGGTGATTTTTTAGCTGCTGCAGATTTCGTAGCCATGAGAATACTCCGATGGTTGCATGAACATCCCTGTCGAAGTTAGAATGATCTGCGCGACGCAAGGTTCCCGACCGTTCGGCTCTTCTCCAAGCATGTGTCGACATGGCCCCGGAACCATGACGGACCTTTGCTGTTACCTCTTTTTGCGAGGTGACTTATGAATACTGCAGACATGACAGGTTTGCTCGGTTTCGGAACTCTGATTATCGGGCTGATTATCGCCATCATCATCTGGGCGCGGTTTATGCGCGATCCCAAAAACCGGCATCCGATGAAGGGTGAGCGGGAACGCAATCTTGGTGAAATCCGCGAAGAGGCGGGGCAGCAGGAGCAGCCAGCGAAGCGGCTAAGCGAGTTTTAAGCTGTGCATTTTTTGAAAACCGGTGGCTAACCCCACCGGATTCGCGGATTAACGGTGTTGTGAAACCGATGCGGCGCGAAACCGGCTGGATGCCAGGAAAACGCCAAATGGCGCCGGATCCGGGAACCCATCCTCAAGGCTGTCCATCACCCCCAGCGGGAAAAGGGCAGCCTTTAGCATGTCCTGCCTGATCTGCTCACGCTCATCAACGGAACATGTTGTAATGTCCCGGAACTCTACGAAGCGTCGCTCATCCGGATCGAAAACATATAGATATCGCATTCGGCTTTCCTTTTCGTAAGCCGGGTCCACCTGCATAATAGGGCAATAGCGGGGAACCAACGCGATGAATATGCCGCATACATATGTGCAGAGGCCGGCTTGTCAGTCACGCCTCCGCCGCGCCGAAATCCGATTGTTTGCGACGTTCGGTAAGGTGATTGCCGTGAAGTGCGCTGTAAATCCGGTCCGCAAGTTCGGCCCGGCGATATGGTTTGCCGACAACATTCAAGCCGTCGGCATTTGATCCCCCCTGCCGTGCCAGATCATCATTATAGCCGGTCGTCAGCAATATTTTCGTATCAGGATAGCGGGACTGAACCTCGGCCGCGAGCGCAACGCCGTTCATCGACCCCGGCATCATCAAATCGGTAAACAACAGATCGATGCTGTTGTCGGCCATAATGCGTAACGCGGCATCGGCATCTTCGGCAGCGATGACATTATAGCCGAGATCCTCAAGATAATCGCAGGCTATGACCCGGACATCTTCGCTATCTTCGACGACAAGCACGGTCTCGCCCGCGCCTCGCATATATCCGATGCCCGCCGCGTGATCGACGTTGGGCCTCTGCCCCTCTTCGCCCGAAGGAACCGGAAGGAGGAGGCGCAAGGTTGTGCCGCTGCCGATAGTACTTTCGATTTCCAGCCGACCCCGCGACTGTTGCAGAAAGCCGTGCACCTGGGCCAAGCCGAGGCCCGTGCCGCGCCCCACACCTTTTGTGGTGAAAAATGGTTCTGTCGCCCGCGCCAAAACGTCGGCCGACATACCAACGCCGCTGTCGGTAACCGATATGATGACATAGTCCCCCGACGGCAATTCGCGCGCATCGGCATCGCCATTCAGATGTACAAGGTCGGTGGAAATGACCAGTTCCCCGCCGCGCAGCATGGCATCGCGGGCGTTTACAACCGCATTTAACAAAGCTGTTTCCAGATGTGTCAGATCGACAAGGCAGGCGGGCAGCTTGGTCTTGAGATTGAGCCGGAGATCGACAAGGGGTCCCACGCTTGCTTCAAGCAACTCGGAAAATCCCATGACAGCCTGGCTGACATCGACGGGCTTCGGATCAAGCCGGGTCTTACGCGCAAAAGCAAGTAACTGTTTGGTGAGCCGGCTTGCGCGTTCCGCGGCTGCTTGTGCACTTTCGAGCCGGCGGCGATGCTCGGGTGCCTCCAGATCGGCGAGCAGATATTCATGGTTGCCCGTGACAATCTGCAGCAGATTGTTGAAGTCGTGCGCTATACCGGCCGTCAACTGACCAACGGCCTCCATCTTTTGGGCTTGCCTGTGGCTCTCCTCCGCCTCGCGTCGGCGGCTGACGTCAAGTTGGCTCGCAAAAAAGTAGAGCAGCTCGCCATCGACACCATAGACCGGCCCCATGAAGATGGCGTTCCAGAATGGCGTGCCGTCGCGCTTGTAATTTAAAATCTCCAGACTGATCGGCCGTTGCAGCGTTACCGCTTCGCGCAGTTCCGCGACCATCGCCCGGTCTGTACGGGCGCCCTGGAGAAACCGGCAGTTCCGGCCCATGACTTCATCGTCTTCATAGCCTGTAAGGTCGAGAAAAGCCTTGTTTGCAAATACGATAGGGTTGTCGTCCTGCCGCGGATCGGTCAGGATCATCGGCATGCGTGTCATCTCGACGGCAGCAAAGAATACGCCGCCGCGATCTGTCAGGTCGTCGTCGCTAATGGTGGATTCACGCCAGTGTCTGCGATGCGGAACGCCGCTGATCGGTGTTGATTCATCGGAAAGCATATCGCCCGCCGGGATGCCGGATGCACCTCCGCCCGCTGCGCCGCCGCCTTCATGTTCGGGGATGTTTTTATCGTCTTCATTCATTGGCGCTACCTCGCGAGCCTGTGTTGTGCAGCCCTCACGGTTCCCCGATACGTCGCCAAAGTCTGGTCAATCGCTGCGGCAATGTCGTGTTGCGTGTAGGGCTTATCGACAACGATGACGTCGCCTAGTTCGCGCGGAATTCCATCATGTGCAAAGCCTGTGACAAAAAAGAAGGGCAGTTCCATTTCGACGCAGCGCCGGGCAATTGGATAGCTATATTCTCCGTTGAGATTGATATCGAGGATCGCGAGGTCCGGCCGCGCTTGTGACGCTAGGCACCCAAGACCTTCGGCCACCGTTCTACCGGTTCCAGCGATGGTATGCCCAAGGTCGTTGAGCATATCGTTGAGCAATAATGAAATTAGATATTCGTCTTCGATGACGACCACGCTCAACTGTTGCACTACCACCCCTTAAATTCGACGCGTGTCGGATGAAACGTTTACGGTGCAGTGTTGTTCCTGCCTTGCCGAAATTCCTGTCTCGGGCAGTCGCGGAGGCGATAATCAAAATTGGTCGCCATGTTACGTAAGTTGATTTAGAAACAAAAATTCGTGAAATGATATTGTGGGAGCGTCATGAGGCTAATGCAGGAGGACTTTTTGGCAAACATATGCCTCCTCCGGTTATCAGGATCGCAATCGGAGGCATGGCCAGTTGGGATTATTTGACCGCTTCAAACGTCGCAAGCCAAGAGCTGCGGTGCCGCCGCCTGCTCCGGCGCAACCATGGCCGCCACCGCCTGTGGCGCCTATGCCAGCCTATCAGAATTTTGAAATCCCGCCGGAACCGGAACAGCCGGCGTGGATGAAATATCCTGTATCCGCGCCAAAGGGGCACATCATCGTCTTCGCCAATGAAAAGGGCGGGGTCGGCAAGTCCACTTCTGCATTTCATACCTGCATTGCCTTGTGCAACGCAGGCGAACGGGTGGCGGCGCTTGATGTCGACTTGCGCCAGCTGACGCTGCATCGCGCACTGTGGGCGCGGCAGGAAAGCGAACGCGAATATGGCGTGAAGCTGCCCGGCCCTGAACAGATCATGCTCGCGCAGCAGAACGAGAATGAACTGGCCGAAAAACTGCGCATGGCGCGTATACATAACAGTTTCATTGTGATCGACGTGGGCGGACATGACTCGCCGATTGCGCGCAAGGCCATCTTCATGGCCGATACAATCGTCACGCCGGTCAACGATAGCTTCATTGACCTCGACATGCTCGGCCACATCGACCCGCGGACGGGCGATTTCAAAACGCTTGGGAATTTCGCACGGCTTGTCGAACATCTGAAGGACCCGGGAATAGCGTTGCGCGCGACACCTCTGGATTGGGTTGTCATGCAAAACCGGTCGCGAAGTCTGGCCACCAATAATGAGCGCAAGGTGCGGCAGGCATTGGACAAGATCGCCCCGGCCGCAGGCTTCCGGATTGTTCCGGGTTTGAGCGAACGGGTTACCTATCGTGAACTGTTTCCCATCGGGCTGACCTTGTTCGACCTCGATACGCTACCCGACCTTGGGAAGGCCCAGCCCAATGCGCGGGAGGAGATATGGGCCATGCTGCGCGCTCTCAATCTGCCCAGTGCGGCTTTGAAGCGGGCCATAGCGGCACCCGGCACGCAAGAGGACTAGACACGCTTTTGGCGCTCTCGGCGTCGGTTGCAAAAAAGTAAACTCAATCCCTTCGGATTCAAATTGCGCCGCGGCCAAAAGAGGCGCTTGATCCTGTCCGATCCACTTGGGACATTGCCATGACACATGTACGTGAGACACCGTCCAACCACTATCAGGCGCAGGGACTTTCTGATCGTTTTGCGCTGGGCGTTACCAAGTTGCTGCGCTGGGGTGCAGACACCTTTTTTGCCAAGCGTTACGGAAATCGGGCCATAGTCTTGGAAACCGTTGCGGCGGTGCCGGGGATGGTGGGGGCAACCTTGACCCATTTGCGCGCCCTGCGGTTGATGCAGGATGATGGCGGATGGATCCGCACCTTGATGGACGAAGCCGAAAATGAGCGGATGCATCTCATGACCTTCATTGAGATTGCGCAACCATCCTGGTTCGAACGGATGATCATCCTGACTGTACAGTGGTTCTTCTATGTCGGCTTTTTCTTCCTGTATCTGATTTCCGATCGCACCGCGCACCGCCTGGTCGGCTATTTCGAGGAAGAGGCAGTATTAAGCTATACCCTCTATCTTGAGGAGATAGATTCCGGCCGCCATGCCAATCCGCCTGCACCCGCCGTCGCGCTGCGCTACTGGAATTTACCCGAAGGCACCAGCTTGCGCGACGTCATCCTGATTATCAGGGCGGACGAGGCGCACCATCGCGATACCAATCATTTCATGGCCAACGCCCTGAGTGGTCGCCATGCCGATCATAAAGATATCGTGGAATGTCCGCCGCACAGATCGTTGAGCTCGGGATTGGGCTGAGCATGACATTGCGGTCTTCATAGGCAGCGCTATATCTGCTTTATGAGCGCCGCCAAGATCATAGCCATCATTGTCCTGCTCTCGCTGGCGTTTCACCTGCTACTCTTCGGCTATTTGCGCCGCCGGATTGCCGCCGCAAAGCGTGAGAAGGAAAAGGAATAATGACCGAAAACCCGAGTGCCACTGTCGAAAGCGCCGATGGTAAATATGCGCAACTGATCAAGGCGCGCATCCATGAATGGGCCGCGGGTGAGCCTGCCGAGGTAGGCGGGACCGACAAAGGCCCGACGCCATATGAGTTGCTGTTGTCGGCTTTGGGGGCGTGCACTTCGATTACGGTGGAAATGTATGCGGAGCGCAAAGGGTGGCCGCTGGAAAAAGTGTATGTCACTCTGGAACATTCGAAAGAAGAGCGGGCAGGCGAGAATGATGGAAAACCGGTTGATATGATCGACCGGATTGTCCGCCTGGAAGGCCCATTGGATGCGGAGCAGCGGGCCAAGCTTATTGAAATTGCGGAGAAATGCCCCGTGCATCGGACCCTTACGAACCAGATCACCATCAACACCCTTTTGGGTTAGAATGTCACCTGCACGGTGGGTTGATTTGCCCCTTTTGCAGGCTTATAGCGGCGCTTTAGAAGCAAGCGGTCCCGTGGGGCCGCTTTTTGCCTTTTGGACCTATGAAAGGAATTTGCCATGTCGATTACACCTTTGATGCCAGTCTATCCGCGGTGCGGGTTCCGGCCGGTACGAGGTGAGGGTGCCTGGCTGATTTCTGAAGATGGCAGCCGCGCTCTGGATTTTGCTGCGGGCATCGCGGTAAACCTGCTCGGCCATGGCCATCCGCATCTGACCAAGGCTATCCAGGATCAGGCAGCAACTTTGATGCACGTATCCAACCTGTATGGCAGCCCCCAGGGCGAGGCTTTTGCCCAGCGGCTGGTGGACACGACCTTTGCCGATACGGTGTTTTTCACCAATTCGGGTGCAGAGGCCGTCGAATGCGCAATCAAGACGGCCCGCGCCTATCATCAGAGTCAGGGCAGCGATCGGTACGAAATCATCACGTTTAAGAACGCATTTCATGGCCGCACGATGGCGACGATTTCGGCCAGCAATCAGGAAAAAATGCACAAGGGCTTCCTGCCCTTGCTCGAAGGCTTCAAATATGTCGACTTTGATGATCTCGAAGGTGCGAAGGCAGCCATCGGCCCGAAGACGGCCGCATTTCTGGTAGAACCCATTCAGGGTGAGGGCGGCGTTCGTCCCGCGTCCGATGCCTTTATGAAAGGTCTGCGGGCCCTGGCCGACGAACATGGCCTGATGCTTATTCTCGACGAAGTGCAATGCGGCGTGGCGCGGTCCGGCACGCTTTATTGCTATGAACAATATGGCATCAAGCCCGATATCATGGCGAGTGCCAAGGGCCTGGGTGGCGGCTTCCCGGTAGGCGCGTGCCTTGCCACTGAAGAGGCAGCGCGCGGTATGGTCATCGGCACACATGGTTCGACCTATGGTGGCAACCCCTTCGCGATGGCGGCATGCCAGGCAGTTTGGGATGTGGTCGCCAATGACGAGTTTCTGGCTCAGGTCCGTGCCACCGGCGACAAGCTGCGCGCGGCGCTGGAACAGTTTATCGGCAACTATCCTGACCTTTTCACCGGTGTGCGTGGAAAGGGCCTGATGCTCGGCGTGACGATGACCCACGAAACACGCGCTTTCGTCGCCCATTTGCGTGATAATCACGGCCTTCTGACCGTGGCCGCCGGGGACAATACGTTCCGCGTATTGCCGCCGCTCAACATCGATGACAGCCATATCACCATCTTCATGGAAAAACTGTCGGCAGGTGCGGCAAGTTACAAAATGCCGGAAGCCGCATGATACGCCATTTCCTGAATCTGGCGGATGCGGGCGGCGACGCGATTGCGGCGATGCTGGCGGATGCGATGGACAGGAAAGCCGCGCGTACCGGTTGGCCGAAGGGCAAGGCGGACGCTGACGCACCGCTGGCCGGGCATACGCTTGGCATGATATTCGAGAAAAACTCAACGCGCACGCGGACGTCATTCGAAATGGCGATGAAGCAACTGGGCGGTGACAGTATCTTCATGGCGTCGGGGCAAATGCAATTGGGCCGCGGCGAGACGATTGCCGATACTGCACGCGTGCTGTCGCGCTATGTCGATGCTATCATGATCCGAACGGACGATCATGCGAAGATCGAGGAAATGGCCAAATATGCCACCGTGCCGGTCATCAACGGCCTGACCGACCTGTCGCATCCCTGCCAGATCGTCGCCGATTTGCTGACCGTGTCGGAACAGGGCAAGGCGCTGCCAGGGCTGGAAGTCGCCTGGCTGGGCGACGGGAATAATGTGCTGAATTCGATCGTGGAAGCGGCCGGTATCTTTAAATTCAATGTCCGCATCGCAGTTCCGCAGGGTTATGAAAGCGACGGCCAGTTCATCGAAGCGGCACAAGCTGCAGGTGCGCAGATCACGCTCACCCGTGATGCCGCAGAGGCCGTTGCCGGCGCGGATGTCGTGGTAACGGATACCTGGGTATCGATGGGTCAGGAACATGCCCATAACAAGATCGCTGCCATGATGCCTTATCAGGTTAATGACCGTCTGATGGCCGGGGCTAAAGCCGACGCGAAATTTCTGCACTGTCTGCCGGCGCACCGCGGTGAAGAAGTAACCGACTCCGTTCTGGATGGCCCGCAATCGCTGATCTGGGATGAAGCTGAGAACCGGCTGCATGCACAAAAGTCGATATTGCTTTGGTGCTTCGGATTGCTGGGATGACCCAAACGGCGGATTCCAAATCCTGATGGCTTCGCAACCTGAAACCCTGAGCGACCAGCCATTGCGCTTTTCCATTCCAGCGCGGGATGCGCGGGGACGACTGGTGCGTCTGGATTCCGTGCTTAACGAAATCCTGTCGGCGCACGCCTATCCGCCTCTGGTCGAAAAGACTCTTGCCGAAGCGCTTGTCCTGACCGCCTTGCTCGGGACGTCGTTGAAGGATCAGGGAAGCCAGCTAACCCTGCAGGTCCAGACCGAAAAGGGTGCGATCAGGCTGCTTGCATGTGATTATAAAGACGGTGCGCTGCGGGGATATGCGCAATTCGACGCGGCAACGGTCGCTTCGCTTCCGCACGATTCCACACTGTTCGGCATTTTCGGGACGGGCTATCTGGCGATTACCTTTGATCGCGCCATATCCGCGGCCGAGGGCGGAGGGCGCTATCAGGGGATTGTTCCGCTCGAGGGTGCCTGCCTGTCGGAGGCTGCGCAAAACTATTTTGTCCAGTCCGAACAAATACCCACCTTCATCCGTGCGGCGGTCGGCCATGTGGGCGGACGCTGTGTTGCAGGCGGAATTTTGGCGCAGCACCTGCCAGAAGGGGAAGAAGGCAGGGAACGCCTTCATGTCCGGCTGGACCACCCGGAGTGGGAGCATATCGAGATATTGGCAACCACCGTCCTGCCTGAAGAACTTGCGGACCCCGAGCTGCCTTTGGAAGAAATCGTCTGGCGGCTGTTTCACGAGGAAGACGAGGTTCGGATCGAACAGGCCGGCAAGCTAAGCAAGGGCTGCCGGTGCGATCCTACGCATATTCGCGATGTCATCGCAAAGTTTCCGGCCGAAGATCGTGCCGAAATGGCCGATGAAACCGGTGATATTGTGGTTAACTGCGAATTCTGTTCGCGCCGTTTTCCCGTGAGTTTGGCGAGCTTCAACAACTGACGTGCGACATTTGTCGCAAAACGACAGTCATTCATCGTTCATATACCACATTCTATCGTGCTTATTGTAAGAAATGCTGTTATAGCCGTAACAAAGAAAAGGTCGCTTCGCTGAAACTGGTTAAGGTTTACGGTCCAGAAGCATATGAAAATGAAATTCTCCCACATCATTCTTTCGGGCTTTTGTGCCCTTGCCACCGCATCGGGCGCTTATGCCATCGCGCAAGGCGGCGATCTGTCCTTGCTGGAATCGGTCGAACGCGGAATGTGGCAACTGCGCGCTGTTGGCGGTGGTCCATCGGGTGCACCGGTCAGCCAGATTTGTGTCAGTGATCCTGCCCGCCTGGTTCAGATCCAGCATGGCGCGTCGGCATGCGAACATTATGTTGTACGATCCAGCGCGACGTCGATCACGGTCAGTTACAGCTGCAAAGGACATGGTCAGGGCTTGACGACAATCCGGAAGGAGTCCCCGCGCCTGATCCATATCCAGTCGCAGGGTATCCGCGATAATGCGCCCTTTTCCTTTGCTGTCGAGGGACGGCGGATGAACGCCTGCTGAGCAGTTGCAGGCGCACAGTCGGATCGCCAATTGCCGTTAAGTTAATATTTACCATTGCCGCTTAGAGGGGAGGGGTGTCTTTTTGTAGATACACTTTCCTCCCTAGCTGGCTGAATAGCCATCTACTTGGGCCGCACGCGAATATCGCAGGCGGCCCTTTCTTTTGTCAGAACGCCGCAATGCCGGTGATCGCCCGTCCCAAGATCAGCGCATGGACATCGTGCGCCCCTTCATAGGTGTTGACCGTTTCCAGATTCACCATATGCCGCATGACCTGATATTCGTCGCTGATGCCGTTGCCGCCATGCATGTCGCGTGCGGCGCGGGCGATGTCGAGCGCCTTGCCAACATTGTTACGCTTGACGATGGAGATCATGTCGGGCGCAAACTGGCCTTCGTCCATGAGGCGGCCAACCCGCAGACTGGCCTGCAGGCCAAGCGCAATATCGGTCATCATGTCCGCCAGCTTTTTCTGGTACAGCTGGTTGGCGGCAAGCGGCTTTCCAAATTGGTGCCGGTCCAGGCCATATTGCCGCGCAGCGTGCAGGCAAAATTCCGCCGCACCCAGTGCCCCCCAGCTGATCCCGTAACGTGCGCGGTTGAGGCATCCGAAAGGACCTTTCAACCCTTGCACTTCGGGAAGCAGGGCATCTTCGCCAATTTCGACATTGTCCATGACGATCATGCCGGTGGTGGAGGCACGCAGCGAAAGCTTGCCTTCGATCTTGGGTGCCGACAGGCCCTTCATACCCTTTTCGAGAATGAAGCCGCGAATGCCGCCGCCATGCGCTTCGGATTTGGCCCAGACGACAAATACATCTGCAAAGGGTGCATTGGAAATCCAGGTCTTCGTGCCGTTAAGCACATATCCGCCATCCACTTTTTTGGCGTAGGTTCGCATGCCAGCGGGGTCAGAGCCTGCATCGGGTTCGGTCAGGCCGAAACATCCGATCAACTTGCCTGCCGCGAGACCCGGCAAATATTTGCGGCGCTGTTCTTCGGAACCATAGGCATAGATCGGATGCATCACGAGCGATGACTGCACCGATGCCATCGACCGGTAACCTGAATCGACGCGCTCGATTTCACGCGCGATAAGGCCATAGGCAACATAGGATGCGCCAGCACCGCCATATTCTTCCGGAATTGTTGCGCCGAGAAGACCCGTCTGTCCCATGAGGGGAAATAGTTCGGGGGCATCACGCTCGCTCCGATAGGCCTCGATTACGCGGGTCTGTAGCTCACTTTGTGCAAAGGCGTGGGCGGTATCGCGGATCATGCGTTCGTCTTCGGTCAACTGCCCGTCAAGATTGAACGGATCGGACCAGTTAAAAGCTGCCATTTCGGCCATAGATTGTCTCCAATTGATGGCCGCTCGCTAGACTTTTTGCGCAGCTTCCACAAGTTTCCATCGCTCGTTTCAACCCGAACTTGTTTCGGCATCCATAGTGCAGCTATGGCGAGCAGGACAGGCGGCATCGCCGTCACCGGAATGACGCGAAGGAGAATGCAGTGTCCCTGCAACATGAGGTCGAAAATCTTCTAAACACACTGGGCGTGACCGCGCATGGCGCAGAGCCGGTGCATAGCCCCGTCGATGGCAGCCAGGTTGCGACCTATGCGCAAGCAACGCCGGCCGAGGTTGAGATGGCAGTTGCCCAATCGTGCACCGCCTTTAAAACTTGGCGCATGGTACCCGCGCCGCGCCGGGGCGAATTGGTGCGGCTTTTCGGTAATGCGTTGCGCGACCATAAGGATAATCTTGCACGCCTGGTCACCATCGATTGCGGCAAGCCCTTGTCCGAAGGCTTGGGCGAGGTCCAGGAGATGATCGATATTTGCGACTTTGCCGTCGGACTGTCACGGCAATTGCACGGACTGACAATTGCCAGTGAACGGCCCGGTCACCGTATGATGGAGCAGTGGCATCCGCTGGGGCCGACCCTGGTTATTTCCGCCTTCAACTTTCCGGTTGCCGTCTGGGCATGGAATGCCGCGCTTGCTCTGGTATGCGGCAATAGCATTATCTGGAAACCGTCGGAAAAGACGCCGCTGACGGCAATCGCTGTACAAGCGATATTTGAACAGGCGGTGCGGGATTTTGGCGATGCGCCGGACCATCTTTCACAAGTGGTGCAGGGTGGACGCGACGTCGGGGCCACACTCGTTGCCGATCCGCGCATTGCGCTGATTTCCGCAACGGGCAGCACGGCGATGGGCCGGAATGTGGGGCAGGTTGCGGCCGGCCGTTTTGCACGGACCATCCTCGAACTCGGCGGCAATAACGCTGCAATCATCAGCGATAAGGCGGATGTGGCGCTTGCCTTACATGGCGTGCTGTTTTCGGCTTTCGGAACCACGGGGCAGCGCTGCACCAGTTTACGGCGACTATTTGTGCATGACAGCCTGTATGACAGCTTCGTCCCGGCCTTAAAGGCGGCTGCGTCTTCGATGCCAATTGGGGACCCGCTGGATAGCGCGCATCTTGCCGGGCCTTTGATTGACGAGGCAGCTTTTGCCGCGATGCAGGCGGCGCTGGAAGAAGCAAAGGCGCTGGGCGGGATATTGTCCGGTGGCGAGCGGGTGACGGGAAATGGTGTCTATGTTCGTCCGGCGATCGTGGAAATGACCGAGCAGTCCGGTCCGGTCCTGCGCGAAACATTCGCACCCATCCTTTATGTGATGCGCTATAATGATTTGGATCAGGCGATAGCCCGGCAAAATGCGGTGGGGGCAGGTTTGTCCAGCTCTATTTTTTCAACGGATGTGCGCGAATGCGAGCGCTTCCTGTCTGCATCGGGCAGTGACTGCGGCATTGCCAATGTCAACATAGGCACGTCGGGCGCGGAAATTGGCGGTGCATTTGGCGGCGAAAAGGAAACCGGCGGCGGGCGTGAGTCCGGGTCGGACGCGTGGAAAGCCTATATGCGCCGGGCCACTAATACGATCAATTATTCGAACGAACTGCCGCTTGCGCAAGGTGTGACTTTTGACCTAGGCTGAAAGGCAGGAGAGACTTAGGGTCAGGAACTGTCATATGCTCGTCGAGAAGTTGCCGCCGGTAAAGGCGACGTTGCAGCCCAGCAACCACCCCTATTTAAACGGGGCATGGACCCCGCAGCATGAGGAGGTGACCGCCTTCGACCTTGACGTGATCGAAGGAGTCATTCCGGCCGACATTGACGGCGTCTATCTGCGCAATTCGGAAAACCAGTTGCATCAGCCCCTTGGCCGTTACCACCCTTTTGATGGTGACGGCATGATCCACCAGATCGATTTTTCGGGCGGCAAGGCAAGTTACCGGAACCGTTTCGTCCGTACCCGCTGCTTTGCGGCGGAACAGGATGCGGGCGGATCCCTTTGGGGCGGGTTGATGGACCGCACCGGCACATCCAAACGCCCCGGCTTTGGCGCGCATGGTGGTCTTAAAGATTCGTCCAGCACCGATATCATCGTCCATGCAGGAAAGGCCGTGTCGACGTTCTACCAATGCGGAGAGGGATATGTTCTCGATCCCGAAACATTGGAACAGTCCGGCGTCGCTTCCTGGGTGCCTCTGGATGGCATATCCGCGCATCCCAAGGTGGACGAACGTACCGGCGAGCTTCTGTTTTTCAACTATTCGAAGCATGCACCCTATATGCATTATGGCGTCGTCGGTCCGGACGGGAAGCTTGCGCATTATGTTCCGGTACCCTTGCCGGGGCCGCGCCTTCCACACGATATGATGTTCACGCCGAACTGGTCCATCCTGTGCGACTTCCCGCTGTTCTGGGATGAAGAATTATTGAAGCGCGATATCCACGTGACCCGCTTGCACGAGGGCCTGCCTTCCCGCTTTGCATTGATCCCGCGCTATGGCCAGCCTGAAGACATTCGCTGGTTTGAAGCCGATCCGACATTCGTCCTGCATTTCATCAACGCCTATGAAGAAGGCAATGAAGTCATCCTGGACGGCTATTTCGAAGAAGATCCCTATCCGCCGCCCATCGAGAGCGCAGGCGAATATGCGCATATGATGGCTTATGTGGACGAACATAGTTTTAAACCCAAGCTGCACCGTTGGCGTTTCAACCTGACGGACGGGACAACGAAAGAGGAACGGCTTGACGACCGCATCCTCGAATTCGGCATGATGAACCAGCGCTATCTGGGCCTTCCATACCGCTATGCCTATAGCACAACGTCCAAGCCGGGCTGGTTCCTGTTCAATGGATTTGTGAAGCATGATTTGCAGACCGGAGCCTCGGAACAGGTGATGCTGGAAGAAGGACGCTACGGCAGCGAAGCGCCCTTCGCCCCGCGCACCCATGCGAAAGACGAGGATGACGGCTATCTGGTCAGTTTCATCATCGACGAAAACCGCGGGACATCAGAATGCATCCTGATTGACTGCAAGCGTTTTTCCGAAGGCCCCGTCTGCCGCATCGCCCTGCCGCACAAGATTTCGAGCGGCACCCATGCTCACTGGGTCGAGCGAAAAGATTTGCGCAAATACGGTTGAGGGTCACGATAGCCTCCTGACTGCGGGGAGGGAGAGCATATTTTACTCTCCCTTCACCCTGAACTAGTTTCAGGGTCTTCGTAATGCGACGTTGAACATAGGTGCCTTGGCGACCGAGCGATAAGTGGTTCGGCAGGCACTCCCACCTCTCAAAAAATTCCTCATTCCATCAATAACAAACCGCGAAGGCGTCGCTTTTCCGGCGATCATCTGAACGCGTCAAGTTGACATACATAGTCATGCTATCTAATAACCATAGCATTACTATCTTTAAACCGCGTCATTTTCGACCCCCAAGTTCAGGAAAAGAAAAGCAAATGAATATCGAATCAAAAGCACGTGCAGGCTTCACCTCCATCATGTTGCGCGGGGGTCGGATGACCAAATGGAAGGGCCAGGTGGCCAGCTACGCGCCTCACGTCGGTCATTTGCAGAATGTTTCGGTTGTCGCGATGGCGGCTGCACTTGCCTTTGGTGGATCGATGGCGCTGCCGTCGGAGGCGCTGGCGCAGGATGTGACGGTGACGGTCACCGACCCTCAAGTGCCTGTCGATGAGACGAATAACGGAAATGGCTCGCTGATCATTAATGCGCCCAATGGAGTGACGGGCGGGACGACTGCGCCGGGGATTAAAGCGACCAATGGTCCGAATGCGAATGACATTACCATCAATGCCGACGCACTTGTAACTGGTGATGCTGGTATCGTGGCGATCAACAATGGTTCGGGCTTTACCTCGATCACTGCGGATAGAATTGTTGGAGATTCCCTTGACGGTGTGAACGTCACGACCCTTGGTTCCGGGGTTTCTATAAATGCCAATTCGATTGAAGCCGACAACATTGGTGTGAACATCGACAACACATTCGGGTCTGGTAACATTGACGTGAATGTCACGGGGGCGGTTACATCCTCGGACAAAAGCATCGCGCGCATAGTGGCGGGCGAAAATGTCGGTGAAATCACCTTGGATTTGGGTTCTGCTTTTGGCGACACCAACGGCATCAATGTCGATAGCGACAGTGTCAGCGGAGGAGTAAACATCACCGTCAAGGGCGCGCTAATTGTTGAGGGGACCGAAGCGTTCAGCGGTACCGGAATAGTTGCCGAAATTTCTTCTGGTACAAATACGGGAAATTTGTCGATCACTACGGGCGACATTTCTGCCATTAACGGAATTCAACTCACCAATTCTGGTCAAGGGTTCATCGACGTTCAGTCTACAGGAACGATATTGGGTGCGGGCGGGTTTGGTGTCGATGCGACGCAATACGGAAATGGTTCGGGAATTACCGTAAATGCCAACATAATTGTTGCAGGTCAGTCTGGTGTGAACGTCGCAATGGACGCTGGTAGCGGCGATATCAACGTTACCGCCAACAGCGTGACTGCGGTAGATGTTAACGCCGACGGAACGTTCATTTTGGATGCAAACCAACAATTTGTTGCTGATGTAGCGCAGGTTGGTGTTTCGATCGATGCAGGCTCTACCGGTGCGGGCAATATAGATGTCAGTGTGACCGACATTACTGCTGGCACCGGGATCGATATCGATAATTCCGGCACAGGCAGTGTAACGATCACCGACTTCGATCAAATTCTGGCGCTAGCAGGTCAGGGCATCAGTGTTACGCAAGATGGCGCCGGTGGTCAGGGTATAACAATCAATGGTCAAACGATTGAATCCCAGACATCGGGCGTCGATATCCTCGCTTCCTTCGGGCAAGGCGACATCAGCGTCGATGTTGACAGCATTGAAGTGGGAGATGATTTAAGTTCGGGCGTTTCTATAGTCGCCAGCTCTACCGGTGCGGGCAATATAGATGTCAGTGTTACCGACATTACTGCAGGCTCCGGGATCGTGGTCCAAAACACCGGCACAGGCAGTGTAACGATCACCGACTTCGATCAAATTCTGGCGCAAGCAGGACAGGGCATCAGTGTTACGCAGGATGGCGCCGGTGGTCAGGGTATAACAATCAATGGTCAAACGATTGAATCCCAAACAACAGGCGTCAATATCCTTGCTTCCTTTGGACAGGGGGACATCGACGTCGACGTTGACAGCATTGAAGTGGAAGATGGTTTAAGTTCAGGCGTTTCGATAGTCGCCAGCTCTACCGGTGCGGGCAATATCTTGGTGAACGTCCCGGATATCACCGCGGGCTCAGGCATAGATATCATCAATTCCGGCGAAGGTTATGCGCTCGTCGAATCTTTCGGCCAGATCCTGGCATCTTCGGGTAATGGCATCAGTGTTACGCAAAATGGAGCCGGGAAAGGCGTAACGATAAATGCCAACGTCATAGACGCTGCATCAGATGGCATTGCGGCGTCATTAACCTCGGGTAATGGAGGTGTATCCATCAGTGCCGTCGACGTGAAGGCGGGCTCAAACGGAATTTCGACCAATAATAATAGCGGCGGTGCCAGCACGATCCTCGTTGGCGGCAGCATCGATGCAGGCGATAATGCAATTAACGCGGTAAATGGCGCGAATGCGTCAGATTTGACAATTACAGGAACAGATGTCGCGGCCACCATCATTGGTGGTGCGAGCGGAATCTATGCACGCAATAACGGGACAGGCGTTACTTTGGTGTCGGTTGCTGGTGCCGTGACGGGTACAGCCGGAATCGGCATCGACGTTCAGAATGGAGGCGACGCGAAAGGCATCTCTATCTCTGCGGCTGATGTTGACGGTCGGGTCAGAGGAATTAACGCGGTAAACGACGGAAAAGGTAATATCGACATTTCCGTCAGTGGGACCGTCAATTCTCTGCTCGGCCAGGGCATTAACGCCGATAATGGGGCGTCTGGTTCAAGCCTTTCTATTAAAGCCAACGTCATCAACGCGGCGACGAGCGGCATAATCGCCAATAACGATGGTAATTATGATACCTCTGTAACCACATATGGTGCTGTTGATGCTGCTGCTGGCGATGGGATAAAAGTGACCAATGGCGCCACAGCGCGTAATTTAACGGTTGATGCAAGAGCAGATGTAACCGGCGGCACTGACGGCATTGATGTAACCAACAATGGTGTGGGCTCAAGTGAAGTAATCGTTGCTGCAAATGTTACAGGCAAGACCGGAAATGCTATCTCCGTTGTCAACAATGGAGCGGCAACGGGACTGACCATTACCGCCAACAATGCGACCGCCACGATCGATGGCGATGGTTTCGGCATTTACGCGCAGAATTCAGGAGGCGGCGATACGAAGATATCGGTTGCCGGTACCGTCACTGCCGACCGTTTCGATGGCATTAGCGCCTTCAATGGTGGAACTGCGGGCAGTATTTCGATTAGTGCAGGCGATGTCACTGGCAATTACAACGGTATCGCAGCTCGAAATTATGGAACTGGTACCACCACGATCGCTGTCAGCGGCACTGTTACTGGTGGTGCAGGATATAACGGTATTTTTGCCTATAATGGCGAATATACAAGCGGCACCGCCGCTTCGGCAACGAATGCTGGAACCGGCCTAACCATAACTTCCACAAAAGTATCGGATATCGTAAATGGCGTAGCTGTGCCTACAATTTCAGGCGATAATCACGGCATATATGCTAAAAACCTTGGTGCAGGTGCGACAACTCTGTCGGTTGCAGGCGCAATCAAGGCCGCCAGCGGTGACGGAATATTCGTCGAAAATGGTGCGAACTCGCTCGGCGTTTCGATCAATGTTGCATCGGTGTCCGGGGGCGATGACGGTATTTTCGCCCTCAATAATGGAGCTAATGACACTGTAATTTCCGCAACCGAGGTCGACGGAAAAAGCGGTATTGGCATTTATGCGAAGAATGCGGCCACGGCGAATAGTATTTCAGTCAGCGCATTAGGCATAACCGCACTAACCGACGGCGTAAAAGTTCAGAATGATGGCACTGGTTCCGTAACTATCGCAGTAACAAACACCATTGCCGCCGGGCAAGATGGCGTAGATGCCGTCAACAACGGTGCTGGCAATCTCACTATTTTCGCAAATTCGATCGTTGCTGGAGAAGAAGGAATTGAGGCAGTCAATACCGGCGCGGATCTCGAAATCGAAGCTGCCAATATATTGGCGGATCGCAACGCTGTTTTGGCCACGAACAATGGTACGGGTAACACGACGCTGACGCTGAACGGTAATGTCACCGGCCGCGCTGGATTTAACGCCATTGAAGCGACCAATGCCACGACCGCAGGTGATCTAACGATCAATTCGACCGCGCCTGCGGTTGCGGATGCCAATGGTGTAATCCCTGCGACCATCAAGGGCGGCGCAAACGGTATTTTGGCGGTCAACGACAGCAATAAGGGCGGTTCGACGACCATCACCGTCGCCGGAAAAGTTGTGGGAGAGACCCGCGATGGTATCAACGCGACCAACGCACCAGGTTCCTTTGGTCTGACCATCGATGCAGCAAATGTTGAAGGCGCTGAATTTGGCATTTTGGCACGGAACTTGGGTACTGGCACCACAACGGTGACGGCAAGTGGTGCCGTTGATGGCCAAAACCAGGCAGGCATAAGCGTATATAACGCAGCCTCGACTGCCGGATTGACGGTAAGTGCGATTGATGTGACCGGTGGCACTTTCGGTGTGGTAACGAACCATCAGGGCGGTGGTGCAACCAATGTGTCGGTGTCAAATTTTGTAAGTGGCGGCAGTGAAGATGCGATCCGTGCCACCAATGGTGTGAAGTCTTCTGACTTGAGCATCACCGCCAATGATGTGCAAGGCGCGAAGCGCGGCGTGTATGCCACGAACGATGGCACAGGCAACACGACGCTGACGCTGAACGGTAGTGTCACCGGCGGCGCTGGATTTAACGCCATTGAAGCGACCAATGCCACGACCGCAGGTGATCTGACCATTGTCTCGACAGAGGCTTCTGTTGCGGATGCAGCGGGGCTATTCCCGGCGACGATTACCGGCGGAACAAACGGTATCTTGGCGGTCAACAACAGCAATAAGGGCGGTTCGACAACCATCACCGTTGCTGGCAAAGTGGTTGGTACGACCGGGGATGGCATCAATGTAACAAACAATGCCGGTACCTATAATCTGTCGGTTGACGCGAACCGCGTTTACGGCGCGGTTGACGGCGTCAATGTTACAAATAATGGCACTGGTTCGACATCGGTAACGGTCCGCTCAGGTGTATCGGGCGGTGCAAACGGCATTGCGGTTGATAATGCTCAAACGGCGCAGAACCTGACAGTTGATGCAGGAATCGTCGTAGGCAATGAATTTGGCATTTTGGCACGGAACTTGGGTACTGGCACCACAACGGTGACGGCAAGTGGTGCCGTTGATGGCCAAAACCAGGCAGGCATAAGCGTATATAACGCAGCCTCGACTGCCGGATTGACGGTAAGTGCGATTGATGTGACCGGTGGCACTTTCGGTGTGGTAACGAACCATCAGGGCGGTGGTGCAACCAATGTGTCGGTGTCAAATTTTGTAAGTGGCGGCAGTGAAGATGCGATCCGTGCCACCAATGGTGTGAAGTCTTCTGACTTGAGCATCACCGCCAATGATGTGCAAGGCGCGAAGCGCGGCGTGTATGCCACGAACGATGGCACAGGCAACACGACGCTGACGCTCAGCGGTACTGTGACAGGCGGTGCTGGGTTTAACGCCATTGAAGCGACCAATGCCACGACCGCAGGTGATCTGACCATTGTCTCGACAGAGGCTTCTGTTGCGGATGCAGCGGGGCTATTCCCGGCGACGATTACCGGCGGAACAAACGGTATCTTGGCGGTCAACAACAGCAATAAGGGCGGTTCGACAACAATCACCGTTGCTGGCAAGGTGGTCGGTACGACCGGGGATGGTATCCGGGCGGAAAATGCCGCAGGGTCGACTACAGCCAATTTGACTGTGCTGGCACACGATGTGCAAGCGGGGCAATATGGCATTATCGCACTCAACTTCGGAACGGGGGCGACGACCGTCGTGTCGACTGGAACGGCAACCGGTCTGAATGAGGACGGTATATTTGTCTACAGCGGAGGTGCAGGTGATATTACCGTGCAGGCTGTCAATGCCAGCGGAAAAGATGGCATTGATGTTTCCAATTATGGGCAAGGCTCGTCTTCAAAAATCACCGTTACTGGCGATGTGGTAGGTCGCGAAGGAAATGGCTTATTTGCAAGTGGTGGTACTTACAATGGTAAGTCCGCATATAATGTCACAGCCGAAGTTAACAATGTGACGGGCAAAACCGATGCGATTCGAACATTTAATGAAGGTACAGGTTCAATTGATCTTATAGTAAATGGTACCGTTTTGTCGGAAACGAGAAATGGCATTTATGCTGAAATTGACACCACCGCCAAGAATTTGAAAATCACCGGAACAAACGCTGCGGCTACGATCACGGGTGAACAGAACGGCATTCTGGCTGTCAACAACAGCTTGAATGGTGGAACTACTTCTATCGATGTGAAGGGCAGTGTTGTCGGAAAAACCGCGGAAGGCATCGAAGTCTCAGTAGGTGAAGGTGCAGGTAACCTAAGCGTCACGGTGCATGACGTTAACGGCAATACGGAAGGGATTTACTCCTATAACGAAGGTACTGGTTCGACCGTTATCGTCTCGACGGGGCTTGTTGAAGGCGTAACGAATGACGGTATTCTTGCAGTGATTCGAGGAAATGCTGGCGACCTCAGTATTTCGGCAAACAACGTAGAAGCAGATAACGAAGGGATTGACGCAGATAACCTTGGCACCGGATCTACATCCATAACCGCAACCGGTTTGGTGAAAGGCGGTGGGGTAGGCATCTTTGCTTATAATGGCGCAACGACCGACAATTTGAGCATTTCGGCAAATAATGTCGAGGGTGGTCGAGAGGGTGTTGGTGCAAAAAATTACGGAACTGGCAACACATCAGTTACGCTGAACGGCAATGTGACCGGCGGTACCGGGTTCAACGCGATCGATGTATCCAATGGGGCTACGGCGAAGGACCTCACCATCACTGGCACCAATGCAGCGGCGACCATCACTGGCGGTGTGAATGGCATCTTTGCCAGCAACAAGGGTACAGGCTCGACCAGCATCACCGCTGCGGGCAAAGTGGTCGGGACAACAGGCGACGGGATAAATGCGCGTAACGAAGCCGGGACGACCAATTTGTCGGTAAACGTGAATAATGTGTCGGGCGGGCTGAACGGCATTGACCTTACCAATATAGGTGCTGGTTCCACTACACTTTCGATTTCTGGCAACGTTGACGGCGCTACGGAAAACGGGATCGAAATTGATAATAAAGACGCAACCAGCGGCCTAAGCATCATTGCAAACAATGGCGGTTCTACAATCAGTGGCGAAGTTGCTGGTATAAACGCAGCAAATCGTGGTGCTGGTTCGATGTCTATTTCTGTTGCAGGAGATATCATTGGTAGAACTGCCGACGGCGTAAGGCTATTTAATGGCTCACGGTCCGAAAATCTAAATATTGTTGTTAACAATGTGACGGGAAATGACGATGGGATATCCGCATTCAACAACGGCGATGGCAGTACGTCTCTTCGCGCAACCGGCAAGGTCACTGCCGGGCTGAATGGCGATGGCATCTTTGTTAGCAACAGTTCTTCTACAACTGATCTTTCTGTCGAAGCTGTCGATGTATTTGCGGGTGCAAATGGAATATTTGCAAATAATGGCGGCTCCGGTTCTACCTCGGTAAAAGCGACCGGCGCTATTACAGCTACAACGGCAGATGGTATTAACGTTGAAAATGTCGGAGACAGCAAAAACTTAACAGTCGAAGCCAACAATGTCTCTGGCGGCCAGCGCGGCATTAAACTGGAAAATAAAGGCGCGGGCGGTAACACATCGCTTACGGTGAAGGGCAATGTGACCGGAGGTACCGGGTTCAACGCGATTGAGGCAGTTAACGCTACTTCTGCCAAAGATCTGGTTATTACCGCGGCAAATGCTGCGGCGACCATCACCGGCGGGTTGAACGGTGTTCTCGCAACCAATGAGGGCGTGGGTGGTTCGACAGCAGTCAATATCGCTGGATCTGTTATTGGCGTGGGCAACGACGGCATACAGGTTGAAAACAAGGCTGGAACTAACGGACTGACCTTGACCGCCAACAATGTCAGCGGGGCCGAGAATGGCATTGTCGCCAAAAATGGCGGAGCCGGCGAAACTACCGTTACGGCGATCGGTGACGTCGTCGGAACACGCGGAACCGGTGTTGATGTCAGCAACAACGCACTTGCCACGAATATTATTGTTAACACGGCAAAAGTGACCGGCGGTGCGGTGGGTATCGCTGCAATCAATAGTGGCAGCGGATTTACCCGGGTAACCGCGACCGGTGACATTAACGGCAATGATGCCGGTATCTTGGCTACCAACAGTGTCAATGCAACTGATCTGTCGGTTGCTGCGGCCAACGTAACCGCAACCAAATTGGGCGTTTTTGCGGACAACGCGGGCAAAGGTGCGACATCTGTGACACTTAATGGTAACGTTACGGGCGGTACTGGCTTTAATGCCGTTGACGTTCGCAATGGAGTTGCTGCCAAGGATATGACCATCACGGCAGGGAACGCTGCGGGAAAAATTGCGGGCGGATTGAACGGCCTGAACGTTCTGAACAACGGCAAGGATGCATCTACCTCTGTTTCTTTGGCCGGGAGTGTGGCCGGAACTGTGGATGATGGTGTCCATGTTGAAAGCGGTGCAGACACTGTGAATGTGTCGGTGACCGTCAAGGATGCAACCGGTGGCGACGAAGCTGTAGAAGTGATCAACCGGGGTAAGGGTTCGACAACGGTTGTTGCCAGCGGAGCTTTGGTGGGCCGTGACAACGGGCTGGTTGCAGCAAATACTGCAACGGGTACTACCCTTTCAGTGACAGCCAAGGATGTCACAGGTGCAGCTAGCGGCATTTCGACCAACAGTCTTGGTACTGGCGCAACAACTATTTCGGTGAGCGGCAAGATTGCTGGCGGAACGGGCGTGGGCATTTCGGCATCGAATGCGGCAGGAACGACGGCGACGATCAATCTCGCTGCGACGGCCGATGTCAGCGCTACGTCAGGTAACGCCATCCTCAATAACGGCGGCAACAGCGTTCTCAACGTGGCCAATGGTGCAGGATTGCGCGGGACCGTACGTCTTGGCGATGGCAGCGATACCGCCAATTTCGCGCTCGCCAGCACCGAGGCCTTTATCGGCATTACCGCGCTTGACGGTGGCGATAATCTGTCCGCGGCCGATGGTTTTGTTGATACGCTCAACCTGAACGGCGTTGGCAATTACGACCTTGTTGGTGCCCGGGTTACCAATTGGGAAGCGATCAACATCAACGCGGGCACGGTCGGTTTCAGTGATGCCATCATAACGGCAGGTGCACTGAATGTAGCGAACGGCACGACCCTGAACGGGGGTAATAGCCTGGTGGCAACCGCCAATGTAACGGTTGCCGCAAATGGCACGTTGCAGGCCGGAAACGCTGCGGGGAACAGCCGCACGCGCATCGTCGGCAATCTGGCGAGTGCAGGTCTTGTCAACCTGAGCGGTCCAGCAGGATCGACCAAAGCGGGTGACACATTGGCTGTTACAGGGAACTTCACAGGTAATGGCGGACAGGTTCGGCTCGATACCGTGCTTGGCGGCGACAACTCGCCCACCGACTTTGTCAGCATCACTGGCAATGCCGTTGGCGGCAGCCTGCTTGCGATCAACAACACAGGCGGCCTTGGTGGACTGACGACGGGCGACGGCATTCGTGTTGTTCAGGTCGGCGGTACTTCGGACCGTGACGCCTTCGCTTTGCTGGGGGATGACGTGCAGGCCGGTGGTTTCCGTTACGATCTGTTCCTGGGCGGCATTGCCGATCCCAATGATCAGGACTGGTACCTGCGTACGGTAGGCGCCAGCGACATTGCTGCGACGACACTGTCCTTTGCCCGTCTGAGCGACGATATCGCCATGACCTTCCTGGGTACGTTGCACGAGCGAGTTGGCGAGCAGGAGCATCTCGCCAAGCGTGGTTATCAGAGCGCTGGTACCGGTGGGCTTTGGGGACGCTTTGTTGGCAAGGGCTTCCGTGAGCGGTTGTCGTCCGCAACCCTGGGGGACATCAAGTCGACAGGTTCGATCTCCGGCTTGCAAATGGGTCTGGATTTTGGCCGCAGCATCAAGAGCGACGGCTCGGCGACCTTCACCGGGGCCTATGCAGGCTATGCCGATGGCAGCTCAAACGACCAGAACATCTTCCGCAATGTGGCGCGGCGTTCAGGCTCATCGGACAGCAAGGGCTGGCTGACCGGTCTCTACGCGACCCATTATGGAAGCACGGGCTGGTATGCGAATGCCGTCGTCCAAGCCACCTGGGTTGATGCATCGGCTTCGGCACGCAACGGCGTCACCCTTGAAACCGATGGTCGGACCTATCTGGGATCGGTTGAGCTTGGTAAATCGCTGAAGCTGGGTAACCGGCTAGCCTTCGAGACGCAGGCGCAGCTGATCTATGGGGAGACCCGGTTTGATGACGCCCGCGACAGCGCCGGGATCGCCAACAAGATCCGCATCGAAGACAGCCTGACCGGACGCGTCGGCTTCCGTCTGAAGACAACCAAGGACGAGAAGTACAACGCTGCAGGCGGCCTGTTCAGCGGCTATTTGAAGGCAAATCTGTGGCACAACCTGCTGGGGTCGGATGTCCGGTTGAACACGGCTGGCGTTGATCTGGGCAAGTTTGAGCCCAAAAAAACCTGGGTGGATGCTGGCCTCGGAACGACCCTGACGGTTGCGAAGAATACCGAGTTGTTCTTTGACGCCGATGTTGAAATCGGCCTTGATCGCAAGACTGCAGCGGGCACCGGCAAGGCCGGACTGCGCATTAACTGGTGATAATGAACAGGGGCGGAGGACCTTTCCCTTCGCCCCGTTCCCACCCCTGACCCCGACGGCCTTGTTGGCCACAGTATCAAAGCATATGGAAACGGAGACCCGATATGGCTCGCACACCCAAAGCAAAGACCAATGCACCTAAGACGCAGGCCAAGGCGCAAGCGCAACCCAAGTTGAAAACACAAGTTCAGCCAAAGCCGCAGGTGCAAACACAATCGCAGGTAGAAGCACAGTCGGCTGCGTCCGCCCGGCCGCAGCCCGTGACTTCGGAAAGTTCGTCGCCTGCGGCCAGCACTGTCAAATATTCACAATCCGGAGGACTGGTCGCGCTGCTCGCACGGCATAACATCTCGGTTGCATTCACCTCATACCAATCAGGCCTCTTATATCTGCTGGGCCGCAATGCCCAGGGCGCGCATTTGCACCAGACCGGTCTGGCAAAGCCGATGGGCCTTGCCTATGCGAATGGCGCTTTGACGCTTTCGTCCGGCTTTCAGTTGATGTCTTTCCAAAACCCGCTCGCGCCGCATGAGCGGGTGAACAATCTGTTTGACGCCTGCTTCGTCCCGCGTGGCGTGCACTATACCGGCCAGTTGGACGCGCATGATGTCGGCATTGCGGCGGATGGAAGCCTGATCTTCGTCAACACGCAGTTCAACTGTCTCGCAACGCCGGATCCCCGGCATAGCTTCAAAATGTTGTGGAAGCCTCCCTTTATCAGCGACCTCGTCAAAGAAGACCGTTGCCACCTCAATGGCCTGGCGATGGATGCTGGCGGGCCGGCCTTCGTTACCGCAGTAAGCAAATCGGACACGATTGACGGTTGGCGCGACCGCCGTGCCGACGGAGGCATCGTCATCGATGTGCGCAGCAATGAAGTGGTGTGTAATGGTCTCTCCATGCCCCATTCGCCCCGCGTGCATCAAGGTGAGTTGTGGGTGCTGAACTCCGGTACAGGCGAACTGGGCGTGGTTGAGGGGGCGGCGAGCGGGAAGGGTAAATTTGTCCCCCGCGCATTCTGCCCGGGATTTTTACGCGGCCTCGCCTTTCATGGCGATCTCGCCTTTGTCGGCTTGTCCAAGCCCCGTTATGAGCGTTTTGAGGGTCTGGCGCTCGACCAACGCCTGCGTGAAGCGGACAGCGAACCTTGGTGTGGAATCCAGGTTATCGACATACGTAATGGAACCTGTGTTGAATGGTTCCGTATCGATGGTGCCGTAGCCGAACTTTACGACGTCGAGATCATCCCCGGATTTACCTGCCCGATGGCCCTCAGCCCTTCGTCTCCGGAAATTACCAAGTTCCTCACTTGGGAAGGCAGCCAGTTGGACGTGCCGGCATAAGGAAGCCGCACCGCGGATTGCCTTTGCTGCAATCCGTGGTGCATGAGCTCAGGTAAGAAGATAAATCCAAAAAAGCAGGGCGACAAAGCCGTTCGAAAGCCCGAATTCTGCAAATATCTGCCATTTGAGACCCTTTTTCAAATAGAGAAAAAGGCTGATAGAAAACGCCCAGCTTTTTAGTGCCGCACCAAAAAGTAGAAACGGCCACGCATAATAGGAATGCCAGAATAGATAGAGGTATAGCACTGCGAATGTCATCGCAGTTCCTGCGACAAACAGCTGCAACTGCCTATAATCGGCGGGCTCTTGAGCATTTTGGGAATTCAGCATTGCCCGATGAAAAAACTGAAAAGCGCCGTAGCCGTTAAGTGCTGCACCAGCCAAAAGGGCGAATTCCCAATCCATGTTCGATATCCTCAATCGAGAGTAAAAAAAAGGATGGCAGATATCCGGGGATATCCTGCCATCCAGTGTGGGTACGATCACTAGGAAGGAGAATGAACATAAGTTCATTCGGATCGACCAGCCCGCCATGGAAATAATGGGGAACCATGACGGGCTGGATTGACATGCCATCCTTAAGCACCGCGAAACGGCAATTAAGTCGGCCTTGCCAAATCTCTGAAGTCCTAAGAGGACAGTGTCGGCCTGCAGACCTCTACTGTCTGACGCTCCTTATACATAGCATCACTAGGTTTGTAAATATAGTGATGCTATGATCGTGAAAAATTCTTCCAATTATTTTCAGGAAGATAGCAACTCTATGCATTTGCAGGAGCTTCAAAAACACAGTTTGGAGCAAAAAATGACCGGAATCGGCGAATCAACGGCCGAAAAGTTTCGATTGATAGTGACGAGCTGTGAGCGAGTGAGAGGTGCCGTCACACGTTAGATCTTACATATTAGCGACCCGCCAGTTTCGACGCCGTTGCGTTTTTAACGCCCAGCCCGGTAAGGCCCAGAACGATCATTTCGGATATCCGACGCTCAGCATCGGGACGTTCCAACCGTCTCTCGACAAGATTAGCCATAAGTATTTGGCACAATCCCAACCAGTAAAGCACTCCGCTATCTGCTGCCTCCTGTCGGACCATGCCTGCATCGACTGCTGCCTTGAAATCGTCGACCAAACCCTTGTTAAGGGGATGGTCTCGCGCAGTGGAACTGGCGTTACTGCGCAGCAGGACCGCCGTCCGCTTGGGATGGTTAAGCGCGAAATCGGCCGCAACACGCATACCGCCTGCGATACGCTTCACAGGATCAGTCATCGCCGAATTGGCGCGCGTTACCAATGCCTCGAGTTCAAGGCGAACCTCGGCTGCGATGGCTTCGGCAAAATGCTGTTTGTCTGGGAAATGATTGAAAAAGCTACCCTTGGCGACGCCCGCCCGCGCGACAACTTCGTCAATCGCTATCGCATCGATCGGCCGTTCGACCAGTAATTCGAAACCGGCCGCGACAAGCGCAGCGTGGGTTCGTGCAGCCCGCGGAGAAAGGCTGTTGGGTTCGGAATGGTTGGCCATGATCGGATAATAGTTGACTAAATGGTCAAATGCAAACTATTTGACTAAAAAGTCAACTATGAGTCGGGGAGGGATCTGCGGTGACGGTCATGAAGATTCAGGACATTGCGCATGTGCGTTTTGCCGCGCCTGACTTGGCGGCAATGCGTGCCTTTCTCGAAGATTTTGGCATGCACTGCTTTGAAGACGGTGACCGGCTTTATGGTAAAGGTGCTGACGGTCGTCCTTTCGTCCATGTTACACAAAAGGGGGAATCCCAATTTCTTGCCGTCGGCTTTCGTGCAGCAGATGTCGAGGATCTCGAGAAACTGGCATCCTGCGAAGGTGTCGTTGTTGAGGATTTGAATGAACCGGGGGGCGGCAAGATTGTCCGGCTGTCGGACCCGGATGGCTATCGTGTCGAGATTGTTGCGGGTCAGGCGACCAGTGAGCCAACCGCGCCTCCGGTGGAACCCTTGCGCAATAGTGCGACCAGTCAGCCACGATTACGCAAGCCCGTGCGGCTAGCAGCAGCACCGGCCCACGTCCGCCGGATCGGTCATGCGGTCCTTAAAGTGCGGGATTTTCGTGCATCGGAAAAATGGTACAAGGACCGCTTCGGCTTCCTGACATCGGACGAAATCGAGGCTGCAACGGACGTGCCTTTAGGTGCGTTCATGCGGTGCGACCGCGGGGACGAACCTTCCGACCATCACACCTTGTTTCTGGCGCAATTGCCGGGCGAGCTCGGCCTGCTTCACGCAGCATTCGAAGTCAGCAGTCTCGATGATCTGATGTTGGGGCACCAGCATTTGAAAGCGAAAAAGCACAAGCCTGCCTGGGGTGTTGGGCGTCATATCATGGGCAGCCAGATTTTCGATTACTGGAAGGACCCATTTGGGAATGAATTGGAGCATTGGACGGACGGCGACCTGTTCACTGCCGCAGACCCGCCACAGAAAATGCCGATGAGCGCATTGCTCGCCGTTCAATGGGGGAGTCCCCATCCAATGTTCGCCGGAAAGTTACCGCCGCCTCCGGCGCTCGTTGCGTTTTTCACCGCCCTTTCCATCCGCGTAAAACAGATGTTCACCCGCCACCGCAAAGGAGCCGCGATATGAAACTTGCTACCTATACAGCCCAAGGCCAAACCCGCACCGGCATTGTTGTTGGCGATATGATTATCGACAGCGGAGTTCCAGGAACGATGGTCGACTTGATCCGGAACTGGAATAGCCTGAAGCCCGGTCTTGACGCGAAAGCCGCCACGGGCGGGGGTGTTCCGCTATCGTCGGTGCGGCTGGAAGCGCCTGTGCAGCGACCGGGTAAAATCTTCGCTATCGGGTTGAATTATGCGGACCATATCGCTGAATCCAAAATGGAAACACCGCAAAGACAGGTCTGGTTCACCAAGGCGCAGACGAGCGTCAATGGTCCCTATGACGATATCGAGATCGCAAAAGGGACGATGACCAATGATTATGAAGTCGAACTGGTGGCCATCATTGGAAAGGGCGGCAAACATATCGGTGCGGATGCCGCTTCCGATGCCATTTTCGGATATTGTGTTGGAAACGACGTAACCGAGCGAATGTGGCAGCATGGGGGACCCCAATGGTCGCTGGGTAAAAGCTTCGATACCCATGCGCCAATGGGGCCTTGGATTGTGACGGCTGATGAAGTTGGTGATCCCCATAATCTCAGCCTTCGCTGTTTCGTTAATGGTGAAAAGCGGCAGCAATCGAACACCAAACATCTTGTTTTCAACATTTGGAGCCAGATCGAACATCTCTCTGTTGGTATGACACTGGAACCCGGTGATTGTCTGTTTACCGGTACACCGGGGGGTGTCGGCGCGGCAATGGATCCCCGCCAGTTCTTGCAATCAGGGGATATAGTGCGCTGCGAGATCGATGGATTAGGTCACATCGAAGGCACCATGGTCTCGGAAGCCTGATGCGATGGCGCTCGATTGCGATGTGCTGATAGTCGGCGGTGGTCCGACGGGCGTGACATTGGCTGTTTTGCTCGCCAAACGCGGCGTCTCGGTCATTGTTCTGGAGAAGGAGGCGGACATTTATCCTCTTCCGCGTGCCGCGCACATAGACCATGAAGGAATGCGTATCCTGCAGGAAACAGGGGTTGCCGAAGATGTTATGGCGACAAGCAGGCGTGTTGCCCGATATGACTTCCTCAATGCAAAAGGAGACTTGCTCCTTCGGTTTGAAGGATCGGACAGGATAGGGCCCGGCGGTTGGCCCGGCGCCAACATGATTCATCAACCCAGCGTCGAAGCCGCGCTACGCCGAGCCTTGGCCGGCGAGAAAACGGCGACATTTCACAGCGGATGGGAACTGGATGAATTCCAAGACAATGGAGATTTTGTAACCGCACATATCACTACACCGGAGGGTCAACGGACTATCCGTTCGCGGTTTCTCATCGGTGCGGACGGTGCGCGTTCGCCAGTCCGAAAAGGCGCTGGTATCCGGTTTGATGATCTGCGTTTTGAAGAGCCATGGCTGGTTGTCGATATGCTTGTGGACGACTATTCGAGGCTACCCGCGGCGAACTTGCAGATTTGCAACCCCGAACGGCCGACAACCTGCGTGCTTATGGGCGAGGGCCGGCACCGTTGGGAATTCATGATCAAGCCAAATGAAACGGCGGAGCAGGTGAGCGACGATGCCTTCATCGAACAGTTGCTTGAACCTTGGAATGTGAGGGGCGCCGTGCGTTTGGAACGCAAGGCCGTTTATACGTTCCGCGCACGCATTGCCGAACATTGGTCAAAGGGCCGGGTGCTTTTGGCCGGGGACGCCGCACATCAGACTCCGCCATTTGCCGGACAGGGAATGTGTTCGGGCCTGCGCGACGCCGCGAACATCGCGTGGAAGCTGGCTGCGGTCGTTAAGGGTGGGGCTGATGTGGAGCTTTTGAAAAGTTACCAGAAAGAGCGTGAGCCGCATCTGCGTGCGACAATCGACATGGCAATCATGATGGGCCGAATGGTCTGCACAACGAACAAATGGTCTGCCCTTTTGCGCGATATGAAGTTCAAGCTCGGACGAATGCTGGGCAAACTTCCTGATGGACCGCCTGCCTATCCGCCGATGTCGGAAGGGGTCCTTTTGGCTGGTAGCCCTGATGCAGGTCGATATTTTCCCCAGTTCTTGTCGCAAAATGGAGGGCGTATCGATGAAGTTCTGGGCAACGAACACTGGCTGATTGGGCGCGACAGACTTAACGATCCGGCGCTCGCTCCCTTTGCTAAACAACTGAGCCAATGGCTTGATAAACGTGATGCCGAGGCCGTGCTCGTGCGCCCCGACCGATATGTCTTCGGGACAGGATCAAATGCGCCGTTGTTTGAGGCCTGGCAAAAAGCAGTCGCCGAGGCGCCCGGAACAGGCCGCTAAACATTCAAATACGGTCACCAAGTGCAGAAGAGGCCGGATTGAGAAGGTCGGCATTTTGGCGAGTGATCTGCATCAGCCAGTTTTTGCCCGCCTTTATACGCTCGAGAGAACGGTTGTCCTTGTGCGTCACCAACCAAAAATTCCTGCTGATGCTGGTCTCCGGAAAAATCGAAGTAAGTGTATCATCCATGTCGCCGATGAAGCAGGGCAACACGCCAATGCCTGCCCCTACCGCGACAAGCCTATGTTGGGCGATGATGCTGGACGAGCGGATATCGGGCGTCAATCCGGGTACCAGATCGTCCAGATAGTTTAGCTCAGGCGCATAAAGGAGATCGGGGATATAACCGATCAAATGATGTTCATTGCCCAGTTCCTTTAACCGCGCCGGTTGGCCGTTTCGCGCCAGATAGCTTTTGCTTGCATAGAGCCTTAACTGATAAGAGGACAGCTTCTGTGCGATCACATGTCCCGCCTTCGGGCGCGAAAGGACAACCGCAATATCGGCTTCGCGTTTGGACGGGCTGAGGAAGCCACTGCTGGCAACAATTTCAAGTTGGAGTTCAGGATAACGCTCTACAAATTGAGGGACGTGCCTGGTCAGGAACCAAGAACCAAATCCTTCTGAAACACTGATCCGTAAGGTTCCGCTCAGACCGCTTCCTCTTGGAGCTGTTGGCTGGACCGCATCGGCTGCCGCGGCCATCACCTCGATGGCGTTGAGGAGCTTTTCGCCAGCCTGCGTTATCGCTTGCCCTTCGCGGGTCTGCTCGAACAAAGTATAGCCAATCTGGCCTTCGAGCCTTCGGATCCTGCGGCCTACGGTTGTGGCATCGACGCCCATTTTCTTCGCCGCCCGTGCGATTTGCCCGGTTTGCGCTACGACGATAAACGCGCGATAATCGTTCCAGTCATTGACCTGCATAATTGCAGGTGATGGTAGCAATATTACAGGTTGTCTGCAATTCTAGAATGGCTCACATAGTGGGGGATTAATTCGAGAGAGGAAGCATATGCGGCAGGTCGATCATTTCATTCATGGCGGAGCAGGCGTGGCAGGGACGCGTTTTGCCGATATCATGGACCCCAATAATGGAGGCGTTCAGGCGCAGGTTGTGCTGGGTGACCGGTCCGTGCTGGATGCCGCGGTAGCCGCCGCACAAGCAGCGCAACCTGCGTGGGCAGCAATGAATCCTCAGCGTCGTTCCCGCGTGATGTTCGATTTCAAAGTGCTAATCGAGAAGCATATGGACGAACTTGCACATATGTTGAGCGCCGAACACGGGAAAGTGATCGCCGACAGCAAGGGCGATATTCAGCGTGGCCTTGAGGTGGTCGAATTCTGCTGCGGCCTGCCGCATGTGCTGAAGGGTGAATATACACAAGGGGCAGGGCCAGGCATCGATGTCTGGTCGATGCGCCAACCATTGGGTATTGGCGCAGGTATTACGCCGTTTAACTTTCCCGCAATGATCCCGTTATGGATGGGTGCCGTGGCGACCAGTGTCGGCAATGCTTTCATCCTCAAGCCTTCCGAACGTGACCCGAGTGTACCAAACCGGTTGGCCGAGCTTTTCTTGGAAGCAGGTATGCCTGCTGGTATCTTTCAGGTTGTGCATGGCGACAAGGAAATGGTTGATGCCATCCTTGATCATCCGGCGATAAATGCAGTCAGCTTCGTGGGCTCTTCGGACATCGCCCATTATGTCTATAATCGAGGTGTGGCCGCGGGGAAACGTGTGCAGGCCATGGGCGGCGCAAAGAACCACGGCATTGTGATGCCCGACGCCGATCTCGATCAGGTGGTCAACGATCTTACAGGCGCAGCATTTGGTTCGGCCGGTGAACGGTGCATGGCGTTGCCTGTTGTGGTCCCCGTGGGTGACGATACCGCGGAACGTCTGAAGGCAAAACTAATTCCCGCGATTGAAGCATTGCGTGTGGGCATCTCTACCGATGCCGACGCCCATTATGGACCGGTTGTCACTGCTCAGCACAAGGCGAAAGTAGAGGGCTGGATTCAAACCTGCGTCGACGAGGGCGGTGAGCTGGTTATTGATGGCCGTGGTTTCAAACTGCAGGGGCATGAAGAAGGCTATTTTATCGGCCCGACTCTCTTCGACCATGTCACCACGGATATGGAAAGCTACAAGGAAGAGATCTTCGGTCCAGTGCTGCAAATGGTGCGTGCGTCCAGTTTTGAAGAGGCGCTCGCGCTGCCGAGCAAGCATCAATATGGAAACGGCGTTGCGATCTTTACCCGCAACGGTCACGCAGCGCGCGAATTTGCGGCGCGGGTAAATGTGGGGATGGTGGGTATCAACGTACCTATCCCTGTTCCGGTCGCCTATCACAGCTTTGGCGGATGGAAGCGCTCCGGCTTTGGCGACACCGACCAATATGGCATGGAAGGCATCAAATTCTGGACCAAGGTCAAGAAAATTACCGCCCGTTGGCCTGATGGTTCACCGGACGGCACCAATGCCTTTATCATTCCGACAATGGGGTAAATTGCATGAAAGTCGCATTTATCGGACTCGGTAACATGGGCGGCGGAATGGCCGCCAACCTTGTGAAAGCCGGACATGAAGTCCGCGCATCTGACCTTTCGCCCGAGGCTCTGGACCGCGCAAAGGACAATGGTTGCGCTGTGTTCGGCACAGTGCAGGAAGCGGTCGCCGATGCCGAAGCCGTTGTGTCGATGTTACCCAACGGAGCCATTGTCGACGCTGTGTATGGCGCGGATGTAATCGGCCATGCCCCGCAAGGCGCGTTATTCCTCGACTGCTCCACAATTGATGTCGACACTGCGCGCAAGGTAACGAAAGCGGCGGAAAGCGCGGACTACGAAATGGTCGACGCACCTGTATCGGGCGGTATTGCTGCTGCGAATGGCGGCACATTGACCTTCATGGTAGGTGGCACGGACAACGCATTTGCACGGGCAGAGCCGATACTGGCTGCCATGGGTAAAGCAGTCATCCATGCTGGCGCTAGCGGCGCAGGGCAGGCGGCAAAGATATGCAACAACATGCTGCTGGGTGCCTCCATGATTGCGACGTGCGAAACATTCAAACTGGCCGAAAAACTGGGCCTCGATCTCCAGACTTTTTACGATATCTCGTCCAAGGCATCGGGCCAGAATTGGTCGATGACCAGCTATTGCCCGGTACCCGGCGTCGGTCCCCAAAGTCCGGCGGACAATGGCTATCAAGGCGGTTTTGCCGCAGCATTGATGCTGAAGGACCTTAAACTCGCGATGGAAGCGGCCGCCTCGGTCGATGCCATAGTGCCGATGGGCGAAAAAGCGGCCTCGCTGTACGAAGCATTTGCCCGAGACGGTTCCGGCGGAATGGATTTTTCCGGGATTATAAAGACACTCTGAACGCCGGGGCGACCTGGCGGAAGCTAACCGAGCTGTTTGCGAATATAGTCTAGTATAAACTCATCCCGACCAGGCGACTTGGGGCCGGTTACAGTTTGCCATCTTTTCGGCAAATGGTCTGCAACATGTGTTGCGTCGGCATTGAAAACATAATGGTCAAAAAATGAACGCCATGCCTGCTTTTCGGGCTCCGGCTGGTCTCGGATGGTCATCAGCGCCAACAGCACGGCTTCGAATGCCTGACCTGCGCCCGAGGGCATCCACCAATAATTTGCGAGCATGTTAAGCGGACCGCTTGCTTCGACATGGTGCCACCAAAGCGAAGGTATATATATTGCATCACCAGGCTCCAGATCGGCAACCAGAGCAGCTTTTTCTGCTTCGCGAAATTTCGGGTAACGCTCGTAATCGGGATCGTGGAAATCAACCATGCTTGCCGGAGGACCGGCCATGGTGAATTCCAACGGGCCAACATAAAGATTACGGATTTGTTCAGGCGCGAACAAAGTAAAGCGTCGGGTGCCAGAGATGCAGCATGCGATGTTTCGGCTATTGTCATAATGTGCGGCAACCCGAGATGCGTTACCTAACCACAAACGCGGTTCAATTTTGGCGTTCAGAAGCGGCATAGGATTCTGCCCGTTGAAATCCGGCATCGTCGCGCCTGATGGTGCGGAACCGGCATAGATCATCAATGGCGGGGGCCCGTCAGCCGTCAGCAGCAGTTGGTCGACAATATGGGAAAATGTCGTCTCGCCCTTTTCGTAGTTAAACCCGTCCGTATCTTCATTATAAAAATAGCGGCCATTCATCGCGGGCTGACCAACATATGTTTCGACCGCAATGCCGCTATCATATTCTTTAATATAACCGCCCAGATGGCGATGGGATTGACGTGCCGCTTGGACGATGGGCCACTGGGCGACCAATCCTTTGAGGATCATTGGCTCGCCATGTGGCAGAATCTCCTCCTCGAAAATGTGCCTCGTCACATTTTTACGGAATGCTACCGGTGTGGGGTGGTTTACCATGCGGACATCTTGCTCCTGTTCAAAATCACTTAACAGCAAAAAGCGAAAATGGTAGCGTTACCAACAGAGTCGGAGAAGAGAGGGTTTTCCATGATTATGACGCGATGCCATCTGTCGATTTGCGCTGCGATGTGCTTTTCGGCCACAGCGCCAGCTGCGATCGCCAAGCCCGCCCTTCACAGTATTTTCACCGATCATGCGGTTTTGCAACGAGATCAGAGAATAGACATTTGGGGTACTGCAGAACCGTCGGAAGCTGTCATTGTTACGATCGCAGATCATTCTGTTCGAACGACCGCAGATGCCCGTGGCAAATGGCGCGTGTCCATGCCTCCTATGAAGGCTGGTGGGCCATATAAAATGAGCGTCGCCAGTGACAGCGGCACAGTGCAACAATTGGACGATATCAGTTTCGGGGACGTTTTCCTTTGTTCGGGCCAGTCGAATATGGAAATGCAAGTAAAGGCGTCAATGAATGCCGACGCGGAAATTCGGCGTGCAGACTATCCGGAAATTCGTCTTTACACCGTTCCAAGGGCAAGTTCACCTGCACCCGTTGCCGAGTTGCCGCAAGGTGGGGCATGGAAAACTGCCAACCCTGAAAATGCAGGCGATTTCTCGGCGGCATGTTATTATTTTGCGCGCGAGCTGCAGCCGCATATCGGGGTGCCTGTCGGTCTCATCAGCGCATCATGGGGAGGCTCGGCGATCGAATCCTGGATTGGTGCTGATGCCCTGGCGAAGACAGGCAAGGGCCCGGAGGTGGCATTGCTGCGCAGCTATGCGATGGATGAAAAGCTTGCCCAAACGGCGTTCGGTCAAAGCTGGGAAAGATGGTGGAAAAGCAGCTTTCCGCAAGAACCAAATCCTTGGTTGGACAAGAACCCGTCGGGGTGGACAGCAGCACCAACGCCCATGCGCGATTGGAAGAAATGGGGCGATAGCGAACTCGCGCAGCACAACGGTATGCTGTGGTACCGCAAATCCTTCACATTGACACCGGAGCAGGCAAAGTCCGGAACTGTTTTGCATCTTGGCCAGATCGACGAGATCGACATGACCTGGCTGAACGGCAAACCGCTGGCCCAGAGCTTTGGTTGGGGAACGAACCGCGACTATGTCGTTCCGGCTGCAATGTTGAAAGCCGGTCAGAATGATATTGTGACCAACATCTATAGCGGCTGGGACATGGGTGGGATGTTTGGACCTGCAGAAGTCATCAGCTTGGAATTAAAAGATGGAAGCAAGATTGGCCTGGGTGACGGCTGGCTTTTCCGCAAGGCACCCAAGGGAGCAGGTGATCCTCCCCGCGCGCCTTGGCTTGCAATTGGTGGCCTAACGACGATCGGCAACGCAATGATCGAACCACTCACGCCTTACAGATTGCGCGGCGTGCTCTGGTATCAAGGAGAGTCTAATGCGGGAAATGCAAAGCCTTACCGGGAATTGCTCGCAACCTTGATGGCGGATTGGCGGGCAAAGTTCCAGAATGCCGAGTTGCCATTTCTTGTCGTGCAACTTCCCAATTTTGGCCAGCCAGTAACTGCGCCCGGCAATTCAGGCTGGTCCGATCTACGCGAAGCGCAGCGTCTTGCAGTACGCGATGACAAATATTCGGGACTGGCCATTACCATCGATGTCGGGGAAAATGACGATATCCATCCGCCAAACAAGCAGATTGTAGGTCAGCGTTTGGCTCGTCTAGCACGGCACCACATCTACAAGCAGCCCGTTACCGCGAACGGCCCGGTCCCCACCTCGGCCATTCGGCAAGGTAATCAAATCTTGGTGCAGTTTGCAGGCATTGACGGCCAATTGGTAACTCACAGTGCGTTGGCCCCGATCGCGTTTGAAATCTGCACGACAGGCTCCAGCGTTTGTCGTTTTGCTGAAGCAGCGGTTCAGGGTGAAAGCGTGGCAATCGAAGCACCGGACAGCAACATTGACCGCGTCCGTTATTGCTGGGGCGATGCGCCGCTCTGTAATCTTTACGACAGTGCCGGTTTGCCAGCAGGACCTTTTGAGATCGGGATACAATGATCCGGTTGCTGGCGGTTCTGCTGTTGCTGTTCTGCGGAACTGCACAGGCAGAACCATCGCAGCAAGTGGAAGTCGTTTCGGATTATCAGATTGATGGGATTGTCCTTGTTGAAGATAGTATCGCAGCACAAGTCATTGCCGAACCTACGGGGGATCCGGCAGTCAAGCGGGCTGCCGCAAATCTAGAAAAGGATATCGCACGCGTTTCGGCAAACCCCGCGCCAAGAGCCGGACCCATGCCGATATTGGTAGGAACGCTCGGACAAAGTGCATTGATTGACGCACTGGTTAAAGAAGGCAAACTGGACGTTTCAGGGGTCGAAGGGAAATGGGAGGCCTATGTCCAGCAGGTCGTTGACAACCCGATGCGCGGAGTTCAGCGCGCACTGATTGTTGCCGGGGCTGACCGGCGAGGTACGGTCTATGGGATATATGATATATCCGCTCGCATCGGGGTGTCGCCATGGCATTGGTGGGCTGACATTCCTGTTCAAAAGCGGCGGCAACTTTATGTGACGGCCGGACGGAGAGCCGATGCCCCGAAAGTGCGGTATCGAGGTATTTTCATCAATGATGAAGAACCAGCGCTCGGCACTTGGGCGCGTAAAAAATTTGGTGGCGTGAACGCAGATTTTTACGAGCAGGTGTTTGATTTGCTGCTGCGTTCAAAGGCCAATTATCTTTGGCCGGCGATGTGGGGCAAGTCGCTTTGGCAGGATGACGCGCAAAGCGCCCAACTCGCCCATGACATGGGAATTATACTTGGCACCTCCCACCACGAACCGATGATGCGCGCGCATGTCGAGTGGGAGCGTGCGAAGTCGGGAAAATGGGATTACGCGACCAATGGCAAAGTTCTGCAGCGGTTTTGGCGGGACGGCATAACCCGGTCCAATGGTCAGGACCGTATGGTTACTATCGGTATGCGCGGCGATGGCGACGAGCCTATGTCGGAAACAACCGCCATAAATTTGCTGGAAAGGATTGTATCGGACCAAAGGGTAATGATTGCCGAAGAGACCGGACTGCCTGCGGAAAAAACGCCTCAGATGTGGGCTTTATACAAAGAAGTGCAGGACTATTATGATCAAGGAATGCAGGTTCCGGATGATGTCCTTCTGCTTTTTGCCGATGATAATTGGGGCAATATCCGTCGGTTGCCCAAAGCCGGGCAGCGCCGCGCGGGTGGTTTCGGTGTCTATTATCACTTCGATTATGTAGGCGATCCGCGCAACTACAAATGGTTGAATAACACCCAGATCGAACGTGTATGGGAACAGATGTCTATGGCTCGCGCCCATGGTGCCGATACACTTTGGATTGCTAATGTCGGGGACATCAAACCGATGGAGCTCCCGATCAGCTTTTTTCTGGAGTTTGCCTGGGATCCCGACCAAATTCCTTTGGAAGTGCTCCCCCATTATTATCGCCGCTGGGCGTCTCGACAATTTGGCGCTGCACATGCGGAAGACATCGCCTCGCTCTTACGCGACAGCAGCCGGATTAATGCGCGGCGCAAACCCGAATTGATTGATGCTTACTATTACCGAACAGACGATGATGATGAAGCAGAGCGCATCGCGTCGGAATATCGCGACATGGATGCGCGTGCCCAGAAAATTGCCGGAGAGCTAAGTCCGCAATATAAGAGCGCCTTCTACCAATTGGTGCAGCACCCTATCGAAGCCATGGCGAATCTGCACAAAATGTACCGCTCCGTTGCAGAAGGCCGCATGCATGACGCCCAGCTCGCTTTTGCGAATGACCATGCGATACGCCAGCGATATGAGGCACTCGAAAACGGGAAATGGCAGGATATGATGAGCCAGACCCACATTAGTTATACGGGATGGCAGCAGCCCGAAAAGGACGTGTTGCCCGACCCAGTTTCATGGCGGCCAGACCGAAAAGTTCGTAGCGGACCTCGTGCCATCCCCGTGAAAGACCAGGCGATGTTTCTGGAGGATGACGGACTCATCGTTATCGATGCCCCTTCATTTACGCGTACCGGTGCGGCAGGTGCTACCGAATGGCGCATAATTCCCAACTTAGGACATTGGTCAGGAGGCGTGGCTTTGTTCCCACAGTCGGGCGAATCCTTTACCCTGACGACAGGGCCATATCTCGACTATGATATTGCATTGGGTGCAGGCGGCGAGTTCAACCTGGCTGTTTATGCGTCACCCTCGCTCGATGTGCTCGGCTCTGGGGAACTGCGTTACGCCGTTTCGATCAACGACGGTACGCCGGTCATTGCCGATCTCATGAAGGGTGATGCGAATGTCTGGAGTACAGCGGTCGCTGATAACATCCGTGTCGCCATAACCAGACACCACGCCGAAGCAGCCGGTAAACTGCGCGTTCGTATTTGGGCCGTGGATCGCGGAGTTGTAATCCAGCGATTGATTGTCACCCGCGGCGCGTTACCTCGATCAAAACTGGGACCGGTCGCGTTTAAACCTCGCTAACCGGTCCTGCTTGTCGATCAGATGTATCGGCTTACGATGTTTTCGACATATTCCTGCTTGCCCGAACGCGGTTTCGGGTCAATCTTGGCCGCAACTGCGGCGTCGGAAATGGCTTCAAGTGATGAACCACCTGATAGCATTGCCTGCGCATCCGCGCTTCGCCAGCCGGCGTAGCGTTCTGTAACCAGAGCCTCAATTTCGCCGCCCTCGATCACTGCGGCGGCGTTGAGCAAGCTGCGCGCAAGTATGTCGATTCCACCGATGTGACCATGGAACAGGTCAGCCGGGTCAATACTCTGGCGGCGGACTTTTGCATCGAAATTGTTGCCACCATTTTGGAACCCGCCATTTTTGAGGATGTAATACATGGCGGTGGTTATTTCCCGAATGTCGTTTGGAAACTGGTCCGTGTCCCATCCATTTTGAGGATCACCCCGGTTCATGTCTATCGAACCGAATATTCCGAGATTTATAGCGCTCGCGATCTCATGTTCGAAACTGTGTCCGGACAGGGTCGCATGATTAGCCTCGATATTCATTTTGACCTCCTTTTCCAGCCCGTTGGCGAGAAGGAAGCCGTAGATGGTTTCGACATCAAAATCATATTGGTGCTTAGTCGGTTCGTGCGGTTTCGGTTCGATCAGGATGTCCCCTTTGAAACCAATTTTATGCTTATGCTCTACCACCATCTGCAGGAAGCGCCCAAACTGTGCCTTTTCCTGTTTGAGGTCGGTGTTGAGCAGACAGTCATAGCCCTCTCTGCCACCCCAAAGCACGTAATTGGCCCCGCCCAAGCGATGTGTTGCCTCTATACAATGCCGCACCTGCGTGGCTGCAAAACGGAAAACATCGGGGTCGGGGTTGGTGGAGGCACCGCCCATGTAGCGCGGGTGGCTGAACATATTTGCGGTGCCCCATAGCAACTTGATACCTGTGGCAGCCATTTTGGCTTCGATCTTATCGACCATGATCGCGAAATTGCTGACATGCTCATCGATAGTTTCGGCTTGCGCCATCACGTCGACATCATGGAAACAGAAATAAGGCAGGCCTAACCGGGTGAAGAATTCAAATGCTTCTTCCAGTTTGTGATCCGCACGTACCTGATCGACCGGTCCGCCATGCCATGGGCGGTTGAACGTTCCAGCGCCGAAAACGTCGAATCCATCCCAGCAGAATGTGTGCCAGTAACAAACCGCCATCCGCAGATGTTCGGCCATTGTCTTGCCCATCACTACGCGGTTCTTGTCATAGTAGCGGAAAGCGAGTGGATTAGTTGAATCTGTCCCTTCAAATTTGATGGGCTCTATATCCGCAAAATAGCTGGCTGCCATGGTGGTTTCTCCTAAAAAGATTTCATCAGATTTTGATAAAGTGAACGGAATTTTGGCATCCGTTCTGCGTAAAGCGCGCCCAGTCGGTCGTCGGGTTCCTCGACATGCAAAATGGGCGGCGCGGTACAAATTTTTTCAACGGCACCACCGGTGTCGGCGAGCTGCGCAAGACGCGCCGCACCATAGGCAGGTCCAACCTCTCCGCCATCTCTGTAAACAAGCGGCCGGCCCAGAACAGAGCTCAGGATTTTGCCCCAATAATAGGATTTTGCTCCACCGCCGATGACGGTGATACTGTCGATGTGGGCACCGCTGTCGGTCAATGCATCCATACCATCGCGGAATGCGAATGCGACACCTTCAAGCACAGCCTGCCCGATTGCTGCTGCGTCGCTTTCATGGGTCAGTCCGAACAAGACGCCCTTTGCATTGGGATCATTATGGGGGGTGCGCTCACCAGAAAGATAGGGCAGGAAAACCTCAGTAGAAGCCGCTTCACCGCGTGCCTCGATAGCGGCAAATAATGAGCCTGCATCGGGTAATCCGCACAAGCGGACCGTCCAGTCGACACAACTGGCCGCGCTCAGGATAACTGACATCTGGTGCCAGCGACCCGGCAAGGCATGGCAGAAACTGTGTACCCCGCCAGCGGGATTTGGCGTGTAGCCACCATTTGCTAGAAACAGAACTCCCGATGTGCCGAGCGAAAGAAATGCGTCGCCTGGCCGGACAACGCCAACGCCGACGGCGCCCGCCGCATTGTCACCGCCGCCTGCGACCACGGGAACACGCGCCATGCCCCAAGCCTCCGCGAGTTCAGCCCGCAAATGCCCCGTTACTTCATTGCCTTCATATAATTTGGGCATGTGGCTTCGATTAAGGGCGGTTGCGTCCAGCATGACATCGGACCAATTGCGTTTGCCGACATCCATCCACAATGTGCCAGCACTGTCCGACATGTCGGAGGCGCGTTCACCTGTCATGCGCAATCGGACATAATCTTTGGGCAAGAGAACCGTCTTAATCTGTGCAAATATGCCAGGTTCATTCTCCCGGACCCATTGTAGCTTGGGTGCGGTAAATCCAGGCATTGCTCGGTTACCTGTGATTTGCCCGAGATCGGGGACATCTTTTTCCAGCGCTGCACATTGGTCAGCACTGCGGCCGTCATTCCACAAGATCGCCGGACGTAACGCCCTGTCGTCATTACCTAGAAGAGTAGCGCCATGCATTTGACCTGATAGGCCAACAGCCTTTACCGCATGCCTTTTCTTTAGATCGAGGTTGCTGACGGCGCTGTTGGTTGCTGCCCACCAATCGGCAGGATCCTGTTCTGACCATAGGTCATGCGGGCGGGAGACAGACAAAGCGGCAGTGGCGATTTCCACAACCATACCAGCTTCATCCATCAATACCGCTTTGACGCCGGACGTGCCGATGTCGATTCCCAAATACATAGACTCAAACCCTCTCCCACGTCGTTGCAACCGTTATCAGGAGAAAAAAGGTAGCGCTAACATTTTTTTAGCGCTGCGCGTAAAGCTCTGAAAAGTTGAAATATAAAAAGTGAACCGGGAAAACGTAATTAGCGTAAGAGAGATTTGCGCTGTATTTTATAAATGCCGTAAAGTCTCGCCATTGACAGCAGCGCGGTTTAACTGCACACCTGTTGCGGTAGCGCTACCATAAGGCGCACTTGGGAACTGCCGGAATTTGCATGCCGGCTTATCGGGAGAGGTTTTTGATGACGGAAAAGTCAGGAGAGCAGACGAATCTGCCTTTCGTGGCCGCAATTGTCGCCGTCGCGACGATCGGCGGTTTGTTATTTGGATATGACAGCGGCGCTGTCAACGGAACCCAGGATGGATTGAAATCAGCTTTCCAACTCAGCGACGAAGGATTGGGGTTTACCGTTGGTTCATTGCTGCTCGGATGTATGGCCGGGTCTTTTCTGGCCGGACGCCTTGCGGATGCATTAGGCCGCCGCAATGTTATGATGTTGGCGGCAATATTGTTCCTCATCGGTGCTATCATCCAAGGCTTTGCGCATGAGCAGCTAATATTTGTTATTGCCCGGTTCATGGGCGGAATGGCGGTTGGTGCTGCAAGCGTGCTGTCACCTGCCTATATATCGGAAGTCGCGCCCGCAAATATTCGCGGACGCATGACGACAATCCAACAGATTATGATCATCACCGGCCTCACGGCTGCGTTCGTAGTAAATTACGCCCTCGCGCACAGCGCGGGAAAATCGACTGAGATTTTCTGGGGCGGATATGAAGCTTGGCGCTGGATGTACTGGATGCAAGCAGTTCCGGCGGCAGTCTTCTTAGCGGCCTTATTCTTCATACCTGAAAGCCCGCGCTATCTGGTTTCCAAAGGTCGTGATGCCGAAGCGAAAGCAGTTCTGGGCCGGTTGTTCGGGCAGGCGGCTTCTGAAAGCAAGCTTGCCGACATTCGCGCCAGCTTCAACGAAGATCATCGCCCGCGCCTTGGTGACGTCATGGCGTCGGGTACGATATTTCGGCCGATTGTATGGGCGGGATTATTGCTCGCAGTTTTCCAGCAGCTCGTCGGCATCAATGTGATTTTCTATTATGGCGCCACCTTGTGGCAGTCAGCCGGGTTTACGGAAGACCAATCGTTGTTGATCAACATCGGCTCGGGAGTCGTGTCGATAGCGATCTGTTTCTTCACAGCAGCCTTTGTTGACCGGATTGGCCGCAAACCGCTGTTACTTATTGGCTCCTTGGGAATGGCGGTTACACTGTTCGCAATGGCCTACGCATTTTCGAACGGTACGCTCGACAGCGCAGGAAAGCTTCAACTTTCGGATAGCGATGGCGTGATCGCACTGGTTGCGGCCAACCTTTATGTAATGTTCTTCAACGCAAGTTGGGGCCCGGTCATGTGGGTAATGCTGGGCGAGATGTTTCCAAACCAAATTCGCGGAAGTGCGCTGGCCGTATGCGGTCTGGCGCAATGGGGTGCCAACTATGCAATTACTCAAGCGTTTCCCATCATGCTCGCCAGCTTGGGTCTGGCAATTAGCTACAGTTTCTACGGTGCCTGTGCGTTGATAAGCTTTTTCCTTGTCAAAGCATTCATCAAGGAAACCGCAGGCAAGGAATTGGAACAAATGGAAGGCTGATCTTCCTTGCGCGATGGAAAAAGAAGGCCCGCCTCAACAGCGGGCCTTTTTCTTATGCGGCGCAGTTATCGCGAATAAAATCCCGATGTTTGGGCATATAATCAGCCGAGTTGGTCACTGCCGTCTGGATTTGTTTTAGGCGGGACTGTGTTTCCTCCAGAGACAGTAGCTGTGCTACAGGATCGAATGTCCTAGGTTTCATAAGTTGGCCGGTCATAACCGCGAACCAACTGGTATCGTTAAACAGTTCCTCATTCTCGCGGAAGCAACGACCGCTATTTTCGAATACAGCAATCTTTTCGGCCAACCGTTCCGGGATTTCCATTGTGCGACAATAATTCCAGAAGGGCGTATCGCTCCGCTCTGTTGCTTTATAGTGCAATATCAGGAAGTCGCGGATTTCTTCTGTTTCTGTAGTGATTACGCGATTATAGCGCTCAATATCGACGGGGTTGAAACTGCGGTCCGGAAAATTGGAAAGCAGCCGAGCAATGCCACTCTGGATCATCCAAATGCTGGTTGATTCCAAGGGTTCCATAAAGCCGGAAGCCAGGCCAATGGCTACGCAATTCTTCACCCAGTATTTTTTCCGGTGCCCGGTTGTAAACTTTATGATCCTCGGCTCCGCCAGTGGTTCGCCATCAAGATTCGCAAGCAGAGTATCGTAAACAGCTTCGTCGCTGGTAAAATCGCTGCAATAGACATAACCATTGCCGATCCGGTGCTGCAATGGGATGCGCCACTGCCAACCAGCGTCGCGCGCGGTCGATCGGGTGTAGGGAGTAATATCTTCCTTGCCTGCACAGGGTACAGCCATGGCGCGGTTGGCCGGAAGATATCTTGACCAGTCAACATAACCGGACTGGAGCGCTCCTTCGATCAGCAATCCGTGAAAGCCTGAGCAGTCTATGAACAAATCTGCCTCTATGCGGCTTCCATCTTCAAGTTCGACTGCCTCGACAAACCCATTCTCACCATGCTGAACAATGCGCGTGATCTTTCCTTCATGCCTTACCACGCCCGCCGCTTCGGCATATTCGCGCAGGAACAGGGCATATAGGCCGGCATCAAAATGGAAGGCGTAGGAAATCTGTGACAGGGGCGAGTTGCCAGCGTCGATTGGCCGCATAAATTTCCCACATTCGGCGGCTTTTGCCTGAATGGAATATTCATCGATCCATGGGGCGAGGCCACTTTGATAAAGACGTTGCCAGTAGGCGTGGAAGGATACACCTTCCATGTCGACACCATATTTACCGAAGGGATGGAAATATGTGTGTCCTTTACGACCCCAGTCGACAAACTGGATACCCAGTTTGAAACTGCCTTTGGTGCGGCGAACGAAATCATTTTCGTCGATACCAAGCATCCGGTTGAAGATGTTGATCTGTGGAATGGTTGCTTCGCCTACGCCAACAGTCCCTATCGCATCGGATTCAATCAGCGTGATCTTGGCATAGTCACGCCCTAGTACCTTTGAAAGCGCAGATGCGGTCATCCACCCGGCGGTGCCACCACCGACAATTGCGATGCTACGAATGCGGTTGTCGGTCACTTCAAACTCCCCTGCAATTGTGCATGATATAGTCCGCATGCGTTGGCATTCTGTCTGCGGCTTGGCGGAAAGATTGCCCGATACCGGCGAGCAACTTCTTCATCGGACCGTCGGGTATGGCATCGACCAGCGGATCGTATCCTGCCGGGACTAAGCCCTGGCCGACCATGACTGCGGTCCAGTTGGTATCGGTAAAGAGTTCGTCTTCGTAGCGAAACAGGCGGCCTCGCCCTGCAAAAAGATCGATCTTACGTCGTAAGCTTTCAGGCACATCCATCGCCGCGCAATGCCGCCAGAATTGTTCGGGCCGCTCGTTCAGCTTGTAATGCAGAATAAGAAAGTCACGAATATGCTCCCATTGGGATGCGGTTAGCCGGTTATATTCATCGCGTTCATGTGATTTGAAATCTTTGTCGGGGAACAACGCCAACAGCTTTGATATGCCAGCCTGAATCAGGTGGATGCTGGTTGATTCAAGAGGCTCCAGAAAGCCCCCAGCCAATCCCAAGGCCACGCAATTTTTGTTCCAGGCCAGCTTGCGGCGGCCGGTCGTGAATTTCAGGGGTCTCGGTTCGGCAAGCGGTTGTGAATCGAGATTCTCCATTAGAATAGTGGAGGCTTCATCCTCGGACAACTCGCTGCTGCAGTAAACGAGACCATTCCCCGTCCGGTGTTGCAGCGGTATCCGCCACTGCCATCCTGCCACCCGTGCTGTGGAACGCGTGTAGGGAATTAGTGGCTCTGTTCGCTCGGTCGGGACGGCTAACGCACGGTTGCATGGTAGAAAATGGGACCAGTCATCATACCCTGTTTGCAGACACTGTTCTATCAATAGGGCCCGAAATCCCGTGCAATCGATGAACAGTTCGCCTTCAATTTGGGTGCCATTGTCTAAAATCAACTCAGTAATAAACCCTGTCGCAGGATTTTGTTCGACGCGTTCTATCTTGCCTTCGTGGCGGACAACTCCGCGTAATTCGGAGTAAGCCCGTAGAAAATTTGCGTAGAGCCCGGCGTCGAAATGATAGGCATAATCCAGCGCCGCTCCAGCGGGAGCCAGAAGATGTTCCGGCCGGTCAAAACGATAATGGCGCGCTGCTACAGCTGACATGTTAAATTCATTCAACGGAACAGCGAAGCCGAGTTTCTGAAGCTTCAACCAGAAATGATGGAATTTAATACCATTGATATCGTGACCATAGGGACCGAAGGGGTGAAGATATGCTTCGCCAGCGCGTTGCCATCCGTCAAATTCGATACCCAGTTTGAACGATCCCTTGGTTGCCGCGACAAATTCATTCTCATCGATACCGAGCATGCCGTTGAAGGTTTTGATCGGGGGGATAGTCGCTTCGCCAACGCCGACTATGCCGATCTCGTCAGACTCAACCAGTGTGATGGTGCTTTCGTGCATTGGCAGCATTTTTGAAAGCGCCGCGGCAGCCATCCAGCCCGCGGTTCCGCCGCCAGCAATAACAACGTTACGGACGGGACCCGCATCGTTCATGCCAAATCGTCCCTTCGCGTATGGAGATAAGATTGTTGGGTGGGCAGGGTTGATACAGCTGTTAACATTACTGAACGCACGCGTTCGACATGCTCGGCAATGGCGCCGCGCGAAATGCCGTCTGCCACGACATCATATCGTCGCGGGGCGATACCGAGCGTCTCGAAAAGTGCAATCCAGTCCCATGTTTCGAACGTTTCTTCGTCATATAACGCAACCCGTCCACTCGCTTGATAAGCAGAAAGACGATTGGCAAGACGCCCGGGGAACCGATGCTTAGATTGGTGCTGGTTTGCGAAGTGAAGTATCGCATAATCGCGGGCATTTTCCAGTTGCTCAATCGTTCGGCGATTATATTCGATCGCCTCGACAGAGGAGTCCCGCCTGTGAGGAAACAGGTCGAGCAAGCGCGAGATGGCCGATGCGGCGAGATGCAATTGCGTGGATGCGATGGGCTCAATGACTGCTGCTGCTCCACCAATCGCCAGGCAATTGCCTGTCCACGGTGTGCGGATACGGCCATTGGTAAAGGTATAGGCTCCTGCGTCGTACATCTGCGCGCGACGGGTAAAGAAAAGCTCTTCGACGTGATCCTGGCAGGACACAAATCGCTGCCACCCTTGATCATGGGCTTCCACATGGGCATATAATGGGGGAGGGGCGGTTGAAGGCGTGACAGACTGCTTCACTTCGTTGTTGGGGAGCCATTCGCTCCAGTCTTCAAATGAAAAGCCTGCCATTTTGCCTGACACCAACCGCGCGGGGCCGCTGCAATCGAGGAAAAAGTCGCCCATTACAATTTGACCCGAAGACAATCGGATCGAGCTTATCTGATTTTTCGCGTCGACATGTATCTCTTCGGGAATCCCCACAACAACCGATGCGCCATTTTGCAATGCTGCATTTTTGATAAAGTGCCGATAGCGATCAATCTGAAGATGCAGACCATGTGACATGGTCGACAAAACCGAGCGCGCATTGCCTCGGTAAGGGGCAAAACGTCCGGATTGCGCACAAAGTGCTGCCACCGAATAGTTTGCTAGGTTTGCTGTACCCCCGTCTGCCCGGATCCGCGCAATCAGATGTTGGAACGCCACGGGACCGAGATTTGCACCAATCTCGCCATAGGGATGAAAGGCAACAGCCTCGGATGGCCCCCAATTGCTCAACGCCCTGCCTAGACCGAAACTACTTCCGGTTTGGACCACTAAATTGTCTTCGTCAATTTCGATGAGTGCATGCAAGTCGGCCAGAGAAGGAAGGGTAGGCTCGATTGCGAGCGGAATACCGAGGGAATCATCGATGCCTTCCGTGTCGATCACAATGATCATGCCGGTGACCTTTAATGTTAGCGCCAGTGCAGACAGCCATGCTGCCACCCCGCCGCCAACAATAACAATTCTATCAATGGGCATGGGCGCCGATCTGCCGTATAAAATCCGCATGGGACGACAGTCCCTCAGCCGCAGCCCGGCAGTCGGACCGCAAGCGTTCGAGTTGCACTTGCAGATCGGCTTCTGCAATTGCGTTGCCTAATGGATCGTTATTCTGCGGAATGATGCGCTGCCCAAGATACACTGCGATCCAGCTGGCATCGAGAAACATGCCGTCCCGGTAGTTCACGACAATGCCCCGCTCGCGAAACATTTCTATTTTATGTTCGAGTGTGTCGGGAACCGGCATCGTCCGCACATAATTCCAGAACGGCGTGTCGTCGCGTTCGGTTGCATGATAGTGAAGGATGAGGAAATCGCGAACACGCTCATATTCCAGATCCATCAACCGATTATATTCGGACGCAAGCGCAGGATCCCAGCTTTTATCCGGGAAGAATTCGAGCAGGCGGCCGATTGCAAGCTGGATCAAGTGAATGCTGGTGGATTCCAGCGGCTCGAGGAAACCGGCCGATAGCCCCATGGCGACGACATTTTTCGACCATTGTTTACGGCGCTTACCCGTTACGAAGCGTAATTGGTTCAAGGCCGCCAAAGGTGCGCTTTCCAGCTGGCCCAGCAGGGCTGTGGCCGCAGCATCGTCCGATATATAGTTGCTGCAATAGACATGCCCGTTGCCGACACGATGCTGCAGCGGGATACGCCAAATCCAGCCTGCGTCCTGCGCGGTTGCACGCGTATAGGGTGTCAGCGGTCCGGCGATGGAGCAGGGTACCGCAACGGCGCGGTCGCAAGGTAGCCAATGCTGCCAGTTATCATACCCGGTCTGCAGTGCACCTTCGATCAGCAATCCACGGAACCCTGAGCAATCAATAAAAAGATCGGCAGATATTGAATCGCCCTGGTTGGTTTGCACGGACTGGACAAATCCACTTTCGGATTCGAGCGCAACATCTGTGATTTTACCTTCGATACGCTTTACGCCGCGTGCTTCGGCATAAGAACGCAGATATTTGGCATATAGTCCTGCATCGAATTGGAACGCGTAGGAATAAGTGGAAAGCAACGAATCTGGATCGGCCGATGGGTATGCAAAACGTCCTGCACGCGCGGCCATGACCGGCAAAGAATATTCTTCTATAGGATAGATGCCAGTCGACCGATGCATCCGCGACCAATGTTGGTGGAAAGCTACGCCGCCAATGCTCTCTCCAAATGCCCCGAAAGGATGAATGTACGAGTCGCCTTTACGGCCCCAATTACAAAATTCGATTCCCAGTTTGAACGTGGCTTTGGTTTTAGCCATAAAGTCAGCTTCATTGAAGCCAAGTTTCTGATTGAAAAAACGGATATGCGGAACGGTTGCCTCGCCCACACCAACCGTTCCGATCTCTTCAGATTCGATAAGTTGGATCGCGAATTTCTGGCCCGAAAGCATATGCGACAAGGCCGCAGCGGTCATCCAGCCGGCGGTGCCGCCGCCTACGATGACTATGTTTTCAATCGGCCGATTTGGCATATCAACCCTGAACCTCTCCATCCTTGTCATTCTTTGCAATCTGCAAGACGTAGCATTTTCATTCTTGCGAAAGCGACAAATATGCACTACTCCAAAAATTATGGTAGCGCTACCGTTAGAATTGCGCACTATAATGGTAGCGCTACCGTAAATTGGGCGCAAGGAATTGGGAGAGGTTCATGATTCGGAATTCTGCTGCTGCGGCACAACATTTGTCGTCTGACATAAATTTGCGTGCCACGCTTCGCGCTGGTGCTTCAGGGCTCGCGCTTTTTGCTACACTGGCTTCGATGCCCGCATTTGCGCAGGACGCTGCCGAAACGGCACCGCAAAGTGATGCGGCCGAAGATGCCATCGTTGTTACAGGTTTCCGCGAGTCGCTCCAAAGCGCACAGTCGCGCAAGAAGAACTCAGATACGATTGTCGATTCGGTTACGGCCGAAGATATCGGTGCACTACCCGACCGGTCAGTTACCGAAACCCTCCAGCGTATTCCCGGCATCTCGATCAATCGCTTTGCAGCAGGCGTCGATCCCGACCACTTCTCGGTAGAAGGTTCTGGCGTGGTCGTACGCGGTCTCACTTATGTCCGCTCTGAGTTCAATGGCCGCGAAGCTTTCACTGCAAATAACGGTCGGGCTCTCGGTTTTGCCGACGTTCCTTCCGAATTGCTCGGTGGCGTTGATGTTTTCAAAAGCCCCTCCGCCGATCGGGTTGAGGGTGGTATTGCTGGTGTCGTAAACCTGCGCACCCGCTTGCCCTTCGACAAAAAGGGTTTGGTAGTCGCCGGTTCGCTTGAACTGAACTACGGCGATTTTGCGAAAAAAGAATCGCCCACGGGGGCTTTGGTCGTCAGCAACACTTGGGATACGGGTATTGGTGAGATTGGTTTGCTCGCCAGCGTTTCCTATTCGCAGCTCTTCTCCCGCGCGGATCGCTTCCAGGTGTCGAGTTTCCGCGTGCGCCCGATCTACTCCGACGGAACCCGGACTGACGTTGTTCCTTTCACAGGTGCGACACAACGGGGCAGCGGAATTTTCCCGCGTGGTGCGGTGTTGGGAACTCAGGAATTCGATCGTGAGCGTTACGGTTATGCCGCTGCCGCACAATGGAGGAGCAATGACGGTGACATGGAGGCGACGTTCCAGTTTCTTCGCTCAGATGCCCGTCAGGCTTGGACTGAAAGGACGATGGAAATCGCGACTGACAATGTGGCGAGCAACGGTGACTCCCGCGCCGTAGCCGGAACGTCCATTTTATTTGACGACAGCGGATTGTTCTCCAGCGGTGTAATCACCGGACCCACCGGCTGGCGAGATGACCGTCAAGTTGACGGTTCGCTGCGGACTCCTATTTTAGGTCTGCAATCAAACAATATTCGCCGCGACAATGAAAACCGTGCAGTTACATCGGATTATGCCTTCAACTTCAAATGGGATGTAACAGACAATTTCGCTCTTAATGTCGATTATCAGCATGTAGATTCATTCGTGAAGGTACGCGACAATACGCTTTGGGTTTCGACTTATCAGGACGCGTCCATTCAACTTAACGGATCCAAATTCCCGACAGTTGCATTCCAACCACCACAAAATTGCACGGTCATCCCGTGCCCCGGAACGCCAGGAAGCGCGGGGGGAACCGTATTCTTCAACGACGACGACGAGTATCCGGCATATTATACGGGAACGCATCGTAGTTTTTCCGATCCGTTTAACAGTTTCTACCGGTCGGCAATGGACCATTTTGAGGACAGCGATGGCAACAGCGATGCCTTCCGAATCGACGGAGAATTGTCGTTCCCGGAAGACGGCTTTTTGAAATCATTACGAGTAGGTGGTCGCTATGCCGATCGTGATCAAACCGCGCGTTTCTCGGTATACAACTGGGGCGTGCTTAGCGAGCAATGGGGCAACCAAGGCCCTGTGTGGCTGGATGAAAATGTGGATGGTATCCAAGGCGGAACCGGTGGCACACCTCCCCAAGGTTATGAAGAATTCTGTTTCGATGGCTTCTTCCGTGGTGCCGTTCAAAACCCGCTCAACGGTTCATGCAGGTTGTTCTATTCCGGAAATACGGTCAAAGACTATGATGCCTATGTGGCCTATGCCAACAATATCGTAAACGAATGGAAAGCCGGTCCGCAAACGGGCGGCGGCGGCGGTTGGACTTCGCTCGCAACACGTCCTGGAGTCATTGCGGGCACACCCTATCGCCCCGGCGAAATAAATGACCAGAGCGAAACCAACATCGCGGCATATGCTATGCTGCGCTACGGTCATGAATTTGAAGGCGGCGCAAAACTGACCGGCAATATCGGCGTGCGCTATTCAAAGACCAAACGCGATTCCCAAGGTTTCCGTGAATTTGGTGTTTCCGGATTTGTGGATGACGCATCCTGCGCGACGCAAATCGCTTCAGCTACCGCAGCAGCACAGCTTAGCGGCCAGCCTGCGTCAATCAGTGCTTTCTGTGCGATTACCCCGGCGCAACGGCAACAGGCGCGCAACTTCCTGAATGGGGCGCTCGTCCCAAGCACTGTCCAGTTGGATTATGAATATGTACTTCCAAGCTTCAATGCGAAATTGGAGCTGGGTGACGGACTGCAACTGCGGGCTGCCTATTTCAAAGGGGTTGCTCCACCGGAATTTGGCTATGTCCGCAATTACTTCCCTGTAAATCTGGACACCATTACCGACACCAATCCCGATGGTTCGGCGATTGTGCCTACTGTAAGTCCAACAGGTGCCATCAATACAGCAGGTGCACGATTCCAGAGCAACTTTGTAGCAGGTAATCCGTTACTCAAGCCCACCACCTCCGACAATTTCGACTTTACGGCCGAATGGTATTTCTCGCAGGTAGGCCAGTTGACGGCGTCAGTATTCGCGAAGCGTCTATATGGGGTGTTGACGAACGATATTGTTCGAACAGAATTGAGTAACAATGGCTCAACCTATTCGGCCGTTATCACATCGCCGGTTAATTCCGACCGCGTAGGAACAATCCGTGGTCTCGAGCTGTCCTACCAGCAGGTCTATGACTTTCTGCCCGGTTTCTTAAAGGGCTTAGGTATTCAGGCGAACTATACTTATGTGAAGAGCAAGGGCGTGCCGCAAAGCACATTGTCGGCGACCGATCCGGATGTTGCAGCCGGTCGGCAGCCGACAATCGGAGGTTCGTCCTTCCCGTTGCAAGGCCTGTCGAAACATCAATTCAATATTACGCCATTTATCGACATTGGACCTGTGTCGGCTCGTGCATCCTATAACTGGCGTTCGCGTTATCTCTTGACCTTGCGCGATGTGATCACGCCCTTCGACCCGATATTCCAGGAATCCTATGGGCAACTGGATGCCTCGCTGACTTGGTCGGTAACAGACAATATCAAGGTCGGTATCCAGGGCGTCAACCTGCTTAACTCCGTCACGAAAACTTCTGCTGCAGTAGAAGATCAGAACGGGGAAATCCGCCTCGTACCGCGCGGTTGGTACGTCAATGACCGTCGCTACACCGCGATTGTCCGTTTTAATTTCTAATTGTCCTGACTAAATCCTCCCTGAGCCGCCGCCTTGAAAAAGGCGGCGGCATTTTTATACGCGGCGGTACGCGATGAACAGGTTTGCAGTTAGTCGGCCGACGCTTGGTTCATCACTGAGGATGATGTCTGGAGGTATGACGCCCGAATGAAGCAGATTGCTCGGGTAAAGGATAAGCCGGTCAAAGCGTGCTTCGACATGCGCAATTTGCGAATAGCCGGGCGTAGATAAAGACATATAGCCCGAATTTTCAGGGATATGTGCAAGCATCGCATCTCGTTCCTCGACCCAGCGCGACCAACGGTCAGGACTTACCGATTCAAACCCGGTCCTATCTTGTCGATAGAATGCAGTGCCGCCAAGTTGTGTGTCAAAAAGATAGTGGACTACGGCGAAATGCAGTGGATTGGCCGTATCTATATGCGGAATTTTTTGTAGCGGCTGCAGGTCCTTGGATTGCGTGGTGACGATCGAGAAAAAGCACTCCGTCCTTGCTAGTTTCGCGCCTTCTATCCGGTAGGTCTGTCTTATAACGGGATCAAGAGCACGGGTTATGCCTTCCACATAATCGAGCGGCATCGGTGCGCGAATTCCTGGGTAGAAATTGCTATCCACGGCATCGAATTTTGCCTCACTCACTGCATATCGAACCAATGAGGAAGGATCCTGAAGCACATTGTCAATCAGGACGAGAGATGATTCCTCCATGCCAATCTGCAGGATATCAAGGCGCGACGCCGGGGAAGGTTCAAAGCGCATTCGCGCCACCCAATGCTATGTCGCCAGTCAGATTTTCATCGCATGGACGCTGATGCGAAGGCTTTGGCGAGGACGGCATGCAAGGGCTTCGGCTTAAACCCGCTATCATAAGGGCAGGGCCTTTTGGGCTGGCCATCGGTGCGCGTCGGCTGGAACTGCTGAAGCCATGAGTAACTGTCGCACATTCCCCATGCCAGCACATCTTTCAGCTGCGGATAATCGAACATGAGATCAAGATAACCTTTGGCATAAGCAGCGACAGATTGGTCGCGCGCTACTATGTCCACCGGCAGTGCCTGATCATTTACATCAAATTCCGTTATCAGAAGATCGTAGCCCATGGCGATAACTTCATCGATAAACTGACGCCATTCACGCTCTTGTTTGGGGCCGGTACCCGTCAATGGATCGTAAGTGTCGATCCGGATATGTGACTGCACGCCCAGTGCATCGACAGGAACATTGCGCCTTCTAAATCCTTCCAGCAGCTTCAATACGCCGGCACGATGCTTTTCATTCCCGGGTTCCCAACTCATATAGTCATTATAGACCAGTTGGGCGTCGGGTAGCTGTTCACGCGTTGTATGGAACGCTAAATCTACCAAGGTTTCGGTACCGCCTATGGCGCGGGACAACGCTGTTTGTGCCAAAGTTGAATCTTCGAGCACCGTTTCGTTGACGACGTCATAACTCAGAATTTTGCCGCGATAGCGATCGGTTACGGTCCTGACATGGGTGGTTAGCAAACGTTCTGCTTCGCGAATGGGGGTGGCGCCGAAGTCGTACGTTTCCAACCAAGCAGGTTGCCATTGGGGTCTGTGCCAGAGCAACGTGTGGCCACGAATGGCAAGGGCATTTTCCTCTGCAAAGGCTACAATGGCATCAAAGGGACCAAAGTTGAATGCATCCGGACCAGGACGCAAAGCTTGCCATTTCATTTCGTTTTCCGCGACAAGAAGGCCACAGTCACGCTGCAACAATTTAGCGTATTGCGGATTGCGAAAAGATCCTGATAGCTCATTACCTGCACCGACCGCGGAGCCGAAACGCATCCGTTTGGACTTGGCGGCGTGATGTAATCCGGTGCCATGATCGTGTGCCCAGGCCACATCGTTGCCAAATCCGACTGCGCCCGCCATGGCGATCATGGAGGCAAGCGTTTCCCGCCGTGTGAGATCCATCTTCATCTCCTATTATTCGGTGATCGTCAGCGTGGTGCTCTTTACATTGGCGGAACTGTTCCCGGCCATGATCTCAAAGTCGCCGGGCTCGACAACGCGCTCCATCTTGTCATTCCAGAAATGGAACGCCTCCGTGCCAAGCGTGAATGAAACGTTGCGTGATTCACCTGGCGCCAACGTGACCCGCTGGAAGGCTTTCAAATCCATGACAGACCTTGTAACTGAACTCACCTTGTCCCGTACATATATCTGAACAGTTTCATCGCCTGTTCGGCTGCTGGTGTTCTTCACCGATACAGTGACTGTGACTGATCCATTGCGGGGAATGGACGAGCTAGACAGGACGGGTGCGCCCAATTCGAATGTCGAATAGCTGAGGCCGAAGCCAAATGGATAAAGCGGTGACTTGTCCGCAAAGAGATAACCTCTGCGCGCAGTTGGCTTATGATTGTATGTGAATGGCAACTGTCCCACACTTCGTGGGAATGTTACGGGCAGTTTACCACCCGGGTTTACCGTGCCAAAAAGCACATCAGCCACTGCATTGCCGCCTTGTTCGCCAAGGTACCACCCTTCCAGAATTGCATTGGCCTCCGTCGAAATCTTGTTGATGGAAGCCGGCCTCCCGTTGATCAGGACAACGGTGATAGGTTTGCCGAGTGCACGTAGTGCGTCAAACAACTCTTGCTGTTCCCCTACCAGATCAAGGCTGTCACGATCGCCGAGATGGTTTTCGGCCCATCCTTCACGGCTCGTCTGCTCGGTATCGCCTAGCGTGAGAATGATATGGTCAGCGCCTTTTGCTGTCTCCACGGCTTCCGCAATCAACTTGCGATTTTCAGCGGGGTCGGCAAGCTTTACTTCGTCTGCCCACCAATCGTCATTTTCTGTAATCTTTACGCCTTGGGCAAAGAGGACTTTTGCGCTTGTCCCTACTTTGGTCTTGATGCCTTCCACGATCGGTACGGTTACGGGGGGCTGGCCGTAATAGCCACCGAGACGTGCAACATTTGCGCTGGGGCCAATAACTGCAATTGTCGGTTTTGATTTGCCCAGCGTAAGCGGTAATGTTCCATCATTTTTGAGCAACGTGATTGAACGCTGCGCTGATTTCAGCGCCAATGCGCGAGCTTCGGCGTTATTCGTTATCTTTAAGGCCGCTTCCGCATCGGCATAGGGATTTTCGAACAGACCGGCGCGGAATTTCAACTCTAGCATCCGGCGCACTGCCTGATCAACGGCGGCTTGGGATACCTTTCCGTTTCGCACGGACTCGGCCAAGGTCGAGAAAGATGCGCCAGTAGGCAGATCGGAATCGACCCCTGCCGCCAACGCGAGAATGGCGGCTTCAGCTTTGTCTTTGGCAATAGCATGTCTGCCGGCCAGTTCGTCGATAGCATAGTAATCACTGACTACTGCGCCTTTAAAGCCCCACTCGCCTCGCAACACATCTTTAAGCAGCCACTTGTTCGCATGGCTGGGTACACCATCAATCTCATTGTACGATGCCATCACAGCTTGAATACCCGTGCGCCGCACAACCTGTTCAAAGGGCGGGAAGAAATATTCGCGCAAGACGCGTTCGGAAATTGAAGCGGGTCCCACATTAGTACCGCTTTCGGGCTGGCCATGGCCGGTAAGATGTTTCAGGGTCGCAAAGACTTTATCTGGCGCCAGGACCGACGCCTTGTTCTCACCTTGCAATCCTTCAACAGCGGCAACGCCCAATTCCCCCGCCAGATAAGGATCTTCGCCAAATGTTTCTTCAATCCGACCCCAACGCGGATCGCGTGCTACATCAACGACCGGCGACAAAGCCAAATGGACGCCACGTGCTCTAATCTCACGTCCAATGACGGCATTGATTTCCCGCAGCAAGTCGGGGTCCCAACTGGATGCCAGAGCGATCGATTGAGGGAAGCTGGTGGCATCGAGTGCCGCGTAACCATGCAATCCCTCTTCATGCATCAAAATAGGGATACCCAACCGTGTTTTGGTTATTGCATGCTTTTGCATGGCATTCACCAGACGGACGGTTCCGCGCACATTTCGCCCGGCAGCAATGCGCGGTGATGCCGGTCCTTTGGCATCAGATGGACGAGCGAATTGCCCGATGCCATGTGGGAATTTCGCCGTCATTTTCGCCGGATCGAATTCGCCGTTATCATCAAAAATTTCTGGCTTATTGTCCCAGATGGTTATGATCTGCGCAATTTTTTCTTCAAGAGTCATCCGCCCCAGCAGGTCATCTACACGCGCTGCAATAGGTGCGTTTGGATTTTTGTAAGTTGCCGTTGCAGGTACTGCAGTCTGTGCAAATGCATTGCTCGATGAAATGGCTGTAGCAGGCACGGATGCCGCGCAAAGCAATAACATGAGTGCAGATAACTTCATCGCTTCTCTCCTCTTACTGCGATCATGGCCGCCTTTAATGTTAGCGCTACCATGAACGATTGTGCGACACTCGTCAATCTTTGACATGCATCATTGCATCATACTGGAAAAGCGCCGCAAAGCGTGGCATGGCGTCACATGTAAGGGGGAATGGATAGGAATATGGCAAGGATCCAAAAATCACCGCGCGCGCAGCAAGGTGGAGCGACGATTGCCGACGTAGCTCGCGAGTCCGGTTTTTCACCTATGACAGTCTCGCGCGTCATCAATGGCGAGCGGAATGTGAAGGATTCGACGCGCGATGCCGTAATGGAGGCCGTCGAAAAGCTCAATTATTCGCCCAATCTAGCGGCACGCACCTTGGCCGGCGCGGAACAGACCCGGATTGCCATGCTGTACGGAAATCCCAGCTTTGCTTATTTGAGCCGATTGCTGGTCGGCACTTTGGAGCAAGCACGCAAAAGTCATGTTCAACTCGTCATTGAACAGTGCGATGAGGGACAGGACATCCACGATGTTTTTGCAGAATTGATCGAAAGTGGCGTGGATGGAGTGGTTTTGTCACCGCCTCTGTGCGATTCACCTAAAATGCTGGATCTCATCCAGAATACCGATGTCACATGTGTCGTTGTCGCAAACTGGTGTCCGCCGGGTAAAATGTCTGTTGTCTATATCGACGACGTCGAGGCAGCGGCTACCATGACCCGACATATTCTGTCTTTGGGCCATAAGCGTATCGCCTTCGTTAAGGGCAACCCAGAACAAAAGGCCAGCCATCAGCGGTTGAAGGGATTTGAACTGGCGATGGCCGAAGCCGGTATACCAATTGATCCCGAATTGGTTGTGGACGGACTCTTTACCTACCGCTCCGGTCTGGATGCGGCGGATAAATTGCTTGATTTGAAACGGCCGCCAACGGCCATATTTGCGAGCAACGACGATATGGCTGCCGCAGCAATCACCGTTGCGCACCGACGACATCTGGATGTTCCTAAGGATGTAACCATTTGCGGTTTTGACGACACAGACTTCGCGTTGTCGATCTGGCCGGAGCTAACAACCATTCATCAGCCCATTGCGGATATGTCGCGCGCTGCCGTCGAAATCTTGGTGGATCGGATCCGGGCTAAAAGGTCGGGCCGTGCTACCGCACGAGAAGATCGTATGCTGGATTTTACTTTTGTACGGCGTGAATCGGATGCCCCTCCGACATCTTAGCGTCGTTCGCGTAGAGGCCGACAACCGCACCGGTGAATAGCAGTATGTCATATTCGGTCGCCAGCAACCGGGCATCGGCACCCACCAAAGCGGACGTCCAGTCGCCATTATCGTCGGCATAGGAAAAGTCCGCCAAAGCTCCATTGATTCGGATTTTCAATCGGACATTAGCGTGGGGTTCAAGCTTGAGCGTCTTGCTAAACAGCACCACATTCGCGCCGCCCGTACCCTTAAGGCCTGTTGCCGTTACAACTAGCTTTCGGCCTTCGGCAGAAGTTTCGATACCAAAGAAAAACTGGTGTCCTTCATCGGCAATGGCAGCCAGTCCGGCGCGACCATGTTGCTCAGCAGGTGGAAGTGCGACTTTCGTGCTAATAATGGCATCGCGGTGTCGCAGGCGCTGACCGATAAAGCGCGGACCTGTTCCCCGCAATATCAGACTTCCGGGCTTTTCAGTCAGGCTAAGCCAATCAGGCGTGTGGGCTTGCCGCGACAGCCACTGAGGACCCAGGTTGGAGGAGTCAAAGTCTTCGACCCATTTTGAATAATCAGTCCTTTGGGGTGCGCGTGGCAATTCTGGTCGCTTTACCCGTAATGGCACTGTCTTGCCTTTGGGCAATATTTCCGGCCAGCCATTTTTCCAGCTCACAGGCAGCAAAAATGTTTCACGCCCTAAATTGGTAAGATTGCGCTCATATGGTCGTGTAGCCAAAAAAACAGCCCACCATTTGTTGCCCGGAAGTTTGACAAAATCGGCATGGCCAGTTGCGTAAACGGGCAGGGTCCGTGCCGGATCCAGATCACGCTGTGTGAGGATTGGATTGACGGGGCCAGGCGTATAAGGACCGGTGACTGTTTTGCTCCTGTATATGGTTTGGCGGTGATCGTCGGATGTACCGCCTTCGGCTGCAGTCAGATAATACCATCCGTCCTTTTTAAAGATATGTGGTCCCTCGCTCCATATCGGGTTTTCGTCAGGCTTTACCCCGCGATCTACCAGCACCGTGCGTGGCCCGACCACTTTTGACTTTACGGGGTCATATTGCTGCAGCCACAGGGCGCGATGGCCCTCATATTGGGCCGGCCCCTGTGGTTCGTCATTATTGGTTATCCAAACCCGCCCATCTGTATCGAAGAAAAGATCGGGGTCGATTCCGGTAACCGAGTCCAGCCAAATGGGTTTGCTCCACGGACCTTTTGGTTCTTTTGCCGTAATGATAAAATTTCCGCCGCAGTCTATGCACGTCGTGATAATGTAAAACAGACCCTTATGGTGACGTATGGTTGGGGCGAAAATTCCCCGATTGATACCGACGGTGGGCAATTTGAAGTCGGTGCTATCCGAAATTGCGTTACCGACCTGTGTCCAATTCACTAGATCCCGGCTGTGGTAAATTGGCAAGCCAGGGATCCAGCCAAATGACGAATTCACTATATAGAAGTCTTTTCCTACGCGGACGATGCTCGGATCCGGTGCAAAGCCCGGCAGTATGGGGTTGCGGTATTCGTCATCAGATATCGGCAGAGCATCCTCATCCGGGTTAATGCCCTCATATTCAATGGACTGGAATTCGACCGAGTTTCCCGGCAACGCCATGGCGGAAGAGGCCGACGCTAATGCAAGGGCAACAGGCAGAATTTTGCGAAACATGTGCTCTCCGATTTCGGTTGTCAGAGGGAATGAGCCGGCACTGCCGACAAGGTAATGTGCGAACGATAACTCCCACCTGATGGAACCGTCGGCATCGCCGGTTCCTCTGCGGGACGGTTAAGGGAATTGTTGATATGGGGAACAGGTTCGAAACAAAATGATTCCCCATATTGCGGAATGTAAAGAACGGCCGCAGGCATGTTTGATTCGATGTGCAAGCCCAACGGTCGATCATTCCATAATATTTTTGCCACGCCGCCCCAATCGGCATAGCAATGATCGATGTTTTTCCCCGTCACCGACTCTCCATCACGGAAATCATAACTACCTTCGGGTGAGAGCATATGGGTAGGCAACCCAAGATGGTCGTTCATCAGGACATGCTTGGCGTCAAATTGCAGAAAAGCACCGTGCTGATCAAAATAGGGATGGTGTCCGAAGGCCAGTGGTGCGCACTCTTCTGATAAATTGAACGCTTCAAGCTTCAAATACAGACGTTCACCATCCAACCGCACATGTTGAGTTGCAGAAAAAGACCAAGGCCAGCGGCTGTCCCTTTTGTGGTGATATCGCATCACTATTTCAGCTTCACTGATCCTTTCCGCATCCCAGACGGACTTCCAGCCGATGCCGTGAATTGCATGGGGTTCTGGACTGAAATTGGGATCAATTTCAATTTCTTCACCCAACCAGTGAAAAAGTCCAAATCCTATCCGATTGGAAAAGGGAACAAGCGGGAAGGATGAAAAACGCAACGGGTCGCGCGAATGAAGTGCTTGTGAATCCGTGCGTCGTAACATGTTCTGGCCATCAACAGCCCAGGCAACAATGGTACCGCCAATTTCGGGGCAGATTACGCATTCGGACGAGCCGTGTCGAAGATGGAGTGTTTCCGGACTATTGTTCATTGCTAATTGCAACAGGCTCGGATGCATTGAGTACATAGACTTGGCCTATTTCAACTGCTTGTGCAGCAGCGCCGAAATGCAATGCGACAGCGCCTGTGCCAGTTGCGATATTTGTAGATGCCTGAGTCTTCAATTGGATCAACTTCCAGTTTGGTCCCAAGGTGAGGACGTTATCACCGAACCCCGTGTAGGGCTCCTCATTCAGTTGAACCCGAATTCCCAACTTACTGGTCCCATCGCCGGATCCGACTGGGGCAGTGCGGGCTAATACGCCGATCAAAAGGATATCGCCCTCTTTTATCTCTTCCAATATCGGTATCGCCGCACCGATATCATATGGATGGGGTGCTGCAGCCGACGTGGTGACACGCAGTGCTGTTCCCCCCGTGCCCGGAATATTGGGTGAAGCTATTGTGGTATGAGTTGCACCGGTTCCGTATACGGTCCAATCTTTATTGGACGGATTATTGATGAGCCTGCCCTTGCCTTGCAGTTGCGGCAGCAAATCTGTTGTTGCGGATTGCGTCATCTTGCTGGACCTTGCCGTCAAGGATGTGGCGCCCGCCACAACAATTGTTTGTCCTATTTCCAATATCTGCTTTGCGCCAGCCAATTGGAAGCCGACAACGGCTTGGCCTCGTGGAATGGAAACAGTAGCTTTCGCCGAAACTTCGTAAAGCTTCCAATCCTTGTCGATAATCAGTGTGGCGTCGCCGAAACCCGAGTAAGGCGGGCCATTCTGCTGTACTCGGACACCGATGCGGCCTTTTCCATCTGTTGTGTCGGCCGTAACGGTCCGGGCATAAAAGGCGACGACAATGTCCGTTCCTGCTTTGATTGAGGTAGTGATGGGCGCATTTGCACCAACTTCAAACAAGGTTGCGCCTGCCTTTGGTACCGTGAACCTCAAAGCTGCCTTTCCGCCGGGAATTTCTTCGCCTTTAACGGGCTTGCTTGTTTGGCCGGTTCCAAAAATCTGCCAATCGAGCCTTGTCGGGTCATTAATCAAACTACCAGGCAGCGCATCATCAAGTGCTTGCAGTTCGGCAGTAGGTTGGTCGTCGAATGCAATGACTGGAGCATCGCACAATAGCACAAGCATTGAAGCTGCAAAGAAGTGCGGTTTAATCATTGGCACTTATTCCTTTAGACCCATTGCATCGCGCATGCCGGGAACCCACGCTTTCTTATCCTGATCCCAGAGCGGGAAGGTGTTCGTATAGGCCCATGCGCACATACCAATTCCGATTTCGTCAAAGGCAACCCGGACAGCTTTCTGATATTTTACCCGTTCATCCAGCGAAGCCGTCGTGTGCGCGCCGAATTCTCCCATAAAGGGCGTCTTTCCTGTGCGTGCTATGTAATCGCGCACTTTCCGGACGTCGTCTCTCAATAACTTTTGATCCTCGGGGCCACCATAAGTGCGACCCAATGGTGGCGAGGGGTCTACCCAGCTTGCCCCCTGATGTGTGAAGTTGAAGGGATCATAGTAATGAAATGTTGGAACGATATTGGGATCATCGGGCAACTTTAAAGTCTTAAGCGAATTGATTCCGCTCCAAAATTCTCCCCCGATAATGACCGGGCGCGTCGGATTGGTCTTCCGGATTTCGGTCAGCGCCGGTGTCAGCACTTTTAACAAGTTGCTATCGTTGAACTTGTTGTGCGGTTCATTTTCAATTTCGAACCAGAGATGCGCTTCCGGTTGATCCGCGAATTGTGTGGCGATCTGGGTCCACATGGCGGCAAGCTTTGCAATGTTGTCGTCGCTAGGGTCCTTATGGATTTCCTCAAAATGATGGCTATTCAGAATCACATTCAGGCCGGCCGACCTTGCATCGTCCACTACTTGTTTAACGCGCGTCATGAACTTGGGATCAATTTTGTAAGGAGCATCCGTATCGGTTCGGGTTGACCAGCGTACCGGCAGACGAATGGTATTGAATCCGGCTTTAGCGATTCGAGTGAAGTCCGCCGCATCTATTTTTTTGCCACCCCATGCACCCTCGATTGGTGTTTCAAGGCTATTGCCCATATTGATGCAGCGGCCGACGGGAAGGCTGTCCGTCTTCGCAAGAGCAGGTGCGGTCATCGCCGATGCCATCAGCGCCGCAAAAAATAGGTGATGCTTCATACTATTCAGGTCCTCTCCACGTCATTTCTATCGCGGGCTATTGCGCAAGGGTCTTGACGCCCTCCTCGATTGTGATAGCGCTACCACAAGAAGCGGGAGAGGTTCAATGCGTAAAATTTTGGCAACAGCATTGCTGTGCACGGCAGCGTTTTCGACTGCAGTCATAGCGCAAAGTGAACGTTCACGCAGTAGTGTGGCAACTCCTTCGTTGTGGCCAAAAGTGCAAAATCCAGTCCCCGAAGACCCAGCAATCGAGGCGCGAATCAAAGACCTTTTGAGTCGAATGTCACTTGAACAAAAGGTTGGGCAGATCATCCAAGGCGATTTGGCAAGCACAACTCCTGAAGATATGTACAAATATCACCTCGGATCCGTATTCAATGGCGGCAATAGTGCTCCAGGCGGAAAACAATGGGCACCGGCACCTGAATGGCTCGCCGACGCCGACCGCTTTTATGATGCGTCCATGCGTCCAAACGGTAATCTCCCACGCATACCCATGACATGGGGAAGCGATGCGGTACACGGGCATAACAATGTGACCGGTGCCACATTATTCCCGCATAATATTGGTCTTGGCGCAATGCGTAATCCGGAATTGATGCGAAAAATCGGTGCGGTAACCGCAGTAGAGATGCGCGTCACAGGTTTGGATTGGACCTTTGCACCGACTTTGGCTGTCGTTCGGGATGACAGATGGGGGCGCACCTATGAAAGTTATTCCGAAAACCCTGAGGTGGTTGCAAGTTATGCGAGGCCGCTTGTTGAAGGTTTGCAAGGAAAAGTCGGCACGAAGGAATGGCTGAAAGGCGCCCATATTGTCGCGACCGCTAAACACTTTGTCGGCGATGGTGGCACGGATGGAGGCAAGGATCAGGGCGACAATATCAGCAGCGAAACGGACCTGCGTGACATTCAGGCTGCCGGATATCGCCCGGCAATTGAGGCTGGCGTTCAATCCGTAATGGCAAGTTACAATAGCTGGCACGGTGAGAAAATGCATGGAAACAAATCTCTGCTTACTGATGTGCTAAGGGGAAGGCTGAGCTTTGGTGGATTCACTGTCGGCGACTGGAACGGACATGGTCAGGTTGCCGGATGTAAAACGACAAGTTGTCCGGCGGCCTTTAATGCGGGTCTCGATCTTTTTATGGCACCTGACAGCTGGAAAGATCTGTGGATCAATACGCTAGCACAAGTAAAGGATGGCACCATATCAACGGCCCGGCTTGATGAAGCAGTGTCCCGTATTCTTCGAGTTAAACTGCGGGCCGGTTTGTTTGAGGCTGGTCGGCCTTCAGCGCGGCCTTTGGCAGGTGACTTCGCCAAAATCGGCGCGGCTGAGCATCGTGCGATTGCGCGTCAGGCTGTGCGGGAATCACTCGTCTTATTGAAGAATGAGAATGCGGTGCTTCCGCTTAAATCCGGGCAGAAGGTCCTGGTATCGGGTGATGGTGCCAACAGTTACATGAAGCAGTCCGGCGGCTGGACATTGTCTTGGCAAGGAACCGGCTTACCGGACTCTGAATTTCCCGGTGCCACGACAATTGGAAAAGCGTTGCTGGATGCGGGCGGCCAGAACGCCGTCCTTAGTAAAGACGGCGAATATCGAGAAAAGCCCGATGTAGCGGTAGTCATCTTTGGCGAAGATCCTTATGCCGAATTTCAGGGAGATGTCCCCGATCTCCTTTTTCGCGACAAGTCAGACAATCTTGAACTTTTGCGAAAGTACAAGGCCGCTGGAATTAAAACCGTGGCCATATTTTTGTCCGGTCGTCCGCTTTGGGTAAACCATCATCTCAACGCATCGGATGCATTCATTGCAGCATGGCTGCCCGGGTCGGAAGGCGGCGGTGTTGCCGATGTTGTGTTCGGAAAAAGCGACTTTAAGGGCACATTGCCTTTTAGCTGGCCAAAGTACGCAACGCAATTTGTGCTGAACTTTGGTGACAAAGACTATGACCCGCTATTCGCATACGGCTATGGTTTGAGTTATGCAAAACCGGGGAAAGTAGGGCGAGTGAACGAAGTCAGCGGCCTTGCCGCGGGAGCCGAACTGCCAGTTGGAACTTGGTTTGAGCGCGGCAAGACCGCGCAGTCGCTCGATTTTTACCGCCTTGATGCAAATAACCTCGAAAAACTGCACAATGGAATCGGCACCAATGGTGACGTGGTGCGTAGCTTTGCCGTAGATCGAAACCGTCAAGAAGATTCCCGGCGGTTTCTATGGACCGGCACGGGTGAAGCGACAGTTGCGTTGGCTGCGAATGCGCCACTCGATTTGAGCCGTGAAACCAATGGCGCGGTGTCGATAGAAATAGATTATCGCGTCGATGCGATTGGCGAAGGACCGGTCAAAATAGCAGGATATGGTGCAGGCCTGAAACCGGCAGGTGCCGGTATGGATGTGTCGTCCCGACTACAGGCAGAAAAAGGCAAGGGATGGCAAACAATGTCCATTGCCCTTAGTTGTTTTGCGAAAGCAGGCTTGGAAATGTCCAAAGCCCAGATACCATTGAGCATTCGCACATCGGCTAAACTCGACTTGTCCATCTCACGCATAGCGCTTGGAACATCAGCAACCGGAACGGTATCCTGCCCATGAAATTTTTTGCCGACACAGCCGAAATTGACGACATCAAGGAACTGGCGGCGACAGGATTGCTGGATGGTGTGACGACCAATCCGTCTTTGATCGCAAAGTCAGGCCGGGACTTTATCGAAGTGACGCGGGAGATTTGCGCGCTGACCGACGGGCCTGTGTCCGCCGAGGTTGTGGCGCTTGATCATGCGACGATGATGAAAGAGGCCGAGATACTGCGCAAGATTGCGGACAATGTCTGCATCAAGGTGCCGCTGACGATTGACGGGCTGAAGACGTGCAAGGCGCTGACGGGCGAGGGGACGATGGTCAATGTGACCTTGTGCTTTTCGGCAAACCAGGCGTTGCTTGCGGCCAAGGCGGG
>NZ_VKKU01000001.1 GCF_007280415.1 Sphingorhabdus contaminans | reverse complement strand
CGCAAGTTTTGTCTCGCCCTTCGTCGGCCGGCATGACGATAACGGCTTCGATGGAATGCAGCTGATCAGCGACATCCGGCTGATCTACGACAATTATGATTTTGGTACCGAGATATTGGTGGCAAGCGTGCGCCACGGAATTCACGTGCTGGAGGCAGCGAAGATTGGAGCTGATGTCATGACGGCGCCGCCTGCGGTCATCAAAGGGCTGTTTAAGCATGTCCTGACCGACAAGGGCATCGAAGGCTTCCTTGCCGACTGGGCAAAAACAGGTCAGGCAATCGGGTAGGGGGGACGCCGGACGCCCTAAACCGAAAATTTGTGAATAAAGTTGAAGCGCTTTTGTTTGAGTGGCGCGCCCTACAGGAGTCGAACCTGTGGCCTCAAGATTAGAAGTCTCGCGCTCTATCCAGCTGAGCTAAGGGCGCGCGCTGCGAGCGCAATAACCACTTTGCGCACGGCTGCAAAGCTGCTTATGTCGTTGCCATGCAGGATACACCAATTTTAACCGAGAACGCCAACGCTGCAAGCGGCCGTCAGTTTCGTTATTATGACTTCGTCATGGCCGCATTTGTCGCTGTGCTGTTGCTCTCTAATGTCATTGGCGCTGCGAAACCGGCGGCACTTACAATAAATGGCGAACAATGGGTATTTGGCGCCGGTATTCTCTTTTTCCCACTGGGCTATGTTATCGGAGACGTGTTGACCGAAGTCTACGGCTATGCCCGTGCGCGTCGTGTCATCTGGGCAGGGTTCGTCGGCCTGATTTTCATGGCGTTCATGAGTTGGGTGGTCGTTTCTCTGCCACCGGCTGCAGGATGGCAGGGGCAGGCGGCCTATGAATCGGTTTTTGGCCAAGTCTGGCGAATAGTTGCCGCTTCAATCACTGCATTTTGGGCAGGCGAATTTGTAAACAGCTATGTCATGGCTCGGATGAAGATTTGGACGGCCGGCAAACATCTTTGGTCGCGCACAATCGGGTCTACCGTCGTCGGGCAGGGCGTGGACAGTTTGATTTTCTACCCGCTAGCTTTCTTGGGGGTTTGGAGTACGGAACAAGTTGTCACCGTGATGATTACTAACTGGGGTCTCAAGGTTCTTTGGGAAGCAGTCCTCACGCCGGTCACCTACATCGTAGTGGGCTGGCTCAAGCGAAAAGAAGGCGTGGATCTGTTTGACGAGGATACGGATTTCTCGCCATTCAAAACGAAAGTATAATGCAGGAAATTCTACAGCAATTGGCTGAGCGTTGGATCGTCTACAAAATTGATTTAACTAATTTTGTCGGACTGACCAATGATGCGATGCACATCCACATTTCGCTTCTTCTCTTACTGGTTTCGGCGATCCTGTTTCGGCGGCGGCCCGACAGTATCTGGTGCTGGCTGGTCGTATTCTGTGCCGAACTGTTCAATGAATATGCGGATATCCGTGGCGCAGCTCCGGATGAAGCAACCCTCGATGCAGCAATACATGACATCTATAATACGATGTTTTGGCCGACCGTGATTTTGCTTTTGGGCCGTTTTCTTTTTCCGCCTCGCGCCAAAAAAGGCAAAAACAAAGAAGCTGTTTCAAGCGATCTGCCGGATCAATCCTTCAAAGAGTCGGCGACCGTCTGACCCCCCATGAACATCCTCGATCATGCGTTCCGGGTGCGGCATCATGCCGAGGACGTTGCCGGAATCATTCAATATTCCGGCAATGTCACGCGATGATCCATTCACAGGTTCGGCGTATCGAAAGGCAATGCGACCTTCGCCTTCGATACGATCCAGCGTCTCCGCGTCGGCGAAATAATTACCATCATGATGTGCTACCGGGATCGCGATTGACTCCCCACTGTCATATTGGCTGGTAAAAATAGACTGGCTATTTTCAACGGTCAGCCGCACCGTTCGACATACAAAGCGGATTCCCGAATTCCGCATGAGCGCGCCTGGCAGCAGGCCTGCTTCAGTCAGAATTTGGAAGCCGTTGCATACGCCCAATACCGGTACACCGCGATGCGCAGCCGCGACAACGGCTTGCATGACCGGAGAGCGCGCTGCCATTGCACCCGACCGCAGATAATCGCCATATGAAAATCCACCAGGGATTGCGATCAGATCCAGATTATCGGGCAGTGATATTTCACGATGCCACACAAGGCTAGTTTCCGCGCCCATGATCTGCCGTATCGCAACCGCCATATCGCGATCACAGTTGGAACCAGGAAACTGGATAACGGCGGCGCGCATCAGGCTGCCTGCTCAATCTCGAAATTTTCGATGACCATGTTCGCCAGCAATTTGCTGCACATTGTTTCCAGATCGGATGTGGAAAGGCCTGGCTCATGTTCGATCTCAATTAGCCGTCCGGCACGCACATCATGAACGCCCGAAAATCCAAGACTTTCTATTGCATGGTGAATCGCCTTGCCCTGCGGATCAAGAACGCCATTTTTCAAGGTTACAAAGACGCGGGTTTTCATGGGCTACACCTGTGTTAAGGACCGTCCGCCCCCTATAGAACCCACGCATTTTGAAACAAGAGGGCAGTGCGGAATAACCGAATTTTAACCATGTTACGCAATCCCGCATTGAGGGTATCCGGTGTAATCGCGAACACCACAATGGTTCGTGGCGGCAATTATGCCAAGTGGAGGAACCTATGGTCGGATTGGCAACAGCAATGTTCATAGGGCTTTTTGCTTTCGGGCATGAAATGCTCGGCTGGTCCGGTGTTGCCAATGACGAGGTTCAACTCGGTTTGTTCATCTCGTTTATTCTCGGCATCGTATGCGGGTATAAGACCAAAGGTTGATTATTCGACTGGAACGGGACGCACTTGCTTCAAGGTCCCGTCCGAGTTCACCAGATCGTCTGGCACCGCACGAAATGTAAAAGCTGTCTCAGGTTCCAGCCATTTTTTTGCCAACTGCCAAATATCGTCGGCTGTTATCGTCTTGAATAGTTCTTCGCTATTACGGAACCGATCAAGCCTAGCGGGATTGCTTTGCGCTACCGCAGTTATACCGATCCAACTGCCATTCTGCTTTTTCCAGTCGATATAGCTTTCCAGCACCGGCTTGCGTGCGCGTTCAAACAAATCCTTGTTCACGGGTGCCGTTCGCAGTTCTGCGATGATCGCATCAACGGCGGCTTCTATCGCCGGTAAATCTTTCGGGTCGCCACTTGTAGCAATAGCAAAGGTGCCCCGTCCCGGGTAGACATTGGACATGAATGAGCTGGCGCCACCGCCATAGGTTGCGCCAAGTTTTTCGCGCAATTCGTCGGTTAGCCGGATCGTTACAATTCGCGCGAGGAGGTCCATGCCCTGGCTGACCTTTTGATCGCTATCATCAGTGGTGGGCCAGATGCGCCGCCAACTCATTTGATTTGCCTCTCCCTTATGCGGCAAATTATATACGCCTCGGGCGTTGCTCCATGCAGTTTCTCGTTCTTTGCCAGTATAAATGGCTTCGGTGGAGCGTGACGGTAAGGCGCCGAACGTGCGGGTAACACTGGCGATCGCGGCATCTTCGTCGACATCGCCGACCAGTGCGATTTCCAGTCTGTTTTTTAACAATGCATCGTCCAACGCGGTTTTGAGCATCGCGAAATCGACGGACTGCATTGTTTTAAGAGGTGCAATGCTGAATCTGGGATCATCATCCGTCATGATCTTCGGAGTTGATGTTCCCATTACAGATCCAGGTGTTGCATCTAGACGGGCATAAAGTTCTGGAAGCGGCCGGCGGAAAAGCCGCAGCGCATTTTCTGAATAAGCCGGGAACTTTATATATGCGGCCATTACCTGCAACTGCCGTTCCAAATCTGTTGGCGCAATCGCCCCGCTGCTGCCGAAATAATCATCCGAAACGGTAAAGCCTGTCGACACCGTAGTCCCGGCAAGCAATGAACGAAGATCTTCAATGTCATGCGCCTCAAGTCCGCCCGAAATGTACGCGCCGGACATCAGCGCAGCGAGTGGAGCATTGTCTTTCCCAAAATGCAGTTCGCCGCCATCAATGCGCAAGGAATAGCGTATCCGGTTATCTTCAAAATCGGTCTTTTTGATATTGAGAAGTACGCCGTTCGAAAAACGTAGCGTTCGGATACCCAAATCTCCAATCCGCTGATCGGAAACAACTGTCGCTGGCGCGCCGAAATTGGTGTACGCAAATTCCTGCGCCTTGCGGTCGGTGGGCGGAACTATTTCGGTTTGCCGGCTTGCCGAAAACTGACGGAGTACATCTTCTTTGTTGAACCCTGCATTCGACTTTGTCGTTAGGAATAATAAGGGCTCGTCTAACCGACCGAACCAGCCAGCAAATTCAGCGTCGATTGCTGACTTGGTCATAAATGGCCGAAGCTGCCTCCAAAGCAATTGGCGGTAAGCTGCGGAATTCAGCACATCGTCATCAACTGCGGTTAGTTCATTGGCAATCGCAACGCTCGGCTTTGTTGCTTCACTTTTGCTGGCGTTTTCGTAACTTGCGTCAAAACGCTTCAACTGTTCGGATATTTCGGTCTCGCTAAAGCCGTAAAGAGTTGCTTGCCGTACAATCTGTTCGGCAAATGGCAAAAGTTCGCGCCAGCTCCCGTCCTTACCTGAAGCGCTGAACCCGACCCGCGCATATGTATCGCAAAATCCGATTCCGAAACTCGTTCCACCACTCAAAAATGGGACGTCATTTTCGCGGGACCGTCGGCTCATCCGCTGCACGATGATGGATGAGGCAATCTGCATCTTAAGCTCTATTAATGCCCGTTCAATGGTATCGGGACGCTTACGATCCGGGAAAAACTGTTGGATACTTATGGCTTCGCCAATTTTGGGGTGCACGAACATATCGGCGGCGACACTTCTGTTTGTGTCCAAAGTGCAGCTATCCAATTCTGGCAATGCAGACCCGGGATTTGTCCAGTCCGCAAATTTGCGGAAGATTTCCTTTTCTACCTTTGAAACGTCCACGGGGCCGACCACGATGATCCTGATACGGTCCGGGCGGTACCACTTCCTGTAAAGCGCCCGCATCCGGTCGGCGGGAGCAGTTTCCAAGATATTCTGCTGCCCAATCGGGTAGCGTGTCGCAAAGTAGGTTTTCGGGTAAAAAAGGTCATTCGCTGCCCGCGCACTCTGGAACCCGAAATTTTCACGTTCACGCTTTTCCGCGATGACGACCCCGCGTTCTCTGTCAACCGCGCTGTCATTAAAAAGTATTTCGCTAGCTGTTTCGCGCATCAGAAAAAGGGCCCGCTCCAGCAATGCAGGGTCGGCGCGGGGCAGGTCGAGTTTATATTGCGTTTGCGTGTAGCCGGTTGCTGCATTGGTATCGGCGCCAAAGGACAAACCCAATCGTTCGAGCATTTTGACCATCTCCCCTTCGGGAACATTGGTTGTGCCATTGAACGCCATATGCTCTATGAAATGAGCGAGCCCTTGCTCGTCATCATTTTCGGCGGCGGAGCCGAAATCGACTGTCATTCGAACGATGACCTGATTCTGGGGGCGCTGATTGGGTCGGATTGCGTATCGCAAACCATTTGGCAATTGACCGTAGATTATGCTGGTGTCCGGTTCCAAATCCGAGGTTTCGGCATTCCACGGAGCCGTGCGCTGTGCGCCTGGAAACGGCTTTTCGGACTCTGCGTTAGCAGTGTTCGCAAATAATAAGAAAGCCGTCGCGAAGACCAGCCAACAGCGATGTGCCCTCACGCGGATTTACTTACCTTTGCGCAGACGATGACTAACCATGTCGAGCACGGCTCCTTCGCTCTCATCAGGCATCAGGCCCAAGCGACGTGCAACCTCCTGATACGCTTCCGCTTCACCACCGAGGTCACGGCGGAATCGATCTTTATCGAGTTTCTCGCCTGTTTCGATATCCCAAAGCCGGCATCCGTCGGGGCTAATTTCGTCTGCAAGAATGATGCGCGAAAAATCTCCGTCGAAAAGGCGACCGAACTCCAATTTGAAGTCGATAAGGCGAATTCCAATCGCGGCAAACATACCGCACATGAAATCGTTAATGCGGATTGCCATTGAGCTGATATCCTGCATCTCTTCTTGGCTTGCCCAGCCAAAACAGGCGATATGTTCTTCGGCCACCAGAGGATCACCCAAGCTATCATCTTTGTAGCAATATTCGAGAAGCGTGTGGGGCAGGGGTGTGCCCTCTTCAATTCCGAGCCGCTTTGACAAAGTCCCGGCGGCGACATTGCGCACGATGACTTCAATCGGAACAATTTCCACCTGACGGATCAATTGTTCGCGCATATTGAGACGCCGAATGAAGTGCGTCGGAATGCCGATATGCGACAACCGCGTGAACACATGCTCTGACACGCGGTTGTTGATGACGCCCTTGCCAGAAATAGTGCCTTTTTTCTGGGCATTGAACGCCGTCGCGTCGTCTTTGAAATATTGGATCAACGTGCCAGGTTCAGGACCTTCATATAGGATTTTAGCCTTGCCTTCGTAGATTTTGCGGCGGCGGGTCATATGCGGTCCCTGACTTAACGTGAAATGATATGCCCCGGAAGCGCAGGTCCTGCGTGGACTCGACACACCCGGGGCTAGTAGAGCGGCTATAAGCCATTGCAAGCACGGGTGCAATTCGAGATAGAGTAACCATTACTGTTTGCGCATATTTACTCCGTTCCGGGAAAAGGACCGCATTTTTGTCCATCGATCTCGATTTGCTGATGCGGGCTTATGCGAGCGGCATCTTTCCAATGTCCGATGCGCGGGATGACCCGGATACATTTTGGATCGAGCCTGAAATGCGCGCCATATTGCCGCTCGAGGGTTTTAAACTGTCAAAGTCTTTGGCTAAAACCATAAGGCAGGATCGTTTTCGCGTGACAACAGATCAAGCGTTCTCGCGGGTTATTGCCACATGCGCAGCCAAGGATAAGGGCCGACAGGACACTTGGATAAATTCCGATATTGAGGACGCTTTTTGCGAACTGCACCGGCGTGGCCATGCACATAGTGTAGAATGCTGGGAAGACGACGAACTTGTTGGGGGTCTGTATGGACTGGCTATGGGCCGTGCTTTTTTTGGCGAAAGCATGTTTTCAAGAGCTACGGATGCCTCGAAAGTTGCTTTGGCTTGGCTGGTTACCCGGATGCGCGTTGGAGGATTCACTCTCCTCGATTGCCAATTCATGACGTCCCACCTGCAAAGTCTGGGAGCAGTTGAATTGTCGCAAGCAGATTATCTTGTTCTTCTGCAACAATCCCTAGGACGGGATTATCAGGCGTCAGTGGTGTTTTCTTCGTCACCGGCTTCTTCCGGTGTTTCGGACGGAGCAGGTGACTGGGGTGCGTTGGACGGAGTTTTGGCAACGGGGGCAGGACCTGTTTCTGACGATTTCTCTTCCACAGTAGCTTCCTCACCGGGGAAACTCATCTTGCAGGCTTTGACCCAAACATCATAAATTGCATGCTCGACCACATTCGCGGCTGGATTTTCTTTGAATAGCCAGCCGGAAAACACTTGCCGCCAACGCTCGGATTCGGTCGTGCCCGGGGGGCGTTCATTCACGATTAGTTGTACAAACGCGCCCTCGTCAGGGCGTGTTTCCCATGGCGCCGTTTTTTCGCAAGCACGAACACGGACAACCACCTTGCCGAAACGTATTGCTTCGCCCGGCTTCAGTTCTATTTCACGCGTTTGTCCGTTGCGCTTATTTAACAATCCCAAAACAGCCACGCGCTCTGCCATCGGCGTCCCTAGCGACTCGGCACCGGTCGCTACGATCTTATCGCGGGTCGCCTGCGGTTTGCCTGATTTTGAGGGGGCCAAGGCAGCCTCATCTTCGCCCGATGATCCGCATGCGGCGAGCACGGCCAGTAATGGCACCAGCATCAGGCCGCGATATGAATTCATGATGCGTCGGGACTCCACGCCTCATAATCACCCGTTGCACGGGCGCGCCGTCCACCACGTTCAATGGCTCCGGATGGGCGATACGCATGATCGGTGCCTGTGAGGTTTGGAATAGCGGGAGCCTCAAATCCACGAACGGGGGGCAAATAGCTCTCCGGGTTGCCATCATGTGTCCCATGGAGCCAGCCGTGCCATTCCGGCGAAACGCGGCTCGCGTCATTCGATCCATTATAAATGACCCAACGCCGCTTTCCGTCAGATGATTCATAATAGCTATTGCCCGCATCATCCTGGCCAACAGCCTTGCCCTTACGCCAGCTGTATAGCGACGTACCTATGGTGGCACCGTCCCACCATGTGAAAATTTTACCAAGGATTCCCATGTCCCGAGCGATTAGGGCGAACCGGGGCTGTGCGCAATCCCTATTTGGATTGCCAGACAACCTTGTCGCCCGCCGATATACCGAGTTCGGAAGTTAGCCCGCCACGTAATTCAAGCACGGCGACAACGGGTTCGCCCGCCTCAACCGGAGTCGTAGAGTAGGGGATCGTATTTTCGGCAATACTCTCAATAGTGCCGTTTGCCCGAATGAATATGATGTCGAGCGGGATCACAGTGTTTTTCATCCAGAAACTCGCCAACTTGGGTTCTGGAAATGGGAAAATCATCCCTGCCGTATCGGCCAATTCTGTACGGAACATGAGGCCTTTGGCTTGTTCTATCGACGTGCGCGCGATCTCAACAGTGAATTGTCGCGTTTTCGCCCCACCTGTGATGCATAATGTGGTTTGCGCGAGACCAGCGGCTGAAGCCGCCAGTGGTTCAACTGAACCGCAGCCGTTGGATGTACTTTTGCTGTTCGCTGGCATCGTGCATGCAGACACAGCGATCGCAGACACAATTATTCCGGATTTGATGAAATTGGCTAAATTCATTTGCTGGATCCTGTATCCACTTTTGCGCAATTAATGGATGCGGCACCGGCTTGCTTTATAAAGCATGTACCTTTCCCACCGATAGTGATGTTTCCAGATCCCCTGTTATAGATTTCAGTGCCTTCCTCGACTGTGGCATTTGAAATGGCATTTCCCACATGCTCCAGCCGCAGTTTACGGGTCCGGACATTCTCACCCTGAAATACGCCTGCGCCTTCTATCAATACTTTGGCATCGCGTATGGTACCTGCACCAAGTTCAATTTTGCCGTTGCCGTTAATGGCGGCGTTATACTGATCGGTATCCAATTTCCTGATCGAGATCGTGCCATTTCCGGCGACGAGCATACGGACAAGGTTTGTCTGCTTCACGGCGGATATGTTCAGCGTCCCATTACCGCTAAGGGTTGCGTCCCTAATGTCCTGAGTTGTCAATATTATACGCAACGGCGCTGTGATGGGAACGCCACGGTTATTGTTGATGATATCCTGCAACCGTATCCGCAACGTGGTTCCCACCCGCTCGAGCTTAAGCGAGTCCAGCATTCGTTTGTCGCCGCTTGCGAAAGCGGAAGGTGCTTTTCCGGTTACAACTGATACGCTGAGGTCACCGATAACTACTATATTTTCAAAGCTTCCAACTAAAAGCTTGCGTTCAACTGGTTTGTTGACCTGTGCGGGAGCGGCACTGCTGAAAAGGAACAGCGTTGCTAAGATATTACGCGCGCTTCGCCCCATTCGACCCAACCCAGCCATTTTGGTGTCCTTTTCAAATAATGGCCTTGTAACCCCTCGATTGCAAAGCCTGAAGCGGATATGGCTTGTGTCACCGGTCGGGTCAAATGGCAACCGCCTGCGATATGTTTCCAGATAGGCTCAATGCGCGATTGCCATTTGGCAGCAGATGCATCCGGGGCATGGCCATGTTCGACAAAAAGCAATTTGCCGCCTGGTTTAAGTACCCGTTTTGCTTCCGCCAAAGCGGCGATTGGGTCTTGAACCGAGCATAAAGTGAATGTCGTGACGACGGTATCAAAACTGCCACTTGCAAAAGGAAGCTTTTCCGCAACCCCTATCGCGAAATTTGCCTTACGGCCCGCATGTACCAATTCCGCCTGCGCACGCTCCAGTAGTTCTTCCGACGGATCAATTCCCGACAAGCTGCGAACCTTATACCAGTCGTAATAGGGCAAGTTGGCGGCACCGCCGCACCCCAATTCCAATACATCGCCTGAGGCACGCGGCACAATCTTCGCGCGGTCTTTCATAATCGCCGGTTGACGGCACGCGCACCCGATCAGGCAAGGAACAACGTGCTTGTCCCAAAAACCATTCATATTTGAGGGCTTACGAGCAATTGACGTTTCCAGACCCCATCTTTGATGTGGTACATTTGGCGCCGCCGGTAACATCAACATCACCGCTACCTGCAATGGCAACATCGACCGTGCCGGTGGCATTTAACTTTAGGTCGCCGGAGCCGGCGATGGATACCTCGGCATCGGTCGACACTAATTTTGTAGCGTTAACTTCACCCGCTCCTGCAATGGAGTATTTTGCCTTTTCGACTTTACCCGCCAAAATTGCTTCGCCAGATCCGGCAATGTTTGTTTCCAGTTTTCTTCCCGAAAGAGTTCCGACTTTTATCGAACCCGAACCTGCAATTTCCAAATCCAGTTCGTCGGCCTCCATTGTGTCTGCTGCAAAGTTGCCAGATCCAGCGAGAGAAGCTTTGCTAAGGAATGGTGCGGTGATCGTAATGGTTGCAGGTTTGGCACCCTCACCAAACCATTTGCCCTTAGTTCTGCCAATTCGGATAGCACCATCGTCCAGCTTGTAACGAAGTGTTTCAACCGCTTCGAGAGTTCCCTCGGCTTTGATCGTAAAGCTGTCGCCCACGACAAAAACAATGTTGTCCGGACCTATGCCCTCTACCTTCGTGAATGCGCCGGTTGTCGATGCCGTTGTCTCGATTTTTGAACCATTAGCCAACCCGTTGTCGGAACCGGAAATGTCCTCGGCAGCATCCATCACGGAATATCCGCATGCTGACAGTGGGAGAGCGGCAAGCGCAATAAACAAAAGAGATTTTTTCATGATTCACTCCATGTGTATTGCCAATATAATACACGTGAATTGATCACACGCAACAAAAAAAGGGCGTCGTTTCCGACGCCCTTCAGACTTCCGGTAAGGAAACTTTTATTCCGCCTTCTCGTAATATTGCGGCGCTGCTTCGTTCAGTACAGCAAGAATTTTTTGCAATGCGGCTTTCTCATCCGTTTTTTCCATGGCAGCGAGTTCGCGTGCCAGGCGGCTTGACGCAGCTTCGAAAATCTGACGCTCCGAATAGCTCTGCTCCGGCTGATCATCCGGACGGAAAAGATCACGGGTAACTTCGGCAATAGAAACCAGATCACCCGAATTGATTTTCGCTTCATATTCCTGCGCGCGGCGAGACCACATGGTACGCTTCACCTTGGGCTTGCCTGTCAGGGTATGCATTGCTTCCTTCAATGTTTTGTCAGATGAAAGCTTGCGCATGCCAACACCTTCGGCCTTGTTAAAAGGCACGCGGAGGGTCATTTTTTCCTTTTCGAAACGCAAAACATAAAGCTGGAGCTGCATCCCTGCGATTTCGGAATCCTGCAGTTCAATCACACGGCCTACGCCATGCTTGGGATAAACTACATAATCACCTACATCAAATATCGCCGCGGTGGACGTCATGTACGGACCCTTTCTGATTATTTGGGATGAATTCGCTTTGCCGGTAACAAATGGTTACCCATAAGACTGTTCAGTTCGTCCCTTGTGCTTTGCCAATGGCTTGGCCCGATAGTCAGTGCAATCGTTGACCATCTTTGACCTATCGATACATAGTGTAACAGATTCGCAATAAAATTTCAATGCCTGCTTTACCGTATGTCAATAACGAGAATTAGATTGCGCTCAGCTTGCGCACCCGGTTGTTGTCTTCATTATGGTCTTGGAAGCTGATTGGTTTGATGTCGGAAGAATTCATCCAGCACAAATCCATATGCCGCAAAACCCGATCGTCGTGACTACGAATCGTTACAGGCAGAATTGGCTGACGGTCTTGCTCATCCACCAGAACCGGATTGGAAGGGATGCCGGTGCCCCATTTTTCTCCCCACTGCCGCAAGGCAATCATCGTCGGTAGAAGGTCTAGCCCCTTTTCCGTTAAGCGATACTCTACCTTGCGACGATCATCGGGGCAGGGCGTACGATGCAATATTCCGCTTTCGGTCAAGCGGGTAAGTCGATTGGCAAGAATGTTACGTGCAATACCGATTTCGGAGAGAAATTCTTCAAAATGGCGGACGCCATTGAACGCAGCTCGCAAAATCATAAATGACCAGCGTTCGCCCATAGCCTCCAACGCGGTGGGTAATCCGCATTCGATGATATCGTTCAGCGACTCTCTTAATTCACCCATAATCCATCCTCTTGGCGACAGCCTGTGCCGCTCTGGAAAAAAATGCAACACTTAATCAGTTTTAAGTTGCAACTAGAAACCTAATCTAATAAGTAGTGATTCGCAACTGGTTTTCCAGAAGCGCAGAACGCCAACAAGGTAGCAAAAGTTCCGGTTTTCGTTCTGCAGATCATGCAAAGCTAAAAAGGATACCACAATGACCCTCTCCCAAGTTTCTTCGCGTTTTGGCGCTTTGGCCGGTGCATCTGTCATCAGCGCTACCCTTTTGTTCGTTGCCCCGCAGGCACACGCCGCATCCAGCGGTCCATATTATAAGGTCGAATTGGCCCAGCCAGCCGCATCCAAGCAGGAACTGCTTCGCAGCGTTTTTGTAAAGTGCGAAGGCACCTCTTGCCGCGCCCCTATGGCTTCGACTGCCCCCAAGAACATGTGCATCAGCATTGCCCGTGAATTCGGTGAAGTTTCTGCCTTTTCTGCCGGTGACCGCGTGTTCACCGCGGAAGAACTTGCCGCCTGCAATGGAAGCAAGAAAGAAGTAATTGCTAAGAACTAATTTCTGAACGAATTTTTCGGTACCTCTCTCCTCCTTACCCCCGAACCGGTTCGCGAACCGGTACACAGAGTGCCGAAATGCCTATGCACCGGAGTGCATCGATGGAGAAATTGCACCATCGAAGCGACACCGGTGCATTTTTTTGTTGCATGCACAAACCAATAACCCAACGTGTCTATATATGATGCGGCAATATGAACTAGTTGAACGGGTCCGTGCTTACGATCCGGAAGTTGATGAAGATCGACTAAACCGAGCCTATGTCTTTACGGTCCAGATGCACGGTGCTCAGAAGCGTGCCAGCGGCGATCCCTATTTTAGTCATCCTGTAGAAGTTGCGGGTCTGATGACGGACCTTAAAATGGATCAAGATACAATCATCACCGCGCTTTTGCATGATACCGTTGAGGACACGCTGACAACGATTGAGGATGTCGAAAGCAAATTCGGGCGGGAAGTCGCACGACTTGTCGATGGCGTTACGAAGCTCTCTAAGATTGAAGCCCAGACCGAGGATGAACGGGCCGCTGAAAACCTTCGCAAGTTCTTACTCGCCATTTCCGACGATATCCGTGTCCTTTTGGTCAAGTTGGCGGATCGATTGCACAATATGCGCACGCTGCACTTTATCAAAAGTCCTGAAAAGCGGCGCCGCATTGCCAAAGAAACCATGGATATCTATGCGCCCCTGGCGGAACGTATTGGAATGTATGAATATATGCGTGAAATGCAGTTGCTTGCATTTCAGCAACTTGAACCCGAAGCTTATGAAACGATTACCGGTCGGCTGAAACAAATACGTGAAAAAGCTGATGTTGAAATTGATCAGATTAACCAGACGATAGCTTGGGAAATGGAACAGGCTGGGTTGAAGATCAAAATTTCAGGTCGTGAAAAACATCCTTATTCCATTTGGAAAAAGATGCAGGAGCGCCATGTAGCGTTTGAGCAACTTACCGATATAAATGCATTCAGAGTAATTACGGAAAACGAAGACGATTGCTATCGGGCTTTGGGCGTGTTGCATCGACGCTGGCAGATGGTCCCTGGCCGGTTCAAGGACTTTATATCAACGCCAAAGCGGAACGGATATAAGTCGATACATACTACGATCATGTTCGCAAAGAATATGCGGGTAGAAGTCCAGATTCGCAGCAAGGAGATGCATCGCGCATCGGAATATGGATTTGCTGCACATTGGGCATACAAGCAAGCTGACAAACCAGATGGTCAGGCTGGCTGGTTACGTGATTTGATCGAAATTCTCGAAACGAGCCAGGATGCGGAGGACATTCTCGAGAACACGCGAATGGCAATGTATCAGGACCGCATCTTTGCGTTTACACCCAAAGGTGCACTTCACCAACTTCCGAAGGGGTCGACGGTCGTGGATTTTGCCTACGCTGTTCATACCGATCTCGGCGATAAGACAGTTGGTGCAAAAGTGAACGGTCGCCACGTCCCGTTGCGTACACAGTTGAACAACGGCGACATGGTCGAAATTCTTAAGTCAAAAGCCCAAGAACCCCAGCCGACTTGGCTTAATTTTGTAACAACCGGGAAAGCCCGTGCCGCAATTCGTCGCCATGTCCGGCACCGCGAACGTGACGAATTGGTCGCCATCGGCCGAAAATTGTACGACGAAATTGTTCAACGTCTGCCGGCAAAAGTTGGGAAAAAAGCGCTGACGGCTGCAGTTGATCGACTAAAGCTCGAAAATGAAGAAGAGTTGATGCACCGCATCGGTGCTGGAAAAATCAACGATCGCGCATTGCTGGAAGCGCTTGTTCCGGGTTTTGACGCAGGCGATGTTTCGGGCGATTTTCCCAATCAAGATCGGGCCATTTCCATCCGTGGACTAACCCCGGGCGTGGGTTACCACCTTGGCGATTGCTGCCATCCTATCCCGGGTGACCGTATTGTGGGCTTGCGTTTGCCAGGTCAACCGGTTGAGGTACATACCATTGAGTGTGACCGCCTTGCGAGCGGTGTTGACGCAGATTGGGTTGATCTCAGTTGGGGGCAGGGTAGCGATGGCGCTTCTGCACGATTGCGTGTCGTCATTCATAATAGGCCCGGAACCTTAGGCGAAATAGCGGGAATTTTCGGTTATCATAAAGCAAACATCATCAATTTGCGGATGACGGCCCGGGATCTCGAATTCCATACCTTTGAAGTCGATCTGGAGGTCCACGATCTTCCACATTTGATGCGGATAATCTCAGCGCTCAGAGCAAGCGAAGCGGTCGCAACTGCCGACCGTGTTTATGATTGAGCACAAGAGTTGTGTAACAAGAAGGACGGCCTTAGAGACCGCCCTTCGGAAATGCTAAATGGAATTTCTGTTTACGAGTAACGATATTCCTGCGATTTTTGTAAGACACGTAGAAAATATTCTTTCATCATGCGGAATGTGTCATCCGACATTTTGACAAATATTCTTCGTCCGTCCCAATCATCGCGTTCGCGATAAATATAGCCGATTTTCTCGAGCGTATCGATGTAGCGAAGTCCCGTCGTATGAGGCATATTCCCGGCAGTTGCGACCGCACTTACTGATATGTTTTTATCATTTAGTCTGGCGGAAAATACATCCATAAGAATATCCCAGCAGGGATCGGAAAACAGATCCTGGCTGATCATCTTATTTCTTAGATTACGGTTCTCCATATATCTCGACACAAAGACCGTAAGCAATTTGTTGTCATCGTTATCTAATATGTCTGCTCTGAGTTGATTTTCGACTTTTTCGGAAATTTCAGCAATATTAGATTTCAGAGCCGACAACTCATCTATTATCTGATTAATCCCCATTTCGCCCCCTATTTGGCGGTGGCATGGATCCTTTGAATGCGCGCAATACGTTCGGACCGAAGTGAAGCAATCAGTATGACCAGAAGGATTGGGTAAGCGATATACATGGAAAGAAGACCATAGGGCTTTTCCAGAATATCATCGAACATCATACGTTGGATGTGGACAAGTAAACCCACCAATTGCCATCCTGTTGCCCAATAGGGCCAAAACCGGCTGCTGAACAATGCAAGGGACCAAAACCCTGCCAAGACCATGAGATCGATGAAAAATATTGGAACCGCGAACGTCATCCAAATGCCGCCCCAAGGCACTGCACTCGTCAGCAGGGATCCGGATAACGCTATCCATGCGCCTGCTCTCTCACATGATTTGCCGCGCCAATGTGCTGCAATTACTGTTGCAGCTAGCACCACATAATATGTGACAACGTGCGGTTCCATTATTTCAAGCGACAGCCCGAGTTTGCAGTTCAGCTTCGTTAGCAGCATTTCGATCGTTCGTTACGGACTGACCTTTAGGTTTCTCCGTACCGGCGCCAAACATGCGTGCACCAAGACCGACCTGCCGCTGCGTTTCGCTGAGCGCTTGGTGCGCATCGGCGACCATCTGACGGACTTGTCCGGCTGCAGCAACGGCCTGCGTTACTTTCGCGACGGCATCTTGTCCGACGATGGCAGACATATTTGTTTCAAATCTCGCTACCGGCAGAGTTCCAGCCAGCTTTGCGAGTTTGATGATAGCCTGGTCTACGGCATCTTCAGCTTCGTGAAGTTCTGCGGCGATCTTTTCGGCCGCTACCACTCTTTGTTTCAACATTATCCTGTTTCCCTTGGCTGCCGAACGATTTCTCTCTTCGTTCGGATCATTTTTTAAGAAAGCCCGGTCAGGATAGCATTGCCCCCAGTCCGAGCATTACGGCGTAGAGAGCTGCAAATGCCATGATTGTCCCCATTGCAATCAGAACAGGCCACAGCAAACGCTCTCCAAATGAATCAGTGTTGTGTGGCCTCCTTTTTGTTGGGAAGGGCGGCCGCAGCCAAATTGGCGTCGACTGCAGATCTTCCGGGTCTAGGCCATTGGGATGCTCAAATTGTGTTTCAAAACCTATAACGGTCGGTTGATAACTCAAAGGTTGATATGTGTTGGGGTCGAGAGTTTCGGCAACGAGAATCGCTGCTTTGGTTCTGGAGTCTACCCCGAGTTTCCGAATAGAGGTTCGGATACGTTCGTCGACGGTGTGTGAGGACACACCCATGATGCGTGCGATTTCTTTGGAGTTTTTATGCGCGTATACAAGGCGCAGCGTTTCAATCTGAACGGCGCTAAGACGAGTGACCGGATGTCCCTGTTCGATGCCCACGTCCTAAGGTTAACGGATTCCAAGTTAATTTTACAATTACTTTTAACAATTTTTGGCCCGATTTTTGAAATCCGGCGTAGGATAATGATATACAATCATAATAATGTTTCGCATCTTTCGGCGTGTGCTTTATTCTATGTTAAAATCGGCCGCAAATAACGATTGCATCGTTAGTTTTCGCGAAAATCGTACCAAATCGCTGGAACATTTTTACACGATGTTAACATCGAAATTCCACGCTGAGCTCAAGGTGGCAACACCTTAAAGGCGCATTTGTTCCGTACCTAATACTCGTCTATTAAGTCACCTGGATCAGCATTTACAAATCGCCTTGATATTTCCCACCCGTGGCCTGCGCGTAAAAATGCTTGAAGATCTTTTCGCCGTTTTTCTTCGGTCACTTTTTCCTGCGCGAATGGGCCGATACGCTTTCGGCGTGCGAAGTTTTCCGCAGCTGAAAATTCCGACATCTCGGCCAGCTTGCGCGCTGAGGTTGCATCATCATCTTCGATGCCAGCAGCGCGCAAATTCTCGTACAGCTTTCTTTTCCCATATCCTCGTCTGATGAATGAGCGTCCCCGCGCTTCTGCAAATTGCGCATCATTTATGTAACCCAATTCGGAAAACTGGTTCACAAGCGTTTCAATGTCAGGCTGACCATTATCTTCCCAACTGCGCTCAGAAATCTTCCGTTTGAGATAGAGTGCCAATTTGGCGCGACTAGTTGCATACTTTCCAACGTAACGGAGCGCCAATTCTCGCAATCGCTCTTCATTCAACGCCGGAGGAGGGGATTTGGAAGTTGGGCGATACATTGCGCCCTATTCTTGCCACAGTCGGGTCAATTTTTGAACTGGTATCAGCGCCTAAAATAGTGGGATAACAAAACGCAACTGGGCCGCTGCCCTTAATAATGGGATGAAATATGAGCGAACTTGCGAGCACGCCCACGCTAGACCGCTTGGAACGCCGGTTTTCGGATTTCGCAACTTTGGGTGAAGCATTGGATTATGCTGCACTTGGTCAGCGTGGTCTGAATTTTCACGACATGCGTGGTCGCTTGGCGCGCCCCTATCCGTTTTCGGAAATGCGTAACGATGCTTTAGACATGGCCTATCGGTTGATTAGCCACGGCATCGTGAAAGGAGACCGCATTGCTTTGGTGGCCGAAACCGGAACACAATTTGCGTCTCTTTTTTTTGGTTGCATTTACGCGGGTGCATGGCCGGTTCCCCTCCCGCTTCCTACATCCTTTGGGGGCAAAGAAAGCTATGTGGATCAGTTGTCAGTGCAGCTCAAAAGTTGCGATCCCAAAATTTTGTTTTTCCCTTCTGAATTGGCGGACATGGCGGGGGATGCGGCGGCAGCCTGCGGTGTCGAAGGGCTGGATTGGGAGAGCTTTGCGGATAGGATTCCCCTGAAAGCAGAACTTCCTACTGCCGACGCCGAAGAAATTTGCTACCTACAATATAGCAGTGGCTCGACCCGTTTTCCGCATGGTGTTGCCGTAACGCACAAAGCGCTTCTGAACAATCTGGCTGCTCATTCGCATGGCATGGAATTGAAAGAGCACGATCGCTGTGTGTCTTGGCTTCCTTGGTATCACGATATGGGCTTGGTCGGTTGTTTCCTTTCACCCGTCGCCAATCAGGTTTCGACCGATTATATGAAGACGGAAGATTTTGCCCGCCGACCCCTTGCGTGGTTAGATGTAATAAGCGCGGCCGATGGTACGGTTATCAGTTATTCGCCTACATTTGGCTATGACATTTGCGCCCGGCGGATCTCAAGCCAGAGTCATGTCAACGATCGGTTTGATTTGTCGAAATGGCGACTAGCAGGCAATGGCGCGGATATGATCCGTCCGGATGTTATGCAGTCATTCGTAGACGCTTTCGGAGACGCAGGTTTCAAGGCTTCCTCCTTTTTACCGAGTTATGGACTTGCAGAAACCACTTTGGCGGTTTCCATCATGCCTCCCGGCGAAGGCATTCAGGTTGAATTGGTTGAGGAAACTGAATTAACCGGTCATCCGGGTGCCGCTGATCGACCTGTGCGATATCGGGCGATTGTGAATTGCGGCAAAGCTGTAAAAGACATGACGATCGAAATCCGAGACGAAAACGGCAAGCCGATGCCCGACAGGGTAATTGGCAAAGTATGGTGCAGCGGACCGTCGCTTATGAAAGAATATTTCCGCGATCCGGAATCAACCAACGCATGCTTAGTTGATGGGTGGCTCGACACCGGGGATATGGGGTACATGTCCAAGGGCTACATTTACATCGTTGGTCGCGCCAAAGACATGATCATCATCAATGGTAAAAACCATTGGCCACAGGATATTGAATGGGCAGTGGAGCAGCTGCCCGGCTTTAAGGCCGGCGATATTGCAGCCTTTTCCGTAACTACGCCCGGCGGCGAAGAGACACCCGCTGTACTTGTCCAATGCCGGACCACGGACGAAGCTGAACGTGCGAAGTTGCGTGAACAGATACGGGATAAAGTTCGGTCGGTGACCGGCATGAACTGTGTAGTTGAGCTGGTCCCTCCTCGGACGCTGCCCCGCACAAGTTCGGGCAAGATGAGTCGTGCGAAAGCGCGCAATCTTTACCTTTCGGGTGAAATTCAACCCTATGCGGTAGCGGCATAGCAGAATTTCAACCTCGGCCGCGTCTCTCGCCGTCTGCTACCGTGTTACAAATCCAATATGGTGAATATCCGGTAAAGTTTGGTAGCATTTGATTTTATTTGTAAATTATGTGGGTAAAAATGCTGAAGTGAGGCGCCTGATTACCTTTGAGTAAGGTTCCCGCGCTACATGAGGGGCGTGATTAAAAAAGACGCGTCCCTAGAATTGCCAAATGAACTGTCGTTCAAGGCGCTGTTGGGCTTGGCCGAGCCTGTCGGCTTGGATGGCGATGTCATGCGCGGCATTCAGGCACGCACGATGCGTCAGCGTACAACCTTGCGCGTTGGTTTGAATCTCGTGTGCGCCATTATGGCGATTTTTTTGTACAAGGGTGTGGCACCGACCTGGGCTTTAGCATCTTGGGCTTTGCTTTTCAGCGCCTTCCACCTTTTCACCTTCCACCAGTTTGGCACAAAATGGGTGTGGGATCGACCGCAGATCAATCGGGAGGATGTACGCAAACTGAATACGCATTCTGCCGTTACTGCAGTCATGTGGGGTTCGGCATTCGGATTCTTAGGCACAAGCGGATCGCTCATGGAATTGATTGGTTTGTGGTCTATCGTTCTCGGAATGATGGTCTACGCGTCGCTGTTACTGCCGACCGCGCCTATGGCCGCAACTATATTCATCGGCGTCACAAGTCTGTGCGCGAGCGTAGGGTTTGTGTATCACGCAGGCTATTATCTTTCAGTCGCAGCTTTTGGAATCGGCGCATTGCTGATCATGGCCTGCCTACGTTCTGCGCGGGCTCAAATTTTGTTCGAAGTTGCCAACAGCATCGTCCAAGAAAAATCCGAAACAGTCAGTTTGCTTTTGCGTGAGTTTGAAGACAGCGGCGCGGACTGGCTTTGGCAAACAGATACATCGCGTTGTGCTACTCATGTATCGCCGCGTTTTGCATATGCATTGGGCGAAGAGGCAAAAGCGATTGAAGGCCAACCCTTGTTGAAACTCATTGCAGGAGATGCATGGGAAAAGGGCCAATATCCCCAGGCGCTTCATGATCTTGCTGACCGGTTGAAACGGCGCGAGTCTTTCAGCAACTTAATAGTACCAGTGACGATCAAGGGGATTACCCGCTGGTGGGAGCTATCGGCATCGCCCCGTCATTCCGAAGACGGTAGCTTTTTGGGATTTCGGGGTGTGGGTTCAGACGTCACCGAACAGCGAGAGTCGGCTGACAAAATTTCACATTTGGCTCGCTTTGACACTTTGACTGGCCTGCCCAACCGGTTGCAATTGACTGAAACTCTGGCCGAAGCTCTATCGGATGCCGATAAATGGCGCCGTCGCTGCGGTTTCATGATGATCGATTTGGACCGGTTCAAAGCGGTTAACGATACGCTTGGCCACCCGGTTGGCGACCGTCTTCTGGCGCAAGTTGCTCGGCGACTACAACTCATCATGTCCGACAATGAATTGTGCGGCCGGCTGGGTGGTGACGAATTTGCTGTTGTCATCAAAGATGCCAATGACAGCAAATATGTAGCGACCTTGGCACGACGCATTATTGAAAGCCTATCGCGCCCTTATGAGGTTGACCAGAATACTTTGTACATTGGAGCCAGCATCGGAAGTGCGCTGGGACCAATTGACGGGCGTACTGTGGAATTACTGATGCGCAGTGCAGATTTGGCTCTTTATCGTTCCAAGGATCAAGGCGGTAATACGCATCATAGTTATCAGCACAAATTACATGCCAATGCAGAGGAGAGGCGTTTGATGGAGTTTGAACTCCGCAATGCCCTTGAACGCGAACAGCTACATGTCGAATATCAACCTGTCGTGAATGCGGATGGCGATAATATTCTCGTCGGATTTGAGGCTCTTTTGCGTTGGAACAACCCCAAGTTCGGGAGTGTGTCTCCGGCCAAATTCGTACCGGTTGCGGAAGATGCCCGATTAATTGTTCCAATAGGCGACTTTGTTCTGCGGCGCGCCTGTAAAGATGCCATGAGCTGGCCGGAATCTACACGGGTTGCTGTTAATATCTCGGTCGACCAATTGACCAGCACCAATTTCGTTGAGACTGTCATTTCCGCGCTTCATGATAGCGGCATGCCCGCTTGGCGTCTTGAGTTAGAAGTAACGGAAAGCATATTCCTGCGGGATGGCACGCTGGCTGTGCAGGTTCTCGATCGCCTGCGCGGGTTGGGGATCAAACTCTCGCTGGATGACTTTGGCACCGGCTATTCGTCGCTTGGTTATTTGCGGAACGTGCGTTTCGACACCATCAAAGTTGACCGCAGCTTCGTTCAGGGTGCAGCAAAGAACAAAGCTGAAAGCTTGGCGATTATTCGCGCCGTGGTTGCTCTTGCCGATAGTCTAAATATTGCAACGACGGCCGAAGGTGTGGAAACCGAAAGCGAATTGGCAATGATCCAGCAACTTGGTTGCAAGAAAATCCAGGGATACTATTTCGGTCGTCCGATGGTGTTTGCCGACAGTTTGGAGCTTTTCAAAGGTCAGCGCCGCCACGTGGCTTGAACCTATAAAAAGCGAGGATATGCGTCCGCGGTTACAATATTTCCAATACCTTGTCTTGTGGGCGACATAGCCGAACGCCTTTTTCCGTTTCCACAAAAGGGCGTTCGACCAACATCGGATCCGACGTCATTTCATCCAAAATGGTGTCGTTAGTCGCACCGTCAATCAATCCCAATTCTTCTGCTCTGGAACCGCGAGTTCGCAATGCATCGCGTGCTGTTAGTCCTGCATCAGCAAATAGCTGCTCAAGCTTTTCTTTTTTATATGGATGCCGAAGATACTCAATAACTGTCAGCGTAATGTCGGGCGCGGCTTCCAAGATTGCTAAAGTTTTGCGGGACGTTCCGCAATTTGGGTTGTGCCAGATCGTTGCTTGCATCACCTGTTCCTAATAGCCGACTTCGAATAGTCGCCTGCTATCGCGCTGTGTTCACAGTTGCAAAAATCTTTTTCCCTCATGCCCAAATTAAATTTGCATATGAGAACAATTCGCAATAACGCCGAGCTTCGTTGCGACTCATTCTCAATATACAGTTCAAGGGATTACAGTGCGTCATTCAATATCTTTATCGGTGGCAACGGTTATCGCTGCCGTATCCCATATGCCTGTTTTGGCTGAAGAGATGGCAAGCGACGATGACAGTCGGACAATTATTGTTACCGGTGTAAGCGAAGGCTATGTGGCATCCAACTCCGTAACGGCAACCAAGACCGATACACCGTTGCTGGATATACCCCAGAGTATCAACGTGGTAACGCGGGAACAACTGGACGATCAGGCGCACCATTCCTTGAGCGACGTTTTGCGCTACGTGGCAGGCACTACCGTGGGACAAGGCGAGGGAAATAGAGACCAGATCACCTTGCGTGGGCAGAATACAACAGCCGATTTTTTCCTCGATGGAGTCCGTGACGATGTCCAATATTACCGCGGCATCTACAACATAGAGCGCGTCGAAATATTGAAAGGACCCTATGCTTTAATCTTCGGGCGTGGTGGCGGTGGCGGAATCATCAACCGGGTGCAGAAATCGCCAAAGACCGATGTTTTTTATGCAGGTCAGGCCAGCGTTAACAGTTTCGGTGCTTTTGATGTATCTGCCGACCTGAACGCCCCGTTGAATGATGTTGCGGCAGTTCGACTAAATGCAGTTTACGAAAATCTCGACAGCCACCGCGACTTTGTTGGAGGCGAGCGATACGCTTGGAACCCCTATCTCGCCTTCAAGTTAGGCGCTGATTGGAATCTGGGACTTTCGTATGAATATGTGCACGATGATCGCACAACGGATCGAGGCGTTCCTTCAATCGCAACTGTTACCGGTCAACCAAACACGCCTTTGCGAGGATATCGGGATCAGTTTTTTGGAATTCCGAACATAAACCGGACCAAACTGGAAGCCCAGATCGGTAAATTGCGTTTGGATGGGCAACTCGCCGAAAACCTGCAGTTTAACGGCACCTTATTGTACGGCCACTATGACAAGATTTACGACAACGTTTTTGCAAATGGTCCGGCAACGGGTCAAAATGGTACCGTAGTATTGGCTGCCTACAGCGATCCCACAAAACGCACGAACTTCATTACGCAAGGCAATTTGGTTTGGGACGTTCAAACTGGCCCGTTGGCGCATAAGATTCTGGTCGGAATCGAGTATGGCGACCAAAAAAGTAAAAATCGTCGCACAAATGGGACGTTGTCAAACGCGTCTTTCAATCTGGCCAATCCCATCTTTCCCACAGTAGCTTTCAATGTGCCTGCACGAGACACCATATCCGAAGTGATGTTTTTTTCGGCCTATGTGCAGGATCAAATTAGCATTGGTGAGCATTTCGACATCGTCGGTGGATTGCGGTATGACAGGTTCGACATAGAAGGTGTGGACCAGTTCCCCCTCATTGACAGGCCCTTTGCGCGAAAAGATACTAAGGTAAGCCCGCGGCTTGGATTGATATTCAAACCTGTCGAAAGCGTGTCGATCTACGGCAGTTACAGTCAGTCGTTTTTGCCGCGATCAGGCGACCAATTCCTTAGTTTGAGTACAACGCAGGAAAATCTCGCGCCGGAAAAGTTCACTAACTATGAGCTGGGGGCAAAGTGGGATGTGCGGCCAAATCTCAATCTAACGTTCGCCCTATTTCAACTGGATCGCAGCAATGCGACAACGCCGGACCCGCAGAATCCACTGACGACAATTAACGTCGGAAAGACCACTACCAAAGGTTTGGAACTGTCTGTAGCGGGACGCATCACTCCGAAGTGGCAAGTGCATGGTGGTTACAGCTACCAAGATGCTGTCCTCGCCGGTAACGATTTGGTGCGGTTGGGCCAGGTTCCAAAACACCAGGCGAATTTGTGGAACCGATATGAATTCAGCAGGCGTTTGGCTGCCGGCGTGGGCATAATTCATCAATCCAGCCAGTTTGCCGCCATTCGTACCGCCGCATCGACTACAAGGTTGCCCGCCTTCACACGCGTCGACGCAGCAGTGTATTTTAACCTTAGCGATGCGATTGAAATGCAGGTGAATTTGGAAAACCTGTTTGATGCGACCTATTTTTCAGACTCACATAACAACAACAATATTTCGACTGGAGCGCCCATAAATGGCCGTTTCACGATCCGCGCGAAATTCTAGTTTTGTGCAATAGCAGCGGCATGGGCTTTGGCGTTTTCTACATAATGCGCCACACCCATTCGCATTCCCATGACTGCAGCATCGTCTAAGTCACGAACAAACCGAGCCGGCGATCCTGCCCATAATTGCCGCGCCTCGATATGTTTTCCTTGAGTAAGCATAGCACCTGCTGCAAGCATGCCGTCGCCTTCGATCACCGCGCCGTTCATGACGGTTGCTGATAAGCCTACAAATGCCCGATCTTTTAAAACGCAGCCGTGCAACAGGACATTGTGCCCGACGAGCACATCGTCGCCGATGGCTGTAGGACATCCGTCGGGATAACCCGGGGCAGGGCCATCACAATGTATAACGCTGCCATCTTGGATGTTTGTGCGGGAGCCAATGACGATCGTATTGACCTCGGCGCGGACTACACAATTATACCAGATGCTGGATTCCGGCCCGATGACGACGTCGCCAATAATCCGGCAGCCAGGTGCAATGAAAGCGCTGTCATCAATTTTTGGGGTTTTCCCGTTTATGGTGATGATGCTGACATCTGGACGATGAATAGTCATAGGGTTTTCCAAAGAGATAAATGGGGCAGAACGGATGCATAATTATCTGTCCAGGGGCTGGTATTTCCAGGTGCATCGAGTTCAATCCACTGGTCAGGATTATAGTAGCGGCTTTTCACCTTATCTACCTTACCCGTAAGCTCGGCCAGTTTTGCACGATCTCGGCTCAGCGCGATCCATTGTGAAGCTCGATTGCCGCGATTTATGAGTTCCTCGGTCGGACTGTCATGACGCAGGGCGGCGGTCCAACCATTGGCTTTTACTTCGGCTGCGACGACGGGATTTAGGTCAATATATCTGTTAGAGATATGGACAAGCAAGAGGCCGTCTGGCTTCAATGCTTTACGATACGTCGCGAATGCCTCTTTGGTCAAAAGGTGAAGCGGGATCGAATCAGATGAAAAAGCATCCAGTGCCAAAATATCGAACTTCCCTTGCGGAACCGCCGTCAAAGTCAGGCGTGCATCGCCAAGGGTGATTGGAACATCGGGCGCGCATTCTTCAAGGAATGAAAAAATTCTGCGCTCGCGCGCAATTTCGATGACCAGAGGATCGATTTCAAAAAACTGCCAATCTTGCCCAGGCTGGCGATAACAGGCCAAAGTTCCCGTTCCGAGACCTACGACGCCAATACTCGCGTTCGGACCATAAAGGCGCGGAGCATTTCGCATCGCAATACCGACACCTGATGTGTCCGGATAATAGCTGATTGGGCGGGTAGGATCGTCCAGCAATTGCATCCCATGCATCGTGGTACCGTGATTAAGCCAACGCACCCGGCCGCTTTCGCTGGCATTTACAGTGTACGTGCCGAAATAACTCCGCATTCGTACGCCATCGAGGCTTTGCTGAACGCTGTACCAGCCGCCATTAATCGTCAACAGACCCGCAACAGCAAGCAGGAATGGCAACCGAAACCCGGCCACAGCGATGCCCAAGGTGATAATCGTGGCGGCGAGAACAATCTTGGTAAAGCTTGAATCGATAGGTTCCGTGATGCCGCCAAACAGGCCGAGGACAAGCGCAATCGTCCCAATTACAGCCATGATGAATGGCAGTCGTTTGTCACTTTCGTTCAAATGCAGGAGCGGGATGGCAGGGAGCAATGCTGCCGCCATTAAAATCAAAATCGGATGCTCCCATGTCCAGTCAAAAAGAAGAGGCGCAAGAATTGCACAGAAGAATCCTCCCAAGACGCCACCCACCGACATCATGAGATAAAAGCTTGTGAGCTGTGCAGGCGCAGGACGAGTCCTGTACATTTCATTATGCAGCGCAACCGCGACGATGAAGAGCAAGCTCAAACTGGCGGTTAAGCCGCCGATCGCCGCCTTGCCCCAAACGATGAAGACGAAGGCTGCCGAGATAATCAACACGACCGGGGCAAATCGACTAATCCAATAGGCTGGCTTTTGATTGTCAGCGAACGCGACACTGAAACTGAGCAGGTAGATACCGAGCGGAATAACCCAAATGAGCGGCATTGCCATCAGATCGGTAGTCAGATGCGATGTTGTCGATAGCATTAATCCCGATGGAACGGCGGCCAAAACAACCCAGTAGAGCCGGCGCCGCCATCCGATTGGCAAGTGGTCGGTTGAATCCTCAGGGGCTGCAGAACTGGCCCCCGCATTACGCCATATCATCGCTGCGCAAGCACAGACTAATCCCAGCAACGCAATGTAAATGCCGCTCCAAATCCACTTTTGGCTTTGGATAGTCGCAAAGGGTTCCACCAGAATCGGATAGGCAATAAGTCCGCCAAAACTCCCGATGTTGGACGCAGCATAGAGCGCATAGGGTTCACCCTGGTTTCCCGACATGCTGTACCACCGCTGCATTAACGGTGCTTGGGCAGCAACCACAAAGAACAGCGGACCAATTGATGCAATCAATAACCAAGGAACCCAGAAAATCGGCGATCCGTCTGCCGGAGGATGCAAATCCGCAAGGCCGATGGGCAACCACAAGATGGCGAATGCAAAAAGAGCAATGTGAATGATGACCTGTCGCCTCGGCGAAGCACGTGAAAGGCGATGGGCATAAGCATAGCCGGCCAATAACAATGCCTGATATACCAGCATCGCGCTGTTCCAAACCGCGGGTGCGCCGCCCAGACGTGGCAATGCCATGCGTGCAATCATAGGTTGCACCAAGAAAAGCAGAAAGCTGCCAGTCAATATCGTCACGAGGAACAGCACCCTGCTGTCACCCAAGGTGCGTGCGGTCATGTATTCGTCCGAAGTAGTCGTGCTGCATGCGCTGCATGGTAAGTGAGTATGCCCGAGCAGCCAGCCCGCTTAAACGCCGTCAAAGTTTCCAAAACCAGTGCATCTCGGTCACCGGCCCCGACGGCAGCGGCAGCTTCTATCATGGCGTATTCACCGGACACCTGATACGCAAAAACGGGTACTTCGAAACGGTCCCTGACGCGGCGAATAATGTCGAGATAAGGCAGACCCGGCTTGACCATCACGCTATCGGCGCCTTCGGAAATATCCATGGCAACTTCGCGCAGAGCTTCATCACTATTCGCGGGATCCATTTGATAACCCTTTTTTTCGCCTTTTAGCAGGCCGCGTGAGCCAACAGCGTCGCGGAAAGGTCCGTAAAAGGCACTGGCATATTTTGCGGCATAGGACATGATTTGCACGTTGGAGTGACCGTTCATTTCCAGTGCTTTACGGATTGCACCAATACGGCCGTCCATCATATCGCTGGGTGCGATGATGTCCGCCCCAGCATTTGCCTGGTTAACCGCTTGGTCAACTAAAACAGCAACAGTTTCGTCATTCAGAACATAGCCCGATTCATCAATCAACCCGTCCTGGCCATGTGCTGTATAAGGGTCTAGCGCCACGTCCGTAAGCACTCCAATTGCGTCGCCATGTGCAGCCTTAATGGCCCGGATCGCCCGGCACATCAGATTATCGGGGTTCAATGCTTCATCGCCGTCATTGCTTCGGCGATCGGTCTGGGTGTTTGGAAACAATGCGATGCAAGGAATGCCGAGCGCTATAGCCTCTGCTGCCCGGTTGACTATATTGTCTACTGACCAACGGGATACCCCTGGCAATGCAGCTATCGGTTCCTCGACGGAGACACCTTCTGTAATAAACAAAGGCCAGATTAAGTCGGAAGAATCGAGTGTCGTTTCCGCCACCATCTTACGGCTCCACGATGCGACACGACTGCGCCGCATGCGGGTGTTTGGAAAACTTGCAAAGTCACTCATGACCGTTGTCTAGCGAAGCAATCCATTATGCTCAACGGATTATCCGCGTGGAGGGCGACCATCCATGTTTTGCGTCAGCCGATCAATTTCGCGCTTCGGTTTTTCCTGAACACGCTCGGTAGGTCGCAAAGGAGCAAGTGCCGCCCCCGCCTTGACTGATTTCAAGCTATTCAATCGCCCTTTGAATCGTGCCAGATCGTTTCCGGACAACTGTGCGCGCTGCGTAAACTTCACAGACATCGGGTTCACAGCCCTACCGCCACGATATAGTTCATAGTGCAGATGCGGACCGGTCGAAAGCCCGGTTGATCCAACATAGCCAATGATTTGACCCCGCCGGACACGTGTGCCGGCGGTTACGGCAAAGCGGCTCATGTGGCCATATCCCGATGCCAGACCGCCGCCGTGGTTCAGCTGTACAAAATTCCCATATCCACCTTTGCGACCGGCGAAAGCAACAGTCCCATCGGTAACGGCGTAAATTGGAGTGCCATAACTGGCCTTGAAATCAAGACCGCTGTGCATACGACTATAGCCCAATATTGGATGACGACGCATTCCGAATCCGGATGTAATTGCGCCATTGACAGGCCTGCTCAGTGCACCTCGAGATTCACCGACACCGGAAGCTTCAAACCACTGAGATGTCTCGCCTACGGTCCACTTTAGCATCTGGATTGCAGATCGACCTTCACGATCGACCCCTGCATAAAGGAGATTTCCAACTTTGACTTCGCCGGTCTCTGCGCGTTTGTAATCCACAATGATGTCAAATTCATCGCTGGAGCGTAGCGTGGACAGGGATGTTCTGCCCGAAATCACCTTCAGATAATCCTGAATCGCGGTTGCGGGTGCTCCAGCAGCGCGCGCCGAGCGATACAGACTATCGCCTATCACACCTCTGATACGTAACGGTGTGTCGTCAACGGCAATGGGTTTGCGAATAAGTTGCAAACTGTTTCCGCTTCGACTTACTTCCAAGTTCAGATCAAACCGGGCTCGAAAGGCGACAGATTCCAGCGGACGCGCAACATTTTTAGTCGTTCTCTTGCCCAACACGATATCGATCGGGGTGCCAGGCTCAATACCGTTCAAGGGCGTTGCGCTCGACACCATTGATGTAACTAAACTAGCTTCGCCGCCCCCTACGCCTGCGCGTTGAAGAACTCGGGAAAAGCTGTCCCCGCGGCCAAGAGTGGCTGTCAATTCAATCCGCGGACGTTCCGGACTGCCCGCTAACGCGACAACTGTGTCTGTTGCAGCCATACGCTTGCCGCTGTCGCTGCCAAATGCGATCGGCATGATCATTTGCGCACGGGCTTCTTCAAACTCAGCCTCTGTTGGCAATGCCGGCTGTGCACCAAAAACTGGTCCGAAATCTGGCAGCAATGCAAGTGCGCACACGCTTAATGCAGTAAGTGTCCCGAGTCCGCGAAACCAACGGATAGATCCGACATCTTCGCCTAAGTCCGGAACGAGGTCGAGTTCTCCGATGCGGTCGATCCAAGACCTGACAGCTGTTTGGCGCAAGGGTATGACCATAGCGTCCGCAAGTGCGACGCTACCTCCCACCCCAGCACTGGCAAAGCGCAAATCTTTGCCTTCAAACATAAGCGACCCCTGTCCTAATCCAAATTGGACGGAATATTATCCCCATCCCCTGTGACGCGATATGGTTAAAGTCAATTTAAGACGTGGGCTGTATATCGTCACATGCGGCCAAATGTGTAAATTCGCCGACAAGCGTTGGAACATTCCAATCTTTGTTCTTTGATAACTAATTGCTTCATTAAAAAGCTACGGATGGTATGAACCGATGCAAAGGAGAGGCCCATATGCCAGGCGATCGGGTTGAATTTTTTTATGATCTTTCCAGTCCTTGGACCTATTTGGCCTTTACCAATTTGCAAAATGTTTTGGCAAGAACGGGTGCAACAGCGCGTCTGCGACCGATATTGGTTGGCGGGGTCTTCAACGCCGTGAACCAGTCGGTCTATGCCGCACGCGAAGATACGGATAATCGCAAATTGATACACAGCTGGCGCGTGCTTAAAGACTGGGCTGCATTGACGGGAGTTCCATTGCGTTTCCCCTCGCAATTTCACCCAGCGAAAAGCGTGCACGCCATGCGCATGGCATGTACGTTGGCAGACGACATGTCGGCGCTTAGCACTTTTACAAAGGCAGCATTTGAAAGCTATTTCGGGCGCGAAGAAAATCTTGACGATCCGGACATTCTAGTTGCGGTAGCAAACGCAGCAGGATTGGACGGAGAAGCCATGAAGGCTGCGGCGCAGACCGATGAGGTGAAGTCGCTGCTCCGCGCAAATACTGAGGAAGTAATAGCGCGCGGCGGTTATGGGTCGCCAACGATCTTCGTCGACACAACTAAAATGTATTTCGGCAACGACCAGTTGCCACTTGTGGAATTTGCTTTGAAGGAAAAGTCTGCATGAATGAACGTGTAAGCATAACCGTCGAAAACCATGTTGCAGATGTGCGACTGACCCGGGCGGATAAAATGAATGCTCTGGACCCTGCTATGTTCGAAGGAATTATTGCGGTCGGTGAACGGATCGCATCTATGCAGGGAATTCGTGTCGTTGTTTTATCGGGTGAGGGACGTAGTTTTTGTGCCGGGCTTGATATGGAAAGTATGAAAGGTGGCGGTGCAAGCGCGAGCGGCGGCGGAGCAAAAAGTTTAGTTGAACGCACGCATGGTAATGCAAACACTTTTCAGCAAGTTGCTATGCTTTGGCGCAAATTGCCCATGCCGGTTATCGCGGCAGTCCATGGAGTATGCTTTGGAGGCGGGCTTCAAATTGCGAGTGGTGCCGACTTTCGTATTGTTGCCCCCGATGCGCGGATGGCGGTCATGGAGATGAAATGGGGACTGATTCCCGATATGGGAGGTTATGCTCTTTGGCGAGGCATGGTGCGTGAAGACGTGCTCCGGGAGTTGACATATACGAATAGGGAATTTTCCGGTTTGGATGCACTGACGCTAGGATTTGCGACTTACGTTGATGATAATCCGCACGCACGAGCCATGGCGATTGCGCGGGAAATTGCGAACAGAAATCCTGAGGCTATGCGTGAGGCTAAAGCCCTGTTCAACGAATATACGGATTTAAGTGAAGATGAGATATTGATGTCGGAAAGCGTCCGGCAGAACCGCGTAATCCGGACACCTAACCAAATCGAGGCTGTGATGTCTCAGATGTTAAAACGTACAGCAAATTTTAAAGATTGATCACTTTTTAACGGTCAACCGCTGAAATTCCCTATGCAAATCTGCGTTGATGGTGGTTGGGCCGTTGGTGTCAGTTAAAACTATTGTCGTAATACACGTCGCCTTACATTGGCCGCCCTGGAATGCAGCGGAAGCAATGTCCCAACTGCTGTTGCCGATTCTAAGAATGCCGCTGGCGACATCTACATGCTCTGGAAAATGGGCTTCCGCAATATAGTCTAGGGATACGCTCACGATTAGCCAGCGCTGTCCCGCAGCCCGGCGTTGCACTTCAATTGCATGGTTGAACATTCCACGGCCATGTTCAAACAGACCTGCCATCGACACATTGTTTATGTGCCCCAACACATCCATGTCAGCAAATCTCGTTTCGGTGCGATGGCTGAAAGGGTAGCTGGCGGGATCAAGTTGCCAAGGCTGTGGTTTGGGCATTCTCAAAACTTTCAAAACATTATTCGCACCGAATCGCATTCAGCGGGCGCGGCCATAACGCATTATCCCGAATTGTCAGTGTACGCGTCTGACAAATTCGGGAATTGCGTGATGGATTTGGCGACCTACAAGCTCCGGCCGATCAACTCTTTCATGATTTCGTTTGTACCGCCGAAAATACGGCTTACGCGTGCGCCACGCCACATACGGGCGATTGGATATTCGTTCATGTAGCCTGCGCCACCGTGCAACTGAAGGCAAGCGTCCATGACTTCCCACTGAAGATCGGTGTGCCAAAGCTTTGCAGCAGCACCCTCTTCAGGAGTGAGTTCTTTTTTATAATGGCGGTTTAGCGCCCAATCCAGGTGAGCCCAACCAACCTGAAGCTTCGCCTTGATGTCGGCCAATACGAACCGTGTATTCTGGAAATCGAGTAAGGGCTTACCAAAAACTATACGCTCGCGCGCGAAGGCAACCGTCTCATCAAAAGCCTTTTGAGTGCTAGCCATTGTAGAAACAGCGATTGAAAGGCGTTCTTGGGGTAGCTCGCTCATGAGATAAATAAAGCCTTTGCCTTCCTCACCGAGGCAATTGGTCATCGGGACACGCACATCTTCAAAGAATAGTTCGGACGTATCAGCCTCATCCATGCCGATTTTATCGAGATTGCGGCCACGCTTGAAACCTTCCCGGTCCGCTTCGACCAAAATGATGGACATGCCTTTCCAAGCTGGCTGAATTTCAGTGTCTGTTTTCACACACACAAGAATGAGATCCGCGTTCTGACCATTGGTAATGTAGGTCTTGCTGCCGTTGATGACATAATGGTTGCCATCCTTGCGCGCGCTGGTTTTCATACCTTGCAGGTCAGAGCCAGTTCCAGGCTCGGTCATAGCGATCGCAGTGATAACTTCACCGGAAATCATCTTGGGGAGCCAATGTTTTTTCTGCTCTTCACTGCCGTAGCTGACGAGATAATTTACAACGATGTCGGACTGTAAAGAGAAGCCGGTCGCCGCACCGCCATAATAGGCGGATTCTTCATCTACGATCGCATTATATCCAAAATCCAAGCCCATACCGCCATATTCAACGGGCACCGTTGGGCACAACAGACCAACCTCTCCCGCTTTGGGCCAAATGGATTTGGGGACGATACCATCTTCCTGCCACTGTTTTGCGTGAGGTGCGACCTCTTTCAGCAGGAATTGTCGAACCGATTGGCGAAAGGCTTCGTGGTCTTCATTATATGCTGAACGAGGGATGGTATCGAGCGACATGTGACTCTCCAGATAGTATCGTTGATGGTCAGTAGAGACACCAAGTTGACGTTAGGGTCAAGCAGAATTTAATCGAGCGATTAAATGAGTTCTCCTGCATCACGTGCACGTTCTACAATGCTTGCTTCGGCCTTAGGAACAAGGCGGTACGCGGATACAAGTAACGCCAACGCGATCGGAGCGACCGCAATCAGTGACAGGATGCCGATGCGTAAGTTGCCCACCAGTTTGCCATCAATCATTGTTCCTGCCAGATCCGAAATCTGCCCGACCATGTAAGGTCCAAAGGACAACCCGACGAGAGTTGTGCCCAAAAAGAAGGCTGCTGTAGCTGTACCGCGCATACGGGGCAGGACCAGATCCTGCGTAGTCGCCGCAGCAGCGCCAAGGGCAGTCGCGCCCAACATACCGGCCAAGAAATTCATTGCGTAAAACAGAGTTGAGTCTTCTGTGGTGTAGCCGATCCAGATAGGAACAATGGGTCCAACCACGCCAAGGATGATGACCAGAATGCGGCCTGCCGGATACTTAGCCCGCAAACCGTCGGCAACACGACCTCCAATAATAACTCCTAAAAATCCAGCTAACGCGCCATTGGCGCCCAAGATAAAGGCTAGCTCTTGTTTCGGAAGCTTGAGAACGATCTCCGCATAAGGTGCCGACCAGAATGACAGTGCGTAGGCTGCCAGCGAAACCAGTCCATAGCCTAGGGTCGTGCAGATAAAGGCGGGCGTTCCCCAGATTAGCCGAAAGGTTGCGGGATCTTTCGCGCGCAAAGTCGAAGCCCATGAAAATACTGCATAATATCCAAAGCCGACCGCGGACCATTGAGGTAAGTTGCCCGTCAGATCTATCATCCATGCGGCGAATGCGGCGATAGCCGACGCAGTCAACAGGTTAATGGCAAGGGCAACCGGCCCGCGCTGCCACGCGCCATAAAGCGTAAAAGGTGGCACAATCATAGAAAGGTCGCTGAAAAAAGCGCGAAATGGGCTTTCATGGCTTGTCGCAGCTAACCCGTCCATCGCGCCGCGCACCGGTTCGCGCAAGCTGGATACCCACAACGCAACCAATATACCGGGAATACCGACCGCTAGAAATGCTGCTTGCCAACCCACGAGGTTAAGGGGGCCGCCGTTGGGATATGCGTTATTCCAAGCCTGTACAATGAGCGCACCGATGAACAGGGACACGCCGCCGCCGATATATAGGCCGGAAGAATATATGGCGAGAGCAGTCGCTCTCTGCCGCTTCGGAAAATAGTCGGAAATAAGGGAATAGGCAGTTGGGCTCGCCGTCGCCTCGCCAATGCCAACCCCCATACGGGCCAGCGTCAATTCGATTTGGTTGCGAGCAAATCCCGAAAGCGCCGTCATCAGGGACCACAACGCTAGACCTATCGAAAGTAGCCGAACCCTGTTCCAATTGTCCGCAAGACGTCCCAGCGGTATGCCGAAAAGCGCATAGAATACTGCAAAAGCTGCGCCTCCAAGAAAGCCCATATCGGAGTCGGTCAGTCCGAGGTCGGCCTTGATATCAACGGCCAAAATGCTGACGATCTGACGATCAATAAAATTGAGAATGTAGACAACAACCAGAACGGTCAAGACATACCAGCTATATCCGGTCGCTTCCCGGGCAGGAGTTTCCGGCGTGGGTCCAGCGTTTTCTTTGGCGCTTTCGACCGTTTCACTCACATCCATCTCCCTGTTCTTGGCTGTTGCCGCCACATAATATCATGGCTAGCAGAACGTGTTTTTGGCGCAACCTGAATTACTATTCAACTTGGCAGAGCAAGAATGAACCATTACAAAACGAGTAAACGACCGACGGTTTTGATGGTATGCCTTGGCAATATTTGTCGTTCGCCACTTGCCGAAGCTGCCTTGCGGCAAGCGGCTGAAAAGTCGGGCGTAGAAGTCCACGTTGATTCCGCAGGTACTGGCGACTGGCATGTCGGAAATGCGCCTGATAAACGGGCTTGTGCAGTTGCGCTGAACATGGGCGGGATCGATATTCGCAAAATGCGGGCCCGACAGATTGAAGAATCCGACTTCTTTAAACTCGACTACATACTCGCAATGGACATTCCCAACCTGCGATATCTACAATCAATGACGCCGGAGGGATCCTTGGCAGACCTCTCACTTTTTCTGGATTATACGCCCGGGGCAAAAGGGAGATCTGTTGCGGATCCCTATTATGGTACGTCTGCGGATTTTGAAACATGTTGGAGACAAGTGCAGTCTGCAGCAGAACATTTCATCAAAAGACTGAAACCATAATGTCAATTGAAGGATTTCTGCCGGTCTTCAATCATCAAAATGGAAATTTCCAAGAATTTGATGTCGTGTTTTGCTTGAAATTGGAGTGAATTCCTCCAATATTATGTCTATGCGGCTATGGTGCCGTGTTTTGAGGAGAAATAAGTCATGGCACAGTGGTCCGATCCACGGGTAACCGGGACCCAGTCAAGTCTTGCAGGTGTCGGCGCAAACGTCGGAGACGTGGCGGTTGATGCAGGCCTTCGCGCCCACATGCTTAAGGTTTACAACTATATGGCGTCCGGTGTTCTTTTAACCGGAATTGTCGCCATGTTGTTCGCTCAAACCGAGTTGGCGCAAAATCTGATGGTCAATCCCAGTTTGTTAAGCTGGGTAATAATCTTATCGCCCTTGGTCGTAGTGCTGATCATGAGCTTTGGGCAAAACCGCCTTTCAACACCCGCGCTTCAGGCGATGTTTTGGGCGTTCGCAGTCCTGATGGGACTTTCGTTATCGCGAATATTCATGATGTTCACGGGTGAATCAATTGCCCAGACATTCTTTGCAACTGCCGCTGCCTTTGCTGGCCTCAGCCTCTGGGGATATACGACCAAGAAGGATTTGAGCGGAATGGGCACATTCTTGATCATGGGTCTGGTTGGACTTATCGTAGCGTCGATTGCTAATATCTGGCTGCAGTCGGATACAATGCACTGGGTCATCAGCTCGGTCGGCGTGCTGCTTTTTGCAGGTCTTACCGCTTATGACACCCAAACAATCAAGAGCATTTACCTGCAAATCCGGGGTTCGGATATGGTAGGTAAAGCCGCGATCATGGGTGCGCTGAACCTATATCTGGACTTCATCAACATGTTCCAGTTTTTACTCAGCTTCCTAGGTAATCGCGACTAAGAGTCACCTTCGGTTAAGGTTGAAACACTATCACTGGCCTGGCGGGAAACCGCTGGGCCATTTTCTTTGCGCAGCTTACCGAAGAAGACTTTTCTTTGTTGTAAAAATCCTGTTGGAAAGGCGCTCTTTGGTTGGAGGGAAAACAATGCGTCGCGGTTTTAAAAACATGGCAGCAATCGTGTTCACGGTCACCGCCATATCGGCTTGCGCTCCTGCGCCAAAGCCGGTTGTTATTGCTCCGCCTCCGCCGGTTTATATTCCGCCGCCACCTCCACCGGTCATGCCGTTGCCTCCTGGCGGAGCTGCTGCTTCGATGAAAATTCCGGCGCTTGGTTTAGATGGTGTGCGGGTTACCCCCAATCGGGGTTTAAGTCGCGATGAACAAATTTGGCATTTCCGGGCGGCGCTAAACGTAGCTGCGCTCAATTGCCAAGGCCCCGTGTGGGGGCAGATTGCAACTCAGTATAACAAATTTATTGTTACCCATAAGGTGCAGCTTTCAAAAAGCAGCAAGACCGTGGATCGTGAATATGTAGCGCGATACCCCGGCCAAAACGGCCTCCGTGTGCGCGATACCAAGCTGACCGACCTGTATAATTATTTTGCTTTACCACCGGTTCGATCGGAATATTGCGATATGGCGTTACGTAAGGTGGTGGAAGTAAATTCCGTTCCCGTAGCCGCCTTGCCCGAATATGCCGTCGGCGGTCTAAATGATATCGACGGTATTTTTATCCGCTTTTTTGACGCATACGCCCAATATGAGCGAGATCTTGCGGACTGGAATATGAAATATGCACCTAAACCCGTCTTTGCGCCGTTGCCGCAGCAGACGGTTACAACACCTTCAACGACAAAGGCGACTGGAGGGTAGCAGAGCGGTTGGGTATTGTTATGCGGCCACGTTCTGAGGCCGGATCAGGATGTAACGATCCCGCCCACCCGTTTTAGCTCGATACAGAGCCATATCTGCCGCACGGTATAGAATTTTCCAGTCGTCTTCGGATGTTACAATGCGATTTGCGATGCCGATACTTGCGGTAATTCTATAACCTTGAGGCAGATTAATTTGCCGGACCGAAGCTAGCAAATCTTCCGGCTCCAGCAACAAAAGGTTACCACGATACGCAATTGCGAACTCTTCGCCTCCGAGCCGCGCGACCAATGCACCTTGAGGTGCGACTTGCTGAAGCGTCTGCGATATAAGGGCTAGAGCTTCATCACCACCGGCATGGCCGAGGCTGTCATTGACCCTTTTGAAATGATCTACATCCAGCAAGACCAAGGTCCAATGGCTGTGTCGTTCAAGTAATGCCCGTAGAAATGCTCGACGGTTCAGCAATCCGGTTAGGGGGTCTGTATCTGCGATAGCCATTGCGTGCGCCTCGGCGATTTCTGCGCGGTCGCGCGCCTTTGCCAGCAGGCGAACACGATAGCCGATAGCTAGCGAGCTGACCAATGCTTCGAAAGCCATTCCGAACAGCGTGCTGTTCTCGATCAGGATGTGGTAGGGAACAAAATCGAAAGCATGCAACATCCTTAAAAATGTTGAAAGCGCAACACCACTCCAGCCCAATAAAAAATAACTTAGGAAATGGTCTTTGCTTTTCCACGCTTTCCATACGTAGATACCGAAAATGATGGGCACCGGTGTAAAGCTGTACACATAAATTGCATCCAGCGTCTTGATTTGCCATGGAGCGAGGATTGCGTAGATCGTTGCGTATGCAGCCATTGCTGTCGCTTGGATATTTGTCGTCTTTACTAACCACGCAGGAATTTCGGTGTTGGCAAAGAAGAAGCGAACGAAGATCAGAGCGGAACTGGCACTGTAAGCCAGCAGCGGGATTGTAATCCGCAAACGATCTGGTCCCGTCAAACCTGATACAAAATAGTGCAAAGCACCTGAAGTGAACAAGCCATAGGTTAATGTTGCAAAAATCATCGCACAATAGGCGAGCAAAAAAGGTTCACGCATCGCCCGCCAGAGTGCGATATTATAAACAAGCAGAGCAATGCAGACGCCGGCAAAGCCTGCATAAAAGACGCTCATGACCATTTCGAAAGTTATTGCGGATTCGCTCGTGCCGATTTGTGACTGCAACATCACTCCACGCACCGCGCCACTATTCGTAACTTTTGCAACAAGCATTTTAATGGGTGCCGGGTGATCGCGGAGTGGCACAACTGTCGTGGCTCCTAGCCGCATTGGGCTTATCGACTGCCCATGAAATGGCTGATACTTTTCGATATGGCCATCTCGATGGATCGCCCAAAGTTGAAATCCATCATCCCAAAGACTGGCAGTGCGGAACACAAGGTTGCGGCCGTCACCTGGCAATAGGTGCGGGAGCTTCATTTTAACCCAGTAATCACCGGGAGGAAGCTGGTTTTGCGTTTCAGCGCACGAGAAAGCTTTTGGCCTTGCAAGCACCGATTGAACTGTATCCGCAGGTGTAGCGGCAAGCGTGCAACTTTCGAGTGAGATACTGTTGGCCAATGCCTGCGAGGAGCATGCGACTAACGAAAAAAATGCCGCAAGCGCAGCTAAGACCAGTCTGATAGTAGAGATGCGCGCAGCCTGCATCCCCGACGGTTATCGCATCAGCGTAAATTTCCCCTTAACTGTAAAATCAGGCGCTGTTGACGTATTTTGCGGTAAGCTCCGAGCTATGCCATCTGTATGTAATCGCGCATTGCCGCTGCTTCCGCTTCAATTTTTTCAATTCTATGCTTAACCAAGTCGCCAATTGAAACAAACCCAGTCAGCTTTCCATCTTCCACTACAGGGAGGTGTCTAATCCGCCTTTTTGTCATTAGTGAAAGACCTGACATAATTGCAGTGTCGCTGGAAACCGTGATGGCGGGTGCCGTCATTGTTTCGCGGACAGTTTTTGCAAGAAACGCCGCGCCATGTTTCGCGATGCCGTAGACGATGTCACGCTCCGAAAAAATGCCGACTACCTCTTTGCCATCTACCACAGGCAAGGCGCCAATGCGATGTTCTGCGAGACGTGCAACAACTTCCCCCACACTCTCATTAGGTTGTGCTGTAAATATGCTATGCTTGTTGTTGCTCAATATTTCAGAAATAGTCACCGACTCTCTCCCTATATCCTTGCTCCAAGTGGAACTTATACCATAAGGAGGCCTTATCAAGCCATGACCCGACCATCTCGCCTAGAAGATCCTGAATATGCCAGCTATGCTTGGAAGCGCTATTGGCGCCTTATGCGGTGGATGCTGTTGGTTACAGTGACCGTCACGCTGCTAGTGCTGGGAAGCTTTTGGTGGTTTAATGGCATGGTCTCTATACATTTTTTCATTGCGACTGCGGGCGCTATCGTTGGCGCCATGATGTTGACCGCGGCTCTTATGGGATTGGTATTTTTGTCCAGTGGTACTGGTCACGATGAATCAATCGAAGACATTTTCAAAGACGAAGCCGACCGATGAGCGACACTATTCGTAACCTCCCAAAGCGGACTGATCCCATTCTGCGTGTTATTCCTGGGCCAAGCGACATTAATGCCAATGGGCATATATTCGGTGGATGGGTGCTCGGTGTCATGGATCAGGCTGGCGGTATTGTCGCTGGGCGCGTATCGCAGGGCGCCTGTGCGACCGTCGCCATCGAAAAAATGGAATTCATCGCACCGATCTTGTTGCGCGATATCATCTCGGTCTACGCCTCGCTTGAACGGCGCGGGCGGACATCAATGGGTATACGCATAGAAGTCATCGCGACGCGTGAGCGGGGACAACAAGAGGTTAAAGTGACGGAAGGGTTGTTCACCTTTGTTGCACTTGATGAGCAGCATAAACCTCGGCCTCTGCCCGAAAGCTAATCCCGTTCCAGCTTTATTTCGTAAGATAGCGTTGCGCTGTCGTTTCCAGCCACGATAGTTTTCCAAGTTGGTATCCCGTTGACTTTGGTGACGGCTTTCGATTTTCCTCGCAGCTCGTAGGGGATCTCGACCTCAATGTTGACCGGCGTATTGCGGGAATTGGTGACCTCGATCTTCCACCGCTGATTGTTCGCTTTTTCCGACTGTGGGGTCACCTGCATGCGCACATCCACCGAAGTGCCGACTGCAATCTCCACATCTTCCCCGACCGCACGGTCCTGCAGCGTTACTTCACCTGCAAGCAGGGGGCCATATTCGCTGTTCTCAAAAACCAAAACCTGACCTTGCGGCATCGGAAGCCCGAGGCCTTTGTCAATCGTGTTTTTTCCGCGCAGCATCAATGTCATGGGCTCGCTCTGCACACCGTAGTTTTCTACAGATGCGGAATAGTGATGTGTAAACGCGGCGCCTGGCTTGACCAGCATCGCAACTTGCTTTTGCCCCTTTGCGTTGACTGTTACCGGTTCAGGAATACGGTAGAGTTTAAGGTCGCCTAAATTCTCCTGCTCCGCCACCACCACCGCGATAGGAGAGTAAGAGGCTAAGGACTCACCCCGCATTCGCTGGGCCGTCACAACAATGCTGTCACCTTCTTCGTCCATATATGCCGCAGGCGCGGGCGGCGGAGGAGGCGGAGCGGGAATATATCCTAAATTATAAGGTACTTCATGGGTGCGTTGGTTGGGCCAGCATTTCAGTTCCAGGCTGCCGCCCGTTGGTTTGATTTGCGGTCCATTGTTTTCACGGTTCGGTTTGCCGGCGATGGCCATCGTGTTGGCATTTGTGAAACTCTGGTTTCCTCCGTTGGCTAAGGTCAGCCATGCAAAAAGGTCGACCTTACCTTTGCCGTCTGACCCACGATTTTGGACTTGCGCGATATAGTTGGCTTCCCAATCGAAGCCGGCAGCCATGTAGGTCAAAGTAACTTTAGCCGTTACCGGTCCATCGCTTTGTGTAATAACCGACAAGGTGGGTTTTGCAGACAGTTTTGCAGGTAGCTGCGCAAATGCCATCCGCTCCGGCAAACCCGTACAATGCAAGGCTTCATATCCGTCGTTGGTTTGAAGGATAACAGCTCCGCCGGGCGCTGATGTAATCATTGCGGGGTATTCGCGCGTCTTTCCAGTCGCCCGTTCGGTGCGGGTAATTGTCACTTGTCGCTTCAGATAGGCATCGACCAATCCTAATGGCGACAGTAGCCGGGCATCCCGGTTCTTTTCTTTCACGCCTTTGGGAAGGCCGGTGACGATGGCGCTTTCGGGGAACATCCCTTCGGCGACGCCTTCAAAGCGTATCACGCTTTCTCCTGCTGGAATGGTGAGGGTGCGCGTTTCCGTTACAAGGGCGTAACCGGTCGGCCAATTAGGATCGATCGCTTGTCCCCCATATTTCTCGCCACGGTACACGGTAAGCGAGACGGCTTCGGGTTCTTCTGAAACCACGACCGTTTGTGCCGCGACCGGAGTCGTGGCCAACGCCAAGAAAAGGGCAACGAGCCCGCGCACAGGCTTAATAACGGCTGTCGAATGTGGCGGTTACGGTCGCCTTGCCATTTGCAGGGACCGGAACACTCCATTCAATGCGGTCGGCAGATACCCTTTTTCCTTCTTGGCTCTGCTCACTGATCCGCACATCCCCCCAAAGCCCGTTTTGGCCGAGATCAACGGTGACGGCATTGCTACGTGCATTGGTGATTTCATAGCGCATGCGGGTTTTCCAGCGATTGCTGTTTATACGGGTGCGTTCCTCCACCACGGTTTTGATTTTTACGTCAAAGGCCTCACCTGTCCGGATCGACATCGCGCTACCCATGGGTGTAGCTTCTATGCGGCTTTCCCCAATAAATTGCGGATCGCCGCGTTTGTCGCGCATATACACGCGCATCGTGCCAGCAGGCAGCTGATCACCCAGCCCACCGCTGCGCGACGTGGAAAATTTAAGTACGGATGACGCGCTGGCTGCCTCATTGGTCGCAAGCCAGCCATTGTTGAATTCATATGTGTTACGGGCGGGCGCCGACTTCACATCCAGAAAGCTGACCTGTTTTTGCTGTGCATTGGCTATCGTAGTACGCTCCCCCAAGGGATAAAGATAATAGTCGCCCAGCCGTTCGCGATTATTGGACTCCGTTCCAGCTTCGTCAATCGTTCCGGTCGATGGGCTATAGGGGGTCTGGTACATGCGGCGGTTACCCCCTTGATTGGGGTTTCCGGCAACCAGCAATACATCGGCGTTCGAATAGTCAGTGCCGGTGCTGTTGGTCAGGGTAACCCAGCCCTGGACATCGATGGTCTGCTTCGCGTCATCGAAAAGGGTGACATAATCCGATGTCCAGCCGAGACCCGGCGTCAAATATGTCAGAGTGGTAGGAGTCAAACCGCCTTTTGATTCAACTGTAACCGACAGAGTAGGGCGGGCGCGCAAGTTCGGCGGGACGCGATCGAATATCACGCGGACTGGCAGCCCGTCGTCGCGTAAGACCTCGATGCTGTCGCCGATTTGCAGCACTACGCCGCCATTTGCGGCCAGTACTTTTGCACGGACCCGGGTTTCGACTCCAGTCGCAACATTGGTTCGCAGTAACGTCACCGTTTGTCCGACCGCCTTTTCCATCAGTTTTGCGGGCGTCAAAAGGTCGTAGTCGAAATTCTGCTCGACAATACCGATACCCGGTCCGGTCAGGGTTACTGTTTCTGCGCGAATTTGGGCCGATACGTCAGGAAATTCCTGCTTCGACCGGCCCGACGGCAAGTTCATTTGCCGGCTATCTTGGATGAGGCTTTGGCCGTTCTGATAAATAGTGACGGCAACATCGCCTTGTGCGGTGGTTGTATCGCCTTGGGCGGAAAGGGGGGCTGCAAAGATGCAACCCATTCCCAAAAGCAGCAAATGGCGCATCTCATCTCTCCCCCAATAAAGATATATGGAGAATGAGCTAATTTTTCCTACATGACCAGATGCTTAACGCATGGATCGGAAATTACTCGGCAGCGGTAGCCGTTTCCTCGTCATTTGCCGATTTGGGACGGCGTGCACGTGGCTTGCGGGCCGATTTTACAGCCTCAATCTCGACATCTCCCTCGTCCGAAGATGCAAGGGCGATTGAGGGTGGCAACACGGCCAGGTCCAGACTTGCTGGTTCGTCATCACCTTCTTCGCTGTGATGCCGCCGCGGAGCGCGGTTTCCATCGCGATTACCGCGCTCATTCCGGTCATTCCGGCGAGGGCGATTGTCGCGTGATTCGCGGCGAGGCTGCTCTTCGGCATCGTCCACATTAACTTCGCTTTCGCTTTCACGCTCGGCTGCTTCACCCGACTCCATTTCCTCAAAGCTGCCTTCACGGTCCTGATCGCGCCATTCGTCGCGTGGGCGGCGTTCGCCCTGCTGTTCCTGACGAGCTTCTTGGCGGCTGCGGAAATCGGCGAGGACACGGAAATAATGGTCAGCAAATTGCAGATGATATTCAGCGTTGACGCGATCGCCGTTGAATTGGGCATCCTGCGCAAGTTTCTTGTATTTTTCCAGCATTTGCGCAGCGTTTCCGCGCGCACGATTGTCGATCTGGTTCTGATAGTCAAAACCATTGCGGTTGTTGTTCTGCTGACGGTTATTGTTGTTACGACCGCGACGCCGGTTGTTGTTATTCTGCTGCCGGTTGTTGGTATTCATCAGGATTTGCCCTGTCCTCTGCTTAGCATAACTGTTGCTTGGTGCCCCCTTGAACCCAGTCCTTAGGGTTCTGCCAAGGTCATCCCCGACCTTGATATCATACCATCTGCGCTGGGGGGCGGCTTCGCGCGAAAGGCCCGGGTCGGGGCGATTTTGCTGCGATGCACTATGCGTCCTAGCCGTTCATACCCCCGATTCCAAGCGAAAAGCGCAGAGCGCGGGGTTTGCCAGCCAGATCGCGGCGCATTTCAGTGGATAAACCGGCATTGCTTGCCAAATCGCTAACAGCCCCGGCCTGATTATGCCCGATTTCAAATATGGCGATGCCCCCCGGCGCCAGCAGCGATGCCAGTTGCGGAACGAGAAGGCGGTAATCGTCCAGTCCGTCGGGGCCTGCAAATAATGCGGAATGGGGTTCATAGTCGGCCACCATCGCGTCCAGACCAGCATCTGTTTCGACATAGGGCGGATTGGAGACGACTAGGTCAAACAGCCCGAGATCATCGTGCCAGCCCGGTTCGGCCCAGTTGCGATGCACCCAGCGTGCCCGCGATGCAAAGCCGAGCCTGTCGCCATTGGCCTCTGCCACGGCCAAGGCGGCGGCACTAGCGTCCATACCGACGCCGCTTGCTGACGGAAAAGCCGAGAGGCATGCGAGCAGGAGTGCGCCGGAGCCTGTACCGAGGTCCAATATGCGCGCCGGTTGGGTTGTGCCGCGGTTGAAATGGTCAACCGCCAGTTCAATCAACGTTTCGCTGTCGGCACGGGGAATAAGGACATCTGGCGTCACAACAAGGTCGAGATCCCAAAATGCCTGCCGTCCGGTGATATAAGCGACCGGTTCGTTACGCAGCCGCCTTTCTGCCAGTGCGTCAAATCCCTGTGGTATGTCGAGATCGCCCATTCTGAGCAACATCTCGGACCGTTCCAGGCCGAGGGCATGCGCCGCCAGCAGTTCGGCGTCGAGCCGTGCCGTGGTGCTGACCCCGGCGAGGCGGGTGGCGGTATTGCGCAGTGTTTCGGCGAGGTTACCCATGGTTCCTGCCCATAGCGCCGCTGCGGGGTGGTGCAAGTTGTCTGATGCCGGGCCGGCTTTCGATGAACCGGTTTGCCGAGGCGACTTTTTGTTGGGGCCGATGCAACCTTTTGCCCTGTGGCAGGGTTATGACCGCCCGAGGGACAAGCCTTTTTAAAGGAACCAGTTATGAAAAGCATGAAAATCGCGCTTATCTCCACCATGTCCGCCCTGTCGCTGGCGGCCTGTTCGAGCGAGACGCCGGCTGATCCGGTTGCTGCCGATACCGAGGTTGTCCAGAACGAGACGGCTGGCGACACCATGGTGGCGCAGGCCCCGGTCGGTGACCAGACCATCGTCGGCTTGGCCCAGAACAACCCGCAGGCTTCGACGCTTGTTTCGGCCCTGACCGCGGCCGGTCTGGTCGAAACCCTGAACGGTGCGGGTCCGTTCACCGTCTTTGCCCCCAGCAATGATGCCTTTGCCAAGGTCGACAAGGCCACATTGGACGGCCTGATGAAGCCGGAAAGCAAGGGCAAGCTGGGCGATATCCTGAAATATCATGTCGTTTCCGGAAATCTGAAGTCCGGCGACATTGCCCAACTGATCACCGCCGCCAAAGGCATGGCCAGCATCAAGACGCTCAACGGCGGCAGCCTGAAGGCCAGCATGGACGGCGACAAGATCATCCTGACCGATGCCAAGGGCAACAAGTCCACGGTGACCGGCGCCGACATGATCGGATCGAACGGCACTATCCATGTCGTCGATACCGTCGTCATGCCCTGAGTTTTCTAGGCTCTCCTTTTCAAGGGGAGCCTGAAAATACAGCCCTTCCATTCCCCCTAGCAGGTCGGAAGGGCCTAAAGACCCCCGTCCGGAGAGTCCTCCCCTCCGGGCGGGGGTTTCTATGTGCCGACAGGGTTCAGTTTAACAGGTCCCATCTCCTTCAGACATTCGCGCACCTGGGTCAAATCCTCCGCGCTGGTGGGCGGATTTGCCACCAGATCCTGAACGCTCTTGCCGTCCAGCACCTTGTCGGCGGCACAGTCGCAGACCTGGTTGAGGTCGACCGTGACCCCCTCGGGTATCTGCCCTTCGGCCGTGGCGGTGCAGGTCGCGACCAGTTGTTCGCGCACCGTCGTTTTGACGCTTTCGTCGAGCACGCCCCCTTCACCGCAGGCGGCAAGGGACAGGGCAAGGCAGGGGAGCAGTATCAGGGAATATGTTCGCATCATTCTCAACTTTCCTTCACAGGCTCCAAACCCATGCAAAGAATTGGGGTCCGCTCCACCGACTTACAAGCCCCCGCCTAAAGACCCAGCGCCGCGCGCAGGATGTGGAATATCGTGTTCTGCTCGATCGTCCCCTTGAACAGATGCGCCTTCGGCCCCGCCGCCCGCGCCACGACATCCTCGCCGCCATGCGTTTCGGACGACAGCCCGACCAGCGATTGCTGGCGGTAGTTCAGCGCCTCGGTATCCTCCTTCGACGGGTCCGCCCGCTCCGCCGCCGACACCGCGCCGGGGCCGTTGGCATAGCCAAGCGTCGTATAGGCCTTGCCATCCTTCGCCAGCGTCGGCGTGCCAATGGGCGCGGCCACCACACCCAGAATCGGATTGCCCCGTTCGGGATAGCCCGACATGGTGAAGGTGTGGCTATGGTCCGACGTCACGACAATCAGCGTATCGGACAGATCGACACTCTCCATTGCCGCCTTCAACGCGGCGTTCAGCGCCACCGTATCCTGCAACGCGCGTCGGGCATTGCCGGCATGGTGGGCATGGTCGATGCGCCCGGCCTCGACCATCAGGACATAGCCCTTTCGGTTCTTCGACAGCATCGCAATCGCCTTGCGCGTCATATCGGCCAGCGATGGCTCCTTCTCCCCCGCCGCGGTCCGGTCGGCCTCAAACTGCATATGCGATGGTTCGAACAGGCCGAGCAGCTTGGTCGATTTCTGCACATCGACCGCGTTGAAACTGTCGCTGTTCCACACATAGGCGGCCTTGGGATTGGCGGCCTGCCACACGGCGGCGAGGTCCTTGCCATCGGCGCGCAGCCCCTTGAACGCCGGATATTCGGGATCGACCGTAGCGGCGGGCAGGAAATGCGCCCGTCCACCGCCCAGCATGACGTCAAGGCCATTGCCATGTGGCCATTCGACCATCTGCCGCGCAATATCGGTGCAGCCTGCGGCCTTTGCGGCCTCGGGCATACGCGAATCCACCTCCCAATCGCGCTGCGCGACATGGGCATAGGTGGAGGCAGGGGTGGCGTGGGTAATGGTCGCGGTGGTGACAACGCCGGTGGCATAGCCCTTGTCCTCCGCCATTTCGAACAGCGACGGCACCTTGAACGGCGCGGTGGCCGCACAGTCATTTTCAACCGCCTCCGGCCCGACACCGATCACGCCATTTTTGGTTTTGACCCCGGCGACCAGAGCGGTGGCGGTCGGCGCGCTGTCGGCGACTTGTGCGTCATGGGAATAGGTTTTGACCAAAGCGGTGTGGGGCAGGCGGTCCATTTGCACAACAAAGGATTCCCCGTCGACGCCCTGCTGCTGCCCTTCGAATATGCGTCCGGCGGTCAGCGTGCTGATGCCCATGCCGTCGCCGATAAACAGGATGATATTGCGCGCCTTGCGGTTATTGGGCTTGTCCGCCTGCAGGCGTTTCAGTTCCTCCTGTCCCGCCTTTAAATAGCCTTCGCTGGTGGCGACCGGCGGCTTGGCCGGTGCGGACGCAGGGGGCAGAGCGGGGGAGGGCGCCGTCTGGGCCAAAACCGGAGCCGCCGCCACGATCAGGCCAAGGCCGAGCAACAGGGAAGATGGGTGACGCATGAAACTCTCCTTCAACAAACCCGCGCGGCGTCGCAGAAGAAGATGACGCCCGCATGACATGTCGTTGCTTAGACGGGTCCCATGACCTTGGCGAGGGGCGCAGAGATAAAGATACAAAAGACACGCAAAACGGGTGCGAAAATGTATCCTTTGTTGCTTTAAATTAAGAGCGGGGGAGGCGGGGGAGCGAAGCGACGGAACAGAGGCGCGCGCAGTCATGCGGGGAGGGTGGCAGGGGATTGCCTACATTTCAATGGGGGTGGTTACCAGTTCCCGCCCGCGTCTTTGATTGCCTTCAGCAGTGCCTTTTTGCTCTCTGTCCGGTTTTTGCCGCTGTTGCGGGCCAGCTCCGGATTGCCGAGTTCTGCGCGGCGTTTGGACAAGGCGTCGCTGAACACCGGGAAGTCTACGCGACGTCCGGTCCACTTCTCTTCAGCTTTCAAGCGCTTCGATGCCATAGTCATTTATCGTTTCTTCGCGGATACGCCGGTCCAGATACACTTTATCGAGCGATGGGTGAAGCCTGTATAATGTCTGCGCCTGCTGCAGCCTGTCGCGTGCCGTTCCCGATGCATATTGGCCCATGCGGTCGGCAATCAGATCTTCGACCGAGATCACGGCGAACGCGCCTTCGTCGGTGAAATTCTCGATCAACGCCAGCGTGTCGCGGTCATAGCCGCCGTCCATGGGAACATCCGCAACAACTTCAAAGCCGAGCCTAAGTTCGGGGTGAATCCAGCCCTTGGTCATCTGTCCGGCGCCCGACGGCTTTACGAACCCGACCTTCTGCATTTCCGCTTCAAGCGCTTCTTGCCGTGGCGTACACAGATCGAAGTCGCCGGTGTTGATCGCACTTTGCGAATAAAACTCCGCCGCCGCGCCGCCGACGAGGATGGGACGTTGAAAGCCGAGTTCATGCATAGCCTCACTCACCCGCGCAAAAAGGCGCAGCGCGGCTTCGAATTCGGGGCGATATGCGGTCATGAGGGAAGTGTGGCCGATTGGGAACGGGTTGAGAAGGGGGTTTGGTTTACGCAGTGCGCCGTTCGGTAGCTGATCGGTTACCTTAAGCTGCAACAGCGTCGTTCGCACGAAGTCGCCGTTGCTTGAAATTAGTCAAATGCTGTAGCAGCGAAGCCCAATAGGGAGCGAATGAATCCAGCTTCGTTTCTCTTCCTTCGCGAATGGCGAGTTCTGCCGCTAAGAAATCGGGAAGTTGATCCAAATCTGTCATTCTTGGCATCGTAGACCGATTACTCTCCCGATTATATTGGGAGCTGATAGCAGCGATGTTTCGCTCATACACATGAAGAGACCCCACGAAATGGGTGTAAGCACCGACGTCCACTCCCAACTCAAGCGCCATAACTTCCTGCATCATCGTAAAGAGAAAAACGTCATACGGCAGACCAAGGTAAATGTCGTTGCTGCGCATGTTTGCTACCAGTGATAGCCTTGCTTCCCTGATTAAAAATTGCATCGTTGTAAGGCATGATTTGTCTCGGGTAGTCAGATCGGATTCATCTAAAACATCAAATGTAATTACTGCTCGTCGGCTATCTTTATCGTTGCGCAATAGCGACTTGCAACGATCCCAAGAGCTATCGCCATGAATTCTCGAAAATGCCTTGTTTCCGTAGCAACTGCCACGAACGGTTATTCCATCGTCCGAGAAACTGGACCAAGCATCTGCATAATAGGACAGGGCTTCAACTGAATTGTCTCCGCGCATATGCCAGCAAAACTCGCCGATTGCCAATGGAAGACTCCAGCGACGATCAGGAAATCCGACAATCCTTGCTCGTGGATTTGTCAAAGAAAAGTTGTATCCGATGACTTCAAGCGTGCTCATACCTCGAGGACTTGTGGCTGAGCCGCTGCCGATGCAGGATTGCGCGGTAGCTTTCAAAACATCATTTATGTGTTCAAACTGGCTCATTATCTAAATCCACTATTTATCCGCGCGACCATTAGCAACGGCCATGTTGCGGAGCTTCATTTCCCGAATTTCAGTTCGCATTTCGTCTATTTCAGCATCACGAATTTTGAGATCGGCTTTCAGCTTTTCGCTGATCTGCTGCTCTACAGAGGTTCTTGGCTCCACCCAGCTGCGCATAAAAGTGACCATGCTATAATTCGCAAGGAGCGATGCAAAGGTAACAATAAAGGCAACGCCAGCCACAAACCCTAAGGCTTTCATGGTATACCCTTTTACAAGACCATCTGCAATTTCATCCACATTTAAAAATGTGTTTCCAAACCGTCCTGCAATTTTCTGTTTTTTCTCATTAATATACGCAGTGTCGTCTGCTCTTTTGCTTTCAGCAACATTTTGAGTATCGTCCAGCGCAACGTAATGCGTCCGAAGAAACACATCCCCCTCGGCTAACCTAAAGGGTACTTTGCTGAAATTAAGCAGAAAGCTGGATATGGGGCCCTCATATCCCGGATCGATTATACCTATGTTGAGTGCAAGCATCCCGTTAGTGGAAAGGCCTGTCTTTACCGTAGCGAATCCGGAGATGTTATCAGGCAAAATTATCCGTTCTTTCGAAATAATTTCGACCAATCCTTGTGGAGGTACGGTATAACTTGTTGCTTCTTCGCCATCAGGCTTGATTATTTTACCTGCACGTAAATCATAGCTTGTTTTTCTATAGCAGTTTTCATCACCATGCTGGATGATTTTTCGGGCGTCTATTTGTTTTCCTGTAAGCATCTCATGTAAGCCTTAGCTGAATATTGGGCAAATATTGTGGACGATTGCGCAAGATGTTTTTGATGATTATTCGGAATGATGCGTTGCCATAGTTCCAAAGCTGCCTAAATCCCCGCCGCCTTGCGCAGCGCCTCGTTAATCCGCGACTGCCATCCTTTGCCGCTCGCGCGGAAGCGGTCGATTAGGTCGGCATCGAGGCGCAATGTTACTTGCTTCTTGGGCGCGTCGCCAATTGGCGGACGGCCGATCGGGCGGATGCCGTCTTTGGTTAGGACGCCGGTTGCGGGACGAATGACCTTGTTGCCGATGCGGATTTCGCCTGCATCGAACATTTCATCGGTCCATTCGGGTGCGTCATCAGGATCGACCCAATTGCTCTCCAAATTTGGCTTGTTCTCGATCATTGCACTTCCTCATCGAAATGACATGTCGCGCATCACCGCGCGCTGTCCAGACCACCATCACCATCCAGTCGTTCAACAAACCATAGGTTTGAAACCGCTCCTCAACATACTCGAAGCGTTCGTCCGTCAGGGTTATAGTGATCCCTGCAAAAACTAGCGCCGCATCTGTGGTGAAATCGAAGCCACGTTCGGCTAACGTGATTTCGCGCTTGAGCTGGTCGAACGTGATTTTCACTTTATGTAACTACATAAGTAGGGAAAGTCAATATTGGCATTTTGTTTCCCTCCTTCTTTGTGCCTTCGTGTCTTTGTGTGGGACCAAATTGGCGCTCGGTTTCGGCAGGGCCGGGCTTTGACTTTGCGCGCGACCGATAGGGCGGAACCCCTCACCAACTACGCCTAGGTGCAAGCACCAGGGCTTTGTATCCTCTCTCACAAGGTGCGAGGTTGTTGCGTCACTACTCCCGCCCCAACATCGGCTTCAAATAATGCCCCGTATAACTCGCGGGCACCTTCACCACATCCTCCGGCGTTCCTTCGGCGACAATCTCGCCGCCCTTGACGCCGCCCTCCGGCCCCAGATCGATAATCCAGTCCGCCGTCTTGATGACGTCGAGATTATGTTCGATCACCACCACGCTGTTGCCCTGTTCGACCAGGCGGTGGAGGACCTCCAGCAATTTGCGGACATCTTCGAAATGGAGGCCGGTGGTGGGCTCGTCCAATATGTAGAGTGTCTGGCCGGTGGAGCGGCGGCTGAGTTCCTTGGCGAGTTTGACGCGCTGCGCTTCGCCGCCCGATAGGGTCGTCGCCTGCTGCCCCACCTTGACATAGCCGAGGCCGACTTCGGCAAGCATCATCATCTTGTCGCGGATGGGCGGGACGGCCTTGAACACCTCCACCGCATCCTCCACCGTCATGTCGAGCACGTCGGCGATGGACAGGCCCTTCCACTTCACCTCCAGCGTTTCGCGGTTGTAACGTTTGCCGTTACATTCCTCGCACGTCACATAGACGTCGGGCAGGAAGTGCATCTCGATCTTGATCAGGCCGTCGCCGCTACAGGTTTCGCAGCGGCCGCCCTTTACGTTGAAGCTGAACCGGCCGGGCTTGTACCCGCGCGCTTCGGATTCAGGCAATCCCGCGAACCAGTCGCGGATATTGGTGAAGGCGCCGGTATAGGTGGCAGGGTTGCTGCGCGGGGTGCGGCCGATGGGCGACTGGTCGATGTCGATCACCTTGTCGCAATGTTCGAGGCCGGTCACCTTGTCATGCGCGCCCGCAATAACGCGCGCGCCGTTCAGCGCGCGGGCGGCAGAGGCGTAGAGCGTGTCGATGGTGAAGCTGGACTTGCCTGACCCCGACACACCGGTGATGCAGGTGAAGGTGCCGAGCGGAATGCTGGCGGTCACATTTTTAAGGTTGTTGGCGCGCGCGCCATGAACGGTCAGCTTCTTCTTGTTGCCCTTGCGCCGTGTCTTGGGCACCGCAATCTCGCGCGTGCCGTTCAGATAGTCGGCGGTCAGGCTGCCCTTGGCCTTCAATATCTGGTCCAGCGTCCCTTCGGCCATGACGGTGCCGCCATGCACCCCGGCGCCGGGGCCAAGGTCGACCACCCAGTCGGCGGTGCGGATGGCGTCTTCGTCATGTTCGACGACGATGACCGTGTTGCCCAGATCGCGCAGGCGGCGCAGCGTGGCCAGCAGGCGGTCATTATCCTTCTGGTGCAGGCCGATGCTGGGTTCGTCGAGCACATAGAGCACGCCCGACAGGCCCGATCCGATCTGGCTGGCGAGGCGGATACGCTGGCTTTCGCCGCCGCTCAACGTGCCCGATGTGCGGTCGAGGTTGAGATAATCGAGCCCGACATTGTTGAGGAATCCCAGCCGTTCGTTGATTTCCTTGAGGATGGCCTTGGCGATCTGCTGCTGCTGGTTGGTCAGCGTGTCGTTGACGCTGGCGAACCAGTTCACGGCGTCGGCGACGCTCATTCGTGTGGGGACGGAGATATCGACGCCGGCGATCTTGACCGACAGCGCCTCCGGCTTCAGACGCGCGCCGTGGCAGGTTTCGCACGGTTGCGCGGTCTGGTATTTGGAAAGCTCCTCGCGCATCCATGCGCTGTCGGTTTGCAGCAGGCGGCGGTTGAGGTTGCCGATGACGCCCTCGAACGCCTTGCGCACCGTATATTCCTTGCGCCCGTCCTTGAATGTCAGCTCGACCGGCATCCCGCCGGTGCCGTGCAGGATGATCAGCTTCTGTTCGGGCAGCAGCTCTTCCCACGGGGTATCGAGGCTGAAACCATAGGCCTTCGCCAGACTGGCGAGCACCTGCATATAATAGGGGCTGGGCGGGTTGGACTTTGCCCAGGGCACGATCGCCCCTTTTTTCAGACTGAGATGTTCGTTGGGGACGACCAGTTGCGGGTCGAACTCCTGCCGCTCGCCAAGCCCGTCGCATTCGGGGCAGGCGCCCTGCGGCGCGTTGAAGGAGAAGAGGCGCGGGGCGATTTCGGCGATGGTAAAGCCGCTGACCGGGCAGGCGAATTTCTCGCTGAACACGATGCGGTTGGCGGGCAGGCCAGTGCCTTTCATGGAGCCGGTGGTCGCCGTCTCATCCTCCCGCCCCGGAACAACGCCATCGGCGAGATCGACAAAGGCGAGGCCATCGGCAAGCTTTAACGCCGCCTCGAAACTTTCGGCCAGACGTTGCTGTATGCCGTCCTTTACGACGATGCGGTCGACCACGACTTCGATGTCATGCTTGTATTTCTTGTCGAGTGCGGGGGCTTCTTCGATGGGGTAAAATTCGCCGTCGATGCGCACGCGGGTGTAGCCGGAGCGCTGCCACTCGGCCAGTTCCTTGCGGTATTCGCCCTTGCGGCCCTGCACCACGGGCGCGAGCAGGAAGGCGCGGGTGCCTTCGGGCAGGGCCATGACGCGGTCGACCATCTGGCTGACGGTCTGGGCGGTGATCGGCAGGCCCGTGGCGGGCGAATAGGGAACGCCGACGCGCGCCCAGAGCAGGCGCATATAGTCGTAAATCTCGGTCACGGTGGCGACCGTGGAGCGCGGGTTGCGGCTCGTCGTCTTCTGCTCGATGGAGATGGCAGGGGACAGGCCCTCGATATGCTCGACATCGGGTTTCTGCATCATCTCCAGAAACTGGCGCGCATAGGCGGAGAGGGACTCCACATAGCGGCGCTGCCCCTCGGCATAGATGGTGTCAAAGGCCAGCGACGACTTGCCCGACCCCGACAGGCCCGTAATGACGATCAGCTTGTCCCGCGGCAGGTCGATATCGACGCCCTTGAGATTATGCTCGCGCGCACCGCGCACCTTGATATGGGTGAGTGACATGGGGCCAGTTGTTCCAGATTTGTTCTAATTGCGCAAGAGGGCGCGTGTCCTTCGAGATGGCCTGTGTTGCGTCCCATTTCAAGGCAGGGTTTTTCCCAAGCTTGCGAAATCTCGCAATTGCAGCATAATGGAACGAAATAATGGTCGCAACGTTGGGCTAATGGGCTTTTGGGCAGGGCTTGGGCAGACGCATGACTCGGTACAGCATCTTGCGGAAATATATTGCGGTGACGTGCGCACTGGCCGCATCGCCGTGCTTGGCGCAGGAAGCCGCGCCGCCCATCGTGTTCCAGAGCGGCACCGGCAACGCCCCCGTCGCGCAGCCCGTCTATGTCAAACCCCCGCGCGCCGAGATCAGCTGCGATACGCTGACCCTTGCCGAGCGGGCCATCGGCTTTGGCTATTATAGCGAGTTCGAGTTGCCGCGGCAGCGTCTGGATCCCGGGCTGTTTTCCGCCGCGGTGTCGAAATTCCGCGAACATCATTGCAGCTTTGGACGCAGCAGCGGCCCTGCGGTCATCGTTATCGTCGACTTCGCCCGGCACAGCAGCGAACCGCGCCTTTACCGCGTCGACCTGCGCAGCGGTGAGGGGCTGGACAGCCCGATCCGCGTGGCGCACGGCATTGGCTCCGATCCCGACGACGACGGCTATGCCAGCGTGTTCAGCAATGTGCAGGACAGCCTGACCTCGTCACTCGGCGCGGCGCGGGGCGGGGAGCGTTATGTGGGCATCAACGGCCTGTCCCTGCGGCTCGACGGGCTGGAGCCCAGCAACAACCAGATGCGCGCCCGCGACATTGTCGTGCACAGCTACACCCCCGAACGCCGCCGCTATTTCAACGCCGACCTGATCGCCGCGCGGGGCCGCCCGGGGTCGAGCGAAGGCTGTTTCGTGGTGGAACCGGACAAGCGGGAATGGATATTGGAAACGCTGGAAAATGGCGGTTTCCTCTACGCCGGCTTTAGCGGCAAGTTACCGCAACCCATTGTGCCGGTGGCCAACCCCAATGTCATCTTTGCCCGGGGAACGGGAACTAGTCCTGCGGCGGCCCCTGCGATTCCTGCTGCGCCACCGGTTTCGGAAATAGCCGCCGGAACGCCCGGTAGCCCGCCCACAAACCCCATATCGCCAGAGCCAGCAGCGTCAGGGCGATAAGCAGCGCCGCAATCGGATTGGCAAAGGCAAGGACGAGCAACCCGCCCGTTGCGACATCCTCGACACTGGACACCACAATATTGCTGAACGGTTCGGGACTGGTGTTGACCGCCGCCCGTGCACTGGCCTTTGTCGCATGGCTGGCAAAGGCAGCTCCGCCACCCAAGAGGAAGGCGATTACCTGCCATGTGGGATCCGAGCTGTCGACAATCGCCAGCGCCAGAAGCGCCCCGCCCACGGGCCGGACCAGCGTGTGTATGCCGTCCCAGATGGAATCGAGCCACGCAATCTTGTCGGCAAAAAACTCCGCCACCGCGCCCAGTGCGCTGATCCCCAAAATCCAGGGATTGGCGAGAATATCAAGCATCTGGAGATTTTCGGGCAACGGCACGATATCGAAATGCATTGCCAGGCCGGTTGCAAATATGGTGAGGTAAAAACGCCACCCCGACAGCAGGCTCAGGCTGGCGGCGAGTCCCAATAATTCGATGATGCCCATTTTGTCCTCCGGCCCTTGCGTGCCGCAAAAGGTGGCACGTCTTGGATGCATGTGCAATTTTTATACACCACCGGCACATTCCCAAAAAGGGTGGGGAGCAGGGATGTGGAGGCCCGCATCACTGCTCCCCATAGGGTGCCCGGGCGATTTTGGGGTCGCATGCCCGGGCGGGGGGACGGGCTTGCCGCGCGCCCTGAGTGCGGACAGGCGCGCGGCAAACTGGAAGGGTCAGCTTTTACTGTCGGGGCCAGCCCCTTCTGGGACTGTCCCCGGCATCGCGGCTTAGTTGCCGCCGCGCTTCAGGGCTTTGCCCGGACGGATCGGAAGAGCCTTTTTCGGACGGAAATCCTGCGCGCGTGTTACGTTCACATCGCGGGTAACCTGGCCATTGGCGCGGTTCACATTGCTGGTGCGGTTATAGACCTGTTCGCCATCGCGCAGAACGGTGCGGCCGGTTTCACGGCCTGTTTCGGTCTTGCGGCCAAAGGCGTCATATTCATAGCTGCGGCCCTGCTTGTCGACGGCGGAACCGGTGGTGGTGAAGCCGTCCTCGGTACGGACGCGGTCATATTCATAGGAACGGGTCTTGCCGTTGAAGCCGGTCTGCGATCCGCTACCGCTGACACCATCTTCGGTTTTCGTCCGTTCGCGGTGATGCGTTGCTGTCGCACCGTCGCTGGCACGGGTTGCGGTGGCATCAACGGTCAGATTGCCATTGTCGCGGGTCACGGTTTTCGTTGCGGTGCCCTTGGGCTTTTCAATGGTGACCGTCTTACTGGTCTGGGCATTGGCCGATGCGGCAAAGGCAAGGGCGGCGAGAGGAAGTGCAATAAGATATTTCATGTTCATTCTCCAGTTTTCGAGGGGAGGGAGAATTTCCCCGCTCCTGAAACTGAAACGCATGAGGCTCGGAAACCCTTCGAAATTTTTTTGGAATTATTGTTCGGGAAAAAAAGGCGGGTTATTCCCTCTCTCCTTTAGGGGAGAGGATACGGAGCCTTGGCCGTGAGGCCTAGGCGGAGTTGGAGAGGGGCAGCGACGGCGAGGTTCGTGCCCGACCTCCCCCTCTCCACTTCGTCTAATGGCTAAAGCCATAAGACTGCGTACCTCTCCCCTGAAGGGGAGAGGCGAGTTAGGCTCCGTTCTTAATGCCCATCACCCTCACTGCGCACGCCGTTGCTGGCGCAATTGCCGGCGTTCGCGCAATGCGTTGCGAAGCGCGGCGCGCTGTTCCGGGCTGGCGGTGCGCAGACGTTCACGAAGGACTTCGACCTGCTCTTCGGTCAGCTTGCCCGCAGCAAGAGCAGGTGCAGCGTCTTCTTGTACAGCCACTTGCTCCTCATCCCCGGTCGATGGCGTGGTCACCGCAAGCGGTTCGGCGGTGCCCCTATCGGTGGTGGCAACAGCGCTGTTGCGCCGTTCAAGCCTTTGCTCCCGGCGCTCTGCAATCGCCTGGCGCACGGCGGCTTTGGTGGCGGGATCGGCGTTGCGTGCCATTTCACGAACGGCGGCGCGTGCTTCCTGGCGGGTAACTTCGCCGCTGCGGACCATGGTACGGACTTCGCGGCCCGCAACCGCCATCTTTTGTCTGGGCGTCAGTTCGGCAAAACGCGGATCTTCGCGCAAGGCGGTCAGGCGCGATGTCACGGCGGCACTTCCCTGTGGTTGTCCTTCCACAACAGGCGTTACAATTTCCGTTTGCGGGGTCTGCTCCGCAATCAAAGCGGGTCTTGGTTGTGGCCGCGGTGCCGGTGCGTCAACAATCTCCGCCTTGACCAGAGCTTCGGTGATGCCCGGCAAATATACCGGATGGCCGAATACGCCTGCGGCTGCAGCAGTCGCGGTCGCGAGCGAAAATAACGCAACGGAACCGACAATCCGGCTCGTCCGTCGCCACGGGCTTGGCGTCCGCCGACGTGCCGGTAGCTCGGGCATGGCCGTCGCAACAGTTCCCGTGTCACCGCTGGCAATGCGGGCCATCAGACGGTCGGAAAATCCGGCGGGTGCAGGCGGAACGGTATAGCTGTTCAACGCCTTTTCCATTTCGGGCGAGTATGCGGGTTCAGTCATTATCCTGCCCTCCCTTGTGCAACGACGCCCTTGCGTTCGACACAGCCCTTCAGACTGGACCGCGCCCGGAACAGCAGCGATTCAAAAGCCTTCAATTGCATATCCAGAGTTTCCGCTGCGCCTTGATTGGGCTGCTCTTCATAATAGGTCAGGATGACGGCGGCGCGCTGCCGGTCGGGCAGGGTCTCGATGCAGTCCTTCACGGCCTGTCCGGTCTCCACCGCCTCGATTTGGCGATCGGCCAGCGGCGTTTCATCCTCGCGCTCGGGTACCTCTTCGTCGCTGGCAAAGCGTTTGCGCCGCAGCCGGTCGAGGCACTGATTGACGGTGACCTTCTTTAGCCAGGGCGCAATACCCGGACCACCAGCTTTCCAGCGATCCGCGTGATTCCAGAGTTTTAGGAGTGATTCCTGTGCAACATCCTCAGCTTCGGTAGCGTCACCCAGCATCCGGTAGGCGACGCGCCAGACCATATTGGCGTGGCGATCACTGGCCAGCCGCATGGCACCATGATCCCTGGCGGCAATTCGGGCCACCAGCTCGTCATCATTTTCCTGCGTCAACTTGATCGCTTGCTGCATCATTTCGTCACTCATCATAATGCGGTTCACATGCTTTACGTATATAAAGCAAAAACCCTTCGAAAAAATTTCGAAGGTTTTTCATTTATCGTTCGTTGAATGCGCACCAGCCCCGGAAACGGGGCGATTCAACAGGAGGCAGTTTATGAAAATCTTGATTATCGGCCTGTGCGCCGCAGCAAGCCTGATACCCTTGACGCAGGCCCATGCCGGGGATGACAAGGATTGGCGGGCATCGTTAAATGCGGGCGTGACCGTATATTCGCAGGATGAGGACCCGCAATTTGCGAGTCTGTCGCTCGCCCGCGAATTTGAACAGGGCTTTATCCAGCTGTCCGTGTCCGCCGTACGTGGCGGGGTGACGCAAGGTGTCTTGAATGCTGTGCCGGTGAACAGCGAAACCATATCGCTGTCCGGTGGCCGCAGCTTTGGCGACTTCAGCATCGACGGCTATATCGCATTGGGTCAGCGCCGCTTCGACACCGAAATATTCGAGCGCCTTGGCCGCCGCGTGACGATCAACAGCGATGGTTCGAGCTTCGCCATCGGTGGCGGAATGAGCTATGATGTCATGCTGGGCGAGACGATCATTGCGTCACCCTTTCTGGCGGTGGATTATGACCGGATCGACATTGGACGCGCAGTCACCTTGCCCGCCGGTGAAGTAACGACCGTCAAATCCCGCGAAGACGGTGTAACCGGTACGGCTGGTATATCTCTTCAGAAATTGTTCGGGCCCGAGGCGCAGCACAGCTTCGGCGTGAATGCGGCCTTTGTTGCCACGTCGAACAGCAGCGCGACACGCTCGGGAACGGGAAGCGGGACCATCAGCCGCATTGTCGCCGCACGCAATGTGCCGGGGCAAAGCGATGAATGGGCAGAAGTTGGCGCAAATGCCTCTTTTGCGCTTTCACCAGATGTCAGCCTCAACCTGAATGCCAACCGCACGCTGGGATTTGCAGGGCCCGAAGCAACTAGTTTAATCGCCGGATTAAGTTTCCGCTTCTAACTGTAACGAAAGCATGCTTTTGTGACGGCATGAACGCCGACACGACAGAAGAACCTTTAGCCACGCCCGCCGCCACGATGGTGATTTTCCGCGAGAACCCGTCGGGCGGCGCGCCGCTTTTGCTGATGGTTGAGCGGATAAAGGCGATGGCTTTTGCGGGCGGAGCGGCGGTGTTCCCCGGCGGCAAGGTAGACGCCGCCGATTTCGACTATGCCGAGATGCTGGGCGGCCCTTTGCCCTTGGATGAGGCAGCGGCGCGGCTTGCGGCCATAAGGGAAACGATTGAGGAAGCAGGTTTAGCCCTCGGCCTGTCGGGCGTTTCTGACCCCGCCGATTGTGGTGATGCCCGCGCGGCTCTGCACGACGGGGAAAGCTTGCAGGCAATTTGCGCACGCCATGGCTGGACGCCGGACTTTGATCGTCTGGTGCCCTGGTCGCGCTGGCGTCCTCCGGCGTTCGAGCGGGCCAGCCGCGTTTTCGATACCCGCTTTTACCTCGCCGATGCAGGCGCGACGGCACCGATTGCGACTGTGGACCATACGGAAAATCGCGCGCTGTTCTGGGCAACGGCGGCAGAGGTTCTCGAAAAGGCGGACCGTGGTGAGGTCATGATTATCTTTCCCACGCGGCGGAATCTCGAACGGCTCGCGCTGTTCGGCACTTTCGATGCGGCAGCGCATCACGCTGCCGAGCATCCGGTGACCATGGTCCAGACCTATATCGACAAGCGCGCGGACGGCACCTGGTTGTGCATACCGGATGGCCATGGCTATCCGGTTCTGGGTGAACCGATGGAAGGAGCCTTGCGCGGATGATTGCTGTCCTGCAGCAATTGCAAGGGCTGATCGGAATCGCGCTGGTTGTGCTCATCGCATGGGCGGTATCGGAAAATCGCAAGGCATTTCCGGGTTGGCGCTGGGTTGGCGGGGCGCTTTTGCTACAAATCATCATCGCGCTGCTGATCGTGCGCGTCCCCTTTGTGTGGGATGTCGTGATGCTTGCCAATTATGCGGTGCTGGCAATTGAAAAGGCGACCTTGGTCGGTTCATCTTATATGTTCGGCTATACAGGCGGCGGGGATCTGCCCTTTGTCCTGAAGGACGGTGTGCAGCCTCCGCTGATCATTGCCTTCCAGATATTGCCGCTCGTCATCGTATTTTCCGCGCTCTCCGCTTTGTTGTGGCACTGGAAGATTTTGTCGCTCATCGTGCGAGGGCTGAGTTGGGCGCTGCGTAAGACCATGGGCGTCAGCGGCGTTGTCGGGCTAAGTGCGGGGGCCAATATCTTCCTCGGCGTTGTCGAGGCGCCGTTGGTGGTGCGGGCTTATTTTGAAAAAATGAGCCGGAGCGAGCTGTTTGCCGTCATGGTCCTTGCGATGGCGACGATCTCGGGTGCGATCCTGATCCTCTACGCCCAGACGTTATCGAAAACAGTGCCGGACGCTGTCGGGCACATGATTTCGGCATCGCTCATCGTCCTGCCAGCCTCCATTTTGATCGCCCGGCTGATGGTTCCGGGTGATGGCGACACCGCGATGGACCCGGACGACACCAGCCTGAAATATGAAAGCAGTATCGACGCCGTCATCACCGGCACGATGGATGGCGTGCAGTTGTTTCTGGCTGTCATCGGCGTCATCATCGTGGTCTTCGCGCTTGTCGCGCTGGTGGACCAGATGCTGACGGTCCTGCCGCTGGTCGATGGTGCCCCGATCACGTTGCGGCGCTTCTTCGGCTGGATATTTGCGCCGCTGATGTGGGCGATCGGCGTTCCATGGCAGGATGCGGGCATGGCGGGGGGACTGATGGGGACGAAAGCCATATTGAACGAATATGTGGCTTATCTGGATATGGCGGCCCTGTCCGAAGGAGCGCTTGGCGTGCGCAGCAAGCTGATCGTCACTTATGCCCTGTGCGGTTTTGCCAATCTTGCGAGCGTAGGTCTGCTGGTGTCGACCATCGGCACACTTTGCCCGGCACGCCGCGCCGAGGCGTCGTCGCTGGGGATGAAAAGCTGGCTGGCGGGCAACCTCGCCTCCCTTATGACGGGGGCGATGATCGGGCTGGTAACGGCGGTTTAGTCTTCCGGCGCGATGGTGACGATCAGGCCGTCGAGAGCATCGCTGACAGGAATCTGGCACGATAGGCGCGATGTTTCGTTGCGGTGATCGGTGCTGTCGAGCAAGTCATTCTCGTCTTCGCCCATTTGCGGCAGCTTGTCGACAAAGGCTGGATCGATATGCACATGGCAGGTCGCGCAGGAGCAGCAACCGCCGCACAGAGCGAGCAATTCATCAAAGCCGTTGTCGCGGATCACTTCCATCAACGGCAAACCATTTTCCGCCTCTACTTCGCGGCCTTCGCCATTGCGTGAGATTACGGTGACTTTGGCCATGAAAATGCTCCCTGAAGCTTGTTACGCGCCGCCTGATAAGTGGACGGCGCGTTAAAGTGAAGCCCTAATTTATGGGGATAAGTAGGGCGCCCCCCTTGGCCAGCGGAGTTGGGGCGCTTATGTCCCGCTCCAACAGAATCAGAAAGCGCATCCATGACCGACAATCGCCACGTTCCCGTCATCATCATCGGTTCCGGCCCCGCAGGCTATACTGCCGCCGTCTACGCCGCGCGCGCCAATCTGACGCCGATGATCGTCACCGGCGTGGAAATCGGCGGACAGTTGATGACAACGACGGAAGTCGACAACTGGCCGGGCGACGATGCGGGCGTCATGGGCCCGGAACTGATGGAGCGGATGCGCAAGCATGCCGAACGTTTCGGAACGCGGATCGAGAATGACCATATCGAAAAGGTCGATTTTTCCAAACGGCCCTTTACCCTGACGGGCGGAGCAGGGGACTACACCGCGGATGCCGTGATCATCGCAACAGGTGCCAGCGCCCAATATCTCGGCCTTCCGAGCGAGAGCGCATTCATGGGTAAGGGCGTGTCGGCCTGTGCCACCTGCGACGGCTTTTTCTACCGCAACAAGCCGGTGGCGGTGATTGGCGGCGGGAATACGGCGGTGGAAGAGGCGCTTTATCTCGCCAACATTGCCAGCCATGTGACCCTGGTCCACCGCCGCGACAAGCTGAAGGCGGAAAAGATCCTTCAGGACCGGCTTTTCGCCCGCGAGGCGGAGGGGAAGGTGACGATCAAGTGGAACCACACGCTTGACGAAGTGCTCGGCGACGCGATGGGTGTGACGGGTATGCGTATTGCCGCAACCGATGGCAGCGGTACCGAAGATATCGAACTGCATGGCGTCTTTATCGCCATCGGGCATAAGCCCAATACCGGCATATTCGAAGGGCATCTCGATATGGCCGGCGGCTATATCAAGGTGCGCGGCGGTGCCGAGGGGCAGGCGACGGAAACAAGCGTGCCGGGCGTCTTTGCCTGCGGCGACGTCATGGACCACATCTATCGCCAGGCGGTGACAAGCGCGGGAACCGGATGCATGGCGGCCCTCGACGCCGAACGTTTTCTGGACGGTCTCGACCCGGCCTGACCCGCGGCGCGACAGGGCTCGGGGTTATGCGGCCTCGCGCCTTGTGCGGTTGTAGATCCACCACAAAATCCCGACAAACAGGATGGCGCCGCCATATTCGGCGATAGGCGCAAAGCCTTCGCCGACGACGGCCAGCGGCGCATCGCTGCCACTGCCCGCGACGATTCCGGCAAAGGCCACGCCGAACAGGCTTTCTCCGACGATCAGGCCCGTTGCGGCAAGGACGCCCATGCGTTTGGCGGCTTCCGGATCCCGACGCGCCTCGGCCCATTTGTCGTAATAATGGCCGAGCACGGTACCGACGACGATCAGGAATGTCAGTGCCATCGGCAGATACACACCCATCCCCACGCCTAGAGGCGGCAGACGGCGTTTACCCGCCTTGCCCAGCAGTTCGTCCAGAACAATCACAGCCACCCCGATCAGCGCACCAAGGCCGAGCAGGGGCCAATCAAGATCACCGCCAAGCACGCCCTTCGCCAGCGCCGAAATGAGCAGGGCCTGCGGCGCGGCAAGCGCATTCTCGCCAGCGCCTACGCTGCCGGCAAAACCAAAGGCGTTGTTCAGCAAATCGAGCACCGGCGGAATGGCAAGGCTGCCGAACAGCACACCGATCACCAGCGCAATTTGTTGCCGCCATGGCGTCGCACCGACAATCTGCCCGGTTTTCAAATCCTGCAAATTGTCGTTGGAAATGGTCGCGATTCCGAACACGATTGCCGTCGCGAAGAGAGCATAAGCGATCATCGCGCTGGTTTCGTCGGGTGTACCACCCCGGCCGAAAAAGCCGAGCAGCATCAGTGACGCGCCAACCACGGCCAATATCCCTACGCCGGAGATGGGGCTGTTCGACGCACCAATCAGACCGGCCATATAACCGCAGACCGACGCGATCACCACGCCCGCCAACAGGATATAGAGGATAGTAAGGCCAATCATGGGTGCGGCCATTCCGGCAAGCGGTGTGGCGCCCAAAAATTGCCAGAGCAAAAAGGCGATGGGTATCAACGTGGCGACGATAATGGCGCCGACCAGTTTGATTGGAATATCGCGTTCGGTCAAAGCAAGACTATCGCCCGCCGAACGGGCGGCAGATGCGGCCATGGCGCCTTTAAGGCCTTGCACAATCGGGCCGATGATCTTGAGCAATGTCCAGATTGCGGCGACGCCAATGGTGCCTGCGCCGATAAATCGGGCTTTTTCGCGGAACACCGACCCGGCGATCTCCGCCGCGTCCGCGCCTGCGACACCCTGGCTGAAATAGGGAACCAGCCCGAGCCAGCTAATTGCCATACCCAACAGCATCGCCAGTCCCACCGAAAGCCCGACCAGATGGCCAACCCCGACCAGAGCCAGGCTGAGCGAAGTGGAAGCGCCTGTCGCCCCGGCCCCTATTTTGAAATAGCGGGCGATTTCCCCAGCCACGAGCTTCATGGAAATCAGCAGCGAAACACACGCCGACAGAAGCGCATTGACCAAGATGGTAGCAAGGCCACGCTTGTTTTCTGCAGACCCCGATCCTTCGGCCGATCCGACGATCAGAACTTCGGCAGCCGCCTTTCCTTCGGGATAGGGAAGGTCCGAACCGGTAACGAGTGCACGGCGCAGAGGGACGGAAAACATCACACCCAATATCCCGCCGGTCGCGCAGACCGCGGCGGTCGTCAGGAAGGGAAAGCCCTGCCAGTATCCCAATATCACCAAGCCCGGCAGCACGAAGATAATGGCCGATAAAGTTCCCGCCGCGCTGGCGATGGTTTGCACGATGTTGTTTTCAAGAATGGTGCCGCCCGGCAACAAACGCAAAATGGCCATCGAAATCACGGCGGCGGGAATAGATGTCGCAAAGGTCAATCCGGCCTTGAGCCCCAAATAAACATTTGCTGCGGTAAACAGCAAAGTGATGAGGCCGCCCAAAATGACGGACCGGATCGTTAATTCACGCATATTTGTATCTCCCGATACAGCGGACTGTATCGGAAAACACTTTTAAATCAAGCAGTAGCCACCTTTGAAGGAAGGAAACGGCTGTTGCGTAACAAAATGGCGGATATCAGTGGCATAAGCACGGCGATTGGCGATATTTCCGTAAAGGTAACGGCCATCCGGCTGAACGGGTTGGCATAGAGCGCACGGAAACTGTCCATTTCGCGAGCCATGGCAGCGAGTTCCGCAGCAGTCTTGCCCTGGCTTTTCGCCTGTTCAAGCGTTGCGTTGATATACTCATCCATGAACGTGTAGTTGGTGAGGTATAGATAAAGCTCCCAGGCGGCGACGTAAAACAGCGACGCAATGAACGCGATCGCAAAGCCGACTCCCAACGCGCGCCAGAATCGAATGATACCGCCCAATTCGCTGTCGCGATAACGCTTCACTCCGATAAAGACGAAGGACAGCGCGATGATCATGGATGAAAATCCGGCGACCATGCCGCCGGTGCCGCCTTCGGGAAAAAGCATCATTGCGACACGCATAAGTATTGCAACGGTCACGCCAGCGATCACGCCGTAAACGAGGATAATCCGACCCATAAAATATCTCCCTATTGGTAATGGATGCCCGAAATTTGTGGGCCGGACAATCGGCGAAAGATATCGCCCAAATGGGTGATTTGGCTGATATCACCCTATTTCAGGGCAATATATCGAGTTCCCGCGCGCGGCTAATTGCCTGGGTACGGCTGGCGACTTCCAATTTTTCATAAAGACGCGCGACATGGGTTTTGACGGTATTGGGGGAAATGTCGAGGCGGCGGGCTATCACCTTGTTGGCATGCCCGGCGGACAGCATTTCCAGCACCTCCACCTCACGGGCACTGATCCCCAGCGAAGCGATGGCAGCTTCGTTTCGGGCAAATGCTTCGCGGGGTCTGGCGGTCAGGCGGTTCCCGATCCAGATGCCCAGAAGGACAAAAATGATGGCGATACAGGCAACGTAAAACTCAAAGGACCAGTGCTGTACGCTTCGTTTAAAGTCGAGCCATTCCAGCAGGAATGCAAACGCCGCAAGCGCTAAGCCATAAAGGACCACCAACCTCCACATTGTAACAAATAAACCATGCCATTGCCCTTGGCGCAAGACATCCATGCAATACGTCTTGCGCAGTCCTGCTGTATCATCTAGCTAATACAGCGAAAGAGAGGGACGTTGAAAATGGCATTTGATCCGGCGGTAGAAACCGCACGCTATATTGATAGCCTGGGGCCAGAAGCCCTGCAAAAGGCGGCAAATTACACAACAGGTACCCATTGGCTCATGTTGGGTGGTTTGCTGGTGACCGCGCTGGTGACATGGATCATCGTTCGTTCGCGTCTGCTGGACCGATTGTCGACCCGCTTGCAAAATAATGGCTGGGGTTTGCGTGCATGGGCGATCTGCACATCATTCTTTTTTCTTTCGGCGCTGATCAGCCTGCCATGGGGGATTTACGAAGAATGGGGATTTGAGCGCAGCTACGGCCGGACAAGCCAGCCTTTGGGCGATTTTCTCGCGCAAGATGCCATCGGTATCCTGTTGTCGAGCGTGCTTGGTGGCTTATTCTTCCTTGGCGTTTACGCCCTGATCCGGCGCACCGGGAAAAGTTGGTGGCTATGGTCGGGTGGGCTGACCGCGTTTGCGGCGGCGGCGACCATATTGCTTTCGCCCGTGCTGATCGAACCGATGTTCAACGAATATAAACCGGTGCCTGAAGGTCCGGTGCGGACCGCGCTTCTCGAAATGGCGGACGAGGCCAATATTCCGCACGACCGCGTGCTGATGTTCGATGGGTCGCGGCAATCCAACAATTTTACCGCCAATGTGTCCGGGGTCTTCGGTTCGGCGCGGATTGCCATATCCGATGTCGCTATGAAGCAGGCGTCGCTCGATGAGGTTAAAGCCGTCACCGGTCACGAGATCGGCCATTATGTGCTGGGCCATGTATGGCGGATTGTGTTTCTTTTTGCGGGCCTGGCAATGGTCGGATTCTTCCTTGCCGACCGGCTTTTCGGCCGTGTCGCCAGCCTGTTTGGCAGTCAGGCACAGGTCAGCGATCCTGAAGGACTACCCATATTGCTGTTCATTGTTTCGGTACTGGGCCTGTTGGCCCAACCGGTATTGAACAGTGTGACGCGCATTGGTGAAAGCGAGGCCGACGCCTATTCGCTGCGCACCGTCAACCTGCCCGATGCGCTTGCAGGGGCGTTGGTGAAGACCGCGGAATATCGTTATCCGCGGCCTTCGGCATTCGAAGAAATTGCCTTTTATTCGCACCCGTCGGTTGAACGGCGTGTGCGCCGTGCAATGGACTGGAAAGCGGATCAGTTGAAGAAAAAGCCGGCGTCTTAAGCGGCGGCTTTTTTCTCCAACCGGAATTTGTGCAGCAACGGCTCGGTATAGCCGTTCGGTTGCTGCACACCTTCGAAAATGAGCGCGCGGGCAGCTTTGAACGCGATGCTGTCCGGTGTCAGCTTTTCGTAAAGCGGATCACCGGCATTTTGCGCGTCTACCTTGGCCGCCATCTTCGTCAGCGCGGCATCGACCTGCGCCTCGGTCGCGATCCCATGCAGCAGCCAGTTTGCAATATGCTGCGATGAGATGCGCAAGGTCGCGCGATCTTCCATCAGGCCGATATCATGGATGTCGGGCACCTTGGAACAACCGACGCCCTGGTCAATCCAGCGGACAACATAACCCAAAATTCCCTGGGCATTGTTCTCCAATTCCTGAGTCACATCCTCATCCGACCAATTATGGCCAACAGGCGCAACGGGGATGGTCAGGAGCGGATCGAGCCCCGGTGTTGGTTCGGTGGCAAGCTCGGCCTGCCGACCGAAGACGTCGAACTGATGGTAGTGCATCGCGTGCAAGGTCGCGGCGGTGGGCGATGGGACCCAAGCGGTATTGGCACCCGCCTTGGGATGGCCGATTTTTTGCGCCATCATGTCCTTCATCATGTCGGGCGCGGCCCACATGCCCTTGCCGATCTGTGCCTTGCCCGAAAGGCCGCATGCCAGGCCGATCTGCACATTGCGTGCCTCATAGGCCTGGATCCAGCTCGATGTTTTCATGTCGGCCTTGCGGATCATCGGGCCGGCCTGCATCGCTGTATGCATTTCGTCGCCGGTCCGGTCGAGGAAGCCTGTGTTGATGAATACGATGCGGTCACGCACGGCATGGATACAGGCGGCCAGATTGGCGCTGATCCGGCGCTCCTCGTCCATCACGCCGACCTTGATGGTATGGCGCGCAAGGCCGAAGATATCCTCGACGGCGTCGAACAGGGCGTTTGTCAGTGCGGCTTCTTCCGGGCCGTGCATCTTGGGTTTGACGATGTAGATGGACCCGGCCCGACTGTTGCGGTGGGTGCCAAGACCCTTCAGGTCATGGAGGGCGCACAGGGATGTAAAGAGCGCATCCAATATGCCTTCGGGCGCTTCCCCGCCATCGGCGAGCAGCACGGCAGGGTTGGTCATCAAATGTCCGACATTACGGACAAACATCAGGCTGCGGCCGGGCAGGGTAAGACCGTCATAAACGCGGTCCGTATCCAGAGCGCGGGTCAGCGTGCGGCCGCCTTTTTCGAAAGATGCCACAAGGTCGCCCCGCATCAGGCCCAGCCAGTTACTATAGGCCGCAACCTTGTCGGCGGCATCAACGGCGGCCACCGAATCTTCCAGATCGATGATGGTGGTCAACGCCGCTTCCAGAATAACATCCGCGATGCCCAAGGCATCGGTCGCGCCGATCGGATGCGAAGGGTCGACCAGGATTTCGATATGCAGGCCATTTTGTTTGAACAGATAACGCGTCGTCTCGCCGGTGACCGCTTTAGTGACATAATGCGGTGATGTTCCGCCGGCCAGAACGGCTTCCCAACCGGGAATGGTGTCGTTCAAAAAGCTCCGCGCATAGGCAATAACCGCTTCACCGCGCCTGGCGTCATAACCGCCCGGCTGCGCAGGGGCGGCATCCAGCACGTCGGTGCCATAAAGTGCGTCATACAGGCTGCCCCAGCGGGCATTTGCAGCGTTCAGGACGAAACGGTCGTTGAGCGACGGCACCACCAGCTGCGGCCCCGCCATGGTCGCGATTTCGGCGTCCACATTCTGTGTGCCCACAGTGAAAGGCGCAGGCTCGGGAACGAGATAGCCGATCTCTTTCAGAAAGCCCTGATACCCCTGCATGTCGGCTATGGGGCCGGGATGGGCGCGATGCCATGCGTCGATCTTTGCCTGCAATTCGTCCCGCTTTGCGAGCAGGGCCCTGTTCTGCGGGACAAATTGGCTGAGGATAGTGGCGAGGCCTTGCCACAGCCCGTCCGCCGTTATGCCGGTACCTTCAATGGCACGGCTTTCCACGAAATGCGCGAGTTCCTCTGCGATCTGCAGGCCTGCGCGGGGTACATATTGAGTCATTTTTGGCTCCAGTGTGAACATTGGTGCCCGGGGAGAGTTTTGTTGTTGGCAACGCCCTAGCCGGACTTTCGGCGGTGCAAAAGCGGAAAATTACTGTTAGGCGAAAAGAGATGAAATTGAAGAAACATATGGTCGAAAAACCATGGGGTCGTACCGACATTCCTGCTGCGTTCGGGGAAATGGGTGGGCGGCGCATTGGCGAAGTCTGGTTCGAAGGCGACCCGTCTGCGCCATTTCCTCTCTTGATAAAGTGGTTGTTCACTTCGGAAAAGCTCTCGATCCAGGTGCATCCGAATGATGCACAGGCCCAGGCGCGGGGTCAGGCTTCGGGTAAGGAAGAATGCTGGTTCATCGTGCATGCAGAGCCGGGTGCGGTTCTGGGAATTGGAACCGTTAGGCCACTCAACGGCGCGGAACTGCGGGCGGCCAGCGAATCTGGCGAAATAGAGCAGTTGATGGACTGGAAGCCGGTGAAGGCCGGCGATTTCTTCTACATCCCTGCCGGCACGGTCCATGCGATCGGAGCCGGGATTACCTTGATCGAAGTGCAGCAATTTGCTGATATCACCTACCGTCTCTACGACTATGGCCGCCCGCGTGCATTGCATCTGGATGATGGCATAGATGTATCGAGGGCGGAGCCCTATGCCGACGCCCGATCTGGTAATGTCGGCGCAGGTCCGCTCATCATCGACAGTGAATTCTTCCATCTGCGCCATGTAACCGGAGCGGACCAGTTGGCGGGGGTGCCGACCGATCGAGAGCTGGCATTGATACCGGTTGGAGGGGAAGTGTCTGTCGATGACGAAGCTGCACTTGCCGGAGATTGTTTTGTGTTCTCAACACGACCCCAAATCACTTTTGGCGAAGGTGCACAGCTTCTTATTGCGTGGTGATTTTTCCCGCCAAAAACCTCTCAATTTGCACGGTCATAATTTTGCATTAAATAGTGTTGATACGTTTTCCTTATGCGTTAAGACGCCCGGAAATGTAAAATCATCTTGCTATTTGATCCCTGGAGTTTTTCAGAATTATGGAAAGCAGGCTAATCATTGCCTACTCACTTTGTGCAATCCTGTTGCTCATTTTGGCAGCGCTGACGGTCCGTTATTTCAACAATCGTCGACAGTTCAAAATCCGGCAATCTGGTCGCGGCAAAACGACCAATGCCAAGGACAGCTTTCCCACCGAATAGCGTTAGAATGTCTTTGCCGCGATAATGGGTCCCGCACCCTGTCGCTGAACCAAGACTACATTTTTTAGGCCCTTTTGACTGGTCATCGGCCGCTTCAACTGGGTCGATACGCCGGACCACACGCCCAGTTTAGTCAGCGAGCGCACGATATTTTTGTGGGGCAGGGTACGGCCACTATTTTCGCCCGACCGGATCGCGACATTTTGCGTGCGCGGGTCATAGCTGACCAGCCAGATATTGGCAGTGCCGGTGCCTGTGCCAATCCGGACAGCGTCGGGCAAAATTTCGACCTTCGGTCCATCGGCAATGGGCTTGGCCGAACGCAGCGCGGTGGACAGTTCGCCTTTCCGGATGCCGGTCAGCGCCGTCTTGCCGTTGATGACAATTTGCGGGGTATAGACATTGGGATTACCCAATGCATGGGCATAGTCATATTGCCGCTGTGTGTAGGATTTATCGGCGAAGACATCCTTCCAGCCCAGCCGGTCCCAATAGGTAACGGCGAAACTGAGCGCGATAATCCCGGGCTGGTCTGCCACTGCGTTTACCGCCGCATTTGCCGGGGGACAGGAGGAGCAGCCCTGGCTTTGGTAGAGTTCCACAACAATGGGCATTTCTGCCGTGGCCGCCAATGTTGCTTGCTTTGCTTGCGCTTCAGGCATGATCTCGGGCTGCTCGGAGCAGGCCCCCATGGCAAGGATCATAGGCAGGGCAATCAGGGCGAGAGATTTCATCGGCTGGGTTTCCATGTTTGGACAATGGCAAGGGGCATCCTTGCCCCACCATTCGCAGGAAAATGGCCGCAGGTTACGACGTCACTCCGGATATTTTTCCGCCATCCAGGCCAGCGAACTGGTTACCAATTGCTCCAGAACGTCCGTGTCGACGTCGCTCAGGCGCTTGACATAGAGGCATGACTTGCCCGTTTTGTGCTTGCCCAGCTTTCCCAATAACTCAGTGTAACCCGCAAACCCGTCTAGAAGATAGAGCACCGTCTGGCCCTTGCGCGGCGAAAAGCCGATGCGGCACATGTCCCCCTCACGTCCGCTATCATATTTATAATGATAGCTGCCAAAGCCGATAATGCTTGGTCCCCACATTTTGGGCGGATGGCCCGATAGCCGTTCCATCATCCCCAAAATCTGAGCGGCATCTTCCTTCTGCCGTGGATCGGCCACCGATTCCACAAAGGCATGTGCATCGATTTCGGTGGGTTTGGTTTTGTTTTCGGACTTGGCCATCTTGCGTCTCCCTTCCAACACGCCTAGAGAATATCCCGTCATCTGGGGAGTAGCCAGTCGTTTCCACTCCGGAAACGGATTATGCATCAACATATTTGGCCGAGAGGTCATGGTGCATTTGGGGCCGCATGTGCGGTTCAAGGCGAGACCAATGGCACTGGCAATCCGTTCCGGTCGGGCGGGGTTGTTGGTGGCATTGCGTCTGAAACCTAACTGCCTGGCCTCTGGAATATCTCATGGAAGCTTTCTTCACGTCCACTGCCGTCGTTGCCTTAGCCGAGATCGGCGACAAGACCATGCTGCTTGCAATATGGCTCAGCACCCGTTTTCGCGCTCCTGTCCCGATCATCTTCGGCATATTGGCGGCCACCTTGATCAACCACGCTCTGGCGGCATTGGCAGGTCAGCAAATTGCGGGGTTACTTGACGCACCATGGTTCCGATGGGCCGTGGCACTTGGCTTTGTCGCTATGGCTTTATGGACATTGGTACCGGACAAGATTGACGAAAAGGACGGGCAGGTGTCGCATAAGGGGAGCGTTTTCCTGACCACGACGATCGCCTTTTTCCTGGTCGAGGTGGGCGACAAGACGCAGGTTGCCACAGTAGCATTGGGCGCCCATTACCATAGTGTTCTGGCCGTCGCAGCCGGGACGACTTTGGGGATGATGCTTGCGAATGTTCCTGCCGTATTTCTCGGCGAGGCTTTGGTAAAAAGAGTACCGTTGAACATCGTTCGTCTCTTTGCCGCCATGCTGTTCCTTTCGCTCGGAATTTGGCAGATTTATGAGATTGTGGGTTAGGGTTGCGCCCCCTGCTTCCCCCTGCTAGCCGCCCCGCATTGTCATTACGTGTCGAGAGGTCTTTATGAAAGATTCGGTCAAAAAAGTTGTCCTTGCCTATTCGGGCGGTCTCGACACCAGCGTTATTCTGAAATGGCTTCAGGTCGAATATGGCTGCGAAGTGGTGACCTTCACGGCCGATCTCGGGCAGGGTGAAGAGTTGGAGCCCGCACGGGCGAAGGCTGTGCTGATGGGCGTTCCGGATCATCATATCTATATCGACGATTTGCGCGAGGAATTTGTCCGCGATTTCGTATTTCCGATGATGCGCGCCAACGCGCGTTACGAAGGCGACTATTTGCTCGGAACGTCGATTGCCCGGCCTCTTATTTCCAAAAGGCTGATAGAAATTGCCGCGGAAACCGGCGCGGATGCGATTGCACATGGCGCGACCGGCAAGGGCAATGACCAGGTCCGGTTCGAATTGTCTGCCTATGCGTTAAACCCCGATATCAAGGTTATCGCCCCCTGGCGCGAATGGGATTTGACGAGCCGCACCCGCCTGATCGAATGGGCGGAACAGCACCAGATTCCGGTGCCCAAGGATAAGCGCGGCGAGAGCCCTTTTTCAACGGATGCCAATCTTTTGCACACCTCAAGCGAGGGCAAGGTATTGGAAGATCCGTGGGATGAAACCCCAGACTATGTCTATTCCCGCACGGTCAATCCGGAAGATGCTCCGGACGCACCGGAATATATCACCATTGATTTTGAAAAAGGCGATGGCGTTGCTCTGAATGGAGTGGCGATGTCGCCGGCAACTTTGCTGGCCGCGCTGAACGATCTTGGCCGCAAGCATGGCATTGGCCGTCTGGATCTGGTGGAAAACCGGTTCGTCGGCATGAAGTCGCGCGGCATGTACGAAACGCCGGGCGGCGAAATCTATGCGCGCGCCCATCGCGGCATTGAAAGCATCACACTCGACCGCGGCGCAGCGCATCTAAAAGATGAACTGATGCCGAAATATGCCGAGCTTATTTATAACGGCTTTTGGTTCTCGCCAGAACGTGAAATGCTGCAGGCCGCGATTGACCATAGCCAGGCGTTGGTATCGGGGACGGTCCGTCTCAAACTTTACAAAGGTTTAGCGAGTGTTGTTGGGCGCAAATCTCCTAACAGCCTGTATAGCGAAAAGGTTGTGACGTTCGAGGACGACGCGGGTGCCTATGACCAGAAAGATGCCGCGGGCTTCATTAAGTTGAATGCTCTTCGTTTGCGGCTGTTGGGTCAACGCAAAGGCTGATAGGCTAAGGCCATGGATTGGCCCCTTATCAACATCTGCCTTTTGACGCTGGTCATACATCTGATCGGCGCATTGGCCTATGCTGCCCGCATAGCCGGGGTGCGGACACATAAAATTGCCTTGTCGTTTGCATTGTTCAATGTGCTGGTGCTGGTTTCCCGTACATCAAACAGCTTTCTGGGGCCTTTTCTGGCAAAGCGGATTGAAAATGGGATCGTCAACGGGACCGGTGAACGGCTATTGCTTGATTTGCGGATTGTCCTTTTTTCGGCGACCATAGCAACGGTTCTCGGCGCATTGATGGTGCCTACCGTGCAGCGCTGGTTTGCCGCTGCCATTGGCGAATTTCACAAGCATCGGTCGGTGGGCAAGCTACTGTTCAGCGCATTTACGCCCCGGGGGCGCAATGTGGTGTTGAAATCGGTTTCCCTGCCCAAAGGTGCCAATGCCAAATCGCTCAGCAAGCCGACGGTGCTTTCCTGGCGTGTTATTGCAATGAATGTGGTGGCACAGGCGCTGTTGACCGTCGGTGTGATTGCCTCGCTTTATGCAGGTTATCTCTACCCTGAATTCCGCGTAACCGCGTCACAGCTATCGGCGGTGGTCAACGGCTTTGCGACAATCTTGCTCTTTGTGCTGATCGATCCCCAATTGTCGGTCATGACCGATGATGTTGTCGAAGGCCGTGTGTCGGAAGCCGACTACCGGCGCACCATCGTGTGGTTGTCCATGAGCCGCGTTGGTGGAACCTTGTTGGCGCAGGCATTGCTCCTGCCATCTGCGTGGTTAATCGTCTGGGTCGCTGCCCGGGTTTAAGGCACCCTTTTCTTAACCAATTTGCGCTAATGGACATGGCGTGAAGGACGACCAATTAGCGATATCTGAATCCAGACCAGTGTCCGCCGTCAGCACCGCTGTCGGTCTATGCGGTCTTTTGGGTCTGGCACTGGCGATCCTTATTGCCCGGAATTTCGGCTATATCATGGAAAATCTCGGTTTTTCAGGCTGGCCGGAACGCGCCGATGGTGCCTATTCCGCTATGGTGGCGCTCGCCTTTTGCGGGCTGCCAATGGTGTTGTGGTCGGTAATTGTGGACAAGGTGCACAAACGGCCATCCACCGGAATTGACTGGTCGCTAAAACGGCCTGTTGCCGATGTACTCGATATCAGCATCGTCAAAATTGCGGGACTTTGGGCCACATGGGGTGTGATTGCCGCAATTTATGGCCTGTGCCGTTTTTATTGGGACGGTAATTATCTGTTCTCGATGGAGATGTTCGAGGTGGCAGCCATTCCGCTCGTTCTGCTCTCCGTTGTCTATGTGGTTTGGCTGGATCGCTATCTGGTGAACCCTCGCGATGGTTCATGGCATTTCGGTGCGTGGATTGCGGGCCGTGACGATTGGGACAAAGACGAAATCTTCCACCATTTGCGGGCCTGGGCGGTAAAAGGGTTCTTCCTTGCGTTCATGATCTCCATCGTTCCGGGCGGTTTTCGTGACATTGTGAACATGAACTTTGCAGAAGTGGTGACCAATCCCGTCTGGCTGGCCAATGCGCTCATCACCGCAATGTTTCTGGTCGACGTACAATTTGCCACGGTCGGCTATATGCTGACGATGAAGCCGCTGGATGCGCATATCCGCACGGCCAATCCCTATCTGGCGGGCTGGGTTGCTGCGCTCATGTGCTATCCGCCCTTCATCCTGATGAACAATGGCGGACCCCTCGACTATCACATCGGCACCAGTGACTGGGCCTATTGGTTTGAAGGCCAGACGTTGCTCTTGTGGATTTGGGGCGGGTTGCTTGTCGCCTTGACGGGCATCTATGCATGGGCGACGGTAGCGTTCGGCCTGCGCTTTTCGAACCTGACCCATCGCGGCATATTAACGCACGGACCCTATGCCTTTACCAAGCATCCGGCCTATCTCAGCAAGAACAGCTATTGGTGGCTGGCGACCATGCCCTTTCTGGTCACGACCGGCAATTTGTCTGATATGATCCGCAACACCGCCATTCTCGCGCTTGTCAGCGCAATCTATTATTGGCGGGCAAAGACCGAGGAAAAGCATCTGATGTCGGACCCTGCCTATGCCGAATATGCGATGTGGATGGAACGTCATGCCCTGGTGCCCCGTTTCTTTGCCGCGTTGCGTGGCTTGGCCGGCAATCGCTTGCGCAAAGCACAGGACGTGCAGCCCGCCGAATAAACGGCATGGCAACATGCTTTAACCGTTCGATTAATGCTGCTATTCTCTACCACAGGATAGAGGAGAGTCGGCATGCATGATCTGGTTATACGCGGGGGAACGATTGTCGACGGGACAGGGGCCGCGCGCTATTCCGGCGACATCGCCATTGATGGCGGCGTTATTACCGCCATCGGCCATATCAGCACACAGGGTCGTGAAGAAATCGATGCCAGCGGCAAGATTGTCGCACCGGGTTTTGTCGATATCCACACCCATTATGACGGCCAGGCAACCTGGGACAGCGAGATGGCGCCGTCCAGCTGGCATGGCGTGACGACCGCTGTCATGGGCAATTGCGGCGTCGGCTTTGCGCCAGCGCACAAGGATAAACATGAATGGCTGATCGGATTGATGGAGGGGGTCGAGGATATTCCCGGTACGGCGCTGGCCGAGGGGATGAAATGGGATTGGGAGAGCTTCCCCGACTATCTCGATGCGCTGGAACGGCTGCCGCGGACGATCGACATCGGGACCCATGTCCCCCATGGCGCGCTGCGTGCCTATGTCATGGGCGAGCGGGGCGCGGATAATGAGGAACCGACCGAAGCCGATATAGCCGAGATGGCGCGATTGGTGGAAGAAGGCGTGCGTGCGGGCGCCTTGGGCGTTTCCACCTCACGCACGGTGTTGCACAAATCCATCGACGGCGAACTGGTGCCGGGCACGACAGCCACCGAAGCCGAATTGCTGGCGCTCGGCCGGGCGATGGCGCAGGCCGGGCATGGGGTGTTCGAACTGACGTCCGACCTGTTGCCTGAATGGGACGAATTTGGCTGGATGCGCCGCTTGTCCGGTGAAACGGGACAACCGATCGTTTTTTCGATGCTGCAATCGCCGATCAAGCAGATGCACTGGAAAGACCAGATGGCGGCCATGCGGGCGGCCAATGACAATGGTGCAAAAATTGTCGCTGCAATTGGCCTGCGGGGTATCGGCGTCATCATGAACTGGCGGGGAACGGTGCACCCCTTCATGCGCAAGCCAAGCTGGGACGCGATCAAGGATCTGCCGTGGGACCAGCAAAAGGCGAAGCTGTCCGATCCTGCGTTCAAGGCGCAGATGCTGGCCGAGGACAACATCCCCCCGCCATCGCCCGATATGGTTCCCTTCTTCATGCTGGTGACAGCGGCATGGGCCATGCAGTTTCCGCTGCTGGAAGACTTCAGCTACGAACCTACGCGTGAAGAGAGCATCTTCGGTTTCGCCAGTGCCGCGGGCAAGGAAGCTGCGGAATATGCCTATGACCAGTTGATGCAGGACGATGGCAACGGCATGATCTATTTGCCCATCCTCAATTACATGGACGGCAATCTGGATTTCACCAAGGAATTACTGGAATCGGAAGACACGCTTGCATCCTTGTCGGATGGCGGTGCGCATTGCGGCACCATCTGCGATGCTGCGGCGCCAACATTTTTGCTCAGCTATTGGGCGCGTGACCGCAAGGCAGGGACGATCCCCCTGGAACTTGCGATCAAACGGCAATGCCATGATACCGCTCGCCTGTACGGGCTGAATGATCGGGGCGTGCTGAAGCCCGGCTATCTTGCCGACATTAATGTGATTGATTTCGACAATCTCCGCCTGCAAAAGCCATGGCTCGCCTTTGATCTGCCGGCCGGAGGGAAGCGGCTGCTGCAGAAAGCTAAAGGCTATGTCGCCACGATCAAGTCAGGCGTTGTAACCTTCCGCGACGGTGCCATGACAGGGGCATTGCCGGGCACCGTTGTGCGCGGACCACAGGATATCGCAATGGCCGAAGCGGCCGAGTGAACTGATTTTAGGGACTGTTCGAGCGGGTTTGAGTGATCAAACCCGCATCGGCATCAGCACATAGAGCGCGCTTGATTTGTCATTCTCGCGAATGAGCGTCGGTGCGCTGGCGTCGGCGAGATGGAGTTCGACCACATCGCCTTCGATCTCGCTCAATATATCCATCAGATAGCGTGCGTTAAAACCGATTTCGAAGCCATCGCTTGAATATTGACCCGACACTTCTTCCGCTGCCGTACCGTTTTCGGGCGACGTCACGGAAAGGGTGATCTTGTCCTTATCCAACGCCATTTTGACAGCGCGGGTTTTCTCGGTCGCGATGGTCGCAACACGGTCGACACCCTGACTGAATGCTTTGGGATCAATCCTGAGCAGCTTGTCATTCGCGGTTGGAATGACCCGGCTATAATCGGGAAAGGTTCCGTCAATCAGCTTGGATGTCAGGATCACGCTGTCAAAGGTGAAACGGATTTTCGATGCCGACAGATCAACCTGAATGGAATTGTCGCCGCTTTCATCCAGAAGCTTGCGGATCTCGGCGACGCATTTGCGTGGTACGATGATGTCGGGCATGCCCTCTGCGCCTGCCGGACGGGGCAGGGTGACGCGGGCAAGGCGGTGTCCATCGGTTGCCGCGGCTTTCAACACCGGCTCCGCATCTTCTGTAACGTGCAGGAAAATGCCGTTCAGATAATAGCGGGTTTCCTCGGTCGAAATGGCAAAGCGTGTCTTGTCGATAATCTGCACCAGAGAGCTTGCCGGAATTTCGAAAGATGTCGGCAATTCACCTTCGGCAATCATCGGGAAATCATCACGTGGCAATGTCGCCAGGCTGAAACGGGCGCGACCGGCATTTACGGCCATGCGCCCATCAGCGGCATGGAGCTGCACCTGGCTGCCATCGGGAAGCTTGCGGGCGATTTCAAATAATGTGTGGGCCGACACGGTGGTTGCGCCGGGAATTTCAACATCGGCGGCAAAGGTCTCGACAATCTGCAAATCAAGGTCGGTCGCGGTCAGTTTGATCTGGCCGTTGCCGCTCGCTTCGATCAGGACGTTCGACAGAATGGGGATGGTGTTGCGCCGCTCGACAACCGATTGGACGTGGCTCAGGCTTTTCAGCAGGGTCGCGCGTTCTATCGTGGCTTTCATTCCAATTCCCCTAATCGGGCTGCCTGCCCGTAAATCCGCCGGAAAGCGCTATTCTTTCGGCGAATCTTCCTTAACCGCTTTGTCCACAAGGGCAAGTCGATAGCTTTTGCCATGTGCAATAAGCTGTGGAATAAGCGCCACCATGATTTCGACCGGGGGAAAAAGGGTTTTCATCGCACGGCACGGTGAAACTGTGTTCAACAAAATCGCGCGCATGCAGGGTCAGGCGGAGTTGCATACGCCGCTGACATGGGACGGCTGTGTCCAGGCAAAGCTGATGGGACGGGCGCTGCAGAATTTTCTGGGCGATGATCCCAGACCGCAACTTTGGTCCTCGACGGCAGGACGGGCGTTGCAGACACTGGCGTTGATTGCCGAGGAGATTGATGCCGACTGGCACAAGGCATATCGCGATGACCGGTTGCTGGAAATCGATGTCGGTACCTGGTCCAGTCGGACTTATGCTGACATTGCTGCGGAAATCGGCCCTATTGTCGATATGGAGCATCGGCTTTTCTCGGTCCGGCCCGAAGGGGGCGAATGGTATGATGATGTCGCGCGCAGATTGTCCCACTGGGTTGCGGAACAATCGTTCGAGCAGGACATGCTGGTTATCTGCCATGGGATGACAGCCCGTGTGTTACGAGGCGTAATGCTGGGGCAACCGTCGCTCTCCCGCTTCGATGCGCCCATCGCCCCCAGCCTGGCGCAAGGCAGCATGGTCATGATCCGCGACGGCGAAGAGCATTTGATTATCGATGGTGAAGGTTCAGGGGAGCGGGCGTGAGATTGCGCATCTGGCTGCTGGGTGCCGCAGTGTTGGCCGCGCCCCTTGCGGCCAAAGATCGATTGGGAGTTTATTACAGCTGGGCCGCATTCCGCGACGACACACCTCTGCGTTGCTATGCGATTGCAGCGCCCGAGGAAACGTCCGGAAAGCCAACCGCCAAAGCGTTTCTGTCGATCGGTTTCTGGCCAAAGCGCAATGTTACGCACCAGATTTATGTCCGGCTTTCCCGGGAGAGATCGAGCAACAGTGGCATTACCCTGAGTGCAGGTGGTCGTCGTTTCCGTTTGCGGGCGGAGGGTAATACGGGCTGGGCAATGGATCGGCGGATGGATCTCGCCATCATCGCTGCCATCCGCTCCGCCACCTCCTTGAGCGTGGAATCCATTGGCCGCGACGGGCGTTCCATCGTGGACGCCTATTCGCTTCGCGGCGCACCTAGCGCCATCGATGCGGCGGCGATAGGATGCGTTACCTCCGCCAAATAGCATCGCTAGCAATTTGCAGGCTACATCCCTATATCCCCGGCCATCATGCAGATTCCCGGCCATATTGATCCTGTCGTAACCCCGCGCGCCATCACTCCGCGTGCCGATGGTCGAATTGACCTCATTGGCCTTAGCCATTTGCAGATTCGGCAATTGTTCGAAGAATCCCAACTGGATGAAAAGGCGGCGAAGCTAAGATCTAAGCAGGTTTTTCACTGGATTTACCATCGGGGCGTAACCTCCTTTGAGGCTATGACCGATATTGCCAAATCAATGCGGCCTTGGCTTGCCGACCGTTTCGTGATTGGCCGGCCGGAAGTGGTCGAGGCGCAAGTCTCCTCCGACGGCACACGTAAATGGCTGTTGCGGACCGACGACGCACAGGATTTTGAGATGGTTTTCATTCCCGACGCGGACCGGGGGACCCTGTGTATTTCCAGTCAGGTCGGCTGCACGCTCAATTGCCGATTTTGCCACACCGGGACGATGCGGCTGGTGCGTAATCTGACACCGGGCGAAATTGTTGGCCAGGTCATGCTGGCGCGCGATGCTCTGGGTGAATGGCCCAAGGGCAATATGGCCAGTTCCGCCGATGAAGATGACGAAGATGACGACGTCGGCCATTATACCGCCGACGGTCGTATGCTGACGAACATCGTGTTGATGGGCATGGGGGAACCGCTTTATAATTTCGACAATGTCCGCGACGCGATGAAGATCGTTATGCATGGCGACGGGCTGGGCCTTTCGCGGCGGCGCATTACCTTGTCGACCAGCGGCGTTGTGCCCATGATGGCACGTGCCGGCGAAGAGATTAACGTGAATCTGGCTGTGTCGCTGCACGCCGTAACCAAGGAAATTCGCGACGAAATCGTTCCGATCAACCGCAAATATGGGCTGGACGAACTTTTGCGGGCCTGTGCGGAATATCCCGGGGTCAGCAACGCGCGGCGGATCACATTCGAATATGTCATGCTGAAGGATAAGAATGACAGTGACGAGGATGCGCGCGAACTGATCAACCTGATCCGGCAGTATAAATTGCCCGCAAAGGTAAATCTGATCCCGTTCAACCCGTGGCCGGGGGCGATTTATGAATGTTCCGATCCCGAACGCATTAAGCGGTTTTCGAGCATCATCTTTGAAGCAGGCATTAGTGCACCGATACGTACGCCGCGTGGACGCGACATCATGGCAGCCTGTGGTCAGCTGAAATCCTCGAGCGAAAAGAAGAGCCGCGCCGAACTTGACCGGCTGGCTGAAGAAAAGCAGGCGGCGCTCGGCTGAGCATATGAGCTTTACCTGGTGGCGATACCCGACCCGACGTTTCCGCGTTGACGGCATAGATTTTTCCGTCGTCAGCCGCGCAAAGGGGGACGGGCTGCATTCATCGCTTTCCATGCTTGGTGTAGAGCAGGCCTCGGACCGCACTCCGGTGTTCGGGCCTGACGCAGTCCGCAACCATTTTTTGAAAGCCTCACTTCCCGACGGACGGAGTGTCGAAGTGGAATTCGGCTATATCGGAATTTGGACCACAGGGATCGTCGCGCGACTGGATGGCCAGATCATCTATGAAAGTCACAAAGGACAGACGCCGGCCTATCCGGAAAAGTACCGGGATGCGGCAACCGAAAACAACAGTCTGTCGGCTAGTCTGAAAATGGCCCAGGGCACATCAGGTGCACCGATGAATGGCGGTGTATTCGCGAAGGAAAACAGGCTGCCCTTCGCGGTAGACGTGGCGACCGGCTTGTTATTCTACGTGATCGCCAAATTGACCGACCTTCAAACCGCCGCAATGGTTGGCGTGGTTGTCGGCATTGGATTGGTGCTGTTCCAGCGGGTCACCAAAATTGATGTGACCGGCGGCCTTGCGCTGTTTGGAATCGCGATGTTGTGTATTTCGGCAGGTCTGGCGTTATGGCTGAACGACGATGAATGGATAAAGTTGCGAGGTACCATTACGGGTTTGATTGCGGCTGGCATATTCCTGATCGACGGAATCCGCGGCGGACCGTATATCGGCAAAGGACTTGCACGCTATATGCCTTATTCCGACCTGAATCCGGGGCGTTTTGCCATTGCAATGGGAAGCATCGGAATCATCATGGCGGCGTTGAACTATGCTGCGGCCAAGTTGTTGACGACTGACAGTTGGCTTTTTTACACGACCTTTGTCGATACTTTTGTCGTCATTGGTCTGGTGTTCTTCGCCTTGCGCTTTGCGCGCGGGCAGAATCCACGGTCCGCAGAAAGATAAAGATTGCTTCAGGCGGGAAATTGCAAAATGCTGCCGTAACAATAGACGTGATAACAACGAAATAGGGGGGGACTTAACCCGAGGAATATCTAAAATGACGATGCTCGACCGCATTTTGAATGGCAGGATTAAGCAAGGTAGTCTCACGATCCTGTCTCACAAAGGCGAAGAAAGCCGTTATGGAGAGCGACAATCCGGCTGGCCTGATGTCACGATGCGGATCAAGTCGTCGTCAGCTATTTCGCGCATTCTGCTCAACCCCAGGCTCGGAATGGGCGAAGCCTATATGAATGGCGATGTGACCATCGACAATGACGACATCATGGGCTTCATCGAAATCATCCGGAGAAATAATCTGTGGGAGAATGGCGGAGAAATCGGTGATCCAAAGCCATTTCGCAAATGGATCCGGCATCTTGCACGCCCGTTCACGCAGCTTAATTCGCTGGCAAACTCCCAGGCGAATGTCGCACATCATTATGACGTTTCGAACGATTTCTACCGGCTCTGGCTTGATGATGACATGCAGTATAGCTGCGCTTATTGGTCGGAAGCCGACGACAGTCTTGAACGCGCCCAACTCGCCAAAAAGGCCCATATTGCAGCAAAACTCGCCCTACAGCCGGGACAGAAAGTGCTCGACATTGGGTGCGGCTGGGGAGGGATGGCGCTTTATCTCAACCGTGTTGCGAATGTCGAAGTATTGGGGATCACGCTCAGTGAAGAACAGCTGAAGCTCGCGCGGGAACGGGCGGATGCGGCCGGGGTGGCCGATAAGGTCCGGTTTGAACTGCTGGACTATCGTGTCCTCGCTAAACGCGCGCCGGGCTATTTTGACCGGATAGTCTCGGTGGGCATGTTCGAACATGTCGGCGTACCCCAGTTTGAAACCTTTTTCCGCGCCTGTGCCAATCTGTTGAAAGATGATGGTGTGATGTTGCTCCACACGATCGGGCGGATGGGAAAGCCTGGCGCGACCGATGCATTCACCCGCAAATATATTTTCCCGGGCGGTTATATTCCAGCTTTGTCGGAAACACTCGCCGCTAGCGAGCAGGTGAAGCTGATTCACAGCGATATCGAGAATCTCAGACTACATTATGCGCTGACGTTGCGCGAATGGTACGCACGGGTGCACACGCACCGTGAAGCTATCGAAGCCCAATATGGCGAGCGATTTTTCCGGATGTGGACGTTCTATCTTGCCGGCGCGACCGCTGCGTTTGAATCTGGCGGGATGTGCAACTACCAGATCCAATATATTCGCAACCGCCGCAGCCTGCCGATCACACGGGATTATATTGCACAGGCCGAGCGAGACTTGCTGGCCCGTTAGACAAAAATCGCGACAGACTGCATTCCGGTCAGCATAGGTAGGCCTTCGCTGTTCCATGCGGTCATATACTGGCTGCTGGCCCCGTTGCCGGCCTGATGGGTTTCACTTTCAAGAAACCACCAGCCGTTGCGGGTTGCCGGTGCATCGGTCAGCATGTTGATTTGCCAGTTCATCGAACTGACCATGCCTTTTTCTGTCATCAACCCCATAGCCGAAGGCGGCAACGCGTCCCCGATGCAGAGCAGTTCCGCCACATGGTCCAGTCCGTCATGTTCGGTAAAACGGTGCCAGCTCGACAAACGGTTTGTTGCCATGCCGAGCTCCAGTCTTTTGTCGGGATATTGCATATGCCCGGTAAAAAACTCTGGTGGGCCACTACGCGCATTTTCGTCGGCTGGAATTGGTGGGAAAACGGGGCGAGAGAGTCCTTCATAGGCCAGATGACTGGCGCGGCGGTTCATGAAGATGAAGGTGCAGGACAATCCGACACCGTCAGAACTGCGGATTTCCGATTTCACGAATGCCGTGTTCTTGCCTCTGCGCAATATGGTCGCAGTCACCTCGACATCTCCCGCCAGGGGACCGACAAATGCGATCTGTGCGGACTGCAACGGTGGCAGATCTTCTGCCGACAATTTCGCTGCCTGATAGGCAAGGGCAGAGCTCAGTCCGCCATAGGATGTCCGCCCCTGATGCCAGCTGGGCGGTATCGAAATTGTATGGCTCGACGCGTTCGGTTGGAATTGTTCCAGAATGGCAGCTAGGTTCATAAGGCGGGCTTAGCGAGAGATATTTTGCCCCGCAAGCCTTCCGAAATCGGACTTGCCTTTGGTTCCGGGGCATGTTCAATCCTTCCGCTACGGCATGCAGGAGTAGTCGCATATACAGGTGGGTGAAAACTTTATCGCAAGACGCCCGAGTGCTTGCGCCGGACACGATCTCTGCCAGCTTGCTTGTTCGTATATTGCGAGCGGCAGTTGCCGAAGGGGGCGACAAACGGGCGTTATTGTCCGCCGTAGGCATTGACGAGGCTCGCCTGCGCAACCCGCTCAGCCGCCTCTCGGCTCCCTTGGCGTTACGCTTTTTCAATGTGGTGGAACAGCATTTCAAGGACCCGTCGATCCATTTGCGGCTCGGCGAAAAGGCCGCCATGCAGAATTTTTCGGATCTGGGTTTCGCAACACGGCTCGAGGCAAATCTGGCATCGGTTATCGAGGCAAATGTCGGTATTCAGATTTTGCGGCAGAATATATATCGCACGACATTCGAACCGACAGGCAAGCCGCCCTTTCTGACATGGGAATGCCACCCCGACTTTGTCGTGCCTTATGCCCCGATGATTGAATTTTCGGTGGCTACCTATGCCCGGTTATCGCGGCAGATATTGGGCGAACGACCATTGCTGCGCGCATTGCATTTTCAGCATAAGCCAAGATTTGCAGTCGCGAAATATGAGGCTGCCTTCGGTTGTGCCGTGGAATTCTCAAAGCCGACAACACGCATGGAGATCGCAGCGCGTCAGCTGTTTCGGCCATCTCCCCTTGCAAACCCGCGCCTTTTTGATGCGGCCATACAACGATACCAGCAACCGGCCGACTGGATGGCGCAGGGGCGGCAGCATCTTGCCTATAGCTATTTCTATCTCTCCACCGAAATCGACAAATCGCCCCCGACTTTGGACCGAATGGCCAAATCATTCGGAATGAGCGAGCGCACCTTGCGCCGTAAATTGGTGGAGGAAAATTATCCTTTTCGCGAACTGGTCGATCTTGTGCGGCAGGATCTGTGCAAGCTCTATTTTATGGAGGACCAACGCTCGTTAAGCGAAATTGCCCTGCTGCTCGGCTATAGCGAATTGTCCGCCTTCACGCGGGCATATAAACGCTGGTTCGGGCACGCGCCGAGCAAAAGTTGACATAAGGGGGAAAATGGTGGGCGTAGCAAGGATTGAACTTGCGACCCCTGCGATGTCAACACAGTGCTCTACCACTGAGCTATACGCCCACGCTGCGGCAGCCTCTAGCGGGGCTTGCCGTATCATTCAAGCCTATTTAAGCTCGCCGAAGCTTTCCTTGGCGAACAGACGTTCGACCTCTAGCACCAGATCCTTCAGATGGAAGGGTTTGGACAAGATTTTGGCATTGGGCATCGACTCGCCTGCGCGCAATGCGACGCCTGAAAAGCCTGTGATGAACATGACCTCGGTCTGCGGCGATACCTTGCTGCAATGGCGCGCCAGTTCGATACCGTCCATTTCCGGCATCACAATATCGGTCAGCAGCAGGTCGAAATGTTCGCTCTCCAACAAAGGCGCCGCTTCTGTTCCGCGGTCGACTGATACAACTTCATATCCGGACCGCTCCAGTGCCCGCGCCAGATATTCGCGCATTGCCTGTTCATCTTCTGCAAGCAAAATACGGGTCATCGAACGTCCTTTTTCTTACTGCGCGGAATCAAATGCGCATCACATCGCTGTCCCATAACCGCAGAGTTTTAATTTTTTACACCAAAACCGCTAAAATGTGCCAAGACATCGATAAGGTAGCAGGACGATGTGAAATGACCATGACGGAGAAGGACGGATTTACCGTTTACGGGAAACAGCAATTGTCGCTTCCCGTTCTCCTGTCCGTTCCGCATGCTGGTCGGGATTATCCGGAAATTGTGTTTCAGTCTTTGAGGCTACCGCGCGAGTCGCTCATCCGACTAGAGGATCGTTACGCCGACCTTCTGCTGCGTGCGTCGGTCGGCAGTGGAATTCCTGCCATTGTAGCGCACAAGGCCAGGGCCTGGATCGACCTCAACCGGGACGAGCGCGACCTTGACGTGGAAATGGTTCGAAGTGCGAACGCGGCGGATTATCCTGCGCCGGGTCTCAAGCAGCGTGGCGGACTTGGCCTTGTACCAAGGCGACTGGCTGGCGATGGAGATATCTGGAAATGCCAGTTTGAGATGGCAGATATAAACGCCCGTATTGAAAGCTACCACCGGCCCTATCATGCCGAAATTGATGAGCTGTTGAAGCTTATGCACGCGAAATTCGGGGTCGCTATTCTGCTTGATCTGCACAGCATGCCACCCATCCGGCAATCGCAGAGTGGTACGCCGCCGCAGTTCGTGGTGGGAGATCGTTTCGGGCAGAGTTGTTCTTCACCCTTTTCTGAGCTTTTGGTGGAGCAGATCCGGCTGTCGGGATATCGCGCGGCATTGAACCATCCTTATTCCGGCGAACATATCCTTCGCCGTCATGCGCGACCGCGATCCAATGTTCATGCGTTGCAGTTGGAAGTCGATCGTTCGCTTTATCTCGATTCGAACCTGCGTGAACCGACTCACCTTCTCGGTTCCATTTCGTTGTTGGTAGCCAATCTGGCTCGTGCTTTGGCAAAGCAAGCTCTTGGCTCTTCAACGCTGATCGCGGCGGAATAAGCCGCTTCCCGCCCATAAAAAAACCACCCCGAATAAATTCGGGGTGGCCAAGGTTCAGGGAGGTGGTGCCGCCTAACGGCACCCATAGGACGAAAATGGGAGGGGATATTTCCGTCCTGAACCAAGAATGGGGAGGTTATGTTTCAAAATCAAGTCTGACCGACGAATATTTTACAGATGTTGGGGTAAAAAGAGCATCTGACAAGCAAAGAGCAATGAACTGTGAAAATATTTATTGATAATGAGAATGATTATCAATAAATGACAGTTATAGGAGATCGTTCATGCTCATCGACCTGTTCGTCCAACGTCCGCTAACACTTTTGGAAATGCCGGCGTCGGATGCCCGCTACATTTTGGCCGCACGCAGTTGGTGCCTTCTCCGCAAGTCCGCCATGGACCTCCATGGCAGGTTGCTAAACTATCTTCATTCTGAACAGCGAGCGGTCCGCTTCAGTTTGTTCATGGAAACAATGACGCAGATCTGGCCTGAACCATTCGGGTTACATAGGCCATGCTGCGCTACGCCAAGTGTGGATGAAATGGTTATGGTGCAGGCACTAAGGTGGGCATCGCTACGCAACCGTCCACAATTTGAACGGTTGCTTCACGAAATGCTGGGCGATGACGCACGTGATCTGCTCTTTACCCAAGCCCTGGCGCTCACTGAACATCGATATTAGACATGTTCCGGGGGAGCTTGTTCCCGGGTAGTTGTCTAGATCAACTTAAGGGAACATTCGCTGCAGGAAAGGAAGCCGATCGATAAACTGATGCTTGAGCGCCGCCAGAATGTGAAGGAAGATCAGAATTACCAGCGGCTTGGTTAGAATTTCATGACCTTCATGACCGACGCCCGACAGGGCTTTGCTGTCTGAAACGGGTAGATCGACCGTAAACAGACCAAAGAAATCGACGGGCGGTGCGCCAGGGCTCGCAGATACCATGAGCCAGCCCGTGACAGGGACAGCGATGATCAGAAAGTAGAAAAGCGCGTGGACCGCTTTCCCAAGCGTGCTTTGCCATCCAGTTAGTTTTTCTGGCAAGGGAGGCGGCTTGTGCCCGATGCGCCAAAACAGGCGGAATACGGATAGCGCCAATATTGATATGCCGATCGCTTTGTGCGGATCCATGTAAGCGGCGCGTGCCGCACGCGGAAGATCTTCGGCCATGCTTGCCAAAGCTACATTGGCAACAATCAGAATTGCGATGATCCAATGCAACGCAATGGCGGTTTTGCTATATTTTGTCATGCCGTCACTCCCCCTCAAGAAACGAAGTGACGGCATGATAAACCTAAAATCAACCGGTTGGCAATTCCGTCACTTGCGGCACCTTACCTTGGGCTACCTGAACCGCAAATACTTCGCGCATCAGCTGGAGCGAGAAGAGATGTGCATGGATGAGGGCTAGAATGCCGTTCTGGTTCAACTTGCGAACCGCATCACCACGCAATTCACGCAGTTTGTTTTCATCAACCATCTTGAAGCCGCGATAGATGTAAGGCTTCTCAAGACCTTCCTGCTGGATCGAAACTTCGCCATCCATCAGCAAGTCGAGCTTTTGCAGTTCTTCAACAAAAGCGTGGGTCTGTGCACCGGCATTTTCAAAATCTTCGCAGAATTTCAAAATGGCTTTGGTGTTTTCGCTAGGCTGCGTGCCTTCAAAAAGAGGCGTACCTTCGTCAAATTCACCAACAGCGCCCGATGTGGGGTCAAAGCAAAGCGACAGTTCGTCCGTGTCGGGACGCAGCTTTGCCAGCATGAAAGGATAGCGGCGAATATAGGCGGGCACATAAACCGGGCGGTCGAACTGGCCTTCGTCGTTCATGAAGGTATTTACGCCCTCATTCATACCCATGAGAACCAAAGGAACAGGATTGTCCGACGCCGAAAAGATGATCGGATAATTCCGCGATGCGGGAACAAATTCCTCGATCGTCAGCGGAATGGCGTGCTGGCCTTCCATGAACTTCGCATTTTCAAGCATACGCGACTTCCAAGTCGCATGCTCATTGCTGTTGAGAGGAACTAGGTCCTTGTAAAGAAGCGGCAAGTTAGCGGCTTGGGGCGCGGTGGCCATCGGAAACTCCATATGTTGTTATTGCGACAAAAATTTGATGCGGCGCTTTAGGCGGACAGGGGCATTTACGCAAGTGGAACAAGTTTTCCCGGATTCATGATGCCCAACGGATCGAAAGCATTCTTGATGGCTTTCAAGGCGGATAGGCGTGTTGGGTCCGTCAAACGTGCAAACTCCGCTATTTTTGCCTGGCCAATGCCATGTTCAGCAGAAAGAGAGCCCGCATAGGCGAGAACGCGGTCATAGATATGGGATGTTATCGCCTTTCCGTCCGTTGCGTACCAATGGGCTGTATCGACATCCGGCGGTGCCTTGACATGAAAATGTATGTTTCCGTCCCCGAGATGACCAAAGGCCACGGTTTTTGTCCCGGGCCATTCTCGCTCAATTACCGGCGATTCTTCGATAATGAAGCGGGACATCGCGGCGACCGGGACGCTGATATCATGTTGCAGCGCGGGGCCTTCGGCACGCTCCGCTTCTGCGATCGAGTCGCGAATTTTCCAGAAGGCTTCGGCCTGTGCCTCACTACTGGCCAGGGTAGCATTCTGGATCAATGCGGCTTCAATTGCTTGCTCGAGCAAATTGGTTGCAAGCGTTGCGGGCGCAGTCTGGCTCGGGTCATCCTGCACGAGTTCCATAAGCACATGCCAGCGGTGTTCGGTTTCCAGAGGGGCTCTTGTGCCCGAAATGTGCTTTATAACTGCGTTGAGGGCCCTCTGCGGAAGTATCTCAAATCCTTCCAGCTTTTCGCGCGCCTGTGTCTGCATGAACAAAAGAAGGCGATAGGCATCATCAGGGCTGTTGACCCCAACCCAGACGACGCAGCGGTCTACCAAGGCGGGTACGGTTTGAACAATTGCGGATGTCACAATACCGATAGTTCCTTCGCCACCGATCAGCAGATGTTTCAGGTCATAACCCCGATTGTCTTTTTTGAGCGGTGACAGGCCATCATAAATCGATCCGTCTGGAAGGACGGCCTCTATACCGGCTACTAACTGACGCATTGTGCCATGCCGAAGAACCTGCGTGCCGCCGGCATTTGTCGACACGAGCCCGCCTATTGTGGCTGATCCCTTTCCGCCCAGTGTCAGGGGAAAACGACGTCCTTTCGCCGAAGCGGCTTCATGCAGATTCTGTAAAATGACACCCGCCTGGCAATGGACCAGCCCGTTGTCGGTATCGAAGGCGAGTATCTTGTCCATACGACGCAGGGACAGGATAATCTGGTTGCCACTGCCGTCCGGGGTAGCGCCTGCGACCATGCCGCTATTCCCGCCCTGCGGTACAATTGCGGTCCGGTGCCGTGCCGCCCATCGGACAATTTCCGCAACTTCGCGCGTATTCGCGGGGGAAACCAGCGCTGCAGCACGACCGGTATAGCGACCACGCCAATCTGTCAGCCACGGCGCCATAGCATGCGGGTCGTCATTAAACCCTTTAGGCCCCAAAAAATCCTTCAATTCCGACAAAACATCTATATTTGCCACAACCTGTTCCAAATCATTGACAGCGGCCCGGACTTGCCCAATTCATACCCTGTTCAACCCTATCGGCTAAAGCCGTCCGAACTTCAACTCGATACCGGATTCACTTTTGCGCATTGCCTTGTCCATCATAGTCTTGGGAATTGCTTTGACGACGGTGTCGCGGGATGCACTGGCGCAAATCGAAGTTGTGCCTTCGGATAATGCCTTCGCTCCGATCCTGCGGTTAAAGGACCGATTTTATCAGGTTCGTGTCGACCAGCGCGTTATCGTTCGTCTTCCAAGCCAGTCTTTTGCACCGATAAGTGCGCCTGCTGCCAAAGCGAAAAAGCCGTTGGTCGTAAAATATAAAGAGCAAAAGATCGGCAAGTGCCTGTGGATCGACAAGCTCGCAGGGTCACGTCCGGGGACAAAGGATACGCTCGAACTTTTGACCCGTGATGGTGTGCTGATCCGCGCCTATCTCGGCGATGGATGTCTGGCCCGCGAATTTTACGCCGGTGCCTATATGGAGCGACCCTATGACGGGAAGCTGTGTGTCGACCGTGACATGTTGCACGCCCGCACGGGCGCAAAGTGCGAGGTCGATAAGTTCCGCCTGCTTGTTCCGCGCTGACCAGCATAGCCGATACCGCCAATTTCCTTGACATTTGTGCCCCGGCAGACCAAAGGCCGCGCAAGCCAAGACGCGTTTCGGCTGCGTTGTTTGGCCTTTTTCGCTTTTCCGGAACAATTATATGCGTTTTGCCGATATCGGCTTGTCTGATGAATTATTGAAGGCCGTTACCGAGGCTGGCTATGATGAGCCGACCCCCATACAGGCCGCTGCTATCCCTCAAGTGCAGATGATGCGCGATCTGATCGCCATTGCGCAAACCGGAACAGGAAAAACCGCCAGCTTTGTGTTGCCCATGATTGATGTGCTCGCCAACGGTCGCGCCCGTGCCCGTATGCCGCGAAGCCTGATTTTGGAACCTACCCGGGAACTCGCGGCCCAGGTGGCTGAAAATTTTGAAAAATATGGAAAATATCACAAGCTTTCGATGGCGCTGCTTATTGGCGGCGTGCAAATGGGTGATCAGGTAAAGGCACTTGAAAAGGGTGTCGATGTTCTGATCGCGACGCCGGGCCGCCTCATGGACCTTTTCGAACGCGGAAAGATTTTGCTGACGGGGTGCGAGATGCTCGTGATCGACGAGGCCGACCGGATGCTCGATATGGGCTTCATTCCCGACATCGAACATATCTGCACTAAGTTGCCCACGACACGGCAGACATTACTGTTTTCGGCAACAATGCCGCCGCCTATCAAGAAACTGGCCGACAAGTTTTTGTCGAACCCGAAATATATCGAAGTGGCACGCCCCGCCACGGCCAACACCAATATTGAACAATTCCTCGTCAATGTGGCGCCGATGAAAAAGCGGGAAGTGTTGCGCGACCTTATTCGTAGTGAAAATGCATCGAATGCGATCATTTTCTGCAACCGTAAAACAACCGTTCGCGAATTGAATACCAGCTTGCAACGGCACGGAATGCGATCGGGCGAGATCCATGGCGACATTGATCAGGCCACACGCCAGAAACAACTGGAAGCGTTCAAGAACGGCGATATCGATTATCTGGTCGCGTCCGATGTTGCGGCGCGCGGACTTGATGTCAAAGGCGTGAGCCATGTTTTCAATTTTGATGCGCCCTGGCACCCCGATGATTACGTGCACCGGATCGGCCGCACCGGACGGGCAGGGGCGAAAGGCCGGGCATTTACCTTCGTCACCAAAGCGGACGAGGAAGCAATCGAGAATATCGAAAAGCTGATTGGCAACAAGATCACCCGCCTTGGCAAGGTCGAAGCGCCTGCTGCGGAACAAGATGAAAAGGCGCCCGCCAAACGCGGACGCAAAGCGGCAGCCCCTAAGGATAAGGTCGAAAAGCAAGAAGAGGCGAAATCGCCCCGTGCCACAAAGCCGGATGCCCCGAAGTCCGCGCGTGCGAAGTCCAAGCCAGCGCCAGCGCCCGACGCGGTGGTGGGCGATGACGGCTGGAACGGTCCGATGCCCGGATTCCTGAGCGTAGGTTTCGGTAGCTAGAAGTTTTTGAAATGCTGATAAAGAAAAGGCCCGCATCGCTGCGGGCCTTTTTTTGTAGTGCTATTCGCGATCTTTAGAATTTGCCGCGCAATGTGATCCCATATGTGCGAGGCTCGGCAAGGAACTGCGAGAAGAGCTGGCGACCACCGGGATATTGCGGATCCACGAACGGAGCCGAGGTGGTTCCTGCCTGGAATGGCGTGTTAAATGCCACCTGCGCATAATCCTGATTGAAGATGTTCTGACCCCAAAGTTCAATGCCCCACGCTTCATCGGGACCACGCAGGCCGATACGGGCGTTAAACACCGCAAAACCATCTTGCTCCTTTTGCGGGAAGAGATCGGAACCGGTGTTATAGTCGCCTGTCAGACGTCCGTCGAAATAGAACAGGCCGGTCAGGCCGCTGCTTCCGATTTCAGGAGTCCATGTCACGCTGGACGTGGCAACCAACTCTGGCGCGTTCGACAGATTGTCGCCCGGAAGCTTACGCAGTGCAGCGTCCAGAGGGGCACCCGACTTATTGCCGACCAGATTGTTGCGATAGGCCGTGTTCGAGTAGGTCAGGCCAGCCGCAACGCGGAAGTTACGGGCTGGAACCAGCGATGCTTCCAATTCGAAGCCTTCGGCACGAACGCCATAACCGACATCACCAGCCGCACATGCACCCGTTGCCGAGCTCAAGTCGCGATCCGCACCTCCGAGGCTTGTTGAGCAGCCATTGATGGTTTGCACTAGGAATACGGTTCCGTTGAAGGTGTTGAGCTGGAAGTTGCTGAAATCCGAACGGAAAGCCGACAAGCTGACGCTGAGCGGTCCGGTCGAATATTTCGCGCCGATTTCATAGCTGTCGACCAGTTCGGGATCGAACTGCAGATTGCCTACCAGCGCTTGCGCTCCGCCCACAGAGGCGAAGGTCGCAATCGGGGATTTCAGTGCCGAACGGTCAAGGTTGAAGCCGCCTGCTTTATAACCCCGCGCAAAGCTGGTGTAGAGCAGCAGATCGTCGGTCGGTTTCCACGACAAGATGGCGGTACCGGTGAACTCGTCCTCGCTCCGCTTATCCCGGATAGAAACGCCGTTAAGTTCTGCGGTCGAGTTGCCCTGGCAGGATAGTCCGATGATTCCTCCGGCCGTAGCAGCAAGCGGCGTGGTCAGGAGCGAACTAAGCGCCGCCTGGTTGGCCGTGCAGATTGTATTGTCATTACCGAATGTGGCATTGAACTTCTTCTTGTCAGACGTGTACCGCAGACCAAGCGTCAGATCGAGCGTATCGGTGATATGCAAGATATTGTGCGTGAACAGCGCCCAGTTGGTGCCATTCTGGAAATAGCGGTCGTTGGTCGTCCCGACATTGTTCATGGTGTCGAGGCGATCCAGAGCGGCCAGAACAAGCGGACCTGCTGCACCCAGAGCACCCGAAACGGTCGGGCGCAGGGCCGGGTTGATACAGCTTTGCGATGTCGGGCTGTAGGCAAAGGCTAGGCCGCCACCGGAAATGATACGGCAGTTCGCAAAGCGGCCATATTGGTTACCAAAACGCAGATTGTCGCGAACGGTTAGCTTTTCGTTGGCGTAGAAACCGCCAACAAGCCAGTCGAGCTTCCCGCCAAAGGCTTCACCTTGCAGGCGGAGTTCCTGCGTAAAGGTGTGGAACTGGCGATAGGCATCGTCGCTCGGTGCGCGGAACAGGATATCGACTTCGCTATAATCGGTATCAGAAGCCTGACCCGAACGATATTGGCGATAGGCGGTAATCGAGGTCAAGGTCGCTCCGCCGAGATCATAGTCGATCTGGCCGGAGAAGCCATAATCCTTGGTCTCACCTGTAAAGACGCGGTTCGGGCTAACTGAAATCAGTCGGCCATAACCCTGATTTAGGGCGGCCAGAGGCTGACCCAAATCCCGCAACACATTGATGATGTTGTTACCCGTCGTCTGCAGCGGGCTAAGTGGCGTCGACGGATTGTTCAGATTGCCGATGAACGGATTGACCGTGCCATCGACATAGGTTGCGGCACAGCACTCTTCCTGACGGAATGTGTAGTCCGCAATCAGCCGGACAGAAAGTGCATCCGACGGTTCGAACAACAACTGTCCACGCAGGAAATAGCGATCGCGATTGTTGACGTCGCGACCGGTTTGATCGTCGCGGTAAAAACCGTCACGCTTTACGTAAACACCATCAACGCGGAAAGCGAGTTGTTCCGAGATTGGGCCGGTAAAGCCGGCTGCGGCACGCATGAAATCATAATTGCCATAGGTCAGTTCGCCGCTACCGCCGAAGCTGAATTCCGGTTTTTTCGAGTAAATGCTGATCAGACCCGCCGACGAGTTACGACCGCCGAGAGTTCCCTGAGGGCCGCGCTGCACTTCGACACGGTCGATTTCGCCAAGTTCGTTCAGACCGATGCCCGAACGCGAACGGTAAACACCGTCGATAAAAACGGGAACCGAGCTTTCAAGACCGGGGTTGTCGCCGACGGTACCGATACCGCGAATACGCGCCGAACCATTTGCTTCCGAACCGGTTGACGATACCAGCAATGATGGAGCAACCTGGTTCAACTGGCGTATGTCGTTAGCGCCACTATTCTGCAGCGTTTCAGCATTTACAGCCGAAATAGCGACGGGAACGTCGGACAAGAGTTGGGTACGGCCTTGTGCTGTCACGACGATTTCGTCGTCTTGGGCAGCAGCTTCTTCGGCTTGAGGTTCTTCCTGTGCATACACTGCGCCAGGAATAGCAAGTGCAATGCACGCTGCTGATAACCTGAGGGCGTGGCTTATAGGGGTCACACGTCGCAACATCATCTTCTCTCCTGTTTTAAATTGTTTTGATGCCTTCTACCCAATGCGCATACGAATGTCATCGCGCTACAGCGCGGAATTCCGCGAAATTTCGGGAGTGATGCTATTGTGCAACAATCAAATAGTTGACGTTACGGAATAGCGCCCGTCCGGAACTCTCCCGGACGAGCATTCATTCAGGCGGATTATGTATAAAGAGACTTAATTCAGAGTTTTACGAGCATTTTGCCCGTGTTTTCGCCGCTGAAAAGTCCCAGAAATGCCTCGGGAGTTTTCTCCAGACCTTCTTTCACTGTTTCGCGACCGGTAACGGCGCCTGATGTGATCAACTGGGCCATGTCGGCGTTGAACTCCGGCACCTGTGCGTAGAAATCAGGGTACAAAAACCCTTTGATGGTTACGCGTTTGCCGATGATCATCGGCAGATACTGCATAGGTTGTGCCTTGAAGTCGTTGTAGACATCAATCATCCCGCATATCGCGAAACGAGCCCATTCGCGCGAAGTGGCCAGCGCAGCATCAAAATGTTCGCCGCCCACATTGTCGAAATACACATCAATACCCGTTTCACCCAAATCATTGAGAGCAGCCATCAATTGGGGCAGCACTTTACCGGCCTTATAATCGATAACCGCATCCGCGCCGAGCTCCTTGACCCAGGCGCATTTGTCGGCGCCACCTGCAGAGCCGATGACCTTCATGCCTTTCGCCTTTGCGATTTGTGTAACTGTCGAGCCAACGGCACCAGCTGCTGCCGACACAAATACAACTTCTCCAGCCTTTGCCTCAGCGACTTTAAGTAGCCCGAACCAAGCTGTTCCGCCCGGCATTCCAATAACGCTGAGCCAGTGTTGGTCGGGCACGCCCAATTCAGGTAGCCGGACAGGAGGCATTCCTGCGGGCGAAGTGGTGCCGCCTCCCAGTACCACAGAGTCGCGCCAGCCTCCCATATGCAAAACCTTGGCGCCGACCGGAAAATCGGCATTTCGGCTGTCGGTGACAGTACCAACGGCTCCGCCCGTCATGGGCTCACCCAATTGGAATGGATCCGCATAGCTTTTTGCATCGTTCATCCGCCCCCGCATATAGGGGTCGACCGACAGCCAGCTATTCGTCACGCGAAATTCGCCGTCGGCCAGCGGAGCGTCCGGTGTTTCGACCATTGCGAAATTGCTGTCGTTGGGAAGTCCCGCAGGACGGCTAGCCAAAGTCCATGCACGTGCCATTATCGTCTCTCTCCATCTTTTATATTCTGCGCGGCGGTTGCTGCAGAGCTTTGATAAGCGGGTCTTCCGCCAACCCAAGTTTCGGACACAACTGCTTTACGCAGTTCCGCCGGGCTTGCAAGCAAGGGGTCGACATTTATCAATATGAAATCCGCATGATGTCCGGGGGTGAGTGAACCGACCTTTCCCTCGGCAAAAGCAGCAAATGCCGCTCCTGTTGTAAAACCTGCAAGGGCTTGTTCCCGGGAGACGCGTTCTTCAGGACGCCATCCGCCAAAAGGTTGTCCGGCTGCGTCTTCGCGCGTCATTGCCGTTGCGAGTCCGGCGAAGGGATCAGCAGATTCAACGGGAACATCCGATCCGAAAGCCAGGTTGCCGCCTGCTTTCGCGATGGATTGCCAGGCATAGGCCCCTTTAAGCCGCTCCCGGCCCAATCGCGCTTCTGCCATGATACGATCCGATGTCTGGTGTACAGGTTGCATGGAGGATATGATTCCATGCTTGCCAAGCTTCTGAAGATCAATGGGATCGACAATCTGAACATGCTCAATACGCCAGCGGCGGTCGTCCTTGTACGTTTCCGAAAGTTCTTCGATTGCGCCGATTACTTCTGCGTTGGCCGCATCGCCAATAGCGTGGATTGCCGTTTGAAAGCCGTCCATCGAAGCACGCACCATCAAATTGCGGATTTCGGCGCTTGCAAGAAATTGCAGTCCGGTCTGACCCGGAGCATCCGCATATGGCTTTTTGAGCCAAGCACCGCGGCTGCCTAAGGCGCCATCCAGATAAAGTTTTACGCCACCCAGACGCAGCTTGTCGTCATAGAGCCAGGGGGTTGGCCTTGGTCCCGCAATCGCAACCATATTTTCTATGCCGCCCGCATAACCAAATATGCGTATCGAAAGCCAGCCGCCGTCGCCTGCCCGGCGATAACTTTGCCAGTCTTCCAACGACGTGCCCATGTCGGCGATTGCCGTGATACCTTGTGAGAGAAGCTTCTTTTGTGCTTCGCCCAGGGCAATGTCCCGTTCGGCAGGCTTGGGAACGGGTACAAATTTGCCGACCAGTTCTGAGGCTGCATCGACGAAAATGCCAGTGGGTTTGCCACCCGCCATTTCGATCCGCCCGCCAGGTGGTGATTTGGATGCCGCGGTCACACCGGCAATCTCCATCGCGAAGCTGTTCGCCCAGCCGGCATGCCCATCAACACGTTCCAGCCAGACAGGTCGGTCGCCGACGGCGACATCGAGATCGGCCGCAGTGGGGAAACGGCCCAGACCCCATTTTTCCTGATTCCATCCCCTTCCGATAATCCAGCGGCGATCAGGATTTTTGGCGGCATATTCCCGGATAGCCGCCTGCGCTTCCGCAAGGCTGTTGGTACCCGACAGATCCAGAGTAAGTAACTGGAAACCAAGCCCCATGACATGGCCATGCGCATCTATCAGGCCCGGCAACATCGTGGCGCCTTTGCCATCATGGCGAAAATCGAGCTTGGGTGGCAGTTTGTCCTTTTTGGTTAAAAGCTCGGTTACCTTGCCGTCTTTGCCAATCAGAATTGCATTGAACCGGATGACCTTGCCGTCGGCATCAAGCGTGATGCCATTTACATTTTCGACAAGACCGTCTGCGTTTGCAGGCGCAGTTACAAAAAAAGCGGAAAGTGCACATAATGTGCCTAATAAAAATCGGGTGCGCATGGTCTTTATCATCCCTTGGGTAACCGCTTTACGATTGCGCTGGTATCAAGCCTGCCGCCGCCCATCTGCTGTACATCGGCGTAAAATTGATCAATCAATGCTGTAATCGGTAAAGTCGCGCCCAGAGCACGTGCCTCTTCAAAAGCGAGCCCGAGATCCTTGCGCATCCAATCCACTGCAAAACCGAAGTCGAATTTGTCTTCGGCCATCGTGGCCCAACGATTGTCCATTTGCCAACTTTGCGCAGCACCGCCCGAGATGGCTTCATAGACCTTGCCGATATCCAGTTCGGCGGATTGGGCGAAGCGCAAGGCTTCGGATAGCGACTGGATAACGCCCGCAAAGGCGATCTGGTTACACATTTTTGTTGTCTGTCCGGTTCCTGGCCCGCCCACATGGACGATGCGCTTTGAATAGGGCTCCATGATCGGGCGGGCGGCATCCATTGATGCTTCGCTGCCACCACACATGATCGACAATGTTCCATTTTCGGCACCGATTTGCCCGCCGGTCAAAGGCGCGTCGACCACGAGCAGTCCGCGCGATTTGGCCTCGACGCCCAATTGTCGTGCTATACGCGCCGACACTGTTGTATGGTCGATATACAGGCTTCCTTTCGCCATAGCGGCAAAGGCCCCATCGCGTCCCAGCGTAACACCGGCCAAATCATCGTCAGTGCCTACGCAGGAAATGACAACCTCGGATGCGCGCGCCGCTTCCGCAGGCGATGTAGCCAATGTACCGCCATGGGCCGCAACCCACGCCTCCGCCTTAGCACGCGAGCGGTTATAAACCGTCAGCTCATGCCCTGCCTGTTTCAGATGTCGTGCAATCGGGCCGCCCATGACGCCCAAACCGATGAAAGCTATTCTAGTCATGGGTGTGCTGTAATCTGTGTTTGCAGCAAGCGCCAGATAGGATAGTGCGCGGGCACCATGTCACACTTACTAACACTCGATCATATCCGCGCCGCCCATGAACGCATTCGTGACTCCATTGTGGCCACCCCAACTCTACACAGCCAGACGCTTTCCAAACTGACGGGTGCGAACATCTATCTGAAGTTCGAAAATCTCCAGTTCACCGCTGCGTACAAAGAACGGGGTGCGCTGAACGCCTTGTTGCTGTTGACCGATGAGCAGCGATCCAAGGGCGTGATTGCGGCATCTGCTGGCAACCATGCCCAAGGTCTTAGCTATCATGGCACCCGCCTCGGGATCCCGGTAACTATTGTAATGCCTATTCCGACACCGACCGTAAAAGTTATGCAAACCGAAAGCGTCGGTGGCAAAGTGGTTCTGCATGGCGAGACTTTTGACGATGCCTATAAGCATGCCCGGCTTTTGGAGGCTGAAAAGGGTTTGACCTTTGTCCATCCATTCGACGATCCCAATGTTGCCGCAGGGCAGGGAACGGTAGCGCTCGAAATGCTGGAAAGCATAGATGCACTCGATATGCTTGTCGTCCCAATCGGAGGTGGCGGGTTGTTGTCCGGTATGGGCACGGCAGCGCGGGCGTTAAAGCCGGATATCGGCCTGATCGGTGTGCAGGCAGAGTTATATCCGTCAATGTATGCGTTGCTGAAGAACCAGCAATTGCCTTGTGAAGGCGACACGCTTGCCGAAGGCATTGCGGTTAAGGTTCCCGGTAGTTTTACGAGCGAAGTCATTCGCGATCTCGTCGACGATATTGTTCTCGTGAGCGAGGCGCAGTTAGAGACTGCGGTCAGCCTGCTTCTGCAAATTGAAAAGACCGTTGTGGAAGGTGCCGGTGCAGCCGGACTTGCCGCGGTAATGGCCAATCCCGAAATTTTTGCCGGCAAAAATGTCGGCGTGGTTTTGTGCGGCGGGAACATCGACACGCGGTTGTTGGCAAATGTTCTTTTGCGTGACCTTGCCCGTTCGGGACGGCTGGCACGCTTGCGCCTCACTCTTCAGGATCGCCCTGGTGCCTTGTATAAAGTTATGCGCCTTTTTAATGAGCATAACGTCAATATAATCGAGATTTACCACCAGCGAATCTTTACGACTCTCCCCGCCAAAGGCTTGATTACCGACATTGAGTGCGAGGCAAGAGATGCCGAGCAATTACAAGGGCTTGTGGATGGTTTGAACGGTGCAGGGTATCTTGTGGAGCGCGTGGAACTGAACAAGTAGAGGTCTGTTTACAACTTTCATGGTAAATGCTCTTTTCACATTACTGACATCGGTGCATACAGGGTAAATAATTCACCAACATTTAGGTCTTGAGGATCTTTATTCGATGAGCGCACCCGTTCGGTTTCCTCGTTTTTTTGTCACTAACCCCGGCCCGTGCCCGTACCTGCCAGGTAAGACAGAACGCAAGGTATTCACCGAACTGAACGGTCCACATGCCGACGAATTGAATGATGCACTTGGCCGGATCGGCTTTCGGCGGAGCCAGAATGTTGCCTACCGCCCAAGCTGTATCGACTGCAAAGCCTGCGTGTCGGTGCGCGTACTCACCAATGATTTTCAGCCTAATACTACGCAACGCCGGATAATCCGCCGCAATTCCGATCTAGTGGTAAGTGCGTGCCGGCCCTGGTCGACGTCCGAGCAATATGATCTGCTGCGCCGCTATCTCGGCAAGCGGCATCCTGTCGGCGGAATGACCAATATGGACGATATGGACTATGCCGATATGGTCGAACAGTCACCCGTCCGCAGCAATGTTATCGAATATCGTACGCCCGGTCGGTTCGGCCGTTTGGGCGAACTGGTCGGTGCCTGCCTGACCGATCAACAGGCGGATGGTCTTTCGATGATTTACAGCTTCTACGATCCGGATGCCGAGGGTCGGCTCGGTCTCGGCAATTATATCATTCTTGACCATATCATGCGCGCAAAGGCGGCGGGGCTGCCTTATGTGTATTTGGGCTATTGGGTCGAAGGCGCGGCACGCATGCAGTACAAAATCCGCTACACGCCTCTGGAGCGCCTCGGACCCGAAGGATGGGAACGTTTCGAGCCCACTGCCGCAGAGCAGACGGCTTAACTTAATCGAAAATCTGTTGGTCAAGCCGCCGCCGCGTAGCGGCGGCGGCCCAAATTACTTTACCGGCATACGCAACGTGGTTTCGGTTTCCATTTGCGGACAATCTTTTTGCGCGGCTTCGCCCGCACGGTCTCATAATAGACTTCTTCAGTGACCGTGGTCGTGGTCGTCACCGTTGGCTGCATGGTGACGGTTACAATAGGCGCCTGCGGATAGTAGTAATAGCCACCACCCCAGCCATAATGGTGCTGCCCATAATATCCAGAATGGTGCGGATAACGTGGTCGGTGTTGCTTGCACTTGTCATTGGCCTTTTCGACGGCCGCGCCGAGCAGGCCGCCAATTCCCGCGCCCACCAATGTGCCGCCCGTACGATTACCCCGTCCGGCAATACGGTTGCCGAGCGCTCCGCCCAGCAATGCACCAATGGCAGCGCCTTTGACACCATTGCTTTTCAGGCAACGCTCATAATTTTCATAGCCTGGAGGAACGGCATAGCCACCTTCCTCATAATATTCTTCCTCATATCCTTCGCCATCATCGCCATAATCCGGTTCGGCGTGCGGCATCCGTGCATGGGGCGGCGGGGCGGGGAAAGCTGAGCTCGCACCGTTCTGTCGCGTTACGCGACCGCTCCAGTCGCCTTCAAAAACGCGGCCTTGCGGATCGACATATTTGCCTTCCCATTCGCCATCATATTTGTAGCTTGAACCATCTGGTGCGGCGAATACGGCATCGTCACTCCAGTTGTACACCTGCACATTGGGCCGCATTTCAGGGCCGAATTCCGGCTCGCGAAAATCACTCGTGCGATCAGGCCCTGCCCGATTCACTATCACGGTGGATTTCTTCTGAACCGATACCGCCGCCGGTGCCGGTGATTCGCCGGCAAAGGAAGGTGCGGTCGAAAATAACCCGATGGCCGCAGCGCCTGCAAATAGAACGGTTCTCATAGTTAATGACTCCCCAAGCATCGTGTGCGCCGGGAAATGCCGGTGCCAATGGTTAAAGCGTCATTAACATTTTTTACGCCGGTTGGCGAATCCAACGCATGTAAAATGCTTGTTGTAACAAGGCATTGTTCCAAAATGAGGCAGTCGGATTAAATCCGGTTTGCCAGAATTTCAGCCAATGCCTCAATGCCTGCCGCATCGTCGGCATCGAAGCGGCCAAGTGATGGGCTGTCCAGATCAATGACGGCTATGACTTCGCCGTTGCGCTTGACCGGCACGACAAGTTCTGACGCACTATTGGCGTCACACGCTATATGGCCTGGAAAGGCATGAACGTCCTTGACCAGTTGTGTTTCACCGCTGGCTGCCGCCGCGCCGCAAACGCCTTCACCGATAGCGATCCGGATACATGCGGCCTTTCCCTGGAACGGGCCCAGAACCAACTCTGTGCCAACCATTCGGTAAAATCCGGTCCAGTTGACGTCCGGAAGATATTCCCAAAGCAATGCAGCAACATTGGCCATATTCGCAACGGCATCGGGTTCGCCATCGGTCAACGCATCTGCTGAACGTACCAGTTCACGATAGAGTTCATATTTCGGGGCGGCAGAGTTGATTGCAAATTCGAACATGGCGTCCCTCTAAAAGAAGCAAGGAAAGTTTCCTACCAATATCCGCTCCGCCAAACCGGATTTTCTTTGGTCAACAGTTCAATCGAAACTCACTTTGCCGCGATTTTTCTTGATGGTGGACCGCCCCTTTTTTGCATCGACACGTCGTGCCTTTGCAGCTTTACTCGGCTTTGTCGCCACACGGCGCGGCTTTCGAATATGGGCGCGGTCGATCAGTTCGACAATCCGGTCACGCGCCTCCTGCCGGTTTGCCTCGCGCGTGCGGTGGTTACGCGCCGTGACAATCAATTCGCCTGCCAACGTCATTTTACTGCCAGCCAGAATTTTTAACTGCCGGAACGCATAAGGTTCAAGGCCGAGGGCAAAGACATCGACCCGCAACTGGCAAGCCGTCGCGACTTTGTTCACATTCTGCCCACCCGGTCCGGTTGAGGCGAGAAATGTTTCTTCGATAAGATCTTCGGGCAAGTTGTAGGCCATGTATGATGCCTTTACGAGGCGCTGGCCTGTCAATCTAGTCGAAACGCCACATGTCCATCGCCAGGACCGCATGGTCGACGCTGTGATGCATCTTGTGGGCTTTACCCTCGACGCCGCCCGCACCAAGAGCCACAAAGAGCGGTAGGATGTGATCCATCGTGGGGTGATTGTCGGAGCCGTACGGTCCTTCGTTGATTGCGCGCAGGACTGCGGCATGGTCACCTGATATCAATTTCGTTTCCAGCCAATCGAGAAATTCAATCACCCAGGGCTCGGTTGGTGCATTATGGCTGAAGTTGCCTCTGAAGAAGGCGCTGAGGTTGTGGGTCATCGAACCGGAACCGACGATCAGGATATTCTCGTCACGCAAAGCGCCAAGTTGGACGCCGAGGTCATAGTGGGATTGCGGGCTGCCCCGTTCGTTAATCGATATCTGTACAACAGGTATGTCCGCTGCGGGCCAAGCCAATAACAGCGGCGTCCACGTGCCATGATCGAATCCATCCTCGCTGTCCAACCGACTTGGTATGCCTGCCGACTGCAACATGTTTTGGATACGGTTCGCAAGATCAGGTGCACCAGGCGTTGGATAAACCATCTCGTAGAGTGCAGGCGGAAAGCCGCCGAAGTCATAGACTGTAGAAGGATGCAGACCGGAAGTGATTGATGTGACAGGCGCATCATAATGAGCTGATATCACAACGATCGCTTCCGGTTTAGAAGACAACTCCTCCGCCAATCCTTCAAGAAAAGTCCTGGCAGGACTTTTGTCCAGAACGATCATGGGCGAACCATGCGACAAAAATAGGGAGGGTTGCCTTATCATGAGTTATGCAATCAGCTTTGCTGCCGTTTCCGCGACGCGCTTGCCCAGATAGCGTGCCCCTTCAAGTTCTGTTTCGCTGGGCTGACGGCTACCATCCCCATTTGCTATCGTTGTAGCACCGTAAGGCGCGCCGCCGGTCACTTCATCGTTGCGCATCTGGCCGGCAAAGCCGTAGTCGAGGCCAACGATCGTCATTCCAAAGTGCAGCAAGTTTGTGATGATTGAGAACAATGTGGTTTCCTGACCACCATGCTGGGTGGCAGACGAGGTAAAGGCAGCGCCCACCTTTCCATTAAGCTCTCCGCGCATCCAGACACCGCCTGCCTGATCCCAAAAACTCGCCATTTGACTAGACATCCGGCCAAAGCGGGTGCCTGTGCCGACAATGATGGCGTCGTAGTTTTTGAGTTCGTCGACAGAGGCAATTTCGGCTTTTTGGTCGAGCTTGAAATGCGCCGCCTGCGCTACTTCGGAAGGGGCCGTTTCCGCAACTCGCTTTACAGTGACTTCAGCACCGGCGCCGCGCGCACCATTTGCAATCGCTTCCGCCATCGTTTCAATATGGCCGTAGCTGGAATAATAGAGAACAAGAACTTTTGTCATGGGAGATGTCCTTTTTATAAAAATTGCCCCCTTCCCTGATCGGTTGGGGCTTGTTGATGTTATTGGGAGTCGACGAGCACTATTTCTGCATCTTCAAGGGCCGTCACGGTGATCTGGCCTTCTTTGATTGCGACGCCATCACGGGCATTTGCGCGATGTCCGTCTATTTCAATCGCACCTGTAGCAGGAACAAGATAAGCGTAGCGGCCTGCACCTACCTCATAGGACAAGCTTTTACCGGCTTTGATTGTTGCACCGACGACGCGAGCATTTGTGCGGATGGGTAACGCGTCCGTGTCGCCTTCGATGCCGCTGGCAAGGACTTGCCAAGTGCCCGACCGGCTTTCCTTTGGGAAAGGTTTTGCTCCCCAGCTTGGCGAGCCACCTGTGCGGTTTGGCATGATCCATATCTGGAACAACGTCGTAGCTTCATTTTCCAGATTATATTCGGCGTGGCGAATCCCGCTTCCGGCACTCATAACCTGAACGTCGCCAGCTTCAGTGCGACCTTCATTTCCCAAGCTGTCCTTGTGGGTGATCGCCCCTGTACGAACATATGTGACGATTTCCATGTCGGCATGCGGATGCGGAGGAAAGCCGGACTGAGGCTGGATGATGTCATCATTCCAGACGCGGATAGCTCCCCAATTCATGCGGGCGGGATCATAATATTCGGCGAAAGAAAAATGATGGTGTGCATCGAGCCAACCGTGATTTGCCGCGCCTAAGCTTGCGAACGGACGAACTTCGATTTTCGTTTTGGTATCAGTCATATTGTCACTCCTTCAACGAGGATGGATGTCATGAACTGTAGATAGGCTTTAGAATTGGTATTGAAATAGAAACGTTGGAAACATATTGTTTCCATTTATGAGACTGCCTGATTTTGAAGCGTGGAGCATTTTCGGCTGTGTGGTCGAGCATAAGAGCTTTACCGGAGCCGCAAACTCCTTGGGTATTTCCAAAGCTACGGTGTCGAAAGCGATCACGCGCCTAGAAACACAGGTGGGTGCCCCTTTGTTTCACCGGACCTCCCGCCGACTTGCGCTAACAGACAGCGGGGCCAAATTGGTCGAGCATGCAAAGGCAATTCTTGCCGAGGGGCAGGCTGCAGAAGAGGCAGCGCGCGACGAAGCGTCTGAACCTGTAGGGTTGGTGCGATTGGCTGTGCCGATGAGCTTCGGCTTGTCAAACGTCGGGCCGGTAGTAGCAGATTTCCTATGTGCCTATCGAGGGGTCAGCATAGACATGCATTTGAGCGATGCGAAAGTTGATCTCATCGGCGAGGGGTTCGACATTGGGTTGCGCATCGCTGCGCTGCCCGACAGTAGTTTGAGGGCGCGAAAACTGCGTGACGTCAAAACTTACATCGTCGCTGCGCCAACCTATATCGACGTAATGGGTGCGCCGAGACATCCGGCGGAGCTCGGCGAACACGAATGTCTGCGCTATTCATTGTTGCCGACACCCGAACTGTGGCGGTTCACAAATTTGAAGGGGGAGGAGGCTGTCGTCCGGCCGCAAGGTCGGTTACGTGCCAACAACAGCGACGTCATGCTGCACAGTCTCCGGTCCGGCCACGGCATCGCGGTCGTCCCCGATTTCATCATCGAAAATGATCTGGCAACTGGTGCTGTTGTGGAAGTACTGCAAGAATGGAAAGCACCTCAGGTCGCTTTGCATCTTGTGACGCCACCCGGAAAAATTCGCCCTCAACGGGTAACCGCTTTAATCGAATTTTTAACAGAGCGGCTAAAGTAGGTCGCTCAATTCGTGAATTTGACTATTTCCTTGGCGGTCCAAGTCTTAATTTCCAAAAAAATTTACACGTCCAGTTCGAGTCTTAAATCCGCGGAATTGAGTCATTTTTTCGAAGGTTTTGCTGTCGCGACTCGCCGGATTCCCTGCGTTAATACGAAATTAACCTTTTCAGTTCATTTCCCTTATGGTTAATAAAGCCCGACACACAGCCGGATCGGTCCGTGTTTCGGGGTTGCAATAAGCAAAGAGGGGTTTGCCCAATGCGTGTGCTTTTGATTGAAGATGAACCTACTACGGCTAAGGCCATCGAGATGATGCTCGCAACCGAAGGGTTCAATGTCTACACCACTGATCTGGGCGAAGAAGGCCTCGATCTGGGTAAGCTCTACGATTATGATATCATATTGCTCGATTTGAACCTGCCTGACATGCATGGCTATGACGTGCTTAAGAAGCTGCGCGTCGCCAAGGTGCAGACGCCTGTTCTAATTCTGTCCGGCATTTCGGAAATGGATTCCAAGGTTCGCTCGTTCGGCTTCGGCGCCGACGATTATGTGACCAAGCCATTCCATCGCGAAGAATTGGTGGCGCGTATCCACGCAGTGGTGCGTCGTTCCAAGGGCCATTCGCAATCGGTTATCCGTACCGGTAAATTGTCGGTCAATCTCGACGCCAAAACTGTGGAAGTTGACGGCAGCCGCGTACATCTGACCGGTAAGGAATATGCCATGCTGGAGCTCCTCTCGCTCCGTAAGGGCACGACGCTGACCAAGGAAATGTTCCTGAACCATCTCTATGGTGGCATGGACGAGCCTGAACTCAAGATTATCGACGTGTTTATCTGCAAACTGCGCAAAAAGTTGGCGCTGGCATGCGGCGGTGAAAATTACATCGAAACAGTCTGGGGCCGTGGCTATGTGCTGCGCGATCTCGACGATATGGAACAACCAATGGTTGCCTGATTTTCCGCTTTCACCCGAGAGTAGCTAAAGGGCGCGGTCTGCACAGGCTGCGCCCTTTTTTTGGATTTTATCTGCGGGGAGGGAGCCCGCCGAAAGTGATCGTGCTTTCTGCACCATTTTTCCCTACGGCGCTCACTCCGACAAAGTGGTCATCGACGATCAGGCCCTTTAGGACTGTTTCGGTTCCCTCGACCTCTTGCGCCAATGTCCAGTCCTGCGCATCCGCTCGCCGCTGATAAACACGATAACGCACCGCGCCTGGGGCTGCTGTCCAGGATATGCTGGTATCCGACGATACTGCCCCGCCTAAAGTCGCGGATCCGGGAGCTGGCGGCGCACTGGCAAGCGCAGTTGCCGTTGCGACATTCAGGGCAGTTACTTTAGCAAGATAGGTAAAGTCCATCTTGTCGACGGTATCACCATATTCGATGCCATTTTCTGTCCGTAGATCCTGATGCTGGTGGTGGTAATTTTCAACGCCAACAGTGAACCGTATGGCCGGTAAACCAAGTTCCAGCGCCGGCAGATGATCCCCACCGCGACTAAACCGGTCGGGGCGTCGCACACCAAATACATCAAGACCAATGGCGGGATTTGCCTCTGCTACTTTGTTTGCGTAACGCATCAGTCCCCGGCTCGGTCCGTCATCCTCTCCACCGCTACCGCGTCTCGCCATCTGTGCAGCAAGGTCCTCCGATGCGCGGATACCTTCGCTGAAGACGCGGACCACCGAGTCAACCTTACGCCCGTCAGTGCCGACGATGTTGCCGACGATGTCGTTATTGAGCATAGCGGTGACTTTCCATCCGCGCTCTTTTGCAGTTTCGGCCAACAATCGTCCGCCCAGCAGGCCTTGTTCTTCGCCCGACAGTAGAGCGAATATGATCGTTGCCTCGCTCTGCGGCTGTTTGGCCATTAGTCGTGCGGCCTCAATCACCAATGCGCTGCCGGAGCCGTCGTCATTTGCGCCGGGCGCGTCCTTGGTGAAATCCATTACGTCCGAAACCCGGCTGTCTATGTGACCGGCGATGATAATCACATGATCCCAGCCCATTTTTCCGGGCTTGATCGCGAGAACATCGACAATGTTGACGCCGTTTGGAACGCGGGGACCGGACATCGTTCGTTCGAGCAGTTCGGTGGTCATACATCCTTTGCAGGATTGCGCGATTTTTTCGAATTCCGCTTTTGCCCATCGCCGTGCAGCGCCTATTCCGCGTTTTGGGTCGGTGGCAGACGAAAGGGTGTGGCGGGTTCCGAAGCTGACGAGTTTTTCAACATCGGCTTTCAACCGTGCCGGATTGGCATTTTCCTCGGCGATTGCGGGAGGAGTGGCGGAAAGGGCAAGTAGACTCGCCAGGAGGAAGCGTGTTTTCATAGGTCTGGGCTACCGCATCAGGTTTGCAAATACCAGCGTTCGCCGCCTTCCAATCCGATCGCTGTTAACTCGGCTGAAGCATAAGCGCCGGTGTCGATGCCGATCCGGGACCCCCTTTCTTCGACCTTTTCGTAGATGGTGTGGCCATAGATTATGACCTTTTCGAGGTCGCCCCGATGGTCGACGAATTCCTCGCGAATCCAGCGCAAATCGCTGGGTTTCTGGTCGGCGAGGGGGACGCCCGGGCGGATGCCGGCGTGGACGAAGGCGTAGTCGCCGAGGACAATCTGATCCTCAAAACTGTCGATAAATTCCAGATGGCTTTCCGGCACCAGAGTCTGCAGCCGTTCGGACAGTTCGTGCATGTCGAGCGCCATATATTCGGCGCGGGTGATGGGATAGGACAACACCGTTGCCTCCCCCCCGATCCGGATGAAGAACCGCGTGATTTTGGGATCATTTTTCCGGCAGGCGCGCAGGAACACCTCCTCATGATTGCCCATTAAAAAGCGCACCTTGCGACCCGCTGCGCGTAGCGCCATTGCGGTTTCAATCACACCGGCGCTGTCCGGCCCGCGGTCCATCAAATCACCGAGAAAAATGATCAGCGTATCCGCCGGACCGCGCTGCATATCGTCCGCCTCGATTTTCGTGAGCAGATCGTGCAGCAAATCATTGCGGCCATGCACATCCCCGATGGCATAGACCCGCATTCCGTCCGGAACCCGTGCGGTATCAATCGGCCGCGCAGCGGCGGCTTTTTTAAAGAGGCGACCTAACATGATGCGGGCGATATAGGCGCAAGGCCGCCACTTTGAAAGGGTTTACCCTTCGACCGTGAACGTCAGGCCTGCATGTTGCTGCAGGCGGTCGACGAGCGCCGCGCCAAGTGCCGCCCCCGGGGTCGTCACACCGCCCGGTCCATCAATCTCGCTAAGGCCAATGGCGGTTTCCGAAATCATCTTGGACGTTGAGCCATAGCCCGGGTCCTTGTCGCCCTTCACGCTCAACCGCGCGGTGCGCCCATCGGGATATTCGGCGACGAACAGCACATCATAATAGCCATTGTCGCGTTCTTCCTTGGTCGGACCTTCACCCGGCTTGGGATCATCGGGCGTGCCGATCATCGGGGTTTTGGCAACATATTCTGCCGCCTGCTGTCCTGCATCGCCGGGACCGGTCAGCATCATTTCATCATAGACAAAATCGGTGCCATACAGATGCCCCGTCAATGCGTTGGTGCGGTGCACATTCTTGGTGTTGATGGGCGCCATCACAAAGCTTGTTGCCCAGCTGCCAAGACTTTCATCATATTCCGGCTTGTTTCCGGCTGGCTGCGCCGGTCCTTCAAAACCGCCTGCAAGGCTGAAAGGGTTGGTAAGGTAGCCGATCACCGCGGGATCCTTTGCCGCCGCCGCCATCGTGGCCTTTAAACTGGCGGCTGTACCCCCTGAAAACTTGCCGGCCATGGCGCGCACACGTCCTTTGACGCGGGGGGCAGGTGCACCGAATTTTTCGATGCAATGCTTCTGCAGCATCAGCACGCCCAGATCAAAGGGGATGGAATCAAACCCTGCCGAAAAACAGATGCGCGCACCCGAGGCTTTGGCGGCTGCGTCATGTTCGTCAATCTTCTGCCGCATCCATGCCGGCTCACCGCACAGGTCGGTATAGTCGGTTCCGTTGGCAACACAGGCGGCAACCAGTTCGTTGCCGTAAAGCTGATAGGGGCCGACGGTCGTCAGGATGACATTGGCGCGCTTCGCCATGGCATCCAGCGAGGCAGGATCAGACGCATCGGCCACAACCAGAGGCGTGTCGGCAGGCGCACCGATAAGATCGCGCACCTCGGCCAGCTTATCCGCGCTGCGCCCTGCCATGGCCCATTTCAGGCCGGTTTTGCCAATCAGATATTCGGCGACAAGACGGCCGGTATATCCGGTGGCGCCATAGACGATGATGTCAAATTCGCGGTTCTTTGGCATGGGCATTCCTCTCTTTTATACAGGCAGCCAGGCTGCGCCGGACTTTTATAATTTGGGCAAGGTGACGCCGCGTTGGCCCATATATTTGCCAGCGCGGTCGGCATAGCTTGTCTCGCATGGCTGTTCGCCCTTCAGGAAAAGGAACTGGCATGCACCTTCATTGGCGTAGATTTTGGCGGGCAACGGTGTCGTGTTGGAAAATTCCAGCGTTACATGACCTTCCCAGCCGGGTTCCAGCGGCGTGACGTTCACGATGATGCCGCACCGGGCATAGGTGCTCTTGCCCAGACAGATGACCAGTACATCGCGCGGGACGCGGAAATATTCGACTGTGCGGGCAAGGGCAAAGCTGTTGGGAGGAATGATGCACACATCGGTCTTGCGGTCGACGAAGCTTTTCGGATCAAATTCCTTTGGGTCGACAATCGAGCTATCAACATTGGTGAAAATCTTGAATTCATCGGCAACACGCGCATCATAACCATAGGATGACAATCCGTAACTGATGCATCCGTCGCGGCGCTGCGCCTCGACAAACGGCTCAATCATGCCATTGGCCTTGGCCTGTTCGCGTATCCAGATGTCGGAAAGAATGGACATATATTCCCTCTATTTCAGATTGGCCGGTCCGAACCCATGCGGCAACAATTCGGACAGAAGATAGGTATCGTAACCGTTTGCGTGCGCGCAATGGACAGGAATATCGCGCTCGGTCAGGTCTGCAACCTCTTTGATGATCTGACGGCATCGTCCGCACGGTGTAATGGCCTCATCATTGGCGGCAACCTGTCCGGCCGGACCGCCCGCAACGGCGATGGCGACGATTTTCCGCAAGGTGCCGTCGCTGTTCGCTTTCGCAATAGCGACCGTTTCGGCGCACAGGGTCATGCCATAGCTGGCATTTTCAAAATTGGCGCCGCTGACAATCTGCCCGTCGTCGAGTAACAGGGCTGCGCCGACGTGGAAGTTGGAATAGGGCGCATAGGCATTGGCCGACGCCGCGATCGCCGCATTTACGAGATCCTGGCTCATTTACGCACCACGGCCCAGCGGACGGGTCCATCGATGCCATCGACACGGCGTGCCGAATTTGCTGTCCACATGACCCAAGGACGTGCCGAATAATCGGGTAGCATCCAGTTTCTTTCCAGCCATACCGTGCGGTCAATTGCGCTGCTCACCTGATACTCCTTTTCGAATTCGGGTGTCAGTAACAGGATCGCGGGCGAACCGCTATGTGCCTCGATCAAATTCAGAAATGTTGCGAGTTCCGAAAGGATCAGCGCGCGGTTGGGACGGCTGGTGCAGTTTTCGGTAAAGTCGAGTTGGACGGCAGGTGGCAAGGCGGCGGGATCACGCGGAACCGATGTGATGAACAGCATCGCCTGGTCCGATGCGAGGCGACAAATATCGAAATGGTGGAGCGCGCCATAGCGGATGCCCGCCTGTTTCACCCCTTCCAGATTGGCTTCAAACTGGTTGTCGCGGGTTTGCGCACCTTCGACCGCCGTCAGATAGGCAAAATCGACACCTGTTGCGCCGAGGCGTGACCAAACAGGTTTGCCATTGGCGGCGGTGACGACGATTCCCTGCACCGGATATTCGTCGCGTGAAGGCGTCCATCCGGTGACGAGATGCCAAAGGCCGAGGGCTGCCAAAAGCACCACCGCCACGATCGACCCCCATCGAATAGAGCGGCTCCTAGCACCAGACATGCGTTTGAATTTCCCTTTCCCGAATCACGTCTTGCAATGCCGCCGACCATGCGCGGAGTCGAGGGGTGATTGGAAAGACGTAGCGCAAGGAGGATGCTTTTACGGTCGTTTACGCATTTCTATCTTCGTTAGAGTCTCGCTCAATCTGGCTAAGAGTTCCTGTCACCCTGAACTTGTTTCAGGGTCCATCTGTCCGTGCATTCCTTCAATCTTGTGGCAAACCAACCAACGCCGCACGGTTGCTTTAAACAGCACCCGACGGGGAGTGCTTCATGATGGACCCTGAAACAAGTTCAGGGTGACGGTGTTGGTGCAGTGAAGGCGGCGATAACAAAACGGCCGATTTCACCCCTTGATATGCAGCACGCAAATCAGGGTGAACAGCCGGCGGGCTGTTGCAAAGTCGACTTCGACTTTGCCTTCCAATCGTTCCATCAAAATTTCGGCGGCTTCATTGTGGATGCCCCGTCGCGCCATATCGATGGTCTCGATTTCGGCGGCACTCGCTTTGCGGATGGCCTGGTAATAGCTGTCGCAAATAGCGAAATAGTCTTTCACCACACGCCGGAACCGACCGAGACCGAGGATCAGTATTTCGAACGGGCTTCCGTCTTCGCGGCGGATATCCCAGATCAATCGTCCTTCCTCGACACTCAGATGCAATTGATAGGGACCGGCATAGCCGTCGCCAAAATCGCGCAGCGGTTTGAAGACATTATCCTCGATCAGGTCGAAGATCGCGACGCGACGTTCCTGCTCGATATCGGCATTGCGCCGGAGAATGGTGGCTTCGTCCAACTCGACCTTGATGATGCGCGCGTCGCTCATGTTGCTGTGTTAGCTTGAGATAATTTTGGGGCAAGTGAATCCTCTTTGGTGAGGATGATTGCGCGATAACATATTTGTCCACAGCCCTGTCCCCGATTCTATTTTTTGGAGGGCTTGCGCCGTCGTTCATGCTAAAGGATAGGGCGTCATGGCCGAACCGATTAGACTTGCTGCTGTTAACGAAGCTGAACCCCAACGCTTGCCCCGTAATATCGAAGCGGAGGCTGCATTTCTGGGCGCGATTCTGATCGACAACCGCATCATCGAAGACGTGTCGATCAAGTTGCAACCCGGCCATTTCTTCGAACCGTTGCACGGCCGGATTTATGACCAGATTTTGCGCCTGATTGACCGAAATATGCTGGTCACGCCTGTAACGCTGAAGCCCTTTTTCGAAGCTGACGAGGCGATGAAGGAACTGGGTGGACCCGGCTATCTGGTCAAATTGACGGCGGATGGCGCCGGTCTGATCGGTGCGCGTGATTTTGCGCAGCAGATTTACGATCTCGCGCTGTTGCGCGAACTGGTGACCGTTGGCCGCACATTGGTCGACAACGCGCTGGATACGAGTGAAAGCGTCGATCCCAAAGGCCAGATCGAAGCGGCGGAAAGCGCACTCTACAAGGTTGCCGAGGGCGAAGGCGAAACAGGCTCGATGAAGAGCTTTCTGGCCGCGTCGACCGAAGCCATTAAAAATGTGGAAAAGGCTTTACAGTCCGGCGGGCATCTTTCGGGCGTGACCACCGGCCTCGACAGCATCAACGCCAAATGCGGCGGCCTGCACAATAGTGACCTTGTGATCCTCGCCGGACGCCCTGGCATGGGCAAGACCTCGCTTGCGACCAACATTGCCTTCAACGCCGCGCGCCGCTGGATCCGCGAACGCGAAGACGGCATCGAAGAGGCCAAGGGGGCAGGGGCCAAGGTCGCCTTTTTCAGCCTCGAAATGTCTGCCGACCAGCTTGCAACACGTATATTGGCGGAACAATCGGGCATCAGTTCCGAATTGCTGCGTATGGGTAAAATCTCACGCGAGGATTTCCGCGAATTGTCCCGCGCGAGCCGGGAATTGCAGGAACTGCCCCTCTTTATCGACGATACACCCGCGCTGACCATTGCGGCGTTGCGGACGCGTGCGCGCCGGTTGCAGCGCCGGCATGGCATTGGCCTTATCATCGTCGACTATCTCCAGCTTTTGCAGGGGTCGAGCCGCGCCAACGACAACCGCGTCAACGAAATTTCGGAAATCAGCCGTGGTTTAAAGACGCTCGCAAAGGAACTCGGCGTGCCGGTTATCGCGCTGTCGCAGCTTAGCCGTGCGGTGGAGCAGCGCGACGACAAGCGCCCGCAACTGTCCGACTTGCGTGAATCGGGTTCGATCGAACAGGACGCCGATATGGTGTGGTTCGTATTCCGCGAGGATTATTACGAAAAGGCCAAGCAACCTGACCCCGCCAACGAAGCCGCGCATGAGGCGTGGCGCGAAAAGATGGAGCGGATTTTTGGAATTGCCGAACTGATTGTCGCCAAACAGCGGCATGGTTCGACCGGACGTGTGCGTATGAAATTTGAGGCGAATATCACGCGATTTAGCGATCTTGCCGACGACCAATATGCCGATGCGGGCTATGATTAATAAGAATTACCCCTCTTCCAACGGGAGAGGGAGTTAAGCGAACCGCGCCGACAGAATATAGTTGAGCGCCTTGTTATTGCTAAGATGCAGGCCGCTCAGCGGAGAAAAGGCGATCCCGCGCATTTCCACAACCTCCAGTCCGGCGTCGTGCAGCAGCGTGGTCAGTTCTTCGGGCGTGAGGAATTGATCCCAGTCATGTGTTCCGCGCGGGACCTGGCCCAGCCGTTCGGCAGCCTCGACCAGAAACAGGCGCGATGCCGCCGTGCGATTGGGGGTCGACATCAGAAGCAAGCCGTCCGGTTTCAGATGGCGTGCGAGTTCAGCGAGAAAGGCGGCGGGGTCGGTGACATGTTCGATCACTTCCATCGACGTAACGACGTCAAATGTGCCGAGACCCTGTTCCGCAATTTCACCGGCGCGATAGTCGATGTTAAGGCCGGATAGTGCGGCATGGGCCTTGGCCGCCGCGACATTTTCCGGTGCCGCGTCGACACCGGTGACGGCCGCACCCATGCGGGCCAGCGGTTCACATAACAGCCCCGCGCCGCAGCCGACATCCAGCGCGCTCTTGCCCGCCAGTGGCGTCCGTGTCTTTCCATCGCCGCCAAAATGGGTATCCAGGGCGTCGCGGATAAAGCCCAGCCGAACTGGGTTCAGCTTGTGCAGCATCGCCGAACTGCCCTTCGGGTCCCACCAGTCGGCGGCCAGTGCGCCAAAATGTGCGGCTTCGGCGGCGTTTATTGTCGTTGCGGTGCTTGCCTTTGTCATATCCTGTCCCTATCAGGGCGCCCGATTGTAATATAGCGACTTTGTAAGGTTTTCATGGCGCGCATTGTAATGAAATTTGGCGGCACGTCTATGGCCGGAACCGAACGTATCCGCCGTGTTGCGCAATTGGTCAAGCGGCAGGCAGAGCGCGGGGACGAGGTCGCTGTGGTTGTGTCGGCCATGGCTGGCGACACCGATCGTCTGGTCAATTTCTGCCGTGAAGCGAACGCGTTATACGATCCGGCGGAATATGATGTTGTGGTTGCGGCAGGGGAGCAGATTACCTCCGGCCTGCTGGCGATCACATTGCAGGCGCTGGGCTGTAACGCGCGCAGCTGGCTCGGCTGGCAGATGCCGATCCACACCGACGATGCGCATGCCAAGGCGCGGATCGGTTCGATCGACACCGACGAATTGCTTGCGTCCATGGCCTCGGGCTCCATTGCGGTCATTCCGGGCTTTCAGGGGCTGACCGACGACAACCGCGTCACTACGCTGGGTCGCGGCGGGTCGGATACATCGGCGGTTGCCGTTGCCGCGGCGATCAAGGCGGACCGTTGCGATATTTATACCGATGTCGACGGCGTCTACACTACCGACCCCCGTATCGTCGCCCGCGCGCGCAAGCTGAAGGCGGTGACCTATGAAGAAATGCTCGAACTGGCCTCGGTCGGGTCGAAGGTTTTGCAAACCCGTTCGGTTGGTCTTGCGATGAAAGAAGGGGTGCGCGTGCAGGTGCTGTCTTCTTTCATCGACGAAAACGCCCCCGACGCAGACAGCATCCCCGGCACGATGATCGTGACCGACGAAGAATTGGAGAATGCCCAAGTGGAACGCCAGCTGATCACCGGCATCGCCGCCGACAAGAATGAGGCGAAAATCACCCTGACCCGCGTCCCCGACCGTCCGGGTGCCGTGGCGCATATCTTCGCGCCGCTGGCCGATGCGAATATCAACGTCGACATGATCATCCAGAATGTCGGCCGCGACAAGGGCGAGACCGACGTGACCTTCACCTGCCCGCAGGCTGACCTTGCCCGCTGCACCGACATATTGGAAAACCAGCGCGACGCAATCGGCTACAACCGCCTGATCCCGGACACCAAGGTCGCGAAGATCTCAGTCGTCGGCGTCGGCATGAAAAGCCACGCCGGTGTCGCCTCCACCATGTTCAGCAGCCTCGCCGATCGCAAGATCAACATCCAGGCGATCTCGACATCGGAAATCAAGGTCTCGGTCCTGATTGACGAGGACGAAACCGAGCTCGCCGTGCGTGTCTTGCACACGGCCTATGGGCTGGATGCGGAATAATTACTTCACCCATGCCTCCGCCATTTGTGCGGGAGGATGACGGAGATACCATGACCAAACTTGCCCACCTCATGCAGCGCGGTACAGAGTTTCTGGGATGCGAGGTGGCGATCATGTGTGGCGCCATGTCGTGGGTGAGCGAACGCAATCTGGTGTCCGCCATATCCAACGCCGGCGGCTTCGGCGTGATTGCCTGCGGGGCGATGACGCCCGAATTGCTCGATGCCGAAATCGCCGCGACAAAGGCTCTGACGTCCAGAACCTTTGGCGTGAACCTTATCACCATGCACCCGCAGATCATGGACCTGATTGCGGTATGCGCCAAACATGCGGTGAGCCACGTCGTCCTTGCCGGCGGTCTTCCGCCCAAAGGCAGTATCGAGGCGATCAAGGAATCGGGCGCAAAGGTGATGTGTTTTGCCCCCGCGCTTACGCTCGCCAAGAAATTCGCGCGGTCGGGTGTCGACGCGCTGATTATCGAGGGCAGCGAGGCAGGCGGCCATATCGGGCCGGTCGCAACGTCCGTGCTGGCGCAGGAAATCCTGCCCGAACTGGGTGATCAACTGCCCATCTTTGTCGCCGGCGGCATTGCGCGGGGCGGCTTGATTGCAAGCTATCTCGAAATGGGCGCGGCAGGCGTGCAGCTCGGCACTCGCTTTGTCTGTGCCCATGAAAGCATCGCCCATCCCAATTTCAAGGCCGCCTTCCTGCGCGCCAATGCCCGTGACGCGGTGGCGAGCGTGCAGATCGACCCGCGCCTGCCTGTGATTCCGGTTCGCGCCCTGAAGAACAAGGGCACCGAAGAATTCACGCGCAAACAGATCGAAGTGGCGGCAAAACTCGACGCCGGTGAGATCGATATGGAGGCGGCGCAGCTTGAGATCGAACAATATTGGGCAGGCGCCCTCCGCCGTGCGGTGATCGACGGGGACGTCGAATATGGTTCTGTAATGGCAGGGCAGTCCGTCGGCATGGTCCATGTCGAACGGCCCGTGGTCGACATTATCGCCAAGCTGGTCGCCGAGGCTGACGCGGCACTGGCCCGCTAAGTCCCCGTCTGCTTTTGGGCAGGCGCGAAACCGTCTTGCCAATGCAACACAGTCTGCGCATATCGGCGCTATGACCACCGAATCCCACCCGGACGTAACGCCGCTTCATCCCGCCTATGTCACAACAACGCGGATCGCATCGGCCTTGGGCTATCTGCCGTTCCTGATCGGCGCAGGCGTGTTAGAAATTGCCCAGTTATTGCCGCCCGGCAGCATTTTCGTGCCGGTGTTCCTGCTGTATCTGTTCATGGCCTTTGTCGTTCCGAAACGGAAATACCGCCATTGGGGCTATGATATGGGGAGCGACCGGCTGCGGATTGTGCGCGGATATATGTTCTTTCGCGACACCGTGGTGCCGTTTGGCCGAATCCAGCATATCGATGTCGAGCAGGGACCGATTGACCGGCGCTATGATCTCGCGACCCTGACCGTGCATACGGCGGGCAACCATAACAGCACCGTGACCTTGCCGGGCTTGCTCCATGCCGACGCCCTGGCCATGCGCGAAGCCATTCGTGCCGCAATACGGGCAGACATGATTTGACCGATTCCGACCCCCGAGAGACGAACGGCGATGTAACCGGGAGTGAAGGAACAAAGCTCCATATTTCGGGGCTTTTCGTTGGCTTCGTCACCGGTTTGCCGCAGCTCATCTTCCCGATCTTTGCCGCCTTTTTCGGCACAAGAGGAACCGACAATCCACTGATTTCCATCGCCGCGGTCAGTGCGATCCTGCTGTTCAGTCTCCTGTTCCGTTGGCTCGCATGGATGCGGTTCCATTATCATATCGGCGAACATGATATCCGCATCGAAAGCGGGATAATCAGCCGCAATGCGCGCTCCATCCCGTTTGAGCGTATTCAGGATGTCAGCATTGAACAAAAGCCACTGGCCCGTCTGCTCGGGTTGGGTGAAGTGAAGTTCGAAACCGGCGGTGGCGACGGCGATGATGCGAAGCTGAGTTTTGTCAGTGTAGAAGAAGCCAACCGCCTGCGCGAATTGGTCAAGGCGCACAAGAGCGGGCAGGCGGTTATCAGCCATGCCGATGCACCGGTCCCCGATGCCGACATGCCACCCATTTTCGCAATGGACGGAAAGCGGGTTTTCATATTCGGGCTTTATTCTTTCTCGCTCGTGATCTTTGCGGTCCTGGGCGGCCTGGCGCAGCAGTTTGATTTTCTGCTGCCCTTTGAAATCTGGGATTTCCGGCACTGGATCGGCATGGCGGAAGAGCGCGGGGTTACCGTTGAAAATCTGAACGGGATTGGCTGGACGGCGCAGATCATCTTGGCTGTTGTCGCGCTTGGAGCACTGGTATTAGTCGGCTTTGCAACGGGTATCATCCGCACAATGCTTCGGGATTATGGATTCCGGCTGGAACGCACGGCCAAAGGATTCCGCCGTCGCCGTGGCCTGTTGACCCTGACCGATGCTGTTATGCCGGCACACCGCGTACAGGCGGCCGTTGTTCAGACGGGACCGATCCGCAAACGCCGTGGCTGGCATAGCCTGAAATTTGTAAGCCTTGCACAAGACAGCAAGGAAGAAACCAATTTCGTCGCTGCGCCATTTGCAACGCTTGGGGAAATCTGGCCCATTGCCCACGCCGCCCTGATCCGGGAGCCGGACGCTGCCGTGCGGTTCCGGCAGGGGAAGGCAAAATGGTGGCTGATCCGCTATGTCGGCTTGATCCCCGCTTTTATCGTCGGGGTCTGGGCAACCATGTTTTTTGCAGGGGCGCCATTCCGGCAGGCGGGATTGATGTTGTTCGTGCCGGTTATAATCGGATTCTTCTGGTGGCTGGAATGGCGCTGCTATGGCGACATGATCGATGAAAAGCAGATTTATGTGCGCGAGGGCTGGTGGCGGCAACGTCTCTCAATCGCGCCGCAGGTGAAGGTGCAGACGGTGGAAATCTATCAGGGCCCGATTGCCCGCCGCCAAGGTCTGGCCTCTGTCAATTTCGGTATTTCGGGCGGGTCGCTGGAAATGATCGCGTTGCCGTTGGAAACAGCGCGGGCCATTCGCGATGCGGTTATGGAACAGGTGGCGGCGGTCGATTATTCCGTGGTGGCCGGAGAGACCCGCGCACCCAAAATCGCCTGACGAAAATCCATCACTCCAGCGGCTGTCGTAAGAGCGACGGGCCGTTCAGTTGATGGCCTGAACGACCTGTTCTTCGATAACGCTGCCATCATCCTTGCGGAGTGTCATCTTTACGGTCTTACTGCTCCAGTCGATATCGATCTGGCCGAAATTCGGAATAGACCAAAGACCACCGGTCCGGCGGGGATCGGGCTCCCGTTCACCGCTGTTGCCCCTGCCAAAGGCGAAGTTCAGCGAACTGGACGTAAAATCCCATAGCGGCTTCGAAAGGCCGGGCACCTGTGTCTTGTAGAATGCGCCGGAATGGCGGTCACCCGTCAGGAAGATAGCGTTATTGACCTTTTTGTCCGCTAACAGCGCATAAAGACGGTCACGTTCTTTGGGGAAATTGGTCCAGCCCTCGAAATTATGGGCGTCCGTAATCACCTGCGTTGATGAAATGATGAAACGCAATTCCGCAGGCTTGGATAACTCCTGCGCCAACCAGTCCCACTGCGCGCTGCCCAGTATGGACGCCTTGGGGTCCATGTTCGGAATATACCAGCCGAGCGATGGGGCGGGATCGCGATAGGGCATGACGGCAAGATCGGACCGGAAAAAGCGCGAGTCCAATATGATAAATTGCACGCGCTTGCCTGCCGGGCCGACAATTTTGCTGTCATAGACGCCCGGTCGTGCCTTCACTTCGTCGCTGCTGCTCCAATAGGTCTCGTAGACCTTTTCGGCCCATTCCTTGAAGGCAAAGGCGCCGCCTGCGTCATTCGCGCCATAATCATGGTCATCCCATGTCGTCATCATGGGAATGGTGCGACGGAAACGGTCAAATTCCACACGGCTGCTGAGTTTGCGGTAGCTTGCGGTCAATGTCGGAATGTCCGCGCCATTGGTCGGGCGGGTATCGCCATAGACATTGTCGCCAATCAGCAGAAATGCCTGCGGCTTTTGCGCCGCAATGACGTCCCAGAATTTCATGTCCCGATTTTCATTGACGCAGGAACCAAAGGCAAAACGGGTGATGACGTCGTCCGGGGCCAGCACGGGATTGGCAGGCGCTTTGGGAAGCTTTGTCGCCAAACCGGCATAATAGGGACGCAGCGCCTCCTGCGCGCTCTGCGGTGCCGCAGGTGCCGATGCGGTCGGCCCGCCGACATTGGCGGCACAGCCCGAAAGCAGCAATAGGGCAAGGGGGAGTGCGCGTTTCATGGTGCAGTCTTACCTTTTATCAAAAGCTGGATTGCCCCTTCCTCGTCCGAGAACAGCTTCGCGTCAATGCCGTAAACGGTGGCGAGATTGGATGACGTCAAGACGTCGGCAACCGGACCCTCGGCAAAGACCTTGCCCTGGTGCAGCAACAGGACATGGTCGGCAAAGCGCACCGCATGGTGCAGGTCATGCAAAACCGTGACAACACCTTTACCCTCACGCGCCTGATCGCGCAGCAGGTGGAGCATATCAATCTGGTGGCCGGGATCGAGATTGGCGAGCGGTTCGTCGGCCAAAATCCATTGCGGTTCACCCGCGAGGACGCGCGCCATTAACACCCGCGCACGTTCGCCGCCCGAAAGCTCGGTGACCAGACGATCGGCAAAGCCAGTGGTATCTGTGGCATTCATGGCTGCGTCTATGGCACGTTGATCGTCAGCCGAAAGTCCGAGACCTATGCGGTGAGGATATCGGCCCAGCGCGACAAGCGCGCGAACCGTGATGGCCCAATGAGTTTGCGCGCCTTGAGGAAGGAGCCCGAGCATTTTGGCTCGTTGGCCGTCGGGCAATGCGAGGATCGCATCGCTGTCCAGAAATACGGAGCCGGAGCGTGGCCGCAGCAAGCCTGCCAGACAATTGAGCAATGTCGATTTTCCCGCGCCGTTCGGGCCGAGAATGACGCTGAATTTTCCGGGATGAAGGCGGGCCGAAACATCCTCCAGCGCCGGATGTATGTCATGGGTGAAACACAGATTATCACATTGCAGGATCATGCCGCGCGTCCTCTTTGCTTCCATAACAGCATGAAGAAGAACGGGGCGCCCAGCACGGCCATGGCAATGCCCAGCCTTATTTCTGTTGGCCCTGGCGTAAGGCGCACCATGCTGTCCGCGACGAGGGTCAGGATGGCACCGCCCAGTGCGGACGGGAGCAATATGGACGACGGCTGTTCACCCACCATGCCACGGATCAGATGTGGCACGATCAGCCCTACAAAACCAACCACGCCCGATACGGCAACGGATGCCCCGACCGACAATCCAACGCCGACCACAATTATCCAGCGCAACTGGTCCAGATTGACGCCAATGCTGCGGGCCCCGTCTTCGCCGAGCGTCAGGGCATCAAGCGCCCGTCCCGTTGTCAGCAAAAGCGCTGCGCCAATTGCCATCAGTGGGAGAGCTTTGATGACATCTTCTATCAGCCTGTCCGTCAGGGCACCCATCAACCAGTTGATGATTTCGCTGGCCGCAAAGGGGTTGGGGGCAATGCTGATGAGAAAGGCGGTGAGCGATCCTGCCAGTGTGGAGAGTACCATACCGCCAAGGATGAACCCCAATGGCCCGCCGCCGCGCGCGAGCGTCAGCAGCAGCAGGATGCTCACACCCGCACCCAGCATGGCGCAACTGAAAAGGCCAAGAGGCAGCATATTGAGGCCGAGGAATATGGCCGTCACGCCGCCCAAAGCTGCACTGGACGACACACCAAGTACGGTCGGATCGGCGAGGGGGTTGCGCAAATAGCCCTGCAGAACCGCGCCGGACAGGCCGAGCACGGCACCAATGGACAGGCCAAGCAGAGCGCGGGGCAGGCGGAGTTCAAGGAAAATCCAGCCGTCCGGGGCATTGTGAAACCAAGCCGTCGGCCATATCCAGACCTTACCCGCCATCAGGGACAGCAGGAACGCCCCGATTGTCAGAAGCAGCAACAAAGGTGTTATCGAGCGCGCGGTCACCGGGCGGTCCTTCGCGCTGTTTCGAAAATCCGAGCAACCTTGATAACGGTCGGTCCCCCACAAAAGAGAAGCTGGTCGCGAAACGGCACGATCCGGGTTTTGCTCCCCAGATGTTTCAGCAATTTCTGGCGCGATGCAAGTTCCCGGTCTGCATTGCCCTCAGGCGCTACAGGCATGAAGATAAACTGCGGCGGGTTGCGGATCAGGCTTTCCAGCGGCAGCACGCCCCAGGATTGAAGGCCAAAGCTGGCGCTGGCGTTGCGGAACCCGTGCCGGCGCAGAAGTTCGTCCTGCAAGGTTCCCGTGCCCGCAACGAAACCTCCATTTTGCCAGATGATCGCCGAGGGTGCCTCGCCTTGTGGAACCTGATTTTGTGCGCTGCCTTGTGATTCCAGCATGCGCGCGACCAAAGCCTCTCCAGCTTCGACCCTGCCAATCGCTTTGGCAATTTGCCGGACTTGGGCAACGTCTTCGTCCAGCGTCGCCGCGACGCCGACCGCCACGACCTTGATACCCGCCTTGGCCAGCGCTGCATTGGTTCCGGTCGAGGCAAGATTGCCGGTCAGCACCAGCCGGGGTTTTGCGGCAAGTATATCTTCAGCGCCGGTACCAAGTGCGGGATATTGCCGCGCCCAGGCAAGCGGGGCCGAGGCGCTGTCGGCGTCATGCGAATAGACGCTGACCGCTGCGACCTGCCCGGGGGCGGCGATTTCGGCGAGGATGGCATCAATGCACGGATTGTTGGAAACGATACCGCCCGGCGCGATGCCGGGTTGGCCGCTGCATCCGCCAAGCAGCAGAAGAAGGGGCCAGACCCGTTTCATCAGAATGTCGCCCGAACGCCGACATGCGCGTTGCGGCGGTAGCTGTTATAGCCGGCCACCTGCACATAATCGGTATCGAAGACATTTTCGACCCGGCCATATAGTTCGAACCGGTCGCTGACCGGAAATGCTGCGCGCAGATGGGCGAGGGCATAGCCGTCGAGGCGGACCGTGTTGGACGCATTGTCGAAACTGTCCCCGGCGAGCAACAGGGTCGCGCCTACTTTCAGCCGCCAGGGCGTTTGCCAGTCGGCGGTGAAGCTGCCCAGATGTTGGGGGCGCAGCGCAAGACGGTTGCCGAAATTTGCGCCTGCCGAGCGGTTGATTGCATTGGTCAGGGTGTAATTTGCCTGCAGGTTCAACCTGTCGGTCGGCTGCACTGCGAAGCCCAGTTCAACCCCTTCGCTCCTGACCCTATCGATATTCTCCGACTGGAATGTCGTGAAAGAAAAAGCGATCAGATCGGTGCTCTTGCGATTGAAATAGGTGACATATAGCTGCGCCTTTCCGTCCAGGAACCGGTGTTCGGCGCCGATATCGAAATTGCGCGCGGTCTCGGGCTTCAGATCTGGATTGCCAAAGGGCGGCTGGCCTTCGGACAAGGTTGGTGCGCGGAAGCCTTCGCCATAGGTTGCGCGTACTATGGTTTTGCCATCATTGGGGGTGTAGGCGACATTTGCGCCCAAGGTCGTCTGGCCGCCATAATCGCTATAGTCGTCATGCCGGATGCCGCCTGTCAGGGTCAGGCCCTTGACAGGGCGGAGGATAACCTGGCCAAAGCCGCTGCTCACCCGGTTGCGGGCGCGGTCGGCAGGGGCACCTTCGAAGGATGTGCTGGCAAATGTCCTCTCATGCTCCGCGCCAAAGACAAGTGTTGCAGCGTCGGCGATGTCGAAGGACCCATGATATTCAAACCGGTCGATCGTTCCCTTTACGTCGAAGTTATTGAAGCTGAACACCACAGGATCGGTGCCGATGCGGGTGATGTCGGTGCGGGCGTACGAAATACGGTTGCGCAGGCGCCCATCGGCGAGATCGAACTGCGCGCCCACATAGCCCACAAACTGCCGGTTGCGCGACACGGGCAGGGCATTTGCTCCGGCACCGAAGGGCGAGTCATATTCGATCGTCCCGCGGTTGTAATATCCCCGGAAATCCAGCGCGACATTCGCGGTCAGATTGACCTTCAACCGGCCATTGGCCGACCAGTTATCATATCCGTCCTTCTCGGTACCGCCGGCCAGCGCGGAAATCCCGTCGGTGCGGTAGAACGCCCCGCCAAAGCTGCCCTCGACACTGCCGCTGGTTCCCGACAGATTGGCCGAAGCACGAACGCTGTCGGCATAGCCATATTCCACCCCGGTGCGTGCCACCAGATCTTCGGTTGGCGCAAGGCTCTGCACATTGATGACCCCGCCAATGGCCTGACTGCCCCAGATGATGGAATTCGGACCCCGCAGCACCTCTACCCGTCCGATATTGCCGGTCAGCAACGCGCCGAAGTCGAATGCGGCATTGGGGCTGGAGGGATCGTTGATGCGCACCCCGTCAATCAGCACCAAGGTCTGCGAGCTGTTGCCGCCGCGGATGAACACACTGCTCTGGCTCCCCACCGGACCGCGCGTCGCAACAGCGATCCCGGGCAGAGTGCGGAGTGCGTCGCTGATGCTGACGGACTGCAGTTCCTCGAGCCGTTCTTCATCCAGAACCGAAATAGCCTGCCCGGTCTCGGATCGGGGCTGCTCAAAACCGCTTGCCGTGACGACGATGTCGTCGTCGGCAAAGGCCGGTACAGGCAACAGCACCAGCGCTGCTGCCGAATATTTTAGTAATGTCATGAACTATTCTCCTTCGCATGACGTCCAAACCAATGTCGTCACGCGGAGGAAAACCCCGATTGCGCCAGTGTCCCGCAAGCACAAAGGACAGACCGCAAACAGGCAGGTCTCCTGGCTTCCGGGTCAAAATTCATACCCCGCCTTCCCAGTTTCCCAGTGGCATATGGGGCAAAACTCGCCGGTTACAGTTGCGGGAACAGCGCCGGATTTCCGCCGGCTTCCCTATTATCCTTGCTTTCACAAAGACCTGTTGCGTGGAGAAGCTATTATGTCGATTACGTCCCTAATGCAATGCCGCGTAAACGCCGGCACCCCCAGGAGCTATTCGCCATGACTTTGACCAACCTTCTTGTTCCCACTTACAGCCACATGCTGAAGACATTGAGTGACTGGCTCGCAAAGGCCGAAACGCAGATGCCGGATAAAGCGGAGGCTATGCTATTGGCACGTCTCGCGCCGGATATGTTTCCGCTATCTACCCAAATCCGTTTCACATGTTTGCAGGTGCAAGAAGCCGTCTACCGCCTTCAGGGCAGGGCGTTTCCGGCTTCATTTGAAGAACTGGTGAACGAAGGCCGAAATGCGGCGGACAAGCCCGGCACAATCGCCACCGCGCAAATGCGTATCGAGGAATGCCTCACGTTACTCCGCACATTGGCACCCGATGCCCTCGAAGGGGATGAATCCCGGCCGATTGCGCATGAAATCCCCAATGGCATGATTTTCGACCTAACCGCAGAACAATATGCCCGCGACTGGGCTTTGCCGCAATTCTATTTTCACCTCATGACAGCTTATGCGATTTTACGCAGCGAAGGCGTTGCACTCGGTAAGGCCGATTACATTCCGCACATGTTTCCGTTCATTCGTCCCGGAACGATGCCCGGCGGCTAGTCGCGTAACTAGTCGCCTTTGGACTAATGACGGGTCTTGCCCGGCCTCTGCATGCCCCAGAATTGCGGGCCTTCGGGCACTTGCCACATATGCTTCACCTGAAAACCGAAGCTTTGGTAAAGCGGCACATTATGTTCGTCGGCGGTTTCGAGATAGGCGGGAAGGCCATCTTCATCCGCACGTTCAAGACCGGCCCGTATCGCCGCGCCGCCAAACCCCTTGCCCTGATGCGCCGGGTCACAACCGGCATAATGGAGATACCAGACCGGTTCCTTGGGCAGATGCTTTTCAATGAGGTCAGCAACCTCGAGCCCGCGGAAAATAGAGAAACGCAGCCGCTGGATAAAGGGCACGATCAAACGCGCGCGATCCCACAGGCTGTCATGCGCCTGTCCCGGGCCACGCCAAAGCGTAACTGCCTCAATGCCGTCGGTTCCGTAGACTGCACCTTTCCGGTGTTCGTCGCGCAGGAACAGGTGAAATGCGCCCGCAAGCCGCTCGGCACGCAGCTTCGGGTCCGGGATAACATAGCTCCACCCCGTTTCCGTCTGGAATGCGCGCGCCAGCGTCTCCGCAATTTCCAGATTGTCTGTCGGAGCGAGAAGTCGTGCCCTGCTGCTACTCAAGCCTTTGCCTGCGTCAAAATGGGCAGATTACGGACACGTTTTCCAGTCGCGGCGAACAGGGCGTTCGCAAGCGCCGGGGCTGCCGGTGGCACGCCAGGTTCACCAATACCACCCATATAAGCCCCGCTGTTGATGAAATGGATGTCGTGCACCAACGGCGTATCGGCGAGTTTCAGCAATGGGTAATCGGAAAAATTGCTCTGCTGCACTGCGCCTTTTTCCAGCGTGATAGCTTCGCCAATTGCCGACGAAAGGCCCATGATCGTTCCGCCTTCGATCTGCGCCTTGGCAGCATCGGGATTGACGATACTGCCTGCGTCCACGACCGTCGTAATCTTGTGTACCTTTGGCATGCCGTCTTCCTTGACGGAGGCTTCGATCACGTGCGCCACAATAGTTTTGAAACTTTCGACAATGGCGATCCCTCGGCCAACGCCCTCCGGCAGAGGCGCCTTCCAGTTAGCCAGACGCGCACATTCGTCCAGAACGCGCAGATGCCGGGAGTCCGCCTTCAAATGGTTTCGCCGGAATTCGACAGGGTCCACACCAGCGGCATGGGCCAATTCGTCCATGAAGCTTTCATTGTAAAAGCCCTGCTGCGTCGAGTTTACCGAACGCCATGCCCCTGTAATCTGGTTGGATTTATGTTCATAATTCCGCCGCGCGACGACGGGAAGATTATAGATGAAAGTCGTTTCGGCTTCCGCACTTTCGGTTTGGGCATAATCATTGGAATAGGCGGCAATCCGCTTATCCGCCGTAACATTGGCTTTCAACAATGCCGCACTTTGCGGACGGTACGCCCCTTGCGCGATCTCTTCTTCGCGGCTCCAGATCAATTTGACCGGATAGGGCAATTGCATCGCCAATTTGGTAACCTGGCTCACCACTTCCATATACATGGGTAAACGGCGGCCAAAGCTGCCACCGATCAGCATCGGGTGGAATGTAACCTTGTCGCTGTCCAGACCGGAAACATCGACGGCCATCATTTTCGACGCAAGCGGGTCCTGCATACCGCCCCAGATGTCCAGCTTTCCATCTTTGAAATGGGCAGTCAGCGCAAAGGGCTCCATCATCGCGTGGTGCAGGAACGGCACCTGATATTTTGCTTCGACTGGCTTTGCCCCTAGCGCGGCCTTGACATCACCTTCGCCAGCTTCACCGGCCGGTTCGCCCTTGGCAATCAAATCGTCATAAGCCTTGAAAATCGAGGCCGTGGAAAATCCGCCATTGCCGCCGTCGCTAAATTGCGGTGTCATGGCGCGCAGACCGGTAATTGCGGCCCAATAGCCCTTGGCCACAACGGCAACCGCGTCATCCAGCTTGATAACCTTTTCAACGCCTTTGACAGCAAGGGCAGGGCCTTCGTCCACGGATGTCAGTTTGCCGCCGCGAACCGGAGCAGCCATGATGGTGGCAACCCGCATGTCCGGAACGGCGAAGTCCATCCCATATTGCGCGGTCCCGTCGACCTTGGCGGGAATGTCCAGTCGCGGAATCGACTGGCGCATCAAACGGTAGTTTTTGGGATCTTTAAGCTTCGGATCATTATCCAGTGAAAGTGTGGCTGCCTCTGCCGCCAGCTTGCCATAAGGCAGTGAGCGGCTGGATTTGGCATGAATGACATGGCTGTCTTGCGTCGTCAGTTCCGATGCCGGAACGCCAAGCCTTTTGGCCGCTGTTTCAATCAAAGCGAGGCGCGTCGCTGCGCCAACTTTCTGGAAAGTGACCTGTCCTGTAAAACGCAGCGCAGTCGAACCGCCCGTAATCTGCAAATTCATTTGCCGTGCCAGGAATGACAGGAATGATTGCGGGATGCCGTTGATAATCCCCGGTTGCCCGGACATTTCACCCAGAAAGCCACGGCCTAGACCAGTATTGGCAAAGGCGGATTCGGCGGGCGCAGACACCAGTTTCACCAGATCCCAATTTGCATCCAGTTCTTCCGCCAGCATTTGCGCAAGTCCGGTGTTCGAACCCTGACCGATGTCGGTGTGCGGGGAATAGATGGTAATGACATTGTCTTCGGCAATTTTCAGCCAAGTTGCAAAACTGTGCTCGCCCTTACCGGCTGTCAGCTTTGCGGCCGATTTGACTGCGTTGCTGTCGGCAATCGAAATACCGAACAGACCGGCACCAACAATTGCAACGCCGCCAATCAGAAAGGCGCGGCGTTTCACGCCCTTGCGCTTCGCAGGGGCGGGCTGTTCCATTTCCAGGGTTGGATTATCGGCCATCATGCAGCTCCTTCTACGGCGGTGGCAGCCTGGCCAGTGGCGGCGTGGATTGCCTTTCGGATGCGCGGATATGTGCCGCAGCGGCAGATGTTGGTCATCGCCTCGTCAATCTGGTCATCGGTCGGTTTGCCGGTCTTTTGGATCAACGCGACAGCGGCCATGATCTGGCCTGACTGGCAATATCCGCATTGGGGAACTTGTGCGGCGATCCAGGCTTTTTGCACGGCATGCAATGTACCGTCCGCACCCTTTATACCTTCGATGGTTGTAATCGACTTACCGGCGACTTCGCTCACCGGAAGGCTGCACGACCGCGCAGGCTCTCCATTGACGTGAACGGTGCAGGCGCCGCACGCCGCGATACCGCAGCCAAATTTGGTGCCGGTCAGTCCAAGTTCCTCGCGAATGGCCCAAAGAAGCGGGGAGTCGGGCTCCGCATTCAATGTCACGGTCTTGCCGTTTACGGTCGTCGATATGGTCATTTTATGAAGCTCCCGCCCTCTGATACGTTTCATATAGCAACCTGTTAAACCCTTTGCTAGGCCCATCCCCATGAAATCAGGCGCTGCAGACCATCACCGTATTTTGGCATGCGTGCAGTCGTGGCGCGGTGCGCCAATGGCGCTCGCGACGGTTGTGGAAACATGGAAATCCGCGCCTTGTCCGGTTGGTACCCACATGCTGGTCCATGCCGATGGGCGTTTTACAGGTTCGGTGTCCGGCGGTTGCGTCGAAGGTGACGTCCTTGAAACGGCCCGTCAGGTCATTGCCGACAACGGATTTGCCTTGCGCCGTTACGGTGTTGCCGATGGTGCAGCATGGGAGGTCGGCTTGCCTTGTGGTGGCGACATAGTCGTGCTCGTTCAAAATGTGTCTCCGGAATTTTTTCCCGGTTCGCTGTTTGGCGCGATCATCGACGCACAAGCGGCTGGCGAGGTGCTGCACATCGGTACCAATCTGGACAATGGTTCCAGCGCCGTCGTGCAGGGTGACGCGGCGGGATTGTTCATTAACAGCTATTTACCGCCCCGCCGGCTTATCATTGTCGGCGCAGTCGAAATCGCTTCGACCCTGGCCAGCATTGCACGGGCCATGGGCGTCGATGTCGTCCTGATCGATCCGCGCGCCCGTTTCCTGACGGCGGAACGGTTTCCGGACACGCAGTTGGATGACCGCTGGCCGGACGACGCAATCCGCGCCTTGGCGCCCGATGCGCGCACGGCGGTTGTGACATTGAGTCATGATCCCAAAATTGATGATCCGGCGCTGCTTGCTGCCTTGCAAACGCCTGCTGCCTATATCGCTGCACTTGGTTCCAAATCCTCGCAAATGAAACGGAAAGAGCGTTTGGCAGGGATGGGGGCGTCTCCTGACCAGCTTGCACGGATCGAGGGGCCTGCAGGGGTGGCAATCAATGCGATCAGTGCGCCCGAAATTGCCCTGTCAATTGCAGGGGGAATGGTGCGGGCGTTCAACGATGGATTGCGCTGACATCGCCGTCATCGTGCTGGCCGCAGGGCTTGGCACGCGCTTTGGCTCAGATAAGCTTACGGTGCCGCTGAATAACTTGCCTGTGGGACTGCACATTGCACGCACCGTCAGCACCCTTGAATTCGGCTGGCGTCTTGCGGTTTGTAGCGTGGGATCCCTCTTGGCGCAGCCTTATCGCGAATATGGCTTTACCGTTATCGACAATGCCAATCCGCAAAAAGGGCAGGCGCACTCACTGCATCTGGCGATCAAAGCCGCGGAGCAAACGGAGGCGAGGGCCGTGTTGGTGACTCTGGCCGACATGCCCTTTGTCACCGAAGCGCTGCTCCGCAGAGTTTCTGCAGGCTCGGCTCTTACCGCGTCTTACAACGGGCAGCATGCAATGCCGCCGGTTCTTTTCCCACGCGGCTATTGGGCTGAGCTTCTGAACATGAAGGGCGATGCCGGTGGGCGTTCGTTGTTGCATGGGGCGGAAAAGATGGACGCGTCCGCCACCGAGTTGCGCGACATTGACGTGCCGGATGATTTGGTTAGACCCGAAAGCGCATGACCGTTGATACTGCACGCCAATCGATAGACGCCGCCTTGCGTAATCCGCAGCTGATCGAGGCTGCGCTTGCCCTGTCAGAAGACCGTCTTCACGATGCAGAGCCTTTGTTGCGTGGCCGCCTGCGCGATGTACCGACCGATGTGGCGGCCATACGGATGATGGCGGAACTTGCGGCGCGGATCGGCCGGTTGAAGGACAGCGAAGCTTTGTTGCGGCGCGCGCTTGAACTTGCGCCCTCCTTCGGCGCGGCGCGGGCAAATCTCGCCACGATCTTGTACAAGCAAAACCGCTTTCCCGAAGCGCTGGAGCAACTGGATGCCGTGCTTGCGGAAGAGGGCGACAATCCTGCGCAGCAAAATCTGAAGGCCGCTGCGCTTGGACGTATTGGCGGCTATGCCGAGGCCATCGGGCTTTACAAGGATTTGATCGCACGCTTCCCCGACCATGCCAAATTGTGGATGAGCTATGGTCATATGCTGAAAACCGTGGGGGAGCAGGATTCCTCCATTGCGGCCTATCACCGCGCGCTTGCGGTGGAACCGACTTTAGGCGAGGTATGGTGGAGCCTTGCCAATCTGAAAACCGTGCGTTTTTCCGATGCGGATTTGGCCGCCATGCAGGCCGCTCTGTCATCCGATGGCCTTTCGGATGAAGACCGTTTCCATCTGCACTTTGCAATGGGGAAGGCTTGCGAAGACCGCGCCGCACATGAAGATGCTTTTGCCCACTATGCCGCGGGCAATGCGCTGCGCAGTGCCGAGTTGCATTATGACCCCCAGACAACCACGGCGCAGGTGGACCATGTGATCGGGACAATGACGCCCGAATTTCTTGGACTTCGGGAAGGGGCAGGAAATGATGCGGCGGATCCCATTTTCATTATCGGAATGCCGCGTGCGGGATCGACCCTGATCGAGCAAATTCTATCGAGCCATTCGCAGATCGAAGGCACGATGGAACTGCCCGACATACCCGCCATGGCCATGCGGGAAGCGCGCGCGTTGGAATCGGACAACGGCAAGGAAGAGGGCGCCGCATGGCTTTCTGCCGTGGCGGAGATGGAGCCCGAAAGGCTTGCAGCCCTGGGCGCCGAATATGTCGAGCGGACGCGGATACAGCGCAAGACGGCAAAGCCCTTCTTCATCGACAAGCTGCCGAACAACTGGGCCTATCTCGGCTTCATCCGGCTGATTTTACCCAAGGCGAAGATTATCGATGCGCGGCGCCATCCGCTCGATTGTTGCTTCTCCAACTTCCGCCAGCATTTCGCCAAGGGGCAGGCGTTCAGCTATGATCTGGCGCATATGGGCCGCTATTATTCCGACTATGTGCGCGCCATGGCCCATTTCGATGCGGTGCTGCCGGGCTATGTCCACCGGGTCATTCACGAACAGCTATTGGAAGACCCCGAAGGTGAAATCCGGCGGTTGCTTGCCTTTCTCGGCGTGCCGTTTGAGGAGGATTGCCTGAACTTTCATGCGAACACCCGCGCTGTCCGTACCGCCTCGAGCGAGCAGGTGCGGCGACCTATCAACCGGGATGGCGTCGATCAATGGAAGCCTTATGAGCACCATCTCGATCCCTTGAAGGCCGCGCTCGGGTCTACTTGGATAAGATATCCCGCCCTCTGATAGTTGCGGCATTGCAACACACGATTGCAAAATAGTGCCAAAAAATGGCGTTAACCGAATATATATTGCGCTGCGGCAAGGAATGGGTGTCTATTCACAAGAGTGTAATAAGGGAGGGTCGCTTTATGCGCCAAATGCAAAGTAAATCGAAAGTCCGCACGACTTTGTCCATGCTGCTCGCATCGACAGGTCTCAGTATCGCAATGCCTGCTCTTGCGCAGGATGCCGCCGACGAGGACAGCGATGTCATCGTGGTTACAGCGCAAAAGCGTGAGCAGAATTTGCAGGATGTGCCAATCGCGATCAATGCCATCGGCAATGAAAAGCTTGACCAGCTGCAGGTGAGCGAGCTGCAGGATGTGGTCAAATTCCTTCCGTCGGTGACAATCCAGCAGGGTGGTCCCGGCTTTGCACAGGTCTATTTCCGCGGCGTAGCCTCCGGTGAAAACGCCAACCACTCGGCATCATTGCCGACCGTCGGCACCTATCTTGATGAAATGCCGATCACCACCATTCAGGGCGCGCTCGATCTGCATGCCTATGATCTCGCCCGTGTCGAGGCCTTGGCCGGGCCGCAGGGCACATTGTACGGCGCGAGCTCGATGGCCGGTACGCTGAAGCTCGTCACAAACGCGCCCGATCCTTCCGGATTCTACGGCAGCGCCGGTGTTGAAATCAACAATGTGGCCCATGGCGACTTTGGTGCGATTTACGAAGGCTTCCTGAACGTTCCCATCAGCGAAGGGGCCGCTGCACGTCTGGTCGGCTGGTACCGTGATGATGGCGGCTATATCGACAATATCTTCGGTGCCCGCACCTACGCATCATCCGGCATTACGCAGAACAATGCTGCGCTGGTCGAGAAAAACTATAACGACGCCGAAACCTACGGTGCCCGCCTTGCCTTGGGCATTGACCTCGACGACAATTGGACAATTAAGCCGACGGTCATGGGTCAGGTGCAGAATACCGAAGGCAGCTATTCGCAGGAACGCTCCGGCCAGACCACGGACGAACTGCAGACCGTGCAGTACAACCCCGAAGGCAGCCGCGATAAGTGGATCCAGGCCGCCCTGACGATTGAAGGTAAGATCGGCAACTGGGACCTGACCCTTGCCGGTGGTCATCTCCGCCGCAAGACGGAGACCGAAAGCGACTATTCGGACTATGCCTATTTCTATGACGCTTTGGCGGGATACGGCAATTATTTCTACGACAATGCCGGCAATCTCGTAAACCCGAACCAGTATATTCAGGGTATCGACCGGTATAAAAAGACCTTCGGCGAATTGCGTATCGCAAGCCCTGCCGATGCGCCGTTGCGGTTTATCGGTGGCCTGTTCTACCAGCGCCAGTCGCACAATATCGAACAAAATTACATCATCGATAATATCGCCGATGCGATCACCGTGACCGGCACTGCCAGCAATATCTGGCTGACGAAGCAGCTTCGTGTCGACCGCGACTATGCGGCGTTCGGTGAAATGACCTACGACATAACCGACAAGCTCTCACTGACGGGCGGTCTGCGTTATTACAAGTTCGACAACTCGTTACAGGGTTTCTTCGGTTTCTCCTCCGGATATTCCAGCCGGACCGGCGAAGCCGCATGTCTGAACACCGACGGCACAACCCGCCGCGCCAACCCGGCCGGCACACCTGTGCCCATTTTGGTGGCGGGCAGTCCCTGTACCAATGTTGACAAGTCGACCTCGGACACAGGATTCATCCACAAGCTGAATGCCACCTACAAGTTCAGCGACGATGCGCTGGTTTATGCAACCTGGTCGCGTGGCTTCCGTCCGGGCGGTATCAACCGCCGCGGCACTCTGCCGCCCTATGGTTCGGATAAGCTTGATAACTACGAACTGGGCTGGAAAACGACCTTCGGCGCTTTCCGCTGGAACGGTGCGGTTTATCAGGAAGACTGGAATAATATCCAGCTCTCCTTCCTGGGTGCCAACGGCCTGACCGAAATCCGCAACGCCGGTATCGCGCGTATTCGCGGTGTCGAAATGGACGTGGGCTATCGCGCTGGCGGCTTCTCGATCAACGCGGGCATGAGCTATAATGACGCGGAAATCCGTCGTGATTTCTGCCGTATTGCAAACGCAACCTTTGATTGCACATTGCCCGGACCCGCTGGTGAAGTGAATGCATTGCTCGCTCCTGCGGGATCGCGTCTGCCCGTTACTGCGAAGTTCAAGGGTAATGCAGTCGCCCGCTACGAATTCCCGATTTCGGATTGGGATGGGCATGTGCAGTTTGCCGTGAACCATATCGGCAGCCGCCGGAGCGATTTGCGTCCCGCACAAAACGCCATCAAGGGCAATCTGGGGGCTTACACCACCGTCGATTTCTCCTTTGGTATCAAGAAAGACCAGTGGGATATCGAAGCGTTCGCAACCAACCTGTTTGATGAGCGCGGTATCGTCAACACCGGCGTGCAATGCCTCGAAACCGTCTGCGGAACAGGTGTTACACCTGCAACGCCGACCGGCGGTGCTTTCTATGACACCATCATCAAACCACGCGTGATCGGAATCAAATTCTCGCGTGATTTTTAAAAGTTAGTCACGTCCGCGGTTCATCACCGTGGGTGACAGGGGGGAAAGCCGGGTCTGTTCAGGCCCGGCTTTTCATTTTGGAGGATTAACCCCGAGATTAGCCGAAAAGGCGACCCAGAAAACTGCGGTCCGCCAGTATTTCGGCCGCACAGTTATGGCCCGGTGCACCAGTCACGCCACCACCCGGATGCGTGCCTGCGCCACACATGTAAAGGCCCTTCAACGGTCCCCGATAGGCACCATGCCCCAGGACCGGCCGTGCGGACCATAGTTGATCCAGGCTCATATTGCCGTGCATGATATCGCCACCGGCAAGGCCGAACTTTTGTTCAAGCCCCTTGGGCGACAAAATCTGGCGCCCCAATACCGAGGCACGGAAACCGGGGGCATATTCCTCCACCGTGTCGATAATCAGATCGGCTGCCTTGCCTTCTTCGGCGTCCCAATCGCGTCCGTCCGGCAATTCGGGTGCGAATTGCTGGCAGAAGAGTGATGCGACATGCTGGCCAGGGGGTGCAAGACTGTCGTCGATGGTCGACGGGATCAGCATTTCCACAATCGGCTTTTGCGACCAGCCATCACGTTTTGCGTCAAGGAAGGCGCGGTCCATATAATCCAAAGTCGGGGCAATGATGATTCCTGACTGGTGGTGTTCGCCGGGCTCGGGCAAGCAGGTGAATTTGGGCAATTCGGAAAGTGCGACGTTCATGCGGAAGGTGCCGCTGCCTGCCTTGAAACCTTTAATACGACGCTTGAATTCCGGCTTCAGGTCACCGTCACCAAACATACGCTCGTACAAAATCTTCGGCCCGACATTGGAAACGACGCGGTCGGCCATTACTTCTTCGCCACTTTCGAGCCGAACACCGGCAACTTTTTCGCCGTCGACCAACACGCGGGCGACGGGTGCTTCGAGGCTGATCTCGACCCCGAGTTCACGGCACACCTTGGCCATGATCTGGGTGATATTGCCCATCCCGCCGACGCTGTGGCCCCAGGCGCCTTTGTTGCCGTTCACTTCGCCAAAGACGTGATGGAGCAAGACATAAGCACTGCCGGGCGTATCGGGACTGGCATAATTGCCAACGACCGCATCAAAGCCGAATGCGGCCTTAACGGCTTCGCTTTCAAACCAGCTGTCGAGGAAACTACGTGCCGATTTTGTAAAGAGGTCGAGCACATCGCGCTGCTGGCTGAGCGATAACTTCATAAGGCCACGTCCCTGGCGGGCTGCGTCAATGAAGGTTTTCAAACCATCGCCGACATTGGGCGGCGATTTCAGGGCCAGGTCACGCAGGACGTCGGCCACATTTTCCAGCATTTCATAATAGTCCGGCAAAACCTGAGCATCATGTTTGGAAAAGCGCGCGAATTCCGCCTGTGTCCGTTCAAGTCCGCCACCCAGCTTCAGATATCCGCCATCTTCCTGTGGCAGAAAATTGCTTATGGGCCGTTCAATGACGCGATAGCCGTGGTCGGCCAGCCGCATATCCGAAATAACCTTGGGTTGCAGCAGGCTGACAGTGTAGCTCGCGACGGAGTTGCGGAAACCGGGGTGGAATTCTTCAGTCACCGCAGCACCGCCGACAACGTCGCGGCGCTCGACTATGCGGACTTTGAGGCCCGCACGGGCGAGGTAGAATGCGCAGACAAGGCCGTTATGGCCGGCGCCAATAATCAGGGCATCATATTTTTTGGTCATGTGTGGCTCCAGCCCGGCGCGGGGCGTTTTTCAAGACAGGCTTCGGGGATCAGATTGCGGACGCGGCGGCAGAAGCTTTTCAGGCAGACTTCCTTGTCCGATAGCGGCCCCATGGAAAATGTGCGGCTTTCCATACCTTGTTGGACGCGGGTAATGAGTTCGGTATCCTCGGCATTGACCTGTCGGTTGATACGCCAGTTCAGGTAACGCGCCGCGCGCATTTCGCGCCGGTCGTCGTCCAGCACATAGCTGATCTCGCGGATCAGGCAGCTATCCGGACCCGTTGGCAGCCATTGCATGAAATCAACCTGGTCAGGATAAATGTCAAAGGCGACAGAGGGCCATAATTTGAAATAGAGCCAGCGCTTCTGATTGGCGTCGGGCAGATAGGGGACCGGCGGCAGGAGGCTTTGATACGCGCGCTCAGACCAGTTAGACGATGTCCGGTCGACAAGGTCGCCCCACATGCGGTCCACATGGGGTTCTGCCTCCACACCATAGCTTTTGCCGAACAGGCGGGTCAGGCCGGGATGCGCGACCGGTATGTGCAAGCCATCGGAATAATTGTCGCCGACATTTTTCCAGTTCACGGAACGTGGCCGCAGGGTGACGCGGCCCAGCGCCTTCAATTCTTCAAATTTATAAGGCGCGACCTGATCTTCATAAGGCGCCATCATCTCCGCCACCGATGGTCCGCCACTTTCCAGCCGGACAAAAATGAAACCGCGCCAGATTTCCATATCTACCGAAACCAGACCGGCTTTATCCTTGTCCAATGTGGGGTAGGACGCACTGTCTGGCACGCCGGTCAGGCGGCCATCCAGATCATAGGTCCACGCATGATAGGGACAGACCAGCTTTTTGGCGCAGCCGCTTGATCCATCCACCAGACGTGAACCGCGATGACGGCACACATTGGTAAAGGCGCGCAGGGACAGGTCCGTTCCGCGCACGACGATTACGCTTTCTCCGACATAGTCGAGGCTATGCCAGTCGCCGGCCTTTGGAATGTCGCTGACATGACAGACCACCTGCCATGCGGGGCGAAAAATACGTTCGACCTCCAGCTTGGCGAATTCGGGGTCATTGTAGGTCCAGGCTGGCAGGCTCCAGCCTTCCAGCGCTTCTGCGCGATCCTGTATTGTTTGAACGGACATGTTGATTCCCTTGTTATACGAGTGTATAACAACTGCATGAGCACTCGACAAGCCTTTACCCGCGAGAGCGCCGATATCCGCAGAGAGGCCTTGATTGCGGCCTGCGCGCATTGTCTGGCAACGCAAGGTGCGCAAGGTACGTCTGTCCGCTCCATCTGTGTGGAAGCAGGAGTGTCGCCGGGTCTTTTGCGGCACTATTTTGATGGCATCGATGCGCTTGTCGCCGCGACCTATCGTGCAACCGGCGCACGGGTTGCGAAAGCCCTGCATGATGCGGTGGAGACGGTGCCTGTCGATAATCCGCGCGGCCGACTACTCGCCTTTGTGACTGCCAGTTTTCGCGAGCCGATCGCCGACCCCGAATTGCTCGCGACATGGATTGCTTTCTGGAGCCTGTCGCGCACCGATTCCGTTATCGGTCGCATTCATGAGGAAATTTATGCCGAAAACCGGCGGGATATGGAACGCCTCATTGCCCTCTGTCCCGGTGCGCCTGATGACCCGCGCCTGATGGCGGTCGCGTTGACGGCGTTGGTCGACGGGCTCTGGCTGGAACTCAGTCTCGGCAATGCGCCTTTCAGTGTCGACGAGGCGGAGGGACTTGCGGAAAAGTGGTTGGATAGTTTGCTGGCATAGTTTCAATTGCAACGTTAATGTTGCGGTATGAGCGATGCCCCCATGACCTATGCGCGTTATCTTGCGCTTGATGAATTGCTGTCCTGTCAGCATCCGCAATCGGAACTGGATGACGAGATGCTGTTCATCATCATCCACCAGACCAAGGAGCTCTGGCTGAAGCAGATGATCCGCGAACTCCATCTGGCCCAGGCACAAATCCGGAGTGATGCGCTTGTTCCGGCATATAAGGCGCTAGCAAGAGTTAGCCGTATTCAAGCAGTTATGACATTAAGCTGGGATGTTTTGTCAACGATGACGCCATCCGATTACACACGGTTCCGGCACGTATTAGGGCCGAGTTCCGGATTTCAATCGGACCAGTTTCGCACCGTCGAATTCATGCTTGGCCTCAAAGACAGTGCGCATCTGAAATTTCAGGAAGACCGACCCGAAGCGCGTGCGGCAATGATGAAGGCTCTAACCGAACCCAGTATTTGGGACGATACAATCATTGCCCTGGCGCGGGCAGGAATTGACGTTCCTCTGGGGCAATTATCGCGTGACTGGGCGCAGCCCCATATATTTTCACCCGAAGTCGAAGCCGGATTTCTACAAGTTTATCGCGACACAGAACGTTATTGGGAATTATATCAACTGGCCGAGAAACTGGTCGATCTGGACGATGCCATGGCCACCTGGCGACACAAGCATGTCATCACGGTCGAGCGGATCATTGGCGGAAAGCGTGGTACCGGCGGTACAGCAGGCGTGAGCTATTTGAGCAGCACCCTCAGTAAGCGGGCCTTTCCCGAACTCTGGTCGCTGCGGACGCAATTGTGAGTTTCAAGCATCTTTTCAGCCGGTCGCTATCTGCCGCACCCGATCGGTTGCATTTTGCGGCGCACAGCCACCATCTCTGGCCGGATGCAAGCCATGACGGCCAGATGGCGGCATGGACAGACGCCGCCCATCTGGCGGACCATAAATGGGGCGTGATCATGGGAAGCCTCTGGTCAGAGGCGCAAGGACATATCGCGTCTGAACTGGCCTTGCCCGATCCGGCAACCATCAGTTTTTCGTCCAATACCCATGATTTCCTTATACGCATCCTTTCCGCGATGGACCGGCAATCTTTGCGGATCTTGTCGAGCGACGGAGAGTTCCACAGTTTCCGACGGCAAATGGCGCGATGGGTGGAAAGCGGTAAGATTATCTGGAAACAGGTGCCACCGGACGATCTGGCGACCGAGGCTGGCCGGAACGAATATGACCTGATCTTCGCCAGCCACGTGCTTTTCAACTCCGGTCATGTGGTCGACATCGCCCCGCTTGCCGCGCTGGCAAAGCCGGAAGGGCCCTGGGTTGTGATTGACGGCTATCATGGCTTCATGGCCATTCCCACAAATCTCGCCGATGTTGCCGACCGCATTTTCTATCTGTCGGGTGGCTATAAATATGCCATGGCGGGGGAGGGCGTTTGCTTCCTTCACGCCCCTCAGGGCTTCGCGCCCCGGCCTGAAATCACCGGATGGTATGCCGAATTTGACGACCTCGCATTACCCCCGGGCAGTGTGGGCTACGCTCCCGATGGTCGCCGGTTTCTGGGAAGCACTTTTGACCCGTCGGGCCTTTACCGATTCTGCGCCATCCGTTCGATGCTGGACATTGAAGGGCTTTCGACCGAAGTAATTTCGGCGCATGTCACACGTCTGCAACAGCAATTTCTTAGCGCTTGCGCCATGATGGACATGACCCTGCTAAACCCTTTGACGGACGGACCGCATGCGCGTTTTCTCGCGTTCAAGGGACCGCGCGCTGTGCAACTGCACGAAAGCCTGGCGCGGCATCAGGTTGTGACCGATGTCAGGGGTGATGTGTTGCGGATCGGCTTTGGCCTGTATCAGGATCCGGAGGATGTTCACCGATTGACTGAAATATTGAAACTAATAAACTGATAAAAAAGGAAACAGGGATGTCTTTTATCTTAAATCGCCGCGCGCTATTGGCAACCGCCGGGTTTGGTATTGGTGGACTGATGCTTCCGGGCGGCGCGGCGATGGCGCAGGCGTTGTTGGGATTGACCGGTTTCACCCATAATGTCGCCAGTGGTGAGCCCGGGCCGAATTCGGTTCTGCTGTGGACACGCTACGTCAACCCTACGGGCGGCCCTTCCAAGGTTCGGGTTGAAATTTCCGAAAGCCGTGATTTTGCGAAAACTGCCGGTGGCGGGCAGATGGTAACCGGTCCATGGCGCGACCATACGGTGAAGATCACGGTCGACAATCTTGCACCCGGCAAATGGCACTGGTTCCGTTTCATCGCGCCCGATGGCAGCATGTCGCCTGTCGGGCGTACAAAGACCCTGCCGGTCGGCAAGGCGAGCAAGTTCAACATCGCGATATTCTCCTGCTCAAACCTCGGCTTCGGCGAGTTCAACGCTTATGGCCATGCCGCGGCGCGTGAGGATATCGATCTCGTCCTGCACATGGGCGACTATATCTATGAATATGGCCGCGGCGGTTATGATGGCGGCGCGAAATTTGCAGCGCGTATATTCCCGGCGGACGAGATACTGACGCTGGCGGATTATCGCCTGCGCTACGCCAGTTATCGCTCCGACCCGCAACTGCAGGCGCTGCACGCCAATTTCCCGATGATCCCCAATACTGATGATCATGAGGGTGCAAATGACGCGTGGGAAGGCGGTGCGCAGAACCATACACCCGACGAGGGCGACTGGAACGCGCGGCGGAACGCGGCAATGCAAGTGTGGCGGGAATGGCTGCCGGTGGGTGAACAACCCTGGAAGGAATATCCCATTGGCGATCTTGCAACCTATTACCGCACGGATACGCGCATGGTTGCCCGGTCAAAACCCAATTTCCATGGCGATCTGATGCGGTCGGCGGATCCGGCCAAGGCATTTGCGGATTTTCGTGATGGCGCATGGCGCGATCCTGCCATGACGATGTTCGGCACGGAGCAGGAAAGCTGGTTGTTCGGTGCGATTGCACGCAACAAGGCAACTTGGGCGGTGTTGGGAACCGGCACCAATATGGGATATAATTTCACGCCCGAAGAGGCGATGAACTGGTTCCCCAAGGACGCGCCGGAACGCACCAAGAATTTTGTGCGTCAGGGGATAGCAGCGGCAAAGGCCGGGCTTCCCTATAATCTCGACAATTGGGGTGGTTATCCCGTGGCCCGTTCCCGCGTTCTTGCCGCCGCACAGCGGGCGGATGCCAATCTGGTTGTGGTGACCGGTGACAGCCACAATGGCTGGGCGTTCGACCTTCCGGAAGATGGCAAACCGGCGGGCGTCGAATTTGGTGGCCACAGCGTCAGTTCGCCCGGCTTTGAAAGCGCCACTGTGGGCGTAGACCCCGCCGTCATTGCCCGTAATCTGCAAGAGGCGAGCAAGCAGGAACTGCGCTGGGTCGATACGTCGAACCGGGGCTATATGCATCTGTCACTGACGCCCCAGGCTGCAACAAACGAATGGGTGTTCATGCAAACCGTCAAGGACGTCTCGCTCGAGACCAAAGCCGGCCACCGCATGAAAGTCCGCCCGGGACGCAAGATTCTTGAATCGGCCTGAGCGTAGGCCCACCGATTGCAGAAGCGTATCAAGCTCGTTTAATCGCTCGATTAAACGAGCTTGATTTCTACCCCGGCATCGCGTCAAAGAGAATCAAACAAAGACGGGAGAGTGCGATGCAGATGGCAGGTCTTGGATACAGCGAAGAGCAAATAGAACTGCTCGACGTGGCGACAACATTTTGCCGCGACAAATCTCCCATCGATAAGGTGCGCAAGCTGATGGACAGCGATCTCGGCTATGATGCCGAAGTCTGGGCGGAAATGGCGGCGCTGGGATGGACCGCTATTGCAATTCCCGAAGCCTATAGTGGCGTTGGCCTTACACTTGCAGAGGTCGTCCCTGTTGTGGAACAAATGGGTCGCCATCTGATGGCGTCGCCTTTCACCGCCTCGACTCTTGCCGCGCAAGCCCTGATCGCAGGTGGAACAGAGGCGCAAAAGGCCGAATGGCTCCCCAAAATTGCGGAAGGTACGGTTGCTACTCTGGCACTTTATGAAGCCCACGGCGATTGGGATCTGACTAACATTACCGCGACGGCGCGTTCCGATGGTGGCAAATTGCACCTGTCTGGGGAAAAGCTTTTTTCGCTGTGGGCGGAATCGGCTGAATGCATCATCGTCTCCGTCATGCTGGACGGCAAACCTGCTTTGCTGCTTCTGACAGGCGCACAGGTTGCCGGACGCCTGCGCCGTGAAGCGATCATTGACGAAACCAAGCGCAGCTTTGCGCTGTCGCTGGATGGTCTTGAAGTGGAAAAATCGGCGTTGCTGGAGGTTGGCATCGCCGCACAAACCCTGGCGCATATCGAGCTGGCGGCAACATTACTGCAAAGCGCCGAAATGTGCGGCGGATCACAAAGCGTTATAGATTATACGATCAGCTATCTGCAGACCCGCAAGCAGTTCGGAAAAATCATTGGCGAATATCAGGCGCTGAAACATCCGACAGTCGATGCCTATGTCGATTATGAAAAGGCAAGGTCACACCTCTACAGTGCAGCAAACAGTTTTGGTGACCAGGGCATGGGCGAAATCGCTGTCCGCATGGCCAAGGCCGCGGCAGATGGAGTCTACAGCTTTGCTGCCGACAGGGCGATCCAGTTCCATGGCGGCTTTGGCTTCACCCATGATTGCGATGCCGGCCTGCATCGACGCGCGGCAATTTTCCAGGCATCACAATTTGGCGACGCTGCATGGCAGCGCGCCAAATTAAGCCATTTGTTGCTTGGATAAGGGCGGCGTTAACGCCGTCCCTTATGAACGAATGAGGTAGTCGAAAGCGGATAAAGCGGCTTTGGTGCCTTCGCCCATGGCAACGATGATCTGCTTATAGGGTACAGTCGTTACGTCACCTGCGGCAAAAACACCCGGAAGGTTTGTCGCCCCATGTGCGTCGATTTCGATTTCTCCGCGCCCGGACAGGGCGAGGGGGCCTTGCAACCATTCGGTATTTGGAACCAGCCCGATCTGCACGAAGATACCCTCCAGATCGACCTGGTGAAGTTCTTCGGTTGTCCTGTCCTGATACTGCAATCCTGTCACTTTTTCTCCGTCACCAAGCACTTCCGTTGTGAGGGCGGAGGTAATGATGGTCACATTGGGCAGACTGCGCAGTTTCGCCTGTAAAACCGCATCGGCGCGCAACTGGTTATCATATTCGATAAGCGTCACATGGGCCACGATACCTGCAAGGTCGATGGCGGCTTCCACGCCGGAGTTGCCACCGCCAATAACGGCGGTGCGCTTTCCCTTGTAGAGTGGGCCGTCGCAATGGGGGCAGTAGGCCACACCCTTGTTGCGGTACATTTCTTCACCCGGTGCGCCCATTTGCCGCCAGCGCGCGCCTGTCGACAATATGATTGATTTGGCTTTCAGGCTGGCCCCGCTGGCAAGCTTTACTTCATGCAATCCACCTGCTTCGCCGGGTATCAGGGCGCTCGCCGTCTGCAGGTTCATGATATCTACTTCATAATCGCGAACATGCTGTTCCAGTTGAGCCGCAAGCTTCGGGCCTTCGGTGTGCGAAACGGAGATAAAATTCTCAATCCCCATGGTGTCGAGCACCTGTCCGCCGAATCGTTCGGCAACGACACCGGTCCGGATTCCTTTGCGCGCGGCATAAATTGCCGCGGCGGCGCCTGCGGGGCCGCCGCCAATGACCAAGACATCAAAAGGATCTTTGGCGGCAATTTTTTCAGCGGCACGGGCGACGGTTCCGCTGTCCAGCTTCGCCATGATCTGCGCAAGATCCATCCGGCCCTGACCGAATGGCTCGCCATTCAGATAAACGGCGGGAACGGCCATAACCTTGCGTGTTTCAACCTCATCGCGGAACAGGGCGCCGTCTATCGCAACATGGCGCACATTGGGGTTAAGCGCGGCCATGATGTTAATGGCCTGCACAACATCCGGACAGTTCTGGCAGGTCAGGGAATAGAAGGTCTCGAAATGAAATTCCCCTTCCAGTGCACGGACCGAATCCAGCAGTTCGGCCTCTTCCTTGGGCGGGTGTCCCCCCATATGGAGCAACGCCAATACCAGAGAGGTAAATTCATGACCCAGTGGTAATCCGGCAAAACGGGTTTCTGCCGTACCATCGGCGCTGCGGATGGAAAAAGACGGTACCCGATCCGCCTGTCCGTCAAAACGGGCGGTGACAAGGTCTGATTGCGCTGCAACTTCTTCGACCAATGTACGCATTTCAGATGACTTAGGACTGTCATCCAATGTCGCGACCAATTCGACCGGCGTGCGCAGGTTTCCGAGATAGGTTTTCAACTGGGCTGTTGTTGCTGCATCAAGCATGGCTGTGTCTCTTCAAAGGCAAACGGGACCGTTCCGCAAGAAACTGCGGTGGGAGGGGGTTGAACTTTTCGGGAGGGGTGCGCCGCGCCATCCGAAGGCGGCACGGCGTCTGTTGTCGTTGGGTTAGATCTTGCCGACCAGATCGATCGAAGGTGCAAGTGTTTCGCTGCCTTCTTCCCATTTTGCAGGGCAAACCTGGCCGGGATGTTCACGTACATAGATGGCGGCCTTGATCTTGCGGACCAGTTCCGCCGCGTTACGACCAACGCCTTCGCAGGTGATTTCGGTTACCTGGATAACGCCATCTGGATCGACAACAAAGGTCGCACGGTCGGCAAGGCCCTGACCTTCGCGCAGCACGCCGAAGTTGTTGCTGATTACATGGTTCTGGTCACCCAGCATGTGATAGTTGATCTTGCCAATGGCTGGCGAACTGTCGTGCCATGCCTTGTGGCTGAAATGCGTGTCGGTAGAAACGGCATATACTTCAACGCCCATGGCTTGCAGATCGGCATATTGGTCGGCCAGATCTTCCAGCTCGGTGGGGCAAACAAAGGTGAAATCGGCAGGGTAGAAAAAGAATACAGCCCACTTGCCCTTTACGTCAGTATCGGAAACTTCAACGAACTTGCCTGCCTTGTAAGACTGTGCGGTAAACGGCTTAATGGTCGAACCTATAATTCCCATATTCTATCCTTTCGAGAGTGAAGTAAATTTCGATGGCAGCCCCAAAGCCGATTGCAGGGCAATCGTCCAGCGACTGTTTTTGCAAAGAGTAATCGATTTGATCGATTAAAACCGATTCTCTCGACATATTTTGTAAATATGTTCGCGCAGCGTCAATTCAAGCGCAAACAGATAAAATTGGGAAGAGATGGCGCACCCAAGAGGATTCGAACCTCTGGCCTCTGCCTTCGGAGGGCAGCGCTCTATCCAGCTGAGCTATGGGTGCGGATGGCGGGCGCGTAGCAGTATCTGGCCGTTTTCGCCAAGTGCTTTTTTCACACGCACATCGATCCGCTGGCTGCGATAATGATGCGCCATGGGAACTCATCGCCTTTCTGACCGTTTTCCGAGACAAAATGAGGTGTTTGAAATGACGGCTAGATTGATATGTGTTGGTGCAAGTTTGCTGGGCGTTGCCGTAGGGTCATGCCTGCCGGTAGCATCGGATCAACAGGCGGAGGCCAAGTCGGACCCGGTGACGGTCACCAATCCCGCTCCAAACGCTACTCCCGTTGCCGAGGTTCCTTTGGAAATCGCCATCAATCAGTTCCCCAGTGGTTACCAAGGGCGGTGGGCGAAATCGTTGGACGATTGCCCGATCGATCCCGACCATAGCGAAAATGTCATTTCGCTTCAGGGACGATTGTTGAAGTTTCACGAATCGGCGGGGACGATGACCGCAGGCAAGCGGATGACATCCAAAACAATCGAGGCAGAATTTGATTTCGTTGGTGAAGGCGAGAAATGGACCAAAAGCATCGGCTTCGAAATGAGCGAAAATCGCCAAAAACTGACCCGTACCGATCAGGATAGCGGGATCGACTATCATTATGTACGGTGTCCCAAGCTAATGGCTGGATAAGTCAAATTCGGGGTGCTACGGCGCCCCCATGCAGAACCAATTTGACCTTAGTGAAGATCAGGTTGCCATCCAGGACATGGCGCGCAAGTTCACGGCAGATGCCATTACGCCTTTTGCAGCGGAATGGGATGAAAAGAGCCATTATCCCGTCGACGTCTGGAAAGCCGCGGGCCAGCTTGGCTTTGGTGCCATTTATGTTTCCGAAGAATCAAGCGGTACGGGACTTGGCCGGCTGGAAGCCGCCCTGATCATGGAAGCAATGGCCTATGGCTGTCCTTCGACAAGTGCCTTTGTTTCCATCCACAATATGGCGTCGTGGATGATCGACTGCTTTGGCAGTGCCGAGCTGAAGGCCCGGTTCTTGCCCGAGCTGGTCACTATGGACAAGATCGCGTCCTATTGCCTCACCGAGCCGGGTAGCGGATCAGACGCAGCGGCGCTGAAGACGACCGCGCGGCTTGATGGCGATCATTATGTCCTGAATGGTACGAAACAGTTTATCAGCGGTGCGGGCTATAATGATGTCTACGTCGTGATGGTCCGTACGGGCGACAACGGTGCAAAAGGGATTAGCTGCCTTGTTGTCGAGAAGGATACACCCGGGCTGAGCTTTGGTGCGCCTGAAAAGAAACTGGGCTGGAATTCCTCGCCGACGGCTCAGGTCATATTTGAAGATTGCCGCGTTCCCGTCGCGAACCGCGTGGGCGCCGAAGGGGATGGCTTCCGCTTTGCGATGATGGGGCTGGACGGTGGGCGGCTGAACATCGGCGCCTGTTCGCTTGGTGGCGCGCAGCGTTGCCTTGACGAGGCGATCAAATATACCAAGGAACGCCAGCAGTTCGGACAACCAGTCGCCGATTTCCAGAATACGCAGTTCATGCTCGCCGACATGGCCACCGACCTCGAAGCAGCCCGTGCCCTGTTGTATATGGCGGCGGCCAAGGTCAGCGCCAACGCACCGGACAAGTCACGTTTTTCGGCAATGGCCAAGCGGCTTGCTACAGATAGCGGCAGCGAAATCGTCAATAAGGCGCTGCAGCTTTTTGGCGGCTATGGATATTTGCGGGATTATCCCATCGAGCGTTTCTGGCGCGATTTGCGGGTTCACTCAATTTTGGAAGGTACCAACCAGGTCATGCGCATGATCATTGGTCGGGATCTGTTACGTCAATGACACAGGATGTTTTGACGCGGATTGAGGGGCACGCCGGTATCATCAGCCTCAACCGGCCGTTGGCGTTGCACGCCCTCACGCTGGATATGGTGCACGCGATGACCGATATACTGGTCAAGTGGCGGACATCGAAAAAGGTGAAGTGCGTCATCATCGATCATGCAGAAGGTCGCGGATTCTGTGCAGGCGGCGATATCGCTTTCCTCCGCAATTCGGCATTGAACGATGCGGGAAAATCGGGCCGGCAATTTTTCCATGATGAATATCAGCTCAATCACCTGTTGTTCACCTATCCCAAGCCAGTGGTCGCTTTCATGGACGGTATCACCATGGGCGGCGGTGTAGGTATAAGCCAGCCTGCACGGTTCCGGGTGGCAACCGAAAATACCCGCTTTGCTATGCCGGAGACGGGCATTGGTCTGTTTCCCGACGTAGGTGGTGGATGGTATCTGTCACGGCTGGAGGGACGGGTCGGTCAGTTTCTTGCACTGACCGGCGCGCGGATCGCAGGGCCGGGCTGCCTCGCGCTTGGTCTGGCATCGCATTATGTTCCGAGTGAAGCATTGGCCGAAGCCAAGGCGCGCATTTCGGTTGAGGATGTCGAACGTATTGATGGTATTTTGGGAACATTGGCGGTCACGCCGCCTCCATCCAAGATTGTCGAAACGCTGTTCCAGATAAACCGTCACTTTGCCTCGGACAGGTTTGAAGACATACTTTCCAGCCTTGATGCAGACGACAGCGATTGGGCAATGCGGGAGGCGGCGACGCTGCGGTCCAAAAGTCCGCAGACATGCAAGGTGGCGCTGCGCCAACTGGCCGAAAGCGCGAAACTGCAGGATTTTGCGGACAATATGGCCATGGAATACCGCATTGCAAGTCGTGTCCTGACCCGCCCTGATTTTGCCGAAGGCGTGCGTGCGGTCATCGTCGATAAGGACAACGCGCCCAAGTGGGATCCTGCCCAGCCGGAGGATGTCACGGACGCGCTGCTCGACACCATATTTGCGCCGCTGCCCGATGATGAAGAATGGAAGCCTTTATGACCTATGAAACCCTGATCGTCGAACAACGCGGTGCTGTTACGCTCATCACCCTGAACCGGCCTCAAGCGCTGAATGCGCTGAATAGCCAGTTGCTGGCCGACCTCATTTCAGCTTTCGCGGCCTTTGATGCGGATGATAGTCAGCGCTGCGCCGTGCTAACCGGCAGTGAAAAGGCATTTGCCGCAGGGGCAGACATTAAGGAGATGGCGTCTCAGTCCTTTGCGGACATGTATGGCGCAAATTTCTTCGCCGGATATGACAAGGTAACCGCGACACGCAAACCGTGGATCGCTGCGGTCAACGGCTTTGCACTGGGTGGTGGCTGCGAACTGGCCATGATGGCTGATTTCATCATAGCAGGCGACAATGCCAAATTCGGCCAGCCGGAAATCAAGCTGGCCGTAACTCCAGGCATGGGTGGATCTCAGCGGCTGACACGCGCAATTGGTAAGGCGAAGGCCATGGAGATGTGTCTGACAGGCCGCATGATGGACGCGGCAGAAGCAGAGCGGTCGGGTCTGGTGGCAAAGGTTGTTCCATCTGCCGATCTGATTGATGAGGCCGTGAAAACCGCCGAAGCAATTGCAGCAATGGCTCCGCTCGCCGCGCTTGCAACAAAGGAAATGGTGAACGCAGCATTTGAGACGACGTTGCAACAGGGCGTTGTCTTTGAACGCCGCCTGTTTCACGGCCTGTTCGGATCGGCAGATCAGAAAGAAGGCATGGCCGCCTTCGTCGAAAAGCGGCCAGGCAAATGGACGGGCAGATAAGCGAAGGGCTTAAGGCGCCGAACTGATTTTCTCGACCGGCTGGAACTTCCCAAGTCCGCAGCCCACACCCTCTGTCAGGCGACCGCCATAATCGTGCAGCACGCGCACGATATCTACATTGCAGAGCTGGTTGAGTGACGTGCGGTATGAAAAGCGGTCCTCAAATTTCAGACCGGGGCAACTGCTGGGCAGTGAATTTCGATAGATCTTGCCCCCTGCCATTTTGAAATCGATGGTGCTGTTATCGATCACCTTCGTTGAACGTATCTGGTTCAAGGATACGCAATTAACCGGCTCACCCACCGCACGAACCGGGGCCGGTTCTTTCTTTGCCGAAATACCTGCTGTTGCGCCACCTGTCAGGAGCGCGAGGGCGGCTACTCCTATAAATGATGTTCTCATCTTGATTCTCCCGAGTTTATCACGGTCGCGTGGTTCTAATGTCTCATTCCACCTGAATAGGGGCTGACTTGCCCTTTGGTGCTGGCGTCTTCGGTTTGAACCGACACAGGTCCACGACCGGACAGCGCCAACATTCGGGCGTCCGTGCCTTGCAGATGTATCGACCGTGCAGGATCAACCAATGGTGCGCCCCGATCCGGAAAGGATGAGGCGTCCGCTTGTCGAGCGCTTTTTCCACCGCAAGGACCGTTTTGCCGGGTGCCAGACCAGTGCGGTTGGCGACGCGGAATATATGCGTGTCGACGGCGAAGGTTTCGGCACCGAATGCCGTGTTCATGACCACATTTGCCGTTTTTCGGCCGACCCCAGGCAAGGCCTCCAGCGCGTCGCGGTCGGCTGGCACCTCTCCACCATGTTCGCGAACCAAGATTTCCGACAAGGCGATGACGTTTTTGGCCTTTCCGTTGAACAGGCCAATTGTCTTTATATGCTCTTTCAGCCCTGCCTCGCCCAACTGCACCATTTGTGCGGGCGTCTTTACATCCTCAAACAGCCGCCTTGTTGCCTTGTTTACCCCGACATCTGTAGATTGCGCCGAACATACGACCGCAACCAGCAATTGATACACATTGCCATAAGCCAGCTCGGTTTCCGGTGCAGGGTTAGCCTCGGCAAGACGCCGGTAAAATTCAAAGATATCGGCCTTTTTCATACATCGCCTTGTAGGGTCACGAAACACATGAGCACATAGCCGAATTTAGGTAAATCAGAATGCCCCAATATCCATCGCGTCCAGCCAACCGTCGCTATATTTTTCACTACGTGTGGAGGTTTGTTGCAGCACCGTTCCGTCCAGTTCGCCGTGGACGGCCATATGCTTGGCAAAAAAGGCCCAGTGGCGGTAGCCTAGGAAAAAGGTGCCAATTCCAAGGGTTGCGATGATGATCAGTGCGTCCACTAGAAACAGCATAAACCATTCCCCGCCTTCCGCTTCGAACGAGAAACGCAGATCACCCCAGGACAATTGGGACACCGCATTGCGGAAAAAGGCGGCATAGTAGATGACAAAAATCAGCGAAATCAGCGTGTAGATCAGGAATGTAATCAACAGAAAAAATGCCAGCCTGATCGCGGGCGGCGCATCGATAAAGACATACACACCCTGGATCATTGTCCCCTGCACCAAAATATAAGTGACCGTGACGATCATCAGAAGGATCGGCGTCAGATACAGGCAGATAAACGGTACGAGCACAGGTCGCACCTTTGCTGTGGACCGGAAAGGGATGTTCCCGAAGCTCATCTGGTTCCATTTGTCGTTCCACAACGTCGTCATGGACCATGCAACGGCGGAACCTAGGCTGAGATAATTGGCGACCCATTTCCACAGGTTGGAAAAGCCGTAGGCCCATCCCGGTTCATCGGACCCGCCCCGGATTCCCTTCCAATATGTACGGTTGAGGCGGTAGCGCAGCGCCCGAAAGCGCGCGACACCGACTACAAAATTGAAGAACAGGAGCGTCGCAACACTGACGGCAATGGCGGCGGTTCCATATCCTCGAAAGGCAAGGGCCTGAATACCGAACTGCAAAATAAGCAATGGTCCACCAAGCAGGATTGCGGCAAATATGAAACCGACGAACAACTCTTTTGCCGTTCCGGTCCATTCCAGCCACTCATCCAGAAACCATGTATGACTCCAGAGATATTCGCGCTCACGCCGGATCGCCCAGAAACGGTAAATCCCCAATGTAACAAGTGTCAGAAGCGCATTTGACAATGCGATTGGAGCAAATTCGCGCCAGTTGCCGCTAAAGCCAAAGCGCTGCTCTGGTTCGATTTCCATATCCACAAGACAACCCCCGAAGCCCCTTGCTATGGGTAATCTTTCCGAACCAAATGTCTATAACCATTTGGCGTCGCTGGAATAAACCGGTCAGACCCCCAAAACCTCCGGCATGCTGTATCGCCCGGCTTTCTGTTGTGTCAGCCATAAGGCTGCTTTTACCGCGCCTGTGGCAAATATGGCCCGATTTTCCGCGCGGTGGATCAATTCGATGCGTTCGTTGTCCGACGCGAAAATAACACTATGGTCACCGGCAACGCTTCCGCCGCGCAAACTTGCAAACCCGATATTTCCGGCTTTCCGGGCACCCGTAATTCCATCACGGCCTCTTTCGCTATGCGATTTAAGGTCGATCGCGCGTCCTTTTGCCGCTGCTTCACCCAGCAGCGTAGCGGTGCCGGAGGGCGCATCGACCTTGTGTCGGTGATGCATTTCGACAATCTCTATATCCCAGTCATCGCCCAATTGAGCGGCAGCTTGCTGAACAAGTGCTGCCAGCATGGTGACACCCAGCGACGTATTGCCGGTCTGCAAAACAGCAATGTCACGTGCGGCATCGTCGATCAGGTAATGATGGCGTTCTTCGAGGCCGGTAGTGCCGATCACTATGGGTTTTCCGGCCGCGACGCAGGCATCCAGGTTCGCTTCCAAAGCATGTGGACTGGAAAAGTCGACCAGCACATCCGACGCCGCGACCAATGCCGTCAAATCGTCACCTTTGTCGACACCACCTGCATAGTCCTGGCCAGCTTCGGCAATTGCTGCCACCAATGCATGCCCCATACGCCCTGCGCTGCCGATAATGCCAATTTTCATCGCTCTTTTTCCCGAACCTGTTTCACCACTGGTGATTTCAATCCAAGGTCTTACTAGATTAGCATGCTGAAACAAGTTCGGCTTAAGATTGGGACATAGGTAAAAGAAATACGCAACATTGTAATCCTGACCGGTGCGGGTGTCAGTGCCGAAAGCGGTATCGATACTTTTCGCAGCGCGGGCGGATTGTGGGAACAGCATCGGGTTGAGGATGTTGCCACGCCCGAAGCGTTTGAGCGCGATCCGGAACTTGTGTTGCGTTTTTACGATATGCGGCGGGCCCGTATCCAGGAAGTGGAACCCAACGCGGCCCATCAGGCGCTTGCCCAATTGGATGCGGAATGGAAAGGCGGTCTTCTTATCGTCACGCAAAATGTGGACGATCTGCACGAGCGTGCAGGGGCCGGGCGCCTTTTGCATATGCATGGCGAACATCTGAACGCCTGGTGTCTTGCCTGTGACGGCCGGCATCGCTGGTATGGGAAGCTCATCGACCGTCCGGCTTGCCCAGCCTGCGGTATAGCCGGACGGATGCGGCCGGACATTGTCTGGTTCGGCGAAATGCCGTACCGAATGCACGAAATTTACGCCGCATTGAACCGCGCCGATCTGTTTGTCAGTATTGGAACGTCAGGCGCCGTCTATCCCGCCGCCGGCTTCGTCCGTGAGGCGCGTGAGCAGGGCGTCCGAACACTTGAACTCAATCTTGAACCAAGTCAGGGCAGCCATTGGTTCGACGAAAGCCGGCATGGACCCGCGACCGAAATTGTGCCGGCCTGGGTAGAACAGATGCTAAGACAACAACAATATTAGGCTTTTTGTACGCCGCAGCTGCCGCATGCAGGATCTTTGGGCAATTTGATGCTGCGCATGGAGGGCGTCATTCCGTCAAAAATGTGCAGCCTGCCCTTTTGATTGTCACCAAAGCCCGTGAGTGAACGGATCGCTTCCATCGCGGCGAAACTCCCCATCAGGCCGCACATTGCGCCCAAAACCCCTTGGGTGGCACAATCATCGCAATCGTCGGGGTCATGGGCATCGCCTACAAAGCAGCGGTAACAGGGAGCATCCTCCTGCCATCCGGTAAAGGTACCGATCTGTCCATGGAACTGGCCGATGGCTGCACTGACGAGCGGGACATGTGCGGCTAAGCATAGGTCATTGACGATGAGGCGGGTCGCGAAATTGTCGCTGCCGTCGATAACCACATCGATATCCTTGAGAATATCCGGCGAGGTTTCGCGGTCAATCCGACTTCGGATTGCGTGGAAGGTGACATCCGGGTTCATCCTCTCAACTGCCGCTGCTGCCGCGGCGACTTTGGCCTCGCCAATCTGGGTCTCGCTGTACAACACCTGCCGCTGCAGATTGGAAAGGGACACAACATCATCGTCAACAACGCTGATGGTACCTACACCGGCCGCCGCGAGATATTGGATTGCGGGACTGCCAATACCCCCTGCACCAATAAGAAAGACGTGGCTGTCCAGCAATCGGGTTTGTCCCGCACCGCCAATGTCGCGCAAGACAATATGCCGGGCATAACGATCAAGTTGGTGGTCGGACAGTTCAGCCATCATTCGGCGCTATAGAGCAAAATGAAGGTAAATCTACATGCCGGACGGGCAAATGGAACGGTCAAGTTTTGGGCGTTCATACACCTGTAGAACCGAAGCCTCCTGCACCACGTTCTGTGTCGTCCAGTTCAGTGACTTCAACCATTGTGGCATGCGTGACAGGGGCGACCACGATTTGGGCAATTCGGTCACCTTTGGCAATCGGGAAATCATCCTCACCCAGATTGGCCAGAATGACTTTCACTTCGCCGCGGTAATCGCTGTCGATGGTGCCAGGGGTATTGAGACAGGTAATGCCATGTTTGAGGGCAAGGCCCGAACGCGGGCGCACCTGGACTTCATAGCCTTCAGGAATGGCAAAGGCGAAACCGGTAGCCACAGCATGACGCTTGCCGACGCGCAGAGTAAGGCTTTCGGCGGCGCAGATGTCCATTCCGGCGGCCCCGGCCGTGGCATAGTCAGGCATTGCCAGGCCTGCGCCGTGGTTCAGCCGCTTAACCTGTACTTCAACCTTGGGCGAGCGCATCGGCAACCCTTTCCATCAATTTGCGGGCAATGACGTCTTTCGGACTATCGGGCCAACTTTCGACCCCCTCTTTTGTGACGATGTGAAAGGCATTATTCGCACCCCCCATGACATCGCCTGATACGTCGTTGGCCACAATCCAGTCACATCCCTTTTTCGCCAGTTTCGCTTGCGCATGCTCGACAATCTTTTCCGTTTCTGCAGCAAATCCGATCAGCAGTCCGGGTCTGTTCTTATGCTTCGCAAGGCTTGCAAGGATGTCAGGGTTTTCGGTTAATGTCAGGGGCGGGATGCCTTTGCCATCTTTCTTTATTTTCTGGTCTGGTGTGTCCGACGCCCGCCAGTCGGCAACCGCTGCAACCATGATAGCCACATCGCTCGGCAGGGCCTTTTCGACTTCCGCATGCATTTCAAGCGCCGTTTCAACGTCAATACGAATGACGCCCGGCGGTGTAACCAGATGGACAGGCCCAGCCACCAATGTGACCTCCGCGCCCATTTCCGCTGCCGCTGCAGCGATTGCAAAACCCTGCCGGCCGGACGAACGATTGGCAATATAGCGGACAGGATCAATCGCTTCGTGCGTCGGGCCCGCGGTCACCAGAACACGCTTCCCGAAAAGCGGTCGGTGCGCGATGTCCGCAAAGTCGGGTTGTGATTGCAGGGTCGTGGGAGCGCGTCCTGCTGCCAGGGCCGGATCAAAACCGTGTCCAAGCATCGCGCAAATGCGTTCCGCTATAGCTGGCGGTTCCGGCAAGCGTCCGGGACCGAACTCACCGCAGGCCATCGCGCCGGAATCGGGTTCCATGATCGTCACACCGTCGTCGCGCAATGTCGCGAGATTGCGTCGTGTTGCAGCATGTTGCCACATGCGGACATTCATTGCGGGAACTGCCAGCACGGGTTTGTCTGTAGCCAGCAATATGGTTGTGGCGAGATCGTCAGCGATGCCCGCAGCCATCTTGGCAAGGATATTTGCGGTTGCAGGGCATATGACGATCAGATCAGCCTGACGGCTCAACTGGATATGACCGATCTCGCGTTCTTCTTTCAGGTCGAACATATCGCCATAGACCTGATCCTCAGTCATCACGCCCATCGACAGGGGCGTTACGAATTCCGTCGCGCTTTGCGTCATGACGGCGCGCACTGCTATGCCCTGCCGTTTCAGCAGCCGCACAAGTTCGAGTGCCTTATAGGCAGCAATACCGCCCGAAACGATTAGCAGGATGCGTTTGGTTTCCATGATTAACCGCTTAATCCGCTATCGAAGGCCGTCAACGCAAATTATTTGGCCAAGGCTGTCGGCAATGTGCACTGGTGGACTGTCCAACCGGCACGGCACAAGCGCATTAGAGCGCCCACATTCCAGCGGCGCCACATGCCGCTGCTACGATGGCGACCAGAGCATAACGCCACCATCCGCTGCCTGAACGGCGTTCCCAGATCAGCTCGACCTGGGGCAGGGGAGGAGGTTCCGGCGCGCCGCCCTTGCGCGGCAGCTGTTCATCAAGTCTGCGGATGATGTCCGGAATCATTTTCAATGTATCTGTCTGCTTTTTGATGCCATCGGCGAGCATCGCCTCCGGCCCCAATTCGCCCCGGATCCAGTCACGGACATAGGGAGCGGCCACGTCCCACATATTTATGGAGGGATTGAGCGATGTGGCGATACCTTCGACCATGACCATCGTCTTCTGCAACAGGAGCAGATGGGGCTGGGTCTGCATATCGAAATCGCGGGTAATCGCGAAAAGACTGTCGAGCATTTGTCCGACGGACAATTCGCTCACTGGCTTGCCGCGTGTGGGTTCCCCAACGGCACGCAGTGCGGTCGCAAATTCGTCGACATTATGGTAGCTGGGCACATATTGCGCCTCAAAATGTATTTCGGCGACACGCTTATAATTGCCGGTGGTAAGGCCATATAATATCTCGGCGAGCCAAAAGCGTGCCTGCCGGTTGATCCGGCCCATGATCCCGAAGTCGATCGCGACAATAGTGCCATCTGCGCGGACGAAAAGATTGCCCTGGTGCATGTCGGCATGGAAATAGCCTTCGGATATCGCCTGGCGCAAAAAGGTCAGGACCAGTTTTGCGGCCATTTTGTTCAGGTCGTGACCTGCTGCTTTAAGTACCTCGATATCCGAGATTTTTATCCCGTCTATCCATTCCAGCGTGAGCACGCGTCCCGACGTGCGATCCCAGTCGATTGCCGGGATCATATATCCATCCACCGCAACCATGGCGTCTTTCAGTTCCGAGGCACTGGCGGCTTCGCGACGCAAATCCAGTTCGCGCAGCGTCCATCTTTTGAGGTTGGCGATAACCAGTTGAGGCCGTAAACGCGCCGCTTCGCCACCAAGAGCCTCGAGATGCGCGGCCGCCCATTCATAGGTTTCGATATCACGGGCAAATTGTTCACGAATGCCCGGACGCAAAACCTTGACTGCCACTTCCTTTCCTTCGGTGGTGCGTGCCCGATACACCTGGGCTATCGAAGCGGAACCGACTGCTTCGGGATTAATATATTCAAACAGTTCGGAAGCGGGTTTGTTCAGGCTCGTGTCGATCTGCGCATAGACCTCGTCAAAAGGTGCAGGCGGCAACTGGTCCTGAAGCATCAGCAGATTTTGCGCGGCTTCAACCCCGATAATGTCCGGGCGTGTCGCGAGTGTCTGGCCCAGCTTGATGGCCGCGGGACCGATCGCCCGGAATGCGCCGGCATAATCCGGCACCTTTGGCTGGATTGTACCAAAGCGCGCTATCCGGCAGAGCCTTTTTACCTGCGGCGGGGTGTTACGGTCCGCTTCGATCGCGCGCAGCGCGCCGTGGCGGGCAAGGATCCGCCCCCATTTAAGCAGACGCAAAATGTGGGTCGCCGGCCGGGTCATATTTTTATGGCCCCTCCCACGCGGGGAAGGGGAGTTGATCCAAAGTGCATCTTCACACTTTCCAGCCGCTATGTATCGCTACAAGTCCGCCCATGATTGGTTCGACCTTGGTTTGAACAAAACCGGCTTCACCGATCATGCGCTTGAAATTTTGCATATCGGGAAAACGTCGGATCGACTCGATCAGATAGCGGTAGCTGTCTTCATCGCCTGCGATGGCCTTGCCTAATTTGGGAACAAGGCGTTCCGAATATATATCATAAGCCTGCGCCAGCCCCGGCCATTCGACGGTCGAAAATTCGAGACAGTAGAACCGGCCTCCATAGCGCAGCACCCTGTGCGCTTCTTTCAATGCAGCGGGAATATCGGTGACGTTCCGGATGCCAAAGGCAATCGTATAGGCGTCGAAATGCTTGTCCGGGAAAGTAAGCTTTTCGGCGTTTTGCGGTGACCAGATCAACGTGTCGATGCCGCGTTTCATTGCCCGTTCCATGCCGACTTCCAGCATGTCTTCATTGATATCGGACACAGTTACTTGTGCGCCTGACTTTTCCATGCGGAAGGCGATGTCGCCGGTTCCTCCGGCCATGTCCAGAATGTCCTCACCCGCTTGCGGCTTCACCCGCCGGACGAATTTGTCTTTCCAGAGACGGTGCATCCCGCCGGACATGGCATCGTTCATGATGTCATATTTGCGTGCGACATTGGAAAAGACGCCGCCAACGCGCGCGGTCTTTTCTTCAGGGCTCACCTGCTCGTAGCCAAAGGATACAGTTTCAGTCATCGCGCAAGTCCCTAGCCGATAGTTGCGCATGCCGCAAAGGCTGATGCGTGCAAAAAGCATCGCTGCGCTTGACCGAATTGTCTCTCTATAATCCTTCACTGATTGCAATAAAGAAATGGACAGACTGCGGGGTACGCCTGCATAGCGTGGGCTGATGCCCGAACTGCCCGAAGTTGAAACAACCGTTGCCGGTTTACGCAAAGTCCTCGACGGTCAGCGCATTGCGCGCGCCGAAACATTCCGTGCCGATCTCAGGTGGCCGATTCCGGAGGATTTGCGCCAACGGTTGACCGGCGCCACAATCACGGGATTAGGGCGGCGTGCCAAATATGGGCTGATTTACACGGACCGCGACGATGTACTGATTTTCCATTTGGGGATGTCGGGCCGGTGGCGCGTCGATCCGGCAGGATTGGAAAAACACGACCATTTTCTGATCGAGACCGCAACAGGACGCATCGTAGCATTAAACGACCACCGGAGATTCGGTTCGCTCGATATCGTCCCGACCGGCAAATTGTCCGACTACCGCTTTTTCGAAAAAATGGGTCCGGAGCCTCTTTCGGACGCCTTTGACGCTGTTGTTTTGCAAAAGGCGCTAAAGGGGCGCAAAGCACCAATCAAGGCGATGCTGCTGAATCAGAATATCGTTGCAGGTCTGGGCAATATCTATGTTTGCGAGGCTCTGCACATGGCGGGAATCGCGCCCGATGCACCTTCGGAAAAGATAAGCAGGCCCCGGCTTGAGAAGCTGGTAAGCGCCATCAAGGAGGTACTGACGTCTGCGATTGCGGCGGGTGGTTCGACGTTGCGCGATTTTGCGGCACCGGATGGCGAATTGGGCTATTTTGCGAAGGATTGGCGCGTTTATGGTCGGGAACGGGACGCCTGCCATTGTGGCGCGCTGGTCAAGCGACGTGTCGATGCAGGGCGTTCCACATTTTATTGTGCGAAATGCCAACGCTAGAGCGCTTGTTTGGGGCATTTGCAGGTTGACGAATCTGAAACCCGAGGCTAAGGGCGGCTCCTTCAACGGGTAAGCATCACATGATGAGGCCCGTATCTAACGAAATTTGAGGACTAAAATGGCCAATACGCCGCAAGCAAAAAAGCGTATCCGTCGCAATGCGCGTCGCACCGAAGTTAATGGCGCTCGCGTCAGCCGCATTCGTACTTTCGTAAAGAAAGTGGAGTCGGCAATCGAAGCTGGCGACAAGGCCGCTGCTACTGAAGCACTGGCCGCAGCGCAGCCTGAGTTGGCACGTGGAGTTTCCAAGGGCGTTCTGCACAAGAATACCGCATCGCGGAAGTTTGGCCGTTTGACGAAGGCTGTCGGCGCGCTCGCCTAAACAAGTTTACCTTCGTCCGGACAGTCGGATACCAATGCGTAAAACCCGCCCTGACTGAGGCGGGTTTTTCTTTAGGCGTGCTGTCATAAAGCAAACCCAAGGATTTCCCGCGATTCGGGAGATCGGTGCCGTTTTGCACGGAAGAAAAAACAGCTAAAACAGGTGATTAAAAATAAATTTACGCTTTTGCTTGGCTTGCGCAGAGTCAACAGCATTTATTTCATTTTTTTTGCAATGCGCCCCTTGCTCGACTCGTTTGGAGACGTCTAAGAAAAGGTTTCCAGCATCGCGTGACGACAGTCGGGCAGTGCCTCACATTGAGATTTGGACACAGATTGAGCTTCATTTGGCGACAAGTGGGCTGGGGTTTTCTGTGGCTTGACGTGAAGGCAGATAGCGCGCGGTTTCGATGTGCTGGCTAGGGGTGGAAAAGAGGGGCTCGCACAAGGTGACCGGTAATATTATTGTATCGCAAAACAGTTCCGGTCAATCGACAGACGGCAATGCCGCAGCTGCGCATTCCACGCGCCTTGAGGCTGATTGGCAGATAATTTCCTCCGGATTGCGTCGCGACTTGGGCGCGCAGATCTATGGGCAGTGGATTCGGTCCATTACGTTGGGCGATTTCTGTGATTTGACTGGAACCTTGGAACTGCTTCTGCCGTCCGATTTTTCCGCAAGCTGGGTTTCCGACCATTATGCCGACCGTTTGCGGCTTGCCTGGGTTTCGACTAACAAAAACGTCAAGCAGCTTAAAATCCGCACCCGTCCCGGTGCCGCGCGCGTGGAAATGCTGCGTCCGTCGGGTGTAACCGAACGGCCCGCTGCCCAGCATATGGCAGAAGTATTGCCCGTGCGGTCGGCACTTGATCCGCGGATGACCTTTGCCAATTTCGTCAAAGGGCAGACCAACGTGCTGGCGCTGAGTGCAGCGGAGCGTGTTGCGGCGAAGGACAAGCCGCTGTTCAACCCCCTCTATCTTCAGGCTGCGACCGGGCAGGGCAAAACCCATTTGATGCACGCCATTGGCCATGCCTATGCCGAGGTTAATCCGGACGCGCAGATTATCTACATGTCGGCCGAGAAGTTCATGATGGAATTTGTAACCGCAATGCGGCGCAAGGAAGTCATGGAGTTCAAGGCGCGCCTGCGTGCAGTGGACGTTCTCCTGATCGACGATATCCAGTTCATTATCGGTAAGGTATCTACGCAGGAAGAATTTCTGCACACCATCGACGCCATTATCGGGGCAGGGAAACGTCTTGTTGTAGCAGCCGACCGTGCACCGCAAGCACTAGACGGTGTTGACCAAAGGATTTTGTCGCGCCTGTCGATGGGTCTGGTTGCCGATATTCAGCCAGCAGATCTCGAACTGCGGCGTTTGATCCTGCAACAGCGTCTCGCCCAAATGCCTGACACACAGGTAGGTGAAGATGTTGTGGAGTTTCTTGCGCGTACCATCAGCCGTAATGTGCGTGAACTAGAAGGCGGATTGAACAAGCTTCTCGCCTATGCACAACTAACGGGTAAACCCGTGACGCGCACTTTGGCTGAAGAGCAATTGAAAGATATTCTCAGCGCTTGTCGTCGCCGTATTACCATCGATGAGATCCAACGTGCCGTCTGCGAATATTACCGCATCGACCGTAGCGAGATGTCGTCCAAGCGTCGTGCACGCGCTGTGGTTCGTCCGCGGCAAGTGGCAATGTATCTTGCCAAGGTCATGACACCCCGCAGCTACCCTGAAATTGGCCGGAAATTTGGAGGACGAGACCATTCCACCGTCATCCACGCCGTGCGACTGGTAGAAGACTTGCGGAAACAGGATAGCGATATGGACAATGATGTTCGCGCTCTGTTGCGCCAGCTCGAAGCGTAACATCGGTTTTCCCGGCTTAAACACCGCTTTTCAACGGCTAATCCACAGCTTATCCACTATCCTGTCCGGATTCGGGGGATAAACATGGTCACATTCTGCACGTCTTGCGGCACAGCCAATCCGCCAACTGCGCATTACTGTTCCAAATGCGGGTCGCCATTAGGCGCTGTCGAAACGGCTGCAGACGAACCCGCATCTCCGGCTAGTGTGCCCCTTGCCTCTGCAGCGATTCGCGGTCTAGAAGCAGCCTCCAACACCGAAAAGGTCGAACCCATTTCTAAGTCGAGCTCCCAAAAAAAACGCTGGCTGTTTCCCGCGGTAGCCGCAGGCGGCGTGCTGGCGGTTGGTGCCCTTTACTTCTGGCTTTTCATTCTCGACGATCTGGGAAGCAACACTGGAGAAAAAACCACGGCCAGCACTGCGGTGGATGCGACCCTGGAATCCAAGCAGTTGTTCGCAATGACCGAGGCCAATATTCGCGACCGTGCCACCACGGTTGGCAGCCAAATCCTCGGAAAACTTCCCCGAGGCAGCGCAGTGACAGGCGTGGTGAAATTGGGGATGGATGGTAGCAGCGAATGGCTGGAACTTTCCGACGGTAAAGGGTTCATCGCGGTTATAAATCTATCAGAATTCCAGCCGCCTGAGATATCGAAACCCTTGAATGACCGCGTATGGACCGCCGATAGTGCGCTTGATATCTGGATACAGCCCGATACGACTAGTGGGCTGCTTGAACGGGTCAGCAGCGGGACCAGACTGACACTGGCTGGCCTGACGACGAATGACTTTATTGAAGTCAAGCTTGGCAAAGGTGGCGTCGGATATCTGGCAGACGGTGCAGCCATTTTGGCGCGATTGGGCGGGAAGCCAGTAGCAATCCGTTTCAATCCCCAAACCTGCAGCTTCGGTAGCGATATAGATGCAGAATTTGCCAAAATTGCGGCCCGACTTCGCGCTCAATGGGCGGAGCTTGAGAGTAAGGAATTTGTCGACGAAGAGGCGCGCGAGAAAGCCTATGCTGCCGCAGAAGGCAAAAGTGCGTATGTCAAATTGCAACGATCATTCGAGGGTCTGTCACTGACAGCCATCGGACAGCATTACGAGGCGCAGTCACTCTATTTCTCTGATCCGGCCGCTAAGGTCATCGAAACATTCCGTAGCAAAGGCTACCGCGTAGGGGCTGACGGGACATTTCCGTCAACCGAGCTCTACGCCGGTATCAGTGCCACGCGCGGCGAAGGCGCGGCCTATGGCAAGTCAGAGCTCGGTTGCGGCGTTTAAAGTTTAGCGCTTTTCTTCCGGCGCTATGGATATTCGGACAGTTTCGCCACTGTTGCCTGGGAAACCTGTAAACATCGCCTCAACAAGATTAGGCACCAGATGGGGCAGCTTGTTGGAGCGCGATTTCGCTTCCGCCTTACCTTCAAACAGTCTTTTGCCGTCGTTCGCACGATCAATTTTCAGGTCGATATTGGCTGTGTAGACGGTGAAACTGTCCACATCATAAGGTCGGTTAAAGCCACTGTACAGAAACGGGTCGTAATAGCCGACAATGTAACGGCCACCCCGGCGCGTCCGGACGACATAGGGACGATATACGCCGCTGAACCCCCAATAGGGATCATAGAAGGGATCTTGACGGACAATGGTACGCTCTTTGCCTTGGTCAACGCCATAGCCTAGGGTGACCGTCATATCCGCAACCGTGCCTGGTGCTGCCGGAGTATATCCGATTTCCTGCAATTCGGTGGAAACAAGCGAGGCATATTGGCCGAATTCGATACCACCATTGTTCGCGGGATCTGCGGCGCGAATAGTAAAGGATTGACCCTGTGGGGCAGGCAGTTCCTGAAAACGCGACACATCCGCCTTAAATGGAGTTGCGCACGCACTGAGCCCCAACATTGCGACGGGGACGAGAAGGAGCGACACAAATTTTTTCATTTTAGAATCCTCGACGTTGCACTCGGCCGTTATGATCGCATTTTGTTACTATGTCGATGAACCGTTGTTTAACAGCGGTGTAACTAATCCTGACAAACTCAGGAGCTTGCATTTACAACAGCGCTCCAAAGTTAAAGTGATAACTTTATCTTGAACGCTATGTTCCGGTCTTAACGCAACAGGCCAAGGGCCGCGTAGCTGGCTTTCAAGGTTGGCGCCGCCAATTCGCGGGCCTTTGCGGCCCCCTTGGCAAGAGCAGCATCGATTTGCTCATGATCGTCTTTCAGTGCACTAAAGCGTTCCGAGATGGGCCGAAAATTTTCGATGACGATTTCAGCCAATGCGGGTTTGAATGCACCGAAACCTTGGCCGCCGAAACGGGCGAGTGTCGCATCTGCACTCTCTTCTGCAAAAGCGGCATAAATGCCGACAAGATTTTGTGCCTCCGGACGTCCTTCTAGCCCCGCAGGTTCGGACGGAAGAGGTTCCGGATCTGTTTTTGCCTTTTTGATCTTGGTCAGGATCGTATCTGCATCGTCGGAAAGGTTGATCCGGCTCATGTCGCTTGGATCTGACTTCGACATTTTTGCAGATCCGTCCCGCAGCGACATGATGCGAGCCGTCGACTTGGGGATGATGGGGTCAGGCAAAGTGAAAATCTCGGTGCCGTTGCCATAATCATTGTTGAATTTCTGCGCGATGTCCCGAGCGAGTTCGAGATGCTGCTTCTGATCTTCGCCGACAGGAACGTGAGTAGCCTGGTAGAGCAGGACATCTGCCGCTTGCAGCACCGGATAGGTGAAGAGGGCAATACTCGCGCCTTCGCGGTTTTTGCCCGATTTATCCTTGAACTGCGTCATGCGGTTCAGCCAGCCCATGCGGGCGGTGCCGTTCAATAGCCACTGTAATTCGGCATGCGCGGGGACTTGTGCCTGATTGAACAATATGGCCTTGTTAATGTCGAGACCGCAAGCAATCAGCGCAGCTGCCATTTCCCGCGTGTTCGCAGTCAGTTCTGCGGGATTATGTGGCATTGAAAGCGCATGCAGGTCGGCAAGGAAATAGAGCGATTCCATTTCATCTTGCATCTTCACCCAGTTGCGGATGGCGCCCAGATAATTACCGAGATGAAGATTTCCCGTTGGCTGGATGCCTGAAACGACGCGCATGTTTTAAGCCTCTCCTGTTGGGGGACCGGTACGCCGAAGCAGGCGATTGACACGGTCCTTGTCAAGCGCGCCGACAAGATAGCCCACGGCAAAGTATATCGCCATGCCGCCGCCTACCAGAAGCATGAGCGAACTTATGCGGGTTAAGATGTCGCTGGAGAAATTGGGGAGCAATATACCCATCATCCACCACAGAGCAGCTGACATCGCTGCTGTTGCCAAGAGCTGGCGGAAGATTCGGTTGCCCAATTGCGCGGTAAAATGAAACCAGCCCCGCTTGTGGAGGACAGCATAAAGCAACAGGCAGTTGAGAGTTGCCGAACAGGCTGTCGCGGCCGCCAAGCCCACAATACCGTAGGCACGAACGACAAACAGATTGAGGATGATATTGAAAATCAACGAAATGAGGGCGGTGTAAACCGGCGTTTTCGTGTCGGACCGGGCAAAGAATCCCGGGTTGAGGATTTTGACAATCACATAGGCCGGCAATCCGGCAACGAGCGCCATGGTGATATAGGACATGATGACGCCGTCTTCTGGCTTGAATTTTCCTCCGACAAAAAAGGCATTCACAAATGCAGGTGCGCAAATTGCTAATGCCGCCGCAGCAGGTAAAGTCAGCAGCGTGGCCATTTCAAAGGCATCGGATTGCAGATTTTGCGCGTTTGCCTTGTCGTCGCTTTGAATATGGCGCGAGAGCATGGGCAATATGGCTGTGCCCAAGGCAATTCCCACAATACCAAGCGGCATCTGGTTCAGCCGGTCTGCCATTTTGAGGAGGGTCAGCGACCCTTGTGGCAGCGACGTTGCAAAGAAGGTGTCGACGAACTGGCTGATCTGGTAAATTCCTGCGCCAAATGTGGCTGGCAAAATGACCATGCCCAGTTGCTTGACCTCGGGGGTCAGTTTTGGCCGCTTGATGTGCAGCTTCAAACCAGCGCGCCGGACGGCCCACCATAGATAAATAAGCTGTACAAGGCCCGAAAGGGATACTGCCGCGCTCAGCGCATAAACGACATATTGGTCATCGCCGCTTTCACCGCGCCAGAGGTAACCCGTAATAATGCCGCCTATCAAAACCAGATTGAACAGGACGGGGGCGATGGCACCCGGTGCAAAACGCGATCTTGCGTTCAACAGCCCCGAAAGCATCGCAACCAGGCTGATGAAGAACAAATAAGGGAATGTGACACGGCTTAGGAATACGGACAGTTCGAACTTGCCTGGTACCGATTGGTATTCACTCGCCAAGCCTAGGACAATGATGGGCATAGCAATCATTGCCAGAGCCGAAAATCCGAGCAACACCCAGATAAATACCGACAAAACATCATCCGCAAAGCGCGCAGCCTCTTCCTCCCCATTTTCGCCCGCCAGTTTCCGCGAATACATGGGAACAAAAGCAACCGAAAATGCGCCTTCGGCAAAGAGGCGGCGGAACGTGTTCGGTAGAGTGAACGCCAGCTGATAAGCGTCACCGGCCAGACCCGCGCCAAGCACACGAGCGAGCAGAATATCACGAACGAAGCCGAAAATCCGGCTAAGTAGCGTGAATCCAGCGATCGTCGACGTGTGCTTGAGCAGGCTCAAATCACAGTTCCCCTAAGCCCGGTTTCAGGCTTCACCAGCAGGCTGGGTCTCTGCCATTTGTGCGGCTTGCGCAATCTGCTGGACATAAAGGGCATTGAAATCGATCGGTTCAAGAACAAGCGGCGGATAGCCGGCGTCGCGAACGGCATCCGCAACAACGCGGCGGGCGAACGGAAACATCAAGCGCGGTGCCTCGCCGAAAAGGAAAGGATGAGCTTGCTCATCGGTTACATTCCGAAGACCGAACAGCGTGCCATATTCAAGTTCGACCGAGAAATGGACGCCTTGCTCGCTCTCCGCTTTGACGACAAGCGTCAGCGCGACTTCGTGAATTTCTTCATTGATCGCATTGACCTTGATGTTGACCTGAACATCAATCTGCGGCTGGACATCCCATTGGAAGCTATGTGGTGCCTGTGGATTTTCGACCGACAAATCCTTGATATATTGATTGAGCATACCGACGGCGGGTGCGGTATCTTCGCCATTGGCTTTGATATTCTCTGAAACGATTGTGCCTTCTTCTTCGGCCATGTTCTGTAGTGCTTTCCTGTTTGGGGCCTGAGCCTGATAACGGGATGCGCTGCCGCATCCGCGATTGGGTGCAGCGCCTAGCAGGGGCACGAAAAAAGGGCAATCGCTGTGTTTTGTTGCGGCAGAACGGAAGTTTCTTTGGGTAAAGCCCTTTGAAACTATCCCGTATAGTGCTTATATGCGTGCTAGGGCGGAGCTGAAACCGGATTTTATGGATTCAGCGCTAATCATTCGTCCATGTTTTTCGCGCATGGAGGCGTTGTGACTTTCACTATCGTATTGCTTGCTCTTGTTGCAGCTTTCTTGGGACTTCGTCTCTATTCGGTGCTTGGTAAACGCACCGGACATGAGCAAGAGCCTGTTGCACGTCAACCGATCGAGAGCACACCGACAATGGTGCGCCAGCCGCTGCCGTCGGGTGATTCGGGTATGGCCCTGCCGAAAACAGATGTCAGCGTGGCCGATCTTGCCGCGCAGAGCGGACTACGGGCCATTGCAAATGCCGATCGCACCTTTGATGCCGGATTTTTCCTGGAAGGCTCGAAATCTGCCTATAAAATGGTGTTGGAAGCCTATTGGAAAGGCGACAAGGAAGCCCTTCGTTTCCTTTGTGATGATGACGTGTACCAAAGCTTTTCCGAGGCGATCGACGGTCGTTCGGAACGCGGTGAAACTCTCGAAAACCGTTTGGTCCGCATTGACGAGGCGCGCATTTTGGACGCTACCTTCGATCATCCCATGGCGCGCGTGACGGTTCGGTTTGATGCCGATATCGCGGCACTGGTAAAGGACGCCGATGGAAACATCATCGGCGGTTCGATGACCGATGCAGTGGAAACGCATGACATCTGGACGTTTATGCGGGACGTTAAATCCGGCGACCGTAACTGGAAGCTTGACGAAACCGACTCGGTCTGATTCACCGGCGCGATGAAACGCGCGCTGATAATTCTCTCGATCTCGGCATTGATGCTGTCGGCTTGCTCCGGTGGCATCATTCCCAATGGCGGTGTCGCATCGCCGTCAACATCCCAACCGGCGACCGTCGACCGACCGGCAAAGCCGATTCCTTCGACTGCTGAACCTACGTTACCCGCGGCGGCTCAACCGGGGGATGGGACCACCGCAGCAACATTGGGTGTCGTTCGGGGACCTGAAATCGGATCGCTCAAAGTAGATGCCCGTAAATCAAAGCTGGCGATGGACAGTTTTCGGACCAGTTGCCCGGGGCTCGTCCGGCGCACCGACAATAGTGGCCTTACGCAAGGTGCGGATTGGGTAGACGCCTGTGACGCAGTAAAAACTTGGACAGGTGATGCCATTTCCTTCTTCGCGGCCTATATGGACGCGGTGCAAGTCGGAGACGGCAAGGCGTTCGCAACGGGTTATTATGAGCCCGAAATTCTGGGATGCCGAACCCGCCAACCGGGTTGCGAAGTGCCAATTTACAAGCGGCCTGCAGACTTGATTGATGTCGATCTCGGGCTGTTTAGCGACGATTTGAAGGGCAAGAGTATTCGCGGCAAGGTTACCGGATCCAAGCTTGTGCAATATGATGACCGCGCGGCTATCGAAAATGGTTCGCTTGCCGGTCGTGGTCTGGAAATTGCCTATGCGAATGATGTGGTTGATTTTTTCTTTTTGCAAATTCAGGGGTCTGGAAGACTGAAGCTGCCGGATGGCGGCGTGATGCGGATCGGTTATGAATCGCAAAATGGCCGAGGCTATACCGGAATTGGCCGTTTGATGAAGGATCGCGGGCTGATCACCGACGGTTCGATGCAAGGGATCGTCACTTATCTGCGTGCCAACCCCGATGAAGGACGCAAGATCATGCAGGAAAACAAAAGCTTCGTCTTTTTCCGGGAATTGACTGGCGCAGGACCTTTGGGCGCAATGGGCTATCCCGTGGTTGGTGAGGCAAGCGCGGCCGTCGATGTGAAGTTCATTCCCTTGGGTGCGCCATTATGGCTTTCCATGGACCGTGCAGAACCAAATGGGATTTGGATTGCTCAAGATACTGGCGGAGCGATCAAGGGCGCAAATCGCGTTGATACTTTCTGGGGTGCCGGCGACCGAGCCCGCGCTATTGCGGGGGGAATGGCCGCGCGTGGATCTGCGTTGATATTCTTGCCCAAGGCGGCGGTCGCCCGGCTTGGCTTGTAGACCGTGCTATGGTCCGGCGGCTGGACAATGTGGAAAAGGCGTTATGGGGTCGGGTGATAGAAACGGTAAAACCGTTGCATGTTGCGCGACCAAATGTGGAAGCTAAGCCTTCCAAGCCTGCGGCAAAGTCATCGGGTAAGTTGCAGAAGGTCACAGCTCCCGTCGCAAGTAAAGCAACAGTGGTGACGCCGGCAAAGCGAAGCGAACACACAGCACCGCCGCGACATCATAATCTGGATGGCCATTGGGATTGGCGTATTCATCGTGGAGCGATCGTTCCCGACATCAGTATCGATTTGCATGACGCAAATTTGACGCGTGCTTACTCCCGCCTGGATGGTGCCCTGGAACAAGCCATCGCGCAAAATTTGAAAGTTATACTACTCGTCACGGGGAAACCACGCAGCCATGACAGGGCTAGTGGGGAGGGTAGGGGAGCAATTGCTGCGGTTGTTCGAGACTGGCTTGGTGCTTCGCGGCATGCCCGTCATATTTCGGCGGTCCGTAATGCGCATCCGCGTCATGGAGGCACCGGTGCATTGTACATCATCCTGAAGGGCTGACGAATTGATCCCTTCTAAGCTTTGCCCAGGATTTTGAGCGCAACCCGCCGATAGATTTCGGTCAAAGCTTCTAGATCGGGGATTGCAACAGCTTCGTCCAATTTATGCATCGTTGCGTTACACAGTCCGAATTCAACGACCGGACAAATATGTGTCAGAAAACGCGCATCTGATGTGCCACCTGTAGTTGAAGCTTCTGGCCGAACACCCGTGATCGCCTCGACTGCTTCAGAAATGGCAGCGGACAATTCGCCAGGCGGTGTCAGAAAAGCCTCACCGGAAATCATTGCAGTCAATGTACCTCCACCAGCCTCGACGAGAGTGCGAAGGCGTTCCACCAGATCTTCGCCCCGTTGCAGGTCATTGAAGCGGATCGACAGGCGTGCATCTGCTTTAGCCGGGATGACATTCGTCGCCTTGTTGCCGACCTGAATGTCGGTGATTTCGATATTGCTCGGCTGAAACCACTCTGTGCCATCATCAAGATGGATCGCCTCTATCTCAGTCAGAATTTTAACCAGTCGTGGGATCGGATTATCGGCGAGGTGCGGATAGGCAACATGCCCCTGCGTTCCGGCCACGGATATCCACATATTTACCGACCCGCGTCGTCCCACTTTCATCATGTCGCCCAAGCGATGGACGCTAGTGGGTTCGCCGACGAGGCAAAAATCGGGAATAGACTGGTTTGCACGCATATGTTCAATCAGCGCACGTGTGCCATAAATTGCAGGCCCTTCTTCATCGCCTGTAATGATGAGGCTGATCGTGCCTGCATCCGGCGAGATATCACGCAAGGCAGCCACAAAGGCCGCAATGCTGCCTTTCATGTCTACTGCGCCACGTCCGTGAAGTAGGTCACCCCGGATCTCCGGAATGAAAGGGTCACTGCCCCAGCCATCGCCGGGTGGAACGACGTCCAGATGCCCTGCAAATGCAAAATGGCGTCCGGGTGCCTTTCGTATAGCGAACAGATTTTCAACAGGCGCACCATGTGCCGGATTTTGATCCCCTGTTCCCGACAGGAACCGATCTACGGCAAAGCCTAACGGAATCAGCAATTCCTCCAACACATCAAACACCGATCCGGTGGCGGGTGTAATGCTTTCGCAGGCGATCAGTTTTTGGGCGTACGCAAGTGCAAGGCTGTCAGTCATCGGACCACAGCGTTACGTGCTTATGCGATGTGAAACAAGTCAGACGGCAGTTTTGCGTAGCGCCTTTTCGGTCAATGCGGCATCGGCATCAACCGCACCCACAATTGCGACATTGCCATCCGCATCGCGGCGGGCGACGAGCAGGACAAATTCCTCGCCCGATCCGGCGAATTCGCTCAGGTCTCGTGCACGTGCGGTACGCAGACGCGATCGGGGATCCACAGCCGCTTGTGCAACATGCTGTCCAGCCGCTACTTTCTTGGCGCGGCGCTCGGCAGCAATGACGCCTTTGAGGCCACCCTCATGCTTGGACAATATCTCTGCAAGACCGCCCATCGGCACCGCATTTCGGTCCGCGAACTGCAGCGCGGTGGCAAATTCGGTGAGGCGGGTTTTGTCGTAACCGACACCAAAGACCAGCTTTACAATCGGTGTGAACTTTGCGCGCTCTTGCGCAACCAATCCAGCATCGCTCAGTAACTCGGCATAATCGGCAGGATATTTCGCGGCTACCAGTGCAAAGTCGTGTGCGCGGCCAATAGCTTGGTAAAGTGCTTCCCGGGTCCGCATATCGGCATCGCGGGCGCTGTCTGCGCTCTGGCGCGCGGCGTCCAGCCAGTCGGCAAGCGATGAGTTTTCGTCGGGTTGCGGCTCTGCAAGGGCATAAGCTTCGTCCAGTTCAAGTTCGTCCGCGAACTGCTCATCTTCCGGTACATCGTCAAGATGCCCGGCGGTGGGGCCATCGGCCCATACCGGAACATGTTCCTGCCGTGGCGGTGCGGCGGCCAGGGCTTGTTCGACCTCCAACTGCAACGGCGCAGCGATCTCAATAGCCACCGCTTCTTTCCAGTTGATGACTCCGTAAATGAAATCGATCGTGTCGTCGTCCGAAGAATAGGGAAGCAGGATACCGCGATACATGATGTTAACGCCGCGGTCGTTGATGAATTCTGCCTCGAACCCGATCGGTGCGCGGTTGGCGATAATCTGAAGATAATGATCGGTTATGCGCGATAGCAGGGATCTGCTGGGGACTTGATCCAGATAAGTTACATCATCGCTCAGTCCGCATTCCGAACGTAATTTTTCACCCAGATATTCGATGGAGGGATTTTCAATTCCCGACGTAAAGTCCAGAAGGACGCTGTAATCGCGGAAATCTTCGACAGCCGCCGGGTCAAGTTCTTCAATTGAAGGATAATTTTTGTCATTCAGTTGCGCGGTCCAAAAGTTGTACGCGCGCACCTGCATACGCCGTTCATCGGTCGAAACGACGGGAGGTGCCTCAATCGCGGCGTCTTCATCGTCGAATACGGCATAACCGGGGACATCGGCCTGATAGTCCGATCCATATGGCTCAAATCCGCGCAAATTATCCATCATTGGGTCCTGTCGATGTACGTCGCGACTTTTTAGTCGGGTACAGAATGCCCAATGATGGTTAAAATGCCGTAAACTTTTGCAGAAACGCCAGTTGTGACCTCAGTTGTATCGAATCTGCCGTTACGACGACGGCGCCAGAACGCGCGATAACGCATCACCCCATCCGCTCAGTCTCGTCTGCCGGTCGGTATCGGGCATTGCCGGTTGGAATCGTGTGACACCTCCGCGCATTACAGTCGCAGCCTCTAATGTGGGATAAAGTCCCGCGCCTACAGCCGCGAGCATTGCCGCGCCCAACGCGGTTGTTTCGATGAAAGCTGGCCGCTCTACATTGATCGCCAATATGTCCGCGAGATCTTGGGCCATCCAGTCGTTTGCAACCATTCCGCCGTCGATACGCAACTCCGCCCAATCCGCACCATCGGCGGCAAACGCGGTTTTAAGGTCATGCGTCTGATGCGCCATAGCTTCCAACGCGGCCCGAGCGATATGAGCCTTTTTGGCGGAGAAGCTCAGTCCAGCGATCGTTCCTCGTGCATTAGGCTGCCAATGCGGGGCGCCCAGTCCAGACAGGGCGGGAACAAGGTAGACCCCGCCATTGTCGGGCACGCTTCGTGCCAGAGGTTCGGTTTCTGCTGCACTGCCGATCAATCCCAGATCATCGCGCAGCCACTGAACCAAACTGCCCGCGACAAATACCGAACCTTCCAGCGCATAATGACGCTCGCCGCCAATTTGGTAGAGCACGGTTGATAGTAGCCGGTGCTTTGACTGGCGCAATGTGGTTCCGGTCTGGGTCAAGACGAAGGCTCCGGTTCCAAAAGTCGCCTTGGTCTGGCCAATGGCAAAGCATCCCTGGCCAATGGTTGCCGCCTGTTGGTCTCCAGCCATCCCTGTTATGGGAATGAGGCTTCCGAACAGGTCCGCTTTTGTGGTTCCCAACTGGCCAGCACAATCGGTGATTTCGGGCAAGATATCACGCGGCACACCAAACAGGTCAGTCAACCCGTCATCCCAGCCTCCGCTGCCAATGGCCATCAAGGCGGTACGCGACGCGTTGCTGGCGTCGCTGATATGCGCCCCGCCGGTCAGACGAAAAACCAGATAGCTTTCAACGGTACCCACGCGAAGATGGTCCCCAGCCTCGGCAAGTTGTGGCCAATTGTTTAAAGCCCAGCCGATTTTGGACCCGGAGAAATAAGGATCTAACAGCAACCCTGTTTTCGCCTGAACAACTGGTTCCTCGCCTTGCTCCCTTAATGCAACGCATTGGTCAGCCGTTCGACGGTCCTGCCACACAATTGCCGGGGAAAGGGGATGTCCCGTTCGTGCATCCCAGAAAATGATTGTCTCACGCTGATTTGTAATTCCAATGCCCGCAATCTGATCTGCGCCACCGGCCTTAGCAACCATTTCACGCGCGCATTCAAGCGTGAGGTTCCAGATTTCCTCGGCATCATGCTCGACCAAACCCGGAGATGGATAATGTTGAGTAAGCGGGCGCTGGCAACTGCCTAAGGCCTCGCCAGTTGCCGCGAACAAGACGGCACGGGTCGATGTTGTACCTTCATCAATAACCAATATTTTTTTGCTCATGCCTCAAGCGCCGCGAGACGGCGTCCCTCCTTGCTCCAGATAAAAACGGCCCTGTTCCCGAAAATGAACCGGTTGACGGCCAGAGCCACTAGCACACATGTAACCAAAACAATCGCCATAACATCAATATAATGCAGCCAACCGATGCCGATATGTTGGTAAAAAGTTTCTCCAGGGTAAAGCGTGTCGGGAACATAAAGAATGAAATTATGGAACGCATAAAGAGCGACGCCCCAAACTAAACCGGCGATAGCAGCGCGGGCATCCATGTTCCGGAATAGTAATCCAGCGATGAAAGCGGACAATATCGGCATGGACGACAGGCCGTTCAGTTGCTGTAGGAGGTTGATGATGCTTTTCGCGTTTTCGAATACCGGAACAAGCAGGATCGACGTTATGGTCAAGACGACCGAAACAACCGCCGCAAGCCGCCAGTGATTGGCAACCGGACGAATGAATTTGTCATGAAAGTCGACCGAATACAGCGCGACAGAACTGTTCAAGATGGCGCTGGTATGGGCGATAACCGCCGCCGCCATCATTGCGGCAAATGCCCCTGACATCCATCCCGGCAAAACATGCGCGACGAGCTTGCCATATGCGGCATCGCCTAAACTGCCGAACAACTTGTACGCCACAACACCCGGAATGACGACGATAGCGGGGATAATGAGTATGCGGACAATTGCAGCAGCCAAAACACCTTTTTGTGCTTCCCGCACGGTGGGTGCCGTCATCGCCTTCTGGGTGATGTTCTGGTTAGTCGACCAGTAAAATATTTGGATAAAGATCATCCCGGTAAACAATGTGTGGAACGGGATGGGGGATTCAATGCTTCCAATCATTGATGTCCGCTCTGCTGGTACCGTAGACAGGTCAAAGTCCACAGCAGCCAGAGCCAGAATAACTACCAGAAAGGCGATCGCCAAGACGCCGATGCCCGAATAGGTGTCCATTACGGCAACCGCACGCAGGCCGCCGGAAATAGTGTAAATCGCCGCGATAATCGCCATCGGTGCAGCAAACCACAGCAGCGACCAATCCACGCCAAACATGGATTTGAGAAAGAGGCTGCCCGAATAAAGCGCAGCGGGCAGATAAATCAAAATGTTGCCGAGAAGGAAAAGCGCGGAGATTACCGTTCGAATACTGCCGCCATTATATCGCCGTTCCAGCAACTCGGTCACCGTCGTACAATTGTTCCGATAGTAGATTGGAACGAATATAAAGGCGAGGATCAACAAGCCGACAAAACCGCAAATCTCCCACCAGGCAAGCAGGAGCATCTGATTGCCATTCATCCCGACCAATTGCTCAGTCGATAAATTGGTCAGGGTGATCGAACCTGCTACGAACAGCCATGTCAGACCGCCGCCTGCCAGAAACACTTCTTTTGTCGATCCAGACTCTTCGGTGCGATTGGCGCCTTTGCCGTGAACTTTCCAATAGGTCAGCAGGGCGATCAAGACGGTGAGAGCTACAAATATGCCTATTTGCGCGGCACTGTTCGTGGTTTCAAACATTGGCTCTCCCCCGAGAAAATTCGTATGCAGGTCTGCGCCTGCACGCTTTATTTGATTGCGAAACTAGACCATGTCCCTGAAAAGACAATGTGACAAATCAGATATTGTAACAAACGTCAATAAAAACACGGGAGGGTCCTTTGCACCATTTACGGCTCGACGCGGTCGACTGCACTCTTCTGATCGCATGTGCGCCCGGCGCGTCGCCTTTCTTGCTGTATTGGGGACCAAAACTTGGCGAACACATTTCGGGCGAAGAGGTTGAGCGGCTCTCGCTTCGACAGGGAATGCATGGCGTTGCGGATGTTTCCCTGCCGTTGTCTCTTGCGATGGAGGCCGGACTTGGTCACCCGATGGTCCAGGGTTTGGCCGCGCATCGTGCTGGCAAGGACTGGGGCAGCCTGTTCCGGGTCGCCAAAGTGGTAACGGGTTCTCACAGTGGAAAAATTGTCTGTCGTGATGAGCAGACCCGGCTTGGTCTCGAATACAATTTCGATCTTGAACCGGACTCCGGGGTGCTGCGCATCGCGTCCACTTTGACCAACTATGGTGCTGCACCGCTGGACTTGAACGAGATGGCCACGGCTTGCCTCGAGCTGCCACAGAGCATGACCGATATCATCGGTTTCACCGGCCGTTGGACGCAGGAATTCGGTCGGGAGCGGATTACCCGGACATCGGGCAGCTATGTGCGTGAAAATCGCAGTGGGCGGACATCGCATTTCAGTTACCCGGCGCTTCTTTTGGCGACGGCGGATACAAATGAAAGTGCGGGTGAAGTCTATGGCTTGCATCTGGCGTGGAGTGGTAATCACCGACTGCGTGTCGATACACTGACCGACGGGCGTTTGATTGCAAGCTTGGGCGCTCTGCTTTTTCCCGGCGAAATCCGACTTGCGCCGGGTGAAAGTTACGCCAGCCCTGAGATTATCGGCGCGTACAGCGACAGAGGTTTTAGCGGACTTAGCCGTAAGTTCCACCAGCATGTGCGATCCAGATTGTTGCGCCCCGAAATGCGGGCCAAACCCCGGCCGGTTCACTACAATACCTGGGAAGCGGTCTATTTTGACCATGATACTGACAAGCTCAAACAGCTTGCCACAAAAGCGGCGGATATAGGTGTTGAACGCTTCGTGCTTGATGATGGATGGTTCGGTGCACGTCGGAATGATCTCGCCGGACTGGGGGACTGGGTCGTATCGGAGGCCGTTTATCCTGAAGGGCTGGGACCGCTTGTGGACCATGTCACCGGTCTGGGCATGGAAATGGGAATTTGGTTCGAACCGGAAATGGTCAATCCGGACAGCGATCTGTACCGCGCACATCCGGATTGGGTGTTGGGCGCGGAAGGTGTCGATCAGGTTCCTTTTCGCACCCAATATGTGCTCGATATCAGCCGGAAAGAAGTGGCTGACTATCTGTTCGACCGGATCGACGCCGTCTTGCGGGACCATGATATCCGTTACATCAAATGGGATATGAACCGCGATCTCAGCCACCCTGGCGGATTGGACGGCGCGGTGCGGGCGGTTGCGCAGGTTCATGCACTTTACGCGTTGCTTGATCGTGTCCGATCCGCGCATCCGCAGGTTGAAATCGAAAGCTGTTCGTCGGGTGGGGCGCGGGCGGATATGGGCGTGTTGGCGCACAGCGACAGGGTCTGGACTTCCGACAGCAATGACGCGCTGGATCGTCAGAATATCCAGCGCGGCGCGAGCTTTTTCCTGCCGCCCGAAATTTTGGGCTGCCATGTCGGGCCAGCCCATTGCCATGTGACCGGACGCCGCATTTCTATGGCAATGCGCGCTGCGACAGCCCTGACAGGGCACATGGGTCTGGAATTGAATCTGTTGACCGAGCGTGAAGCAGACCTGGCCCAACTCAAATCCGCCATCGCCTTGCATAAGCGGCACCGCACTTTGCTGCATGATGGCGAGATCTACCGCCTCGACACCGCGCCCCAGCATCTTGCCAGTGGAATTGTGGCGCGGGACAAATCCGAAGCGCTTTTTTCGTTCTGCTATATGACCGGTGACCAGCATGTTTTGCCGGGGCGGCTGCAGTTTGCAGGTCTCGACCCGGTGCGTAGCTATCATCTTTCGCTCATCTGGCCCGATGGATGGCAAGCAGTGAAGGCCCCATCGCTTATCGAGAAACTTGATCTTTCCGGTGCCGGTGCAGTGTTCAGCGGGGCGGCATTGATACAGGCCGGGATGCAATTGCCCCATGCCCAGCCGGAGACATGCCTGCTGTTCCATTTGAAAGTTGCGTGAGAGGCCGACTTTATCGGGACAGGCGCCTCCGCGCAGCTTGCAGGTCGTCCACAAATTGCATCCGTTCCCGTTCCGCCAAATCGGCGTCCGGCAGGCGCAGCAAATAGCTTGGGTGGATTGTAACCAAGACCGGAACGCCTTCCAGGCTTTCGACCATTCGTCCTCGGTTGGCGGTGATTGGCATCGCCCGCCCTGTCAGGCTGCGTACGGCGGTGGCGCCCAGCGCGACGATCAATTCCGGTTGCACCAGTTCAATCTCGCGCTTCAACCACCAGCGGCAATGGTTGATTTCGCCAACATTGGGACGTTCGTGGATACGTCTTTTGCCCTCGGGCCGGAATTTGAAATGTTTGACGGCGTTGGTGATGTAGCTTTGGTTACGGTCCACACCAGCCTGCAACAGTGCAGCGTCAAATATCTGTCCCGCCGGACCGACAAAAGGCCGACCGGTGCGATCTTCCTGATCGCCGGGCTGTTCGCCGACAAACATCAGCCGGGCATTTGCCGGGCCTTCGCCAAAGACCAATTGCGTCGCCAGGCCGTAGAGCGGGCAACGGCGGCAGCGCTCGGCTTCGGTGCGAAGGGTGCTGAGCGTTTCGGCGGCTTGGGGTACAATGTCCTTTTCGATCATGGCCACCTCCCGGTTGCGTGCTGACTGGATCAGTTCTGTGACCAACGCGGTTTCGGGCATGTTGTGCCAGTATTTTTTGGGCATCTCCTTCAGCATAGCGTTTACCTTGAGACGGGCTGGATTGAAGATGGAGCCGTAATAAGTCTTCCACTGTTCTTCGACATTGTCTTCTGTCGGTGCGTCGGTTTTTAACCTGGCTGAAGCTTCCAGCAGTTTTTGACGGTCCCAGTGGATGGTCAGGCTGGGGGTCAGGATCGACCATTTCATGGCTGCGAAGCGGCGGACGAAGAAGGCGGCGTTGGTGCGGACGATGTGGTGTTCGGGTTCGAACCAGGCCACGAAATGCTCCTCACCACCATCCTCCTCGACCCGGCGGAAGCGCAGGAAAGCGCGCATTTTGTGGATGTCGCGGCGGACATTCTTCGCCATCATCTCCAGCTTGCGGAGCAGGGGGTCGGCCTCGTCCCCCATGTGCCGCTGGCGCGCCTTCAGGTCGACGAGCAACTGGTAGAGCATACCAAATCGTTCCGGGTCCGAATGGCAGATGACCGACCGCGCCAGTTCGGCAAAGCCCTTGGGCACACCGATGGGCGCCGCGTCCAGGCTGGCCTCCGGGCTGGCAAACAGGTCCGTGCGCTGCTCGCCCACCTGCCAGACCACATCCGCCGGGCGCGCGCCCAGCCGCATCAGCCCGCGGCACTGGTTGCGCCAGCCGTCAAAATCATCCTCCGCCGCGATCCGCGCGGTAATCATGCAAACAGCTCCAACTGCTCCGTCTTGGGCGCGATGCTGGTGCGCAGATGTTCAAGATCGGTAAGCGCCCCCGGCGTCCAGCCATCGGCAATCAGGAAAGGCCGTATTTTCGCAATGGAAACCGTCAGCCGCCCCACATCCTCCAGCCGCAGCCTGCGCCAGCGCCGCGCCTTCAGGATCGCCTTCACCGCCTTCGTTCCCAGACCCGGCACGCGCCACAACATCTCCTTGGGCGCGCGGTTGACGTCGACAGGGAACTGCCCCCGATGTTTCAGCGCCCAGGCAAGCTTGGGGTCGATATCAAGCGGTAACATGCCATCGGCCTGCGCCGCATCGACCACCTCCTGCGGGGCAAAGCCGTAAAAGCGCATCAGCCAGTCGGATTGATAAAGCCGGTGCTCGCGCATCAGGGGCGGGCGTTGCAGCGGCAGAACCGCACTCGCATCCGGGATCGGGCTGAACGCCGAATAATAGACCCGGCGCAGGCCAAAGCGGTCATATAATCCATTGGCTCGGCGGACGATATCGCTGTCGGTCGCGGCATCGGCCCCCACAATCATCTGCGTTGACTGGCCGGCGGGGGCAAAGTTCGGTGCGCTCCGGTATTTCTTCTTCGCGTCGCGGCCATCCAGGATCGACGTCTTCAGACCGCCCATCGCGCCTTCGATGCGTTCTTCGGACTTTTCAGGCGCAAGACGGTTCAGCCCCTCGCGCGTCGGCAATTCCACATTGATGGACAGACGGTCCGCATACCGCCCTGCCGCCTCCAGCAATTCGGGGTCGGCATCAGGGATGGTTTTCAAATGGATATAGCCGCGAAAGTCATGATCCTCCCGCAAGCTTCGGGCAACCTCGACAATCTGCTCCATCGTGTAATTGGAACTTTTGATGATCCCTGACGAAAGAAATAGTCCCTCGATATAGTTGCGCTTGTAAAAGTTGAACGTCAGGTCGACGACTTCCTTGGGCGTAAAGCGCGCGCGGCGGACGTTGGAGCTTTTGCGGTTGATGCAATAATGGCAGTCGAAGATGCAGCTATTGGTCAGCAAGATCTTCAACAGCGATATGCATCGCCCGTCGGGCGCATAGGCATGGCAGATGCCCATACCTTCGGTCGAACCAATCCCGCCCGATTTTGAGCTGGACCGTTTTACGGTTCCGGAGGAGGCACAGGACGCGTCATATTTGGCGGCATCCGCCAGAATGGCGAGCTTCTCGGTCACTTGTAACTGGGTCATTTGTTCTGTATATGTTCGCGATGTCGCCTCGTCTATACCCCATGTATGAAAGTGCGGCAGAACGCGCATTTGAGGAGGAATGCATAAGGGAAAATGCGGTGTTGCGGATTTACCCTAAGCAGGGTGAACCTTCCGGGCCCTGCGCGGTTTGATTTCCAGATACCCGCCACCATATGACTATCAGAAAAAGGAACGCCCAATCCCCCGCACCGCCGCCCAGCACTGGATAGAACCGCACCCGCACGGCATCTACGTTCGCCCCGCCGACATGTGGATTGACCCGTCGCAGGCGGTGGCGCGCGCTCTGGTCACGCACGGCCATGCCGACCATGCGCGCAGCGGCCATGGCACGGTCTGGGCAACGCCGGAGACGCTGGCCATCATGGCGCTGCGTTATGGCACCGAAATGGGAACGCCCGTACCCTATGGCGACGGTTTTGAGGCCAATGGCGTAAAGATCAGTTTCCATCCGGCGGGCCATGTTTTGGGGTCGGCTCAGATCCTGCTCGAACATGCGGGCGAGCGCGTGATTGTCACCGGCGACTATAAAAGACGGCATGACCCGACATGCGCGGCGTTCGAACCGGTGGCGTGCGACGTTCTGATTACCGAGGCGACATTTGGCCTGCCGGTGTTCAACCATCCGCCCATCGAAGACGAAATCCGAAAGCTGCTTGATACCCGCAACGCCCATCCCGATGGCTGCGTCGTTGTGGGGGCCTATGCCTTGGGCAAGGCGCAGCGGGTCATCGCCGAACTGCGGCGGGCGGGTTATGACGCGCCCGTCTTCATCCATGGCGCGATGCAGAAAATGTGCGACCTTTACGAGGCGCATGGCGTTTCGTTGGGCGAACTGATCCCCGCCACGGGCCTCGCCAAGGGTGAATTGCGGGGCGGTATCGTGGTTGCCCCGCCATCGGCGCTGAACGATCGCTGGGCGCGGCGTTTGCCCGAACCTGTCACCGCCATGGCGTCGGGCTGGATGCGTGTGCGCCAGCGTGCGCGGCAGCGTAATGTCGAATTGCCGCTGGTGATTTCGGATCATGCCGACTGGAACGAACTGACAGGAACCTTGCTGGAACTGCGCCCTTCCGAAACATGGATTACCCATGGCCGGACCGATGCGCTGGGCCGTTGGTGCGAACTGCATCAATTGAAGGCGCGCGCACTGGATCTGGTCGGACGCGAAGATGAGGATGAAGGCTGATGCAGGCCTTTGCCGCCCTTGTCGATGCGCTGGTCTACACCCGTTCGCGCGATGCAAAAATCCGCCTGATCGCCGATTATCTGCGCGCCACGCCTGATCCCGACCGCGGCTGGGCCTTGGCGGCATTGGCCGGAACGCTGAACATTGCGACTGTGAAGGCATCGGCCATCCGCGCCATGGCGGAAGAAAGATTCGACCCGCTGCTTTTCAGGATGAGTCGCGATTATGTCGGCGACACCGCCGAAACCGTGGCTCTGATGTGGCCGGACCAGCAGACCGCAAAAGCACCGCCCAGCGTGGCCGAGATAATCGACCTGCTCAACGCCACCAGCCGTGCGCGCGCGCCTTCCGTGCTGGCCGAACTGATGGACAGGCTGGACGCCGACGGCCGCTATGCCTTGCTGAAACTGGCGACCGGCGGGATGCGCGTCGGCATCTCGGCACGGCTCGCCAAAACCGCCTTTGCGCAAGGTTTCGGTCTGTCGGTCGACGATGTGGAGGAGGTCTGGCACGCCCTGCGTCCGCCCTATGCCGAGCTATTTGCCTGGGGCGAGGGGCGGGCGGAGCGACCCAATCTGGCCGACAGCGCCTTTTTCCGGCCCTTCATGCTGGCGCATCCCCTGGACGACGGGGTGGTCGACCTTTCGGAATTTGCTGCCGAGTGGAAATGGGACGGTATCCGTATTCAGATCGCCGCCACCGGCACCGAAACCCGTCTGTTCAGCCGTGGCGGGGACGAGGTGACGGCGGCCTTTCCTGAAATAGCGGCCACCTTTACCGGCATCGGCGTGGTTGACGGGGAATTGCTCGTTCGCGGGGATGTCCAGGGCGGGGAAGCGGCCAGTTTCAATGCGTTGCAGCAACGGCTGGGACGCAAAACGGTAACCGCCGCCATGCAGGCCGAATATCCGGTCTTTGTCCGGCTCTACGACATATTGTTTGACGGTGCAGAGGATATGCGCGGTCTCGGCTGGACCCAGCGGCGCGATCGTCTGGAACGATTTGCCGCCGGACTCGATCCGGCCCGTTTCGATCTGTCCGCGCTGATCGAGGCGCGCGATTTTGACCATCTTGCCGAATTGCGCGGGGCAGCGCGTGAGGCCGCGATTGAAGGCGTGATGCTGAAACGGCGGGACGCGCCTTATCTGGCCGGACGCAAGGTCGGACTGTGGTATAAGTGGAAACGCGAACCCTTGGTTGCCGATTGCGTAATGATGTACGCCCAACGCGGCAGCGGCAAAAGGTCGTCCTATTATTCCGACTATACTTTTGGCTGCTGGGGCGAGGATGGGACCTTGCTGCCCGTCGGCAAGGCCTATTCGGGGTTCAGCGATACCGAACTGAAATGGCTGGACCGTTTTGTACGCACCAACACCGTCGCCCGTTTCGGTCCGGTGCGCGAAGTAGAAAAAACTCTGGTTTTAGAGGTCGCCTTTGACGCCGTGCATGAATCGAAACGGCATAAATCCGGCATCGCCATGCGCTTCCCCCGCATATCCCGCCTGCGCCGCGACAAGCCGGCCGAGGAGGCGGACAAGGTTGCGACGTTAAAGGCGATGATTGGGTGAGTTGTGGTGTGGGGGACAGCGTCAACGCTTCCCTCTCCCCTTCAGGGGAGAGGATACGGAGACTTGGCCGACAGGCCTAGGCGCAGTTGGTGAGGGGCTCGACGGTGAGGGCAATGCGCCAACTCCCCCTCTCCACTCCGTCTAATGGCTAAAGCCATAAGACTGCGTACCTCTCCCCTAAAGGGGAGAGGGGAGTTGCGGGGGTTCGGGACAGTCCCCGACACCGGCTGTAAACAGGTAAAAGGGAACTGCCTCTATCGCGTTCCGTTTACAGAAACGCCTTCACATCCGCCATGAACCGGTCGAACTGGTCGTGGTGCAGCCAATGGCCGGCATTTTCATATTCGATGACTTTGGCGGTCGGGAAATGTTCGATCCGGCCGTCCTTTTCCGGGTTGGAAGCCCAGCTTTTTTCGCCGTAAAGCAATAGCATGGGGCAGGTGATGGACTGCCAGATGCTGAGCAAATCCTCGCGCGGCATATCGAATATGGCCCAGATGTTGAGGTAATTGTCGAACTTCCAGCTCCAGGTGCCGTCCTCGTTCCTGCTGATTCCGTGCACGGTCAGATGGCGGGCCTGCTCATCGGTCAGATAGCTGTTCTCCGCCTTCATCCGGTCATAAGCGGCTTCAATCGTGGGATAGCGCTTGGGTGTGCGTCCCGCGGCGTTGCGTTTGTCTTCGATCCATTGGCGGAACCGTTTCTGGATACCGATGGCATCGCGTTCGGCCTGCATCTTAGGCGACAGGCCCAACCCTTCGATATTGACCAGTTTGCGGACATTTTCGGGGAAGATTCCGGCATAGCGCGTGGCGATATTGCCACCCATGGAATGGGCAATGATCGATACCGGGGCCAACCCCAATTGATGGATCAACTGGGCAAGGTCGTAAACGAAGGCCGACATTTCATAATTGCCGTCGGGCGACCAGCTGCTGTCGCCATGGCCGCGCAGATCGGGTGCGATAATGTGCCAGTCATGGCGCAATTCTTCGGCCACCCAGTCCCAGCTGCGCGCATGGTCGCGTCCACCGTGGACGAGCAACAAAGGCGGTGCGTCGGGATTGCCCCAGTCGACATAGTTGAGGCGCAGGCGCTGCGAAATGAAGCTATTGGTGATGGGGCCGTGTAAAGTCATTCCGCGGCCAGTAATTGCTCCGCCCCGCCAAGGTCAACCGAAACAAGCCGGCTTATCCCTTGTTCGACCATCGTCACACCAAACAGGCGGTGCATGCGGCTCATCGTCACGGCATTGTGCGTTACGATCAGATAGCGTGTATCGGTTTCCCGCGTCATGGCGTCGAGCAGATCGCAAAAACGTTCGATATTGGCATCGTCCAGCGGCGCATCGACTTCGTCAAGGACACAGATCGGCGCGGGGTTGGTCAGGAACAGACCAAAGATCAGGGCGACCGCCGTCAGGGCCTGCTCCCCGCCCGACAGCAGGGTCAGGGACTGTAATTTCTTGCCCGGGGGCTGCGCAAAGATTTCGAGGCCAGCCTCCAGCGGATTGTCGCTGTCGATCAGCGCGAGATGCGCCTGCCCGCCGTTGAACAGGGTGGAAAACAGCCGCCGGAAATGGCCGTCGACAGCCTCGAAGGCGCTCAGCAATCGGGCGCGGCCTTCGCGGTTCAGGCTGCCGATCGATCCGCGCAACTGGTGGATGGCCTGCGTCAGCTCTTCGCTTTCTTTGAGGCTCGTTCCTTGCTGTTCCTCCAGTTCGGCCAGCTCATCTGCGGCGATCAGGTTGACAGGACCAATTCGTTCGCGTTCGCTCTGCAACCGCTCCAGCCGGGTCGACTGGGTTGCGGCATCGGCCAGTTCATTTTCGTCAAATTCCAGCTTTTCGGGCAATACCGGCGGCGGACATTCAAAACGCTCGCCCGAAATACGGCCCATCTCGATCCGGCGCTGGTCCTGATTTTCGGCGCGCGCTTCGGCCCCGGCGCGGGCTTCGCGGGCGACGGACAGGGCTTCGGCTGCCGCGGCAAGATCGCGTTCGAGCGCCTTCAGCGACGCTTCGCTGTTGTTTTCGGCCACCTGCAATTGCGCCAGTTTTTCGGCGATATTTTCGCGGTCATCCTCGAGCGCGGCGATATCGCGTTCCAATATTTCGGGACGTCCGGCGAGGCTTTCGAGCTCTTGCGCGATCTCGGTCGACCGCTTGTTCATTTCGGCGATGCGGCGTTCGGCTTCGCCTGCGCGATCCTGCCAGCTGCGGATTTCCGCCATGGCGACGGCGCGGCGTTCACGCGTTTGTGCCAGCCGCTGGTCATGCGCAGACAGGTCGGCCTGGCTGCGCACCAGCAATTGGCGCAGCGCCTCATTCTCGGACGTCAGCTTGTCGACCAGGGCGCTGTGGTGGTCACCCGCCGGAAGGGCGGTGCGCGCCTTTTGCGCCTCGTCCTGCTCGGCCTGTGCCGTGGCAATATCCTGCCGTGCGGTTGCAATGCGTTCCTGCAGGGCGCTGCGCGCCTGCTGGAGCCGGTTCAGGGCGTCTTCGGCCTGGTCGGCGGCGCGCAGGGCGTGGCGCAGGTCTGTCTCGGTCTGCTGCTGCTGACCTGTCAATGCGCGGTGCTTTTCCTGTGTTTCGGCAATCTGCGCGGCGATCCGGTCGGCGGTTTCGGATTGCTGCTGCAAAGCGGCTTCCGCAAGCGGGATTTGCCGGGCCAGTTCGTTCAGCCGGTTCTGGCGTATCAGTTGCTCTGCCGTAGTCGCGCCGTCATCGTCGGCGGCAAATCCGTCCCAGCGGCGCAGCTTGCCGTCCTTCGTCACCAGCCGCTCGCCGGGCAGCAGGGCGGTGCCGTCGTCTGTGTCGACAACGCGGATCATCGACAGGCGGGCGTGCAGTTCTGGCGGGGCCTCGACATGGTCGATCAGCCTTGCTCCCGCGATGGAGGGCAGCTCGGCGCTGCGCCCCAGCCAGCGGCGGCCCGCTGCGCCGCCGATCATCGCGTTGACATCCTCGCCCAATGCTGCGGCAAGCGCGCGTTCATAGCCGGGTGCGGCCTTGATGCGGTCGAGCGCGCGGTCGCCGCTCGATTTGCTGAGCGCGCGGGACAGGGCGTTCTGTTCGGATTGCAATGCGGCCAGTTCGGCCTTGGCGCTTGCATAGGCGCTCTGGATCGCGTCGCGTTCGCCGACCAGGGCGGCGCGGTCCGTCTCGATCCTCGCGATGGCGGCAAGGCCGTCTTCGGCCTGTTGCTGGAGCCGGACAACCGCCTCCGCCGCCTCTTGCTTGGCAGCGGCGAATTCGGCCTCGCTGCCGAGCCGGTCCTGCTCTTCGTCCAGCCGTGCCGCGTCGCGTTCGGCCCGCTCGACCCGTGCCGCCGCGGTGGCAAGGGCGGCGTCGGCGACACGCAGCTCGGCATCCGCCCGCGCCTGCTCGGCCAGCGCCTTCGCCAGCGTAACCTCGCTTTCGCGGACCTGCCGTTCCGCATTTTCGGCAAGGCGGACGAGCGCCGGGCGTTCCTCTTCCTGCGTCTTGATCGCCTGGTTCAACTCGGCATTTTCGCCTTGCAACCGGGCGAGGGCATCGGCCGCGTCGTGGGTCAGCCGGTCTTCGCGCGCGCCATCATCGGCCATGCGCGCCGCCTGCGCCGCAAGATCGGCCTGCCGCTGGATGATGCGGTCCCGGTCGCTCTTTATCTGCACCAGCCGGTTGGACAGATCACTCGCCGCATCGCGGGCGGTCATCGCAACGGCCCGCGCCTCGGCGAGTTCGCCCACAGCCTTCTGCTGCGCCGCGCTCAGTTCGCGCTGCTGCGCGCTCGCCTTTTCAACCTCTGCCGTCGCCGCATTGGCTTCGGCGCGGGCGGCGTCGGCGGCGGCCTTTGCCTCTTGCCAGCGCACATAGATCAGCTGCGCCTCGGCCTGCAAAATCTCGCGGCTCAGCTTGCGGTAGCGTTCCGCCTGCTTCGCCTGCCGCCGCAATTGCCCGGCGCGGGCGTCCATATCGGCGAGGATCGTCGCCAGCCGGGACAGGTTCGTCTCGGCCGCGCGGAGTTTTTGTTCGGCATCCTTGCGGCGCACATGCAGGCCGGAGATGCCTGCCGCTTCCTCCAGCATTTGCCGCCGTTCCTGCGGCTTGGCGGAGATGATCGCACCGATCCGTCCCTGGCTGACAAGGGCAGGGGAATGCGCACCCGTTGCCGCATCGGCAAAGATCAACGCCACATCCTTGGCCCGCACATCGCGGCCATTGGACCGGTAAGCAGAGCCTGCGCCGCGCTCGATCCGGCGGGTAACCTCCAGTTCCTGATCTTCGTCATTCGCCGCGTCGTCAAAGCCGCGCTCTGCCGAGATCGTTACTTCGGCGAAGTCGCGGGGCGGGCGGGATGCAGTGCCGGCGAAGATGACATCTTCCATTCCGGCACCGCGCATGGATTTCGGGCTGCTTTCGCCCATGACCCAGCGGATGGCTTCCAACAGGTTGGACTTGCCGCATCCATTGGGACCCACAATGCCCGTGAGTCCCGTTTCAATCTTCAGCTCGGCAGGCTCGACAAAGCTTTTGAAGCCGACAAGTTTCAGCTTCTTTATACGCAAGGGGCTATCCCCATCGCCGCGTCCTGCATGTCAACCACCCCCCGAGGTCAGCCTTAGCGCGCGCCGGCTTCCACCAGCTTGCCCTTCACCTGATTCCAGGAACTGGCGTCCAGCTTGGCCCCGTTAAGCAGGAAGAAAGGCGTACCGGTCACGCCGTCTTCCTTCGTCCCTCTTTCGGTCGAAGCAATCAGCGCGTCGATGGCGGCTTTGTCGGAGAGGCAGGATTTTGCCTGATCTTCACTGATCCCGCGCGATTTGACGAAATCGATCAGGCCCATTTTGGTGCCGAGCAAGGTCGAGATCTGCTCGGGCGTCATTTTCTGCATCGCCTGCTGGTCGGCCTCGGTCACCGTGCTGATCTTGCTGAGCCAGCTCTGCTGTTCGGCATAAAGCTGTTCGGTCAGCGGGAAAAATGCTTCCGGACCGCTACAGGCGGCCAAAAGGAAGCCCGGAATATCCTGAACCCCGTGCACCAGATAGGGGCGGAATTCCATTGCGACCACGCCGGTGTTCACAATCTCGTTCAGCTCTACGGTCGATTGCACCGAGAATTGCGCACATCCCGGGCAGGTGATCGCGCCATATTCAACAAGCTGCAATTTCGCATCGGGGTTGCCCATTTTATAGCCACCCACTTCGGTCTTGGTGACCACATCGGTCCATGCCTTGCCGGCAGGGGCTGCAACCTTTGCAATAGGCTCACCCTTGGGCGCGCCCGCGCTATCACCCGAACCACAGGCTGCAAGGGCGAGGGCGGCGGCGGCGGTTATGAAAAGTGACTTGATACGCATAAATGGTCCTTCATTTTCCCGGAGGGGCTTATTTCATTTTGGCTTTCAGATCGGCGAAGCTGTGGACATGGTCCTGCAACACGCCGTTTATCATGAATGTCGGCGTCCCGTTCACCCCGGCGGCGGCGCCACCATCGGTCAGGTCCAGAACGATTTTCAGTGCCGCCTTGTCGGCAAGACAAGCTTTGGCTTGTACCGGTGAGATGCCGCGCTGCTGCATGATCGGGCCAAGGCCGATTTCATTATACACGCCCGTCATATAGGCGGTGTAATTTTCGGATTTCAGATGGGCCTGGGTGGCGGCAGAGATATTCTTCGCCTTGCCGAGCCAGACGGACTGTGTGGCAAACAGATGCTTCTGGTTGCCGAAAAAGCGGCCCTTCCCGCCGCACCGTGCGAGCATGGCCGCGGTGAGATCAATCGGGTTTAGCAGCAAGTTGCGAATTTCGAGGCTCGCCTTGCCCGTGGCAACATATTGCGTCTTGAATGCAGGCGAATGGTTCATCTCGAAATCGGCACAATGCCCGCAGGTATAGCTGAGATATTCGACGACCTTGTTGGGGGCCGCCGGATTGCCGATGACATGGGCCCCTTTGTCCGTAAGGGAAAAGGTCAATAGCCAGTTCTTTTTGGGTGTCGCCGCCATAGTGCCTGCCGCGAGCGCAAAGGCGCCGAGCACAAGGATGCTACCCGATTTCATGATGTGCGACATGTTTTCCTGTTTAGATGAAATTTGAGGCCCAATCATCTGGAATTACTCGTCGTCTTTGGCAAGGCTTTTTGCGAGGCTTTCCAGCACCGCGAACAGCTCCGGATCGCCAATTTCGCGCAAGGATTCCCCCAATTCCAGCGGGACTGGTTTCAACATGGGCTGCACAGAAGGCTTTGGCGTTGCAGGCTTTGCTACCGAACCCTGACGCACTTTGACCCGCGCGACGGCGCCATAGCCGAAGAAGCGGTTCACCCGTTCGATGATTTCGGGCAAAACATGCTGGATCATGGTGGCATGTGCGCCTTCCACCGTCAGTTCCAATGTGCCGTCGGATTTTCTGCCGATGGGAAAGCGGATCGATTCGGGGGCGGAGACTGCGGCGTAACGCGCGCCGACTATTTCGTCCCACCGGCTGACGACAGAGCTTTGGACAAAGCCGAATTTGCGAAATGCGGCACGTCCGATTTCGGGCATCAGCGCGGACACCTGCCGTGCTTCCCCGCCGCGCGGGCGTTGATAGGGTTTGAGCACGCGCGTTTTCTTGTCACTGCTGTCTGAAGTCTTGCCTTTGTCCATTGGCTCATTCATGCCATTTCCAATGCCCAACGTCCAACATTCTGACCAGAAAACTGGGGATATCGCAGCCCTTCTTCTGGCGCATTATGCCGTTCATGCGCGGGATCTGCCCTGGCGGAAACGGCCGGGGCAGGGGTGGCCGGACCCCTATCATGTCTGGCTATCGGAAATCATGTTGCAGCAGACGACCGTCATGGCCGTCATGCCCTATTTTGCGCGCTTTACCGACAGATGGAAGAATTTCGCCGAACTTGCCGCCTGTGACGATGCCGACCTGATGGCGGCATGGGCGGGGCTGGGCTATTATGCGCGGGCGCGCAACTTGCTGAAATGCGCACGGACGGTGGTGTCCGAACATGGCGGCGAACTGCCGCAGAGCGAGGATGCGCTGAAAAAACTGCCGGGCATCGGGCCTTACACAGCCGCTGCGATTGCCGCGATTGCCTTTGGGCAGCGTGCGGTTGTCGTGGATGCCAATATCGAACGGGTCGTATCCCGCCTTTTCGCCCTTTCAACTCCCTTGCCGCAGGCCAAGCCTGAAATTTCAGCGTTGATGGACCGGATTACGCCTGCTGACCGTGCAGGCGATTTTGCGCAGGCGATGATGGATCTGGGCGCCGGAATATGTTCGGTAAAGGCGCCTGCGTGCGACCGGTGTCCTCTGGCGGATGGATGTCAGGCCCGCCAGGACGGAAATCCAGAAGCCTATCCGGTCAAACAACCCAAAAAGGCGCGTCCTGTGCGCAAGGGCACCGCCTATTGGATTCGGCGTGGCGACAAGGTGTGGCTGGTGAAGCGGAAGGACAGCGGAATGTTGGCCGCGATGCGCGCCTTACCCGACGATGGCTGGAACGCGAAATCCGACGGAAATATGTGCCCGCCATTTCCGGCTAAATGGGAGCAACGGTTGCCCGCCATTACCCATATATTCTCGCATTTTTCGCTGGAACTGCAGGTTGCCGTTACGGCATGGCCGCATGGGCCCAATCCGCCACTTGAAGGGGAGTGGTGGGACGTAAATTCGCTCGACAAGGCGGGGTTGCCGACCTTATTCATCAAGGCAACAAAAGTGGCATTGGCATCAGGAGAGAGATGATGGAACACAGCGCAATAGTCCGGTCGACTTTAGACAGACGCAGCTTCCTGAGCTGGACCAGCACTCTGGCGTTGGCCGGCACAGCAACGGCCTTCATGCCGGCCGGCGCATGGGCACGTGCGGCGGCGGATAAATATCCGACCATCAAAGCGCAGTTTGAAAGCTATATCTCATCCGGAAAATTGCCGGGCCTGCTGGCTTCGATCGGCAAGGGCGCGATGCCCGCAGATATCGTCGCCATGGGCACCATTGCACAGGGCGACACGACGTCCGTCGATGCGGACACCTTATGGCGGGTCTATTCCATGACCAAGCCGGTCACCGGCATTGCCGCGATGCTATTGGTGGGTGACGGGAAAATGAAGCTCGACCAGCCGATTGCCGATTTCATTCCCGAATTTGCCAATATGACGGTGTTGACTGATCCCGATAACAGCATGGCTGCCGTGCCTGCGAAAAACCAGATTACGGTACGGCATTTGCTGACCCATACGGCCGGACTGGGCTACAGCATCATCACCAAGGGGCCCTTGCTGAAGGCCTATAATGAAAATGGCATCAATCCGGCAGTCATGAGCCGTTTCCCTATCCCGGGCTTTGCGGTACCTGCGCCGACACCCGATCTAAAGACCTTTGCCGAACGCGTTGCGAAACTGCCGTTGATTGCGGAGCCAGGCACAAAGTGGAGCTATTCCATCTCGCTTGATCTTTTGGGTCGCGTGATTGAAGTGGCTAGCGGCATGGATTTTGACGCGTTCCTGAAGACGCGCCTGTTCGATCCGCTCAAGATGACCAGCAGCTATTTCCAGGTTCCGGCATCGGAGACCAAGCGTTTGGTCACCAATTATGCGCCTGCAAATGGCATCCTGATTCCGATCGATCCCGGTCCAACGAGCATCTATCTCGACAAGCCTGCCTTTGCCTTTGGCGGTGCGGGTCTCGTCTGTTCCGCACATGACTATGACCGGTTCCTGCACATGCTGCAAAATGGCGGGGAGCTGGACGGCGTGCGCGTTATGTCGCCGGAAACTGCCGCTTTGGCGATGTCTGACCTGTTGCCCGCTGGCGTGAAAACAGATGGTACCTTCATTGCCGGCGCAGGCAATGGTGCCGGTGGCCGCGTCGGCAAGGGTGCGTTTGAAGGCACATTCGGCTGGGGCGGTGCAGCAGGAACCGTGGCGTTCGTCGATTCCCGTCGCAAGGTGCGTGCGGTTCTGATGGCGCAATATGTGCCGAGCAATGTCTACCCGTTCCATGAGGATTTTGCGAAATGGGTGTTGGCCGATCTGGGCATACAGGGCGCCTAACCGATGAATCCGGGCTTTACAGGTTCCCCGCTCGACCGGGCTGACCGCGTCCGGAACGATGTGGAGGCCTATGGCGCTTTGTTGGCGGACTGGCGCGCCCGGATATTGGGTCTGGACGGGCTCGATCCGCTCGTTGCGTCCGAAGGGGGATTGCTGTGGCACTCGATTGCCGAACTGACCGGATCGGAAGAACTGATCCTGTTGGGGCTGTCGGATGGCAAGCCGCATTTCGTTCCGCTGGTCGAGGCGGATGGCGGCATGTTCCGTTCGCCGGCAATCTGGCGGGCGCTGACCATGCTTCCGGCCGAGGATGCGGCCATTTACGGAACAGCGCGCAGCCTGATCGAATGGCATAATGGCCACCGTTTCTGCGGTAAATGCGGACATCTGACGGAAATGTTCCGCGCCGGATGGGGCCGCAAATGTGGTAATTGCGGGAAAGAACATTTTCCGCGCACCGACCCGGTAGTCATCATGCTCGCCGAATATGAAGGCAGGGCGCTGGTCGGTCGGCAGACCCGCTTCCCGCCCGGCAATTATTCCGCACTTGCGGGTTTTCTGGAGCCCGGGGAAAGCATCGAAGAAGCGGTACGTCGCGAAATCCATGAGGAAGCAGGGGTCACCTGTGGTGCGGTGCGCTATGTCACCAGCCAGCCCTGGCCCTTTGGCGGCGCGCAACTGATGATTGCCTGTGTCGCGGATGCACAGGACGATGCCATTACGCTCGACACCGACGAGCTGGAGGATGCGATGTGGGTCACCAGGGACGAGGCGCGGGCCGCGCTTGCCAATGAAGAAGGGCGGCGTTTCAACGCGCCACCTCCTTTTGCGATTGCGCACAGCCTTTTGAAGCATTGGGTCAGCGCATGACCCCGTTGCGGATCGACATAGTCTCGGACGTCGTTTGCCCCTGGTGCATCATCGGATACCGTCAGGTGCAGATGGCGCTCGACATGCTGGAACAGCCGGTCGCTGCCGAAACATGGTGGCATCCATTCGAACTCAACCCCCATATGGCGCCGGAGGGGGAGGATACCGCCGAACATATCGCCCGCAAATATGGCAGCACGCCCGAACAGAGCCGCGCCAACCGGCAGCGTTTGTCGGATATTGGCGAAAGTGTCGGCTTTTCCTTCAACTATGGTGAGGGGATGCGGATCTATAACACGTTCATGGCGCACAAGCTGTTGACCGTGTTCGGTGCCGAACGGGGCTGGAAAGCGCAGACGGCGTTGAAGATGGCCTTGTTCAAGGCCTATTTCCAGGACCGCCGCGATGTCAGCGATATGGCAGTGCTGGCGGAAATCGCGGAGCAACAGGGCATGGATGCTTCGGTTGCGCATGCATGGATGCTGGACGAAAGCCTGACACAAAGCGTGCGGGCCGAACAGCGGCAATGGCTGGACGAAAATATCACCGGCGTTCCGGCGATCATTTTTGACCAGAAATTCATGGTTCCGGGGGCGCAAATTGCGGAGACTTTTGCCGGCGTGATCGGCAAGGTTCTGGCCAAACGCGAAGCGGCCTAAACCAGCCCCATCTTCATCAACTCGCCCAGCATTTTTGGCGGCATCACGTCGCGGGCATCGGCTTCCCCGTCGCCGAGATCGGGCGGGACGTCCTTGTCTTCCAGATAACGCCAACCCTGATGCGCGCGCTTGGGAATGCCGCGCACGGGGATGAGACGCGGCTCGATGCGGATCCAATAGCGGCCCTGTCCGTTTTCCATGAAGCCAAGTATCGGGCTGCGTCCGATGAGGGTGTGGGCGTGAATCCAGTACAGCGATCCGCCCGTCATTTCCGCAACCCGCTTGGGCAGGTAGCGGGTGGTCAGCCGCACTTCGCCCTCTTGCGAATAACGGGCCAGCCGCGCCTTCAGATCGGCCGGACTGGTCGCGCCAAAGGCGATTTTGGTCATGTGGAGGGGCATGGACGCTATCTGGGGAGGGGAGGGTTAGCCCGCAAGACCGCTAAAGACCGCAAGTCCCAGAAAAATGAGGAAGCCCATTGAATCGGTGATCATGGTGACGAAAATAGAGCTTGAAACGGCCGGGTCCTGATCCAGCCGGTCGAGCAGCACCGGTATCGCGACGCCCGACAGGCCGGCAAGCGCAATGTTGCACAGGATCGCCGCTGCGATAACCCCCGCGAGCAGCCAGTTGCTGAAGATAAAGCCTGCGCCAAGTCCCGCGATAACCGCAATCGTCGCCCCGATCAGCAGCGCGACGCGAATCTCGCGCCATATGGAGCGTACGGTGTTGGACTGGGTCAGTTGATTGGTGGCAAGTGCGCGCACCGTGACGGCCAGCGTCTGCGTCCCGGCATTTCCGCCGATGGACGCGACAATCGGCATCAACACCGCAAGCGCCACCATTGTCTCGATCGCCGCGCCAAATTGCGCGATGATGAAGCTGGCGACCATGGCGGTGCCCAGATTGGCGATCAGCCAGCGGACGCGGGCCTTGTAACTGTCGGCAATCGGCTCGTTAATGTCGCCTTCGCCGGCACCCGACAGGCGCAAAATGTCCTCGTCGGCTTCTTCCTGAATGATGTGGACGATATCGTCGGCGGTGATGACACCGACCAGGCGTCCGCTCTGGTCCACCACCGCGGCGGAAATCAGGGCGTATTTCTGGAAACGCAGGGCGACCTCTTCCTGGTCCATGTCGACAGGGATCAGGGTCTGCTCGCGCTTCATGACCTCGCTGACCGGCACCTTGCGCTGGCTGCGCATGATCCAGCTCAATTTGCAGGTGCCGACCGGCTTGTGCTGCGGGTCGACGACGAAAACCTCCCAGAATTCCGTGGTCAGGTCCTGATGGTCGCGCAGATAATCGATGAGCTGGCCCACCGTCATATGCTCCGGCACCGCGACCAGTTCGCGCTGCATGATACGGCCGGCGGATTCTTCCGGATAGGACAGCGCGTCTTCGATGACCGCGCGGTCTTCGGGGTCCAGCTCGGCCAAAACGGCCTGCTGGTCCTCGATCTCCATATCCTCGATGATCGCAACGGCGTCATCGGTGTCGAGCTGCCCAGCCAGATCGGCGACCTGTGCCGGCTGCAGCGCGTCGATGATATCTTCGCGGACATAGTCGTTGACCTCGGCCAGCACATCCGCGCTCATCAGGTCGCCCATCGCCACGGCCAGCACGCCGCGCTGGTCCGACGGGGTCTGTTCCAGAAGGTCGGCGATATCCGCCTCGTGCAGCGGTTCGACCAGCCGCCTTACTTCGTCATGATCGCCCGATTCGACAGCGTCGAGAACGCGGTCCACAAAGTCGCGGGTCAGATTATTGTCTTCGTCCAGTGTTTCCATGACGTCATTGTCAAGGATTTCGGGATCGGCTGGTTCGCTGGTCATGTGCGGCCTCCCCTCGGGTTGCTGGATGGAATATGGCCTTCTCCTAAGCGTCCAAGTTCAAAATGCAATGATTTTGGCTTGGCCCGGACGATTGCATCGCCTAGGGCACGCACATTCATATCGTAAGGAGCCATCATGTCAGACGAAACCCTCACTTTTAGCCTGGATGACGGCGACGTTGTCATCAAGCTGCGCCCCGATCTGGCGCCGAACCATGTTGCACGCATCAAGGAACTGGCCAGCGAAGGCTTTTACGACGGTGTTAAGTTCCACCGCGTAATCCCCGGCTTCATGGCGCAGGGCGGTTGCCCCAATGGCACCGGCATGGGCGGTTCGTCCAAGCCGAATCTCGCGCAGGAATTCAACGCGGAGCCCCATGTGCGCGGAGTCTGTTCGATGGCACGGACCAATGATCCAAACTCCGCCAACAGCCAGTTTTTCATCTGCTTTGACGATGCAACGTTCCTCGACCGCCAATATACGGTCTGGGGACAGGTGATCAGCGGCATGGAACATATCGATGCCCTGCCAAAGGGCGAACCGCCCGCAAATCCGGGTGTCATCCGTAAGGCAACCGTCGGTTAACTGATAGGGGACGGTCTCTGAAGAGACGGTCCCTGTAGAAAGGCGCTGGGGACGGTCCCTTCAAGGACCGTCCCCGACACCGGATATTAGTCGTCCGCTTCGTCGTTGGCCGGCTCGGGCGGGCGCCTCGCTTCCATTACGGTCTTCAATTCTTCGGGCGAGATCTTTCCGTCCTTGTCCGCGTCAATATGTTCGAAATGCTGCGCCATCGGGCCGCGCGCTTCTTCCTTGGCGATAAAGCCATCTTTGTCCGCATCCAGAAATCCGAAAATCTGCTCGATACTCGGCCTGCCGCCAGCGGGGGGCTGGGGCGGTTGCTGTGCGAATGCAACGGTTGCGCACAGGATGGACGCGCCGACAGCAATTGATTTCAACATAAATGTTCCTTCTTTCTAGTAAGCCCTGCTTGGTGCTCAACCCAAGCTGAATGTGCCCTTTACGACGGTCACGCATTTCCCGGACAGCCATGCCCGGTCGCCATCCAGACGGCAGCCGAGATAGCCGCCGCGCGCCGATGCCTGATAAGCGGTGAAATCGTTGCGACCAAGTTCCGCCGCCCAATAGGGCGTCAGCACGGCATGCGCGCTGCCGGTGACGCTGTCTTCGTCGACGCCGGCGCCGGGCACGAAAACGCGGCTGACGACATCGGTGTCGGTGCCGGGCGCGGTTGCGGTGAAGCTGTCATCGCCAAAGGCCGCAAGGGCCTTCATATCGGGTTTTAAGGCCAGAATTTCTGCAGCTGTGGCATAGCGGAAGACATTATAATGATCAGGATTACGGAGCATGGACAATGGTTTGCCGCCCATAGCTGCCATCATTTCCGGAATGTCGACAGGGTCGGTGGGAATGGCGGGCAGGGCGACGGAATAGCTGTCGCCCTCACGGCGCACCTCCAATATTCCGGCCTTCCGTGTGCGGAATGTGATCCGGTCCTTATCCGGAAACTGCTGGAGCAAAATGTGCCCGCTGGCCAGTGTCGCATGTCCGCACAGACGGATTTCAACGGCAGGCGTAAACCACCGCAGTTCAAAATCTGCCTCACCGGTTGCATCGGGAATGGTGAAGGCGGTTTCGGCAAAGTTGTTTTCCTCGCCAATGGCTTGCAGCACGGCATCATCCAGCCATGCTTCCAACGGCATGACGGCTGCCTGGTTGCCGGTAAACGGACGGTCTGCGAACGCATCGACATGGTAATAGGGCAAGTCAGTCATGGTCGTGATCCTGATGTTCAATTGTTTCGGACGGGATGTAGCCAAGTTCATCCTTATGTCCTTCCGGGTCGGGGTGGATGAGCACCTCGACACCGGGAAATTCGTGCATCAACGCCTCTTCAACCTCGTCCATGATGCGGTGCGCTTGCAAAACAGTCATATTCGGATCGACCCAGACGTGAAATTGGCAAAAATCATGCGCCCCGCTTGATCGGGTGCGCATATCGTGGATACCGCGCAGCTCCGGGTGACGCATGGTGACTTCGATGAACCGCTGACGCTTTTCTTCAGGCCACTCGCGATCAAGCAACTGGTCAAGCGCCAGTTGCGCGGCGCGGTAGGCACCCCAGAGCAGCCAGCACGCAATCCCGATCCCGAAAACGGGATCCGCACCCCGCACATGCAGGAATGTTTCAAGCGCAATGCCGGTGATGACGGCAATGTTGAGCAGCAAGTCGGACTGGTAATGCACATGGTCGGCATGGATCGCGACCGATCCGGTCTTGCGGACGACATACCGCTGATATGCGAGAAGGCCCAGCGTTGCGACAATGGCGATGATGGAGACGCCAATGCCATATTCGGGATGAGCGGTCGTTTCACCCGAACCAAGCCTGTCGACCGCACGCCAGCCGATCAATATGGCGGACACGATCACCAATATGACCTGAATAAGCGCCGAAAGCGCCTCTGCCTTGCCATGGCCGAACCGGTGGTTGTCATCCGCCGGACGGGCGGCATAGCGGACACTGAACAGCGTCAGTAACGATGCGAGCACGTCAAAGCCCGTATCGGCCAGCGATCCCAAGAGCGCCACAGACCCGGTTTCAGCAGCGGCAAATATCTTAAGCGCGAGCAGGAAGAGCGCCATCGACACGCTGGCAATGGCCGCCCGAGTGGTCAGCGAACCATGCATTTCATGATGATGGTTATGCGCAAGGCTCACGGATAGAGCATTCCGCTCGTCCAGCCGTCTGCCGTGCGTTCATAAAGCCAGCGTTCGTGCAGCCGGAATTCGCGATCCTGCCAGAATTCGATGCGCTTTGGACTGACCATCCAGCCTGACCAATGTGGTGGGCGGGGGACGTCTTGCCCCGCATAACGGGCCTCGACCTCGGCAAAGCGGGCCTCGAATGTCGCGCGGTCCGCAAGGGGGCGGGACTGGTCGGATGCCCAGGCGCCTAGCTGCGAATTGCGCGAGCGGGTTGCGAAATAGGCGTCGGCGACCGCGTCCGCGACGGGGGTTGCGGCCCCTTCGATCCGAATCTGGCGGCGCAGGGATTTCCAGTGGAACAGCAGGGCGACATTCGGATTTTCCAGCAATTGTCCGGCTTTGCGGCTTTCAAAATTGGTGTAGAATATGTAACCGCCATGGCTGCCGAGGTCCGTGCCATGCCCTTTTAAAAGCACCATGCGGACAGAGGGCAGGCCGTCGGCACCTGCGGTGGCGAGCGCCATTGCGTTGGAATCATTTATTTCACTGGCGCGCGCTTCGGCGTACCATTGATCGAACAGTGTGAAGGGATCAGGTCTTTCCATATCGCAGCGATAGGCTAGACTGACCGAGGATAAAAGGGGGGACGGCATGACTATGCCATGGGAAAGCATTTTCGGTTGGACGAATAGCTGGGCGCTTGTCGGCTGGCTGATACTCGCATTCGCGCCGCAGCGGGACAGGGTGCTGCCTTATGTCTTCTATATGGGCTGCGGATTGCTTGCGTTGACCTATGCGGCGCTAATCGTGCCTTTGATGGCCGGATGGATTGACGATGGCGGAACCGCCAGCGGGCCCCAGCCCAGTTTGACCACCTTGGCAGGCGTTATGGCTTTGTTTTCCAGTCCGGGCGGGACAACAATCGGCTGGATCCACTATCTTGCCTTTGATCTGTTCGTAGGGTTGTGGGTTGCGCGCAATGCCGACCGGCATGGCTATTCCCGACTGGTCCAGATTCCGATCCTCTTCTTCGTCCTCATGGTTGGTCCCTTGGGGCTGCTTTTATACCTGATATTGCGCGCCACATGTAAAGGAAGGCCCGAAAATTCAACGGTCCCGAGTTGACTTATTGGCAACAATGCCGATTTAGAGTGGTAGATAGCTAATACAGGGACAAGCATGGCCGATCCATATTCCATTTTGGGCGTTTCAAAGAGCGCGGATGAAAAGGCGATTAAAAGCGCCTACCGCAAGCTCGCCAAGGAACTGCATCCAGACAAAAATGCGGATAATCCAAAAGCTGCCGAGCGTTTCAGCGAAGTAACGCGTGCCTATGACCTGCTGTCCGACGCCAAAAAACGCGGTCAATATGATCGCGGGGAAATCGACGAAAACGGCCAGCCTCGCGCGCCATTCGGTTTTGGCGGCAGCGATTTCGGCGGCAGCAGCCGGGGCCCCACGGGCGCAACATTCGATTTTGGCGGCAGCGGCATAGATCTGGGTGATATTTTTGATGGCATTTTTGGCGGTAGTTCCGGCCCGCCTCCGCGCGGCAGTGCCCGCCCGGGAAGTGCAGGACGCGCCCAACAAGCCCAGCCAGCGCGGGGCGCGAATATCGCTTATGAACATCTTGTTTCCTTCACCGACGCAGCAACATTGACGCCGCAGCGGATTACCCTGCGGGATGGCAAGACGGTTGAATTCAAATTGCCCAAGGGTGTTGTCGCAGGTCAGCAGATCCGCATTCCGGGACGGGGACAGCCGGGGCCTGGCGGCAATGGCGATGCGATGGTTACCCTGAAGATCGGCCGTCATCCGCATCTGGTGCGCGACGAAGACAATATCCGTATTGATTTGCCCATATCGCTGAAGGTCGCAATCAATGGCGGCAAGGTAAAGGTGCCCACCGTGGATGGGGCCGTCATGCTGACTGTTCCGCCCAAGACCAATTCCGGCACGACAATGCGTATCAAGGGACGCGGCTTCACCACCAAAAATGGCGACCGCGGCGACCAGCTTGTCAGCCTGATGATCCATCTGCCGACCGATCCTGCAGAACTGGCCAAATTGGCGGAATGTGTTTCGGGCGAAACGGTCGGGGTAGATATGGGTGTCTGAGCACTCGCCCCTCTCACCAGAGGCCCGTGCGCATAGTCCTTCGTTGCATGGTGAAAGCGAGGCCCGATGGTTCTCGCATCTCAACACTCCACAACAGGTGCGGGAGGTGGCGAAGCGCGTTTTCGTCGGTGTCTATAGCGAAGGCTTTGTCCATGCGGGCAATTTTGCCTATCTGTCGCTGGTTGTCCTCTTTTCCTTCTGCATTGTCGCTGCCGCAATTGCAGGGGCCTTCGGGCAGACGCAGTCGGGGATTGCGCTGATCAACGCCTTTTTCCAGACAGTTCCACCGGGCGTCGCCGATGCCCTGCGCGGTCCGGTCGAGAGCGCCATGACAGCGCGCTCCGGCCCCTTGCTCTGGTTCGGCGCAGCCGTCAGCCTCTGGACAACGGCGAGCCTGATCGAAACCATCCGCGACGTGATGCACCGTTCCTACGGGACGCAGCCGCATCTCTATTTCTGGCAATATCGGCTGGGGTCGCTCGGGACGGTAGTTGTCGCCGTGTTTCTGGCGATGATCGCATTCAGTGCGCAGGTTCTGGTGACGGCAATAGAGGAACTGGTCTACCGCTTCATTCCGCAGGCCCAGAATGTCGCGGGATATTTTGCGCTGGGTCGGTTCGTGCCGTTCCTGATCCTGTTTGTGGCAATCTACCTTATCTTCCGCGGGCTGACGCCGCAGAAATACAGGGATCCGATCTATCCCAAATGGCCGGGGGCGGCGCTGGTCAGCCTGTGGTGGCTGGGCTGTACGGCTTTGCTGCCTGTGTTTTTGTCGACGGTCAGCAACTATGACGTGACCTATGGCAGCCTTGCCGGCGTGATGGTGGCGCTGATCTTCTTTTATTTGATCGGACTGGGGATGGTAACTGGCGCACAATTGAATGCGGCTCTGGCCAACGCGCATGAAAATGGATTAAGAGGGCGCCAAAGCGAACTCTTGGATAAATGAGGATATTATGAGCGGATTGATGGCAGGCAAACGCGGATTGATCATGGGCCTTGCCAATGACAAGTCGCTGGCCTGGGGTATTGCCCAACGATTGAAGGCCGAAGGTGCCGAACTCGCCTTCAGCTATCAGGGCGAAGTCATGGAAAAGCGGGTCCGTCCGCTGGCCGAACAATTGGGCTGCGATTTTCTGATCGATTGTGATGTTTCCGACATGGCCAATCTGGACCGCGCCTTTGCGACGCTGGCCGACAAATGGCCGACGATCGATTTCGTCGTCCACGCCATCGGTTTTACGAACAAAGAAGCCCTGCGCGGCAAATATTTCGATGTCAGCCTCGACGATTTCCTGATGACGATGAACATCAGCGTCTACAGCTTCACCGCGGTTGCCAAGCGGGCTGCGGCCTTGATGAAACCCTTTGACCCGGAAACCGGCGAGGGCGGCGGCTCCATGCTGACGCTCAGTTATTATGGCGCGGAAAAGGTCGTTCCGCACTACAATGTCATGGGCGTTGCAAAGGCGGCGTTGGAAACATCGGTGAAATATCTGGCCAATGATGTGGGTCCTGACGGTATCCGCGTGAATGCGATTTCGGCTGGTCCCATCAAGACATTGGCCGCATCGGGTATCGGCGACTTCCGCTATATCCTGAAATGGAACGAGTATAACTCGCCGCTGCGCCGAAATGTGACCATCGACGATGTGGGTGCCTCCGCACTTTATTTCCTGTCTGACCTGTCCAAGGGCGTGACCGGCGAGACGCACCATGTCGATGCAGGCTATCACACCGTGGGTATGAAGCAGGAGGATGCTCCTGATATCGCTCTTTCGTGATAATCACCGGCCATAGCAACGAGCTGGTTCTCCTGCTTGTTGGCTGTGCGTTGCTGGTGGGTGTGCACGGATATTGGCATGCCAGACATTATTGGGAAGGGTTGCCCCCGATCCTTGATGCCTTTGTGTCGATGGCCGGTTTCGGTGCGGTGGTTGGCGCCTTTGTCTGGGGCGGACGCATCGGCTCCACGCTGGGCCATCCACATGCGGCGCGTGTGCTAGCCCTTGCCGTGACCCTGATCCTCTACCGCGCGGTGCGGACATGGATTGGCAAGGAACAGGTGAAGTATCGCAAGACGCGAAGCGGCGATTCTTCCGGCTCCCGATGATCATTCGTTCGGCACAAGACGACGATCTGGATATTATCGCCGACTTGCACAGGGCTGCCTTTTCGGCCACGGCCATGGGGTATCATGGTGAAGCGGACCTTGTTCGGGCACTTCACGCCGGAGATGATGTGGTCGCCAGTCTGATCGCGGAACGGGACGGCGATCTTTTGGGTCATGTAATATTTAGCTGCATGCGTGTAGAAGCCGACGGTAATCGGTTGCGAGCGGCGGGACTTGGGCCGTTGGCGGTCCGGCCGGATCAGCAACGAAACGGCATCGGTGCCGCTTTGATCCGCGCAGGGCTGACGATGTTGCGCGAAAAGGGAGTGCAGATCAGTTTTGTGCTCGGACATGCAGACTATTATCCCCGGTTCGGCTATTGTCCGGATCTTGCCAAGCCCTATATGTCACCTTTCGCAGGCCCGCATTTCATGGCGGTGCATCTGGACAGCGGCCTCGCTCTGCCGCAAAGGGGCAAGGCAGAATATGCATCCGCTTTTGCGCAAATGGAATGATACATGAGCTTTAACACCTTCGGCCGCGTATTCCGCTTTACCACATGGGGGGAAAGCCATGGGCCCGCGCTGGGCGCGGTGGTCGACGGTTGCCCTCCGGGCCTGGCGCTGAGCGAGGCGGATATCCAGCCTTTTCTGGACAAGCGCCGTCCCGGAACCTCGCGTTTCACGACGCAGCGGCAGGAACCCGATGCGGTGCGTATCCTGTCGGGTGTTTTCGAAGGCCGGACGACGGGCACGCCAATTTCGCTGATGATCGAAAATGTGGACCAGCGGTCCAAGGACTATTCCGACGTCGCCAAGGCGTACCGCCCCGGCCATGCCGATTACAGCTATGACGCCAAATATGGTTTCCGCGACTATCGCGGCGGTGGCCGGTCCAGCGCGCGAGAAACGGCGGCGCGGGTGGCTGCGGGCGCGGTGGCGCGGGCGGTTATCCCTGATGTCGAAATCATCGCCTATGTCGCCGAAATCGGCGGCGATGCGATTAACCGCGACAATTTCGAAGTCACGCAGATCGCCAAGAACCCGTTCTTCTGCCCCGACGAGGCTGCGGCTGCCCGCTGGGAAAAGTTGGTGGACGAGGCGCGCAAGGCCGGTTCATCGCTGGGCGCTGTGATCGAATGTGTCGCGACAGGTGTCCCCGCCGGTTGGGGCGCACCGCTTTACGCCAAGCTCGACAGCGAATTGGCCGCCGCGATGATGAGCATCAATGCCGTCAAGGGCGTGGAAATCGGTGCAGGCTTTGAAGCCGCGCGCCTGCGGGGTGAGGAAAATGCCGACCGGATGCGGCCCTCTACGGCCGGGTCCAACCAGCCTGAATTCCTCGCCAACAATGCCGGCGGAATTGCGGGGGGCATATCGACCGGGCAGCCCGTCGTGGTGCGGGTCGCGTTCAAGCCGACCTCGTCGATCCTGACCCCGGTCGAGACCGTCACGCGCGAGGGCGAGGCGACCGATATCGTCACCAAGGGCCGCCACGACCCTTGCGTCGGCATTCGCGGCGCGCCGGTGGTGGAGGCCATGATGGCGCTGGTACTTGCCGACCAGAAACTGCTGCACCGCGCCCAGTGCGGATAGGAGAAGGACATGCCTAAGCTCGATATCGACAGCATCCCGCAAAGCAATGCGACGGGCTACCCCGAACCTTTTAACCAAGCAGTCGAAGGCCGCTGGTGGCGCCGGCTTGCCCCGGTTGCGGGTTTGACCCAGATGGGCGCGAGCCACGTTGTTCTGAAGCCGGGCGGATGGTCATCGCAACGGCACTGGCACGAGGGTGAGGATGAGCTTGTTATCATGCTCTCGGGCGAAGCGGTGTTGATCGAAGATGACGGCGAAACCCCGATGCGCCCGGGCGATGTTGCCGCCTGGCCTGCAGGTGTCCGCAACGGCCATCATTTGGTCAACCGCAGCGATCAGGATTGCGTTTTCATCGCCATCGGTACCGGTGACCGGAGTAAAGGCGGGGGCTATTCGGATATCGACATGACCTTCAGCGATGAAGGTTATTTCCACAAGGACGGTACGCCCTATCCCACGACGCGGCTAATTTAGGTTACCGCTGTCTCGATCCGCTCGATCACCCAGCTTTCCTGCTCTGCCGCTGCATACCATTCTTCCATCCAGGGATGCGCCATCATGGCATCGACATAGCTTTGGGCAAAACCGGGCAGGGTGAAGCCATAGGTTACAAAGCGGGTCACCACAGGCGCCAGCATGATGTCCGCCGCGCTGAATGTCCCGAACAGATAGGGGCCCTGCTGACCGAAGCGGGAACGTGCCTCGGCCCAGTTTTGCAGGATGCGGACGGCATCGGCGCGGGTTTCGGCGGATACGGTGATATTTTCGAATTTCTTGCGCGTATTCATCGGACATTCGCGCCGCAACGACAGATAGCTGCTGTGCATTTCGGCCGATAGCGAACGCGCCATTCCGCGCGCTGCATTGTCCTTGGGCCAATAGCGGTCGCGGCCCACCTTGTCGGCGAGATAATCGATGATCGCGAGGCTATCCCAAACGACCACATCGTCGTCCCACAGAATCGGAACCTTGCCGGCCGAGGGTGCCACATCATCCTCGCGCTTCCGTTGATCCCAATTGGCATCATATAAGGGGACAACGACCTCTTCAAAATGCAGTCCCGATTGCTTGACCGCCAGCCAGCCACGGAGCGACCAGCTTGAATAGACTTTGTTACCGATAACCAGTTTGAGCGTCATGATGCGACTGCTTCTAACACCGCATCCCGCAAATCTTCAATCCCGCCCTTCTTTTCGGCAGAGGTGACCGAGAGGGCGGGGAAGGCGGCAACATGCTTGCGCAGTTTCGCCAGCGTGTCCGCCTCGACCGCCTCGCGCTCGCTCGCCTTGATCTTGTCGGTCTTGGTCAGCACGATGCGGTAGCTGATTGCTGCGGTGTCGAGCATTTTCATGATCTCATGGTCGACTTCCTTTATACCGTGACGGCTGTCGATCAGCAGAAACACCCGTTTGAGCACCGTGCGACCACGCAGATAATCATTTATCAGATAGCGCCATTGCTGCACGGTCTTCAGCGGTGCTTTGGCATAGCCATAGCCCGGCATGTCGACGATCCGGAACAAGGGCGGTGTGCCCACATCGAAAAAGTTCAGTTCCTGCGTGCGGCCAGGCGTATTGGAGGCGCGCGCCATGTCCTTGCGGTTGACAAGCGCATTGATCAGGCTGGACTTCCCGACATTGGACCGGCCGGCAAAGGCGATTTCAGGGACGACCGGATCCGGCAGAAATTCCAGCTTTGGGGCGGATTTCAAAAAGGTAACGGGTCCGGAGAAGATTTTGGACGTCATGTCGTTCATATCAAATGCCGCCAGCCTGCACCCACAGGTTGTCACCCTGAACCCGGTTCAGCGTGACAGCTTGTGCGTGGACAGTGTCTCTCACGTCGATGCCTTCGCCTTTTCGCGTGCTTTCTCTTCGGCTTCTTTTGCCATCTGTTCCTTCAGGATCGGATGGCGGGAATAGAGCCATTTCTGTTGCGCAATCGAAATCAGGTTCGACATCACCCAGTATAACTGAAGTCCTGCCGCGAACGGCGCCATGATGAACATCAAGAACCAGGGCATGATCGCAAAGACTTGCTTCTGCACTTCGTCCATGGGCTGCGGATTGAGCTTCTGCATCAGCCACATTGTTACGCCGAGCAGGATCGGCAGCACGCCAATTGCCAGGAATGTTGGCGGATCAAAGGGCAGGAGGCCGAACAGGTTGACCGGGGTCAACGGATCGGGTGCCGACAAATCCTTGAGCCACAGGGCAAAAGGCTGGTGCCGCATTTCAATCGACAGCATCAGAATCTTGTACAGGGCGAAGAAGATCGGAATCTGCAGCAAGATGGGCAGGCATCCGGCGAGCGGATTGACCTTTTCATCTTTGTACAGCTTCATCATCTCTTGCTGCAGACGGGGTTTGTCATCCTTCCAGCGTTCCTGCAGAGCCTTCATCTTCGGCTGTACGGCACGCATCTGCGCCATCGACGCAAACTGTTTCTGCGCGATTGGGAACATGAACAGGCGGACAATGATGGTCAGGCCGATAATGGCCACACCGAAATTACCGAACAGGCCAAACAGCCAGTGCAAGATCCAGAAGAAAGGAATGGCGAGGAACCAGAACCAGCCCCAGTCAATGGAGTAATCCAGCAAGGGGATGCCTTGCTTGTTTGCATACATGTCGAGTGTCTCGACTTCCTTTGCGCCAGCAAACAGGCGGGATTTCTGGGTAAAGGTCGCGCCGGGCGCTACCTTGGTCTGGTTCGCATTGACCATTTGCGACCAGTAAAAGCCGTCCTTGGTCTTGAACGAGGCATTGATCTTCACCTTTTGGTCGGGAATGAGTGCGGCGAGCCAATATTTTTCAGTTTCGCCAAGCCAGCCGCCGGTGGTCTGGTAATCCAGTTCACCCTTTGGTGCCTCAATCACTTCGTCATAATTTACATTGGTCAGTGTGCCGTCAAACACACCCATCGGACCGACATGGATGTTCCATGAATCGGGGTCCGGTGACTGGCCGTTCCGGCTCAGAAGGCCGAAAGGTGCGACCTCGACTTCCGTCGCCGATCCGTTGGTGAAACGTTGTTCGGCGGTAATCATATAGTCTTTGTCAACGGAGAGGACGATTTCGAACTTTTGGCCCTCAGGATTTACCCAGCTGAGTGTGACGGGCGCTTCGGGTGTCAGCATGTTGCTGCTGGGTGTCCAGATGCTTTTGTCGTCCGGTACTGTGACACCTTTGCCGACCCAGCCGAAGCGGGCAAAATGCGCTTTTGCCGTTCCGGACGGCGCGAGCAGGCGTACCGGCGGTGAATTTTTCGGCAATGCGGTGCGGTGCGTCAGCAACTGAAGGTCGTCGATGCGGGCACCTTCCAGATTGACCGAGCCCTTGAGCTTGGGTGTTTCGATTAAAATACGCGCACTGTTCCGCAGAGCAGTACCGAGTGGCAGATTTTTGGGGGCAGCGGCCGAAGCAATCACCGTAGGGGTCGTTTCTGAACCATTTGCCGGTGCCGCCTTTTGCGTCACACTCTGTTCCGGTGCCACAGCAGTCGGGAAGAACGTGCTGGCGACATAGGGCCAGCCGAACAGGATGAGGCCCGTCAGCAATACGGCAATTATCAGGTTACGCTTATCGTCCACGTTTAACTTTCCCCGTTATTCTAGCTTTTGGGCGGTTCATGGCACGGGATCGTGCCCGTGACCGCCCCAAGGTTGGCAGCGCAATAGCCGTTTGATGGCCAGCCAGCCACCCTTAATTGCGCCATATTTTTGAAGCGCCGTTATCGCATAGGCCGAACAGCTCGGGCTGTAGCGGCAGCTTGGCGGCAGGATGCGCGACGGTCCCAATTGCCAGCCGCGCGCGACCAATATGAGGACCCGTGCAATCATGCGCAGAGCTTTTCCAGCGCCTTTGCCATATCGGCGCGCAGCGCTGCAAAATCGCGTTCAATGCCACCATCGCGTCCGATCAGGATATGGTCAGCGCCCTGCTTGCCTTTTTCGGCCAGCATTTCCTGGGCCAGTGCGCGAAAACGGCGGCGCATCCTGTTGCGAACGACGGCATTTCCCACCTTTTTGGTGATGGTGATGCCGAGGCGAATGTCAGGCTGATCGTCTTGCCGGTCCTTTACCAGTAAAACAAAACCGGGAGTTGCGTAACGCTTCCCCCGGTTGGCGGCCAGAAAATCCGACCGTTTTTTAATGACGCTGTAACCGCGCATATCGCGGTCCGCCGTCGTCTGGATCAGGCCGACAGCTTCTTGCGGCCACGTGCGCGGCGCGCGTTCAGGATGGCGCGGCCAGATGCGGTCGACATGCGCAGGCGAAAACCGTGGCGACGGGCACGCACGAGATTGCTCGGCTGGAAAGTGCGCTTCATGACTGTAATCCTTAGTTTTTAGTCGGTATGAAATGAAAAGGGCCGCCGAATCTGTCCAGCGACCGCCTTTGTTGACGTGGCCATTATGCGTGGGGCGAGCAAAAGTCAACACGCTCAGGGCAGTTTCATACCAATATCATCGCGTCGGCACAGGTGCATGATGTCGCGTTTGATATCGGGAAAAGGAGGCCTGTGTTGCACCTTGCTCCGCCGCAAGGCCCAGTCGGCCCACCGGCCATATTCGGGATGCTGTTTGGACAGGCGCGAATACCGCTTCTTTGCCCAGAGTGAATGTTTCAGAATTACACCCAGGCCAATGACGAACAGGGCAAGTCCGCCCGGGCCCGGCAGCCAGCTGACCAGCGGTGCGGAGATAACCAGTGCCCAGCCCAGAATCACCATGGCCCATCGATATGCGGATGAATCGGTCCACCGGGTTTTTTGGGGTGCGGTCATGGCCCTGATGTGGGTTGGCAGTGTCCGACTTGCAAGTTCCCATCGGATTTCGGGAATAATCGGCACGCGAAGGCGTACAAATTTACAACACTGTAAACAATTCGTAGCAAATTCATGGAAGATGGCCTCATTGCCCTTTTAAACCGGGCGCAAAACCGCCATATCAGGGACAATATGCCAAACGCTCTCCCCCATTTGCACCGTATTGGTGTTTTGCCCGCTGACATTGATTTCATGGGGCACGTCAATAACGCCCGCTACCTGAACTGGGTACAGGAAGCCGTGCTGGCACATTGGAACAAACTGGCGCCGCCCGAGACGGCGGCGAAATATTTGTGGGTCGCGCTGAAGCACGAAATCACGTACCGCAAGCCTGCGTTCCTGGAAGATGATGTGATTGCCACGGTTGTCCTGGAAAAGGTGCAGGGTGCCCGTTCCTTTTACGACACGGTGATCAAACGTGGCGAGGAAGTTCTGGCCGAAGTCAAATCAAGCTGGTGCTGCATCGACGCCAAGACGCTGCGCCCCGCGCGGATTGCCGCGGAAATTCAGGAATATTTCTTTCCCAAGGATTGAAGTGTTGGAGATGCCCCTCTCCAACTCCGCCTAGGCCTGGCGGCCAATGTTTTCTTAATAGATAACGTCACCCTGAACTTGTTTCAGGGTCCATCGCGCAATTGCACCCGTTGTGTTAAGGAAAAACCAGCCGAGCGGAACTGTATGGCGTGTCACGACAGGGCGGGAATGGACTGACAAATGGACCCTGAAACAAGTTCAGGGTGACGGTGTGGATGAGGGGTAAAGGGTTGGGGTACCTCTGGACTGTGCACCCCCAACCACCCATCAGAATATCGGATCGTTCGCTCCGCCATCATCTATCGACGAGACATCGCTGTGGATGCCGCACTCGACCTTGTCCCAGCCTTTCCAGCGGCCCGATCGCGGGTCTTCGCCCGGTGCAACCTTGCTGGTGCAAGGCGAGCAGCCGATGGAAGGATAGCCCTGTTCCACCAGCGGATGCGGCGGAAGATTATGTTCGGCCATATAGGCATCCAGACGGGCCTTGTCCCAATCGGCCAGTGGATTGACCTTCAGGCGGCCTTCTTCAATCTCGAAGCGCGGCAATGCCTTGCGGGTGGCGGCCTGAAACGCCTTGCGGCCGGTAAATTGCGCATCAAAACCGGCAAGCGCAGCCTTGAGCGGTAAGACCTTACGGATTTCGCAGCAACCGTCGGGATCATAGGACCAGCGCAGGCCGGTGCCGTCCCGTTCCGCCAGCAAGGCAGGGTCGGGCGTCAGGTTCCTGAGATCGGTAAAGCCGATAAGCTCCTGCAATTCCTCGCGATAGCTGATGGTTTCGGGAAAATGCTTTCCGGTATCGAGAAACAGGACCGGTACGGTCGGATCGATACTGGCGATCAGGTGCAGCAACACGGCGCTTTCCGCGCCAAAGCTGGACACGATCGCCGCGTCACCCAGCATATTTTCTTTCAGCAGGACGGTCAGCATCTCCACCGTATCGCGCCCCCGGAACATGTTGTTCAGGCGAACGGCATCGGCCTCCGTATAACGGGGGCGCGTGTCGATACGGTCGATGATGCGGACCTGCTCACCCATGCCGTAATTTCCACACAGGTACGGCTGCGTCCGCGGCTTTCTGGTAATATTGGTCATAGGTCGACAGGGCCCGCTCGACCGCCTCGGGGTTCAGCGAACCTTCGGGCGCAAAGCTGTCAAAACCGCAGCGGCGCATGAACGCGATCTGGTCGACCAGAACATCGCCCTGTGCACGCAATTCGCCGGTGTAGCCAGCCTCGCGCAGGATCCGTGCGGAGCTATAGCCCCTGCCATCGCGGAATTTGGGGAAGGCGACTTCGATCAGGGTCAGCCGGTCCAGAAAAGGGATCAGCTTGCGCGCATCGTCATCGGGTTCCAGCCGCACGGCCGAGGCGTTCGACTGGTCCAGAAAGGCATCCAGTGTGACCGAAGGCTGTTCGGTGACTTCATCGTCACGATAGCGGAACTCAACCATAGATCGCCTCCTTGAACGGGTCCATGCCAACGCGGCGGTAGGTATCGACAAAACGCTCGTCGCCTTCGCGCAGCTCACGATATTTCTCGACCGCCTTTTCGACCGCATCGACGATGCCGTCTTCGTCAAATCCGGGGCCGGTGATCTTGCCGATCGACACATCCTCTGCGCCGGATCCACCGAGCGTGAGCTGGTAATTTTCGACGCCTTTCTTATCCACGCCCAATATGCCGATATGACCGGCATGATGGTGGCCGCAGGCGTTGATGCAGCCGGAGATTTTAAGCTTCAGCTCGCCGACGTCACGCTGCCGCTCGGCGTCGGCGAAGCGGGTGGCAATTTTCTGGGCGATGGGGATGGAACGGGCGTTGGCGAGGCTGCAATAATCAAGACCGGGGCAGGCGATGATGTCGCTGATGAGGTCAAGATTGGCGTTGGCCAGATCGGCGTCACGCAATGCCTGCCATACCGCATAGAGGTCGCGCTTGGCGACATGCGGCAGTACGATATTCTGCGCATGGGTCACGCGCAGTTCGTCGAAGCTGTACTTTTCGGCCAGGTCCGCCATCACGTCGATCTGCGCAGAGGACGCGTCACCGGGAATGCCGCCAATGGGCTTCAGGCTGATATTGACGATGGCGTAGCCAGCTTGCTTGTGCGGCTTTACATTCTGGTCCAGCCAGACAGCGAAATCGGGGTCGCTGCGGTCCGGTTCCACATCCGCCGCGTCGAAGGCGGGGGCTGCGAAAAAGGCGCTGATCCGCTCCAGCTCGGCAAGGGGCGGGTCGATGCCCAGCGTTTTGACATGGGCGAATTCTTCGGCGACCTGGCGGCGATATTCGTCGGCACCGATTTCGTGGACAAGGATCTTTATCCGCGCCTTGTAGATATTGTCCCGGCGGCCATAGCGGTTGTAGACGCGCAGGCAGGCCTCGATATAGCTCAGCAGATCGTCGGCCTTGACAAAGGGGTTGATTTCCGGGGCGATCATCGGCGTCCGGCCCATGCCGCCGCCGACAAACACGCGGGCGCCGAGCTCGCCATCCTTGCGCACAAGTTCCAGGCCGATGTCGTGCAGACGCATCGCGGCGCGATCTTCGGGCGATGCAATTACCGCGATCTTGAACTTGCGGGGCAGATAGCTGAATTCGGGGTGGAAGGTCGACCACTGCCGCAGCAATTCCGCCCAGGGACGCGGGTCGGTAACCTCGTCCGCCGCCGCGCCTGCATATTGGTCCGAACTGATGTTGCGGATGCAGTTGCCGCTGGTCTGGATGGCGTGCATTTCAACGCTCGCCAATTCTTCCAAAAGGTCGGCGCATTCTTCCAGCTTGATCCAGTTATACTGGATATTCTGCCGGGTCGTGAAGTGGCCGTAATCCCGGTCATATTTGCGCGCGATATGCGCCAGCATCCGCATCTGGCGGCTGTCGAGCGTGCCGTAGGGAATGGCGACGCGCAGCATATAGGCGTGCAGTTGCAGATAAAGGCCGTTCATCAGCCGCAGGGGCTTGAACTGGTCTTCCGTGATCTCGCCCGCCATGCGGCGGTTCACCTGATCGCGAAACTCCGCCACGCGGGCGTCGACGATGGCTTGGTCGTAATTGTCATATTTATACATGTCAGATGATCCAGTCGCCTGCCGCCGGGTCGGCGGGCTTGAGGGTGAGGTCGGGGCGGACCGTGGGGCCGAGGGCGCGGACGCGGTCCTTGATATGGGCCGGGCGCGGACCTTCGGGTGTGGCTATTGCATCAATGATGTAAGGCGCATTCACCCGCCGTGCGCCTTCTTCGGCGTGCAGAATGGATTCGCCGCCTTCGCCGACGTCCACGGCGTCTTCGACATGGATGGACCATCCATTGCCGGTCCACCAGGTGACGGCACCCGATCCCAATTCATTTCCGGTCAGTAATTTCACGCCAGTGCCTCCGCCTGTTGAGCAATATGGATAAGCCGGTCTTCGGCATCGGATTTCAGGACGACATCACCCACAACGATGATCGCCGGCGAGGCGACCTTTTCGCGCGCAATCATGTCGCCAAGATCGGTCAGGATGGTCCGCAAGGCGCGCGAATTCGGCCGCGTAACGCGTTCAAGGACCGCAACCGGCGTGTCGGGGGACAGGCCATCCGAAATCAGCTTTTCGGTAATGTCCGCGGCGGTCGCGATGCCCATATAGATGACAAGCGTACGGCCTTTTCCGGCAAGGCCCGCCCAATTCTGGTCCGTCAGGCCCTTGCACTGTCCGGCAACGAAGGTCACCGCGCTGGATGCGTCGCGGTGGGTGAGGGGCATCATCGATGCTGCCGCACCGCCCATCGCCGCCGAGATTCCGGGAACGACTTCCACGGCCACGCCTGCGTCGCGGCAGGCTTCGGCTTCTTCGCCGCCGCGGCCAAAGATAAAGGGATCGCCGCCTTTAAGCCGGACAACCATATGCCCCGCCTTGGCCTCACGCACCAAAATGGCGTTTATTCCGTCCTGCGGAACCGTGTGCTTCGACCGGCTCTTGGCAACGGAAATCAGACGGGCAGCCGGATTGATCATCGCCATAATGGCATCGTCAACCAGACCATCATGCACGACCACATCCGCAGTCGCGATCAGGCGCGCGGCCTTGAGTGTCAGCAGTTCAGGGTCACCGGGACCCGCGCCGACCAGATAGACATGTGCTTTTTCCATTGCCGCAAGATGGCGTTTGGGATGCACTGCATCAAATCAGGATATATTGGCTTCACCCTAGAAGAACTTTAGGGACCCGGTGTGATCGCCTTATTCCTCAATCAGGACCGGTGCGACTTCCTCGTCCTTCAGGCCAATTCCAAGCATCGCTTTGGGCACATCATTTTCCGAAGAAACAACGGGATAGGCGCAATAGTCGGCGGCATAATAAGCGCTCGGCCGATGGTTGCCCGACAGTCCGACCCCGCCAAAGGGTGCGGAGGAGGATGCTCCATTGGTGGGGGCATTCCAGTTGACGATACCCGCGCGGCTATTCGCCCAGAATTCGTCATATTGTTCGGGCGTTCCGCCAATCAGCGACGCGGAAAGACCAAAACGCGTATTATTCGCCTCGGTAATCGCCGAGGTAAAATCAGGAACCCGGATGACCTGCAAAAGCGGCCCGAACAGCTCGATATCCGGGCGATCGTCCATATCGGTAACGTCGATGATACCGGGTGTCAGAAAGGGACGTCCCTGTTCGGCGACCTTCAGATGCTTGATCGGGCGACCGCCCCTGCTCATCAGCGCGAGATAGCTTTCAATCAGATTGTCGCACACATCCTTGTCGATGACCGGCCCCATGAATGGCGGCGGCTCGCTATGCGGGTCACCAATGATCAGACGGTCCGCGATCTTTTTTATTTCACCGACAAGCTGGTCATAAAGGGTATCCTTGACGATCAGGCGGCGGGCGGCAGTGCAGCGTTGCCCTGCGCTCAGGAATGCGGACTGGATAATCAAAACTGCGGCGCTGTGGATGTCGCGGGTGTCCCACGCGATGATCGGGTTGTTGCCGCCCATTTCGAGCGCGAGAATTTTGTCAGGGCGATGGGCAAACTGACGGTTGAGGGCAATGCCCGTCTGTGCGGAACCTGTGAACAGCAGGCCGTCAATGTCGGCATGGGCGGACAGCGCTTTGCCGATGTCGGGACCGCCCTGCACAACGCGAACCGCATCCTCGGGTATTCCGGCCTTATGATAATAATCGACCAGCATTTCGCCGGTGGCAGGTGTCTTTTCGGACGGTTTGAATACAATCGCGTTGCCCGCGATCAGCGCAGGAACGATATGCCCGTTCGGCAGATGCGCCGGAAAATTATAGGGCCCCAATACGGCCAGCACCCCGTGCGGCTTGTGCCGAAGCGCGGTGCGCGTGCCTACCTTGCCGTCCAGCCGCCGTTGCGATGTCCGGTCGGCATAGGCGCGGACGGAAATATCGACCTTGTTGACGACCGATTCGACCTCGGTGCGCGCTTCCCAAAGAGGTTTTCCGGTTTCCCGCGCGATGGTGTCGGCGAATTGTTCGAGGTCTGCACGAACCCGGTTTGCAAAAATCCGGATGCGTTCGATACGTTCCGATAGAGGCGCAGCGGCCCATTTTGACCATGCCGCACGCGCCTTTGCCACTTCCGTGTCGACATCACTTGTCTGCCCGCGCCAAAGCTCGGCACCTGTTGCGGGTTCAAAGGATATTAATTCGGACAAAATGCGCCTTGTTCTATGATGGTTAATACCGGTTTACCATGAAATGGCTGAAATAGTTTTACATCGGGTAAATCAAGACGGCAAAATACGTCATCCCTTTACTGCCGACAGTGCCTCCCGCATTGTCCTAATCGCTTCGACTTTCTGCATCAACGGGTCCCAATCATCCTTTTCGGCAATGGCCGACCAGATTTGTTCAACCTCCGCAATCAGCATGGAGCACGGCGTGGAGGCAGTCCAATAGGGGTGTGTATCCTCAACCGCCGGACGATAGTCGGCCAATATGGCTTCGAAAGCGTCGCTGAATTCGCCGCTTTGGCGCGTATCGGGCAGCCGTCCGCCACGATAGCCGTGAAAGAAAATGTCGATCGGTATTTTGCCGCGTGCCATTGCCCGTTCCGCAGCCTCGACCAGCTCGCGGTCGCGTTCATCGCCTCGGGATTGAAGGCCAAGCCGCCATAAAAAGCGCCTGATGATCGCCGCCTGGAAAAGGGCAGGATAACGTTCCAAAGCCTCAATCAATGGGGGTGCCTCACACAGCAGCCGAAGCGAGACGGCCAATTGTCCGAGATTCCAGTGCATCGCCTCTGCCTGGCGTCCAAAGGCATAAAGTCCGGTTTCGTCAAAATAGGCGGCGGTGAAATGCGGGTCCCAAAATTCGGTAAACCGCCAGGGCCCGTAATCAAAGCTTTCGCCGGTGATGTTAATATTGTCGGTGTTGAGCACGCCATGCACAAAGCCTGCGACCATATAGGATGCGGCAAGATCGGCGATACGCTCGACAGCAAGGTGGAGCAACTGCGCCGCTGGATTATCGCCGGGCGTTTCATTGTATAAAATCGTCAAACAAAAGGCGACCAGCCTTTCCATGCTTTCGCTGTCACCTTCGGCTGCCATGCGCTGAAAGGTCCCGATCCGGATGTGGCTGTGGCTCAGGCGGACGAGCACTGCAGAGCGTGTTGGCGATGGTTCGTCCCCGCGCATCAGTTCCTCGCCGGTTTCGATAAGCGAAAAGCTTTTGGATGTGTTGACGCCGAGGGCTTCGAGCATTTCGGTCGCCAATATCTCGCGCACACCACCTTTTAGCGTCAGCCGGCCGTCACCGCGGCGACTATAGGGCGTGGTGCCCGAACCCTTGGTGCCGAAATCGAGCAAGCGGTCCAGTCCGTCGCGTAACTGCGCAAACAGAAAGCCCCGGCCATCGCCGATTTCCGGGTTGTAGACGCGGAATTGATGCCCATGATACCGCAGCGCCAGCGGTTCGGGCATATTATCGGGAAGCGGAACGAACCGGCCAAAATGCTGCACCCACAGATCGTCGCTCAGCGAATCCAGGCCGACGGTCGATGCCCACAGATCGTTGCGGTACCTAAGGATCGTCCGGGGAAAGTCGGCAGATCGGACGGGATCACCAATTTTTGCACCAAGGCTGGCGATTTTTGGATCGGGGCGATAGGGGGAGGGCAGGACGTTAATATGCATCGGTCCCGTTTGGGCGGGACGCACGGGAAAGGCAAGCATGGCGGCAGTACGCATCCTTCATTTGCACAGCAGTTTCAATCTGGGCGGACAGGAATCGCGCACGGTACGCTTGATCAACCATTTCGGCGATCAGGCGGAACATACCATATTGTCGGCGGTCCCCGACGCCTATGGCGCAGCGGATGCCATTGACAAGCGGATCAAATTTACCCTGCCCAAAGATGCTGCACCATCGCTGGCCGGGATGCCCGGCATGGGCCGGTACCGCAAACTGGCCACCTATATGAAGAAATTCCATCTGGTGCTCAGCTATAATTGGGGTTCGATGGACGGGGTCATGGCGCGCACGCTTTTGGGGCAGGCCATGGGTTTGCCGCAATTGATCCACCATGAAGACGGCTTCAACCATGACGAGATCGATCGTCTGAAAAAGCGGCGTAACTGGTTTCGCACCATTGCGTTGCAGCGCGCAAATTCGCTTGTTGTACCGTCGCGGACACTCGAAAAAATCGCGCGCACGCAATGGCACCAGCCGCTCGACAAAATCTGCCGCTTTCCCAACGGTATCGACACCGACCATTATAACCGCCGCCCGCAACGCGGATCTTTCCCGGGTTTTCAAAAACGCGAAGGCGAGATTGTGGTGGGCACGATTGCGGGACTTCGGACGGTCAAGAATTTGCCGCGCCTCGTCCGTGCGGTTGCTGCCGCAGGGCCCAATATACGCCTCGCCATTGCCGGAGAAGGACCGGAACGCGCGTCCATCATGGCCGAGGCCCAGCGCTTGGGTATTGAGGACAGGGTCATGATGCCGGGCTTTTTGAAAGACCCGGCGCGCTACATCCGTCTGTTCGACATATTCGCGTTAAGCTCGGACAGTGAACAATATCCGATTTCTCTGGTTGAAGCGATGGCGAGCGGTATCGCCGCCGTTTCGACCGATGTCGGGGATGTGCGCAACATGGTTTCAAAGGAAAATCGTCCGTTTATCGTGGACCGCGAAGATGAAGCAGGATTGGCCAACGCCATTTCCGCTTTGGCGCAGGACGCCGTGCTGCGCAGCAAAGTGGGGGAGGCGAACCGGTTTATCGCCTGTTCGCAATATGATGAGGATACGATGTTCGCCCGCTACAGGCAGCTGTACGGCTCTGCGATGAGGCGCGCCGATTTTGCGCGACAAGCCTGAATGTTTCAGTTAGCGGCGAATGAATGGAGTAAGGGGAAGGCGCTATCGTGCGCCGATTGCAATACATAGGGGTTGTGTTTGTGTTCAAGGGTCTGAAACCCATTATATATGGTGGCCGTGAAGTTTGGCCGCTGGTCGAAGGCGGCAAGGGCGTCGCTGCAACAAATCATGCAAGTTCGGGTGCCTGGGCTGCCGCTGGCGGTATCGGTACGGTGTCGGCTGTGAACGCCGACAGCTATGACGAAAACGGCAATATGATTCCGCAGGTCTTTTTGGGCAAAACACGCGCCGAACGCCACGAAGAGCTGGTCGCCTATGGCATCAGGGGCGGTATAGCCCAGGTGAAGCTGGCGCACGAAATTTCCGGCGGGAAGGGTGCCATCAACATTAACGTTTTGTGGGAAATGGGCGGTGCCCAGCGTATCCTGCACGGCGTTCTCGAAGAAACGCGCGGCATGGTGACAGGCGTGACATGCGGCGCGGGCATGCCGTACAAGCTGTCCGAAATTGCTGCGCAATATGGCGTCTATTATCTGCCTATCGTCAGTTCCGCCCGTGCGTTCCGTGCCCTGTGGAAACGCGCCTATCACAAGGTGCCCGAATGGCTGGGTGCGGTCGTGTATGAAGATCCCTGGCTTGCAGGTGGCCATAACGGCCTCTCCAATGCCGAAGACCCGCGCAGCCCGGAAGATCCCTATCCGCGGGTGAAAGCGCTGCGCGATGTCATGCGGGCAGAGGGCATTTCCGACGAGGTGCCCATCGTTATGGCGGGCGGCGTCTGGTATTTGCGTGACTGGAACGACTGGATCGACAATCCCGAGCTCGGCCAGATTGCATTCCAGTTCGGCACGCGTCCGTTGCTGACCCAGGAAAGCCCCATTCCGCAAGGGTGGAAAGATGCGCTGACGCAAATCCCCGAAGATGGCGTTTTGCTGCACCAATTCTCGCCAACCGGATTTTATTCGAGCGCGGTCATCAATCCGTTTTTGCGTGAATTGCAGGCACGGTCCGACCGCCAGATTTCCTATACGCAGGCAGCCGATCTTGACCACACGCTCCAGCTTGATGTCGGGGTGAAGGGCAAGAATTTCTGGGTGACACCGGCGGATCTGATGAAGGCACGCGAATGGCATGCGCGGGGCTTTACCGTTGCGCTGAAGACGCCGGACGACACGCTGGTCTTTGTAACCCCGGAATCAGGCGAGGTTATCCGCAAGGACCAGAAGGATTGCATGGGCTGTCTATCGCATTGCGGTTTCTCGTCGTGGAAGGACCATGACAATAACAGCACCGGCCGGCTCGCCGATCCGCGCAGTTTCTGTATCCAGAAGGCGCTTCAGAACATCGTCCATGGCGCGCCCATCGACGAAAATCTGATGTTCGCAGGGCACAGTGCCTATTTGTTCGGGAAGGATCCATTTTATTCCAACGGCTTCGTTCCGACGGTGAAACAGCTTGTGGATCGCATCCTGACCGGGGATTAATTTCGGCGGTCATTTACCGATTATTGACCTTGTTCGCTTATTTTTTGCGGCAAGGGGATGTTGATGGGGTACATGACGTCGCAATATCGAAAGGTAGCGCCCGCGCGCTTGGAGCAGCGGGAGGCGCAGCGTCATCCTGTGCTGCTGGGAAAGGCAACCGTCCGCAACCGCTCAAAGCCCCCGCTTGAGGCCAGCCTTGTCGATCTGTCGGTCTATGGCTGCCGCGTCCTGATCGACGGGGGTATCGATGTCGGCGACCGGATCTGGCTGCGTCTGGCCGGAAGCCAGCCCATCAGCGCAACGGCAGTCTGGGCGGAGGGCAACCGGCTCGGCTGCAAATTTGACGAAATGCTGGACCGGACGCTGTTCCGGCAGCTAACCCTTCAAACCTGCTGATCGTTCAAAATCAATCCAGATCCCATGCGCGTTCGCCGTGGCTGGAAATATCCAGCCCGTCGCGTTCCTGATCGTCGCTGACCCGCATGGGCAGGACCATCGACACCATATAGCCGATAATCAGGGTGACGACCGCGGAATAGACCGCAACAATCGCGACACCCTTTAGCTGCACCCAAAGCTGAGTCGCCATGCCTGCGCCTTCGGCATAGCCGACACCGCCAAAGCTTTCGCTGGCAAAGACGGCAAGCAGGAGCGAGCCGAGCATGCCGCCGACGCCATGGACGGCAAAGACATCAAGGGAGTCGTCGATCTTCAACGTCCCCTTCACCAGGCCGACGCACCAGAAGCAGACCAGGCCGGCCAGCAACCCGATGATGATGGCACCGCCGGGGCCGACGGTTCCGGCGGCAGGCGTGATGGTCGCCAGCCCTGCGACTGCACCTGTGGCAAAGCCGACCGCTGTCGATTTGCCGACCTTGAACCGCTCAATCAAAATCCAGACGAGCGCCGCGACCGATGCTGCAACATGGGTGTTGATGATCGCGCTGGCCGCTGCGTCACTGGCGGCGAGCGCCGATCCGCCATTGAAACCAAACCAGCCCACCCACAAAAGACCCGCACCCGCCACCGTCAGTGCAGGGCTGTGCGGCAGCATCAGGGTCTTGGGAAATCCGATCCGCTTGCCCAGCATCAATGCCACCACAAGCGCCGAGATGCCGGCCGTGGTGTGCACCACAATGCCGCCTGCAAAATCGATCACGCCCTGTTCGGCAAGAAATCCGCCGCCCCAGACCCAACGGGTGACGGGGATGTAAACGAGCAATGACCAGAGCGCGCTGAAGGCAACGACCCAACCGAAACGCGCCCGTTCCACCCATGACCCGACAATCAGGGCAGGGGTAATGATCGCAAAGGTCATCTGGAACAGCGCAAAGGCGAGTTCGCCGATTGTCTGGTCCTCACGGACTGAGTCGAGCAGGCCGTTGAACATGAAATTTTCGGGCGAGCCGATATAGCTATTGCCGTTGACCGAGAAGGCGAGGCTGTATCCCACCGCAATCCAGATTACCGAGGCAAGCGCAGCGATGGCGCCGCACTGGATCAGGACCGACAGGAAATTCTTGGCGCGGACAAGGCCGCCGTAAAAGAGCGCGAGGCCGGGCAGGGTCATCAAAAGGACCAGGGCGGACGAGGTCAAAATCCATGCGCTGTCGCCGCTATCGGCTTCGGGCAGCGCGATGACGGCATCTTGGGCGAAGGCAGGCGCTGCCAAAAAAGCACCGGCAACACATATTGCACTCAGAATCTTATTGGCCATGTCCGCTCCACCCCTTTTTTTCTGTAGCGCGTCCTAAGACAGGCGGGACGGATGCTCAATGCCAAAAATTACGGTTAACGCCGCGTTCGAGAACGAAAATTGCTCAGGTCCAGCCTTCTAGAACCTGATCAGCCGGCCGATGGCCGTCGGCCCACATCCGGATATTGGCAATCACACGTTCCCCCGAGGCACCGCGGCCTTCAATAGTCGCGCTGCCCAGATGGGGGAGGAGGACGACGTTCGGGATGGCAAACAAGCGTGGGTCAACCGCCGGTTCGTGGGTGTAGACATCAAGCCCCGCCCCAGCGATGCGCCCGGATTCCAATGCGTCCATCAATGCCACTTCATCAATCAACTCGCCGCGCGAACTGTTGATGATATAGGCGTCCGGCTTCATCAACGCGATGCGCTCCGCATTGATGATCTTGTCGGTTTCCGATGTCAGTGGACAGTGCAGCGAGATGATGTCGGCACGGCCCACCAGACGGTCGAGATCGGGTTCAAAACTGACACCCAGTTCTTCTTCGACACTGGCGGGAAGACGGTGGCGTTTGTTGTAGATGATATTCAGGCCAAAGGCCTTGGCGCGTATGGCAACCGCCTCGCCAATCCGGCCAAAGCCGATAATGCCCAACGTCTTGCCGCCAATACGGTGGCCCAGCATTCCGGTCGGGCTCCAGCCCTGCCATGCGCCGCTGCGCATCAGGCGGTGTCCTTCGCCCAGACGGCGCGGCACGTTGAGGATCAGTGCCATGGTGAGGTCGGCGGTATCGTCGGTAAAGACACCCGGCGTGTTGGTCACCATGATGCCTTTGGCCTTGGCAGCGGACAAATCGATATGGTTCACGCCCGCGCCATAGTTGGCGATCAGTTTTAACCGGGGCGGGGCTGCGGCAATCAGGTCGGCATCGATCCGGTCGGTCACCGTCGGCACCAGCACATCGCAATCCGCCATGGCAGACGCGAGCTCTGCCCGGGTCATCGGCGTGTCGTCTGCGTTGAAGGTCGCGTCGAACAATTCGGCCATGCGCTGTTCAACAGCGGGCAGTAGCTTTCGGGTGACACGGACACGTGGTCGTTCGATGCGGCTGAGTTCGGGCATGCGGCGAGTAAAGCGGATTTCGCGCTGACGTCAAGACAGGATGGTTGCACTGTCGGTGTACCTTACAGTATAGAGTACGGCACTGGGGTAAGATAATGGCAAATCAGGCAAAAATCATTTGGCAAGGTGTTGCTCTGTGCGCGGCATTTTTCGGTGCGGTGGCTCTGAATGCACAGGCGCAGCAAAAGACACCCTATTGGGCCTCCATTGAAGAGTCCGAGGCGCGGATGCGCACGGGACCGAGCACCGAATTTCCGGTGAAATGGATCTATAAGCGCCAGAATATGCCGGTTAAGGTTGTTGCCGTGCACAGCGTCTGGCGCAAGGTCGAAGATCCCGACGGCGATCAGGGCTGGATGCATGTCCGTTTGCTCAGCCCGAAGCGCACCGCGCTTGTCGTCGGCAGTAGCATCGCCGCCTTGCGCGAAACCCCGCAACCCACCGCGCGCATCGCATGGCGCGTGGAACCCGGTGTTGTCGGCACAATTGACGAATGCGACAAGGGTTGGTGCCGCTTCGATAATGCAGGGCGCTACGGCTTTATTGAAACCGACCGTCTTTGGGGTGACGAAGCGCCCTAGGTCTCGACCCTAGGTCCTCACCCTAAGCGCGGACCGCGTCCGGCTGGATCGGGTCGGAATGGGCCGCAACTTCCCTGCCACGGTTTACAACCTCGGCAAATTTCGCGTGATATTTGGGGTGTTCCGTCCCCATCCATTTATCCCACCAGGTGAAATACAGACCGTAATTGGTGTTGAAACCGCCATGATGGTGCAAGTCATGGTGCACAGTCGTATTGATCCAGCTCGTCAAAGGCGTCGCAAGCCACCAGCGCGGGAAAAATTCGAAACCGGCATGGCCCATGGCGTTGCGGATGATCTGGAAGTTCAGCCATGTAAACATGACCCAGCCGGGCGTCGGCACGAAAAACTGCCAGATGGGCACAAACATGAACATGACAACAGCCTCCGGAATGGCGAAGCTGTAAGCCGCCCAGGGGGTCGGGGTAATCGACCGGTGATGGGCATGGTGGAAATGCTTGAACAATTTGGGATGGTGCATGAACCGGTGTGCCCAGTAGAAATAGGCATCATGCGCGATGATAATCGCGGCGAGGATCAGCAAATCCGTGCCGAGCCCGAAGCTGCCGTCGAACTTTTTAAAGATGCCATGTTGGCTGCCCCAGATCAGGAACGCGGCGCCAATGGTGTATACCACTGCCGATTGCATGGATTGCAAAAACTCGCGCCGCATATCGGCAGCATTTGCCTCCCGCGACTGGATCTTGCGCTGCCGCAATGCGGTCCGGCGCAGCAACCATACAATGGAAAATGTGACGGCTGCGGCAATCAGATAGCGTCCAAAGTCAAAGGCAAAAACATATTGGCCTTTGGTCAGCAATATATCGAGGGGAGGAATTCCGGTGTTCATTCATTTATCCTTGGGCAATTGATGTTGGCCATCTGCCCGTTCGGCGGCGACTATGCCCTTCATATTCCGAATGTGACTAGCCGATTTTGAAATCAACCAGCCTTTTGAGCGCGATAGGCGCTGGGCGTCATGCCTTCTGCTTCGCGAAAGGCGCGGTTGAATGGCCCCAGGGACCCAAAGCCCGCGTCCAGGGCGATGGTGATGATCGGCACGTCTTTCTGCGCAGGATCTGAAAGCGCCGCCTTCACTTCGGCAAGGCGATAACCGTTGAGGAATGACGTAAAGTTGCGGTGGCCCAGTTGCTGGTTGATTGTCCGGCGCAGCCGATATTCCTGCTCGCCCAGTTGCTGGGCCAGCTTGGCGATCGACATGGTTTCATCCCGATGCGCCATTTCGCGCGCCATATGTGCCAGCAATTTTTCGGACAATCCGTCATCGGCATGCGTTTTTGCCGCGGCGCTCCGTTGCACCGGCAGGCTGGGGCCGAACAGGTCCGCCTGACGCATCTGGAACAGGGCGGCGCAAAAGGCGAGTACCACCAAAATGATCGTGCTTCCCACAATACGGATCATCACCCGGTCCGCCAGGCCGTTATGCGTCGCGACCTCGGTAAAGGCGATGACGATGACGTAAAATCCGACCACTGCGATAAGGCGCGGGCGCATTTTTCGCCGTGGTTCGACAAGGTCGCCTTCGCGGCTGCGCCATACTTCCCAGAACGCCGCGGCGGCAAAGGCCAGCATGGCAATACGAAACAGGACGCCCGACACCATATTGATCGCGCCGTCTTCTGCCGATGTCATTTGGGTGACGCCCGTGTTGATAACGGATAATATGACGAGAAAGACCGCCCCCGGCTTTACCTTGTCCTCGTCGCTGAACCAGGCGCGCGTAAACAGCCAGAACAGCCCGGGCGTGGCCCCTGCGCCAAGGGCCAGAAACAGCCCCACCAAACTGGGTTCCCGGTACCAGCCCGTCGTGACGAGCAAATAGCAACAGATCGCGGCGTTCATCTGGACAGCAAGGCGGGCCGCAAGGGACTGGCCATGATCGCGGAGCAAAATCCAGCTCCAGAGCATGAACAGGGAAATGGCACCCCCACGCGCCATCATGTCGATATGGTTGAAATCATCCATCGGGGTGCATCGCTCTCACAAAGCACGCATTGCGACAAGCTGATTTCGAAATCAGACAGATGCCGCCGCGTTCAGAATTTATTTTCAAAATCCTATTATGGCCTTTCGGCACCACCGACGGAGCCCCTTGTGCCGGACATAAGCAGTTTAAAGTTGTTAGGTGCCGCCGGCATCCTGTCTTACGCAGCCGCGCGGCTTGCGGCGAAGGCGGGCATGATCGGATATAGCCGCCTGCTTCTGGTTGCCGTACCCGTATCCGGCATGCCCGAAATGCCGCGCGGGTTCAGGGTAGCGCCCATGTCCGCCGCCGAACTGGAACAGCACAGCATCGACATCAGCCCGGCGGTCCAGCGCCTCCGCTTTGCACAGGGCATGACCTGTCTCGCCGCGTTCAACCGCAAGGACGAACTGGTCGGCGTAACCTGGGTGGGCGCCGGTCCGTTTGAAGAAGACGCGATGCCGATCCGCTTTCATGTGCCCGCCGATGCGGGGTGGGATGCTGGGCTATGGATTAAGCCGCAGTTCCGGATGGGCAGGGGATTTGCCGCGCTGTGGGCGGGGACTGCCCAATGGTTGCAGGCCCATGACCGGCGCTGGTCGATGAGCTGGATCGCCGATTACAACCTGCCATCCATATTGTCGCACAAACGCATGGGGGCCGTGACGGTGGGCCGGATCATGACATTCCGCTTTTTCCGCTGGCATTATATGGCCGAAGGACATCCCCGGCTTGTCCGCATGCACGGTGGAAAGGCAGCCGACTTGCGCATGGAAAGCCCCGCGACGCCAAATTTCTGCGCCTGACCTTCGGACGCTGCTTTGTCCGCGCTGAAATCCGTTTTTACCACAGCTTTTGGGTGCATGGCGCGCATTTCACGATAGTCGCGGCGGCATGCCGCTGCTATCGCTTGCGCTATGTCCGAACAGAAGCATCTCTACCTCGTTGATGGCTCCGCCTATATATTTCGCGCCTATCATCGCCTGCCGCCACTGACCAATATCCATGGGGAACCTGTGGGAGCCGTTTACGGCTACACAACCATGTTGTGGAAGCTTGCCGACGATCTGCATCAGGCCGATGGCCCGACCCATATGGCGGTGGTTCTGGACAAAAGCTCGCAGTCCTTCCGCAACGAAATATACGACCTGTACAAGGCCAACCGGCCGGAACCGCCGGAGGATCTGCGCCCGCAATTCCCCATGATCCGCGATGCCACGCGCGCCTTTTCTCTGCCCCTGATCGAGGAGGAGAATGTCGAGGCGGATGACATGATCGCAAGCTATGCCAAGGCAGCCTGCGCTGCCGGCTGGCATGTGACCATCGTATCGTCCGACAAGGACCTGATGCAGCTTGTCGAACCCTGTGTCGACATGTTCGACACCATGAAGAATGAGCGCATCCGCGCTGAAGAGGTGTTCGAAAAATTCGGCGTCGGCCCGGAAAAGGTGGGGGATGTGCTGGCGCTAATGGGTGATAGCGTGGACAATGTCCCGGGCGTCCCCGGCGTCGGGCCAAAGACCGCGACCAAGCTGATCCAGGAATTTGGCGATCTGGAAAGCGTCCTTGCCGCTGCTCCCGATATGAAGCCGTCGAAGATGCGTGACAATCTGATCGAGCATGCGGAAAAGGCGCGGCTTTCAAAGGTGCTGGTGACGCTTAAAGAAGACTGCCCCTTGCCGATCCCGCTGGAGGATATGAAGCTGGGCGCTATTCCCGAAGAGCCTCTGGCTGCCTTTTTGCAGCATCACGGTTTCAACTCGCTTCTGAAACGCATCGGTCAGGTGGCCAATACGGCCGCCGCCAACAAGGCCATTGCCGGAAACCCCAAGGCAACGAACAAGGGGGATGGCGCGGCAAATGCGCCGGTTGCAGGACAGGCCGCGTTGCCACCTGCGATGCCGCCCATTGATGTAAATGCCTATGAATGCGTGACGACAGCCGACCGGCTCGATCACTGGATTTCGCGGGCGATGGAAACGGGACTGGTCGCCTTTGACACCGAAACCGACAGTCTGGAGGCGGTGACGGCACGACTGGTCGGGTTCAGCCTTGCCGTGGCGCCGGGCGAGGCCTGCTATGTGCCGCTGGGGCACGGAGGCACCGACCTACTGGCCGAGAACCCCGAGCAGATTCCCTTTGCCGAGGCGCTCGCGCGGTTGAAACCCCTGCTGGTCGAACCGAGCGTGCTGAAGATCGGCCAGAATCTCAAATATGACATCAGCGTCCTGGCGCAGCACGGCCTCACCATTTCGCCCTATGACGACACGATGGTGATGAGCTTCGCGCTTGACGCCGGTGACCATGGCCACGGCATGGACGAACTGGCGCGGCTGCATTTGGGGCATGAATGCATCAGCTATAAAAGCGTGACCGGCACCGGCAAAAGCCAGATCGGTTTCGCCGCCGTGCCGCTTTCCGAAGCGACAAAATATGCGGCGGAGGATGCGGACGTTACCCTGCGCCTGTGGCACCATCTGAAATTGCGGCTCAGCCCGGACAAGGTTACGACCGTCTATGAACTGGTCGACCGGCCTTTGGTGCCGGTCCTTTCGAAAATGGAATGCACGGGTATCAAGGTTGATCGGGCCGTACTCGCCCGCCTGTCCGGCGAATTTGCCGCGCAGATGGAAAGCCTTGAAAAGGAAATCCACGAACTGGCAGGGCAGCCCTTCACGATCGGCAGCCCGCAGCAACTGGGCAATATCCTGTTCGAAAAAATGGGATTCAAGGGCGGGAAAAAGGGCAAGTCCGGCCAATATTCCACCGATGTCACCGTGCTGGAGGATCTGGCGGGGCAGGGCGTGGAAATCGCGCGCAAGGTGCTGGACTGGCGGCAATTGGCGAAGCTCAAGTCGACCTATACCGACAGTCTGCAGGAACAGATCAACTCCAGAACCGGTCGCGTCCATACCAGCTATTCACTCGTCGGCGCGCAGACCGGGCGGTTGTCGTCGACCGATCCCAATTTGCAGAATATCCCGATCCGCACCGAAATGGGCCGTCAGATTCGCGATGCCTTTGTGGCGGAGCCCGGCAATGTCATCCTGTCGGCCGACTATAGCCAGATCGAACTGCGCCTTGCCGCGCATTTCGCCGATGTCGCACCTTTGCGTGACGCCTTTGAAAAGGGTGAGGATATCCACGCCCGCACCGCGCAGGAAATGTTTGGCGAGGTGAACCGCGACACCCGTGGCCGCGCGAAGACCATCAACTTCTCGATCCTCTACGGCATCTCGCGCTGGGGCCTTGCCAAGCGGCTTGAATCCACACCGGACGAGGCACAGGCGCTTATCGACGCCTATTTCAAACGCTTTCCGGGAATCTCCAACTATATACAGGAGACTTTGGCTACGGTCCGCGAATGTGGCTATTCCACCACCTTGTTCGGGCGCAAGACATGGTTCCCGCGGATCAAATCCGCAAACCAGGCGGAGCGGCAGGGAAGCGAGCGCGCCGCGATCAATGCGCCGATCCAGGGTACCAGTGCCGATATCATCAAGCGTGCGATGGTGCGCATGGGCCCCGCGTTAGAGGCGGCGGGATTGCCCCATGTGAAGATGCTGCTGCAGGTGCATGACGAACTGGTTTTCGAATTGCCCGAAGGTGACGTCGCCGCCGCCAGCAAGGTGATAGAGGCGGTGATGGCCAATGCCGCCGAACCTTTGGTCAAACTGACGGTTCCGCTCGGCGTGGAAATCGGGACAGGTCCAAGCTGGGGCGCAGCGCATTAACATAGGGTAGATACAAGCCGCGCCCCGACGCTTGTCAGGACGTGGCTTCTTCGCCTTCCTCTTCTTCAAACGTCACCGCCACATCGGCATTTGCCGACAGGCGCACAGTGCCATCCTCGACCGCCGCAACAAGGCCGCCACTGATATAGTGGTGATGCCCCTGATGCCGGCCTTCGCCGCTATCGTCTTTGGTCAGCTTGATGCGGTTTCCGACAACGCGGTCCACCGTGCCGACATGAACACCGTCCGCACCGATAACTTCCGCATGTTCCTGAATTTGGGAAAGGTCTGCCATTTGTTTTCTCCTGAAGTGGGGAAAAGCGTAACGCTAAAAGACGGCAGAAGGTCCCTCGGCGAAACGCATTCGCATAGCCGCGGCGGCAGATCGTCTTCTGCATCCGGGTCGGCGCCAGGTTCTGATTGTCACAGAAAAACTGGAACTGACTCGAAACTGTCATGCTGACGACGTGAACGCGTAATGCATGGCGGCTATCCGGCAGTTCCAGTTAAGGCAAAAACTGGGAAAATCATGACAGACGTTTTGACCAAAAACCCGCTGGGCGGCATCTTCGATCCGAAAATGCCCGATTGGTTTCACGAACAGGAACCGCGCAGTTTCCAACCCAAACAGAAATATCGCACCGTCTGGATATCGGATGTCCATCTGGGAACATCGGGGTGCAATGCGGAATTGCTGCTCGATTTTCTGCACAGCATCCAGTGCGATACGCTCTATCTCGTTGGCGATATTGTCGACGGCTGGAGGCTGCGCAAAGGCTGGTATTGGCCATCAAGCCACAATGAAGTTTTGCGGCGCATATTGAAGATGGCGCACAAGGGTACGCGGGTTGTCTATGTGCCGGGCAATCATGACGAGATGTTCCGCGATTATGTGGGGCTTGGCTTTGGCGGGGTCGAACTGGTGCATGAGGCCATTCATGAAACCGCCGATGGCCGGTTGTTGCTGGTCACCCATGGCGATATGTTCGACAGCGTCGTCCTTTACGCCAAATGGTTGGCCTTTCTCGGGGACACCGCTTACACTTTTCTGCTCAAGGCCAATGTGTGGCTGAACGCGGTCCGGCGCAGGCTGCATCTGCCTTATTGGTCGCTTTCCTCCTATCTGAAAATGCGTGTCAAAAATGCGGTGTCCTTCATCGGCAAATATGAAGAGGCGGTGGCGCGCGCGGCATTGGATCGGGGCGTCGATGGCGTTGTATGCGGCCATATCCACCATGCCGAAATCCGCGATTTTGATGGCGTCACTTATTATAATGACGGCGACTGGGTCGAAAGCTGCACCGCATTGGTCGAAGACAAGTTCGGGAACATGTCGATTGTCGACTGGGCCGAACATAATCGCCAGCGTCAACAGAAAGCACGGCGCGAAAAGGCCCTGGCATGAGGATCGCGATAGCAACGGACGCCTGGCGTCCGCAGATCAACGGCGTGGTGCGCACGTTGGAGATGACTGTAAAGCTGCTCCGCGAACGCGGTCATGAAGTGTGCGTCATGAGCCCCGACCAGTTTCGCACCGTTCCCTGTCCCGGCTATGGTGAGATACGCCTTGCCGTCGCGCCGCGCTTTGGCCTGCGCAAGAAACTGGCCGATTTTGCGCCGGACATCGTCCATATATCGACCGAAGGGCCGATTGGCTGGAGTACAAGGCGCTGGTGCATGGTGCACAAAATACCTTTCACCACGGCCTTCCACACCCGCTTTCCCGATTATGCATCGGTGCGCACGGGTCTGTCGCCCGACTATTTCTGGCCGGTCATGCGTATATTCCATAAATCGTCACGCGCCGTTCTGTCGGCGACGCCGCGTTTGAGTGCAGAGCTGGAAAGCCGAGGCATAGCGCATACCCGTCCGTGGACGCGCGGTATTGATACGGCGATATTCAAGCCTAACCTTACCCCGCATCCGGTGCTTTCGGCATTGCCCAAGCCCATTTTGCTTTCCGTCGGCCGCGTGGCGATCGAAAAGAATCTTGAGAGTTTTCTCGGCGCGGCGGTTGCAGGGACCAAAGTGGTCGTGGGCGATGGCCCGGCATTCGAAGAGTTGAAACGGCGCTACCCCGATGCCCTGTTCATGGGCAGCTTGAGCGGCACGGAACTCGCGCAGGCCTATGCCGCAGCTGATGTTTTCGTCTTCCCCAGCAAAACCGACACGTTCGGACTGGTAATGATCGAGGCGCTGGCTTGCGGTGTGCCGGTGGCAGGCTATCCGGTGCCAGGTCCGCTGGATATCATCGGGGCAGATGGCTTCGGACCGTTTGACGACCTTGCGGAACCAGTCGGGGCCGTATCGGAATCGCTGTCAAATGCGATAACCCGGGCGTTGCGGTGCAGCCGAACGGCCGCGGCCGGTTATGGCGCGCAGTTCACCTGGGATCGTGCCGCCGACCAGTTTCTGGCCGCCCTATATGCAGCGCGCGAAATGGCGCTCGAACGCGCCTAACCGCGTTTGCGGGTCTGTCTGTAGGTTCCCAGCAATCGCACCGAGTTGCAGTGGAAACGCAACTCGTCCAGCGCGCGGTCGACGGCGGCGTCGCCGGGCGCACCTTCGATGTCGGCGAAAAACTCGGTCGCGGCAAAGCTGGCGCCATTTTGGTAGCTTTCGAGCTTCGTCATATTGACGCCATTCGTCGCAAAACCGCCCATCGCCTTGTAGAGGGCGGCAGGGATGTTCTTCACCTCAAAGATGAAGGTTGTCATCAACGTGCCGTCGGTTGCGGAAAGTGTTGCAGGCTCGCGCGATAGCACGACGAAGCGTGTCGTGTTGCTGGCATCGTCCTGCACACCGTCATTGATAGCCACAAGGCCATACATATCGGCGGCAATAGGCGGCGCGATTGCGCCTGCGGACGGGTCGTCATTGGCGGCGACAAAGGCGGCTGCCGCAGCGGTATCGGCATAGGCCACAGGAATGATGTCATGCGCGCGCAAATAGTGGCGGCACTGACCCAAGGCTTGCGGATGGCTCATCGCGGTGGTCAGTTTGGCATCTGCCGTCTTGGCCATAAGGCAGTGGCGGATCGGCATGAAATGTTCGGCAATGATGCTGAGTCCTGATTCGGGCAGCAGGAAATGGATATCCGCCACGCGGCCATGCAGCGAATTTTCAATGGGAATGATCGCGCGGGCGGCTGTCCCGTCCTTCACCGCGTCGATCGCATCTTCAAAGGAAAAGCACGGAAGGGGATGGCATTCGGGGTCATATTCCAATGCTGCCAGATGTGAATTTGCACCCGGCGCGCCCTGAAATGCGACGGCGCGCGCAGGGTCTGCGGTGGCAATGGCGGTCATCTCTTTGACCTTGGCGAGGGCAGGGGCGGGATAGCTATCCATAATGGCGTGGCGTTACGGGACGGAATCATATCGGGCAAGACCGGATTTCCGCTCTTGCACGGCTCCCTTTGCGCTATTAGAGGGGCAGGGAATCTGGCGGCTTCAATAGCCGCATGCATCAAACCGCATAACAGGGCAGACAATCGATGGATGATCGCAGTAACACAATCGCAGGCTGGGTTTTGGCAGGTGGTATCGCCGCGCTGGGATTGAGCATCGCTTCGGGCATGTATTTTCACAGCCCCGCGCCGCATGAGCCTGGCTATGCGATACAAGGCGTTGAGTCCGGTGAAGGCGGCGGCGAAGCGGCGGTTCCTATTGGCAATATGATGGCAACTGCCGACATGACCAAAGGCGAAGCCATTTTCAAAAAATGCACCGCTTGCCATACGATCGCGCAGGGCGGCCCTAACGGTATTGGACCTAATCTGTGGGCAACTGTTGGCAAGCCGCTCGCCAGCCATGCCGGATTTGCCTATTCCGATGCGCTGAAGTCGAAGGGTGGTACCTGGACATTTGAAGCGTTGAACGAGTGGCTCACGAATCCAAAAAAATATGCACCCGGCAACAAAATGACTTTTGCCGGTTTGGGTAATCCGGAAGAACGCGCAGCGTTGCTGCTCTACTTGAACAGCCAAGGTTCAAACCTGCCATTGCCGTCACCGGTCGAGGCCGCCGTGGCGGATGCAGCTGCGGATGAAGCTGCTGCTGCCGCTGGTACTGCGCCAGCAGCAGACGCCGCAGCGCCTGCAGCCGATGCAGCCGCTGCCCCCGCAAAATAAAATAGCAGGGATTACGCCCATGAAGACTCATGCGTTTCTGTTAACAGCAGCTTTCGGGCTTCTGGCGGCTTGTGGCGAATCCAGCCAGCCGGCCCCTGCTGCATCCGAATCGGCTTCCACAGAGGCTGCTCCTGCCGCCGCACCTGCCACAGCCGTTGCCAAATCGGGCGCCGACGTCTTCAAAAAATGCGCTGCATGCCACAGCGTCACGCCCGATGGCCGGAACGGCATCGGTCCGGGCTTGCACGGTGTAAGCGGACGGGCCGTTGCTTCGGTGCAGGGCTTTACCTATTCCAACGCCCTGAAAGGAAAGGGCGGTGTCTGGGATGATGCCGCTCTGGATGCTTTCATAGCGGCGCCCGCCAAATGGGCACCCGGAACCAAAATGATGTTTGCCGGAATCAGCGATCCCGCCGACCGCAAAGCGCTGGTCGAATATCTCGCGACATTGAAATAAACGAAATGGGGTTTGGGGGCCCTGACCCTAAAATCCCACTTCGTAAAATTCGCAAATTGCCGACCATGCCTCATCCGCAGTTTCCACAAAGCGGAAGAGTTCGAGGTCTGGCGGGCTGATTACGCCCTCGAGCATCAATTCTTCAAAATTAACGACGCGATTCCAGAATTCCTTGCCGAACAGCAGGATCGGCATTTTCTTGATCTTGCCGGTCTGGACGAGTGTCAGCAGTTCGAAAAATTCATCAAATGTGCCAAAACCGCCCGGAAACACGGCAACCGCGCGGGCGCGCAGCAGGAAGTGCATCTTGCGCAAGGCAAAATAGTGGAACTGGAAGCTGAGGCGCGGGGTAACGAAAAGGTTGGGTGCCTGTTCGTGCGGCAAAACTATGTTCAGGCCAACAGATTCGGCGCCGACATCGTGCGCGCCGCGATTGGCCGCTTCCATGATGGACGGTCCGCCACCCGAGCAGACAACGAAATGCCTCCGTCCCGCTTCATCGGTCACATTTGCCTGGCTCGCAAGTTGCGCCAAAGTCCGTGCTTCTTCGTAAAAACGCGACTTTTCCTTCATTCGCTCGGCGATAATGCGCGCGCGGTCATCGGTCGCATTGGCCAAAAGGGCGTCAGCCTTTTCCGGCTCAGGGATGCGCGCCGATCCGTAAATCACCAGCATTGATCCGATATTGGCTTCGTCAAGCAGCATCTCGGTCTTGAGCAGTTCCAGCTGGAACCGTACCGGACGCAAATCCTCACGCAGAAGGAAATCGGTGTCTTGAAAGGCAAGCCGGTACGACTTGCTGCGTGTCTGGGGTGTGGAAAGCTGTTGTTCCGCGAAATCCGCTTCTTGCTGTGCTTTGTAGAAGCGGCGGTCGGTTATTTTTGTATCGTTCATTAGCACGGGTTTACCCGCGCCGTCGGCATTTTGCCACCCCTTATCGGCAGAAGGCAGAGCCATCCTTCATCGATTTGGCCATGTCGAAGTGGAAGTGGTTGGCGTGCTGTGCATTATATTCGGGGCCGAGAACGGTGCCGAACCGCTTGCAGGCGGACTGGTGGAGGCGGCGCAAAAAGGCCCGTTCCTGCGGCTGGCCGTTCCAGTTGTTCAGCAGGGAAATCCGCCGTCCGTCACGCAGGATGAAGGCCGAGACATCGACCGCATTGGCAAAGGCATGCTCGGACAATTTACCCGAACGTCCACCATTTACATTGCGGCAGCTATAGGTGCCGAATGTTTCGATGCGGACCACATCCGAACCCAGATATTGTCTGGCGGCGGGGCGAACCGCATAACGCGCCCATGCTGCGAAATTTGCCGCCAAAGGACAGGTCATCGGGCCCAGATTCGCAGTCTCGGTGCCCAGATCAAGAACCTTGATGGTGTCGATGGTCCGGCATCCGCCGCCCCTCAACTGGTTGGGCAGGACCTGGAAACGCACCGACTGCGCTTTCAGATCGGCAAGGCATTTGCGGGACTCGGCGCTGCTGAAGCTGTCGTTGGTCACGCGGGGAATATCCCGTTCTTCCCGGCCGCCGCACCCCGAAAGCGTTAGGGTGGCGAGGAGCACGACCAGAGGAAGAGTAAAGCGCTTTTGCATTGTGACGCTATTTAGCGTCATTACCCGTTCAGGCGAACCGGAAAATGGTGGTCCTATGGTATGCGGGCGCGGGAAACGAACCATTGGCCGCACCTTGGGGGATAAGCTTTGTTACAAATTGGCCATTGCCAGCCCAGAGGGCACACCGTAACGGGGTTGAGTGTTGCGAATCATTCTTAATAAGAAGCCGACCTTCTGGTTATTGCTGGCGATCCCGGCAATTTTGATGCTGCGCCGCTATGTGGGCGGCGATGTGATTGCGATGGATATGCTGCATCCCACAGGCGAATGGGCGGCGCGGCTGATGATCTTTGCGATGGTATTGAGCCCGCTTGTCTCTCTTTTGGGGCCTAAACCCTGGCTCAATTGGCTCGTCCAACGCCGCCGTGCCCTGGGTGTGGCGGCCTTTGCCTATTCGGTGCTCCATCTGATTTTCTATCTGATAGATATGGGAAATCTGGACGATATCCTTGCCGAATTCTGGGCACTGGGAATCTGGACGGGATGGGCAGCGATGCTGCTGTTCGTACCGTTGGCCTTGACCAGCAACGATGCATCGATGCGGCGGTTGAAAGCGGGGTGGAAGCAGCTCCAGCGTCTGGTCTACCCGGCGGCAGTCCTTGTTCTTGTCCACTGGATTTTCATCCACAACAACCTGGTCCCGGCTCTGGTGCATTTTGTACCACTGGTGCTACTCGTGGCCGCACGCTTTTTTCTTTCCCCCAAACCCCAACCCAAAGGAGCATGAATATGCGCGTCTTTATCCCCCTTTCGCTTGCCGCCGCTGCTGCCGTTGCGCTGGTGTCGGTGCCCGCTTCGGCGACCGGCGTCATCAAATGCAAAGCCGGCCCAGTATCAGGCTGGAAAACGCAGGACGAACTGACGAAAAAGCTGACTAAGGAAGGCTGGACCGTCCGCAAGTCCAAGGTCGATGGCGGTTGCTATGAAGTCTATGGCAGCACCCCCGAAGGTGACCGTGTCGAGGCCTATTTCCACCCCGTCACACTGGAAAAACTCTATGTTGCACGGCGCGGTGAGGTGCTGTTCCGTAAGCAGGGATATTGATACCCGCACGTCGATAGTCATTGACAAAACCGGGGCCGCGCTTAAACGCGGCTCCGGGCCACGCGGTCCCAACGCCGCGCTGCTCTCTGCAAGGAGATGCTTACATGACTATCAGTAAACCCGCCGCAAAGCCGGCGCGTCCGTATTTTTCTTCCGGTCCCTGCGCAAAGCCGCCGGGTTGGGAAGCTTCCAAATTAGCAACCGAATCACTGGGCCGCTCGCACCGCGCCAAGATCGGCAAGTCGCGTCTGCAGCTTGCCATCGATCTGATGCGCGACGTGTTGCAGGTACCCGATACGCACCGGATCGGCATTGTGCCCGGTTCGGATACCGGTGCCATCGAAATGGCCATGTGGACCATGCTCGGCGCACGGCCGGTTACAATGCTTGCCTGGGAAAGCTTCGGTGAAGGTTGGGTTACCGATGTCAACAAACAGCTCAAGCTGAACGCCACCGTCCTGAATGCACCCTATGGCGAAATTCCCGATTTGTCGGCGGTCGATTTCAGCAATGATGTCGTCTTCACCTGGAATGGCACGACATCCGGCGCACGCGTTCCCAATGGCGACTGGATCGCCGATGACCGCGAAGGCCTGACCTTCAACGATGCGACCTCGGCGGTGTTTGCCTATGACATGCCGTGGGACAAGCTCGATGTAACGACCTTCTCCTGGCAGAAGGTTCTGGGCGGCGAGGGCGCGCATGGCGTTCTCATCCTCGGCCCGCGCGCGGTGGAGCGGTTGGAAAGCTACACGCCCGCATGGCCATTGCCCAAGGTTTTCCGCCTGATGTCAAAAGGCGCGCTGGCCGAAGGCGTTTTCAAGGGCGAGACCATCAACACCCCGTCGATGCTGGCCGTCGAAGATGTGATTTTTGCCCTGGAATGGGCGAAAAGCGTCGGTGGATTGCAAGGTCTGATGCGCCGTTCGGACGCCAACGCCGCCGCGCTTGGCAAGATCGTCGCCGAACGGGACTGGCTGGGCCATCTTGCCGCCGATGAGGCGACACGGTCGAAAACTTCGGTCTGCCTGACTGTCGAAGGCGCGGACGAGGCATTCATCAAGAAGTTCGCCGCGCTGCTCGAAGCCGAGGGCGCTGCCTATGACATTGCGGGCTATCGCGACGCGCCACCGGGTCTGCGGATCTGGTGCGGTGCAACCGTCGATACCGCCGATATCGAGGCGCTCGGCCCGTGGCTCGACTGGGCCTTTCAAGAGACCAAGGCTTAACCCTCGCGCATTTTCGTCCCCGCAAGAGCGGGAATACCGATTCCCCTGTTTAGGCAGGGGATGACGACGACCCAAAATCAGGAACATGACATGACAAAACCTCGCGTACTTATTTCCGACAAAATGGACCCCAACGCCGCCAAGATCTTTGCCGAACGCGGCTGTGATGTGGACGTGATCACCGACAAAACGCCTGAAGAACTGGCGGCCATTATCGGTGACTATGACGGCCTTGCTATCCGCAGCTCGACCAAGGTTACCAAGGCCATATTGGATGCTGCCACCAATTTGAAGGTCATTGGCCGTGCTGGCATCGGTGTCGACAATGTCGATATCCCCGCCGCATCGTCCAAGGGCGTCGTCGTGATGAACACGCCGTTCGGCAACTCAATCACCACCGCCGAACACGCCATCGCCCTGATGTTCGCACTTGCGCGGCAATTGCCCGAGGCGAATGCCCAGACGCAGGCGGGCCTTTGGCCGAAAAACGGCTTCATGGGCGTGGAAGTCACCGGCAAGACACTGGGCCTGATCGGCGCGGGCAATATCGGCAGCATCGTCGCCAGCCGCGCGCTGGGCCTGAAGATGAAGGTTGTCGCTTTCGACCCGTTCCTGACCGCCGAGCGTGCCGTGGAAATGGGTGTGGAAAAGGCCGACCTCGACACATTGCTGGCAAAGGCCGATTTCATCACGCTGCACACGCCGCTGACGGATCAGACGCGCAATATCCTGTCGAAGGAAAATCTGGCCAAGACCAAGATAGGCGTGCGCATCATCAACTGCGCGCGTGGTGGCCTGATCGACGAAGCGGCGCTGAAAGAGGCGCTGGACAGCGGCCATGTCGCGGGCGCGGCGCTGGACGTGTTCGCCACCGAACCCGCCAAGGAATCGCCGCTTTTCGGTACACCCAACTTCATCTGCACCCCGCATCTGGGCGCGTCGACCAACGAAGCGCAGGTCAATGTCGCGCTGCAGGTCGCTGAACAGATGGCCGACTATCTGGTCAATGGCGGCGTCACCAACGCGCTCAACATGCCGAGCCTGTCGGCCGAAGAAGCGCCGAAGCTGAAGCCCTATATGAACCTTGCGCAAAAGCTGGGTTCGCTGGTCGGCCAGCTGGCGCATGACGATCTCGACAATATGGCGATCGAAGTCGAAGGCGCGGCGGCGGAGCTGAATATCAAGCCGATTACCGCCGCTGTCCTGTCGGGCTTCATGCGCCGCTTCTCCGACGCGGTGAACATGGTCAACGCGCCCTATCTTGCCAAGGAACGAGGGTTCGACATCCGCGAAGTGCGCCATGACAAGCCCGGTGCCTACCACACGCTTGTCCGCGTCACTGTCAACACCAGCCAGGGACCCCGCTCGGTCGCAGGAACCCTCTTTGCCAACAGCGAAGCGCGTCTTGTCGAGATTTTCGGGATCAGCCTGGAGGCGGAGTTGGAGGGCAATATGCTCTACATCGTCAACGAAGATGCCCCCGGTTTCATCGGCCGCGTCGGCACGACCCTGGGCGAGGCGGGGTTGAACATCGGCACCTTCCACCTCGGCCGCCGCAGTGCCGGCGGCGAGGCGGTGCTGCTGTTGTCGATGGACTCCGAAATCGAAGAGCCGGTGCTGTGGCAATTGTGCAAATTGCCCGGTGTGAAAACGGTCAAGGCGCTTAAATTCTGATCGGGGCTTTTCCCATCGGCGTTTTCGCGTAAAGAGCCCGCATGACCAGCATATCGCCCGATCTTTTACCCGAAGGATTCCGCGACCGCCTGCCTGTGCAGGCGGAGGCTGCCATTCGGGTTTCCCGCGCCATGCTGAACGTCATGGCGTCGCACGGTTATGGCCGCGTCAGTCCGGCGATTGCCGAGTTCGAGGCCAGCCTGTCCGCACGCAGCGGGGGCGCAACGCGCAACAGCCTGTTGCGTTTTACGGACCCCGTCTCCGGTCATACGCTTGCCCTGCGGGGGGATATCACTGTGCAGGTCGGCCGTATTGCCACCACCCGCATGGCCGATGCCCCGCGTCCGCTGCGCCTGTGCTATCATGGCCAGATACTGCGTCTACGCGCCCGCCAGTTGCGGCCCGAGCGGGAGATTACGCAATTGGGCGCCGAGCTGATCGGCAACGAAAGCGTGGCCGCTGCCCTGGAAATTGTCACCGTCGCGGTCGAGGCGCTGGAGGCGGCGGGGGTGAAGGACATCACCGTCGATTTCACCTTGCCCGACCTTGTCGAAACACTCGCCACCAAGGCCCTGCCTTTGTCCCCCGACAAGATCGACGCGGTGCGGTCCGAACTGGATATGAAGGATGCAGGCGGGTTGAGCGCCCTGGGGGCGGATGCCTATCTGCCCTTGCTGGCGGCGACCGGTCCTTTTGCCGAAGCGGTGCAAAAACTGCGCGCTATCGATGCGGGCGGCGCACTCGCGTCGCGGATCGGGGCGCTGGAGTCCATCGCGGAATCGCTCGGCGATCGGGCCACGATCACACTCGACCCCACCGAACGGCATGGCTTTGAATATCAAAGCTGGTTCGGCTTCACCCTTTTTGCCAAGGGCTACACCGCCGCACTTGGCCGCGGCGGCACCTATGCGATAACCCGCACCGGCGGCGGTGTCGAAGTCGCCACCGGTTTCTCGCTTTACCCCGATCCGCTGATCGACATCGTTGCCGAAAAGGACGAAAACCGCCGCCTGTTCCTACCCTTGGGAACATTGGCGTCGAAAGCGGCGCAGATGCGGGGCGAAGGCTGGATCACGGTCGCGGCCCTTGACGAGACCGACAATGCCCGGGCGCTTGATTGTGCCTATGTGCTTACAAATGGGCGGGCGGAGCCGGTCTGACCACCCAAGGGCAGGGACGCACCCGGTTGGTCACACGTCCAGATTGCTGACACGCTTCAGTTCCGAACGCAGCCGTTCCTCGTCAAAGGCGTGCTGCTTGAACTTGCCATTCCGTTCGACCCAGAACAGAAAGAGATGCGCGGACCAGCGATTGGGGTTAGGCGTCATGCGTCCGTGGCGCAAATCCATGCCGCGATAAAGAACCGCATCGCCCGGCTGCATGGCGACGGCGCTATAGGGCTCGTCGCCGAAATCATCGACGCAAGGCCCTTCACCGGCGACGGGGATCGAACCGACTTCCAGCGGCCAGGCTTTGTCATCACTATAAACCAGTGTCAGCGATACGCTATGTTCGCACGACGGGCGGTCCGAATGGATGCGGCAGACATCGTCCTTTTGATAGATGCGGAAATAATCGTAGCTCGGCAGCAGATCGGCGCCCGTCAACTCGCACATAATCGGGGTCAGGCCCCACAAAAAAGTCGTCAGCGGACGATAGAAATGCCCGGAAATATCCACCGTATGCCGGTTGGACAGCTGGTGTTCCTTGGCAAAGCTGTTGAAGTTCTTTCCGGCCGCTTCAAGGTCGATCTGGATCTGCCGAAACAGGTTCGCCGCCACTTCCGGCGGGATCAGACCCCTTATGGTGGCGTGACCGTCTTCACGATAATTACCCTCGATTCGCATAGGGTTGTGTATCGCCCTTTGACAGGAGCGCGAAGCGGGATTTTGTTCATGGAGTGTTGCAACGGAACATGGACGCGGCCATATAAATCCGTGCGCGCAGTTCCCGTTGAAGCAGTCGGTTCGGTCTTGGCAATTATCGGCCGCTTGCTTAGGAATTTGAAATCTGCCGAAATCGATGGCGCATTTTTGGGGAGGATGTCGTGAGTATAAGAACGTTAATGGTTTGTGGCCTGATGATGATTTCGCCGGCCGTAATGGTTCAAGCACAGGACGACACGCAGGCAGCATATAAACTCGCCGCCAGCAAGGCAAAGGCACCGACCTCCACATTGCGCTACGGTTCTGATGACTTACGCAGCGGACAGCTGCGCCTTCCCGAGGGCAAAGGCCCTTTCCCTGTCGCCGTTGTCATTCACGGTGGCTGTTGGACGAAAGGTTTTGATACGCTGGCAGGCATGGCCGCCGTGTCCGAAGCACTTACAAAGCGGGGTATTGCAACCTGGAATATCGAGTACCGGCAGCTGGGTGATGCAGGTGCCGGCTGGCCCGGCACCTTTGAAGATGTGGGTGCTGGTATCGACCACCTTGTCGATCTGGCAAAAACTCACCCGCTGGATTTGAAGAAGGTCACAATCGTCGGACATTCCGCGGGCGCGCATCTGGCGCTTTGGGGGGCTTCGCGTGCAAAGCTTGGACCTGCTTTTGCACCCAAGGTAATGCCGGTATCAGCAGTGCAAATCGACGGCCCGGCGGCACTTGCACCATTTATTGGCGTAGACGCGCAGGCATGTGGAAAGCCCGTTATCACCGCTCTAATGGGTGGCGCACCGGAAGCTCGCGCAGCCGAGTATAAACTCGCTTCGCCAGCCAGCCAATTGCCGCTCGGTATTCGGCAGTTGTTGGTACAGGGTGCCTTCACGCCTTTTATGTCACCCTATGCCGAACAAGCAAAAGCGGCCGGTGACCATGTTGAGGTATTGCAAGGCGGAAATGACCATTTCGACATAGTTACACCTGGGACGGAAATGGGCGATAAGGTAATAGACTTCATCGTGACACGCGCTTTTTCAAAGGACTGATGCGGCCATAGCCGCATCAGATTTAGCGAAAGCCGGTGACGAAGGATGCCCCGATTGTTTGGAGGTCAATCCGTCGCTTACCCCCCGAAAACCTCCTTCAACCACGCATCCACCACCGCCGTTGCGGGATAATCCGTATCCCCCAGTTTGCGGTTGATTTCCATATGTCCGCGCAGGCCCTTTCCTTCGAACGCCTGAAGCTTCACCGCCGTTCCGTTTCTGCGCAAGGCGTCGGCGAGGGCGGCGGACTGGCGGGCGCCGTCTTCGCGGTCGACATGGAGGATCAGGAAGGCTGGCGCATTGGGGGAAGGCGCATGCCAATAGGGTGACAAGGCCTTTTGCCGGTCGGGGTCGAGGCCGAAGGCCTGCTTGTACGTATCCTGCATGATCGCCGCGCCGTCCTTCATCTGTGCAGGCACGTCATAGGCCGCGCCGTCGAGCGGGATGACACCCTTTAGCGCGGATAGCGGCAGGCCTGCCTTTTGCAGATAGGCAGGGTCTGTGCCCACCAGTGCCGATAAATGCGCGCCGGCACTATGGCCCATCAGGACGATGCGGTCGGGGTCGATGCCCAGTCGCCGTGCATTGCTGCGCAAATAGGCGATGGCGGCCGCGACGTCACTTGCCTGTTGCTCCACCGTCGCATCGGGGACCAGACGGTAGTTGATGCTGGCAAAAGCATAGCCTTGTGCGCGATAGTGCGGAGCCTTGCTCTGGCCGGTGGCGTTGTTCTTGTCGCCGCGTTTCCAGCCGCCGCCATGGACGAAGATGACAAGCGGCGCCTTGTCCTGCGGCCCGCGCCAGAAATCGAGCTTTTGCAATTCATGGGTGCCATAGGCCAGTTCGGTGCCGCCGGTCGCGCGGGCAGTGGCAGCTTCGCCTTCGCCGCGCTGCGCCATCAGGGCGCGCAATTCGCTTTGGCAATTTTCCGACAATTGGCTGTATTTTTCGCGCAGGCATCCGCGCATCGCATCGCGGTTGATACCGCAGAGCTGCACGACTTCCTGACGGCATTCCGTCGGCAGACGCTGTCCGCGTTGGGCGACTGCACAGGTGCCCACCATAGCCAGTGCCACACCACCAAAAATCCATTTACGCATCTTTTGCCTCCATTGACGCTTTAGGGTGGACGTTTTGTGTCCATAGTCATAACGGGACGCACGGCGAATCCCTTCGCAGAAAAATCCTTCTGCGCAGAAAAAGGCCCTTCAGTCAGGGAATTTTGAATGGCGAACGTAACCGTGATCGGCGCCCAATGGGGCGACGAAGGTAAAGGCAAGATTGTTGATTGGCTGGCCGAACGGGCCGATGCCGTGGTCCGTTTCCAAGGCGGCCATAATGCCGGACACACTTTGGTGGTCGGCGAAAATGTCTATAAATTGTCGCTGCTGCCCTCGGGCATTGTTACCGGCACATTGTCGATCATCGGTAATGGCGTGGTGCTCGACCCCTGGGCCTTGCGCGATGAAATGGCGAAGCTGCGCGGGCAGGGTGTTACGATTACCGCCGAAAATTTTGCGCTCGCCGACAACTGCGCGCTGATCCTTCCGATCCACCGCGACCTTGACGGTTTGCGCGAGGCAGCGGCGGGTTCGGGCAAGATCGGCACGACCGGACGGGGCATTGGCCCTGCTTATGAAGACAAGGTCGGCCGCCGCGCCATTCGCGTTTGTGACTTGGCGCATCTCGATGCACTGGATTCGCAGCTTGACCGCCTGTGCGCGCATCATGATGCGCTGCGCGCCGGATTTGGTGAACCGCCGGTGGACCGGGCGCGGTTGATTGCGGACCTCAAGGAAATCGCACCCTTCGTTCTTGAATATGCGCAACCGGTGTGGAAGCGGCTGAACAAGGTGCGCAAGGCCGGTGCGCGGATCCTGTTCGAAGGCGCGCAGGGCGTCCTGCTCGACGTCGATCACGGCACCTATCCCTTTGTCACGAGTTCCAACACCGTATCTGGCACGGCGGCGGCGGGATCGGGTCTGGGCCCCAGTGCCGCCGGCTTTGTTCTGGGCATTGTGAAGGCCTATACCACGCGTGTCGGTTCCGGGCCGTTCCCGACCGAGCTGGAGGATGAAACCGGGCAGCGTCTGGGCGAGCGTGGCCACGAATTTGGTACCGTCACCGGACGCAAGCGCCGCTGCGGCTGGTTTGACGCCGTGATCGTGCGGCAAAGCTGCGCCGTTTCGGGCGTGACCGGCATTGCGCTGACCAAACTCGACGTGCTCGACGGCTTTGATACGATCAAGATTTGCACCGGCTATCGCCTCAATGGCAAAGTCTATGACTATCTGCCCGCCCATGCCGCGGATCAGGCCTCTGTCGAGCCGATCTACGAAGAAATGCCCGGCTGGCAGGAAACGACCGCCGGTGCGCGCAGTTGGGCGGACCTTCCGGCGCAGGCAATCAAATATATCAGCCGCGTGCAGGAACTGATCGAAACGCCGGTCGCACTGGTCAGCACCTCGCCTGAGCGTGAGGACACGATTTTGGTGCGCGATCCCTTTGCGGACTAACTAACCGCTCTTCAACTCCGCCTTCAGACGCAGGCTTGCGCGCCAGAAGAAGAAGGCGGGGATGATCCCCAGCCAGGCTGCGCCGAACAGGACCCAGCGGACGCTGTCCTGCCCGGCGAGGGGGATCAGCGCATCGGACAGCATGCCGAACAGCAACGGGCCCATGCCAAGGCCGATGAGATTCTGTCCGAACACCACCATGGATGCGGCCATGGCTCGCGCCTCCGGTCGGACGAGGCCTTGCACACAGGCATAAGCCGGTCCGTAATAGGCGGAGTTGAGGATAGTAGGCACGATCAGCAGCGCGACTGCCACCCGCCAGTCATCCACCCAATAGCCCAGGAACAGGATCGGTGCGGCAATAGCCATGCCGAAGGCGGGGAAGGTGAGCAGGTGGCGCTTGTCTTCCTTACCGAATTTGTCCGCCATTTTCCCGCCGAGCAGGGTCCCGATAACCCCGGCAATGCCCAGCGCGACCGCCATGGACAGCCCCGCCTCTGTCGTGGACAGCCCGTGGCTGCGGATGAAGAAGCTGATCGTCCACAGACCCTTGCCGTAGCTCAAGAAGGCGGTGAAGGACGCGGCGATGAAGATGTAGAGATAGGCGCGGGAGGTGAAGACTTCGCGGAACGCCTCACCGACGCGCAGCTCGGCCTTCTTTGGTCCGTTCTGCGCCGCGTCGCGAACAGGGCCGTCGGTGCGGCGGGGTTCGCGGATGATCATGGGCAGGACCAGCGCCAGCAGCAGTCCCGGCGCGCCCACAAGAAAGAGCGCGGCGCGCCAGCCGTAAAGATCGTTGACGATGCCGCCGATGATCAGGCCGAACAGGCTGCCAATGGGAACGCCGAGGCCAAAAAAGGCGATAGCCGACGACCGCTTTTCAGGCGGTACACTATCTGTGATGAGCGAATGGGCGGCAGGTGTGCATCCGGCCTCGCCGACGCCGACGCCGATGCGGGCGAGCAGGAGCTGCACGAAATTCTGGGCCACGCCGCACAGCGCGGTCATGGCGGACCAGAGGGCGAGCGAAACGGAAATCAGCGTCACGCGGTTGGTCGAGGCGCGGTCGGCATAGCGGGCGATGGGGATGCCGAGCACCGCGTAGAAGACGGCAAAGGCAGGGCCGGCCAGAAGACCAAGCGCGGTGTCGCTCAGTTGCAGATCGCGTTTGATCGGCTCGGCGAGAATGTTGACGATCTGGCGGTCCAGAAAGTTCAAAGTGTAGACAATCAATAATGTCCAGAGCATCAGGCGGGGGGTGGTCGATGCTTTTGCGATCATAGTGGGGAAGCCCCCGAATCGAAACTGCTCTCGCCCGCTCGCGACGCTGCATCACGCATTCATCTCTCCTCTTCTCTCCTTCCGTTTATCGGGCAAATTTTCCCTTTGTCAAAGCGTTCGCGACAAAAGTCGGGGCCTTGCCCGAAATATTCGGAATGCATCCGCTTTGAACCGTTCTTTAAACGCGGCAGGACGGAAATGGCGTGTTGTCCCAAGCCCTCCGCGCGCCCATGTGCGAGGGACATGACTACGCGCGAAACTACGGCCCTGATGCCGCTTGACGATATTGGGCTCGACCTCAGCCTGGGTGACCGTGCCATGGTGACCGCCTATGGTGCAATCCAGTGGCCGTGGCTGCTGCGCAGCCTGCATGGCGGGCGCAAAGAGGATAAGGCGGCGTTGCTTGCCTATCTCGACCTGCCGGCCGATGCTTTGCCCAATCTGGGAAGCTGGAAAGCCGATACCCATTTCCTGTGGCATATCACGCGCGCCATCGAAGAAATGCGGCCAAATCAGGTGGTCGAGCTGGGCTGCGGCGCGTCGACATTCATCATCGCCCGCGCCTTGCAAAAATTCGGCGGCGGATCGCTGGTCAGCTATGACCAGCATGGCGAGTTCGCCTCGGTGACGCAGCAATGGGTACGCGAAAACGGCCTGTCGGTGGATATCCGCCATGCGCCGCTGGGCCCATCGCCCGCCGGCTGGCCGGGGCATTGGTACCAGTTAAGCGATGTGCCTGCCGATATTGACCTTCTCATCGTTGACGGCCCGCCCTGGGCCATACACCCCTATGTCCGCGGTGCGGCGGCGAGCCTGTTTCCGCGCATCCGGCCCGGCGGGCGCGTGTTGCTGGACGATGCGGCACGCCCGGGCGAGCGCGTTGTGGCACGACGCTGGCGCCGGGAACATCATATGATGCGCTTCACGCTCGACAGCAGGGGTGCGAAGGGCACCCTCATCGGACACAAGCTGCCCGCCTGAACTCAGCTTTTATTGCTGCGCGTATCGCTGACCATATCTTCGGCGAGGTCCAGCCCGCGTTTGCCGGCGGCTGCCGTATGGGCAGGGGCGTGTGGCGGCTCGACAAATTCCGGCTCTTCGACCTCCAGCATGCCTTCCCACTTGGTAATGACCGACGTCGCCACGGCGTTGCCGACCACATTGGTCGCAGTGCGGCCCATGTCGAGGAACTGGTCGATTGCCAGGATCAACGCCACACCTTCGACCGGCAATCCGAACATCGCCAGCGTGCCGGTAATCACGACCAGCGACGCGCGGGGAACCGCCGCCACGCCCTTGGACGAAATCATCAGCGTCAGCAGGATCAGGATCTGCGTCATAATCGGCAGGTCGATGCCATAAGCCTGCGCGATGAAAATCGTCGCGAAGCTCATATACATCATCGATCCGTCGAGGTTGAAGCTATAGCCCAGCGGCAGCATGAAGCCCGAAATCCGGCGCGGCACACCGAACCGGTCGAGCTGTTCGAACAGCTTGGGTAGTGCAGCTTCGGACGAAGCGGTCGAAAAGGCGATCAGCAGCGGTTCGCGGATATAGCGGATAAGCGTCCAGATCCGTTTGCGCAGGAATATCCAGCCGATGAAGAGCAGGATCGCCCAGAGAATGACCAGCGACATGTAGAATTCGGCGAGAAGTTCGAGATAGCTGCCAAGGATCGCAAGACCGCTGGTGGCAACCACCTTTGCCAATGCGCCGAACACGGCGACCGGGGCGTAGCGCATCACATAATGCGTAATCTGCAGCATCATCTCGGCTAGCGCGTCGGCCGCGCGGATCAGCGGCGCACCCTTTTCACCTAGTGCCGACAGGGCAACGCCTGCAAAAAGCGAGAAGACCAGTATCTGCAAAATATTGTTCGTGGCCATCGCCTCGAACGCGTTTTTGGGGAAGATGGACAGAATGAATTCGAAGAAGTCGAGTTTCTTCACCTCGCCAACCGCTGCGGCCGCGTCGGCCGCGGGCCCGACGGGCACGCCGATGCCGGGCTGGAAGATATTGACCATCAAAAGCCCGAGCCCGATGGAGATGAAACTGGCGATGATGAACCAGGTAATCGCACGAAATCCGATCCGGCCCAGCGCACTGCTGTCGCCCATATGCGCAATACCCACGACAATCGTCGACAGGATCAGCGGCGCGACCAGAAGTTTGATGAGATTGAGGAAAATATCCGACAGCAATTTGAAGGTTTTGCTGAGATTTTCGAAGGCTGCGCTGTCGGGGGCGACACCAATATGGACGGCATAGCCAACGATGATACCCAGGATCATCCCGACCAAAATCCATAATGTCAGACGCTTATCCATATACTTCCCTCCGGCCCTTTTGACATGGGGCGACGCTACACAGGCAAATTGGTGACCGCAACCCGCTACCGACGTAACTTGAATAGCCCGACGAACGAAGGCATAAGCGTTGAAATAAAATTACAATGGATTGCGTCGTATTAACCATGACCAATCCCCAATTTCGTGGGCTCAGGAGTAGAATTCATGGCTGTTGCCAAAGCATCAAAAACTGTCGCTAAAACAGATGCCACCTTGTTGAAAGCGATGGCATCCGCCTTCGCGGACAGCGCCCTTCCGGGAGAGAATGAAGGGTTTGATGCCAAAGCCTGCGAAGAAGCGGCGCGATTCACCTTGCAGGTTGCGCAGCAACGCAAGGTGGGCAATGCCGCTCTCGCGCTCGACAGCTTTACCGATCCACATGGCCGTCTGACGATGCGCATCGCGATAAACAATGACGATATGCCATTTCTGGTGGATTCGATTTCCGCGGCGGTCGCGGCAAAGGCTATCGGTGTTAAGCGGCTGATCCATCCGGTGCTGAGCACGGTGCGCGACGATGCGGCCGTGCTGCAATCGGTCAGCCGGAAACGCGATTCGTCGGCCACCCGCGAATCGTTCATCTATCTCGAGACGGACCGCGTTGATGCCAAGGAACGTCGCGCGCTTGAAGAAAATCTGCACGCCGTTTTGCGCGATGTGCGCGGCGCGGTGACCGATTGGCGCAAGATGTTGGGCGCCATGTCCGAAGATGCCGACAGTCTGCCCGATGGCGAAGGCGCAGCGCTTGTCCGCTGGTTCCTTGAAAACAACATGACCGTGCTTGGTCATGAAAATCTTTCGCGGGACGGCAAACGGTCGAAGCGTCTGGGTCTTTCGCGCGTCAGCAACGATGCGATCCTGTCGGAACAGAGCATCGGCCTTGCCATCAAATGGTTTGAAGAAGGCGGCAGCGCGCCGCTGATCCTGAAGGCCAACCGCGTATCGAGCGTGCACCGCCATGTGCAACTGGATCTGGTCGTCGTTCCGGTGCGCGAGGGAAGCACGATTACTGGTCTGTCGATTACCGCAGGTCTGTGGACCAGCGCAGCGCTCGCGACCGCGCCTGACCGTATCCCTGTCCTGCGCACCCATCTTGCTACGTTGATGGAACGCTTCGGCTTTGACCCGTCGGGCCATGCCGGCAAGGCGATGACGCATGTGCTGACGTCGCTGCCGCATGATTTGCTGGTGTCGCTGAAGCTGGCGGAGTTGGAGCGCGTGACGCTCACCGCCATGTCATTGACCGACCGGCCACGGCCCAAATTGCTCGCGATCCGTTCGCCATTGGGACGGCATCTCTATATTTTCGTCTGGTTGCCGCGCGACGATGTGTCGACCGGAATGCGCAAACAGATCGAAGATATGCTCACCGGGGCCACGGGGGGCGGGCTGCTGGGCTGGTCGATCAGCCTCGAAGATGGCGGCATCGCGCTGCTGCGCTACACGCTCGACCTTCCGGACCGCGACCAGAAGGTCGACGAAGCCAAGCTTGACGACAAGCTGGAATTGATGGTCCGTGGATGGGAACCTGCGGTTGAGGCCTCGCTTGCCCGCCTGACCGACGAAAAGCGCGCTGCCGCGATGATCGTCCGTTACGGGGCATTGTTCCCCAATAATTACCGTACCAGCTACAGTTCCGACGAAGCGGCCCGCGATATGCTCGGCCTGTTGCAGATGGAACGGGACCATAGCAAAGTCACCCGCCTTTCCAGCGACGGGGAAATGCTGCGTCTGAAAGTGTTCAGCCAGGGCGGTGCCATGCCGTTGAGCGATATGGTGCCTGCGCTGGAAAATTTCGGTTTCGACGTCCTGGAAGAATCGCCAACGGCCCTGAGCGACGGCAATTATATTCATGACTTCCGTCTTGGCCTGCGCGGTGGTGATGTCGCCAGTGTGATGGAACGCGCCTCCATATTGGAAGGTGCATTGACCCAGGTTCTCGACGGCAAGGCCGAGAATGACGTTTTCAACCAATTGGTCACCGTGGCTGCGCTGTTGCCGCAATCGGTGATCCTGCTGCGCGCCTGGTACCGTTATCTGCGCCAGACCGGTGTGACCTACGGCATGCCGACGGCGGTGGCGGCCCTGTCCAAAAATGCAGGTATTACCCGCGCGATCATCAACCTGTTCCATGCACTGCACGATCCCGCCTTGTCGGGCGACCGGGAAAAGGATTCGGCTAAATATATCAAGGCGATAGAATCAGGTCTTTCGGCAGTTTCTGCGATTGATGAGGACCGCATATTGCGCCGTTATCTGGGCGTGGTGCGTGCGACATTGCGGACCAACGCCTTTGCACCTGCTGGCGCCGATGCGCTTGCGTTCAAGCTCGACAGTGCGAAGGTTCCGGGCTTGCCCGCGCCGCTCCCCTGGCGCGAAGTCTTTGTATATTCGCCCCGCGTCGAAGGCATCCACTTGCGCGCCGGTCCGGTTGCCCGTGGCGGCCTGCGCTGGTCCGATCGCCGCGATGATTTCCGCACCGAGGTGCTTGGCCTGATGAAGGCACAGCGCGTCAAGAATGCGGTGATTGTTCCAACAGGGGCAAAGGGCGGTTTTTATCCCAAGAAGCTTCCCGATATGCGGGTTGACCGTGATGCCTGGTTTGCGGAAGGCACCGAAAGCTATCGCCTGTTCATCCGCACATTGCTGTCGATCACCGACAATATCGTGAACGACAAGGTGGTGCACCCCGACCAGGTCGTCATCCATGACGGTGAAGATCCCTATTTCGTGGTCGCGGCCGACAAGGGAACGGCAACCTTCTCCGACACGGCCAACGCCATCGCGCTGGAGCGTAATTTCTGGCTGGGCGATGCCTTCGCCAGCGGCGGCTCCGTCGGTTATGACCATAAGGCGATGGGCATCACGGCCAAGGGCGGCTGGCTTTCGGTACAGCGGCATTTTGCCGAAATGGGCATCAATGTGCAGAAGGAACCTGTGACCGTCGCCGGTGTCGGGGACATGTCGGGCGACGTGTTCGGCAATGGCATGCTGCTGTCCAAGGCGTTGAAAGTGGTGGCGGCATTTGACCACCGCCATATCTTCTTCGACCCCGATCCCGATCCTGCAGCAAGCTGGAAAGAGCGTCAGCGCCTGTTCAACCTGCCGCGCTCAAGCTGGCTGGATTATGATCCCAAGCTGATTTCCAAGGGCGGCGGTGTTTTTGCCCGCAGCGAAAAGAGCATCAAGACAACGCCGGAAATACGCGCCCTACTGGGAATTGATGCCAAGGAAATCGAACCTTCGGAACTGATGACCGCCATATTGAAGGCGCCTGTCCAACTGCTGTGGTTTGGCGGTATCGGAACCTATATCAAGGACAAGAGCGAAAGCCATCTGGACGTGGGCGATCCCGGAAACGACGCCATCCGCGTCAACGGTGCCGACGTGCGGGCGCAGGTTATCGGCGAAGGCGCCAATCTGGGTGTGACGCAGGCAGGACGTATCGGCTTTGCCTTGCGCGGCGGGCGTATCAACACCGACTTTATCGACAACAGCGCCGGCGTTGATTGTTCCGATAATGAGGTGAACATCAAAATCGCCCTCAACGCCGAAATGCGTGCCGGTAAGCTGAAGGAACCGGTCCGCAACAAATTGCTGGCCGATATGACCGATGCGGTCGCGCATCTGGTGCTGGAGGATAACCGCCTGCAGACGCTGGCGCTGTCCATTGCCGAAACCGGCGGGGCAGGCGATTTGCCCGCTTATGTCCGGTTGATCGAAACCTTTGAAAGCACAGGCCGTCTGGACCGTGTTGTCGAAGGTATCGCCCCCAATGACGAGCTTTTCCGCCGCGCAAGCGAGGGCAAGGGTCTGACCCGGCCCGAACTGGCCGTATTGCTGTCCACCGCGAAACTGGCGGCGCAGGATGGTGTTGAGGCCGCGCCGCTTGCTCTCGACCCGTCGATGGAAGGCGAACTGCTCGCGGCATTCCCCGAGGCTATGGTCAAAAAGCACAAGGCGGCGATTTCGGCGCACCGTCTGCGCAAGGAAATCATCGCGACCAAGCTTGCAAACCGCATGATCAACCGTCTCGGTCTGCTCCATCCGTTCGAATTGGCGGAAGAGGAAGGCTGCGGCCTTGGTGAAGTCGCGGCGGCCTTTGCCATTGCGGAGCGGATCTACGACCTGCCGTCGTTGTGGCAGGCCATTGATACGGCGGAAATGCCGGAATCGACCCGTCTGCTGCTGTTCAACCAGACCGCTGTCGAGGTACGCGCGCAAATGGCCGACCTGATCCGCAATGCGGCCGAGGGACGCGATGTGGGTGCGGCAACCGCGCTATACAGCCCGGTTGTTCAGAAATTGTCGGGGTCGCTCGATAGCCTTCTGCCCGCCGATGTCCGCCACCAGACCGAAAGCTTTGGTGCACGGCTGGTCGACCATGGCGCGCCCCGCAAGATTGTGGACCGTCTGGTGCAACTGGCTCAGCTTGACGGCGCGATCGGACTTGCCGCGCTGTCGGCGACGCAGAAGGCTGATGTTACCGCACTGACGCAGGCCTTTACCGCGCTGGGCGACGCGCTGGGCATTGGCTGGGCGCAGGGGACCGCGATGCAGATGGATCCGCATGACCCGTGGGAGCGTCTGCTCGTCGCCGGACTGGCGCGTGATTTCCAGGCCATGCGCCTCGACTTCCTGCGCCGCCGTGCCGCGAAGAAGCCGCTGGCCGACACGCAGGGCTGGGTTGCGGATAACGAAAGCCGCGTCCGCTCGTTCAAGGCGATGGTTGATCGCGCCCGTATGGCCGGAATGCCAACGCCCGCCATGCTCGCGCAGATCGCCGGACAGGCGCGGGTCCTGCTGGGAAGATAAGCTGGAGATGCCGAACGGCGGGGTGATCGGCAAGGATTATTCCGCCGCTTCGCTCTCCATCGCCCGTTTGTAGATGCTGTTCAGCGGATATTTGAACAGCTTCATCACCATAGGTTCGAAAAATTCGAGCGGCAGGGTATCGTAATCCGGGTCGAATGCGGGGCAGTCATATTTGTCGATAAATTCTTCGGTGTCGGCAAACCATTGGTGCCCCCGGAACTGTTCGCGCATATTGCGGTCGAGCCCGAGATGGTGGAAGAAATTATGTCCCTGGAAGATGCCGTGATGCTGCACAATCCAGTGCAGCTTTTCAGACACGAAGGGTTTCAGGATGGCCGCCGCGATATCGGGGTGGTTGGCCGCGCCTAATGTGTCGCCGATATCGTGCAGCAGGGCCATGACGACATAGTCCTCATCCCGCCCGTCGCGATGGGCGCGGGTCGCGGTTTGCAGCGAATGGGTCAGCCGGTCCACCGCAAAGCCGCCAAAATCGCCGTCGAGCAGCTTCAAATGGTCCAATATCCGCTTTCCGCCATTTTGGGCGAAGGGGATATTGTGCCGCATGATGATCTGCCAATCTTCCTGCGTGCTTTGCGACATGTCGTGAAAAGTGGCGCGATCGTCCTGATTATCCATGTGACTCTTCCTCTCCTTTCCCATGCTATCATGCCTTTTGTGTGAAACAAGGGCTTCATGCGGGCGCAAAATGCGGCTAGATACCTGACCATGGCTGTCCTAGAGTTGTCCGACCAACCTTTCTTTTCGAACAAGAACCGTGCATTCTGGAATTTGCATTCAGCTGGTTGGGGCGGGGCGACTGCACTGTATGCAGTAACCGTTATTGCCAATGGACAGCCTTTGAGCTTCCTAGTTCCCGTGCTGATTTCTGCCGTAACTGGATACTCAATCACACTAATATTGTCGGTAGTTTATCGTTATGTAATTGAAAAGCAACCAATCGTTACTTGGGGAGCCACCCTACTTTCAGTTGTGCTGGCTTCATTAGTGTATGCCTATCTTGATACTTGGGTGGTTCAAACCATTCGTGGGGGAGCAGATGATACACCGTTTGCGCAACTGTTGCTGGGTGCGATCTTCAAGGACGGCCTTCTCGTAGGGGCATGGTCGGCGCTCTATTACGCGATCAACTATTTCGTCCGCGCCGAAGAGCAGGCGGACCAGATGATGCGGCTGGAGGCGCAGGCGACCAGCGCGCAGCTGACGATGCTGCGGTATCAGCTCAACCCCCATTTCCTGTTCAACACGCTCAATAGCATCTCCACGCTGGTCCTCCTCAAACAGACCGAGCAGGCGAACGCCATGCTGTCGCGCCTGTCGTCCTTCCTGCGCTTCACCCTCATCAACGAGGCGGCAGCGAAGGTGCCGCTGACACAGGAGATCGAGACGCTGAAACTCTATCTCGATATCGAAAAAATGCGGTTCGAAGAACGGCTGCGCACCTTTTTCAACATTGAACCGGCGGTCGAAAACGCGCTGGTGCCCTCGCTTTTGCTGCAACCGCTGGTGGAAAATGCCATCAAATACGCGGTGACCCCGAAAGAAGAGGGCGCGGACATTTCGGTCACCGCTCAACTCGTCGGCCAAAGGGTTCGCATCACCGTTTCCGATACCGGCCCGGGCTTGCAGCCGGGGCAGCAAGATCACAGCCTGTCCACAGGGGTGGGCATGGCGAACACGCGCGAGCGGCTTTCGCAGGCCTATGGTGACGACCAGCGGTTTGAATATTATGTGAAAGCAAGCGGCGGATTTGAGGTTTTGTTGGAACTGCCTTATCAGACGCGCATTATACCGGTCGAAGACAATCAAGCGGGGGCAACATTACAAGGAATGAAAACCGCATGAGCATTCGTACAATATTGGTTGATGATGAAAAATTGGCCATCCAGGGTCTCGAACTGAGGCTTCAGGCGTTTGACGATATTGAAATCGTTGCCACATGCCATAACGGGCGTGAGGCAATCCGGAAGATCAAGACATTGAAGCCCGATCTGGTCTTTCTCGACATCCAGATGCCCGGATTTGACGGCTTTTCGGTGGTGCAGGGCGTGATGGACATCGATCCCCCGCTCTTTGTATTCGTCACCGCCTATTCGGAACATGCGATCAAGGCCTTTGAGGCGCAGGCGGTCGATTATCTGATGAAGCCGGTCGAGCCGGACCGGTTGGCCGACACCATGGAACGCGTCCGTACCCGGCTGGCCAACAAGCGCAATACGGACGAGCTGGAACGGCTGCGCACTGTCATCAACGAAGTTGCGCCCAATGCCGCCGACAATCTGGGACCGATCGATGACGATGTATCGTCCACGCGCTTTGAAAAGCTGATCAATGTGAAGGATCGCGGCCAGATTTTCCGTGTCGACGTGGAAAGCATCGAGCGGATCGACGCCGCGGGCGACTATATGTGCATCTACACCGCGGACAATTCGCTGATCCTGCGCGAGACGATGAAGGATCTGGAAAAACGCCTCGATCCCCGCACGTTCCAGCGGGTGCACCGCAGCACCATCGTCAATCTGGACCAGGTGCGTCAGGTCAAACCGCACACCAATGGCGAATGTTTCCTCGTGCTTGAATCCGGCGCGCAGGTGAAGGTCAGCCGGTCCTACCGCGACGTTGTCGCACGTTTCGTACATTAAAAAGGGAGAATAGGGATGGCCGAAGCCGACGCGTCACCGCGCATGAAAGCCAGCGACTTCCATCCCTATATCCTCGAAATTTTTGACGGTTATGTGCATGGCAAGCTGACCAAGCGCGAATTCATCCGGGAGGCGGGCAAGTTCGCCGCCGCCGGTGTCACCGGCCTGATGATCCTGCAGCAACTCGCGCCCGATTATGCGCTGGCGCAGCAGGTAAAGGCCGATGATCCGGCGATCGTCACACAGCGGGTGACGGTGCCCAGCCCCGAGGGCCATGGCAGCATCAACGGCCTGCTCGCCCGGCCGGTCAAGGCAAAGGGCAAATTGCCTGCGGTATTGGTCATCCACGAAAACCGCGGCCTCAACCCCTATATCGAGGATGTCGCGCGGCGTCTGGCCAAGGCCGGATATCTGGCGCTCGCCCCCGATGGCCTTTCCTCGGTCGGCGGATATCCCGGCAATGACGACAAGGGCCGGGAATTGCAGGCCAAGCTCAATCCCGCCAAATTGCTGGAGGATTTTTTCGCCAGCTTTGAATATCTGCGCGATCATAAGGATAGCACGGGCAAGGTCGGTGCCGTCGGCTTCTGCTATGGCGGCGGCGTCTGCAATGCGCTCGCCGTGGCCTATCCCGACCTCGGCGCATCGGTCCCCTATTATGGCCGCCAGCCCAAGGCCGAAGAAGTCCCCGCCATCAAGGCCCCGTTGCTGATCCATTATGCCGAAGCGGACGAACGCATCAACGCAGGCTGGCTACCCTATCAGGCGGCGCTGATTTCCAACCAGAAACGCTATGAAGTGCATTTCTACCCCGGCACGCAGCACGGTTTCCACAATGACAGCACGCCGCGTTACGACAAAGCGGCGGCAGAGCTGAGCTGGTCGCGGACTTTGGCCTTTTTCAAGGCGAATTTGAGCGGGTGAGGCGTCCTGTTTCTTTTTTCGTCAGAAGGAAAAAGGGAATAAGGAAAAAGACGCCCTCTCTCCATTAAGGGAGAGAAGGGAATGATGTCTGTTAACGGGAAATCCAAATCGAAACTGGACTATCAGGACACGACAACATTGCGGACATAGGAATAGCGGTTTGAAAGCGCCTGTATTTACATGATGCGAACGCTTGCCTGTCGCCCCTCATAGCTGCTTGAACCAAATGTTGTTGAAGCATAGAACCTTACGAATGAGATCAGCAGCGATCATTTTAACATTGTTTTCGACCGGCTGCGGTTCCGATAAGGTCCTGCCGCCAACTGCTGAACAAGTTTTACCGCAAAATATTGAACAACGTTTGCCTGCAATTGATCGCCGTTGTGCGAAGCTTCCGGGGGAGGATTTCGCCATCAAGCCTTCCAAAGGCGGGACAAACTATTTTCCAGAGTCCTTTGGGAAGCCAGCACAGGTTTGCGAACACAAAGGTTACCCCGAGTGTTTCCCTACAATTTATGATTTCGAAAATGAATGGTATTCCAAGCACTGGGATGCGGCTGGCGAGCCTTCGCTTTACGAGCGATCCACCAAAACTATTTCGGCAGAAGCATCGACGCTGCGGTTTACTTGGCTGCCCACTTTTGACCATCCTGTGATTGTCCGCATAGAGCGGTCGGGCAGTAACGCCCGATTGGTTGCGAAGAAGCTGTCTGGTCAAGGCGGATATGAACCGGGAACCATCGAGCGGGAAATAGATCGCCCCCTTACATCTTTGGAGTTAGCGAAACTTGACTTAATCTTATCCAAAACGAAAATTCTCGAACTGCGGGCAACAAACTGCGATCTCGGAACAGATGGTAGCCAGTGGATCGTGGAAGGCGTCGATTCCAAAGGCTATGTTTTCGTCAATCGCTTTTCGCCGGACATAGGGCCGGTCCGTGCCTTTGGCGACTTCGCGCTGAATCTCACCGGATGGGATGTCGGGGGAAGATACTGAACTAAATCCTATTGTGCTGTACGTCGGCGGCTTTCGGGAAATATGCAACTAAAGCGGACCTTCAGGACACGACAACTTACCTGCCGTTGCTTGAAGTTTTGAACTTAAAATCGGCTTTCCGCTATTTCGTATAAAATACCCGCTCTTGCTGCTTCGCTGTCTAACAAACCGAGCATATTGGGATAGCGCAACCTCGTGACGTAGAGGGCTACCAGTTGATCCGAATGCCTCTCAGCGCCATCGCAAATACGAAGGACCTTAGACATAAATTCTTCATCCAGATCTGTTTCGGTCTTGCCAGTCCAGATGCGTATCGTGGTGTTTTCGGATTTTTCAACAACTTCAATGTCTTTTGCGTCGCTGACAACTATCTTATCACCAATCGAGAGCCCGTATAAAAAGAAAGGTATGCAACAGACTATAAAAGTATTTTCGCTTACTACCTTACCCCACATCTGCTCCCACTCATCGGGTTCACATTCAGTAGGGATCTTGCATCGAAAAATATAATCAGCTTTGTCTTTCCAAGCCGGATGGACGTGCGTGAAGATTATGTCGGAACTTGCATTTTTCATCGACCTACTCCACTGAAAATCTGGATATCCTGACCGGTCTTTAGAGTTAATGGTATCAGAATGTTGGTTGCCGATAAGTTTACGGCATGTCAGCTTCCCACAACATTATGGTCATAATGACCGTGGTTCTTTGGCGTTTGAGTCAGACGTTTAGGAAACGATAACATTGCCGACATAAGTAGGTTTCCCAACATATGCGTATTAAGCTGACCAGGCAATTTTTAGGATTAAGTGTTGAGCAAGGAACCCAATCATTTGCTTTCAGCGTTTGTAGCTTGGGCATGCTCACAGCAGCAACAATTGTTGCATCAAGGCAGCGCGCTCGTGACTAGAGTGGAAGTGTGCAAGGCAACAAATAACAGAGCAGTTACCTTCACCGTTGAGCGACCGAGAATAGAATCGAACGGTTGGATTGGTGGCGATGTGGAGGAGTTTGGGAGGCTCACGGTTTGGGAAAATGGATGCGCCGATGCGGAGTGGGCAAACCTTTGCAATGTGGATGGGGCATTTGTCGAACCGATTTATCAGGAACATTGGGACAAACTAGATCAACAGATGATCGGCATCGCATTTCAAACGTTCACAGCACAGTTTGAACGCGCCGCAAGCTAATGTCCGCTTCCCGCAACATTTCAGACATTCCCGCTGCCCGCCCAGTACAATGAAAGCGGTCATCCATTCAGCTCAAGTCTGACCAAATCTTAGTGCCAGAGGATTATCTGGAAGAAAGAAGAGAAAGAAGAAAGGCGAGCCGGATGTGGGATGCGGGATGCATTTCAACCTGCTTTTTTCCTTCTTTCTCTTTTTTTCTTCTGACGAAAAAATCGGCACGACCCATCCACCAGCGCAAGGCAATTTGTGCAGGGTCATTCTTTTTCGTCGAACCGGCCCCTCTCCCGTTGGGAGAGAGGCTTTTCAGCTTTAAAATAACCGTCATCCTGAACTCGTTTCACCTTCGGTGACTACGTTCCAGGGTCTTAGTCCTGCGACGTTGAAAACTAAGACCCTGAAACAAGTTCAGGGTGACGAGGCTTTGAAACCCAGGGTGACGGGGGTTTTTAAATTCAGGGTCACGGGTTGGGCGTAAACGACGCCTTCTTCATTTTTTCCCTTTTTCCTTATAGCGAAAAAATCGGCCCAACCTTTCCGCAAACACCACGTTAGCCGCCCTACCGCCGCTCCGCAAAAAAGGCTTTCAGCAACGCCGCTGCCTCATCGGCGGCGATGCCGGCGTAGATTTCCGGCCGGTGGTGTACGGTTGGCTGGTCGAACAGGCGGGGGCCGTGGGTGACGGCTCCGCCTTTGGGGTCGTCGGCTCCGTAATAAAGGCGGGCGATGCGGGCGTGGGCGATTGCGCCGGCGCACATGGCGCAGGGTTCAAGCGTGACCCATAGCTCGCATCCGGTCAGCCGGTCGTTACCCATCGCTGCTGCCGCCTGCCGCAGCGCGATGATTTCGGCGTGGGCAGTGGGATCATGGCTTTCAAGGGGGCGGTTTGCGCCACGTCCTATGATCTGCCCGTCCCGGACCACGATGGCACCCACCGGAACCTCGCCCGATTGCGCGGCCTGACGGGCGAGGGCCAGTGCTTCTTCCATCATTTTGCGGGCATTGGACAAAGACATGTCCTTCCGCTACCCGACAATGGCGCATTTGGCTATATCTGCGACTTGACCTTTCGGGCCCGGAAGGTTAGGGGCAGCGACTTTCGCGGGACAGTGATTCCGCACCACATCTTTTTTAACGGGATAGATATCATGTCGCGCATTTGCGAACTCACCGGCAAGGGCCGTCTGGTCGGCAACAATGTGAGCCACGCCAACAACAAAACCAAGCGTACATTCCTGCCGAATCTGCAGAATGTAACATTGTTGTCGGATACGCTGGAGCAGGGTTACAAGTTCAAGGTATCGACCCACGGTCTGCGTTCAGTTGAACATGTTGGCGGCCTCGACAACTGGTTGCTGAAAACCTCGGACGAGAAGCTTTCGGCCAACGCCCGCAAGGTGAAGAAAGAAATCGCCAAGAAGCAGAAGGCTGCGGCCTGATTTCGGACGGCTGCTTCGGCGGCTGTTTTTTACAGAGATTCAAAACCGGGGGCGGGTTCCGCCTCCGGTTTTTTCTTTTTGTCTCTTTCCGCCAGACGGAATTTCATCAGGACTGTCCGTTGTAAAACGAAGAAATTATTGTCGGAAATCAGCCATATAAAGCTGTTTCCGTCCTTTTCTTCGGTGGCGATCCCTTCCAGATTATCGACCAGCAGCGGTGACGCTAATGTTGCAATGATGCGGCTTTCGACCGTCTTGTCCGGGGCAAGTGATGCAAGGGGGAGCAGGCCGATCTTGGCCGCAAAGCCATTGGGCAGACTGATCGAACGGTGCAGCATCGCGAGGCGGCCGTCGGCTAACTGGACACCGTCGGTCACGCGATAGCCTGCGGGTGGGCGATAGGTGAAGCGGCTGACAACCGAACCTTTTTCCACAGGATCACCGGAAAACAGCAGCGCCGGATGAATTCCATCATCGACACTTTCGGCAATGACGATGAACCGGCCATCGCGCAGGCGAATCAACGCCTCCGCCCCCCGGTTTGCGGGCCAGTCCTGCATTTCCGCAGGGCGGGCAACTCCGCTTACACGCGAAAAGGAGCGGGAGAATCGGCGAATCGCGTGATTTACCTCGTAACTCACCCAAAACTGCCCGCTTTGTGCGTCGTAGGTGATTCCTTCGGTGTCGCGATCCTTGTAATCAAGATCGGGTCCTGTGGAACCGGGCAAGGGGGCGATGAAGGGGCGATCCATCCGTTCATCATTGGAAAGGCCGAATCCGATCAGCGTTCCTGCGTCACTGACACCGATAAATCGGCCATCCGGCAGCCGAGTCAGGGCGGATATGCCGCCGAAATTTTCATTCGGGCTATCCAGTTGCCATGCATTTTCGAAAACAAGCTCCCCGATTCGGCGCGGTCCGGGGTGTGCCGGGTCAAGGTCCAACGGCCGGAACGCGATGTCCTGGCTGTTATTGATGGTGATCGTGCGGACGCCCGCGACCGACAAAATGGCCAGCAAAACGAGGATGAGCGGGCGCTTCAGTCGCGAAATCATAGGACTCCAAGGTTGTTAATCTTAAACGGCATAAACATGAACGAATGATAACAAACGCATTCAGATTAGGCTCAAGACCGGCATTGCATAACAGCATCGTTGGGAAAACACATTGCCCCTGACGTTAAAAGCTGGAGAACAGATATGACACAATTTCGCAAGAGCATTGGCGCACTGGTGCTTGCAGCCACTGCCGTAACCGGCTTTGCCGCAACCCCTGCACAGGCCGGTCGCCACTATGACGACGATGGCTATTACAGCCGCGACGACCGCTATGACCGTTACGACCGCCGCGATTATCGCCGGGGTGACCGTTATTACCGTGGCAACGCACGTTGCGACAAGGGTACAGGCGGTACAATCATCGGTGCGGTTGCAGGTGGCCTGCTGGGTAACGAAGTCGCCCGTCGCGGTAACAAGACCGAGGGCAGCATCATTGGTGCCGCTGTAGGTGCGCTGGCCGGTCGTGCGATCGACAAGGCTGATAGCAACTGCCGCCGTCGTTACCGCTAAACCTTAAGAATTTCACCCCGCGGCGTCCCTGAACCTTCTCAGCCGCGGGGTGAAACCGAACCTCTTCGGGGGTGGGCCAGCATCGTCAGGCGGCGCTGGCCTTTTTCGTTACAACTGAAACTTGTCTGGCCTGCCATAATCCGGCAAAGCGCGGGGCATGACACTGACACTCGACTCCGCCCGCGCCGCCATCCGCCCCTTTCATCGTATGCCGGAGCCCGAGGTGCTGGCGCCGCTGGTTGTCGGCGCGCAAATGGCGGCGCCGGACCGGGATGCGATTGTGGCGATTGCCCGCGACCTGCTGCAGGACCTGCGCGCAGCCCAGTCGGATGGCTGGGTGAACCAGTTTTTGCAGGAATACAGGCTGGGGACGGAAGAGGGGACGGCGCTTCTGTCGCTGGCCGAGGCATTTTTGCGCGTGCCGGACCCGGAGACGGCGGATCTGCTGATCGCCGACAAGCTGACCGATGCGGACTGGCGCGGGCATAAGGGGCAGTCGTCGAGCCTGCTCGTCAACAGCGCGACCTGGGGGCTGGTGCTGGGCAAGGCGGTGCTGGGTGACAGCAACAGTAGCCTGAAACGCCTCATCGCGCGGGCTGGCGAACCCTTTGTGCGGCAGGCCGTGGGCGCGGCGATGCGGCTGATGGGGCAGGTTTTTGTCATGGGCCGGACCATCGACGAAGCCATGAAGCGGATGGAAACCAAGGAAAACCGGGGCTTTACCGCCAGCTTCGATATGCTGGGCGAGGCCGCGCGCACGCGGGCCGATGCCGAGCGCTATTTCGACGCCTATGCCAATGCCATTGCCTCGGTCGGGCAGAATGCGCAGCGCGGGCATAGCGTTTCGGTGAAGCTGTCGGCGCTGCATCCCCGTTACGAAACCGCGCAGGCGGCGACCTGTGTGCCCGAACTTGCCGCGATGGTCCGCGAACTGGCGGGGCAGGCGGCGGCGTTGGGTGTTCAGCTGACGGTCGATGCGGAAGAGGCGGCGCGGCTGGAGATGAGCCTTGAAATCATCGAGCGCGTCGCACGCGATCCTGCGCTCAACGGCTGGGACGGGCTGGGCATGGCGGTACAGGCCTATTCCAAGCGCGCGCGGCCGACCATTGCCTGGGCAAACGCGCTGGGTGCGGAGACGCGGCGGATCATGCAGGTGCGGCTGGTCAAGGGCGCCTATTGGGATAGCGAAATCAAGCATGCGCAGGAACGCGGGCTCAGCGATTTCCCGCTTTTCACCCGCAAGCCGGCGACCGATGTGTCCTACCTTGCCTGCGCCCGCGACATGTTCGACGCCGCGCATATCCGCCCGGCGCTGGCGAGCCATAATGCGCTGACCATCGCGACCATCGTGCACTGGGCCGGCAACCGGCGGGATTTTGAATTCCAGCGGCTGCACGGCATGGGCGAGGGGCTATTCGAGCGGCTGGTGCAGGAGGAAGGCTATCATTGCCGGACTTACGCCCCCGTCGGCGGCCACCGCGACCTGCTCGCCTATCTCGTCCGCCGCCTGCTGGAAAATGGCGCCAACAGCAGCTTTGTCCACCAGCTCGCCGACCAGTCGGTCAGCGAAGACGAATTGCTCGCCGATCCGGTGGAAAAAGTCATGGCGGTCGGCGGCACGCGCCACCCCGCCATCGCCTTGCCCGCAGACCTGTTCCAGCCCGAACGGATGAACAGCCAGGGCCTCGATCTGGACGATGCCGCCATATTGGCCGCAACCGCCAGCGAAATCGCTATCCCTGCAAAGCTTGCCATAGCCGCCGGACCCGGCCCCCATGATGCTGTCAGCCGTGCGCTCGCCGCCTATCCAGCATGGTCGTCGACATCGCTCTACACCCGCGCCGAATGTCTGGACCGCCTGGCCGATCTGATGGAGGAAAACCGGGGCAAGCTGATGGCGCTTGCCGTGCAGGAGGCGAAGAAGACCATCCCCGACGCGCTGTCCGAAGTGCGAGAGGCCATTGATTTTTGCCGCTATTATTCTGCCCGCGCAGTTGCCGATCTGGTGCCGGTCGAGCTGCCCGGGCCGACGGGCGAACGCAATGTGCTGCGCCATGAAGGGCGCGGGGTCTGGATCGCCATTGCCCCGTGGAACTTCCCGCTTGCAATCTTTCTGGGGCAAGTCGCCGCGGCGCTCGTGGCGGGCAACGCGGTGGTCGCAAAGCCCGCCCCGCAAACGCCCGCCATCGCTGCCTTTGCCGTTTCACTCGCGCATCAGGCGGGTGTGCCCGACGACGTGCTGCAGCTTGTTACCGGCGCGGGCGATGTCGGTGCGCAACTGACCTCGGACAACCGGATTGCCGGTGTCGTGTTCACAGGGTCAGTCCCGACGGCCAAGGCCATTGCCCGCAACCTCTTGCTCGACGACGACCGGCCTCTGGTGCCGCTGATCGCCGAAACGGGCGGATTGAACGCGATGATCGTCGATTCCACCGCATTGTCGGAGCAGGTCGTGCGCGATGTCATCATCTCCGGCTTCCAGTCTGCTGGACAACGCTGTTCCGCGCTGCGCCTGCTGCTGTTGCAGGAAGATATTGCAGACCATACGCTCGAAATGCTGCGCGGTGCGATGGATTGCCTGAATGTCGGCGACCCGTCCGATCCGGCGACCGATATCGGTCCTGTCATTGACCAGGCATCGTACGACAAATTGATGGCCTATCGCCAAAGCGTGAAAGACCGCATCTTCCACAGCGTGACCGTTCCGGCCAAGGGCCTGTTCGTTCCGCCCACGGTCATCCGGCTAGATGACCTTGACCAGTTGCAGAATGAATGGTTCGGCCCGCTCGTTCACGTGGCGACATGGAAGGCCGGAACGCTGGACGCAACGGTGCAACGCGTAAATGCCAAGGGCTTCGGCCTGACCATGGGCCTTCACAGCCGCATCGCACGCAGCAGTGAAGCCGTCGAGCAGATGGCGCGGGTCGGCAATCTCTACATCAACCGCTCCATGATCGGCGCGGTCGTGGGCAGTCAGCCCTTTGGCGGGGAGGGGCTATCGGGCACCGGCCCGAAAGCCGGCGGTCCGCACTATCTTTACCGTTTCTGCGCCGAGCGCACGACCAGCACGGATACAACAAGCGCCGGCGGTAACGCCTCGCTTCTGTCGCTGGAGGATGAGGTTTAGAAACCGGACGGCTAAAGGTCCGGCCAGAAGTGCCGTTTAATGAATGGTGCCCAATGTCGTTTCGATGCTGAGCATGATGATCAGCCGTTCGATCTGGCGCCAGCGGCAATAATGCAGGTGGTTGCCTACATTGCGGCTCGCCTCGGCCCGGTCAGCCGCCTCCAGTCCGGCGGTTTTACCAAATTGGTCGATCAGCGCCTCTGCTTCGACAACATCACGCGGTTCGACATAGAGCGGCAAAAACATAGGCTGGTCAGGCTTTCTCTTGGGTTTCGGGTGGCAGACAGGCCCGGGTGAAACGGCCTGTCTGCAAGAACGCTGATAACGCGGGGGCGTGGCCGTTCCGTCAAAGCACTTGGTTAGCGAATATTAAGCACGATGTTCCCGCTTGCCTGTCATGCGGCATTGGTGGCAAAGGGACGGCATGTCTGAAACCAACAACAGCCAACCCCGCCTCGCCGGTGGTATATTCATCGCACTCGGCCTGCTTCTCGGCGCCATCGGTGGCGTCGCCCTGAACGAACCTTCCGCAGGTATGATGATCGGCTTTGGGGCTGGCGTGGCTATCGCGCTGGTGGTTTGGCTGTTCGACCGCAAGCGGGCCTGAGAGGATTTAAGCCATGTGGAAACATGTACGTAACATAGTTTTGATTTTCATCGTCCTTGGCCTGATCGGTGTCTGGTTCCTGACCCGCCCGGACGAGGCAAAGCTTCCGCTTGCGGCGCTGGAAGGGCCGAAACCCGAATTGACGCAGCCCCGTCCGGAAATGTTTCCGACCATCAATGTTGCCGATGTCGACCGCTGGAAAGCGGGTGAGGCACCAGTCGCGGCACCCGGTCTTGTCGTCGAACGTTTTGCAGACGGGCTGGACCATCCCCGTAATCTCTATGTTCTGCCCAATGGCGATGTGCTGGTGGCCGAAACCAACTCGCCACCACGCGATGGCGGCGGACTGGAAGGCATGGTCATGCGCTGGCTGCTGGGCAAGGCGGGGGCTGGCGTCCCGTCGGCCAACCGCATCAGCCTGCTGCGTGACGCCGATGGCGATGGCAAGGCGGAACTTAAAACGCCCTATATCACCGGCCTTAACTCCCCATTCGGCATGGTTCTCGTCGGTGACACGCTTTATGTCGCCAATACCGATGCCGTGCTGGCCTTCCCCTATAAGGAAGGTGAGACAAGCATCACCGCCAAGGGACGTGAAGTGACCAAGCTTAACGCCATGGCCCCCAATAACCATTGGACGCGCAACTTGGCCGCGTCGCCCGATGGCAAGAAACTCTACATATCGGTCGGTTCGAACAGCAATATCGCCGAACGCGGGATGGAGGTCGAACGGGGCCGTGCCATGGTGCTCGAACTCGATCTGGCGACAGGCAAGAAGATGCCTTACGCTTCGGGTCTGCGTAATCCGGTGGGCCTTGACTGGGACAAGTCGGGCCGCCTTTGGACCGTCGTCAACGAACGCGACATGCTGGGTTCCGATCTGGTTCCCGATTATCTGGCCCTTGTTGAATTTGGTGCCGACTATGGCTGGCCGCAGCATTATTGGGGCGGCTTTACCGACGCCCGCGTGTCGCCGCCCAAGCCCGAAAAGCGCGAATATGAACGCCGTCCGGACTATGCCCTGGGTGCTCACACCGCTCCTCTGGGTCTGGCCTTTGGCTATAATGCGAAGCTTGGCGCATCGCTGACCGAAGGTGCATTTGTTGCCCGGCACGGATCGTGGAACCGCAAACCGGCCTCGGGTTATGATGTGATCTTCGTTCCCTTCCCCAAAGGTGAGCCCGTCGGCAAGCCGGTGCGTGTGCTGACCGGTTTTCTGGACAAGGACGGCAATGCTCAGGGGCGGCCGACGATGCTGACGGTGGCGAAGGATGGATCTTTGCTGGTCAGCGATGATGTCGGCAATATTGTCTGGCGGGTGAAGGCCAAGGGTTGAGGTGTTGGCGATAGTCCCTGTATAAAGTTACCTTGGGGACTGTTCCTGTAATCCATTTTTCCTCGTCACCCTGAACTTGTTTCAGGGTCCATTTCTCAGTTTAAATCTGATGCGTCCGTGCAAGCCAAGTGATGACGCATGGTTGGGGTGCTTTTCGAGCGGGAGGCTTGGCCGCAAAATAGGCCCTGAAACAAGTTCAGGGTGACGGCGTTTGATTGAGAAAGAAGTCGGAAAAGATAATCCTAAATCTTCCGCCCCGCGCGTCCGGCGAGTTCGACCGTATAATGCCAGGCAACCCGGCCGGACCGGCCACCGCGTTGGTGGGCGAAGGCGAGGGCGTCGGCTTCGTCCCAGTCGAGGTCGAAATGGCTGGCATAGGCCGCGACCATCGACACATAGGCTTCCTGATCGGCATATTGAAAGCCGAGCTTAAGACCGAACCGGTCAGCAAGCGCGAGGCTGTCGTCGATATTGTCGCGGGCATTGATGGCGTCGGTTTGCTCGGCCATGGAACGGTCGACGATATTCCGCCGATTTGAAGTCACGTAAAGCCGCACATTGTTCGGACGGGCCTCGGCGCCGCCTTCCAAAAGCGAGCGGAGCAGGCGCGGGCCGTTGTCATGAGTGTCAAAGGCAATGTCATCGACAAACAGGATGAACCGGCGGCCTGAAATGGACAATTCTTCGAAAAGCTGGGGCAGGGTGGCCAAATGTGCCGAAGATGCCTCGACCAGCGCGACAAAAAGACCCTCTTTCTGCAATTCCCCGACAACGGATTTGACCAGCGCCGATTTCCCCATGCCGCGCGCACCCCAGAGGAGCACGTCATGCGCGGCCGCACCCGATGCGTGGCGGCGGCTGTTTTCCAGCATATCGTTTTTCTGGCGGTCGACGCCGACGATCAGATCGATCGGCAAAGGGCGAAAATGGTGAACAGGCGCAAGCCTTTTCCCATCCCAATGATAGGCGGGATAGGCCGACAGATCCATCGGCGGGGCAGGCGGGGGCGACAGTCTTTCGAGCGCTTCGGCGATGCGCTTCAAAATATCCGTGTTCAAGCCGCCATCCCTTCTGCGTCCAGCGCGTACAGCAATTCCGATCCCGCCATGGCGCTGTTCTTAAGGGCGAGGGCCTCTGGCACCATGACGTCCAGATAATAGCGGCAGGCAATGATTTTGCCTGTCAGAAACGCGTTGCTACCGCTCGCCGCCTGTTCGGCCTGTGCGGCCCGCAACTGGCGCAGCATCAGCCAACCCGATGTCGCCACCGCCATCATCTGCGTATAGGCGTAGCTTCCGGCGAGGCGATCGTCGACGGACGCGCCCAGCATCCATTCGGTGACCTCGGCGCATGCACCTGCAACTGTGGCAAGGGACGCGCACTCCTTTGCATCGGCGGCAATGGCCTGCACATGGCGCCGGATGACGTCGCCGCCTTCCATGCCCAGTTTCCGACCCACAAGGTCGGCAGCCTGAATGCCGTTGGTGCCTTCGTAAATCGCGGCGATGCGGATATCGCGATAATATTGGGCAGCGCCTGTTTCTTCGATAAAGCCCATGCCGCCATGCACCTGTATGCCGAGCGAAGCGATTTCGCTGCCAAGGTCCGTCCCATAAGTTTTGGCGAGCGGCGTCAGAAGGTCGACCATTTCGCGCGCGCCGGCCTCACCCAATGCCGCGCGGTCGACATAGCCCGAGGCGAAATAGAGCAGTGCGCGGATGGCCTGTGTTCCTGCCTTCATCCGCAATAACATGCGGCGCACGTCGGGATGCTCAATGATGGCGACAGGGTCACGGGAGGTGCCACCGGCTTTGGCCGACTGCACACGCTCTTGCGCGAACGCAATCGCCTTTTGGGTCGCGGCCTCGGCAATTTGCACGCCCTGCAACCCGACATTCAGGCGGGCATTGTTCATCATGGTGAACATGGCGCGCATGCCGCCAAATTCGGGGCCGATCAATTCACCGACACATTCGCCTTCCTCGCCAAAGGCAAGGACGCAGGTGGGGGAGGCATTGATGCCCATTTTATGTTCGATGGATACTACTTTGATATCATTCGCCTTGCCAATGCCCCCATCGGCGGTCAGCTGGTATTTCGGGACGAGGAACAGCGAAATTCCCTTGGTTCCTGCCGGCGCATCGGGCGTACGGGCGAGCACGAGGTGGACGATATTTTCGACCATGTCATGGTCGCCAAAGCTGATATAGATTTTCTGGCCGCGGATCTGGTAGCGGCCGTCACCCAAGGGGGTTGCGGTGGCGCGCAGGGCGCCCACGTCTGACCCGGCCTGCGGCTCGGTCAGGTTCATGGTGCCGCTCCACTCCGCCGTGGACAATTTGGGCAGATAGGCGGCTTTCTGGGCATCCGAACCATGGTGGTTGATGGCCTCGATCGCGCCAACCGACAAAATCGGGCACAGCGCAAAGGCCATGTTGGCAGCACCAAGGGAATCCAGCGCGACGGTCGCCATGCTGAAAGGCAGGCCCTGTCCGCCAAACTCGGACGGCGCGTTGATCGATCCCCAGCCATTGGCGACATAGGATTGATAGGCGGCGACGAACCCGTCGGGCATGACGACCTTTCCGTCGATCAGCCGCGCCCCGACCACATCACCAATGCGGTTGAGCGGTGCAAATTCATTGGCGGCAAATTCGCCAATCCCCTCGACAATGGCCTGCACCACATCGGCGGTTGCGTCGGCGAAACGGCCATGTTGGGCCAGCGCATCAATCCCGGTAATATGCTTCAAAACGAAGAGTTGTTCGGCGATGGGGGCAGCAAAGGTCATGGGATGAAAAAATTCCTGTGAAAGCGGGTTGCTCAGCGCCTATAGACCGAACCGATGCTAGGCTCAAATACCTTGGGGAATGGCTGGGTTGTGCCCGCCGATGACGCTGCAATTACGGCGGCTGCCGATCTTTTGCGGGGTGGGCAGATTGTGGCGATTCCCACCGAGACGGTCTACGGCCTTGCCGCAGATGCCCGCAATGCGGACGCTGTGGCGCATATTTATGCCGCCAAGGGCCGGCCGGATTTTAATCCGCTGATCGTGCATGTGCCGGATCTGGCGGCTGCGGAGGAACTGGCCGAATTCGGACCTTTGGCGCGGCGGTTGGCGGAGGCGTTCTGGCCGGGGGCGTTGACCCTTGTCCTGCCGCTGCGCGAAGGGGCGAAGGTGGCGGCGGCGGTGACCGCCGGCCTGCCGACAATCGCGCTGCGCTGCCCTGCGCATCCGGTCATGCGGGCGGTGCTGGCGAAAAGCGGGCTGAACCTTGCGGCACCATCGGCGAACAAAAGCGGGGGGATTAGTCCGACACGAGCCGAGCATGTTCTGGCGAGCCTGGGCGGGGCCGTTCCGATGATATTGGACGCAGGCCCCTGTAAAGAAGGTTTGGAATCAACTATTGCCGCTATCCGTCTGGAAAATATAGAAATATTGCGTCCTGGGCCCATAACGGCCGAATCCCTCCAAACCTTCTCGAAGCTTCAGCCAAGTCAACAAACCGGCGAAAAAATCGAAGCCCCCGGCCAACTCGCCAGCCACTATGCCCCCTCCAAACCGGTCCGGCTAAATGCCAAATCGGCCGAAGATGGCGAATGGCTCATCGGTTTTGGGGAGGTGGCAGGGCATTACAACTTGTCTCCCACCGCTGACCTTGCCCAAGCGGCAGCCCATCTCTTCGACGCCTTGCACCGCGCCGACGCCAGCCCATATCCACTGATAGCTGTGGCGGAAATACCGGACAAAGATATTGGCGTGGCTATCAACGATCGTTTGAAAAGAGCAGCAACCCGATGAAGCCGCTCGCATTCTGCTTGGTCCTCGGACTAACAACCGTTGCGACCGCTGCTCCTAACCCCGATGATGTCAAATCCTATCAGGCTCTGGTGCAGCAGGACGTCCGCATCGCAACCATCGGATATCGCCTCGCCGCCGCCAACGCGCCTTTCTGCAGAAAGCAGGAAAGAAACCCAGGATGGGTGCTGCAGGACGAGCGGCAATATCCAGATCCGACAACCGCCCGGACTGCTCTGGCATTTCGCCAGCCTGTGTCGGTGGCTGGCATAGTAGAGGGCGGACCTGCTGATAAGGCGGGAATATCGGCTGGCGATGGATTGCTCGGCTTGAATGGAGCAGCATGGAACTGGACCACCCGCATTTCAAAAGCAAAAAGTGCTCAACGGATTGAGGATGTTCAGGAACAATTGCGGAAAGCTTTATCGACCGCCGGCGAAGTCGAAGTTAAACTGGATACCAAAGAAGGCCCCAGGACATTCAAACTTAACCCAAACCCAATCTGCGCCTCACGGTTCTGGATCGACACCAAAACAAAGCTGGATGCCGGGGCAGATGGGTATAATGTCCGGGTGACCGAAGCACTGGTGCGTTTTGCCGAAAATGACGATGAACTTGCAGTCGCAGTGGCGCACGAATTGGCGCACAATCTTCTTGAGCACCGCCAAAAGCTGAAAAAGATGAAAAAGAGCGCATCCAATATCCGGGCGACTGAAATAGAAGCGGATCGCTTGTCTATATGGTTGATGACCAATGCCGGTTATGATTCTTCAGCGGCCTTAAGGTTTATCGAGCGTTTCGGTCGGGCAACTGACCCTGTATTGCTTTCGGATGGAACGCATCTGCCGTGGCGCGGCCGCGTTGAAATAATGCAGTCTGAAATCAATACCATAAATCAATCTGGGAAGTTGCATGGACTGCGACCACCTCCGTTGCTGGAGGCAGAAAAGTGATTTAAGTTGCATATTAGGATGTTGTTTCATCTTGCGCCGGTTTGTCCTATCACGAACCGAAAATTTATTCAGGGGAGGGCAGGCTTTGCCGCGTTTAACAAGATTGTTGCCATTGCTAGGCGCCGTCTGCCTTCTCCCGGCCTGTAGCGGCGAAGAAAGCGCCCCCAAAGCTGCCGTAAACGATGTGCATCCTGTGCAAGTCTATACCGTGCAACGCGAGAGTCTGCAGCGCACAATCAATGCAGTAGGCACCGTCCGTTTTCGCCGTGAAACACCGCTTGGCTTTACTACTGCCGGTAAGATTGCGACCGTGCGCTTTGAAGAAGGTGACACCGTCAAACGCGGTGCTTTGCTAGCGGCGCTGGATACGACATCGGTCGGTGCAGATGTCAGTGTCGCCACCGCAGAGCGCGATCGCGCTCGGTCGGAATTTGAACGGGTTCGGTCACTCTACGCTGACGGATGGATTACAAAAGCGCGTTTTGAATCGGCCGAAGCCGCGCTTAAGGCTGCTGATGCACGTGTCCGGCAGGCAGGTTTCGCATCAGGAACCGCGCAGCTTTATGCGCCTTCCAATGGCGTCGTTTTGGCGCGCAATGTTCAACCTGGCCAGGTAATCGCTGCAGGCACGCCGGCGCTAATTTTGGGGGAAGGTGATTCCGGTTTTGTGTTCAGGGTTCCGATCATTGATCAGGATGCCACAAAACTGCGCGTCGGAATGGCAGCCGAAATATCGATTGAATCTCTCCCGAGCGGGCCCATCGAGGCTACGATTTCGGAAATTGACGGGCGTGCAAATGAGGCGACCGGTGCGTTCACGGTGCAATTCTCCTTGCCTAACAATGTAAAACTACGCTCGGGCCAGATTGGTACGGCGGCAGTTAAGCTTCCTGCATCGGAAACTGGCGCGCTACAAATCCCTGCGAGCGCCTTGTTTGGTGTCCGCACGGGGGAGGGGCTGGTTTATATCGTGGATGTGAATAGCCGGGTCGAAACGCGTAACGTAGCAATTGAACGGCTAACCGATCAATTTGTGATTGTGTCTGGTGGCCTCCAGCCCGGTGACCGAATAGTTACCTCAGGACTTGAAAAGCTTCGACCTGGTTCAAAAGTTCGCACTATTCAAGCGACACGCTGACCGATGCATATCGCGGAAGTCGCAATTCGGAGATGGCAGCTAACGCTGGTGCTTTTTGCACTTCTAAGTGCACTCGGTTTTTCGGCATTTCAACAGGTTCCGCGGGCTGTAGACCCTCATTTTTCGATGCCTGTCGTGTCGATTGTGGCTCTTCAACCCGGCGCTGATCCTGCTGAAATCGAACAAACCATAACCAAACCAATTGAGGAATTAATTCAAGGTTTGGAGGATGTCCAAAGTGTCGCGTCAACTAGCACCGACGGAAGCGCAGTTATTCGAGCGGAGTTCGATTGGTCGGGAGATCCAGACCAATATTTCAACGACACAGTCCGCGAAGTTACGGCCATAAGAAGTCAGTTGCCGTCAGATTTGCAACGTCTGACTTTTGAAAAGATACGAACGACAAATACCTCCATTTTGCAGATCGCCCTGCTGAGCGATTCAGCTAGCTGGTATCGAATGGAGAAATATGCTCGCGATATCAGCGAAGCGCTCGGACGATATAAGGAGGTACGGCAAACAGAGATATACGGGTTGCCCCAACCCGAGATCAGTGTCGCGATTGATGCTGGACGCCTTGCTGCACTTCGGGTCCCAGCAAGCGCAGTGGCAGATGCGATCAGGTTGGGAGGCGCGGACGTTCCAGCAGGTGCTGTCACAAGCGGTACGCGCCGTTTCAACGTAGAAGCGGGCGGCGCATATCGCGATCTGGACACAATTCGAAATCTTCCGTTGCGTACTAGCCAAGGCACTCTGTTACGTGTTGGAGATGTAGCGGAGGTAAAATACAGCGCCGCCGAACAACGCGTCAAAGTTAGCCACAATGGCAAAAGAGCAATCTGGATAACCGCAAATCAAAAACAGGGAACGGATGCAACCAAACTTCGCAATCTGCTGGTCCAGGAACTTGCAGTGCAGGAAAAATTGCTTCCACCCGACATAACAGCAATTGTCCAGTTCGATCAAAGCCGAGATATCACAAAGCGACTGAGAGAACTGGCGAGAGACTTTGGCATCGCGCTCTTCTTGGTACTCTTTACTTTGCTACCCCTTGGTTGGCGCGCATCTATCATTGTGATGATATCCATCCCGCTGTCCATCGCATCGGGACTGCTCGCTATTTCGGCTATGGGTTTCAATCTGAGTCAGCTGGTAGTTGCAGGCTTCATCCTCTCATTGGGACTTCTTGTCGACGATTCAATCGTCGTCGTTGAAAATATCGCGCGCCATTTACGCATGGGCAAGAGTCGCGATCAGGCCGCGATTGATGGAACCAGAGAAATAACCATGGCTGTTATGGGCTCGACCGGTGTACTCGTATTTGCCTTTTTTCCGCTATTCTTCCTGCCCGAAGGTGCCGGGAAGTTTACACAAAGTTTTATTGGTACAATTGTTGCCACAATTACAGCATCGATGATCGTTTCACTGACCATTGTTCCTTTCCTAGCCAGTCGCATTTTAAGCCGTGACGAGGACGAGGAGGGCAACGCTTTACTTCGGTGGTTGATGGGAAAAATTGACCGTTTTTACCATCCCCTGTTGCATTGGGCGCTAGACCGTCCCCGGCGGACAGTTTGGGGGGCGTTGGCCGTGACATGCGCCGCCTTTACCTTGATCCCTGTTCTTGGTTTCAGCCTTTTTCCAAATGCGGATACATCCTATTTCCGCGTGACCGTCGAAGCTGAACAGGGCTCCAGCATTGAAGAAACTGGTCGAATTGTTCGTCAAGTCTCAGAAGTACTCAAGTCCGAACCAGCGATAACGGTGCGCGCAGAAAATGTTGGCGCTTACAATCCGCCTGTTTTCTATAACGTGTTTCAAAGGGGAGAAAATCCGACACATGGCGAAGTTTTGGCGATCATGGCCGAATGGAAGGGCGCTCAATCACGGGCGATGGTTGATCGCCTAAGACGGAAGCTGGATTTAATTCCGGGCGCACGAGTAAAGATAGTATTATTTCAGAATGGCGCTCCGATAAATGCTCCTGTTGAGTTTCGCGTCTACGGCCCGGAGCAGGATGAGCTTCGTAACATTGCCGCAAAAATGGAGCAGATACTTCGGGATACACCGGGGGCACGCGACATAAACAACCCTGTAGCTTTTGATCGTGTAGACCTGAATGTACGTATTGACGACGCAAAAGCGGCCTTACTGGATGTCCCCTCGGGCGCCCCGCGGCGTGCGATTAGGCTGGCCCTTTCTGGAGAGCGATCGGGCACATTCAGGGATAGTGAAGGCGACAGCTACCCGGTTATTGTAAGGTTGCCCATGGCGGAAACGCAGCCAGTATCCGCACTTGAATCTATCTATGTTTCGAATCGGAGCGGGCAATCAGTACAATTGTCCGAGATCAGCCGACCTGTTCTGGAATCGACGCCGGCGGCAATTTACCGCTATAATCTTGAGCGAAACATTAGTGTGACAGCGCAGATTTCCGATGGCGCTGTCGTGTCAAAAGTGAATCGTGAGGCACAGCAAAAGATGAATAGCATCCCGCTCAAGCCGGGATACTCAATTGAGATTGGCGGTGAAGCGGAAAAGATCAACGATACTTTTGCCGGATTTGGTCCGATAGTATTGATTGCCATGTTCAGCATTTTTGCCATTCTGGTTGCCGAATTCGGTCGGTTCAAAGAGGCACTGGTCGTTGCAGGCGTCATCCCGCTGGGCACATTTGGCGGATTGATCGCGCTTTTGATTACCGGAAACAATCTCTCATTTTTGGCGGTTATCGGATTTATAGCGCTGGTAGGTATTGAAATTAAAAACTCGATATTGCTTGTGGATTTTACAAGTCAGTTACGAGAGCGGGGCATGGCTTTACGTGAGGCAATCGAAAGAGCAGGCGAAGTTCGCTTTCTGCCCGTACTACTTACCTCTGTAACCGCAATTGGTGGTTTGATGCCCTTGGCACTGTTTGGCGGAAGTTTATATGGTCCATTGGCAATTGTGTTGATCGGGGGCTTGATTTCGTCGACGCTGCTATCACGTATTGTGACGCCGGCAATGTATTTGCTGGTCGTTCGCAGTGATGAAAACAACGCTTCAATGCCTGCCACCGACACAAAGGAAATATCTAATGCCACATGAAGAGGCTATATTCGCCGGAGGTTGCTTCTGGTGTACTGAAGCTGTGTTTGGGCAGTTAAAGGGCGTGGAAAGTGTTGTAAGCGGCTATATCGGCGGCAACACCGCGAACCCGACTTATAAGCAGGTTTGCGGTGGCGCCACCGGCCATGCCGAAGCGATCCGTATAACTTATGACCCATCGACGATCACTTATGCCGATCTGCTCGACATCTTCTTTGCTACACATGATCCGACCCAGCTCAATCGGCAAGGTAATGACATCGGCACACAATATCGGTCTGCAATTTTCCCAGTAGACGACGTCCAACGTCAATCGGCCCTTGAAGGGATTGAGAGAGCCTCTGCAGATTGGCCTGCGCCAATAGTAACGAGCATCGAAGGCCCCGCGACATGGTATCCGGCTGAGGATTATCATCAGGAATATTGGGAAGGCGAAGGGCAACGTAACCCCTATTGTCTAGCTGTCATTCCGCCCAAATTAGCTAAATTGAAAAAGAATTTTGCGCAAAAGTTGTCAAATTGAGTACTCGCCAAATTGCCAGTCAGTTATCCTTCCGAGTAATCGACAAATTCTGCACCACGGGTATTGAAGCGCCATGGATATTAAACCGATACGCAAAGCCGTCTTTCCCGTTGCAGGGCTTGGAACACGTTTTCTTCCGGCGACAAAAGCCATCCCCAAGGAAATGTTGCCAATCGTAGACAGTCCCTTGATTCAATATGCTGTCGATGAAGCGCGTGAAGCGGGCATCGAGCAAATGATTTTCGTTACGGGACGTGGAAAAAGCGCAATCGAAGATCATTTCGACATCGCCTACGAACTCGAAAAGACCATGTCGGAACGCGGTAAGGACTTATCTGTACTAGGTCCGACGCGTCTAGGACCAGGAAACTGCGCCTATGTGCGGCAACAGGAGCCAATGGGACTTGGGCACGCCATATGGTGTGCCCGTGATATCGTTGGCGATGAGCCTTTTGCCATTTTCCTGCCAGATGAATTTATGCATGGCTCGCCTGGATGTATGAAACAGATGGTCGACGCCTACCACAGTATTGGCGGCAATATGATCAGCGTACTGGAGATTCCGCACGAAAAAGTGTCGAGTTATGGTGTGATTGCACCGGGCAAGAGCAACGGCGCTGTGACAGAGGTTTTAGGCTTGGTTGAAAAGCCTAAAGTCGAGGATGCCCCTTCGAACCTGATCATATCGGGTCGATATATTCTGCAACCGGAAGTCATGCGTGTTCTTGAACATCAGGAAAAAGGCGCAGGTGGAGAGATCCAGCTTACCGATGCCATGGCCCAAATGATCGGCAAGCAGCCTTTTCATGCGGTGACGTTCGATGGTAGCCGTTACGACTGTGGATCGAAAGTTGGCTACATCGAAGCAAATCTGGCCGTAGCTTTGTCGCGGGCAGACATGGCTGATGAAGTTCGTGCCATTGCACTAAATTTATTGAACTAAGGATAGCTCCGTTAAGCTTCTACTCATATGCTAGGCGGCAATTCAAGCGGCAGAGCTTGCAGGGAGTTGTCATGCGTTTAGTCCTATCTGCGATTATGGTGCTTACTCTACCCGGATGTGTTGCATCTGTCGTAAAGGATGTGGTGACGGCACCCGTTAAGATTGTTTCCAAGACGGCAGACGTACTGACCACGAGCCAATCGGAAGCCGACGAGAAGCGAGGCCGAGAAATTCGGCAACGCGAAGAAGCCCTAGGAAAACTCGCTCGTCAGCGTGAAAAGGCACGCGAAAAATGCGACGCAGGTAACAGTGACGCGTGCGCGAAAATGCAACAACTTGACGATCAACTCGAAGTTGAAAAGGCGCGCCCGTATTGAACAAGTATTTCTGCAAAAGGTAGATCAAGTTCGACAAACAACTGGAACGTTTGTACTTTTGCACTTAGTCGACTGGTCGCTTCGTTAGTCGAACTGTTATTCAAAAAAATTGTCTACAGATGTAATCGAGGGCCCGAAAGATCAAGCACACCTCGCGCAGATCTTTTGGGAGGATGAATGACTGTTTTTCAACGCAAGGTTGCCACAGTGCTTGCCGGCACATTTTGCATGCTTGGTTCCGCATTGGCTCAAGCTCAGGACACTAATGGTACAAATATCTCAGCGACCGTCAGCGAAGGAAAGCGGCAGTTTCGTGCCGATTATTTTGAGGCTTATGCGCCGGTAACTGCATTGGACATGATACGTCGGATCCCAGGTTTCACTATTGCCGACGGCGAAGGTCGCCGCGGTTTTGGAGAGAATGCCGGCAACGTGTTAATTGATGGCGACAGACCTTCAAGCAAATCAGATGATATATTCACAATTCTTTCCCGCATCCCGGCGAGTGAGGTGGATTATATTGAATTGACCGAGCAGGCGGGCGCGGATGCAGAAACGCAAGGGCAGGGGCAGATTGTTAACGTAGTTCGAAAGGTGTCCTCAAAGCTGACAGGAACATATGAAGGTAATCTGGTTTTTGGTCATCGTTATGGATTCCGACCCTCTGTCAACGGATCCGCGACGCTAAGACGGGGGGAAACAACATATGAATTTAATATCACTTCCTATTCTGAAAGAGTGTTCGGTTTTGGGCCAGAAGATTTTAAATCCGGAACAGGGAATCTGATAGAGCGCCGATTTTATCGAGGCACGGGAGGATATGATGGCGCAGGTATCGGCGGCGCAATTAAGACAAGAATAGGTGGTGCAAAAGTAAACTTAAACGGACGCGTTCGCCTTGATGACAGTTTTGATCATCGTAACGGAGTGTATTCTGATACTTCCGGGCTGTTTAGCGGTGAAGAACTGTTGCTCCGCAATGGCCCAAAAAGTGATATAAATTATGAGTTTGGAGGTGACATTGAATTTAAAATCAGCCCAAAGCTTACGACGAAAGCCATCGGTCTTTACCGAGCTGCTACCGAAAGCAACGATTCAAGCATTGAAGCTGCGCGCGTCGGTCAACCTGTAAACCGGTTTGAAACGCGGAGCCGCAACAAACCTATCGAAATAGTGGGAAGAATCCAAAACGACTGGAGCGCTCTTTCTGGACATGCCATTCAGTTCGGTGGTGAAATTGCCTATAACCAACTGGATGCTCGCTTCTCTGCAGCGAGTTCGGTTGCAGGCGCAGTGACTGTTTTTCCAGCATCAAATGTGTTGGTTGAAGAAACTAGAATAGAACCTTTTTTGACCGATGTCTGGACCGTAACTCCCAAATGGAAAATCGAAGCTGGAGCAATCTTCGAGTTCTCGAAACTGACATTGTCTGGAGATAGCAGCGCTTCGCGAAGGTTTCAGTTTTTAAAGCCTAAGGTTATTGCAACTTGGACTGTGGATCCTTCAACGACCGTGGAGTTCAGGGCGGACCGTCAGGTCGCTCAACTGGATTTCGGTGAGTTTGCTACATCTGTTGATGTGGCGCTTGGGAATCAGGTTGACGCCGGAAATGCAGACTTGGTGCCCGAGAAAGTTATAACTTTGGCTGCACAGATTAGGCATAAATTTCTGGAGCGCGGAAGCGTTCAATTTCGAGGCGAGTACCAGACGGTCAGTGATACGCAGGACCTTGTACCGGTAACATTGCGTGATGCTGCGGGCAACATTACCGCTCAGTTTGATGGCGCCGGAAACATTGGCAACAGCAAAAGGTGGAACGGTGAATTGGAGATCACTCTTCCGTTGGATTGGTTGACGAAGAATATTGGATTCGGCGGAATGGAGGTCAAATATACCGGCCATTATCACGATAGCCGCGTTACCGACCCGGTCACTGGGTTGAAGCGCCGAATGTCGAACCGGCCACTATGGCATCAAGAATGGTCGCTGCGACACGATATCGCTAAAAGTGGGTTTGTCTATGGAGTGACTGCATATGTACAAGCTCAGAATAACGCCTATTTTTTCAATGAATATCGTCGGCAGAAAGAAGGCGTTCGTACAAATGTGTTTGTAGAATATTCAAAGTTTAAGTTTGGCACTTTACGCGTGCAGTACACCAGCATCCCTGATTTCGGGCGCGACCGCTTTATCTATACGGGTACAAGGGCAACCGGACCAATCACGCAAATCGTCAATCGCAGGCGTTATCTGGACCCTTTATTCCAAGTAACACTTAGCGGTAAGTTTTGACTATTCGCTCCGAAGAGCTTCGATTGGTGACAGTCTTGACGCGCGAACTGCCGGGTAGCCACCAAATAGCAAACCGATCACAGCGGAAAATGCTATGGAGAACAGCGCTGTGTCGATGCCTACCGGAGCAGGGAAGTCCGCAACCTTCTGAAATATTGTTGCAGCCAACACCGCTAACAGCAATCCTATTGCCCCTCCGATAATGCAGAGCACCGCTGCCTCGACAAGGAATTGGTTGCGTATATCGCTGCGTCTTGCCCCTAGCGCCATACGCAGTCCAATTTCGCGTGTACGCTCCGTGACGCTGACCAGCATGATATTCATGATACCTATCCCACCAACCAATAACGAAATGGACGCAATGGCTACCAGTACTGCTTGAAAGATCTGGGTCACTTGACTGGTTGTCTCCGCAATTTCTGTCGTGGTTCGGACGGTGAACGGATTGATCTTGCCCTTCTGCACACGATAACGATCACGCAGCAGACGTTTGATTTCTTTCTGTCCCGCCAGCAAAGAATCTTCATCTTCGAAACCAACGAATAGCAATGTGACATCGTCGGGGCCTTGAGTTGGTGTCGTCAAAAGCCTTTGGCGCAAGGTCGTAATCGGCACCACAATCTGGTCGTCATTGTCTGTCCCAAGATTGCTCCCCTTGCTCTCGAGCAAGCCAACAACAGTGAAAGGCACGCGATTCACTCGGATAGTTTGCCCAACCGGGCTGTCGCCGCCAAACAACTTGTCTGACACTGTTTGACCAATAACCGCAACGCGCGCGGCCGAGCCCACATCGCTTTTGGTCAGAAACCGGCCTTCCGATGCATTTACGTTTGATATATTGCCATATTCTGGTGTTGCGCCGGTTGCTTGGGTTGTTGCACTCCGGCCCGGTGTTACCAGTTGAACGCTATTTCTTATTTGAGGTGCAACTGCCCTGACGCCCGACACTTGGCGTAGAATTGCCTGGCCATCCCGTTCCGTGAGCCGACCGCGATCATTGGGGCGCGGAGGTCCGCTACCGCTATCGGGTTGGGGTACCACTATAGCCATATTCGATCCAAGCGTCGCAATCTGTTGCGTAACGGATACTTGTGCACCATTTCCAACTGCTACAGCCAAAATCACTGAAAATACGCCGATCATAACCCCCAAAGTGGTTAAGATGGATCGCATCAAATTTGTACGCAAGGCTGTGAAGGCGATCGCAACGTTGACGCCCCATCCTGCAACCGACGCAAAAATGCTATTCATGATGTTCGGCCCGTCGTCTTGACTTTACCGGTTCATCTTCAATGATTTTGCCATCACGGAATACGATACGTCTCGCTGCATATTCTGCTATGTCGGGTTCGTGCGTAACAACGACTAACGTTATTCCGTCGTCATTCAGTTTTTGAAATATTCCCATGATGTCTAATGATGTTTGCGTGTCTAGGGCGCCGGTTGGTTCATCAGCAAGAAGCATCAGCGGATCGGTTACCAAGGCGCGGGCAATCGCGACACGTTGTTGTTGTCCGCCGGATAATTTTGCGGGTGTGTTTTCGAGACGATTACCTAGTCCCATTGCCTCGAGTTTTAACTGTGCTCGTTGGCGTCGGTCGGTGTAGCCTATGCCGGAATATATTAGCGGGACCGCTACGTTATCTAGCGCGCTCGTGCGAGCCAGTAAGTTAAACTGCTGAAATACAAAACCTATCTTGCGGTTCCTGATTTCCGCTAACTGGTCGCTATCGAGTGATTTTGTATCTATCCCATCAAGCAGAAGTGTGCCCGATGTAGGGACGTCGAGACAGCCGATCATGTTCATAAATGTTGATTTACCCGACCCGCTTGCTCCCATAATGGCAACAAACTCGCCGCGTTCGACGGACAGCGAAACATGATTGACTGCATGTACAGTCTCGCCTCCGATTTCGTAATTCTTAACGAGATCGTGGGTGTCAATTAGCGGAACTGTCATCGTCATCTGAGCTGTCTTCCGCCGGCGTTTTGGGCTTCAGCGATTTAGTTCGCACCAGTATTTTGTCGCCTGGCTTCAAACCCGAAATAACTTCGGTATATTCGTCACCTTGAAGGCCAATTTCGATTTGCCGACGAACGGGACGATACGGGTCGGACGAAGCCACATACAATGCCGATGATGCCTCTTTTGAGCCTTCATTTCTCCTTTGCTCGTTTCCGCGGTCCGCTGCTTTCGGACGGAAACGAAGTGCATTTGTTGGTACCCGTGTGACTTGCGTTTTCGCGCCAGTAACAATTTCCACATTGGCGGTCATACCGGGCAACAATTTGCCATCAAGATTATCGACATCGATAATCACGAGATAACTAACGACATTTTGGGTCTCGACCGGCGCTTTGCGAACTTGCCGGACCTTGGCTTTAAAGACGTCATTAGGATAGCTATCGACTGTAAATGTAACATTCTGCCCTTCACGGACCTGCCCAATGTCCGCCTCGTCCACTGAAGCCTCAACCTGCATCTTTGTTGTATCTGCAGCAATTTCGAATAGATTTGGCGTCTGGAAACTGGCAGCAACCGTTGTGCCGGGCTCGACTAGCTTGTTGATAATAACTCCGCTTGCCGGTGCGACGATAACGGTGCGGCTCAGATCTAACTGGGCGGAAGAAAGTTCTGCCGTTCCTTGACGAATTTGTGCATTCCCGCTTTGGGTCTGGGCGAGGGCTACTTGTAAAGCATTGCGAGCGCTGTTTAATTTACTCTGCGCAATATCAAGTCCGGCTTTTGATACAAAGCCACGTTCTGCCAATCCTTTTTGCCTGGCGAAGTCGCGTTCCTGTATTTCCAATTCGGCGCGCGCGCGTGCGACATTTGCGATCGTCTGCTGTAAACTTGCGCGTGCAAGTGCGACTTGCGCCTCGGATTGTTGTACCCGTGCCCGGACACGCGTGGGGTCGATTTCGGCCAGTATTTGTCCTGCTTTGACGGTTGAGTTAAAATCTACATAGACTTTCGTAATCTGGCCGGACACCTCTGTCCCGACCTTTATGGTGTTTAACGCCCTTACTTTGCCGCTTGCTGAAACTTTGCGGAGAACTTCGCCCTGAGTGACAGGTTCGCTTACATACTCATATTCATGCGGCGTCGGGCGAAAGATCAGATAAACAATGAACAGTGAAAACAGCAGAATGATACCCGACCAAATAGGATGCCGTTTCATCCAAGTCGTTATGCGTTGAACCATTTAAACCTGCCCCGCTGTTAAGTGTCCGTTATAGGGGGAGGCCGATCCATAAGCTAGTTAGTTCCTTGAGGCTTAAGACAGAAAAGCCCCGCCGAAATCGCTTCCGGCGGGGCTTTTAAATTTTGGTTTGGGAGAAAGTTTATTCTTCCTCGTCGCCTATTTCGATTACGTCATCCATTGCCGCATCTTCAGTGGTCAGATCGTCCGCGATGACTTTCGCAAGAACATCGTCGCCAATTGCGGCTTCAGGACCCTGCGCCAGTTCGGCCGCATGTTCTTCAGCAGCTGTTTCCGGTGCAATCAGGCTTTCCTGAAGTGCACGGTAGCTGGCGCGAAGTGCGGCGTCGCGGCTATTTGCCGTTACGCGAATGCGGTTCATGGCCGAACCCGTTCCGGCAGGGATCAGACGTCCAACGATCACGTTTTCCTTCAAGCCGGTCAGCACATCCTTCTTTCCTTCAACCGCTGCTTGCGTAAGCACGCGTGTTGTTTCTTGGAATGATGCCGCCGAGATGAACGAACGTGTCTGCAACGATGCCTTAGTGATACCGAGCAGAACAGGATTGCCAGTTGCCGGAGTTTGACCCTTGCCCAACTTCGCGTTGATGGCATCCATTTCTTCACGGTCCACCTGCTCGCCAGGAAGCAGGGTCGTGTCACCTCCAAAGGTAATTTCGACCTTCTGCAGCATCTGGCGAACAATCGTTTCGATATGCTTGTCGTTGATCTTAACGCCCTGCAAGCGATACACTTCTTGGATTTCTGCGACCAGATATTCCGCCAGTGCTTCAACGCCCATGACTTCGAGGATGTCGTGCGGATCCGGCGAGCCTGCGATCAGGTTATCACCCTTACGGACAAAATCACCTTCCTGCACGTCGAGAACCTTCGACTTGGGAATGAGATACTCGATCCGATCGCCTTCTTCCGGCACGATCGCAATTTTGCGCTTCGCCTTGTAGTCACGGACAAATTCGACGCGTCCCGAAATCTTGGCGATAACTGCACAATCCTTCGGCTTGCGGGCTTCGAACAATTCCGCAACACGCGGAAGGCCGCCGGTAATATCGCGTGTCTTTGCCGATTCACGGGTCACACGGGCAAGAACGTCGCCCGCCTGAACCTCTGCACCGTCTTCGACAGAAAGCATGGTGCCAACACCTAGAAGATAACGTGCCGCTTCACCGCTCTGATCATCAAGGAGGGTCAGGCGAGGACGCAAGTCTTCTTTCTTGCTGCGGCTTCCTGCACGATCTTCTGTCACAACGCGTTGGGCGATGCCGGTGGCTTCGTCCGTCTGCTCAGTTAGCGTCTTACCGTCAATCAGGTCCTGATATTTCACGATACCCGATTTTTCAGTAATGATCGGCATAGTGAATGGATCCCATTCGGCCAGTCGATCGCCAACATTGACTTCGGCACCGTCGGGGAATGCCAGCGTCGCACCATAGGGCAGGCGATGGACTTCCATTTCACGGCCATCCTTGTCGACAATTACGAGCTCGCCATTACGTGCCATCGCCAGGCGCTTCTTGCGCTTGTCGACAATGGTCGGCAGATCGCGATACATGATCTTACCTGATGCCGTGGCATCAAGATTAGACTGCTCGTTCAACTGCGCTGCACCACCAATGTGGAACGTACGCATCGTCAACTGGGTGCCGGGCTCGCCGATGGATTGGGCCGCGATGACGCCGACAGCCTCACCAATATTTACTGGTGTACCGCGGGCAAGATCGCGACCGTAACAGGTGGCGCAAACACCGACTTTGGATTCGCAAACCAGAGGACTACGGATCTTGAGTGCTTGCAGACCGGTCTCTTCCATCGCGGCAACCATAGCTTCATCAAGCAACGTACCTGAAGGGATGAGAACCTTGCCATCCAAGCCAAGAATGTCTTCCGCTGTGGTGCGGCCCAGTACTCGTTCGCCAAGGGACGCGATAGTGGAGCCACCCTGAACGATCGAGCGCATTTCAAGCGCACGCTCGGTGCCACAGTCGACTTCAACGATCGTGCAATCTTGTGATACGTCCACAAGACGACGGGTCAAGTAACCCGAGTTTGCCGTCTTCAGCGCTGTATCGGCCAGACCCTTACGGGCACCGTGGGTCGAATTGAAGTATTCGAGAACGGTCAGACCTTCCTTAAAGTTCGAAATGATCGGCGTTTCGATGATTTCGCCTGACGGCTTAGCCATAAGCCCACGCATACCAGCAAGCTGCTTCATCTGCGCTGGCGAACCACGCGCACCAGAGTGGCTCATCATATATACCGAGTTCACGGGCAGTTCACGGCCATGTTCATCTACGGGCGAGGCTTTCAGCTTGTCCATCATGGCGTTGGCCACCTTGTCACCGCAAGTTGACCAAGCATCGATGACCTTGTTGTATTTTTCCTGCTGAGTGATCAGACCGTCCTGATACTGCTGCTCGAAATCGGCAACAATGGCTTTGGTTTCGGCAACCATTTCGGTCTTTTCTTCCGGAATGATCATATCATCTTTACCGAACGAAATACCGGCCTTGAACGCATATTTGAAACCAAGCGACATGATCGCATCGGCGAACAGAACCGTGTCTTTCTGACCGGTATGACGATAGACTTGGTCGATGACGTCACCGATTTCCTTCTTGGTAAGAAGACGGTTGACCGTTTCGAACGGCACACGATGGCTCTTCGGCAGCGTTTCCGCAAGAAGCATACGGCCGGGGGTCGTATCGAAACGCACCATGCGCTCAACACCATCTTCACCGGTCTGCGGGACGCGGGCAACGATTTTAGAGTGCAGCGTAACGGCACCAACTTCCAGGGCTTGATGTACTTCTGCCATATCAGACAGCATCATGCCTTCGCCGGGCTCGCCCTTACGATCCATCGACAAATAATAAAGACCGAGAACCATATCCTGTGAAGGGACGATAATCGGCTTACCATTTGCCGGCGAAAGAATGTTGTTTGTGGACATCATCAGAACGCGGGCTTCCAACTGCGCCTCAAGGCTCAGTGGAACGTGTACGGCCATCTGGTCTCCGTCGAAGTCGGCGTTAAAGGCCGAGCAGACCAGCGGGTGAAGCTGGATTGCTTTACCTTCGATCAGAACAGGCTCGAACGCCTGAATGCCCAAACGGTGAAGGGTCGGTGCACGGTTCAAAAGAACGGGATGTTCGCGAATGACTTCATCCAGAATGTCCCAGACTTCCTTGCGTTCCTTTTCGACCCACTTTTTCGCCTGCTTCAAGGTCATTGAAAGACCCTTTGCATCAAGGCGTGAGTAGATGAACGGCTTGAACAGTTCCAAAGCCATTTTCTTGGGTAGGCCGCACTGGTGCAGTTTAAGTTCGGGGCCAGTCACGATAACTGAACGACCCGAATAGTCGACGCGTTTACCCAAGAGGTTTTGGCGGAAACGGCCCTGTTTGCCTTTGAGCATGTCCGACAGTGACTTCAACGGACGTTTGTTGGCACCCGTGATAGTGCGACCACGGCGTCCATTATCGAACAGAGCATCGACTGCCTCTTGCAACATGCGTTTTTCGTTGCGGACGATAATGTCCGGCGCGCGCAGCTCGATTAGACGCTTCAAACGGTTGTTCCGGTTAATAACGCGACGATAAAGATCATTCAGATCGGACGTTGCAAACCGGCCGCCATCCAGTGGTACCAGCGGTCGCAATTCTGGCGGAATGACCGGAATGACGTCGAGGATCATCCATTCAGGCTTGTTGCCGGAATCAATGAAGCTTTCCACAACCTTCAGCCTCTTGATGATCTTCTTCGGCTTCAGTTCCGACTTCGTTGTCGCAAGCTCGTCGAGCAAATCGGTGCGCTCTTGCTCCAGATCAAGATCCATCAACATGGTCTTGACGGCTTCGGCACCGATAGACGCGGAGAACGCATCTTCACCATATTCGTCTTGAGCATCCAGCAATTCGTCTTCGCTAAGAAGCTGGAACTTCTCTAATGCAGTCAAACCTGGTTCGGTGACGATATAGTTTTCGAAATACAGAACGCGCTCAAGCTGCTTCAATTGCATGTCGAGCAAAAGGCCGATGCGTGAAGGTAGCGATTTCAGGAACCAGATATGGGCTACCGGCGCGGCGAGCTCGATATGGCCCATACGCTCACGACGTACCTTGGTTACAGTAACTTCGACACCGCACTTTTCGCAGACAACACCCTTATATTTCATGCGTTTATACTTGCCGCACAAGCACTCATAGTCCTTGACGGGACCAAAAATGCGGGCGCAGAAAAGGCCGTCGCGCTCGGGTTTGAATGTACGATAGTTGATGGTTTCGGGCTTTTTGATTTCGCCGAAAGACCAACTGCGAATTTTTTCAGGCGACGCGATCCCGATCTGGATCTGGTCAAAAGTTTCGACCTTGGCGATCGGATTGTTGAATTTGGATAGTTCGTTCATCTTCATTTCCTCATTGGGCAAGGCCCATGAAATCCGTGGGGCAGGGTGGCAGGGGGCGGAATTACTTCCGCCCGGCTCTGCTTATTCGGCTGCCTCCGCAAGATCGTTGCCATCTTCTTCCGCAAGAGCGTCCAGTGCTTTAAGGTCTACATTCAGACCCAGCGAACGCATTTCTTTGACCAGAACGTTAAAGCTTTCGGGAATACCGGCCTCGAAAGTATCGTCACCTTTGACGATCGCTTCATAAACCTTGGTACGACCAATCACGTCATCCGATTTGACCGTCAGCATTTCCTGCAAGGTGTATGCGGCACCATAAGCTTGAAGCGCCCAGACCTCCATTTCTCCGAAACGCTGGCCACCAAACTGAGCCTTACCGCCCAGTGGTTGTTGGGTGACAAGACTGTAAGGCCCGATAGAACGGGCATGGATCTTGTCATCAACCAGGTGATGCAGTTTGAGCATATATATGATGCCCACGGTGACCTTACGGTCGAATTTATCGCCTGTACGACCGTCATAGAGATCGGATTGGCCGGAACCATCCAATCCCGCGAGTTGCAGCATGTTGGTTACATCGGCTTCCCGCGCACCATCAAACACTGGGGTACCCATGGGTACACCAGTAACAACGTTACCAGCCAGTTCGAGGATGTCCGTATCGCTACGTGCAGCGATTTCCTTCGCATAATCTTCGCCATAGGCGTTAATCAGCCGTTCCCGAACCGCCTCAGGCGGTGCTGCTGCTTCCGGGTTCGGATTTGCCAGGCGCCATTCTTCGAGTGCATCCTTGACCTGCATGCCAAGTCCGCGTGCGGCCCAACCTAAATGGGTTTCGAAAATCTGACCGACGTTCATACGCGAAGGCACACCAAGCGGGTTCAACACGATGTCGACAGGCGTTCCGTCGGCGAGGAAGGGCATATCTTCCTGCGGTAAAATCCGCGAGATAACACCCTTGTTTCCGTGCCGTCCGGCCATCTTATCGCCCGGTTGCAGCTTGCGCTTCACCGCGACAAAAACCTTGACCATTTTCAGAACACCAGGTGCCAGTTCGTCACCACGTTCTAGCTTCTCACGCCGGTCTTCGAACTTCTCGACGATCAGCTTGACGGCATCGTCGTACTGGACTTTGACCGCTTCCAGATCACCTTGGACCTTGTCGTCGGCAACGGCGATCTTCCACCATTCGTGACGTTCAACTTCCGCCAGGTTTTCCTCGGTAATTTTATCGCCCTTTTTCAGGCCCTTCGGTGCCGCTGCCGCGGTTTGTCCGATAAGCATGTCTTTTAGGCGGTTATATGTCGCACGGTTCAAAATCGAACGTTCGTCCTCGCGGTCTTTTGCGAGGCGTTCGATCTCTTCGCGTTCGATTGCCATCGCACGCTCGTCCTTGTCGATACCATGACGGTTGAAAACGCGGACTTCCACAACCGTACCGGCAACGCCGGGAGGCAGCTTCAGCGAAGTATCGCGGACATCGCTGGCCTTTTCACCGAAAATGGCGCGAAGCAGTTTTTCTTCCGGCGTCATCGGGCTTTCGCCCTTCGGCGTGATTTTACCGACTAGGATATCGCCAGGATGTACTTCGGCGCCGATATAAACAATGCCCGCCTCGTCAAGGCTGCGCAGTGCTTCTTCGCCGACGTTCGGTATATCGCGGGTAATGTCTTCCGGTCCCAGCTTTGTATCGCGGGCCATAACCTCGAACTCTTCAATATGGATCGAGGTGAATACGTCGTCCTTAACGATACGTTCCGAAATGAGGATCGAGTCTTCATAGTTATAACCGTTCCAGGGCATGAACGCCACGAGGCTGTTCTTGCCAAGTGCCAGTTCACCCAGTTCGGTTGAAGGACCGTCTGCGATGATGTCACCTGCTTCGATAACGTCACCAACCTTAACCAACGGCTTTTGGTTGATGCAGGTGTTCTGGTTTGAACGCTGGAACTTTTGAAGCGTGTAGATGTCCACGCCGGATTGGCCGGGTTCGATTTCGCCGGTTACGCGGACTACGATGCGGGTTGCGTCCACTTGGTCGACGATACCAGTACGGCGGGCTGCGATCGCGGCGCCGGAATCCCGGGCTACGGTTTCTTCCATGCCGGTGCCGACAAACGGAGCTTCTGCCCGGAGCAGAGGCACAGCCTGGCGTTGCATGTTTGATCCCATCAGAGCGCGGTTGGCGTCATCGTTTTCCAGGAAGGGGATCAGCGATGCAGCAACCGAAACCAGCTGCTTGGGGCTGACGTCCATCAGGGTGATCTGGTCCCGGGGTGCCATGAGGAATTCGCCTGCTTCTCGGGCCGAGATGAGTTCTTCGGCGAAGCTTCCGTCTTCGTTCAGCTCTGCGTTGGCCTGGGCGATGGTGTTTTTCTGTTCTTCCATTGCCGAGAGATAGACCACTTCATCGGTCACCTTGCCGTCGATAACTTTGCGGTAGGGGGTTTCGATGAAGCCGTATTTGTTAACCCGGCTGAAGCTTGCCAGGCTGTTGATCAGGCCGATGTTCGGGCCTTCCGGCGTCTCAATCGGGCAGATGCGTCCATAATGGGTCGGATGGACGTCGCGGACTTCGAAGCCGGCGCGTTCGCGGGTCAGACCGCCCGGTCCAAGGGCCGAAACGCGGCGCTTGTGCGTCACTTCGGAGAGCGGATTGGTCTGGTCCATGAACTGCGACAATTGCGACGAACCAAAGAATTCGCGCACCGCAGCCACCGCCGGCTTGGCGTTGATGAGGTCATTCGGCATCACTGTGGAGACGTCTACACTTGACATGCGTTCCTTGACGGCACGCTCCATCCGCAGAAGTCCGACGCGATACTGGTTTTCGAGCAATTCGCCCACCGAACGCACGCGGCGGTTGCCGAGATTGTCGATATCGTCGATTTCGCCCTTGCCATCCTTCAGGTTGACCAGTTCCTTGACCACCGCAAGAATATCTTCGGTGCGCAGCGTGGTCAGCGTGTCTTCGGCATCAAGGCCCAGACGCATGTTCAGCTTGACGCGGCCCACAGCCGACAGGTCATAACGGTCAGCATCAAAGAAGAGCCCGGCAAACAGCGCCTCTGCCGTTTCGCGCGTGGGCGGCTCGCCCGGGCGCATGACGCGGTAGATGGCATCAAGGCCCATGTCGCGGTTCTCGGCCTTGTCGGCCTTCAGCGTGTTGCGCATCCAGGCGCCGGTGATGACATGGTCGATGTCGAGCAGTTCGATGGCATCGATGCCCGCCTTGTCCAGCATTTCGAGGTTTTCGGCGGTGATTTCATCGCCCGCCTCGACATAGATGCGGCCTGTCTTTTCATCGATCAGGTCAAAGGCCGAATAGCGGCCAAAAATTTCCTCGGTCGGGATCAGCAGGGTTTCAAGCCCGTCCTTCACCGCCTTGTTGGCCGCACGCGGGGTAACCTTCTGGCCAGCCGGGAAAATGACTTCGCCCGATTTTGCATCGACAATGTCGAACATCGGCTTCGACGCGCGCCATTGTTCGGCGTTGAACGGAATCTTCCATCCGCCCTTGCCACGTTCAAAGGTCACGCGGTCATAGAAGTGGTTGAGGATCTCTTCGTCGTTCAGGCCGAGCGCATAGAGAAGCGTGGTCACCGGCAGCTTGCGCTTGCGGTCGATACGCACGTTGACGATGTCCTTGGCATCAAATTCGAAGTCGAGCCACGAACCGCGATAGGGAATGACGCGTGCGGCAAACAGATATTTGCCCGATGAGTGGGTCTTGCCCCGGTCATGGTCGAACAAAACGCCCGGCGAACGGTGCATCTGCGATACGATAACGCGTTCCGTACCGTTGATGAAGAAGGTGCCGTTATGCGTCATCAACGGCATGTCGCCCATATAGACGTCCTGCTCCTTGATATCGAGGACCGAGCGCGCTTCGGTGTCGGGGTCAACCTCGAACACGATTAGGCGCAAAGTGACCTTCATCTGCGCCGCATAGGTAATCCCGCGCTGGCGGCACTCTTCGACGTCATATTTCGGCTCTTCCAGTTCGTAATGGACAAAGTCCAGTTCCGAAGTGCCTGCGAAATCCTTGATCGGGAAAACGCTGCGCAGCGTCTTTTCAAGGCCCGATACATAACCGATCGACGGGTCGGAACGCAAAAACTGCTCATAGCTTTCGCGCTGGACTTCGATCAGGTTGGGCATGTCGATGACTTCATGGATGTCACCGAAAATTTTACGGATACGCTTTTGACGCGAGATTGTCGCAGGAGCGGTACGAGATGCCATAAGGTGCTTTGCCTCAGTTACAAAAAGTGTCAGGCGCGTGTGGGGCTCCACAAGACGCGAAAAGGCCGCATGGCAACAGCCCCGGATTCGGGTCCTGCCGTGCAGCCGTTTCGCGATGTGAAAATCCGGCCCCGCCAATGCCTTAGCCACGCCTACGCGACGACGTAACTGTTCCCGGCGGTTTGGATGTTGGATTTGCTATAGAGCCCGAGGGGATGGGGGTCAAGGGGGGTGGGGCAAGGAGGGTGGGGGTCTACCGCTTCAGCTTGTCTTTTGCGAACTTCAGCAGATTTTCGCGAAAGGCGGCCTGTACCGATGCGGTCGATGCCGCAATCTAAGGCGATCGGGCAATAATCTATAAGGAGGTGCCTAAAGCGCGATAGTGGAGTTCAAGCAGCCCAGATATAGCGCACAAGCGCCATCGCGAACGCAAAAACGAAGGCATATCCGAACTTATCAAGGTGCACCAGATTTTGTCCTTTCTTTTCCCGGATGGTGCCAACAAGCATCATGATAAGGCCTACCAATATGGGTGTGAGAAAGAGGTTTGCGCGGCGGAAATCGGGGTCCTGAATGGCCGAGTGTGGCAATATCAAGAGACTTAAGCCGCCGGCGATGGCGCCCAATATCGCAAAGCCGATGGTCGACAATGCAGGATTTCGGGGCTGCTTCAGCGTGTCGGCCGTGCTCCTGAAACCAAGTTCAACCAGCATTTCCAGAAACGCCTGCAGCAATATCTCTACTACAAACTGGAAAATGAACTCGAAAATCAGCTCCATAGCCGAAGCTATAGAGCAATCATCCTGACACGAAAGCCCTTATCGCTGCGTCCACGATCAGCAGCGCGCCCGCAAGCCCCAAATTGGCGCCACCCAGATTTTCGGTGACGACAAATTTATCCGTTGGCCAGACATGCAATTCGCATGGCGCAGAATGGGAAGCGTCCCCCGCACCCGCCGGTTCCGTTTGCGCAAATGCTGGGGAAAAACCTGTCACGAGCATGACCAGTGATGCAGCACCACAGGCTGGCCTTAGCTTTGCCGGACACATGTATTTCCTCCCCCACGCGTTCCATAATGGGGACTATCAGTCGACGCCGCTGTCCGCAATCGGTTCGTGGGGGCGCAAGTAGGCTGCTGTCTGCTTTTCACAATTGGGGTGCACAACCGGAATATCAAGACACGACAACATTGCAGACATCGCTCTTGTGGGGCAAACAAGTGCAATGACATCCCTTACTTGGCTGCATGACATCGTTCTAGTTAACGACGGACCCGATGAAAATTGCCCGGGAGACGTGGATGTCTTCCGTAACCTCACAGATGCACGCGCGTATCTCGAACATTGGGCCGAAAGCGTCGAATGTGCCGTCTTTTCAGGGGCTGGGCAAAAGCTGATTATGGAGGCGGACCAGCACGGTAACGTGAGCATTCGAGCCCGTGAAGATCGCGTTGACGGCGAAGCGATTATCAAGGCGTGGCTCACTCGGATGGCTAAGGCGATACTTGAGAGCCGTCGTGCTCGTGTTGGCAAGAGGTGGAGGAGCGTAAACTTGGGCGAACTAGAGGCTCAAGGCGTTTTGCCGGAAACGGTCGAAGGGCTTATAGCCTACGTCGGGTTCACCGTGTGATGTCAGAAACCCACAACAAAGCTGCCATTCCGTCCACTATTTTACGCCTTCATTAGCTGCCGTTGGTTCATTGCCTGAATGAAGGGCAGCTTTCCGGCAAATTGAGATAAAAGCGGACTTTCGGGACACGACAACATTGCAGACAATTGCGGTTGCGCTAATACCACTCAAATGACTCGATGTATTGAAGCAAATGTCTCGACATTAAGGTGCGAAACCGAGGGGCACTTAACACCCTATGTCACATTTATCGGCGATACTGATATGGTAACTGCTGATCTAGGTTCGCTATCCAGCATTATATCGGCAGAAGTTGTGCTCGCTGAGCTGAAAACCGGCGAAACGTTTAACCAACCATCCGATATGTTTGAGAGCCGTATCAACAAATTACTCGAACGAGACGATTTGCGGTTCGTGCACCTACGCCGGATAGATCAAGAGGATATCCCTGCTGGGTTGTCGTTTCAAGAATACAAGAAAGTGTATTCGCCAGCTCGCCTTGTGTTCGCTTGCCCGAGGTGCGGCGCGGACTGCTTCGCTATCAGAACTGAAAGCCCTAAAGCCTTTGAGCAACGGGGAGGTAAGTTAAAATTAATTGGGGATCTAACACTACGCGAGTGAACATTAGCCCGTCTGCTTCCCACAACAAAGCTGCCATTAAGGCGACTATTTCACGCCTTCGTTAGCTGCCGTCGGGTCATTTTCTGGTCAAGGCCAGCTTTAAGGCAACATGCTTACATCGTCTCTGGAATAGTTGGGATCGCGACTGCCAAATGCGATGATAGAAGCAGCTTGGGCGTCTCTTTTGCTAACTGACACATCAATATTATTGATCGCTTCGGTATGAAAAATGCGTACCCAGCCTTTACTATCCCGCTCCAACTTTAGCTTTCCGCGAATTGAGAGATTAACCGGCTTTATGGGGCCTTCGTAATCGGAGGTGGCAGCCGCATCAATCAGGCGCTGGGCGTCATTTTGGGGGATCGTCACCAGTACTGAGCAGTCATCCGAACCTTCAAACAGCAGTTGTTCGTTGCCGATCAAAAATGCAACGCCCACAAATTCATGCGAGTATTTCTCGGCGCATGTTAAGGGATCTTCGGTGCACGCGGAAAGGGTTGTCATCGCAACAAAGGCGGCCGAACGTATAAAATATCGACGCATCTCGGTTGATATAAACTGATTTGGCACCGAAAAACACTCTTTCCTACAACTAACCATATCGGTTACAAATCGTCAAATGACGAACCAATCCAAAACAACCCCCGCTCCGCGCACCTCCACCCCCGATCTTGAAATCGAAATCCTTCCCGCCTTGCCCAAGGGGGACGAATGGTTGGGGGATGCGGCGGATATTACTCTTCCGGACAAGCTGGAATTTGAACCTGTTCTGCTGCGCGGGGGGCGGGGGCAGATTACGGCCATGAAGCAGCGGGTCTTTATCCGTGTGCTCGCCGAAACCGGGCGTGTCTCGCTGGCGGCGAAGGCGACGGGGAATACGCTCGCCGCCTTTTATTATCTGCGGAACCGGCCTGAAGGGGGCAGCTTTGCCAAGGCGTGGGGGCGGGCGCTGGATTTCGGGGTGGGGCGGGTGATCGACCTTCTGGTCGACCATGCCATCAACGGCACGCCCGAATATGTCTACCATAATGGCCATCTGGTCGGCGAACGGCGGCGTTTTGACCACCGGTTGATGATGTGGCTGGTCGCGCACCATAACCCCCGGAAATATGCGGTGTCAGGCGGTCTGATGCATGCGGTCTATGGCGGCGCGGCGGGTGCGGCGCGGATGAAACGGCTGAAGCGCGAATGGAAAAAGGAATGGAAGCAGGAGTGGCAGGAAAAGCGCGCCAAATGGCACAAGCCTGTCGATGTCGAAGCGGCGAAGGCGGAGATCATCCGCAAGGTCAAGGCGATGGAGCGGCCGCGCATGGTGGCCATCGCGCAGGACCCCGAAAAACGTGCGGCGTGGGAGCTGATCAACGGGCCGCAGGACTGGAGCGAATATGAGCAGGGGTGAGGGGCCATGTTACAGGATTTCCTCCATGCTTGATGGGGCAGGACAGCCCTGCTAGGGGCGCGTCCATGACTGAACTCTCCCGCATCCGCAACTTTTCCATCATTGCGCATATCGACCATGGCAAATCGACGCTGGCCGACCGGCTGATCCAGCAGACAGGCGGCCTCAGCGCGCGCGAAATGACGAGCCAGGTGCTCGACAATATGGAGATTGAAAAGGAACGCGGCATCACGATCAAGGCGCAGACGGTGCGGCTCGATTACACCGCAAAGGACGGCATTGCCTATCAGCTGAACCTGATGGACACGCCGGGCCATGTCGACTTCGCCTATGAAGTATCGCGCAGCCTCGCCGCGTGTGAAGGCGCATTGCTGGTCGTCGACGCGGCGCAAGGGGTGGAGGCGCAGACGCTCGCCAATGTGTACCAGTCGATCGAGCATGACCATGAAATCGTGCCCGTCATCAACAAGATCGACCTGCCAGCGGCAGAGGTCGACAAGGTAAAGGCGGAGATTGAGGAAATCATCGGACTTCCCGCCGACAACGCCGTGCTGACCAGCGCGAAGTCCGGCATTGGCATTGACGAGGTGCTGGAGGCGGTGGTCACCCGCATCCCCCCGCCCAAGGGCGACCGCAACGCGCCGTTAAAGGCGATGCTGGTCGATTCCTGGTATGACCCCTATCTCGGCGTTGTCATCCTGATCCGCGTCATCGACGGCGTGATCAAAAAGGGCCAGGAAATCCAGTTCATGGCGGCTGGCACCAAGCATCTGGTCGACCGCGTCGGCTGCATGCGGCCAAAGCTGGAGATATTGACCGAAATCGCCGCGGGCGAAGTCGGCATCATCACCGCGCAGATCAAGGAAGTCGCGCAGACCCGCGTCGGCGACACCATCACCGATGCCAAGCGCCCCGCCGCCGAACCGCTGCCCGGGTTCAAGGAAGTGCAGCCGGTCGTCTTCTGCGGCCTGTTCCCGACCGACGCCGCGGACTTTGAAAAGCTGCGCGAAAGCATCAGCAAGCTGCGCCTCAACGACGCATCGTTCAGCTTCGAAACCGAAAGCAGCGCCGCCTTGGGCTTCGGCTTCCGCTGCGGCTTTTTGGGGCTGCTCCATCTGGAGATCATTCAGGAACGGCTGTCGCGCGAATTTGACCTCGACCTTATCACCACCGCGCCGTCGGTGGTCTACAAGCTACAGCTCAGCCGCAGCAAGACCGACGAAGCGCGGACGATGGAGTTGCACAACCCCGCCGACATGCCCGACGTCAACCGTATCGAGGAAATTCAGGAACCGTGGATCGAGGCGACCATCTATTGCCCCGACGAATATTTGGGCTCCATCCTGAAACTCTGTCAGGACCGCCGCGGGGTGCAGAAACAGCTCACCTATGTCGGCGGCCGGGCGCAGCTGGTCTATGAACTGCCGCTCAACGAAGTGGTGTTCGATTTCTACGACCGGTTGAAGAGCATTTCGCGCGGCTATGCCTCGTTCGATTACCACCAGATCGGGCATCGGGCAGGGGACCTTGTGAAGATGAGCATCCTCGTCAACGGCGACCCCGTCGACGCGCTCAGCATGATCGTCCACCGCGGCACCGCCGAATCCCGCGGCCGCGGCATGTGCGAACGCCTAAAAGACCTGATCCCCCGTCACCTGTTCAAAATCCCCATCCAGGCAGCGATCGGCGGCAAAGTCATCGCCCGCGAAACCATCGCCGCCATGCGCAAGGACGTGACGGCGAAGTGCTACGGCGGCGATATCTCGCGCAAGAAGAAGCTGCTGGAGAAGCAGAAGAAGGGCAAGGCTAGAATGAGAGAATACGGAAACGTATCGATCCCTCAGGAAGCTTTCATCGCTGCGCTACGGATGGGCGAAGAGTAGGTATTCTCTCATTGCGGATGCGGGGGGCCGTTAGGCGACCAGAGGTCAACATGGGAATGTGAGCATTCCGCAGGAGGCGTTTATTGCGGCGTTGCGGATGGGTGAGGAGTAGATATTCTTTTAGGAATGTTCAGCTCCACCTAGCTCCCATTTCTTTTTTTCTTAGCGAGGATGCTTTTCATAAAGCGATTAAAGGAAGGACGAGAGAAATGGCCGTCGATCCAATCGTTAAGGTAAGCTTTTCCATGGTCTGGTCGCATATCGACGCTCACATGCACGTTAGTGATCTGTCGCTCCAACAGCGCCAATATTCCCGGCCAATCTTCATTTCGATGCCGAATTAGGCTTTCGATCAACTTGCCGCATGCACGCCCCTTTCGCCATGAACTTACAGAACTACTCCATACCCTACACATGAAGTCGGCAACCACAGAAACATGAGAAAGAATTTCTGCTTTTGGTCCGCCGATGTATTCTGCAACAAGATTGAAATAAGCGTCTGCGTGTGGGGTCTCCATGCACAATACGCCAACTAGCGTTTCTCCATTCACAGAAACGTACCCATGTTTTCGTGCAGCTAAATTCCCAACAACTTTTGCATAAGCGCGGGCGTCGATTTGAGCATTCGAAGCTAATAATTGAGCGGTCGCTTGTATCCATCCGGATTTTTTGCTGCCGTAAACTTCATTCATTTGTCGCAGTCGGATGTCATCGCTTAACAAGAAAAGGGCGTGATGCTTAGAAAGCTGAATCGCATGGAGGGATTGCGCAATCGTTTCATGATGCAATAGTGAAGTGAACTCGATGTCGTCAAAGCCATCGATTGGGAGTATCTCACAGTATTCTCTCAATTTGTCGATTGCTTGTCCGATTCCTGCCACTCGCACCTTAGTTTCGTCCGGCGAATGAATTTGGCGAACTGCTTGCTCGCCTTCGAAACCTAGAGTTAAATATTCTTGATCGAGATTGAGTTCTTCTCTGCCTCGAATTTCCAGCAAATCGTCGATCGTTGACTGCGCGATAACCAACTTACCGAAATGATTTCTGAATGGTTCCAGAAGATCAAAATGTAAAAGACACCAAGCCGTATCTGTGTCGATCACAGCCCCTTTCCCAGCCGCCTGCCGTGCAAGTTGCATTGCAATCTCACGCTCTTCGTTTGACCCAACGCATGTGTCAATTTCGCCGCCGTAGTGTAAAATCAACTCCGCAACCGAGATTGGGCTTTTATTATGCATTGCGGCAAGTAACTCGATCGGAACAGGCTGTTGCTCGTAAAATTCCAAGATCGCGCGGTCGGATTCGACGGAAGCCTTCACTACATCCAACACAGGTTGAATGTCACCATCTTGCATCGTCATCGTCCCTATGGAGACTGAGCCGGGGAAGCGGGTGGCGTGAGATCGAGTGATATCGTCCAGTAGCCAAAGGTATTTGCTCTTTACTTCCTCTACCAAAAAATCCTTTGGCTTACTGAAAGGTTGTTCGATGGAAATAATTTGGTTTTGAGATGCCCCGACAATCTGAATTGCGAACGCATGGTCAGGACTGAAATTCTGGATCTCGGGCGTATCATCGGTTGATATTAGCCCTTCAATTTGTTCACCATCGGGAGATTTAAGTAGGAACCAATCCCCAACTTCTATTGTGCCGCCACGCTTCACCAGCGCCCCTTGGGCTTTGCTTGAAAACAACATGCCAGGATAGCGGCAGGCAATGCGCTCATCGTTGCGATTGTAAGCAGCTACCAAATACCCCAATTTAAGAGCGCGCTCTGACTCGCCATAGTGTCCTAGTATGGCCGAGAGCATCATTTGGTCTCGAGGGTCTCCTTCAAGTTTGTATTCGTCAATTTCAACAACCAGCTTCTTGGCTTCCTCCCTTTTCCCGGAACGCTCAAGCGTGCTCTGCAACATCAAAAGCGAACGGAGATCGGTTGGATCTCCAGAGAAAGCTAATGACAGATGACGTTCAGCAGAGCGAAGCTCGCCACGATGACAGTCTAGGAAACCTGCCAAGCGAGCAAAACGCGGCGTCGATATCACATCCGGACCAAGCTCCGCGAAAAACTCTGCTGTTCTCGGCCGGATGGGGCTGTTAACAAATGCTAGTGCTAGCCAAGAAAGCGGCTCGTTTAATACCTCAGTTTCGATAAATCCGTCCAAAGCAGCAATAACGGAACCAAAATCGTTATGACGCAATGCACATTCTGCGACCATGACCCTGTCAGCATAACGAGAATCGTTCGAAAGATTGGAAGTTGCGGTTTGCAATAGTTCGGCAGCAATCTCTGGCGCTTTTCTATAGGCTAAATCTGCAGCCACTATTCTTACTCGGTTGTCATTAGGCCATCGATCTAGCAACCTTTTGATAAGCAGCTGCGCTTCGTCCTCTGTTGTTGCTTCTGCTTGTCCTCGTACCAGAATACAATCGACTAGCGCACGGTCATCCGGAGCAATCGCGGAAAGCCGCTCCGGCGTAATCAAATTAACCGCTTCGTCCCAGCGGTCTAGTTCTCCGTATGCTGATGCCAATACTATAGTACGCGATGGGGAATCTGGCAGGCCTTCTGCCTTTGTTACCGCATCCTGTGCGCGATCGAAAATTAGATCAAGATGTGCTCCGGCTAACAATACTTCAATATTGTTTGGGTCGATATTTGCAGCTTGACCAATGATGGTCTCCGCGTTTTTAAAATCGCGTAAGGCGCGATACGCAGTGGATAAATTTATCCCTACACTTAGCCAAACCTCATCAGAGGCATTTTCGTAATTTCGAACAACGTCCCAGTGCTTCTGAAGAGCTAAAGCTGCCAGAGTTATTTGCTCCCGTCGGCTTGCACCGCCTTTAGTCGTTGCCGGTAGTTGATGGTAACGAAGTGCTTGCTCGAGCTTTGCTTCTGCATCAAAGCGCTGTGCTATTTCATTATTGGGCAAGCTATCGGCTAACTCTCGGGCAACCGTCCACCAAGTGTCGCCACGATGTTTTCGGTAGTAGTTGACGCGATTTATTCCGGAATTTTCGTCTACCCTAAGCTCAGAAGGTACAATGTCGTCTGCCTCAATATCTGCTTCCAATGCCGACGCGGCTTGATAAATATAACTTGCCGCGAACGTATTTGGCGGGGATTGTCCAACCATCATTTTGGCTCTGGCTAATGCCGTATCTATATGGCCGTCCAAAATATCTGCGAGCAAGCTATTTGCCTGTGCCTTAGCGTCCCCCGGATTTATCTCGAACGCTTGGCGTAGAGCAATTGCACAACCTTGGTCGTCGCTCAACTTTAGCTTCGCAAATCCGATATTTGCCCTGACACGCGACCTTATTGCTGCCGAAGCGTTGCTTGGTAGATGCGCCTCAAAATCCTCAAGGAGAGTCAGCGCTGACCGTGGTCTACCATTATTTAAAAGGTTTCGGAATCCATCTATCTGATTATCTAACAATTTTTCAATTTCGACACGTTCAGTCGTGTCCCCGGTGACGAACGCAGCATGGAGTTCGGAAATTTTTACTGAGGATTCGGACTTTTCGCTTTCGATCAATGCGAGCGTCGATCGCGCTTCATTCACGCCGGCCAAAGTCTCAAATGTCGTGTTCAGCAATATTTGGGTCGAAGCGCTGTAATCAGGGTCAAATGCGTTCCGTGCATCGGCGTATTTGCGAATGTGACCCTGAAGGGTATCCCAGCCCCAGATTTGAATGTCTACTATTCGGCCTGCTTTTTTTTGCTTCTGCCGCAATTTTAGCGCTAGCTGATCATATTTGATGTCGTCAGACGCGGTCGTTGCAACGTAAATTTCCGACAATGGGGGGTCAAATAATAAGGCTCGTTCAATATCTGATGTAATCTGATTCAGATCGAGTTTTCCACGTTTTGTAATAAGTTTACACTGAACGCCAACTGCAACTTCAGGATTTTGATTCCGGGTACCGATTAAATCAAGGCCACCTTGGTTCTTGCCGCCAGTTCCAATTTTCTTGAAGTTTGGGTCACCGCAAACGCAAGCGAACAGCGCAACGCACTTGTCTTCAAAGTCACTATCGTCGGTGGGGATACCGATTACATTATTAGATGCCATTCACCCGATGTGACACAGTTTTTAGAATTTTCCAGAAACATTGTAAAAATCACCCGATTATATAAAGTTACTGGAGATTTCGCAGCGTGGGCCACGGCGGATATGGGGAGTTTTGGCGATATGAAACGGGCGATTTTTGCTGGGCTGTTCCTGGGTGCGATGGCGGTTGCGGGTTGTGCGGGGCAGGCGGTTGGGCCTCGGGCGGCGGATGCGGCGGCGGATGCGGCGCATGCGGCGGAGATGACGGCGGATGTGGGCAAGCCGCTGATGACCTGGAAGGACCTGCTTTCGCGGCCAAAGCCTATGCCCGATGCGACGGTCCGCTATGGCGCGGATGCCTTGCAGGTGGTGGATGTGTGGAAACCGGCGGGAACGGGGCCGCATCCGGCGGTGGTGATGATCCATGGCGGATGCTGGCAAACCGGGATTGCCGAGCGCGATATCATGAACTGGATTGCGGGTGACCTGCGGTCGCATGGTGTGGGCGTGTGGAATATCGAGTATCGCGGTGTGGACCGGGGCGGCGGCTATCCTGGGACCTATCTCGACGTGGCGGCTGCGGCGGATTTGTTCGCGCTGCGCGGGCGGGAATATGGGTTCAAGACCGGCGCGCCTGTGGTGGTCATCGGCCATTCGGCGGGCGGGCATCTGACGCTGTGGCTGGCGCGGCGCTGGGGGCTGGCGAAGGGGGATGCCTTGCGCGGGGACAGGCCGTTGAAGGTCGACCTTGCCATATCGCAGGGCGGGCTGCCCGATCTGCGTGCGCAGACGACGCTGCCCGATCATGGCTGCGGGGCGGAGGCGGCGGTCCAGATGGCGCGGGGCGAATTTGCGCGCACCTCGCCACCCGAAATGCCCAAGGGCCGCGCGCGCGAGCTGCAGTTCAACAATGCCCGCGACAGCATCGCGCCGCCATCCTTCGGCGCGGCCTATGGGGCCGAGATGGTGACCACGGCGGGGGAGGGGCATGCCGAGCTGATCGCGCCCGACACGATATCCTGGGCGAAGCAGCGGGCGGTGATATTGAAAGCCTTTGGCCTGAAGGACGCGAAGAAGTGACGTTGGAGGAGGCGCTTGCGCTGGATGCGGCGGACCCGCTGGCGCCCTGTCGTGACCGCTTTGTGCAGGGCGAGGGGCTGATTTACCTCGACGGCAATTCGCTGGGGCAATTGCCGAGAGCGACAATCGAAGCGACGGGGGAGCTGGTGCGCGTGGCCTGGGGCGAGCAGCTGATCCGCAGCTGGAACGAGGGCTGGATCGACGCGCCGGCCCGCGTGGGCGCGATGATCGCGCCGCTGATCGGGGCGGAGGCGGACGAGGTAATTGTGGCGGATTCGACTTCGGTCAATCTCTACAAGCTGATCGTCGCGGCCCTTCGACAGGCTCAGCAGCGCGATCCGGCGCGCAAGGTGGTGGTCAGCGAGGCGGGGAATTTCCCGACCGATCTGCATATTGCCGAGGGCGCGGTGGCGGCGGTTGCGGGCGCGGAACTGCGCGTGGTGGAGCGCGGGGCGCTGGCGGATGCCCTCGGCGCGGATACGGCGCTGCTGCTGCTCACCCATGTGCATTACAAGACGGCGGAGCGGTTCGACATGGCGGGCTGGACCAAGGCGGCGCAGGATGCAGGTGCGCTGGTCTGCTGGGACCTTAGCCATAGTGCGGGCGCGGTGGGGGTCGATCTGAACGCGGCGGGGGCTGATCTGGCGGTGGGGTGCGGGTACAAATATCTCAACGGCGGCCCCGGCGCGCCTGCATTTCTTTATGTGGCAAAGCGGTGGCAGGACCTGTTGCACAATCCGCTGTCCGGCTGGATGGGCCATGCCGAACCGTTCGGCTTTGCCGATGGCTATGCGGCGGCGGCGGGGATGAAGCGCTGGCTGACCGGCACGCCGTCGGTGCTGGGCCTCGGCGCGCTGGAAAGCGGGCTGGCGCTGTGGGACGGGATCGACATGGCGCAGGTGACGGCGAAGTCGGCGGCCTTGTGGGACATATTCCACGCCGCAGGAACCGCCGCTGGCCTTGAATGCGTGACGCCGCAGGACCCTGTGAAACGCGGCAGCCATATCTCCTTCCGCCATGCCCATGCTTATGAAATCGTCCAGGCGCTGATCGCCCGCGGCGTGATCGGCGACTTCCGCGACCCCGACATATTGCGCTTCGGCCTGACCCCGCTGACCCTCAGCCACGCCGATATCTGGAGCGCCGGGCAGATGCTGATCGAGATCGTCGAAAGCGGCGAATATCGCCGGCCGGAATTTGCGGTGCGGAATGCGGTGACATAGGGCTTTGTCCCTGCTACGGGGCCGCCCATCATGTTAAATCTCAACGGCATCACCGTGCGCCTTGGCGGACGCACTATCCTTGACCGCGCCACGGCGGCTCTGCCTCCTTATGGGCGGGTGGGGCTGATCGGGCGGAACGGGGCGGGCAAGTCGACCCTGATGAAGGTGATGATCGGCTCGCTGGAGGCCGATGACGGTTCGCTCGAAATGCCCAAGGGCACGCGCATCGGCTATATCGCGCAGGAGGCTCCGGCCGGGGATTCGACGCCGTTCGATACCGTGCTTGCCGCCGATACCGAACGGGCCGCACTGATGCTGGAAAGCGAGCAGGAGGGGCTGGACCCCGACCGCATGGCCGAGGTGCACGAACGGCTGATCGCTATCGACGCCTATACCGCCCCTGCGCGCGCGTCGCGCATATTGGTCGGCCTTGGCTTTGACGAGGAAATGCAGGGCCGTCCGCTCGACAGTTTTTCGGGCGGGTGGAAAATGCGCGTGGCGCTGGCGTCTCTGCTGTTTTCGCAGCCGGACCTGCTGCTGCTCGACGAACCGTCGAACCATCTGGATCTGGAAGCGACGCTGTGGCTGGAAAACTTCCTGAAAAGCTATCCCGCGATGATGGTGGTGATCAGCCATGAACGCGACCTGCTGAACAATGTCGTCGACCATATCCTGCACCTCGAAAACGGGCAGGTGACGCTCTATGCCGGGGGTTATGACAGTTTCGAGCGGCAACGTGCCGAGCGGGCGGCGCAACTGGCGGCGGCAAAGGCGGCGCAGGATGCGCAGCGGGCCAAGCTGCAGGACTATATCGCGCGCAACTCCGCCCGCGCGTCGACCGCAAAACAGGCGCAGAGCCGTGCCAAGGCGCTGGCAAAGATGCAGCCGGTGCAGGCGATGGTTGACGACCCGACACTGAGCTTCGATTTTCCGAGCCCGGACGAACTGAAGCCGCCGCTGGTGACGCTTGATCTTGCCAGTGTGGGCTATACCCCCGGCAATCCGGTGCTGCAGCGGCTGAACCTGCGGATCGATCCCGATGACCGCATCGCGCTTCTGGGCCGCAACGGCAATGGCAAGACGACGCTGGCGCGCCTGTTGGCGGCGCAGCTGACGCCGATGGATGGCGCGATGCAGGCGTCGGGCAAGATGCGCGTCGGCTATTTCACCCAATATCAGGTGGAAGAGCTGGACGGTGAGGACACCCCGCTGGAGCATATGACCCGCCAGATGAAGGGGGCGACCCCCGGCGCGGTGCGGGCGCAACTGGGGCGTTTCGGCTTTTCCGGGCCCAAGGCGACGACCAAGGTCGGCAAGCTTTCGGGTGGGGAGCGGGCGCGGCTGGCGCTGGCGCTGATCACCCGCGATGCGCCTCATATGCTGATCCTCGACGAACCGACGAACCATTTGGACGTCGATGCGCGCGAGGCGTTGGTGCAGGCGCTGAACGAATATGACGGCACCGTCGTGCTGGTCAGCCATGACCGCCATATGCTCGAACTGACCGCCGACCGGCTGGTGCTGGTCGATGGCGGGACGGCGACTGAATTTACCGGTACGATTGAGGATTATACCGACTTCATCCTGGGCAGGGGCCCGGCGAAGGAGAAGGTGTCGAAGGCCGACCGCAAGGAAGACAAGAAGGCCACTGCCGCCGCGCGCGAGGCGCAGGCGAAGCTGAAACGCGAGGTCAGCGATGCCGAGGCGGATCTAGCGAAGCTGGAGGTCGTGCTGTCCGCGATTGACCGTGCGATGTTCGACCCTGCATCGGCGGCGAATGAATATAAGGACCTGACTATGGGCGAACTGTCCCAGCGCCGTGGCAAGATCGTCGCTGCGCAGGAAGCCGCCGAAGCACGGTGGATCGCGGCGAGCGAGGCGTTGGAAAAGATTTAGAGATTATCCCCAAAAGCGGAAACATCAATCGCCCGCAAAGCCGCATCAAAACGCGCATCGCCTGTGCCGCGGATCAGGGCGTAGGGCACGCCGCGCCGGTCGAGTTCAGCCTTGCACAGATCGAAAAAACGCTGCCGCTGTTCGGGGCTGCCGTAGACACGCAGGCCGTCGTCGACAAAGGGCAGGTCGATATCGAGCAGCAGATACAGGTCCGCATAGCTGGAAAAGCTGTCGAACCACGGGTCGCGCTGCCCGAACATCATCTCTGCCCAGACGGCGGTGATCAGGGGGTCGGTGTCGAACAGCACCTGTCTGATGTCCAGCTCTGCCGCCCGTGCGGCAGCGGCGCGGTTCATTACATCCTGCTGCTGCGCGATATGGACAAGCTCGGCCATTCCGATATCGGTGCCATGCGCCTCGCAATAGGCGCGGCCATATTCGGGCACGACCTCGCACCCCAGATGTGCCGCCAGCCGCGTGCCAAGCGTGGATTTGCCTGTGCTTTCCGGACCGTGAAGGCAGATGCGCGTCGTCGTCATCCGGCGACCTCCGCCTTGCGCCAGGCCACCAGCCCGCCAATGGCGAGCACCAGAAACACGCCATAAAGTCCGGCGGTCAGGTGCAGGCCCTTGGCGATATAAAGCGGGATGGAGACCAGATTGACGATGATCCACCAGTGCCAGTTTTCGACAAAACGCCGCGCCATCAAAATCTGTCCTGCCACCGACAGCATAGCGACGGCGGCGTCCCAATAGGGATAGTCGGTCTGGGTATAGGCCCCCATGAAGCTGCCCCATGCCCAGATCGCCGCGACAGATCCGGCGATCCACATGGCATAGCCGATGGCGGGCAGGCGGCGGACGACCACAGCGCCGTCGTCACCCTTGCTGCGGTGCCAGTTCCACCAGCCGTAGAGATTGACGATCAGGAAAAAGATCTGAAGCCCCGCATCGCTGTAGAGCCGCGCATCACGGAAGATGAAGAAATAGAGACTCACCATGACCACAGCGACCGGGAAATTCCACACCGAGCGCCGGATAATCAGCACGATATTGGCAAGGCCGAGCAGGACGGCGGCAAGTTCGATCAACGACATGAGCAGGGGTGATGGCAGCATGGCCCGGTAAAATCCAGTCCACCCGTTGACAAAATGCCGCCTGCAATTTATTCGATGATTCGATAATTATAGAATTATGGATTCATTATGGACAGCACCACCACCATTCGCGCTCTCGCCGCTCTGGCCCAGGAACATCGCCTCGCCGCATTTCGCTTGCTGGTGCAGGCGGGGGAGGCGGGGCTGCCGGCAGGTGCCATTGCCGAAGCGGTAGGCGCGCCGGCCTCTTCCATGAGCTTCCATCTCGCGCAACTCACCCATGCCGGCCTTATCCGTCAAAAGCGGCAGAGCCGTTCGCTGATTTACAGCGCGGACTATGCCGCGATGGGCGGGTTGATGGCCTATCTCACCGAAAATTGCTGCGGCGGGCAAAGCTGCGCGCCTGCGGCATCCTGCGAAACCCCAAACAAGACAGAAAGGAATGCTGCATGAAAAGGCTGCATGTACATGTCGGCGTCGACAATCTGGACCAGTCGGTCGCCTTCTACTCCGCGCTCTTTGGCACTGAACCCAGCGTTGCCAAGTCCGATTATGCCAAATGGATGTTGGAGGACCCCCGCGTGAACTTCGCCATTTCCCGCAAGGAAGGCGCGGCCAAGGGTGTCGAGCATCTGGGCATTCAGGTCGAGGACGGGGCGGAACTCGCCGATGTCTATGGCCGGTTGAAAAAGGCGGGCGGTCCGGTGCTGGAAGAAGGCGCAACGACCTGCTGCTACGCCAAATCGGAAAAAAGCTGGATTGCCGATCCCGACGGCGTGGTGTGGGAGGCATTCCTGACGCAGGGCGCGTCCACCGTCTATGGCGACAGCCCCGATTTCGACCAGCTCACCGGCGACAATGCCGCCGCCACCGCCTGCTGCGCACCCAAGGTCGAGGCGGCACCAAAGGGATGCTGCTGAACCATGGCGGAGCGCGTCTATAATGTGCTGTTCCTGTGCACCGGCAATTCGGCGCGCTCGATCCTCGCCGAATCTTTGCTGAACCATGACGGGGCAGGCCGCTTCCGGGCGTTCAGCGCGGGCAGCTTTCCCAAGGGGAAGGTGCATCCGATGGCATTGGAGGTCCTCGAAAGCCTCGGCTTTCCCCATGAAGGATATCGTTCGAAAAGCTGGGACGAGTTTTCAGGCCCGGACGCTCCGCACATCGATTTCATTTTTACCGTCTGCGACAATGCCGCGGGGGAAACCTGTCCCATCTGGCCGGGACATCCGATGACCGCGCATTGGGGCATTGAAGATCCCGCTGCGGTGGAGGGCGACGGACAAAGAGAAGCCTTTGTGCAGGCGCTGCGCTTTTTGCGACGCCGGATCGAGCTGTTTCTGGCTTTGCCGCTCGCATCCATCGATAATCTGGCATTGAAGGCAAAGCTTGCCCAGATTGGCCGGGAAGAGGGTGCGACAGCACAGGTGACCGCGTGACGGCGGCGTTGCGGCGGTCTGTTTCCGCTGAAGCTTTGGGTTCTTTCCTGCTGTTCGCGACCGTGGTCGGTTCCGGTATCATGGCCGAGCGGCTGTCCGGCGGCAATGTCGCGGTCGCGCTTCTCGGCAACAGCGTGGCAACCGGCGCGATGCTATATGTGCTGATCACCATGTTCGGGCCGTTGTCGGGGGCGCATTTCAACCCCGCCGTCACACTGGTCATGTGGTTGCGCAAGGAATTACAGGCGAAGGCGGCACTGGCCTATATGGTGGCGCAAATAGCAGGCGGCATATCCGGCGTCTGGGCGACGCATCTGATGTTCGATGAGGCTATCCTGCAATTTTCCGGCAAAAGCCGCACCGGTCTGGGGCAATGGACAGGCGAGTTTATTGCGACCTTCGGGTTGGTCCTGACCATATTGGGAACGCTGCGCACCCGCCCGCAGGCCGTACCCGTCAGCGTCGCGCTCTACATTACCGCCGCCTATTGGTTCACATCCTCCACCAGCTTCGCCAACCCCGCTATCACCGTGGCGCGGAGCCTGAGCAACAGTTTTGCCGGTATTGCGCCTGCCGATGTTGCGCCGTTCATTGCCGCGCAATTGCTGGGGGCGGTGGTTGCCCTTGCTATCGCGCGGCAGATGATGGAGCCTTCCGATTTGGAACAGTGACCATTTTGTGTTTTGACCTCAATTGACGTCGGCGAAAGTCCGTGCAATCTCTTGTTCCGGGAAGAGGAGATATGCATGGCTGCAAAAGCTGACAAAAGCGCCGATAAAAAGACGGGCGCGAAAAAGGCCAAGAAGGGCGCACCTTTTAGCGGGATGGCAGGGGCATTTGATGCCGCCAATGATGCGACGATGGCGCTCGGGCCTCTGGCCGGTCTGGCGCGGGAAGATTTTATCGGCGCAATCGGCCTGATGCTCCGCCAGACAGCGACCAACCCCGACAAGGCGTTCAAGGCCGCCGGGAATTTCAGCGAGGATGTAGTCAAGATCATGACCGGCCAGTCCGATCTGGCCCCAGATCCCAAGGACAAGCGTTTCATGGACCCGGCATGGCGGTTCAACCCCTTTTTCAAGGCGGGCGCGCAATATTATCTGGCGGTGCAGAAAGGCGTCAAAAGCTATATCGAGGATCTGGAACTGGACGCGCTGGAACGTGACCGCGCGAACTTCATTTCGCAGATCATCATTGACGCGCTGTCGCCGACAAACAGCCTGATCGGCAATCCGACCGCGCAGAAGCGGCTGGTGGATTCAGGCGGCCTCAGCCTCGTGAAGGGGCTGAAAAACGCCTATAACGACATGGTTCACAACGACATGATGGTGAGCCAGGTCAACAAAAAGCCCTTCAAACTGGGCGAAAATGTCGCGACGGCCAAGGGTTCGGTGGTCTATCGTGACGAACGGTTCGAACTGATCCAGTACGCGCCGACCACCGACAAGGTCTATGCGATCCCGCAACTGACCATTCCGCCGCAAATCAACAAAATGTATATCAACGACCTCAGCCCTGAAAAGTCGGTGATCAAGTGGCAGACGGACCACGGGATCCAGCCCTTCATGATATCCTGGCGCAATCCAACGGACGACATGGGCGTCTGGGGTATGAACGAATATATTGAAAGCTGCATCAAGGCGCTGGACGTAGTGTGCGACATTACCGGCATCGACAAGGTCAACGTGTCGGGCGGCTGTTCGGGCGGGCAGACCATGTCGGTCCTGCTGTCGAAGCTTGCATCAATGGGCGATACACGCGCCAACGCGATCACGATGATGGTCTGCGTGCTGGAGCCGAAGCCCGGCGATACCGAAGCATCGTCGCTGGTGTCGCACAACGGCATCGCGCTTGCGCGTCAGCGTGCAGCGAAAAAGGGTGTGATCGAAGGATCGAGCCTGGCACGCGGCTTTGCCTGGCTGCGGCCCAATGACCTGATCTGGAACTATGTCATTAACAATTATCTGCTGGGTGAAGATCCGCCTGCATTTGACATCCTGTTCTGGAATGCCGACGCGACCAACCTGTCGTCCAGCCTGATGGGCGATTTCCTCGAACTGTTCGAGGCGAATGCCTATGCGCAGCCGGGGACGTTCGACGTGGCGGGACATACGCTCGACCTGACCAAGGTTACGGGCGACATGTTCATTCTGGGCGGGACGACCGACCATATTACGCCCTGGCGCGCCTGCTATCGTTCGACGCAATTGTTCGGATCGAAAAATGTCGAATTCATCCTGAGCCAGGCCGGTCATATGCAGGCCATTTTGAACCCGCCGGGCAATCCCAAGGCGAAATATTGGAAGCACAGCAAGGGCAAGACCCCTGCCGATGTGGGCGAATGGATGAAGGGGACCGAGGAAGTCGCCGGAAGCTGGTGGCCCTATTGGATGGAATGGCTGCATGCGCGATCCGGCAAGGAAGTCGCGGTACCGGCGACGCTGGGAAGCAAGGCCTATCCGCCGATGGAAGCGGCGCCGGGATTATATGTGCTGGAATAATCCGGCCCCTGTGTGATACGATTGGTCGGATTTTTCAATCGGTTGACCCTTTTGGGTTGATCGGTTCAACGCGTTTTCCAATATACGTGAGGTATTGCGCAACAGACACAGGAAATCTACGCGCGCTGATCCACACGTGCACATGGGGATGGCATGCACTCGATTGCTGAAACAGTAAAACCGATCCGGAATAACGCATTTTTCGGATACAGCATTGCCGTTGCCGCATTTGCAACGGCACTGCTTTTGCGTTTTGTGCTGCAGGAGGTGTTGCCGCCCGGCTTTCCCTATCTCACCTTTTTTCCGGCAGTCATTCTGACGGCCTTCATTGCCGGGACGCGCCCAGGAATCCTGTGTGCGGCCCTGTCGGGCATTGCCGCCTGGTATTATTTCATCCCGCCCTTCGGCGCGTTCGGAATGGACATTCCGACCGCCTTTGCGCTCGGTTTCTACACCTTCATCGTCGGGGTCGACATTGCGCTGTTCCATTTCATGTTCAAGGCGGCGGACCAGCTCCGGTCGGAACGGGAGGTGACTGCACAGCTTTATGAACGGCAGCGCACGATGTTTCAGGAACTGCAGCACCGCGTCGCGAATAACATGAGCGTCGTTGCCGCATTGCTGAACATGCAGAAACGCAAGGTCATCGCCGATCCGGCAACCGCATCATCCGCGCTGGACGAGGCCGCGAGCCGCATCGGCATCATGTCGAGCATCCATCGCCGCCTTTATGATCCGGCATCGGCGGAACTGCCGATCCGGCAATATTTTGACGACCTCGGCACCGATCTGCTGCGCGCCGCGAAGAAACAGGCCAATGTCCAGTTTTCCGTCGACACGGCGGCGGTCAAGCTGGACATGGACCGGTTGATGACGCTTTCGCTGTTGGTGAGCGAGCTGATGACCAACAGCCTGAAGCACGGATTTGCCGGTCGTCCGGGTGGCAATATCTGGCTATCGCTGCATCCTGTCGAGGGTGAAAAGCTGGAACTTATCATCCGCGACGACGGCCATGGACTGCCCGCCGACTTTGATCCGCTGAGCAGCAATGGCCTTGGCACGTTGATCACACAGGCCCTGTCGCAGCAACTGAACGGCACATTGCATATCGAAGGGCAGGGCGGCACCACCGCCCGTCTGCTTTTCCCGCGTTGAGGCAGGCGGATTACAAATATCCTTGCACAGCCTAACCGTTCGGTTAAACCATAGGGCAGCGACCCGTATATAAGGGCAGGGGAACGATTATGGCACAGGGCCGCGAACCAGTTTACAGCATGGAAACCGTTGACGGACGCACATTGCGCGTTGCCGTGTGGCGGGCAACCAAAGGTTCGGGCAAGCTTCCCATCCTGTTTTTCAACGGCATTGGTGCGAATATCGAGGCGATGGCGCCGATGGCGGAGCTGATCGATGACCGCGACTTCATCACGTATGACATGCCCGGCATCGGCGGTTCGCCGGACCCTGTGGTGCCCTATAATGCCATATTGATGGCGCGCATTGCCGATCTTTTGCTCGACCGGTTTGAAATGCCGCTGGTGGATGTCATGGGCGTCAGCTGGGGCGGGGCGATGGCCCAGCAATTTGCGCTGCAGAACAATGCGCGCGTGAACAAGCTGATCCTGGTGGCGACCAGCGCGGGCATGCTGATGGTCCCCGGCAATCCGGCGGCCCTTGTAAAAATGGCCGATCCGCGCCGCTATATCGACCCCGAATTCATGGCCAAGCATTTCAAGACGCTGTACGGCGGGATGGTCGGAAACAAGGCCGAGCATATCAACCGGCTGAAACCGCCGTCCAAGACGGGCTATTTCTACCAGTTGCTGGCGATGATGGGCTGGACCAGCGCACCGTTCCTGCCGTTCCTGAAAACGCAGACCCTGATCATGATGGGCGGCGACGACCAGATCGTGCCGCTGGCTAACGGCAAGTTCCTCGATTTCCTGATTCCGAACAGCGAATTGTTCGTGATCGAAGATGGCGGCCACCTGTTTCTGCTGAGCCATGCACAGGAGAGCATCGCGGCCATCGTCGAATTCCTAGATCGCCCCGCCGCAGAGGCGCGGCAGGCGGCCTGACAAAGGTTTGCGAACGACAGGCTGTGGTATTTGAGTCACAGCCAGCGGTGTAAATGCACGGAAATTCGTAATTTTCTTGGTGTGATTTGTTAAGTTCCTCTATCTAGAGAGGACCTCGGGCCCGAGCCTGAAGTTTATCTCCCCCAAGCGGTTTGACCGCAAAAAGTCTACAGAGGAACATCATGAAATCGATTCATATGCTGCTTGTCAGCACTGCCGTGCTTGTCGCGCCGGCAACGTCTGCGTTCGCCCAGGATGGCGAAGTACAGGCCGAACAAGCGACCGAAGATGCCTATTCCGATAATGAAATCATCGTAACCGCCACACGCCGCGACCAGGCCGCACAGGATGTGCCGCTGTCGGTGAGCGTTGTTGGCGGTGAACAGCTTGCCAATGCCGGTGTCGTCGACATTCGCGGCATCCAGCAGCTTGCCCCGTCGCTGAAAACCACGACCGGCCAGTCGTCGGCAACCGGCGCGGTCCTGTCGATCCGCGGTATCGGTACCGCAGGCGATAACCCCGGTTTTGAACCCGCTGTGGGCGTGTTCATCGACGGTGTATTCCGTTCGCGCGCTGGTGTGGCGCTCGCCGAACTGCCCCCGATCGAGCGCGTCGAAGTGCTGCGCGGACCGCAGGGCACGCTGTTTGGCCGTAACACCTCGGCAGGTGCGCTGAACATCACCACGCAAAAGCCGAAGTTCGAACTGGGCGGCTATGTCGAGGCAAGCTACGGCAATCTGGACGAGATCGAAGTCAAGGCCGGCGTTACCGGACCTGTTTCGGAACAGCTCGCCCTGCGCCTCGACGGCGGTTACCACAAACGCGACGGCTATATTGTCGATGTGAACAGCGACAACCGCATCAACAATATCGACCGTTACTTCGTTCGCGGTCAGGCCCTGTTTGAAAATGACACGGTCAGCTTCCGCTTCATCGGTGACTTTGCCAAGACGGACGAAGTCTGCTGCGGCGCCGTCAACACCTTGAGCGGACTCCAGCTTTTCCCCGGTATCGATACCAGCAGCAACTCGGCGCTCGCGCTTGTTGCGACCAATATCATCAACGGCTTTGCCGGCGTTCCCGCTCTGGGTGGCACCGCAGGCACCGTCGGCATTCCCGCCTATAGCCGCGGCAGCCGCACCATGGCCGTTTCGCCGGGCCGCAATCTGGCCGAAAAGGTCAGCGAATGGGGCCTTTCGGGCGAACTGAACTGGGATCTGGGCGGCGCAACGCTGACCTCGATCACCGCCTATCGCGATTGGGACGCGCGGCGTAACCAGGACATCGATTTTTCGGGTCTGGACCGTGCCTATCGTGAAAATTACCGCACCGGCATAAAGGATTTCACACAGGAAATCCGCTTGCAGGGCACCGCATTCAATGACCGCGTCGACTGGCTTGTCGGCGGTTTCTACCTGAATGAAAAGCTGACGCTGAACGACACCGTGCGTTTCGGCAATCAGGCAGACCAATATGTCGACGGCGTGATCCGTGAACTGACCCGCAGCGCAGCCCTGCCGAGTGGTCTGCAGTTGTTCGGCACCCTTGGCCCGGCAACGCCCTTGTTCGGTCAGGTTGCGCTTGCGACCAACCCGACACTGGCTGCGGCGGCCGCTGGTAATCCTGCCCTGTTCGCACTGTTCAACAGCCCGCTACCCCGCACGCCAAATGGCGCCGGTCAGCAGAATGATGCGTATAAGGTCGACACCGAAGCTTACGCCCTGTTCACGCACAACATCATCAATTTCACCGACAATCTGTCGCTGACATTGGGTCTGCGTTACAACCATGAAACCAAGGATATCGCCAGCGACCTGACCTCGACGGTTCCGGCCTGCGCGTTCTTCCAGAATCCGGCAACGGCACCTTATCGTGCGGCATTGCAGGCCGCAGGACTGCTGAATTCGGCGTTCCTTCTGACCTGCAACCCCACGGTGAACAGCGAATTCAACGGCGTCCGTTCGGATGACCGTTCGGAAAGCGAATTCACCGGAACCGCGCGTCTGTCGTTCAAGGTGAATGACGATGTGCTGGTCTATGGTGGTTATGATCGCGGCTATAAATCGGGTGGTTACAACCTCGACCGTGGCAGCTTCGATTCCGTCCTGCTCGGCGGTGACGGTGCGCAGATGACCGACCTGGAATTTGGCAATGAAACGGTGGATGCCTATGAATTTGGCATCAAGACCAACTTCACCCGCCAGTTCCAGTTCAACGCGTCGCTCTTCTATTCGAACTTCAAGGGCTATCAGTCCAACCGGTTCCTCGGAAACAGCTTCGTCGTGCTGAACTATGACAAGCTGGTGTCGAAGGGCGTCGAGCTCGAAAGCATCATCCGTCCGCATCCCGACCTCGCGTTCAACCTCGGCTACACCTATGTGGATGCCAAGGTAACCGACCCGCTGGCGGGTGCCGACAATGGCCGTCAGGCATCGAACCAGCCCAAGCACACCATCACTGGCGCCATGACCTGGACGCCGCAGATCAGTGAAGGTGTCGGCGGCCTGTTCCATGTCGACTACCGCGTCAACAGCGATGCGTTCCCGCTGAACGATCCTTTGGGTCGCCGCTTTACCGCCAATGACGGCTTCGGAATTGTGAACCTACGCGCGGGCGTCAATTTCGGCGACGGCAAGTACAGCATCGAAGGCTATGTCGAAAATCTGTTCGACACCTATTACAACATCACGGCATTCCCGATCCCGGAACAAGGAAACAGCTTTGCCGTTTATCCTGCACCTCCCCGCTTTTACGGCGTGAAGGTCGGAGCCAAATTCTAAGCACGCGTAGAATTGAAACCGTAGGGCCGGGACGTATATCGCGTTCCGGCCCTTTTCTTTTGCGCGGAGGACGTTAGCCTGCCGAATCGAGGGTAGGGAGAAGCCCATGCGGCATATCGCGATTATCGGTTCTGGTCCGGCAGGTTATTATTCTGCCGAGGCTGCGCAGAAAAAATTCGGGGAGGATGTACGGGTCGATATTATCGACCGTCTGCCGGTACCCTTTGGCCTGATCCGCTTCGGCGTTGCGCCGGACCACCAATCGATCAAGGCTGTGTCAGGCCGCTATGAAAAGGTGGCCCTGTCCGAAAATGTCCGCTTTGTCGGCAATGTGACCGTGGGCAAGGATGTCAGCGTCGATGAATTGCAGGACCTTTACGATGCCGTCGTACTGGCAACCGGCGCACCCGATGACCGGAAACTCGATATTCCCGGCGGTGATTTGCCGGGCGTCTTTGGCAGCGCGGCCTTTGTTGGCTGGTATAATGGCCATCCCGACTTTGCCGACCTTGAACCACCACTGGATGGCAAGCATGTTGCCATCATCGGTAACGGCAATGTGGCGCTGGATGTGGCGCGTATCCTGTCGAAAACCCGCGCCGAATTTGGCGGGTCCGATATTGTGAGCCACGCGCTCGATGTGCTGGAAGTATCGGCGACGGAGGAAATCACCATATTGGGTCGTCGTGGCCCGCACCAGATTGCGATGACGCCCAAGGAACTGGGCGAACTCGCCCATCTCGACCGGGCGACGCCGCGTGTCGATCTTCAGGATCTGCCCGATACAGGCGAAGATGCCCTGCTGGAGCCGGGAATGCGCAAGTCGGTGACCCATTTGCGCGAATTTGCAGCCATTCCCGAAGCCTATCGGGCCGACAAGCAGATCAGCATCAACTTCGACTTTTTTGCCGCACCGGTGCGGATTGAAGGCGACGGCAAGGTCGAGCGGATCATTGTCGAACGCACAAAACTGGATGACCAGTTGCGCAGTGTGGGTACGGGCGAAACCTATGAGATTGCCTGTTCGATGGTGATCAGCTGCATCGGGTACCAGACCCCGTCGATCGAAGGTGTGCCTTATGAACATGGACGCGGGCGCTTTGCCAATGTGGACGGGCGGATTTTACCGGGACTTTATTGCGTCGGCTGGGCACGGCGTGGTCCCACCGGGACCATCGGCACCAACAGGCCGGATGGTTACACTGTCATAGATGCCGTGGCCGAAGATATCGGGGAAGGGGCCGGTAAAGCCGGACGGCCCGGACTGGACGCGTTGCTGGACAAGCGCGGCGTGCAAGTCGTGAAGTTCAGCGACTGGAAAAAGATCGAGGAAGCCGAAATCGCCCGCGCCCGCGAAGGTGCGCCGCGTGAGAAATTCGTGCGGATCGAAGACATGATTGCGGCCGGTGGATAATTTCCATTTTGTCATCATAATCACATCAAAGCACCGCTAAGGCCTTCCTGTGATCGAAGAGAAGGCTTTTATGATTCAACATATTGGTATCATTACCGGCGTTGATGCCGAGGCGGCAGCGCTGTTCCCGGGGCAAAGCAAGGATTCAGAACCCCTGCACGGATTTCTGGTCCGGCAGGTGGAATATGCGGGCAAGAATATCGCCATCACCTGCAGCGGCATCGGAAAGGTCAACGCGGCCATGGCGGCGATGATGCTGGTCGAACATTATAATGTCCAGATGCTGCTGGTCGTCGGCACGGCGGGAAAGCTATCGGATATCGACGGGGATTGTTTCCAGATTACCGAAGCGGTGCAGGGGGATTATGGCGCGTCCCGGCATGACCATTTCGCGCATTACAGCGCGGGTGCCTGGCCGATTGGAGAGGAGCATATCGAACCGTTCCGGGCGATGCCAACGCCGGATATCGGCTTGCCAAAGGTGCGGATCATTACCGGCGACTGCTTTGTCGAAAATGCCGATCATGGCCGCCGGCTGCATCAGGCGCTGGGCGGGGATATCATCGATATGGAAACAGCGGCCGTGGCGCAGGCTGCGGCGCGGATGAACCTGCCCTGGGCCGCGATCAAGGCGACGACCGACAATGCCGATGGATCAAGCAGCGGCGATTTCCAGAGCAATCTGAAACGCGGTGCCAAGCGGGCTGCCGAGGCCGCCGAACGGATGATTGCGCTGATTGGGGCCTAAATCAGCAGGCCCACCGCATGGATGACGATCCCGGCCATACCGCCCACCAATGTTCCGTTGATACGGATGAACTGGAGATCGCTGCCCACGGCATTTTCAACGCGGTCGGTGATGGTTGAGGCGTCCCAGCCCTTGATAGTGTCGGACACAAGCGCAACGATGTTGTCGCCATAATTTTCGGTCGTGCCGACAATGGCGCGGCGTGCAAAGCGGTTGATCTGGTGCTTCAGTCGTGCATCCTCCTGCAAGGTGCCACCCAGTTTGATCAGCGCGTCGCCGAAACTGCCCGCAAGTGCGGCATCGGGATTGCGCGCCGCCTTCAGCAAGCCGCTGCGTCCCTGATCCCATAGGCTGTTGATCCATTTGCTCATCGCCGGATTTTCCAGCAACTGGCCTTTCCAGTGGTTGACCTTTGCCTGCAATTCCTTGTCATGGCGCAGGTCGTGCGCGAGGCTTGCCAAGCCCTCTTCGCCCTTTTCACGCAAGGGATGGTCAGGGTCCTGCGCCATATCGTGCAGCAATTTGTTGAGGCCGTTGACGATCGCATTGGCCAACCGGTCGTCCAGGCCCGTCCAGCGCATGATGGTGTTCGCCCGTTCTTCGACCATTTCGCGGATAAGATGCTCATTGGCCTCAAGCGTCTTGGATGCCCATTTGATGATGCCATCCAGAACCGGGATATGCCGTCTTTCGCGGATCATCGCGGTCAGTAACTGGCCGAGCAGCGGGGCAATGTCGAGCTTGTCGAGCTGTTTGCGGATCGCGCCCTTGGCAACGCCGCCAAGCCGTTCGTCATCCAGTGCCGCGATGATGTCGCCCATCAGGCGCGATGCACCCATGCGCATACGGCCTTCGCCGCCCGCCGGAGCGCTCAGGAATTTGCCCATGGCGCCGGCTACATCCATGCGCTGAACGCGGCGCGCGACCACTCTGGTGGTCAGGAAGTTGGACCGCAGAAAGCTTGCAAGCGTGCGGCCGAGCCGTTCCTTGTTGTTTGGAATGATTGCGGTGTGCGGGATGGGGATGCCAAGCGGATGGCGGAAAAGCGCGGTGACAGCGAACCAGTCGGCAAGGCCGCCGACCATACCCGCCTCGGCAAAGGCGCGCAAAAAGCCCCAATGGCCCTGATAGCGGGTTTCCATATAATTGCCCGCAACGAACAGCACGACCATGAACAGCAGCAGTGCGGTCGCAATGATCCGCATCTGCCGCAGTTCGGCTTCACGCTCCGCATAGCGCGCCTTTTCGGATTGCCCCAGTTGATTGGCTGACTTCACATCAACGCCTTAGACGAAGGCAGGCCGTGCTGCAAAGGCTCGCTTACTCGGCAGGTTGCAAACCGCCAAGATCACCCTTGTCCTTGCCTTGCTTCTTGCCAGTGGTAGCCGGAGTGACCGGCTTTTCACCGTGCTTTTCGGGATCATAGGTCAACAGGCGGGTGCGCAGCCAGGGACCGACACGCTTTTCAAACCCGTCGGCCAGGCTGAAACCTGCCGGAACGATCAGCAGCGTCAGCAGTGTGGAAACGATCAGGCCACCGATAACCACCGTGCCCATCGGCGCGCGCCACTGGCCATCGCCGCCCAGCGAAAGGGCGGTTGGCACCATCCCTGCAGTCATGGCGACCGTGGTCATTACGATCGGCTGGGCACGCTTGTGACCGGCCTCCATAATCGCCTGGAATTTGGGCACGCCGCGCGCCATTTCCTCGATCGCAAAGTCGATCAGCAGAATGGAGTTCTTTGCAACGATACCGAACAACATCAAAATGCCAATAAACACCGGCATCGAAATTGGCTGCTGGGCAATTGCCAATGCCAACATCCCGCCAAGCGGGGCGAGCAGCAGGGAGCCCATGTTGACAAGGGGCGACATGAACCTGTGGTACAACAGAACCAATACCGCAAACACCAGCAGGGTTCCGGAAATCAGAGCGGTCGTGAAGTCGCGCTGCATTTCCTCTTCCCATTCCTGGCTGCCAAAGGGTGCGCGTGATACGCCCGTCGGCAGATTCTTCATGATGGGCAGATTGTTGATTTTTGCATCGGCCATCGACGACACGATTCCCGGTGCGAAGTCTGCGCCGATGAAGATACGGAAATTCTGGTTGCGCCGCTGGATCGACGTCGGCCCGGCGCCAAAGCTGATATCCGCGACACGCGACAGGGGCACCGATCCGCCATTGGCCAGAGGCACGGGCAGGTTGCGGATAACGTCCAGACTTTCGCGCGATTCCTTGGCGAGCATTACCCGGATTGGGATCTGACGGTCGGACAACGAGAATTTCGCGCTGTTCTGGTCAATGTCACCCAAGGTGGCAATGCGGATCGTCTGGCTGAGCGCGACGGTCGACACACCCAATTGCGCCGCCAGATCGGTGCGCGGCCTGATCAACAGTTCGGGACGCTGCAAATCAGCCGAGATACGTGGGGCACGCAGTTCAGGCAGCGTCTTCATCTGCTCGACCAATATCGCCGCCGTCTCATCCAGCTTTTTGGGGTCGGAACCCGAAAGCATGACCGAGACATCACGCCCCGATCCACCACCACCCGGGCCGTTGGCCTGGAATGTGACGCGGGCGTCTGCAATTTTGGTGAGTTGCGGGGTCAGGTCTTCCTCAAATTCCTGGCTGGTACGTTCCCGGTCCTTGTGCAGCGTGATGAACATGCTGGCACTGCCTTCACGCACACTTTGCAGCGCGGTTTTGACTTCGGGCTGGGCTTCAATGATCGTCGCTGCCTCATTGGCGACTTCACGTGTACGTTCGAGCGTGGTGCCCGGAACCATCTCGATCCGGATGCGGCTGAAATCTAAATCACCGTCGGGGAAGAACTGCTTGGGTAAAACAACCAGCAAGGCGACGGTTGCGACCAGCGATAGCGCCCCGATACCCATCATCCAGCGCCGGTGGCCAAGCGACCAGCGGAGGATTTTCATATATTTTTCTATCCAGGCGCTTTCGCCATGTTCGGCCATGCCGCCCGATTTGAGGAAATAAGCCGCGATCATCGGCGTGATCATTCGCGCAACCGCAAGGCTCATCAGCACTGATGCAACAACGGTAAGGCCGAAATTCTTGAAGAATTGCCCCGCAACGCCGGGCATCAGGCCAACCGGCAGAAACACGGCCACGATCGAAAAGGTTGTCGCAACCACTGCCAGGCCGATTTCGTCAGCGGCATCTATCGACGCCTGATAGGCAGATTTGCCCATGCGCATGTGCCGGACGATATTTTCGATTTCCACGATCGCGTCATCGACCAGAACACCTGCCACCAGGCCCAGTGCCAGCAATGTGAAACTATTGAGCGTGAAGCCCATCAGGTCGAGGAACCAGAAGGTCGGAATAGCGGACAGCGGGATCGCAATGGCCGAAATGACCGTGGCGCGCCAGTCGCGCAGGAACAGGAACACGACGACGATGGCGAGCAAGGCACCTTCGATCATTGCCGCCATCGAGCTCTTATACTGTGCCTTGGTGTAATCCACGCTGTTGAACAAGATGGTGAACTTGACGCCGGGATTCTCCTTTTCGATTTGCTCGATCTGTTTCATCGCTTCATCGAAAACGGTCACGTCGGACGCGCCTTTTGCGCGGGACATGCCGAAGGTCACGACCTGCTTTCCGCCCTCAAACGCCATGGAGCGTTGCTCGCTGAAACCGTCTGTGACTTCCGCAACGTCCGCCAATTTGATGTTACGTCCGCCGCCAAGGCTGATCTGGGCCTGGCTCAGCGCATAGGCATCCGCCGCATTGCCCAGCACGCGGACGGATTGGCGCGATCCGGCGATTTGCGATTGGCCACCCGAGGCATTCACATTCTGCTGACGCAAAACGCTATTAATCTGGCTGGCTGTAACGCCAAGCGATTGCATCTTGGCGGGGTCAAGTATGACGCGGATTTCGCGGTTTACACCGCCATTGCGGCTGACCGATGCCATGCCTTCCACCGCCAGAAGCCGGCGGGAAACCGTATCGTCCACAAACCAGCTCAGCTGTTCGAGCGTCATGTCGCTCGCTTCTACAGCGAAATAGGCAATGGGGTCGTTGGACGTTGCGACCTTGAAAATCTGGGGTTCCAGAATGCCGTCGGGCAAATCGCTGCGGATCTGGTCGACGGCATTTTTGACCTCGCTGACCGCGGCATTGATATCGTCACCGATTTCAAATTCGGCGCTGACCGTGGTGCTTCCCTCGCTGGCGGATGAATCAATGTTGCGCACGCCCTGCACACTGCGGATCGCGGATTCGACCTTTTGCGTAATTTGCGTGGTGATTTCGGACGGCGCGGCACCGGGCTGCGAAATGGACACCACCACGACCGGGAATTCAATGTCCGGGTCATTTTGCACGTCCATATTCCGGAACGCCATGATGCCCGCCAGCGTGAGCGCAAGAAACAATACAATCGGAACCACCGGATTACGGATGGACCATGCGGAAATATTACTGAAATTCATGGGCGAGGGTCCCGATTGTATAATGGAATTATTGTTTTTTCAGAAGCTTGGGGTTGACCGTTTCATCCGGATTGAGGAACCCGCCGGCGTACAGGACGACGCGCTCGGTTCCATCCAGGCCGCTGGCGATAATCAGGCCATTTGCCGTCGTGTCACCAACCTTCACAGGCCGCTGCTTCACCTTGTTGTCCTTTCCGACAATGTAGACAAAGCTGCCTTCACGGCCTGTCTGCACTGCGGATTCGGGCAGAACGGGTGCCGACATCGATCCCGCCTTGATCTCGACCGAGGCAAAACCGCCTGGACGCAAGGCCTTGTCAAAGGGCAGGGAGATGCGGGCGATACCCTGACGATTCTGGGTGTTGATCATCGGTGCGACTTGCCAGATGGTGCCGTTGAAAACCCGGTCGGTGCCGACGGGCGTCACACTCGCCGGTACGCCTTCGCTCACGAGCGCCAGGTCATTTTCGCTCAACTGCGCCTGCAACTCCATCTGCCCGTCCTGGGCAAGGCGGAACAGGACGCCGCTTCCTGCCGAAACAGTCTGGCCGGTTTCCACATTGCGTTCGAGCACATAGCCCGAAACAGGCGCACGAATATCCAACCGTGCATTGCGGGCACGGGTTTCACCCAATTGTGCCGTGGCTACATTGACGCGGGCGCGGGCAGCATCGCGAGTCGCCGTCTTGCGATCCACATCCGCTTTGGAAATAAAGCCGCGATCCACCAGTTGAAGTGCGCGGTCCAGTTCGTTCTGCGCCAAAAGCAAGTCAGCGCGGGCGACACCAATTTGTGCCTCAAGTGCGGCAGCCTGCTGCACCTGCACCGACCGGTCGACCGAAACGAGAACCTGGCCACGCTGGACCCAGTCACCTGCATCGACGAACACGCGCGTCACCTGGCCACCTTCACCGACAACGCCGACCGGAATTTCACGGCGGGCGGCCAATGTGCCGGTAGCGTTGATCGCGCGGACGACTGTGTCACGACCCGGCGCAACGACCGTAACCGTCTGCGCCTGCGCATTTTCCGCATCGTCCGCGGGTGCGGCAGTGCCGCTACCGCCCATGAAATAATAGGCGGCACCGATGACAACCAAAATGGCCACGACGATCAAGGCGATGGTAATCCGCCGACGACTTGTGTTTTCGCGCTCTGCGAGTACCCCGCCGTCCAACGTTCCGGTCATTGTAGTTTCGTAATTCATATCGGCTTTCCAAATTTGATCGCGGGGCAATGCTATACAGTGCCAGCAGTTTTGCAGAACTGTATTACCCTAATAAGTCACCGCCTGCAAGGCGTGCGTTTAGGTTTCGTTGAACGACCCATTTTTCATTAATCGTACCGTCATTGCCTTTGAACAACAATACAGTCGGATACCTACACTATTCGACGAACGACGTCGCATAAAAAAGCCGCGCAGAATCGCTGCGCGGCCTATGTGGTTTCATGAAGAAATTTTAGCGGACGCGGCCGCGCTGGATCAGGTTCAAAACACCCAGGACGATGATGGCGCCAATGAAGGCGACGATCAGCCCGGTCAGCGAAAATTGCTGCACACTGCCCACAATACCGAAGCGGTTGGCAATCAGATTGCCGACCACCGACCCGACGCATCCTGCGACCACATTCCAGAAAATGCCCATCGACGCGTCTCGGTTCATCACCTTGCTCGCCAGCCAGCCGGCGATGCCGCCCACAATAATTGCAACTAACCAACCCATGATTTACCTCCTCTCGGCCGTTCACAAAGGGAACTGGCACCGGGAAGATAATAACGCGGTCGGGCGGGAACGCTACATGGAATAGACCGCGAAATTGTAAACTTGTCCGGCAAAAGAAAAACCCCCGCGCCGAAGTGCAGGGGTTTTCAGATGCTTAGCATGCATTTCTTAGTATTTTTGCTGGCGCTCGTACAGGTCGCGATAATGCTGGATACGCGTGACGCGCAGACCGGGCATACCCGACCGGTCAACGGCACGCTGCCAGGAAGCAAATTCCTCCAGCGTCAAGCCATAACGTTCACATGCGTCGTTGATGGACAACAGACCACCATTGACGGCTGCAACGACTTCAGCCTTGCGACGTACAACCCAGCGCGTGGTCCCGGCCGGTGGAAGACTCGACAATGTTAACGGCTCTCCCAACGGGCCGATCACTTGTGCCGGGCGAATTTTTTGGTTCTCAATCATAACGTCCTCGATACTCCATGCCCCGCATGGGTTAACTGTACCCCGGTTGCTTCGTCTTCTAGGCGATGGTCTTTGATATAGGCTGAATCGGATTGGTAAACGTCCGCTTCACATATTGGTTCCGCATTAATTTTCTGCGCAAAAGCGCCGCATACCCCCACTTTTGCACGATCCTTGGTGGCGAAAAAATTAATGCGACGGGTAATGAAGTCCCCCCCTGCGTCCATGCCCGATGCGGCCCGTCGCACGATCCGCACGGTACGGCTATTCGCCTGGCGCGCAGAAGCCATCGCCAACATCGCCACATAATCATTTTTGCGGTCGACCGAATCTTGACTCAGTGCCGTGTGGGGGAATGTCATTTCCATGACACCCCCTTTACCCACCATTTTATAACATGGGGTAAAGGCGCTATTCAGAGGATGTTAGCCGAGGTTAACGGTAATTATCATTTTGCCTTAAATGCTGTTCCATATTGAGAAGTAATGACGGAAAACTGGCCTTTTCGTTCTGCTGCCCCTATGTGGCCTGTCAAATGATTGACGATATTTATCTGAACGATTTTCAATTGGGCCCCGATCTGGCGGGGAAACGGATCGTGGTTGCCATGTCCGGCGGTGTTGATTCGTCCGTCGTCGCCGCGCTTGCGGCGCGGTCAGGGGCCGAAACCGTGGGCGTTACGCTGCAGCTTTACGATCATGGCAGCGCGGTGAAGCGGGCCGGGGCATGCTGCGCCGGGCAGGATATCCGCGATGCCCGCGCCGTTGCCGACAAGCTGGGCATTGCCCATTATGTGTTCGATCACGAAAGCCGGTTCCGCGAATCCGTCATCGACCATTTCGCCGATGAATATATGGCGGGGCGTACACCGATACCCTGCGTGCGCTGCAATATGGGTGTCAAATTTACCGATCTGTTCCGGCTGGCCAAGGAACTGGGCGCGGATTGCCTTGCGACGGGGCATTATGTCCGCCGCGTCGAAGGGCCGGCGGGTGCCGAGTTGCACCGCGCCGCAGACCCGGCACGCGACCAGAGCTATTTCCTGTTCGCGACGACGCAAGACCAGCTCGACTATTTGCGTTTTCCGTTAGGCGGCATGCCCAAGCCACAGGTGCGCGCCATTGCGCAGGAACTGGGTCTCGTGGTTGCGATGAAGCCGGACAGTCAGGATATCTGTTTCGTGCCCGACGGCGATTATGCATCGGTCGTTCGCAAGGTGCGCCCCGATGCGGAACTAAGTGGCGATATCGTCCATCTCGATGGCCGCGTGCTGGGTCAGCATAAGGGTATGATCCATTATACGGTCGGACAGCGCAAAGGTCTGGAAATCGGCGGGCAGCCCGTGCCTCTTTATGTCATCCGGCTTGATCCCGCGACACAACGGGTGATTGTAGGACCGCGCGAGGCACTGGCTGTACAGGCGGCGCGGATTGTCGAGGCCAACTGGCTGGCGGATGTAGAGGGACGCCCGCTGCTTGCCAAAGTACGGTCGATGGCAAAGCCGGTGCCTGCGCGCATGGATGGCGAATGGCTGACATTCGATACGCCCGAATATGGTGTTGCCCCCGGGCAGGCTGCGGTCTTTTACGATGGCGAACGCGTGCTGGGTGGTGGCTGGATCGAGGAAACGACTGCCGTAGAACTGGTCAGCGCCGCCTGACCGGTTGGGGTCAGAGCGCTTCAATCTCTTTTGCGTTGAGCTGCACACATCCGAAATTGCCGCGCCGTTCGGCAACTGCCTCGGCCAGGAGGGGGACGCTTGCGTAGACGCGTTTGTTTTCCGGATCGTCGGAAAGCCGGACCATTTCCATGCCGGCTTCCTTGTCGGTGACGCAGCTGTCCATGCTTCGGCCTTCGATATAGCGGCACGAACAGGCGATATGCGCGCCATAGGCTGCGCCGACTTTCGCCTGACCCTTGATAGTTCCCCAATTCCAGACGACCCATAAAGCAAGCAATGTCGCAATCGCGATCGCGGCCAAACGGACCCTGCGCATCAAAATGCTCGGCTCTTTCGCGGTCGGCTTTGAAGTTGCGGTTGCCATAGGGCCTCCATCTGGTGCATCGGTACGCGCCATGCCTAGGAACAAATTCACCGCCGCCGCAACCGCTTTTTGTGCCATCGCCGCAATCGCCCTCGGTTCCTGCACACAGGAACCCGTGGCCAAGGCGGCCGGACCCGGTGAAACCTTCATCGCCGATGACGCCGTTGTCGGCAAAGATCGGCTCGCAAATGCCATCGCGCCTTTTTTCGAAGACCCGGCGCTTTCCGAAACGCGGGCCTTGGTGATCATGCAGGGCGGGCGCGTCATCGCCGAACGCTATGCGCCGGGCTATGGTCCGGATACGCGTCTGATCAGTTGGTCCATGGCGAAGAGCGTCACGGCAACGCTGGTAGGCCTGATGGTTGCAGATGGCCGGCTGGCGCTGGACGAACCGGCACCTGTCCCTGAATGGCAGACCCCGCGCGACGGGCGGGCGGCGATAACCCTCCGCCATTTGCTGCATATGTCCTCAGGCCTTGACCATACCGAAATGGCGGAAGGCGACGTCGAGATTTTTGATGCCGATACGCCGCGCATGCTGTTTCTGGACGGGCGCGAAAATGTCGCCCGCTACGCCGAAACCCGGCCGTTGGAGGCCGACCCCGGCAAAAAGTTCGAATATAGCAGCGCGACCAGCAACATATTGGCCGATATCATGACCCGATCCCTGACCGAGAGCAAGGATCCGGAAGTGCGGCGTGATGCGATGCTGGAATATGCGCGCGGGCGCCTTTTTGAACCGCTGGGCATGACCAGCGCCTTTCCGCAGTTTGACCGGAATGGAACCATGCTCGGCGGCAGTATGATCCACGCAACCGCCCGCGATTGGGCGAAGTTCGGCGAATTTCTGCGGAACAATGGCTCGGTCCGGGCTGCGCAGCTTCTTCCCACGAGTTGGACGCGATTCATGAAAACGCCGAGCCCGAACGACAATAGCTATGGCGCGCATATCTGGTTGAACCGTCCCCGCAATGACGGGCGGGACCAGGTGCTCTTTCCCGGCAAAGCACCATCGGACGTTTTTGCCGCGCTCGGCCATCTGGGCCAGTTTGTGATTGTATCGCCGCAACATCGCCTGACGATCGTGCGGTTGGGTAATACGCCGGATGACAAGCTTGATCCGCTTGACGATCAATTCGCCAAGCTTATCGCGCTTTTCCCGCGGCGTTAAACCGGGCGCTTAAGCCTTGGCGACGGGTGCGTCGTCGCCCAGATCCTCAAACCAGGCTTCCACCGGCCCGCTCAGCTTGATCAGCAGCGGATTGCCCTTGCGGTCGCGCGCCTTGCCGGCCTGAACCTTGATCCAGCCTTCCGAAATGCAATATTCCTCCACCGTGGTGCGCCGCTCGCCTTTAAAGCGGATACCGACGCCTCGCGAAAGAAGGTCGCCATCGAAATGGGGGCTCATGGGATTGATCGAAAGATGATCGGGCGGAATATCGGCTGTGTCGGTCATAGGCCGCGCCTTTGCCGCAAAGCTTCGCGCTTGGCAATATCGGCTGAGCAGTGCAGAGGCATTCTATGGCAAAATCCGGCAATTATGACGCAATCATCCTGGGGGCAGGCGGGGCAGGGCTGATGTGTGCGCTAACCGCAGGGCAGCAGGGCCGCCATGTGCTGGTGATCGACCATGCCAGCGGACCCGGCAAGAAAATCCTGATATCGGGCGGCGGCCGGTGCAACTTCACCAATGTCAACGCGACCAGCGCCAATGCGCAGGAACGCTATCTGTCCGCCAATCCGCATTTCGCGAAGTCGGCGCTGGGGCGCTTTACCCCTTCCGACTTTATCGAAATGGTGCAGGCCCACGGCATCGCCTATCATGAAAAGACGCTGGGGCAGCTTTTTTGCGATGGCAGCGCCCGGCAGATTGTCGAAATGCTGATGGCGGAATGTGACCGTTCCGCACAATATGGCGGGCGGGTCGATTTTGCCTTCCATGCGCCGGTGTCCGACGTACGGCGGGCGGACGGGCTGTATCATATCGTCTATAACGGTCTGAAGGCATCCGCCCCGGCGCTGGTCATTGCGACCGGCGGGCCGAGCATTCCGAAAATGGGGGCTACCGGCTTTGCCTATGATCTAGCGCGCCAGTTCGGCCTGAAAATCGTGGAGCCACGGCCTGCGCTCGTTCCTTTCACGCTGGGCGGTGACGATGTGTTGTTCCGGGAACTGTCCGGTGTGTCCGCCGATGTCGACGCGCGTTGCGGCAAGGTCCATTTTCGCGAAGCAGCCTTGCTGACGCACAAGGGGCTATCGGGACCCGCGATCCTGCAGATTTCATCCTATTGGCGGCATGGCCAGCCGATCGGGATCAATTTCCTGCCCGACCGGAAAAGCGGCTGGTTGCGGGAACTGAAGCGCGAAAAACCGCGCAGCACGATCCGCTCGGCCCTGTCCGCTGCCCTGTCCGCCCGTTTGGCCGACATATTGGCGGAGCGGATTGGGGAGGGAGGCAATCTGGCCGACTGGTCCGACAAACGGCTGGAGGAGGCGGAACGGTTGCTGTCCGACTGGCCTTTTGTGCCCAACGGCACCGAAGGCTATGCCAAGGCCGAGGTCACCGCAGGCGGGATCAGCACGGACGGCCTTTCGCAAAAGAGCATGGAAACACGCACGGTCCCCGGACTCTTCTGCATCGGCGAAGCGGTTGATGTGACCGGGTGGCTAGGCGGCTATAACTTCCAATGGGCATGGGCGAGCGGGGTCGCGGCGGGCGCGTTCCTTTAGGTTTTTCGGCCCGTTTTGCCGGGTTTTACGCGTGTCTTTTGCGACACAAAGCAAAATTATTTGCCTCTAACTGGCACCAAAGCGCCTTTGCCGTGTTTGTCCCGCGTCATTTACGGACACGAAAAGGACAAGCTTATGAAATTCTCCTCTCCCTTGATGCTGGCGACAGCATCGCTCGCGCTCCTCGCCACCCCTGCTTTTGCCCAGTCTGAAGACGAACAGTGGGAAGGCGGCTATATCGGTGGCTCCATCGGTCTTGGCGCGCAGAATAACGACCGTAACGAAGGCGTTGCGTTCGACACAAATCTCGACGGCGACTATAGCGATACCGTCAATACTGTAGCCGGTGCCAATGCATTTTCCCCCGGTTTCTGTGGTGGCGCAGCCAATGGCACCACACCAATCGACGGATGCCGCGGTGACAAGGACGGCCTCGAATATTACGCCCGCGCAGGCTATGATGTCCAGAACGGCAACATCGTTTTTGGCGTCGTGCTCGACGGCGGCAAATCCAAATCGCGCGACAGCGTAACCGCCTATAGCACGACCCCTGCCTTTTATACTTTCACCCGTGAACTCGACTATTCGCTCGGTGCGCGCGCCCGTCTCGGCTTTGCTGCACGCGGCGCGCTATTCTATGCAACAGGTGGTGCAGCCTATGCCAAGATCGACAACGGCTTTGCTACCAGCAACGGTGCCAACAGCTTCACGACCAACGGCAAGACCAGCAGCTGGGGTTACAGCTATGGCGGCGGTACCGAGGTGAAGATTGCCCGCAATTTCTCGCTGGGTCTCGAATATCTCTACACCAATTATGTCGATGATGACTTCGTGGTCGCCGTTGGTCCGGGAAGCGCGCCTGCGACCAATCCGTTCCTGCTTACCAATGCGGCAGGCACGAATATGAAGCGTAACGACAGTGATTTCGATATGCACAATATCCGCCTGACGGCTTCGTTCCGCTTCTAAGTTCGGCAGATAACAGCCAAAAACAAAGGGCGCCGGAATTCCGGCGCCCTTCCTGTTTTGGAGTTTGCAATGCGGCAGATCAGGCTGCTTCTTTTTTCCGCGAAGCTTTTTTCCGCTCATGCGGATCCAGCAGGGCTTTGCGGATGCGGATATTCTTCGGCGTCACTTCGACCATTTCATCATCGTCGATATAGGCAATGGCCTGTTCCAGCGTCATGACCTTTGGCGGGGTCAGGCGGATGGCATCGTCCTTGCCGGTCGAGCGGAAGTTGGTAAGCTGCTTCGACTTCATCGGGTTGACCTCAAGGTCTTCCGGCTTTGCATTTTCACCGATGATCATGCCTTCATACAGGGCTTCACCAGGCGATACGAACAGGATACCGCGCTCTTCCAACGGACCGAGGGCGTAGGCGACAGCTTCGCCATTGCCGTTCGAAATCAGCACGCCATTTTTGCGCCCTTCGATCGGACCGCGATAGGGGCCGTATTTTTCAAACAGGCGGTTCATGATCCCGGTTCCGCGGGTATCGGACAGGAATTCGCCATGATAGCCGATCAGGCCGCGCGACGGGGCGCTGAAGATGATGCGGGTCTTGCCGCCGCCCGAGGGACGCATGTCGGTCATTTCACCCTTACGAAGGGCCATTTTTTCGACCACGGTTCCCGAATGTTCGTCATCGACATCGATCACGACGCTTTCATAGGGCTCGGTCCGGTTGCCGGCTTCATCTTCCCGGAACAGAACCCGCGGGCGCGAGATGCCAAGTTCAAAGCCTTCGCGGCGCATCGTTTCGATAAGGACGCCAAGCTGGAGTTCGCCGCGGCCGGCAACTTCAAAGCTGTCACGATCTTCGGATTCAGTGACGCGGATGGCGACATTGCTCTCGGCTTCGCGGAACAGGCGGTCGCGGATCATACGGCTTGTCACCTTGGTGCCTTCACGGCCCGCCATGGGCGAGTCATTCACCGAAAAGCGCATGGACAGCGTGGGCGGATCGATTGGCTGTGCGTGCAGCGGCTCCGTGACGCTGGGCTCGGCAATCGTATCGGCGACGGTCGCGGTGGTCAGACCTGCGATCGAGATGATATCGCCCGCTTGCGCCTGCTCGACCGGGATACGCTCCAGTCCGCGGAACGACATGATCTTCGACGCGCGGCCTGCCTCGACAATCTTGCCATCGGGGTTCAGTGCGTGGATCTGCTGGTTGACCTTGACCGTACCCGAAAGCACGAGGCCGGTCAGGATGCGGCCCAGGAAGTTGTCGCGATCCAGCAAGGTGACCAGCATCTTGAATTCGCCATCAACGTCGGCCTTGGGCTCAGGAACGTGCGAAACGATGGTTTCGAACAGCGGCGTCAACGTGCCTTCGCGCGCGCTCGGGTCCATTGATGCATAGCCATTGCGGCCAGAAGCGTAGAGCACGGGGAAATCAAGCTGTTCGTCGGTCGCATCGAGCGACACGAACAGGTCGAATACTTCGTCCAGCACTTCCTGAATACGCTCGTCCGGACGGTCGATCTTGTTGACGACCACGATAGGACGCAGGCCCAGAGCCAGCGCCTTGCCGGTCACGAATTTTGTCTGCGGCATTGCACCTTCGGATGAATCGACCAGCAGGATGACGCCATCGACCATGCTGAGAATACGCTCCACTTCGCCGCCAAAGTCGGCGTGGCCCGGTGTGTCGACGATGTTGATGCGCGTGCCGTTCCACTCAACGCTCGTGCATTTCGCAAGAATGGTGATGCCGCGTTCTTTTTCGAGATCGTTGGAATCCATGGCGCGCTCTTCGACGCGCTGATTGTCGCGGAATGTACCTGACTGGCGGAAAAGCTGGTCAACAAGGGTGGTTTTGCCGTGATCGACGTGCGCGATGATGGCGATGTTACGCAAAGACATGTGCAATAGGCCTTTTGGGAGGGCATTTTGGCAGCAACACGCCACCAGATTCTGGCGCGCCCTTAACGCAATATGTGTTGCGGCGCAACATTCGAACAACCTTGCAACCAAATCCACCGGGGAACTTGAACATCACTTCTCGAAAATCACCGTTACGCCCGGTTTGACCATGCCCGCGAGTTTTGCTGCATCCCAATTCGTCAAACGCACACAGCCATGGCTTTCGGCGCGTCCAATGGTCTGCGGTTCGTTGGTGCCGTGAATGCCATAATGCGGCTTGGACAGGTCAATCCACACAACGCCTACCGGACCATTGGGACCAGGCGGCAGCAGCAGCTTATCCTCGGAATCCTTGACGTCCCAGAAGAGTTCGGGATTGTAATGAAACTCCGGATTGCGGGCGACGCCCTTTATTTTCCAAGTGCCCAAAGGCAGGGGATCGTGCTTGCTGCCCATCGTCGCGGGGAAGGAAGCGATCAATTTATCGTCGGTGCCGTAAGCACGCAAAATGCCATCGGATTTGTCCACGACGACCTTGTCCACCCGTGGTTGACCGGACGCAACACCAAGCTTTTGTAATGTGCCTGTCCATCCGCGCTCATCATTATTCAATGGTGTGATCACAACATCGGCTATGTTGGGAACGCGCAACACCGTGCCTGCGGCGAAATCGGTTTGTTCTGGGTTCAGTGCAATCAAAGTATCGGGCGTGGTATGAAAGCGTTCTGCAAGAGCCTCGATCATATCCCTGTAACCAAGCGTCCGCAATTTTGCCTGATCTTCCGGCTTATCGGGAAAATTGCCGACAAAGGGACCTTTGGCAAAAGCTGCGGGAATGCGGACCAGTCGTGTTGCAGGAACCAGAAATTTCGACATGGCGGCTTTGGTCGCTGTGTCTAGCTCACCAGTCTGGTCCAGCTCGTTAGCTCTTTGAAATTCGCCAATTGCAAGCGAGAGCGACTGCCCATCTTTGCCATCGATGACGCCCGGGGAAAAGCCGATACGATCGAGAACCACCTGTATCTGCAACATGTCAAGGCCAGGCACGTAAAGGGGAGTATCGTTCGACACTTCCACAAATTCGAGGCTGTCGGCATTGGTCAATGCCTCGGTCCGGCCTTGTGGTGAGCCGGCTTCCTTGTCCTTGTCTCTATCCTTATTTCCGCACCCCGCCAGCAACACTATTGCGACAACCAAAGCAAAACTTCTCATCAGGCACCCTTTTACTATGTCGAGACCGAACAGCCGGTTGCCGTTAAAGTTCCCGGTACATGCGTCGGGGTTGCCCTGGAAAAGGATGACGCAAAAATGAACGGAATGTAGTTTTTCGTTCATGGAACATCGGCTTGCGGGCGTGTGTTTCCTCCATCTCTACGAACGAAAGGAGACGGAGATGCGCAAATTACTTTCGGCGGTATTTATTTCCGCCATAGCCCTAACTACCCAACCCGCGACGGCGCAAAGCAGGGCAGACCGTGAATATCAACGTGATGTCCGACAGGCCGAGCGTGAATATCGTCGCGATGTGAAGGAAGCAAAACGGGAACGCCGGCAGGCCATTCGTGATTGGCGCCAATATCGTCGCCTCGACTGGAACCGTCCCGATCCCTATTATGGCCGATATGACGCCGACCGCTATTATCGCGACGGACGCTATTATCAGGTCCGCCGCATCGGCAGGAATGACCGCATCTATAGGGGCCGCGACGGTCGCTATTATTGTCGCCGGCCCGACGGCACCACCGGTTTAATCATTGGCGGCGCGGTAGGCGGTTTGCTTGGTAACAATATTGGTCGGGGTGATTCCAAGATCATTGCGACCATAATCGGTACGGGTGCAGGTGCCCTGTTGGGTCGAGAGATTGAGCGTGGCAACGTACGGTGCCGGTAACCCGGACCTGAACTCCGATTATTGATAGCAAGCACGTGCGGCGGAACATTAGCTTTCCGCCGCATGGCCTTGCAAAAAAACAGAATTCAGTAATGCGGATCGTCGGCCAATAGGTGGAGGCCCATTTTCAATGCCTCCCGGACAGCCGCGCGGCGGATGTCGTCGCGACAATCTTCGGTAAATTGAAATCGCTGGCATTGCACGGCGTAGGGCGTCGAAACGGCAATATATACCAGACCTGGTGTGCCACCGTCCGGCGAAGACCCTGCATAGCCGGTAACCGCGATAGCGATACAATCCTTGCTCACCAGATTGCGTCCGCCGCATGCCATCGCTTGCGCGACAGCTTCCGATACCGCGCCATGTTCATCGATCAGCTTTGCAGGAACGTGCGCAAGGTCGGTCTTTGCCTCGTCACAATAGGTGATGAGGGCGCGGTTGAAGACATGCGACAATCCCTCCACATCCGTCAGGTAGGAGGATAGCAGGCCGCCTGTACAACTTTCGACTGTTATGATTTCCAAACCGCGGCGCTGTGCCAGTTTCAAGAGCCTAGCGGACAAATAACCGAGTTCATCCTGTATGTGGCCGATCCCGATATCCATCCAGAGTAAATGGTTGCCCGGGGTTTTTGTTCCCATCACCAACCCAGCAACACCTGTCCGCTTGCGGGGATTTTAAAGTCAACACGGTCCGCGCCCTCATATGCGGGCGCTATTTCTTCGCCGGAGGCGGACTTCAATGTCAAGGCGGGCAGCCTTTTGCGGGTAGTCCGCACGACGCTGAATGCTGCTTTGCAGGTGCTGCCGCCGTCAATGCCAAAGCTGAGGGATCGTGCCGATGTGCGCTCGTTCGAAACCGGGAAATGGTCACAGAAAATCAGAAAAGGCGCATCTTCGACAGGATGGAACGAGCGGCTTGCAAAAACGAAGGCTGCGCCGGCGCCATAAATTTCCTGGCCGACCTGGCCAGCGGGCTGGCCATCGCCATAAAGATCTTCCAGCGGGAAAGAGAGCGACCGATCGATATGGCCGTTACGAACCTTGTCGGACAGCACCTCTTTGGGAAGGGCGTCGGGATAATAAAACCAGGCCCGGTCAAGCGCATATTTGCAATATTCGCTGATCAACATGCGGGCGGCGGGGTCCAGATCGGGGCCGCTGTCTTTCAGATATTTTTCAAACGCGGCGAAACTGTCGAAACATTCGTAAATGGCCATATAAGGCGCATCGTGCAGGCAGGTTGCGGCCAGAAAATTCCGGTAGTGCTGGGCATGTTCGATTTCCGATTCCCAGATTTCGCAATTGTGAAAAAAGCTCGCCAGATAGACATAGCTTTGCCGCATATAATATTCGCAATTGGTGATGCGCCACAGGCGCAGGCATGCCGACGCGCCCCATGCCGTCAGATTGGCCTGATAATTAAGTTCAAATCGCATCCCGTTCGCCACGTCGATAGCCGCGCGCGCTTCATCGAGATAATGGCTGTCGTCCGTCAGTTCATAGGCCTGCAACATGACAAAGGCATAGATGCCGCCCACATCGGTTTGACCCAGCCCATCATCATTGCGCGCTTCGACTATAACGCGGAAATCATCCACCTTGAACTGGATCGGCCACGCATATTTGAAATGCCGGGCTGCCTTGGTCGCGTAACCAAGCGAGGAAAGGAAAAGCGTTTTTGCCCTCCGGTCACCTTCCAGCGCCAGCCGGCCAAGGTTGAGGAGAGGGTGGTATAAATACCAGCTGTCGACTGCCATCTTGTCCTTGTCTTTGCCGACATTGGGTAAATAGCGACGCATCGTTCCCAGCTGGGTATCGTGAAATTTAACGAGGCCTTTTTCCAGCTCGGCACCGAAGGCGACGGGTTTCTTCGTCCATGCTGCGTAATCGCGAAGGGCAGATATAATCGACATCTGGACCATGATGTCGGGATATTCCGACGCCGTATAAGGGTGGATATAGACATGACCGTAGTGGCGGATGGTCGCCTCAGGCGCGGTCTCCAGATCGCCGAGTGTCTTTTCCGCACGGCCGACCCAGTCGCGAAAATCGGTCGGGGGAAGGTCAAGTTGCCGATATGCAACGCCAAGCATCTGCAGAAACCGGCGCGCGCCACCCTGTTCATCGCACGCCGGATCGTCATGAAAGACGAGGATGGCGTCGCTCATCGTAATCGCCCTGTGCGCGGGTAGGGGATTGACCGGCGGGGTACCGCTTTGTGGTGGCGAGGGTGGAAGATATCCGAGTTCTGGCCAAATCCCCCCAACAGCTGCATCCGGCGTTGTCCTGGTTTCCCTGAAATAGTCGTTCAACGCCGTCAAATTCTGGAAATAGAGCAGGGTGCCAAATGCGGGCTCGTCCAGATGGAAATAACATAGCCCGGAATTAACCCCTCGTTGCGCAGCTTCCACCGTGCCCTGTGCGGCCAGCGGGTCATCCTGGGCATCAAGGGGATAAAGATCGCGCGGATGAAAGGGGATCAGCAAAGGAAAAGCAGGTTCCAGGGTGACGGTCGCACGCAGGACCGAGAGATCATCCGTGTTGGAGCCAAGGACAATGCGATGGCGACCGAGCGCGCTTTCTACTTCGATCTCTGGCAGCGCATTCGCCCGCGCACGCAGTTTCCGCACCTTGCCTATACCACCCGGACAATGTGCAAGGCGCAAAGCGATGCCGCCCCTATCGCGTCTGCGGATGATCGCCCACAACGCGTCACTGCCTTTGAGGATTTCAACGCTGCGCTCGCCCATGGAAAAGGTCAGAAACGCTTTCGAACGGCTAAGCAGAAGCTGGCGGAGTTGCAGCACCTCTCCACTCACGGGCGACCGACCGGTTTCGTGCACCAGAACCTCCTTATCCCATTTTCCATTTCCTCAAGGAAGGTAACCCAAAGCCGTCTGTGCAGTTCCGCCTTCGCCGCAGATTAATCTTCGCCTCCGGTGTGGGGGTCCGGCTTTAGGGTTGCTGGCCAAATACCGGATGCTTCTGGAGTATATGCTCAAAAATGGCTGTATGCAGCGGCTGCAAAAACTCGCATCCATAAATATATTCATTCCGCCAAACGACCTTGGCTTCGAGCTGTGCAAAGGTCGGGATTGTCAGAAAGAAAGAGCGATCCGAATCGAGAACACTCATGCATTCCAACCGGAATCCGCTTTCGGAAAGATCGATCAGATAACCTTTGGTTCGTATCCCGCACGGCACACGGATTTCGACAGCCACAGCAATCTCGCCCCTTTTGCGTATCCGCGCATCACTAAATTTACCTGCATCATTCGACATGTTGAGCGACGACGCCTTCAATATAGCCCGTCCATCATATTCTGCTCACGCCATCAGCGATTGCTCATAAGCTGGAACGAAGGCCAGTTCCGATTATCGTTTCAAGGTAACTCCAGCCGTTCCGAATAGTTTCGGTCCGATTGTTAAATTCATGATTTAAAACATAATTATTTCTATGAAGCGGGTTTGAAGCCATTTTTCAGTAAATTGTCACTGTCGCCTCAGGACGTTCATTGTCCTTGCTGACAGATATCCGTGCTCCTGATTTACTGGAGTAAATTGATATGCATGATACCAATCCGGCACACTTCGCCGCTCGCCCGGTTCCCTTATGGCGAATAATCGGTTGGGGCAGCGCGGTTGCCTTGCTGATAACCCCGCTGATCGCGATGCAATTCACCCACGAGGTACAGTGGGACGAAACCGATTTTCTGGTTGCGGCGATCATTTTCGCTACCGTCGGAGGTTTGGTCGAACTGACGGTCCGTCTGACCGCCAACTGGCTTTCGCGGCTGGGGGCGTTTTTTGCGATATTGGCAGGGTTCATGGTGATCTGGTCAAACCTCGCGGTTGGCATGATCGGCAATGAAGATAATCCCGTCAACCTGTGGTTTGGCGTCGTGCTTCTGATTGCAGTCCTAGGAGCCTGCATTTCGCGTCTGCACCGCGCTATCTTGCCCACCGCCATGCTTGCGGCAGGTGTTGCCCAAGCGGCCATTGGCCTGTTTGCAGGAATATTGGGCAGCGATTTTCGAGGCGGGGTGTTTACGATCATTCTGTCGGTAAGCTGGCTGATCTCCAGCGCGTTGTTCGCGACAAGCAGGGGGCGTAGAAAAGCCATGCGCTAAATGCCGGACATTCCTATGCCGGTCCAGCAGAGGAGCTGAACCGGCATAGGTGATAATGTTATTGTGGGGCCACTTCGGCTCGTAACCGCCTCAATTCTTCTTCGGCACGCTGGATCACCAGATATTGGGTCGACAAGAAAGCCTCGGCATCTCCGCTCTGTTCATGGATGGCCGTCAGGAAAAGTGCGCGCAGATTGGCCTCATGCGTCTCAAGCGCGTTCATCATCGTGCCAGAGGCGGCGGGGGATTCAAGATGTGATAGAGTGAAGTCGGGAATATAGTCGGACTCACCGTCAATCTTACCGCCCAGCGCGAGGATGCGGGCATTGAATTCATTGACCATTTCCCGACGTTCCTTCGCTTTGTCGAGAAAGACTGACCGGAAAATCTCTTCACCCTCGCGGGCCACCTTTTCACAGACTTCGACGCTATCTGCCAACGCAGCGGCCAGGCTGCGCAGGCGATAGATTTCTGTCACCATGTGCTCTGTGCTCTGATGGCCATCCGAACTGCCAACCGGTGCAAAACCGCTATCATAGTTGGACGTCGCCACGCCTGTTGCCGGATTTGCAGGGGCATTGTCATTCATGGTGTCTGTACCATTGTTGCGGATCAACGGTTCGGCGGGACTCTTGTGTGACAGCTCGCTCACGGCGGCTGCGACGATCGGGTCCTCAATCCCCGATAGAGGATCTTCCTCGCCAGTCTGGGCGATGCCTTGTTCGCGTCTGTCCGATAAAATGGGATCGCGGGTTGCAGGCTTCCGGAAATCATCACCATCGCCCGCTGCCGATCCATGCTGCTCAAGGGTCGACTGTATCACCAATTCCCATAGTGCCGCGTCATTGTCATTAGTGACGGAAGTTGGCGGTTGGCGCATAGTTTTAAGTACCGCAACCGCATCGTCTTTAAACTCGGTCCAGTTCCCGTCCACCCAGATGGAAGCATGCTCAGCACCGGCTCTGCCTGATGTATCTCGGCTCAAATACTGTCCCGCCAGCACACGCGCTATGCGTTCAATCATTTCCATTCGGCTGCTCCTATCGAGTTTTTGGTATGGATTCACAGACTAGCGGGCGTGCCGCGAAGAGGATTTGCCCGGCAGATGGATTAGCCATTGACGATCGTGCCACCATTTGGATGGAGCACCTGTCCCGACATGTAACTGGAATCGTCACAAGCCAGAAAAAGGAAGCTCGGTGCCACTTCATTTGGCTGGCCGGGTCGCTTCATCGGGGTCTTCTTGCCGAAGGATGCAAGCTTCTCCTTGCTTGCCCCTCCAAAGGGATTGAGCGGTGTCCAGATCGGGCCGGGCGCAACGGCATTAACCCGAATTCCATCGCCGACAAGATTGGCCGACAGGCTACGCGTAAACGCCGTTATCGCGCCTTTCGTGCTCGAATAATCGAGCAGTTCTTCCGATCCTTCATACATTGTGACACTGGTGCAATTGATGATTGCCGCACCTTCTTTTAGATGCGGACGTGCCGCCTGGACGAGGAAGAACATTCCAAAAATATTAGTCTGAAACGTTCGGCGAAGCTGGGCTTCGGTGATGTCGGTAATATCCTTGTCCGGATGCTGTTCACCCGCATTATTGACCAATATATCGATGCGTCCGAAGGTTTCGATTATGTCGGCAATAGCTTGTTTGCACCAGTTGGCGTCACCGACATCACCGGAAATGGCGATAGCTTTTCGGCCCTCTTGCTCAACAATCGCGACCGTTTTGGCCGCATCTTCATGTTCGCACAGATAGAGCACGGCTACATCCGCGCCTTCCCGCGCATAAAGCGCGGCAACCGCTCGGCCTATACCGCTGTCTGCGCCCGTAATGACCGCGACTTTACCATCCAGTCTTTTTGACCCGGGATAGCGCGGCTCCCAGTCCGGTTTGGGGTTCAACTTCGCTTCTTCACCAGGCAGGGCATCTTCATGGACGGCAGGTTGTACGGAAGTCATTGGAATACCACTCAATCGTTTTCAGTTGATTCCTGTATATTGCGGCGCATCCAGCACTTCTTCCGCATCGTTCACACCGTGCATATACCGGTTGAACTCTTCGGCATAACGTTCAGATATCCAATCATGATCCGCTTGAGGCGCGTCATCGATGAGATCGATGAACCACTTGCTTTCTTCCTGATAGACATGATGCTTCACGGCGCCTTCCAGATGTCCGAATTTGTCCATGAAGTCCTGACTCATCGGATCCATATGGGCCAGCAACCCGATCTGCATTTTAGCCGCGGATTGTTCGGTGTAAGCCATCGTCGCGTGACCTGTTTCACCGTTATCGGACAACGCCGGATAAATGACGCCTTCCTCCGCGATAGAATGGGCGGTCAGCAGTTCGGTCAACTGGCGTAGTGCGACAAGACGTTGTCCGGCACTTGAAGAGGCTTTCACCTGTTCGAAAGCCCCATCAATCTGTTCATGATGGTCAAGTACCATCCGAAGCCATGGTGCCTTGTCGGCTTTGCGCCGGGCGATGTCCCGGGCTTCCTGGCGTTCATAATCCGTTTCCGGTGGAGTTACGGCGGCAACGATTTTATCTAGGATAGACATGACAATTCCTTGATGTTGGATAAATCTGAAACAAATAAATTTCAGGAATGTTCCAGTCCAATTTCCCAAAATTCAAGAACTGGAAATGATTATATCATCTGTAAATGCCTGTGTTTACTTGATGAATTCAATCGTAATCGTTTTCAATGAAATCAATCTAGACAATATTTTCCAATTGAACCTTTTCCGCGCTCTGTTGTTCTAGCCTTTCATTATTCCAAGAGGGAGGTTCCAAACATGATGCTTGTCCAGACATATGTCGCGCCCAGCCAAATCGAAGGTGTCGGTATTTTTGCGGCCCAACCCATCAAGGCAGGTCAGGAAATCTGGCGATTTGATCCCGTCTTTGAGAGAGTTTTTACGACAGAAGAACTGGTTCGACTAAGCCCCGTCCAGCGTGATTATGTCGAACGCTATGGCTACAGTCATATGGATGATCGTTCTCTGCTGGTGATCGAGACAGACAATGGACGTTTCATGAACCATAGTGAGCGCCCAAATACTGACTTCACCCGGTCGGACATAGCATTTGCCATTGTGGATATTGCTGAGGGAACCGAAATCACCTGTGATTATGGCGAGTTCGAACCGGCATATTGCATGCAGCCGGGGAGGCAATTCACCAGCCCTTCACTGTCCAATGGGCAAATTTATACTTCAATCGGATAATGCGCTGGACTGCAGACGAGACGCGGAGCCGGAGTGTGCGATATCATGCTGGATGACTTCGAAATCGGTCCCCATGCGATATCTCTTTTGATCGCATATCTTCTCGCTTTTCCGATCGGATGGAACAGGGAAAAGGAAGAACGAAGCGCGGGCTTGCGAACTTTTCCGTTGGTGGCGGTTGCGAGTTGCGGCTTTATTCAAGGGGCAGAGCATCTGATGCAGGACGAACCTGAGGCTCTGGCACGCTTGTTCGAAGGTATCATCACCGGTGTCGGCTTCATTGGTGGCGGGGCTATTTTGCAGCAGAAAAATGCGGTGCGCGGGACGGCGACAGCGGCGAGCCTATGGGTGACCGGGGCTATCGGCGTGTCGGTAGGTGTCGGCAGCTATGATGTCGCCGTCATGTTATCCCTTTTTGCGTTTTTGACCCTGCAGATACTTTCTCCGTTCAGCCGGAAACTGTCGCCTGACACACAGAAGCAGGAAGTCGAGGACTGACATGTGAAATGAGAAAGGGCGTCACAACACCCTTTCACTTTCATTAGCTTGATGCTGACATTCGGCTGAGTTCGGCGATATGCCTTTCAACCACTGGTACAATTTCTCCAGCTGCCTTTTTCAATGCGTCGTTGTCGCCATTGGCCGCAAAACCCTGATGTAACGCAAGCGCCTTTTGATGCGCTGTGGCTTGATGCCGCATATAGATCATATCAATCGAGTTCGCATCGGCAGTCCGTAATTCATCCAGCATGCGCTGTTGTTCCGCATCAAGCTTAGGAGCCGGGGGCGTCACATTCGCGCTTTTGGCAGCTGCTTTAAGCTTTTCGGTCGATTGTGTGTGATTGTCGATCATCATTTGGGCAAATTTCTTAAGATCTGCATTTTGTGACTTGGCAATAAGTGCCTTGGACGATTCAATTTCCCACATGTCGCCAGACCCCGCCATCGCCAGATATCCATTGGCGTCGGTAGGTACAGTACCATCGGTCATATTATCGGAATTTGTGGTACCTGCATCTGCCGTCATGGGCGTTTGCACGGTGGAGTCGGTTACGCTGCCGGCGTTGTCTGTCGTTTCGGTCCCACCGCAGGCGGCGAGGGCGACGGCCATTGTGAGCACTGGAAATGTCTTCATGATTGGGTCCTTTCCTGTCGATATTCTGGAACCGGATGTCAGCGGCATTGTTCCGTTCCGAAACTCTTCCCGACTGGCCGAAAAGGCGCTCTGACCCTTTATGAAGCGATAGGGATGCCCGCCCAAAACCAACCGTTTCGTTAAACCCGCGCTTGGTTAGCGCTTCACAAGCAATGCAAATCATAAAGTTACCAAGCGGGGGAACAAGGTTGGCGGTTAGAAGATTGGACCGGTCATCAGATGACGAGAAAAGGCAAATGGCATGTCGACGATGATGTATGACCTACTTCCAGATCAGGAATGGGATGGATGGCGCCTGCAAAAGTCGGGATCGCAGCGCGCGGAAAGCATTTTCCTCAGCAAGGAAATGGCAATGCGGTTGCTGCCCGAAGCGACGGAAGGCGGTTGCACTGTACTGATCCGCGACATGCAGGGACGTGTCGAGAGTTCGGTCATTCTAGATTAGGAGAGACGAGATGCCCCGCGGAGACAAGGACGCCTATACGGATAAGCAGAAGCGCAAGGCCGCGCATATCGAGGAAAGCTATGAGAAGCGCGGTATGCCCGCAAAAGAGGCAGCGGGAAGAGCATGGGCCACGGTGAACAAGGAGTCGGGCGGGGGTAACAAGTCCGGTTCTGGCCGTGGAAAGAAAGAGACGAAGGTTTCATCCAGCCGAGGTGGCCGTGCACAGAAATCGGGCTCGAGTGAACAGCGAAGTGCCGCAGCGCGCAAAGGTTGGGACACGCGGCGCAAAAATGCGTCGAAAAACAAATCCTGATCTTCAGTTGTTGCCGCCGCTTTTTGAATCAGTGGTGACGCGGTCAATCGCCATTCCGGCTGAGAAACCGTGCACGACCGTGGAGATGATGATCGTGACGGCCACAATGGCCCATAGTTGCGGGGCATGGGGCAATTCCGCGTGCGTTCCGGCATAGGCAAGATAATAGATCGAACCGACCCCTCTTATTCCGTAAAATGCCACAACCAAACGCTCACGAAATGTGAAAGTCGTTGCCGAGAGCGACATCCAGGCGAACAGCGGCCTAATCACAAAGACGAGTGCCACCGATATCGCGATGACCTGCCATGTTACATAAGGAAGGACGGATGGCAGCGCCGCGCCAAGCGCTACCAGCAACAGAGCGGTCAGGGCGCGTTCAAGCGCCTCCACAAAATCATGGAGTTTGGCGTGATAATTATGAGTGGTTTCGGATCTGCGTAACGTCAGACCTGCGACAAATACCGCGATGAAACCGTAACCTTCCACCAACTCGGTCAGGCCATAAACCATGAGCACGCCTGCGAAGGCCATCAAGCCCGATTCTGTTTCGGACAATGCGTTATGGCTTGGAAAGTCGAACAGGAGTTTCGAGACCACCCAGCCAATAGCGAGCCCCATGACCACACCCGTCGCTATGCGATAACCCACGTCGACCAGCAGCCATTCCGTGATCAGCCCAGCCGACCAGCCGCCAGCCGCGATCAACGCCATGGCCAGATAGAGGAAAGGGAAGGCGAGGCCGTCGTTAAGACCTGCCTCCGTCGTCAGCGTGAATCGAACCGGATGCTCGCCCCCCTCAAGGGGTGGTCCCACCTGGACGTCCGAAGCGAGAACAGGGTCGGTCGGGGCTAGAACGGCACCCAATAAAAGGCCGGTAGCAAGTGCCAAGCCAGCAGCCATGCTGATCAATGCGACCGATGCAATTGTCACGGGCATCGCGACCGCCAGTAGCAGGACGGTCGGTTTCCAGTTTTTCCAGACTCGAAGTCGGTCAATCCGGATTCCCACACCGAACAACCCGATGACCACGCAAAGCTCACTTATCATTTCCCATGCTTTGGGCGCGGCAATCGGATTGAAGGGAGCAGCGGCGATGGGCGTCAGTTCAACGGTCAGAAATCCGAAGGCAATCAGCAAAGCAGACGCAGCCGGCTCCCTTCCAGAGATCCAGCGTGGTATCCAGTTTGAAAAAAGAATGGCACAGCCGACCGCTGCAAGGATGATATGGTAGGCAGAGAATTCAAAAAGGGATGACAAAATAATCTCGCTGTAACTGCACATGTCCCGTCCGGACATGCGCCCTCTATGGCACGGGTTGGTCGCCGGGATAGCATATAATCTGCCAATTACGGTGAGTTGTGATTAAGTAATGGTCCAGCTTTTCCCCATGTGGAGTGTGTAGCTTAACCCGAAGCGCTGTTTCCTGGCGCGCTTGTTTTGGCACAATGGCCTTGTTGGGGTTTGGTGCACGCCAATAACGACAATGGTGGGAGCATTATCCGCCCCTTTACGGCAAATTTCGTGCCCTGCAGTTTGGCGGAGACCTTCATCTGGAAGGCACTTGAGAGGTCGGCTTTGCGACTCTCGGCCAACCATCAACCCAATGGATTTCGCTAATCAGCAGGACGCGTCGGCTATTTACCTCGTCAAGATCGGCTGTCCGTGGACGCAACCGATCCACGGCATGATAGGCGATAAAGGTGCGCCCGTTTGTGTCTTCAATGATGCTATTATGCCCGGGCGCCATCCAACGGTCATCAGCCTCTAATATCACACTGTTCTTCGCACCCGTTGCCTGCGCCAGAGTCTCAAATGGTCCGGTCGCTTTGCGCGATCGGGCTACCATAACCGCGTAATGCGCATTGGGTCCGCAGCAGTTGTCTCCGGAATAGAACAGATAATAATAACCGTCACGACGCATGACCCATGCGCCCTCGACAAGCCTTTGATAATTGTCAGGATTGTTGTCAGCAATGACGGGAACAAGTTCGATTACCGGGGCGTCTTTGGAGAAGGAAACCCTATCGGCGGCAAGTTCGCGTACCTTGATTGGTCCGAATCCGGAGCCCCAATAGAGCAAACGCTGTCCCGACTGGGGGTCGTCAAACGACATCGGATCAATGTTGATAAAACTGTCGCCGCACTGGAGTGGACTGCCTATATCGCGAAATGGTCCTTGCGGGTCATCCGCTACCGCAACTGCGAGACAGAGTCCGCTTTTCCCATCCACAAGAGCAATGTCTGGCTTGGCGGAATAATAGAGAAAAAAGCGACGATCATGTTCTGCGACGTGCGGCGCCCAGATGTCCTGAGTTTGTCGCGCCCACGCCGGCTTCTGCGGTAATGCATCGTTCAAGCGCTCCCATGAGGCAAGTTCTCTCGACCGGGCCACCTGAACATTGTGCATCACGCCCTCAACTTCCCCTTGCGTGGCATAAGCATAATAATAGCCATCGCTCGCCCTGATGATGGTGGGGTCCGGAAAATTGGCATCCAGTACCGGATTTGTGATTGCAGGGGTCGTTTTGCTCCCACTTGTCGCGCAACCTGTAAGCATTATGGCAAAGAAGGTAGCGATGAACAGTAGGCTTGTCGGCTTTGTGACCATAGGGCTCTTTCAATCAATCAGGCTAAATTGCCAGGCGATAGTGTGACGATAGGTTTCGTTGGGCCCGATGCGGCATGCGGGAAATTGCGGCTGGTTCGGTGCATCGGGGAAATTTTGTGGTTCGAGGGCAATTGCGTCACCCATGCGATAAAATTTGCCGCTTTTTCCGCTGGTAGTGCCATCGAGGAAATTGCCGGAGTAAAACTGCAAGCCTGGTTCGGTAGAAGATAAGGTCATGCGTCTACCCGAGTGGGGATCTTCGAGTTGTGCGATTTGCCGCGGCCTTTGGGTGCGCCCCCCGTCCAATACCCAATTGTGGTCGTAGCCAAGCCCGACTGCAATTTGCCGATCGCGAGCATCGCGGACATATTCGCCAATTCGGCGGGGTTTGCGGAAATCAAAAAGAGATTGCGCGACATCCCGGATTTCGCCGGTGGGAATGAGCGCCCCGTCGACTGGCAGAAAACACGTTGCGTTGATGGAAAGAAGGTGATCGAGTGCGCTAAAGCCCGATCCTTCGCCGCTAAGGTTCCAGTAAACATGGTTTGTGAGGTTGACGATCGTAGGCGCGTCACTGCGGGCGGTATATTCTACCGAAAGCCGGTTGTTGTCATCAAGTTGGTAAGTTGCTGTTACGTTTAGCGTGCCGGGATAACCTTGATCACCGTCAGGGCTGATCAACTGAAAAGTCACGGAAACTGTTTCGTTGTCGACAGCCGCAACTGTCCAGTTGCGCTTGTCAAATCCCTCATTACCACCATGCAGGGAATTCGGACCGTCATTGGCCGGAACCTGATATGTGGTTCCGTCCAACGAAAAGGTTGCATGCGCAATCCTGTTTGCAAAGCGACCTATGGTAGATCCAAAAAATTGTGGTTTCGACAGATAGTCGTTTAAAGTTGGATAACCTGTGCTGACATCTTCGTAGATGCCATGCCGATCGGGTACACGTACCGCATGCAACGTTGCACCGTAAGTCAGAACACAGGCGCTGGCGCCGGTTTTGTTTCGTAAGGTGAATCGTTCCACCTCCGTGCCGTCTTTCAAATAACCGAAAGTGGATCGCTCGATGCCGAATTGCTGCACTGGTTGCCTCTTTTTATTTGAGATGATTTATATGATAATTTATAGGGTTTAGCAATCTAACCCGAGATCTATATTGAAAGAAACAATTGGCCGGGCCCAAACAGAGGAGATGATGTGAGAAAATTTGCTTTGTTGTTCGCACCTTTTGCTGCTTTGGCGCTGCAGCCGACATTGGCAAACAATCCGCCGTTCATCCCCGCATTTACGACTGATTTTCCCGATCCTTTTGTCATGCGCCACGGCGACGAGTTTCTGGCGTATGCAACGAACGCCCAAGGCGATCGCGCAAATGTGCAGATGGCCCGCTCCACAAATCTCGTCGATTGGACGTTAGTGGAAGAGGGAGGCAAACTGCATGATGCGATGCCCGTCTTGCCGCCCTGGGCGCGGGGCGGCTTCACCTGGGCGCCAGAGGTTTTGCGTACGAAGGACGGCTTCGTTCTGCACTTCACGGCGAAAGACCGTTCAAGCGATTTACAGTGTATCGGTTCCGCTTTCAGTGCCAGTCCTTTCGGTCCGTTTACGTCGCGTGATGAAAAACCACTTGTGTGCCAAACCGAAATTGGCGGTACAATCGATAGCCATGCCTTTCGAGATGAGGATGGCGCAAATTATCTGTACTTCAAAAATGACGGTAATAATCCCAAATTTGGGAAGAAGACCGACATCTTTGTGCAGCGCTTGAGTTCCGACGGGATGCGCGTCGAAGGAGAGGCGGTTTCATTGCTGCGTAACGACACGGAATGGGAAGCGCATGTAATCGAAGCCCCCACTATGGTGCGGCATGCAAACGGATATGCGCTTTTCTATTCGGCAAATCATTTTGGCTGGGAAAAACACCAGCGCCTGTCACCTTACGCCATAGGATATGCGGTTTGCAAAGGCCCCATGGGACCTTGCACGGATTCTCCGTCCAACCCCATTTTGTATAGTTATAATGACCGGAAGGCAGGCTGTCTGAGCGGGCCGGGCCATCAATCTGTTTTCGACGTTGGCGGCAAGCAATTCATCGCTTTTCACGGCTGGGCCGCGACCAAAGGATGTCGGCGTTTTGACAATCGCCGATATCTGTACATCGCACCGCTTCTCTGGAAAGATGGAGTGCCCCAAATTGGCGTCAGCCTGCGGCGCACACCTGCGCAATGAAGTCTTCGTGACGGGGCAAATGTTCGGCCATCCGGGTATAACTTGTGCGCATTTTTTCGAGCGCGTCGCTTGTCATAGCCGGATCAATTGCAAAAGCCGCAGGCTCTGTTTCCGCAGGCACAATCCCTTGGCCCAGTAACACTGCGACCCAACTTGCTGTTCCAAACAGTTCAAAACCCTCGCGAAAGAGGCGTCCTTTTGATTTCCAAAGATCGAGTTTTGTCGACAGACTGTCCGGCACATCCATCGTACGGCAATAATTCCAAAATTCGCTGTCATCACGCCGGGTCGCTTTGTAATGCAGGATCACAAAATCGCGAACATCTTCAAAAACTGCCTGCATTTGCCGGTTGTATTCGTCGCGTTCTAACGGATCGAAACGGCGGTCAGGGAACAGCGCCAGTAGTTTTGCGATGCCACTCTGGATCAGGTGGATGCTGGTCGATTCAAGTGGTTCAACAAATCCGCTTGAAAGTCCCAACGAGACGACATTCCTGTTCCAGGCCCGGCGGCGTCGCCCGGCGGTAAAGCTAAGCTGTCGAGGAGTGGCAAGGGCATCACCTTCAATAGCGGAAAGTAGCAAGGAGATGGCATCCTTGCTGTCTAAAAAGGAACTTGAATAAACGAGGCCGTTGCCCATGCGGTGCTGCAAGGGAATTCGCCATTGCCATCCGGCATGATGGGCTGTCGAACGTGTAAACGGGTCCGCCGGACCAAGAAGCTTACTTGGCACCGCAACGGCGCGGTCACAAGGTAGCCATTGGCTCCAGTCATCATATCCGGTGCCGAGTTTATCTTCTATCAACAGGCCCCGAAATCCGGAACAATCGATAAAAAGTTCACCCTCTACGATCCGTCCATCGTCCAGTCTGACATTGGCGATGTCCCCGTTGTCTGCGAGTCCGGCATCCACAATCTTGCCTTCTATCCGGCTGACACCCCGACCCTCGGCCAATTGTCTTAGAAATGCAGCATATAATCCGGCATCAAAATGAAAAGCATAGGCCAGTTGCGACAATGGAAGACGTGCATCTGGTCCGGGCCGGGCGAATTTGCCAAGTGCGGCGGCCGATGCGCTCATAGACCAATTTTGTATAGGCGGCATGTTGCGTGATTGTGCCTCGCGCAAGTAAAGCTGGTGGAAATTTATGCCCTGAAAATCCTGACCATGGGGTCCAAAAGGATGGAAATAGCGTTCACCACAGGCACCCCAATTCACAAACTCGATGCCAAGTTTGAACGTGCCCATCGTTGCCTTGAGGAACATGTCTTCGTTGATGCCGAGCATCGTATTGAATGCGATGAGAGGAGGAATTGTTGCTTCGCCGACGCCGACCGTTCCAATGTCATCGGACTCGATCAAACATATGTTGATGCCGGCTTTTAGCAGTGAAGCGAGGGCTGCCGCAGCCATCCACCCGGCTGTTCCACCGCCAACAATGACTATCTTCTGAATGTCATGGTCGCTCATATGAAAATCTTTGAGCTCATACTGCATGGGGCGCAACAGGCATCGGCTGAAGGCAGATACACTGTTGCGCCACAGGCTTCAGGTTTAGAAGCGGAAACGAACCCCGCCGGACAAAACCGATTCTTCCTGACGAACGACCATCGGGAAAATCTCTTCAGCGCTTGGCACGCCGCCGGGATAATTCACCCGAACGATATCTGATTTGAACGGGTCATTCAAAATGTTGGTCCAGTCGAAGAAGAGTGTTACCTTGTCGGTCACGGCATAGCTGCTGGACCAATCCAGACGCGAGACCGCATTGCCACGGCCTTGCAACGTGAAAAAGCCATCTCGTTCGGCCCGATCGGCCTCGGGGAAACTGCTCCGATGGTTATATGCAAGGCGAAGTGTCAATCCATCGCGTTCATACATACCGACCAGATTGTAGGTCCAGCGAGACACATCAGGTATGCGCGTGCGCAAGGTTGCGGCATTAGGTGCGCCCGGACCGGCAACACATGGTGCATTTGCCGTTGCGGGGCAGAAAAAGCCAAACTCCGCCTTCGCATCGATGTAGGTAACATTTGCCTGCGCTCCGAACCCGCTCATCCAGCCGGGTAGGAAATCGAAGAATCCGGATACTTGCGCTTCAACTCCTTTGATCCGCGCTTCGCGTGTATTCACCGGTCCTGAAATCACAAGTGTACGGCCTGTTTCCGGATCTGGCTGCGGAAATTCAAAGGCACGATTTGCTATAAATCCTTGCATGTCCCGGCGGAAAATTCCGAGCGACGCAAATCCTGTGCGCGAGAAATAATATTCAAGGCTGGCGTCATAATTGTCGGAATCAAGTGGCTGAAGGAATGGGTTCCCTCCAGAACCGGTGCGGATGCAATTGGTTTGACCCGGCGCACAGGGGGTCGCCGGAGCCAGCCTCAGTGCCGGATTCAGTTGTGCAAAATTCGGACGAGTGCGGGTTTGGGTAAAGGCAAATCGTGCCTGGACCGCTGGAGTGAATTGAACGCGCATGTTCGCGCTAGGTAACCAGTCGGTGTATGCTGTCGAAAAGCTGACCGCTGTCGGTCCGGTTGTGGAAAACAGGGTTCCATTGGTTTCGGTTTCTGTGCGTACAACACGCAAACCCAATTCACCGTCAACGACAACGCTACCCATGTCGAACTCATAATTCGCCTGCGCATATCCCGCGTAGGTTTTCTCATTTATGTTGAACGTGCGTCCGGGATCGACAGGCGGGCCGTCAACTGAACCGGCTCCTGTCAGCGTGATGTTAAACTGCCGAAGTTGGGTCAGGTTAGACTGTACGCTGTTGAAAGTGGGTCCGAACCAGCTAACCGGGAATGGCGCATTTTTATCACCCCGGAAACCGCTGGGTTGGAGCACATATTCCAGAGGCACAGCACTGATCGGAATACCCCGGTCTCGAAGATTCCAGTAAAAATCACCGGCCTGCGATGAAGCGTCGCGGTTGACGAACCGTAATCCCCAATTGAGTGACGGGAGGAAGTCTAACCCGGTCGGCTCATATTGAAAATCAAGGCGGGCCTGCCAATCGTCGCCTTTTGCTGTGAGATAATCTTCATAAAATCCGCGATAATTGTAAATTGCGGGGTTGGTTGGATCGACGCCCCGGATCTGGAAAGTCGGGCCTGATCCACCCGGCCGACCTGTGAACCAGTCGACCGAATAGTTTTTCGTGTTGATTTCATAATCGACACTTTCGGTACGCAGATCGAACGTGCTGTCTGTGCGTGCGATATCGGCAGTGATGCGTAGCGGTCCCGCATCCCAACGTCCGCCGACTGCGAACTGGTAAGTATTTGTATCGCGCTTGGTCGCGCCTTGGAATCCCCACGTATGATTGCCACCGCAACATGCGGTCGGATTGGTAACGGTGCCACTGATGATCTGACCGTTATTGATAACAAGGTTACTGTACGATGCACCGCCCCACAACGGCTGTGCCCACATACGGTCGGTTGCGCGTTCACGATAGCCTTGCCACAGACCCTCGACATAAATTTCGACATCGGGGTTCGGACGCCACTGGATCGCGCCATTAATCGAGGGACGCCAGCGTTCGGCTTCTGCATACTGGATTTCCGGCCAGTCGGGAGAGCGTGCGCCCGCCAGATCGGCGATAAAGAAGCCATGACGACGCACTGAATCGCGATAGTGCATGCGCGTGTATGAAAAATTGATCAGCGCTCCGATTTCGCCGTCACCGGCATCCCACCGGTCGGAAAGGAGCAACTGTGCATTCGGTTCGAGGTCGCGGGACTTGTCCGGATAAACACCCCAGACCGAACCTGCGATTTCTGAATCTTCAAAGTCAAACGGCCTTCGCGAACGGACATTGATCAATCCGGCAATGCCCGGTTCGACGAGATCTGCGCTTGATGTCTTGAACACGTCAATTGCGCTGATCCCTCCTGCCGGAAAATCCTGTAGCGCTACCGACCTGGTTTCGGCAGTGAAAATCTCCCGGCCATTATAGGTTGTGGTGTAATTGAACCGGTCAAGCCCGCGGACAAGCACACGGCTGGCTTCTCCTCCACGCCGCTCCACCTGAATTCCGGGAATACGTGCTGCGGTATCGGAAACAGCGACATCGGGAAGCTTGCCGATATCTTCAGCAACAATCGAATCCACGATTTTATCCGATCGTTGCTTAGTGCTTTGCGCGGATTCAAGTGACGCGCGAAGGCCGGAAACCACGATCGTGTCTTCGGCGGCAGCGTCGTCCTGGTCAGGCGCAGTGGCGTCCTGCGCCCAGACACTTGTAGCAGAAAGAGTCAGCACGACGAGCGATGCTGTGCAGCGAGCTATAGTCTTCAATCGCATTGGTTGTTCATCCCCTCTTTTTTATCGCAATAATGCGGTTCTCTGTTGGCATCATAAAGCAGCATCAAAGTGTGATGCAAGCATTTATATGATAAATCTGATTGAACAGATTGATTCTTGCCGAGCGTCACCATTCGGCCACACTTCCATCTGTGTGCCGCCAGATCGGATTTCGCCACCGATGACGGGTTTCGTGGGCAGCACGCACTTTCGCTTCGTCGATTTCCACGCCCAATCCCGGGCCGGTTGGAATCGCCAGATACCCGGCATTTGGTGTCAGTACGTCTGGGTTCTGGCAAAAGCTCAGCAGATCGTGGCCTTCGTTATAATGGATCCCCAGCGACATTTCCTGGATTACAACATTTGGCGACGATGCGGCGAGCTGCAGACAGGAGGCGAGTGCGAGAGGCCCGAGCGGACAATGCGGTGCAACCGCGATGTCGTAGCTTTCCGCCATTGCGGCAATCTTGCGACATTCGGTCAAGCCGCCTGCATGGCTGAGATCCGGCTGGATGATGTCAATTACGCCGCTTTCAAAAAAGCGCTTAAAGTCCCAGCGGGAATACAACCGTTCGCCCATGGCAATCGGCGTGCTGACCAGTGCGGCGAAGGCTGAAAAAGCCTCGGGATTTTCAGAAAGCAACGGCTCCTCGATGAAAAGAAGCCCCAGTGGCTCGAGTGCCCGTGCCAATTGCTTTGCCATGGGCCGGTGAAGACGCCCATGAAAGTCGACCCCTACGTCCAGTCCTGCACTCTTGGCCGCGTGCACACGTTCGATAACGTCATCGAACTGTGGTGCCCCGATGTAACCCATCTCGGAAGTGGCGTTCATTTTCACGGCCGAGAAGCCTTGTGCGCGACGCTTTTGCGCCGCCTCTGCGATATCGTCGGGCCGATCGCCTCCAATCCAGGCATAAGCCCGAACCTTATCGCGGACATATCCGCCCAGAAGTTCCCATGCCGGGACGCCGTAATGTTTACCCTTTAGATCCCAAAGCGCCTGATCCATTCCGGAAATCGCGGACATCAACACAGGGCCTCCGCGATAGAAGCCTCCACGGTAGCCGATTTGCCAAATATCCTCGATCCGTCGCGGATCCGCACCAACGAACCTATCCCGCAGCGCCTCAAGTGCGCCGTCAACTGCTTCGGCATGTCCTTCGAGGCTCGCCTCGCCCCAACCTAACTGTCCATTGTCTGCTTCCACTCTGACAAACAGCCAGCGGGGTGGAACGTGGAAGGTTTCTATACGAACGATTTTCATATTGAGCGCGCTATCCCTCGTGACAAAATCTATTTACATATTTATATGATAATACATACAATGCAACCAGAAGTAGAACCAAGTTAATCATCCGGGTTCGTTTTTCTGTAGATTAAGAAGATGGGACAAAGGGTTAGTGTGGGGCCAGCAACGATACATTGCCGTCGATTGGGGGACCACAAACCGCCGTGCTTGGTTGATTGATCCTACGCATGGCAAACTGGAAAGCTATGCGGATAACCAAGGTCTGCTGTCAGTTCCAAAAGGGGGATTTGAGGTTTCGGCAAGCGATCTGCGTAGCAGGTTTGGCGATTACCCCATGTTGCTTGCCGGCATGGTTGGTTCGGACAAAGGATGGCATCAGGTGCCTTACAAATCTTGCCCCACTGATCTTGCTGATTTGGCAAAAGGCATATTCTGGATGCAGGGCGGTTCGATTGGTATCGTACCAGGCGTTTGCCAAATTGACGGAAACGCAGACGTAATGCGTGGTGAAGAAGTTCAGGCGTTTGGAGCACTACAGCTTGGCACTGTCGCTGCCGATGGCCTTGTTTGTCATCCGGGTACACATAGCAAATGGGTGCGCCTGCAAGATGGCTTGATTGCAGGTGTACAAACCATGATGACGGGAGAAATCTTCAGCTTACTTCGCCGTGATAGTGTACTGTCATCGCAGATGCAAAATGAACCGGCAGCAAATCATTCGTTCGACGAAGGAGTTGATTTGGCATTAAATGGCGCACATCTGCTGTCATCATTATTCCAAGTTCGATCACAATATCTCTTGTCGACGCGCGAACTGGATGGTGCGTCTTTTGCCAGCGGATTGCTGATCGGCTCGGATGTGAGAGCAGGGCTGGCTGCCGGCCATCCTCGCGATATGATTGCGATTGTTGGGAACCAGCAGCTATCCACGCTCTATTTACGGGCGTTCGAGAGAGCCCGATTTCGCGCTCATATCGTAAACGATGACGATGCTTTTGTCGCAGGTATGCAGGCGATTGTCGACCATCTCCGCGTAGTGCAGGAAAACGCATCATGACAAAGGCCCGAAGTGAATTTCTCTCCAGAATGGCCGAGTGCCCGGTCATCGCAATATTGCGCGGCATCCGTACGGATGAAGTGGCGGATGTCGCTGACGCCTTGATCAGCGAGGGCATTGCCATGATCGAAGTTCCGCTGAATTCACCCGATCCGTTGGCGAGCATCGCCCGCCTTGCCGATCATTGCGCTGGTCGTGCGTTGATAGGTGCGGGTACTGTTCTCAATAAGAAGCAAATAGCGGATATTGCCGCCGCGGGCGGACAGCTAATTGTCTCACCGAATTGCAATCCGGAAGTAATCGAGGCTGCGTGTTCTGCAGACCTTGTTTCGATTCCGGGATACTTCAGTCCGACAGAAGCCTTCGCTGCGATCAATGCTGGTGCCCACGCGATTAAACTTTTTCCCGCCGAAGCTGCGACGCCGGAAGTTTTAAAAGCACAGCGGGCGGTATTGCCGACCGACATGCCCGTTTTGGTCGTAGGCGGGGTCACCACTGACAGAGTTCCTCAATGGAAGTCGGCGGGAGCAGACGGATTCGGGCTTGGCGGAGCCCTCTACCGGCCCGGCTATTCAGCATCGCAGGTCGCCAGAAATGCTGCAGCCTTTATCGCGGCAATCCGGGAGTAGCGCGCGTGACTATCCGCATTGCAATTGCTGGCTTTGGTAAAATAGCCCGTGACGAACATTTGCCGGCAATTCGTGCCCATGGAGGTTATGAATTGGCAGCAATCGTGTCACACGGGTCAGCCGCAGATATTGGTTGCCCCAAATTCGATACAATAGCGGAAATGATGACCGCTCTTCCCAGCCGTGTCGACGCGATAGCAATTTGCACTCCACCCAAGCCGCGTTTCGCACTTGCTTCGCAAGCAATTGCCGCAGGTCTGTCCGTACTTTTGGAAAAGCCTCCTGCAGCAACCTTAGGTGAGATGGATCAATTGGTCGCGCTTGCAAAGAAGCATGGTTCGCTGATTTACACGGCCTGGCACTCGCAACACGCTGCGGGCGTTGCGCCCGCTAAAGCAGTATTGGCGGGCGCGCCCGTCAAACGGATATCCTTGGTGTGGCACGAAGATGTTCGAAAATTTCATCCCGACCAGCAATGGATATGGGAACCCGGTGGGTTTGGCGTTTTCGATCCAGGCATTAATGGCCTTTCCATCCTAACACGCATTCTTTCTGTACCTCTATCAGTAAGAAGTGCCGAGTTGCTTTTTCCCGCCAACCGCCATGCACCCATTGCGACGCGTTTGAAATTTGACGGTGACGACCGGGTGGCGGATATGGATTGGCGGGGCATGGGGAAGGAACAATGGTCGATCAGCATCGAACTTGAATCGGGCGAGCAGGTCGAGCTTGTTGAAGGTGGTGCAAAATTGTTGATTGACGGTACGCCGCAATTGTTGCCTGTGGAGGGCGAATATTCCTCCATATACCGAGATTTTTCTGATCATGTTAATGCCGGCAAGAGCTTCATTGATGCCGAACCGCTTCGGATCGTAGCGGATGCATTTCTTATCGGAAAACGCAAGTTGGTGGGAGATTTTGTGTGAATTATCCGCTAAACCGTGCTGCATCGAATGGAGACCGGGGCACAATCCGGCAGGGGATATTTCGAATGGCTGAGTTTACGGAATTTAATACATCGGCTGCGATGGGGCGCAATCTGACTTATGGCATGCTGGACATGCTGGGTAAGGCCATTGTGACGGGCCAATTTGATAACCAAGGCTTTCCGACAGAAGCTGAGTTAGCCAAGCAATATGAGGTCAGCCGTTCCGTCGTGCGCGAAGCAGTAAAGATGCTCGGTGCGAAGGGTTTGCTGACGGCGCGTCCCCGAAAAGGTACAATGGTACAAGGCACGGATCGCTGGAACCTGTTCGATATCGATGTGCTGCGCTGGTTGCTTGATCGAAAGTTTTCGCTCGATTTGCTGCGCCAGTTTTCCGAATTGCGCGTGGCCATTGAACCTGCGGCCGCAGCTCTGGCTGCAAAAGCGCATGGTGCCGAAGGACTTGCCGCAATTCGGGCTGGTTTTGCGAGGATGGAAGCTGCGGAACAGGATGAGGATGATCCGCTCGAGGCCGATATTGCCTTTCACGTCGCCATTCTACAGGCATCGGCCAATCCATTTTATGCCCAGTTCCGTGATGTTGTAACAACCGCGTTACGGAGCTCAATCCGGTTTACCAACCGGTTTAAAGGGCGCACAGCCAGTTTGCCGCAACATAAGGCGGTGCTTGATGCGATTGCCAATCGGGATCCGCTTGCCGCGCAAGCAGCGATGACGGAACTGATTGCAGACGTGATGCACCTTATTGCCGATGCCGAAAACGCCGCCTGACGTGGATTTGCTTGCTGATTTTCGCGCCAATCTCGGGGAAGGGCCATGTTGGGTTGAACATGAGCAGGCGCTTTACTGGATCGACATTAATTCATGCAAATTATTCCGCTGGTCCGAAGACCAGGGCGCTACGACCCGTGAACTGACGACAAAACTCTGCTCGATCGTTCCTCGCGTGGGAGGTGGTTATATCGGTGGATCCTATGATGGATGGGTCGCGATCAGCGAGAAGTTTGAAATTAGCCCGATAGCCGATCCGGAGCCCACGATAAAGGATAACCGCTTCAATGACGCGAAAGTGGATCGGAAGGGCCGGTTGTGGGCGGGAACCATGGATAGGCACGAACGGCAGGCCAGCGGCTCGCTTTATCGAATGGACCGAGACTTGACTTGGAAGCAAATCGATACCGGCTACCGCGTTACCAACGGTCCTGCATTTACCACCGATGGCCGAACCATGTATCATACCGATAGTGCGATTCAGAAGGTCTACGCCTTCGATTTAGATACGGGCGGAGATCCGATTGGGCGCCGCCTTTTCCTCCAGTTTACTCATGAAGACGGATATCCCGACGGGATGACCGTGGACGCCGAGGATTGCCTGTGGATCGCATTTTGGGATGGCTGGTGCGTGCGTCGCTATTCGCCCAACGGGGAGTTTCTGTCGGAATACTCCGTACCGGTTCAGAAACCGACCAGTGTGGCATTTGGCGGACGCGACCTTGATAAGTTGTTTATCAGTTCCGCGTCGCGTGATCTCACCGAGGCCCAACTTGTAGCGCAACCGGGTGCGGGCGGGTTGCATGCTTTTAATCCTGGCGTAACCGGAATTGCAGAGCAGCCCTTTGCGGGTTAGATTTGAGACAGCAACTCGTTCACTCGCCGCTCGGCATCTGCCAATGCGCGATCAATTGGCTTTACGCCTGATACCGCCGCTTCCAATTCCTCACCAATAAGGCCCTGTATCGCGGATTGCCGTTGGACAAATCCGGGTAACTGCTGGCCGGTCGCTGCCATTGTAGCAATATCGCGGCGATGCGGCTGTTGCGTGAAGGAAGAGCTACTCAGAACCGCATTGAATGCGGGCAAATGTCCAGTACGTGTCCAATCGGAATTGTAACGCGCAAGAAAGGAGAGAAAGCGCACAATCGCTTTGCGCTCGGCGGATGAGCGGTCGTCCTTGGGTACGACCCAGCCATGGCCGTCGACAAATGCTGCGGATTGACCCCAAAGCTGCGGGAAGGGGGCCACAGCATAGCCTTTAAGGGCACTGGTTCCCGACCGTGCCGCTTCTTCATATGGACCGATCATCCATGTACCTGTTGGGAATATCCCGCCTCCACCATTGACAAAATTAGCTGTAGCCGACGGAAAATCTTGTGCGACCGTCGTTAGTTTTTCTTCGTTGAGCGTCCGATAAAGCCCGACTATTTTGCGTGCTTCGGGCGTATTCAGCCGGATGTGGCGTGCATCGGGGAAGACTACAGCATTTTGCGCCAGCAAATATGTATAGAGATTTGCCACAAGATAATCGGGCGCTGCTACTTGGGCCTGAACCAGATAAGGTTTTCCCGTGGCAGCCTTGAACTTTCGGGCGTGGTCGATTAGTTCTTCAGGGTTTCGTGGTAGCAACGGCTTGCCATTCCGCATAAGACCTGCCTCAGCCATCAAGGCGGTGTTAATGTGCCACAGACGACCGATCGTATCCCAGGGAAGGGCGTACAATCGTCCATCCTTAATCGTTCCCCGTTGACCCGCCGGAGTCAGCATTTCGGTGGTGATCCCTGCATCAGCTAGCATCTCGTCCAGAGGTTCCAGAAGGCTGCGTGCCTGGTAATCCGATATAACCGACTGGTGCATTGTGACCAGGTCAGGCGGATCTCCGGCAGCGATTTGGGCAGACAGTTGCGCATATCCCGGCCATGCGACGATATTTACTTTAACATTGATATCCGGATTTTCGGCGGCAAAGCGATTAAGCATGGTGGTAACAATGCCACATTCCGTTTCCGCTTTACCGACATCAATGCTTTTGCCGTAAACGGCACCGCATTCCCCGAAAAATCGCTGAACCACTAAGGTAGGACGCTCATCATCGCTTTGGCAACCACTGAGCAATATGGCACCCAATGTGGCGAGCAATAGTTTGATCTTCATCGCACCGCCGCTCCCGCCATGGCCTGCACAATCTGTTTCTGGAATATGATATAGACGATCAGGATCGGGATCGATGCGAACACCGCCTGAGCCATCAAGAAGCCCAAGCCGCTGGTTTGGGCGTAGTTCATTTGTGCAGCAGCCAGCCCGACGGTCAGTGTGTACTTGTCACTCGTAGTTGCCGAAATAAGTGGCCACCAATAATCGTTCCAAGATCCGAGAAAAGTGAACACGCCTAGCGTGGCTTGGGCCGGTAACGTCAACGGAAGCAATATCCTCCAGAAAACGTCCAAACGAGAGGCACCATCTAGCATTGCCGCCTCATCAAGATCCTTTGGAATGGCCCGGAAATATTGGGTCATGAAGAACACGCCAAATGGCGCGGCGAGCCCCGGAAGGATGAGGCCCGGATAACTATTGTGCCATCCCAAAGTTGCAAAAAGCTGATGCCTTGGCAAAATTACCGCTTGTTCCGGAATAGCCAGACCAAGCAACACGAACACGAACAATGTGCGCCGGAAAGGGAAGTCGAGACGGGCAAAGCCATAACCAGCAAGTGAGCAAAGCATCAGTACAGCCGCGGTTGTGCCTAATGACACAATGATGCTGTTGAGCAGCCAACGTGGTACATCCGAACCAACCAGGATCGCCCGGTAGTTTTCCAGCGTGTAGGGCGCCGAAAATGCAGCCGAACTGTCCCGCATCAACTCGCTGTTGCTTTTTAAAGAGAGCAACAAAGTCCAGACAAGCGGTGCAACCATGATTGCGGCACCCAGCAAAACCCCGAAAAGCGCAGTCAAAGGAAGGCGGTTGTTATGCGCGGCTGTTGTCATCGCTGCACCTCCTCCCCTCGCGTCGACAACCAATATTGCGCAAGCATAAGTGCGAGGATGAGGAGCAAAAGCACCTCTGCTGCAGCGATTGCGTAACCGAGCTCCCATCTGCCAAAAGCGACTTCATAAATATATAGAACAATGGGGCGAGAGCTGCCGCTCGGTCCGCCCTGCGTTAGTAATTGCGCTTGTCCGAAGATCTGCAGTTGTGCCGCCGTTTGGAGCATTATCACCAGAATGGTGGTCCGCCGAAGTGACGGAAGAGTAATCCGGAAAAATGTCGTCCACCGATTTGCACCGTCCAGCGATGCTGCCTCGTACATGTCCTGCGGGATCTGCTGTAGTCCTGCTAAAAAGAGCATCATTGGCAAGCCAAGCCCCCACCAGATTGTAGTGATGGCTAATGCGGGCACTGTCAGATTGGGATCACTTAAGAAGGGAAGTGGTTCTATGCCCATCGCTGTCAGAAGCTTGGCTATAAGTCCTGAATCTGGCGTGAGTACGAACCGCCAGATAAGCGTCACGATGGTTACGGAAAGAACCGACGAGGAAAAAAACAGGCCTCGGAAAATCGCGGCTGACCGGGACGCTCGGTTTAGCGCCAGGGCCAGAAGAAGGGTGATCAGCGTCAATGCTGGTACTATCAGTACAGCCAAGGTGAACGTGGTCCCCATAGCCTGATAAAAAACAGGATCGGCAAACAATCGTACATAATTATCCAGGCCGACCCAATGGCGCGAACCGAACAGATCGGCGCGATGGAAACTGATCCACAGACCCATCACAAATGGCAGGATCAGCAGGAAGCAATAAAGCCCTATAAACGGAAGGACGAAAACCATTCCCGAAACACGACGTTCCATCATAACTGGTCGCGTTCAGCATGGTGGCAAGTACCGTCTGCATCAAATAAATGTGCGCACGCGCCGTCTATCTGGAGACCGACCCGGACTCCCATTCGTACGCTGCTGTCTCCTCGGTCAACGGCAACGATTTCGGAACCGTCGTCCAACCTGGCATATACCAATGTGCGATCACCGAGCCGTTCGACAATTACGGCCTCGCCATCGATCGTACCTGATCCGGGGGCGGTTACAGTGACATGTTCTGGACGCAAGCCTATTTCGATCTCCCCATCATCCGGCAAATCGGCTGTACTCACCCTTGTTTGAATCAAGGTGCCGTTCTTCAACTGAACTTGCGCATAACCGCCGCTTGCTGCGTGGCCTTGCGCCGGTAGTATTGTCATTGCAGGCGAACCGACAAATCGGGCCACGAAGCGGTTCGCCGGCCGATCGTATATTTCCATCGGTGCGCCAACCTGTTGAATTTTGCGATCATTCATCACTACGATACGGTCAGCCAGGGTCATCGCTTCGGCCTGATCGTGAGTAACCATGATCACGGCTGCCCGAACGCGTTGGCGTAACTGGGCCAGTTCAACCCGTGTGCGGTTACGCAGTGCCGCATCCAGATTGGATAACGGTTCATCGAGCAGAAAAAGCTTGGGTTCTTTTACGATCGCGCGTCCAATCGCAACACGCTGGCGTTGTCCACCGGATAACTGACCGGGTTTGCGATCCAGTAACTGATCGATTTCAAGCGTTTGCGCCGCTTGCGTAATGCGCGCCGCGATCTCGGTATTGGGAACTTTCGCGTTGCGTAATCCGAATGCCATGTTCTCACGCACTGTCATGTGCGGGTAGAGGGCATATTGCTGGAAAACGAGCGCTACCCCACGGCCACCTGGCGCCAGCGCGTCTATGCGCTTTCCCTCGAGCCAGACTTCACCCGAATCTGCCATTTCCAGTCCGGCTATGATCCGCAATAGTGTCGATTTTCCGCTTCCAGAGGGGCCGAGAAAAGCAATAAACTCGCAATCGCCCATCTCCAGCGTCACACCGTCTAGAACAGGAGTAGCGCCATATGATTTTCGCACATCGATCAATGAAAGGCTGGTCAACTCCGCTCCCCAATTATCATATATATATTATGTATTGCTCAATTTGGCCTCATGGTCAATATCCGTGCGGCGGGTGATCTATTAGACCTTCGATAACATGTTTTTGACGCACCGGAGTTATTTCGTCGACCAATCTGCAACGAAAACGTCCTGTCAGAATATCGGGAAGAGCATCGAAAAATCCTCGCGTCATTTGCAGATCGTGATGTGCAGAATTGTTCGCATCGGGCGCATCGACGCCTATGACCAGAACCGGCCGCGCATGGCCGGAACGATTTGCAGTACCGCGATGGACAGTTAGAGCGGACCGCGCGGAAATTGTACCACGCTGAGATAGTTTCTTGACGGCGCGTGCTTCATAACGTTGCCAACGGGTGGGCGCCGGAAACATACCCTGCTGGCATTCGTCAATGCGGTCCCACTGTGTGCCAGGTGCAATTTCAAACGGTCCCATCTCGGCTGTCGTATCAACAGCGGTCAGATTGAAGGCGAGTGAGTTAATCCGCCTACCGTTTAGTGTTGCATCAGGCGCGGCAAAGTCACGATGCCATGGCTGGATTTCTGCGCCGGGGAACGGAATGTCAAATCCGACTTCGACAATTGACCATGCTGGCCCCAAAATTGCCTCGCTAACCGCAAGGAACCAAGGATGCGATACGATTTCCACGAAATTGTCGATACTTTCGGGGGCAACCTCGACATACCAGCGTTCGGGGCCTCTAGGTAAGGCCCCGCCGTCGATCGCGCGTGCGGCATCGTACAATCGCAATATGCTCCTGTGAACTTGATCGATCAGCGCGACATCATATGCGGCAACAAGCGAAATGATACCAGCGCCATAAATTCCGCCCATGATCTCGGCGACATCATAATCCGTGTCCATCAACACTTATCCTCCCTAAGATAATTATATCATATAAATCATATTTAGAGACTTTCCTAGACCGAGGCGAGTAGGTAATGCGAGCTTTATGAACACGAATCAGCATTTTGCCGTCAGCGCCATTGCGGAAGGCGACGGGGTAAAAGTAACGGTCAAGTCCGATGAAGACGAATTTATCTATTTGATCGCGAACGGTTCCCATGCCGAGTATCAGCGTTTTTTTGCGACCTTGGCCAAAGACATTGGCAGCCGTCCGCCACATGTTCTCGATGGGCCCCATATCGGTGCGGGCGAACCTGCGGACTGGAAGCCACTGGTAACGGAAAATCTCAGTCCACGAACACATGCGGGCTATGGCGACCCTGCCGTGCTGAAAACGGAAGATGGCTATTGGCTCGTTGCTACCTCAAACGATGGGGCCGACGCATTTCCAATTCTATTCAGCGCTGATCTGGAATTTTGGGAGCATAAAGGTTTTGTCTTTGCCGAAGGCGAGACGCCCTCATGGGCGGCTACAGGCAAAGGATTTGCGGATTTTTGGGCGCCTGAAATGGCAAAAATAGGTGACGAATACTGGTTGGTCTACACGGCGCGAAAGCATGATAATGTGCTGGCAATTGGTCTTGCTAAAGCAGACCATCCTTTAGGGCCTTGGCGCGACCGAGGCGATCCGTTGGTTGATGGCTTCGCATATCAAAGCGAGGGCGCGGTGGACGCGGGAACTCAGCCCGTAATGAGTGGGGGCGTGATCGACAGTCACATATTCATCGACACAAATGGCGACCGTTATCTGTTCTGGAAAAGAGATACTAATGGTGTGTGGCCGCGCCCTCTGGCGGGATTATTGGGGCGTCGCCCCGAATTGATTGAGCAACTTTTTACCGCACCCACCGATCGTAAAACCGCGATAGTCGTGGCCGCACTTCTTCCCTTCGCCCAAACACGGCGGCCGATGGAGCGGTTTTTCTTTATGCAGCCCCTGATCGAAGCCGTGCTCGACAACTGGAGCCACGTTAAAGCGGTGCTTTCTGAAGAACCAGATGCCGCGATAATCCGTGAAGCAATGAGTACGCCGATTTACGGCCAGCTATTGTCGGAAACGGGACAACTTATTGGTCACGAAACGCTCGTACTTGCAAATGACCTAGAATGGGAAGGGCATTTGATTGAAGGTCCATGGGTAACGAAGCAGGAAGGACGTTACTGGCTCTTTTACGCAGGTAATGATTTTGGGACGCCCGCTTATGGAATTGGCGTGGCCGTTGCAGACAATCCGCTTGGTCCCTATGTCAAACAAGCTGAGCCTTTACTTAAATCTCGTCCAAATTGGTGGGGGCCCGGCCACGCGTCGGTTGCACCGGGCATGGACGGCAAACCGCAGCTCTTTTTTCATGCATTTTTCCCGAATACCGGTGGGTATAATGTATTTAGAGCCGTACTTACGACGGGACTGGTGTTTAAATCAGATGTAGCGACATGCACAATTTGAGAAATGGTGCGACATTCTGATCCGATAGAATTGTTATGTGATAAAATTGAACCAAATTTTCTGATCTGATATTTGTATGCTGTTTGATTGCCCGATTTCTTAACTGTGTTATTGGTGAATCCAGCTGGAGGCACTTGAATGGCGGATTGTCCAAAATGTCGCGGGCGTATGTCAACGGGTTACGGTTACCTTCCCGATACGGGGACGCGAATTCGCTGGATGGAGGGCAAACCAGGGTTCTGGAAAAGCATGACAGGAAGCTTTCGCGCCGCCGACTTGCGCGGGTCGCGTTGTGACGAATGCGGGTTTGTCGAATTATATGTCGACATTGCCTCAAAGCCTGAAAAAACTATTGAATCTCTTGATGAGGAAAATCAGAGATTGCGTTCGATGATTGCGCACCTGCAAGAGCGTGTGGCTTCACTTGAGGTGATCGCAACCGATCCAGGCTTACGGACCGCTCAACAAATCGAAGAACTCCGCTATTTACCGTCGGACCAAGACCGATAATCGCAAGCGCAATTGATTTCGCGAAGCTTGCTATCGGCCCTTTTTGTTGGGCGAAAAGGTTTCTGAACTAAGGAAGATTAGAGCCCTACGGTCGTCGCTTTCTCAGTTCCGTCCGAAGAACTTTGGTCGCGTAGAGCGAATGGCGTTCTGTTGCCAGCAGTTTTGGCACAAGAGTTTCCTCGAAATTCCGGTGCCAGTCGAGGAGGGCAGGGGTGATCTGTGCGAGGTCGTCCTGATCCTCCAACGGTTCCAGCGCCCGCGAACTGTCGAGCAGCGCCTGACGTTGTTGGGTCAGGCGAGAGCCGTTGTAACGTTCGTGGATCAGGCCCAGTTGGTGACGGATGGCGCGCACCAGCAGGTGAAGGGTGGCGCGGTCATTGCGGTTTTGGATGTCCTGTGCGCCCTGGACCGCTGCAGCGATCAGCATGATCTGGTCCCCGACATTGCGGTTCTGAAGCCGGTCCTCCGGGCAAGGCACTATGGCGCGCACATAGGCGGCCAGTGCGGATAATGTTGCGGCGCTTGGTTCTTTGCCCGAAAATTCATCGACGACCAGCGTGCGTATAAAGCGTTCCAAAGCTGGATCCCCCGGCGCGCGGGATATTTTGCCGGGCTGGGCCAGGTCGGGGATCTTGACCGGATCCTGTACGGCATTGGCGCGCGCCATGCTGAAAAATGCCGTCGTGACATCGGCCGTCCCCGGTTGGCCTGACAAACCTTTCACGAAAAAGTACGGATTGTTGCGGCCATTGACGTGGCAACTGGCGCAGTTCAGTCCCGCCTTTGCCGCCTGTCCGCCGAGCAGGGCAGGGGTGTTAAAAAGCGCCTGCCCGGCGCTGACCCGTTCGGCATCCTGTGCACTGATCGCGAGGCAAGCGGAGGGCTGTGTGCTCGCAGCGGCAAGTTCTTCGCCCTGTGCGGTCCACCAGAATGATTGCAGGAAATCGGACGGAGAGGCCGCCAAGGCCGCTCCGCCCAGTAAAATGGTCGCGAAGGTCGCGCTTAGCCTGCGGATGAGCCGGCTTCCTTGATCCAGCGGCGCAGTTCGTCGGCCTCATGACAGCCGAAGCCGCAAATTGTTTCCAGTTGCGCCAGATGTGCTTTGGCTCCGGCGACATTTCCGCGTTCGAGCTTCAGTTCGCCATAATATTCCAGCGCACCGCGATGCTTCGGTGCGATCGAAAGGGCTGCCTGATAATAGCCTTCTGCCACGTCATATTTATGAAGCTTGCGGTTTGCGAAGCCGAGATAGGTGAGGATATCGGGGTGCGGGCCAGCGGCCCAAAGGGCGTTGTCCAGTTGCGCAATCGCCTCTTCATAGCGCTTTTCATTGATGAGGCTGACCGCCTGTACATAAACGGCATCCGCCGTAATCGCCTGGGCCAGATCGACATCGGGCTTCACAGGGCCGAGAGCCGTCTTGCCAGCAGCAACTGCCGCCTCAACCTTGGCAATGGCGTCATTCAGGCGCGCGGCGTCACGGCATCCGGTGCCGCAGTTGGACGCCATGGCTTTCAGCGCAGCGACCTGCTCGCCGGCTTTGTCGGCGGCGCCAAGTTTGGCATGCACAATGCCGAGATCCCGACGGGCCTCGATCAACTTGTCGTCATAACGCACCGCCGCTGCGAGCGGACCCTTGGCCTTTTTGAAATCCGAGAGCGCCATATAGCTGGCACCCAGAAGATATTGGGCCTGGGCGTTGCGGGGCATTGCGCCGACAACACGTTTGAAGGACTTTGCCGCGTCGGCATATTGTCCGGCGCGAAAGGCGGTCGCGCCCTTTTGATAGTCGACCGCGGGGTCGTATTCGGGTGCGGACTGGCTCGGAACGCCACCCCCGCCACCCCCGCCGCCGCCAGCGGAATATGAGGGCACAGCGGCAAATGCCAGAATTGCCGACGAAGTTACCAGCACGAGTTTACGGTTCCATATGCCCATTGAATCAGTCCTTTTCCAAAAATTCCCGATATACATAGCATGACTTTGTATATGTGGTAAAGTGCGCGCTTGCTGCTCTGCCAATTTTGAGCCATCAGGCGGCTGCTTTAACAATAGTGGCCCGACGTGCTCCGAAAATTCCTTCCCGACAATTTCGTATTGCTGCTATTTGCTACGCTCGCGGTTGCATGGATGATCCCGCTGTCCGACGAAGCACTTCCCTGGGCACAGAATATATCATTTGCGGGAATTTTCGTCCTGTTTTTCTTGCATGGCTTGCGATTGCCACGTCAGGAGGTTGCACGGGCCATGCTGGGCTGGCGCCTGCAGGGGACAATGCTGGCCTTCACCTTCCTGTTAATGCCTCTGTTCGGAATCGGATTGTCGAGGATTGCGGCCCAGTTTTTACCCGCATCGCTCGCGGCCGGCCTGCTCTATGCGGCCATCCTGCCATCCACGGTGCAGTCGGCTGTCAGTTACACATCACTCGCAAGGGGCAATATCGCCGCATCGGTCATCGGTTCTGCTTTATCCAATCTTTCGGGCATATTCCTGACACCGTTGCTCTTTGCCCTGCTGCTGGGCAGCGCCTCGGGCGCAGCGGTTGGGGGGAATGTCGTGGTAAAGATTATCACCATGCTGCTGCTGCCGTTCGTCATCGGGCAAGCAATGCAAAAATGGTTCGGCAAATGGGCGGCGGACCAGCGTTATCTGCTGACCTTTTTTGACCGCGGCGTTATTCTGCTGGCCGTCTATGTTGCCTTTGGTGCCGCCGTCACCAGCGGGGCTTTGGCGGGTATTGATGGCCTGTCGCTCGTCTACCTGCTGTTCTTTGCGGGCATCTTTCTGGGCATCGCTTTTGGCGCGGCGTGGATGATTGGCGGGGCCTTGGGATTTTCGCACGACGACCGCATCAGCCTGCTGTTCGCAGGGGCGCACAAGAGCATTGCAATCGGTGCACCAATGGCGGCGCTGCTTTTTCCGCCTACGCTGGCGGGATTGATGATTGTTCCCACCATCCTCTACCACCAGCTGCAGCTGATCGCTTCCGCACCATTGGCAAAGCGTCTCGCCCGCGATTAAAGGCTGCGCAAGGCCTCGGCCGGGCGTGCGGCGAGGATCGGAAGCGAGCCCACTATCCCCAGAATGAAGGTGATGCCGGCCCCGCCCACGAGCGTAATCGCCAGAATGAGCGGATCGGGCGCGAAACTGAAATCGAATATCTCGACCACGACATACCATCCTGCGGCCATTCCCAGCCCCAGCGACAACACACCAAGAACCAAAGCGAGAATGCCATATTCCATCGCCTGCGCCCCCAATATCTGGCCACGCGAAGATCCCAGAAGTTTCATGATGACGCTGTCATAAATCCGTGATTGCCGGGCGGCCGCAATCGCCCCAACGAGAACGGCGATACCGGCCAAAATCGCAATGGATGCGGCGGCGGCAATGGCTTGCGCCATTTGTGACAGAAGCGTGGTAATCTGTGCGGTGACTTCACCCACTTCGATCAGCGATGCAGACGGGAAGGCAGGCGGCAAGGCCTTTGCCAGAACCGCTTCGGCCGGTTTTGAAACCGTTACGGTGGCGACCATATTATGCGGTGCGGAATCAAGGCTGCCGGGCGAAAAGACGATCACATAATTCAATCCGAAATTGTCCCATTTTACCGTCCGCAAGGAGGCAATTTTTGCAGGCACCTCGACGCCGAGCAGGCTGACGGTCATACTGTCGCCGACCTTCAGGCCCAGCGTGGCTGCGACTTCGGCTTCGAGGCTGATGAGCGGCGGCCCCTTATAATCTTTGGGCCACCATGTGCCGGCGACCACTTCGCTGCCCTTGGGAAGCTCCGCGCTGTAGGTTAATCCACGATCGCCGTTCAGCACCCATGCGCCTTCGGGCAGTTCCTTCAACTGGTCTACGCGCTGGCCGCCAAATTCAACGATGGTCCCGCGCAGCGCCGGGATCATGTTCACGTTTGCCTTGGGATCGGCGTCCTTGACCATGTCTGTAAAACGCTCTGCGCCGTCGCGCGGGATATCGAGAATGAAGAAGCTGGGTGCCCGTTCGGGGATGCTGTTTTTGATTTCGTTGCCGATACTCGTCTGAATTGTCGCCAGCGTAACAAACAGCGTGAGCCCGAGTCCAAGTGCCACAACCAGAGCCTGAGTCTGTGCGCCGGGCCGGTGCAAATTGGCAAGCGCCAGACGGGGAAGCGGTGCTTTGGGACGGGGCAGGCGAACCACGATGAACCGCAGCAGCCAGGCAATACCGGTGAGCAGCAGAAGCAAACCGAACGCCGCGCCAACGAATGCGAGTGAAAAGAGCGGCTCTCGTGCAGTTCCGACGGCAATGGCGATGATGGCGATGATCGCGCCGATTACCCAGACCAGACTGCGCCGGTCGATGCGGGAATCCCCTTCCACAAGGGAACGGAACAGCCCCGCTGCGGGAACCGTGCGCGCGCGCGCCAGGGGCGGTAACGCGAAGGCAATGGCGATGAGCAAGCCGTAAAGCGCGCTGACGGCCAGAGGCAGGGGGTGTAGGGTATAGCCCGGCGCAACGGGCAATATATCGCCCGCAACCCAGCCGATTGCCAAGGGCATGACGCTGCCAACGGCAAGCCCGACGAAGATAGCCGCGATAGAGACGGCGAGGATTTGAAGCATATAGATGCGGAAAATGATGCCGCTATCGGCGCCGTTCACTTTCAGCGTGGCGATGCTGGCACGTTTGCTGGCGAGGTAACTCCCGACGCCATTGCCGACGCCGATCCCTGCGATAACCAGCGCCGCCAGACCGACCAGTGTCAGAAACTGGCCCATCCGTTCAATGAAACGCCGCGTTCCGGGCGCGCCGTTGGACCGGTCGGTAATTTCCCAACCTGCCGACGGAAACTGCGCCTCAAGCGATTTGGCAATCGCGGTGGCATCCTGTTGCGGCGGCAGTTTGATGCGGTACTTCGCTTCATACATGCTGCCCGGCTGGATCAGTTTTGTATCCGGTAACGACGCCATATTGATGATTGCCACGGGGCCAAGCGTGAACCCTTCGCCCAGACGATCTGGTTCTTCGGCAATGATACCGGCGACCTTGAACATCGCTTCGCCAAAGCGGACCGTCTCATTCTGTTTGATATCCAGCCGGTCGGACAGGGTGGGCCCGATATAGATTTCGCCCTTTTCGGGCGTCTTTGCCGTACCGTTACCGGCAAGCCTCAGTTTTCCATAATGGGGATAGAGTCCATCAACGGCCTTCAGTTCGGCCAGAAGGCTATCCTCGCCGATGGCCATTGCGCGCAACCGCACCGTTTCGGATACCGCGCCAACCTTGCGCATGGCGGCAAGCTCGTCCGCAGTGGCCTGCCGCTGGGCGATGCCGATTTCGACATCGCCCCCCAATATGGTCTGCCCGCGTCGGGACAGTTCTTCGCTGATCCCGGCAGTCAGACTGCCGATCGCGGCAAGGGTAGCAACGCCAAGGAACAGGCAGATGGCAAGCAAACGCAGTCCGCGGATCCGCGTTGACAGATCACGTCGGGAAATGCGCCAGATGGCGGCAAGCGAAAGGCTCATGCGGCGCTTTCCACAATGTGGCCGTCCTGCATGGCGATAACCCGATCACATTTGCGGGCAAGTTCCGGGTCATGCGTGATGATCAGCAGCGTCGCCCCCAGGGCGGCACGGCGTTCGAAAAGAAGGTCGACAATCGAAGCTCCGGTCGTGCCGTCCAGATTTCCGGTCGGCTCATCCGCAAAGATAATCTTCGGTGCTGCCGCCATGGCACGTGCAATCGCCACCCGCTGCTGCTCCCCGCCCGAAAGCTGCGACGGATAATGTGTCAGGCGATGCCCCAGTCCCACGGCCTGCAACTCTGCCTCGGCCCGGGCAAAGGGATTTTCAATTCCGGCAAGTTCCATGGGAATGGCGACATTTTCGAGCGCCGACATGGTGGGAAGCAGGTGGAATGCCTGCAGCACAATGCCGATCCGTCCACGACGCGCGCGGGCGAGTTCATCCTCGTTCAGTTGCCGGAAATCCAGCCCGTCGACCAGCACAGTTCCGCCGCTTGCCTGTTCCAGTCCCGCAAGCACTGCCATCAGCGACGATTTACCTGAACCTGACGGGCCGAGAAGGGCGACGCTGCTGTCATAAGGTATCTCAAGGTCGACACCGCGTAAAATCGACACGGCAGCATCATTACTACCAAGGCTGAGGGTGACATTTGATGCGCGGATTGCCATATCAGATGTCAAGTTAACAGGAGCGTGCAAGGAGATGTCCTTATGAGCAGAGGTTTTTGGATATATGGTGTGCTTCTTGTCGCAATCCAAGGGTTGGCGGCATGCGGGAATAATCCTGTAGAAGATGAACCGATCGAAATGGCTGCTGGCGAGCAGGCTGGCGGTGAAAAACTGATAGTTGCCTTTGGCGACAGCCTGTTTGCCGGATATCAGCTGGCCCCGAATGAAGGCCTTGTCCCCCAATTGCAGGCTGCACTTAAAGAAGACGGCATCAATGCCCGTGTGCACAATGCCGGTGTATCGGGCGATACGACCGCAGCGGGACGGACGCGCCTTAACTTTGTCCTCGACAATCTCGATCGCAAACCGGATCTGGTCGTTCTCGGCCTTGGCGGCAACGATATGTTGCGCGGGATCAAACCGGCGGAAACGCGCGCCAATCTGGAGGCGATGTTGCAAGAACTGCAACGACGCAAGATCAAGGTCGTGCTGACCGGTATGCTTGCCGCGCCGAATCTGGGGGCGGATTATGCCCGTGCCTTCAACCCGCTCTATCCCGAACTTGCCGCACAATATGGGGCGAAGCTCTATCCCTTCTTTCTCGAAGGCGTCGTGATGGATAAGTCGTTGATGCTCAAGGATAATGTACATCCCAATGCGAAAGGCGTGACGCGCGTTGTCGAAGGATTATCGCCTCTGGTCGAAGCCACATTGATGGATGGACGAGGCGCTGTATTAGAAAAATAATACAGCTGGGGACGTAAGTGCTTGAAAAGGTCGGGCACTCGTTCCATCTGTTGCGTATCTGATAGACAGAGGAAAGTAACCATGTCGACTGAAACCGTTACCCAGACCGTCAGCGAATTGAAGCTGACACCCCCTGATCCTGTGCCGACAGTTGCCCCGCAACAGGCCGCTGGACTGGTTCCGGTCACGGACGAGCAGAAGTCGAAGCTGGAAGAACGCGTCGAAGCCTATGTTGCCGATCTGATCGCGCAGGATGTGAACAGCCCGGAATTCGGCAAGCGCGTCGACCAGTTGACCAATATGGGCCGCAAGGAAATCATGGAGGCTTCGGCTCAGTCGAACCGTTTCCTTGACAAGCCGATCCGGCGGATGGACGAAAATTCAGGTGTCGGTGCCGACCTTGCCGAACTGCGCCGCGTTGTCGAAGATCTGGATCCTTCGAAAAAGGGCAATCTGATGACCAAGGAAAAGCTCTTTGGCATCATCCCCTGGGGCAGCAAGTTGCGCAATTATTTCGACAGCTACCAGAGTTCGCAAACCCATATCAGTTCGATCCTCGGACGGCTGGGTAACGGCAAGGACGAATTGCTGATGGACAATGCCGCCATTGATGTGGAGCGGCAAAATCTCTGGGTTGCCATGGGCAAGCTGGAACAGATGATCGTCATGTCCAAGCAACTGGATGCCAAGCTTGAGGAAAAAGCGGCAGAGCTGGAACTCTCCGACCCGGCAAAGTCACGCGCCATCAAGGAAAGCGCGCTTTTCTACGTGCGCCAGCGTACGCAGGATTTACTGACGCAGATGGCGGTGACCGTGCAAGGCTATCTGGCGCTCGACCTCGTCAAGAAAAACAATGTCGAACTGGTAAAGGGCGTCGACCGCGCCTCGACGACCACGGTTGGTGCGTTGCGGACGGCGGTGACCGTGGCGCAGGCCATGACAAACCAGAAGCTCGTGCTCGACCAGATTACCGCGCTGAATACGACAACGGCCAATATCATCGATTCCACAGGCCAGTTGCTGCGTGACAATACCGCACGCATTCATGAACAAGCCGCAGGCGCGACGATACCGCTCGAAACATTGAGCCGTGCGTTCCAGAACATCTATGACACCATGGATGCAATCGACACGTTCAAGCTGAAGGCCCTCGACAGTATGAAGCAGACGTCGGAGGCGCTGGAGCAGGAAGTGCAAAAGTCGAAAGGCTATATTGCCCGCGCCGAAGGGCAGGCACAGGCCCTTCAATCCTCGCAGGACAGCGGACTTCTCGCCTCGTTGGAAAACTGAAAATAGGATTTGAATGACCAGCCCCGCTTCGCAATCCGACGAAATCCTTGAAAGCAGCCGTCGTGCGCTGCGCAATGTGCGTATGCCGCCGATTGGCACCAAGTCGCAGGCCCTGCGCCGTGCGCATTTCTGGGGCAAGGTCAGCAAGGCCGCGCTTGCGGTAGGCGCTGTCCTGGTCGGGGCTGGCATTGTCGGTGCAATTATTGACGGCATCGGCTTTTGGGGCGTGATGATCACCGGTCTTGTCGGCACGGCGGCGGCATATCTTCTGATGCGTTATCCCGATATGCCAATGCCGACCACGGAAAGTCTGCGCCAGACAGATCTGGCCACTTTGGCCGGTAAGACAGAAATATGGCTGGAATCGCAGCGGCCCGCGCTTCCGGCGCCTGCCGTCACATTGATGCAGGATATCGGCATACGCCTCGATCAACTGGCCCCCCAGTTGCAGACTTTGGACGATAATGACCCCGCGGCGCGCGAAGTTCGCAAATTGGTGGGTGAGCATCTGCCCGAACTGATCAATGGATATAAGCGCATACCGGATAGCCTGAAGCGCAAGGAACATGGCGGCAAAACCCCCGAACAGCAGCTTGTCGACGGTTTGAAACTGATTGATCGCGAAATAGAGACAATGACTGGCCAGATTTCACGGGGCGAACTGGACAAGCTGGCGGTCCGTGGACGTTATCTGGAACTGAAATACGACACCGAAGCCGCGAACGGATAATCGCTGCTCTAACTTCATTATAGCTAATAGCAGCTATTAGAATAGCCGATATAGACCGTCTGGCGGTTCAACAGCATTGCTGCGCGCGGGACTGTTCTGACATAGCAAACCCATCGAAGCTAGGGTGGGGTTACATGAAGACGACGGCACGGGCAGTGGTTATTGGCGGCGGCGTCGTGGGCGTCAGCACATTATACCATCTTGCCAAAATGGGGTGGAGCGATGTCGTCCTGCTGGAACGCAAGGAACTGACTTCGGGTTCAACATGGCATGCGGCTGGCCTGCTGCCGTTGTTCAACCTCAGCTATTCCGTTGGCAAGCTCCACCAATATTCTGTCGGACTTTACCCGAGCCTCGAAGCAGAAACGGGCCTGCATGCCGGGTTTTCGCAAGTTACCAACATCCGGTTGGCGACGACCCGCGACCGCATGGATGAATATCACTATTATGCCGGCGTTGCGCGCACGATTGGCGTAAACGTCAATTTCCTCACCCCTGAACAGGTCAAGGAAATCTGGCCGCTTGCCAATATTGATGGCGTGATCGGCGCCATCCAACATCCCGACGATGGCTATATCCAGCCCGCCGATCTGACCCAGGCCCTGGCCAAAGGCGCGCGACAGCGCGGTGCCACGATTTACCGCAATACGACCGTGACCGCGATCACGCAGCGGCCCAATGGTGAGTGGCTGGTATCGACGGATCAGGGCGACATAACATGCGAACATGTCGTTTCCTGTTCCGGCAATTTTGCGCGGGCGACAGGGGCGATGGTTGGTCTGGATATCCCCGTGATCCCCGTTGAGCACCAATATATCGTCACCGAACAGCATCCCGACATCATGGCCCGCAAAAAGGCCGGACTGCCTGAAATGGGCGTGCTGCGTGAATCCGACGCCAGCTATTATATGCGCGAAGAAGCAGGCGGCCTGCTGCTTGGCCCTTATGAAGTCGGTGCGCCGGCTTGCTATGTCGACGGACCGGCGGCCAACAGTGAATATGAGCTGTTTCCCGACGCTCTGGAGCGGCTTGAGCCATATATACTGGCTGCAATGAAACGCGTTCCGGCCTTTGGCGAAGTCGGAATCAAGAAAGTTTACAATGGCGCAATTGCCTATACGCCCGACGGGTCGCCCATCGTCGGACCGGCATGGGGCCTCAAAAACTTTTGGCTCAATGAAGGCCATAGTTTCGGGGTCACCGCCGCAGGCGGCGCGGGTTGGCAGCTTGCCCACTGGATTGTCGATGGTGAACCGACCATCGACATGATGGGCGTCGATCCGCGCCGCTTTGGCGATTATGCCGGGCGCGGCTTCCTGATCGAAAAGAATGAGGAAGCCTATGCCAAGGTTTTCACTGTCCATTATCCTGACGAAGAGCGCGAGGCGGGGCGTGCCCTGCGCCGTACGCCTTGCTATGACCGGATGAAGGATCTGGGCGCTGTCTTTGGCAGCGTATTTGGCTGGGAACGGCCCAACTGGTTTGCACCGGAGGGCTATGCCCTGTCGGAAACCGATCTCGACAAGCCGGATGTATTGCTGAACGATAATCACCCCGTTGTTCCGGGCGAAGTAGTCCGCGAAAAATGGTCATTCCGGCGTTCGAACTATTTCACACATGTTGGCAATGAATGCCGCCATGTGCATGAAAATGTTGGCATTCAGGATATGAGCGCCTTTGCCAAATGCGAGATTTCAGGACCGGGGGCCGAAGCCTGGCTCGACCAGTTGCTGACCAATGCCGTTCCCAAAAAAGTAGGCCGGGTTACGCTTTCCTATTTGCTGACCGACAAGGGCGGGGTCCGGTGCGAATTCACCGTCTACAAGATGGCACCGCAGCGTTATTATCTGGTATCGGCGGGCGCCTATGAACGGCACGACCATGACTATCTGAAAAAGGCGATGCCAAAAGACGGGTCGGTCAATTTCGAACGGCTGACAACGTCGATGGGTGTACTGGTATTGGCCGGACCGAAATCGCGGGCGCTTTTGCAAAAATTGACCGATACCGATCTTTCCAACGAAGCCTTCCCCTGGCTTACAGGCAAGAAAATAAGCATCGGCCTCGCGCAGGTCGAGGCGCTACGGGTCAACTTCATCGGCGAACTGGGATGGGAAATCCATCATCCCATCGAAATGCAGAACTATATCTTTGACGAACTGATGGCTGCCGGGGCTGAATTCAACATCAAGCCCTTCGGTATTCGGGCCATGACCTCGATGGCGCTTGAAAAAAGCTACAAGCTGATCCCGCGCGAATTGTCGGTCGAATATGCCGCCTTTGAAAGCGGACTGGACCGCTTTGTCAGCCTGAAAAAGCCTGGCTTTCACGGAAAAGATGCGTTGCTCGCCTGGCAGGCCAGGGGATTTGCCAATGCTTTGGTCACGATGGAGGTGCATGGCGTGACCGATGCCGATGCACGCGGGTCAGAGGCGATTTATCTCGGCGACGAAATTGTCGGGCGCGCAACATCCGGTGGCTATGGCTGGCGTGTAGGCAAATCGCTGGCGCTGGCGATTGTCCGGCCAGACCTGGCGGTGACCGGAACCGAACTTGAAATCGCAATTCTCGGAACGCGTTACCGCGCGACGATCATTGAAGATTCGCCCTTCGATCCGGATAATGCGGCGCTCAGGAGCTAGGCCATGTTGCGTTTGGACACCATCAAAGCATTGTTGCAGCAGGATCGGGCAGGCCACACTTTGCCACGCGAACTATATGTGGGCGAAGAGGCTTTCCATTTCGACACACAGATGATGCTGAAATCCGTTTGGCTTTATGCCTGCACGGCCGCGCACGTCAAAAATCCCGGCGATTATTTCGTGTTCGAGGTGGGGCATAATGCGATCATCATTGTCCGCGGGCGCGACAATGAAATCCGCGCTTTCTGGAACAGTTGCCGTCACCGTGGCGCGAAAATCTGTGTGGAGCAGCGCGGTCGGGCACCGCGGCTGATGTGCCCTTACCATCAATGGACATATGGCCTTGATGGAAAATTGCTTGCCGCGCGCAGTATGGCAGAGGATTTCGACAAGCAGGATTACGGGTTGAATCCGGTCGCGCTGGAAAATGTCGGCGGTCTAATCTTCATTTGCATGGACGAAAATCCACCGTCTATTGAACGGGTTAAGGCCGATATTGAAGACCAGATTGGAATCTATGACATCGAACGTCTGAAGGTCGTCGTCCAAGACAATTACATCGAGGATGCCAACTGGAAACTGGTGATGGAAAATAACCGCGAATGCTATCATTGCGACGCGGGACATCCCGAACTGATCAGCGTGCTCGGCACTTATGGTTTCGGCAAAGGCTTGCCCGAGGATGGCGAAGCCGATGTGGTGGATGACGCCGCCTTTGATGCCATGGTGGAGGCGAAGCGTGCGCAGTGGAAAGATCTGGGTATTTTCCGCGAGCTCATCGAATTTCCGGATGGATGGTGGCACCGGATGGCGCGACTGCCGCTGGCCAATGGTGCGGTGACCCAATCCATCGACGGAAAGCTGGCTTGCAAGAAACTGATCGGTCCCTTTACCGAACCGGAAAGCTCAAGCCTTTCGGTCTGGACCCAGCCGAACAGCTGGCATCATTTCTGCTGCGACCATGTTGTCACATTCTCCCTCACTCCCGTGGCGGCCGACAAGACGATGTTGCGGACAAGCTGGCTGGTGCATGAAGATGCAGTCGAAGGCGTGGATTATGATCCTGACCACATTGCCGCCTTATGGCGCACTACGAACATACAGGATGGCCATTTTTCGATGCTGAACCATCAGGGGATCAGTTCCGACGGTTACCGTCAGGGGCCCTATGCTGTTGAAGAGAAGCTGGTTGAGGATTTCAAGGATTTCTACGTGGCTGCATCGTTGAAAGCGTTGCAGCAGGAGGGGGCATGACACAGTTGCCGTCACAAGGCTCCGTCAAATTGTCTGCCGGGGACTGGCAACCGGGAGAACGCCCCGGTGAAATGATCCGATCGCTTTTGGACGACCCAAGGGGATATCGGACAATGCTGATGAAGGTTGCGCCCGGTCCTTTGGGCATGCTGCATGCGCATGACGAGATCGAACAAATCTATGTGATGGACGGTGACTTTTTCGATGACGATGAAAGCTATGGTCCCGGAGATTTCCTGCTGAGGATGCCGGGCGCCATGCACCGTGCCGGTAGCAAGGGCGGGTGTACCATGTTCATCGCCTATGCGCCGTTGACGGAAGGTTCGCGATGACACGCTTCAGCGCCTTCAGCCTGTTCGCCAAAGCCCTGGGCGCGCATAAGGACTGGCCCGAACAATGGCCCGATGCCGCCCCCAAGGCGTCATATGATGCCATCATTGTAGGTGGTGGCGGGCATGGCTTGGGCGCGGCTTATTATCTCGCGAAGAAATATGGCATCACCAATGTGGCGGTGCTCGAAAAAGGATGGATTGGCGGGGGTAATACAGGCCGCAATACGACCATTATCCGTTCCAACTATCTCTATGACGAGAGCGCGCATCTTTACGACCATGCCGTAAAGCTGTGGGACGGCCTGAGCCAGGAACTCAATTACAACACGATGTACTCCAAGCGCGGCGTCATGATGCTGGCGCACAATGTGCACGACATCCAGAGCATCAAGCGGCATATCCACGCCAACCGGCTGAACGGTGTGGATAATGAATGGCTGACACCGCAAGAGGCCAAGGCTTACTGCCCGCCGCTCAACATATCACCTGATGCCCGCTACCCCGTGTTGGGTGCCGCGTTGCAGCGTCGGGGCGGAACGGCGCGGCACGATACCGTAGCGTGGGGCTACGCCCGTGCCGCAGCAGCGCTTGGCGTGGATATCATCCAGAATTGTGCAGTCACCGGCATCCGCCGCGGCACCGACGGAGCGGTCGAGGGTGTTGAAACCACGCGCGGATATATCGCGTCGAAACGGGTGGGCGTGTCGGCGGCAGGAAACACCTCGGTCGTCATGCAGATGGCAGGTCTCGACTTCCCGCTCGAAAGCTATCCGCTGCAGGCATTGGTGTCCGAACCCATCAAGCCGACTTTCCCCTGTGTCGTGATGTCGAACACGGTCCATGCTTATATGAGCCAGTCGGACAAAGGCGAGTTGGTGATTGGTGCGGGGACCGACCAATATGTCAGCTATTCGCAACGCGGCGCCTTGCATATTGTCGAGCATACTCTGGCCGCGATCTGCGAGATTTTTCCGATTTACCGGCGGGTGCGAATGTTGCGGACATGGGGCGGTATCGTCGATGTGACGCCTGACCGGTCGCCCATATTAGGAAAGACCCCGGTCAAGGGCCTTTATGTAAACTGCGGATGGGGGACAGGCGGGTTCAAGGCCACGCCGGGGGCAGGAGATCTGCTGGCCTATACCATGGCCAAGGACGAGCCACATCCAATCAATGCGCCCTTCAATCTCGACCGTTTCCGCAACGGCCGGTTGATCGACGAGGCGGCAGCAGCGGCGGTGGCACACTGATGATCCTGATCCATTGTCCCTATTGCGACGAACAGCGTCCCGAAATCGAATTTGCCTATGCCGGTCAGGCGCATATCGCTCGCCCCGCAAACCCCGACAGCTATAGCGACGAGGAATGGGAGCGTTTCCTGTTCTTCCGCGCCAATCCACGTGGACGGCATCATGAACGCTGGCGGCATACCCATGGCTGCGGCCGTTTTTTCAATGCCGTTCGCGATACCGTGACCGACAAGTTCGAAACAACCTATAAGGCTGGGGAGCCGCGCAAATGAGCGGCTATCGTTTGCCTGCCGGTGGCCGTGTCGACCGCAGCAAGCCGGTCACGTTCCGGTTTGACGGAAAAACCTATCAGGGCTTTGCCGGTGATACGCTGGCATCGGCCCTATTGGCCAACGGCGTTACGCTTTTTGGGCGGTCGTTCAAATATCACCGGCCACGCGGCGTGCTGGCTGCGGGCAACGAGGAGCCTAACGCCCTTGTGTCGATCCATCGTGGTCCCGGGCGTTTCACACCAAATCTGCGTGCGACCAATGTGGAATTGCATGACGGGTTGAACGCCAGCAGCCAGAACCGCTGGCCCTCACTCAAGACTGACTTTGGCGCAATCAACGACCGGCTTGGAATGTTCTTTCCGGCAGGCTTTTACAACAAGACCTTCATGTGGCCGCGTTCCTTTTGGGAGCGGCTCTATGAACCTGCCATCCGCAAAATGGCGGGCTTGGGGGACGCACCGACGGAAAATGACCCCGACACCTATACCGCAACCTATGCGCATTGCGATCTGCTGATTGTCGGCGCGGGACCTGCAGGTCTGGACGCAGCGCTGGAGGCATCGGGCACAGGAAAACGCGTCATCTTGATCGATGAACAGGATGAGGCGGGCGGCGGCGCACTTGCCGATCCGGCATTGTGGCCCTGGCTTGAGCGCAGCATGAAGGCGTTGAACGCGGCGGCCAAAGTCACGATCCTGACGCGGACGACGGCCTTTGGCTATTACCATGACAATTTCATCGGGGCTGTCGAGCGGTTGACGGATCATTTGCCGGAAAACAGCGATGGTCCGCGCGAAAAACTGTGGCGTATTCGGGCGGGCGAAGTGCTGTTGGCGCAAGGCGCTATAGAACGTCCATTGGTGTTCGATGGCAATGATACGCCGGGCGTCATGCTGTCTTCTGCGGCCAAGACATTTGCAAACCGCTATGGTGTCGCCGTCGGTAAATCCCTTGCCCTGATGGCCGTGCATGACAGTGGCTGGCATGATGTCTTTGCCTTGAAGAAGGCGGGAATTGCGATTGCTGCCATCATTGACGCCCGCACGGATGTGGATGGAGATCTGAAAGCAGAAGCTGCGGCACTGGGCATTAGCGTGCATCTTGATCACAGCGTCATTGGTGTGAGTGGACGGCATCAGGTCAATTCCATTGAGATATGTGCCAACAACGGCAATGCCCGCCGCACCATCCCGTGCGACGCGCTATTGATGGCAGGCGGATGGACACCCAGCGTCCATCTGTGGTCACACAGCAAGGGAAGTCTGAAATGGCGCGATGATCTGGGCGCTTATGTGCCGGATCAGGCCAACGAAAATTGCCGCAGTATCGGGGCCTGCGCCGGCGATTGGGATTTTGGCAAAGGGGCCGTTTTCGACGTTCTGCCGACACTCAGGGATCAGGCACGGATCAAGGCCTTTGTCGATTTCCAGAATGATGTGACCGCCAAGGACATCAATTTGGCGGTGCGCGAAGGGTTCCGGTCGATCGAGCATATCAAACGATACACCACCAATGGCATGGCAACGGATCAGGGAAAAACATCAAACCTGAATGGTCTTCAAATTGCCTCGACCGCTTTGGCAAAGGCGGTTCCCGATATCGGCCTTACAACCTTTCGTCCGCCCTATACGCCCCAGACCTTTGGCGCTCTAGCTGGCCACGCAAAGGGTGCGCTGTTCCAGGCGACACGCACCACGAATATCGACGGCTGGGCCGAAGAAAATGGCGCGGTGTTCGAATTGGTCGCACAATGGCGCAGGGCGCGTTACTTCCCGCAGCCCGGGGAAGATATGCATGCAGCAGTCAACCGCGAATGCCGCGCGGTGCGCGGCGGCGTCGGGATCTTTGATGCATCAACCCTGGGCAAAATTGAGGTCGTCGGCCCGGATGCGGCCGAGTTTTTGAACCGCATGTATACCAATCCGTGGAAGGCGCTTGAGCCCGGTCGCTGCCGTTATGGCCTTCTGCTCAAGGAAGATGGTTTCATCACCGATGACGGCGTTTCGGCACGGTTAGCGCCGGACCGTTTCCACCTGACCACGACCACCGGCGGCGCGGCACGGGTGCTCAACATGATGGAGGACTATCTCCAGACGGAATGGCCTGATCTCAACGTCTGGCTGACGAGCACGACCGAGCAATATGCGGTCATTGCGCTGCAGGGGCCCAATGCCCGCAAATTGCTAGAGCCGCTGGTACAAGGCATCGACCTTTCGCCAGAGGCATTTCCGCATATGACTGTCCGCGAAGGCCTGATTTGCGGAGTACCGACACGCCTTTTCCGCGTCAGCTTCACCGGTGAACTGGGCTTCGAGATAAACGTTCCCACCGCCTATGGCCGCGCGCTTTGGGAACGGTTGATGGCCGATGGCGCCGACTATGGAATTACACCCTATGGTACCGAGGCGATGCATGTTCTACGTGCGGAAAAAGGCTTCATCATTGTCGGACAGGACACAGACGGTACGGTTACGCCTTATGATGCCGGACTGGACTGGGCCGTCGGCAAGAAAAAACCGGACTTTGTCGGACGTCGTTCGCTTGCCCGACCGGATATTGTTGCTGCGGGCCGCAAACAACTTGTCGGTTTGCTGACCGAAGACCCCAATATGGTCCTTGAAGAAGGCGCGCAGATTGTAGCAGATCCAAAGCAGCCTGTTCCCATGACCATGATCGGACATGTGACCTCTTCCTACTGGAGCGAAACGCTGGGGCGCTCGATCGCTATCGGGCTTGTTGCCAACGGCCATGCAATCATGGGGGAAACAATCTATGTTCCGATGCCCGACGGCGTGATTAGAGCGACCGTAACGTCGATGGTGTTTTACGATCCAGAAGGAGCGCGTCTGCATGTCTGATAATCTAGCACGCACTGAACCGGTTCCTTTCGCGCCTTTTATCGGTGAGGGCATTTCGATTAGCCTGGCGGTACCAATGACACGCTATTCGCTGCGTGCCCGTCAGGCGCAGGCGCTCGAGACGTTGCTGGGCGTCAAGGTCCCAAAGAAAATCGGTGCGACGGAAGAGGGGATTGCCTGTCTCGGCCCGGACGAATGGCTGCTTCGCGCACCCGCAGGGTACAATATGGTCAGCGGTGCCGGTCTGCCGGTGTCGCTCGTCGACATTAGCGAGCGGGCAATCTGCCTTGTCGTGGAAGGTCCGCGCAGCGCCGAGATACTGCGCACTCGCTGCCCGCTTGATCTCGATAAATTTGCAACTGGCCGGGCAACCCGGACCATTTTTGAAACGGTGGAAATCATATTGCTACGGTTGGGCGAGGACCGGTTCCATGTCGAAGTCTGGCGCAGCTTTGCGCCCTGGCTCTGGGCGTCGCTCACGACGGCGGCGCATCACTGACAATATCGTGCTTTAGGGGGGATATATTGGCGGATTGGGATAAAGCGATTGATCTTGGCGCGTACGGAAAGTCGAACCGTAACTGGCTGGGTATGCACATCAATCCGGCCGTTTTCGTGCCCACTGCCCTGATATCTTTGATAGTCATTCTTTTCAGCATCGTCGCGCCACAGGCTTCCGCCGATTTCTTCTCTGCCTTGCGCAGTGGGGCGGTTGCGCGTTTCGACTGGTTCTTCATGTCCGCAGGCAATGTGCTTTTGCTTTTCTGCGTCATTGTCGCGATTTCACCGCTCGGCTCGATCCGGTTGGGCGGCAAGGGTGCGACTCCTGATTATTCCCGGCTATCCTGGTTTGCGATGCTGTTCGGCGCAGGGATGGGGATCGGCCTTGTCTTTTACGGCGTTGGGGAACCCGTCACCCATTTCACAACATCCATGGCCGGAGGATCAGGTGCGCCCCTGGGTGGTGCTATCGGTGATCCGGAGGCTGCGCGGGGATTGGCGATGGCGGCGACGATATTCGATTGGGGCCTTCACCCTTGGGCGATCTTTACCGTCACCGGTCTGGCTCTGGCGGTGTTTTGCTTTGACTATAAAATGCCTCTGTCGATGCGGTCGGCATTCTACCCTCTTTTCGGTAAGGCGGTGTGGGGCAGGGCCGGGGATGTGATCGAGATACTGGCGGTGCTCGCCACCATCTTCGGACTGGCCACATCCTTGGGGCTTGGCGCGCAACAGGCGATGGCAGGAATAAGCTATCTCTACGGCGTCGCAAATTCATCACCGACTATTTTGATGCTGATTGGCGTCATGGCTACCATCACCTTCTTATCTGTGCGGGGCGGCATTGACCGGGGGATACGCATATTGAGCGAGGTAAACATGTGGGTCGCCTTTGCTTTGCTGGTCTTTGTCTTGTCGACCGGCTCTACGCTTCAATTGCTGGCCGATCTCGGGCGTAATAGCGTTACCTATCTTGGTCTGTTGCCGGCACTTTCCAACCCCGTTGGCCGGACGGATACGGGTTTCTACAATGATTGGTCGGTCTATTATTGGGCGTGGTGGATAAGCTGGGCGCCCTTTGTGGGCATGTTCATGGCCCGAATTTCCCTCGGCCGTACCGTTCGTGAATTTATCGCCGGGGCCATGATTGCGCCGACAATGCTGGGCATCATCTGGCTGACTATCTTCGGCGATGCCAGCATTGCACATATTGTCGCAGGAAATGGTGCCGAACTGGCAAAAGCGTCGATTGATACGCAGCTTTTTGTCCTGCTCGCGTCGCTCCCCTGGGCGCAATTTACTTCGGTTGTCGCGATTGCGTTGATACTTATTTTCTTTGTTACGGGATGGGATTCCGGAACTCTGGTGATCGATACAATGACCGCAGGTGGCAGGACCGACACGCCTTTGCGGCAGAAAACGATCTGGCTCTTCGCCGTTGGCGGAATAGGTATCGTCCTGCTGCTCAGTGGCGGTCTGACATCGTTGCAGGCCGGTGCGATTGCCACAGGCCTGCCGCTTGCCGGGGTTCTGCTATTGATGTGTGTCGGGACATTGAAGGGTTTGCTGGCCTTGCACCGTTCGTCTGCGCATCAGGATGCAATCGAAACCGCTGATGGCTGAACTTTATGACTACATCATCGTCGGTGCTGGCTCGGCTGGGTGTGTGCTGGCCGACCGGTTGAGCGCCGATGGCAAGAACAGGGTGCTGGTGCTTGAATATGGCGGGTCAGACAGGTCTGTCTTTATCCAGATGCCTAGCGCGCTCTCCATCCCAATGAATACGCGCAAGTATAACTGGCAATATGAAAGCGAACCGGAACCCCATCTGAACGGACGCCGGATGCATGCCCCGCGCGGTAAAGGGCTTGGTGGGTCGTCATCAATAAACGGCCTCGTCTATGTGCGTGGCAATCCGCTCGATTTTGAACTTTGGCAGGAACAGGGCGCGCAGGGTTGGGGCTATGCCAATGTTCTTCCCTATTTCAAGCGCGCGGAGCGACGCGACGAAGGTGGCGACAGCTATCGGGGTAGCGACGGGCCGCTCGACACCCGCTACGGCCCGATGCGTAATCCGCTTTATCAGGCGTGGATCGACGCGGCGGCCCAAGCTGGCTACCCCATTACATCCGATATAAATGGCGAGCAGCAGGAAGGCTTTGGCCGGATGGATATGACTGTGCGCGACGGCGCACGATGCAGCGCCGCTAAAGCCTATTTGCGGCCGGCCATGAAACGTCCCAATCTGGCCGTTGTCGCCCACGCCATGGCCGAAGAGATCGTGATGGAAGGAAAAAGGGCCGTCGGCATACGCTATCGGAGAGCAGGACAACCCCATGTCGCCCGCGCCAGTCGCGAAGTCATTTTATCGGGCGGTCCGATAAACTCCCCCCAATTGCTGATGCTGTCGGGAATTGGGCCTGCTGCGGAACTGCGTCGTCACGGCATCGACATCGTCGCCGACCGCCCCGGCGTCGGTGCCAATCTGCAGGATCATCTGGAATTCTATTTTCAGGTTGCCTGTAAACAGCCGGTGTCGCTTTATCCCTATATGAACTGGTTCGCCAAAGGTCTGATAGGGGCCCAATGGCTTTTGACGCGCAAAGGGCTCGGGGCGACCAATCATTTTGAAAGCTGCGGATTTATTCGGAGCCGGGCGGGTATAAAATATCCCGACATCCAGTATCATTTCTTCCCGCTTGCGGTTCGCTATGATGGCAAGTCGATGGTCGAAGGGCATGGTTTTCAGGCGCATGTCAGCCCCATGCGTTCCAAAAGCAGGGGAAGCATCACGCTGCGATCTGCCGTTGCAATGGACAAACCGGTAATCCGCTTCAACTATATGAGCCACCCGGATGACTGGACCGAAATGCGCGCTGGCGTCCGTTTGACGCGCGAGATTTTTGCCCAGCCGGCATTTGATCTCTTCCGCGGCGAAGAAATCGCGCCCGGCGCGGATATTGTTACAGATGACCAAATCGATGCCTTCATCCGGGAAAAAATCGAAAGCGGTTATCACCCATGCGGGACGTGCAAAATCGGGGCAGCCGACGATCCGATGGCTGTCGTCGACAGCGAGTTGCGGGTCATCGGCGTGGATGGATTGCGGATTGTTGACAGTTCGGTCATGCCGTCGATCACCACAGGAAATCTGAATGCCCCGACAATCATGATCGGCGAGAAGGGAGCGGATCATATCTTGGGCAAGCCACTCCTCGCCCCGTCAAACGCACCCTATTATGTGGCCGACAATTGGGAAACGGCCCAGAGATGAAGCAGGTCATCCATGAGCCTGCACGCCAGATAGATGTTATCCGTGAAACGGATGTTTTGGTCGTTGGCTCCGGTCCCGGAGGACTTGCGGCGGCACTGGCTTCGGCACGGGCGGGCGTGGAAACGGTATTGCTGGAACGATATGGATGCTTTGGCGGCAACATAACGCAGGTCGGCGTCGAAGGCTTCGCCTGGTATCGCCATCCGCAAACCATCGACAGCGAAGGCATTGGCCGCGAATTTGAAGAGTGCGCCAAGCAAATGGGCGCGGCCATGCCCGAGCCGCAGTCAATCAGCCACAGTCTGGACGCGGAAGGATTTAAATTCGTTGCGGACACACTGGTGCAAGAGGCCGGGGTTATCCCGATGTTGCACCGTCTGTTTGTGGCACCTATCATGGATGGCGATACGATCCGCGGCGTTATCGTCGAAAGCAAGGCGGGACGCGAGGCTATTCTGGCAAAGCGCGTGGTAGATGCCACCGGCGATGCCGACATCGCCTATCGCGCTGGCGCACCGACCCATAAGCATCCGGTTGACGAGATGATGTCGGTGTCCGTCATGTTCTCCATGTGCGGCGTCAATAAGGCGCGCTTTATCGACGCGGTCAAATCGGATCCGCAAACCTATAGCGACTGGGCCGCAGGAGGTGAATGGGAAGTTACGACATCCGGAAAAGAAGACGCGATGTTCTCGCCATTCCTGCGCAAGCCCTTTCAGAAAGCGCTGGAGGCCGGGCTGATCCCGGATAGTGTTAGGACCATGGCAGGCACATGGGGCACTGTGTCGGACCAGGGGGATTTGACCTATCTGAACATGTGCCATCTTTATCTCGACGGCACAGATCCTGACGCGCTGACCCACGGGGAAATGGAAGGGCGGAAACAGGCTATGCACGCCGTAAACGCATTGAAGGCATTCATGCCGGGGTGCGAGGATGCAAAGCTCCGCAATTTCGGCATGACGCTTGGTATCCGCGATACGCGTAAAATCGATGCCGCCTATAATATGACTGCCGCCGATGTGCAGGGAGAAGCGCGGTTCAGCGACAGCATCGGCATCTTCCCGGAATTCATCGACGGCTATGGCTACCTGATATTGCCCACGACGGGCCGCTATTTCCACGTCCCCTACCGCGCCATGCTACCCAAAAAGGTACGCAATTTGATCGTCACAGGACGAACGATCGGCGGCGACAAGATCAGCCATGCCGCTGTCCGCAATATGATGTGCTGCGCCGTTGCGGGGCAGGGTGCGGGCGTTGCCGCTGCCCTCGGCGTCAAAACGGACCGGGGGTTTGGCGAAATCGATATTGTCATGCTGCAACAGGAACTGCGTCGACAAGGTGCGCGAATTGCCTAGGAGCGGGTTCATGCGGGACGATCATGTAAAATGGTTCATGCTGGCGCTTGCGGCACTTACGATCATGGGTAGCTATTACACCTATGACTCCATCGCGCCCGTTGCCGGACTGTTGCGGGATGAACGCGGCTTTACGCAAAGCCAGATCGGCCTGCTCAACGCTGTGTTCAATCTTCCAAATATCGCACTGGCATTGATCGGCGGCATTTTGATCGACCGCATCGGTGCCGCCAAAGCGATTCTGATCGCATCATTCATCTGTACCATTGGTGCGACTTTGACGGCTGTGGGCGAACCTTATGGTTTGATGCTGGTGGGACGACTGCTGTTCGGACTGGGTAATGAGACGCTTTATATCGCCTTGCTGGTCGGGATCGCCCAATGGTTCCATCTGGGCGGCGGTGCGCTTGCTATTGCCCTGTTTTTCTCGATGGCGCGTGTCGGATCCTATAGCGCGGACAAGTCGACAAGCTGGTTTGCAGAAGTATATGCCCAAGGCTGGCAAGCGCCCCTATGGCTTGCGGCAGGGCTGACGGCCACCGGTGTCCTAACCGCCTTTATTTATTATCTTATCGACAGGAAACTGCCTCAGCTTCGCGCGGTCGGCCAGAAATCGGAACGTTTCCGGTTAAAGGATCTGACCGGATTCAGTCGTTCTTTCTGGTATATTTTATGGCTCAATGTCCTTTTCGCGAGTGTGTTTTTCCCGTTCCGCTCCACATTTTCGATCCAGTATTTCATGGATGTGAAGGGTATGAACCTTGCTGATGCGGGGACGGCCAATTCCTATGTTTTCGCTGCCGCCATTTTTGCCACGCCCCTGTTTGGGCTGCTTGCTGACCGGATCGGACGGCGCGCAAGTCTTTTGACATTTGCCGCCGCCTTGATGCCGCTGACCTTCGTCCTATTGGTGACCACCGATTATGGTTTGTGGGTGACGACCATTTTGATGGGGCTTAGTTTTTCGGTCATTCCGGCGGTCATCTGGCCTTCTACGGCGATGCTTGTGGAAAAACACCGGGTGGGGACCGCTTTCGGGTTGATCAACATGATCCAGTCGCTTGGCCTTGCTGCCGCAAATTATGGGGCCGGGCATCTCAACGATTTATTCGATGCCGGACCCGACAATCCCGAAGGCTATGACGCGATGCTATTGATGTTCGCGTTGCTCAGCTTCGTCGCCTTTATATCGACAGTTTTGCTTCTGATGCGGGAACGGCGACAGCCGGGGAAGGGCATAGAAGCGCGGGAAATCCTGCAAAGTGATGTATCCATGCAACGCCACTGAAAAATTATGGGCGTATATCGAAAATGCATGACACTATTACCAACGCTGTCGATTAGCCATTAGCCGAGGTAATGCTAGCCAGCTTTCTGGCAAGCGCGCTTGGGAGGGCAGCCGCGTGAAATTGCCGCAGGAATTTGATTTACATGCGTTAGAGGTATTTGTGATGACCGTCGAACTTGGCGGGATGTCGCAATGCGCCAACCATCTTCAGGTGACGCAATCTGCCGTATCGCAGACCATTGCGAAACTCGAAACCGGCATTGGCGCTCCGCTATTTGATCGCACTATGCGGCCACTCGGTTTGACGGCGAGTGGAAAGTCGCTTTTTGCGCGTGGGCAAAAGCTGATTGCCCATGCCCGCATGGCCTATGACGAAGTGCGCGAGGGGGCAAATCTGCCCATATCGAGCGTGACTGTCGCGATGTCCTTCAGCCTTGCAAATCAGCTTACTGCCCCGATTTTAAGCCAGCTTGGCTCCCGGGCGGACCGTTGGAATATCCGGTCCGGAATATCGCTGGAGCACCAAGGGGAGTTTCTGGCCCGCGACATCGATATGCTGGTGACGGGCAGTTTCAATCTGGAGCATCGGGATACAGTCGAGCTTCATCCGATCTTCGAAGAAAGCTTCATTCTGGTTTTCCCGAAGGACTTTAACGAACCGCTCGATATAGTAGGTGTACCGTCCTACCTTCCGTTCATCCGCTTTTCGCGTCTGACAGGAACAGGGCAACAGATCGAGCGGCAGATTGTCCGCATGAAACTGAAGCTCCCGCAGATTGTAGAGGTCGAATCCTCGCACCAGCAGATGGCGCTTGTAGCGGCGGGCCTTGGCTGGACTATCACGACGCCGGTCTGTTTTGCATCCGTGCAGGAATTGTTCCCGCAGTTGCGCGCCGAACCCATGCGGAGAGGACGCTTTTCGCGCTCAGTGCAGGTTGTCGCGCGTACCAACGAGCTTGGTGATATTCCGCGTCTTACGGCCAGCTTGTGTCAGCAGGTCCTGCAGGAAAAGACTTTTCCGCCGGTGTTCGAACAATATCCCTGGATGGCGCATCAGCTAAGCTGGCCTAATATGAATGCCGAAGATCATGAGTTGATTGCATGATCCGTGCTCTGCTGTGCTGGACGTTGGTCTTATGCGCGCTACCGGTTCAAGCCCAAGTCCCAAGTAAACCCGGTGTGGATGCACCTGAGCTCGCCTTTATGGGCCCTTCACATGTCGGCTACCGGACGCTGACCTTCATTCACAAGGAACAGCCTGACGTCGAAAATGCGGTCGGCGTCGAAGCACCCGTCGTGATGCGGGATCGTCCGTTACGCGTATCGCTCTGGTACCCAGCGCAGGAACCCAAAGCGGACGCAACACCGGTCGTGTATCGCGATTCATTATGGGGTGAACCACCCCGCGAACCGGTCGCCTTTTCACAAAAAGGTATGGCCATTGCCAATGCCGTGGCACAAGGGCACGGCCACCCGCTGGTTATAATCAGCCACGGGTACAGCAACAATCCGGCAGTGATGACATGGTTGTCAGAAAATCTGGCGTCCAAGGGTTATGTCGTTGCTGCAATCCATCATCAGGACCCCAATCCCTATACATCTTCGGCAACCACACGGGCGGCGCCCAATTTTTACCGGCCCCGCGACATTGCATTTGTAACCGCGCGGCTCCGCACGGATCTGGGGGATCAGATCGATCCCGCCAAAGTAGCGCTCATTGGCTATTCACAGGGGGGTTATGGCGTTCTGACTTCTGGCGGTGCGGGCCTGGATCCGGACGGTCCGAACATGTCTCTGGTTGCAGGCGGATGGCTGAAGAAAGTCGCGCGGGGGACGAAAGGTGCCGAAAGCCTGAAGGTACCCGGCGTCAAAGCAATCGTTGCACTGGCACCGGCAGGAGGAATGCCCAAAAGTGCGTGGGGCGCAGAAGGCCTGAAGGAAATTACCGCCCCGCTATTGCTTATTCAGGGCGATCAGGACCCGGTTGTGGATTATAAAAGCGGTGCGCTTGCGGTTTTCGGCGCGGCGATCAATGCAGAACGTTATCTGCTGACCTACAAGCAAGCTGGACATTCCATCGCACTTAATCCCGTACCCGAAGAAATGCGCGGTTCGGTATGGGATATGGACTGGTTCGAGGATCCGATATGGCGGCAGGACCGCATTAACGCCATCAACCTGCATTTCATCACCGCGTTTTTGGCGGTCCATCTTCGCGGGGATATCGACAAACAAAGCTATCTCACTGTTGAGGATTCCGATTCCGACACAGGCGAATGGAATGCGCTGGCAGGAACTCCGTGGGGGGCATATAGTCCCGGTTCACCTGAGGCGACATTGTGGAAGGGATTCCAGCGGCGCCATGCGCGTGGCATGGAATTGCGCCATGCACCGCCAGCGAAATAGCTCTTAATCCAGAGCCTTTGCCGCCTCTTCCCAGAAATGGAGGATCCCTCGCGCGTAGCTGAGCGGCACATAGGCGAGGCAAGCGTCGTCGCTGTGCACATGCAGCCGGATGTTGACATGATCGATAATGGTTGCCGCGCTTGAACCGGTGGTAAAGGCCGGGCTTTCGGCATCGAACACGCCGCCTTCCATCAACAAGCGCCGCCAGCCTTTGCCCGAGAGTAACATCCGCACGATGCCGCCGCCAATTGCCGTCTGAGTACCGTCATTGGCTAGGATTGACGGCAATGCTGACGCATCGCCCTCCACAAGCCAGACAGTTGGTTCGTACCGGATCAGGCGTAAGGCTTCACTGCCATCCGATGATCCCATTTTGGGGAGGGCAAAGCCCGTCGCTGCTTTAAAGCGCGCCGCAACGGCGTCGGGATTGCTCCATATCTCCAGCGCCCACAGCGGCGCAGACGGCAAGATCGAAACGGTTACGTCAGTCACGGTAGCGTTCCCCCGCGCTGTCATAGAAATGTGGCGCAATCACGCGAACACGTGCCCTTTGTCCCCGGGTTGGCGAAGTGGCTATCAACTCCTCTCCATGGCGATCAAATCCGTCTGCCAAATGTGCCAAAGCGATAGACCCGCCTTCCATTATGCGAAATGCCGATGCCGTCACATGGCCTTCGGGAGATTTTCCATCTGCGGTGACCAGCATGGAACCTTCGGGAATGGAACCTTCAATCGCTTCAAGCCCTACAAGCTGTCGGCGACCGGGCTCGGATAGAGCCGAACGGCCGAGACCGGATGCGCCGATAAATCCGCCCGCCTTGTTCAGCATCTTGTCGAGCGCGAGATCCTGCGGTGTCGTGCGTCCGTCGATTTCTCCTCCTACAACCAGATGGCCTTTTTCAATGCGCAAGAACTCCATCGCCTCCAGACCGTAGAGGCATCCTCCTTCCGCGATCACTGCTGTTTCGCAATGCGTCCAGACCGGTTCCGCGTTTCGCGCATCAACGTAGATTTCAAAGGCACGTTCCCCGCTATAGCTCGCGGCGAGCACCAGAACCGAAACGCCTGCAATCTTTGCGGATATGGTTGACATGTGACGGGGAGGTTCTTCGCCAATTAGCTTCGCCACCGCCGATTTGGCTTTTGGACCTGCGATCGCGATGCCTGCATAGTGTTCCTGTACATTGACGACCGAAACATGCCAGGACGGATGGAGATAATTGCGCACATAGGACAAATGTGTCGCCATCCGGTCTGCTCCACCAGTGGAACTGGTCAACAGATAGCGGTTTTCGTCAATGCGCCAGACGGTACCGTCATCAAAAACAAAGCCATCTTCGCGCAGCATGAAGGTATAGCGTCCACGCCCCACGGCCAGTTTCCCGACGGTGGTGGCACATATGGTTTCCAGCAGCGCCACAGCGTCGGGTCCGCTGACTTCGAATTTCGCCAAAGTGGATACGTCGGTTAACCCAGCACTTGTGCGTACCGATCGGGCTTCGCGCATCGCAGCGTCGGCCAGCGTTTCGCCCGCCATCGGATAAGCACGTGGCCGGAACCAATAGCCAAGCGGCTGCCAGATCGGGTTTTTGGCGGCATGCACGTCGTAAAGGGCCAGCCGACGCTTATGAGCGCCCGCGTCTTTCGCCCCGGCACCTGCAAAGAGACCCATGGTAACAGGCGTGTAGGGCGGGCGGAAAGTCGTCAGGCCGGCTTCGGGTATCGCGACGCCCTGCTTTTCTGCAAGACGTGCCAGCGCGCCCATATTGCTGGTCTTGCCCTGATCGGTGGCCATGCCCAAGGTGGTATATCGTTTGAGATGTTCGACCGACCGGTATCCCTCGGCCCATGCAAGATCGACATCGGCCAGCGTTACGTCGTTCTGGAAATCGACAAAGCTCTTTTTTGCCGGAGCGACGGGGGTTGCATTAAAGACAGGGGCAGGGGCCGCTGCGCCGCCGATGGTTTTGACATTCTGTCGGGACTGCGCGGGGACAAAGGCTTGTGCCGCATCATTCCATTCCAGCGTCCCACCGGCCTGGCAATGCAGATGGACAACGGGCGTAAATCCTCCGGAAACCGCAAGCAAATCGGCATCCCAGCTTTTTGTTACGCCGTCCACGCTGCCTGAAACATTCTTCAAACAATGGCGTGCGCCCTTGGTGGACAGTGGATGGGCGTTGTTGAAAACGGGGAGGTTTTGTCCCTGACCGGCCGGAGCAGGGCGGGCTTCGAGAATGGCAACAATCTGCGCACCAGCCTCCTGTAAGGCATGGGCGGTCAGATAGGCGTCGTCATTGTTCGTTGCGATAACCACCCGCTGTCCGGGGCAGACGCCGTATCGCCGGACATAAGTCCGCACCGCCTGAGACAGCATCACACCGGGCCGGTCATTGTTAGGAAAGGCAACAGGCCGCTCGATAGAGCCCGTCGCCAAAAGGACCTGACCGGCGCGCACATGCCAAAGCCGCTGCGCGACACCATTGTGTGGTACTTGCCCGGGCTCGGCTAGTCTCTGGGTCAATGTTACCAGATCATGTTCCCAATATCCGGACGCGGTAGTGCGCGTTAAGATGCGGCCGCCTGCTGCGCGAATGCGTTCTGCACAATTTTGCACCCATACGCTATACAGTTCTTGCGGATCACGGATAAGCGAAGCCCCGAGGATTTCGTCCTGCTCAACCAGTATGACGCGCTGTCCAGCTTCAGCGGCATCCACTGCTGCTGCAAGACCGGAGGGACCTGCACCCACGACCAGGACGTCGCAGAAGGCGGCGCGCTGGCTGAAACGATCCGGGTCGGATTCCGTCGGCGCATTGCCAAGACCTGCCGCTTTGCGGATGAAATGTTCATAAAACATCCATCGCTTCGCCGAGCCAAAAAAGGTTTTGTAGTAGAAGCCTGCCGAGAATAATGGGGCCGCAAGTCCGAATATGGCGCCGAAGTCAAGTGACAGGCTGGGCCACCGATTTTGGCTGTTTGCAACCAGCCCGTCATAGACAAAAACATCGGTAGCGCGTGTGTTCGGTTCGGTCCGCCCACCTTCACCCACGGTTACGAGAGCACTGGGTTCTTCAACACCGGCGGTCATGATGCCGCGGGGACGATGATATTTAAAGCTCCGTCCGACCAGACCAATCCCATTGGCCAGCAATGCGGCAGCGAGCGTATCGCCCCTACGTGCGCTGTAGCGCTTTCCGTCGAAGGTGAAGTTGATGTCTGTTGCGGAGCTTGGACGGGAAGGGCCGGTCATGGCAGCGTCTCCGGCCCGACCGCGCGGACGTGCGAAATCTCGTTTGTGACACGGTGGCGGGTGATAACCATCCACGCGCGGCACCCAAAGCTATGGCGCCAAATCTCGTCATCAACGCCCCGCGGGTTATTTCGGGTGAATAGCGTCTGCATGGCCTGATCGGTGGTTGCATCCGTCGGAGCAACAGAATCAACGGTCCGCTCATAGACAAATTCGCTCTGTGCACGCGGGCCGCAATGGGGGCAGTGGATTAACATCATTAGCGGCTGCTCGGCATCGGGCCGGTCCCTGTTTCATCGATTGTCGCCCCTGTCATGAAGCGTTCAAGCGAGAATGGCGCGTTCAGTGGATGGGGGGATCCCGTGGCAAGTGTGTGCGCGTAGGTCCATCCCGATGCAGGCGTTGCCTTGAAACCGCCATAGCACCAGCCACCGTTCAGATAGAGGTTGCGGACCGGTGTTTCCCCGATGATCGGGGATCCGTCGAAGCTCATATCAGTTACGCCTGACCATGTGCGCACCATCCGCAATCGGGACAAGGAAGGGACAAGCGCCAATCCTTGCGCAATGGCACCTTCCATCACCATCGGGTGGCCACGTTGCGCGTAACTCGGCCAGTTGTCCGGATCGCCGCCAAAGACTATGCCGCCCTTGTCCGACTGGCTGATATAGCAATGCAGTGATTGGGACATGATGACGCTGTTGATCATCGGTTTGACGCCCTCAGTCACCATGGCTTGCAATGTTTGCGATTCAATGGGCAGTTTCAGACCGGCAAGCCCTGCGACATGGCCACTGTGTCCGGCGACGCAAATCCCCACCCGGCCTGCGCCGATGCGTCCGCGTGTAGTTTCTACGCCGACGACCGCATTACCGTTACGGACAAACCCGGTGACCTCGCATTTCTGGATGATGTCCACTCCGAAGGAGTCGGCCCCGCGCGCATATCCCCATGCAACTGCATCGTGCCGCGCCGTTCCGCCGCGCCGCTGAATCAATCCGCCTTCAATAGGAAATCGGGCGCTGCGGGACATGTCGAGCAACGGTTCAAGCTTTGCGACCTCGTCCCGTGTCATCAGATCGGCATCAATTCCATCACAGCGCATGGCGTCCCCACGCTCGGCCAGCTTGACCATATCGGCATCGCTATGGCCGAGAAACATCGCGCCTCGCGGGCTGAACATGACGTTGTAGTTCAACTCGTCGCTCAGGTGGTGCCACAATTTCAGGCCGAACTCGAAAAAGTCGTGCAAGGGTTTCAAACGGTAGTTTGACCGGACGATCGTGGTGTTACGTCCAGTGTTTCCGCCGCCGATCCAGCCTTTTTCCAGCACAGCAATGTTGCGCAAGCCGTGGACCTTGGCGAGATAGTAAGCAGTCGCCAGACCATGTCCGCCACCACCGATGATGATTATGTCATAATGCGCCTTCGGCTCCGGATCGCGCCATGCAGGTTGCCAATGCTTCTGCCCGTTCAAAGCACCCCGCAATAATCCGAAAGCCGAATAGCGATTCATGGAATCGGCATCCACCCGCGCTTTTGGCGCCAATCGGATTCCAGATTGTCGAAACGCGACAGCTTCAGCATGTCGATGTTCGCAAAGGAGCAGGCTCCGTCAATTACGAGGTCGCGTATGGCGTGGCCCGATGCCGGCGACAGGCCAAATCCGACGCCCGACATGGATGCAACAACGACATTGTCAGGACTGGTAAGGCGGTCGATAATCGGACGCCCATCGGGTGAGTTTTCAATGACTCCGGCCCAGCTACGAATGATGTTCAGATGCGCAGCCTTTGGCAACAGCTCAGCCAGACGGCTGGCAAGATTGCGCATCAACGGCGTCGATGGCCGGGCCTTGGGGCCTGTTGCATCAACATCGATCCATTCGTGCGGACCGCCACCATAAGCAAGATTGCCACGCATCGTCTGACGGCCATAAAGTTTATGCCCGTCCACACCGCCGATGGGCATCATGGGTGCAGGTTCGGTGATAATCATTTCCGCACGGGCAGGGGCAAGCGGCACGTCTATGCCCAGTTGCGCCATCAATTGCGGGATTTGCGGGCCAGCAGCTACTACCACCGCATCGCAGCCGTAGGTTGTTGTCGCGGTTTTGACCGCGGTTACTTTCCCGCCCGCAGTTTCAAAGCCGGTAACCGGACTATGCTGGACAATCTTTCCGCCGAGGTCCTGCAACGCCCAGGCATAGGCCTGAACGCTGCGTTGCGGGTTCGCATGCCCGCCGAATTTATAATGGACACCGCCAAAACAATTATCGCCCGCCAACGGTACCGCTTCTTGTACCTGCTTGACGTCCAGCACCTCGACCGGATGGCCTAGGCGGTGGTGGCGTTCGGCAACGAAGCGATATTGCTCCCACTGCCGTTCCGTCATCGCGATGATGATCCGCTCTTTCTGATGCTCGGTCGGGTAGCCGAGCAGTTCATCCATCTGCGGCCAAAGACGTTGCTCTTCATCGAAAAGCGGACTTTGATAATGCGATGCTCCGCCGCCGTTGCGGCCCGACGCTTCCCAACCGACAATGAATTTGTCGAGGACAGTGACCTTGACGCCCGAGCGAGCCAGCCACCAGCCTGCGCTTAAACCCGTGACGCCACCACCAACGATAACTACGTCCGACCCGCTCATTCGTACATCCCCGTATAAAGCATCTGGCGATGCTCCCCTTCATATTGCGTGCCGATATCTTCAACCGGTACCCATTGGGTCGGTATACCGAACCAGACGTCCCACGCTGCCGACATGGCTTCGGGCTCGTTCCAGTCGGCCATGATTTTCATGGGCAACGGGCGAACGGGTGCGCGGTGCGTTGCTAGAGGAATTGTACCAAAGGGCTTTCCAGCTTCGAGCGCGAGCAACATCGCGACCTGATCTCTGCAGCGACGACCCTGGCACACGCCCATACCGGCGCGGGTAAGGCGCTTGATCTGGTCGGGATTGGCAGGGCCATCCTGCAGCAGGGTTTCGAGCGACCGGGCGCACATGGGGGCAGGGCGGGCCAGATAATTGGGTGGCTGCACACCGATCAGGTCTGCGCGCGTAACTTCTTCGCACTGGCAAATAATGGTATCGTCGGTGCTGTTGGCGGTTAGGGCCTGCATCCACTCCATACGATAGGCGATGTGATCAAATCCGGTGGCGGCAAGACCGGCACAGTCACCGACAGCAGAAACTGTTGCTTCGCCGGCGGGAATATAGCCCCCGCGGTTGGGATCCAGCATACGCCCGCTATGCATGGCGTCGACCAGCTCAATGGAAGGCACCAGCCCTATCGCCACACATATGGTATCGCACACCACCTCTTCGCCGTTGGATAGCATCGCGGATTCAACGCCATCAATACCGCCCTTGGCCGACGTGATGGCGGTGCCGCGATGTAGTGCGATATCCGTCTCGGCAAGTTTTGCTTGCAGGGCAGGAGATGCCTGCGGCTCTCCGCGAACTTCGACCAGACCTGCTACTTCGACACCGCGCGAATGCGCCAGTAGCGCGGTTTCGATGGCAAGATCATGCGATCCCAGTATCAAAATACGGCGTCCCGCAAAGGCGTCATATCTCGTCAGCAACATCTGCAAAGCCGCAGCACCCATGACGCCCGGCTGATTCCAGCCGGGAAAGGCGAATGAAAGATCCCGTGCTCCGGTCGCGAGCGTGATATGGTCGAAACCCACGAGCCAGGATCGTTCATTATCGGCAAGGCCGACTACTTGTTCTGGCAGGCTGGCGACCCCCGGGCCGTTGCGGTAAACACCCCATGCGGTTGTCCCCAGCAGAAGTTCGACCCCGGCCTCCATCGCCGTTTCGAGTTCGGGCATGCTCATGAAAATAGCTTCCAGCATACGTTCGCTATTTTGGGTCGCTGCCGTCATCCGTCCGCCGAAGTAGAGCGGGACGTCATTACCCATTAGCGCGCCGGATACGGGATTTTCATCGACCAGAAGTACCTTGGTGCCTGCCTTTGCCGCGTCGATGGCGGCGGCAACGCCACTAGGCCCCGCACCAACGACAACCAGTTCATAATGCGCCTCTGGCGCGCTGCGCGTGCCATTGATGGCGCAGAGATCTGTTCCGGTAAAATTCAATTCCATTACACCGCCTCCAGTGCCTGCGCCAAATCGGCGATCAGATCATCCACATGCTCGAGCCCGACCGACAATCGCATTGTCCCGTCGGTTATTCCGCCGGCCCGCCTCTGTTCGGGCGGTACAGCATAATGGGTTGTACTTGCCGAATGGCAGATCAACGTTTCCGAACCACCGAGACTGACTGCAACCTTCAACAATTTTAGATTGTCGAGCATACGAAACGCCTCTGCTTCTCCTCCATGAAGATGGAAAGAGAATGTCGATCCCGCTGCCTTGCACTGGCGGTCATATACTTCGCGTGGCCTACTGCCCTCTTCGAGAAAGCCGAGATAGGTAACTCCGGCGACCTTGGCATGTTCGCGCAAGAATTCGGCGACCGATCGGGCGTTGGACATGGCACGTTCGGTACGGACGGCAACAGACTCCAACGATCGGAGGACCAGCCAGGATGTGTAGGGATCCAGATGATTGCCCCAGGTTGTGCGTTGCATCCGCAACTGATCGATAAGGTCTTTCCGGCCGCTTACACCACCCGCCAGCAAGTCACTATGCCCGCCGCAATATTTGGTGAGTGAGGTCATGCACAGGTCGACACCATGTTCGATGGGACGTTGGGCAAATGGACCGAGCAGGGTGTTGTCAACGACAACCAATGGGCGATGGCCCTGAACACCAGCTACTTCGTCTGCCATCCGGACCATCAGATCCAGATCAACCATAGCGGCCGTCGGATTGGCAGGCGTTTCTGCAATGATCAGTTTCAATGGGCCTTTCGCCATTGCCGCCTGTGCCGCGTTGCGCACATCGCTTTCATCCGTACCGTCCAGATAAGCTGTCGCATGCGATCCGAATTGAGGCATGATGCTGTTGTACAGCATATCGACGCCGCCATAGATCGGACGGCCGTGCAGTACACTATCGCCTGTGCGGACATGAGCCAGCGCAATGCTGGAATGGGCGGCCATGCCACTGCAATAGGCGACGGCTTCTTCCGCACCGTCAATTGCGGCAAGTCGCTTTTCCAGAAAGTCCAGGCCGGGGTGGCCAAGACGCGAATAGATGTGGTTGGTCTGCCCGACGAGCGGCCCAGTGCCATCGAAATAGGCTTCGTGCACATCCTTGGCGTGCTGTGCCGAAGGATACACAAAAGTCGAAGTCATGAAGATAGGTGGCTTTACGGATCCCATCCCCATTTGCGCTTCATAGCCATAGGCAACAGCAAGCGTTTCGGGGCGCATCCCCTTTGGTTTATCCATTGGCATGCGCCGCAATATATGCGCGCCCCTTGTCGCAATACCAGTCGGTAAATCGTTGCGCGAGCATTTCGGCTTCCTGCGAATAAGGTCCAGGTGTGTAGCCGGGACTCAGAACGCCAATTTGGTTGTTCTCCGCAAGTTGCTTGTCTTCCAAATTGGTCACGGTCCAAAGGGCGGAAAGCTTTTCGACATCATAGTCGACCCCTTCCACAGCGTCTTTGTGGACATACCATTTGCCGGTTACATGCGTTTCTTCTGGCCCGACAGGCATGGCGCTGAACATGAAAACATGATCAGCTGTGCAATGGACAAAGCAATGGGGATCGACGGCCCACCGCATGGAACCAATGTCGCCGCCATTTGCTTCACACATTAGTTTTTTGGACAGGTGCTGCCCATCGCCCGAAATCGAAACGCAGCCTTCGTTCAGGGCAAAGCGCGCCACCTGCCACCAATGGCCTTCGACCGGAGTCTGGGGCAAGCCATGCGCATCCATCGCCTGCTCAAAGGCGATCACACGCGGGTCCTGACCGCTGTCAAAATGCTTCGACATGCCGACCGGGAAGGTCTTGGAGAGCTCGGGATGGCCGGTGCTGCAATGATAGCATTCGCGGCCATTTTCCATCACCAGTTTCCAGTTGGCATTTTCCACCAATACGCTCTCGAATGCGAGTTTTGCGTTTTTCAACTGATGCGGCGCGGCATAGAGTTCCAGCTTCTCCCGGAAATCATCGATCGGGGGCGGCGTATCGGAAAGGCAGATAAAGATCGTCCCCGATATACATTCGATCGCAACAGGCTTCAGGCCATGCGCACTTTTGTCAAAATCATCCGGCATGCGCCCTGCGGCAAAAAGCGATCCATCCAGATCATAAGTCCAGCGGTGGTAGGGGCATACGAGTTTGGGTGAAGTGCCGCTCCCCGGTGAACAGATCATCGATCCGCGATGACGGCAACTGTTATGAAATGCACGGATTTCTCCATTTCGGTCACGCGTAATGAGCACCGGCCATCGCCCGACCATCATGGAAATATAGCTACCAGTTTTAGGCAGTTCGCATTCCAAGCCTACCATCAACCAGCTCTGGCCATAGATTGCGATCATGTCGAAATCGAAACTATTCTGTTCCGTGTATAAACCCTGCGGCAAAGTATGCCCTTCGCGACGCTGCCCGAACAGCGACTCTATCCGCTTCAAATCCATGATTTGACCCTTGCTCAATTCTCTCCAATGCTGGAATGGTCCAGTTGAGCGGTGTAATAAAATCGCATTTTCGCATAGCCCTATGTCAAAATGTAGGGCACCATTTGTTCAATTTTGTCCCGTTACGTTGAAAGGCCAGGATCATTTCCAATCGTAGCACAATCAATCGCCGCTGGTTACCACTCAACGCTTTGCGCGCGTTCGAGGCCGTGGGACAGAATTTGAGTTTTACCGGTGGCGCGTCCGCCCTTTCCGTATCGCAAAGTGCGATGAGCCGACATGTCGGTGGCCTTGAAGAATTACTTGGAAAACAGTTATTTATTCGTGATGCGTCGCGGCTGACGCTAACTGCCGCAGGTGAAGAGCTTTTGCCTGTAGTGAGCAAATGTCTGGACCGACTTGAGCAAACGATGAATTCAATCCGTGATGATGAAATGACCGGACGTTCGTTGCGATTGCATGTGCCGCCGTCCCTGTTGCAGCAATTGTTTCTTCCGATGCTGCGCGATTTTCGGGCTGAGCATCCGGATATCCGCCTTGATGTATCGAGCGCACATGTCACCGGACTTCCACCCACCGATTTCGATATGGCCATCGCCTATGACCGGCCCAATGTCGATGACCGTGTGACCGACTTGCTTTGGATGGTCCGCGTGGCTCCGCTTTGCTCAGCAGAAACAGCTAAAGCAAGTGAAGGAAAATCGCTGGAGCAATTTCTCGGCAGTCAGGAATTGTTGCATCTTAAACTGGATGGCGAACCACGCGACCTTCTTTGGCTGGCCTATTTGCGGCAATGTGGGCTTGCCGTGTCGACACAGGGCGGCCTAGCCTTCGATACCACTATCGCCGCGGCCCAATATGCGATGACCGCCAATGGCGTGTTCTTGGGTGACGTAGACATGTTTGCACAGGAAATTGCCGACGGACGGCTTGTGATGCCGTATGAAGCGATCATCGAAGACGGTTATGGCTATTATCTGAAACTGCACGCCGATGATTTGGCTGATCCCGCCATATCGATGATCCGGAGCTGGCTTATCAGCCGGTTTGGGGCATTGCGACCAGAGCCGCGTCTGGACGCGCAAGGCTGACCAACCTTAAACCGTTCTCTTTCGCGACACGAATGGCTAGGTCAGTCGCCGCCGAAATTGTCACCAGCATCGGACATTGGGCAACTATCGCCTTTTGCACCAGTTCAAGGCTGCAACGTGCGGTCAACAGAATGAATCCCGATGCCGGCGCTATCCCTGCCACAGCGAGTGCACCGATCAGCTTGTCGAGCGCATTGTGCCTGCCAACATCTTCGCGTGTCATCTGAATTGACCCGTCCGGCGCGCAAAACGCCGCCGCGTGCGCCGATCCCGTTAATCTATTCAGTGTCTGGTGCTCACGCAGGGACGACAGGGCTTTGAAAATGGCGGTATCTGAAACCTCGATGGCGCTCCGGATCGGCGGAAGAGCGCGCATGACCTCGTGCAGATTATCCATGCCACAGAGTCCGCAACTGCTTTCGGAAACTCGTTGTCGAGCGCGCTCTATAACTTTTTCGGCATTGGCATTGGGCAACTCTATCCGGACAATCCAGCCCAATTCGGCTTCATGAATATCAACGGCCAAAATCTGGTCAGGGTTATCGATCAAACCTTCGGAAAGGCTGAAACCTACAGCATAATCCTTGAGATCAATGGGTGTCGCCATCATGACGGCATAGCCGATACCGTTATATTCGATCGCAACCGCTGCCTCGATTATTGTGTCCCGTTCAAGCTGAGTGGAGGCGCTGCCATCGGGTTTGATGACGGCAAAGTGCAGAGTCCTTGCACCGTCCTCAGGTCGAGGCATGTGATTGTGCCAGGCGCAGCACAGCCGCTGATGCTACGGGAGAAAGCCCTTGCCGGTCGCTCTCACTAATAATCTGCTTCATCCGCGGATCCCAGAATTGCCGGACATGCTCGGCAGTCGCGGTCACAGCGTCGTCTTCCGTCGCCAGATTGGCCGCAATCTGGTTGAGCATGTACACAAGGCGTTCAAGGCTGGTCATTCCGCCGGAACCTTGGTTGCAATCCGTCGGGCCCGTTCGGAAAGAGCTTCATACTCTTCTTGCCAGTCTGTGGGACCGTTGGAGGGGCTGATCTGGACTGCCGTCACCTTATATTCGGGGCAGTTCGTGGCCCAGTCGCTATAGTCTGTCGTGACCACATTCGCCTGCGTGACTGCATGGTGGAAGGTGGTGTAAACGACTCCCGGTGCAACCCGGTCCGTGACCGTGGCGCGCAATGTTGTTTCGCCCGCGCGGCTCGCAAGTTTGACCCAATCGCCCGATTTGATGCCACGATCTTCGGCATCGACCGGATGTATTTCGAGAAGATCTTCAGGGTGCCATGCGACATTTTCAGTGCGCCGCGTCTGCGCGCCGACATTGTAATGTGACAAGATGCGACCGGTTGTAAGCAAAAGCGGAAAACGCGGACCGGTCTTTTCATCGGTCGGGACATAATCGGTCACGACAAATTTGCCTTTGCCCCTGACAAATCCATCAACATGCATGATGGGCGATCCATCTGGTGCGGCATCGTTGACCGGCCATTGCAGCGAACCTTCTTCATCGAGGCGCGCAAAGGAAACACCAGCAAATGTTGGCGTAAGCCGGGCAATTTCGTCCATGATTTCGGATGGATGTTGGTAGTTCCAGTCCAGCCCCATAGCTTGCGCAAGGCGCTGCGTTACCTGCCAATCTTCAAGACCGTTGATCGGCGACATGACCTTGCGCACGGGCTGTATCCGCCGCTCTGCGTTGGTGAATGTGCCGTTCTTTTCCAAAAATGTTGATCCGGGCAAAAAGATGTGGGCGTAGTTAGCCGTTTCGTTGAGGAATAGGTCATGCACGATGACGCACTCCATTGCGGCCAGACCTGCGGATACATGTTTGGTATTGGGGTCGGACTGCAAAATGTCTTCGCCTTGTACGTAAAGCGCCTTGAATACGCCATCTACCGCGGCATCGAGCATATTAGGAATGCGTAGTCCGGGTTCCGGGTCAAGCGAAACACCCCAATCATTTTCGAACAATTGCCGGGTCGGGCCGTCACTGATATGCCGATAACCGGATAATTCGTGCGGAAAACTGCCCATATCACAGGCACCTTGCACATTGTTCTGGCCGCGCAGGGGATTAACCCCGACACCGCGGCGTCCGATATTCCCGGTCGCCATTGCGAGGTTTGCAATCGCCATAACCGTCGAACTGCCTTGCGAATGTTCGGTAACACCCAATCCGTAATAAATCGCCGCATTACCGCCGGTGGCATAAAGGCGCGCTGCTGCACGCAACTCTTCAGGATCGACCAGGGTAACCGGCTGCAAGCTTTCGGGGCTGTTGCGTGGCTGCGACACAAATTCGGCCCAGTGGCTAAATTCATCCCAGTCGCAGCGTTCGCGGATGAAGGCTTCGTCCATAAGCTTCTCGCTAACAATGACATGCGCCATTGCCGTCAGTACTGCAACATTGGTTCCTGGGCGTAGGGGCAGATGATGCTCTGCTTCGATATGGGGCGAGCGCACGATATCGGTTCGCCGGGGGTCGATCACGATCAGTTTTGCAGGCGGCCGTCCATCCTGACCACGCAGCCGCCGCTTCATACGGCTTGCGAAAACCGGATGGCCGTCTGTCGGGTTGGCGCCGATTATCAGAATGACATCGCATTCCTGGACGCTGTCGAAATCCTGAGTACCTGCGCTGGTCCCGAAGGTTGTTTTCAACCCGTAACCTGTGGGTGAATGACAAACGCGCGCGCAGGTGTCGACATTGTTGTTCCCGAAGCCTGCACGGACAAGTTTCTGCACCAAGAAGGTTTCTTCGTTGGTACACCGGCTGGAGGTTATCCCGCCGAGGGCATGTCGGCCATAAGTGTCCGCAATGCGCTTGAGTTCTGACGCGGTGTAGGCAAATGCCTCGTCCCATTCCACTTCACGCCATGGATCGTTGATGGATTTGCGGATCATCGGCTTCAGAATGCGATCCTGATGCTGGGCATAGCCCCACGCAAAACGTCCTTTGACGCAGCTATGTCCCCGGTTGGCCTTGCCGTCCTTGTATGGCACCATGCGGACCAGTTGTTCACCGCGCATTTCGGCACGGAAGGTGCACCCCACACCGCAATAGGCGCATGTGGTAACGAAGCTGCGTTCGGGCGTACCTATCTCGACAACTTTTTTCTCGACAAGAGTTGCGGTCGGGCATGCTTGCACACAGGCGCCGCAAGATACACATTCGGATCCTAGAAAATCATCGGATGCAAGCCCCGCCGATATTTTAGAATCCCATCCCCGACCCTCCATGGTTAGGGCAAGCGTTCCCTGAACCTCGTCGCAAGCGCGAATACAACGCGAACAAGCAATGCACTTGCTGGGGTCGAAGTCGAAATAGGGATTCGAATGGTCTTTTTCCTGACCCAAATGGGTGCTTTGCACGTCATAACGCACATCACGCAGACCAACCGCGCCTGCCTGATCCTGCAACTCACAATCGCCATTTGCGGCGCATGTCAGACAGTCGAGCGGATGGTCCGAAATATAGAGTTCCATCACGCCTTTACGCAATTTTTGCAGATGCGGCGTTTGTGTGCGAACAACCATCCCCGGTTCGACAGGCGTGGTGCAACTTGCGGGCGTACCCCGACGGCCATCAATTTCCACAAGACACAGGCGGCAAGAACCGAAGCTCTTCAAACTATCGGTGGCGCAAAGCTTGGGGATTGAAGTGCCCTGTTCCGCTGCCGCGCGCATCACGCTTGTGCCTGCCGGAACGGTGACCTGCCGACCATCAATGGTGCACGTTACCAGTTCGTTCGCCCCGCTAGCCGGTGTGCCGAAATCTTTTTGCGGCTGATAGGTCATATAGTCACCTTACACGAAAACGTGGAATTCATCACCCTTGTCCCGCCAATTTGCAGGCATATTCTTCCAAATCGGCCGGTGTATTGAAGTTTGCATGAACGCTGGTTGCAGGGACCGCATGCGCGGCAATGGTGTCGACCCAGTGCCGCATCGAGAGGTTGGATTGCTGATCCAAATGCCGGTCCAATGTGGCCGCGAGTGACACAGGCCAGAGGCCGAACAGATAATGGCCGTCGACAAAGCAGGCTTTTTCCGGATCCTCAGGGGCCGGGATTTCGGGGATGGGCAGCATATCGCATCCAGCGGAAAGGACATGACCGAAGCCATTGTCCCGGGCAAAATGCAATGCTGCATTCAAGCCCCCCAAAGGACCCATATCCGCATGGGGGCGGTCGGCCACGCATTGCATGCCGGGCCATACTCGACCGCAGATGATGACAGCATCGACTTGCGTCGACAGAGCCTCGGCAACATGGTCGATCAAAGGACGCCCGTTGAACATTGCGGCTGCCTTGTCGCTTCCGAAACGAGTTGATTTCCCCCCGGCTAGGATAGCACCCAGTTTTCTCACCGGAAATCCTCCGGAAAATGGGTTATCGCCGACATCACCGGATAGGGTGTAAAGCCGCCAAGGGCGCAGAGCGAACCAAATTTCATGGTCTCGGACAAATCGGTCAAAAGAGCGAGATTGGCTTCGACATTCTTGCCTGCGATTATCTGGTCCAGCGTTTCGACGCCGCGGGTGCTACCCAAACGACAGGGGGTGCATTTTCCGCAGCTTTCTACTGCACAGAATTCCATGGCGAACCGCGCCATTTGAGCCATGTCGACAGTGTCGTCAAAAACAGTAATCCCGGCATGACCGATCAGGGCATCAGCTTCTGCAAAAGCTTCATAATCGAATGGCAGATCAAAACGGGAAGGGGGAATATAGGCCCCCAACGGTCCGCCGACCTGAACGCAACGGACCGGCCGTCCGCTTGCGGTGCCGCCGCCTATATCATTGACCAATTCGCCGAGCGTGATGCCAAAGCCAACCTCAAAAAGCCCGCCATATTTAACATTCCCCGCCAACTGGACGGGCATTGTTCCTTTGGACCGCCCCATGCCGAAGGATGCATAAGCTTCGCCGCCATGCGTCAAAATCCAGGGAACGGCGGCCAAAGTCAGGACGTTATTGACGACAGTCGGTTTGCCGAAAAGTCCCTCAAGCGCGGGTAGGGGCGGCTTGGCGCGCACTTCGCCCCGCTTGCCCTCGAGGCTGTTCAGCAGGGATGTCTCCTCGCCGCATACATAAGCACCGGCGCCAACGCGGACCTCAACGACGAATGGCGCTATAAGATGCGCGGACGCCGCAATGGCCGCTTCCATCTTTGCGATGGCATGCGGATATTCTGACCGGATGTACACATATCCCTTATTTGCGCCCACCGCCAAAGCGGCAATGGCCATGCCTTCGATCAGCATGAAAGGATCACCCTCCATGATCATACGATCGGCAAATGTGGCGCTGTCACCTTCGTCCGCGTTGCAAACGATGTATTTGGTGTCCGCCGGGGCCGATGCGACTGTCTTCCATTTAATGCCTGCAGGAAACCCTGCGCCTCCGCGGCCGCGTAGCCCCGATGCCAGTACTTCTTCTACCGTCGCTTCCGCACCAATGGCACGTGCTTTGGCGAGTCCTAGCCAGCCTTCATTGGCATAATAATCGTCCAGCGATGTCGGTCGCGTCTTACCGGCTCGCGCGAACGTAAGGCGGGTTTGGCGGGTGAGGAAGGGATGTTCTGCGATTAGTCCGATGGATTCCACTTCGCCTGCCAATATGGCTACAACCTGATCGGCAGTTACATTTGCATAGCCCAAACCATCAATATCCACCAATGGCTCAAGCCAATGCATTCCCCAGCTCGACACGCGTTCCACTGCGGCGCCCGAGCGCGCAAAAGCCTCTGCTACGGTATCGGCACCACATGCTATTGCAAGGGCATCGTCAGAAACACGGATTTTCATAGGTTGGCCAGCAATGCCGTGAGCCGCGTGCTATCCAAACGAGCGTGCACAGTTTTACCAACCAGTGCGGCAGGACCTACGGAGCAAAGTCCAAGGCAATAGACAGGCTCAACCTTGACGCGGGTTTGGTCCTCTGCAACCGAAACCAATGCCTCCACACCCCTTGCTTTGCAGGCTTCTGCGCGGCAGAGCTTCAGAACAGGTCGAGTTTCTGCCTCTGTTCGGAAATCGTGATAGAAACTGACTACACCATAGACCTCGGCGCGGGTCAAATTCAGGGCGTGGGCAATCTCCCGCATCGCATCTTCGCTGACATGGCCGTATATTTTCTGCACATCATGCAAAATGGGAAGCAACGCGCCTTCGCGCCCTGCATGTTCGGCCAGAATGTCGGCTAGCGAACCCATTCAGTAAACGACGACGCTTCGGATGCTTTCTCCGGCATGCATAAGGTCGAAGCCTTTGTTGATTTCATCAAGCGACAGAACATGCGTGATCATTGGATCGATCTGGATCGTTCCGTCCATATAGAGATCCACAATTTTCGGGACATCCGTGCGGCCCTTAGCCCCGCCAAAGGCTGTCCCGCGCCAGTTGCGGCCGGTAACAAGTTGGAACGGACGTGTGCTGATTTCTTTGCCAGCTTCGGCGACACCGATGATGATGCTCGTGCCCCAACCGCGGTGGCATGCTTCGAGTGCCTGCCGCATCACTGTAGTGTTACCTGTGCAGTCGAACGTATATTCCGCTCCACCGTCCGTCAGCGCGACTAGATGCTGGACAATGTCGCCTTCGACATCATTGGGATTGACGAAGTGGGTCATACCGAATTTCTTGCCCCATTCTTCACGCGCCGGATTGATGTCGACGCCGACAATCATGTTGGCTCCAGCCATTTTTGCGCCCTGCAGCACGTTCAAACCGATGCCGCCCAAGCCGAAGACGATCACATTGTCGCCCGGCTGGACCTTTGCGGTATTTGTGACAGCGCCTACGCCCGTCGTCACGCCGCAGCCGATATAGCAACTTGTCTGGAAAGGCGCGTCGTCACGGATCTTCGCAACAGCAATTTCCGGTAAAACCGTAAAATTCGAAAAGGTTGAGCATCCCATATAATGGTAGATCGGTTGTCCTTTATAGCTGAACCGTGTTGTCCCGTCTGGCATCAAACCCTTGCCCTGCGTTGCGCGGATCGCCGTGCACAGGTTTGACTTACCTGACAGGCAGGTTTTGCACTTGCCACATTCGGGGGTGTAAAGCGGAATGACGTGATCGCCGGGTTTTACACTGGTGACGCCCGCACCCACTTCGCGCACGATACCTGCACCTTCATGTCCTAAAACGCTGGGGAAAAGACCTTCGCTGTCCAGTCCATCGAGCGTGTAGGCATCCGTATGGCAAATACCAGTCGCCATAATCTCAACCAAAACCTCGCCCGGCTTAGGTCCTTCGAGATCCAGCTCGACAATCTCCAATGGCTTCTTCGCTTCAAAAGCTACGGCAGCGCGGGTCTTCATTTCGGTCTTCTCCAATTCGAATAATGCAGTTTCATATTTGCATAAACGCGATTCAACTATTTGAAAACAATTGTGCGGTTTCCGTTCAGCATAACGCGGTGTTCCAGATGTAACTTGACGGCGCGTGCCAGAACTCGGCTTTCGGTATCCTGACCTTGAGCAATGAGGTCCTCGACGGTATCGGCATGATCGACGACGGACACATCCTGCGTGATAATGGGTCCTTCATCCAGATCGGGAGTGACATAATGTGCTGTCGCCCCGACCATTTTGACCCCACGTTCATAAGCGCGATGGTAAGGTTTTGCGCCTTTGAAACCGGGCAGGAAGCTGTGGTGGATATTGATGACACGTCCGTCCAGCTTCCGGCACAGCTGGTCGGATAGAACCTGCATGTAACGCGCCAAGATGATCAGATCGACCTGCTGCTCTTCCACCATAGCAAGCAATTTGGCTTCTTGCTCCAGCTTGTTTTCGGGTGTGATTGGCAAATGATGAAAGTTGATACCTTCATGGTCAGCGCGGCGTTTCCAAGTCATATGGTTGGATACGATGCTGGTCACCTCCATCGGCAGCCTTTTGGTCGACGTCCGGTATAAAAGATCATTCAGGCAGTGACCGCCCTGGCTGACCATGATCATCGCACGCAGCTTTTTACGCAGGTCATAAATCCGCCAGTCAAGGCGAAAGGCAGTGGCCACTGGAAGAAATGCAGAAGTAAAACGTTCCGACGTCATGTCTTCCGGACAGGAGATAGCAACACGCATGAAGAAGCGGCCGGTACTGGCGTCGCCATATTGAGAGCTTTCGATGATGTTGCAGTCCTGACTTGCAATGGAGTTGGCCACTGCGGCAACAATGCCCTTGCGGTCTTCGCAAGCTATTAGAAGAACAAAGTCTGCCCCCGTTTGCACCATCATCTATACCCTCTCAATCCGGTGACCGCCTAGCGCCGCCTTTGCGCGCTATCTATATCCTGACGCATATATTAGCCCTTCTAATCGCAACATGTAGATGATGTGATTGATCACGGAATTTATTTTACCAATCATGAAAATTTGGTCAGTTGCTTGAGGGGGACTCCAGTTTCAGTCTGCCTGCGGAGATTTGCAAACCCCGCATTGCCGGGGGATGGTTGAGGGGAAGAAAATTGAAAACCTATTTAAAGATATCGACTGCGGCGATTGTGCTTGCATCGCTTGGTGCCGGTGCAGGTGCCGCACCGGCCTTTGCACAGCAAGCGGCCGAAGAAAACGATCGTGGCATCGAAGACATCGTCGTCACCGCGACGAGGCGTGAAGAATCTGCAAACAGGGTTCCTCTTGCGATTACAGCACTGGGCGGTGATACCTTGGGCGATCTCAACATCACCAAGTTCGACAAGCTGATTGAATATCTGCCTAACGTGCGCTCGGCTTCGCGCGGCCCGGGTGCCTCTTCGATCTTTATCCGCGGACTATCGACGGACTCTCCCGGCCTTCAGATTGCCGGTACTGCTGGTGCACAACCGACCGTGGCGCTCTATGTAAATGATGCGCCGGCTTCGCTCGTTGGTCGTAACCTTGACCTCTATGCCGTTGACCTGCAGCGCGTCGAAGTGCTTGCCGGTCCGCAGGGCACCCTATTTGGTGCAAGCGCCATGGGTGGTGCCGTTCGGTACATCACCAACAAGCCGGACACGAGCGAGTTTCATGCCGGCTTCAACGCCAGCTATGCATTCACCAAAAGCGGTGACGAAAGCGTAGCCGGCGACGCCTTTATCAACGTGCCGATCATCAAGGACAAGCTTGCACTGCGTGCCGTATTCTATACCGATCGGCAGGGCGGTTACATCGACAACGTCCCCGGCACATTCCAAATGCCGTTTAACGGAAATGTCGGTATTGCAGGCCGGTTGCCAACAGGTAACCCACTTCTCGTTATGCGGGCTATCCAGTCCTGTCAGGCAACGGCTACTACTGCTGTTCCGAACTGCACCGGCAGCCTCTATACGCCGCCGACCCGGCAAGTGATCAACAACGACAAGTTCGTTGAAAAGAACTATAACGATGCGACCTATCGCGGCGGGCGTCTCGCGCTGACCTGGAAGGTCACTGATGACTGGTCGCTTGACCTCATGCACGTCCGCCAGGAGCTGGACACCGACGGCGTGTTCGATTTTGAGCCTGACGTCGGCGATTTGAAGGTCACGAAATTCAACGAAAACTCGTTGCGTGACAAGGTTGACCTTTCGACACTTACGATCAACGGACGTCTGGGCGCGCTCGATCTGATTTACACCGGTTCATATATGAACCATCGTGCAACTCAGGTTGCCGACTATGCCGGTTACTCGAACATCGGTCTGTATTTGCCCTATTATGAATGCGATCGCGGCGTATATTATACCGCTGCATATAACGGGAACATCGGCAACACCTGCTACGCTCCGAACAAGAGCTATCAGGTTCGTAACCGGACAAAGCGCTTCACGCAGGAATTCCGGATTACGACCCCTGCCGACAAACGGCTCCGCGGTACATTTGGTTTGTTCTACGACAATAATAAATTGTTCGACAACACCGACTGGTCCTATCTGCAGGAAGCCGCCGGCTTCATCTACCGCCGTGCGCCAAACGCGTCGGTCAACGCAAATGACACCAGTGTACGTCCGGTTAAGGTCGGCTTCTTCAACGATATCCAGCGTAAGGACAAACAGTTCGCCGCTTATGGTGAAGCTTCCTTCGATATCATCCCGGAAAAACTGACCCTTACCGGCGGTCTGCGTTACTATAATGAGAAGGCATCCATTAACGGGTCGTCCAATGGCAGCTTCGGTGGAGCACGTGGGGTGTATAACCCTGCGACCGGCACTTATTCGCCATCGGCAACGCCGCCGGCCTTCTACAATGTCAGTGCAAACCTGAACCAGCTTTATGCCGATGCTTCGCCTGCGAAATACACCGGCGTTTTGTTCAAAGGTAACCTGACCTATCGTATCGGCGATGGTTCGCTGGTTTATGCAACCTATTCGGATGGCTTCCGTCCGGGTGGCTTTAACCGTCGTCCTTGCCGCGTCCCAAGTGCGATCTGCCCGACGAACGCAGACTTCGTCCGCTTGGGCACCTATGTGCCTGATAAGGTGAAAAACTACGAAATCGGTGGTAAGTTTGCGCTGCTGAATCGTAGTCTGCAGGTTAATGTTGCCGCATACCAGATCGACTGGAGCAACATCCAGATTACCGTATTCGACCAGAACATCTCGAACCAGACATTCACCACCAACCTGGTTGATGCGCGTATTCGGGGGCTTGAAGGCGATATTACCTGGCGTGCAACCGACGAACTCACTTTGAACAGTGCATTCTCGTATAACGACTCCGAGTTGACCAAATATCGCAAGAATACGCAGGTCTTGCGTCCTTTGGGCGGACCGCTCGCACTGAGCCCCAAGTTCCAGTTCAATGCCCGGCTTTTCTGGGAGAAGGAACTGGCATCAGGCCTCGCTCCGTTCGCGCAAGTCGGGTTCCATTATGTGGGCAAGAGCATCTCGGACGTTATCGACAATGTCGACATCCGGTATCAGGCATCCAACCCTACACTCGGATATGCCCCGTCGATTCCGGTAACTTATAACGGCGTCCTCGTCCGTCCGGGTGATGTGATTGCGCCCATTCAGGCGGCACAGGAGCTTGATTCCTACGCTACCTTCTCGGCCGCCTTCGGCGTGTCGAAGGATGAATGGAGGATTGAGCTTTTTGGTGACAATCTGACCGATGAACGGCCCGAACTTTATAAGAGTGGCAATGACGGTGAGCTGCGGACAACAACGTCACGGCCACGTACAATTGGTCTTCGTTTCTCTTACAAGATCTGACGACAAGGTCGGGGCATCTGCTAAAAATGCAGATGCCCCGTCACAATCCCATTTCGGCATTGCGTCCGATGCACGAAGTGCGGCAGTAATCCCACCACTGTTCGTCACTACACAGGAGGTCGTGTGACAATATTGGCGGAGGCTTCGCCGGAAACAATCGACGCGACTTTGCGCGAAGCGCGAACGCATTTGCAAAATGCTCGGATGGCAGAAGCAATGGCTGCATGCCGTCAGGTGCTCGGCACCGCGCCGGAAAATATTGATGCACTATATACTTTGTCAGTGGCCCAGAGGATGACGCGGGATATCCCGGCGGCGCTTGCGACGCTGGATCAACTTATTGCCATCGATCCGACCTATGGCCGGGCCTGGCAGGAACGGGGACATTGTCTGCGGGACAGCGGGCGGCGTGAAGATGCCATCGCGGCCTACCAGCGCGCAGTAACGCACAATGGTGCTCTGGTGGCGAGTTGGCGAATGCTGAGCGAGATGCACGGTGCTGCGGGTCGCGATGGTCCGGCTGATTTTGCTCGTGCACAATTTACGCATCTTTCCCAATTGCCACCTGAATTGTTGAGCGTGGCCAGCTTCATTCAGGAAGGGCGCATTTTCAAAGCAGAACAGCTTTGCCGTGCTTTTTTGCAACGCAACGGACATCATATTGAGGCAATGCGGTTGCTCGCCGAGATTGGCATGAAATTCAATGCATATGACGAAGCGGAGTTCCTGCTTGAATCATGCAAGGTTCTGGAGCCTGAAAATGTCAGCGCGCATTTCGATTATGTGAAGGTTTTACGCAAACGGCAGAAGTTTGAACAGGCTCTCGCCGAAGCTTCGGAATTGCGGGAAAAAGAGCCGGGTAATCCGGAATTTGAAATGCTTTTCGCCAACGAGAATCTGGCGGTGGGCAATTTCGACCAAGCGATGCTCGTTTATGAAGCACTGCTAGGTTCCATGCCGAACAATCCTGGAATCAACCTGACATATGGACATGCGCTAAAAACAGTCGGCCGGCAGGAGGATGCTATTTCGGCCTATCGCCGGGCTTATGAAGCTAGGCCTGATTGCGGAGATGCATTCTGGAGTCTGGCCAATCTTAAAACTTACCGTTTCACCGACGATGAAATTGCACAGATGCAGGCACGCGAAGCGTCACCCGTGACAGCATTGGATGACCGTTACCACCTTTGCTTTGCCTTAGGAAAGGCGTTGGAAGACAGGGGCGAATATGACCGTTCATTTGAATATTATGAACGTGGAAACCGCCTGAAACGCGAAGAGCTGAAATATGATCCCGCGCGGCTGACCAAAGAAATGCAATTGCAGCGTGACTTGGTAACTGCCGAACTGCTGGAACGCCATTCCGGCGCAGGTTGCCCGGCGCGCGATCCTATTTTCATCGTTGGATTGCCGCGTGCTGGTTCGACTTTGCTAGAGCAGATATTGGCTTCACATAGTCAGGTCGAAGGCACGATGGAGTTACCGAACATTTTCGCGCTTGCCTATCGCTTGGATCGGCAACGGTTGGTGGGCGAAGAACCCGAATATCCAGGTAATCTGGGCAACCTGACGCCAGAAAATTTACTTCAATTTGGTGAAGAGTTTATCCGCGATACACGCGTTTATCGCAAGGAAGGCACACCCTATTTCATTGATAAAATGCCAAACAACTTTCGTCATATAGGGCTGATCCACATGATTTTGCCCAATGCGAAAATCATTGATGCGCGGCGCGGTGCCATGGGGTGCTGTTTTTCGGGTTTCAAACAGCTTTTCGCAGAAGGACAGGAGTTCACTTACGGTCTGAATGAAGTCGGGCAATATTATCGGGACTATGTCGACCTGATGGACCATTGGGATCAAGTTCTGCCGGGCAAAATCCTGCGTGTCCGTTACGAAGATGTTGTCGCCGACCTTGAAACGCAAGTCCGCCGACTTCTCAATTATTGCGAGCTTCCCTTCGAAGACGCTTGCATCAATTTTCACCAGACCGAGCGTGCTGTCCGTACAGCGAGCTCGGAACAGGTGCGCCAACCGATTTTTAAAAGCGGCGTGGATCAATGGGAGCATTTCAGCAACCACCTTGACCCATTACGTACAATATTAGGGCCGCAATTGGCATCTACCTGAGGGGGAGAGAATAATGGCGAGTAATGCACCGACCACACCGGTCAATGCCGACGAAGTCTCGACATTGGGACAGAGGTGGTACGTCCTCATTATCATGATGCTGGTTTATACGATAAGTATCGCGGACCGTTATGTTCTGTCGACCCTACTTGGCCCTATCAGCGATGAACTGAACCTTACAGACACAGGAGCAGCATCGTTGGGGATACCTCTGGCGCTGTTCTATGTTACCATGGGGATACCGCTTTCCTGGCTCTGTGATCGCACAAATCGCCGAAACCTGCTGGCGGCATCGGTCGCTGTATGGTCGTTCATGACAGCTCTGACTGGTTTTACCCGTGGTTACATTGATTTGCTGTTGGCACGGATTGGTGTGGGCATTGGTGAGGCGGGCGGCACACCTGCGTGCAACTCCATTATTGCCGACTATTTTCCAGCAAACCGACGTTCAATGGCTATGACGGTATTCGCACTGGGTGCACCTATCGGAGCGTGGTTAGGAACCGATATCGCAGGTATGGTATCAACAATTCACGGCTGGCGCTCGGCTTTTATGGTTCTGGGAATTCCCGGTATCTTGCTGGCGCTTATCATCATGGTGACCATTAAAGAACCCAAGCGTGGCCGACTGGATATTGTTGATGAAGAAAAAGCGCCGACCGTCATGGAAACGTTAAAGTTCATATGGTCGCAAAAATCAGCAGTACATGCCATGACCGGTGCCGGACTTTCGGCGTTTTGGGGCTGGGGGCTAATGTGGTTCACGCCTCTCTTTCTTCAACGCACCTATGGAATGGACGAGGGCGCGGCCGGGTCATTGCTGGGTGAAATCTATCTCGTCGGTGGGATCGGCGCTTCGCTAATTACAGCCTATGTTGTTGCACGGCCCAGCTATACGGACCCACGCAAAATCTCCCGACTTTTGGCTGTCGTGACGGCTGTTGCTACCCTGCCATCGTTTCTAGCATATTATACACATGACCTAGCTTTCGCAAAGTTTATGTGGTGGCTCTTCATCCCCGCGATCTATTTCTACATCGGTCCGGCAATGGCTTTATGTCAAAATCTTGCAGCACCAAAAATGCGGGCAATGGCGATCGCGATTTCGCTTCTGATTGCAAATCTACTGAACCTCATTGTTGCCCCCTGGATCGTCGGGTCGCTCAGTGACTTTTTTGCAGGACCCTCGGGTGCCGATGCCGATTCGTTGCGTTTGGCCCAACTGATTTTGGCGCCTACCGGCTTGTGGGCCGCTTGGCATTATTGGCGTGCCGAGAAATATATTATCGAAGATCAGAAGAGAGCATGCGGCTATGTCTGAAGCAGTGTTGAAATCTTATATAGACGGCGAATGGGTTCTTCCGGCCACGTCGACCGATTTGGTGACGGCAATAAATCCGGCAACGGAAGAAATCTGTGCGACGGTAGCGGTCTGCGGGCATGATGACGTGGATCGGGCCGCCCGTGCCGCACGTGCCGCCTTTGATGACTATGCAGCACTTACGTTGGATCAGCGTATCGCCTTAGTCGAAAAGCTGATCGCGATATTTGAACGTCGCTATGATGAAATGGTAACGGCGATTTCGACCGAGATGGGCGCGCCTTATGACCTGTCCTACAATGCTCAGGCCGAATGTGGCCCAGGTCACCTAAAAGAAACAATCATTGCCGCGCGCGAAATGGAATGGGAGCGCAAGATCGGCAGTAACGCCCGGCTCGTCCGTGAACCCATCGGCGTATGCGTTTTGATCACACCGTGGAACTGGCCTGTAAACCAGCTCGCTGCAAAAATCGGCCCGGCCTTGGTTGCCGGATGCACGATGATTTTGAAGCCCAGCGAGGTTGCTCCGCTATCGGCCCAGCTTTTTGCTGAATTCATCGACGAGGCAGGTTTTCCGGCAGGCGTTTTCAATATGGTGCACGGCACTGGTCCTGCTATTGGTGATGCACTCACCAGTCATCCTGAAGTCGACATGATCTCCTTCACAGGGTCTACCCGGGCGGGAATCCAAGTTGCCAAGTCGGCTGCCGATACGGTCAAGCGCGTGTCTCAGGAACTCGGTGGTAAGTCAGCCAACATCGTATTTGCTGACTCCGACTTGCCCGCTGCGGTTAAGCGGGGTGTGTTGCATTGTTTTGAAAATGCTGGACAGTCCTGCAATGCGCCAACGCGTATGCTGGTGGAGGCATCGGTTTATGACGAAGCGGTTGCGATAGCGGCTGAAGTTGCCAAGGCAGCCAAACTTGGCGACCCTATGGAAAAGGGACGCCATTTCGGTCCCGTCGTCAGTAAGCTGCAGTTCGATAAGATACAGCGCCTCATACAGATTGGTATCGACGAAGGTGCACAGGTCGTCGCGGGCGGCGTTGGACGTGCCGAGGGCTTCGACCGTGGCTATTACGTGAAGCCGACCGTTTTTGCAGGCGTCCATAATAAGATGACGATCGCGCAGGAAGAAGTATTTGGTCCCGTGCTGGTAATGATCCCTTTCAAGGATGAGGCTGACGCGATCGAGATAGCCAACGACACGCCGTATGGCCTCGCTGCCTATGTGCAGAGTGGCGATCTGGAACGTGCTCGACGCGTTTCCCGCCGGATGCGCGCGGGCGGGGTCAGCATTAATGGTGCCGGCCAGGATTATGCATCGCCATTCGGAGGCTATAAGCAATCCGGAAACGGAAGGGAGTGGGGAGAGTGGGGTCTTCATGACTTTCTCGAGATTAAAGTCATAAACGGCTTTGAAGGATGAAGCTGACTGACATCCAGACGTTCGTCGTCGGCAATCCGCCACCCCATTTTGGCGGACGCTATTTTGTTTTTGTAAAATTGACGACGGACAGCGGCGTGTCCGGTATCGGCGAAGCCTATTGCGTTCCTTTTGATCCGCATCTGGTTGCACAGATGATTGAGGATGTCTTTGCGCGCTATGTAGTCGGCCAAGATCCGCACGATATCGAAAACATGTGGCGCCGTGTTTACTCCAGCGGTTTTACCCAGCATCCGGACCTGACATTAATGGGTGTCTTGTCCGCGCTCGAGATGGCTTGTTGGGACATTATCGGCAAAGAGGCCAGCAAACCGGTTTACAAGTTGCTGGGCGGGAAAGTGCACGAACGGCTGCGTGCCTACACCTATATCTACCCAAGACCCGGTGATAAGAGCGACGTCTATCATGATCCCGATCTGGCCGCGACACGGGCGGCGGAATATCTCGAACAGGGCTTCACAGCGCTTAAGTTCGATCCAGCCGGACCCTATTCGGCATTTGATGGACGGCAGTTGTCGCTCGAGGCGCTTGATTTGTGTGAGCGATTTGCCTGTCAATTGCGTCAGGCCGTTGGCACAAAAGCGGACCTTTTGTTCGGGACGCATGGCCAGATGACTGCTGCCGGAGCTATCCGCCTTGCAAAGCGTCTGGAGCCGCATGATCCTCTATGGTTGGAAGAGCCCGTTCCGCCTGATGCGCCAGAGGAAATGGCAAAAGTTGCGCGTGCAACGTCTATCCCGATCGCAACCGGCGAACGCCTGACGACCAAATATGATTTTGCGCGTTTGCTCCGGGTGGGGGCGGCTGCGATCCTGCAAATGAATCTGGGACGCGTTGGTGGAATATTGGAGGCAAAGAAAATCGCGTCCATGGCCGAAGTTGATCATGTGCAGATTGCGCCGCATCTCTATTGCGGTCCGGTCGTAGGCGCTGCGAACATCCAGATTGCGACCTGTTCGCCCAATTTCCTCATTCTGGAAAGCATTGAATCATGGGGTGGCTTCCATAGTGCGATATTGAATAAACCCATCCGCTTTGAAGATGGACATGTTATCCCCTCATCCGAGCCGGGTCTTGGTGTCGAATTGAACGAGGATGTGGCCAATGCAAATCCTTACACCGGTACCATGCTCCATCTCGAAATGACGCAGCATCCAGTCCGGTGACCGAAGAATTTGATTATATTGTCGTAGGCGCTGGGACGGCGGGTTGTGTCCTTGCCAACCGTTTAACCGAAGACGGGCGCTTTACGGTTCTTCTCCTAGAAGCCGGAGGTAGCGACCGCTCCATCTGGATACAAATGCCCATTGGCTATGGCCGGACCTTCTTTGACCGGCGCATCAACTGGATGTACGATACCGAACCTGTTGAGGCATTAGACGGACGGCGAAGTTATTGGCCGCGTGGCAAAGTGATTGGCGGGTCAGGGTCGATCAATGCAATGGTCTATGTGCGCGGACAACCCAGAGATTTTGACGACTGGAAAGCTCTTGGAAATCCCGGATGGGGCTGGGACGATGTCTTGCCCTTTTTCAAGAAATCGGAGGATTTTGACTGGCATAGCGCACACCACGGACGAGGTGGCCCGCAGCATGTGACCGATATTTCGCCCTATGTGCATCCAGTTTGCCACAGCTTCGTTGAAACGGCGCAGGCGCTTGGCTTTCCGGCCAGCAGCGATTTTAACGGCGGAAAGCCCGAAGGGGTCGGCTATTACCAGATCAATACCAAAGGCGGTTGGCGTGCATCAACTGCCAATGCCTTTCTGCATCCAGCACGGAAAAGACGTTCGCTGACGCTCCTTACTCACGCGCATGCGCACCGCATCCTGTTTAGCGGTCGCCGTGCAGTAGGCGTTGAATATGCCCATAAGGGGCGTGTATGCGAGGCGAAGGCGCGCCGGGAAGTTATTTTGTCAGGTGGCGCGATTAACTCGCCTCAATTGCTCATGCTGTCGGGCGTGGGTGACGCGCAACACCTTGCAAATCTCGGATTAGAGCCGGTTGTGAACGCACCTGCAGTCGGTCGAAATCTGCAAGACCATATTGCGGTCTCATATTTCTACAAAGTGCGCACCGCAACGCTGAACGACTTGCTGCATCCCCTGATGGGAAAGATACGCGCTGGCCTGCGCTACATGGCCGACCGTGCCGGTCCGCTGTCACTTAGTGTTAATCAGAGTGGCGGCTTCGTTCGCAGTGATCCGAAGAAAGCTCACCCCAATTTGCAGCTTTATTTTAGCCCCGTCAGCTACACCAAGACGCCGCTGTCTGAACGAAAGCTATTGAACCCCGATCCCTTTTCGGCCTTTTTGCTCTCGCACAATCCATGTCGCCCGACGAGCAGGGGGCATCTTGAACTCGCGAGCCCCGATCCGCAAACATATCCAATGATCCATCCCAATTATCTCGCTACGCAGGACGATATCGACGATGTTCTGGCGGGCAACCGATTGCTGCGCCAGCTTGTGAAAACGCGCCCATTGGCCGACATCATTACCGAAGAACTCATCCCTGGCGCCCATGTAGAGGGCGACGAAGCTCTGCTCGCCGATTTTCGCGCTCGAGCCGATACGGTTTATCATCCGACGAGCACCTGCATGATGGGGCCAGATCCCATTTCGTCAGTCGTTGATGCGCGCCTAAAAGTGCATGGTTTGTCTGCCTTGCGCGTTATCGACGCATCCGTATTCCCGACGATTACCTCGGGCAATACAAATGCGCCGACTGTCATGGTGGCAGAAAAAGGTGCAGAAATGGTCCTCGCGGACGCAAATTGATGCGTTAAATTAATTTACCAGTTCTCCCCGGCTATGCTAATTCCGATGCAACGCGAGTCCGGGGAGGGAAGGGCGATGCATCCAAAGATAGATCTTCGACAATTGCCGCCGCTGAAGGCGCTCAAGGGTTTCGAGGCGGCGACACGACACCAGAGTATCCGGGATGCTGCGGATGAGCTCTGTCTTACACACCCCGCTGTCAGTCATCAGGTTCAGTTGATTGAAGATGCCTTAGGCGTAAGTCTCTTTGCCCAAGAAGGGCGACATATTGTTTCGACTGAAGAAGGCAGGGTGCTTTATCCTTATGTCCGTGCCGCCTTTGAATCCCTTTTGGAAGGTGTCGAAGAAGTTCACCGGAGCGCTTTGGACAAACCCTTACGGGTGCAGACATATGTAACGGCATCCATTCGCTGGCTGGCAAAACGTGTTCCGCAGTTTTTGGCCGATCATCCAGAAATTAAGCTGACGCTGAATACATGTGCGGTCGAGTGGGAATTCGATGATGTGCATGCCGATGTCGGGCTCGTTTATTGTGAAACTGTACCGGATCCCGCCAAATATCACTGGGTTCCGCTTTACGAATATGCGCTGTTCCCAGTGTGTAGCCCGGATGTCGCCAAGACATTGGGTCCCAATTCTGGTGCGGGCGCACTGATGTCAAAACCGCTGGTTGCGATTTACACTGAGGTTCAGAATTGGGAAACTTGGTTTGTATCAGCGGGCGAGAAGTTTGAGCCGACGGCTCCATATCTCATGGTCGATACCTTGGCTGTCGCACTTGAAATGGCGTTAAATGGTGAAGGCGTGGCGTTGGTAAATGGTCCATTTGTTGATCAGGACCTGGCGACTGGCCGCCTGGTTCAGCCTGTGGATCACAAAGCTATCTGTCCTGGCGCATGGGGATTGATTTGCCGCGCCGATATGAAAGAAAATTTGCGAATCCGGACATTTATGGACTGGATTACGAAAAATGTTGAAGCGAGCCTTGGGACGGCCGCAGCTTAACGCTTCGGCACCACTTCATATCCCGGCTCTTCGGGTTCATCATCAACCATTTCGGCGGGGAAACCTGTGCCCAAAACCTTTATACCTAACGGCTCTTCATACCGACGGATGATGTTGGGTGAAAATTCCCGTGCACCATAGGCGGCTTCGCCTTCCTTGAAGATTTTGACAATCAGCGGTGACAGCTCCACCGGCACATTCGCTTCATGGGCGATTTTGTCGAACAGGCCCACATCCTTGCTTACCAAGTCCATAGTGAAGTTGATATCGCGGCTGCCATTCAGGATGACCTGGCTTTCGGTTTCATGGACGAAACTATTCCCGGAGGAGATACGGATCGCCTCATAGGTCGTGTTCATATCAAGTCCAATCGCTTTGCAGGTCGTCAAAGCTTCGGCCAATGCCACCAGATGTACCGTGCACAGATAATTGGTCATTACCTTCAATTGGGATGCCGTTCCCAGCGCCCCGGTATGAAGTATTCTCCGTCCCATGGTGGTTAGGACGGGTAGAACGAATTCAAAAGCTTCCCTTGGACCGCCTGCAAATATTGCGATGTTTCCGGTGTCGGCACGATGGCAGCCACCCGAGACGGGGCATTCCATAAACATCGCGCCTCGCGCTTCGACCAGGGCACCTAAGCGTATAATTTCGCTGTAGTCGGTTGTGCTCATTTCCAGCCAAACCTGACCCGGTTGCATGACCTGAAGAAAGCCGTCTGCGCCTTCGGCAACTGCGGAACTTGCTGCGGGTGAAGGCAGGCATGTCACGATCAGATCGACTGTTTCCCCAAGTTCTTTAGGAGACGAGGCCGACTTTGCTCCGCGACTAACATATTCTGCAACCAGACGGTCATCGAGGTCACGGACGGTGACGTCATGGCCGTTCCGGATGAGGCTGCCCGCCAATTTCCCACCGACATTGCCAAGACCGATAAATCCAATTTTCATGTGAGCGTCCCGTCCATCCCCCAAAATGTCGTCCTAGACCACCATTAGAATTAGGCGCTGGACGGCACGGCAATTGCATAATTTGGAAGGAAGTTAGAGCCGCAGCGGTCGCGGACAACAATTGAAAAATTTGGCTTATCGGGTGAATTATTTTTCAATTCCGACAACTATTGCACCGCCACTTTCCTGGCGTGTCACGTAACTGTGTATCCCAGCGTTGAAGACAAAGCCGACGCCAGGCGTGCCCTTGAAAGGGCGCATACCGCTTTGCGATCGGCCAATTCTGCCGGATCAAATGGTTCGAGAAAATGGACGCCGACCTCATAGGTGCCGGGTCGCGTAAAAGCACGCCAAGCGCTTTCCCAACCGGTCTCTTCGCCGAGCCACGCAATATCCGGGCCAGCATCGCCGAAATCGAGTAATACCGGTTGGATGAGCATCGGCTTAGGCGGTGGTGCGAGAGTTGCAAAAAGCGACTGTTTGAAAGGCAACAATTGCCGACCGTCCGAGGTGGTGCCTTCCGGGAACAGGGTAACAGACCAGTTTTCCGCAATTGCCTCCCGCAGTTCGGCTACTTGTCCAGCGACATTCTGCTTTTCGGTCCGGCTTACGAAAATGGTGCGGTTTAGCGTAGCGAGCCAGCCGATAATCGGCCAGTCGCGAACACCGTCCTGAGCGACAAAAGCCGTGCCAGTAATCCCAGCCAATATCGGAATGTCGTGCCAGGAAAGATGGTTGGCAACAAAGAAAACATCCCGGCGCAACGGGGTTCCGTATACTTTAACTCGTGCTCCCAAGGCGCGCGCAGCAATTCGCAAAAAAAGCATTGCCCAAGGAGAGGGCAGCTTAAGAATGTGCCAGACGAGGTGCAAGGGCAAGAGAAACAGTAACGGGACTGCGATCCAGACGGCACGCATCGCGCAAAGCAAATAGGCCTGCGGATCAGCCTTCGGAAGCGAAATGGATATTGTAGACATTCGAGTCGGCCCTAACGCTGGATTGATAAGCTATCAATCGAATGATGGAGCAGCACTATGACTCCGCTGTGACGTTTTGCATTGATTTCGGTAGGGGCTTAGCATGCAACGATGAAATTTTTTGAACCAGTCGCGGCGAATTGCACATTTGTCATTCCTCCGGGATGTCTTCACATATCGAAAAAGTCGGATGTCGCTGGAGAGACGGAGTTTAAATGCAGACCAACGCACGAGTTGTCATTATCGGTGGCGGCATCATGGGGGCTTCCCTGTTGTATCATCTTGCCGAACTTGGCTGGACGGATTGCTTGCTAATCGAAAAGGACGAGCTGACATCGGGTTCCACCTGGCATGCAGCGGGTCAGTGCCCCAGTATCACCGGTAGCTTTAATCTCGCCAAAATCCATGCGTATAGCAACGAGCTTTATCCGCGCCTCGAAAGTCTGACAGGCCAATATGTGAGTTGGCACAAGTCGGGCGGTATCCGCCTTGCAACCAATGAGCGTGAACTGGCGTGGTTTAAATATATTCACGGATTTTCCAAAATTGTCGGGTTCGACATGGAAATTATCGATCCCGAAGAAATTCGCAGGATAAATCCTTTTGTGACAACTGATGGTGTTATTGCTGGTGCACGGACAACGGGTGATGGGCATGCGGATCCGTCCGGCATCTGTAACGCACTTGCTATCGGCGCTAAGAATATGGGCGCTAAGATTGTCCGCAAAAACCGCGTAACCGGACTGACCCAACTGCCATCGGGTGAATGGAATGTTGTGACCGAACAGGGTATCGTACGCGCCGAGATCGTGGTGAATGCCGCTGGCTGCTATGCCCGCCAAGTCGCGCAAATGGCGGGCATCGATATTCCTGTGACGAACATGGAGCATCACTATATTGTCACAGATCCTATTCCTGCCTTTTTGGAGCGGGACGAGGAAATTCCGGTTATGCGCTGTCCCTATGTTTCTGGATACTTCCGGCAGGAACAGAAAAGCGGTCTGATTGGCGTATATGAAAATGTGGGGCTTGCCGAGGCTTGGGCGCCCAAAGGGCATCCCGAATGGGAGTCGACGAGCGAATTGTTCATTGACGATCTGGATCGTATTTCGAAATGGCTAGAACGTGCCATTGAACGCATGCCGGTTTTCGGCGAGGTTGGAATCCGCAGGATCGTCAATGGAGCCATCCCGCATACACCGGATGGTGGACCGCTGCTTGGACCTGCTGCTGGACTCAGAAATTTCTGGCATTGTTGCGGCACATCGTTCGGTATTGCGCAAGGCGGCGGGTCCGGAAAATATCTTGCACAGTGGATGGTCTATGGCGACTCCGACATCAATATGACCGAATTTGATCCCCGCCGTTACGGGCCTTTTGCGGACGAGGACTATAGTCGGGACAAGGTATTTCTCGATTACCGCATGACCTTCACGACCCGTTTGCCGGGTGAGGAAGAACCGGACGGACGACCATGCAAAACCAGCCCGCTATATGAAAAGCTAAGGGCCTCAGGTGCCGTTTATGGGGAGACCTATGGTTGGGAGCGGCCGAAATATTTCGCGCTTGACGGCGCGGCAGAGCAGGGCGGATATCAACGCACCAACAGCTTCGATATGGTGGCGGCTGAGGTGAGGGCTGTAATGGAAAAGGTCGGCGTGCTCGACCTTTCCGGATTTGCCAAATATGAAGTGAACGGACCGGACGCTGAAACATTTCTCAATCGTATTTGTGCCAACCGCATGCCAAAGAAGCAGGGCGGTATCGGCCTTGTGCACCTGCTGTCAAAGCAGGGCCGCATCTATGGCGAAATGACAGTAACGCGCCTCGCCGATGATCACTTCTACTGCCTGTCTGCTGCGGCTGCCGAACAACGCGATTGGGATTTTCTGATCCAGAGCAAGTTGCCGCATGAAGATGTGGCATTCCGCAATGTGACAATGGATCTTGGCGTGTTGGTGCTGAATGGCCCGCGGTCTCGAAATGTGCTTGCTAAGTTGACGGATGCAGATCTGAGCAATGACGGTTTCCGTTGGCTGAGCGGACAAGAAATTATCGTTGCAGGCAACCAGATGCGGGCGCTTCGAGTGTCCTATGCGGGCGAACTTGGTTGGGAATTGCATCCGGCAATGGATAAACTCCCCGCGCTTTACGATGCCGTTTGGGAAGCTGGGCAGGAATATGGCATCGTAAACTACGGTCTCTACGCCGCTAACACGATGCGCATGGAAAAGGGTTATAAGGCGTGGGGGAGCGAGCTGACTAACGAATTGACGATGATTGAGGCTGACATGCCGCGATTTATCAACTTCAAAAAAGAAGATTTCGTAGGCAAACAGGCTACGATAGATGCCCCGGACCGGTTCCGTATTGTTTATGGCGCTGTGGATGCCAGCAATGTCGATGTGCGCGGTGCAGAGCCTTGTCTGATTGGAGATAATTGCATCGGGCTGACGACATCGGGGGGCTATGGCCATCGCGTGGGCAAAAGCCTGTTCTTTGCATGCGTGCCGCTGGAGCATGCGACGCCGGGCTCCACCTTCGATATCTACCTTCAAGGAGAGCGCCGTTCGGCTAGGGTGCTGGAGCATCCTGCCTATGATCCCGATAATGCAAAAATGAAGGTTTAAGACGTGGCGGAACTACCCAATAAGGCACGTGTCGTCATTATAGGTGGCGGGGTCATCGGCTGCTCAATTGCCTATCACCTAACCAAAATCGGCTGGGACGATGTGGTCCTGCTCGAACGTAAACAGTTGACGAGTGGTACCACATGGCATGCCGCGGGTCTTGTCGGGCAATTGCGGCCTTCCATTAACATGACGAAGCTCGCCAAATACACCGGCGAACTTTATCGTGGGCTGGAGGCAGAAACGGGACAGGCGACCGGATATCGCCAATGCGGTTCTATTTCGATGGCCACCAATGCCGAGCGCTTTGAAGAACTGAAGCGCAGCGCCTCTATGGCCAAGGTGTTTGATCTGCCGGTCCATGTGGTCACGCCGCAAGAGATCAAAGATCTCGCAAAAATCGTTAATGTCGACGATGTTGTCGGCGGCATCCATATTCCCAGCGATGGCTATGCCAATGCTGTAGATATTACGCAGGCTTTGGCAAAAGGTGCGAGAACGGGCGGTGCACGCATTTTCGAGAATACCAAAGTCACCAAAATTCGGCACGATGGCGAACGGGTAACGGGAGTTGATACCGAGACGGGATCAATCGACGCCGACTATGTCGTCATTTGCGGCGGCATGTGGACCAGGGATTTGGCAGCCAGTGTCGGAGTAACTGCGCCGTTGCATGCCTGCGAGCATTATTATGTGTTGTTCGAAGGGGTGGAGGGGATCGATTCCACCCTGCCTGTTTTGCGCGACTATGATTATTGCGGTTATTACAAATATGACGCCGGGAAGCTTCTGGTCGGAGCATTTGAACCAAATGCACGGCCATGGGGGATGGACGGCATATCCGAAGATTTCTGCTTCGACGAAATTGCGGGCAGCTTCGAACATTTCGAACCGCTTTTGATGGATGCGATGCGCCGTGTGCCTGCCCTGGAAAAAGCCGGCATCCAGAAATTCTTCTGTGGTCCTGAAAGCTTTACTCCGGACGTCCGATACCATCTGGGCGAGAGTGCCGAGTTGAAAGGCTGTTTTGTTGCGGCAGGACTGAATTCCATCGGTCTTCAATCGGCAGGGGGCGTCGGTAAGGTGATGGCCGACTGGATTCGCGATGGCATCCCGCCTGCCGATTTGTGGACGGTTGATATCCGCCGGAACATGCCTTTCCAGATCAACCGCAAATATCTGCGCGAAAGGGTGACCGAAAGCCTTGGGCTGCTCTACGCAACCCATTATCCGTTCAAACAATATGAAACCGCGCGCGGTGTTCGCCGGTCTGCGATTCATGACCGCCTGGTTGCAGCGGGTGCCTGTTATGGTGAAGCCTTTGGCTGGGAACGGCCCAACTGGTATGGCGAACCGGGTAGTATACCGCGTTATGAATATAGCTATGGGCGGCAAAACTGGTTTGAGGCAAACGCCGCGGAGTGCAAGGCGGTCCGCGAGGCCGTCGGGTTGTTCGACCAGAGTTCCTTCGCCAAGTTCCGCTTGGAAGGGCGGGACGCGATGGCCGTCCTCAATCGGGTGTGTGCTAATGACATCGATGTCGCCCCCGGACGCCTGATCTATACCCAATGGCTGAATGAAAAGGGCGGGATTGAGGCGGACTTGACGGTCACGCGCCTGTCTGAAACCGCCTATTTGATTGTCACGGGCGCCGAAACAGAGGTCAAGGATTTCAACTGGCTGAAGCGGCAAATTCCGGAAGACGCCCATGCTGTCCTGACCAATATTTCCTCGGCCATGGGAGTGATTTCGATCATGGGTCCGCGTGCGCGTGATCTATTGCAGTCGATCTGTCCCAATGACCTGTCGCATGAAGCGTTTCCATTTGCCACGTCGCAGGAGATTGAGCTGGGATACGCCCTCGTGCGTGCGTCGCGGATAACCTATGTGGGTGAGCTGGGTTGGGAACTTTATATTCCGACCGAATTCATGACGGGCGTCTATGACGAGATTGTCGCGGCGGGCACTGCATTCGGGCTGAAGCATTGCGGATACCATGCCCTTAACGCGCTGCGGATGGAAAAGGCCTACCGCCATTGGGGGCATGACATTACCGACGAAGACACGCCGCTTGAGGCTGGGCTAGGCTTTGCGGTCAGGATGGACAAGGCCGGCGGCTTTATCGGCAGGGAAGCCCTGTTGCGGCAGAAGGAGGCGGGGCTGAAACAGCGGCTCGTCCAGTTCCTGCTGAAATCGCCGGAACCTATGCTCTACCATAATGAGCCCATCTGGCAGGGTGACCGGATCGCCGGTTATATCCGGTCTGGCATGTATGCCCATAGCTTGGGCGGCGCCTGCGGACTTGGCTATGTTACCGCCCCCGATAATGGCGTCGTCGGTACCATCGGTGCCGATGATTATGAAATCGAGATTGCCGGTGTGCGCTATCCCGCTCTCGCCTCGCTCAAACCCCTTTACGACCCCAGCAACGCACGGATAAAAATCTGATGACTGAAACGCAAAGCCAACTGATGCAAAGGCTCGCCGCCAATACCCGGGTGGGATATAGTTTCGACCAGGAATTTTACTGCAGCGATGCCGTGTTCAAGGCCGATATGGATACCATCATCAGCCGGAAATGGCTGCTGGCCGGGCATATCTCCCGCATTCCGAACAAGGGCGATTATTTCCTGTTCCGCGTCGGGGCCGAACAGATCATCGTCATCCGCGAAAATGACGACAGCGTCCGCGCCTTTTTCAACGTCTGCCGCCATCGCGGATCGACCATTTGCCAGGCGGACAGCGGCAACGCACCGCGGCTGGTGTGCCCCTACCATGCGTGGACCTTCGGTCTGGATGGCAAGCTTCTTTCCGCGCGCCTTATGCCGGAGGATTTCGACAAGGCGGAAAACAGCCTTTTTGCGTGCCATATCCGGCTATTCCACGGCCTGATCTTCATCAATATGAGCGAGGACGAGCCGGTCGATTTCGACGCGACCTTTGGGGATATGGGCCCGATCCTTGACTATCACGGCTTTGATACCGCCCGTATCGCCCATGCCGGAAGCTATCCCACCACCGCCAATTGGAAGCTGGTCGTCGAGAATTTCTTCGAATGCTATCATTGCGTCCCGTCGCATCCCGAATTCTGTTCGATGCATGCCGCGGAATCGATCGTGGCGGTGGGGGCAGGGCCAAGTTCGGGACCCGCCGACGCCATTGCAAGCTTCACCCCCAAGTTACAGGCATGGGAGGCAAGCGCTGCCGCCGCCGGGCGTCCCATCGGCAATATCGACGATGCCCCCGACAGCAGCCATCTGCGCCTGATGATGCAGCGTATGAACAAAGACGGCTGGTCATCGGAAACGCAGGACGGGTCGGCACCGGCACCCCTGATGGGCAAGCGGACCAAAGCCGATGGCGGGCGGATGCACCTGAGTTTCAGCCCCTTCAGCCAGATTGTCGCCGACGATCATTTTGCGATCCTGTTCCAGTTCACGCCGCGCAGCGCGCTGGAAACCGATGTTGAGATGATCTGGATTGTCGATGGCCGGGCCGGGGAGGACGAGGTCGATATTCCCAAGATGACCTGGGGCTATCATGCCACCACGACGCAGGACAAGGTCATTACCGAGAATAACCAGACCGGCATCATGTCCACCCGCTACCGTCCCGGACGCTATTCCGATCAGGAAGGCAGCGTCATCAAATTCCAGAAATGGTATCTGAACCAGTTCGGGCTTGAGCGGGCCGAATGACCGTCCCCGCCGTCATGCGCGCCGTCTTGCTAACCGGCTATGGCGGTTATGACAGGCTGGAATGGCGAACCGATGTTCCCGTCCCACAACCCGGTACGGACGAGGTCCTGATCCGCATAGGCGCGGCGGCGGTGAACAATACCGATATCAACACCCGTATCGGCTGGTATTCAAAGGCCGTTGCCGAAGCGACCGATGCGGGCGCGGCCACCGGTATCGAAGGCGCCGGCGACGATGGCTGGTCGGGCGCCGCATTCACCTTTCCTCGCATACAGGGCGCGGATGCCTGCGGCCAACTCGTCGCCGTGGGCGAAGGCGTCGATCCGGTACGAATAGGGCAGCGGGTGCTGGTCGAACCGGTATTCAGGGGCAGCAGCCCGTTCGATATCCGCTATTTCGGTTCGGAAGTGGACGGCGGCTTTGCCGACTATGCACGGGTTCCCTCTGTCCACGCCCACCGCATCGAATCCGCCTGTTCCGACGTGGAACTCGCAAGCTTTCCCTGCGCCTATGCCACCGCCGAAAACATATTGACCCGCATCGGTTTGCAGGCGGGCGAACGCCTGCTGGTCACAGGGGCATCGGGCGGTGTCGGATCGGCCGCAGTCCAGCTTGCAAAGCGGCGCGGTGCAGAGGTGACCGCCATGGCCGCCGATGCAAAGGCAGAGACGGTGCGCGGCCTCGGCGCGCACCAGGTCGTCCCGCGCGATGCTGATCTGGAATCGCTTTTCGGCCCCGAATATTTCGATGCCGCGGTCGATATCGTCGGTGGGGAACAGTTCGGACCCATACTCAACAGCCTGAAACGCGGCGGGCGTTACGGTGTTTCGGGCGCTATCTCCGGCCCTGTGGTCGACCTTGATTTGCGGACGCTATACCTGAAAGACCTCCGCCTCATCGGCTGTACCGTGCTGGAGCCCGGGGTGTTTCCCAATCTTGTCGGCTATATCGAACGCGGCGAAATCAAACCGCTGGTCGCCGCCACCTATCCCATCACCGACATCGCCGCAGCGCAGGAGGCGTTCCTGACAAAGCGCCATGTGGGGAAAATCGTTCTGGTCCTCTGATCCAGCCAGACTTAAAGATACAAAAGACACGCAAACGCATCGTGAAAATGTATCCTTTGTTGCTTTAAATTAACGCGGCCCGGTCGTCCGAATATGCACGAAGTGTCAACAGTTCAAAGAGCCGCACCCGCTTTCGCGAATGCCGCGGGATGCTCTCAAATCTTTTCCTACATTTCTAGGGGGCAAGTTGCCTTTGGCGGCTTTGGGTGAGGGCGGATGTTACAGTCGGACTGTCAGGACACGATAACGTAGCGGATGTTCTGAAGATGCTGTAGCAGCCGTAATCGATGGCATACGAGTATCTAGATCACCCTGACTTTGGCGGACGCGTTCATTTCCGGCGCGCCGCGTCGGACGATGATCCGGCCGACTATGTAGGCCCCGAGACGCTGGCGGAGCGGGGCATAGTGTGGGCGTATCTCGATGCTACCAAAGTGAATGAATATGAAGCGCTAAATTCACTTGGGCGGCAACTGCGGACGGACAATCCGCCTTATGAACCACACCCTCCTACGGGGATATTGGGGTGGTATCGATTCATGGATGACCTCGAAACGTTGAGCCAGCGTGAGTCGGGCATGGTCATTGTCGTCAATAACGCGGCAAATCTTTTCACCGATCCCAGATCGTGGGTGTTCGAACTCATCACTGTCTGGGTGCTTCAGTTGCCGGGGTGGCAAAAGCGAAATCATCCGTGTCATCTGATCTTCCAGATGGAACAAGACCCCTCTGTCGAAGCGATTTATAGTCGCAACGCTTAGGTCCGCTTTCCACAACAAAGCTGCTAAACCGGACTTTCCGGAAACGACAACATTGCGGACGTTTGATCCGTCGCATACACTTGTCCCATGGGTAAAAGGTCAGCCATTCCCCATCGCGACGATGAGCTTGATAAACTCAGCTATGAAGAACTGCTGTCTGAGATCGAGAGGTCGCGCATGCGATTAAGCATCGCTCCGTCAGCTAAAATGTCGAAGCAATGGCTTAAACGCATACACTGGTTGGAAAGAGCACTGGCTAATCGGGCCTGATGGCCACGATAGCACTAGATTGCGGTCAATCAATAAATCTGGGAAAATGGCAACATGACCAAACACTGTTGTGAAATGATGCACTCTAATGTCGAGAATATTTGTGACATGCATCCAGACCGATTTGATTGCCCTGATTGCCTCATCGATTATTCTGAGGATAGCTACGGGCTTATTATCCATGACGGGGGCCACTCGGTCATCACAATTTCATACTGCCCTTGGTGCGCGACTAAGCTTCCAAACGGCTTGGACTGAGGGCAGCTTTCCACAACATTGCGGACTTTCGTCTCATAAGCTCCAGCTATCGTTACCTGACGTTCGTTCATCAGTTGAATAGAGGTCGGCTTTTGGGGCATTCAGCAGTTAAAGCGGGTTTTCCGGAGACGATAAACTTACGCATTTTTCAGTTAAAGGTAGGTTAGATCTGTGAATACCAGCGCCAGATATACCATAATCCTAGGGGCTTTGGGTTTGCTATTGTCGTGTTCGCCACCCAACATTGATGTCTCCGTGGTGGACGTTGCTGGTCGAAAACATATCAAGTTATCCCAAGACTGGGGATTCATTTTCAGCGATAAGCAGGCCCCGTGTGTCCGCGAAGTTGGATTGTACGAACCTGAATCGTGGGAGCGGGACCACGCAGTTTGGCTTATTGAGGTGAAAGGCGACATTCAGTGTCTCGACCTCGCCTCTGTTCGCGTGGGTGAGACACCTACAGGTTGGCAGGAGGTCGCTGCCCTTTCTGCGGTACGCGGTAAAACCTATTTAATCTGGGTAGATGGCATCGGTATGAGCAAGACAAACATCACATTTTGACTGTTATGTAATTCTTTGACGTCCGCTTCTCTCAACAAAGCTGCCAAATTTGATCCGTTGGGTCCGGCAACATTGCAAACATTACGCGAGCGATGAATATTGCTATCTTGCTACACGATACATTTCTGGAATTTTCGATTTCCAAACGTTCTGACTGGTGCCAACAAATCTAACAGGCCAAGTGGCGGGGATTGATCATGAAAGTAGGAAGTCCAATTATTACAATTGTTCTCCTCCTTTCGGGTTGCAGCGACTTCAATCCCAAGGCCGATATTGAACCGTACGGGATCGGTTTTCAGAAGGCCAGTTTCTCCGACGGAAGTACGATATTCCTTGGGAAACAGTTGTTACGCAAAAGGGAGAAGCTGGTCATTCATTACCGTCAGGATGGTTCGCCAATTTGCGTCGACCGCGCTGGCCTGCACTTCAATCCAAGCATGCGAATCTCCGAACGATTGCCGTGGCGCGGGGATGAATTGCTGATCACCGAAACCGGTAATGTGACATATGAAGAGTTCCAGAAGGGAAGTTACCGGGCAGACACCAGTTATGATCCAACACAATATCTGCAACTTCGGGATCGGTCTGGAAAACTGGTAGTGGAGTTGGAAGATTTTTTTAGGAGCAAAAAGCCTCCCGAATATAGTGACAAAATTGCGGGGTATGTCGGTATCTCGTTTTTCCGATGTGACGAGCTTAAACTGTTGGCGACAGGGGGCAGGGTGTCGCTCCAATCAATTGGATTTGCGGTGAAGTTTGAACGTTAACTTCGCGCCTGCACACCCTCAACCAGCCTACTTGATCTGGGCGCGGAATTTCAGTTTCATTTGGGGGACGGCGGGGCCTGCGTTTAGGGTGCCGCTGGGCCGGATGCAGAGGAATTTGACATCGGACCGGTAGCTTGAATCCATCGGCAGGGTTGAACACTGGCTGAATGTGGTCGGCGCCGTTGCTCCGAACGCGACCCTGAGGTCGGTGCTGGGATCAAAGGACAAGGTTGCGCCGCCTGTCTGGTTGAAACCGATGGGTGCAACGGTCGCGTAGGTTTCCGAACCGCCCTGGTCGATATCGCCGTTCCAGAAGGACAGCTGCGACGGCAGGGCATCCACGATGAATATCGATCCTGCATCCGGCGCGGACAGACCGGCATTGGCGATGCTTATTTCGTACAGCACATCGTTGCCGGGCAGGGATTTTGCGTTGGACGGGTTCGGGTCCCATATGGTGGAATTTTTGCTGACCTGAACCACAGGGGCGGCTTCGCGGATCTGGATGTTGTTGATGCCGATGATTTCGGAATTGAACCCGATGCCGCGCCAGGTGACATGCGATATCGTTATGCCGGAATAGATGGACGCCGTATCGATACGGAAACCCATGAAGCCGCCCGGGCTGCCGGATACGGTGGTGGGGCCGGTGATGACAAAGGTTGACCCGTTGCTGAGCGTTACAAGCAACTCCGAACGTTGGCTGCCATCGTTCCAGTCCCAATAGTTGAACGCAAAGGCAAATGCGCGGCCGGTGGGTGTGAAGCGCACGGTGCCATTGTCTATGCCGGGCGTACCGATAGCGACATAAATTCCGGGCGTAGTGGGCGGCGATGTTGTCCAGTTAAGACAGGCCCTGAGGCTTGTGCAATATTGCGAGGAACCCCAGGGCGAAAATCCGGAGGCCAGAATGGTCAAACCGTTCCAGTTGTTCGGAGTGGTTTGGGATACCGCATAATTGGATGTGACGGCGGCAAAATTTTCCGACTTCTGGACAACGCCGGTGGTCGGCATTGCGGCATTAAAGTCGGTTGAATTGGAATAGGTCGTTATGGACTGGGCATGTGCGCTGCCCGTAAGCACTATTTGCCACAAGCAAAACCAAAGGAAGAAAGTTCGTGTCGCCATGTCCCACCGGACTGGTTTAACGACATTTTAGGGGCGAACTTTAGCGCCTTCTTTGGGATGAATGCGTCCACATTGACCGGTGTTTTTACCCGGCCTAGTCTACGGTTTCGACCAATTCCCCGATCCGGCCGATCATCTCGTCGATATGCGCCTTTTCCAATATCAGCGGAGGCGACAGGGCGATGATATCACCGGTTGCGCGGACGAGCAGGCCGTTATCGAAGCATTTGTGGAACAATTGCATTCCCCGTTTGCCCACACCGCCGGCATGCGCCTCCAGCTCGATACCGGCGACGATACCCATATTGCGGATGTCGATGATGTGGCGCTTGCCTTTCAGGCTGTGGACAGCGTCCTGCCAATAGCCGTGGAGCGATGTGGCATGTTCGAAAATGCCTTCCGACTTATAGAGGTCAAGTGTTGCAAGACCCGCAGCGGCGGCGAGCGGGTGGCCGGAATAGGTGTAGCCGTGGAACAGCTCGATACCGTCCGGGCCGCCTTCGACCACGCCGTCATGGATATGGCGGCTGACCGCAACCGCACCCATGGGCACAGCGGCGTTGGTCAGGCCCTTGGCCATGGTGATGATGTCGGGCGTTACGCCCAGCGTTCCCGAAGCCGTCGCCCCTCCGACACGGCCAAAGGCGGTGATCACTTCGTCGAAGATCAGGACAATGCCATGCTTGCGGGTGATTTCGCGCAGCTTTTCAAGATAGCCCACAGGTGGCACGAGCACGCCCGTCGATCCGGCCATCGGCTCTACGATGACGGCGGCAATGGTTTCCGCGCCATGCAGGGCAATAATCGCCTCCAGATTATCCGCCAGATGCCCGCCCCATTCGGGACGCCCTTTGGTAAAAGCGTTATGTTCCAGATTATGGGTATGCGGCAGATGGTCGACGCCGGTCAGCAGCGTTCCGAACTGCCGCCGGTTGTTGACGATGCCGCCCACCGAAATGCCGCCAAAGCCCACGCCATTATAGCCCCGTTCCCGGCCAATCAGGCGGGTGCGGCTGCCCTGGCCGATGGCGCGCTGATAGGCGAGCGCAATTTTCAGTGCAGTATCAACCGATTCCGACCCACTGTTCGTAAAGAATATCCGGTCCAGCCCCTCGGGCATGATCGTCGCGAGACGCGAGGCGAGCTCGAACGCCAGCGGATGGCCGAGCTGGAAGGGCGGGGCATAGTCCAGTTCGGCAGCGGTCTTCTGGATGGCTTCCACAATGGGCGCGCGGCAGTGACCTGCATTGACCGCCCACAGCCCGGCGGTGCCGTCCAGAATTTGCCGGCCGTCGTCGCTGGTATAGTGCATGTCCTTCGCCGACTTCAGTTGCCGCGGCGTTTTCTTGAAGGCCCGGTTCGCCGTGAACGGCATCCAGAATGCGGCTAAAGGATCATTTTCAAGTTTCATAATCGGACTCCGGCGTAACGCGTCTGCCGCTTATGCAATGGTCAGTGAATTTGGCGCGACTCAAATCTTTATTCCGACTGGAAAATTTTTGCTTTCGGTCAGACATCCTTTGACCGTGAACCAAAATGGTTTTTCGCCCAATAACCCAGCAGGAAAGCGGCGGTTACGATCAGGCTGGCCCATAATTCCTTTGAGCTTGTGGGGGACAGGGCCATCATCACAAGCACGCCGCCCATCCCGGCAATCGCGAACCATGTGCCAAAGGGGTATAGCCACATGCGAACCTGCAACCGCTCCGGCGTTTCGGCCTCGAACCGGGCGCGAAGGCGCAACTGGGCAAATGCCACGAGCATATAGATGAACAGCATGATGGCGCCCGAGGATGTGACAAGGAAGTTGAACACCTGGTCCGGCGACAGGATGGATGCCGCAAGGGCGAAATAGCTGAAGAGGCTGGCGATCAGGATCGCCCGTGCCGGAACGCGTGCCCGGCTCAGCTTGATGCAGGATTGCGGCGCATCGCCATTTCGGGCGAGGCCGAACATCGCGCGCGATGTGATGTAAATCCCTGAATTCAGGCAGGACAGTACCGCAACAAGGACGATGGCTTCCATGATCAGGTCGGCACCCGGGTAACCCATTTCCCGCAGCGCATGGGCAAAAGGCGAGGTGCCGGCCTCAATCTCGTTCCAGGGAACGACCGAGACAATCAGAAAAATGGAAAGCACGAAAAAGATCAGGATCCGCAAGGAAACCGAGATGGTCATATTCGCGATTGTCTTGGAACCTTCTTCCGATTCCGCCGCCGCAAGCGTCGCGATTTCGGCCCCGCAAAGCGAGAAAATGGTGGTTGCAACACCTGCAAAAATCGCGGCCACGCCTGCCGGTGCAAAACCGCCATGTGCTGTGAGGTTCGCGAACGTCGATCCCGATGGCGAGGTTACGCCAGTTGCATAAGCCCCGGCCACAAGAATGAAGACGAGAATTGCAACAACCTTGGTCGACGCAAACCAGAATTCGAATTCGCCATAGGATTTTGCGGACATCAGGTTGATCGCCGTCAACACCGCCATGAGCGCGACACCGATTTCCCAGACCTCCAGTTGCGGATACCATCCGTGGATGATCTTGGCCCCGGCAATCGCCTCGATTGCGATCACCACGACCCAGAAATACCAGTAAAGCCAGCCAACCATATAGCCGGCCCAGTCGCCGACGCCCTGCCGCGCGAAATCGGGGAAGGTCTGCGTTCCCGGCATTGCGACCGACATTTCCGCGATCATCCGCATGACGAGCAGCACAAGAAACCCGGCAATGGCATAACTCAGCACCGCAGCCGGACCGATATTGCCGATCGCGGTCGAGGAGCCAACGAACAACCCTGCGCCGATGATTCCGCCAAATGTGATCATCGACACATGGCGCGATTTTAAGGACCGGCTCAGCTCGTTCGGTGCCGCAATGCTTGATTCCATCAAAATATCCCCCTTCTTCAAAGGGGTTGTAGCGTCGGTACCGCGGTTTTGTAAATGACAGGTCGCAAGGCAAAGCTGGTGGTGACGTTTGCGACGCCGTTGACCTTGGTCAGGCGTCTGCGGAGGAAGTCCTCAAACTGGGTGAGCGAGCTGACCAATATACGCAGCTGATAGTCGGCTTCGCCCGTCATCAGGTAGCAATCCATAACCTCGGGAAATCCTGCCACAGCCGTTTCGAATTCCTGCAAATGGCGGTCGTCCTGCTGGTCAAGACGAACGCGTACGAAGGCAGTGACGGACAGGCCGACCTTGTCCGGATCCACCAGCGCGACATAGCGCGCAATTGTGCCATTTGCCTCCAACTGGCGTACCCGGCGCAGGCACGGGCTGGGGGACAGGCCGATATGGTCGGAAAGCTCCTGATTGGACATCCGGCCATCGGCCTGCAACAGGTCGATTATTTTGCGGTCTATCGCATCCAATGCATTTTCTGGCATTATCTGTCTCAATTTTCTCGCTTCATGGGATATTCTGCCAAAAACATGCCCTATAACCAGACTATACGCAAGGACATGCTAACGTCTGCCGGCTAAACTCTGCGCGTTCAGGATTGCGGGGACATATCACCATGGCGACCAAAATTGCGGATGCGCGCGAAGAAAAAGTAGCGGCGATTGAGGCGCTCGATACGCGGCTGCGCTGGCTGTCGTCCTGGACGGTGCATAACGCCAACCATATCCGCAAAAAGCGTGACGGTCTGAAAGTAGGCGGGCATCAGGCCAGTTGCGCGTCGATGACGGCGATCATGGCCGCGCTCTATTTTCACGCCCTGCGCCCCAATGACAAGGTGTCGGTAAAGCCGCATGCAGGCCCTGTGTTGCAGGCGATCCATTATATGCTCGGCAACCAGTCGCTTGAGCAGTTGCAGCAGTTCCGCGCATTGGGCGGCGCGCAAAGCTATCCCTCGCGCACCAAGGATAAAATCCCCGTCGATTTTTCCACCGGCTCGGTTGGCCTGGGTGTCGCGATCACCGCGTTCTCAAGCCTTGTTCAGGACTATCTGGTCGCGCATGGTTCCATGGCCGAAGCCAATGCCGGACGCATGATATCGCTGATGGGCGATGCCGAACTGGACGAGGGCAATATCTATGAGTGCCTGATCGAAGGCTATAAGCATGATATCCGCAACTGCTGGTGGGTGGTCGATTACAACCGCCAGTCGCTCGACAGCACAACCGCCGACCGCATGTTCCGCCGCTTCGATGACATTTTCGAAACCTGTGGCTGGCGTGTCATTACCCTGAAGCATGGAAAGCTGCTGCGTGCGGCCTTTGCGCGGCCGGGTGGAAAGTCGCTTGAGGACTGGATCGAAAACTGCCCCAATGCCGAATATGCCGTGCTGACCTATCAGGGCGGTGCCGCCTGGCGCGCGCGGTTGATCGACGATATCGGCCACAAACCCCATGTCAAAAAGCTGCTCGACAGTTTTGACGATGATGGCCTCGCTATGTTGATGACCAATCTCGGCGGACATTGCGTTGCCTCGCTGATGGATGCCTTTGACAGCGCGGACGATGACCGGCCCACCCTGTTCATTGCCTATACCGTCAAAGGTTATGGCCTGCCGCTGGCGGGACATAAGGACAACCATTCCGGCATGATGAACCCTGCGCAAATCGAACAGTTGCGCGAATCTTTGGGGATCGAGGCCGGGCAGGAGTGGGAACCTTTTGCCGGTCTGGGCGGCAATATGGCGGCACGCCTGAAGGAATTTGTCGGCCAGAGCGTGCTGTCGAAAAAGGACAAAGAAGCCGCGCCGTCACCGATATCCGTGCCCGCGCGCCTGCCGGTTCCGACGGGCGAAACGCAATCAACACAGGCGGCGTTCGGCCATGTCTTGCTGGACCTTGCCAAGTCATCCGAACCATTGGCCGACCATATTGTCACAACCGCGCCCGACGTGACCCAAACGACAAATCTGGGCGGGTTCGTCAATCAGCGGGGCCTGTTCCGGCGGTCACAGGTTGCGGATATCTTTCGCGAGGCCAAGATTCCGTCCGCCCAGAAATGGGCAGCCCATGCCGCAGGGCAGCATATTGAACTCGGCATTGCAGAGAACAACTTTTTCCTGCTGCTGACATCCCTCGGTCTGGCCGCGCCACATTTCGGGACCCGGTTGATACCGGTGGGCACGGTATATGATCCCTTTATCTCCCGCGGGCTCGATGCGCTGAATTACGGATGTTATTCGGACGCACGCTTTTTGCTGGTGGGGACACCGTCCGGCCTAACGCTGGGACCGGAGGGTGGGGCGCACCAATCGATCAACACGCCGCTGATCGGTATGGGGCAGCCGGGCCTTGCCTATTTCGAACCCGCTTATGCGGACGAGGTGGCGCTGTTCATGCGCTGGGCGTTTGAATATCTGCAGAAGCCGGACGGCAGCTCGGTCTATCTGCGGCTCAGCACAAGGCAGATTCCACAAGTCACCCGCGACGACACACGGTGGGAGGAAGATGCCCTGAAAGGGGGCTATTGGTTGCGTAAACCTGCACCGGGCGCGCAGGCGGCAATTGCCTTTACCGGTGCAATTGCCCCTGAAATCCTGTCGGCTTATGATCAGTTGGCGGATGATATTCCGGGTCTGGGTGTGCTCAACATCACATCGCCCGACCTGTTGCACCGCGAATGGTCCGCGCAAAAGGCAGCGCGATGGACAGGCCGTCATGGCGCCACAAGCCATATCGAGACGCTCTTGTCCGAACTTTCACCTGGGGCCGGAATCGTGACCGCAATTGACGGATCGCCCGGTGCGCTATCGTGGATTGGCGGCGTGAAGGGGATGCGTATCAGCCCGCTCGGCACCGACCGTTTTGGGCAGACCGGTGACCTGCCCGACCTTTATCGCACCTACAGACTTGACGCCGATGCGGTGATCGACGCGATGGCGGAGCTGTTTCTGGTCCGGTAAGCCGGTTGGGCAAAGGCTCAGGCGCTGAGCCAGATGATATGCGCAATGGCGGCGGCCAGGGCGATGACAAGAGCTGCAGAGACCCGGGGCCCCAGATAGAGCGACAGCACCCTTTGGGTCGGGAATGAAAATGTCGCAAGGGTTCCCAGCATCTTGTCGGGATGGCCTTCCTTGAAAGCGGGATCCATCACCAGCTTTATCATATCGCGCCGGCTGCGGTAGCGCATCAGTCCGAAGATGGTCCAGCCGGGATCGCCTTCGGTATTCCATGCGTCGATATAGCCGCCAACCTTGCGCCCGACCATCACAGGATGGCCACCATTGCGGAAAAGCACCGGCATGAACCGTTTGGAGTAACGCTGGAGCAGGCTGATTCCCGGCACCATCTGGCCGGTTGAGGGATCTTTGACATCATCCATCTGCGCTTTCACCAGATTGAGCATCACGAATTCACGGCCATCATCGGCTTCGAGAAATGTGCGCAAAACAGATGCGTCATTGCCCGATGCCTCGAAACGGTCCTGCGTTGCATTGATGAAGGCGTCGATTTCGTGTGCTTTCAGCGGACCTGACCAGCTATCGTACCAGAGGCGGAACAATAGATAGAGTGCCAGCGCCGTGCCCCAGATGACTGCAACGGCCATCATTCTTGTCCCGCCGTGCCTGATTTTACCGCACGTTGCCGGTCACGCTGTGCCTTTGCCGCTTCCTTGCAGCCGGGTGAGGCTTTCTGGATATTGCGGATCAGACAGGCACGGACCTTATCCCTGCTGAATGTCGCAAGTTCGGGGGAGCAGAATTTCTGTATATCGGCCATACACGCTTCACGCACATTTGCATGTACAGGGGCAGGGGCGGCCGTCAAAAGCGCCATGCCGGACATGATTGAAACCCACCTTTTTTGCATTGCGACGGCTCCTCTTCATATTGTTCAATAAATTGGCATTATATATGCCAATAGAATTTGGCAAGTTGGCTTGTGCCTTGTAAAAGCAACCAAAAGAAACGAAACCATTGCCCATGACAGTGAAGAAAAAAGCACCGCAAAGCCTACAACTGGATGGCCGCCATGCACGCAGCCGGTCCAGTCGGTCCAAAATTGTCGAGGCGATGTTGCATCTGGTGGAGAATGGCGACGTCGCGCCCAGCGCGGCACGTGTCGCGGAATTTGCAGGCGTCGGTTTGCGAACCGTGTTCCGGCATTTCGACGATATGGACACGCTTTACCGTGAAATGACGGCCGTGATTGAAACGCGGGTGCTGCCGATCATCGCGCCGCCGCTGACAGGCGCTGATTGGAAGACGCGCATTTTGGAGGTCGCGGAACGGCGCGCTGTCGTGTTTGAAACGATCCTGCCCTACCGGATATCCGCAAATCTCAAGCGTTTCCAGTCATCCTATCTGATGGAGGATTATAAACGCCTGCTGAAGGCGGAGGTAGACGGGATAGAGGCCCTGGTACCCGACAGCGTCAAGCAGGATATGGCCGGCTTGCGCAGTCTCAACGTCATTCTGAGTTTTCAGACCTGGCGTCTTTTACGCCATGATCAGGGTTTGTCCGACGATGACTCCCGTCGGGTCATCAACCGCTTGCTGACAGATGCGTTGCGGCAATTTCCCGACAGGTAAGCGCAAAAGCGCGTTATCCCGCATCTGATTGACCGCGAAAATAGAATATGGCACGACCCGTGCCAATATATTGGCGGAGATTGCTATGAAGGTCCTACGTACACCCGATTCCGCATTTGCGGATATCGCGGATTTCCCGTTCCAGCCGCATTATGCCGAGATTTCCGATCCGATGGACGGAACCGCCCTGCGTGTTCATTATGTCGACGAGGGTCCAAAAGATGCACAGGTGGTCCTGATGATGCATGGCGAACCAAGCTGGTCCTATCTGTACCGGCATATGATCCCGCCGGTGTCGCAAAGGGGGCTTCGTGTGGTGGCACCCGATCTCGTCGGATTTGGCAAATCGGATAAGCCTTCGAAAAAGAGCGATTACAGCTATGCCCGGCATGTTGCCTGGATGCACGCATGGCTTGAACAGCTTGATCTGCGCAATATCATCCTTGTTTGCCAGGATTGGGGGTCGCTGATCGGATTGCGTCTGCTGGGCGAAATGCCGGAACGTTTTGCCGGCGTTGTATTGTCGAATGGGGGCCTTCCCGAAGGTGGTCCGGCGCCGCGTGCCTTTGCCATCTGGCGCGCCTTTTCGAAGTGGAGCCCCTTCTTTCCGATCGGCAAGATTGTGAGCACAGGGACCAAGCGTGGATTGAGCGAAGCCGAGATCGCGGCCTATGATGCGCCGTTCCCTGACAGCCGTTACACTGCTGCTGCGCGGATTTTCCCGTCGTTCGTTCCGTTTGAAAATAATGTCGCGATCTCTGACCAGAAAAAGGCATGGGCGGTTCTCGAGAAATTCGACAAACCCTTTCTCTGCTGCTTCAGCGACGGGGACCCGGTGACCAGAGGGGGCGAAGCACGGTGGATTGGCCGCGTTCCCGGAACCGAAGGCCAGCCGCACACGACATTGAAAGGCGGACATTTCATTCAGGAGGATGATCCCAAAGGATTTGTTGACTGCATATTGAAAGTCGCCAAGGCATGACCGGGCAACAGTATCGGAAATATCAGGGGAGTGCAGGGCGTTGAGGACAGCAGTAGTGACAGGTGCAGCCCAGGGGGTTGGCCTTGCGACATCGGTCAAACTGGCCTCTACCGGATTTCATGTCGTGATGACCGACCTGCAGCCATTGGAAAACATTGTTGCGGAACTGGCGGCATCCGGATTGTCGGTTCAGGGCATTAGCGGCGACATCGCTTCGGAAGAATTTGTTGCCGCATTGGCTGCCCAGGTTGCGGCCGAACATGGCGCAGCCGATGTGCTGGTCAACAATGCCGGCATCAGCATGATCGTCCCTGCGGAAGAGATCGGACGGAGCGAGTGGCACAAGGTGATGTCCATCAATCTGGAAGCGGCATTTTTCCTGTCGCAGGCCTTTGGGCGCCAGATGCTGGCGCAGGGAAGTGGCAGTATCGTCAATGTCGCGTCGATTGCCGGATTGTACGGGATTATACACCGGGCGGCCTATAACGCCTCAAAGCATGGCCTGATCGGTCTGACCCGGACACTGGCCGCCGAATGGGGCGGACGCGGCGTTCGTGTCAACGCGGTTTGCCCCGGCTGGATAAAGACCGACATGGATGTGATGTCACAGGCAACGGGCGCCTATAATGATACCGATATCATCGATCGGGTTCCGATGGGCCGCTTTGCCAAGGCAGAGGATGTGGCGGCAGCGATCGCCTTTTTGGCGTCCGAAGACAATTTCATCAACGGGGTCAGCCTGCCGGTGGACGGGGGCTGGACCGGCGATGCCAGCTGGAACAGTTTGCGTTTGAAAACGCGCGCGCAATAGTTTTTGCGCGAAGTCTATAAAGCGTTTTGGCTGCCTGCGGTGGGATCGACGGTTGCAGACAGCCTCCACGCGACGGTCTGGTGAACCGTTAGAAGCGGTACGCCAGGCCGGCACTAATGACCCACGGATCGAGGTCATGTTTTGTTTGCAGCGCCGTCGCAGCGCCCGCACGGAATGTTGCCGTGGTGCCTACGAAATAGCGTTTGGCGTCAATCGAAAGACCAAGGCCCTTGTCGTTCAGTTTCAGGTCGAGACCGCCCTGAAGAACGAAGCCGAGTTCATCGGACAGATTGACATCGGTAGCGCCCAATGCCGCGGCATCAGCGCCTACATCTTCGCTGAAGATGAAGAAATGCGTCGGCCCTGCGCCAAGATAGGGCTTTACGCCCTCGCTCAGATTGAAATGATATTTCGCCGTAACGGTCGCAGGCAGAATGATCGCATTTTCGATCAAACGCGCGCCAGCCAGTGCATCCGATCCACGCACATCATGGGGTGTGATGCAGCAAATGGTTTCGATCGAGAAGTTGGGCGAAAGGAAATATTCCGCGGCAATGGTGGGAACATAAGAATCCGTTGCGCGGGTTTGTGACCCGGCAGGCAGGCCGATCAGGTCGGTTTTGACATCGGTAATCGCGCCGTCAGGCAACACGCCGGTTGCAAATGCCTTCAACTGGATCTTGCCTTCACTGTCACCGGCATATGCAGGTGTCGCAAGCGTCATTGCGGCAGCACAGCAGGCCGCAAAAAGGAGGTTATGCCTTTTCATCGTTCTATTTCCTTATGGGGAATTCTGGGGAGGAATATCCCTGTTGGGGGGAGGGGGATGGCCGCCCTTCGGGGCGACCATCTTGGGGGAAATTAGTCTTTGTGGGGCAAGGACGAATGGTGCAGCACGATCCGCAGCTTGCCTTCACCGTCGCGGACATAGCCCCAGGTCTTGTCGACCGTGGTCACATTGCCCTTAGCGTCGGTCAGCATCACATTGCCCATCGATGTCGCTGAGTTGCCAGTGATCAGCACGCTCGCATTTTCGATCTTGTACGAGCGCCAGCCCTTCAGTGCGAAGCCGGTGTCCTTAGGATAGCTTTTGTCGCCGCCAACAAAATAAGCGAGGGCGCCATCACGCTGGGTACGGAATGTCTGCGGTGCCACGGTTAGCGTCGGCTTGAACAGGACAGGACCCATATTATAGCCATAGGCGGTGTCGAGAACGGTTTCAGCGAGACGCTTTGCAGCGGCATAGCCCTTGCGGTCATATTCGGTCGAAATAGCAACCAGCGCATCGCCCCATGCTTTCTGGGCGGCTTCCACTTCGGCAAGCGTAATCGGCGCATAGGGCGCCGTTGCTGCGTGAACGGTTTGCGTTCCTGCGACAGCAGGCGCAGCCATCAGCGATAGGGGAAGCAGCGCTGCGGCTGCCATCTTCAAACGAAAACTCTTCATAATCTGCACTCCCGATTTGAAGCCGCGCGGCAGTCTGCTGGTTTGCAGGGCGCGCGGCACGAATAATGGACTTGGTGCCCATGACGAGGAGATAGAGCGATTGGGTGCGTGCCAAAATTGGCCGGATGGCCCGCCGCGCGGCCTAGGCCGGTTGGCCTATGCACTCCGTGACGGAGTGTCTACAACGGCGCGATGCGAATCTCGTCACCGCTTCTTGACCAGCAGATCGATACGATCACGGAACTGCGCGAGCTGTATCGTGCGTCCGAAGCACGTGGTGCGCGGTTACGCCTGCTGTCGACGAGTGGACGCGAAATGGCACAGGCCACGCCTGAAAATAGCGTGGATGTCCTGCAACGCTGCGCCGAGCGGCTGGCCTTTTTTGTAGGCAAGTCGCGCGCCGAAATCAGCATGCGCGCGGAAGATGCGGGCATCGCCATATATGCACCGGGCGAGGGGAACCATATCGTCGGGCGGATCAACATCGACGGGCTGACGGGTCTGGAACAGATTGCTGACCGGGAAGATGCCGAGGCGTTCCGCATGCATCTGGAACTGATGGGGGCCACCATTGCGCGGATGAACGATGCGCATGACCGCGACCGGCTGCTCGGCACCTTGCAGGAACGCGAACTGCGCCTTGAATATCTGGTAGGGCGTATGATCTCCGCGCAGGAGGAAGAGCGCCGCCGGGTATCGCAGGAACTGCACGACGGTGTGGCCCAGACCGCAACCGCTCTGGTCCGGATACTTGAAGGGACGACAACAAAACCCAATGCCGACATTCCCGCCGCCGAACGTGCCAAGCTTGCGGCGATTGCGCGGGATTTGGTGACGGAACTGCGCGGCGTGATTGGCGGGTTGCGGCCAACTTTGCTGGATGATCTTGGTCTGGAGGCCGCTCTGGTTGCACTCGCCGACGCGCTTCGTGCCGATGGTTATGATGTTTCCGTCTCTCTTTCAAAGCAGCCGGTTGCATGGCCCGCACATCTCGAAACCGCGCTGTTCCGGGTGGCGCAGGAGGCTGTGGCAAATATCCGCAAACATGCAGGTTCCTCCTGCCGGGTGGAGATAGAGCTTGCGGTTTCCGAAAAAGCCGACGGTTCTATCCTGCGCATTCAGGATTTCGGGAAAGGTTGCCCGTCGACGCTGGTGGAAAGCCATTCCGAAAATGCCGGCAGCCATGTCGGTATCGAGGTCATGCGTGAAAGGATGACGGCCATAGGTGGCGGTTTGCGCTGGACTTCGGTGCCCAAGGGCGGCGTTTGCGTGGTCGCGCAGTTTCCGGTCACCATCTGATCATGGCGCTCGCTCGTATATTGATTGTCGACGATCACGCGCTTGCGCGGGAAGGTTTGAAAGCGGTTCTGGCAGGCGAAGGCTTCGAAATTGTAGGAGAGGCGGCGACCGGCGAAGAAGCCGTTGCGTTCGTCCAGGAAACCGTGCCCGATATCGTGCTGATGGATGTCCGGCTGGGCCCCGGCATGGACGGACTGCAGGCAACGCGGGAGATTGTCGCGCTGGGTCTGCCCACCCGAGTGCTGATGCTGACATTGCACGACATGCCCGCCTATGTGCGGGAAGCTTTGGCCGCAGGCGCCGCGGGATATGTCCTTAAAGATACCGCCATCGAAGACCTGCGCCGTGCGGTAACGCAGGTGCTGGACGGGCATACGGCCGTGCCGCTGGACTTGATGAATGCGGCGTTGCGCGCGCCGGAACGTGTCGCACGCACAGCTGATACAAAAGCGGTTTTGACCGAACGTGAGCATGAGGTGCTGATGCTGGTCTCGCAAGGCATGACCAACAAGCAGATCGCACGGACGCTGACCATAAGCCCTGCGACGGTAAAGGCGCATGTCGAGCGGATCATTGCAAAACTTGGCGTTTCCGATCGTACGCAGGCCGCGGTCGTTGCCACCCAAGACCGCGCAAAGGACGCCTAAGCCATGGCGGCGGCAAAATCCAGCTGGGCCATAACCAGCTATTGGACCGACAGGCCGCTTGCGTTCAAAGGGCTGGTCGTGGTCGCGCTGCCGCTCGGCATTTTGTTCGGTGCGCTGATCTCGCTTTATCTTGCAAGTAATGCGGAATCGCGGGCGGAAGACGATGTCCGCCGCGCCTTCGCAATCCAGCGCGACACCTATCAGGTCCATGCGCTGCTGGCCGAAGCGGCGGCAGGTGTGCGCGGCTATGTCCTCACCAGCCAGTCGCGTTTTCTGGAACCCTACCGCAAGGCAGAGGCGGAATTGCCGGCGACGATGGAGCGCCTTGATGCCGAGATCCGCGATGCCGAAGTGAGGCAGCGTTTCGAACGTATCCGTCAGGCCACAGTGCGCAAACGCGAAGGTCTGAAGAAAATCGTCGCCCTTGCAGGAACGCCCGCTGTCCGGTCTTCCAATGCGATTGCCATCGAAGAAGCACTGATTTCGAACAAGATCGTCCTGGACGGAATGCGGCGCGAGATTGAGAATATCCAGCGGCGCGAGCGCGTCCTGCTTGACCAGAGGCAGGCCAAGGTGGACGAGGTGCGCAACCGTTTCCTGCTGCTGACCGCGATCAGCGCGATGATCGGATTGTTGGGCAGTCTGGCCGCCGTATATCTGTTTTCCACCGGTATCGTCCGCCGTGTCCGCACGCTCGAACATAATGCGGAACTGCTGGCCCGGGGCGAGGCATTGACGGCGATGCCCGATGATGCCGACGAAATCGGCACTCTGGGGCAGCGTATGGACAGGGCGAGCGCCCTTTTGCGCGCACGCGAACAGGCGCTGCGTGATAGTGAGGAACGCTTCCGTCTGGTCATTGAAGGGGTGCGGGACTACGGGATTTTCGTTCTTGATCCCGACGGCGTGGTGGTAAGCTGGAACTTTGGAGCCGAGCGGATCAAGGGCTGGACTGCCGAAGAGATTTTGGGACAGCATTTCAGCCGCTTCTATCCGGAGGAAACGCGCAACTATCTGCCCTCGAAAATGCTTGAACGGGCAAGCGAGGCGGGCACCGCAGAGGATGAAGGGTGGCGTATCCGCAAGGACGGATCACGTTTCTGGGCAAATGTCGTCATTACCGCGCTTTACGACGATCGCGGCGATCTCAGGGGCTTTGCAAAAGTGACCCGCGACATGACGGAACGCCGCCGATCGGAAGAAGCCCTCCGCATAGCGCGGGAAGAAGCGGTTGCCGCCAGTCTTGCAAAAAGCGAGTTTCTGTCGCGGACGAGTCATGAGTTGCGCACGCCCCTGAGCGCCATTCTGGGCTTCGGCCAGTTGCTGGAACTGGACGAAGAACAATTTTCGCCAAGGCATCAGGAGGCCGTGCACCAGATCATGAAGGCTGGACGGCATTTGCTCTCCCTAATCAACGACCTTCTCGATATTTCAAGTATCGAAGCCGGCGGTACCGAGGTTTCGACCGAAGATGTCGATATGAGCGAATTGCTGCAGGAGGTGCACGCATTTGCATCACCGATCGTCGCGTCGGCCAGCTTGCAATTTGTTCTCGACCTGCCTGCGCCCAATCTGGTCGCGCTGGCCGACCGTCGGCGTGCGACACAAGTGGTTTTGAATCTGGTCGCCAATGCGGCGAAATATAACCGCAGCGGAACCCTGGTCCGTCTGTCCTGCCGGTCATTGAACGATATGGTTCAGGTGCTGGTTGAAGATGATGGTGAAGGTATTGACCCATCCGACATTCCGCGCCTGTTCACCCCCTTCGACCGCCTCGGCCAGCAGACGCGCGCGAAGGTTGAGGGAACAGGACTGGGGCTCGCCCTGTCGAAAAGGCTGGTCGAATCCATGCACGGCGAAATCGGCTTTGACGCCCGTGAAAAGGGCGCATGCTTCTGGTTCACGCTGCCTGCCGCCAAAGCTATCAAGGAAGATGAAAATCCATGCCAGCCAGACTGATCAGCAATAAGGAACTTCTTAGTCGGCGCATATTGGCCATTGATGACGAGGAAACCAACGTCCTCCTGCTTGCAAATGTGCTCGACCGGGAAGGGTATCGGGATGTCCATTGCCTGACAAATCCGGAAGAGGCGCTGGAAATGTATATCAAATTGTCGCCCGATCTGGTGCTGCTCGACCTGATGATGCCCAAGGTCGACGGTTTCCAGTTGCTCGAGGCCTTCTCGCGCCATGATCAGCCGGATGAATTCCGCCCCGTTCTGGTCCTCACCGCGGATACCACCCTGCAGACACGTCGGCGTGCCCTTGCACTTGGTGCCAAGGACTTTGTCGCGAAACCGTTCGACGTCATCGAAGTCGCTTTACGGATTTCCAATTTGCTGGAGACCCGCATATTGTATGAACGCCTCAGGCAGGGGTGAGTCCCGGCGGCACGTACAATTAAAATCGCGAAAGATGTCCGGTATGAAATTGGGGAAGCTCAAAAACGTCATCATCATTCTGGCCGCAGGTGCCACAGCTTGTGGCGGCGGAGGTGGCGGCGGCGGTGGCGGATCGGCCCCGCCCACCAGCGCAACCCCGCCACCACCTCCGCCCACAACGGCGGCCTGCAGCCTGCGTAACCGTCAGGATTTCGCCTTTGCCGTTCTCAATGAATGGTATCTGTTTCCCGAATTGCTGCCCTCCAGCCTTAGCCCAGCACCTTACACGACAGTTCAGGCCTATATTGACGCGCTGACGGCGACGGCACGCGCGCAGGGTCGGGACCGGTTCTTCACCTATGTGACGTCCATTCAGGAAGAGAATGCCTTTTTCTCATCTGGGTCGACCGCTGGCTTTGGCGTCCGTTTCGCCTATCAGGGCAACCGCCTGTTTGTGATCGAAGCTTTTGAAGGCGCACCCGCCCTTACCGCCGGGCTTGACCGCGGTACCGAAATCCTCGCCATCGGAACGACAACCGCAAATCTGGTCAATGTCAGCGACATTCTGGCGACGCAGGGTGCCAACGGCGTTACCGATGCTTTAGGACCAAGTACGGCAGGCACCAGCAGGGTGCTGCGCATCTCCAATGCCTCCGGCACGCGGGATGTGACCGTAACGAAGGCCAATTTCAACATTGATCCCCTGTCCACGCGTTATGGGGTCAAGACGATTGATAATGGCGGACAACGCGTCGGCTATATCAATATGCGCACATTCATTACGACCGCAGACAACCAGTTGCGGACCGCATTTGCCGATTTCCGGGCGCAAGGTATCACCAATTTCGTGATCGACTTCCGCTACAATGGTGGCGGTCTGGTATCCACGGCCGAACTGATGAGCGATCTACTTGGCGGCAACCGCCTCAGCAGCGATGTCTTCACCTTTACACGGTTCCGGCCATCCAAATCGTCCAACAATGAAACCCGCCGATTCATCGTCCAGTCGCAATCGGTGTCGCCTGTAAAAATAGCCTTCATTTCGACCAATGCGACCGCGTCGGCGAGCGAGCTGGTCATGAACAGCTTCGTACCCTTTCTGGGCGTGAATGCCGCGCTGGTCGGCAGCAATACATTCGGAAAACCCGTCGGCCAGATCGCGCTGGATCAGACGGCGTGCGATGACCGTATCCGCGTCGTCGCCTTCGCCAAGGAGAATGCGGCCGGGCAGGGCGACTATTATTCCGGTCTGGCGCAAACCATGCGTACAACCTGTGCCGCCGCAGACGACATTACGCGTCCTTTGGGCGACCCGCAGGAAGCATCGCTGCGCACCGCTCTCGATTTCCTGGCGGGACGAAGCTGCACCCCGGTGATTGCGGGGCAAAGCGCGCAAAGCACCTCATCCCAAAGGGAACGTCGCGTTCTGCCCTTGCCGGATGCCCCCAATGTTGCACAGCGTGAGGTTCCGGGCGCCTATTAAGCAACCGGAGCCGCATCCGCCTGCCGACGCTGGCCCGATGCCGCCAATTGGTGGCCCGGCCCCGGTCGGTCTTTGCGACAATTATATACAATTTGCGCATTGTGCATCGGGCACGCCAGCCTATCCTAGTCATGCATCACCAGATGTTCTGGAGCGAAGATGACGATAGAAACTGCAATCGCGATGAACCGTTTCGGTTTGGGCGCGCGGCCCTCTGGCACGGCACCTGACAGCCCGAAAGACTGGCTCAAATCGCAACTCGGTCAGTATAATCCCGAACCGGCGGCTTTGGCAGGCCAGCCAAGCCGGGCCGATATCGCTGCCAGTTTTCGGGAATATCAACTGGATCGGAAAGATCGTCGGGCAGCGGTAAAAAGCGCTGCTTCGCCCCGGATGGAGGACGAAACGCCGCAGATCGATCCTGCCAAAATCGAGAAAGTCGTGAACAGCTTACGGGCTCAATATGTAGCCGCGGCGGATGCGCGGATGGAATCGGCAATCACGACCGATACCGATTTTGCCGAGCGTCTGGTGCATTTCTGGTCGAACCATTTCGCGGTATCTGTCGACAAGCTGCCTGTCCTTGCGTTGGCCGGTGACCATGAATTTACGGCGATCCGCCCTCATATCATGGGCAAGTTTTCAGATCTGCTTTTTGCCGCTGCGACACATCCTGCGATGCTGCTTTATCTGGACCAGGCACAGTCGATCGGGCCGAACAGCGCACTTGCGGTCCGGGTGGCGGCGCGGCGGAATCGAGAGCTGGGGCTAAACGAAAATCTGGCGCGCGAAATTTTGGAACTGCACACGCTGGGTGTCCGAACGGTCTATAATCAGGATGATGTTACCGAATTCGCCCGGGCCTTAACCGGATTTACGGTTGGCGGAATGGCCAAGGGACCCTTGCAGCGTTTTCTTGCCGCAAATGGCAAGGATGGCGACAGCCAGTTCTTTCCTGGCATTCACGAACCCGGCGAGCGGAAGGTTATTGGCCGGCGCTATAGCCAGCAGGGCGAAGCGCAGGCACGGGCGATTTTTTCCGACATTGCCACCCACCCAGCAACGGCGCGGCATATTGCAACAAAATTGGCACAGCATTTCGCCGCTGACGTGCCCTCGCCCTCACTGGTTGCGCGGCTGGAAAAAACTTTTCTGGAAAGCGGTGGTGATTTGCCGAAGCTGTATCGCACATTGATTGAATCGCCCGAAATGTGGCTTCCCAAGCAGGCCAAGTTCAAATCGCCATGGGATTGGGCGGTATCATCGCTGCGCGCCCTGAATGTGCGGGAACTGCCGAACAACCGGCAAAGTGCGAACATTATGGCACAGATGGGCCAACCGATCTGGAGGCCTGGATCACCGGCGGGATATAGCGACACAACTGAAAACTGGGCGGGCGGAGCTGCCTTGATGCGGCGTGTGGAGATCGCGAGCCAGCTCGCAAAGCGCAGCGCCAACCGCGTGGATGCACGTCAGCTCGCACCGCGCATCTTGTCGGGACAAATCGGCAAGTTAACCACCGAAAGCATCGCCCGGGCGGAAAGCCCGTCGCAGGGTCTCGCGCTGCTTTTACTGTCCCCAGAATTTTTGCGGAGATAAGGCCATGCTGAACCGTCGTTTCTTTGTGGCATCGGGTGTCCTTGGTCTGGGCGCTGCCGTCTTTCCGGGTGTTGGCTGGGCTGCACCCGGCACCAACAAGAAATTCGTTTTCATCATCCAGCGCGGTGCGGCTGATGGACTGGCAGCATTGGCGCCGACCGGCGATCCGGACTTCCTGCGTGCGCGCGGGGAGCAGGCGGAAGAGGCAGCAGCGGGGACAAAACTCGACAGCATGTTTGCGCTCCATCCCGCCATGACCGAAAGCGCCAAACTTTTCGTCCTCAAACAGGCAAGCTTTGCCCATGCGCTTGCGTCAGGATATCGGGAGAGGTCGCATTTTGATGCACAGAATATCCTGGAATCGGGCGCTGACCGCCCCTACGGCCGGGAAGACGGGTGGCTCGGGCGGCTGTTGACGCTGCTTCCGCAAGATGATGCCAAGGGGTTGGCGGTAGCCCCGGCGGTGCCCCTGGCAATGCGCGGTCCCGTCAGTGCGAACAGCTATGCACCGTCGCGTTTGCCCGATGTCGACCCGGATCTCATGACACGGCTAACCGGTCTTTATGCCGAGGATGCGCAGCTTTCGGCCCTGTGGGACGGGGCGCAAGCAACGGAATCCATGGCCGGTGCGCCTGCGGACCAGACATTGAAAGGCGGCGCTGCGCTTGGTCAAATGACGGCGGGTCTTATGCAAGGCCCAAATGGCGCGCGCGTGGTGATGCTGGAAACAAACGGATGGGACACCCATTTCCAGCAAAAAGGACGTCTAAACGGCGCGCTTGGTCAACTCGATGCGCTGATAGGCTCCCTTCGCGATGGCCTTGGTGCCGAGTGGACCAATACGCTGGTCATGGTTGCAACCGAATTTGGACGGACCGTTGCCTTCAACGGAACCGGCGGCACCGACCATGGGACAGCGTCGGCGGCAATGCTGTTTGGTGGAGTGTTGACAAATGGTGGCCGGATCAAATCGGACTGGCCGGGGCTGAAGCCGTCACAATTATATGAAGGGCGCGACCTGAAACCGACGATGCGGTTTGAGCTGTTTGCAAGTGAAGCGGTAGCGCAGCATTACGGACTTGATCCTGTAAAGACGAGGGCAAAGCTTTTTCCCGACTTTGCCTGAGGCGGAATTCAGCTCTCGGCGTCGTCCCGATGGCCGGCATAGGCCGCGGACAACAGGCGGTAGGATCGGGATGCAAGCGCGCATGTTGTCAACAGGACGCCCAGCAGGCCGGTAATCGTGAAAACCAGCGCCATTCCACGTTCCGGACCCGTGCCATACCAGTCGCCGATCATTTCGGCGCCAAGGCCACTGGTCATGAACGGAATTGCCAGAAACTGCGTAAGCGGACCGATCAGAAACGCGGTAAGTGGCGCGGCGGACTGTTCGACGGACTGGGCAAATCCGAACACGCGGCCTTGCCGTTCATAGGGCACAACCTTTTGTAACGTCGTTTGTTCGGCCGCCTCCATGAAGGGGCCAAGGAACATCCAGATCACCGAACCCAAGGCGAGGAGCAGGATTGAGGATTGCACAGTAAACAGGCTGGCAACGGCCCAGGTGATGAGATTTACCCACAATAAGGTCCGAACCGGGTTTTTGCCGAGCCCGCTCCGCGATATCACCAATCCGCTCCCGATAAATGCGCTGGATGCCAGAGCCCAGAGCAGCCCCCATTGCTGGACCTTCATCAGGGACAAACCATAGGCGTCCATCAACGCCATGAACACGCCGCCGAGCAAATTGTTGAACGCTGCAAAAATGATCAGCGCGACGAGCCCGGGTACCGCACGGATAACCTTTATGGTGCCGCGCAAGTCAACACGCCGATGTTCTTCGGGCGTGGAAAGAGAGGGGTCGGGTTCGTCAAATCGCAGGACCAGCATATGGACAAAGGCAACAAGGCTAAAGCCGATGGCCAGAAAAAGCGTGCCTCTGATACCGTCCCACGCGACCAGAAGGCCGCTTATTCCCGACGTCAGCAGAAATCCGATACCGGCGACCATGCCGACCAGCCCGTTGGCTTTATCGCGTTTGTCCTCCTCGATCATGATGGTGACAAGGGTGGGCAAGGCAATGGTGCGCAAATTGCCGCAGATCACGCCCAGCATCACGATCAGGATGAAGCCCCACAGGCTGGCATCGGTATACCGGGTCAGCTCCGTTTCCGGAACGAATGAGTAGAACAGCAGCGCCACGATGTAGAGAAGCAAGGACGCGGCGCTGGATAGCAGCATTATCCGTTTCTTGCGATGATGGTCCACAAGACTGCCAAACCATAAGGCAAAGGCCGCGGTCAGGACGAGGTAAATGCCGCCAAGCATTCCTGTGACAAATACCGATTTCGTTTCGAGAAACGCCCAGAATGTCACTGCAAACCACACCGTGAAATTGACGATGTTCTGCAAAAGATTGTTTGCAAGAATCAGATGGAACGGGTTGGTCCGGCGCATTGCCTTGCTATCCTTCAGCCAGCGCTCTGGCGCAAGCAGTCGCTCGTCCCCAAAAGGATGTGGGGGATGCGATAGAGGGCCGAAAATAGGAAGCGCCTCGCGTGCAGCAAGCTAACGGCTAACCACCGCATGAGACTTGGTCGAAACTCCGAGTAGAAGTTAATCGTATTGATACATTATTGATCGGTGAACCCAACCGTGAAGTACGTCACGGTTAATCAATCGGCGCTAACGATTTTTTTAATAGGAGGAGAAAATGAACCGTATACTCGGACCTGAGATCATTTCTTTCGACCAGTCGGAACCTTCAAACGTTATTCCTACGGTAGTTGAAGAGGTCCAAAATTTGATCAGTACGGGCCCTAGCGAACGAAAATTACAAGTTAAATTCGATGTCAAAGGATATCTGGGACAAGTCGGAGAAGATTTTGATATTTCGGGTATCCGGGATGACTGCCTGAACGACCTTCGCAGAGATTTGTAGAATTTTGGTGTTAACGTTGAGAGTAGATTTATCCGATGCAGACATTGACCATATTGACGGAAACATCGGCTCTGCGGGCGCGATCTACACTGTGTCGGTAATCGATTGAGTGTGTGAACGGAGCTCATCGCCGAGCATAAGATAGAATTAGGGACAGTTCCAAAATTTCAGCTATCATCAAAATAGTTGGTAGGAGAAAGATGAGGAACATAACGCTCACCACCGAAAAAGATGCTAAAACTAACTCGGCACTTGCTCTTTCATATCCTTGTCGAGTTTGACGGCCGCATCAGCCAAGCGGTAATATGCCACAGCAAGGGAGCCCCGCAGCATTTCCTTGCCAAAGCGTACAGTCCGGCCTTCCGGCATACATTTTGATAATGCATCACCCATTAGGCCAAAATTATGCTTTTCTTGAACGCTAGCTACTTCGCTAGCCAGCAGTTCGCGACTTTCCTGCGGGATTCGACGCACTACGCATTCCGCATAACGGGCCATAAAGCCATCGAGCCATGCAAGCCTGAACGCTTCACGAAATTCTTCGGCCTTCTTTTTCTTCTTAGGGACGGCTGCCTCATCCAAGACGGGCAATGGACGATGCGCCAAGGGCGGTACCTTGGAAAAATCAGCAAATGCAGCCTGTCCGAAATCTTGGCGAATGAGCGCTCCCGCCAGAGCGTAACGGTATAGCTCACCGGGAAACGTCATCCTGATTCCATTTTCAGGTTTTGCGACTTTCACCAAGCATTCACCGTTTATAAGGCGGCTAAGTTTGCCCTTCACCAAAGATTCCGATGGCAAATCGTTGACGAGAAATTCGCGCGCCAAAACCACCCGCGTTTGATATCCCAGAACACAGTCGGCATAATCAGCGGAAAGCGATCTTATCGCTGTGTCATTTTCTTTGCCCGCTGCCTCGGCAGGAAAACTGCCCAGTGTTGGTATTAAAGCAACTATTGAATATAACGATGTTCGTACCACTATTATCCCGCTGTTCCCTCACATTTTTCTACCACCTTACTTGCCGCTCTAATTTTACGAGTTCAAGCGCAGTGGTCTCGTCTAGGTCTACAAACAACCAATTGGCAAATTAAGTTAAATAATACAACTTATGTTAAAAATCAAAGATGAACTGTTCTGTATTTTGAGCTAAAGCGGCCATTTCAAAATATTATTGCATTTTGATTTAGCGCCCTACTGGTTCGGTCAACACATCCCAATCCTATGGGGTGCAGGAGCCGGACAAAATAGGAGTCGATACCAAAAACAATGTTTGAGTGAGTATATCTTGAGCGCGCGACATTGAAAAGTTCTTCATCGGATGCATCGGGCCATTTCGAAACCTTTATTCCAAATTCCTCTAAATATGGTCGATCCAACACCAAAAAGAATTCTTTGTAACTTAAGCATTTGGTTTTTTTCATTATTAATATGCTTCTTACTTGCTCTCTATAACGCGTAACATAGGCATCATCTACAGATATTTCGTCAAAATATAGTTGCTCCCGTCTCAGTATTCCCTTCCGAACCTTCGAAAATTCAAGGTGTAGATCCACAGTTGAATTTTTGGCTCTGGTTCTATTGCTTTTCCGATTTTGACTGAATTCTATCACGCCCCGTGGAATTGCTCCATGAATTATGATGAGGCTTCCATCTGAAACACTTAGTGTACTTGCCGCAGGCACGATATAATTAGCACAAGAAGATATGCATTTTTCCCGAACTTCAACCTCTGCCTGATCTTTATGGATGCGCCGTCCGATCTGCATGGCACTATCCGCATCTCCTCCATTGCTATTAACAATTACCTTTTTTATCCTGCCTTTATATCTTTGAAATATTTTGTAGCTTTCTACGGAAATTATGCCGCTTACACAGGCCACTCCATTTGCAGTAATTTCAGTTGTATTGGATTTGTCACTGCACCGAATTTCGTTACTTAGTGTTTGAGGTCCGGGCTCCGCCAACTGGAGGCTTTCCAGATTTGCAGCGGAAATCACTGACAATGCGGCAACTGTTGAAATAACGAACATTTGCGTCCCCTTGCCAGAGCCTAATGTGGGCTCAAAACTAACAAGCCACTCTTGCTAGTTCGCGACCGATGGCCCGACAACCCAGTTGGCAAATCCGTTAACGCTCCGGTCGGTTTGAGCACCAGAATTCAGAAGATTGTTATAAGTTTGATAGAGACCTGCCATATTCATGCCGTTAGCCGAAGGATAGTATCCGCGCTCCGTCAAAGCTATTGCGAGCGACACTCTGGCGCTGGCATCGGGTATAAGCTGCTGCATCAACAAGGTGTTTACAGCCGTATAATTTGCTTCATAGATTACTTGATCGTCGGTCGGTAAAAGCGAAGCAGTTATGGACCAAGAGCCATCAGCATTTTGCTCAGCGTTTCCATAGCCGCCGCCGAAGTTAAAGAAACTTCTTTCTAGGGCCGTTTCCATCGAACTCGAAGATGGATCAGTGCGGGTTAATGCTTGGACAAGGATTTCCTCTCCGTCATATTGGGGTCCATTATCAACGAGCAAGTATTGATTTGTGCCGCCTATAAAGACGGTGCCCATTTCTGAACCGGTTAAGGCACTTCCGACCTCGCTGGTGCGAAAACGTTGCCCATTTACGATGATTTCTCCACCCTGTTGACCATCACCACCGAAAACGAAATCAAGTTCTTCCTTATTTAGTTCGCGCAACATAGGTTTGCTCTCCTCCTACAGCCTACAACCGATCAAATACCGCTGATCGGCCAATTATACATAGTATTACAATTTATAATTGGCAATGGCGTTGGCGGCTGCTATTTCCTGGGCATGCAATTGTTCCGTGATGAGGTATTCGAAACTCGCAAGCAAAAGTTAAATGGTGAAGTTGTTCTACGCGAACCGATCTCCACCAAAATCGATCCTATGATAGAGCGCACTGTGATGAAGTCGCTCGCCGAGCTGAGTAGAGCGATCCTGATTTGCTCTCACCAACCTTCGGCACGTTCTCATTCTTAGGGCCATTCGGCGAAAGTATGGGGATGATGTTGGGGCATATGGCCAGATGGCCAACGTACGAGGAGTAAAGGTAATGAGTAACTTGCGTGAAATTAGTGTCGATGAATGCAGAGCGGTATTTGGGGGCAACAGTGATAACGAAGAGCCCATAATCACCGTGAGTGGCAGTAAGCTCTATTATGATTCCACGCTGATTTGGGATTTCCAACAAGACATTGGATTTGGGTCAGGTGTATTTGGACCTGCCGGAAACGGTGGCTTCGGCAACCTGACGCTTCCCGAGGGATGGGATTTGGGATGGGTGGATACCGATAATGACGGCGTTCTAGACTCTCCGGAGATCGTCGTAATTGCTTCGGTGCCATCAGACACGGGTAGTTGGTATGGAGGTGGTTGGATCGCTGGCGTGTTTGGAGCCAGCGTTAGTGGCGCAACTGGACAAACTAATGCTAGTGCGGGTGTCGGCTTAGGGGGTGGTTATTTTATTGGGTATAGTAGCGATGGCGCCACGGCACAAAACAATGGAGACAACACCCAACTGCAATCCCCTGATATAATTTATGCCTTCGATTTCGACCCCTTCACAATTGGCATAGGGATAAATGCAGGCATTTACCTGCCCATATTCGAAAAGCATAATACACAACAATAACCTACATTTTAAATAATCTATTTGGCATTAATAGAAAATATATTGGCCGGTAATTGTTATCGGCCAATATATTAATTTAAATGGAGCCATTTATGCTTTTACTAATGAACTCAATAAAATACTTTCTGATCATAAGTATGCTATACTCATGCAGTTCATCAGGAATTGAAACAAATCATATTTTTGTTTCAGGGCCTACTGATGCGAAGATGCTTTTCAAAATCAAGAATGCAGCGTCTTTAGGAGTGAAAAACATAATCATCAATAGCCGAGGAGGACGAGAATCAATCGCGCTAGACATTTCCGAGATTATAGAAAATAATAAAATGAACCTAATAATCAAAGGAGCTTGCACATCGGCATGCGCACAATATTTGATGGTCGCGGCATCAAAGGTTAGAATTTCAGAGAATTCTATTGTAAGTTTTCATTTAAATAGCTTCGGCATATTAAAGATTGTCAGGACAGAAGATATAAGAATATTTAATCTCAAAGAGATTGAGAGCAATAGTAATCGAGCGAAAGATTTATATTTAAGAAAAGGCGTATCGTTAAGTCTTTTAGAAAATTCCACGTATCAAGTGGAACCAATTTGCATCGAACGTAGCCAGCTTGGTGAAAAATTGATAAATAAATACGACTTTTGGATACCAAATTCTGAATATCTATCAATTTCAGGTTTCAAATTTGAAGGATTTTGGCCTAGAAATATAGATGAGGCAGATCACTTAGTAAATCAGCACAATATCAGTGGCACCAAATATAAATTTGGATCGAATAACAAAATTTATCTGAAAAATATTATACAAAATTGTAGATAAAATATGCTATCTATATTTAATTTAAAAGAAAACCAGTCCTAAAACAATTCCTAATAACACATTAGCAATTAATTGTTCTATTATTAATTCTTGGTTTTCTATGCAAGATTTAGATAATGAGCTAATATTACAAATTATTACTGCAGCTGACATATATTTAATTTTTTTCATTCCAAAACACACCATGGCATAATTTCTGGTTAAACGATAAAATCGAACATCTGAGCATAAGGGCCAAATCCAAGCAAGGCATAGACGAGTCAATCCTGTTAAATCCGTACTAATAATCAACAGCATCTAAGCCCTAGTTTGAGCATTTATACATAGTATTGCAATTTATAATTTGCATCGTCAGAGCCTGCTGCTAATCGCTTGTAAATGAAGCTATTTCGTGACGAGGTATTTGAAGCTCGCAAACAAAGACTTTATGGCGAGATTGTCCTAAGCGAACCATTATCAACCAAAATCATGGTCGGCGCTCTTATCGCCGTAATTGGAATTGCGGCAGCTTGGATAACGCAAGGCTCTTATTCGCGTGTTGAGACGGTCCCCGGCATATTAGTTACGGACCAGCCAACATCTAAAATCTATGCTTCGCAGCCTGGAATTGTGACGCACTTGGCTGTGGTCGACGGGAGCCTCGTCAAAAAAGGTGATCGGATCGCAGTAATAAAGCTAGACCGTCAAAGCGAAAATGGGTTCGATATTTTGAATCAAAGCGCGGTTTCCGTCGACGAGCGTTTACGCTTGGGCGAAGAGCAAATCAGCATAGCAAAGCAGCGCGTCGGATTTGAAAGGAAGCGTCTCAACGCTGTCATAAAATCATCTACGCAGCAGGTCGCTAGCTTAGCACATCAAATCGAATTGCAAGAGCAGGTCGTCGCATCAAACCGTCAAATCTTCGAACAAATTGCTAAGGTCGTAGACCGTGGCTTTGTAAGCAAAGTCGAATTTGAACGTCGACGCCAAACACTTATTGCAGCAGAGCAACAGCTTGAAAGTTTAAAACAGCAGCGCCTATCGAAGCAGTCAGAATCTACACAAGCCGCATCCCAGATTGCAGTGCTTCCAATCGATGCGGCGAGAGGCAGAGGCGAAATTAGATCGCAACAATTTGCACTCGAACAGGAACGAACGCAAATTGAAGGTGAACGCAGCTATGTTGTCACCGCTCCTATTTCGGGACGCGTCACAGCAGTGCAAACTGCGATTGGCCGCGTTGCGACAGGCCAAGCCCCTATGTTAGTGATAGTTCCGCAAGGCACCATCTTGCGAGCAGAACTCTACGCACCAACAAGTGCCATAGGTTTTGTTCAGCCTGGGCAAGAAACGCGGCTACTTTTCGATGCATTCCCATATCAACGCTTTGGGAGTTTTGCGGGCAAAGTTTCATCTGTGTCGCAAACAGTGTTCGACCCGCGCGAAACGGATGTTCCTATCAAGCTGGAGAGCGCGGTCTACCGAATATCTGTAGATATTTCGCAGCAGCAAGTGACCGGTTACGGCAAACGCATTCCATTGCAATCCGGCATGACGTTAAAGGCAAATATAGTGCTGGAACGCCAATCATTTCTGGATTGGATCCTTACCCCGCTAAACGCCGTGAAAAAGCGGACAGCATGACCGCGATACTTGATCTGATCGAGTTTCAAGGTGCAAGGCGGACGCCTTATATCGCCCAAAATGAAGCTAGTGAATGCGGCTTAGCCTGTCTTGCCATGGTGGCAAGTTACCACGGCTACAAGACGGACTTGCTGGCATTACGCCAGCGCTACGGGACGTCGCTTAAAGGTGCAACACTCAAAGATTTGATGGAAGTGGCGGAACGCTTGGGATTTAGCGCCCGTCCACTGCGCGGTGACATTGATGACCTCATCCACTTATCATTGCCATCGATCTTGCACTGGAACCTCAACCACTTCGTAGTTCTTACAAAGATAACCAAAAGCTTTAGCGGTGTCCGCTTTCACATCCATGACCCGGCTCGCGGTGCATTGTTGTTAACTCGAGACGAATTTTCACGTCATTTTACGGGTGTTATTTTGGACCTGTTAAAGTCTGAATCGTTTCGCCCTAAAATTGAACAGTCAAAATTGCGAATTTCGCAGCTTTGGTCATCAATGTCGGGGTTCTGGTCGACAATCTGGCAAGTCGTAATGCTCTCGGTCGTCCTTCAATTGGCGGCGCTGGCAACTCCGTTCTTCCTGCAAATTTCCATCGACACTGTGTTCCCAAGTTTTGACCGGGATCTGCTACTCATGTTAGCGCTCGGATTCGGCGGTCTTGCTATCATCAATTTTTTGGCAGGCTGGTTGCGATCACTTGTGCTGGTCACACTCAATAACGCACTTTCCTATCAAGTGACAGTCAACCTGTTCCGTCATCTGATGCGTTTGCCGTTACCGTGGTTTGAAAAACGGCATGTCGGCGACATCGTATCGCGGTTCGGTTCGACATTACCGATCACACAATTGCTGTCTCAAGGTATGATCGCCGCATTCATCGACGGCGTAATGGCGTTGCTGACCCTTACCTTGATGTTTGTCTATTCACCATTATTGGGCATGGTCGCGTTTGGGGCACTGCTACTATATGCTGGCCTGCGCGCAGGTTTTCTTCAGGCGCTTCGGTTCCGTAACATCGACGCTATCACGACGGCAGCCAAGGAAAACACGCTTTTCATCGAATCCATTCGCGGAATTTCCGCGATCAAATCATTCGGTCAGGAAGGCAATCGGCAACGGATCTGGCAAAAGGCCAAGGCCGACGCGGTCAATGCCCAAATCAAGCTGGGGCGGTTAAGTGCCGGGTTCGATGCAGCCGCGCAGTTGACCCTTGCCGTCGAGCGGGTGCTGTTTGTCTATCTGGCGATATCGCTGGCTTTAGATGCGCAGATGTCAATTGGTATGCTCTTCGCCTTACAAGCTTACAAACAGCAATTTCTCGATACTGGCGTCAGGCTCATAGAACAGGCGATGAACTTCAGTATCATCAAGGTTCATTTGAGCCGGATATCGGACATCGCTTTATCCAAGCAGAAGAACGAAGGGCTGGAATCGCCTGCAGCCACTCCTGAATTTGGCACCGGACTTGAGCTGCGCAACGTCCGCTTTCGCTACTCACATGCCGATCCGGAAGTTCTCAAAGGCGTAAATCTGTCGATTAAGTCCGGCGAGGTTCTCGGCATGGCAGGGCCGTCTGGTGGCGGCAAGACGACGCTAATCAAGATTATCAAGGGCCTGGTCGAGCCGACCACGGGGCAAGTGCTATTGAACGGTCGATCGCTAAACAGTTATGAGCCGACAAAGCTCAGCGAGTTGATCGGCTATGTGGCGCAGGATGACTCGCTATATGCAGGGACCATCGCAGAAAACATCTCATTCTTCGATCCCTACGCAGCCTTGGTTGACATTCACGCCGCGGCGAAGCTCGCTCATGTTCACGACGACATCATGGCGATGCCGATGCAATATGAATCGCTTGTCGGCGATATGGGCTCGACACTATCCGGTGGGCAAAAACAGCGCGTATGCATCGCACGCGCCATATACCGCAAACCTGCCTTGTTAATTCTCGATGAAGGCACAGCCAACATCGATCCTATGATGGAGCATGGGCTGATGCAATCGCTCGCCGAGCTGAACATCGCGATCCTGATCTGCTCCCACCAGCCTTCGGCAATATCTCACGCACAGCGCCTCGTTGCACTGCTGGGTGGGCAATTGGTGGAGCATAATGCAGCAAAAATAATGGAGCGAACGGCACCGTAATGCACTTAAACACGAACTCCGCCGCATTTGATTTTTGTCAACTTGCAGGGACAAATCAACAAATGCTCAGCGAGAATTGGGCAGCAGATGGTGACTATGATGGTGACGGCAGCCTTAATAGCATAGACAATGAAGATAACCGCACGATTGTGGCAAACGGGTTGACGGCCCGCGCTCCTCGAAGCGACGCTGACGGATATGATTTAGAAAAATTTGCACTAACTTATCAACCGGGTTCAGAAATATCCAAATTTGGCTATTCTATACAATCCAAAAAGCTGCCATGTGTCATACGTAGTGATACTATCATTAGGCGCATGAGGCACTTTATGGGCTCAGTTAAATCGTTGGCGATGCCAGACATGGCCGTACCCTGCGCGCTTGCCACGTTGAATGAATTAACAGGCATCTGCAACGCAGCCCCCAACGTCGCCCCCATAATGGAGCATGCCTTGATCAAGCCGCTTGTAGATCTGAACATCGCGAAGCTGATTTGCTCACGCCAGCCTTTTGCGATCGCTTACGCAAAACATTTAACTGCGCTGCTCAGAGGTAAGTTCCAAAACATTCGTCAACCGGCCATTCTGAAAGGAGGTTAAGCAGGTTTGATATAATTAGATATTTAGACTCAAAATTGATGGAGAATAAAAATGAGAAAATTAAATGATTTAGAAGTTCTTTGTGTATCTGGCACCGGAGTGTTTGAGACAGCTGGCAGTACTATCGGCGGCGCGATTGGAGGAGCAGCAGGCAGCCAAAGTGGCGCTGTTGTAGGAGCCGAAATTGGATTAGCTGTTTGTGCCCCTCTAGGCCCTGAGGCTTCCGCAGGCTGTGCAGCTGTTGGATATTTTTATGGTCGAGACCACGGAACGATTGCTGGGGCAACTGCGGGAGCGGTCCTTGGCGGCGAGATTGGAGCGGCAATAGATGATCTGATCGCCGAATATGGTGACGATATTTTGAATACTCTAGGGGGCTTCTATGATGAGTTGGTGGACGGTGCTAGCTGGATATCTGATTGGATCAGATCTTTACTCATGGATGTAGGCAACGGTAACGGCGGTGGTTTCCAAGTTCCTCAAACCGTTGATGGATAGAATTTAAATAAGATGGGCGTTTTGTCGGAAATGAAAAACGCCCATCCCAATTTAATAATTCATCTGGGAAAATTCCATGAGTGAAAAAAAATTGAATATATTTTCGTTGGTAATTTGTATTTTAATAATTATAAGTTATTTAACATCAAAAAATACTTCGATTAACAATATATTAAGCATTTTGTTTGTTATACTATTTTCAACTATTTTTTCTTTTCGAAAGGATGTTGTGCCAATTGATGGAAATAAAGATAGGATAGTTAATATTAACATGCTGATATTTTATTTTTTTCCGGTATTGTTTCTTATTTATTTGTTTGTGATATATGTTTTTCAAATTGATATCAACCTAAGGTATATTGCGCTTGGAGCGGCCTTTGCCGTACCAATGTACCTTAAGCTTTCGTTGGCCTAGATAGCGTGTGCGGTTTTTTGCCATTCGAACGTTTGGAATTTAGTTCCAAGCTACGGTTAGGAAATCATAGTCCGCCACCATCTATTTCACAAAATGCCGAGTAGTTGCAAATATCAATAGATGCGCAGCTTTGGCTAATTTCCTCCCGCCCGGGCGGGGTTTATCGTATTGGTAACGGGAGCTGCTTTGGGTGGGTATTTTACCATTCCAAACTGCCTACCGGCGCCAGTCACGCCGACAGGTTAAACAGGCCTTGTAACTATGAAGTTTAAAGTGGTCGTACTATCCGCTCTACTGACCGGATGCGGAAACTCCGCAGTATCGAAAACAGACTATGCCGTTTTGACCGGTCGAATTAATGAACAGATGTTAGCGGAAGTTTCAAAGAATATAGACGGAATACATAGTATTGTTATCACTAGTCAAGGTGGCGATTCTTCATCTGCAATGGATCTGGCTAGGTTGATTTATGATCACCATATCCACATAAGAGTGGAAAAATATTGCCTGTCGGCATGCGCTCAATATATTTTGCCGAGTGCAAAAACCATAGAGTTTGTCGACAAGCCAATAGTTGGATTGCATCAAAGTCCAATATCCATCCGTAATTTCTATGAACGACAGAATGTCAATATCGATCAATTGGATTTTGATCTGGCAAAAAAAGAAGAAGAGTTTTTCAGGCATATCAATCTGAAAACAGATATTGCAACGCAGCCGCTGCATTATTTGGATATCTTATGTTACACAAAAAAGAACGGCCGTGCTGCGATCGCTAGTAAGTGGGCCTTCTTTATTCCTTCGCCGGATACGTATAAAAGCTGGATAGGCAAAGGCTACACTGGCTCCTTTGCGTATACAAAATCTGATGTCATTGATAGTTCGAGCCGGCATATCCCGGAGAGCGTGAGTATGGCTGTAATCACCGAAGACGAGGCAATTTGGAGACCATTTAAAACGGTTTCGAAGTGCCCAGCAACCTGATTTCAGCGTCGTGCAATATTGGTCAAAAAAGAGCTATCATTCATTAGAAATGTATATCTGTCGATAAAGGATGATTAATTGAAAATTGCGTTTCACATTTCTATATTATGTTTTACTGTATCTAGTGTATTATTTTCATATCTAAATAACAATTTTATAAGTATATTTTACATATTAATTCTTAATATTATTATATATTTTATATTAATATCAATATATTTTATTTACAAGAAGAGCACGAGAGCAATTTTCTTATTATTGATTTCCGCATATCCATTAGCGAAATCTGTGGCATTTTTCGTTGCTATTCAGCAGGTTGGCCTAAGCTATATCAAGTATAGCTTAATCTCATTCACTGGTAGTGCTGTAGTTATAGCATGGTGTGGAATAGAGTATATTCGCAAAAAAATGAACTCTCGGGAAGAGATACATTGACTTGCAATCGTGAAATTTCAACAACTTCGGAGCCATCTATAGCGGCGTACTCATGCAAACCAATGATATGAGTTATGGATTTATAAAATAAAATTGCAGTCCCGGTCGGGATAAATCATCAAATTAAAATATTTCAATTTCGGAATTTATATGAAATATTTCATCCGTTTTATATCTTTGTTTTCATTTATAATGATGTCGTATTATTTGTTCGGCAAATTATGGCGTTACTTGTTGTGAAAAAATTGAGATGAAGACTTGTATTATTTGGGGCCTATTTTTGCCATGACTATGAAAATATTTCTCCCAAGAATGGTGCTTAAATTCTCAACTGCAAAATTCGTTGATCATCAGGGGAAACTTCCCACAAACCCGCAGGATCCTTTTCAATATTCCGTCACATCAACTGCGATAATTCCTCCGTTGTAGAGGCTCGCTACAGGGTCGCCGAAAGTGAGCGTGAAACGGTCTGCAATACTTAATCCGCCAGTGTAGTTCCGAACTGATGGGCTTGTGCTTACATCAGCTGTTCTACCACCAATGTCTACGACTGCCTTCTGACGTTTGATGACCTAACCGCAAGGCAAGGAAGGCAAAAACCCGGGCGGGACGGCAGGGGATAGTTAAAATGACAATCGTTCGTAGCCGGAATCTTTGCGCATGTACGCAGGCTTCCTAGGATTTGTAGGGTTTTAGAGAGGAAGTTGGTTCCCCGGTAAGGATTCGAACCTCAATAGACGGAGTCAGAGTCCGTAGTCTTACCGTTAGACGACCGGGGAACAGTGGGCGGGCCTATATGCCGACGTCGGGGGGCGGTCAACCCGCTGAATCACTGGCCTTGCACGAGATTTGCAAAAATCTTGATATTTTAACCTGTTCAGCGTAGCACTGGCGTCAGGTACCGGCGGGTTATCCGAACCGGATAGAAAATAAGAAGAGAGTTACGGCCATGGGCGAAAATATCGCACCATCGCCGCATAAGGCACGTGGGCGTAAAGGCAGGAAATCGCCCCGTCGCAAGAAAGCGGCACCAAGGGCTGCTAATGGGCAGCCGGCTTCGGCCAATGTCGCTGCGCGTTCCGCAAAGCGACCATCCCAAAATGCACGCGCTACAGCAGACGCAGCCTATCAGGCCCAGCCGGAAATGGCAGGCGCCGAAGAGGCGAAGGAAAGCGCGCTTTCCCGGCGTAACTGGTTTGAACGGACGGCCTATGCCGCGCTTGACCTTGGCACGAACAACTGCCGGTTGCTGATCGCCAAAGCTGGCGGTGATGACTTTACGGTGGTTGATGCCTTTTCCCGCGTTGTCCGCTTGGGCGAAGGCCTGACCTCGACCGGACGGATGAGCGACGAGGCCATGGATCGCGCGGTTGAAGCTTTATCGGTTTGTGCGGAAAAGCTGAAAAAACGGAATGTCGTTCTTGCGCGGTCGGTGGCGACCGAAGCATGCCGTCAGGCCGTGAACGGAGCGCAGTTTATCGAGCGCGTAAAGCGTGAAACCGGCATACATCTTGATATCATAAGCCCCAAGGAAGAGGCGCGCCTTGCGGTGATGGGCTGCCACGCCCTGCTTGAGGAAGGCGAGGGGCCTGCCCTGATTTTTGACATAGGCGGTGGTTCGACCGAGCTTGTCCTGGTGTCGACCGACGGTGTTGTACCCGAAATACTGGACTGGGTCAGCGTGCCGTGGGGTGTCGTGTCGCTGACCGAAAGCGAACGGCAGGATTCGGACGATCCGGACAGTCTCGCCGCAACCTATCAGGCGATGCGGGACAAGGTGAGCGCAAGCTTTGCGGAATTTGCCGCGCGGCTGCCCAAGGACGGCGGGCATCATCGGTTGCTTGGAACATCGGGGACTGTCACGACTCTGGCCAGCGTCTATCTGAAACTGCAAAGCTATGACCGCCGTGCCGTGGACGGGCTGCACCTGCCCACAGAGGCGATGCGCGCCATCAGCCGTGAACTGGCGAGCCGGCCAATCAAGGGGCGCGCGGAGTTTCCCACAATCGGCCATGAACGGGCCGACCTCGTCGTTGCGGGATGCGCCATATTGGAATCCATTTTTGATATCTGGCCCGGTGAACGTCTGGGCGTTGCGGATCGCGGGATCCGTGAAGGCATATTGCGCGCCCTGATGGCGAGCGATGCCAAGCGTCGTAACCGGCGTAACTGATATGGCGGACAATCTCTTTGGCGGGAAAAATTCCGGCCGCAGCGTTGCGGGCCGGCAAAAGGTCAAAACAGCCAAAAGGCGCACCGTGCAATCGGCCCGCTGGTTGGAAAGACAGTTGAACGACCCCTATGTGCGCCGCGCCCAATCGGAAGGCTTTCGCAGCCGCGCAGCCTATAAGCTGATCGAACTGGACGAGAAATTCCATATCTTGCGCGGTAAGCGCGCGGTGGTTGATCTGGGCGTTGCACCGGGCGGCTGGGCGCAGGTCGTGCGTCGCCAGATCCCGAAAGCGGCTGTTGTCGGTATCGACCTGTTACCCGTCGAACCGCTGGAAGGGGTTACCCTGTTCGAGATGGATTTCATGCACGATAGCGCGCCCGATCGCCTCATCGAGGCGCTGGGCGGGGCGCCGGACCTGATCCTGTCGGATATGGCGGCCAATACTGTCGGACATAAGCAGACCGACCATCTGAGGACGATGGGGCTGGTCGAGGCGGCTGTGGATTTCGCCGTCAACGTGCTGAAACCCGGTGGCGATTTCGTTGCCAAGGTTTTTGCAGGCGGCACCGACCCTGCCTTGCTGTCGATCCTAAAAAACAACTTCACGACGGTGAAACACGCCAAACCACCCGCCAGCCGCAAGGGCTCGGTCGAATGGTATGTGATTGCGCAGGGGAAGAAAGCCTGACGCCTGTCTTTCACGCGTCAGCCGTCATCCTCATTTCTGTTTGCGTGCCTTGGCAACCGCGTCTTTCAGCGCATCATAGCCCAAGGCACCTTCAAGGATCTGGCTACCGATCACAAATGTGGGCGTGCCGTTGAAACCCACCTGCTGCATCAGCGCCAGATTGCCTTCTATCTCGGCCTTGACCTTGGGTGATGCGGCAAAGCTTTGGGCCGCGGCCATGTTCAGCCCCGCCTTTGTTGCGGCAGCCCTGATCGTGGCCGGGCTTGGCGGGCCTGCGGCGAACATCGCGTCGTGAAACGCCTGATGCTTGCCCTGCGCCGCGGCGGCGAGGGCCCATGCCGCTGCTTCGCGGCTGGCGGGCGACAAAATGGGAAGCTCGCGATAAATCAGGCGAATATTGCCATCATCCTTTAAAAGACGCTTCACGTCGGCGACACTCGCGCGGCAAAATCCGCAGCTATAGTCGGTAAATTCGACCAATGTGACATCACCCTTCGGATTGCCCGCTTCGGCACCGGGGAAGGGCGTGGTCACCTTGTCCTGAACCGATGAAAGCCGTTTGGCAGATTCGCGTTGCTGCAGGATTTCGACCGCTTCGGTAATGATTTCGGGATTTTCCAGCAAAGTGGCCCGGACAAGCGCCTTGGTCGCTTCGCGCTGCGCATCCGACATCCCGGCTGCGGCTACGGCGGAATCTGCGGCGATTGCGGCTAGCTCTGCCTTTGCCCCGGCGGTGGCAGAGGTGTCCGGTGATGGACGGTCAAACAGGTACAGGCCGACGATGATCAGCACGAGAGCCCCCAATGCTGCGATAATCAGGGGGATGCGGTTGTTTTTAACGGTGTCGTTCATGTCGGGGGCTTTACGCGAAAAGGGAAAATTGGCCAGGGTTCACAGGGTGCGGGATTTAACGCCGCCGCTTTTTCAGTTGCGCCAGTTGTGCTTCGGCAACCATGCTGATGTCCTGCGCACGGATCCAGTCGGGCGTATATTCCTGCAGTCCCGCCATCGCCGTCTGCGCATTTGGTAATGCAAATTGGGGTGCACCTTCCATCAGATACCGTTCGGCGCTGGCAAGCGCGGCCCGTGCGGTATCGCCCTTTTGTTCATAGACAACGCCCAACTGGTACCAGGCAAAGGGGTTCTGGTTATCTTTGGTGACCGCAGCCTTCAAAACGGTCGCTGCCTCATCCAGGTTCGATTTGTCTTCGGTGGCGATCAGCGCATGGCCGAATATCGCGGCAATCAACGGCTGGTTACCTGTCAGTTCGACCGCCTTGCGGAGCGGCTGCACCGCTTCGGCCGGCTTTCCGGACTCCAGCAGGATCTGGCCATGAAGTTCGAGGAAATAAGGATCATTGGGCGCGGCTGCGACAAGCGACGAGGATTCCTCCAGCGCCTTTTGCGGATAGGCGCCCTTATGCCAGGCATAGGCGCGGGCATAGCGGGCAGGGACGCTCTTGTCCTTTTCGGGATAGTCCCGCATCGTTGCCTTGGGATCCGCCAAAAAGCCCGTCAGTTTGGCTTTGATGCGTTTAAAGTCATCTTCCCATTTCTGGTTGAGCGGTTTGTTCCAGGCGGGGTCCTTTGAATAGGTATCTTCCAGCACCGAAATACGCTCGCCCGACAAGGGGTGCGTGCGGCCGTAGCTATCCTCCTGCGGAATGCCGAGGCGGAATTCATAATTTTGGAGCGTTTTGAAAAAGTTGATCGAACCTTTGCCCGTAATCCCGGCGGCGGAAAGATAGCGCGCACCGGAGGCGTCTGCGGTACCTTCCTGCGCACGGCTGAACGCCAGAAACTTGCCTAGAGCGGCCTGCTGTCCCGCGGCCATGATTCCCATGCCGGCTTCGCCCGCACCTGCGGCAATGGCGGCGGCCGCCAAGATCAGTGTGGCGATGCTGATCCCGCCGGCTGCACTTGCACCGTCGGAATAGCGGATAACATGGCCACCTTCGATATGGCCGAGTTCGTGGGCGATAACGCCTTGCACTTCATTGGCCGTTTTGGCCGCCTCGATAAGACCGCTGTGGATATAGACAATCTGCCCGCCCGCGACAAAGGCGTTGATCGACCGGTCGTTGATCAGGACAATGTCGACATTGGCAGGATCAAGGCCAGCCGCGCGGATAAGCGGCGCTGAAATTTCTTCGAAAAAGGCTTCGGTCTCGGCATCGCGCAGAATGGATTGCGCCATCGCTGGCTGCACGCACAGGGTCAGGGCGAGGATGCACGCCAAAAGTGCCCGCAGATGGCGAAGTGATATGCTCAACATGTGCGCCGTTGTGGCGTCAACAAAGTGAACAGGCAATGAAGAATCGGTTTGGGCACCACAAAGAAAACCCCGCCGGTTGTCACAGGCGGGGTAATCTTTGTGTAGGGCCGGTTTAATCAACCGAATGTACGCTGCCACCAGCCGGTGCGCGGCGGTGCGTCACTCTCTGCCGCTGATTCAGCGGCGGGCTCTGCTTTCGCCTCCTTTGCAGGGGCTTTTTTACGGGGCGCTTTGGCTTTTGCAGGCGCTGCTTCTTCTGCAACGGCCTCCGGTTCAGCGGCGGGCGTTTCGGCTTTTGCCTTACCGCGCTTCTTCGGCGCCGCCTTTTTGGCAGGCTCGGCCTCTGCCGGCGCTTCGGCAGCTTCCGCTGCGACAGCCTTTTCGGCTTTCGGCTTTGCCCGGCTACGGCGCTTCGGCTTTTCGTCGGCAACCGGTTCGGCAGCTTCCGGTTCTGCCGCAACGACGGCCGGTGCCTCGCTGGTTTCCGCCTCGGTTACACCCGTTTCGGCCTCGCCACGGTCACGGCCGCGTCCGCCTCTGCGGCCACGGCGCGTCTTTGGCTTCGACTCTTCAGATGCCGGTGCTTCTGCTGCATCATTTTGTTCGGTGCTTTCCGCAGCAGCATCGCTCTGGGTTTCGCCATTTTCGGGACGCTCCTCGCGATCGCGCGATTTGCCACCCCGGCGGCCACGGCGACGCTTGCGACGGCGACCTTCGCCACCTTCGCCATTTTCGCGGGGGCGGTCGTCGCGTGCACGGCGCGGTTCGCTGACTTCTTCATCGTCACCTTCGGTGTCGTCGATTTCCTCTTCGAAATCATCCTCTTCGAGGTCGACAATAGGCGGCAAGGCAACAGGAGCTTCCGGCCGCGGGCCGGAACTGCTGACAGCCAGCTTCGCGCCTTCGGTTTCGCCATTGGGGACGATCAGAACGCGGACATGATAGCGTTCCTCGATATCTGCCAGTTCGCTGCGCTTGTTGTTGAGGCAGTAAATCGTCGCTTCCTGGCTGGCTTGCAGGACAATCTGGCTGCCATTGCCCTTTGCGGCTTCCTCTTCGATCAGGCGCAGGGCGGACAAGGCGGCGGACGATGCGGTGCGGACAAGGCCTGTGCCTTCGCAATGCGGGCATTGGCGGGTCGATGCCTCCAGCACGCCGGTCCGCAGACGCTGGCGGCTCATTTCCATCAGGCCGAAGCCCGAGATGCGGCCAACCTGGATCCGCGCGCGGTCGTGTTTCAGCGCTTCCTTCATTGCCCGCTCTACTTTGCGGGCGTTGGAATGATGTTCCATGTCGATAAAGTCGATAACGACCAGACCGGCCATGTCGCGCAAACGCAATTGGCGGGCAATTTCGCGCGCGGCCTCAAGGTTGGTGGAAAGCGCGGTGGCTTCAATGCCATGCTCTTTGGTTGACCGTCCCGAGTTGATGTCGATGGACACCAGCGCTTCGGTCGGGTTGATGACGATATAGCCGCCCGACTTCAACTGCACGATCGGCTGATACATGGCGTTCAGCTGGTCTTCGACATGGTAGCGCTGGAACAAGGGAACGGGGTCCGCATAATGCTGCACACGCTTGGCGTGGCTTGGCATCAGCAACTTCATGAAATCCTTGGCCGCCTTATATCCTTCGGCGCCTTCGACAAAAACTTCCTCGATATCCTTGTTATAGATGTCGCGGATGGCGCGCTTGATCAGATCGCTGTCGGTGTGGATCAGCATGGGCGCGGAACCGCGCAGCGTACGCTCACGGATTTCATCCCACAAACGTGCGAGATAATCGAAATCGCGTTTGATCTCGGGTTTTGTCCGGGCAAGTCCGGCGGTGCGGATGATGCAGCCCATGGTCGCGGGCAGGGTGAGGTCGGAAATGATCGACTTCAGGCGCTTGCGGTCGGCGGCGCTGTGGATTTTGCGGCTGATGCCGCCACCATGCGAGGTGTTGGGCATCAGGACACAATAGCGGCCTGCAAGGCTGAGATAGGTGGTCAGCGCCGCGCCTTTATTTCCACGCTCTTCCTTGACGACCTGGACCAGCAACACCTGGCGGCGGTGGATAACGTCCTGGATTTTGTAACGGCGACGCAGGTTCATGCGCTTGGCACGTACTTCGTCGCTCGCCTTGGGCGCACGGCCTTCGCCGCCATTGCGTCCGCCGCGGCCACGACGGCGGCGGTTGTTGCGCGAACCGGCTTCGTCACGCGCATTTTCTTCTGCGGTATCGTCGCCATTGGTGCTGAGATCAGGCTCTTCACCCTCGCTCATGTCGATGGTTTCGACGCTGTCGTCGCTCTCGATCTCGATGAAATCGGATACTTCGTCTTCGCGCTCTTCCGAACCCTGCATGATGTCGGAAGGCTCTTCGCTCTCTTCCTCTTCCTGCTCGCGAAGTGCGGCTTCTTCCGCAGCAGCCTCGGCTTCTTCGGCCAAGAGACGCTCGCGGTCTTCTTTCGGTATCTGGTAATAGTCAGGATGGATTTCGGCAAAAGCCAGGAATCCGTGGCGGTTGCCGCCATAATCGACGAATGCCGCCTGAAGCGACGGTTCGACCCGGGTTACTTTTGCGAGATAGATATTGCCTTTGAGCTGCTTGTGCTCGGCTGACTCAAAATCAAACTCCTCAATCCGGTTTCCTGTAACGACGGCGACCCGGGTCTCTTCCCGGTGACGCGCGTCGATGAGCATACGCGTGGTCATTGAATTTACTCCAGCGAGTGACCGCTCCGGTTGTCAGCCGTCGGCCGCCCGCCCTATTGTTGATGCCAGGCCGCATCGGACGCGGGGCGTCGGCGTCGGCATGGCGATATGGTGGATAAGAAAAAATTGCGTCTGCTGCTTGCGCATGGCGGGCGAATTTCGCGCGCGCTTGATTTCCAGCCCATACGCCGTTCCCTTCAAGGGCGGCGGTGGCGGAAATATCATGCTTCATGCAGCGTCAACCTGTTAAACGGCCACGAAACGATGTGGCCCCGATAAAAGGGACCAAAGAATATAAGCCCCACACCGCATAGCTAGCACCCGTTTGACCTAACGGCAAGGGAATGCGTGAAATCCATGTGCGCGAATGTGATTGGATGCAGGATTGCTTCGACTTCTGCAACCGATTGGGACAGGAACCCCGCCTGTTCCGGGGATATTCATGCCGGACAATCGTGCATGAAAGAAAATTCTGGACCGTGTGCCTGTCAAAAACGCATAAGGCCGACATGCTCTCCGTAGCGATCCTGCCTGCCTTTTATATGGCCATGTCTTTCCCGCCGGTACATCCTGTCCGGGACCAGGTTGCGCCGGTTGTTGCGCCGCAAACATTGTTGTCCACCCAAAAGCAGGCTTTTCGCGCCGAGCCGCCGAAACGGCGTTATGAAGTGTCAGCACCGATTGTTTCGCGTATCGGCAAAGGGTTGCCGGTTATCAGCGGCCCCAAGGACAAAAGCCTGCCTCTGGTCGTGCTTGATGCCGGACATGGCGGGCATGACCCGGGCGCGATCAGCCCGCATGGCGGGAAGCGCGAAAAAGACGTGACACTGGCGATTGCAAGGGCAATCCGCAGCGAGCTTTTGAAAAGCGGGCGCATCCGCGTCGCGCTAACCCGCGATTCCGACAAGTTTCTGGTGCTGCAGGACCGTTACGGAATCGCGCGGAAAATGAACGCGGACCTGTTTATCTCGATCCATGCCGACAGCGCCGAAAATCCCGAGGCGGGCGGGGGAACGGTCTACACATTGTCCGAAGTCGCTTCGGACCGTGAGGCGCAGCGGCTCGCATCCCGTGAAAACAAGTCCGACATCATCAACGGCGTCAATCTGGGCGGTGCGGATGCGGATGTGTCGTCGATCCTGATCGATTTGACGCAGCGCGAAACGATGAACGTGTCTGCGGAATTTGCCCGATTGCTGCTGCGCGAATCGCGGCCAAATATGCGAATACGAACCAATTCGCACCGCTTTGCCTCATTTGTTGTGCTGAAAGCACCCGACACGCCGTCGGTCCTGTTTGAAACAGGCTATCTCAGCAATGAAGAGGATGTGGAATTTTTGGGTTCTGAATCCGGAAGGCAAAAGGTTGCCCGCAGTGTCGCGAACGCGATCCAGATCCATTTCGCCCGTCGGCTTGCGTCGCAATAGAGGTAAAAACAGGCCGGGTTCCAGATTAACATTCTGGACCTTGGCAACAAATCGGCTAGAGAGAGCCGGTAATGACCGAAGCCGTGACCCCGCCCGAAGAACCGACAAACATCAGTTACAAACTGAAGCGCGACGTCGATGGTTTTATCGGCAAATGGCAAATATGGTGGCAGCGCAAGCGTTTCCGCTGGATGGTTTACGCCGCGGGTGCCGCCTTTCTTCTGCTTTTGCTTTTCTGGGTGGTTTTTGCACGTAACCTTCCTGATGCGGATGCTTTGATCGAATATGAATCGCCGTTGCCCACCGTAGTGCGCGATATACATGGCGAACCCTTTCAAAGCTATGCGCGCGAACGCCGGGTCCAGTTGGAATATGCCGATTTCCCCCGGTTGCTGATCCGCGCCTATCTGGCGGCGGAGGACAAGACCTTTTTCAGCCATGGCGGTATCGACTATCCGGGCATCGCCTCGGCGGTTTTCGATAATATGTTCAGCAGTGGCCGTTCGCGCGGGGCGTCGACAATTACGCAGCAGGTGGCCAAAAACCTGCTTCTCACCAATGAATATAGCTACACACGCAAGGTGAAGGAGGCGATCCTTGCCAAGCGGATCGAAAGCGCGCTGACCAAGCCGCAGATTTTGTCGCTTTACCTCAACGAAATTGCGCTTGGACGTCAGTCGTTCGGCGTTGAAGCGGCAGCGCAGGCCTATTTCGGCAAGAGCGTCGACCAGTTGCAACTGCATGAAATGGCGTTTCTCGCCATTTTGCCAAAGGCACCGGAGCGTTATGGCCGCGCCAAAAATGCGGACGCGGCAATCGCGCGACGCAACTGGGTATTGGGCGAAATGTTCGCCAATGGCTGGATCACCGAAAAGCAGATGGCCGATGCCCGGGCCATGCCCCTGGGACTGATTGCGCAGCGCGGGACGGGTTACAAGAATATCGGCGGTTATTTCACCGAAGAAGTCCGCCGCCAGTTGATCGAGAAATTCGGCGAGACCGACAAGGATGGTCCCTATAGCGTCTATGCCGGTGGCTTATGGGTTCGTACATCCATGAACCCGGAATATCAGTTGGCCGCGACACAGGCGCTGCGCGATGGGCTGCTGCGTTATAATGCGGGCAAGGCATGGAAAGCCAATATGGGCACGATCGATGTGTCCGATGACAAATGGGCATCGCGGTTTGCGTCAACCAATATCAGCATCGATTACGCCAACTGGCGCGCAGGTGTTGCGCTTGGAAAAGGCCGGGTCGGCTTTGCAGACGGTACGGTCGGCCTGCTGAACGGCGGCCCTGCAGCCATGAAGGCAGGCGATGTCATCGCCGTTGTGCCCAATGGTGCGAACAGCTTCTCCGTCCGTTCCGTGCCTGAAGTGGGCGGCGGTATGGTGGTGCAAAACCCGCTGAACGGCCGGGTGCTTGCCATACAGGGCGGTTTCGATAACCGGATATCCAGCTTTAACCGGGCAACCCAGGCGCAGCGCCAGCCGGGCTCAACGATCAAACCCTTCGTCTATGCGACTGCGCTCGACAACGGTATGACTCCGACCTCGATCATCGTCGATGGCCCCTATTGTGTCTGGCAAGGCGCATCGCTGGGCCAAAAATGCTTCCGCAACTTTGGTGGTGGCGGGGCAGGGCCGCAGACGATGCGCTGGGGTCTGGAACAGTCGCGCAACCTGATGACCGTCCGTGCCGCGGCGGATTCCGGGATGGATAATGTGACCGATACATTCCGGGCGATGGGGATCGGCGACTATCCCGACTATCTGTCCTATGCCTTGGGTGCAGGGGAAACGACCGTTCTGAAGATGGTCAACGCCTATTCGATGCTCGTCAACCATGGCCGGGAACTGAAGCCGACCTTGATCGATTATGCGCAGAACCGGAAAGGGAAGGTTATCTTTCCGGAGAACTGGAAACCATGCAACCGGTGCCGGGCGAAAGACTGGGATGGCAAGCCCATGCCGCGTTTTGCTGCGTCGGGTAAGCAGGTGATGGATCCGATAACCGCCTATCAGACCGTCCATATGTTAGAAGGCGTCATCCAGCGCGGGACAGCGACGATTTTGCGCGATCTCGACCGTCCCCTGTTCGGCAAAACCGGAACCACGACCGGGCCGACCAATGTGTGGTTTATCGGTGGCTCACCGCAATTGGTGGCGGGGCTCTATCTGGGTTTTGATCAGCCGCGCAATATGGGCGGCTATGCCCAGGGCGGATCCTTAGCGGCGCCTGTGTTTAAACAATTTGCGCGTGTCGCCATGGCCGGCATGCCCAAGACGCCCTTCATTGCGCCCGCAGGCACGCGCCTCGTGCGGATCGACCGCAAAAGCGGTAAGCGCGTCTATGGCGCATGGCCGGGGGATGATCCCAAAAGCGCAGTGATCTGGGAAGCGTTCAAGGCGGAGACGGAGCCCAAACGCTCCATAAGGCAGGATGAACTGGCGGCCCGCGGCGATAAGCCCAAGAAGAAGGAATCTTCGGATTCCAAGAGCGGTTCCGGCAATGCCAACACAGGGCAGGGGCCAAGCTCGGCAACCAAGCGCGATCAGGAATTTATCCAGCAAGAAGGCGGGATTTACTGATAACCGCCCCTTGCCGGTATTTATACAGACTGCCTAGAATTTAACTTCCGGAGCGGCGCTGATCGTTGGGCGTTCTTCTGCGCCCAATTCCCAGAATTTCTCCTCGCCAAAACCGAACGCACTGGCGAACAGCACGGCGGGGAAAGCCTGCCGTGCGCCATTATAGTCGGCCGTAACGGCATTATAGGCCCGGCGTGCCGCCGCCAGCTTGTCCTCCACATCAGCCAGTTCATGCTGCAAGGTCTGGAAATTCTGGTTGGCTTTCAGGTCCGGATAGTTTTCCGCCAAGGCAAACAGGCTTTTCAATGCACCCGAAAGTCCGTTTTCCGCAGCCGCCGCAGCAGCGGGGTTTGCGGCGCCCAAGGCGGAGTTGCGGGCGGAAATTACGGCATCCAGTGTCGATTTTTCATGCGTGGCATAGCCCTGGACCGTATTGACCAGATTGGGAATCAGGTCGTGCCGCTGGCGCAACTGGGCGTCGATATCGGCCCAACCCTGCCGCACATTTTGCCGCAAACCGACCAGCCGGTTATAGATCAGGATTGCAATCAACCCCAAAAAAACGACAATACCAATGATGACCAATCCCATCGCTTTACTCCCCCTGTAACGATCGATAGCATCGGTTATCACGGGGAAAGGGGGAAAGCAAAGATGATAGCGTTGCCCGATGTCGACACGCTGATGGCGGACGGCCTGCAGGGTCGGCTTGATTCCCTGATGGCGGAACGGGCCAAGGCGAAGGAAAAGATGATCTGGACCGGCGCGGGCGGCATTGTTTCTGCGGTGCTGGTCGGGTTTATTTTCCACATCTTCGGGCTGTCGGAAATCGGCTATTTTGCGGCGAGTGTCGTGGGGGGTGGCGCATTGGCGTGGGCCAGCAACATCCGGCAGAAGATGATCAATTCGCTCAAGCATGAAATGAACGGCGCGCTCGCCCGCAGCTTGCAACTGGACTATTCGGTCGCCGCCTTTTCCGGACAGGAATTCGAAAATGCCCGGACCTATGGCTTGTTGCCGACCTATGACGGCAAATATCTGCAAGACCAGTGGCACGGGTCAATCGACGGCACCGACTTCCTTTTATACGAAGCCAAGCTGACCGAAGAGCAGGGGTCGGGAAAGAACCGGCGCACCGTCACCAAATTCGAAGGCGTCGTGCTGCGGTTCCAGTTTGCACGGCCTTTCATGGGTACAACCCTTGTCCGCCGCGACGGGTTCAAGATCACCCTGTTCGGGGACAGCAAAAGTTATAATGGCCAGACGCTGGAACGGATCAAGATGGTCGATCCGCGGTTCGAAGATGCGTTCGACGTCTACGGCACCGATCAGGTGGAGGCCCGCTATCTTGTCCACCCTGCCTATTGCGAACGGCTGATCGAGTTGGAGCGGGAATTTGAAGGTGACAGATTGGCCGCGCTGTTTCTGGGCGGTGACCTGATTGTGACCCTGCAGACGGGCAACATGTTTGAAAGCGCTACGCTCAACCCCAAACGCGACCGTGAATTGCTGGGTAAAACCATTGCGCAATTCGGTTCGATCACAAAATTGGTCAAACTGCTCAATGAAAGGCCAAGGTCCTGACCCTCAACATTAGTCAAGCCACCTTTGACTTGGGCCGCTAATCGGCTAAAGGCCGCCAACCTGATTTCATTCCCTTTTGGAGTTTCCCCATGCGCGCCGACGCAGAAGGCTATGTTGCCCGCATTGATGCTGCCCTTAATCTGGTCAAGATGTCGCTTGATTGGGACCGCGCCCTGCGTCGTCTGGACGAACTAAACGCCAAGGTCGAAGATCCCACTCTTTGGGACAATCCCAAGGCAGCCGAAGAGGTAATGCGCGAACGCCGCCGTCTGGATGCGGCCATCGCGACCGTGCGCGAAATCGACGCCGACAAAAGTGGTACGGTAGAGCTGATCGAGCTTGCCGAGATGGAAGGCGACACCGCCCTTGCCGATGAAGGCGCGGCATCGCTGAAGGCGTTGGCCGACCGTGCCGACCGCGACAAGGTTTCGGCCCTGTTGTCGGGCGAGGCGGACGGCAACGACACCTTCATCGAAATCCACGCAGGCGCCGGCGGCACCGAAAGCCAGGACTGGGCCGAAATGCTGCAGCGTATGTACTATCGCTGGGCCGAACAGCGCGGATACAAGGTCGAAATGGTCGATTATCAGGCAGGCGACACGGCGGGTATCAAGTCGGCCACGATGCTGGTGAAGGGCGAAAACGCCTATGGCTATGCAAAGACCGAAAGCGGTGTGCATCGTCTCGTTCGCATTTCGCCCTATGACAGCGCGGCCAAGCGGCATACAAGCTTTTCGAGCGTCTGGGTCTATCCCGTCATTGACGACAATATCGATATCGAAATCAATGAAGGTGACCTGAAAATTGACACCTACCGCGCATCGGGTGCGGGTGGACAGCATGTTAATACCACCGATTCTGCGGTCCGTATCACCCACAAACCTTCGGGCATTGTCGTCGCCAGCCAGAACGACCGCAGCCAGCACAAAAACCGCGCGACCGCCATGGGCATGCTAAAGGCCCGCCTGTACGAAGCGGAATTGCGCAAGCGGGAAGAGGCGGCGAGCGGGGAATATGCGGCCAAGACCGAAATCGGCTGGGGCCACCAGATCCGGTCCTATGTTCTGCAACCCTATCAGATGGTGAAGGATTTGCGCACCGGCGTCACATCGCCCACGCCGTCGGACGTGCTTGACGGGGACCTCGACAATTTCATCGCCGCCGCGCTGGCACAACGCGTGACAGGCGAGGCGGTTGCGGTCGAGGATGTGGATTAATTTACACAGCGTCCAAACAGTCTGTTGTTGACAGCTAACCGGGGCCGTCTATCCCGTTAAACATCTGGATCATCCAGTGTAAAAATGGGGAAATTTATGAAATTCAATTTTGCGGCACATTATTTGTGCGCGGTCAGTCTTTGTGCGTTGTCCACAATAGCTTCCGCCCAGGAAGTAAATCCGGGTACAGCACAGGCAAATTCGGAACCGGCTCAAATAATTGCCGAACCACAGGCGCCCAAGGATCTTGTCCTTAATGCGGGAACGCCCATCACTCTCGCCGTAACGGAAGAAGTCAACAGCAGTACGCATAAGGAAGGCGACGAATTTCGCCTGACCGTTCTGAACGATGTAACTGTTGGACAAACTGTTGTGATCCCGCGCGGGACACCGGCAACCGCGGAAATTACCTGGCGGACAGGCAAGGGGGCATTTGGAAAGTCCGGCAAAATGGAATTTGAGCTCCGGAGCATCTATCTGGACGGAACACAAGTTCCCTTGTCCGGCAGTTTCCGGCAGGAAGGTGAAGGCAACACAGTCGCAACCGGTGTTGGCGTGATCGCCATCGGGGTTTTTGCCGGATTCATCACCGGCAAGCGTGCACGTCTGCCCGTTGGCCGTGAACTGATGGCACAAGTTGCGCAGAATGTCGCATTTGGTGCCGATGGCAAGCTATCCCCAAGGTACGACGCTGCTGCCGCGATGAAATTGGCTGATGCCAGCACTCCGTTCCGCAGATGCCGTGCATCCGCCAAAGGTCTGGGCGATGCGAAGCTGGAACAGGCAGCTTTGAAAAAATGCTTCGCAGAGCGCATGGAATAAAATGCCATTTTGTTGGCGGGAGCGGCCGGAATAATATCCGTTCGCTCCCGTTACATTGACAAGTCCGTTACCCGCCCGGCGACGCTGCTGAGCCGGCCAGAAGTCCGCCGTCCAGATGAATCTCGCTGCCGGTCATATAGGCGGCCTCATCCGATGCCAGCATCAGGGCGATGGTGGCGACTTCCTCTACCGTACCGAACCGTTTCAACGGCGTATCCGCTACCATCGCTGCCATGCGTTGCTCGCGGTCCGGGCCGTCTCCGATCAATGCTTCCCACATGGGCGTCAAAATGGCCGCCGGATGGATTGAATTGCAGCGGATGTTGAGGCCCTGCTGCGCACAATAAAGCGCGACGGATTTTGTGTGGTTGCGAATGGCCGCCTTTGACGAGGCGTAGGCCGCGGCACCCGGTATTCCTACAAGGCCGGAGCGCGAGGACATGTTGATAATCGATCCTGCCTCCTTTGCCCGCATCGCGCCGATCGCATAGCGGCATCCCAGAAAAGTACCGTCCAGATTGACGGCGTGGACGCGGTGCCATTCGGCCAATGTTGCATGTTCGGGGTCGTGCGGTCCGGGGCTGTCCTCGAAACCGGTAATACCGGCATTGTTCACGACAATGTCGATCGTGGGAAATGTGCTTGCGAGACTGGTCCAGTCTGCTTCTGATGCCACGTCGAGCGGGAAAAAACGGCCGCCGATTTCGGCAGCCAGCGCAGATCCTGTCTCGGCATCGATATCGCCGATGATGACATCGGCACCTTCAAGGGCAAAGCGACGGGCAATGGCCTCGCCAATTCCGCGTGCACCCCCTGTCACGAGGGCGGATTTATTCTGTAATTTGGGCATAGGGGTAATCCTGTAAACTCGACTTCAAGGCGACCGTCGTGCCGAATCCGGTTCAGACCGACGGACGATTTTTCGAGAGGCGCTCTGCTCTTTACCCTTGAATCACCGGACATACTCCACTTAAGCAGACAGCAGCATAAGGCCCAGCGCAGGAGAGAGCAAGTGAGTGAGCAACAGGACTGGTTTCCCGTCCCCGAAAGCGCAACCGAGCACACATATTGTTCCGCAGGCGATTATGACCGTCTCTATGCCGAAAGCATTACGGACCCGGACGGATTCTGGGCGAGGCAGGCCGAACGGCTCGACTGGTTCACCGCTCCTTCCAAAATCGCCAATTGGTCTTATGACCCGGTCGACATCAAATGGTATGAAGATGGCGTCCTGAACCTGTGCCACAATGCGGTGGATCGTCATGTTGCCGCAGGGCGCGGGGATGCACTGGCTTTCATCTTTGAACCGGACGATCCCGCGCAAGATGCCCGCCGCGTCAGCTATGCCGATTTGCAGGCCGATGTCATCCGCATGGCCAATTCGCTGAAGCAACTGGGCGTTACCAAGGGCGAGCGGGTGACAATCTATATGCCCATGTGCGTCGAAGGCGCGGTGGCCATGCTTGCCTGCGCACGCATCGGCGCCGTGCATAGCGTGGTCTTTGGCGGCTTTTCGCCCGAAGCGATCGCGGGGCGCATCGAAGATTGTGCCAGCCGTTTTGTGATTTGCGCCGACAGCGCCGTCCGGGGCGGCAAGTCGGTTCCATTGAAGGCGAATATCGACGCTGCGCTTGAAAAGGTGACCGGTGTCGATGCTGTGCTGGTCATTCGGCACACTGGCGAGGACATCGCCATGCGCGAGGGTCGTGATCACTGGTTCCACGACATGCAGGTTTCGGGCGATTGTCCCTGCGAACCCATGAATGCGGAAGACCCACTGTTCATCCTTTACACATCGGGTTCGACCGGAAAGCCCAAAGGTGTGCTGCATACGGTGGGCGGCTATTCGGTCTGGACCGCAACGACATTCCATTATGTTTTCGATTACAAACCCGGCGAGGTGTTTTTCTGTTCGGCCGATATCGGCTGGGTCACGGGGCACAGCTATGTTGTCTACGGCCCGCTGCAAAATGGCGGGACCAGCCTGATCTTCGAAGGAATTCCGAGCTATCCTGACAGCGGGCGGTTCTGGGATATTATTGACCGGCATCAGGTCAATATCTTCTACACCGCACCGACGGCGTTGCGTGCTCTGATGCGCGATGGCGATGGGCCGGTAAAGGCACGATCGCGGCAATCGCTCCGGCTTTTGGGTACGGTTGGCGAGCCTATCAATCCCGAAGCATGGCGCTGGTACCATGCGACCGTGGGTGAGGGGAAACTGCCCATCGTCGATACCTGGTGGCAGACCGAAACCGGCGGCGTGATGATCACGACCCTGCCCGGTGCGCATGGCATGAAACCGGGCAGCGCTGGCCGGCCCTTTTTCGGTATCCGCCCGCAACTGGTCGATGCCGAAGGCGGAGTGCTCGCCGACGAACAGATTGGCGGCGCCACCAGCGGCAATTTGTGTATTACACATAGCTGGCCGGGGCAGGCGCGCACCGTCTATGGCGACCATGACCGTTTTGTGCAGACCTATTTTTCGACCTATAAGGGCAAATATTTCACCGGCGATGGCTGTCGCCGGGACGAAGACGGCTATTGGTGGATTACGGGACGGGTGGACGACGTTATCAACGTGTCCGGCCATCGCATGGGCACCGCCGAAGTCGAAAGCGCGCTGGTCCTTCATGACAAGGTCGCCGAGGCGGCGGTCGTCGGGTTTCCGCATGATATCAAAGGGCAGGGCATTTATTGCTATGTCACACTGAATATGGGGGAGGAGCCTTCGGACGAACTGCACGCCGAGTTGCGGCAGCAGGTCCGGACCGAGATCGGCCCCATTGCCTCGCCCGACCATATCCACTTCACCACGGCCTTGCCCAAGACGCGGTCGGGCAAGATCATGCGGCGCATCCTGCGCAAGATTGCCGAGAATGATTTCGCTGCTTTGGGTGATACGTCGACGTTGGCCGATCCGACGGTGGTTGACGCGCTGATTGAGGGGCGTCAAAACCGTTAGTTGACGCTTGCGTCAACCTGCGGGACGGAGTAGAAGGCCGCGGTTAATCGTGCGGTTAAATATCTCTGCCGCTATTCCGTAACGGAAGGATGCCATGACTGATTCCCCTGTCAAGACCGGCCCGTTGGCCGGCATCATGGTTGTTGAACTCGCCGGTATTGGTCCCGGCCCCTACGCCGGACAACTGCTTGCCGATATGGGCGCCGATGTAGTCGTCATCGACCGGCCGGGCCGGTCCTTGCCCAAGGCTGTGGACGGTCGCGGAAAGAAGTCGATTGTGCTCGACCTGAAAAAGCCGGAGGCGGTCGACGCCTTGCTGAAACTGGTCGCCAAGGCGGATGTCCTGATCGAAGGGTTGCGTCCGGGCGTTACCGAACGCATGGGTGTCGGACCCGATGCGTGCCACGCCATCAATCCGGGGCTGATCTATGGACGCATGACCGGCTGGGGCCAAAGCGGGCCGTGGAGCCAGATGGCCGGCCATGACATCAACTATATCAGCATGACCGGCGTCCTGAACGCCATTGGCAAGGACGGACAGCCGCCTGTGCCGCCGCTCAACATGGTCGGTGACTTTGGCGGTGGATCGATGTTCCTTGTGACGGGCATATTGGCCGCGCTGATCGAGCGCGGACGGACGGGCAAGGGCAATGTGGTTGATGCAGCCATCATCGACGGCACGCACAGCCTGATGAGCTTTGTCCACGGCATGGCCGGGGTTGGCCAGTGGCAGACCAAGCGTGAATCCAACCTGCTCGACGGCGCGGCTCCTTTCTACCGCTGCTACATGACGGCCGACGGGAAATTCATGGCGGTGGGCTGCATCGAGCCTCAGTTTTTTGCAGCGATGATGGAGCGTCTGCCCATCGATGCCGACGCATTCGGGGCGCAACTTGATTTCGGTGCATGGGCAAAGCAGCACGAGATGCTGGAAGATGTCTTTGCGACCAAGACACGTGACGAGTGGGAGGCGATTTTCGCCGGTACCGACGCCTGCGTGACGCCGGTCTTGGATTATGTCGAGGCTGCGTCTCACCCCGCCAACGCGGAACGGCAGGCAGTCGTCCAGGACGGTCGCTGGCTGCATCCGCAAATCGCGCCACGTCTTGCAACGCAGCCGCTGGCTACCCATTTCGAAATTGCAACAAAAGGCAGCGATTATGCTGCCATCCTTGCCGAAGCAGGCTTTGGCGAGAGCGATATATCCCAACTGATTGCGGCAGGCGCCGTAATTGCCAACTAGGAAGATACCATGACCGAAGCCTATATTTATGATGCGGTGCGTAGCCCCCGGGGCAAGGGGCGACCCGATGGCGCGCTGCACGAAATCACACCGGTGGATCTGGCCGCGCAAGTGCTCGCCTCGATCCGCGACCGCAACGGTCTTGCGGGCGACGAAATCGAAGATGTGGCCTTTGGCTGCGTGTCTCCCGTCGGCGAACAGGGCGCAGTTATCACGCGCACCGCTGTACTGGCTGCAGGTTATCCGCATACGACCAGCGGTATTCAGGTAAACCGCTTTTGCGGTTCGGGCCTCGAAGCGTCCAATATCGCGGCGGCCAAGGTCAAGTCGGGCGAGTGCGATCTGGCCATTGGCGGCGGTATTGAGTCGATGAGCCGCGTGCCCATGGGGTCCGATGGCGGCGCCTGGCCGATCGATCCCCGTTCGGCGATTGCCAACTATTTCATTCCGCAGGGTATCTCTGCCGATCTGATCGCCACCAAATATGGCTACAGCCGTGATGATGTGGACGCCTATGCCGTCGAAAGCCAGAAGCGCGCTGCCAAGGCATGGAGCGAAAAGCGGTTCGCCAAGTCCATCCTGCCGATCCATGATGTCATCGGCGAAATCGTTTTGGATCATGACGAACTGATGCGTCCGGAGACCGATATGCAGTCGCTGGGCTCTCTCGCTCCGGCGTTCCAGATGATGGGCACAATGATGCCCGGTTTCGATGACATTGCCATCATGCGCTATCCCGAAGTCGAAAAGATCAACCATGTCCACCATGCCGGTAATAGCTCGGGCATTGTGGACGGATCTGCCGCTGTCCTGATCGGCAGCAAGGAAGCTGGCGAGAAATACGGGCTGAAGGCCCGCGCACGGATCGTTTCGATGGCATCCATCGGTTCGGAACCCGCCATTATGCTGACCGGCCCCGAATTTGCGGCGCAAAAGGCGCTGGCACGTGCGGGCATGGACAAGGGCGACATTGACGTGTGGGAACTGAACGAAGCCTTTGCTTCGGTTGTCCTGCGCTTCATGGAAGCGCTCAATATCGACCATAGCGATATCAACGTAAATGGTGGCGCAATCGCAATGGGTCACCCGCTGGGCGCGACCGGTGCAATGATTTTGGGCACCGTTCTGGATGAACTGGAACGGTCCGGCAAATCGACCGCACTGACCACCCTGTGCATCGGCGCAGGCATGGGCACTGCGACCATCATTGAACGCGTGAATTGATCGGGATTTAGACATGACCTACAAAAGTTTTTCAGTCGACATCGACAGCGACGGCATTGCGCTTGTCACCATCGACCTTCCCGGCGCGACCATGAACGTCTGGAATGGTGACCTGATCTCCGAATTCGGCGCATGGGTGGATGATTTTACCACCAATGACGCGATTACGGGGGCTGTCATTACATCGGGCAAGCCCACCGGATTTCTGGCGGGCGCGGACCTTACCATGCTGGGCGGCGCAAAGGCGAACAGCACGAAAGAAGCCTTTGATCAGGCATTTGCCCTGAATGCCTTGCTGCGCAAGATGGAGTCGGGCGGCAAGACAGCCAAGGCATTGGCCAGCGGTCAGGCGTCGGCCAAGCCTGTCGCCTGCGCACTGAACGGCCTAGCACTGGGCGGCGGTCTGGAACTCGCGCTCGCGTGCCATTACCGCGTGGTGGCCGATAATCCGAAAATCCAGCTCGGCATGCCTGAGGTGCTGGTCGGCCTGCTGCCCGGCGGCGGCGGTACCCAGCGTACACCACGCCTGATCGGCCTGCAAAATGCAGCCATGATGATCATTCAGGGCAAGTCGCTCGACCCCGCAACGGCAAAGGCGCAGGGTCTGGTTCACGAGGTGGTTCCTGCTGCGGACCTGATCGCCAATGCCAAGGCATGGGTGAAAGCCAATCCGAAGGCGACCGCACCCTGGGATAAGAAGGATTTCAAATTCCCGGGCGGTGCAGGGGCTATGGACCCACGCTCGGTCCAGCTTTTCATCGGCCTCAACGCCATGGCGCACAAGGAAAGCAAGGGCAATTTCGACGCGGTAAAGGCCATTTTGTCCTGCCTGTACGAAGGCTCGATTCTTCCTTTCGACACGGCACTTCGCGTGGAATCCAAATATTTCACAAAGCTGCTGTCGGGCAGCCAGGCCAAAAACATGATCCGCACGCTTTTCATCAACAAGCAGGCCGCGGAAAAGGGCGCGGGTCGTCCCAAGGATGTGCCACCTGTGGAAATCAGGAAAGTCGGCGTATTGGGCGGCGGCCTGATGGGGTCGGGCATCACCCATGTCACGGTGAAGGGCGGCATGGATGTCGTTGTTCTTGATCGTAGCCTGGAAGATGCCAACAAGGCGGTCGATTACAGCCGCAAGATTATCGATAAGGCCGTTGGTCGCGGTAAAATGTCCAAGGAAGCAGGCGAGGCATTCATGGCCCGCATCAAACCGACGGACAATTATGACGATCTGAAGGATGTTGACCTGATTATCGAGGCCGTGTTCGAACGCCCGGATGTGAAGGCAGATGTTATCAAAAAGGCGGAGGCCGTCATTCGTCCGGACGTCGTGTTTGCTTCCAACACCTCGACCTTGCCCATTACCGGACTTGCGAAAAATTCCGTCCGGCCGGAGCTTTTCATCGGGCTGCACTTCTTTTCGCCGGTCGAAAAGATGCCGTTGCTCGAAATCATTCCGGGCGAATTGTCGGGCGACCGCGCATTGGCCGCGGCATTTGACTATAATGCAAAGATCAAGAAGACCCCGATCGTCGTCAAAGACGTACGCGGTTTCTTCACCAACCGCGTTTTCCCACCCTATATGGGCGAGGCGATGAAGCTGGTGACCGAAGGCGTGAAGCCTGCCCTGATCGAAAATGCGGCAAAGTCGCTCGGTATGCCCATTGGTCCCCTTGCATTGCTGGACGAGACCACCTTGCAGCTTGGCTATGATGTGATGCAATCGACCAAGAAAGAACTGGGCGATGCTTACCAGCCGAGCGGTACCGAAGAGTTCATGGAACTGATGGTGGTGAAGCTGGGCCGCAAAGGCCGCCGCTTCGGCTCGGGTTTCTACGACTATGATGAAAAGGGCGAGCGCCTGTCCCTGTGGCAGGGAATGGCCGACCATTATCCGCTCGCGGAAAACCAGCCAACCGTGGAAGAGGTCAAGCAGCGCCTTCTCTACATCCAGTTGATTGCAACCGCGCAATGTTATGAGGAAGAAGTCGTTCGCGACCCGCAAAGCGCGGATCTGGGAGCGATTTTCGGTTGGGGTTTTGCACCCTATACCGGCGGACCGATGAGCTATATCGACACGGTGGGCCTCGAAAACTTTGTCCGCACCGCCGACAGCCTCGCCCAGCGTTTCGGCAGCCGTTTCGCGCCGCCCAAAAGCTTCCGGGAAATGGCCGACAAGGGCGCGACGCTATACAAGGCGGCGGCGTAAGCTTTTTATACAGGGTAGGGCGGCGGTTTTTGAAAACCGTCTTCCTCTCACCCCGTCAACGTGTTTCCCGTCACCCTGTACCTGTGGCAGGGCGACAATTTCCCGAACGGAATATCGACAAAAAAGGGGCGGCCTCCCCATGGAAGGCCGCCCCTTTTTGATTTGGATTCTTAGAACTTGGCGCGGACGGTCAGGCCGTACATGCGGGGTTCTTCGACAAAACCGATCAGCGAACGTGTGCCCGCACCACCGCGGAGCGGGGTGTTGGCAGTGATGCCGCGTGTGATTTCGTTGGTCAGGTTGGTACCCCACAATTCAAAGGTGAAGCGCTCGTCCGGTGTTGTGAGACCGATGCGTGCGTTCATCTTGAAGTAGTTTTCCTGCCGCGCGAGCGGGACAGGAAGACCGTTCGTATCAAGATCGATTGTCCGTGTGGTACGGCTGTCCGAATAGTTCATGCTGCCGTTGACCAGCAGTCCCCAGCCGGAGTTGTTGAGTGGGCCGTCATAGGTCAAACCAACCACGCTGGTGAACTTCGGTGCGTTGGTCAGATCCTGACCGCAAAGGCGGGTGACCGAACCCAATGCTCCCGGGGCAACACCAACGGCGCAATCGCTCGGATAGCGGGCATCGGCATATGTCATGGCAAGATTACCGGTTACATAGTTGCCGAAATCACCGAACAGTTCGAGCTCGGCGCCAGTGGAACGGGCCGAATTGACGTTGAAGGTCAGGAACTGGACACCGGTGAATTCCAGGACCTGGAAGTCGCTCATTTTCATGTCGAACAGGGCGAGGTTCGCCTTGATCGGGCCGAAGGTCGCTTTGACGCCGACTTCGATCTGGTTGACCTTTTCCGATTCAAAGCGTGGATCGGCAAAGACCGGTGCAACGGTACCACCGCCGGCCAAAACAGCAGCCGAGTTGGTCAGGTTCGCAGCGGTGGGATCAAGGTTGAAACCACCGGATTTGAAGCCGTGGCTGTAACCGGCGTAAATCAGCAGGTCCGGATTGGCCTTGTAACCTACCTGCGCGGTGTAGGTGATTTCGTCATCCTTGAAGACGTTTGCCCATTCGCGTGGCAGCGGCAGGAAGCGGCTTGCAAGACCGCCGCCCAATCCGGCCGGTGCGGTCAAAGTGACCGGTGCCGCGAAGGGGAAGCAGTTCAGGCCAACCACGCCGGACTGCACGGCGCCGGGCAGCAAGGCTGCCGTGAAGGCACCGGTCAGAACACCGTTGACGCTTGCTTGGCATGCGCCGTTGCTGGCGTTGAGCTGGTCAAAGGATGCAGTCTTCTTTTCATCGACATAACGTGCGCCGAGTGTGAGGCTCAGTTTATCGGTGAAGTTGATGACATTATGCGTGAAGAATGAAAAACTCTTCGCACTTTGTGAGAAGACATTTTCTGCAAACGACCCCGCCGAATTCACCGGAATGCCACCATTGCCCAAAGCCGTCAGCGCAAAGAGCGGGTTGACGCCCAAGGCATTTGCAAAGTTGAACGCGCTATTTGCACGCTGATAATCTGCACCAAAGGTCATTGACTGGTTCGATGTGATGTCTTCCTTTGAATAGAAGGCACCGACCAACCAGTCGAGGTGGTCGTTAAAAGCGGTTCCCTGCAAGCGAAGTTCTTGCGTGAAGGTTTTGATGATGTCGCCATTGGGCAGGATGCCGGGTCGCGAATTGGAGCCACCAGCACCCGAGGTAAATATATTCAGGCTGGTAAAGTCCGATTCCTGTGTCGAGCTGGACTGGAAATCACGATAAGCGGTAATTGAAGTCAGCTTCGCGCCACCAAAATCCCACTTGAGTTCAGCCGATACGCCCCACTGTTCGGCACCATTTTTGAACAATTGGCTGTTGGTATCGAGACCTTTCAGCGCGCTCGGGCCCGATACGTCCACACCATCCGTCGTCAAGCCATGGAATGCGAAGAAGGGTGCCAGCTCTGTTTCGCGCACGACAACTGCGTCGCAGCAGTTTTCGTCGACTTTCGAATAATCGGCGAGCAGGCGGATGCTGACATCAGCATTGGGTTCAATATAGAGCTGTCCGCGCAGCATGTACCGGTCGCGGTTGTTGCTTTCCGCACCCGTTGTGCTCTTGAGATAGCCATCGCGCTTACGCCACGTACCGGACAGGCGGATACCGGCCACATCCTGCGCAATCGGAACGCTGACGCCGCCTTGCAGATTCATGAAGTCGTAATTGCCATAGCTGGCGTTCACAAAACCTTCGAATTCCGAAAGGCTGGGGCGCTTGGTGGAGATATTCAATGCACCGGCAGATGTGTTGCGGCCGAACAAGGTGCCCTGCGGTCCGCGCAGGATTTCCAGACGCTCCAGATCGACAAGGTCGCCCAGTGCGACACCAGGGCGTGATTGATAGACCCCGTCGATGAATACGCCGACCGAACTTTCCAGACCGGTATTGTTACCGGTGGTACCGACGCCGCGGATCTTGATCGACGTGCCCTGTGTTTCAGTCTGTGAAGACTGGATATTGAAGCTTGGCGAGATCGAGGAGAGCGTCTTGATGTCGGAGACACCTTCGCGCTCAAGCGCTTCCGGGGCGACTGCGGTAACGGCCAATGGAATGTCCTGAACATCCATCGCGCGCAGCGTAGCCGTCACGATGATCGGTTCGTTGCCGCTATCCTCTTCAGCCTGTGGGGCTTCCTGGGCATAAACAGCCGGAACGAACATCGTGCTGCACAAGGCAGCCGTAAGTATTTGATTAAATCGACGCATTTCTCTCTCCTCCTTAAGCGGCGGATCGGGTGGCGACATTCCTGTTCATCTTTGCCAAACCGCCAATTACATATTCACTCGGATAACTTCCTGGGGAATAAGCTCTCTCTCAGGCACCATCCTATCAACGAATTTTGGCAAATCCAGCAATTTAATCGCGCGATTGAATTTGCCAAATAACTGTGGCTTTTCCGTCGCGCAGCATATTATAGCCCTTGGTCATGTTTGACCGTCCCGCCATCATTGACGAAGCCTTTGTGCGCCGCGTCGCCGCCCATGACTTTCCGGCACCGCGCAGCAATTCGGTTCCCGTTACTGCACCTGCCCATCAACTTGTCGATCTGTTCGACAGCCAGATCATGAGCCGCCATCTCGATTTGTGGGCGCGGCGGTCCAAGGGGAAGACTTTCTATTCGATCGGCAGTTCGGGCCATGAAGGAACTGCGGCGATGGCCGCCGCGACGCGGCAGGGCGATATGGCCTTCCTGCATTATCGCGACGCAGCGTTCCTTATCCAGCGGAAGAAGCAGTTCGGCGGCCTGACTCCGCTATATGACATGGCGCTGTCCTTTGCGGCCTCTGCCGACGATCCCATATCGGGTGGCCGGCACAAGGTTTTGGGCTGCGCCAATACGTTCGTGCCGCCGCAAACCAGCACCATCGCCTCGCACCTGCCCAAGGCCGTGGGTGCGGCGCACTCCCTTGGGATGGCACAGCGGTTGAAGCTTGAGGACGCTATCCTGCCACACGATGCGGTGATCCTGTGCTCCTTCGGGGATGCCTCGGCAAACCATTCGACGTCGCAAGGGGCGTTCAACTCGGCCTGTTGGGCTGCCTATCAGCATTTACCGATGCCGATCATCTTCCTGTGCGAGGATAATGGCATCGGGATATCGGTGCGTACACCCGGTGGCTGGATCGAAGCGAACTTCGCGCACCGTCCGGTTCTGCATTATATCCAATGCGACGGGGCGGACCTGAACGATGCGCTGCGCGGGTGCCGCGAGGCGGTTGACTATGCGCGGGCGCGACGCAAACCGGTATTTTTGCATATGCGCACCGTCAGGTTGATGGGGCATGCCGGCGCGGATGTTGAGGCTAGCTACTCCGCACTCGCCAATATCGAGGCGGCCGAGGCGCAGGACCCCCTGCTGCACAGCGCGCGCATCTTGCACGAACAGGCGGGGCTTTCAGGGGACGAGATAGTCCACCGCTATCAGGATATGCGCGCCCGTGTCGACCATGTGGCGCAGGATGCGCTGGCAAAGCCGCGGATCGAGACGGCGACTGACGTCATGGCGTCGATTGACCCCGTCGAAGGTTTCAAAACGTCGCCGCCTTTGCCCGATAAACCGGCCCGTGACGCTCTGTTCGCCAAGGACCAGCGTAATTTGGCCAAGCCTGTAACGCTGGCGAAGTCGATAAACTTTGCGCTTGCCGACCTCATGCAGCGCTACCCGAATATCGCGCTGTTTGGCGAGGATGTGGCGCGCAAGGGCGGTGTATATGGGGTAACGCAGGGCTTGCAGGAGAAGTTCGGCGCGGCGCGGGTGTTCGATACATTGCTGGACGAACAGACCATATTGGGCCTTGCGATCGGCATGGGACATAATGGCTTTGTTCCCATCCCGGAAATCCAGTTTCTCGCCTATCTGCACAATGCCGAGGACCAGATCCGCGGGGAGGCGGCGACGCTATCCTTCTTCTCCAACCGCCAATATCGCAACCCGATGGTCGTCCGCATCGCAGGACTTCCCTACCAAAAGGGCTTTGGCGGGCACTTCCATAACGACAACAGCCTCGCAGTGTTGACCGACATTCCGGGCATCATCGTTGCCTGTCCGTCAAATGCCGCCGATGCGCCCGCTATGCTGCGCGAATCCGTGCGGATGGCGCATGAGGATGGCAAGGTCGTCATATTCGTCGAACCCATTGCGCTCTATCACACAACGGATCTGGCAGAGGCAAATGACGGGGCGTGGACAGCGCCCTATGTCGCGCCGGCAGAAGCGACGAGCATTCCTTTCGGTGCGTTGCATCAGCATGGGAATGGTTCGGAACTTGCGATCATAACCTACGGAAATGGTTATTTTCTTTCGCGGCAGGCGGAGGCTGAACTGCGTGCAGCGGGCATTGATCTGCGGATTATCGACTTGCGCTGGCTGCACCCGCTGAACGATGCCGCTATTGTTGCGGCTATCGCGGATTGCCAGAATATCCTGATCGTTGACGAAAGCCGCCGGACGGGCAGCTTGAGCGAGAAACTGATGACGATCCTGGCCGAAGCCGGACGCGGCGATGTGACGCACCGGATTACCGCAGAGGATTGCTTCATACCCCTGGGTCCCGCCGCAGAGCTGGTTTTGCCGAGCCGGGAATCGATCATCGCAGCAGCAATGGCAGCCGTCGCATGAAAGAGACCGCACTTGTCGTCTGCCCCGGGCGTGGAACCTATAATGCGCCGGAACTGGGTTACCTGAAAACCCATCATGCCGACCGCTGGGCCATGGTTGAGCAGCTCGACGCTCTCCGCCGTTCGCTGGGACAGATCCCGATCTCCGAACTGGACGGTGCCGATAAATATGCGCCTTCGGTGCATATGACCGGCGATAACGCATCCTTGCTGATCTACGCTTGCGCTCTGGCCGACTTCGCGGCGATTGACCGGGAACGCTATGATATTGTCGCGGTCACCGGCAATTCGATGGGTTGGTATCTGGCACTGGCCTGCGCCGGAATACTGGATTTCGAAGGTGGCGCGCGGCTGGTGAACACCATGGGCGGCATGATGCACCAGCATGGCGTGGGTGGACAGATTGTGTGGCCGATTGTCGATGCAGACTGGAACATCGATCCGGAAAAAGAAAATCTAATCAGAGAGATATGCAAAGAATCTTCGTCATCATCTGACATGGAAGTGCATATTTCGATCCATTTGGGCGGCATGGTCGTGTTCGCGGCGGATGACAAAGGGCTTAAATGGTTGTCGGAGCGTCTGCCGAAGGACGACCGCTTCCCGATGCGCCTGATGCACCATGCGGCGTTCCATAGCCCGTTGCTCGACCATATCCCGCAAATGGCCCGCGCTGCCAATCCGCTCGCCGATTTCGGCAGCGGCACGCTTTCGGCAGTAGACGGGCAGGGCAGGGTCTGGTCGCCCAGGGCATTCGATCCTGCGGCAATTTATGATTATACTCTGGGCGCGCAACTGAACCGTACCTATGACTTTACCCGCGCCGTCCAGGTCGCAGCGGCGGAGTTCGCGCCGGACAAGATCATCGTTCTCGGCCCTGGAACCACCTTGGGGGCGCCTACGGCACAGGCACTGATCGCGTCCCAATGGCGCAGCCTGTCCGGAAAGGCGGATTTTCAGGCGCGGCAATCCGAAAATCCGGTCATTTTGTCGATGGGCATTGCGGAACAGCGGGCGCAGGTGGTCCGTTAAGGGCGGTGCATACGAATAAGCGCTAGACGCGAGGGGTCGGCAAGCTAAGGGAAAGCGCGTAATCGACGCGCAGGACGCCGATTGTTGGAGATAGGCTGCATGAGCGAGCATAGTTCGACCCTCTTATTATTCGGTGCGACCGGCGATCTTTCCCGTCGGATGTTGCTGCCTTCACTTTATGCGCTGCATGCCGACGAACTGATCGATCCCGCCTTGCGCATTTTCGGCACGGCGCGCAGCGCCTATAGCGACGCCGAGTTTCGCGAATTTGCCCGCACCGCGTTGTGCGAATTTCTGCCCGAAGACCGCAAGGCGGAAGGGATGATTGACGCCTTTTTGCAGCGCCTTCATTATCAGGCGCTGGATGCATCGCAGCCGGAGGGGTTTGCAGCGCTGGCCGACAAGATCGGTGATATTTCCGGCGGCCTGTCGATATTCCTGTCAACCGCACCATCGCTGTTCGAGCCCACCATCAAAGGACTGCACAGCGCCGGGCTTGCGGGCGACAATGTACGCATCGGCCTTGAAAAGCCGCTGGGCAATGATCTGGCCAGCAGCTGCCAGATCAACGACGCGGTGAACGCGGTATTCCCTGAAAAGCGGACCTTCCGCATCGACCATTATCTGGGCAAGGAAACGGTGCAGAACCTGATGGCGCTGCGCTTTGCCAACATGCTGTTCGAACCCTTGTGGAACGCCAATGCTATCGAGCATGTCCAGATCACCGTCAGCGAAACCGTTGGCCTTGAAGGACGCGCAGGCTTTTATGACGATACCGGCGCCCTGCGCGATATGGTGCAGAACCATATGCTGCAACTTGTGGCGCTTACCGCGATGGAGCCGCCCGCCAATCTCGACGCAACGGCTATCCGTGATGAAAAGGTGAAAGTGCTGCGCGCCCTGCGCCCTGTTGCCGAGGGCGATGTCGTGACCGGCCAATATGGCGACGGCGCGGTCAAAGGCGAAGCGGTGAAAAGCTATGAGGCCGATCTTGGCAAGCCGTCCGACACCGAAACCTTTGTCGCGATTAAGGCCTATGTCGATAACTGGCGCTGGCAGGGCGTGCCCTTTTTCCTGCGCACCGGAAAGCGTCTGCCCGAACGGCGGAGCGAGATTGTCATCCAGTTCAAGCCGGTGCCGCATAATGTGTTCGGCGCGCGCGGCGGACGGCTGGAGGCCAATACACTGATTATCCGGTTGCAGCCGGAGGAATATGTGCGCCTGCTGGTAATGGCGAAGGAACCCGGTCTGGATCGCGGCGGTGTTACCCTGCGCGAGGTGCCGCTCGACCTTTCGCTCACCACCGCTTTCGCCGGATCACGTCGCCGTATCGCCTATGAACGGCTGCTGCTCGATCTGATCGAAGGCGACCAGACCCTGTTCGTCCGCCGTGACGAGGTGGAGGCGCAATGGAAATGGGTCGATGCGATTAGGGATCTTTGGAAGAGTACCGGATTGAAGCCGAAAAATTATGGCGCGGGTAGCTGGGGGCCAAATGCCGCCATCGCGCTTGCCGAACGGGATGGAGTAAGCTGGCATGAGTAAGCTGAACGCCACTTTCGAAGCGGTCACCGCGCGCGTTATCGAACGGTCGAAGCCCGGCCGAACCGCCTATCTGGACCTGATCGCGCGCCAACGGGATGCGGGCGTGAACCGTCCGACCTTGAGCTGTGGCAATCTGGCGCATGGATTTGCGGCAAGCGGTGAAGACAAGGCCGCGATCCGCAGCGGCAAGGCGATGAATATCGGTATCATCAGCGCCTATAATGACATGCTTTCCGCGCATCAGCCCTATGGGCGCTATCCTGAGCAGATGAAGATTTTTGCCCGCGAAGTCGGTGCCACGGCGCAGGTTGCAGGCGCAACACCCGCGATGTGCGACGGTGTGACGCAAGGGCAGGACTCGATGGAATTGTCGCTGTTCAGCCGCGATGTCATCGCCATGGCCGCCGCCGTCGGCCTGAGCCACGGAATGTTCGAAAGCGTCGCGATGCTTGGCATCTGCGATAAGATTGTTCCCGGACTTTTGATTGGCGCGTTGCGCTTTGGCCATTTGCCGACGATCCTGGTGCCCGCCGGCCCCATGCCGTCCGGCCTTGCCAACAAGGAAAAGCAACGTGTCCGCCAGCTTTATGCCGAAGGCAAAGTCGGGCGTGAAGAATTGCTGGAGGCCGAGGCCGCATCCTATCATGGTGCGGGAACCTGTACCTTCTACGGAACGGCCAATTCCAACCAGATGATGATGGAAGTCATGGGGCTGCACATCCCCGGTGCCGCCTTCATCAATCCGGGCACCAAATTGCGTACGGAACTGACGCGTGCGGCGGTGCATCGTCTGGCCGAGATTGGCTGGGACGGGGATGATTATCGTCCACTGGGTCTCTGCGTGGATGAAAAGGCGATTGTGAATGCATGTGCCGGGTTGCTGGCCACGGGCGGTTCAACCAACCATGCCCTCCATATTCCCGCCATCGCGCGTGCGGCGGGCATCTTGATTGATTGGGAAGACCTTGACCAGTTGTCGTCGGTGGTGCCGTTGATCGCGCGCGTTTATCCCAACGGATCGGGCGACGTGAACCATTTTCATGCGGCAGGCGGCATGGGTTATGTCATCCGCGAATTGCTGGACGCCGGACTGCTGCACCGTGATATCATGACCGTCGCGGCAGATGACCTGACCGCTTATGGCCAGGAACCGTTCCTGCAGGATGAAAAGCTGGTCTGGCGGGATGCACCCGCGGCGAGCGCCGACGAATCGATGCTGCGGCCACCGTCCAATCCGTTCAGCCCGGATGGCGGGATGCGGCTGGTTACCGGCAATCTCGGACGCGCGACGTTCAAAACCAGCGCGGTTGATCCGGCGCGGTGGACGATTGAGGCGCCAGTCCGTGTTTTCCATGACCAGAATGATGCACTCGCCGCGTTCAAGGCGGGTGAACTGGACCGCGATGTTATTGTCGTGATCCGGTTCCAGGGGCCAGCCGCCAATGGCATGCCCGAACTGCACAAGCTGACGCCGCCACTGGGCGTGCTGCAGGACAAGGGGTTCAAGGTGGCGCTTGTGACCGATGGCCGCATGTCGGGTGCGTCGGGCAAGGTTCCGGCGGCTATCCATCTCAGTCCGGAAGCCGCACGCGGCGGCGCCATTGCCAAATTGCAGGACGGTGATGTGGTCCGGCTGTGCGCGCTTGACGGCGCGCTTGATGTGCTGGTCGATGAAGCGGAATGGGCTGGCCGTATGGCGGTGCCCATGCCCGCGGTACATGTCGGCACAGGACGCGAACTGTTCGCGCTGATGCGCGGTTCGGCGGATGAGGCAGAGAAGGGCGGTTCGGCGATGCTGGCGGCGGCAGGTCTGTGATGGAGATTGTTTCGGTCGATATTGGCGGCACCCATGCCCGCTTTGCCATTGCCGAGGTATCCGGCGGGCGGGTCATTTCACTGGGCGAGGCGGTCACCTTGAAAACCGCCGAACATGCGAGTTTCCAAACCGCCTGGGAAGATTTTGGCCGGATCACCGGAAAGACATTGCCACGCGCCGCAGCCATTGCGATTGCCGGGCCCGTCGATGCCGATGTCATCAAGCTTACCAACAATCCCTGGATCATCCGGCGCTCACTGGTTTGCGAAAAGCTTAACGTGGACAGCTTTGTCATAGTCAACGATTTCGGCGCGGTTGGTCATGCGGTAGCACAGGCCGGTGCGGAACATTTCCTGCACCTGACCGGACCCGAACAGCCGTTGGCCGAGAGCGGCACGATCAGCATCATTGGCCCCGGAACCGGACTGGGTGTGGCGCATGTGTGGCGCAAGGGCGATTCCTACCATGTGCAGGCGACCGAAGGCGGGCATATCGATTTCGCGCCGCTCGACAGTATCGAAGATGCACTGCTCGAACGGTTGCGCAAACGGTATCGCCGGGTTTCGGCAGAGCGTGTTGTATCGGGCCCCGGGCTGGTGGAAATCTACGAAGCCCTGGCTGCATTGGAAGGGCGGCCGGTGCAGCAACTGGACGACAAGCAACTCTGGCAATTGGGCATGTCTGGCGACGACAGCCTTGCCGCCGCTGCCGTCGATCGATTCTGCTTGTCGCTGGGCAGCGTCGCGGGCGATATCACGCTGGCGCAAGGCGGCTTTGCCGGTGTCGTGATCGCGGGCGGTCTTGGTCTTCGCATCAAGGATATCATTGTCCGCTCCGGCTTTGCCGAACGGTTCCGTGCCAAAGGGCGTTTCGAATCATTGATGGCCGGAATTCCGGTAAAACTTATTACCCATCCGCAACCCGGCCTGTTTGGCGCGGCGGCGGCCTATGCACAGGAGTATGCGCAGTGAACGCAATCGAAACCATCATGCGCACCGCGCCTGTTATCCCGGTGCTGGTCATCGAAGATGTCGCCCATGCCCGTCCGGTCGCCGAAGCGTTGGTCGCAGGCGGACTGCGCGTATTGGAAGTCACCTTGCGCACTGCCGCGGCGCTGGATGTTATTGCCGAGATGAAGAAGGTGCCCGGTGCGATTGTGGGGGCAGGGACAGTTGTCGATATCCCCGGGCTGGAAAGCGCGATTGCGGCCGGTTCCGAATTTATCGTGTCGCCGGGCCTGACCGAAAATCTCGGCAAAGCGGCGGTTGCAAAGGGCATACCGTTCCTGCCGGGAATCGCCAATGCGGGTGACATCATGCGCGGTATGGATCTCGGCCTCAAACATTTCAAATTCTTCCCGGCAGAGGCGAATGGCGGGCTTCCGGCGCTGAAATCGCTCATTGGTCCTTTTGGCCAGTGCAAATTCTGCCCCACAGGCGGGATAAAGCAGGAAACTGCTGCCGATTGGTTGGCGGTTTCTGAAATTTTATGTGTTGGCGGAAGCTGGCTTGTTGGTAAAGGGACACCGGATGTTGTGGCGATAGAGGCCGCAGCGCGCGCCGCCGCCGCGCTACGCACATGATGGAGTAACAAGCAGATGGCCGAAGAGATTGAATGGTGGGAATTTGATGCCGCCGAGGATTTGATTGATGCGGTCGTCGGCGATATCAGTTTCATTATCGAAAGCGCGCTTGATGCGCGTGGTCAGGCACTGGTGGCCTTCCCCGGCGGATCGACGCCCCGGCCCATATTGGAAAAGCTCGCCGAAGCAAAAATCCGTTGGAAAAGTGTGACGATTATCCCGACCGATGACCGGCTGGTTCCTGTCGACAACCCCTTGTCCAATGTGGCGATGATCGCAAAGATATTCATTCCCAAGGGCGCCCGCGTCCTGCCGATCACCAGCGATGCGGCGGATTACAAACTGGCAGGGAATGCCGCAAATGCGCGGCTTGCCGACCTGCACTGGCCGCCTGATCTTGTCTGGCTGGGCATGGGTGCGGACGGGCATACCGCGTCGATTTTCCCCGGACCCGACCTTGATGACGCACTGAATGGCGGCAAGGATGTCCGCGCTGTGGGCGTTGCCCCCGATCCATTACCGGAAGAGGCGCCGGTCAACCGCGTCACATTGACCGCGGCGGCGATTGCGTCGGCGCGGACGACGATGCTGGTGATCTCCGGCGCGAAAAAGCGCGGAGTGCTGGAGCAGGCGATAGAGGATGGCGCGAAGTCGGCCTATCCGGTGGGCAAGGTTCTCGAAAAGATTACCGTGCCAGTCGATGTCTACTGTCTGGACGCCTGAATTCAGAGACGGCGATATTTGTTGGGCGCGTTCGGCTCGTTTAACTTTTTCAGATAGTTAGGCATATCCAGCTCGGCCTGGCCGACGGGTTTGCGTGCATCCTTGGGGTTGATGGGATGGTCGAAGGCGATGCCGATGCGGCCTTCGGTCACCCATGCCACATGGCCGCTGATCCAGCCAATGCTGCGCAGATGGATTTCCACCGGTTCGCCACGCGCCACGCGCATGGGGGCTTCGGCCATCAGGCCACCTGCCGAAAGGTTACGGATACGGACTTCACGATCTTCACTGACATTGGCAAACCGCAAAACTGCCTTCAAAAGAAGGCTGTCGCGATTGGCCCCGCGTTTGGCTGACGCAGGATTGTCCATATTCAGAAGATCGTTCATTTCGCGTACCCAGCAGGCTAAGTTACCACTTTTGTTACACGATATTACTGGCACCAAAATGTAGCCAAAAGGTTAACAGGCACCGATTTTCTAGGCGTAAGCCAAGAAGCCGTTAACCAAAAAGGCCAACCAATTGGATAGGATTGGGACGAGTGCGGACGATATCAATCGTCGCGCGATACCCGTTCCTGCCGCTCGTGCCGTTCCTGTGCCTCCAGCGTCATCGTTGCGATGGGACGGGCGCGCAGGCGGGCCAGCGAGATAGGCTCCCCGGTGACCTGGCAATAGCCATATTCCCCTTCGGTAATGCGGCGCAAAGCGGCATCAATCTTGGAAATCAGCTTGCGCTGACGGTCGCGGGTGCGCAGTTCGATGCTCCAGTCCGTCTCGCTTGATGCCCGGTCGTTGAGATCGGGTTCACGGATCGGACCGTCCTGTAACTGGTTCAAAGTACCCTGCGCTTCGGCAAGGATGCTGTTCTTCCAGTCGATCAGCTGCCGTTCAAAGAACTTCAGCTGTTTGTCATTCATAAATGGCTCGTCGTCCGAGGGCACATATGACGGGTCTAGATCAATATCTAAGCCACTGGTTTCACTGCTATTATCTTGAGGCTTGGCGCTTGCGCCCATTATGTAATCTCCACCTCTTGCGGCCCGGGCGGGAACCCGGGGACCCGCATGAATACAACTCTCGGGCGGCGATATAGACTCGGGGTTATGGGCGCACAAGCGGCAAATTGCCGAACCGCAATTTGGCCTCCCAAAAGCTGTGGAAATGGCTCCGGGCTGTAAATAGTCCAGTTGTAAACAGTTCCAGTTCGGGACGCTTTGTCTTTTCCCCACTGAAATTCCGCATTTTTCACAAAGCGGTGCCGTTAAACAGGGTTAATGCAATTGAGCTTAACCAATAGTTCTGCCTTTCTCGCTACATCAGGAGGCGTGAATAAGGATCTGGAGTTTGGATCCCGTTCCCAGCCCCAATGCTGAAGAAGGTCGAGATTATGTCAGTACGCATGGCTTTAGCGAAATTATGTGCCTGCACGTGCGGCGGTGCACTGATTGGCGGCGGCGCGATGCAAGTCGCCGATACGCCCCCTGCGCAGGTGCACAAGGTTGCCAAGAAAAAGCACAAGGTACGCAAGATCGCGCACCATACGCCTGTCCGTAAGGTGAAGCGCGTTCGCAAGGTCGTTCGCACCACAACGACCAGCACCTGCACGCCGAGCGTCGTTACAGTCGCCAGCCAGGGCATGCCTCCCATTCCCGTGCCTTTCATGCCACCTGCGCCTTATGAAGGCGGCAGCAGCGGCGGCGTTCCTGTCATCATTGGCGGATCGGGCGGCTTTGGCGGCGGATTCGGTGGCGGCTTCTTCGGCGGCTTCTCCGGCGGTGGCGGCGGAAGCAGCGGCACCGTAGTCATTTCCTCCACCTCCAGCAGCACTGGCGGCATCAGCAGCTCGACCTCTTCGGGCGGTTCGAGCACCTCGACCGGTGGTTCGAGCACGTCGACCGGCGGCTCCAGCACCTCCACAGGCGGGTCCAGCACGTCCAGCACATCGGGCGGCGTATCGACATCGACCGGCGGTGTCAGCACCTCGTCATCCACCTCGACCGGCGGCGTATCGACCTCCACCGGCGGTGTTTCAACGTCTACCGGCGGTATCAGCACCTCGACAGGTGGCGTGTCGACCTCCACTGGCGGCGTCTCCACTTCGACCGGCGGTGTTTCAACCTCGTCGGGTAATGTCAGCACCTCAAGCGGCGCCGTGACCAGTTCGTCCTCGTCTTCGTCGTCCAGCTCGTCCTCGTCTTCCAGCTCTTCGTCAAGCAGCAGCTCTTCTTCGGGCGGCAGCTCCGGCAAGCCGGGCGGATCGGGCGGTCATGGTTCGTCCAGCTATGGCGGTTCGGGCGGCAGCAACGGTTCGAGCGGTTCGTCGGGCAGCTCGGGCTCCAGCGGTTCTTCGGGCAGCTCATCGTCCTCCAGTTCGTCGTCGTCCAGCTCGTCTTCCTCGAGCGGTTCGTCGAGCTTTGGTGGCAGCACATCTTCTTCGTTCGGCGGAACATCGTCGGGCGCATCAACCTCGAGCAGCAGCTCCTCTTCATCTTCCAGCTCGTCGTCTTCGTCGAGCGGTGGATCGACGGGCGGCTCCACCGGCGGCACCGATGTTCCGGCTCCGCCCATGGTCCTGCTCTTCGGTGCCGCAGCCGCCGGCCTGTTCGCACGCCGCCGCGCAGCCAAGAAATCCAAGGATACAATCGCAGCATAGGGGGTGCTGCCTTGTATCTGGTGAAAGGGCGGTTCTCGGAGCCGCCCTTTTTTATGTGGGGGTGTTGGGGTCAGTCCGCAGCACCACACCCTTTTTCGTTGCGAAACCTCGGGCGCGTCGGCATAGCCTGCCGCCATGCACGACTTGAAATATATACGCGAAAATCCCGAAGCTTTTGATGCGGCGCTAAAACGGCGCGGGGCGGCTGCCGTGTCGGCGTCCTTGCTGGCGCTGGACGAAAAACGACGGGCGATCCAGACCGAAATGCAGGCCGCGCAGGCCCGGCGGAACGAGGCGTCGAAAGCCATAGGTGCCGCTATGGGCAAGGGCGATACCGCCACGGCCGAGGCGCTGAAGGCCGAAGTCGCGTCGCTGAAAGACAGCATGCCCCAAATGGAGGAGCAGGAACGCGCTTTGGCGTCGGAATTGGAGACCGCGCTGGCCACTTTGCCGAATTTGCCCTCGGACGATGTGCCCGACGGTGCCGATGAGTCCGAAAATGTCGAGCAGCTTCGCTGGGGGCAGCAACGAAATTTTGATTTTGAACCCAGAGACCATGCCGATCTCGGCCCGGCATTGGGACTGGACTTTGAAACCGGCGTCGCCATGTCCGGCGCAAGATTTACGTTCATGCGCGGGCAAATGGCGCGATTGAACCGCGCAATCGGACAGTTTATGCTCGACCATCAAACGCAGGTTAACGGCTATAGCGAGTGCAATACTCCGGTTCTTGTAAATGACGCCGCCATGTACGGCACCGACAAGCTACCCAAATTTGCCGACGATTCGTTCCGTACAACGGATGGGCGATGGCTTATTCCGACGGCGGAAGTCTCACTGACCAGCAGTGTGGCTGGAGAGATTTTGAACGACAATCTATTGCCGATCCGCCTGACCGCGCATACATTATGCTTCCGTTCAGAGGCGGGGGCAGCGGGTAAAGATACCAAAGGTCTTATCCGTCAGCACCAGTTCGAAAAGGTCGAGCTGGTTTCAATTGTTCGCCCGGAAGACAGTGCTTCAGAGCATGAGCGAATGACGTCCGCAGCCGAGTCAATCTTGCAGGCGTTGGAACTACCCTATCGCAAATTATTGCTATGCACGGGCGACATGGGTTTTGGCGCGCGCAAAACCTATGATCTCGAGGTCTGGTTGCCGGGGCAGGGGCTGTATCGGGAGATTTCGAGCTGCTCCAACTGCGGCGATTTTCAGGCCCGCCGCATGAATACACGCTATCGTCCCGCCGACAGCAAGGCGACGGCCTTTGTCCACACGCTGAACGGTTCCGGTCTTGCCGTTGGCCGGACGCTGGTGGCTATTATTGAAAATTACCAGCAAGCCGATGGAAGCGTCACTATTCCTGCCGCCTTGCTGCCCTATATGGGTGGTGTCACCCGACTGGAGCCAATGGCCTGATGCGTGTTTTGCTTACGAATGACGACGGCGTGAATGCGCCGGGGCTGAAGGTGCTTGAACAGATTGCGCGCAGCATAAGCGACGATGTCTGGATTGTCGCCCCGGCTGAAGAAAATTCGGGCGCTGGCCATTCGCTGACGCTGACCCGTCCGGTCCGTATCCGGCAGCATGGGGAAAAGCATTATTCGGTTTCGGGAACCCCAACAGATTCGGTGATGCTTGGCCTGGGCGTGATCATGAAGGATGCCAAGCCGGACCTGATCCTGTCCGGCGTCAATCGGGGTGCCAATCTGGGTGACGACATCACCTATTCCGGCACAGTGTCGGCCGCGATGGAAGGCGCGCTTGCAGGCGTGCGCTCAATTGCAATGAGCCAGGTCTACAGCAAGGAAGGCATGGCCGACAGTGTGCCTTTTTCCGCGGCTGAGGCATGGGGGGAACGCGTATTGCGGCCTCTGCTGGACATGCCGGCCACGCCGCGCACTTTGATCAACATCAACTTCCCCGCGCGCCTTCCACAGGATGTCAAAGGCATTCAGGTCGCGCGGCAGGGTTTCCATGATTATAGCCGCGGCTCGATCGTCAAAGGCACCGACCCGCGCGGTTATGATTATTACTGGTTCGGGTTGCACGGCATGGTGCACACATCGGGACATGATACCGATCTTGAGGTGATCGAAGACGGCTATATCGCCGTCACGCCACTGCAACTCGACCTCACGCACCGCGAGTCGCTTGCGGCCTTGCATCAGGCTTATGGGGGGTGACTAGGTTGGGGCCAGGCCCCAACCGTCATCAACTACCCAGAAATACGAATACCAGCCCCATCGCGGCGTAGAACACCACCCAATATCCGGCATCAATCGCAAACAGCTTTCCCGACTTGCGTGAAAACAGATAGTTGGTGCCGATGGCAGGCGCGATATAGCCAAGCGCAATGCCCGTCGAAATCATCATCGTAGCCCGTGTGCCGGCCTGAACCGCCGCCAGCAAATGCCCCAGAAATACCGCCAACAGCACCGAAAATGCGAAAGTCAGCCCATAGATTTTGAGCATATTGGCCTTTTTCAACTCTTCCTCGGTAAAGCCGTTTTCATTCATCCAGGCTTTGCCGAATAACGGACCATACCAAATTCCACCCACCAGAAAGCCCGCTGCTGCGGCGACCAATATCGCCAGCAAATTTGCGTTTGCCATGATTACCTCCTCCAATGGAGGCAGCTTGTATACCCCGCAGGTGCCTTAATCCAGTCAGCATGAAAAGCTGCGATATTCTCGCGTATCTGCTCCACCTTTGCCGCATCCATCTCGGGCATCGGAACCAGCGCGGATTCGCATGCGGCTTTTGCAATCTCCAAAAAGGATTCTGCGTCAGCAGGCTGTCCCCAGGCGTCGGCTTCAAAGCATTCGACCAGCCGCTCGGCCTGCAACAGCTCGATAATACTATCGTCGGGTTGTTCAGCCCGTGTCGCGCTGGCATGGCCCCCCGCTTTGGCCAGAACCTGAATTTCTTCGGGATTTGAACCCTTTTCCACTTTGCCCCAAAATGCATCATGCAAGGAAAGATCGCGTTCGACAAAGAAGTGCACAGCATCGTGCACCGTGAGTCCCTTTTTCGGGAAACTCAGCTTTTCCACCGAACCATCATCGCGGGTCGCCACAATCCAGTCCCGGTCCGATCCCTTTGTGAATTCAATTTTCAACATGGCTGCTTCTTCTTCGAAAACCTGCACCGGATGCCATTGTACTGGCGCCGTGACAAGCGCGCATAAACCCGCTATGCGCGGCGCCATCATGGCAACTCAAATCAAAGCAGCGCCCAAGGTGGGCATGGTCTCCCTTGGCTGTCCCAAGGCATTGGTCGATAGCGAGCGTATCCTGACGAAGCTGCGGGCGGACGGTTATGGTCTTTCGCCCGATTATGCGGGTGCGGACGTGGTGCTGGTCAATACCTGCGGTTTTCTCGATTCCGCCAAGGAAGAAAGTCTTGAGGCAATTGGCGAAGCGATTGCCGAAAATGGCCGGGTGATTGTCACGGGCTGCATGGGTAACGAGGCCGAGGCGATCCGCGCCCGCTTTCCCGATGTTCTGGCGATTACCGGCGCGCATCAATATGAAGATGTGGTCACCGCTGTCCACGCCGCAGCGCCGCCTGCGCGCGGGGCCTTTGTCGATCTGGTGCCCGAAGGCGGCCTGAAACTGACGCCCCGCCATTATAGCTATCTGAAAATTTCCGAAGGCTGCAACCATAGCTGCGCCTTTTGCATCATCCCGTCGCTGCGCGGCAAACTGGCCAGCCGCCGGATTGACGCCGTATTGCGGGAGGCGGAAAAGCTTGTGTCCGCCGGGACCAAGGAATTGCTGGTCATTAGCCAGGATACGTCGGCCTATGGCGTCGATACGCGCCACGAAAGCCGGGAGTGGAAGGGCCGTGAAGTCCGCGCACATATGACCGATCTTGCCCGGGAACTCGGCACATTGCGGACCAGTGAAGGCGTCGCCCCTTGGGTCCGCCTGCATTATGTCTATCCCTATCCGCATGTGGATGACGTAATCCCGTTGATGGCCGAAGGGTTGCTGACGCCTTATCTCGATATTCCGTTCCAGCATGCCGCCCCCAATGTCCTGAAGGCGATGAAGCGGCCGGCCAATGAAGCCAAGGTGCTTGAACGCATCCGCAAATGGCGCAGCATCGCACCCGACATCGCCATCCGGTCCAGCTTCGTCGTCGGCTTTCCCGGCGAAACCGAGGCGGATTTCGAGTATCTGCTCGACTGGCTGGATGAAGCCCAGCTTGACCGCGTGGGTGCGTTCCGGTTTGAACCGGTCGAAGGCGCGCAGGCCAACGCCCTGCCGAATCCCGTGCCGGAAGAGATTAAGGAAGAACGTTTCCAGCGGATCATGGCGAAAACCGCCGCCATCAGCGCGGCAAAGCTTGCGGCCAAGGTGGGCCGCACCTTGCCGGTCATCATCGATGAAGTCGGCGAACCCGACGAAGATGGCAGCATCGGCGCCACCGGCCGAAGCCAGGCCGATGCACCCGAAATTGACGGCCATGTCTATCTGCGCGACGTTGCGGACAGCGTAAAGGCAGGCGATATCGTTGCCGTCGCAATCGAGGACGCGGATGAGCATGACCTGTTCGGGGTGATTGCGGGGTAGGGGACCATATCGGGCTCGGGACTGTCCCCTGACGACCACACACCGCTTGCCGCGCAAAAATATCTGCGATAGTCGGAACGAAACCCGACAAGCGAAAGACCCTCATGTCCGACGATACACCGCTTCCCACCGGCTACCAGCTCTCGGCCTTGGATCCGACCTATCGTGAAACGCCCTGGGTGCCGCTTGACCGGCTGCGCGCGGCGGACCCTGTGCATCATGACCAGCAACTGGGCCGTTATTTCCTGACGCGCGGCGCAGAAGTGTCGGAGCTGATCAAGAATCGTGAATTGAACGCCGACCCGCGCAAGGCCAATGACGGCAGTTTTTCCAAAACGCTCTACGGCAACAACAGCAAGGAACTGTCGATCCTGATGCTCGACGATCCCGAGCATAAGCGGCAGCGGACGCTGGTATTGCAGGCGTTCAACAAGCGGTCGGTGGATGCCCTGCTGCCCCGGATTGAGCAGATTGCGCGTGACCTGATCGCGGATATTGAGGCAGCCGAGGGCGAATTTGACTTTGTGCAGCTTTTCGGATCGCCGCTGCCGACTACGGTGATGGCGGAATTGCTGGGCATCAATCCCGCCGATCGCAAGGATTTCCGCCGCTGGTCGCTGGGTTGTATGCAGGCGCTCAATCCCTTCCGCACGCCGGAGCAGACGGCCCTATATGAAGAATCGACGACGGTTCTGGCCGATTATCTTGCCCGCGAAGTCGACCTGCGACGTACCAACCCCAGCGATGACCTCATTACCCGACTGGCGCAGGCCGAGGAGGAGGGCGATACGCTGACCACGCAGGATATCGTGCTGTTGATCCGCTTGCTGCTGATCGCGGGCAATTCGACCACCACCGACATGCTGGGGGCAGGGGTGGTGCAGTTGCTGAAAAATCCGGACCAACTCGCCAAATTCCGGACGCGGCCGGACCTACACGACAATGCGATGGACGAAATCCTGCGTGTTGAACCACCGGTCACGCAAGTCCTGCGCAGTGCGCATCAGGATATGCAGGTTGCCGACAAACAGGTGAAGCAGGGGGATACGATCCACATGTCGCTCTTTGGCGTGCATTTCGATCCGGCCGTTAATCCCGATCCGCTGAAATTTGATATCGAGCGTCCGAATATCCAGCACTTCGCCTTTGGCGGCGGCGCGCATTATTGCCTAGGCGCCGGGCTCGGCAAGGCGCAGGCGAAGATTGCGCTGCCGATGCTGTTCGAACGCTTCCCAAACCTCGCCTTCGCGCCGGGGCGGGAGGTGAAGCACAAGATTGCGCCTGCCTTTAACGGATATGGCGAAATCTGGCTGGTGAAATAGCCTTTATCCTTTTTTGGGCGGCAGCGGGAAGAATCCGGATGTGCGGGCCACATAGTCCGCATAGCCCGGGCGCGTTTTCTTCATGCCATATTCCAGCAGCGGCTTGCCCGACCATTTGGTAAGGGTGAAGGTCAGGAACAGCGGGCCGATGATGCTGATCCAGCCGGGAATCCCTGTCTCTGCCGCAATCAGCCAGATGCCCCACCAGGTGCAGGCATCGCCGAAATAATTGGGGTGGCGGGTATAGCGCCACAGGCCGGTGTCGAGCACCTTGCCCTTGTTCGCAGGGTCCTTGCGGAAGGCGTTTAGCTGCGCATCGCCGATTGTTTCAAAGGCGATGCCGATCAGCGCTATGCCCGCGCCAATGGCGCCCAGCGGGCCGATGACGGTGCGTCCGCCCTCGCTCGCCCAGATGCCGAGCTGCGCGGGAAGGCAGGTGATGAACAGCAGCGGCGCCTGCGTCAGAAACACTGCGATCAGCGACGTCTTCGCCCAGCTCCAGCCCTTTTTCTCCATCCGGCTGGCCATGATCTTGGTGTAGCGCGGGTCTTCGCCATGTGCGCGCCAGCGAATCCAGAGGTGGATCGTCAACCGCATCCCCCAGAGCGTCGTGAGAGCCAGGATCAGGCTCGACCGCGCGCCGGGGTTGGCGGACTGCGCCCAGGTCGCCCATGCCAGCACGACCATGCCGAATGCCCAGAAGGCATCGATGAAGGACACATCCCGGATCCGCACCGAATAGGCCCATAGCAGCAGGATCGCGGCCATCAGCGCCACGCCGTTCAGGGCAAGAGTAGAAACCACGTCTGTCATTCTTCGTCCTTCGCCAAAACCGCTGTCATCCCCTTTGCAGGGTGCTTGGGCGTCACCTTGGAATAGATTTCGGCGACTTTGGCCATGTCGGCCTTATAGTCGCCCGTCGGCCAGATCGCCGGTCCCAACCCGCCGGATTTGGAGGCATAGTCCATCATGCCGACCACCAGAGGCACGCCTGCACCCATCGCGATATGGTAGAAACCCGTCTTCCACGCCTTGACCGTATCGCGCGTTCCTTCGGGCGCGATGGTCAGCATGAATTCGGTCCGCCGATGGAATTCATCGATCATCTGCTGCACATAATTCTTGCTCGACGACCGGTCGACAGGCACCCCGCCCATGTCGAGCATGAAATTTTTCCACGGCCAGCGGAATAGCGAGCTTTTGGCCATGAAATGTGGCCGGATACCCAGTTCGTCGGTCAGGCCAAGAAAATAGACAAAGTCCCAGTTCGACGTGTGCGGCGCGGCGATGAGCACGAATTTCCGTGGTTCCGGCACGACGCCGTGCGCGTGCCAGCCGTTGCGCCGGTATATTCCGACCAGTGCTTTTCGGAACAGCCGGGAAATCCAGCTTGGCTTCCGTTCTTCAAATGACATTCCTGTCCTCCCCCCGGGTCTCTGCTTAACGAAGTTACCGCCTCGTGCAAACGGCTTGTTTCGAAGATACGCAGGCGCTAGGCATCCGGACGCAATGACAACATACAAGCGGGAAAAATAATGTCGCAAAGCGCTCAGGCTGCAATACCGGTTATATCCTCAACGGGTTTGTTCACACCGACCGACACGATCAGTAATGAAGAACTGGTTGCCAGCTTCAACGCCTATGTGGACCGCTATAATGCGGCCAATCCCGACGCTGAACCGCTGACCTACAGCTCGGTCGAATTTGTGGAAAAGGCGAGCGGTATCAAATCGCGCCACGTCATGGACAAGCGCGCGATTCTGGATCCCGACATCATGGAGCCGCGCTATCCCGAACGGTCCAACGAACAGGTTTCAATCATGGCGGAGATCGGCGTCGCCGCCTGTCGCGAGGCTTTGGCCGCCGCCGGACGCGACGTTGCGGATGTTGATGCCGTGCTGTGCGCGGCGTCCAATATGCAGCGCGCCTATCCCGCGATGGCGGTCGAAATCCAGCATGAATTGGGGATGCAGCGCGGCTTTGGCTTTGACATGAATGTCGCCTGTTCGTCGGCGACCTTCGGTATCCAGACCGCGGCTGACTATATCCGAAGCGGCAACGCGAAATCGGTGCTGGTGGTTAATCCGGAAATCACATCGGGCCATTTGAACTGGCGCGATCGTGACAGCCACTTCATTTTCGGCGATGTTGCAACGGCAATATTGGTCGAGGCGCGCGATATTGCGCCAGCCCGGCATTGGGAAATTCTCGGTACCCGCCTCAAAACGCAGTTTTCCAACAATATCCGCAACAATTTCGGTTTCCTCAACCGGGCGCATGGTAACGGCCCGGTGGATCAAAGCGGCCCGCGCAACGACAAGCTTTTTGTGCAGGAAGGGCGCAAGGTATTCAAGGAAGTGGTGCCGATGGTCGGCCAGATGATCCTGGAGCATGCCGAAACTTTGGGGCTTTCCGGATCGGATTTGCGCCGCATGTGGCTGCATCAGGCGAATACCGGCATGAACCGTCTGATCGCACACAAGGTGCTGGGACATGAGGCAAGCGAGGATGAAAGCCCCACCGTGCTCGATACCTATGCCAACACATCAAGTGCCGGTTCGATTATCGCTTTCCACAAGCATAATGCGGATCTTGCGGCAGGGGATGTGGGGCTGATCTGTTCTTTTGGTGCGGGCTATTCTGCCGGCACAGTGTTTGTGCGCAAAGTTGCCTGAGCACCCGTTGCTATTTTCCGTCCGGCGCTGATGTCAGCGGTGCAAGGCCAGCGCCGGATTTGTCTTGATGATATGCTCGAAGACGGCGGGGTATAATTTCCGCGCGAACGCGCAGCCATAATAATCGTCCTGATGCCAGGCGATCCGGGCTTCCATTGCTTCCAGACCGGGCATGGTCAGGAAAATGGTGCGATCCTTGGGTATCAGGAAAACGCAGTGCATCCGGAAACCTGCCTGGGACAAATCGATCACGGATATTTTCTGCTTCGCTCCGCCCCTTTCCCGGACTTCTCCGGCGATGCGGACCTCGTCCCGTCGGAACAGGCGCGAGTTGAAGAGATGTTCGTCTCCAGCCAATGGCTGCCTCCTGCTCGATGGAATTCTATTAACCTTAACGGCAGCAAGAGGCGTTCTTTAAGTCAGGTGGCGATCAATCCAGGACCATGGCCAGCAGGATGTAGATCAGGATCGGAGAACCAAAGCCGATCAAGGTGGCAACCGCAAAGATCAGGCGTACGATCATCGGGTCAATCCCGGACCAATTTGCCAATCCTGCGCATACGCCGAGGATCTTCTTATTGGCTTTATCCAGAACCAAACGTGCCATTTTTAAAACTCCCTAAACAAGATGATGTGGGTGGGTTGTCCCGTCTTAAGCAACGAGGCTTGCGACGGGAGCAACGGCGGGTGCAACGCTCAGTCCGATGGTGATGAATGCGCATACAACTGCTGCAAAGACCGAGACGATTTGGTTACGCGAAGACTGTGTCATTTTAAGTTCCTTTTTAATCTGCCGGACCATTCCGGCTATGCACACTACTTTGCACGGGGTGTGCCAGTTTTGAAAAATATATGTAATACAGATAGATAAGCGAATTATGAAGCAATCGTCAGTGTTGTAACATTTCATAAATTGGTGAAATATCCCAATATTTGGGATGGAAATTTCACCAAATAATCGGGTTGACCCGGGGCTATCATGATATAGCAGAAACGGCAGATGGCCCTTTCCCGATTGACCCTGACCGAATTTCGCAATCATGTGCATCTGTCATTGGTGCCGCAGGCGCCCTTCATTGCCCTGCATGGTGCGAACGGGGCCGGTAAAACAAATATATTGGAAGCGGTGTCCCTTCTGGTGCCCGGGCGGGGCCTGCGCCGCGCTGCGCTTTCCGAAATGGCCTATAGCCAGGGGAGTGGCGGTTTTTCGGTTTCGGCCGAAATCGACGGGACGGTTATCGGTACCGGAATAGATGCCGCCCAGCCGGAGCGGCGCAAGGTGCGCATCAACGGCGCAAATGCCACGATCAACAATCTGGCAGAGTGGATTTCGGCGATCTGGCTGACCCCGGCGATGGACAGGCTGTTTGTCGATGGTGCCGGGGCGCGGCGACGTTTTCTGGACCGGCTGGTCCTTGCGCTCGAGCCAGATCATGCGCGCAACAGCAGCCGCTATGAAAAGGCGGTGCAGCAACGCAACCGCATCCTGACTGCGCCCGAGGGCCCCGACCCCCTCTGGCTGGATGCGATCGAGGCCCAAATGGCGGAGTCCGGTGCGGCGATCATCGCGGCACGGGCGCGGATGTTGCAGGCGCTGGCCGGACAATTGGAACATGCGCCGACGCACCCTTTTCCGGTTCCTGAAATCATTCTGGCGATGGATGGGCCGGTTTCGGCTGAAGATTTGAAGGCAGGGTGGCGCGCGGCACGGCGCAAGGATGCCGGGGCAGGGCGGACCCTGACCGGCCCCCACCGGGCCGACCTGATCGTCCACAACCGCGCCAATGGCCAGCCCGCAGACCGCTGCTCCACCGGCGAGCAGAAGGCGTTGATGCTGTCACTGATCCTCGCGCATGCCGCGCTGGTGTCCGAACAGCGTGGCGCGCCACCCATATTGCTCTTGGACGAAGTGGCCGCCCACCTCGATCCCGACCGCCGCGCAGCTTTATTTGCCCGATTGGGTGAAACCGGCGCCCAGGTGTGGATGACTGGAACAGAAGCCGCCCTGTTCGACGCGATAGGCCCCGCCGCACATCTGGTGGCGGTGCCGGGCAGGGACGGCGGAGGCTGAAACGAGCTTGGGGACTGTCCTTTCAGGGACTCTCCTCAATGCCGGTTACTTTGCCTTGCTGGCCTTGCCCGTTGCCTTTTTGGGTGCCTTTGGCTTGGTGGCCTTGGGCGGGGCGGGGGTTATTTCGAAGGCGGGGGCGCCGTCTTTCATGTGGACCGCGACTTCGCCGCCATGCACCAGTTTTCCGAACAGCAGTTCTTCGGCCAGCGGCTGCTTGATCTTTTCCTGGATCAGGCGGCCCATCGGGCGGGCGCCGTAGAGTTTGTCGTAACCACGCTCGGTCAACCAGGAACGTGCCTCGTCATCCAGCTTGATATGGACATTCTGGTCGGCCAGTTGCAGCTCGAGCTGCAGGATGAACTTGTCGACCACACGTGCCACAACCTCTGTCGGCAGATAACCGAACGGCACCTGCGCATCGAGGCGGTTGCGGAATTCGGGGGCGAACAGCTTCTTGACTGCTTCGTCGCCGGCATCTTCCTTGCTGATATTATTGCCGAAACCGATACCTTCCTTCGCCATATCGCTCGCGCCGGCGTTGGTCGTCATGATCAGGATGACATTGCGGAAATCCACGGTCTTGCCATGATGGTCGGTCAAGCGGCCATTATCCATCACCTGCAGCAGGATGTTGAACAGGTCCGGATGGGCCTTTTCAATTTCATCGAGCAACAGGACACAGTGCGGATTCTGGTCAACCGCATCGGTCAGCAGACCGCCCTGGTCAAAGCCGACATAGCCCGGAGGCGCACCGATCAGGCGCGATACCGAATGCCGTTCCATATATTCGCTCATGTCAAACCGCTTGAGCGGGATGCCCATGATCGTGGCCAGTTGCCGTGCGACTTCGGTCTTGCCGACGCCGGTGGGGCCGGAGAACAGATAGTTGCCAATCGGCTTGTCGCCATCGCGCAAACCGGCACGCGACAGCTTGATCGCGCTGGCGAGCACTTCGATCGCCTTGTCCTGCCCGAAGACCACGCGCTTCAGATCGGCTTCGAGCGTGCCCAAAGCGGTCTTGTCGTCGGTCGACACATTTTTCGGCGGGATGCGGGCGATTGTGGCGATAACGGCCTCAATCTCGCGCGCGGTGATCAGCTTGCGGCGCTTGGACGGCGCAACCAGCATCTGCATGGCACCTACCTCGTCAATGACGTCGATCGCCTTGTCCGGCAATTTGCGGTCGTTGATGTAGCGCGCCGACAGTTCCACGGCGGCTTTCAGCGCGTCGGGCGTGTATTTGACTTTATGATGGTCTTCAAAGGCGCTGCGCAGACCGGCCAGAATCTTGATCGTGTCGTCAATTGTCGGCTCGTTCACATCGATTTTCTGGAACCGGCGCAGCAGGGCGCGGTCCTTTTCGAAATGGTTGCGGAATTCCTTGTAGGTCGTGGACCCGATGCACCGGATCGTGCCGCCCGACAAAGCCGGTTTCAGCAGGTTCGACGCATCCATCGCGCCGCCGCTGGTTGCACCGGCACCGATGACGGTGTGGATTTCGTCAATGAACAGGATCGCATCGGGCAGCTTTTCAAGCTCCGATACAACAGCCTTCAAACGCTCTTCAAAATCGCCGCGATAGCGTGTGCCGGCCAGCAATGCGCCCATGTCGAGCGAATAGATGACAGCCGGTAGCAGCACTTCGGGAACCTGCTTTTCAACGATACGCCGTGCAAGCCCTTCGGCAATGGCGGTTTTGCCCACACCGGGTTCACCCACATAAAGCGGGTTGTTCTTGGACCGGCGGCACAGGATCTGGACCGTGCGGTCCACCTCAGCCGAACGACCGATCAGCGGATCGATCCGGCCCTGCATCGCCTTTTCGTTCAAATTGACGGTGAACTGTTCCAGCGCACCTTCTTTCTTGTCCTTTTTCGACTTGTTGTCTTCGGGTTCTTCGCCCTTTTGCTCGCTACCCTGCACCTGGCGCGGTTCGGCCAACTTGCCATCCTTGCCAATGCCGTGGCTGATATAGGACACAGCATCGAGGCGGCTCATATCCTGTTGCTGCAGGAAATATACCGCGTAACTTTCCCGTTCGGAGAAAAGCGCGACCAGCACGTTGGCGCCGGTCACGACATCCTTGCCGGAGCTTTGGACGTGCAGAATCGCCCGCTGCACCACCCGCTGGAATCCGCTGGTGGGGGAAGGGTCGACCTTGCCTTCGACGCGCAGGCTTTCGAGCTCGCTGTCGAGATAGGTTATGACGACGTCGGACAGTTCGCCCAGATCGACACCGCAGGCCTGCATCACCTTGGCGGCGTCGGCATCGTCGATCAGCGCAAGCAGAAGATGCTCCAGAGTCGCATATTCATGGGCGCGGTCGCCGGCATGCTTGAGCGCATTGTGAAGCGTTGCTTCCAGCGATTCCGCAAATGATGGCATGGTTTTGTTCCTTAAACTGGGGGTCGCTGGGGTCCGTTTACTTTATATCGGTTTCGTCTTTTGTGCTTTCAACTGCATTTCTGAAGTTAACGGCAAAAGCGTGAAAAATTCATGCTGTGCCATGGTTTTTCATTTTTTAAATAATGCATCGGCGGCGCTGCGGTGACTGGTGGCGAAGGCGATTTTGCCCTCGCACCTCGTGATCTCGGCCTTTAGGGCGGCTATCCGCGCTTCCAGCTCGTCGACCGAAAGCGGGTCGAGATCCTGCCGGACCAGCAGGGTCAGGGGGTCGTCACGGCGCAGCGGTAAATTCTCGTCGCTATCCATGGTGAGCAGTGTTGACTGGAGAGCGGTTGCTGTCAATAAGTTCCCGCCGAAAAAGGGGCGGAAATGGGGACTGACATGGCAGATTTGCCACAAATTATGACCGCGATCGAGATTTCCACGCCGGGTGGCCCCGAGGTACTGAAGCCCTGCGACCGTCCGGTGCCGGTCCCCGGTCCCGGCGAGGTGCTGCTGAAGGTCGCCTATGCCGGCGTCAACCGCCCCGATGTTGTCCAGCGCAAGGGACTTTATCCGCCTCCTCCGGGCGCGAGCGACCTGCCGGGGCTGGAGGTGTCGGGAACCGTCGTCGCCACCGGTCCGGATGTCGATGCCAGCGAGATCGGCAGCCGATATTGCGCGCTCGTCTCGGGCGGGGGCTATGCCGAATATTGCATCGCCCGCCACGACCAGTGCCTGCCCGTTGCCGCGTCGCTCAGTATGGCAGAGGCGGCGGCCTTGCCAGAGACGCTGATGACCGTCTGGCATAATGTGTTCGAGCGCGGCTATGCCTGTGATGGCGAGACGATCCTGGTCCATGGCGGGACCAGCGGTATCGGGACCATGGCGATCAAGCTGGGCAAGCTGTTCGGACTGAAGGTTATCGTTACCTGCGGGTCCGACGCGAAATGCGATGCGGCCAAGGCCATCGGCGCAGACCATGCCATCAACTATAGCAGCACGGATTTTGTCGAAGAGGTAAAGGCCATCACCGGCGGCGCAGGGGTGCATATGGTGCTCGACATGGTCGCGGGCAGTTACGTTCCCCGGAACCTGCAATGCCTGCGCGAGGACGGGCGTCACGTCACCATTGCCGTGCAGGGCGGCATGGTTGCGGAAATAAACATGGCGCAGGTGATGATGCGCCGCCTGACGCTGACCGGATCGACCCTGCGCCCCCGTTCCGCCGCGTTCAAGGCCTTGCTGGCGCAGGAAATCTACCAGTCCGTCTGGCCGATGGTAACCGACGGCGCGCTCCGCCCCGAGATGAACCGCATCTTCCCCTTGAAGGAAGCCGCGGCCGCCCATGCCTATATGGAATCAGGCGACCATGTCGGCAAAATCGTGCTCGAAATCTAGGTCCTGACCCTTAAGGCGTCGGCAGCGCGTCGAGCCACAGCTTCACATCCGCAGCGCTCTTTTCCGGGATTTCCTCCATCGGAATATGGCCGACCGCGGGATAGACGATCAGCTTCGACCCCGGAATGGCTTCGGCAAACCAGTTCGCCGATTTTACGGGGATCAGATTGTCTTCCTCGCCCCATAGAATCAGCGTCGGTACCTTGATGGCGGCAAGCTTTTCCTTGCTCGCCTGCCGGTTGTTATGCGGCAGGGAGAATCGCTTCATGGTCGCCTCCCGATTGCCGGGATAGCGGTTCAGTTCCCAATAACGGTCCACAAGCGCGTCGTCGATTTTGGACTGGACGCTCATCGATGTCTTGATGCTTGATTCAAACATGCTGCGCGGGGCGATAAAGCGAGCCAGTTCCTTGACCACCGGCATCCGCGCCAGCCGGAAACCGATGGGCACCTTGCGCGCCTGCCATTGCGGTGCACCTGCCGCATCGACAAGCAGGACCGCTTCGGTCTTGTCGGGATGGGCAAGGGCAAACATCCACGCTGTGCCGCCACCCATAGAGTTTCCGCCGATTACGGCCTTGGGAATATCGAGCCGCGTCATCAGCTTGTCGACGACATCGACAAAGACAGGATAGTCATACACGCCGCCCGGATGGCTTCCGGTCAGGCCATGTCCTGGCAGGTCGAGCGAGACGATCCGGTAATCCTTGCCCAAAATGGCTACCCAGGGCTCCCATGTGTGCAGCGAGGCGTTCGACCCGTGGATCAGCACGACCACACGGCCGTCCGCTTTCCCCTGATCACGGTAATGGACGGTCAATCCGGGCTCCAGTTCGACATAGCGCGATGTTTCGCCACCATATTTTGCCTTCATCTCGGCCGCATCGGTGTCCGGTGCATAGCCCCAGATAAAGAGCGCCGCGACCGCAAGCACGATCAGAATCGCCAGCCACTTCAGGAATCTTTTCATCGTCCGTCTCTCCCCTCGTGGCGTTGAAATGCTGCAAAGACGGGCGTAAAGCAAGCGAAGCGATGGGGGAGATATCCTATGAGTTATCCTTTGCTGAGAATTTCGGAGAACAACAGCCATGTCGAAGTGCGCAAGGGACGCGGCGCGCAGCGGTGGGAGGACATGGAAGAAATATTCAACGGTCCGGCCACCAAGGATCAGGAATGGAGCGGCGGCGAAGGCGAAAAACTGAGCGCGCGGCGGTGCAAATGGCCCAACGACAATCCCTGCAACGATATCTCCATTGCCTATTCGGTGACCGGCCTTTCGGGCCTTGATGTCGGCAAGCCACGGCTGCGTGTGTTTCCCGTCCAGCGCTGACTGTTGGCGGAACGGAAGCGGCAGGCCGCAAAACAGCGACTAGACGCCGCCGTCAATTTGGCCTAAACCGCGTCCCAACACATTCAGGCCGCTCCGGTAAGGGGCGGCCCTTATTATTGGAGTAGAGTAGATGGCCACCCCTTTGATGCCTCATGCAACAGCCGCATGGCTTGTTGACAACACCGGCCTGAGCTTCTCGCAGATTGCGGAATTCTGCGGAATTCACATCCTCGAAGTGCAGGCAATGGCCGATGATATGACCGGTTCGAAATATACCGGACGCGATCCTGTCCATGCCGGCGAACTGTCGATGGAAGAAATCGAAAAAGGCCAGGCTGACGAAGATTATGTCCTGAAGATGAGCAAAGGTCCCGAGCAGGTGCGTCGCACCAAGGGGCCACGCTACACGCCGGTTTCGAAGCGTCAGGACAAGCCCGATGGCATCGCCTGGCTCTTGCGCAACCACCCCGAAATTTCGGATGGTGCGATCTGCAAGCTGATCGGTACGACACGCAACACGATTACCGCCATCCGGGAACGCAGCCACTGGAACATCGCCGAAATCCAGCCAAAGGATCCGGTAACCCTTGGCCTGACATCGCAGCGCGAACTGGACGCCATTGTCAGCCGTGCAGCCAAGAAGGCCGGCATCGATAACAGCGCCGCCGACGATGCCCGTCTTGGCACCGACCGCGAAGCCCTGATCGAAGAACTGCGCGCCGAACGCACCGAAGCCGCCCGCAAGGCGGAAGCCGCGCTGAACGGTGAAGACGACACCGCAGCAAAGCCGGAACTGACAGCCGACACGCTGTTCAAAAAAGCGGGCGAGTAAGCGTTCTTAGGGCCGCAAGGCTCGGCGGATAAGGCTCCGTAACCCCTCCCGTGCAGGGGAGAGGATATGGAGTAGCCATCTCGGACTCAGTACCAAAAATTTATAATCCCGCTCCCGTCACCCTGAAACAAGTACAGGGTGACGGATGCTTGATTGCGGCGCATTTATCTTAGATCCGGCAACCTTCCCTAACGTCAGCATTGCCTTAACCGCATGATTAAGGCACGGCAGTGCCATGGCACCCAAAACACCCCCCGCTTATGACGCTTCCCTGGCCGATCATGGCTTTGAAGCAAAGGAACTCAAGGGATTGACCTATCCCCTGGGCGACCATGCCCCGCAATATGGCGAGATTTATCCGCTGGCGCCCGATCTGGGTTGGACGCGGATGCCGGTGCCCGGCAATCTGGCGCATATCAATTTATGGATATTGGATGACGGTGACGGCTATGCGATTGCCGATACCGGGCTGTTCATGCCGGGGACGATCGAGCATTGGAAAGCGATGTTTGCGGGCGTGCTGTCGGACCGGCGCATGACCCGCATTTTTGTGACGCATTTCCATCCCGATCATGCGGGCTGCGCCGGATGGCTGGCCAACAAGTTCAAGGTGCCGATCTGGATGAACCGGACGGAATGGCTGATGGTCCGGATGCTGACCAATGAAGAGCTGGATGAACCGCCCGAAGAGGTGCTGAACAGCCGCCGTTTTGCCGGCTATGACGAGGAACGGATCGAGCAGGTGCGTAAAGGCGGTTGGGGTAAATTTGCCCGCGCGGTGTCCCGCCTGCCGACCGGGCATGTCCGGCTGGATGACGGGCAGGTTGTCCGCATTGGCCAGCGCGACTGGACCGTCATCACCGGCGGCGGGCATACGCCCGAACATGCGAGCCTCGTCGATTTCCACAACGGCATGATTATCGCCGGCGACCAGATTCTGCCGCGCATTACATCGAACGTTTCGGTCATGGACAGCGAACCACAGGCCGACCCGCTGGGCGAATGGCTGGCATCCATTGCCAAATTCCGCGCCGCCCTGCCTGCCGATATGCTGGTGCTGCCGGCGCATGGGGAGCCCTTCACCGGCGTCCATGTCCGCCTCGACAAGCTGGCGTCGGGACATCATGAACGGCTGGAAAAGCTGGAGATCGCATTGCGGGACAGGGAAATGCGGGCGGTTGATACCTTTGGCCTGCTGTTTGACCGCGAAATTGACGACAGTGTCTACGGTCTGGCCACAGGCGAGGCGCAGGCGCATTTGCGGCATCTACATTTCACGGGGCGCATAAAATGCGAAATCCGCGATGGCGTTGGCTGGTATCACGCGGCATAAGTAACCCATGACCACCAGCATCTGGCAAAGCCACTATCTCCACCCCGCCAAATGGGACCAGCATTTTGCGCCGCTGGCCCTGCACGACATGTTTTTCCAATCTGCCGAGCGGATGGGCAAGGCGGCACTGGCGGACTTTATGGGCCGCAAATATAGCTATGCCGAAATGGCGACAAGCGTCCGGCGCGTGGCAAAAGGATTGCAGAATAAGGGGATAGGGAAGGGCGACCATATCGGTCTGTTCCTGCCCAATGTACCCCATTATATCGCCGCTTATTATGGCGCGCTGGCGGCCGGTGCGACGGTGGTCAATTTTTCGCCGCTCTATTCGGTCGATGAACTGGCGCACCAGGTGGCCGACAGCGGGACGTCGATCCTGTTCACCGTTTCGGCAGCGGCGCTCTTGCCGACCGCGATCAAGGTGCTCGATAAATCGAACCTGAAGGAACTGGTCGTCGGCAGCGTGGCCGAGGCGTTGCCCCGTGCTAAAAGCTGGGCCTACCGACTGTTCAAGCGCAAGGATATCGCCCCCATACCGGCAGACAGCCGCATCACCTCCTACGCCGAATTGACGGCCAATGCCGGCGATTATGTGGCGCAGCCCTGCAACCCTGAAAAAGACATTGCCCAGCTGCAATATACAGGCGGGACAACCGGCGTGCCCAAGGGCGCCATGCTAAGCCACCAGAATATCACCGCCAATGCGCGGCAGATCAACATGCTGGACCCGCACAGCCGTATCAACGAGCCCGACAATCCGGCCGAGGACCGGATTTTGGGTGTGCTGCCTTTCTTCCATGTCTTTGCAAATGCGACGGTTTTGAACCGGACCATTTTCAATGGCGGCGAAATTGTCATGTTGCCACGGTTCGAGGCGAAGGCGGCGCTGGCTGCGGTAAACCGGACGCAGGTCACATCCTTGCCCGGTGTGCCGACCATGTATCAGGCACTGCTGGATTGCCCGGATATCTCCAAAACCGATTTCACCAGCCTGCGGGCGTGTATTTCCGGTGGCGCACCATTGGCGGCCGAGCTGAAAGCCCGGTTTGAAGAACGCAGCGGTGCGGTGGTGATTGAGGGCTATGGCCTTACTGAAAGCTCCGGCGTCGTGTCGTGCAATCCCTATGAGGGCCTCAACAAACTGGGCAGCATCGGGCAGCCGATTCCCGGCACCGATGTGAAACTGCTCGACAAGGAAGACCCCACCAAAGCCGCCCCCGAAGGCGAACCGGGCGAACTGGTCTTTGCAGGGCCACAGGTCATGTGCGGCTATTGGAACCGGCCGGATGCCGATGCCGAAGTATTTGTCGGAAAATATCTGCGCACCGGCGATGTGGCGACGATTGACGAGGATGGCTTCATCCATATCGTCGACCGTCTCAAAGACATGATCGCGGTCGGCGGATTCAAGGTTTTTCCGAGCCAGGTCGAAGATGTGCTGTACAAGCACCCCTCGGTCAAAGAGGCGCTGGTGATTGGCGTTCCCGACCCCTATCACGGCGAAATGCCGCGCGCCTATGTGACCCTGCAGGATGGTGCTACGGAAGACGGCGAAACCCTGACCAAATGGCTGAACCCGCAATTGGGCAAGCACGAACGGGTGCAGTCCGTTGTGGTGCGGGAGGCTTTGCCGAAGACGATGATCGGGAAGCTCGACCGGAAGGCTTTGCGGGCGGAGATTGGGGGTTAGGGGGTCTTCCTTCCAGCGAAAAATCACCCACCTAAGAATTCCGATAGCAATCCCCAAAACTTCCCCATAATCCAAAAGGGTGTCCGATCCCGACGTCCCGCCGCCTGTCCGCAAGATCATCCATGTCGACATGGATGCCTTTTTCGCGAGCGTGGAGCAGCGGGATAATCCGGAATTGCGGGGCAAGCCTGTTGCGGTGGGCGGGTCTTCAAAGCGGGGCGTGGTCGCGGCTGCGAGTTATGAGGCGCGGGCCTTTGGCGTGCGGTCGGCCATGCCCTCCATCACGGCGCAGCGGCAGTGCCCGGACCTGATTTTCGTAAAACCCCGTTTTGAAGCCTATCGGGCGGTGTCGCGGCAAATCCGGGATATCTTTGCCCGGCATACCGACATGATCCAGCCCTTGTCGCTGGACGAGGCCTATCTGGATGTCACCCATGACAAGCAGGGCATTGGCTCGGCCGTCAAGATTGCCAAGGCCATCCGTGCCGCGATCCGTGCCGAAACCGGCCTGACGGCGAGTGCAGGGGTCAGCTACAACAAATTTATCGCCAAGCTGGCAAGTGACCAGAACAAGCCCGACGGGCTTTGCGTCATATTGCCGGAACAGGGACCCGGATTTGTCGCTGGCCTGCCGGTGCGGCGCTTTCATGGTGTGGGTCCGCGCACAGCGGAAAAGATGGCGAAACTGGGCGTGCATACAGGCGCCGACCTCGCGCAAAAGGACGAGGCATGGCTGGCGCATCATTTCGGCAGTTGGGGCAGCTATCTATACAAGGCGGCGCGGGGGATTGATGACCGGCCGGTCAACGCCAACAGCGTACGCAAATCCCTGGGCGGAGAGCTCACCTATTTTGACGACAAGCGCAGCGAGGATGAACTGCGCGAGGCGCTCGACGAAATTATCGACATCGTGTGGGACCGGATCGAACGCTATCAGGCGAAGGGCAAGACCCTTGTCCTGAAGGCGCGCTATTCCGATTTCCGTACCATCACCCGTTCGCGCACCGTCCCGCATATATTGGCCGACCGCGCCGAGTTTGCGAGGGTCGGCCATGCCCTGCTGGACCAGATATTACCGGCGGAAATGGGGATCCGTTTGTTGGGGCTGACGCTGGGCAGTCTGGTCGACGACGGGGGTGGTGCGGAATCCGACTCTGCGCAACAACGTTTTGCCTTCGACAGCATTGAAGATTGAAGATTCCCGACATATATCACAAAACTGTTATGCACCGCTAATACAGGATCCCCCCATGGCCCGCCCCCAAACCGATATTGAGGCTGGAAGAGCCGAGTTGCTTGAAGTCGTCGATGACCTGATCCGCAAGCGCGGCGCGGTCGATATTTCCATGTCGGACCTGGCTGCTGCGGCGGGCATGTCGCCTTCCAATCTCTACCGCTTTTTCGACAGCAAAGAGGCGCTGCTGGAGGCCGTGGCCGAGCGCTTTTTCGATGAAAAGGTGCGCATCATGGTCGAGGTCACCGAATCCGACCTTCCGGTGCGGGACAAGATGTACGAATATTTCGCCCGCCGGTTCGTTGTGATGGTCGAAAAATATGAGGCGGAGCCCGAACTGCTCAAAAGCTATCTCGAAATCGGGCAGCAATATTTTGAAGTCGTGCGCGGCTATGTCGACCTTGGCGACCATTATCTCGCGCTGATCGTCGCCGAGGCGATGGAGCAGGGCTATTTCACCGGCCTGTCCATTGACGAGGCTGTGTCGCTGATTAACCAGATGGTGCACTGCTATACCAATCCGGAGGCGATAATATATATTGGAGTCAATAAGTTACGCGTCGAAAAACTGTCCCGGATCATCGACGCCATCTTCAATGGGCTCGGTGCCCAGGCGTCGGCCAGGGTAACAAAAGAACCTCATTTCAAAATCGTCTCCTAATCCTTGTCAACCCGCCAACGCTCTGGCAAAGCACCCACCAGTCCAGAAGGACCGGGCGATTAGCTCAGTGGTAGAGCACACCCTTCACACGGGTGGGGCCACAAGTTCGAACCTTGTATCGCCCACCATTTTTCCAATCTTTTTCACATTGATAGGCATAAATTTAGTCGCTTGATTAAACACGTACTTGCCAATCGGAACGCGGGCCTTATGCCTCTTCAAAGAGGAGAGCCGCATGACCAAGATCAGCAACCGCATCACAGAATTACTGGGCGTCGAATATCCGATTATTCAGGCTCCTATGGGATGGATCGCCCGTGCCCAACTGGCGTCGGCAGTCTCCAATGCCGGTGGTCTGGGAATTATCGAAACCTCATCCGGCCAACTGGAAGAGGTCCGCGCGGAAATCGTCAAAATGCGCGAGCTGACCGACAAACCATTCGGCGTGAACATCGCCCAGGCCTTTGTTCGCGATCCTGGAATAGTGGACTTCGTCGTCGATCAGGGCGTGAAATTTGTCACGACCTCTGCCGGAGATCCCAACAAATATTGCGGCCCGCTAAAGGCGGCAGGTTTGACAGTTTTCCACGTCGTTCCGACGCTTGCCGGTGCATTGAAGGCGATCGAAGCCGGGGTCGACGGGCTGGTGGTTGAGGGCGGCGAAGGTGGTGGTTTCAAAAACCCCAAAGATGTCGCCCTGATGGTACTTTTGCCGTTGATCCGCAGCAAAGTTGACGTCCCGATCATCGCTGCCGGCGGAATGGTCTGCGGACGCACGATGGCAGCCGCCTTCGCCCTTGGTGCCGAAGGTGTTCAGATGGGAACCCGTATGGTCAGCGCCGCGGAATCTCCGGTCCACCAGAACTGGAAAGATGCAATAATTGCCGCGAAGGAAACGGACACGCTGTTCCTGAACCGGCATGGTCCCGGTCCGGCATTAAGAGCGTTACGAACGGAACGGACGACAAAACTGGATCTTGAGCCCACGGACAATATCATGGGTGAAATGCGTGGTGTGCTGGACCTCTATTTCGGCGGTAACATGGAAGCCGCGATTGCTTTGTCGGGTCAGGTTGCCGGACGCATTGACGAGGTGAAACCGGCCAAGGCCATTATTGACGAGGTCGTATCGGAGTTTCACGCCATCATGGGGCAGATGGCCAAGACCTATCTGTAGGAGGAAAGTTGGACCCGATCCTTGAAGATTTTCTGAGCGATCCGTCCGCTGATATTTCGGCGCTGCACGATGTGGCCCGGATAAAAGCGCTCTTGGAAAATTGCGCGAAGGAAGGACGCGCAATCAGTTATTCCGAACTGCTCCTCAACCTCGGATTTCGCTTCACACGTCCAAAAATGCGCGCCGTTTGCAAGACATTGGACCGGATTGATAAGTTGAATGCAGAAGAAGGCGCTCCCGCTCTTGCGGTTCTCGTGGTTCGTGAAGGTGATGGGTTGCCGGGGCAAGGCTGGTGGGTCGGCCGTGAAGATTATCAGGGTCAGTGGACCGGTCCGGATGCTCAGGTTTACATAGCAAAACTTCAGCGGCAGGTTTTCTCCTACTGGAAGGATCGCAGAAAATGAGTGCGGATTTCCCGGCCAAGATGTCTCGCTTTGTCCAGCGTGGAATAAATGGTGGCGGCAGTGTCGAAAATCTGAAGCGTCTTTCGGGTGGCGCGAATATGGAAAGCTGGTCCTTCGATCATGCAGGATCCGGCTATGTCCTGAGATTGTCGCGATCTGCTGAAATGATGGCAGGCCGGGCATATGGCCATGATGCAGAGGCTGCGGTCGTCCGCGCTGCCTATGCAGCGGGCGTTAAAGCACCTGAAATAGTCGCGGAAATCACCCCCGATGACGATTTGGGAACCGGATATCTCATGCGGCGGATTGATGCGGAAGTGAATCCGGCAAAGATACTGGCCGCGCCAGCGCCGACATTGCTGTCCGATCTTGCGCGCGAACTTGCGAAGATTCACAAGATACCCATCGGCAACCTGCCTGCACTTCCCGTTACATCGTCGCGCAGTCTGCTCTCGGAGCTGAAAGAACGCTTTTTGTCTTTCGGCGGTGACCGCCCGGTTATGGCGCTCGCAATATGCTGGCTTGAGGAGCATTGTCCGGCGGCGGTTGATCCCGTTCTTCTCCATGGCGATTTTCGCATGGGCAATATCATGGCCGACGCCGACGGTCTGGCGGGGGTGCTGGATTGGGAACTTGCACATTTGGGCGACCGTCATCAGGATCTGGCATTTGGCTGCATCAATAGCTGGCGCTTCGGACACATAGATCGTCCTGCATTCGGTCTCGGTTCCCTTGAAGAATTTTGGTCCGAATATGAACTGGCAAGCGGTGTCGCTGTCGAACCGGATCGTTTCCGCTGGTGGCTGATCTACGCCACCTTATGGTGGGGTGTATGCTGTCTGCAGATGGCCGATATCTGGCGCAAAGGTCTGGATGCCGGGCTTGAGCGTGCGGTGATTGGACGGCGCGCGTCGGAAACGGAAGTCGACCTTTTGATGTTGCTGGAGGAATTTGTTCCTGACCAGGAACGTGGTCCAGTCAATCTGGACACTCCGCAGCATGCGACGGGTAATGGAGAGCCATCGGCCGCAGAAATGCTCGCCGCGATAGCGAGCTGGATTGAGAGCGACATAAAACCGAACGCGCAAGGCAGGGACCGTTTTATGGCGTCGGTTGCCTTAAATGCCTTAGGCATGTTGCGACGCGAAGCCGAACAACCCGTTTCGGTCCACGACAAGCGGCTGTCCGAACAGTTGCGCTCAGGTGCCATGAGCCTGGCCACACCGGGGCTTTTTGACCGGTTACGGCAGCAATCCTTACGCAAGCTGATGGCTGACCAGCCGAAATACTCCGCGCTCGCAAAGGCAATCCAGCAGTGGGTTTAATCGTGCAATTAAATACGCTTGAATTGCATTAGTGGACCTGTAACGTAGGTCACATTGGCCTGCGATCCGAAACAGGCGGATATTTGCGGGGTGATGCAGGCTTAGTGCGTCGGTAATATAGGGGAGAGCATTATGATTTTTGAAATACCGACGGAAATCACCGAATATCTCGCCACCCTTGACGAATTTATTGAACGCGAAATCAAGCCTATCGAAAATCGCGACGACAATATCCGCTTTTTCGATCATCGCCGTGAACATGCCCGAACGGACTGGGACAATGATGGACATCCTCGCGCGGACTGGTGGGCTTTATTGGCGGAAATGCGGCAAGTTGCGGATCGTGCGGGGCATTATCGTTATGCCATTCCAAAGGAGTTTGGAGGGCAGGATGGAAGCAATCTGGCGATGGCCGTCATTCGGCATCATCTGGCCCATAAGGGCTTAGGCCTTCATAACGATCTGCAAAATGAAAGCAGCATTGTCGGCAACCTTGTTCAGGTATTGATGCTCAGGGATTTTGGGACCGAGCAGCAAAAGCGTGATTTCATTCCGCCGATGCTCGAAGGCAAAATGGGGTGGAGTTTCGGTCTGACCGAAGAACATCATGGCAGTGATGCAACCCATATGGATACGCGTGCCGTACCCGAGGTGCGCGATGGCGTGCCGGGTTTTTGCATCAACGGAAACAAGATGTGGACAACGGGCCTGCCTTATACGTCCCATGTCATGACATTTGCCCGCACAAGCGGCGACGACGGCAAGGCGCGGGGGATTACCTGTTTCATCGTGCCGACAGATGCGGCCGGTTTTGAAATTGGCGAATATATGTGGACGTTTAACATGCCCACGGATCATCCGAAGGTGCGCTATACCGACGTTTGGGTTCCCGAAAGTGCGATTTTGGGGGAGCTGGACAATGGCCTCGCCGTGGCGCAGCATTTTGTGCATGAAAATCGGATCCGCCAGGCAGCGTCGTCCTTAGGGGCGGCACAATATTGTATCGATGAGGCGGTCAAATATGCGCGGGAACGAAAGCCCTTTGGCAAAGCACTTGCCGTAAATCAGGCAATCCAGTTTCCGCTTGTGGAGTTGCAGACCGACGCGGAAATGCTCCGCCTGCTCATCTACAAAACGGCTGCTGAGATGGACAGCATGTCCAAGCCGGAAGTGGCCGTTCGTCTGTCCGACAAGGTCAGCATGTGCAACTACAAGGCCAACCGCCTGGTGTGCAACGCCGCTGATTTCGCAATGCAGGTCCATGGCGGCATCGGATATTCGCGTCACAAACCCTTTGAGCATATCTATCGCCATCACCGCCGCTATCGCATTACCGAAGGCGCAGAGGAAATTCAGATGCGCAAAGTCGCGGGGCATATGTTCGGGTTTATGGGGTAGAAGCGCAATGCAACAGGCACAGGATTTTTACGACGAAAGTTTGGCGCTGAATGCGCTGCTCGAACCGCTTTCCGACGGCGAGTTTGAGTCCGTTACCTTGTTCAAGGACTGGACGATCAACAATATTATCCGCCACCTCCATGTCTGGAACATTGCCGCGGATCTGTCGATCGAAGACGAGTCCGCCTTTACCGATTTTCTGAAGCAGATGGCAGCGGGTATCCGGGGCGGGCGGTTGCCTGACTTTGAGGCCGCCTATCTCGGCAATCTTTCGGGACAGCAATTGCGGCAGACGTGGATTGCGCGCGCCAAGGTCATGGCGGACCATTTTGCCATTGCCGACCCCAAGCAGCGGCTGAAGTGGGTCGGGCCGGATATGAGCGCCCTGAGTTCGGTAACCGCGCGCCTCATGGAAAGCTGGGCCCATGCGCAGGCAATCTATGATGTTCTGGGTGTGGACCGCAAAGACGGCGACCGGATTGGTAACATCGTGCGTCTGGGCGTCAACACTTGGCAGTGGACCTGGAAGAACCGCCGGCTGGACCCGCCCGGGCCGATGCCGCGCCTTAAACTTACTGCGCCTTCGGGTGCGTTGTGGGAATATGGGGAGACTTCGGACAGCGGCCTAATCGAAGGAAGTGCAACGGACTTTTGCCAGGTGGTAACGCAATGCCGGAACGTCGCCGATACCGGTTTATCCGTCACGGGTGAAATAGCGGAACGATGGATGGCCGTCGCGCAATGCTTCGCCGGCCCCCCGCAAGATCCACCCGGCCCCGGAGTTCGGCGCAGGAACATGCGTTAGTGTCTTGCTCATATGTGGCAACGGCTTAGAAGGAATGCAGAAAAGAGGAGAGTGCAGCGTGAAAATAGCTACCGCAATTGGTCTTTCGTTTCTGGCATTGCCCATAGCCCTTGCGGCTCAAACGCCCGAGCAGGTGACGGTTATCCACGCAGGACAATTGCTGGACAAACCCGGTAGCGCGCCGCGTGGCGCGTCCACGCTTATCATTCGGAACGGCCGCGTTGCCGAGGTTCTGAGCGGTCATCAAGCCGGACCCGATGGCGCCAAGATCATCGATCTGAAACAGAAATTCGTGCTGCCCGGCCTGATCGATAGCCATGTCCATCTCGACAGTGATGCAGGTGGCAATGCGGCGCTGATCGAGGCCGTCACGGATAGCCCGGCACGAGCTGCATATCGCGCCGCGGGAAATGCAAAGAAAACGTTGATGGCGGGCTTTACGACCGTGCGCAACCTGGGCGACGGCAGCGGAGCGACGCTTGCGCTGCGCGACGCGGTCGCGGCGGGCGAACTTCCCGGGCCGCGTATCATTGACGCCGGCCGTTCGATTTCAACGACGAGCGGCCATATGGACGCGACCTTGTCCTTGTCGGAAGACCTGCATGGCAGCATCGGTCAGGAAAATCTGTGCGATGGCGTCGAAAGCTGTCGTCAGGCTGTGCGCAAACAAATCCGCCGGGGCGTTGATGTTATCAAGATAGCGACCACAGGCGGCGTGAACAGCCGGATCGGGGCCGGTCTTGGTCGCCAGTTGTTTGACGACGAGGTTAAGGCACTGGTCGATACGGCGCACCTCTACGGAAAGAAAATGGCGGTGCACGCGCATGGCGAAGACGGCATCAATGCGGCTCTGGCTGCGGGCGCGGACTCCATTGAACATGGCACGATGCTGGACGATATGAGCATCAAGCTGTTCAAGGCATCGGGCGCCTATTATGTGCCGACCCTGTCGACGGTAAATGGATATATCGAACGCCTGGCCGCCAACCCGAATGCATATCCGCCCGACGTGCTGGCGAAGGTGAAATGGCGCATTGGTGTGACCGGAAAAAGCCTTGCCAAAGCCTATCCCGCAGGGGTGAAGATCGCCTTTGGAACCGATGCGGGCGTTTCCAAGCACGGCCGCAATGCGGACGAATTTGAGCTGATGGTGAAGCATGGCATGCCCGCCAGCGCCGCCATTCAAGCGGCCACCGTCAATGCCGCCACATTGCTGGGCGTTGAAAAAGAAGTCGGCAGTCTCGAACCGGGCAAGGCCGCCGACCTTATTGCCGTTGATGGCGACCCTACGGTCGACGTTACGGTGTTAAAAGCTGTGAAATTTGTGATGAAGGACGGCAAAGTCTTCAAGGATGAATGATGATCCCCTTATTCGGGTCCGTGCGTCCTTCCAATGTTTCGACAAAGCTGTCCGCGGCATTTTCTAGCCCCTGACGTTTGTCAAATGTAAGGACGCCATCGACCGCATCCAGAAAGCTTTTCCAGCTTTTGGCCACAGCCTCGCCAAAGCCTTTTGGCCCCAGTTCCTGAACCGCGGCGACGGCATGATCAGGTGCGAAGAACAGGATCGGCTTTGGTCCCGCGATTTCAGACCCGCCGCCGCTGATTCCACGGGCATCGACATGGGTTGCCCCCACGAGGCAGCTATATTTCAGATGCTCCCCAAGCACGGCATGTATTTGATGGAGCAAAGGGCTATTGCCCGCAAAGTCGACGGAGACGGACGGGACCTGATCCAGATTGCCGACGTCTTCATAAGCAAGGGTCTGGTCATAAAGGCCGCTTTTCTCGACAAATGGAACATTGCCTTTTGATGTCAGGCCGATCCGCCTGATATCTGGCGAAAGATCTTTCGCGACGCTCGCCAATCCCATGGCTGTCTTTGATGACGCACTCGTCATGATAAGGTTTTTGGCGCCAAACCAGTCTTCACGGCGGAACATCGATTCAATCAGAAAGCCGGTCTTGAACAACGGGCCGAAGAGCATGCGCTCATCTTCTTTGGCCGGATCATGTTCGGGATCTGCGTTCAGACGGGAATATTGATTGTAGATCGGGCTCATCGGCTGGCGATGGGCGGCCATGTCCGTAAATCCGCCGCTGCTGACTTTACCGGGTAGTACATCGAGGTGGCTGCCCATAGGCAGGTATCCATAAACGCGTTCGCCAACGGCGATTTCGGGGTGAAGGGATTCTTCCACGATGGCATGACCCCACATGGGTACGACGCCGAAATCACCTTGGGCTGGGAAGAAATTCCAGTAGCCGAACATGTCGCCAATCACCGCATAGGTGATGTTGTTCGCGGTGATGGAAAAGCTCTCGATCTTGAGGCGGACCTCACCATTACCCAGTGGAGGCAGTTCCTCCTCGTGAATTTGGTGTTCGGCCAATGATGTCTTCTTTACCCAGACCGTCGATGCCACTTTTCTTCTCCTGAATATATTGTTGGCTATCACTTACATGTGATTTGCAGATGTTCTAAGCCCGAATTCTCGCCGTCCGCAAGGTAAGCTTTTGTGTGGCAAGCTGTTGGGGCAGGGCAACAATTTCGACCATTGACCTGCTTGCTTGCGTCAGAATGTGAATCTATCTTTTGACAATCACATTGCAATGTGAAATCAGCGAATCATGTCTACACAACTTATCACCAAACTTCGCACGCTCGTCCATGAGGGCGGCCTTTCGCGTTCTGGTCTGGCCCGCGCGGCCGGTCTTCATGCAAACACGCTCCGTGACCTTGATCAGCCGGATTGGAATCCGACCGCAGATACGTTGCGCAAACTGGAAAGCTATCTCTTTTCCAATGACGATACGCCCACCTTGGTGCCGATCGAGGAAATCATCGAGGAAGCGCGTAATGGCCGTATGTATATCCTTGTCGACGATGAAGACCGGGAAAATGAAGGCGACCTAATCATCCCGGCGCAAATGGCGACTCCGGATGCCATCAACTTCATGGCAACGCACGGTCGCGGGCTGATTTGCCTTACCCTTACGAAAGAGCGGGTGGAGCAATTGGGGCTCGACCTGATGAGCCGTGCGAACGGCACGCGTCATGAGACGGCCTTCACAACGTCGATCGAAGCGCGGGAAGGTGTAACGACGGGCATCAGTGCCGCGGATCGCGCGCGTACGGTTTCTGTGGCAATTGACGCTTCCAAAGGCCGTGACGACATCGTAACGCCCGGGCACGTATTCCCGTTAATCGCACGCGAAGGTGGTGTGCTGGTAAGGGCAGGCCATACCGAGGCCGGCTGTGACATTTCACGTCTGGCCGGACTTAATCCCTCCAGCGTCATTTGCGAGATCATGAAAGATGACGGCACCATGGCCCGGATGGATGATCTGGTGTCGTTCGCACGGCTGCACGGACTGAAGATGGGCACCATCAGGGACCTTATTGCATATCGCCGCAAGCATGATCATCTGGTCGAAAAACGCGCAGAGATGCGGTTCAACAGCCGTTGGGGCGGTGAATGGACGGCGATGACATTCTATAACAAGGCGACAGGCGACGAAACGATGGCCTTGGTCAAAGGTCATGTCGATCCTTCCAAACCTACATTGGTGCGGATGCATACCATGTCGATGTTCGTGGATGTATTCGGCGAAGAAAATGAGCGGGCAGGATTGTTGTCGCGGTCTATGGAAGCAATCGCCGCGGAAGGTGCTGGCGTTGTTGTGGTCATTAACAAGCCGATGAAGGGTATTGTCACCCGTTTCATGCAGTTGCGCGCCGAAGGCAAACAAGCCGGAGCCCCTGAAGTCGAAGAATTGCGCGATTATGGCGGCGGGGCACAGATACTGACCGAATTGGGTGTGCAGGATATGATCCTGCTCACAAACACACATCACACATTAGTCGGACTTGAAGGCTATGGTTTGTCCATTGTTGGCGAGCGGCCGATACCTGGCACCGGAGGCGAATAATGGCAAAATTTCTTATAGTTGAAGCGCGTTTTTACGATCATTTGAACGATATGCTCGTGGCTGGCGCCAAGGCGGCACTGAAATCTGCAGGGCATGAGGTTGAAGTGGTTACCGTTCCGGGCGCTCTGGAAATTCCGGGCACGATCGCAATGGCCGCCGAAAGTCATCAATATGACGGTTTCGTCGCCATCGGTGTCGTGATCCGCGGCGAGACATATCATTTTGAAATCGTCGCCGGCGAAAGTGCGCGCGGCATCATGGCGCTGACCATGGACGGAATTGCGATCGGAAATGGCATATTGACCGTCGAAAACGAGCAGCAGGCCCTGGTACGCGCCGATCCCAAGCAAAAGGACAAGGGCGGGGAAGCCGCAAAAGCGGCGCTCGCGCTCTATGAATTACAGGGACGGTTTGCGTAATATAGTTTCAATTGCACCAAATTTTCTGGCAGGGTAAGCCGCGTTATGACCGCACCCACTTTATCCAGCCAGATCAATCTCGAAGCCGAGGAATTCCGCAAACGGAGCGACCATAACCGCGCCTTGAAAGATGCGCTTTGGGCCAAAGTGGCCGAAGCAGCCTTGGGCGGTAATGAAAAGTCGCGGGAACGCCATACGGCGCGCGGCAAGCTTTTGCCCAGAGATCGGGTCGAACGTCTTTTGGATCCCGGTTCCCCGTTTCTGGAAATCGGCCAATTGGTGGCAAATGGCCTATATGGTGATGAGGTCCCCGCCGCCGGTCTGATTTGCGGTATCGGGCGTGTTTCAGGTCGCCAGTGCATGATTGTGTGCAACGATGCGACGGTCAAGGGCGGCACCTATTACCCGTTGACGGTCAAGAAACATCTGCGTGCGCAGGAGATTGCCGAGGCGAACCGCTTGCCCTGCATATATCTGGTCGATAGCGGCGGCGCGAACCTGCCGCACCAGGACGAAGTTTTCCCGGACCGTGAGCATTTCGGGCGGATATTTTTCAATCAGGCGAATATGAGCGCCAAGGGCATCCCGCAGATCGCCTGTGTCATGGGCAGCTGCACCGCGGGTGGTGCCTATGTTCCGGCCATGTCGGACGAAACGGTTATCGTCCGCAATCAGGGCACAATCTTTCTGGCGGGGCCACCGCTTGTCAAAGCGGCCACGGGTGAGGAAATCAGTGCCGAAAATCTCGGCGGTGGTGATTTGCATGGCCGCAAATCAGGCGTTGTCGATCATGTGGCCGAAAATGACGAACATGCGCTGACGATTGTCCGGGATATCATTAGTCATCTGGGCAGGGTTCATCAGCCAGATATTGATTTGCGGGATCCACGCCCGCCTAAATTTGATGCCCAGGAATTATACGGGATTATCCCCGAAGATGTGCGTGCACCCTATGATGTGCACGAAGTAATAGCGCGCATCGTCGACGGCAGCGAATTTCATGAATTCAAGGCGCTTTATGGCACGACACTGGTATGTGGTTTTGCCCATATCTGGGGAATGCCGGTGGCGATCCTTGCCAATAATGGCGTATTATTCTCGGAAAGTGCAGTGAAGGGCGCGCATTTCATCGAACTTGCCTGCCAGCGCCGGATTCCCTTGCTGTTCCTGCAAAATATCAGCGGCTTCATGGTTGGCGGCAAATATGAGGCAGAAGGTATTGCAAAGCATGGCGCGAAGCTTGTCACAGCCGTAGCGACCGCGAGCGTTCCCAAAGTCACTGTTTTGATCGGCGGAAGTTTTGGTGCCGGCAATTACGGCATGTGTGGCCGGGCCTACAGCCCGCGCTTCCTTTTTTCCTGGCCCAATGCCCGGATCAGCGTGATGGGCGGCGAACAAGCGGCGTCGGTATTGGCGACGGTGCATCGTGACGCGGACAAATGGTCACCCGAAGAAGCCGAAGCCTTTAAGGCACCGATCCGCCAAAAATATGAAGACGAAGGAAATCCCTATTACGCGACCGCCCGTCTGTGGGACGATGGGATAATCGATCCGGCGCAAACCAGGGACGTACTGGGGCTGGCCTTTGCAGCAGCCCTCAACGCCCCAGTCGAGGAGGCACCCCGCTTCGGGGTGTTCCGGATGTGAGTTCGATGATCAAATCCCTTCCAAACGCACACCACACCCAAATCCTCCCCGGAACGGGGAGGGGGACCATGCGAAGCATGGTGGAGGGGCACGGGAGGAGTCGCGCGAAGTTGAAGGGGCCGGTAATCCTAAAGGTGCCTTTCCTCCAACTTCGGTGGTCTCACTCCCCATGCTGGGGAGGAACGATTTGATAACTGGTCCCACTGACACGCTCAAACGCGCTCGCAAATTGCGGAGCGAGATGAGCTTGCCCGAGACAATATTGTGGTGCGAGTTGCGCAAGCGCCCTGGCGGATTCAAATATCGCCGGCAACATCCGGCGGGTAGGTACGTCCTAGATTTCTATTGTGCTGCGGCCAAGCTCGCCATTGAAGTTGACGGACGTTCACATGATGGTCTTGTTGCCGCAAAGGCCGGTGCGGCGCGAAGTCATTTCCTGCGGTCACAGGGTGTGGCAACCTTGCGGGTGCCTGTCAGCGCGGTTTTGGGTAGTTTGGAAGATGCGGTTTTGCGAATAATTCAGATTTGTGAGCAGAGGGTAGCTAAGTTGGCTGAACGGCGAGGGCATGAGGCCCTGCACGTGCCCCTCCACCATCCTTCGGATGGTCCCCCTCCCCATGTTGGGGAGGATTTATGATCAAATCGCTCCTCATCGCAAACCGCGGCGAAATTGCCTGCCGCATTATTCGAACGGCACGTGCTTTGGGTATTCGCACTGTTGCAGTATATTCGGATGCGGATGCAACGGCGCTTCATGTGCAGCAGGCCGATGAGGCTGTGCACATTGGTCTGTCGCCTGCGCGGGAAAGTTATCTTGTGGGCGCGCAGATCATTGCTGCTGCAAAGGCGACCGGTGCGGAAGCGATCCATCCCGGGTACGGCTTTTTGTCGGAAAATGCCGAATTCGCGCAGAGCGTCATGGATGCAGGTCTCGTCTGGGTAGGGCCCAAACCGGCGAGCATTACAGCCATGGGGCTGAAGGATGCGGCGAAAAAGCTGATGGCCGAGGCAGGCGTTCCTGTGACCCCCGGTTATATGGGTGAAAATCAGGACCCGGCATTCCTCGCCCGGCAGGCGGACGATATCGGTTATCCCGTTCTCATCAAGGCCGTTGCAGGCGGCGGCGGGAAGGGGATGCGCAAGGTCGATGCGCCTTCGGAATTTGCCGACGCTCTTCTTTCGTGCCAGCGTGAGGCAAGTGCATCCTTCGGCAATGCCCATGTCCTGATCGAAAAATGTATCCAGCGACCCCGCCATATCGAGGTTCAGGTATTTGGCGATATGCAGGGCAATATCGTCCATCTGTTCGAGCGCGATTGTTCGTTGCAGCGCCGTCACCAGAAGGTCATCGAAGAGGCACCTGCGCCGGGAATGGACGAGGAGACGCGCGAGCAGCTATGCGCGGCAGCGGTCCGGGCGGCCAAGGCGGTCGACTATGTGGGCGCTGGCACGATCGAGTTTATCGCCGATGCATCCGAAGGCCTGCGTGCGGATCGCATCTGGTTCATGGAAATGAACACACGGCTGCAGGTCGAACATCCGGTGACGGAGGAGATCACCGGCGTGGACTTGGTGGAATGGCAGTTGCGGGTTGCCAGTGGCGAAGCACTGCCAAAGCGGCAGGATGAGCTAAGCATCAACGGTTGGGCGATGGAGGCAAGGCTCTATGCCGAAAATCCGGCCACCGGGTTTCTGCCGTCCATCGGCACGCTCGATCATCTGGTATTTCCCGAAGACTTGCGGGTCGATACCGGAGTGACCGAAGGCGGCGAAGTCTCCCCCTTCTACGACCCCATGATCGCCAAACTGATTGCCCGCGGCTCAAACCGCGACGAAGCTTCAGCCGAGTTAAGAAACGGCATTGACGGTACCGAAGTCTGGCCGGTGAAAACCAACGCTGGATTTTTGGGTAGGCTGCTGGATTTGCCAGAATTCGCCGCCGGTGATGTCGACACAGGCCTCATCGCACGCGCAGTCGACGCCCTCGTCACGCCACCGGAGCCCGAGCCGGAAGAACTGCGCGAAGCAGCGGCCTTGCTGTGCGCAAGTCCGGGGCAAAGTCCGGTCAGTGCGGCGTTAGGTTTCCGTCTAAATGCTTCTTCGCAGGCCGAAGCACGCATAAAGGACGATAGCGGCGTAATACACGACGTGCTCTTTTCAGAAGTGGCAGAAGATTATCCGGCGGCCGATGTCTTGTCCTTTGTAGATGGGTTCGCACGCCGGTACGTCCTAGCTGAACCGCGAGGATCTGGCGTGGGAGGGGTCGGCGACGGCGTAATTCTTTCCCCAATGCCAGGCCGTATCATCGCGGTCGATGTTGCCGCGGGTGATCGCGTCGCCAAGGGCCAGAAACTGCTTACCTTAGAAGCGATGAAGATGGAGCATAGCCTTACAGCCCCATTTGACGGAATGGTGGCAGAGCTAAACTGCGAAGTGGGCGCGCAGGTACAAGTCGAAGCTCTGTTGGCGCGGATAGAATTGGCCGAGTGAACGAACGGGCGACTGCAGAGAAGTAAGATGCTGAAACAAGTTTGATAGGACAGCATAGGGATAAGGCGATGGCAGGCAAATATTTCAACCAATGGCAGATCGGCGATACGATCGCGCACGAAATCCACCGGACCGTAACCGAAACGGATAATCTGCTGTTTTCGGTTATGACCCACAATCCGCAACCATTGCATATTGACGCAGAAGCTGCGCGCGCAAGCGAATTCGGGCAGATTTTGGTCAATGGTACCTTCACTTTCAGCCTGATGGTCGGACTTTCGGTGGGCGACACGACGCTGGGTACGCTGGTGGCTAATCTCGGTTATGACAAGTTGGTCATGCCAAAGCCCGTCTTTATCGGGGATACACTGCGCGCGGAAACGGAAGTCGTTGGTTTGAAAGAAAGCAAGTCCCGACCAGATGCCGGGGTAGTTACCTTCCTTCATCGTTGTCTGAACCAGCGTGACGAGGTTGTATGCAGTTGCGAGCGGGCGGCTCTGTTAAAGAAGGACGAAAGCGCGTAACTATCAGAACCGGCCAAGCGAAAGCCCTAGTAGAAGCAATTTTCGAAAAGGCCGGCATTGGTGATAAATATAAGGCTCAACCGCATGAAGCTCCGCTCTCTCCTTTTTGTCCCCGGTGACCGGCCCGAACGTTTTGCCAAAGCGTCGGGTAGCGGCGCTGATGCAATCATCATAGATCTGGAAGATTCAGTCGCTCTTGACCGGAAAGTCTCTGCTAGAGAAGCGACAGCCGAGTATTTGTCTGGTGACCGACCTGTCCCCGTATTTGTCCGCGTCAATCCGCAAGACAGTCATCTGACGCATGATGATCTCGCATCAGTTTTGCCATTTTTGCCAGATGGTATTGTACTTCCGAAGGCGGAGGGAGCCCGATCGGTAAATTGGTTGCGCGCTGAAGCGGCCGCAGTTGCGGATAATCCCGACGGCGAAGCACCACCCATTTTGCCCATCGCCACCGAAACGCCCGGTGCCGTATTCGATTTGGGCAGTTTGCGTGAAGTCGCGCCCTGGCTGGTCGGCGTCAGTTGGGGGGCAGAAGATTTGCCTGCTGCCGTCGGTGCGGCCACGTCGCGAGAGCCTGACGGCAGTTACACCGCCCCATATGAACTGGTTCGCTCGCTTACGCTGTTTGCGGCACATGCCGCAGGTGTTGCTGCGATTGACACCGTGTTTCCAAATATCAGCGATACGGATGCGTTGGGCAGATATGTTGCGCGTGCTGCGCGAGACGGCTTCACCGGAATGCTCGCAATCCATCCATCGCAAGTTCAGGCGATCAATGACGGGTTTACGCCGTCGAAGCAGCAATTGGCACATGCCCAGGCCATCGTGGAGGCATTTGCCGCCAACCCGGGCGCTGGCGTGTTGCAACTAGAAGGCAAAATGATCGATGCGCCGCACTTGAAGGCGGCGCTATCGATCCTTGCCCGGGCCTAGGCGCCTCTATTAAGCCGCGAGTTTCCGCAGCACATAATGCAAGATGCCGCCGTTCATGAAATACTCGATTTCGTTCGCGGTATCGATCCGGCACAATGTGTCGAAGGTGAAAGTCGAGCCATCCTTGCGGGTTACATGCACCGTTACAGTCTGACGCGGCTGCAGGCTGGAAACGCTTGTGATGGTAAAGCTATCGTCAGCTTTCAGGCCAAGGCTGTTGCGGTCCTGACCTTCCATGAACTGAAGCGGGAGCACGCCCATGCCGACGAGGTTCGAACGGTGGATACGCTCGAAGCTTTCGACAATTACCGCACGCACACCGAGCAAATTGGTGCCCTTGGCGGCCCAGTCACGACTGGAACCTGTGCCATATTCCTTACCTGCGATGACCACGAGCGGCGTGCCGTCTGCTTTGTGTCGCATGGCGGCGTCGTAGATTGGCATAACTTCGCCTGCATAGCTTGACATGCCGCCTTCGATGCCGGGAACCATCTCATTCTTGATACGGATGTTGGCAAAGGTACCGCGCATCATCACTTCGTGATGGCCGCGACGCGCACCATAGCTATTGAAATCCGCCTTGCTCACCTGATGTTCCATAAGGAACTTGCCTGCAGGAGAGTCGGCCTTGATCGAACCTGCGGGCGAAATATGGTCCGTGGTGATGGAATCGCCGAGAATTGCGAGCGGCTTGGCCTCGATAATATCGGTCACTGGGGCCGGCGTCATGCTCATCCCTTCGAAATAAGGCGGGTTAGCAACATAGGTAGAACCGGCGCGCCACTGGTATGTATCCGAACCTTCGACCTGAATTTTCTGCCAATGCGCATCGCCTTCATATACTTTGGCATAGCGTGCGGTAAACATCGACCGGTCGATATTGGCGGTCATGACATCTTGAACTTCCTGGTTAGTCGGCCAGATATCGCGCAGGTAAACATCAGTCCCGTCGGTCGCCTGACCAATCGGGGTGGTTGTGAAATCTTCTGTAACAGTGCCTTTCAGGGCATAAGCAACGACGAGCGGTGGCGAAGCAAGGAAGTTAGCGCGCACGTCGGGCGATACGCGGCCTTCGAAGTTGCGGTTACCCGAAATCACCGAGGCTGCCACAATATCATTGGAATTGATCGCGTTGGAAATTGGCTCTGCCAACGGACCAGAATTGCCGATGCAGGTGGTGCAGCCATAACCAACCAAGTTGAAACCAACCGCATCGAGATCGGCGGTCAGACCGGCGCGGTCGAGATAATCGGTCACCACTTGGCTTCCGGGCGCGAGTGATGTTTTGACCCAGGGCTTTGGCCTCAACCCGTAGGCATTGGCTTTACGGGCTACAAGTCCTGCGGCCACCAGTACCGACGGGTTTGACGTGTTGGTGCACGATGTGATTGCAGCAATGACAACATCGCCATCGCCGATATCATGTGCCTTTCCTTCAACCGCCACGCGCTTAGCGCTTTCATGTTTGTAGACATTGGTCAGGTCGCCGTTGAACACGTCGTCGACCTGGGTCAGGATCACTTTGTCCTGCGGACGCTTCGGACCAGCGAGCGAGGGAACAACGGTACCCATATCCAGTGACAAGGTATCCGTGAACACAGGGTCTTCCATGTCAGCATAAGCCCACAGGCCTTGTTCTTTGGCATATGCCTCGACCAGCGCGATCTGGTCTTCGTCGCGTCCAGTCAGACGCAGATAGTCAAGCGTCTTTTCATCGATGCCGAAGAAACCGCAGGTTGCACCATATTCCGGCGCCATATTTGCAAGTGTCGCGCGGTCAGCTAGGCTGAGCGAAGCAAGGCCCGGGCCATAATATTCGACGAACCGACCAACAACGCCCTTTGCGCGCAACATCTGGGTTGCAGTCAACACCAGGTCGGTTGCGGTAACGCCTTCCGCCAGTGCGCCGGTAAGTTTGAATCCGACAACTTCAGGGATCAGCATCGAAACAGGCTGGCCCAACATCGCGGCTTCAGCTTCAATTCCGCCTACGCCCCAGCCGAGCACCCCTAGGCCATTGATCATCGTTGTGTGGCTATCGGTGCCTACGCATGTATCGGGATATGCAATTGTAGCACCATCGTCCGTCACAGAGGTCCATACGGCCTGCGCAATATGTTCAAGGTTCACCTGGTGGCAAATTCCCGTTCCGGGCGGAACCGCCTTGAAATTGGCGAGTGATTTAGATCCCCATTTCAGAAAATCATAACGCTCTGCGTTACGTTGATATTCGATCTCCACATTCTGCTCTGCGGCTTTGGGGTGGCCGAATTCGTCGACCATTACCGAATGGTCGATAACCAGATGGACCGGAACCTGCGGGTTGATCTTCTGCGCGTCACCACCCAGTTTATTCATGGCGTCGCGCATTGCTGCCAGATCGACTACGCAGGGCACGCCGGTGAAATCCTGCAGAAGAACGCGGGCAGGGCGATACTGAATTTCGCGAGTGGATTTGGGATCTTTTTGCCAATCGATCAGTGCCTGAACATCATGGACCGAAACCGTGAACCCGCCGTCTTCGAAACGCAGCAGATTTTCGAGCAACACCTTCATCGAAAAAGGCAGGCGGGATACATCGCCCAGCTTTTCAGCGACTTTCTTGATGGAGAAATAATCTACCGTTTTACCACCAGCTGAGAGCGTTGTACGGGTTTGCAGGCTGTCTAATCCGATTGCAGTCATTGATATATACCCCTTTGATGTTGGGCTTTTTGCCGGATGGGGAACGGCTACTCCCGCTCCCTTCGACAATTGCATGTCGAAGGTTACATTACAGTTGTCAGCGGGCAGCCAAACCAGCGTAAAAGCGGGAGATTCGATTGCTGCGCGCGCCTTAGCGCGTAGGGAAAGGAAAGGGAAGGGGAGTTTAATCCAAGAAGTTGTTTGGAAAAGAAGATATGGTTTAACTGTCCGGGCGCCGTGAAGCCCTTACCAACTGAGATATACTTTTCGGACGAACTAAGCGGTCAGATCAATATCATCTGGCGCGCGGGGTCGTTTCGGAGCTGCGCCAATGCATTTTGGGCGGCTGCAACCGCATTGCGATAATGCACCGTGCCAAAACGCTCAGCCTCCTCGAAATTTATAGGGGGCCACTCCTCGCCGGGATAAACTGTTTCATAAATGGCCCTCGCGGCGGCGCGCAGTTGGTGGTCGTGCTGCAAAGCGGGCACGGCGGGTCTCCTTTAGCTTGATTCGGAGCCGCAGGATAAATGTTCTTTATTTGTTCTGCAATCGCGGAGCCCAATTTTACCGGACTTGAATTTTCATTCAGTCCTGAAAATCCATGACGCTATGTCCGGACACTGCGGCGACCTGAATGAATTGCGGTTTCGTTTGGGGCACGCCGGGGACATTTGCAGCCGCCAAGATATAGGGCGATACGCGGTGGCGGGTGCACAGACCGCCTGCACCGTCGCTGACGAGCGGGGTTTCAAACTCGACTGCAATCATAGCATCCTGCGCCCGGGTAACGGTACACACAACGAGTTGACCGCCACCGAGATCGAGTACCAGCCCCGTACCTTCCGGTACCCCCAGCAAGCCATCAATAAGCGCGCCGGTTTTCGAAAGATTACGCATCAACGCATCATAACGATGATCGTCATGGATGACGCCAATTCGGCGGAAAACCGAACGCCGTTCAGGTCGATGACGTTCAGGGCCATCCGGTTCGATGCTAAGATCGCCGCATTTCAGGCGATGCAGAACCATTTCCTGGGGAAGTGCCTTGGAATAGATCCATCCCTGAATGAACCGAGCACCCTTGGATTTTACAACTTCCAACTGATCGAAAGCTTCGACGCCTTCGACAGTAGTTTCCATTCCCAACGCGTCCGAAAGGCCAATAATGGCTGCGATGATCTTGGCGCTATTCTGGTCTTTTTGCGTGCAGCTATCAACAAAGGTACGGTCGACTTTGATCTTGTCGAACGGAGCCGAACGCAGATAGCTAAGTGACGAATAGCCGGTACCAAAATCGTCAAGTGCCAGGCGGACCCCCAGTTCTTTCAGGGCCCGGAAGATATCGTCGATCGTCTCTCCATCCCCCATGAACACGCTTTCCGTGAGTTCAAGTTCAAGGCGATTGGGTTCCAGGCCAGAAGATTCAAGCGCATGTGTGACGATTTCGATCAAATCTGAATGTGCGAATTGGGCAGCAGAAACATTAACAGCGACGCGAACCGATTTCGGCCATTTCATTGCATCCTGGCATGCCTTGTTCAAGGCCCAGGCACCGATCTGGTTTATGAGGTCGGATTCCTCTGCAATAGGGACAAAAACATCGGGCCCAATGGTACCGCGCTCAGGATGCTCCCACCTCATCAGTGCCTCGAACGTCACCACCATATTGTCTTCGGTGCGAACGACTGGCTGATAATGCAGTTCCAGCAATTCATTCGCGAGCGCGTCGCGCAGACCTTCTTCCAGTAATCGGCGTTCTTCAGCTTCATCCTTAAGATCGGCGGAATAAAAACGGAACTGCCCACGCCCACCATTTTTGGCAGCATAAAGTGCAAGGTCCGCGTTATGGATCAGGTCCAGTTTGTCGATGCCGTCATAGGGCGCGATGGCAATACCGACCGAGGTTCCTATCGTCGCGCGCTTGTCTTCGATTGTGTATGGTTGGGATACAATTTGGATAATTTTATTCGCAAGTTCACCCAGTTTGCCGCGGTCATCAAGGTCGGGCAGAATGATCTGGAATTCGTCGCCGCCTAAGCGGCCTATTTCGCCACGTGCCCCGACAACGCGCTCCAGCCGCCGCGCAACCTGGCAAAGCAGATCATCGCCCGCAGGGTGACCAAGGGTATCGTTGACATGTTTGAACCGGTCGAGATCGAGCATGATGAGCGTGCAACTGCGCTTGGCAGATTTGTAAGCCGACAAAATGCTTTCTAGTTTCTTGTCCATGCGATGGCGGTTCGCAAGTCCGGTAAGCGAGTCAAACTCCGCCAAACGGGAATCAACCAGTTTGCGTTCATATTCGACCGTGATGTCTTTCGCACTGCCCCGATAGCCCTGAAAGTGGCCGGACTTATCAAATTTGGGATGACCCGAAATCGACCACCATGTGTGACGCCCTTCATCCTGTTCCGAATTCAAGGCAAAGCGGACAGTTTGATCGATAATTTTGTTTCGAGCGGTCAATTGGAAGTTGAGCGACCTGTCGGAACGTTCCCCGCTTGTGCTGCTGTCGGTTTCAAACAAGGCGGTCAATGGCTGTGCGAGCAATTCCTCAATCGGACGGCTCAGCTTTTCCGCAGCATTTTCGGATATATAGATCAGCCGATAATCTGCATCTGTTGCCCATAGCCAGCCAATGCCGGCATGTTCGAAATCGTCCAGAACCTCCAGCCTGCGGTTCGCGTCGGCCGCGGTGATGACGGCAACAGAGCCATAACGTGCGCTATCGCTGGAGCCCACACCGGGAAAACTACGGAAAAGTTTTGCGACGGCCATCGTCAATCCACATCAGCCAAGGGTAAAAGAAACCGGTTCATAAGAAATACACCCTAAACCGGGTTGGTTACCATAACGCTAATAAATGGCGGTTTTCGGGGACAAAATCATTCGGACAAGGTTATTTTTATCCGTTTGTCCCTGCTTGTTTGTCCTGAAATGATCGTCGCGGCATTGTTCGGGAGTTTCAGCCTCTGGGTGAGGAGTGCAATTACAGCTTTGTTTGCCTTGCCATCCTCCGGTGCTGCGGGGATCCAGATTTTGAGGGTTTCATTTTCGATGCCGAGCTTTTCAACCTTGGCGCCCGGAATAACGCGTAAGCGCAGTTCTCCGTCAGAATTCATCAAAGCGACAATATCTTGAAACGATGGCGTGGCTGACATGAGGGCACCAGATTAACATAAGAGAAATGCAGATTTTGCTACCCATTCACCCTTGTACCGAGATACACTGGGAACGACCCGGTTGGTAATCATTCGATTAAGACAGGAAAGCAATGAATAAGAGGATGTTGAAAGCCGTATTTCGATTTGTATCTCTGACGGCAATTTCAATCGGCGTGGTAATGAGCCCGGTTCAACTGGCAGCACAGGAATTGGCTCGTTCGCCTATTTCTTTGACAAGTGATGTAAAGATTGAACGAGTCGAAGTGGGACCGAACGGTCGCGAAATAGTAAAATTGTTCACGCCGAATGATATTGTTGTAGTGCCTGGTGACAAGGTGCTTTTCACGTTGCAGGTACAGAATTCCGGAGTGGAACCCGTGCCGGGTTTTGTCGCAACTAATCCCATGCCCGCTCCTGTACGCTTCACATCGGCGACAGAAAGCTGGGCCGACGTATCCGTGGATGGGGGCCTTACTTGGGGAAAGCTGGCCAATCTAAAGGTCAAAACGAAAGACGCAGCGGGCACGGCTGAAGTTGAGCGAGCCGCAGGTCCTGAAGATGTGACACATGTACGCTGGGTCTTTGTCGATCCTATCGCCGCCGGGGCAAAAAAGACGATCAGCTATCGCGGTGTGGTCAAATAGATTAACCCGCCCTGATCTGGAAATTTTAATGCATGTGACCTCGTCGCAATGGCGTTCGGCGTTAACTTCTCCATCGCGTCTGTCCCGCACTGGCACAAAGCGGCCAGAAGCGTAGGGTAAATGCGACTCGGTACGTCTGTTAACCACCTTTCGGACTAGCTTTTGCCGAATTCTGGACGCAGCGTTACAGGATGAAGAAATCAGGATTCCGCATAAAACGTGCTTTTCCACGCCTCACATTCCCGCTTTTGCTGGGAATGGCGCTTGCTTTGCCATTAGCTGCCTGCAGCAATGAAAATGCGAATGATGTTGCGGTTGCGGATCTGGATAACAAGCTTGTTGGAAAGGGCAGCGACCCTGAAGCCAACGCGGCTTTGAACGACCGAATTCTCGTCGACCCTGACCTAACTGACAATGCCAATGTCAACAGCGTCAAAGGGTCGGACAAGCCGCTCGGGGGTGCTGCACCTGCAAATGGCGGTTACAATGGTGACGCATCGATTGAAACGCTCGATAGCGCTAAATTGATGCGGGCTCCGAAGGCGACCGTTGTGGCTGCCGAGGAATGCACCGATTGCGGTGATCGTCGCGCCGCTACATTAGGCGGACTTGCTGCAGACCAAGGCGTCACTCGTGGCAAAGGCACCTGCGATGCAAAGCTGCAATATGGTGCCGGTTGGGCAAATCGTATGCCTCCGGAATTTCCGGTTTATCCGCGCGGTCGCGTAAAAGAGGCTGGTGGTGTTGATGGTGGCATTTGCGATATCCGAGTGGTCTCGTTTGTAACATCCGCAGCAATGCAAAATGTCATCGACTATTATTACACCCGCGCACGGAAATCGGGCTACAATGCCGAGCATCAGATCCGTGCAGGCGAACATGTGCTGGGTGGTACCCGCGACAATGATGGCGGCGCTTATTTCATCACCTTTAACAAGGCATCCGGTGGCGGCACGGCGGTAGATATTGTGGCCAATAACGGCCGCTGAAAAGAATTTTCAGACCGAAGCGCCTGGGGCGGCAGAGGTGCCGCCCTATTTTTTACCCAAATTCCCGCCGCGTCTGTCCCGCTTCCCTTATTGGCCTTCGCCCGCTAAGGCGGCGGGATGTATTCCATCCTTCTTGTCATGTCGGGCGGCGCCATCGGGGCGGGGTTGCGCTTTGGGCTGTCACAGGCATTGCCTTATTCGGGGCAAGGTTGGCCATGGTCGACATTTGTCGCCAACATATTAGGCGGTCTGGCCATGGGAATATTGGCGGCATGGGTCTTTCGGGGTGATAGTTCGGCTGAACCTTTACGCCTGTTTGTGGGCGTCGGGGTGCTGGGCGGGTTTACGACATTCAGTGCGTTCAGCCTGGAAATGGCTCGGATGATTGAACAGGGCCATACGGGATTGGCTGCAGGATATGCGGTGGCGTCGGTGCTTCTTGCATTGGCGGCGTTATTTGCCGGAATGACGGCAGCAAAGGCATTTTGGGCATGAGCAAAAACGACGAGAAAGGGATACGGCAGTTTGTCGTTGAACCCGACGATGATGGCATCCGGCTGGACCGCTGGTTCAAGAGGCATCTGCCTGACGCGTCTTTCAACGTCGTGTCACGTTGGTCACGCACTGGGCAGTTGCGGGTGGACGGCAAGCGTGCAACGCCCGGTGACCGGTTAACGGCAGGGCAGGCGATCCGCGTCCCGCCAGCGGACCCAACAGCTGCGGCAAATGCGCGGCCAGTCCGCAGACGCCGGGAGCTTACCGAAGATGAAATGGAATTCGCGCTATCCATGGTCATCCATAAGGACGATGCCGCGCTCGTCATAAACAAGCCGGCAGGATTGGCGACACAGGGCGGAACAAAGACTGAAAACCACGTTGACGGTTTATTGGATGCCTTGTTTTTCGAGCTGGATAGCCGACCAAAGCTTGTCCATCGACTGGATAAGGATACGTCAGGGGCATTGTTACTGGCACGGACGTCGCGGTCGGCGGGGCATTTCTCGAAAGCGTTTTCGTCGCGCACGGCACGCAAGGTCTATTGGGCTCTGGTTGTTGGCGTCCCGGATATCGCGGATGGATTTATTGACCTGCCGATTGGCAAACAGCCGGGCAGCGGCGGCGAGAAGATGCATGTCGATGAACAAAATGGTCAGTCCGCCCGTACCCGTTACCGTATCGTCGAAAGAGCGGGCAACACATGCGCGTGGGTGGAATTGCAACCTTATACCGGACGGACGCACCAGTTGCGCGTGCATATGGCGGCCATCGGGCATCCGATCGTTGGCGACGGTAAATATGGCGGGAAGGATGCTTTTCTAACCGGGACCATCAGCCGTAAAATGCATTTGCACGCGCGCCGTTTGCGAATTGATCATCCGCAGGGGCATCAGATTGACGTACGTGCCGATTTGCCGCCGCACATGCAGGACAGTTTTGCCGACCTGGGGTTTGACATCGAGCTAGGCGACGCGCTCGTCCTTGATGCGCCAAAATTTTCAGAGACGGCGGAAGGGAAAAAACGTCTCGCAGCAAATATTGCGAAATCCGCGCGGAAAGAACGGAAGGGAGAACGTCGTTCTCGCGGGACAGTATCGGAAAAGCCAAAGGACAAAAAGCGTAGCCAGTTGGCGACGGCAAAGAAAATCGCGTTGAAGAAGCCCGTCATCAAAAAGGCTGTCCGCAAAAAGCCGATGGTAAAGAAGTGACGTGACAGTGACAGGAAAGCTAGCGATTTTCGACTGTGATGGGACATTGGTCGATAGTCAGGCTAACATTTGCCTCGCAATGGAGCATGCCTTTCAGGAAGCGGGAATGGTGCCACCTTCGCGGCATGCCATCCGCCGAATTGTTGGTCTCAGCCTGGTTGAAATCATGCGGGTATTACTGCCCGATTCCGATGCGTTGCTGCATTCCGAAATGGCCGATCGTTACCGGGCATCCTATCTCATTTTGCGAAACAACGGTTTGGAGCATGAGCCGCTTTATGATGGCATGGCCGCGCTTTTGGCATCGATGGATGAAAGCGGCTGGTTATTGGGCGTTGCGACAGGAAAATCCGATCGTGGGCTCGAACGCTGCCTGAATCATCATGCTATAAAGGGGCTGTTTGTTACTTTGCAGACTGCAGACCGCCATCCTTCAAAGCCTCATCCGTCTATGGTGTATCAAGCATTGGCAGACACAGGTGTAGAAGCAGGGCAAGCCGTCGTTATTGGCGATACAGTTTATGATATTCATATGGGCCGGGCCGCCGGTACACGCACGATCGGTGTAAATTGGGGATATCACCCTGTAGACGAATTGCGCGCTGCAGGTGCCGATGCCATCGCCGAATCCATGGATGAACTTGCCGCCCTACTGGGAGATTTCGCATGACACCTGAAGACGAAACAAAAGCACAATACCGCTTTCTGGTCATAAACATCTGCCGCATCACTGGTGCGGTGATGTTGGTTATTGGTCTGGCGGTTATTGCGCGCGGCGTATTTGGCCTCCCGAAGGCGGCCGGATATCTGTTGTTTCTCGTCGGTATGGTCGATTTTCTGCTGGTGCCGGTATTTCTGTCAAAGCGATGGAAGAGCACGCCAAAGTTATGAAGCGATTTTGGAAAGAAGTAACGCTTGAACAGGGCACATATGGCTATGCCATTCGGCTCGACAGGAGAGCGGTTAAAACCCCGACCCGCAACGAACTGGCGCTGCCTACACAGCGGTTGGCCGATGCTGTGGTGGTAGAATGGGAGTCTGTCGAAAAAGATATTGACCCCACACAAATGCCAATGACCGGCTTTGCAAATGCGGCAATTGATCGCGTTGCTCCGGATCGAGACGCGTTTGCCGCAGCCATAGCAGCATATGGCGAGACAGATTTGATGTGCTATCGTGCGGCACAAGGCGAAGCGCTTGCAGAAAGACAGTCCGAAATCTGGGACCCTTGGCTGGATTGGGCGCGTCGGCGTTATGATGTCAGCTTTGTCGTGGTCGAAGGCATAATTCACAAACCCCAACCCGAGGCGACGCTTGAAAAGTTACGCGCTGTCGTGGCTGCGCGCGGGACATTCGAGCTCGCCGCAATGGCAAAACTCGCGCATCTTTCTGGTTCGCTCATTGCCACTCTTGCGGTGGTTGAAAATGTGGGGACTGCCAAAGAAATATGGAATGCGGCCTGCCTTGATGAATTGTGGCAAGAAGAGTTGTGGGGCGCCGATTACTGGGCACAGAAAAACCGAAGCGACCGTGAAAGTGATTTTATGCAGGCGGTGCGTTTTCTGGACCTTCTCGGACCAAAAACATAGGTGAAAGCCTAGGTCGCTCAAGCTTTCATATCTGGCTAAATCGCCGCCATGAACAACATTTCGACCACGAGCTCATCCAATTTGCCACAGACTGCGCTCATTGCTGGATATTCTGGACTTCTGCCGCAGATATTGGCCGCCATTCTGGTTTTTACAGACAGTGAATATCGCTGGACCGGCCTTGCGGCGGCATATGGCTATGCCGCACTTATTTTCAGTTTTCTCGGCGGAATTTGGTGGGGCTTTGGCATGACCGCCCGAAAAACAGATGCAGCGGCCGGACCCATTTTCATTCTTGCCGTGGCGCCCAGTCTTATTGCGTTTGCAACTTATCTGCCCTGGATATGGGGATGGGAATGGCCCGGTCCATCATTGGCATGGATTGGGATTTTCCTTATCGCCTCGCCGCTGGCCGATCGCTGGCTGCAACACTGTTGCCACTTGCCCGCAGGTTGGATGAAGTTGCGTTGGCATCTTTCTCTGGGATTGGGTGGTTTGACTCTGTTACTCGCCGTTATGGCCTGAGGCTTATGTCGCAGCGAGGTCGCGAACGAAGCCGATCAATCCCTTTTGCCGTCGTCTTTTCATGCGCTCTGCGGCCAGTATCTGACGGACCTTGTCAAAGCAGGTTTTGATATCGTCGTTGATCAGGACGTAGTCATATCCGTCCCAATGGCCAATCTCCGACTTCGCGCGGCTCATGCGATCGGCGATGACTTCTTCGCTATCTTGCGCCCGCGTGTGTAAGCGGCGTTCCAATTCTTCGATTGACGGCGGCAGGATGAATACCCGAACCACATCGGGACCGGCTTCCTGATACAATTGCTGTGCGCCTTGCCAGTCAATGTCGAACAGAACATCGCAACCGGCCGCCAGCTTCTCTTCAACCGGCGCTTTGGGTGTGCCGTAGCGATGACCGAACACATGCGCCCATTCCAGAAATTCACCGTCAGCAGCCATTTTTTTAAAGGTGGGCACATCGGTAAAGTGATAATGAACGCCATCCACTTCGCCGGGACGTGGCGGACGTGTGGTATAAGATACCGACAGCGCAATCTTCTCATCTGCCTCCAGAAGCATGCGGGACAATGTGGATTTCCCGGCACCCGAAGGCGAGGAAAGCACAAAAAGCAGACCCCTGCGTTCGAGTTCATGCGGCTTGTGGTTGTTGCTATCGGCCATAGCCGCTACTGCGCGAAAGAAGAGGCATGCGTCAAGGGGGAAGCTGAGATGGATTGGCCATTGCGGGTAAGTAAGTTCAGCGTCCTGATCGCTCTGCTGCTTCTTGCACTTTTGGTCGCTATTCTCTTCGCGATGGATCGTCCTGCGATCTGTGCATGTGGCAAGATAAAATTATGGCATGGAATTGTCCAATCGTCTGAAAACAGCCAGCATATCGCGGATTGGTATACTCCGAGCCATATCATTCACGGTTTCATATTTTTCGGTCTCGGGCGTCTGGTCCTGCGCCGATGGCCGCTGGGACTTTCCTTATGCGCGGCAATCTTCGTCGAAGGGGCTTGGGAAATACTGGAAAACTCGCCGGTGATTATCGATCGATATCGCGAAGTGACTATTTCCTACGGCTATTCAGGCGACAGTATCATCAATAGCATGTTCGACATGGTCTGGATGATATTGGGCTTTTTCTTGGCATCACGCTTGCCCTGGAAAGCGACGTTAGCACTCGCGTTGATATTCGAAGTCTTCACCGGATGGATGATCCGGGACAATCTGACATTGAATATATTGATGCTCGTGGCACCCATTGAAGCCGTCAAAAACTGGCAGGCAGCGGGTTCCGGCTATTGGTTGACCGGAAAAGCAGATTAGGCGCGACGTCCGCGGCGTTTGTCGTAAATCGTTTTTGCCGCAATTGCGCCGCCAACTAGCAAAAGACCGGGAATTGAACGCGTTGCAATACGCGTGGCAACAAGACCGATACCAGCGCCCAGAAGCCCGTTTCCGCGTTTGCGACCGATTACTTCGCCAACAACGGCTCCAGCGATGGATTTTAACATTTCGGTTCTCCTACACCATATCCTGAGGTCTGACATGGGTATCGAATGTTGCTTCGTCAACCAGTCCGGATTCTAAAGCCGCATGGCGCAAAGTGGTTCCGTGCGCATGTGCCTGCTTCGCAATTTTGGCGGCGTTGTCATAGCCGATGACCGGGGCGAGGGCGGTGACCAGCATAAGCGAGTTTTCCATTAGACCCGCGATCCGGTCCTTGTCAGGCTGCAGCCCCTCGACACAATTTTTGGCGAAAGTTTCCATACCAATGCTGAGCAATTCAATCGAACGCAGGACATTGGCACCGATCAACGGCTTGAACACATTCAACTCAAGGTGGCCCTGTAGACCGCCTACGGTAACTGCCTGGTGATTTCCGATCACTTGTGCTGCAACCATTGTCAGCATTTCGCATTGTGTGGGATTGACCTTGCCAGGCATGATCGAACTGCCCGGTTCGTTTTCAGGGAGCAAAAGCTCCCCGAGACCAGAGCGAGGGCCGGACCCCAGCAAACGGATGTCGTTCGCGATTTTAGTAAGGCTGACGGCAAGGGTGTTTAATGCGCCGGACATTTGAACTAGCCCGTCATTGGATGCCAACGCCTCGAACTTGTTGCGTGCCGGTTCAAATGCGATGCCGGTTGCGGCTGAAATGTCCTTCGCAATAGCCAGATCAAACCCTTTGGGTGCATTCAATCCGGTACCCACCGCAGTGCCACCCTGTGCCAGCTTTTGAACATTATGCACGACAGTGCCTTCAATCCGCGCCCGATTGGCAATCAACTGGGCGACATAAGCTGAAAATTCCTGTCCGAGCGTAAGTGGAGTTGCGTCTTGCAGATGTGTCCGGCCAATTTTGATGATGTCGGCCCATTCCTCAGATTTAGACCCTAGAGCTTCGGTTAGGATCGCGAGGGCAGGCAATAATGAGCCGTGGATTGCTTGGGCAACAGCGACGTGAATTGCGGTGGGGAAGCTATCGTTCGAGGACTGCCCCTTGTTTACATGGTCGTTGGGGTGCACCGGAGAATTTCCGCCCCGCGTGCCGGTGAGAATCTCATTCGAAATACCGGCAATGACCTCGTTCACATTCATATTGGATTGCGTGCCGCTTCCGGTTTGCCAGATTACGAGCGGAAACTGGTCATCAAACTCTTTTCCCAGGATGCGATCAGCAGAGGCAACGATGGCGTCCGCGATTTCAGCTGAAAGCGCACCCGATGCCTTGTGCGTTCGGGCAGCCGCGCGTTTGACGTGGGCCAGGCCGTAAACGATACCTAATGGCATTCGTTCCTGCGGAGGGAACGGGAAATTGGTAATGCTGCGTTGGGTTTGCGCACCCCAATATGCGGACGCAGGAACTTCTATAGGACCAAAGCTGTCAAATTCCGTACGGGTTTTACCCGTCATTTTTTGCGTCCAAAATCCACACTGACGACGTTGGAACCATCTTCTACAAGTACGGTAGGCTCGTCATTACCAGCCTCATCGTGGGGCTCCGGACCGCTTTCGCCCGCATCGACATGAAATTGCAGTGCAAAATCAACGGCAGGGTCCACAAATGCCGTGATGGCGGAATAGGGAATGACCAGATGCGAAGGAATCTGGCTGAAGGACAGGCCAACTTCGAAATGGTCCGATTCGACTTTCAAATCCCAATATTTGTGCTGAAGCACTATCGTCATCTCGTCCGGAAAACGTTCGTGAAGATGAACCGGAATGGAAACACCGGGTGCTTGCGTTTTGAAAGTTATGTAAAAATGATGGTCGCCGGGCAATCCATTGACAGCCACATCGCCAAGTACGCGTCCGACAACGGCGCGTAACGCCTCTTGCACGACGTCATCATAGGGAATCAGGCTATCGATATGCTCATCGGTCATGCGCGCTTGGTGGACCGAGGAGCCGCTGAAATCAAGATGCTTGTTGTGGTCATGTCAACTTGCCAAGCGCGATATTATCCGTATAGCGGCGGCCATGCGCACCGGGAATATCAGCCGAAAGACAAGCGAAACGTCGATTGATGTTGAGGTCAATCTTGACGGAAGCGGAGTATATGACGTTTCGACCGGTATCGGCTTTCTGGATCATATGCTGGAACAATTGTCCCGGCACTCTTTGATTGATCTGAAAGTAAACGCGGTCGGCGATTTGCATATCGACCAGCACCACACGACCGAGGATACCGGGATCGCGATTGGCGAGGCAGTTCTTCAAGCGCTGGGGGATAAGCGCGGAATTACGCGCTATGGTACAGCTTATGCGCCGATGGACGAAACGCTGACACGTTGTTCTCTTGATATTTCCGGCCGTCCCTATTTCGTATGGAAGGTCTCGCTGGGGATGCCGCGTCTGGGCGAGTGGGATACGGAGCTCATCGAGCATTGGTTCCATAGCTTTGCGACTGCTGCCGGCATCACTCTGCACGTCGAAAATCTTTACGGTTCGAACAACCACCACATTGTGGAAAGCTGTTACAAAGCTTTGGCCCGTGCCCTGCGGCAAGCGGTGGAGATTGATTCCCGCAAAGCGGACGCAGTTCCATCCACCAAGGGGACGCTGTAAGCCGTGACCCTGGCGCTAATTGATTATGGCGCGGGAAACCTGCATTCGGTGCACAACGCGTTGAAAGCAGCAGGCGCCGCGAATATTGCGGTCACTGCAGATCCCTCCATTGTCGAAAAAGCCGAACGCATCGTTTTACCCGGTGTCGGTGCATTCGCGCATTGTATGGAGGCATTGTCGGCCATTGGGTCGATGATCGAGGCTCTCGAAAGCCGGGTGTTGCAAGATAAGGCGCCTTTTTTGGGCATATGCGTCGGTATGCAGTTGCTGGCTGATGCTGGTGTGGAACATGGTACAACACAAGGTTTGGGCTGGATTGGTGGCACGGTACAGGCAATCAAACCGGCTGAAGGTTTGAAAGTACCGCATATGGGGTGGAATGACGTGAAACCCGTTTCCGATGTGCCTCTGATTGAAACGGGTGAGGCTTATTTTCTGCACGGTTACCATTTCGACGTGACAAATTCCGCAGACAAACTGGCCGCTACAAACCATGGTGGCGAACTGGTCGCTGCGGTTGGTCGGGACAATATCATCGGTGTGCAATTCCATCCCGAAAAGAGCCAGGCCTATGGCATCAATTTCCTGAAACGCTTTCTGGAGTGGCGTCCATGACAAGGGATTTGGCATGATCGTATTTCCTGCAATCGATCTGAAAGGCGGCGAAGTGGTGCGCCTGGCGGAAGGCGACATGGATCGTGCGACGGTCTATGCCGACGATCCGGCAGCGCAGGCTTTGTTGTTCGCGGAACAAGGGGCTGAATTTCTGCATGTTGTCGACCTTGACGGTGCTTTTGCCGGGCGGCCCGAGAATGCCGAAGCGGTTGAAGGGATTATCGAAAATTTTCCGGGTTATGTGCAACTCGGTGGCGGAATACGAAATGTGCAAACCGTCGAGCGATGGTTTGACATGGGCGTGGCGCGGCTGGTTATCGGAACGGCAGCGCTGAAAGACCCGCAATTTGTAAAGGATATGGCCCGCGAATTCGAAAATGGCATTGTCGTTGCCGTAGATGCCCGTGACGGCTTTGTTGCAACCGAAGGCTGGGCTGAAAAATCGGATATGCCTGTCGTGGATCTGGCGCGCAGGTTCGAGGATGCCGGCGTAGCATCGATATTATTTACCGACGTTGGCCGCGATGGAATGCTGACGGGATGTAATATCGAAGCCACGGTCGATCTCGCACGGGCGGTGCAAATACCGGTTATCGCCAGCGGTGGGGTCAAGGGTATTGACGATATCCATATGCTGTCATTGCATGCCAAAGACGGCATTGAAGGCGTCATTACCGGACGGGCAATTTACGACGGTCGCCTTGATCTTGCGACTGCCATAGCATTGGCGAACCGGGCGTGACAGTCCGTATACGGGTTATTCCGTGCCTTGACGTGGCAAATGGACGCGTCGTGAAAGGTGTGAATTTCGTCGACCTTCGCGATGCCGGTGACCCGGTCGAACAGGCGCAGGCTTATGATATGGCCGGGGCTGACGAGCTATGCTTTCTCGACATTGGTGCAAGCCATGAGGGGCGGGGAACGATTATCGATGTAGTGCGCCGTACTGCAGAAGTCTGTTTCATGCCTTTAACCGTTGGCGGCGGCGTCCGCAGTGCCGAAGATGCCCGCGCGTTACTTTTGGCTGGCGCAGATAAGGTGGCGGTCAACAGCGCGGCAGTCGCCCGGCCGGAAGTGGTGGCTGACATCGCCGAGCGCTTCGGAAGCCAGTGCGTGGTGGCATCGGTCGATGCGCGACGTAGCGGCGATTGCTGGGAAATCTTTACGCATGGCGGCCGAAAACCGACGGGCATTGATGCCTTGGAACACGCGGTTAAACTTGCCAGACTGGGGGCAGGAGAACTGCTCGTGACAAGTATGGATCGGGACGGCACCCGCGATGGCTATGATTTGGAACTCACCCGCGCGATTGCCGACGCGGTTGACGTACCGGTGGTCGCCAGCGGCGGGGTAGGGCATCTCGACCATTTGGTCGAAGGTGTCCGTGAAGGGCATGCCAGCGCGGTGTTGGCGGCTTCAATATTCCACTTTGGTCAGCACAGCATTGCCGAAGCGCATGCAGCTTTGCGCGCAGCAGGATTACCGGCCCGGAGCTGATTACCAGCGTATCATTCGCGGGACGATCAACCGGCCAAGTATCGAACAGAAAACAAGCGCCAGACTATACCACATGCCGATGTAGACCACATCGTTAAAGGGGCAGTGGATATTGTAGGCAAAGGCGCCAAGGCCGCCTGAAGCCAGCCCTGTCAACCAACCTGCGCGTTCCGGTGATGTGGGTGCGCCCTTGCGTAACCAGACTATCATAGGAGCCGCGGTGGCAAGCCCGCCCACGAGGCTATAACCCAAACACCGCATACCAGAGTCCATCGCCGTGAAAGCGGGGCCTGTATCCCCCGTCATTGCAACAATTATAGCTGCCAACGGAAACAGAACTGCGGCGCCAAGCGCCATTTGCCAGCCATTTTGACTGCGCCCAACCGAAGGGCTCGCCATAGCTGTAACGGCATGTGCGGCTGCCCCCCCTAAAAGCAGCAAAACACCTGCGCGGATCAAGAACATTTCATCTGGTTTTCCCGCCAACAGATCAGGACGCATACCTTGCAGCCAAATAACAATTGCAGTGGCGATTACCGTTAACAGCGCAGAGACCAGCAAAGGTATCTGCGGGCGCAATGGCTTTACAGGTTCCAAGTCCTGCACAAGCGCGGAAACATCAAAACTATTGGGCATATTATTCACTCTCGATCAGCGCTGCCAATTTTTTGAGGCCGCGGTGTATGTTCACTTTTACAAGCGGTTCGGACTGACCGCTTCGCGCGCAGGCTTCGCTTATGCTGAGGCCATCAATCTTGACGAGTCGAATGGCCAGTGCCTGCGCTTCGGGTAATTTGTGGAGAAGGCTGTCGATGCTGATTTTGGCACCAACCTCATCTTCGTGACTATTCTCGCTATGCTGGTCGAGAAGTTCGTCGGCAGCGTGTCGGTATGTTTGCCTTAATCGGTCGACCCAGCGATAGCGTGCAATCGCGGCGAGCCAGGGCAGGAAGGGGCGCGACGGATCATAGCTCGCCCGTTTGCGGTGAAGAGAAATCAATGTGTCCTGAACCAGATCATCGACCGCATCTTGAGAAATTTTGGAAGCAAAGAAGCGCGTGAGCCAGCGTCCTGCCTGCTCCAGCAAAACAGCATAAGCTTGCTTGTCCCCCAATTGGGCAAGGCGCATCAGGTCACGCATCGTTTCTTCGCGCGCGATCACGATATGTGATACCCGTACTGGATGTGGTGAAGGGTCTGATACTGCTGCAATTTTCTACTTCATTTCTCGATTGCCGGACGATGCTATGGCACTACACCGTTCGTTGGCATGGGTTGATATCTGCGGGGGCGCCATTTGTCTGCACCGCTCTGTTTCGCAATGATCATCGTAAAAGTTACACAATCCAATTTTTTTGAGCGCTTGTCCTTGACCCGTCACAAAAAGCTCCTATCTGGGCGTCGTTAGCACTCGCCCCAATTGAGTGCTAACTGACATTCATTGCCGTCCCTCGCTTCCAGGTGGGTGTGGCGGGATGGCGAAACTAAAAAAGGAAGGTTCAACATGGCATTTCGTCCTTTGCATGACCGTGTCCTCGTCCGTCGGGTCGAGGCCGAAGCAAAAACTGCTGGTGGGATTATCATCCCTGACAGCGCACAGGAAAAGCCGCAGGAAGGCGAAGTCGTCTCCGTAGGTTCGGGTTCAAAGGCTGAAGACGGCACTGTAACCCCTCTCGACGTAAAGGCTGGCGACCGTGTGCTGTTCGGCAAATGGTCGGGCACCGAAGTCAAGATCGATGGTGAAGACCTGCTGATCATGAAGGAATCGGATATTCTCGGGATTGTTGGCTAACGCCGAACCAAGTGTGAACTTGCGCAATTTTTTGCGCTCTATTTGAAGGAATAAAATCATGGCTGCTAAAGACGTGAAATTCGGCCGCGATGCGCGTGAACGCATCCTGCGCGGCGTAGACATCCTTGCCGATGCGGTAAAAGTGACGCTCGGTCCCAAGGGCCGTAACGTTGTTATCGACAAAAGCTTCGGCGCTCCGCGCATCACCAAGGACGGCGTCACTGTCGCCAAGGAAATCGAACTGAAGGACAAGTTCGAAAATATGGGCGCGCAGATGATCCGCGAAGTCGCTTCCAAGGCGAATGACGCTGCAGGCGACGGCACCACCACGGCGACCGTTCTTGCCCAGGCAATCGTTCGCGAAGGTATGAAGTCTGTTGCTGCCGGCATGAACCCAATGGATCTGAAGCGTGGCGTCGATCTCGCCGTAACCAAGGTTGTTGAAGATCTGAAGGCTCGTTCGAAGCCCGTTACCGGTTCGTCGGAAATCGCTCAGGTCGGCATCATTTCGGCCAATGGTGACACCGAAGTCGGTGAAAAAATTGCTGAAGCCATGGACAAGGTCGGCAAAGAAGGCGTTATCACTGTTGAAGAAGCCAAGGGCCTCGAATTTGAACTCGATGTCGTGGAAGGTATGCAGTTCGATCGCGGCTATCTGTCGCCTTACTTCATCACCAACACCGAGAAGATGTCGGTCGAGTTGGAAAATCCATATATTCTGATCCACGAAAAGAAGCTCAGCAACCTGCAAGCCATGTTGCCGATCCTTGAAGCAGTCGTTCAGTCGGGTCGTCCGTTGCTGATCATTGCAGAAGACGTCGAAGGCGAAGCTCTCGCAACTCTCGTGGTCAACAAACTCCGCGGTGGTCTGAAGATTGCTGCTGTGAAGGCTCCTGGCTTTGGCGATCGTCGCAAGGCGATGCTTGAAGATATCGCTATCCTCACCAAGGGTGAAATGATCAGCGAAGACCTCGGCATCAAGCTTGAGTCGGTGACCATTGGCATGCTTGGTCAGGCCAAGCGCGTTACCATCGACAAGGACAACACAACCATCGTCGATGGTTCGGGCGATGCCGAGGCGATCAAAGGCCGCGTCGAAGCGATCCGTGCACAGATCGAAACCACCACCAGCGATTATGACCGTGAAAAGCTGCAAGAGCGTTTGGCAAAGCTTGCCGGCGGTGTTGCTGTAATCAAGGTCGGTGGCGCTACCGAAGTTGAAGTGAAAGAGCGCAAGGACCGCGTTGACGATGCTCTCCACGCAACTCGCGCTGCAGTTGAAGAAGGAATCGTCCCCGGTGGCGGCACTGCGTTGCTCTATGCAACCAAGGCACTTGATGGCTTGAAGGGTGCAAATGACGATCAGACCCGCGGTATCGATATTGTCCGCAAGGCGATCGAAGCTCCTGTCCGTCAGATTGCGCAGAATGCCGGTCATGATGGCGCTGTGGTAGCTGGTAACCTGCTGCGCGTCGGCGATCAGAACCAGGGTTTCAACGCTGCGACCGATACCTACGAAAATCTCGTAGCGGCCGGTGTTGTGGACCCAACCAAGGTTGTGCGTACTGCCCTGCAAGACGCAGCTTCGGTTGCCGGTTTGCTGATCACCACCGAAGCGACCATTTCGGACGCACCGGAAGACAAGGCTCCTGCCATGGGCGGTATGCCCGGTGGAATGGGCGGCATGGGTGGAATGGACTTCTAAGTCTAGCCACTTCGTCAAATCAAAAAGAAGGGGTCGGAAAGGTAGCTTTCCGGCCTCTTTTTTCGTTATGTTGTGACTCGTTTCGATCGCTTTATGGCAACCGTACCTGTCGAATTGGAATTTTCATTGCTGATGGAACGTTGGCAATGTTGAAAATTTAGTGGTTATATCTGCCTCTGCCATGCTCTTTTCCAAGACATATGGTCCAGATAGAGATAGGGCTTTTCCCATGCCGCGCCTTGTCCTCTTCAATAAGCCCTATGGGGTGCTGCCCCAATTCACAGACAAGAATATGGCGGCATCACCACGGCCGACACTTTCCGATTATATCCAGATCGACCGTGTATATCCTGCAGGACGGCTCGATATGGATAGCGAAGGCCTGATGTTGCTAACCGATGACGGCAGGTTGCAAGCCCGCATATCGGACCCCAGATTCAAAATGCCCAAGCGGTATCTCGTCCAAGTCGAAGGGGCCGTAACCGACGTGGCTTTAGCCGCTTTACGTTCCGGTGTTCCGTTAAAAGATGGAATTACGCGACCGGCAGAGGCGGATCGGGTTGCGGACCCGGACTTGTGGCCCCGTGATCCACCGGTGCGGTTCCGCAAAACGGTGCCTGACTGCTGGATCAGCCTGACAATTCGCGAGGGTCGAAATCGGCAGGTGCGGCGTATGACCGCTGCGGTCGGCTTTCCGACTTTGAGGCTGGTCCGATGGTCAATCGGAGACTGGTCGCTGGACGGATTGGGGCAGGGGCAGATGCGCGTAATTGAGGTTTAGGCCGCTGGTCTGGGAATCCGCTTTCCTTTGGTCCGGCTTGTAAGATGATAGGTGCCACATCGATCACACCGGTAAGTGCGTAACGCGACATCGCCCTTTAAGGCCGCTTGCTGAGCATCTGATTGCGTTGAAAAACTTCGCTTTTTTACGCAGATACTCAGCCTGGTTCGCATTTAACTTTCAACCTGTTCGTCAAAAGCAATGCTGCCTTGATTAACCAGATCGGTCATAAGTTTTACGAGCTCCGCGTCCGGATTTGGATGAGGAGGCAATGCTACTCTGTCCGCCTTGCATAGGGCCTCGGCAAAGGCTTTACATGCGCTCACGCATTCAAATGTGGAGCCATCGACAAACAGCAAGGTCATCACGCCTTCCTGCACAAATGAAAATCGGCTCGCCGGATTGCGCATCACGATGGCCGCGGATCGCAAACATGTTTCAATATCCGCTTCGCTGACCAAATCTTCGGGCGACCAGTCAATTTCCGGATATTTGCGCGTGCTGCTAAAACGGCCAAACCAGCGGGTAAAACTAGCGCGGTCTTGAAGTTGTTCGATCGCGAGCCTGTGCAGCCTGTCCAATGCAATATTTGAAATCTCGCCCGGATTATCCTGGATCGCAAAGTCCGTGTCCGAATAGCGGTCATCATCCTGCATCTGGGCGACCAAATCATCGACAAAATGGGTCAGTAGCTCACTGCGCGAAGGGGCACGGAAGCCTACCGAATAGGTCATGCAATCGTCGCCGACGGCAACGCCATCATGGGCGATGCGTGGCGGAACGTAGAGTATGTCACCCGGCTCCAGCACCCATTCGTCCGTGGCGTGAAACTCCGCTAAAAGCCGCAGATCATCATGGGGAATCAAGGGGCTATCGTCGTCACATAATTGGCCTACGCGCCAACGCCGCCGACCGTTGCCCTGTATCAGGAAGACGTCATATTGGTCATAATGCGGCCCGACACCGCCGCCGTCGGTGGCATAGCTGACCATCACATCGTCGATCCGCCAATTGGGAATGAACCGGAAGGGCTCAATCAATGCCGCGACTTCGGGCACATGATGGTCGACTGCCTGAACAAGCAAAGTTGAAGGCGCTTTCCCGAGACGGGCAAAATGGGTTTCAGCCATTGGGCCATGTTCAACCGCCCAACTGCCCTGAGCGCCGACAACAAGACGCGATTCCACCTCCGCTTCACAAGCCAGACCTGCCAGCTCATCCGGCTCCAGCGGATTGTTCCAGACCGGCCAAGGATTGCGGATCAGCAACGGCGCCTTCTGCCAGTAATCCCGCAGGAATGCTGCGCTGTCAAAATCCTTCAAAACCATATTCATCCTGACGCCATAGCGTTTGTTTGACCGGAACCGTTGTCAGCCTTTTTTGCCAAGGCGTTGCGCCGCAAAACCTTCGGCGGTCATCAGCAGGGTTTCGAGGTCGGCGGGGTTAATGTCAAATGTCTCTTTGGTTTGGGCAACTGCGCGTTCAATATCTTCCCGCAACATTGCCGTCGGCAATGGGGCAGGGGTGTCAGAGATGCGGTGGGGATAACTATGCCCCGAAATGCGATGGAAGAGGAAACCGGCAAGCACCAGTGCTGCCGAATTCGCCGCGACGAGGGTGACAGGATATATATAGCCGGCGGCAATCACAGCATCGCTGCCGATAATGGCCGTAACTGCAACTGCGCCGCTGGGTGGGTGGAGGCATCGTAACAACGACATCGCAACTATTGCCACTGCAACGGCGAGGCCGACCGCCAGCATCGGATATTGCACAAGATGGGCTATAGTAACGCCCACGGCGGCGGACAGTACATTGCCGCCAAACACGGGCCAGGGTTGCGCCAGAGGACTCGCAGGCACGGCAAAGACCAGTACAGCCGATGCGCCAATGGGGGCGATCAGAAAGGGAAGAGCCGGCCACACATTCTGAATACCCAACCCCGCAACCGCGGCAATAAACACACCTAACCCGGCGCCCAGGCTCGCGACCAGTCTGTCATTCAGCCGGGCGCCTGCCAGTTTTGGAACAAATAGTCGAAAGGACGGGTTGCGTTTAAGTTGCACAGTTCAGCCGGACATTTTCATCAACATCTCGCCCATTTTCTGGTGGAGCATGTTCATCGCTTTCAACGGCCGGACCATGACTTTGAAATGGGTGATAAGTCCATCGTCGTCACAAGTGATCATGTCGATCCCGTTGATTGTTATGCCGTCAATGACAGTCTGAAATTCCAATATGGCCGAGTTTTCCCGGTGCCATTCACCGACATAGGCGAATTCGCCGTTGCCTAATGTATGTCCCGCAGCGGCGAGATATTTGGCGGTAATCGCTTTTCCCACCTGCGGCGTATGGACCACGGGGCTTTCAAAAATGCAGTCGTCGTGCAGGATGGCCGATATGGTGTCGACATCACGCGAAAGCGCGACTTTATGCCAGATTTCCGCAGGGTTATGAGCCATGTTCAATATCCTAAATCCAAATTGACCAGAGGTTCCAGCTTCTCTCCCTTCCGGTAGCGATCGAGATTCTCGAAAAAGCGATCTGCGGAACGGACAAACATCTTGTCCTGCGCACGGCCGGACAGGTGCATGGTAATCTGAGCATTGTCGAGCGTCCACAAGGGATGATCGGCCGGCAGTGGCTCGGGTGTCGTGACGTCCAGAAATGCGCCCCCGATCTGCTTGTCGCGAAGGGCATGGATCAGTGCATCCTGCTCCACGACGGAGCCCCGTGCGATGTTGACGAGTATGGCACTCTGTTTCATCGTCGCAAGCTCGTCAGCGCCGATCATGCTGTCGGTTTCGGCGGTTGCTGGAACCGCCAGAATCACCCAGTCAAACTCGCCTAAACGCGCCCGCCATGCATCCGGCGCAAGACTCGTGGGGCCAGGAGTACGGCGGACGACAGTCACATCTACCCCGAAAGGTATAAGCCGCTGTTCAATCAGCTTTCCTATCGCGCCATAGCCCAGCAGCAACGCCTTTGAGCCGTAAAGTTCGACCTTGCCCGGCGAATCCTGCAACCATTCGTGGCGTTCCTGCGCGCGGACAACCTCACGATATCCTTTGGCCATCGTCAGCATTCCCATCACCACATATTCGGCGATAGTTATTGCATTGATTCCCGCGCCATTGGTGACCATGCAGCCCTGCTTTTTGAGTTGAGTAAGCGGCATGCCGTCGACACCCGCATAGATGGAATTGAGCCATTTCATTTGAGTGGCGGCTCCAATGACAGTGGCCATATCCGCCTTGTCATACATGTCGAACCATCCAATTTCGGCCAATGGCGCCAGGTGCAAGGCTTCACCCTTGGACATGAACCAGTGGGGCTCCACCCAGTCCGGAAGCCGGGGTTCGATAAGCGGCCGTACAAGTCCGGCCATAACGAGCTTGGTTTTGGTCATCGCAAAAAGGCCTTCCATGCCACGAAACAGAGAAAAGGGAGGCCGGCCAGATCGACCAGAGCGATCGTCTTCAACGGCTTCGGGCTACCATATTGAAAATAAAGCGCCAGAAAGGACAGCATGCTGATTGCGGTAAGCACGACGGCTGCGCGCCGAGGCTGGCTATCGAATACAGACCACAGGCAAAGCGCAAAAACGGCAAGAAACAATGCCGCGCGGTGGTGCATCAACAGGAACAGAGGATTTGAATTGTCGAGGCGATATAATGTGGTGAGAGTTGCAGGTCTGAAAAATGCTAGAGCGGGCGTGGCATGCACAGCAGCAAGAACGAGCCAAGCAATTTTCAGCATCATATATCCAACTTCCAATCCCATCCCAGTGCGTCGCCGTCCATCACTTCCACGCCCTTTGCGATAAGTTCGTCGCGGATTGCATCGGACTTGGCAAAGTCCTTGGCTGCACGCGCTTCCTTGCGCGTTTGCAGCGCGGTCTCGATTTCCTCCTCGGTGATTTGGGCGGATTTGGGGCGGACGCGCAAATCCTTGCGGGTAAGGCTTTCAAATCCAAAACCTAGCACTTGATCCATTTCAAGAATTGCCGATCGCTGAGCGTTGGGATATTTTGAGCCCGATCCTGCCAATAGCGTATCGAAGATCACAAGTGCTTGCGCTGTATTCAGATCCTCGAAAATTGCTTCGTTAAAAGCTTTCAAGGCACTCGAAAAATTCGGATAATCTGCGGGCACTTCTTCTGCTTCGTCTTTAGGCAGCTTTTCAAAGGCCATAAGCATCCGCTTTAGTCGAACAAATGCCGACTGCAGTCCTTCCCAGCTAAACTCCAATTCGCTCCGATAATGTGCCTGCAGGCACATCAAACGGTAGGCGAGGGGGTGAAAGCCCTTATCGATCAGCAACTGCACACGCAGAAACTCGCCAGACGATTTGGACATTTTGCCGCTGCGTTCGATCAGGAAGTTGTTGTGCATCCAGATTTTTGCACCGCTATGGTCGCCCCCGCATCGTGCCTGATTTTGGGCAATTTCATTGGGATGGTGGATTTCGCGATGATCGATGCCGCCGGTATGGATATCGAAAGGCAGCCCCAAAAGCGCTTCAGACATCACCGAACATTCCAGATGCCAGCCCGGCGCACCTCTGCCCCACGGGCTGTCCCATTCCATCTGCCGGGTTTCCCCGGGTGGCGTCTTGCGCCAGATGGCAAAGTCGGCGGCGTGGCGCTTGCCTTCGACTTCCTCAATGCGGCCTTCGCCTTCTTCGGTTTTTGCACGCGCCAGTGCACCATAATTAGCGACCGTCGACGTATCGAAATAAAGGCCGCTGTCGAGTTCGTAGCAATGCTTGTCCGCGATACTCTTGGCGAAATCGATCATTGCCGGAACATAATCTGTGGCAATCGACCAGTGCGCGGGTTGCCGAATGTTGAGCGCACGTACATCGGCCCAATAGGCTTCGGTATAATGCTTTGCGATGTCCCAGATGGATTGGGCTTTTTCCGCCGCCATCTTTTCCATCTTGTCTTCACCCGCATCCGCATCATCGGTCAGGTGACCGACATCGGTAATGTTGATGACATGGGTGAGTTTATATCCTGCAAAGCTGAGTGTCCGGCCCAGCGTATCGGCAAACACATAGGCCCGCATATTGCCGATATGGGGATAGTTATAGACCGTAGGCCCGCATGTGTAGACGCGCGCCTCGCCGGGGTGGACGGGAACAAAGGGTTCAAGTTGCCGTGTCAGGCTGTTGAAGAGGCGCAATTCGGTCATGGGATGGCGATGGCTTACCCACGTTGCAAGGTCAAGAGTTGGCTCAATCTTGCAAAGGCTAAGGTCAGAATCCTTCCCAGCGGACAGCCTGACCAATCTCGACGCGCGGTACCGTGAAGTTGTTCACCGGCGCATCCGGATCGCGATAGCCGATTGCCATACCGCAGAAGAAAATATGGTCATCATCAATATTCAGCAACTTGCGCATATAGGTGCCATACATGGCCCAGATTTCCTGTGCACAGCTATCAAGACCTTCCTCGCGGAGCAGCAACATCACCGTCTGCAACCACATGCCCATGTCCGACCATTGCGGCGGGCCCATATATTTGCGGGTAAAGGTGAAAAGCTGCACTGGCGCCCCAAAACTGTCCCAGTTTTTCATCATCTGCGCAACACGGCCAGCGCCATCTTCCCTTGCGAGACCTAGGGCATCAAACATCGCCTTGCCAACTCCGCGACGCTGATCCTCGTAGCGGCCCTCAAGGCCCTTTGGATAAATGTCATATTCATGACCTTCACCCATGGGTGCCGACGCTGCTTTCGCTTTGATCTTGGCGGTAAGATCGGCAAGGGGCTGTCCGGTCAGTATGACGGCATTCCAAGGTTGTGTGTTACCGCCCGACGGAGAGCGCTGCGCCTTTTGCAGGACGCGTTCAAGCACGTCTTGCGACACCGGAGTGGGCAGGAACTGGCGGATTGAACGGCGGGTGGAAACGGCTTCAGTTACGTTCATGGGAAAAGCTCCAGCGAATTAATCGGTTGATTAATTCATGCCATGCGCGTTGCGAAAGGCAAGCTTATTCCTCGTCAAACAATCCAGCCAGTTGTTCGATCATTGTCCCGCCCAATTGTTCGGCGTCCATGATGGTTACAGCACGCCGGTAATAGCGCGTGACATCGTGCCCAATTCCGATGGCAACAAGCTGCACAGGCGAACGGGTTTCAATCATCTCGATAACCTTGCGCAGATGCTGTTCCAGATAGCCGCCATGATTGACCGACAGGGTACTGTCATCGACTGGGGCACCATCGGATATGACCATCAATATGCGGCGATCCTCCGCGCGGGCAATCAGGCGGTTGTGCGCCCACAAAAGGGCCTCGCCGTCGATATTCTCTTTCAACAACCCTTCGCGCATCATCAGGCCGAGATTACGCTTGGCATGGCGCCAGGGTTCGTCCGCCTTTTTGTAGATGATATGGCGCAGATCATTAAGACGACCCGGCATGGGAGAGCGGCCCGACGCGAGCCAGTCTTCACGCGCTTGTCCGCCTTTCCACGCACGGGTGGTAAAGCCCAGTATTTCCGTCTTCACACCGCAGCGTTCCAGCGTGCGGGCCAGGATATCGGCGCTGATCGCGGCAATGCTGATCGGGCGGCCACGCATGGATCCGCTGTTGTCGAGCAGCAACGTTACCACCGTATCTCGAAAATCGGTCTCGCGCTCCACTTTGTACGACAGAGAGCTGCCCGGGGACACAACGACGCGCGAAAGACGGGCGGCATCAAGCATGCCTTCTTCCTGATCGAAATCCCAACTGCGGTTCTGTTGCGCCATCAAGCGCCGTTGCAGCCGGTTCGCCAGCTTGGTGACGACAGACTGCAGGTTCGACAGTTGCTGGTCGAGATAGAAGCGCAGGCGATTTAACTCATCTTCGTCAGCAAGCTCCGTTGCGGTGATCGTTTCGTCATATTTGGTCGACCAGATCTTGTAATCGCTTTGCGGCAAATGATCCCAGTTGCGACGTTGTGGTGTGACCGGCTGCATTCCGTCGTCACCCATTTCACCGTCCGCGCTGTCCTGATCGTCCATGTCCTGGCTGTCATAGTCCGCTTCGGTCTCTTCCCCTTCGCCGTCCTGCGGTTGCGCGCGGGCTTCGGACTGGCCGGCTTCGCCCTCATTGTCGTCCTGGCTTTCTCCGTCCTCTTCTTTCTGGTCTTCGGAATCCTCTCCACCATCATCGGCATCGGAAGGATCGATGTCGCCTTCGGTAAGATTGAGATGCGCCAGCATGCTTTGCGTGAGGGCGGCAAAAGCGGTCTGGTCATCAAGCGCAAGGCCGAGTGCATCGAGATCGCTACCTGCTTTTTCTTCAATCCAGCCACGCAGCATGTCGACCCCTGCAGCGGCGCTATCAGGTACTGCAGAGCCGGTCAGGCGTTCGCGCACGATGAGCGAGAGAGCCGTCGAAATCGGTACCTCGTCCGCCGATTGTGCCCGGCTGATCGGATCGGTGCGCAGCTTCAGATCAAGGGAATGGGCAAGATTGGCCGCGATACCGGCCATGTTGCGCGAGCCCAGCGCTTCAACACGGGCGTTTTCGACGGCGTCAAAAGCGGCTCCGGCAATAGCCTCTGTCGGACGAAGTGCGGCATGGCGTGCGGCATCATGATGTTTCAGCTTCAGAGCGAAACTGTCCGCAAAACCGCGCGCCTCGGCCACCTGTTCGGGAGGCAGAAGACGACCGGGCATAGGGACCTTGAAATTTTTGCCGGCCTGCGTCGGTGCATCGGCCGTGAAGGCAAGCTCAACCTCCGGCTCGTGCGCGATCGCACGGGCTGTGCCGGTCAGCACTTGTTTAAACTGTTCCAGTGGGGATTCGTTTGCCATCAGTCTGCCGCCCGTTTGCAGAAGGCTGCCACCTGTTCCTTGGTGGCTTTGCCGATATTTTTTAGCCGAAAAACATGCGCAATATGCGTGGGAATACGTCCTGGGCTTTCGCGTGCTCCGTTAACGGCAGCTGCAAAATCGAGGCATACCTCCCTGCTGCGCAAATAGTCACTATGACCGCTTCCGCCACTTGTGACATCGGTCGTGTCGATTATCGTAAAGCCTGTTTTTTCAGGTTGCGTTTCATATGTGCTTTTCGTGGCAAAGCACCGTTCGGGCAAACCCTTGGCCTTCAATTCATTCGCTTCAAACGGATTGAAACAATAAGGCGATCCGAGGCGTGGATAGCCATGCAATGCGCGCGACACGGCCAATGCCTTATCATTGAGAGACGCGTAGACGGTAATGCGCCGGTCATTATTCACCCGACGTGCCGCCAGCACTTCCTCTGCGATATCCCGTTCGAAATCCTCGCGATCGATATCAGGTGACGCCAATATGATATTTGAAATATTGCTGGAATCGGCATTTGACGACGTCCGGTCAACATATTCTACAGCGGGAATGACGAGCCGGGCACCAAGTGAATGGGAAACAATGACAATCTCTTTCACCCATTGCTGCCGCGCCAATTTGGTGAGGAAGTTGCGAAAATTCCGTTCGTCCCAATACATATTGGTCTCATCAACAGCGTAACTCAGTAAATCGCCTTGCGAGGGCCAGCTATACTGGATGATCGGACCGTCAAAATTTGAAAGTTCGGCAATCTGCACCGTGTCTTTAGCTGTAGACAGAAAGGTCTCCCTATAGCCGTGCACGTATAATAGTACGCGACCCTTGCGCAAATTTGACGCTTCACGAAGGCCGTTCCACCAGTCTGCCTCAGGTTGAAAGGCCAGGGGGACCCGTGTTTGCTTTTTACCTTTTGCGTTTGCAGATATTTCTGGCGGCGCAAAGCGTGCAAACCGCACCCGATCGGTGCGGTGGTTGGTCAAAGATACGGCTTCACCCAGACAATCGGGCAGGCGGCTCGTGACTGCGAAATAATTCTTGTCCGCTACCGCGTTTCTATCGGTTTCGACGGGGTTGCAACGCGGGTTCTCGACCAACTGGCTATGCGGAATGTCGCCATATTCGACAGCCACACCGCAGCCGGAAAGCACCAGAGGTGCAAATAAAATGGCGAGATATTGCCGCATCATTTCCCTTTGGGATTTGCCGCGCGCCAGTCTTTTACAGCCTTCAGGGCACCTGAAACATGACCTTTCACGCTCAGATCCGAATAGGCAAACAGGATCTTTCCGTCCGGCGCAATCACATAGGTGGTGCGGTTTGAGCCACCCATGACCGGAAGGCCCACATCATAGGCTTTGATAACAGGCGGGGATGCTACACCCACGGTGAACTTGTTCCGGCAGGCCTCCACCGAAAATTTCTTTAGCGTATCGATCTTGTCGGCTGACATGCCAATGATGGATGCGCCATAGGCCGCAAAATCATCGGCCGCTTCCGAAAATTCATGTGCCTCGACTGTACAGCCCGATGTGAATGCCTTTGGATAGAAATAGAGGACAACCGGCCCCCGTTTCAGTGCCTTGTTCAAATTATACGTATAGGCATCGCCCGCCTGAACCGCTTGCGTCGTAAAATCTGTTGCGCGCGCGCCCGGTTTCAAAGCACCGAACACCGGCGTTGTTGCGAGTGCGAGGGTCATAAGAAAGGCGAGACGTTTCATGTTTTGCTCCTGACGCAACGCTAGGGGGATAGGTCTTAACTCAGCCTGCTTTGCCCACAACGCTCTCCGGCAGATCCTTGCCGAATACGCGCTGGTAATATTCAGCAACCAAAGCCCGCTCCGCCTCATCGCACTTGTTCAGGAAGGACAGCCGGAATGCGAATCCAACATCTTTGAAAATTGCGGTATTCTGGGCCCAGGTGATAACGGTCCGGGGGCTCATGACAGTTGAAATATCGCCGTTGATAAAGCCCTGCCGCGTCAATTCGGCAACTTTGACCATGTTGGCTACGCTTTCGGCATCTGTGCCCGATGCCTTGGCAAGAACGATTTCGCTTTCGACCTGCGCAGGCAGATAGTTCAGTCCTACAACAATGTTCCAACGGTCCATTTGCCCTTGGTTGATTGCCTGTGTGCCGTGATACAATCCGCTCGTATCGCCAAGACCGACCGTATTGGCCGTCGCAAAGAGGCGGAAATAGGGATCAGGGCGGATCACCCGGTTCTGGTCAAGCAACGTCAACTTGCCTTCGGTTTCCAGAACCCGCTGGATCACAAACATAACGTCCGGACGACCTGCGTCATATTCGTCGAAGACGAGTGCGGTTGGCGTCTGGAGTGCCCATGGCAGCAAACCCTCACGAAACTCGGTTACCTGCACACCATCGCGCAACACAATTGCGTCACGTCCAATCAGGTCGATACGGCTGATATGTGCGTCCAGATTGATACGGATGCACGGCCATTTGAGACGAGCGGCAACCTGTTCGATATGGGTTGATTTACCGGTCCCATGGTAACCTTGCACCATCACCCGGCGATTATGGGCAAATCCGGCCAGGATCGCGAGCGTGGTATCGGGATCAAATACATAGCTGTCGTCGGCGTCGGGAACGCGCTCATCAGCGATGGAAAATGCGGGGCATTCCATATCCACATCAATGCCAAACATTTCGCGGACGCTGATTGTTTTGTCCGGCGCGGCCAATATGGTGGCATCGCGGCTATCAGGCTGGATATTGGGAATGTCGGTCATGCAAATTCTCGTCAAATGAAAGCAGGAGATGTTTTTAGGTGCGTATAGGCCGCAATCACGTCTTGCAAAGCCTTTTCATACGACCTGTTCCCGCCATTTTTGTCGGGGTGATAGGCCCGCACCTTTTCGGAATAGGCCGATCGTAAAGCCCGCCTGTCGGCATCTACGCCAAGCCCTAGCGTCTTCAACGCATTCCGGTCTTCCGAAGACAGCATTTTACCGTCAGCTCGCTCTTTCGGCATGCGTTCGCGAAAACGTGCAGAAATTGCATCCAGCGGGTCTTTGAAATCCGCCCATCTGGGGGGCGAATCGGCTCCGCCCGTCGCGCGGAAGGCTCTGGTTTCGGATGGCCAGACATTGAGGGGGCTCTGCGCCTCCAAAATTTCCTCCATCGTCATACCGTCAAACCAGTTATAGCCGGCGTTGAATTCGCGGACATGATCTAGGCAGAGATATTGATAGTCGCCCGGTCCGTCTGCTGTGGCTGACTGACCATAGGGATTGGGTGCCCTGAATTCACCGATTTCCAGACAGCCAGGATAGCTGCAAATACGGCGCGATCCGCGCACGCGGCCGTGGAATCTGTCGTGCGATCGATCGGAAGCCATGATTTTCCTTGGCGAAAAACGTCCCATATGGGAAGAGTTCTGAATGAAAAAAGGACCCGCCCAACTGGAAATGGAACAGTTGCTTACCGCAGCGTTTTCGCCCTCCCGTCTCGTCGTAACCAACGATAGCGCCAAGCATCAGGGTCACAGCGGTGACGATGGGTCAGGTGAATCACATTTCACGATCGAGATTCAGAGTATGGCGTTCTCGGGCGTTGGCCGGGTGATGCGGCAACGTATGGTCAATAAAGCTCTGGGTGATATTCCGGGGATGCGCGTTCACGCTCTGGCCATTAAGGCGACTGCGCCCGACGACTGAATGTCACAACATGTAACGGAATATCCTTGCTTACAAAGGCTTAATCGGCTTAGTCTCTCTCTACCGGATTAGCAGGCTTGTCCTGACTAGGGTCGCACCGGGGAAATGGGGGGTTGATGCTTTCGCGCACCTATCGGCCGTCGGCTGATCTCGCACCCTATATTCGCCGTTTCTATGTCTTCGAAGCGCCATTGCCCGATGGGGTTGTCGTCGAGGACTTTCTGCTCGCTGAAACTGCTTTTGTCCGCTGCCTTTTGCGTGGTGACTGGTCGGCCGAAACAAGGCCCGGTGAATGGAATACAGCAGGTAACATCGTCTTCTTCGGTGCCAACAGCGGTCCCTTGAAAGTGCGCGTAAAGGGCGGTTTTGCGGTCACGGGTTTTGCCATTCGCCCCAGCGGCTGGCACGCGCTCTTTTCAAGCCCGCATAACCAGCTCGCCGACCAAATGCGTCCTTTGCAGGAATTATGGGGTGAACTTGCAGACAGAATGATTGCCGGTGTTTCGCAAGCTGTCGACGATGAAGGACAGCTCGCTGCCATGGAGCGCTGTATCAGGGAGCGATTGGAATTGTTTCCCGGACATCTGCCCGATCCCCAAATGGCCCAGTTTGAAATTATTGCGCGAACCGACAGTACGATCCGTATCGAAGATGCCGCGGGCCAGTTGGGGCTATCCGTCCGTCAGCTGGAGCGCCGCTGCCTTGCCGCCTTCGGTTTGACGCCGAAGGCCGTTTTGCGCCGTAGCCGCTTTCTGGATGCGGCGACCGCATTGCGCGGATTTAGCAGCCCGAGTGAAATCGAACTGGGCGCTTTGCGCTATTATGACCAATCACATATGAACCGGGAATTCCGCCGGTATACGGGAATGACGCCACGGGTTTTTTCCAAGGCCGTCACACCTCTGCAAACCGCGGGGCTGAAGTTACGCGAAGAAAGCCGGTTCGAAGATTAGGCCGTGACCTCATAACTATCGTCGTCGAGGCGTCAAAATGGCGAAGATATCGGGCCAAAATGCGCGCCGCCGATAGTCATTCTACCGGCAAGCGGATTTTGGTTCGAGATCGAAGCCATTTTGACGTCCGAAGGGATTTGCCCCATTTTGCCCATGGCTGCGTCAGAAAGCCTTGAGATATATCTATATCCCGGCGGCTTCCTTCCTTGCCCTGAGCAAAATGGCCTCAAACCTCGACGACGATAGTTATGAGTTCACGGCCTAGCATATTGATGCATCCCGTCATCCCGGCTTGACATTTCGGGGCGGGTGGCAGCATCCTTCGGCTATGCTTACAATAACGCCAACGACCCATGACCTTGGTGCATTCGAAGTCCGCCGGACATTGCCGAGCAAGGCGCGGACGATGGTGGGGCCGTTCATCTTCGTCGATCAATTCGGACCCGATCATTTTGACATAGGGAAGGGCATGGACGTCCGTCCGCACCCGCATATCAATCTGGCAACGGTAACCTATCTGTTTGAAGGCGCGATTGATCACCGCGACAGCTTGGGCACATTTGCGACCATTCGCCCGGGCGCGCTCAATCTCATGACGGCGGGCAGGGGAATTGTGCATAGCGAACGCACTCCATTGCCCGAACGATCCACTGGATCGCCCATTTCAGGTATGCAGACCTGGCTCGCTTTGCCGGATGGCAAGGAAGAAATCGATCCGGCCTTTGAACATGTGTCGAAAGAAAATCTGCCGCTTATCGAAACGGACAATGTTTCCGCGCGGGTCATTATGGGATCCCTCTGGGGGGTTACGGCACCCACTACACAGCATGCCGAAACAATTTACGCCGATATATTGATGAACGCGGGTGCCACCATCCCCATTGATGCCGATGCGGACGAGCGCGCTATTCTGGTCGCCTTGGGATCAGCAAGCCTGAATGGCGAAGCGCTGGAACGGCACAGCCTTTATGTCCTGCAACCGGGGCAGGCGATGACATTGCGTGCAGATTCGGATTGCCGGGTAATGCTGCTGGGTGGCGAAGATTTTGCCACGCCGCGTCATGTCTGGTGGAATTTCGTGTCATCCTCACGCGACAGAATCAACCAGGCCAAGTCCGATTGGAAAGCAGGCAATTTTCCTCTCGTTCCCGGCGATGAAAATGAATCTATCCCCATTCCGGAGATTCCATTGACCCGAAGCGCATAATTTGCCGATTTTTTACAATCAAAATGGACTTAATTCTGTTTGAAGCGTTAAGGCGATGCAGATTTCCTATCGCTTACAGAAGGTTAAAACCCGAATGACCGATCTCTCCCACCGTCGCCTGTCTCTGTCCACAGGCATTGAAATGGATGCCTATACCGCAGGGAACCCGTCCGATTCGGCTATCATATTCCTCCATGGTTTTCCGGAATCGCATCGCACCTGGCGGCATCAGATTGCGGCATTGTCGGACCGGTTCTATTGCATCGCACCTGATCAACGCGGATATCGCGGGACGTCAAAACCACAACAGGTTGACGCCTATACGGCGGATAAGCTGACCGCAGATATCTTTGCCCTGGCCGATGCGCTGGAGGTAACGAACTTCATTATCGCCGGACATGACTGGGGTGGCGCAATAGCATGGAGCGTTGCGCTAAACGGACAGGCGGATGGGTTCAATCCGGCATGGGCGGGCAGGGTGACCCGCGCAATTATCGCCAATGCGCCGCACCCTTATCTTTTCCAGCGTTTGATGATCACCGATATGAACCAGCGTGCGGCAAGCCAGTATATCCGCGCCTTTCGGGATACGGGCCATGACGCGTTGGTTCGGGAAAAAGGGCTGACCGGTCTTCTGTTGGAGACTATCAAATGGGATAAACCCAGTGCAATGGAACCTGCCGAGCGTGCGGCGTTGCTTGCCGACTGGGAAGATCGCGACGCTTGTTTTGGCATGCTCAACTGGTACCGCGCATCGGCACTTTACGTTCCGGCGATGGATGAAGATGCCGAAATGCCGGCCTTTGCGTCCGGGGAATTTCCCAAACTGACCATCCCCACATTGGTTATTTGGGCGATGGACGACCTTGCTTTACCCGCGAGCAACATCGACGGAATCGAACAGCTTGTTCCCGATGTTATAGTGGAGCCGGTATATGACTGCGGCCATTTCGTTATCTGGGAAAAACCGGAGGCCGTGAATGCGGCAATGGAGCGGTTTCTCGCCTAGGATTGCGCCGCCCGCCATTCAACCCAGGCACCGTGCGCCTGCGCTTCGGCGAGCAGATGCCACTGGGCCGGACCCGGCCAATAGCGTATCTGCAGCTCGTGCCTGAATGTTTCACGGTTGGTTTCGAGCATCATCCAGGCCAGAGGACGCTCGGCTGTGGCATTGCGTCCATGTGCCTCGATTGCGGCGGTTATCGCGTCGCGGCGGTCGGCCGGAATATATTGCCAGACAATACTGTGGTTGAAAACGCGCGTGATCCCGGCAGGCTGTGGCGATGACAATCTTTCGAGCACCCAGTCTAAGGCATCGGCCTTGACCAGTTCCGGACGCTTTTGCATCGCGAGTGAAATTGCCGCGTCCATACGTTCCAGCCGTTCCGAATTTTCGGGCCATACATAGCTTTTGACACGCAAGGCCGACTCCGGATCGGACAGGTCAACAGGAGATTGGTCGCAGCCCGATATATGTACAATTTCGATCTTGGGACTTGGTGGCGGTGGTCCGCGCCATTCCGGTTTGATTCGCATCGGCGATGCTGCCGGTCCGGCTTCGACCCCGCCGAGATTATAATGGTAACGTTCCATCATCGTGTTGATACCGGCGCTCGCACCAATTTCGTTAAGTTCGAACCGTGGCCCAGTTTTGTCAGCCAGCCACAATAGACCTGCCATGAAACTCGCCGACCGCCCTGCTTCGTTGGTTTGCGGGGGTCCATCCAGCCAGGGCAACAGCCGCTGGTCATGATCGGTTGTAACAGCAACGACGATGGCATCCACATCTGACTGATCGGTAATGTGCCCGTTATAAACAGGCAAAAGGCGGGATTCTGCGCCCGTTAACAGCAAGTTGTGAAAGCCCCCGGCAAGCCGCAAAGGCATCGCATCTTCCAAAGGCAGGCCGGGCCATTCCACGATACGTTTGCCGCACATGGTGTCGCTTGCCATCAAGGCCAGTTGGGCTTCCACAATGCGGGCCGTGACAGGGGCGCCGTTCCGGCGGCAATGTTCCGCCTGAACCTTAATCCCTTGGGCAACTCTCTGATCGTCCATCACACCGATACCGAATGTGTCTGCCATATTGCCCTTTCCGCCTTCGGCCCCTAAAGCGCGCCCATTGTGACCGAACGTATCATCTTTGCAATCCCCAAGGGACGGATTTTGGACGAAGCACTGCCGTTGATGCAGAGTGCGGGTATAGAGCCGGAATCTGCCTTTTTTGACGAAGGCAGCCGCGCGTTGCTGTTCGCCACGAATAACCCGCATATGAGCATCATTCGCGTGCGCGCTTTTGATGTGGCGACATTCGTAGCCCACGGTGCGGCCCATATCGGGATTGTCGGATCGGATGTTATTGATGAGTTCGATTATTCCGAACTTTATGCACCTGTTGATCTCGGCATCGGGCGTTGCCGTATATCTGTCGCCATGCCCGAAGGTGCGTCCGATCCTGCCAATGGCGGTCATATCCGTGTCGCCACCAAATATCCGGCGACAACCAGCCGCTACTATCAGGCGCAAGGTATCCAGGCCGAATGCGTGAAACTGAATGGCGCGATGGAACTGGCGCCATCCCTTGGTCTTTCCGGCCGAATTGTCGATCTTGTTTCATCGGGCAGGACATTGGCGGAAAATGGCCTTGTCGAAACCGATGTCATTTCACAGGTTTCTGCCCGGCTGATCGTCAATCGCGCTGCCTACAAGATGATGAGCGGCACATTGCCCGCATTGGTTGAACGATTCCGTTTATTGTCAGGTGAACGTGCGGCGGCTTGATTCCTCGCAAAAAGGCTTTGGCGAAGCCTTTGACGCGCTGGTCAACGACCGGCGTGAAACGAGCACCGATGTGTCCAGCATAGTTGAGCAGACCATCCGCAATGTGCGCGCACGTGGTGACGTGACGCTACTGGAGATGACCCAGCGCTTCGACGGGTTCGATTTGAACAAGGAAGGTTGGCAAGTCGATGCGGCTGCGTGCAAAGCGGCATTTGACGGCCTTGCACCCGAACTGCGCGATGCACTGAAATTGGCAGCCACGCGCATCAAGGCATATCACAAGGCGCAGTTGCCCAAGAACCGTGACTATACCGATAAGACGGGCGTGCGCCTTGGCGCGCGCTGGTCTGCCGTTGATGCGGCGGGCGTCTATGTACCCGGCGGACGCGCGGCCTATCCGTCTTCGGTCCTGATGAACGCCATTCCGGCCAAAGTTGCCGGGGTCGAGCGGCTCGTAATGGTAACGCCCACGCCGGGCGGAGAGGTGAACCCGACCGTCATGGCCGCCGCGCATTTGGCGGGTGTCGACGAGATATGGCGCGTCGGCGGTGCGCAAGCGATTGCCGCGCTGGCTTATGGAACCGATCGTATCCGGCCAGTCGATGTTATTACAGGTCCGGGCAACGCCTGGGTCGCAGAGGCAAAGCGTCAGTTATATGGCGTTGTTGGTATTGATATGGTCGCCGGACCGTCGGAAATCGCGGTTGTTGCCGACGCCAAAAACAAGGCCGAATGGATTGCTGCCGACCTGCTGAGCCAAGCGGAGCACGATCCGACCAGCCAGTCGATTTTGTTCACTGACAGCGCGGCCTTTGCGGACAAGGTTGCATTGGCGGTCGATGCCCAGATTGCCGGTCTGGCGACGGGCGCGGTTGCAGGACAAAGCTGGTCAGCCAATGGCGCTATCATTGTGGTCACGCGCCTCGAAGATGCCATGCCGCTTGTGAACCGTCTGGCCGCCGAACATCTTGAACTAGCCGTTGATGACGACCGCGCAGAGGCATTGTTCAATTTGGTGCGTCACGCAGGTTCGGTCTTTTTGGGCCGAATGACACCGGAAGCGATCGGGGATTATGTGGCAGGGCCAAATCATGTGTTGCCAACAGGGCGCCGAGCCCGCTTTTCATCCGGCTTGTCCGTTCTCGACTTTATGAAGCGAACCAGTTTTATTGCGCTTGATGCGCAATCCATCAAAGCTATCGGTCCAGCAGCGGCAATTTTGGCCGATGCCGAAGGCCTTCCCGCACACGCCGCCAGCGTCAGGAAAAGATTATGAAATCCCGCAACTCCAAATCCCGTTCGGCCGCGCGCTTGGCCGCCGTTCAGGCGTTGTACCAGATGGATATGGAAAAGGTCGGTCTTGCCCGGTTGCTCGACGAATTTCACGCCCACCGTCTGGGCGCGGAGATTGAAGACGCACAATATGCAGATGCCGAAGTCGATTTTTTCGATGATGTCGTTGCCGGCGTCGACGCGCGGCGTGAAGAAATTGATGCCTTGATCGAAAGTAAGCTGGGCGAAATGTGGAAGATGGGGCGGCTCGACAAGACAATGCTTCAAATCCTGCGCTGCGGCACCTACGAAATCATCGCACGCGCCGACGTTCCTACCGGTGCGGTTATCGATGAATATATGGACGTCGCCCATGCATTTTTTGACAAAAAGGATGCAAAGTTCGTCAACGGTTTGCTCGACGCGGTGGCAAAAGACGTACGCGGATAAACTGTAAGAAGATATGGCAATAGCCGCCATGCCGAAACCAGTTCTGGATAGATGCTGCATAGGCTAGAGTCCGCCAATGACATCCGAATCCACTTTCATAAGTCTGATGCGGGCGATGGCACCAGATCCTGCGGCGCGGAACCTGCTGGACGATTGTGCTGTAATAAGTCTGGGTTCGGAAACGGTCATTTTGACGCACGATATGATGGCAGAGGGTGTCCACTGGTTGCCAAATGCTGATCCAGCCGATGTGGCGTGGAAGCTGGTTGCCTCGAATCTTTCCGATCTGGCTGCAAAGGGTGCAAATCCTCTGGGCGTTCTGCTCGGCTTTATGCTGGGCGACGACAAATGGGATCGGGCATTTGCCGCCGGTTTGGAAACCGCGCTCACCCATTTTGGCGTAGCTTTGCTGGGCGGAGACACCGTTGCCAATCGCGGCGACAAACGGGCATTAGGGTTAACAGCAATCGGTACAGCGACCTGCATTCCTGTTCCATCCCGTGGCGGAGCGCTTCCAGGGGACCTTGTTTATGTAACTGGCACTTTGGGCGATGCGCTCGCTGGCTTTGAACTGATCGAAGCAGGCTTTGACGAAGTTGGTCCATTGGCCAAGGCGTATAATCGTCCCGAACCCCGTTTGGCCGAAGGTCGACTATTGGCGCCTCTGGTCAATGCAATGATGGATGTATCGGACGGGCTCCTGCTTGATACCGAGCGCCTGGCATCGGCGAGCAAGGTGGAAATTGCCATCGACCTTGCCCGTATTCCTCTGTCACCCACTTATGTCAGCTATCGCGGAGATGCTTTGGAAAGTCGCTTGCAGGCGGGGAGCTGGGGTGACGACTACCAGCTGCTGTTTACGGTTGCTCCGCATACAGAAGTAACCGCTGCGGCAACTCAAGTGGGATATGTCCGCGAAGGCGCGGGCCTGTCTTTGTTCGACGGTGAAACGAGATTGGCATTGCCGTCCTCGCTTGGTTACCAGCATCATTGATCAAGTCGGCCCGAAAGGCCGCTTTTAAGGGTTGCGTTCCTGCTTCAAGCCACCCTATAGCCGTGTGGCTCGCATCTTCTGGGAGGAGGATGCCATTCTATGCTGTTTTGGCAAACTAATAGGGGAGAGGACATTTCATGTCTCTGACAGTAATCGCAATATTATGCGGGTTACTGGCCGTTGTGTACGGCTTTGTAACCAGTCGGCAGGTGCTTGGCGCATCTGCTGGAAATGAGAAAATGCAGGAAATCGCTGCAGCCATTCAGGAAGGCGCGCAGGCATATCTGGGTCGTCAATATCGTACGATTGCCGTCGTCGGCGTCGTCGTTGCGATTTTGGTCGCCCTGTTTTTGGGCGTGATTCCGACTATCGGCTTCGTGATCGGTGCCGTGCTCTCGGGCGTTGCAGGCTATATCGGGATGAATATCTCGGTTCGTGCCAACGTCCGCACGGCTGCCGCTGCGCAAACCGGTCTGCAAGCCGGTCTGACAATGGCGTTTCGTGCCGGTGCAATTACCGGCATGCTGGTCGCTGGTCTCGCCTTGCTCGCGATTGCCGTATTCTTCTGGTATCTGACAGATATTCGCGGCTTTGCACCAAATGACCGTGCCGTTGTCGATGCGCTGGTTGCATTGGCATTCGGCGCTTCGCTGATTTCGATCTTCGCACGTCTCGGCGGTGGTATCTTTACCAAGGCTGCAGACGTTGGCGCTGACCTTGTCGGCAAGGTTGAAGCTGGAATTCCGGAGGACGATCCACGCAACCCCGCCGTTATTGCGGACAATGTGGGCGACAATGTCGGCGATTGCGCTGGTATGGCTGCCGACCTTTTTGAAACCTATGTTGTGACCGTAGGCGCAACGATGGTGCTGATCGCATTGTTGGTAAAGGGCGTGACCGATACGGGTCTGTTCCTCAACCTGATGAGCCTTCCGCTCCTGATCGGTGGTGTTTGCGTTATCACCTCGATCATTGGGACCTATTTCGTTCGCTTGGGCGGCGGCACCAATGTCATGGGCGCGATGTACAAGGGCTTCCTTGTAACCGCGATCCTTTCGGTACCGGCAATCTGGTTCGCCATCAGCACCGCTTTGGGCGGCATGGAAGCAGATGTTGGCGGCTTTACCGGCCGTACTTTGTTCTATTGCTCGCTTCTCGGCCTTATCGTTACGGGGCTGATTATCTGGATTACCGAATATTATACCGGTACCAATTACCGTCCGGTGCGTTCGATTGCCAAAGCTTCGGAAACGGGTCACGGCACAAACGTTATCCAGGGGCTCGCAATCAGCCTTGAATCGACGGCTATGCCAACGATCGTCATCTGTGCTGGTATCGTGATCGCGTTCCAGTTGGCAGGCGTCATCGGTATTGCCTTTGCCGCAACCGCCATGTTGGCCTTGGCTGGTATGGTCGTGGCGCTGGACGCTTATGGTCCGGTTACCGATAACGCGGGCGGTATTGCCGAAATGGCAGGACTTGACGATTCCGTTCGTGAAAAGACCGACCATCTGGATGCCGTTGGAAACACCACAAAGGCTGTAACCAAGGGCTATGCTATTGGATCTGCCGGTCTGGCTGCGCTCGTCCTGTTCGCTGCTTACACCACCGACTTGCGTGAATTCTTCCCGGATCTGCAGGTCAATTTCAGCCTGGAAAACCCGTATGTAATTGTCGGGCTGTTGCTTGGTGCGCTTCTGCCGTACCTCTTCGGCGCCATGGGTATGACCGCTGTGGGACGTGCTGCCGGTGAAGTGGTGAAGGACGTTCGCGACCAGTTTGCGAACGACCCGGGCATCATGACCTATGCGTCCAAACCCAACTACGCCCGGACGGTTGACCTTGTGACCAAGGCCGCCATCAAGGAAATGATCATCCCGTCGTTGTTGCCGGTTTTGGCGCCAATTGCGGTGTACTTCATCATTACCTGGGTTGCCGGACAGTCCGAAGGCTTTGCTGCACTCGGCGCGCTGCTTCTTGGCGTGATCGTGGGTGGCCTTTTCGTCGCTATCTCGATGACCTCGGGCGGTGGCGCTTGGGATAATGCCAAAAAATATATCGAAGATGGCAATCATGGTGGCAAAGGTTCAGAAGCCCATAAGGCGGCTGTTACCGGTGACACGGTTGGCGATCCTTACAAGGATACTGCCGGCCCTGCCGTGAACCCCATGATCAAGATCACGAACATTGTGGCCTTGCTCCTGCTCGCTGCGCTGGCGCACGGCGGAATGTAAGCGGCACGCTTCGTAAAAGAGCCAAAAACCCCGCCGGAAGCGATTCCGGCGGGGTTTCTTTTTGTCAAAATTGCGCATGTTCCGCAAAAAGGCCCGTAATTATATTTCGTCCCGCTTGCGTCTCATTTTGTCCCGCTTATAACTCGATTCACAAACATTATTTGCCGGGGAGCAATATTGATGAAGAGCAAGATTTTGAGTGTGTTGCTTGCGGGTACTTTTTTGATGACGTCGACCGCCGTTGTGGCGGGTGAACAGGATTCGTCGACAAACACCGCTCTTTATGCCGCGCAAGCAGCAACGGGTAATGTTGATAGCCGGACTATCGTTGTCAAAGCACCTCGCGGTAAAGTCGACACGGCTGTATTCGGCAAGCGCCCCTTCATGCGGTCGCCCGTTTTGTCGCCGGATGGCACAAAAATCGCGGTCATGATGTCTAAAGATGGCGTCGATAATCTGGGCTACATCGATGTAACGAAACCCGGCTCGGCTCCCGTGTTCTTTGCGCAGGCAGAGGAGTTTCGCGAAGCAGGTGACCGCACCATCGGTTCGTGGCGCTTTGTCGGCAACAAGACGATTGTATTCACCGTTCTTTCGCGTGAAATTTTGGGCGGCACCCGTTCCGACGTTCGCCGTCTTGTGTCTTATGATCTGGAAACAAAGAAGGTAAGCCCACTTGCATGGGACGGTGCCGGCGGCGACGGCGCGACCATTTTGTTCATTGACGATGAAAATGAAAAACTCCTCGTGGAGCGCGATGTTCTGAAAGACATGAAATACAGCCCCAATCCCGAAGTGATCGAGGTTGAAGTACGCACTGGCAAGTTCAAAACCATCATGCGTCCCAATGTCGAAGTGGGCGGTTGGATCGTCGACGGTAAGGGCGTGGTTCGTGCCGGCGTTGGTGGTGATGGCGATAGCGGTAAGCAGCGCCTGATGTATCGTTCGGATGCGAACGGCACCATGAAAACCGTTGCCAACGAGGCGGATACAACTTTTACCGGCACGCAGATCGTTCCGGACATTTTCCTTGATGAACCCGACATGGCCTATGCCACCAGCAACAAGGACGGTTATCGCAAGGTATACAAGGTCAATCTGAAAACGATGCAAATCGTCGGCGAACCGATTTTCGGCGTCAAAGGTTATGACGTTGGCGGTTTGATTGCCAATGAGCAGCGCAACAACCTTGCCGGCGTGTCTTACACCAGCACACGCGATCGCACCCGCTGGTTTGACCCCCGCTTGGCTGAAGTGCAGAAACTGATGGATGAAGATTTCGGCAAAGGTAATGCCCAGATCATCTCTACCAACGATGGTGACACGAAAATCCTGCTCTATATCGCCAAGGTCAACGAACCTGGCGGCTATTATCTGTTCGACACCGAAACGGGCAATCTGAACCTGCTGGGCTGGTATCATCCGGTGTTGAAAGATTATGAGATGAATCCGATGGATTCCATCCGCTACAAGGCGTCGGATGGTATGGAGATCGAGGCGGTTGTGACCTATCCGCGCCATCGTCCACATCGCAAGAATTTGCCCGTCATTGTAATGCCACATGGCGGCCCGTTCGGTGTCCGGGACCAGGAGGAATTTGGTTTCTTCCCATGGCATCAGGCGATGGCTGAACTCGGTTATGTCGTTATTCAGCCCAATTACCGGGGCTCGGGCGGCTATGGTAAGGAGTTCGTCAAGGAAGGGCGTAAGCCCAATGGCTATGGTTTGCGGATGCAGGATGATTTGAACGATGTGCTGACCTGGTTCGGCCAATCGGGCTTGATCGATCCAAAACGCGCCTGCATCATGGGCTGGTCCTATGGCGGCTATGCCACCGCACGTGGTGCGCAGCGTGATCCCGATAAATGGAAATGCGCGATTGCAGGGGCGGGCGTCTATGATTTTCCGATGATGAAAGCCTATGATACACGCGCATTTGGCGATTTCGGTGCGAATTTCCAGGCAACCAGTAACGACCTGATCGGCATTTCGTCTGCACGGAATACCGATGGCCCATGGTCACCTATTTTGATTGTGGCTGGTCTGCGCGATGCCCGTATTCCGATTGAACAGTCGCGTACGCTTGTGTCGCGTCTGAAAAATTCCGGCAAGAAAGAAGGCGTCGATTTCCGCTATGTGGAACAGCCCAAGGGAACGCACAATCTTCCCTATGAAGATGTGCATATCGAGTGGCTGAAGGAAGCCGAAGCATGGGCCGAACGTTTCAATCCGGCCTATATTCCTTCGGACCCCGATAAAGCGCCGCCCGTATCGATGACGGTCGCATCGAAATAATCGTATAAGAAGCTAGTTTAAGGCCGTCCCCCTCGGGGCGGCCTTTTTCATGTCTCCATTAGCAATTTGTTTCCAGCTTGTTGCTAAGTCCGTACCCGTAATTCGGGGCAAGGGGCTACATGGCGACGCGGGCATTGCATGCCGTCAAAGGGGCAGGGGACATCCACCACCAGTTTTCGGGCTGGCGGACGGTGACCGATGCCGCGTTCATTTCCGCCTGGGATGATCTTGCCGCGCATGCGGCCGAACCCAATATTTTCTCGGAAAGCTGGTTCTTGCGTCCGGCGTTGGAACAATTCGACGCGATGGACAAGGTACGCCTGTTTACCCTTTGGGATGGCGATCAGCTATGCGGCCTGATGCCGTTGGCGACACTTCCCCGTTATGGCCGCTGGCCCATCCCCCATGTCCAGAATTGGCTTCATCACAATGCCTTTCTGGGCTCTCCTCTTGTTCGCAAAGGCTATGCAGACTGTTTTTGGCGAGAATTGCTGACAGGTCTCGATACGGACCCCGGACAAGCTCTGTTTTTCCACATCAACGGCCTGACCATCGGCGGTGAGGTCGCTCGCGCGCTGGAAGTCATCTGCGACGCGCAGCGCCGTCGATGTGCACTGGTCCAGCAAACCGACCGTGCGCTGCTGGAGCAAGGGCTGACACCCGCTGTTTATTATGAGCAGGCAGTGCGTTCCAAAAAGCGCAAGGAATTAAGACGCCAGAAGAACCGGTTGGCCGAAGAAGGCGCTTTGACCTTTACCCGCGATGACAGTTCTACCGGGCTTGCCGAATGGACCGAAGAATTTCTGGCACTCGAAAAGCGGGGATGGAAAGGGCGTAACGGTTCGGCCTTGGCAAGTTTTCCGGAAACACGTGCGCTTTTTTCGGAAGTCCTGGCGGGCGCGGCCGCGCTGGGTAAAGTCGAGCGGCTTGACCTTCGTCTGGAAGGACGACCGCTTGCCATGCTCGTAAACTTTCATTCGCCGCCCGGAAGCTTCTCGTTCAAAACGGCTTTCGACGAGGATTTTGCGCGCTACTCCCCCGGTGTGCTGTTGCAGATTGAAAATCTGGCCTTGCTTGACCGGGCCGATATCAAATGGTGCGACAGCTGTGCCGCCCAAGGGCACCCAATGATCGACAGTATCTGGACCGGCCGCCGCAGCATTGGGCGATATTCCATCGCCATCGGGGGTGCAGGCCGGCGAACGATATTCGGCGCTTTTCTGAAAGCCGAGCTTGCACGAAGCGCCGCACGCGAGGTTCAGGCCCCTCATATATCTGATTCCGGAGAAGAGTCATGACGGTCATTTTTGACACGGCAGCCCGCCGCACTTTTGCCGAAAATTATCCCGAGACCCCCCACATAGTGGCGCATAATATGCGCGATCATCCGTTGCTCACGCTTCCGTCTCTGGCTGTGTTAGGTGACGCATTACCACCGCAATCGGTGGAATATAACAAGGCGGACCTGCCCGTCGGGATCGATCCAGAGCTGGTTCCGGCGAATGGTTTGACCATCGGGGAAACGATACGCAGTGCGGAAACCAATGGAAGTTGGGCTGTTCTGAAAAATATCGAGCAGATGCCCGAATATGCCGCTCTGCTCATGGGGCTTCTTGCAGAATTGAAGCCGCATATCGAAAGCAAAACCGGACGGATGCTGAAGCCTCAGGGGTTCATCTTCGTTTCAAGCCCCAATGCGGTGACGCCTTATCATTTTGACCCCGAGCACAACATCCTGCTGCAACTGGTCGGAACCAAGGTGATGACGCAATTTCCAGCAGGTGACGCCCGGTACGCCCCGGATCAGACCCATGAAGCCTACCATACAGGTGGTCACCGTAACCTGATCTGGCACGATGATCTTGCCAGTGGAGGTACCGAATGGGCCCTATCGCCAGGGCAGGGGTTATTCGTGCCCGTTATGGCACCGCATTATGTCAAAAACGGTCCCACCGTTTCCATTTCCCTGTCGATTACATGGCGCAGCGACTGGAGCTTTGCCGAAGCCGATGCACGGGCATTTAACCATGTGCTCCGCAAGATAGGGTTGCGGCCAAAAGCGCCCGGACGGTTCCCGACGCAAAACAGGGCAAAGGCTATTGCATGGCGGGCACTGCGCAAATTGCGCAGCGCCTGAGTTCACGGCCTAAAAACGCTTTCGAAAGCTCAGCTCAAAAACCCGGCCGCGTGGATCAAGATATGCGGGCTGATATCCCAACGGTACATTGCCATTTTGATCCCGTACATCGATGACATCGTTCAGGATGTTATCGATACGCAATGTGATGCGGCTGCCTTTCAGAAAAGGCATGGCCTTTATGACGCGCGCTTGCTGATCCAGATTGACGAACAAAAACGCGTTGATAGCGGCAAGGTCGCTAAACCTTAGGTCGGTGCTTCCGGGCAGGCCTGTGCCATCGGCCGTTGTCCCACTTTTGTAAGTTCCTTGCAGACGCAGGCCAAAGCCTTTGTGGAACACGCCGCCGGATAACTCGATCTCGTGCCGTGATGCACCGCCGTTACTGCTGACCGCCGATCCATTCAGCAAATCGAGTACCGGAACGCCGGGGCGGATGAGTATTTCCTCCTCAATACGATATGTATGGTAAAGCGCGAGGTTCCACCGGCTTGGCATTCCGCCGCCGGGACCAAAGCCGCCTCCTCCACCAAAGCCGCGACCGCCGCCGCCACCGCGTGGGCCGCCTGCACCGGGCGGACGTCCGCCGCCGGGGCCACCTGCTGCCGGCGGACCGCCCATGGGGCCCCGGCCTTGTGGCTGGCTGCCGATACCACCTGATACGTTGAAGCCCCAACGGATCCGCTGCGATTTTTCCTGGTCAAAATTCACTGGTCGCTGGTCAATACTCAGCAACTGGCCGTTGGCATCCCGCGTGACCCGACCGGGGAAAGCCGCCTCGATTTCCGGAGTAAGCAACGGAAAGTTCGCGGTCGTATTTCGGCTGTTGTTTCTGAAATAGCTGACCTGCAACCCGAAATCCTTGATGAATGTCGGGTTCCAGTTGGCATTCAGAATGAGATCGCGGCGCTTTTCGCCGACAAGAGCAGGGTTGCCCCCGCTCAGCACGGTAATGAAGGAGCTTTGACCGGTAGCAAAATCAAAGGTGGCGACATTGGGCGTAACCAAGAGCGGATTACCCAATTGACCAATGCCCGGTGCATTTTCGTCTCCGGTGATCGACGCTTGAAAAGTCAGATTTTTTGCCGGTGACCAGCGGAGACCAGCGCCATATTCTGTAAGACGGCCGAAATCGGACAGGTCACTGAACCCGATATTGCCGTTGATCGCCCATTCACCGATGATACGGCCCAGACCGAAATCGCGTCCGGTCAGCGGCAGTTCGGCATTTACCGAATGATTGATGATGTTACGGCGCAATGCGACATCGGTTACGACGCCCTGCCTGTAGGTATCGCTGTCCAGCATTTGGCGGGTAAACCCGGATGCAAATGTCATCTGCGCTTCGCCAGCGGGTAATGTGAAAGGCGATCCGGCGATTGTACTTCTTGTATCGATATTCTGGACAAGGCTGCTTGCCAGATCCGGCGCCAAAAAGACCAGATCATTCCCGAAATCCGCTGCGAAAGGGTTTGCGGTCCCTGCAAGGACCGCGGCACGCAGGCCGGCAAAGTCCACGTTGCGGGTTGTGCGGGTTTCACTGTCGGTCCGCGAATAATTGCCGGTAACCGTCCACCGCCAGCCGCCAATCAGATGATTTAATGTGCCGCCGGTTTGGAACAGATGTGTCTCGCTTTCCCTTTCCAAAGGACGTGGCGTATCGAAGTAACGGCTGACCGTCACATCCGTACCAAAGGGTGAAAAGGCACTTGTCCCGGGAAGGACAAAGCTTGCGCCTGGCAACCCCAGAAGGGATCTGCTGCCGTTGAGAGCATAGTTGGCATTGATCGATACCACCGACTGCGGCCCCAGCGACCTGCTCCATGTTCCATTTACTTCAAGCCGTTCCGTCTCGGGCAACAGCGTACGGACTTCGCCAATATTGCCATCATTTAACCGTCCGGCTGTCGATGCGAACTGGGAAAGGCTGGGGTTGGCAATTCCTGTCGGGACACCTGCCTGTGTGACGATACTGCCTGCGAGCGCCGATAGAGCCGGCGAAATCTCGCCATTGACGCCAAGTCCGCTGATGTTACCACCCCGGGCGAGTAAGGAACTGTCTGCCGGAATCAGGTCACGCTCATTTTCTGTCAAACGCGTCTGCCGTTCGATTTGCACATCGAGATTGATGCGCGTTTTGGCCCCGATCCGGGTCAGGGTTGCCTCAAATTCATTGGTGGCAAATCCGCCATCTTCAGGCTGGGCATGCTCCACTTCCATTGCAAATGAGGAAAAATTGTCCTTCAGGATGAAGTTGATTACGCGCTGGTCAGGGCGAAACCCGTATTTCAGGGCAACTTCTTCCGGAAAGATCTGCACCTGCTTTACCGCTTCAGGGGGAAGGTCGCGTAACTCCCGGAAACCCGAAATGCGTTGGCCGTTCAGCAATATAACGGGCTGCCCGCCGCCACGTCCGCGTCCCGAATTTGTCTGTGGCGAAACAGCGGCAACGAGGTCTGTCAGCGATGACGCGCCCACAGCGGCGATATCTGCTTCATTCAACTCTTCAACGGGCGGTACGTCCGTATCCACTGATCCTCGGATGCGTTCGGCGATTACAACGATTTCGTTTGATGCATTTTCTTCGCTCTGCTCTTCCTCGGCAATGTCCATACCGACGGTGCTGCCGACGGGCTGTTCTTCCGTCGCAGCAATTGCGGGCATTGCCGTTGAAGCAAGTAATAGGGCGCTTAGGGGGATGATACGCATGGGGGAGAAACTCTATTCTTGATATTGTTTTCAGTGTTCATAGACTTCTGGATAATGGACGGAAGCTGAACTTTGTCATAATTTGTCGCAATACGGCTTTTGTGCGGTGCCTCTTTCCTTTTACGCGCAGACAAGCTAAGGGCGCTGCAACATTAGAATTTCAAGCATTTTAAGGGGCCGAATGGCAAAAGAAGAATTACTCGAAATGCGTGGCACGGTACGCGAATTGCTGCCCAACGCCATGTTTCGTGTCGAGCTGGAAAATGGCCATGAAGTCTTGGGCCATACCGCAGGCAAAATGCGCAAGAACCGCATCCGCGTTTTGGTGGGTGACGAAGTTTTGTGCGAACTTACACCTTATGATCTGACCAAGGGCCGGATCACTTACCGCTTCAAATAAGGCGGCGCAGACCTTGGGTCTGGACCCCAAACTTGTACTGGCCTCGTCCAGCCCGCGTCGGCGGGACTTGCTCGCGCGTCTCGGCGTCGTTCCGGATCGGATAGCATCGCCCGACATCGACGAAAATCCACGCAAAGGCGAAGTGCCGCGCGTTTATGCCCTTCGGATGGCAGAAGAAAAAGCTGTAGCCGTCGTGCGCCATGCAGGCGAAATCGTGGTCGCGGGTGATACGACTGTCGCGGTCGGGCGCAGGATTTTGCCACAAGCCGCGGATGCCGAAATGCAGCGCGGATTTCTCGAACTGCTTAGTGGACGACGGCACCATGTTTTGAGTGCTGTTGCGGTTATAGATGCGGAAGGTCGCCTGCGTAGCCGGATCTGTGACACTGTTGTTCGATTCAAGCGCCTCGGCGAAGACGAAATCAAGCACTATGTCGACTGCGGCGAAGGGCTTGGCAAGGCGGGCGGCTATGCCATTCAGGGCAGGGCGGAAGCGCTGATTGACTGGATGGCAGGTAGCCATTCCGGCGTGATCGGATTGCCGCTTTACGAAACCCGCGCGCTTTTGCGGGCATCGGGATATCCCCTTGATTGAAATCTGGACCGATACGGCCCCGGGTGAACGGCGGGCGGCTCTGGTTGAAAATGGTAAAATTGTCGAAATTCACCTTCAGCGCGACCTCCGGCCTATTTTAGGGCAGCAGGCAACGGGACGTCTGGATCGAAAAACGCCTGCGGGTGGCTATATAATAGACGGTTCCGGTCGTGAGCTGTTGATACGGAAATCTGTCGGTTCATCCGAAGGTGCCTACCTCTCTTATGAGATAACCCGCGAAGAAATTGCTGAACCCGGACGCCTTAAACCGGCAGAGGCGAAACAGGTCGAATCCCTCGTTGCGCAAGCCGATCCGGATCAGTTATGGAACAGGCGTCTGGCTATGCTCGCGGCCGAGGCCGAGCCGGAACCAAAGATTCTCGATGACTTGTTCGATGTTGCGTTGGCGGGCCATTCTGTTGCGGGTAACGCCATCGTGCATTTCCAACGCACGAAAGCGGGGCTTGTTTTCGATATCGACGGAACAGGTGATCCATTCGCACTCAATAGTGCCGCCGCCAGTGAAATTGCGCGGCTGTTGCGCCTGTTTCAGATTGGCGGAATGGTGATGATCGATTTCGTGGCAATGGAATCAAAGGCAAAGCGGCAGGAGGTCGCAGAACAGTTTGACGCGGCATCCGCCGCTGACAGAAGGTCATTTGAGCGCAGCGCTATAAACGGCTTTGGTTTGATGCAGGTTGTTCGCAGCCGGCCTCGTCCATCTGTGCTGGACCAGATCTTTGGCACATCGATCCGTGCCCTGTCCGACGAGACAAAGGCGCTTTGGCTTTATCGGGATGTGGCGCGGTCCAAAGGTTTTGGAATTCGCACGGTCACCGCGAGCACTGCAGTGGCAACCTTGATGCTGTCGGCGGAATGGCAAACAGTCCGGGCGCAGTGCGAACGGTTGGCCGGGGCTGCTGTCACCGTCATTGCAGACGAAAAATGCAGCGGCTATGGGCATGTGCATGTCGCGCAGAGCTAATCAGTGTCCTCTTTGCAATAAGCCGCAAAATCCCGATTTTCGGCCTTTTTGCAGTCAGGGATGTAAGGATCGCGATCTGCTGAAGTGGCTTGACGAAGGATATCGGGTGCCCGGTCCGCCCGCGGATTATGAAGATAGTATAGATAGCTTTTCACAAGACTGATTTTGCGCTTGCCAAGGGGTATATCGCGTCTCTATAGGCTGCGCTCCCACGCGGTTTTTGCCGTGTAGCCCGAGTAGCTCAGGGGTAGAGCAGCGGATTGAAAATCCGCGTGTCGGTGGTTCAAATCCGCCCTCGGGCACCACTTTTCCGGTGTCTCAATCAACGCAATATATATGCCTGATCGCGGCTGCGATCCGGTGTGTGTTGCTGCGTCCCAATTGAAGTAGGCAAAGAAAAAGCCGGAGCAGCATGGCTGCCCCGGCATTCTCCCCTCCAGAGTTAAGCTTTAGAACTTGAACTTGGCCGACGCGCCGTAGAAACGCGGTGGCGGCGGATAGCCCGAAAGGCTTCCCGATTGTGCCACAGATGCGAAGATAACAGGGTTATACTTCGGCTCGGTCAGGTTACGGCCCCACAGGCTGAGCTCAAGTCCGTTCTCCATGGCAAAAGACACCGATGCGTTGAGCGATTCGATGGCTGCCTTGAAAGGTAGACCTTGCGCAATCTGGTAGGCGCTATTGAGCTGGTAATCCGAGTGCAGCACCAGCCTGTTTCCGCCACCGACTTCGATATTATAGGTGCCGCCAACAGAGACACTGTGCTTCGAGATGCCGGTCGGTGTGCGTCCGGTCAGATCGGTGGGCACAATATTGTTGGTCGCGTTGAATGCGGAACCGCCGGTGAACTTGTCAAACTTGGGATCCAGATAGGTATAGGAAACGGTGAAGTTCAGATCGCGAGTTGGCGAGATCGTCGCATCAATTTCCATACCCCGTGTCGATTGCTTTTCCGCATTACCAAGCACAAAGCCTGTGCCCGAGAATACGTTGCTCTGGAAACCTTTCAAAACTTGCTTGAACAGGGCCAGATTGAAGCCAAATCCGTCGAACTGACCTTTCAGACCGAGTTCGTACACGACCGCATCTTCAGGACCTGCAAAACGCGTACCTGTGGTGAGGTTGTTCAGAGCCAGACCGGCGCTGCGGATCGGCGATGCTGCAGGTGCAGGAACCTGGGCGGGCGAACCGGGAATAAAGTCGGTCGGGAAGGGACGGCTGTCGGTCGACAGGTTGAAGGAGGTTGCCTTGAAACCTGTCGCGTAGGTGATGTAGCCGCTGATCCGGTCACTGAACTTATAGTTCGCACGCAGAGTGTAGGACAGATCGCTATCGCGTGTCTTGCCGCTTTCTACTGCGTTCGGGAAGTTCAGGAAGGCTGGCAAAAACTGCAACGGACGGAAGCCAAGGAACGGGTTGCAGGTTCCTGCTGGTGCTCCGGTTGTACAGGGCGTGGTCCGCGGGAACAGGGCCGTGGTTTGTCCCGGGAATGTTCCGGCAGGAATAGTCCCTGGAATACCCGCATTTGCGGCAGTCTGGATCAGATCGATTGTGGAGAAAGTATCCGTCGTGGAGTTGTTCGACGCAACGGCCTTCCGGTCTTTGGTGTAGTTAAATCCACCGGTCAGAGTGAGACCATCCGTCAACTCCAGATCGACTTGTCCAAAAATCGACCAGGCCGTGTTTTTGTAATCGAAATTCTCGAACCGGCCGAGACCTTGTGAACCGAACGGTGCGACCGTCGCCGGAATGCCATTGAGAAGGCGCAGAAGCGGTTCGTTTGCAATATAGGCGCCACCGCTCAATAGGTTGGCATAGTTGCGGAAATCGCGGCCAAAGAGAAGCTGCGACTGGATGTCGATATCTTCTTTGAAGTAGAAACCGCCGAGCAGGAAGTTGAACATGCCATCGAAATCGGATGCGACGCGCAGTTCCTGCGTATAGGTATTGATGGCGGTATCAGCCTGGTTGTTACCGATCAGGTCAGCGCTGGTGAAATCCGAGTCCTGATTTGTAAACGACCGTACGGCACGATAGGCGCTGATGCTGGTGAGTGAAATAGCATCAGTCAGGTCCCAATCAACCTGACCGGAAAAACCGTAGTTTTTGATATTGTTGACGGATTCGAAGTTCTGGAAAGTTTCATGGCTGAAAGGATCGTTGCGGTCGATATTGCCGCCCAAGGCTGCAATCGCAGCACCCGTGGGGCCATTGAAGACGTTGGCAACGCCGCAGCAGATTTCGTTGATCTTGTCATAATCTGCAATCAGACGAACTTTAACAAGGTCGCTGGGCTCCCACAAAATCTGGCCACGAACGCCCCAACGGTTGCGATCGTTCGACTTGGTGCCGAGATTGACCACATCCACATAGCCATCACGCTTGTTGTAATTGCCTTCAAGGCTGACGGCGAGGGTATCGGCAATCGGGCCGGTGACATTGGCTTTCACAACCAGGGCGTCATAATTGCCGTATGAAACTTCTACGCCGCCGCCAAATTCAAACTGCGGTTCTTTGGTGACGATGCTGATGATACCAGCAGATGCGTTCTTGCCGAAAAGGGTCGACTGCGGACCGCGCAGCACTTCCACGCGCTGAATATTGGCCAAGTCACCAATCTGGGCGGCTGAGCGCGAGCGGTAGACACCGTCAATGAACACGCCGACCGACGGCTCGATGCCCGAGTTGTTGGCACCGTTACCGAAGCCGCGAATAATGAAGTTGGTATTTGCCGAGCTTTGCAGCTGGCCAACCTTTAGAGACGGAACGAGAGTTTGCAGGTCGATCAGGTCGCGTACTTGCGAGCGTTCAATTGTTTCTGCACTGGTGACCGAAACGGAAATCGGCACATCTTGCAATGTTTGCTCACGCTTTGTTGCGGTGACGATGATGACGTCATCTTCCGAAGCTTCTTCTTCGGCCTGTGGCGCAGTGTCCTGCGCATGTGCAATGGTCCCCAACCCAAGCGAAGCGATGCTGATGGTGGACAGCATGGTCGCTTTGATCAACCTATTTCCCAATTTCATAATCTCTCTCCTGTTAAACTTTTTTGCCGGTATTCCGGCTTTTCTTGGGGATGTTTATTTTTTATCGCCCCCAGCATCCCTCTGAGCTGCCAAGAAGCATTGATGATTTAATAACCGCACAAATGCTGCGCAGCAAATATTAGTTTGCCGCGTAAAAATATTGTTGAAAGTGCGATAAAAATGATACGCTTGCGTTAACCAAGTCACGGGGAAAAGGCAGCATTTGAATGCCGAAAATGGTACGGAAATCTGACCTGCCCCAAAAGATATGCGCGGCGTGCCAAAAGCCGTTTGCATGGCGCAAAAAATGGGCGAAGGACTGGGAAAATGTCCGCTATTGTTCGGATCGGTGCCGTCGGGCGCGATAGTGTCGGGAAATGTGGTGCCGGCTACAGGATTCGAACCCGTGGCCCCCTGATTACAAATCAGGTGCTCTACCAACTGAGCTAAGCCGGCACGCTGAGCGCCCCTTAGCCTCAAATAACGCCAAAGGTCCAGCCCTCAGTTCGCGCAATGTGCGGATTCAAGGGTTCGGGGGTCCAGAAAGACGTATTTCCGGCATTTTGGCGTAACCAGGCTGCGGTCAGGATCGCGTCGGTAGCGTGATCCGTATAGCGGGATAGCGGCCTGTGGGGCTTGCAACCCAGCGTTGCGAGCGCGGAATCCAGGCCATTTGCATCCCTGATCTTGCTTAACCCCTTGCGCAAACCCGAAGCGCGCGCGGCAATCTGCGTATAGATTTCGACAATTTGCGGCCCCTTTTCGGAAAGAGGGTCAAATGGCCAGACAGGATGCCGTGACCCCACCATGTGCAGAAACCGCATACCTGCAAAGCTGGCCTTCGCGACTTGTGCTGCGCCAACCGCATCATAGACCGTAGAGGGCTTTCCGCCGCCTTGCGCGTTGTAATGGGCTTCGCACCGGCGAAGATGCATATATTGTGCTTTGGCACCATCGGCTGCGCCGAGATAGAAATGTTTGCGGTGATGGATTTCCAGAAACGATGCGGCACCCAGATCCGGGTCGGAACAAAGTGAATCGACATATTTCCAGAATTCCCGCGCCGTTTCCGGCACGTTTTCGCCCGGCAAATAGCTGCCGCGCTCCACCAGAGGAGGCGCGAAACTGAAGTCGAAACCGATCAGAAGGTCATCGTCCTGCGCCAGAAGCCATTGCGCAACCCCGTTTCGCGACCAGTATTTTCCGGGCGGGTCAATCAACACCGGCGCCTCGGTCCCTTTCCCGCAAATGGCAAGGGCAATGCCCGAATGGGAATCACCCTTTGCACCAGACCAGTCAACGCAAGCGAAGCGGGTATAGGTTCGATTAAATGCTGCACTTTTGCTGCGCAGTAATTCGGTCTCACCCGCCATTGTTGTTGATGCTTTTCCTTAAATTTTCCCAATAGTTAAGGCGCTCAATGACCTTACGTTCAAAGCCGCGCTCGACAGGTTGGTAAAGGGACGCCGGCTTGACCTCCTCCGGCCAATAATTTGCACCGGAAAATCCTTCATCCGCATCATGGTCATAGGCATATCCTTTGCCATAGCCGATATCCTTCATCAGCTTGGTAGGAGCATTCAGGATGTGCGCAGGCGGCATCAGGGATCCTGTCTCCCTTGCCAACTTCCATGCAGCCTTTTGGGCCTTATAAGCCGAATTGGATTTGGGGGCCGTTGCCAGATACAGACAGGCCTGAACGATCGCCAGTTCGCCCTCCGGACTGCCGAGAAATTCATAGGCGTCTTTCGCCGCCAGACATTGGACAAGTGCCTGCGGGTCGGCAAGGCCGATATCCTCGCTCGCGAAGCGGACGAGACGGCGCAGGACATAGAGCGGCTCCTCACCCGCCACGAGCATGCGCGCCATCCAGTATAGCGCAGCCTGGGGATCTGACCCGCGAAGGCTTTTATGGAGTGCGGATATAAGATTATAATGCCCTTCACGATCCTTGTCATAAACCGGCATTCGTTTTTGCAGCAACGCCGCCATACCCGCAGGATCGAGGGGATTTTCCACATATATGGAAAACAAGGTGGAGGCCTGATTCAGCAAGAACCGTCCATCTCCATCAGCGCTTGAGATCAGTGCAGACCGGGCGTCCTCGGTAATCGGCAATTTCCGCTGTTCTGCAGCTTCCGCACGGTCAAGTAATGTTCCCAGCGCCTCATCGTCCAGCCGGCGCAGTACCATCACCTGTGTACGGGACAATAATGCCGCATTCAGCTCAAAAGACGGATTTTCTGTAGTAGCACCGACCAGTGTCACGACGCCACTTTCGACAAATGGCAAAAAGCCGTCCTGCTGGGCACGATTGAAACGGTGGATTTCGTCAACAAACAAGAGCGTCTGTTTGCCCGTGCGTGCCATCGTTTCCGCTTCGGCAAAAGCCTTCTTCAGATCGGCGACACCCGAAAACACAGCCGATATCGGCTTGTAGTGCATTCCAACCGCATCTGCGAGCAGGCGGGCAATGCTGGTTTTTCCTGTGCCTGGTGGCCCCCACAATATCATGGATGACAAGGTGCCGGCCGCAACCATCCGTCCGATTGCGCCGTCAGGCCCCGTCAAATGCTCCTGACCAATGACCTCGCCAAGCGATGCAGGGCGCAGGCGGTCGGCAAGTGGCGCATTTGCCTTTGGGATTTCCTGTTGCTCTTGAGATCCGAACAGATCGGACATTATGCGGCCATGGCGCGTGCTGCCCGCTGCCGTATGAGGCGTACATAAGTGTCTGCAACGGTCTGGTTGATGGCGTCCCAGCTATATTCGAGGGATCTTTGTTCGCCGACCGAACCATGTTTCAGGCGCAGTTCCTTATCGGTGCAATATATCTGAAGCACGTCAGCAAACTGGTTAATGGCGCCCGGAAGAATGAGGCGACCGGACATCTTGTCTTCTACAAGGCTTTGGCTGCCGGTGGCCTTTGCCGCTACGACGGGAAGGCCGCATGCCATGGCCTCAAGCGTCACATTGCCAAATGTTTCGGTAACGCTGGGGTTGAAGAGTACATCCATCGCAGCAACCGCACGACCGAGATCAGCGCCCCCCTGAAAACCAACAAACCGGGCATGTGGCAAGCGGCTTTCAAACCACCCGCGGGCCGGGCCTTCGCCGATAACCATGACCTGATGCGCCACCTGACGCCGGTTGAGCAAATCAATGGTATCTGAAAATACGTCCAGGCCCTTTTCCATGACCAGTCTGCCGAGGAAGCCGATGACAGGCAGCTCGTCGGACAGCCCTTGTGATCGCCGCCAGTCGAGGTCGCGGCGCTGGGGATTGAAAATCTCCCGATCCACACCCCGGGACCAGATATCGATATCATAATTCATGCGTTGCTCACGCAGGACCTGGGCAAAGCTTTCCGAAGGGGCCACAAGCGCGTCACATTTGCGATACAGCCGTCGCAGCCATGCTTCGACCAGAGGCTCTGCGAACGACATATTATAGTAGCGAAAATAGGTTTCGAAGCGCGTGTGTACAGAGCACAGGACCGGCAGGTTCCGCTTGCGCGCCCATTTGGCGGCTTGCCGCGCAACCCGGTCAGGGCTTGAAATATGAATAACATTGGGCGCGAACTGCGCCAGGTCACGTTTGACTTTGGGTGAAAGTGACAAGGGTATGCGATATTCCGGGCGGTTGGGAATGGCCATGGACGGTACACTGACCAAATCGCCGGTCGGCGGAAAAGCAGGGTTTTCAACCGTCGGGGAATAGACGCGCACATGGGCGCCCTGACGTAACAGATAGCCAACCAAACGGTTTAACGCCTGGTTCGCGCCATCGCGGACATAATTATAATTGCCGCTGAACAGCGCAATGCGGAGATTGCTCATTTGCATCGTTGGGCTTTTAGCTACCGCTTTCCGGATTGCCAATCCGCAACATTATTTTCCTTCCCATGCCCAGGTCCTGACCCTTGCACAGCCAATTGGAGTTTTGGTTTAACGCTTTGCCCGCTATCACGGTGGGATGATATTGAGCCAAATAGACAGCCTGCTGATCGGTGGACCGAAAGATTTTCGCGCAGACGGAACGAAAAGCGCGATGGCGCGCGAAGCGGTTGATCGTCCGGTAATGCTACGGAAACTCGGCTTTGAAGGGGATAAGGTAGCTGACCCGACAGTGCACGGCGGCGTTGACAAGGCTGTGCACTTTTATCCGGCGGAACATTATCCCAAATGGATCGCCCACTTCGCAGAGCAGGGAATGGCACATCCGCTATTGGAAAAAGCGGGCGCTTTCGGCGAAAATATCAGTGCATCGGGGCTCACCGAAGATAAGGTTCGCATTGGCGACCGGTTCCGTATCGGCAAAGCGGTTGTGGAGATTTCGCAAGGGCGTCAACCTTGCTGGAAAATCGACCATCATTTTTCGGTTCATGGACTTTCCGCACTGGTTATCAATACCGGACGATGCGGCGGTTACTTCCGGGTCATCGAAGGGGGCGAGGTCGCCCCGTTCGACCGGATTGAACAGATCGAACAGGCACCACATGACTGGACCATCGACCGCGTATTTCATCTTTTGATCGGCGGCGGACATCGTGCGCCGGATGCCGCAAATGCACTGAAGGAATTGCGGGACCTATCGTCACTTGCGGAGAATTGGCGGGGCAGGGCGGCAAAGCTCGCCCCTTAAACCCCCAGTTATGCGTCTTCGTCTTCGTCCGCTTCTACGGGCGGGAATAAACGGATTTTGAATACCCGTTTATCATCGGCCTCAACAATTTCCAGCCGCCAGCCGCTCGCCTCGTGCAGCAACATCTGCCCGATATTCGGAACCTGCCCTGCAATAACAAAGGCTAGGCCGCCCAGCGTGTCGACATCTTCGTCCACTTCGGCCAGTTTTGCGTCAAGCGCTTCGGCAAGGTCGTCCAGCTCGACGCGTGCATCGGCTTCCCACATCTCCGGGCTTATCTGACGGAACATTTCCTCGGGTTCGTCGTCATGTTCGTCTTCAATTTCCCCGACAATCTCTTCGACCAGATCCTCGATGGTAACGAGGCCTTCGGTTCCCGAATATTCATCGAGAACAATCGCAAGATGGGTGCGCGTGCGCCGCATTTCGTCAAGTAAAGCCAGAACGCTCATATTCTGGGGAACGAAGCGCGGTTGCCGAATGAAGGCTTCTAGATTTTCGGGCGTTTCGCGGCCTTCGGCCAAGACGGCGAAGATGTCCTTGATATGGATCATGCCAATGATGCTATCCAGACTGTCGCGGTAGACGGGAAGGCGGCTATGGCCATGTTCGGCGAAGGCGGCGACGCATTCGGCAAAGCTTGCACTTTCCTCGATCGCGATGATGTCGCTGCGGGTGACCATGACATCGTCAACGCGATGTTCCGAAAAATGCAGCAGGTTGCGCAGCATTGTGCGCTCGACAGCCGTCAGGTCGCCGTCATTGTCCGGCTGCCCGCGATCTTCGCTGTCTTCTTCATGTTCGGCAATCGCTTCTTCAAGCTGCTCGCGTAGTGTCGGTTCGTGGTCGCGGCCGAAGAACATCGTCTTTAACCGCTGCCATATTCGTCCGTCGCTATCGTCGTCACTTGCGGGTTTTACACCGCCAAAACTGTCACCCTCTGGCATTGGGGAAAATCAGTACCTCTTTTTGCCCTGAACTAGTCGCTATATGGATTGTGTAGGCCCATGGATGCAAGCGCTTTTACCTCCAGTGCCTCCATCGCTTCCGCCTCATCATCTTCGATATGGTCATAGCCCAGCAAATGAAGCATGCCATGGATCACCAAATGGGTTGCGTGATGGGCGACCTCTATGCCTCTGTCCGCCGCTTCTGCCTCGCATATTCCAAATGCCAGAATGATATCGCCGAGCATGATCTCGGGTGCTTCATAGGTGCCTTCAATCAAGGCATCCAGTTCGTCATCATCCAGCATCGGGAACGAAAGCACATTGGTTGGCTTGTCCTTTTCCCGCCATTCCCGGTTCAGGGCATGCACCTCGGCATTATCGGACAATTTGATGCTGACGCTGACCGGAACTACGGGGTCGGCAAGCTCAGGCACGGCGGCGAAACGGACCGCCACATCGACCGCTTTTTCAACTTCAACCTGCCCGAAACCGCTATTGCCCCATTCCAGTCCGATCGTCAGATCGACATCAATCATTCCCGCCCTCATAAGCATCGACAATCCGCCCGACCAGCGGGTGCCGGACGACGTCGCCGCTGTTGAACCGGATCGTCTTGATGCCCTCAACACCTTCAAGTCTCTGGACTGCATCGTTCAGGCCGGACATGCGCTCTCCACCTGGAATGTCGACCTGATGGGGGTCCCCGCATATGACCATCCGGCTGTTCATGCCAAACCGGGTCAGAAACATCTTCATCTGCGCCGCTGTCGTATTCTGGGCCTCGTCCAGAATGATGAAACTATCCGCCAGCGTACGTCCGCGCATGAAGGCAATCGGCGCGATCTCGATTTCGCCTGATGCAATGCGCCGTTCGACCTGCTCGGCAGGCAGGCAATCGTAGAGCGCGTCGTAAATCGGCCTCAAATAAGGATCGACCTTTTCCTTCATATCCCCGGGAAGAAAGCCCAGTCGCTCGCCGGCTTCGACCGCAGGGCGGGACAGGATGAGACGCTGGACGGCGCCAGTTATCAGCATCGCGACCGCTTGTGCGACCGCGAGATAGGTCTTGCCCGTGCCTGCCGGACCGAGCGCGAAAATAATCTCGTCGCGCGCAAGTGCCTCCATATACGGAATCTGCGTTGCCGAACGCGGCACCAGTGTCTTCTTGCGGGTACGGATCATGATGCCGGGCGCATCGGATACTTCCTTGCGCACGATGCCTTCCAATGTCGGTTCCGCAGTCATGGCGATAATGGCCTGCACAGCCTCTGCATCAATGTTCTCGCCACGCAGGACGCGGGAATAGATATCATTCAATATGTCCCGTGACCGCGCGGTTGCGCCGGCTTCGCCCTCAATTTGCACGCGATTGCCACGTGCCGAGATATATACGCCCAGACGGTTTTCTATGGTGACCAGATTTCGGTCAAATTCGCCGAAAACAGCATTGATCAAATGGGGTTTGTCAAAGCTCATTTCGAGCCGCGACATGTCTCCTGCTTGCGCTTGCGCCCTTTTTGCCATTCAGGCTGCTGCTCTCATTATCGGATCGCCTTTCAAACTTAGTGGTCCAGACTCACTCATTGTAACGGTAACAATATCACCGATAGTTAGCCCCGGCGCAAGCACATGCACGGATTGCAGCCACGGGGATTTTCCGATCAACTGGCCGGGCAATTTCCCGGGCCGTTCCAGCAATATATCGCAGACCTTGCCCTCGGTCCGCGCGTTAAATGCTGTCTGGTCCGCGATCAGTTGTGCTTGCAACCGCTGAAGCCGGTCGTCCATGACATCGGTCGGGATCTGGTCGGACATTTCGGCGGCGGGTGTTCCGGGTCGCGGGCTATATTTAAACGAGAAAGCCTGCGCATAACCGACCGCCCGCACGAGGCTCATCGTATCTTCAAAGTCAGCATCGCTTTCACCCGGGAATCCAACGATGAAATCGCCCGAAAGTGCGACATCGGGACGCACGGCGCGTACGCGGTTCAGAATGTGCATGTAACTGTCGCGGCTGTGACTTCGGTTCATTGCCTTCAATATGCGGTCGGACCCTGCTTGCACCGGCAAATGCAGGAACGGCATCAGCTTTTCGACATCGCCATGTGCCGCGATCAGGCCGTCGGTCATGTCGTTGGGATGGCTCGTCATATACCGTATCCGGCGCACACCATCCAACTGGTCAAGCGCACGAATTAGGCCGTCCAGCCCCTGCATCCGGCCCTTATCATCTTCGCCGGACCATGCGTTCACATTCTGGCCGAGCAACGTAATTTCCTTGGCGCCGCTGTCGACCAGGGCCTTTGCTTCGTCCAGCAACGCCTTCCAGCTGCGTGAAACCTCGGCCCCTCTGGTGTAGGGCACGACGCAATAGGTGCAGAATTTATCGCAACCTTCCTGCACGGTCAGAAATGCCGAAGCGCCCGTTTTGCGTTTCGGTGGCAATTGGGAAAATTTATCGAGACCCGGCAAATCAAGGTCGACGGCCCGTTTGCCTTTGGTCACATCCGCGATCATCTGTGGCAAATTGTGATAGGCTTGGGGGCCTACAACAATATCGACCGTCGGTGCCCGGCGGCTGATCTCACTGCCTTCTGCTTGCGCAACGCAGCCTGCGATCGCAATCATAGGTCCACCTTCTGCGCGGCTTGTTTTGCCGAGACGGCCGATTTCGGAATAGACCTTTTCCACCGCTTTCTCGCGTATGTGGCAGGTGTTCAGGACAACAATATCCGCATCATTTTTGTCGTCGGCAGCAACCATACCCTGGGCGTCAAACAGTTCTGCCATGCGTTCGCCGTCATAGACGTTCATCTGGCAGCCGTAATTTTTGATGGAATAGGTTTTAGGCGATTTGTTACTCATGCGGAGCGCCTATACATAGGGCATGCTCTGGCCGCCACCCTCCATCGCCGAGCCGATGCGTGCCCGCACTTCAGCCGAAATGGCCTTGCGATCGGGATAATGGGCAGGATCAAAGGGTTCGAGAAAATGCAGGGTCGCGGTTATGGGCTTCAGATAGGAAAGCAGCCGCCAGAAATTGTCTGTGACTTTTTCATCGCCGACCCATGCAATCCGATGCGTATGCCGTCCGTAACTCAGATAAACAGGCTGGACCAGCATACCGGGGGGAGGGGGAACAAGGGCTGCGAACAGAGAGGGCTTGAAAGGCAATAGTCCAGAACCGTCGTGGGTCGTGCCTTCCGGAAATATGGTCACGGGCTGGTCGCCGGTGATGGCGTCGCGCAATTCGTCCACCTGGTTTCCGACGCTCAACTTGTTTTCGCGGCTGACAAATATCGTGTTGTTGATCTTGCAAAGCCAGCCAATCAGAGGCCAGCTCTCAATCCCGTCATTGGCAACAAATGTACAACCGGTGACGCCGGACATGACCGGAATATCAATCCAGCTATGGTGGTTCGCCGCGTAAAAGACATTGCGCCGGATCCGCACGCCCGTTGTGGCCGTGGCGATACCGCTGGTCCAGCTAATGGACAGTAGGAATAAGCGGGGCCAAGGCGACTCCAGTCTGAAAAGACGCCAGAAATTGTGGAGAACAAGACCGGCGATAAGGCTGCAGGCCATTACCAACAGGCGGAGCAAAAACATGATCTGCCCGGCGATGAATGCGGCCGGATTGCGCCGTTCAATCCTTGCGGTCGATGGCAACGCCGTAAAGCTCCATACGATGGTCCACCAAACGATATCCCAAGCGTTCGGCGATGATCTTTTGCAGCGCTTCCAGCTCGGGATCTACAAACTCCACAACGCGACCCGTTTCGACGTCGATCAAATGGTCGTGATGTGCCTCCGGAGATGCTTCATAACGGGCACGGCCATCGCCAAAATCGTGACGGTCCAAAATTCCGGCCTCTTCGAAAAGGCGGACGGTGCGATACACGGTCGCAATCGAGATTTTCGGGTCGATTGCAGAAGATCGGCGGTATAATTCTTCGACATCGGGATGGTCGGTAGCATCGGAAATCACACGTGCGATGACGCGACGCTGGTCGGTTATACGTAACCCGCGTTCCTGACAGAGCGCTTCGATGTCGATTTTCGTGTCCATTGCGGCAGATGTTTAGTGGCAGCGGACGATTCGTCAAAGAAAAAGGCCGGATGCTAGTCCGGCCTCTCTCCAACATGTTCATTCAACGTGGAATGCCGAAATAAAAATGGATTTATTTGGCCTTTTTCTTGCGACCGGAACCAGGTGCGCGACCCAGACCGATTGCCTTTGCCAGCACGCGGCGTTGTTCGGCATAGGCGGGCGCAACCATGGGATAATCTGCGGCAAGGCCCCATTTTGCGCGATAGTCATCCGGCGTCATACCATAATGGGTCATCAAATGCCGTTTCAGCATTTTCAACTTCTTACCGTCTTCCAAGCAAATGATGTAATCTCTTTTGATAGAGTTGCGCACGGGAACCGCAGGCTCCAGCGCTGCTGCCGGTGCCTCCACTTCGTTCGTCAAGCCGGTGAGTGCCGCGTGGACGTTTCCAATTAAAATCGGCACATCTGACACAGCAACACTATTATTACTGACATGTGCGGCAACAATATCTGCAGTTAAAGTGATGAGCAATTCTGCCGCATCATTGCGTTCTTGGGACATATTAGCCTCCTGGACCCTGTTTTTGTTTTCCTAGCGTAAAATCACGTATCGGTGATGTTATTGAGAGTCAACATTGGGTCTAAAAGCTATTAATCCTATAAGGCATAGGCCATCGTGATTGCATCGGGCCGAACACCATCGGAGCTTTTATAGTAGTTTTTACGCCTACCAATCGGCTTAAAACCTATGTTGCTGTAAAATTCGATAGCATGATTACCATCTCTGCACTCTAAAAAGAGCTGGCTTCGGTTTTCTTCACTGGCCAATTTGATAGTTTGTTGAAGTAATATAGTCCCAACTTTTTGTCGCTGACGTTCTTTTGCTACACCGATCATAAGTAATTCTTCAGTGTCCAATACCCAGCGGCTAATGGCGAAGCCACATATCATGGTATCGTCCTGCGCAATCAAAAGGCGGCAGTCCGGCAGGGCGAGCGCGGACAGGCATTGTGCTGATGTCCAGGCTTCGCCGAAGGCAGGGTCAAAGGCGCTCTCCATAATCGGCATGATGGATGCGATTTGGGAGGCGTCGCCTTCGATGACACGGATCATATTGCCACCATTGCCGGCTTTGCATCGGGTGGACGGCCATAGACGGGGCTGGGCTTCAATGGGGCGGCGTGACGTAACAGATGCCATTTTCGTGCATCCGGCAGCGTTTCGAACCAGATGCGGCCGGCATCGCCCACATCAAAGTCGCCCGCGATCAGTTTTGCCGTGGAATGGCTGCCAACATGTTCGGCCTTTATGGATTTGATTTCCCCCAACGCTTCGCTTGCCTGATCAAAGCTGCCAAAGAAATATTCGCCATGGCCACCGGTCATGAGCACGTCCACTTTGGTTGCATCAGGATATTCGCTAACTGTCATAGCAGCGACCAGCGCAAGACACCCATATCCATGAACCGGAACGCGCCAGGCAAGTCCAAGGGCTTTTGCCGCAGCAAGGCCGATCCGGATGCCGGTAAAGCTGCCGGGTCCGACGTTCACATATATTTGATCTGCGCGACCCTTATCGGGCATTTGCGAAATGAAGGGCAAAAGCCGTTCCGCATGACCCCTCCCGATAACTTCAAAACGTGATGCTATCAGATTGTCGCCATCAAACAGCGCGACCGAACAGGCTTTCGTCGCCGTATCGATGACAAGAGTGCGCACGAAAGCCGGTCCATCCGTCACACGACAGTGTTGAAACGGGCAAACTCCGGACGGGGACTGCGGCCAAAAATGCTTTCCGGATCACCATATCCGAGAGTGGAAATGAAATTGGATTTGATGCCGGTTCCGGCAAAGAAGGCTTCGTCTACCGCCTGATTGTTGAAACCGGACATAGGTCCGGTGTCCAGGCCAATCGCGCGCGCTGCAAGGATGAAATAGCCGCCTTGCAGGCTGGAGTTGCGGAATGCCGTTTTCTCTATGAGCTCCGCATTTCCAACAAACCAGCTGCGTGCATCGGTATGGGGGAATAATTCCGGCAACTGTTCGTAAAATTCCATGTCCATGCCGATAATTGCCGTTACGGGAGCCTTTAAAATCTTCTCGCCATTTGCCGGCATCGTCAGTGCGGCAAGCTTTTCCTTTGCTTCTGTGCTGGTGCACCAGATAATCCGGGCGGGCAGGCAGTTGGCCGATGTCGGGCCATATTTCATCAGTTCCCAGATGGCATGCAACTGAGCTTCGCTGACCGGTTTATCGAGATATCCGTTGTACGTGCGTGCTGTACGGAACAGTTGATCTAATGCTGCATCGGTCAGTGGGGAATTCATGATCTTGGTAACTTTCTGGACTTTTTGGCTCAGGCTGCCCGGACTTCGGTGACTTCCGGAACATAATGTTTCAACAATTGCTCAATGCCGTTTTTCAAGGTGGCGGATGATGACGGGCATCCGGAACAGGCGCCCTGCATTTGCAAATACACAACGCCCTTCTGGAAGCCGCGGTAAACGATATCTCCGCCGTCATTGGCAACCGCAGGCCGTACGCGGGTTTCGATCAGTTCCTTGATCTGTGTAACAATATCCTCGTCCGCGGGGTCATCCAACGGATAGTCGGCGTCCGACGACGGAACCGAAAAACCGGCCACAGGCGCGTGGAACAGTGGCATATTGGCGCTGAAATGATCGAGCAAAATGCCGAGCACATCGGGCTTCAGCGTCGCCCATTCCGTTCCGGGCGCCGCGGTTACGGAAATGAATTCGCGTCCGAAAAATACACCCGTCACATCGCCTAGATTGAACAGTGCCTCGGCCAGTGGCGAGGCGGCTGCTTCTTCGGGATCGGCAAAATCGCGGGTTCCGCTTTCCATCACGATACGACCGGGAAGGAATTTTATGGTTGCAGGGTTTGGTGTCAGCTCGGTTTCTATCAACATGCGCTGTATGTGGTGCCCGGCGCGCCAAAGTGCAAGCGAGTTTTCCTTGACAGCGGACAAGCATCTGTCTTCCGGTAGATCGGAAAAGGAGAGAATAATATGGTGGATCAAAGCGGAAAAACGGCATGGGTGACGGGCGCTTCGTCGGGAATTGGCGAGGCATTGGTGAAGGCCTTTGTTGCCGATGGCGGGTCGGCGATATTGTCCGGCCGCCGCGTTGCCGAACTGGAACGCGTCGCCGGTGAAACATCGGCACCCGAACGATGCCATATTTTGCCCTTTGATACCGAAGATTTCGCCGTGCTTGCATCCATGGTGGCGCAGGCAGTTGCCTTCACAGGAAAGGTCGACATTCTGGTCAACAATGCCGGCATTTCCCAGCGCTCTCTGGCAATCGATACGGACTTTTCGGTCTATGAAAAGATCGTATCTGTCGACCTTATGGCGCCTATCGCGTTGACGCAGGCGTTGCTGCCCCATTTGCTGAAGCAGGGGGCAGGGCAGTTAATTATGATCTCCAGCGTTGCAGGCAAAGCCGGCGTGCCTTTGCGTACAGCCTATTGTGCCGCGAAACACGGGCTTGTGGGCTATAGCGATGCGTTGCGCAGCGAAGTTGCAGGGCAGGGGGTCAAGGTTCTGGTTGTCGCGCCAGGTTCTGTCAGGACCAATGTTTCGCGCAATGCCTTGAATGCAGACGGGTCGGTCCGCGGCGCCAGCGATGCGGCGATCGACAATGGCATTGATCCTAATGCGGTTGCGCAGACTATCTGGAACTCCGTCGCAGATGGCCGCCGCGAAATTGTTATTGCCGAAGGCATGGAAGCCAATATCCCGGTCTTGCGGGCAAAGAACCCGGAGCAGTTGTTCGATATGGTGGAGGCAATGGTCGCCAACGGCTATGCGCAAAAAATGGCGTCCAAAGACGAAAGTTAGACCCGCCCCGCGCGAAGGGCCGCTCCGGCTGCAAAAGGCGAAAGTGCCGCAATTGCGATTGAAGTTGCGGCAAGTAACTGCATGGCGTTGCCGGGAACGTCCGACAAGGTGCCTGCGCCAAAGATCAGGATCGGGATTGCCAGAGGAATGAGCAGCAGGCCACCCAACGCGCTTGCGCCGTTCAGCCCGGCCGTCAGCGCCGAAATGGTGACCGAAAGGCCGGAAAGGGCCGGTAAGGCGACCGCAAGACCCAGCAATAGGGTCATCAACTTTTCTTCCGGCAAGCCGATCAGCGCCGATGCGATAATTGATGCCAGTAATAGCGGGATCGCAAAGGCCACCAACTGGCCCGTGATTTTGACCGCCGCGACCAGTTCGTCCGACCATCCGCGTATCGCCAACTGGTCCAGCACGCCCGCCTGCCGGTCCGGCAGAATGAGCCGCTCTATGGGCAGCAATGTGGAAAGCAACGCTGCAATCCACAAAATGCCGCCGCCCGTCTTTGCGAGCAGAACTTTATCCGGGCCGGTAACAAAAGGATAAAGCGTCGCAACCGCCAGGTAAAAGATCACCGGCAACCAAAGTCCGCCACCTGTCCAGGCCAACCGGATTTCCCGCATCACCAGTCGTGCAAAGCTATTCATACGCTCCGCCCCTTCGCATCGAGGATGAGGCTGTCGCTGACATTGATCGAAGGCGACTGGTGCGCAGCCAGCAAAACGATCCCGCCTTTCGCAATGTGCGATAAAATGGCTTTATCCAGATGTGCGCTGCTGGCGCTGTCGAGTCCGTTATAGGGCTCGTCCAACAGCCAGATCGCGCTTCCCGACGCAAGAACGCGTGCAATTGCGGCGCGCTTCCGCTGGCCGGTCGACAGATAGCGCACCGGAATATCGGCAAGAGAGAGCAGATCCATCGCGGCCAGTGCGGCATCGCAATCCGCCAGTGTTGCGCCATCCATTTGGGCCCAGAAATGCAGCGCCGCCCCGACCGTCAAATTTGGATCAAGTGCCAGATTTTCATCGGCCAGCGCCAGTTTGCCGTCGGCATGCACCTTTCCCGTGAATGCGCCAAGCAATCCTGCAATGACGCGGAATAGTGTCGACTTGCCGCATCCATTTGCGCCGCGAACCCATAACAGTTCTCCGGCGGCGACGCTGAGGTTCAGATTGTTGAATACCAGTCGATTCCCGCGAATGACGGTAACATTTTCCAAACGTAGCGATGGGGCGTAGGCTTGACGGGATGTCATGCCGCGACATAGGCATGAAAATCAGGAATTGCAAAATCGGGATCGGACATGGCCATTTCAAAGTTGGATGACGCAGCACGCGCAAAGGCGCTGAACCAGTTGCCGCACTGGACCTATGATCCCGAAGCCTTGGGTATCCGGCGTAGCTTGCGCTTTTCGGACTTTGCCGAAGCGTTCGGTTTCATGGCGCGCGTGGCGATACTTGCTGAAAAGGCCGATCACCACCCCGAATGGTTCAATGTATATAACAGGGTCGACATCCTGCTGACCACCCACGATGCCGGAGGAATGTCCGAACGCGATGTCGCACTGGCGCAGGCGATCGACGCGATTGCGGGTTAGGGTTTTGCCCTGACCACATCGCCCAGACCCTCCATCAGGCCGAGGGTTTTGCGCAGCCTGTTGGGGAACCAGCGTGCCGAAAAGGCAAGTTGCTTTGCCATCTTGTTCACGGTCGTATGCACGTTGGTGCCGTGAATTGCTTCCCACGCGGCGGGCCCGATGATCGACACAGGGCTGACCTCGACACCCGCAGACTGCAGTTTATCCTTACCGGACATATTGCTGCCGGCATCAACCGCGGCGATGATGTTGGTGTCGATAAAGCCCGGCATGAGGCTGCGGGATTTTATGCCTAAATGCCGCCATTCAATGTCATGCGCTTCGGCAAGACCGCGCACCGCAAATTTTGTTGCGCTGTAGACGCTCAATCCGGCAGATCCATATATGCCAGCCGCAGAGCTGGTATAGAGGACGCAGGCATCCGGCGTATTTTTTAGAAGTTCAAAACAGGCCCGGGTGCCGCTGATCACGCCGGTCAGATTGACCGCAATCATCTTGTCGATGTCTTCGTCGGTCATATCCTGAATCGGTCCGCCGCTGCCGATTCCGGCATTGTTGAACAGCACGGTCATATGACCACCGGTATGTTTGGAAAATTCCGCGACCGCTTTTTTCCATTGCGCACGGTCGGTCACGTCCAGCTTATGCATCGAACTCATGCCCGGCGGAAGCAGCTTTGCCGTTTCTGCAAGTCCCTCCATATTGACATCGGCCAGCCCGATAAACCAGCCAACATTGGCGAAATAGCGGGCAACTTCGCGCCCAAGGCCGGATGCTGCACCGGTCACAAACATGCTTTTTTGTTGTTCTGCCATATCGGCGACTCTCTCCCGTTTACACTTATGTCAGCGACATCAATTTGACGTTCACGTCAACAGTTTCTTGCCGTTGCCATAAAGGCTGGATAAATCCGCAACTCCTATGGAGTAGACATGTTTCGTATTTTTCCCCTGCTTTTCCTTCTCTTTGCAACATTTAGCCCCGTCGCGGCCAAAGCGGAGGTTATGGCAACTTTCTACAGCCATGATTTTGGCGATCATTTCCCACATGCTTTTGTAAAGCTGAAGGGCAAAGTCGATTCGACCGGAGAACAGGTTGATACCAATTACGGATTCACGGCGGTCAATGTTTCGCCCGCAATTTTGATGGGGTCGGTCAAAGGTATGATCGAAACCAAAGGCGATAAATATATAGCCAGCAGCAACGCGCATTTCACGTTGCGCCTGTCCGATGCGGAATATTTCAAGTTAATGTCGTTCGTCGACAAATGGCGCAATTTGCCCGGCAAAAGTTACAGCCTGAACAACCGCAATTGCGTCCATTTTGCAATGGAAGCGGCGGCGCTGCTGGGACTGAATGTGAACCGGAAAAGCAAGTTTTTCAAAAAGCCGAAAAGCTTCCTTTTGGAAGTGATGAAGCTCAATCCCGGGTTAAAGCTTTAGGGGTCTGACCCTAAATCGCCTGAAAACCCTTGGCGTAAATATGCCATGTGAATATCGCGGCGGCGCCCCGGTGAGGGCGCCATTGTTCTGCCAGAACACGTACTTCCTTTTCGGACGGGCGCGCATCCAGCTTCAGCAGTCGCGCAACGCCTTCCTGCACGGCAAGATCGCCTGCGGGCCATATGTCGGTTCGTCCTTCGGCAAACAGCAGATATATTTCCGCCGACCAGCGTCCAATACCTTTGACTTTGGTCAGATAGGCAATGGCTTCCTCATCATCTTCGGGCAGGGCATCCAGTGGCAGTTCGCCTGTCAGGACAAGTTCCGCCAGGGATCGCGCATATCCCTGTTTCTGGCGACTAAGGCCGCAGGCGCGCAACGCATCGAAATCCTGCTCGATAAGTTTATGCGCGGCGCATCCTTCGCCGAGCAGTGCTTCCAATTTATTCCAAACCGATGCGGCAGCCGCGACACTGACCTGCTGGCCGACAATCGTGCGCAGCAATGTTGTATATCCCGGCTCACGAATGCGGGCCTCGGGATAGCCGGTGGCGGTCAGCGCATCGGCAAAACGCGGCTCGATCTGCGCAAGCGAATCCAGCGCATGCTTCAGCTTTTCTGCAGAAATTCCCATCAGCTTACCAGTTTCAGCAAGGCCATAGGGGCACCATAAAGGGCAGGGCCTACGTCCCAGCGTAATGTTTGCAGGCCGTTGGCCTCTTCGGGCCCATCCTCGCTGTTATTGGCCAGAATGCGCGCGTCGGTCGTCAGGGTAAAGGTTCCTTTGATGGCTATGGGCTCCGCCGGCATCTTGTCGGCGCCGCCTTTACCCATAAAGCCTGCGGCCATGCTCCCCATTCCGATCAGGGAGCTCAGCGACATTTCGGGATCGGTGCGAAAGGCAGGGGCCTCGACGCGCAGACGGCCATTGTCCCAGCGGGTGATATGGATCATCGGCTCGCCAAGCGAATAGCGCGGGATGACCGGGAAGGCGAAATCATCGGCCAGTTTGCCGCTCGTGCTGTAATCGATCATGAAGACGCCGTTGCCGAGGTGCTCGACCTTGTTCCACGCGGCGAGGCGTTCGACTTCGCGTGTGAAGCGTTTGATGGTTTCCGGATTTTCAGGGTCGATACCACCCAGCATCATTTCCGCCATCTTGCGGCCTTGTTCTTCGCGCTTTTTCTTTTCCGCCTGCTGGGCATCCCATTCGGCCTTTTGCTGCTTTACTTCGGCCGGGGTGCATTCACGTTCATTGCTGTTCCAAGAATCCGCAGCGGCATCAGCCGCCGCAGCGGCGGCTTCGGCTGCAGCATCGGCTCCTTCGACGGCCGCTTTGGCCGCTGCTGCTGTATCATCATCAACCGGTTTCGTGTCGTCCTGAAACGCCAGCAAATTACTCCGCCAATGTGATGCCGGAACAATGCCGAATTTCGGACCAGCGACCGCAGCGACATCATCCCGCTTCAGGTCGAGTTCCAGCGTCTCGCTATTTTCAACGGCAGGCTCAATTGTATCGTTCCAACATACCGCCTTGAACTCCTCTTTACCCTCTTTGCCCAGAAAATCGTTGCTGAGCAGGTTGGCGAGGCCGACCAACTGGATCTGGCCCTTATAGGTAAAGTTGAAATCGCCATTTTTGCGGACGGTCATTGCGGACTGGAACTCGCCCGGCAGGATCAGGCATCCGCTGAGCGAAATGCAGGCGATGGTAGCAACCGCGACCTTGACCCATCTCGTGACCCGATTGCTCTTCATCGCGATTCCCCTTTCGCATTCAGCCCCTGCGCACTGTCGCCGCATAAAGCGCAATCGCGGCGGCGTTGGATACGTTGAGCGACTCCATCTGCTCGCTGATTGGCAGTTTTGCCAACTGGTCGCAATGCTCCTCGATATTATGCCGCATCCCGTCACCTTCCGCGCCCAGAATAAGCGCATTGCGTCCCGGGGTAAGTGCTTGTTCCAACGTGGTCGTGGCGTGGCCCGAAAGACCAATCCGCCAATATCCTGCCTCTGCTATTTCCTCCAACGCGCGCGCCAGATTCACGACGCGGACCCAGGGTGTAATCTCGAGTGCGCCAGACGCTGCCTTGGCCAGTGCGCCCGACTCGGGCGGTGCGTGGCGGTCCTGTGTGACCACAGCAACGGCGTCAAAAGCCGCAGCCGTCCGGAAAATTGCCCCGACATTATGCGGGTCGGTAACCTGGTCCAATATCAGCAGCGGCCGCGTATCGTCCTCGTCGATCGCCAGGACATCGGTCAGCCAGACATCCTCCAGCGGCGCAACTTCCAATACCAGACCCTGATGCGGGGCATCCTTGGGAACAAAGCGGGCAAGGTCAGCCGCATCCGCGAACTGAACCGCCAATCCTTGCGGAATCACGATCTTCCCCAGCTCTTCACGGGTGCCCCATAATTTGATCAGTCGCCGGTCGGGATTATCCAGCGCGGCATAAACGGCGTGCCGGCCATAAAATTTGGGATTGCCACTAACGGGAGCTGCGCCGCGGCGGCGATGGCTTTTATGCGAAGACATGACTGAGGTCGTTTCCAAAAAGAAAATGCGTTGATAGCAGCCCCTTTCCCACTTGAGGCATTGACAGGCAAGAGCCGTTTCGCCATTGGGCTGCTTCCTTAGCGGGACCGGCCCATATGTTTGCGCATATGACCCCGCCTAAGTAGTGGACAGGTGGCCGAGTGGTTAAAGGCAGCAGACTGTAAATCTGCCCGGTTTTCCGTACGCTGGTTCGAATCCAGCCCTGTCCACCATTTATTCTCTTCAACTACATGCTTTTTCTTGAAAATAGGTTCAGATCGGGCTCGGCGCCCACATTTGTCTCAACTTTTGGGCGAAGTGACAGCGACTGCCGCAGCGACAATGCGCGAGATTAAGCGCATGAAGTTTTTTCTTTTTTCAAAACCAGAAACGAATGCCGACGACATAGTTGGTCGTGCTGGGATCTTTGCCGAGCGCGCGGGCGTAATCGGCGCTGTCACCGACACGCCAGCTTTGCTCTATGCCGATGTAGGGCGCGATTTCCCGGATAATCTCGTAACGTAGCCGCACACCGATCTCGATTTTGTCGAGGCCGGCACCGATTCCAAGACGGGGGAAGTCCTGCGCCGCCAGATTGACTTCCGCGCGCGGTTGTAAAATGAGTGACTGGGTGATGCGCTGGTCCAGTTCGGCTTCAAACCGTGCGGTCAGATCGCCGCGATGCGACAGGAATAAAGCGGCATCGACCTCGAACAAATAAGGTGCGAGGCCCTGCACACCGACAACGGCATGGGTTGTAGACGGACCGGATACGTCCTGTCTTATTCCAGCCTGCAGATCCCAGAAAGGCGAAACGGCACGCGCATAGAGCGCCTGCACCTCGGCATCCTCAATGCGTTCACCAAAGCTGCCTTCGCCTTCACTCTTGAACCAGAAACGACTGGTTGGTCCGCCATAATAGCCTTGCAGGTCCCATAGATAGCCATTTTGGTTGTCACGAATTTGTATTTCCACGCGGTCCGCCTGGAACCAGAAGACATTGAAGTCACCGTGGGTGCGTTGCAAATCGTCGCGTGACGCCCGCATCGCGTCCGCTCCCCAAATCGCATCGGCGGCGCGTGGCGGTCCGCTGCCTGCTTCGGGCGGTGGCGGGGTTTCCATCGTTGGACCTGGTGAAACTGATGCCGTATCTTCTGCGGTGCCGTGATTCATGTGGCTGTGGTCCATGCCTGCCATGGGATCATTTGTATCCGCAGGGTCGGCAGGCATCGCGTGACCCGTATGCGGGTCCACAGGGGTAAGAGGCGGTGCAGTGTTCGGGGCCGAGGCCGGGGCTGGAGCGGTGTGCCCGGCGTGTTGCGCGGCTACCGGCATGGCGAACAGCGCGGCGCCAAGCATTGCCGCCGTTATGACGGATAAACGACCGGTCATTTCGCACCGCCGGGGCCGACCACGGTTACGGTCTGCATCATGCCGCCATGCATGTGATACATGAGATGGCAATGGAATGCCCAGTCGCCGGGTTCATTCGCGGTCAGGTCAAACTGGGCGCTGGCGCCCGGCTGGACAATGACGACATTCTTGCGCGGTTGGTGCGCAGCATTCTTGCCATTGACCAGTTCGAAAAACATTCCGTGAAGATGGATCGGGTGCGCCATCATCGTATTGTTGACGAGCTTCACCCGTACGCGCTCGTTCCAGGCAAAGCGGATTGGTACGTCGCTGACGGCGGAATACATTCGCCCGTCGAACGACCACATATAGCGTTCCATATTGCCGGTCAGGTGCAGCTCAAGCAGTCGGGAGGGTTCGCGAATGTCTTTATTGGGTTCAAGTGCTGCCAGCATCCGGTAGTTGAGCACGCGGTGCTTGACGTCGCGTAATCCAAGTCCGGGGTCACCCATTTTGTCGACCGGCGCCATGGAGACCATGTCGACACCCGGACCGATGGCGACATCAGGGGGAAGCAGCGACGTGTCGCGCATATCCATGCCATCCATATTATGCGACGCCCCGGCGGCAGGCTCTTCCTTGCCTGCGCCATGATCCATTCCACCATGATTGAGATGACCGCCATTATCGGCCGGGCCATGGTTCATACCCATATCGGCCATGGTAAGAAGCGGGGGATCGCGCAAGGGCGGCACTGTGGCCCGCGCACCGGGACGGCTTGCAAGCATCGCAAGCGCCATGCCCGAACGATCCATCGACTCACCGACAATCGCATAGGCCTCGGCGTTACCGGGCGTGACGATGATGTCATATGTTTCGGCCGTGCCGATCTGGAATTCGTCAACTTCCACCGGACGCACATTCTGGCCATCGGCCGCGATGATCGTCATGGGCAGGCCAGGAATACGGACATTGAAAAAACTTTGCGCCGATCCGTTGATGACGCGCAGCCGGATACGCTCGCCGCTGCGGAACAGATATTCAAGCCCCTCGGTCGGCCCGCGCCCGTTCGCCAGGAAAGTATAGGTAGGTGCGCCAATATCCATGATGTCTGTCGCAGGCATGCGCATTTCGGCCCACATCCGCCGTTCTTCACCGGACATAGGATAATTGTCGGTCCACGAACTGAGCTGGCGGTTGAAATAACCTTCACCGGTGCGCAGCCTGCTCATGATGAAGTGCGGGTCAAGGACCGTGAAATCACTCAGGAGCAGGATATAGTCGCGGTCATATTCAACGGGCTCTGGGCCAGCCGGGTCAATGATCATCGGGCCATAATGTCCGGATTGCTCCTGCAAACCCGAATGGCTGTGATACCAATAGGTGCCCGATTGCCGGACCGGAAACGAATAGGTGAACGTTTCGCGCGGACGAATTCCCGGAAAGCTGATGCCCGGCACGCCATCCATCTGGAACGGGACCAGAAGGCCGTGCCAATGTATGGATGTATCCGCATTCAGGTTATTGGTGACGTTAAACCTTATATTCTGCCCCTCACGCAGGCGGATAAGTGGTCCCGGTACACTGCCATTTACGGCGATACCCGGTCCACGCCGTCCTTCAACGATGCGATGGCCACTTCCGACGGTCAGATCTATAATCTCGCCGCTCAATTCTCCAAAGCCGGCCGGAATACGCGGACCGCCGCGGCTGTGGCTGCCCCCGTGACCTGAATGTACGCTATGACCCTGCGCCCAGGCCGGTATGGTCGCCAAAGCTGCGCCAGTACCAATCCCGCCTAACAATATTCGTCGAGATATATTTCGGTCGAGCATTTGCACTTGCATCCTAATTGGGGAGAGTTGTATAGGATACCCCTGTAGGGTATAGCAAGCGGGTATTCATATGGCCAAAGACCGGAGCGACATAATTAATCGCCTGAAACGTATCGAGGGTCAGGTGCGCGGCGTTTCACAGATGGTCGCTGACGACCGCTACTGCATGGACATTTTGCATCAGGTGCAGGCGGTGAAAGCGGCGCTCGCCAAAGTCGAAAGTGCTATCCTGAAGGATCACGCATCCTGCTGCGTTGCGGAGGCAATTGCTTCTGGAGATGTTGCTGAGCAGCGGGCGAAGTTCAATGAACTGGTCGATCTGTTCGAACGCGTGAAACGCTGACGGGTTGAGCGATCAGAGGCATATAACTGAATCGCGCTGTTGGTGGAACGGAGCCAGAGGGTTATAAGCCATCCAATGAAAAGTGCGTTTCTTCATGGCATCGTCCACACGGCTGGGGACGATATGCGCTTGGCTTTGCAGGCGGATCCTGACATCTTTGCCCTTTGGCAAGCGTTGACGCCAATCGGCCGCAATGAATTTATCTGCTGGGTTGAAGATGCCAAGCAGCCAAAAACACGGGCGCGGCGCATAGAACGAACCTGCGAGGAGTTATTGGAGGGTAAGAAACGGCCCTGTTGCTGGGCCGGATGTATCCACCGGACAGACAAGAAGCCGAGTGCATGGCAGCAGGCTGTTTTGATTGACGGGAAGCGAAATTAAGCAAGGATGCGGGGCTAATCGCCCGGAAACTTTCGCCCGTAAAAGTCTCAGGCGCTTTCGCGGAGTAACAGCCGGACCGGCACCGGTGTGGTGTCGGGCGTTTTGCCTTTCAAAAGTGCGATCAGCGCCTCGACCAGCATCTCGCCTGCTTTATAATAATCCTGTTCGATTGTGGTGAGCGGCGGCTGCGCATAGGCGCCGGTGGCTATGCCGTCGAATCCGATAACACGGACGTCCGTTCCTGCAGAGATTCCGGCTTCGTCCAGTGCGCGCAATGCGCCCAAAGCAATGAAGTCATTTGCACAAAACAGACCGTCAAAGCTCGTTTTGTCGCGCAGCAGTGCCTTGACGGCGGCATAGCCCTGGTCTTCACGCACGGCATTTTCGGGCAAGGTGGGGCAGATGACGGGAAGGCCGAGCTCCTGTGTCAGCGCCATATAGGTATTGATGCGGTCCTGAAATTGCGGCTGCTCGCTGTTCATCGGCCCGATATAGGCGATGTTCTTGCATCCCTTTGCGCGCAAATGGTCGATGGCCAGACGCGTGCCCATTGCATTGTCGCTCTTTATGGAAACAAGGTCTTCCTTGCTGGCGCCCCAGCAAATCATGGGCGTGTTGTGGCGGGCATATTCGCCGAAATACTGCCAGCCTTCCACATTCTGCCCGCTGCCGATAACGATCAGGCCGTCGGCCTGGCGGCTGCCTGTGTAGTTTGCGAAGAAATTGGCGGGCGAATCCTGAAAGGAAACGATCAGATTATATCCCCGCTCGGACGCGGATGCAGCGATACAGCCGAGCAGCGACAGGTAGAAGGGGTTGATGTTCGCCTTATTCTCGCCCTTTCGGCACAGGATGACGAGGGCGATTGAAAAAGTCTGTTGCGTGCGCAGGCGAAGGGCGTTGTGGTCGACCGAATAGTTGAGTTCGTTCGCCAGCGCCACAATACGCGCGCGGGTTTCTTCATTGACCTTTTTGTCGCCGCGCAGCGCGCGCGATACTGTGGGTTGCGAAACCCCCAGCATCGCTGCGATCTGATGCGCTGTAATCCGCCCCTCTTTGCCCATGCCGCGCCGGTTAGCACCAAGGCGCGCCGGAGTCACGCGGCGAGCGCGGTTTCCGGTGCGACAAAATCGAGGTCGAGGCTATCCGCGACGGCCTTGCTGGTGACTTTGCCCTTGTGGACGTTCAGCCCGGCGAGGAGGCCGCGACCGGTTTCGGAGAGGGAATGCAACGCGCCGACACCCTTTTCCGCCAGTGCGAGGCCATAGGGCAAAGTGGCGTTATTCAGCGCAGCGGCGCTGGTTTGCGGCACCGCGCCTGGCATATTTGCGACGCAATAGTGAATGATGCCGTCGACGACATAGGTGGGTTCGGCATGGGTGGTCGGCTTTGATGTTTCAAAGCATCCGCCCTGGTCGATGGCGACATCGACGAGGACCGAGCCCGGCTTCATATGTTTCAACATGGCACGGGTCACAAGCTTCGGTGCGCTTGCGCCGGGGATCAGTACCGCACCGATGACGGCGTCGGCTATGCTGATTTCGTGATCGATCGTCTCCAGCGTCGAGTAACGCGTGCGGACACGGCCCTGGAACAGTTCATCCAGTTCGCGCAGGCGGGGGATGGAGCGGTCTACGATGGTGACTTCCGCGCCAAGGCCCACGGCCATGCGCGCCGCATGGGTGCCGACAACTCCGCCGCCGATCACGCAGACGCGGCCCGCAGCAACGCCGGGGACGCCGCCCAGCAATATGCCGGCACCGCCCTCGCTCCGCCGCATGGCCTCGCCCGCCGCTTCGATGGCGAGACGGCCTGCAACTTCGCTCATGGGCGCGAGCAGGGGCAGGGTGCCCTTGTCGTCGGTTACGGTTTCATAGGCGATTGCCGTGCAGCCGCTTGCGATCAGGCCCTTCGCCTGTTCGGGGTCGGGCGCAAGATGCAGATAGGTGAAGAGGAGCTGGTCGGGACGAAGTTGCACCCATTCCGAAGGCTGGGGCTCTTTCACTTTCACGATCATTTCGCATCCGGCGAATATCTCGGCCGCCGTTGCCGCAATTTCGGCACCAGCGGCGCGGTAGGCGTCGTCGGTTGCCATGATACCCGCACCCGCGCCCGATTGAACGACAACCTGATGGCCACGCGCAACATATTCGCGCACGGCGCCGGGGGTCAGGCCGACCCGATATTCATGAACCTTGATCTCGCTGGGGACGCCGACGCGCATTTCTCTTCTCCTGTAATGAGTCTCTGGAACGAAGAAATAGCATTGTCCGACCGCAGTTAATCTGCAAAGATTCGACAAGATTGCTTAAATCGCACATAAAATGCGCGTAAAAATCGATATAGGTGAAGAAAATATGCAACTGGATCGTGCAGACCGCAAATTACTCCGCGTACTCGTCTCCAACGGAAGGGCAACGCAGCAGGAGTTAGGCGAGGCCGCAGGCCTGTCGCCAAGCGCCGCCGCGCGGCGGCAAAAGGGCCTGGAGGATGCCGGCATCGTGCGCGGTTACCGGGCGGATGTTAACCTGCGCAAACTGGGCATGGGCGCGACGGTCATGGTCACCATAACGCTGGACAGCCAGAGCGAAGAGGCCATGGGGACATTCGAAGCAGCAGTGGTGGAAAGCCCGTCGATCATACGCTGTCATCTGATGAGCGGCCGGAACGATTATCTTCTGGTGGTCCGGGCCACGTCGATTGAGGATTACGAGATTATCCACCGTCAGGAAATCGCCCGTTTGCCGCGTGTGGCACGTATAGAAACAGCGTTCGCCCTGCGCGAAGTGGTCAATCGTACGGTGCCGCCAAGGCTGCTGGGATAGACATTTTCGACTGGCGCCAGGGTGCAAACTACCTTCACGAAACTGTGATGTAATTGTCACATTTGTCAAAAAGGACAACGGCGCTGACATAAAATTGCTTGATTGCATGTTCCATTGATGTTTGTGTGCACCTGCACAATAAAGGCGCTGGTAAACAATAATTAACCACGGCGCGCGCATTAGATTGAGCGGGAAGAGGACGGCATGTGCCGTGGGCTGTGGTGTACGCCTTGTCTCCGGTTAACTTAATAGCGCACCTAAAGAAGGGGTAATTTTATGCGTAACTCGATTTTGAAACTGGCTGCGATGAGTGTCGCGATGAGCGCACTTGCTGTTTCCGCACCTGCATTTGCGCAGGAAGAAGAAGCAGAATCCGGTCCCATCACCATCACCGGTGGCATCACCGGCGTTTCGGACTACCGTTTCCGCGGCGTTTCGCTTTCGGACAAGGATTTTGCGATCCAGCCAACCCTGACCGTCAAGCATGAATCGGGCTTCTACGTAGGTGTATGGGGTTCCAATCTGGCGGAAAACGCTGGCGATGATATCGAAGTCGATCTTTATGCCGGTTTCTCAGGCGGCGACACCGTCACCTATGACATTGGCGCTACATATTATGTCTATCCCGGTGTTTCGAGCTTCAACTATGTGGAGTTCACCGGCAAGCTCGGCACGACCGTTGGGCCCGCAACCATCGGTGGCCAGTTGAGCTATGTTCCCAGCCAGGACAATACCGGCAATACCGACAACATCTATGTTGCCACAAATGCGACAATCGCACTGCCAGATTCGCCCATTTCGATCGTCGGTTCGGTCGGTCTTGAAGATGGTGCCTTCACCGGTGGCAGCTCGAAGCTGGACTGGTCGCTGGGCCTGACCGCAAATGTCGCCGGTTTCACGCTGGGCGCATCTTATGTGGACACCGACCGTCAGTCGACCTTCGCGTTCAAAGACAGTTCGGCAGGCGTGGTTTTCTCGCTCGCTTACTTCTTTTAATTAACTTTCCGGGGCTTCCCGGGTCGAAATCTGCATGCCGGGCTTGACCTTTCAAGTCCGGCATGTCCTTATCCAGCGAACAGAAAGCTGGTGAAAACAATGTCTGTCAATCTCGCGAATTGGATCGCAGAGCACAAAATCGACGAAGTCGAATGTATCGTTCCCGACATTAATGGTGTGCAGCGCGGCAAGGTCTTGCCCGCCAAAAAATTCCTTTCCTCCGTCCGTGACAAGTCGTTGCGGATACCGGGAAGCGTATTCATTTGCACCATCGATGGTCATTATCCCGAGGATATCGAGGACATCTGGGATAAGGATCCAGACAAGATACTGATCGCGGATCCCGACACCATTTGTGTCGCACCCGGGTTCAAATCGCCCACCGCCTTTGTGATTGCCGATGCCTTTCATGGCGATGGCACCGAAGTTGAACTGGCGCCCCGCACGATCCTGAAGAAAGTCCTTGGCCTATATGCCGACAAGGGCTGGAAACCGATCATTGCGCCCGAAGTCGAATTTTACCTTGTATCGCAAAATACGGACCCCGACTTCCCTCTGGTTCCTCCTACCGGATCAAGTGGCCGGGCGGAAACGGCGAGCCAGCCTTACGGGCTGGAGGCGATGAATGAATATGAGGATATCATCGACCATATTTACGATAATTGCGAGTTGATGGGGCTCGATATCGATACGATGATCCACGAAATGGGTGCGGCGCAGTTGGAGGTCAACTTCATCCACGGTGACCCTCTCAAATTGGCGGATCAGGTATTTCTTTTCAAAAGGGTCGTACGCGCCGTTGCCAAGCAACATGGGGTTTATGCCACTTTCATGGCAAATCCGATGGCAGGCCAGCCGGGCAGTGCCATGCATATCCACCAGTCCGTTGTCGATGCCGAAACGGGAAGAAACCTGTTCTCGAACGCCAATGGTAAGGATAGCGCGATGTTCCGCAGTTATATTGCGGGGCTGGTCAAATTCATGCCGCAAATCTCGCCGCTCTGGGCGCCCAATGTGAACAGTTTTCGCCGCATGCGCCCCGACAGTGCGGCGCCGATCAATGTGCAATGGGGTGAAGACAATCGCAGTTGCGGCTTTCGCGTTCCTATTTCGGACAAGGCAAATCGCCGCGTCGAGAACAGGCTGCCGGGTGCCGATTCCAACCCGTATCTCGCCATCGCCGCCTCCTTGGTCTGCGGCTATATCGGCATGGTGGAGAGGATGGTGCCAGCAAAGGCGATTATCGGTAGCGCCTATAACCGGGCACGCACGCTTCCTCGCACCCTGGAAGCCGCACTTGACCGATTCTCGGCTTGCCGCCCTGTTCGAAATCTTCTCGGCGAAGAGTTTTTCGAGATTTACTATGCGGTCAAGGATTACGAGCTGTTCAATTACCAATCGGTCGTGAGCAGCTGGGAACGCGAGCATTTGTTGTTGCGGGTATAAATCGTGACCGCGCGCAGTATCCATGTTGACGCTGCTCCAGCCGAAGATTTCGCGCCTTCCCCCGATCGGGTTGTACGCGGTGCGCCACGTGGTGAAACGCGCAACGCCTATGAATCGGCCGATGGCAGGAAATATTTCGGCGAATGGAGCTGTGGGGAGGGGGCCTGGCGCGTCTCCTATTCCGAATGGGAATATTGCCGAATTGTCGAAGGTCATGTGCGCTTGACCGGCGACGACGGCACAATTGCCGAAGCGGGCCCAGACGGAAATCTCGTCATAGAACCCGGCTTTGAAGGCATTTGGGAAAATCTGACACCTGTTCGGAAGCTGTATGTGATCGATCTGGGGCCGCCGATGGAGAGCGCGGACTAGTCCGGCATTCTTCACATGAACGATCCTCTCAACAACAGCTATTATCAGGCCAGTGCCAATGCGTGGGTGCCGCAGCCCGTTTTTACCGGCGGCGAAAAATATGATGTCGCCGTGATCGGCGGCGGGTTTACCGGTTTGTCCGCGGCGCTTGCCTGCGCCGAAAAAGGACTGAAGGTTGCACTGCTGGAGGCCAGGAGCATCGGTTACGGGGCATCGGGACGCAATGGCGGGCAATTGATCCCCGGACTGCGCTGGTCAATGCGCGAACTGGATGAAGAATTTGGACGTGAACGGTCGCAAGCGATATTCGACCTTGCCTATGGCGCTGTGGATCGCGTGAAACAACGGATCGACCGGCACGGCATCCAATGTGATTTGAAAAGCGGCCATTTGGAGGCAGCCTATAAGCCTGCACATTTTGACGCGATGCGACGGGATACCGAATATCTGGAAAAACATTTTGGCTGGAAAAGCGAGACTGTGCAGCCAAAGGACCTCGAAAAGCATATCCGTGGCGGTGGTTATTATGGTGGTATTTATGATTCCCAAGGCGGGCATTTCCATCCTCTAAACTATGCCTTGGGTCTGGCCTCTGCCGCACAGCAGGCAGGCGTTTCCATTTTCGAGAATAGCTTTGTACGACCCGGGGATGTCGATGCCGGGGCAGTGATCGTCGCAACCGATAGCTGGCTGCATGAAATCGACGAGCGACTGGGCCGCTACACCATTCCGATCATGAACTATAATATTGCGACCCAGCCTCTTGCGAATTGGGAGGCCTTTCTGCCCAGTGATGCCGCGGTCGCGGATAGTCGATTTGTGCTTAACTATTACCGTCTTTCTGCCGACAAGCGCCTGATTTTCGGCGGCGGTGAAAAATATGTCCAGACGCCGCCCGCCGACATATCTGCGTTTGTCCGCAAACATATCGCGGATGTGTTCCCGTCTCTGGCCGACACAGCTATCGACTATGCGTGGGGCGGCGCCGTCGGCGTCACGATGAACCGCCTCCCGCATATAGGACGGGAGGGGAATATATTTTTCGCCCATGGCTTTTCCGGGCATGGTGCCTTGGTTACAACGCTGGCAGGCGAATTGTTGGCGGAGGCGGTTGCAGGAACAATGGGGCGTTTCGATGTCTTTGCCCGTTTGCCACATCGGCCATTTCCGGGCGGCAAATTTTTCGCACGGCCGCTCGCCACTTTGGGTCTTCTCTATTACGCCTTGCGAGACCGGCTATGATTGAGCCTTCAGCCATTTCGGCACTGCGGACGCGGGAAAGTGCTCGTTTTGTCGCAAATAATCCAAAGTCGAAAAGCGTCTTTGAAAATTCGAGCGGTTGGTTCCAGCAGGTTCCCTTTCATTGGATGCTGGATTGGCCAAGTCCCTTTCCAATTGTAGCTGCATCCGCAGAAGGCGCTCATCTGACCAGTATCGATGGCCAGCAATTTGACGACTTCTGCCTTGGCGACACGGCAAGCATGTTCGGACATTCCCCGCCTGCGCTCAGCGCGGCTCTTGCTCAACAGGCCGGGCAGGGGCTCAGCTACATGCTTCCAACGGTCAAAGGTGCCGAGTTGAGCAACATGTTGGCCGGAATGTTCGGCCTGCCGCATTGGCAGGTGACGACAACCGCGAGTGAAGCCAATCGCGCGGTCATTCGGTGGTGTCGCGGATTGACCGGACGTCAGAAGATTCTGATTTTTAATGGATGCTATCATGGTGCGGTCGACGATGTATTTGTCGATCTGCGCGACGGGGTCGCCGTCAATCGGCCGAGCCTGATCGGTCAGGTGCAGGATTTGCTGCCGACGACCGTCGCCGTAGAATTTAATGACTTTGACGCGTTGGAAAGCGCCCTTCGTACAGGTGACATTGCCTGCGTGCTCGCCGAACCGGTCATGACCAATATCGGCATGGTCCGCGATGCACCCGGCTATCTTGAAACGTTGCGCCGTCTGTGCAGCGACACCGGCACGTTGCTGGTTTTTGATGAAACCCATACAATCTCGTCAGGCTATGGTGGGCACAGCAACAGCCACGGCCCGATGCCGGACATCATGGTGATCGGAAAATCGATTGGTGGAGGTGTCCCATGCGCGGTTTATGGATTTACCGCGCAGGTGTCCGCCCGCATGGAGGCGTTGAACAAGTCGCGACCTTCCGGACATAGCGGTATCGGCGCCACGCTTTCGGCCAATGCACTGGCAATCACGGCCATGCATGCGATGCTTGGGCAGGTCATTACGCGGCCGGCTTATGACCATATGCTCGCCATGGCGGACAGGTTGGTGTCGGGACTGCGTCAGATAATTGATGTTCGTGGCTTGCCCTGGCATGTCAGCCATGTGGGCGCACGGGTCGAATTTGTCTGCGTATCCGAGCCCCCGCGTAACGGCAGCGAAGCCCGGGCGGCGATGGACCATGAACTGGAATCAGCGATCCATCTCTATCTGACCAACCGCGGCATTTTACTCGCACCGTTCCACAATATGATGCTGCTCAGTCCGGTCACCCGGCCGGAGCAGGTGGATCGCCTCTTGCACGCGCTCGATTCCTGTGTAGGCGAGCTTTTGGAGATAAAAGCATGACAAAACGCGCCATTTCATCGGCAAAGATCGCACCGCGCAGCGAAGCAGAGGCCTTTTTTGCGGCAAATCCGGACATTGATTCGATCGAAATGATCTACACCGATATGGGCGGCGTCCCGCGCGGCAAGCGGTTGCGGCAGCATGAGGTGCTTTCGGTTTATGAAATCGGTCGTTTCTTCCCGGGCTCGATCGCCGTCGTCGACATTACGGGACAGGATACTGTCGAAACCGGACTGGTCTGGGAAGATGGTGACGCCGACCGTTCGATGAAGCCTATCCCTGGCACCTTGGTGCGGACGCCGTGGGCAGGGGACAATGCGGCGCAGTTCATGGTCGATTTTTACGAACTTGACGGCCAGCCGCACGACCTTGACCCGCGTCATGTGCTGGGCCTGGTTGTCGACCGTTTTGCCGAAATGGGCCTGACCCCGGCACTGGCGGTGGAGCTGGAATTCTACCTGCTCGACCCAAAGCGTGCGCGTGACGGTTCGGTTCGACCGGCGCGGCCCGACTATAGCGGCAGTACGCCGCAAATGGTCGAAGTCTATGGCTTGCGCGAACTTGACGATTTTCGACCCTTTTTTGACGAATTGTACGAAGCCTGCGATATTCAGGGACTGCCGCTGGAGTCAGCCATTTCGGAATTTGCGCCCGGCCAGTGCGAACTGACGCTGCGCTACAAGCCCGACGTGCTGCGCGCGTGCGATGATGCCATCATGTACAAGCGCGTGGTCAAGGCCGTCGCGCAGGCGCATGGTCTGGAGGCAACCTTCATGGCGAAGCCTTTTGCCGAACAGGCCGGAAGCGGCATGCATATTCATGTCTCGATGAACGATGCCGATGGCAAAAACCTGTTCGCTGCCGATGATCCCGAAGGGACGCCGATGCTGCGCCACGCCATTGGCGGAATGATTGGCACCGTTGGCGATTGCTTTGCCCTGTTTGCGCCGCACGCCAACAGCTACCGCCGCTTTAAGGCGAACAGCTACGCGCCGGTCGCGCCGACATGGGGCGTCAATAACCGCACCGTTTCCTTCCGCATTCCGGCAGGTCCTCCCTCCAGCCGCCATGTCGAACATCGCGCCTGTGGTGCGGATGCGAACCCGTATCTTGCGGTTGCAGGGGTGTTGGCCGGTATCCATCATGGCATCACGAACCAGATCGACCCCGGCCCTGCCGTGGTCGGCAACGGCTATGACAGGGACAGCTCAGGTGACGACAAACCGCCGAGCAACTGGTTCGCGTCGGTCGACCGGTTCCATGGCTCCAGCCTGATGCGCGATTATCTGGGCGAACGATTTGTCGAGATGTACACCATCGTCAAACGCGTCGAACAGGACCGCTATTTCGGGCAGGTCCCGTCGATTGACTATGACTGGTACCTCCGCAACGCCTGACGCTGCTGCGCAATCCTGTCGGTAACGATCAGGCCTGCACGGGGAAGCGGGCGAGGATGTTTTCCATGACGGCGAGGTTCAGCAAGGTGTCAAACTCGCAACCCACCATCGTGCCATCGTTCCAGACGATCTTGGCCTGAAGGGCGGACAGGCCGGGGAGGGTGAGCCACACGCGCGTGCCGGCGGACATGCCGGTTAAGGCCTCACAAGCCACGCCCGACAGCGACAGATCTTTCACAATGACCGAAAAAGACGGCGAGCCGGAAGGCCGCATCTGCGCCGGAATGTGCAACTTGACGCGCGGTGCGCTGCGATCTTCCTGTGCGGCGTCTTCGTAACGCATGTAGTTTTGACCCGTTATGTGCGAGATGGTCATATCCGAATCTCCCATTCTGAACGACCTGCGATAGGTGATCAGGGTGAACAACGGGTTTTGGCATAAGGTAAAGTGCCGGTTTACCATCTTCTGCACTGGCTGCGCTTGCATTTTGGCCAGTGTGTCGCCATATGCGCGGCGGGAGTCGGATGGACGTGGCACTCGCCAACCTGGTCAGATCCTGACGGAAGCAGCCACAACGAATTCGCTGCGGGTCATTCGGCTCCTATTTTTCCAAATCGCTTGAGAACATTTCGACAATCCGCGAAGAGCGGCCTAACACTATGTCGATGCCTGATTCCACCACCCCTGACCTCGCCGCGCGCGATCCGGATATGCCCGATGATGCATTGGGGCTGGGACTGGATGTGCAAGCGCCTGCAAAGCCCGCAGCATCGGGCGGCGCGGCCTATCGGGTCCTGGCGCGCAAATACCGTCCGCAGACATTTGCCGAGCTGATCGGCCAGGATGCGATGGTGCAAACCCTGGGGAATGCGATCAAGCGCGACCGTCTGGCGCACGCATTTCTGATGACGGGTGTCCGCGGGGTCGGCAAAACGTCGACCGCGCGCCTGATTGCCAAGGCACTGAACTGCGTCGGCACTGACGGGCAGGGCGGGCCGACCATAGACCCCTGTGGTCAGTGCGAACCGTGCCTGTCCATTGCCGAAGGGCGTCATATCGACGTTATCGAAATGGATGCGGCCAGCCATACCGGCGTCGACGATGTCCGCGAAATCATCGAGGCGGTCCGCTATTCGGCGGTGTCGGCGCGTTACAAGATCTACATCATCGACGAAGTCCACATGCTGTCGAAAAACGCGTTCAACGCGCTTTTGAAAACATTGGAAGAGCCGCCGGGACATGTGAAATTCCTGTTCGCTACAACCGAAGTGAACAAGGTTCCCATCACCGTCTTGTCGCGTTGCCAGCGTTTTGACCTCAAACGGATTCCAACCGAACTCCTCGCCAGCCATTTTGCGGAGATTACGCGCAAGGAAGCGGTCGAGGCCGAGCCGGATGCCCTCACGCTGGTCGCGCAAGCTGCCGAAGGTTCGGTGCGCGACGGACTGTCGATCCTCGACCAGGCAATTGCCCATGCCGATATGGATGGCCATGGCAAGGTAACAGCGGCGCAGGTGCGCGATATGCTGGGACTTTCGGATCGGGGTGCAATCCGCCGGCTTTTCGCCCTCATTCTGGCAGGCGACGCACAGGCGATGCTGGCGGAGGCCAAAAACCAGTATAATCTGGGCGTTGAACCGTTGGCGATGTTTGCAGGACTTTTGTCCGAAGTACACCGGTTGACCCTGATCAAGGTCGGCGCCCCGCGTGACGGCGCACTCGACGCCGACGCGTCCGCACTGGCGGAGGATCAGGCGGATCGTCTTTCATTCCCTGTTCTGCACCGTTTGTGGCAGTTGCTTCTGAAGGGGCAGGAGGAGGTCGCGCGCGCGGCTGTGCCGCTGGATGCCGCCGATATGGCCCTGCTTCGTGTCATTCACGCGGCAACGCTGCCTGATCCCGGCGAACTGGCCAAAATGCTCGCCCAGGGCAGTTTTGTTTCGGCGCCACCCGCCTCGGCCCCCACCGCGCTTGATATTCCGGCATCGCCGACTGTCACATCGCTGATGCCGGCAGATTTTCCAGCGCTCCTGGAACGACTGGCACGGGACGGTTTTGTCAGTCTGGAAATGACATTGCGCGATGTGATGCGATTGGTCGAATATGCTCCACCGTTGCTCGCATATCAGTTGGCCGGACCGGTGCCGCCATCTTTTGTTCCGGAACTGCGGGACGCTTTAGCCAAGGTCACGGGAACCCGTTGGGATTTGGAAGAAAGAGACGGAGACGCCCAGCCCAGCCTGTTGGAACAGGAAAGGGCGGCGGCGGAAGCAGGCCGACGCGCCATATTGGAATCCCCCCTGGTAAAGGCCGCATTCGCGGCTTTCCCCGAAGCTGAACTGCTCGACAGCGACGAGAGTGAATCACAATGGAGTAAACGTGCATGAAGAGCATGGAAGAAATGATTAAGGCTGCGCAAGAAGCAGCGCAGAATATCCAGAAACAGATGGAACAGGCGCAGGCAACTCTCGACACGATCGAAGTGGAAGGCGTTTCGGGGGGTGGCCTCGTCAAGGTGCGTGCAACGGCCAAGGGCCGCATATTGGGTGTGGCCATCGACGACAGTCTGATCGTCCCTGCCGACAAGACCATGTTAGAAGACCTGATCACCGCCGCGTTTAACGACGCCCGCGACAAGGCCGACGCCGCCAGCAATGCCGAGATGGGCAAGATGTCGAGCGGACTGCCTTTGCCAGCAGGGTTCAAATTACCGTTCTGATCCTGAAATGGATGATTGCTCCTTCTGCCGTGCGCGCGTTTTCGTGGACGGCAGAAGCGGAGTATAGGCAAATACTGCGTAAAACCGGGCTTTTCCCCAACAAATCGGCTGCATTCAACGTAAATTCATTGAAAGCACAGGAAAAGCGCACATATTGCACCTCAACACAGCTTGTTGCCGCATTCGGGACAGCTCATTGGAGTTAATATGGAACTGAATCTCCCGCTATTGCCTTTGCGCGATATCGTCGTTTTCCCTGGCATGATCGTGCCGCTCTTTGTTGGTCGTGATAAATCGGTCGTCGCGCTGGAAAAGGCGATGGCCGCCAATAAGGAAATCTTTCTGGTCGCCCAGCTCGACCCTGCCGAGGATGATCCCGGTAAAGACGACCTGTATGACATCGGCGTCACCGCATCTATCATGCAGCTTCTGAAACTGCCCGATGGAACGGTGCGCGTTCTTGTCGAAGGCAAAAGCCGCGCCCAACTGCGCGAAGTGGTGGAACGTGGCAGCGACTATGTCGAAGCCGGCGTACGCCTGATTGAAGAACAGGTTGCCGAAGGACCGGAAGCCACCGCACTGATGCGATCGGTAACCGAGCAGTTCGAGCAATATTCAAAGCTGAACAAGAAGATGCCGGCCGAAACGGCAGTGCAGCTCAGCGAAATTGAAACGCCGTCGGCGCTTGCCGATGCGGTGGCTGCGAATATCCAGTTGAAAGTGTCGGACAAGCAATCCCTGCTTGTTGAGGCCAACCCGCTGCGCCGTCTGGAGATGGCATTTGCCTTCATGGAAGGCGAACTGGGTGTGTTGCAGGTCGAAAAGAAGATCCGCGGCCGCGTGAAGCGCCAGATGGAGAAGACCCAGCGCGAATATTATCTGAATGAACAGATGAAGGCGATCCAGCGCGAACTTGGCAATGATGAAGGTGAAGGCGGTGACGAAATTGCCGAGCTTCAGACCAAGATCGATACGCTCAAGCTTTCGAAAGAGGCCAAGGCTAAAGCCAACGCCGAACTTAAAAAGCTGCGCGGCATGGCGCCGATGTCGGCCGAAGCAACGGTCGTCCGCAACTATCTGGACACGCTTCTCGGTATTCCCTGGGGCAAAAAGTCCAAGTTGAAGCGCGACATTGCGAAAGCACAGGAAGTGCTGGATGCCGATCACTTCGCTTTGGAAAAGGTCAAAGACCGGATCGTGGAATATCTGGCCGTTCAGGCGCGCACGAATAAGTTGAAGGGACCTATTCTTTGTCTCGTCGGCCCTCCCGGCGTCGGCAAGACCTCGCTTGGCAAGTCGATTGCCAAAGCCACGGGACGTGAATTTATTCGCCAGTCTCTTGGTGGGGTACGCGATGAAGCGGAAATTCGCGGTCACCGTCGTACCTATATCGGTTCGATGCCCGGTAAGGTTGCTGCCAATCTGAAAAAGGCAGGCACCATGAACCCCTTGTTCCTGCTCGATGAAATTGACAAACTGGGGCAGGATTTCCGTGGTGACCCGGCTTCGGCCCTTCTGGAGGTGCTGGATCCCGAGCAGAACAACAAGTTCAACGACCATTATCTGGAAATCGACCTGGATTTGTCGGATGTCATGTTCGTGACTACCGCGAACAGCATGAACCTGCCTCAGGCTCTGCTCGACCGCATGGAGATTATCCGTCTCGAAGGCTATACCGAGGACGAGAAGCTGGAAATTGCCAAGCGCCATCTGCTCGACAAGCAGGTCGAGGCGCACGGGCTGAAGGCCGAAGAATTCTCGGTTACCGACGATGCACTGCGCGACCTGATCCGCTATTATACCCGCGAAGCCGGCGTGCGTACGCTGGAACGGGAAATTGCGAAGCTGGCGCGTAAGGCATTGCGGCGCATATTAGAGGGCAAGGCCGAAAAGATCGAAATCACGCCTGAAAATCTGGCTGATTTTTCGGGCGTCCGCAAATATCGTCACGGTATTGGCGAGGAAGAAAACCAGATTGGTGCCGTGACCGGTTTGGCATGGACCGAGGTTGGCGGCGAACTGCTGACGATTGAAGCTGTTACCGTTCCCGGTAAAGGCCAGATCAAGACGACCGGTAAACTCGGTGAAGTCATGAGCGAGTCCATTCAGGCTGCCCTGTCGTACGTCAAAGCGCGTGCGCCAAGCTATGGCATCAAGCCGAGCGTGTTTAGCCGCAAGGACGTGCACATCCATCTTCCCGAAGGTGCTGTGCCCAAAGACGGACCTTCTGCCGGTATCGGTATGGTGACCTGTATCGTATCCACGTTGACCGGCATTGCCGTTCATCGCGACGTCGCCATGACCGGCGAAGTAACGTTGCGCGGACGCGTGCTGCCGATTGGCGGATTGAAAGAAAAGCTGCTTGCGGCCTTGCGGGGAGGGATCAAAACCGTCCTGATCCCGCAGGAGAATGAAAAGGATCTGGCCGATATTCCGGCCAACATAAAAGAAGGTCTGGAAATCATTCCCGTAAGCCATGTCGATCAGGTGCTTGCACGAGCACTTGTATCGCCCTTGATTGCCGTCGAATGGACCGAAGCAGACGAATTGGCGGCGGCTTTGCCCCCGTCAATTGGTGGCGAAAGTGGAGCATCGGTAACGCATTGAGGGCGTTCGCCGGGGCGGAGAAGTGCAACTGATGTCAGAACGTCGTGTTTTTCACAGAAAATGACGGATTTATGCCGATATTTCCTTTGACAGCGCGCACATTCTCATCATTATCCCGCCACCGGCCCACGCCGCGACTCAATTAAATAATAAGCGAGTCATCACATATTCTTTTTGAGAGGGGGGTTCCCAGTATGAACAAACAAGATCTCGTTAATGCAGTAGCCGACGCAAGCGGCTTGACCAAGGCTGATGCAGGTAAAGCTGTTGAAGCAACCTTCGACGCCATCACCGGTGCTCTGAAGAAGGGTGGAGAAGTCCGCCTCGTCGGTTTCGGTACCTTTGGCGTTGCAAAGCGCAAGGCATCGACCGGCCGTAACCCGCGTACGGGTGAGCCGATGACCATCAAGGCATCGACCCAGCCCAAGTTCAAGGCTGGTAAGGCTCTCAAGGACGCAGTGAACTAAATTTCACTTCCAGTTTTTGGAGAAGAGGGCGGGGCGCAAGCTTCCGCCCTTTTCTTTATGGCGGATCCCTTCCGGATAAAAAAAGCGCCCGCGGGCGCTTTCTTTTTAACAAGGGCAGTAATGCCGATCAGGCAGCGATACGAAAGTCCGGCTGAATTGCGGCTTTGATCGGAAACGCAATAACCTCGGCAGTTTGTGGTTTGCGGCCTTTCACTTCACCGAAAGTGATGCGGCGTTCGACCACGACGGCTGGCGAAAATTCCATATCGATCACTTCAATGATACGCGGCATTGCGTTCGAGAAGGTGAGGGCAATTACAGCTACCGATGCAATAAGGGCGATAGCGAAGAGGAGGGAAGCAATGAGGGTCATGGCACTGGTCCTTTCTGTCCCCCATGTCGTCTATAAAGGGGGTTAGCTTGCTGTTTTATGAACGACTTGTCCTATATGTTCTCTATATGTTCTCTTTTGTCAAGCGCTTTTAAGGGCAGGCAATCAGCAGGAATGATCTGTGGATTGCCTGTGGATAACTAGCTTTGACGGAAAAAGTTCAATTTGCGCGCTGTTTGGACCGTCGCTCGGCAAACCATTGTTGCAACATTTTTTGCGTGCAGCCGGTAAAACCGCCTGTTCCGTTTACCGAACAGCTATTGGGGCGAAGGTCGGCAGCAAAAGAATCCAGTGTCTGGACAGCCGATGACCAGGAACGATCGGTCACCACACGTTCCTTCTTCCGTAAGGCCAGAGGTATGCGATACCGTTCATTCTCCGGGACGGTCGCGCAGACCACGATTTCGTCACCCTCGGGTTCGCGGCACTTTTCATCCCCGAATGCGACAAGGAAGGATATTCTTTCCGGCATCTCGGATGCGGTGGGGACAACCTCGTCCTCGGCAATAACATTGGTCGAACCAATCAGCGCGCTGGCCAGAATGATATATTTCAAGACGGCCATCGCGATTCTCCTTAAGATTGGGCACCAGCAGGTAACTGCGCACGGTGAACCTCCTATTAATCGGCTTTAGTGCTTGACGAATCCGGCGTTGCACTCTAACGGCGCGCTCATTCCACATGGGGAACAACCATACCGGTGCGGATCGCACCCTTTCAGGGTGTTGTGATGTTCTCGTTCCCCAGAGGCTCAACCGGAAGGAGAAGTACCATGGCGGCACCTGTCGTTACCATGCAGCAATTGCTTGAAGCTGGAGCCCATTTCGGCCACCAGACACACCGTTGGAACCCGCGTATGAAGCCGTATATCTTCGGCGCGCGCAACGGCATTCACATTCTTGACCTGTCGCAGTCCGTGCCCTTGTTTGCGCGCGCACTCGATTTCGTTGCGCAGACTGTCGCCGCAGGTGGCAAGGTTCTGTTCGTCGGCACCAAGCGCCAGGCGCAGGGTCCGATCGCCGACGCCGCACGTGCTTCGGGTCAGCATTTCGTCAACCATCGCTGGCTGGGCGGCATGCTCACCAACTGGAAGACCATTTCGAACTCGATCAAAAAGCTGAAGACTCTTGAAGAGCAGCTTTCGGGCGATACGCACGGCTTCACCAAGAAGGAAATCCTTCAGATGACCCGTGAGCGCGACAAGCTTGAGCTGAGCCTCGGCGGTATCCGTGACATGGGTGGCATTCCCGACGTTATGTTTGTGATCGACGCGAACAAGGAAGAGCTTGCTATCAAGGAAGCAAATGTTCTGGGTATTCCCGTAATCGCAATATTGGATTCGAACGTTTCGCCTGACGGTATCGCGTTCCCGGTTCCTGCCAATGATGACGCGGCTCGTGCTATCCGTCTTTACTGCGAAGCTGTTGCTGCCGCATCGAGCAAGGGCAATGTCAGCGCGAAAGTTGCAAAGGGCGTTGATCTGGGCGCCGAAGTCGAGCCGGACGCAGAACCTGCGCTGGTCGAAGAGGCACCTGTTGCGGAAGCAGCTGCTGAAGAAGCGCCTGCAACCGAAGCGTAACACGAATTTGTCATTCCCGCACATGCGGGAATCCTGAACATCGGGGATGACGGGTTAAAAGCCGGGGCTTCGTGCCCCGCTACACCAATTTGAAAGGACAAAACCATGTCTGCAATTACTGCTGCTGCCGTCAAGGAACTGCGCGAGCTTTCCGGCGCCGGCATGATGGACGCCAAGAAGGCACTGGAAGAAACCGGCGGCAATATGGAAGCTGCTGTCGACCTGCTGCGTGCCAAGGGTCTTGCCACCGCGGCCAAGAAATCGAGCCGTACCGCGGCTGAAGGCCTGGTTGGCGTTGCCGTCGACGGTACGAAGGGTACGGCTGTTGAAGTCAACAGCCAGACCGACTTCGTCGCCAAGAACGAACAGTTCCAGGATTTCGTATCCACCGTCACCAATGTGGCCCTTGGCCTTGGCGCCAACGACGCCGACGCCGTCCTCGCCGCGCCTTATGGCAATGGTGAAAGCGTGGGGGAAAAACTGACCAACAATATCGCCACAATCGGCGAAAATCAGGTCATCCGCCGCGTTAAATCGCTGTCGGTTAATCACGGACGTGTTGTCTCATATGTTCACAACGCAGCGGCTCCCGGCATGGGCGGTATCGGCGTTCTTGTGGCACTTGAAAGCGAAGCGGACGCTGCGACCCTTGATGGCCTTGGCAAGCAGCTCGCGATGCACATCGCTGCGGCATTCCCGCTAGCGCTGGACGAGAGTGGCCTTGATGCGGACACGCTGGAGCGTGAGCGCGGGATTGCCCGTGAAAAGGCTTCGGAAAGCGGCAAGCCTGCCGATATCGTCGAGAAGATGGTAGAAGGCGCGGTTAAGAAGTTTGCAAAGGAAAACGCACTGCTTAGCCAATTGTTTGTTATGGACGGCAAGACAGCAATTGCAGACGTAGTTGCAGCCGCTGGCAAGGAAGCCGGCAAGCCGATCGTGCTGAAGGACTATGTCCGCTTCCAGCTTGGTGAAGGCATTGAAAAGGAAGTTTCTGATTTCGCTGCTGAAGTTGCAGCCGCAGTTGGAGCTTAAGCGAGGCAAGGGGCTATCCCTTTTGGGGCTGCCCTCCTTTTGCATTTGAGTGGTTTATACACTTGGCGATGTGGCGTGCGGCTCCTATAGCTGTACGCCATTATCGTATCGGGGATTGAGGATCATATGGGCGCAACCGGCTATCGCCGTATCCTGCTGAAATTGTCGGGCGAAGTTTTGATGGGCGACCAGTCCTTCGGTATCGATCCGGATACGGTCGCTCGCGTTGCCGAAGAGGTGAAGGCAGCAAAAGATACCGGCCTGCAGCTGTGCCTGGTGATTGGCGGGGGCAATATCTTTCGCGGTATGGCCGGTGCTGCTAAGGGCATGGACCGTGCACAAGCTGACTATATGGGTATGCTCGCAACGGTCATGAACGCACTTGCCATGCAGAATGCGTTGGAGCAGCTGGGCGTGCCGACCCGTGTGCAATCAGCTATCGAGATGGACAAGGTCTGTGAGCCTGTTATCCGCCGCAGGGCAGAACGCCATCTGGAAAAGGGTCGGGTGGTTATCTTTGCGGCGGGTGTTGGAGCGCCTTATTTCACCACAGATAGCGGAGCCGCATTGCGTGCTGCGGAGATGAAATGCGACGCTTTGTTCAAGGGAACATCGGTCGATGGCGTTTACGATGCCGATCCCAAAAAGGTTGCAACCGCGACACGTTATGAAACATTATCTTATGACCGGGTGTTGTCGGATAATCTGAAAGTTATGGACGCCAGCGCGGTCGCCTTGTGTCGCGACAATGACATCCCCATTGTCGTGTTCTCCATACGCGAACAGGGCAACATTCTGAAGGTGCTTGACGGAAGCGGCACTTTCACTGTGGTAGAAAGCAAAGGAAACTAAATCATGCCGCAATATGACAAAGCCGATGTCGAACGTCGCATGAAAGGCGCTGTCGAATCCTTGAAAAGCGACCTGAGTGGATTGCGTACTGGACGCGCCAATGTGACGCTACTCGATCCCGTGGTGGTTGAGGTCTACGGTTCCAACATGCCATTGAACCAGGTGGCAACGGTCAGCGCGCCAGAACCACGTATGTTGACAGTGCAGGTCTGGGACCGTTCGAATATTACACCGGTCGAAAAAGCTATCCGTTCGGCAGGTTTGGGGCTTAATCCGATCACCGATGGGCAGACGTTGCGTCTTCCCATTCCCGACCTGACCGAGGAACGTCGCCGTGAACTGGCGAAGTTGGCGGGGCAATATGCGGAAAAGGCAAAGATCGCGATCCGCAATGTTCGCCGCGATGCCAATGACAGCCTGAAGACCGATGAAAACAAAAAGGAAATTAGCGAGGATGAGCGCAAGCGCCTCGAAACCGAAGTGCAAAAAATGACTGATGAAATGATCAAAGCGGTCGACGACGCTGCGTCGCATAAGGAAAAGGAAATCATGAGTCAGTGATTTTGGCTTTAACTTCCGTCCTTTTTGGGCCTGAGTTCGGATAATGAGCGCCGCTGTCGCTGCCGCACCAGCACGCGTAGAGGCAGGTACCGGCCGAATGCCGCGTCATGTCGCGATCATCATGGATGGAAATGGCAGATGGGCCAAAAAGCGTATGCTGCCGCGCGCCATGGGGCATAAAAAAGGTGTGGAAACCGTACGCAGCATCGTCCGTGCGGCGGGTGAGTTAGGGTTAGAGGCTTTAAGCCTCTATGCCTTTTCCAGCGAGAATTGGAAACGGCCAGAAGATGAAATCAGCGACCTGATGGGGCTGATGCGCAGCTTCATCAAGTCCGACATTGATGAATTTACGGCCAATGATGTTCGCCTAAAAATCATAGGAAACTACCGCGCTCTTGCACCCGATATCGTCGATATGCTTGACGACGCATTAGAACGTACTTCGAAAAATAGCCGGACAACATTGGCTGTTGCGTTAAACTACGGATCACAAGACGAACTCGTGCGTGCAGCCCAAGCAGCGGCGGCGCAAGGAACAATTACGGCCGAAACGATTGAAGCCAATCTTGACACCGCCGATATGCCTCCGCTGGATCTTTTGATACGCACATCGGGCGAACAACGTTTGTCAAACTTCATGCTATGGCAAGCAGCATATGCTGAATTTTGGTTTACCGATACGCTGTGGCCCGACTTCACAAAGGCCGAACTGGCGCAAGCACTTAACGAATTTGCCGGCCGCGAAAGGCGTTTTGGCGGACGATGACGGAATTAGAAACGCCGATTTCCAAGCCTCGTTCCGACCTCGGGATCCGCACCCTTTCGGGCGTCATTATGATGCTGGTTGCCGCCAGCGCAATCTGGATCGGCGGACCGATTTTCGCGATCTTTATCGCTTTGATTACCGTCGGATTATTATACGAATGGTCAAAATTGGCTCTAGGATTAACACCAAATCCGGTCGCCCGTATGCTGTGGATACTGGGTGGATTGGCCTATGTGGGGTTCGCCACCGCGTTCATCGTTTTTCTTCGAGAGTTCGCGGAAATCTATATCCTTCTAGGAATTATAGGGCTTGTGATTTCGACCGATACCGGCGCATATTTTGCGGGCCGCACGTTCGGTGGACCGAAAATTGCGCCGGCGATTAGCCCATCCAAGACCTGGTCCGGTCTCCTAGGCGGAATGACGGCTTCTGCACTGTTTATCAGTATATTGGGGTATTGTACCGAGGGCTTCGCCCTTTGGCAGCCGGTGACCGGCGCCGGCCTTGCGATTGTAGCCCAGGCCGGGGACTTTTTTGAAAGCTGGATGAAACGTCGGGCAGGCGTCAAGGACTCGGGCAATCTTATCCCCGGTCATGGCGGATTGTTCGACCGTGCGGATGGCCTTGTTGCCGTTCTGTGCGTCACTGCATTGCTTGTGGTCACATTGCAGATGACAGGGCAACCATGACACGTTCGATATCCATTTTTGGTGCAACTGGTTCAGTCGGGCTTTCCACACTTGACCTCGTACGTCAGCACCGGGATTCGTTTCGCGTTGTCGCACTGACGGCGAATGGCAACGCGACAAAGCTTGCGGCGCTGGCCCAGGAATTTGAAGCTGAGGTAGCCGTTGTTGCGGAGGAAGATGCATATCCCGCGCTGAAAGCAGCGCTTGCCGGAACCAAGACAGAAGCCGCGGCAGGGGCAGATGCTTTGGTGGCTGCGGCGCGCCGTGATGTGGACTGGACAATGGCTTCAATCGTGGGTTGCGCCGGACTACCCCCGACGATGGCGGCGATTGAACAGGGACGAACCGTTGCACTTGCCAATAAGGAAGCTCTCGTTTCTGCTGGCGATCTGATGATGGCGGCGGTCGAAAGGTCCGGAGCCACGTTGTTACCCGTAGACAGCGAGCATAATGCAATTTTCCAATGCCTCTCGGGTGGCAGGTTGGAACAGGTGCGAAAGATTACCTTAACGGCCAGCGGCGGCCCTTTCCGAAGTCTTTCCTATGATGCCATGCGCCACGTCACTCCAGCGCAGGCTGTTGCGCATCCCAACTGGGACATGGGTGCAAAAATCAGCGTCGATTCGGCTACAATGATGAACAAGGGCCTGGAGTTGATAGAGGCTTTTCATCTGTTTCCTGTAGGCCTTGGTCGTTTAGATGTTTTGGTGCATCCGCAATCGGTTATCCATTCAATGGTAGAGTATCAGGATTGCTCAACATTGGCGCAACTTGGATCACCGGACATGCGCATCCCGATTGCAAGTGCGCTAGCATGGCCCGAACGCATATCTACAAATTGCCAGCCACTTGATTTGGCAACCATCGGTCAACTAACTTTTGAAGCGCCCGATATTGTCCGTTTTCCTGCACTGCGCCTCGCGCGGGCTGCGATTAGCGAAGGTGGAGCTAAACCCGCTATCCTCAATGCAGCCAATGAGGTAGCCGTCGCAGCTTTCCTGAAAGAGCGCATTGCATTTCTCGATATTGCAGCATTGGTCGAGCAAACCATGACTGGTTATGTGCCGACATCACCAACGTCTCTTGATGATTTGTTCAGCATTGATGCAGAAGCTAGGCGCTATGCGCTGGAGCAACTAGAAAAGGTCGCCCATGGAAGTTGAATCTCCCAACATATTGCTGACGCTGCTTGCTTTTCTGATTCTGATCGGAACGCTGGTTGTGGTGCATGAACTTGGCCATTATTTCGTAGGCCGCTGGTTCGGCGTGAAAGCAGAGAAGTTTTCGATAGGCTTTGGTCCGCAGATTTACGGACGGATCGATAAGCGTGGGACCCTATGGCGCATTGGTGCACTTCCTTTGGGCGGTTATGTACAATTCGCTGGCGATATGAACCCAGCCAGTCAAGCTGATGAAAGCTGGAAGTCCTTGCCGGACCACGAACGGAACCAAACTTTCCAGTCCAAGACATTATGGCAACGGGCACTCATCGTTTTTGCAGGCCCGGCTGTCAATTTTTTGTTGGCGATCTTGATTGCCATGGCATTTCTATTGGCGTTCGGCAAATCGGTGACACCTCCCATTGTCGATATTCTACAACCTGACGGTCCTGCTGCAGTTGCTGGAATCGAAAAGGGTGACCGAATCTTGTCTTTCAACGGCCGAGAAATCGAAACCTTCGATGAAATGGCAAACGAAATTGTGATGATTCCCGGACAGCGAGCTGTTTTGGAGATTGAACGTAACGGTCAGAAACTGGTGAAGGAAACCGAAGTTGCTGTGGTCGAAGAAGTCGACCGTTTCGGTAACAAATATCGAATTGGCAGGATCGGAATCGGGGCGACCGAAGTTGAGGTGCGCGAGGTCGGCTTACTGGAGGCGCCTTGGGCTGCGGTCGTCCAAACGGGTAACATTTTGCGCCAGCAAATGATCGGGCTCGGGCAGATTCTGTCGGGTCGTCGCCCTTTGTCAGAGCTCGGAGGACCGCTTAAAATCGCCAAGGTTTCGGGAGAAGCGATGAGCATGGGGATTTTGACGTTTATAAGCCTTGCAGCACTTATCTCGATTAACTTGGGGTTCATCAACCTCCTGCCAATTCCCATGCTCGATGGCGGCCATTTGCTGCTCTACGCGATTGAAGCCGTTCGCAGGCGACCGGCTACACCGCAAGTGCAGGAATGGGCGTTTCGAGCCGGATTTGCAATGTTGGTGGGCTTTATGATTATGGTGACGTTCAACGACCTTGCTTCCTTTGGCTTATTTGGTGGTGGATAGAGGTCACTGCGCACTTGATTGCGGCGGCTGCTTGGGGCAGGGACGCAATCTACTCTAGCGGGCACTACGCCTAACCACCGGTGGGGGCCGGACATCAGATCGGATGACAATGAATTTCAAAGCACTTGGCATATATTTGATGGGTTCGACCGCATTGGCGGCGACCGGAACGATGACGCTTGTTGCGCCAGCTTATGCACAAGGAGCGCCTTCGACTGCGCAGCCTGCGCCTGTGGCACCAGCCGAGCAAATCCAGTCCATCACTGTTGTCGGGACGCAGCGCCTCGAACCCGATACTGTGCGTTCTTATATGCGCCTGCGTGTCGGCCAGAACTGGAGCCAAGTTGCCGCTGACCAAGCGCTAAAGGATCTCTACGCGACTGAATTGTTTGCCGATGTTGCGATCCGCAACAACAGCGGCGCAGTGGTGGTTGAAGTCCGCGAAAACCCTGTTGTGAACCGCATCATCCTTGAAGGAAACAAGCGGCTTAAAAACGACAAGATCGAACCGGAAATCAAGTTGGCTCCTCGCCAAATCTATTCCCGGTCAAAGGTACGTGCCGATGTAGCTCGCATTGTCGAATTGTATAAGCGGCAGGGCCGCTTTGCTGCGACAATTGAGCCGAAGCTGGTACAACTTGACCAGAATCGTGTCGACATCGTGTTCGAGATTACCGAAGGACCAAAGTCGAAGGTTCAACAGATCAATATCATCGGGAACGACAAATTTTCCGATGACCGTTTGCGCGGCGAAATGGTGACGAAGCAAGCGCGCTTTTATCGCTTCTTCAGTTCCGGCACCAGTTACGATCCTGACCGGCTCGCCTTTGACCAGCAGAAACTTCGTCAATTCTATCTTACACAGGGCTACGCCGATTTCCGCGTGGTTTCGGCGGTTGCAGAATTGACCCCGGATAAACAGGATTTCATCATCACCTATGTGGTGGAAGAAGGCGAACGCTACAAATTTGGCGATGTGAAGGTTGAAAGCCAGATCCGCGACTTCGATTCTGAAAAACTGACCGCTACACTTCGCATGAAAAAAGGCGACTGGTATGATGCGAAGATGGTCGAAGACACGGTTGAAAGCCTGTCCGAAACCGCCGGCCTCTTCGGCTATGCTTTTGCCGATGTGAACCCTAACTTTAACCGCGACAAAGAAACGCTCACCATGGGCATTACTTTTGATGTCGCGGAAAGCCAGCGCGTGTTTGTTGAACGGATCGATATCAACGGTAACACACTGACGCAGGACAAGGTTGTTCGCCGCGAATTCCGTTTAAACGAGGGCGATGCTTTCAACAGTATTCAAGTCAAGCGTACAGCGGACCGTATCAAGTCATTGGGCTATTTCCAGGAAGACCTCGAAGTCGAACAAGCACAGGGTAGTGCGCCGGACCGGATCGTACTCACCACCAATGTCGAGGAAAAGGCAACGGGTGAGCTTTCCTTGTCCGCCGGCTTCTCCTCTATCGAAAACTTCATTTTCCAAGGCTCAATCAAGCAGCGCAACTTCCGTGGCCTCGGTCAGGAGTTGCGGACGAATATCTCCTACTCATCCTATTCCAAGTCTGCAGAAATCGGCTTTACCGAGCCTTACCTGTTTGACCGCTCGATTGCGATCTCCGGAGATATTTTCCGCCGCGACCTGAACAGCTTCAACTTTTTCAATAATCAGCGCAACACCACCTACGAACAGGCCACTACAGGCGCACAGATTCGTGTGGGCGTGCCGATCAACGAATATCTGTATTTCCAAGGGCGGTACGGGATCAGCCAGGATGATATTTCGCTCGATCGGAATACGTTCTTCACCGATCCGGATGGCACCGGACCGCTACCTGCGGCTTGCGACCCCATTCTTGCCGGACGTTTCTTGTGTGATGCGATTGGAAACCGACTGACATCGTCCATCGGCTACACCCTGCTTTATGATAACCGCGACAACCGGATTCGCCCGACTCGTGGCCAAAGCTTTGGCATCAGTCAGGATTTTGCTGGTCTTGGCGGTAGCGTGAAATATATCAAAACACGCGTAAATGCGGACAAGTATTGGCGTTTGTTCGGCACCAATTTCGTTCTGGGTCTCTCGGCCGAAGGTGGATATATCCACCCGCTGGAGAATCGCGGATCAAAGGCGCTCGGGATTGACGATGTTCGTCTGACGGATCGCTTCTATCTTGGTGAGCCCCAGATGCGCGGGTTTGACATTCGTGGTATCGGGCCACGGGTACAGAGAATTACGTTCAATCCGGAACTGCAAAGCGGCGTCGTCGTCAACGTGCCAGTGCTGGATCGTAATCGTATCCAAGATGACGCCATCGGCGGCCGCTTCTACTATCTGGGCCGTGCGGAAGTACAAATTCCTCTCGGCAGCGGCGCAAAAGAGCTGGGTCTGCGTCCATCGGTATTCATGGATGTTGGTTCCGTATTTGGCGTAACCAAGCCACTTCTCCAGACCGTTCCGCAACGGGAAATTCTGGCAAATGGCACAGCAGGTGCGCCGTTGTTCTACACTGGCTCCTTTACGCTGGATTCAGCCGGCAATCCGACAACTACTTTGGCTACCAGTACAGTTGCGACAAATCCCGATGGATCGGCTCGTACTCCGGCCCTTCAGTTCGAAGAACGTTTCCTCGGCGATACGTGGAAACCCCGCCTTTCGGTCGGTTTCGGCGTGAACTGGAACTCCCCATTTGGTCCGTTCAGGATCGACATAGCCCGCGCATTGTTAAAAGAGACGGGCGACGATACCAAATTATTTACATTCAACGTAGGGACTCAATTCTAATGAAAATTCGTAACTCCGCATTTGCGGCTGCTCTTTTAGCGGCGGCTGCAATCGCTGTACCGGCTAGCGCACAGGTTGCTGGCATCGCTACGGCTGATACATCGGTCGCCATTGCCCGTTCCAAGGCTCTAGGCGCAGGTTATCAGTCAATCAGCACGCAATACGCCTCATATGCGCAACAGATTCAGCAGAAACGTAAAGAAATCAATGATATCAACGCGCAGCTTGATACGAACAAGGACAAAGAGCTGACGCAGGCAGAACTTGACGTTGCCATCAAGGCGAAAAGCCCGCTGTTGACGCAGATCGATACGAAGCAAAAAGAAATCAGCCAGCTTCAGGATCCGATTATCAAGGCGCAATTGTACACGGTCGAGCAGATTGCGCTCAAATATGAAGCGGCGCAGCAGGCCGTTATCACGGCAAAAAAAATCAATGTCATTCTCGCGCCAGATGCCTTTGTCTGGGCACCGGACGCTGTTGATGTGACGTCAGCAATCACGGCTGAGCTTGATAAGGTGATCCCTGTTGCAAGCACGACGCCGCCTGCTGACTGGCGTCCGTCACGTCAGGGCGCGGCACTTTACCAGCAAATCCAGCAGCTGTTCGATACTGCGGCACGGGTTCAGGCTGCACAAGCAGCAGCTGGGCAGCCGCAACCTGCAGCAACACCTGCCGCTCCGTCGCAGCAGCCAGATAGCCGTTAAACCGGATGTCGGGGGCAGATTTCACTAATTACGACGTCCGCCGGGTAATGGCGGTGCTTCCGCACCGCTACCCTATGCTTCTGGTTGACCGCGTCGAAGACATCGTCGTTGACGAGCGGATTCGCGCGGTCAAGGCAGTTACAATGAATGAGGGCTTTTTCCAGGGGCATTTCCCGGGACGGCCTATTATGCCCGGCGTACTGATTGTGGAAGCTCTGGCGCAGGCCGCAGGTATTTTGGCGATGGAAAGCCTAGGTTTGGCCGGTTCGGGCAAACTCGTCTATTTCATGGCCATAGACAATGCAAAGTTCCGCGCACCTGTCGAGCCTGGATGCCTTGTTCATCTCGAAGTGAACTTCACGCAGAAGCGTCCTCGGGTTTGCAAATTTGCCGGACGCGCACTGGTCGGGGACACGGTTGCTGCAGAGGCCGAATTTATGGCGATGATAGCAGACCCACCTGCTTGATCGCGAAGAACTGCTATTGCGCTGATGCTCGGCTTTTCAACCTTGCAAAGCGTGGCACGTACCGCTAAGGGCGGCGCTTCCGAATTTTAGGGCTTCCGGTCGGAAACCGGTGGCTGAACCAAGGAATTATACATGAAAGCCGATATTCACCCCGATTATCACATGATCAAAGTGCAGATGACCGATGGCACTGTGTTCGAAACCCGGTCTACCTGGGGCAAAGAAGGCGACACGCTCGCTCTCGACATTGATCCGACCTCGCACCCGGCATGGACCGGCGGTTCGGGTCGTATGCTGGATACCGGCGGCCGCGTTGCTCAGTTCAATAAGCGTTTTGGCGGGCTCAGCCTAAAGAAATAAGAATGTAGAAGGAGTATTGTACTCCTTCTCATCAAAGGGTCTATCCGTCATTGGGTTTGCCAAATAGGAAATCCCAGACAAGGCTTGACGCCGGACCGGAGCAGCCCTTAAGGAACGCGCCTGCCTTAGTGGCGCTGTGGCGATCGTAGCTCAGTTGGTTAGAGCGCTGGTTTGTGGTACCAGAGGTCGGGGGTTCGGATCCCCTCGGTCGCCCCATTTTTCCTTCCACTTTCCGGATGACAAATATGCCGCGTAATATTATTACGCGGTTTCGTAATTTGATTCCGCCTTATGTGTCGGGAAGCGCGACTGCAAGGGAGTGAGTGATGCCCGCAATCTGGGATTTACCTGATTTTGATTCGCACGAGGCTGTGCATGTTTTTGAAGATCGTGCGACTGGTCTTAAGGCGGTCATCGCTGTTCACTCTACACATCTGGGCCCTGCAGCGGGAGGTACCCGTTTTTGGCATTATGCGGACAGCCAGTCGGCAATTACCGATGCGCTACGCCTGTCGCGTGGAATGAGCTTCAAGAATGCGATGGCTGGACTTCCAGCCGGGGGTGGTAAAGCAGTCATTCTGGCAAACCCGTCGCGTTCCAAGCCCGCTGAAATGCTGGATGCGTTCGCCCGCGCAGTCGACTCGCTCGGTGGTCGATATGTGACTGCACAAGATGTTGGCATGTCTGAAGCCGACATGGTTCACCTCTCGAAAACGACCGCCCATGTCGCAGGGCTACCTGACCAAGGCGGAGACCCGGGACCCTATACAGCCCGTGGCGTTTACCTGGGTGTTAAAGCTGCAGCAAAGCATGTGTTCGGAACGGATGATATGCGCGACGCCCATGTAGCGATTCAAGGGGTGGGAAGTGTCGGCGGCGGGCTTGCCCGTTATCTGGCGCAACAAGGCGCGAAATTGACGCTTGCAGACGTGGACGCACATCGCGCCGCGGCATTAGCTGAAGAACTTGGTGGTGTAGCTGTCGCAGCAGACGCCATCATGGATGTTGAGGCTGATATATTCAGCCCCTGTGCTCTCGGCGCAATTTTGACTGAGGAGACAGTCGCAGGCTTGAAAGTGAGGGCCGTTGCAGGCGGAGCAAACAACCAACTCGCCAAGGGAGGCGAGGGACGTATGTTGGCCGACCGTGGCATCCTTTACGCGCCCGACTATGTCATTAACGCCGGAGGAATCATCAATGTCCTTCGGCATATCGATGGTGCTGATGACGCCGAAATCAACCGTCGGATCGACGCGATTCCGGGGCGCCTTTCGGAAATTTGGAAAGAAAGTGACGCTAGCGGGTCGACACCTGCGGAAGTCGCCGACAAAATGGCGCAAAAGCTTATTGGTCGTTGATGTGAATCAATTGGCGTAACGCTTTTGCGGTGCTAGAGGCGGGTGATAATATGCATCGCTTCGCCAACCCTGCTCGTTTCCTGCGCCTCGCAAAGCCACTGACGCCCGCCTTATTCTGGACAGGGTTGTTGTTGGCGATCGGGGCTTGTTTATGGGGCCTGTTTGCGGTGCCGACCGAACGCCTGATGGGCGACACGGTCAAGATAATGTTCGTTCACGTTCCCGCCGCGTGGTTAGGTATGGGCGGCTGGATGGGGATTGCTATTGCCAGTCTCGTCCAACTTATATGGCGACATCCACTTGCAGGAGTTGCCGCGCGTGCAATTGCGGTTCCGGGCGCAACATTTGCTGCCATTTGTTTGCTGACCGGGTCAATATGGGGCCGGCCGACATGGGGAACATGGTGGGTCTGGGATGGCCGATTGACATCAATGCTCGTGCTGTTTTTCCTGTATCTAGGATATATCGCACTCGCAAACGCCAGCAGCGAAAAGGGCGATACAAGTCGTGTCGCAGCGGTATTTGGAATTATTGGTGCGGTAAACATTCCCATCATCAATCGCTCGGTAATCTGGTGGGAGAGCCAGCATCAAAAGGCGAGCATTACGCTCGGCGGATCGTCAATTGATGGCGCCTATCTGGCACCTTTATTTGTTGCCGTTGCTGGTTTTAGCTTATTGTTTGGCGCCCTCGTGCTGATGCGGATGCGCGCTGCGCTTGCCGAAATGCGGATTGACGCACGTATGCGCAGAATGGCGGACGACTAATGCCCCACTTGCCTTTCATAATTGCTGCTTTTTCGGTTACGGGCGCGGCTATGCTTTGGCTCATCCTGTCGAGCTACCTTGCGATGCGCCGATCAGAAGCTTTGGCTGATGATTTGAGACAGCAGCCATGAAACCCAAGCATCAGCGTCTTGTCTTGGCTGTTATAGCTTTTGTTGCCTTGATCGGCGCTGGTTTCATTGCAGCTGCCGCCTTGAAGGAGGAGGCATCCTATTTCTACACCCCAACAACGATGGCTAACGCGAAAATTGAACCGGGTAAAGCGATCCGTCTGGGTGGCATGGTTCAGAAAGGCTCGATCAAGCGTGACGCCGATGGAGTGTCGATCACTTTTGTCGTGCAGGATCGTGATGCGACACAAACAGTCGCGTATCGGGGTATAACGCCAGACCTTTTTGTTGAGGGATCTGGGGTAGTTGCCGATGGCCGCTTGCGTCCTGATGGAGTATTCGTGGCTGACAGTCTGTTGGCCAAACATGACGAAAATTATGTGCCTAAGGAATTGGCCGACATTGATATGAATACTGCCGAGCACACCAAGGACACCCTTTCGAAATGATCGCCGAAACCGGATTGGCCGCCCTGTGGCTGGCGGCGGCAATGGCGCTTCTACAACTGGTTGGCGGTCTGACCCTCATACGTGGGGAAGGTCGGCTAACTCCTGTCATCAAGCCTGCAGCTCTCATTCAGGGTGCGTTATGCGTCGTGTCATTCGCATCGTTAATGTGGTTGTTTTATACTACTGATTTGTCAGTTTTGTTAGTTGCCAGTAACAGCCATATAGATAAGCCGCTCATTTTTAAACTTGCAGGAACATGGGGTAACCATGAAGGGTCAATGCTCCTGTGGGTATCCGTTTTGTCGCTGTCAGGCGCCGCTATCGCTCTGCTGGAAAAGCGGATCGATACGCGAACATTGCAAGCGACGCTGGCGGTTCAGGCTTTTGTTGCGCTTGGTTTCTTTGCTTTTCTGCTCTTCTCATCCAACCCGTTTGAACGTTTGTTTCCTGCGCCCGTGGAAGGCGCAGGACTGAATCCGCTACTGCAAGACATCGGGCTCGCCTTCCATCCACCAACACTTTATATCGGTTATGTTGGCCTTTCGGTGGCATTTTCCTTTGCGGTGGCGGCCATGTTGACCCGACAGGTCGGTCCCGCCTTTGCCCGCGCCATGCGACCGTGGGTTCTGGGAGCTTGGATTTTCCTTACCGTCGGAATTACTGCCGGAAGCTACTGGGCGTATTACGAACTGGGTTGGGGTGGTTGGTGGTTCTGGGACCCGGTTGAAAATGCCTCGCTCATGCCATGGCTCGCTGCGACCGCCTTGTTGCATTCTGTCAGCGTGTTGGCAACACGCAATGCTCTAAGGGCATGGACGATCATGCTGGCACTTGTGGCCTTTGCCATGTCGATGGCAGGCACATTCCTTGTCCGTTCGGGTATTTTGACCAGTGTGCATGCTTTCGCCGTCGATCCTGAGCGTGGATCATTCATTCTTGCGTTGATGCTTATGTATACCAGCCTTGCGTTTCTCGTTTTTGCAACGCGTATCGGCACCGTGAAACAAGGCGAACCCTTTCAGATCATCAGCCGCGAAGGTGGAATTGTTGCCAATAACATATTCTTGAGTGTCATATTGGCTATAGTCTTGATCGGTACACTCTATCCGTTGGCTGCCGAGGCAATGGGCGACAAGATTTCGGTGGGTCCTCCCTATTTCAACAAGGCAACGGTCCCGATCGCGCTGTTGTTGATGATTGCCTTGCTGCTGGGGCCTCTGCTGCGTTGGCGACGGGACGAATTAAAGCGTTACAAATATTGGCTCGTTGCTTTTTTTGCAGTCAGCCTTTGGACAGGTGTCGCAATTTGGCGTTTCGTGCCCGGTGTAGGCATTTTCCCAATTCTGGGTTTGGCACTTTCACTCGCATTAGCGATTGCGGCTTGGGTTCCGCTGAAAGGCCGCAATTTGCTTCGCACGCCCTTGCCTGTATTTGGAATGGTCATAGCCCATTTCGGCCTGGCCGTTAGCGTATTCGGCATGGCCGCGGAATCCGGTTTTTCGCGTGAAACCCTGACCGCTCTTGCCCCTGGAGAAACCACTAAGGTTGCAGATTGGCAGGTTAAATTAGACGATGTCCGTCCAGTGGTGGGCGATAACTGGGTGGCGACTGAGGGGCAATTGGTCGCCCGCAACAAACACAAGAATTTCGTTCTTCGGCCTCAATCGCGGCAATTTTATCGTCCTGAACAACAGACCAGTGAAGCAGCCTTGCTCACCCGATGGAATGGACAACTCTATGCCGTCATCGCGCAGCCAGATGAGAATGGCGACGGTCGCTGGCAGGTCCGTCTCTGGTGGAAACCATTTGTGACCTTCATTTGGTTTGGTGGACTTCTCGTTGCTTTTGGTGGTGCAATTGCATTGCTCGGTCGGATGTTCCGACGGCCCAAAAAGCCGGCAGTTAACAAATGGGCCCAAGCATGAACCGGCCCTGGCTCCTTTGGCTGCCTTTGGCAGTTGTTGCGTTCATCGGTGGACTTGCAATTTATGGTTTAGTCGTACCGAAAGATGACATGGTACACAGCGCGATGGTCGGGCGTAAACTTCCTGAATTTTCCCTTCCCCCCGCCACCGAAGGGGTTGAAGGATTATCCAGTCGTGATCTTGCCGACGGCAAACCACGTCTGCTGAATATTTTTGCGAGCTGGTGCATCCCATGTAAGGCCGAGGCCCCCTATCTGGAGGCGTTGAAAAAGTCCGGTGCGGAAATTGATGCCATCGCCATTCGTGACAAACCGGAAGATGTAGCGGCATTCCTCTCCGAGTTTGGTAACCCGTTTCGTCGGATCGGATCTGACAGTGAAATGGGGGTGCAGTTGAAACTTGGCTCGTCGGGTGTGCCGGAAACCTACATAATTGGAGGCGACGGGACGATTTTGTATCAGCATATCGGGGACATCCGCGCCGAGCATGTGCCCATGCTGTTGGAAAAACTGCAGGAGGCCGGGTAATGCGGCGGTTAGTATATCTTGCCTGCGCGCTGCTGATGATAGCCCAGCCACGGTTGTCGCTGGCGCAGGGCAGCGGTCCGACGCCGGAACTGGCAAATCGTCAACTGGCCGATCCGGCTAAGGAAAAAGCTGCATCGCAGGTGATGCATGCGCTTCGCTGCATCCAGTGCCAAGGCCAATCCATCGCAGACAGCGACGCGCCTATGGCGGCAACCATGCGCGCGGAGGTGCGGCAACAAATTGCGGATGGCAAAAAACCCGACGCAATCCGTCAATGGATGATCGAGCGTTATGGCGAGTGGGTTAGCTTCGAACCCGATATGAAGGGATCGGGGCTGTTATTGTGGGCCGCGCCATTGTTGCTGCTTCTCCTCGCTCTGTTCATGGCACGCGGTCTGTTCCGGAGGAAATCATGACCGGTTGGGTTAGCCTTGGCATACTTTCGATTTTGAGCTTCGGCGCATTACTGGCCGCTGGCCGGTTAAAGGGCGGGTTGTGGCAAATTGCAGCGGCGGCGATTTTGCTTGGTATGACCGGCTATGCGTTGCAAGGTCGCCCTTCTTTGCCGTCTTCGCCTGCAAAATCCTTGGGCGGCAGTGAGGACGCGGCGATCCAGCTGGTCGAAATGCGCGCGGATATGGACCAGAGTTTCGGTGGCGCAAAGCGCTGGCTGGTTACTGCGGATTCCTTCGCAAAGCAGGGGGATTACAAGCTGTCGGCCTCTTATATTCAGGCGGGATTGAAACAAAATCCCGATGATCCGGATTTATGGTCTGCATTAGGACTGCAACTGATGCTCGCTAGCCAAGGGCAGATGTCACCGCCTGCACAACTGGCGTTCGACAAAGCACGCGAGATCAGACCAAATTATCCTGCGCCTTATTATTTTGCGGGTCTTTCGCGGTTGTTTGGCGGTGATTTGGATTCGGCAATTTTGCTGTGGGAAAAGGCTCTGACGCTCGCCACTCCAAAGGCGAAATGGAAGCCGCGTCTTGAGTCGCAATTGAAGGCTGCAAAAGCTTTACAAGTACAGGCGCTGGACGCATCGCAGGTTAAGAAACCAAATAACTGATTTATATCCTTAATTTCTGCTGAATGAGCCTGTTAATGCGTTGTTGTTAAGGGGTGAATGCCGTGCTATCGCCCGCCGCCCGTGCTTATACATTCATTGCATTTTCGGGCCTTGTATCAGGGGTTTTAAATGGTGGCTTCGCAAGCAGCAGATGATTTTGGTCATAGTGACCAGGAACAGCATCACGGCCACGCTCCTCAAGGATCGCTCCTGGCGCTGTGCGTCGGCACAATAGGCGTTGTCTTTGGTGATATCGGTACCAGCCCGATATACGCTTTTCGCGAAACATTTGCCGGTCACCATCCGATCGAGCCAGATCCCATGCACATCAAGGGTGTTTTAAGCCTCGTCTTCTGGTCGATGATGATTGTGGTGACATTTAAATATGTTTTCACAATCATGAAAGCCGACAACAAGGGCGAGGGGGGTAGCCTTGCGTTGCTGGCACTTATCAACCGCCAGACAGCCGGTGCAAAATGGACGGCACCGATTGTGATGCTCGGCGTATTTGCCACGGCGCTTTTCTACGGCGATTCTATGATTACCCCGGCAATGTCGATACTTTCGGCAGCAGAGGGTCTAAAATATGTCAGTTCGGGTTTTGATCCTTGGATTGTTCCCATTGCGATAGCCATCATCGCCGCGCTTTTTGCGTTCCAATCACGGGGGACAACAAAAGTAGGACAGTGGTTCGGGCCCATCATGTTGCTTTATTTCGCGACTTTGGCCGGCCTTGGTCTCATGCACCTGACAAAGATGCCGCTCATTATATTCGACGTTCTTAATCCCCTGAACGCGCTTTACTTTTTTTACATCGACGGTTTTCGCGCATTCGTCGCGATGGGTACCGTTGTTCTTGCCGTGACCGGGGCAGAAGCGCTTTATGCCGATATGGGGCATTTCGGCAGGAGGCCGATCAAATTCAGTTGGCTTTTCTTTGTTCTTCCGGCCCTGATGCTCAATTACATGGGGCAGGGGGCGATGATCCTGTCGATGACCCCTGTCGAAGCACAGGAGGCGATCAGAGACCCGTTCTTCCTCATGGTACCGGACATGATCAGCACACCGGTCATTATTCTCACCATACTTGCCGCGATCATTGCCAGTCAGGCGGTTATCTCTGGCGCTTTCTCCCTAACGCAACAGGCAATCCAGCTAGGCTTCATGCCGCGTCTCAGCATCTTGCACACCAGTGAAAAGGCTGCGGGTCAGATATATATTCCGGCTATTAACTGGGGCCTTGCGGTAATGGTTTTGCTGCTTGTGCTTTTCTTCCAGTCGTCGTCCAATCTCGCCGCTGCATACGGTATTGCGGTTACGGGAGCGATGTTCATCGACACCTGCCTGATCGCGGTTGTGCTCGTTACGCTCTGGAAATGGCCGAAATGGAAAGCTCTGCCCATTCTCGCTCTCTTTTTCATCGTCGACTTTGCCTATTTTGGCGCCAATCTGCTGAAGGTCCCGTCGGGCGGTTGGGTGCCACTGCTGATCGGGCTAGTAATCTTTACGCTGCTGACCACCTGGTCGCGCGGAAGGGCGTTGATGCGCGATCGGATGGCAGAAAGCACGATGCCGATGGAGATTTTCATCAAGTCGGCCGCCAACAGCGCTACCCGCGTACCTGGCACCGCTATATTCATGGCTTCCGCCGCAAGTGGTGTTCCCTCCGCCTTGCTCCACAACATCAAGCATAACAAAATTCTGCATGATCGCGTGTTGATCCTGACTGTGCAAATCGAAGACGTTCCTTATGTTGACCCTGCGGATCGCGTTTTCTGCAAGGATCTTGGTGAGGGCTTTTACCGTGTGAAGTTACGCTTCGGTTTCCTGGAAGAAACTGACGTCCCGGCAACTCTGGATAAAGTGGACCTGTGCGGACCAAAGTTCGACATGATGCACACCAGTTTCTTCTTGTCGCGGCAGACCCTTATTGCATCCAAAATACCGGGTATGGCCATTTGGCGTGAAAAGGTTTTCGCCTGGATGCTGCGCAATGCGGCGAACGCAATGGAGTTTTTCAAGCTCCCCAGCAATCGTGTGGTTGAACTCGGCAGCCAAGTCGAAATTTAAGGTTGCGGGCAAGGAAATAAGCCCAACTCGAAATTAGGGCTGGACGAATGTTGCGCAATAGGGTTATCGACGCAACATAATGTCAAAAATTGCACCTTGCCTGCTTATTCTACGACTTACACGCCCTTAGGCGTGTGGACATTCCGGCGGTGCCCGGAACAACCCGCCTAAGGGTTTATAGCCAGCCCCACAAACCCACAGCACGCAAATCCGCGTGTTTTAGCGAAGTTGCAAATCATGATGTTATCCGACCCGAGCCGAAAATATCGCCCTTTCCCTCAAGTAGATTTGCCGGACCGGCAATGGCCCAGTCGCACCATCACACGGGCGCCCCGTTGGCTTTCGACTGACCTGCGCGATGGTAATCAGGCACTTATCGATCCGATGGGGGCGGAAAAGAAACAGCGCTTTTTCGATCTGCTAATCAAGGTGGGCGTCAAAGAAATCGAAGTCGGTTTTCCGAGCGCCGGGGCAACGGAGTTTGATTTCATTTCAGGCTTGGTACAATCCGGTCGGATCCCCGACGATGTAACAGTTCAGGTTTTAACCCAATCGCGCAAAGATCTGATTGATACCAGCTTTGAGAGCTTGCGGGGTGCGCGCGCGGCAATTGTTCATCTTTATAATGCGGTGTCGCCCGCCTGGCGTCAAATCGTGTTCAACATGACAATGCCCGAAATCAAGCAAATTGCGGTTGAGGGCGCGAAGCTGTTGCGTGACAACGCTGCTGCGCAGCCGGATACCGACTGGCATTTTGAATATAGCCCGGAAACTTTTTCTACTGCCGAACTGGATTTCAGTCTGGAAGTGTGCAGCGCGGTGATGGATATCCTGAAGCCCACTCCGGAACATCCCATTATCTTCAATCTGCCGGCCACAGTCGAGGCTGCGATGCCCAATATCTATGCGGATCAGATTGAGTATTTTGGTCGAAACATTCCAAACCGCGACAGTGTCGTCATATCGCTCCATACACATAATGACCGTGGCACAGGGGTTGCTGCAACGGAATTGGGTTTGTTGGCCGGGGCCGACCGTGTCGAGGGGTGCTTGTTCGGAAATGGCGAGCGGACAGGAAATGTTGATCTCGTCACCGTCGCCTTGAACATGTACACACAAGGGTTGAGCCCTGGTCTGGACTTCTCTGACATGGACGAAGTCATAAAAACGGTTGAGTATTGCAACCAACTGCCTGTGCATCCACGCCATCCCTATGCAGGGGAACTGGTGTTCACCGCCTTTTCGGGTTCGCATCAGGACGCCATTAAAAAGGGATTTGCGGCGCAAGCTCAGCGTAATGATGAACTGTGGCAAGTACCCTATCTCCCCATCGATCCTGCCGATCTGGGTCAAAGTTACGAAGCGGTCATTCGCGTCAATTCCCAAAGCGGTAAAGGCGGCGTCGCCTGGGTTCTCGAACAAGACCACGGATTGAAATTACCAAAGCGGATGCAGGCCAATTTCTCGTCAACCGTACAGGAACTATCCGACAGCACAGGCCGGGAACTGACCAGCACAGACATTTGGGAAGCGTTCGAAAAAAGATATCATTTGAAAGGCGATGGGCGTTTCCGGCTTATTGATTTCCAGGAAAGCCAGAGTCCAAAGCAACAGGACGAGCGTATTTTTGCCGGTAAGATCCGTATTGATGGTGTCGAGCAGAGCGTGAGCGGTCGCGGTAATGGTCTTATTTCCAGTCTTGCCAATGCACTGGAAGGCGCACTGGGCGGGCCGCTTGATATCATCGACTACAGTGAACACGCGATAGGCCACGGTACGGACGCGCGCGCTGCTGCCTATGTTGAATGCCGGGTTGGTGATGGGCCTGTTTTGTTCGGCGTGGGTATAAGCCGCGATGTCGCTACCGCCAGCGTTCGGGCTATATTGAGTGCGGCGAACAGTGCTTAAGGTCGTGGCCGAACCGCTTTGACCTTACGTCATGGCGGGGCAGAAAACCCCTATTTGACATGGTAAGCAGGCTGTGGCTAACCGATATTTAAACATGCAGTTAAAAGAGGATTCGACCTATGGCCTTACCGGCAATTTTTGACAAACTCCGCTTACCTGTCATCGGCTCGCCGCTTTTCATCGTGTCGGGACCGGAATTGGTGATTGCGCAATGCAAAGCCGGTGTTGTCGGATCATTTCCGGCACTGAATGCGCGCCCAGCGAGCCAATTGGACGAGTGGCTTCACCAGATCACCGAAGAACTTGCTGCACATAATCGTGACAATCCCGATCGTCCGGCGGCACCTTACGCAGTCAACCAGATTGTGCATAAATCGAACAATCGTCTTCAGGAAGACGTTGCCACATGTGCCAAATGGCAGGTGCCGATTACGATCACGTCCCTAGGCGCACAAGAAGAACTCAATAAAGCCGTGCACAGTTGGGGCGGCATTGTTTTGCATGACGTTATCAATGACCGTTTTGCCCACAAGGCAATCGAGAAAGGTGCTGACGGGCTTATCCCTGTGGCAGCAGGCGCTGGTGGCCATGCCGGCGTGACATCGCCCTTCGCGTTGATCCGTGAGATACGTGAATGGTTTGACGGCCCGGTTGCGTTGTCGGGTTCGATAGCACATGGCGCGTCCATCCTCGCCGCGCAAGCGGTAGGTGCTGACCTCGCCTATATCGGCAGCGCTTTCATCGCCACGAAGGAAGCGAATGCGGTTGATGGGTATAAGGAAAATATCGTCGAAGCGAAGGCGGCCGATATCGTATATTCCGACCTCTTTACAGGCGTAAGCGGAAACTATTTGCGCCAGTCGATCGTGCGCGCCGGTATGGATCCTGACAATCTGCCCAAAGGCGACATTTCAACGATGAATTTCGGGTCGGGAGGCAATACCGAGGCAAAAGCGTGGAAAGACATCTGGGGTTCCGGCCAGGGCATCGGCGCCGTCAAGGATGTCCGTACGGTCGCCGAGTTCGTCGACCAGCTCGAAAGCGAATATCGTGAAGCTAAGGCCCACTTGGATCAGGTGTATCGCGGATAACATCATTGCGACTGACAATGATGCAATAGGAATATTGGAGAAATTGGGGGCAGTCTTGTTTAGGACTGCCCCTTTTTTTAGATCAGGATGCCTTTTCGAAGGCTACCGAAATGTCGAGAGCGACATCATCAGAGATCATAGGAACGGCATAGGATACTCCGAAATCGCTCCTCTTGATGGTCGTAGTGGCGTGAAAGCCCACCGTCGCTTTTTTGTTGAACGGGTTATTGCCGGCGCCTGAAAATTTGGTGTCCAAAACGACGGGCTTGGTAACCCCATTGAGGGTCAGGTTCCCGGTTATTTTGGCGGTCGTCCCGTTGGCTTCAACCTTGGTCGATACGAATTTGGCATCGGCGGGGGCAGGGCCAAAAAAGTCAGGTTTGCCGCCATCTTTCCCGGCACGCAGTAGATGTCCGGTGAGACCTGCACTCGCCGTGGTAACTTTGCTCACGGGAATTGTGATATCGACTGTCGCAGCATTTGGATTTTTAGGATCCAGCGTCAACGTCCCCGTAGCATCGCCAAAAATGCCGAAATAATCATTGAAACCAAAATGGCTAACGCGCCAACCGATCAGTGTGTGACCGGGATCTGTTTTGTAAGTGCCGGCAGTTACGCGGCTGACATCCGTCGTACCGGGTAATTGAGGCGCACTCTGCGCCATCAAAGGAACCGCCGCCAACAACGGTAGGGCGAGTAGAAGTTTACGCATGGGGGATGCTCCTGATAAAGAAATGGGGAAGCACCAATGTTGATGCCTCCCCACAAACTGTCAAGCGCTGAAAGCGTTTAGTTTTTCTCTTGGTCCACCAACTTGTTCTTGGCGATCCAAGGCATCATGGCGCGTAGCTTTGCACCAGTTGCCTCGATCGGATGGGCGGCCGCAGCCTTGCGTGCTGCTTTCAGTTCCGGTTGTCCGGCGCGGTTGTCGAGAACGAAATTCTTCACGAACCGTCCCGACTGGATGTCGGCCAATACGCGTTTCATTTCCGCCTTTGTCTCGTCGGTGATGATGCGCGGGCCTGTGGTGATATCACCATATTCGGCGGTATTGCTGATCGAGTAGCGCATATTGGCGATACCACCTTCATACAGCAGATCGACAATCAGCTTGGTTTCGTGGAGGCATTCAAAATAGGCCATTTCCGGTGCGTAACCTGCCTCTGTCAGGGTTTCGAATCCGGCCTGAATCAAGTGGGTGATACCGCCGCACAAAACCGCTTGTTCACCAAATAGGTCGGTTTCACATTCTTCACGGAAGTTGGTCTCGATAATGCCACTACGGCCACCGCCAACGCCGCTGGCATAGGCTAGGGCGATATCGTGGGCATTACCGCTTGCGTTTTGTGCAACGGCGATCAGGCAGGGTACACCACCCCCCTTTTGATACTCGCTCCGCACCGTGTGACCTGGTCCTTTTGGTGCGATCATGATGACATCGACGTCGGCACGGGGCTCAATCAGCCCGAAATGGACGTTGAGGCCGTGCGCAAAGGCAAGAGCAGCACCAGGCTTCATATTTGCGTGCAAGTCATCGGCATAGATTGCGGCTTGGTGCTCGTCCGGTGCAAGAATCATCAAAATATCCGCCCAAGCTGCAGCATCCGCATTTGCGAGCACCTTGAAACCCGCAGCTTCAGCTTTTTTCGCCGTTGCCGAACCGGCACGCAACGCGATAGCGACGTCCGCGACGCCGCTGTCGCGCAAGTTTTGCGCATGGGCGTGACCCTGACTTCCGTAACCGACAATTGCGATCTTCTTGTCCTTGATAAGGCCGAGGTCACAATCGGCGTCGTAATAAACCTTCATGATATTCGCTTTCCCTTTAATTTAACTCGCTTCGCTGCCCCGCATCAGGCCAACAATTCCGGTACGGCCTACCTCGACCAGACCGACTTCCCGCATCAATGTGACGAAGGTATCGATCTTGTCCGGTCCGCCGGTGATTTCAAAAATGAAGCTGCTCACGGTCGCGTCAATCACGCGGGCCCTGTAAATGTCGGCAAGCCGCATAGCCTCGACGCGTTGGTCACCGGTACCGTTTACTTTAACCAAAGCCAGTTCACGCTCAACATGAGGACCAGCTTCTGTCAGGTCGGTGACTTTGTGGACCGGGATCAGCCGTTCACACTGCGCAATAATCTGGTCGATAACGGGCGGTGGGCCTTTGGTAACGATCGTGATCCGGCTTGTCGCATGGTCTTCGCTAATGTCGGCCACGGTCAGGCTGTCGATATTATATCCGCGCGAAGTAAACATACCCGCGATCCGGGCAAGCGTTCCCGCTTCGTTGTCTACCGTCAACGTCAGAACGTGGCGTTCCGAGATTTCTTCTTTAATATGCATCAGACCAGCGCCTTCGCTTCGTCGTCCATGGTGCCAGAAACCTGATCCGAATGCAGGATCATGTCCGTATGTGCAGCTCCGGACGGAATCATGGGGAAACAATTCGCCCTTTTTGCCACGCGGCAATCGAACATGACCGGCCCTTCATAGGCGAGCATTTCTGCAATGGCCGCATCCAGTTCTTCGGGTTTCTCACAACGAATTCCCTTCCAGCCATAGGCTTCGGCCAAGGCGACGAAATCTGGAAGGCTGTCGGAATAACTCTCCGAATAGCGGCTTTCATAGGTAAGTTCCTGCCACTGCCGAACCATGCCCATCCATTCGTTATTGAGGATGAAAACCTTTACCGGAAGACGGTATTGCGTCGCAGTACCCATCTCCTGAATGTTCATCTGAATGGATGCCTCGCCGGCAATGTCGATGACGAGAGCGTCAGGATTGCCCAATTGAGCACCGATCGCAGCCGGCAATCCATAGCCCATTGTGCCAAGACCGCCGCTGGTTAGCCACTTGTTCGGGGCGTCGAAGTGGAAATGTTGCGCAGCCCACATCTGGTGCTGGCCAACTTCCGTCGTAATGATCGGCGCCTTTTCCTTAGTGGCATTGAACAGGCGCTCAATGGCGTATTGCGGCATGATTTCCGCAGCGCTGGCCGGATAATTCAGGCAATCCACCGCGCGCCAGCCTTTGATCCGTGACCACCACTCGTCCAATGGCTGTGCCTTATATTTGCGGCCTTTCCACACATCTACCATCTGGCGGATTGCGGTGCCGACATCGGCCACAATCGGCAAGTCTACGCGAATGGTCTTGTTGATGGAGCTGCGGTCAATATCCACATGGACTTTGACGCTATTGGGTGAAAAAGCATCAAGACGGCCCGTAACCCGGTCGTCAAACCGTGCACCGAGGCAGAGCATGACGTCACACTGGTTCATGGCCATATTGGCTTCATAGGTGCCATGCATGCCCAGCATCCCAAGCCATGCCGGGCTGGAAGCAGGAAAGGCGCCAAGGCCCATCAAGGTGGATGTAACAGGTGCCCCGCTGAGTTCGGCCAGTTCGCGAAGGGCGGCGCTTGCGTCGGGGCCGGAGTTAATAACGCCACCGCCCGTATACATAATCGGTGCTTTGGCATTGGCGAGCAATTCAACCGCCTTATTGATGGCGATATAGTCGGCCTCTCCCGCGGGATGAAAGCGCTTGGGCGCATTATTGACGACGTTAGTCGGCGCAGTCGCAACCTGGACATTTTTGGGGATGTCGATAACCACCGGCCCGGGCCGGCCTTTGGTCGCAATCGTGAACGCCTCGCGAACCGTTGCCGAAAGGTCCGCCGGGTCCTTTACAAGATAATTGTGTTTGGAACAGTGGCGCGTAATTCCAACTGTGTCTGCCTCCTGAAACGCATCGGTACCGATCAGGGTTGTTGCAACTTGTCCGGTAAGAACAATCATCGGGATGGAATCGAGAAAAGCATCGGCAATGCCCGTGACCGCATTCGTCGCGCCTGGTCCTGATGTAACAAGAACCACGCCCGGCTTGCCGGTTGAACGTGCATATCCCTCTGCCGCATGCGCTGCGCCGGCTTCGTGGCGGACGAGTACATGCTTGATCTTCTTTTGCTGAAACAGGGCATCGTAAATGGGCAGTACCGCGCCCCCGGGATAGCCGAATACGGTATCGACGCCCTGTTCGATCAGGCAGTCTATCAATATCTCTGCACCGGATTTTTCGGGCACCTTTTTGTCCTGTTCCATTATCAAAATTTCGCTGCGCAGCGTGGTTTGCGGGCCATGCTGTGCGGCAGGGGGTTTGGCAAGAGCGGCGTCGTTAGTTGTTAGAATATACTGTGTCAATCATAAAGATTGAAATAATATTACAATTTAGTTGATTTCTATGTCATTTATTACATCGTCAAATCGTGGCCAATGTGCAGGCGCTTGATTTCGAAACCAGGTATATTGTCGTTTCGCATATTGTCGCGTGGCGATTTTCCCCAGCGCTGCGGCTTGGTCGCGCGTCATTTCGCCAGCCAGCATTGCCGACATTTCGCGCACGCCGATCGCTCGCATTACAGGCGCATCGCCGGGTAGATTGAGCTTAAGTAACGCGGCAACTTCTTCTACAGCGCCGCCATCAATCATGGCATCAAACCGCTGGTCACAACGCGCATACAACCACGCTCTCTGTGGCAAAAGCAGTACCGGTTTCAGGGTAATGTCCGCACCAATCCCGCCAACCTTGTCCTGTCGCCAATTTAAGATGCTGCGTCCTGTAGATTGGATCACTTCGAGCGCACGAGCGATCCGGCTACTGTCGGTGGGTGCCAAAGATGCTGCTGCCTGCGGGTCAACGTCTTGCAGCGCCGCATAAGCCTCTGCGACCGGTAAATTACGGATATCGGCCCGCAATGCCGGATCTATTTCAGGTATCGGGGCAATGCCATCGAGCAGCGTGCGCATGTAAAGGCCCGTGCCTCCCACCAGAACAGGAAGCGCACCGGCATCATGCGCCTCGGCGATTGCGCCCTTTGCGTCTTTAGCCCAACGTGCAGCCGAACAGGGCTCGGTGCCATCCAAATATCCGAATAAGCGGTGAGGAGCCTGAGCCATCTCATCCGGGGTAGGTTGTGCACTCAATACCGGCAGTTCGGAATAAACCTGCGCACTGTCGGCATTGATGATGACGACATCCCTTTTTTTTGCGAGACGAAGCGCGAGAGCGGTCTTGCCGCTTGCGGTCGGACCCGCAATAAGCGCGAGCTTCGGTTTGTTTTCAGGATTCGATATGCCCATCGCCACATTAATAGCAGCAGATTCGACTGAAAGCGGAGTAATTTCCGAAGCCTGCGACCGTTTGACGCAAAGCGGGCTTGCGACCAAAAATACTGTTTGGATCGAGCAGGGTAAGGCATTCGACATTCAATTTGAAGGTTCGGTATCCGATGCCCGCACCGCACTTGGCCCTCTGGAGACACACTACGATATTGCTGTCCAGGCATCAGATAGCCGCCGCAAGATGCTATTGGTCTCGGATATGGATAGCACCATGATCGTGGTGGAATGTATTGACGAGCTGGCTGACTATGCCGGTATAAAGCCCCAGATTGCCGCAATTACGGAGCGCGCCATGGCTGGCGAACTGGATTTTGCCCAGGCGTTGACCGCGCGGGTTGCCTTGCTTGCCGGCCTTGACGAAAATGTCATCGCGCAATGTCTTGCTGAACGTGTGCGTACGATGCCTGGTGCAGATATCTTAGTGAGGACCATGCGCGCATGGGGCGCGCATACCATATTGGTATCGGGCGGCTTTACCCGCTTTACCGATCCCGTCGCTGACCTGCTCGGCTTTGCCGAAGTGCACGCAAATGTGCTGGAAATCCGTGGAGGTGTTCTCACCGGCGCTTTGGTCGGCGATATCGTCGATGCCACTACCAAGAAGAATGTTTTGCACGCCGCCAGTTCAGATAGAGGCATCGCTGTCGATAATGTTTTGGCCGTCGGTGACGGAGCTAACGACATTCCGATGATTGCCGCTGCCGTTGCTCAAGATGGCTTGGGGGTCGGGTTTCATCCCCGTCCATTATTGGCAGCGCAAGTGAATCTGGCCGTCCGCCACAATGATCTGACTGCGCTGCTTTATGCTCAGGGCGTTCCTCGTGCGGAATGGCTGAGTTGATTCCAGAAACAATTTTCGCCTTAATCAGTTACGGACACACACGGCGTTGTTCAAAGAGTAGGAGACTATCATGCAGAAATTCCTTCCCCTTCTTATGATACCCGTTGTCTCAGGTTGCGCTGGTATGACGCCTTCTACTGGCAAAACAGTTTCGGAAGTCATTTCTGCGGATCTCGCGCGCGCGGACGGGTCTTGGGCCGGTGTTGCAACGATCTCCAGACGCAGCGATGGCGTTTTCCTGAGCATTGAGGGGCAGTCGGCCCAGCCGGGCACATTTGGGATGCATCTGCACGCCGTTGGAAAATGCGAAGCTCCCGATTTTGCCAGCGCGGGCGGTCATTGGAACCCGGGAATGAAACAGCATGGCCATGATAACCCGCTGGGTGCGCATGGCGGTGATTTGCCGAACATTGTTGCAGGCGCGGATAACAAGTTGAAGCTTGAGCTAAAGATGCAGGATATCAAGCTGGAAGGTGATGGTGGTTTTCTGGACAATGACGGTGGTTCGATCATTATCCACGAAAAAGCGGACGACTATAAAACCGATCCCAGTGGAAATAGCGGCAAGCGCATCATTTGTGGTGTCTTCAAGTCCGGAAACCGGATTTAAGCTATAGCTTGTCGGCGTAAAGTAGTGTGCCCGGCGCAACGCGCTGCAATATCTGGGCGATATCGGACTGTGCAAAGGCAAAGCATCCTTGGCTCCTGCCAATTTTGCCTTGTTCCTGAATTAGGGTCTGGTTCACATACCATGCCGGGTGAATGACAATGGCGCGCGCCTCAGCCTGGTCATTCTGTGGTTCAAGGCCGATCAAGCGACGGGATTCGCCATATTGGCCGAAATAGGTTTCACCGACCGCATAAGCACCGGCAGACGTTGCTTCGGATCCGTGGGTATTTGAAAAGTTGTGCACCCAGCCGCTATGGGCGGGATCCGAGCCTTTTCCATGTGCCACAAGGAAGGAATTTGATTGGCCGCCCCTTAAGTCGACCAGATAGAAACGCGGATCACGCGACGGTTTAGAAAAGTCCGCGATGGCCAGAAGGTCGCGGTTACGGATCCGGGATTTGTGAGTTTCAAGCGCTGCTTTAGCGCGGCTTAGCAAGAGCGGGGAAGGGGAATCGCTGGAACTATTGCCGGTACCGGATCGAAAGATAATGTCGCTCGCCACCGACGGAGTGGCAATCATGGAAATACCCGCCGCCGCGGTACGAAAAAATTGTCTGCGCCCCATCTGTGTCATTGCACCCTTGATAATGACTCAAGTAGGTTGCCAAAAGACTTACGCATCGCGCTTGGACGCAAATACTATGCAGTTAAGCGCGATTATTCGCTTCATGTCCTGCACATATTGGTAAAATCCTGTCGAAACCGCGTTCATTGCTTGCTATATCGGCGTAAACCATAGTTGGTTGAAACAAGCTAATTTCTCACAGGGGCACTACATGAAGTTCCGCGCGCAAGTCCGCACAATATCGGCAATTGGATTGCTGTCGATATCGGTACCCGTTATGTCGCAACCGACTACGGGCGCCCCTGTTAATGCGCCGGTGCCACAAACGCCATCCGAGCAAACTCCGCCTGCTACGACCCCGCCGGTGCCATTAACCGGCGAGAAATTACCGTCCCCGGCACCGCAGCCATCGAACCCTGAGGTAGCTAGCCCGCCTAAAGCGTCGGCCGCGCCCGTCGCACCAAAGGTCGTAAAGAAAAAAGGGCCAACGGACTCACTTAAGCCTGGGCAATATGTCTGGGAAAAGCAGGCCGTTTATGAAGGACCGATGAAGATTGTTGCGGTGCTGGATATCCAGCGAATCTATATTTTCCAGAATGACAAGCTGATCGGGTTCAGCACCATCTCCGCAGGCAAAAAGGGTAAGGAAACGCCGACCGGCTATTTCAATATTCTTCAAAAGAATATTGATCATAAGTCAAATCTCTACAGCAATGCGCCCATGCCCTATATGCAACGTCTGACGTGGGACGGCATCGCGCTGCATGGCGGGCATATTCCAGGTTATCCGGCTTCTCATGGTTGCATTCGGTTGCCCCACGAGTTTGCGAAGCTCTTATTCGGTGTAACTCAAATGAACCAGGAAGTGGTCGTTTTGAAAGACACGGCTACGCCAGTGAAGCGCCCGGAACCAAAGCCGGAACCTGTTATCGAACCGGTGCCGACCATACCAACGCCGACACAACCGGTGGTAACTCCGCAAACCCCTGTGCCAACACCAGTCAAAACCTGATTGGCACGTCAGAATCCTGGTTGACGTTTACGCTAACGTAAAGTAGTTACGTTAGTGCAACGAAGAGGGAAAGCGTCGCCATGGATAAATTCACACATGATGAGAGGCGCGCCGACGCCACCATCGATACGCCGGATGCGTTTAACCGCGATTCCTTCACCATTTCCGATTTATCGACCGAATTTGACGTGACTGCCCGGGCTCTTCGTTTTTACGAGGATCAGGGCTTGATCTCGCCCGAACGCATGGGGTTGGCGCGCATTTATTCAAAGCGCGACAGGGCCCGTCTCGCCTGGATATTGCGTGCCAAACGCGTCGGTTTCAGCTTGGCCGAAATTCGGGAAATGATCGATCTTTATGATCTGAATGATGGACGGAATGTGCAGCGCCGCGTGACGATCGAAAAATGCCGGAACCGCATTGATTTATTGAAAGCCCAGCGGGACGATATCGAAAGTGCCATCAAGGAACTGACCGATTTTGTTGCCATGGTTGAAAATGTTGAAGCCGCAGAAAACAAAAGTGCCGCTTGATCCTGATATTCTAGCTCCCAAAAACTGATCCGATTTCACAGAGGAAGTCCCATGCCCAGCTACAAAGCACCTGTCCGCGATACACAGTTCATTATCAACGAAGTTCTGGGAGTTGAGCGTTTCGCAAACCTGCCCGGATTTGAAAACGCCAGCACCGATATGATTGAAGCGATCTTGAACGAAGGTGCCAAATTTGTCGAAGGCGTTCTTTTTCCTCTGAACCAGGTCGGCGACGCACAGGGATGCACACGGCATGCCGATGGCAGCGTAACGACGCCAGATGGCTTCAAGGAAGCCTATGACCAGTTTTGCGAGGCTGGTTGGGGAACCTTATCAGCCCCTGTGGAATTTGGTGGTCAAGGAATGCCGCATATCGTTTCAATGGCATTTGAAGAGTTCATGGCAAGTTCCAACATGGCATTTGCAATGTATCCTGGCCTTACGCATGGCGCGGTATCGGCAATATTGGTGAAGGGTAGCGAAGAGCAGAAGGCGAAATATGCCCCCAATATGATATCAGGTAAGTGGGGTGGAACCATGAACCTGACGGAGCCGCATTGTGGCACTGATCTTGGCCTCATCCGCACCAAGGCAGTTCCGAATGGAGATGGAAGCTATGCCATCACCGGTATGAAGATCTTCATCTCCTCCGGGGAACATGATCTCACAGAAAATATCATCCATCTCGTTCTGGCAAAAACGCCGGATGCGCCGGACAATGTGAAGGGTATCTCGCTTTTCATTGTCCCCAAATTTTTGGTGAATGATGATGGGTCGCTCGGTGCGCGTAACTCGCTTTCATGTGGTTCGATCGAGCATAAAATGGGGATTCATGGAAACTCCACCTGCGTGATGAACTATGACGGTGCCACCGGTTATCTGGTGGGCGAGGAAAATAAAGGCCTCGCTGCTATGTTCATCATGATGAATATCGCGCGCCTAGGTGTTGGTCAGCAGGGTTTGGGTATCGCTGAAGTGGCATACCAAAATGCGGTACATTATGCGCACGATCGTCGTCAGGGCCGCGCACTTACCGGACCAAAGGATCTTGATCAAAAAGCCGATACTTTGTTCGTACATCCTGATGTGCGCCGGATGCTGATGGATGCAAAGGCATTCACTGAAGGGATGCGCGCTCTGTGTCTTTGGGGCGCATTACAAGCGGACCTGCTCCATTACGCGCAGACCGAAGAAGAGCGGCAGCATGCCGACGATCTTTTGTCGCTGCTGACCCCGGTTATCAAGGGTTATGGTACGGACAAGGGTTATGAAGTCGCCACAAATGCCCAGCAAGTTTATGGCGGTCACGGCTATATTGGCGAATGGGGAATGGAACAATATGTCCGCGACGCCCGTATTACGATGATTTATGAAGGCACCAATGGCGTACAGGCAATGGATCTTGTGGGCCGTAAACTGGCCCAAAATGGCGGCCGTGCTGTTCAGGCATTTTTCAAGGTAGTCGATGAGGAATGCGCTTCTGCAAAATCTGGTTCTCTGGCGGATCTGGCCGGCCGGTTAGAAAAAGCGAATGGCGAGTTAAAAGCCGCGACGATGTGGTTCATGCAGAATGGCATGGCAAACCCTGATAATGTTGGTGCGGGTGCGCATCATTACATGCATATCATGGGCATCGTGGCGCTCGGCTTGCAATGGCTCCGTATGGCTGAGGCTGCACAGGCGGCTCTCGACAACGGCGCCGATAACGCTGCTTTCTATCAGACCAAGCTTGTAACTGCGCGCTATTTTGCGGAACGTTTCATGCCGGATTGCGGTGCCTTGCGGCGTAAGATTGAGGCAGGATCGGAAGCGGTCATGGCTCTCCAGCCGGAGATGTTTGCCGTCGCTTGAAGACAGAATGTGCGAGGATAGCGACGGATGGGAGGGTGTCTTCGGACAACCTCTCGTCTGTCTCCCATCGGCGCAAGAAGGTAGCGGTAATCAACGAAATAGCGGACGGTCTATGCAGACAGGGGGTTGGCTTTAAAGGAGCAACCAATGTCACAGTCATATAAATGGGTAACGACCGCACTGCTTGGCACAGTAGGCACGGTAACTTTTTACGGCGCAGCTTTCGCGCAACCGGCACCACCGCCCGAAGGGTCAGTGCCGCCGCCTACTATCGATTCTAATGAAGACGGCAGGCCGGATGCGTGGGATCGCGACGGTAACGGCGTGCCGGATGCATGGGATGTTAATGGTGACGGAAAGCCGGACAGGTTCGACAATGACGGCGACGGCAAGCCGGACGATAAATCTGCCAAAGAAATGAAACCGAAATAGGAGCGCCGACCGGTCGCAATCGGCGCCCGACAAGGGGGCAAACTATGCCGGGGCGAATAGCGGCCCCGGCATATTTGATCATTCGACAGGCAGAAAATCGGGAACCGACAAATAACGTTCCCCGGTATCATAGTTGAAGCCTAGTATGCGGCTGCCCGCAGGCAAGTCGGGCAATTTCTGGGCGATAGCGGCCAATGTTGCACCAGACGAAATGCCAACCAGCATCCCTTCTTCCCGTGCGGCACGACGCGCAGTTTCCTTGGCGACGTCCGGGTCGACCTGGATAACCCCGTCCAGAAGCGCGGTATGCAGATTTTCAGGGATGAAACCTGCGCCGATCCCCTGAATTGCGTGCGGCCCAGGCTGCCCCCCGCTAATGACAGGAGATAGCGTGGGCTCAACGGCAAATACCTTTAAATTGGGCCATGCTTTTTTAAGCACTTCCGCGCAGCCTGTAATATGGCCGCCCGTTCCCACGCCCGTGATCATCACATTGATCGGGGCATCTGCAAAATCGGCCAGGATTTCCTGCGCCGTGGTGCGCACATGGACATTGATGTTAGCCGGATTGTCAAATTGCTGGGGCATCCAGGAATTGGGCGTTGCTGCTACCAGTTCCATTGCGCGTTCGATAGCGCCCTTCATTCCCTTTTCACGAGGGGTAAGATCGAAGGTGGCCCCGTAAGCAAGCATCAAACGACGGCGTTCCAGCGACATGGATTCGGGCATGACAAGGATCAGCTTGTAACCCTTTACGGCCGCTACCATGGCGAGCCCGACGCCGGTGTTGCCCGACGTTGGTTCGATTATGGTGCCGCCCGGCTTCAGACTTCCATCCTGCTCAGCGGCTTCAATCATGGCTAGCCCAATGCGATCCTTGATAGAGCCACCTGGATTTGACCGTTCCGACTTCACCCATACTTCCGCATTGGGAAACATTCGTGCGAGCCGGATATGGGGGCTGTTGCCGATGGTGTCGAGGATCGATTGGGCTTTCATGGACTTTTCCCTCTATATTGCGGTTCAAATGTTCGGGCATTTTTTAGCTCTGGAAACAGCCATGCCCAAAGGCCTGTTACCATTATGGCACCGGCTCCGCCAAAAACAACTGCCCCGACCGGGCCGAGCAGAGCGGCTGCCACACCGGATTGCAATTCGCCCAATTCATTGGAGGCGGAAATTGCAAGGCCCGAAACCGAGCTAACGCGCCCGCGCATATCATCGGGCGTATTCAACTGTACCAGGGACGACCGTACATAGACGGACAGCATATCAGAGGCACCAAGAAGAATGAGCATGACAAGAGCGACAGCCATGCCTGCACCCATGTTCAAGAAAGAAATCCGCCCATTTTCAAAGACATGCATACCGATTTCGTGACTCAACCCAAATCCGATGGTCGCCAAACCAAATGCGACTACCGCCCAAAGCATTTTGCTGCCGACATTATGCCGCAAAGGGCGAAAGGTGAGGAGCAACGCAACAAGGGATGCACCTATCGCGGGTGCGGCACGCAACTGGCCGAGGCCATCAGGCCCGACCTGTAATATGTCACGGGCATATACGGGTAAAAGCGCTGTCGCCCCCGCCAGCAAAACGGCAAACAGATCGAGAGTGATGGCCCCCAGCAAAAAGCGTTCCGACCACGTATAGCGGATTCCGTCGATCATCTGACGCACCGGGTGTACTTTGCGTTCCATGGGCGGCGGAAAGACCGGTTTTACAAAACTGAGGCTGATTGAAGCAATCAGGAGCAATGCCGCGGAAACCAGATAGGGAGCCGACGGATTTGCTGCAAAAAGGAGACCGCCTGCGGCCGGACCAAAAACTGATCCGACTTGCCAGGCGATGGAACTCATGGCGATAGCGCGGGGCAGAGAGGCGGTAGGTACAATGTTGGGTGCTATCGCCGACATGGAGGGACCGACAAATACGCGCGCAACCCCGTGCAACGCGGCGAATATAAAAAGCAAAGGCAGAGTCAAAGTGTCGCTATAGGTGAACCAGCACAAGGCAAGGGCCACCAACATATCGATGGAATTGGCAATCCGTGCGACCGTACGACGCTCCCAACGGTCAGCGGCCCAGCCGGCAACCGGGGTCAAGAGAGCCAAGGGAACGAACTGGAAAAGCCCCAACAAGCCAAGTTGCAAAGACGCCTCGCGGATCGACATTCCATAATCGCTGCGGGCGATGTCGTAGGCCTGGTATCCGATGACGACGACCATACCCATCGTCGCGAGCACCGCCATAAAGCGCGCCAGCCAATAATAGCGGAAATCTGCAATCGCGAGAGGATGGATTTCTTTGGTAGACATGAGCTTTTCGAAAACGACAGATAAAGAGATTGCTTTGCTAGCCAGCAAAATGACAATTGTAACGACCCGAATTCAAATTTCCTGTGGGACGCCCTGATAATCGTTGATTGTTTCGAACAACGCCGTCAACGCTTCACGTTCAGCCAGACTGATTTCCGGCCGCCACACTTCAAAGAGAAGGACGACGCGGGTTTGGTCGCTGTTGTTCCATGCTTCATGCTCAATACTATCGTCGAAGATCAGTGCTTCGCCCTCTTTCCAGGCTCTTGTCTCATTTCCCACCCGTAAGGCGCAGTTTTCGGGGATGATAAGCGGAATATGGCAGATCAGCCGGGTATTCAGTAAACCGTGGTGCGGTTTGATATGGGTTCCTGGCTTTAGGAGCGACCAAAGGGCTATAGGGGACCGCTGGTCAATCCGTGGCATGGGGGTCAAATCCAATGCTGCCATCGTTACCGGGCAACGCGAAGCATGTTCTTCAACTATTTCGCCATTCTTCCAGAAATAATAGGCCCCCCAACTTGGGTCATTTATAAGGGGGTTGGCAGCTTGCGGTCGATCGGCACTGGATTCGACATAAGGCGCAAAATCTTGTCCGTCGGACAATACAGCCAGCAATTCCGAACGCATTTCAGGAATTTTTGCCTCTATTGGGGCAATCCAGTCAAATTCGGACCGTTCGTAAAATTGCCTTTGCGGGAGCCCCGGAAAGTAAAAGCTTGAGGGTTGCTGGAGAAAGAGCTGCTTCTTGCCCAAAAGAAGATCGATCGCGCTTTCGATACGGGCTTCGCCAGTTACGCCGTTTTTTTTCAGACTGTCGAGTAAATGCTGCTCAAAACGATCCTGGCTTTCCACCAGAAAGAGTTCCGCTCGTTTCAGCATAGGCTGGATGACTGCAGGAACCTCACCCTGGACAGATGCCTGATTGAGTGCCGCCTGGAAAAAAGCACTTGCAGCACGGTCGTCACCGTGCCGTGCTTTTAACTCCGCCGTCAGGATTAATGCGGGAATGTCGCGGGGATTTAGGTGCAATTGTGCTTGTAGCGCAGCCTCTTCGGTTTCCGTATCGCCTGCCATGTTACAAGCTTGTGCGAGCATGAGCCAAGGCCGATCCTTTTCATCAATTTCAAGAAGCAGCCTGCGCGCTGTATCGCCATCGCGTCGTTGCATGGCGCCGCGGGCTTCATTCACTAGGGATAGGCTTTGATCGCGCATGGGCAATGACTTGCCAAATATTATCGCGGCTGGCCAGCGCAAGATTTTCTGCTGTTACGCAGACGTTACGAGTTCAGATGATTGGTTCAGGCATGTTCGCCCTGATGAAGAGCGTTTTTGGCCAACGCTTCAATAGCGGGGTCCGGGTCATAATAGGTCGCGTGAAACTGCACTGTGCCGGAATCACGTGTAATCTGTATGTCCCGATATTCGACGGCACTTCGGCTTGGGAGGTCATAGAAAAGCCGAACCAGAGGCATGGAATAATCTTCTGGATCCTCGCCAATCACAACAGCGAGAGTCTCATTGGTCAAATGCACGATGCTTCCGATTGGAAATATACCGAGGCTTTCCACAAATGACCGGAGCAGTTGCTGGTCAAAATGGCCTTTCCAACTCATCATTTTTGCCAAGGCCATCGCGCCCGACAAAGGCTTGTTATAGCTGCGTTGCGATGTAATCGCATCATACACGTCGCAAATTGCGGCCATGCGCGCGGCGAGGGTGATATTTTCACCGGGAATACGGAAAGGATAGCCGGTACCGTCCATTTTTTCATGGTGATGCAGGCAGACATCCAGTGCGGTCGGTGTGCCGCATTCTGTTTGGGATAGAATAGCAAAACCCTTTTCCGGATGACTGCGAACAATTTGCCACTCATCGTCGTCGAGCTTACCAGCTTTGTTCAATATCGGGTCGGGAATGGTCATTTTGCCGAGGTCATGCAGCATCCCCGCCAACCCCAGATCCTGTACAACGTCTTCCTCCAATCCCAATCGACGTGCCAAGTTTATCATTAAGGCACATACAGAAACCGAGTGAAGGTAAGTGTATTCGTCCTTCGTTTTAAGCCGTGCAACGTTGAGAATAATCGATGGGTCTTTGTTAACGCTGTTTGATATCTGGGAAACAAGGCCAGAGATTTTCTTGGTCGAAATTGCTTTCCCAAGTCGGGCGTCTTCAAACAGATTGATGACTTCTGTTTTGGACCGTTGAAGCATTTTTGTGGCGCGCCGCATTTCAGCCGCCCGGGCATCGCCAAGGAGTGGAGCTCGCCTTTTCTCTTGCTCCGGTATTACAATTGTGTCCGGAATTTGCGGCGACTTTGCTCGGCGAGTTGCACCTCTTGACTGAGCGACGTCATCGCGCCCGGATTCGAAAGAAATAGCGGGTGCAGATGAATTGCCAGTGTCTTTTGATTGGAACGGCGTTTTCTTTTCGGATGGCGCGGACAGACCGAGGCCTTTGCTGTCGTCGATCACAACGACTTTCGGCCCTGCACTCAAAAGCGCTTCAAGATCCGATTGGTCGCGGATCAGAAATCGGCGGCTCCAAAAAGGATGCTCGTACCACGCCAAATCCAACGAATGGACATACATTCCGACCGCAAGCTGTTCGGCCTCAACTTCAATCAGCATGTCCCATCCCGAAAATGGGAACTTTCCTGTTGCAGAAGCCACATTTCCAGTTCGTGATATTTAAAGGGGTTGATCAGTTTAAGGCCGGCAGACTCTTTGTTGCACCATACAACTTTTGCGCGATGTCTGGGTAATCCCTTCGGTTCAATCATGACCGTCGCGCCAAGTGCAATGTTTGTGATATCAACAACACGTATACCGGATGCCGAGATATCGATAATCTGGCATTCTTGGCGTTGATCACCATGCTCAACAATGGCCGGTGCAAAGCAGCAATAGCGGGGAGGGCGCGGTTTGATCCTCTTGATGCTTATCTCAGACCGTTTCCAGATTTCGTTCAGGTCTATGGCATCTTGAAACTCCACGCCCGCTTGCGAGTCTCGCACCCAACGCACAGTGCCTTTTGATTTCAGATTTGACCTGAATTCAATTTCGATAGGCTGCCCGACCTTGAGGCTGATCAGCGACTCAATATTGGCGCCTTTGGTGGATATGTTGAGAATGCGGCAAGGCTGCTGACGACCGGAAGTCTCCAACTTTGCGGTAAGCATGACGGAGACTTGGCGATTGGCTGACCGGCGTTCACGTGCAGGTGCGCATTCGTCGATTGACGGACCCGAAGCTGTATTCAACGAATAATTCAGTTCCATGAAATGGTCCGTTTCTGGAGTATTTCGAAAAGGTCACCGTGCATTTCATGGAGTTACGACAATCGGTTTCAAAACTTTAGGAATTGGAGATGGAAAAGTGCATTTTCGCCTTTTCACGCGGTATTTAGTTGGGTCACCGCCCGTCAACCGCGGAGGAGGCTGGTAAACTGAACCTATGTTCCTCCGCGGCATTAAATGGTTAAGCCCTGTTTAGTAGCTACCCAGTGGCAGAACAGGATCGATCATCTGTTCCTCCAAATTATGATAGCGGACTTCTTCGCCGTTCAGAAAAGCCATGAGGTCGCCGATCAGGCGATCACGATCTGTTTCAAAGAGGCCATGCGGCGAACCTGCATATTCGACCAATTGGACGTCATCGATCATTGATGCAGCCACCCGGCCGGTGGCTTCGATAGGCACAGTCTTGTCTGCGGTCCCATGAATGACAAGGGTAGGAACGCGAAACGCGGGTAGATCGCGACGGAAATCCGTAGAGGAAAACGACTCTGCGCATTTTAGTGTCGGCCGCAGCCCTGCCTGCATGGTTAACCGCCATGCCCATTCAAGAACCGCCGAACTGACGGGCTTGCTCAACCAGCCAACGCCAAAAAAGTCGTTTAGGAAGGACTTCATAAAAGCAGGGCGATCATCCAGCATTTGCTGAGTCATCTGGTCGAAAGTTTCCTGCGGAACGCCCTCGGGGTTGTCGTCGGTCTTCAGCATATAGGGCACAACCGACGCAATGAGAGCTGTGCGAATTACGCCAGCGCCATTATGGCGTGACATATAGCGGGCGACTTCGCCTCCGCCCATAGAGAAGCCGACCAACGTAACATTATCCGTGGCACCAGTTGCCTTCAGAACATCGGCTAGGTCGTCAGACAAACTGTCGTAATCATAACCCTGCCAGGTCTGTTCGGAACGTCCGAAACCGCGCCGGTCATAGGAAATGACCCTGTGCCCGGCATTTGCCAGCGCGTCGGCCACTGGATCCCAACTGTCGGATGACAAGGGCCAGCCATGTATTAAGACAACCGGATTGCCTGCGCCCCAGTCTTTTACATACAGCCATGCGCCGTCCCGTGTTTCAATCATCGCCATGTCGCTTCTCCTTTTCAAAGGATGCAAACACGGATCGTGATTTCACGTTCCATAGCGTTATGGAAGATTGGCTCAGGCGATAGTTATAAAGCTGTCCATCACACGTTTCCGACCGGCAACTTCAAAATCGATTTCAAGCTTGTTACCTTCGATTTCTGCAATCGTGCCATATCCGAATTTTTCGTGGAAAACGCGCATTCCTACCGCCAGATCTTCGCGGCCCTTATTGCCCAGGCTAACGGCACTGCGCGTGTTTTCGGCGATACGCTGCGGACGGGGATTGAACCCGCCACTGGTCGTTGCCCTCTGCCACCCGGGGCCTCGCGCGTTGCTACGGCCCTGATTGGCAGCGGCGAGGTGGGCGAAGGGATCCGAATGTTCGGACCAGTTCGCCCGCCAAAGGGATGCACCGCCGGTCATAGTCTGCTCTGCCTCTATATGCTCTAGCGGCAGTTCTTCAATGAATCGGCTGGGGATGCTTGACGTCCATTGGCCATATATGCGTCGATTGGCGGCGTGAATGATTGTGCATTTCCGCCGCGCCCGTGTGATGGCAACATAGGCCAGCCGGCGCTCTTCTTCCAATGAGGCGAGCCCGCCTTCATCCAGTGCGCGCTGTGACGGGAAAATGCCGTCTTCCCAGCCAACAAGGAATATATTGTCATACTCTAGGCCTTTGGCCGCGTGTATCGTCATAATCGTCACACTGGCGCCCGGGTCGCCCCGTTCATTGTCCATGACGAGGCTGACATGTTCGAGAAACTCGCCCAGCGTTTCATATTCTTCCATCGCGCGCGTGAGTTCGTTCAGGTTTTCAAGCCGCCCTGACGCTTCGACGCTGCGTTCTGCCTGCAGAACGGCGGTGTAGCCGCTTTCGTCCAGTATCAGGCGTGTCAGATCCGCCGGTGTCATGCGCGATGCTTCGTCCCGCCAACGGGCGATGTCGACGACCAGATCGGCAAGCGACTTGCGCGCTTTGCCGGATAGTTCGTCCGTTCCGACCAATCGGGCGGCTGCGACCGTTAAAGGTGTCTTGTCGGTACGCGCAACGATGTGGATTTTTTCCACAGCCTTATCCCCAATCCCGCGTTTGGGGACGTTGACGATCCGTTCGAACGCAAGGTCATCGGCAGGTTGATTGACGACCCGCAAATAGGCAATCGCATCGCGAATTTCGGCCCGTTCATAGAAACGGAATCCACCGACGATGCGATAGTTCATTCCGATCTGGATAAACCGGTCTTCAAATTCGCGCGTCTGGTGTTGGGCGCGGACAAGTATGGCAATGCTGTCGAGGCTTTCGCCTTTATACTGCAAGCTTTCGATTTCCTCGCCCACACGCCGGGCTTCTTCCGGACCATCCCAAACGCCGATGATGCGGACTTTTTCGCCTTCATCAAGCTCCGTCCACAATGTCTTGCCTAGGCGCGCGCTGTTGGAATCGATCAAACCGCTTGCCGCAGCCAGTATATGCGGGGTGCTCCGGTAATTCTGCTCGAGCTTGATGATTTTCGCACCCGGAAAATCCTTCTCGAACCGCAGGATATTCGCGACCTCAGCCCCGCGCCAGGAATAGATGCTCTGATCGTCATCGCCCACACAGCATATGTTCTTGCGCTTCTGCGCGAGCAGACGAAGCCAGAGATACTGCACCGCGTTTGTGTCCTGATATTCGTCCACCAGTATATATTTGAACTGCCCCTGATATTTTTCGAGAATGTCGCGATTATTCTTGAGCAGGTTCAGCCCATGCAGCAACAAGTCACCAAAGTCGCACGCATTTAACGCCAGCAAACGCGCCTGATAGAGTGCGTACATTCGCTGGCCTTTGCCATTGGCATAAGCCTCATTATCGGCGGCATCGAGGTCGGACGGCGATTTTCCCGCATTTTTCCATTTGTCGAGCAATGCGGCCAGCCCGCGGGCGGGAAAGCGTTTCTCATCGAGGTCTTCGGACTGGATCAGTTGTTTTAGCAGGCGGATCTGGTCATCGGTATCAATAATCGTGAAATTGCTCTGCAAGCCGACCACTTCGGCATGGCGACGGAGTAACTTGGCGCCGATGCTGTGAAATGTCCCAAGCCATGGCATACCTTCGACGGCTTCACCTACCATTGCCCCGATCCGCTCGCGCATTTCGCGTGCAGCCTTGTTGGTGAAGGTCACGGCCAATATCTCCGATGGCCATGCCAGCCGTGTATAGAGTATCTGCGCCATTCGCGCGGTCAACGCGGCTGTTTTGCCGGTGCCGGCACCAGCGAGCAAAAGGACGGGCCCCTCGGTCGTTAGAACAGCTTCACGCTGCGGCGGATTCAGGCCGTTCAACCACGGCGGATCATTTTGGAGATTTGCTTCGGGCATTAGCGAACAGTTAGGGAACGGAACGCCTCTGCGCAAGCTTTGCAAATAGGCGTCCATCAATTGCGACCAGGCCACAAGCAATCAACGCCGCGCCGATCATTTCCTTTATCGCAACGGACTCGCCGAGGACCACGACCCCCAGCAAGATCGCCACGACAGGCTGGATGAAAGCGACGAGCATCGCATTGGATGCGCCGGCACGGTCAATGAGACGGAAATACAGAAAATAGGCAAAGGCTGTTGATGGAACGGCAAGACCAATTGCGCCAATCCATGCATCCCATCGTGCGAAGGGCAGGGTCCATGGATGATCAATTACCAACATGAACGGCAAGATCAGCACGGCTGCGGTAAATACCTGCCCGGTTGCCACAACAAATGGCGTCATAGTGGTTTGGGACAGGGTGCGTCCGTAAATCGCCGCCAAAGCGTAGAGGACCGTGGCGCTGAGACAGGCAAGCTGCGCCACCACATCGCTGGTCATTCCCTTGAGCGCGCCCGTGCCGACCATGACAACAATGCCGGCCAGCCCAAGGAACACGCCCAAAAGCCGCGACGAAGTCGCTTTTTCGTCCCGGGTGAACAGATGAGCCAGCAACACGCCCCATAAGGGCGTCGTGGCATTCAGTATCGAACCCAGGCCTGTACTGATGAAAGATTGCCCCCAGAAAAAGAGCATGAAGGGGAAGGCGGCGTTAAGGCCGCCTAATATGAATAGCTGCCGCCAGCTGCGTGCATCACTGGGCAGTTTCTGGCCCATAAATCGGAGTGCCAGCAACATGAACGGGACGGCAAGAGCCATGCGCATGAAGGCAAGGGTAATGGGAGGAAAGCTCCGCAAACCGAGTGCGATCATCAAAAATGCGCCACCCCACAGCAGCGACAGAAGGAGGATGATTCCCCAATCACCGCCCGACATTTTGGGGGACGTCAAAGCGTGTCGTCCGGGCGGAGCAGTGTTAGCCGCGCTTTGCCGACGTCACGAACGGTATCGATAACAAAACCTTTGACGTCGACTGTTTCCTTTATGCCCGTTTCGATGCTGATCCATGCCGAAGGAGCAAACCAGCGCAGACGCGCCAGTTTATCCAGTGCGACCGATCCTGCACCACTTGCATAGGGAGGGTCCATCAGAACAAGGTCGAAAGGCTTGATGGCCGAACCTAAGGAAAGCACCGAGCCGCGACGTATATCCGACTGCCCTTTGGCAGCCAGTTTGTCGATATTGGTTTCGAGAGCTTTCAGAGCATTGGCGTCCTGTTCGACGAATGTGCAATGCGCAGCCCCGCGCGACAATGCTTCAAGTCCTAAAGCACCCGATCCTGCAAACAGGTCGAGCACGGCCAAATCCTCAAAAGAACCAAGGCGGCTATTCAGCATGGAAAACAATGTTTCGCGGGTGCGGTCCGCCGTCGGGCGGGTTGTGTCTCCCTTGGGCGCTACCAGAGGACGCGAACGCCATTGACCAGCAATGATACGCATCAGTTCAAAGTCTTTCGAAACGCAATCAGATCAACCCGGCGTACTTCGCCGACGGTGCCCGGCGCCATGTCCCCCAGAATAAAGGGGCCGTAGCGGGTACGGATCAAGCGACTGACTTCCAGTCCGAGATGTTCCAATACGCGTCGAACTTCGCGGTTCTTTCCTTCGGTCAGGGTCATTTCGATCCAGCCATTTCGCCCTGTACGCCGTTCCAGATTGGCGTCAATCTGACCGTAACGTACCCCGTCGATTTCGATGCCGTGGATCAACTCTTCCAGTTGTTCCTGCGTCACGTCACCAAAGCAGCGGGCCCGATACGTCCGTTCGATGCCGGTGGAAGGCAACTCCATCTGCCGTTTGAATTCACCGTCATTGGTCAGCAAGAGCAAACCTTCGGTATTGAGGTCGAGCCGGCCAATAGGCATCAGACGCGGCAAATCCTTGGGCAGCACATCATAAATGGTCTTGCGCCCGCTAAAGTCACGCTCGGCTGTCAGGCACCCTTCGGGTTTGTGAAAAAGATAGAGTTGCGTCGGCGCCGGTTGGCCCACCGCTTTGCCATCTACAGCCACGCCATGCAGAGATTTCAGCAAGGTTGCCGGTGTTTCGACCTTTTCACCGTTCAGCGTGATCCGTCCATCTGCAATCATGCGTTCAATTTCGCGGCGCGAAGCTACGCCGGCACGGGCAAGCAGTTTGGCAATCCGCTCTTCGCCATCCTTGCGTTCCAGAGCACCTTTGGATGGTGCGGCATCCGGGCGCGGTTTTCGTGCAGGCTTTTTGTCCCAGCGCAGGCGTGGTGGTTTTGCGGGGCGCGCAGGCGCTCTGGTAGGTGGTTTAGCCATCCTTGCGCCTTTGACGCATTGTGATCGAAAAGTCACGCCACTGTTGATGCCACTGCATTGCGAATTGCACTTCGTTATTAAAGTCACTGGCCATTCAGGAAAATGACGTTAGTCATTCACGCAAAGAATATCGGAGGGGTCCGGATGTCGGTCGATTTAATACGCTTTTTCATTTTTGTAGCTATTCTCGCGGCACTGCCCGTGATCGCGTTGATGGTTCCGGCGTTTCGTCCTTATCTCCGTAAAAATCCGGTCATCACTTTTCTACTCGGAATATCCAGCGGATTCCCGCTCACCCTGCTGGTCGCCACCATGACATTCTGGCTTGCAAAAGTTGGCATCGACACGGCGACGATCGGTTTTGCGGTGGCTTTGGGTATTCCCTACACAATCAAATTTCTGTGGGCGCCGCTCGTCGACAAACTCCATCTGCCCATTTTGACAAAAGCCTTTGGGCAGAGACGCAGTTGGCTGTTTTTCGTGCAGGCGCTCCTGTTCTTTTCGATATGGCAATTGGGGGCGAGCAACCCGCAACCGGGTAACATGACTCTTTTTGCGATTTGGGCGCTGATTACAGCATTCCTCTCTGCAACGCAGGATATTGTGATTGATGCCTATCGAATTGAAATATTGGAAGAAGACGAATTTGCCCACGGGACGGCCACCAATCAGTTTGGATACCGCACCGGAAACCTAATTGCAGGTGCAGGTACCATTTACTTTGCCTCGCAAGAGGGGCTGGGGCTTGGATGGGCAACCGCTTACGGATTAACGGCCTTTTGCATCATTCCCGCCATTATCGGTGCTCTTTGGGCAGGACCGGGTAAATTTGTTGACCGTTTCGCCCATGTGTCCGGCATGAAACCCGGCCAATGGCTAACCGAAGCAGTGGTCAATCCATTCCGTGAATTTCTGACCCGGCATGGCGCCTTTATCATTTTGGGCTTTGTGCTTGTCTATAAAGTCGGCGATGCCATGGGACAGGCAATGCTGAGCCCGATGATCGTCGATTTAGGCTTTTCCGATCTGGATTATATCTCCGCAAACAAACTCTGGGGCTTTGGGGCCTTGATTGTAGGATCCGCGTTGGGGGCGCCCTTCATCTTGTGGCTTGGCATGGGGCGTGCGCTGCTCATTTCTGGACTGATGATGATGTTTTCGAACGTCATGTTCATGATACTGGCCGCATCCGGCAACAATTATTGGATGATGGTTGCCGCGATCTGCACCGAAAACATGACCAGCGGCATTGGTCTGACCGTATTCACAACCTATTTGTCGGGTCTGTCTAGCATCGCCTACACCGCGACCCAATTTGCCCTGCTGTCTTCCTTTGCCGGTGTCGGGCGGACGTTCATGGCCGGACCTGCGGGCATTATCGCCGAAAAAGTGGGTTGGGTTGGCTTTTGGGGCTTTACCGTTGTTGCCGCGATCCCGGGGATGATCCTGTTGTGGGTCTTGTGGAGCAAGGGGTATGTCGTCCAGAGCATTCATCAAGTCGATGCGATTGACGAAAAGGCATTAAAGGAACCGGTTGGTCCGGTACGCATTTTTGGTTTTGTCCTCGTTGTAGCGGGCCTGATCGGACTTCTCCTGTCGCAACCGCTGGAACTTGCCAACAATATCACCGCGCTCTTTGCAGGAGTATTGGTTGTTGGTGGTTTGCTGGCTTGGAAAGGACAGGGTAAGTCGAAAACGGCTTGACCCTGTTCAATCGTACTCAATCCGGTATCTGCGCATTATCCCGTAAGACTTCGCCGGCTAGATAAAGCGAACCGCAAATGAGCACATCGCCATGTGCGCCGTGTTCCGCAATGCGGTCCAGGGCTTCGGACACAGATGCGACAGGATCGGCGTGCACAACACCCATCCCGTCCTTGACCAGCAAACACAGATCTTTTGGATCATGATGTTCATGCCCGGTAATGGGCACAGCATGCAGTGATGCGATCTTGCTTGCCAAGGGTTTCAGAAATCCGACTGCGTCCTTGTTTTTGAGCAGACCGAGAATGACGTGAACCGGCGGTCCGTTTTCGAGAAGCTTTGCAATGGCCATTCCGGCATCCGGATTATGGCCCCCGTCAAGCCAGATATTCCGACCCGGGGGCAATTTTGCCTTTAGGGGACCGTCAGCCAGTAATTGCATCCGCGCAGGCCAACGGGTCCATTCCATCGCCGCAGCCAGTGCCGCTTCGGGTATCGCAAGTGCCGACTGGTGCCGCAGCATCGCGATGGCTAGCGCTGCATTGTCGGCCTGATGTGTGCCGGGCATGCGGGGCAGGGGAAGGGTGAGTTTCCCCTTGTCATCACGATAATGGAGGTGCCCTTCATATACCGCGGCATCCCAATGCGTTCCACGTGCCAGCAGCTTCGCATTTGCTCGGTGCGCGGCAGCGGCAATTGTATCGAACATTGATGGCGTGTATTTCTGAATGACAAGCGGTGATCCGGCTTTTGCTATTCCCGCCTTTTCAAATGCAATTCGGTCGAGTGGTGCCTCGGGCGTCCCTGCCTCAGGCGCGAGAAGAAATGCCTCATGATCGATACCCAGCGACGCAATGCCACAGGCTGCAGGGCCAACCAGAACATTGGTTGCATCCAAACGTCCGCCAAGACCGACCTCCACGATGCACGCGTCGGCAGTCGATCGGGCAAAGGCGAGGAACGCTACCGCTGTTGTGACTTCGAAAAAGCTCGCCTGCAAACCCTCGGCATGGTCAAGCACTTCGGACAATAGGGTGGCAAGCGTGGCATCGTCGATCAGTTGTCCCGCTACACGAATACGCTCGTTAAACCGCACCAGATGCGGACTTGAATAGACATGGGTGGTTTTACCGTCAGCCTCGATAGCTGACCTCAAAAAGGCGCAGGTCGAGCCTTTCCCATTGGTACCGGCAACATGAAAGACCGGAGGTAGTTCGAGATGCGGATTACCTAACCTGTCGAGCAATGCCGTGATGCGTTCGAGGCCCAAAACATCGCGGCCCGGGGACAGCATTGTCAGCCGGTCGAGCTGTGCCTGGACGGCGGGATCGGTCGAGTGGGCGTGATCAGGCATGTGATTTAGTGGGGCCAAATTTGAAGGGCGTCAGCCTGAACTTGTTTTAGGATGACGGGGTTGGAAAACCAACCGTCTTACCTCAAGCCGCCTTTTTCTCAGGCGCCAAAAAGCCGATTAACTGCGACAATGTGCCGCGCAAATCATGACGGTGGGTCACCATGTCGATCATCCCATGTTCAAGCAGATATTCGGCGCGCTGGAAGCCTTCCGGAAGCTTCTCCCGAATCGTCTGCTCGATGACGCGTTGTCCTGCAAAACCGATTAACGCACCGGGTTCGGCAATCTGCACGTCGCCAAGCATTGCGTAGGACGCTGTAACGCCCCCGGTGGTTGGATCGGTCAGAACTACAATATAGGGAAGGCCGGCATCATGAAGCATCTGAATGGCCACAGTTGAGCGCGGCATTTGCATCAGGGACAAGATTCCTTCCTGCATCCGTGCCCCGCCTGCGGCAGTAAAAATGATATATGGACATTTCGCGCGGATCGCGACCTTGACCGCGTCGATAAAGGCTTCGCCTACGGCCATGCCCATGGATCCGCCCATGAATGCGAAATCCTGAACGCTTATCACCGCTGTCTGGCCATTGATTTCACCTTTGGCGCTGATCATGGCGTCCTGTTCACCCGTTGCGAGGCGAGCCGCCTTGATGCGGTCTGTATATTTTTTGGTATCCTTGAACTTCAGCGGATCTTCACCCACGACAGGGGGCTTCAGAACTTCGTAGCTGTCATCGTCAAACAGGGCCGCAAAACGTTCCGCAGGTCCAATGCGGCCATGATGGTCGCATTTGGGACAGACCGATTGATTTTCCTCAAATTCCTTCAGGAAAATCATGGCGTTGCAGCCCTTGCACTTGTGCCACAGAGTTTCCGCTGTTTCGCGTTTCGCGATGAAGGGGATAGCGTTGCGTACGCGGGTGACCCAGTTCATAGTTACGCCTTTCTGGCTGCGACAATTGCGTGTTTCAGGGATGCCACATAATCCTGCAAGGCACCAGCAGCATTGCTGCCATGCCGCGCGACAAGCTCCACAAGTGCGGACCCGACAACCACCCCATCGGCAACCTGCGCGATATTGGCGGCTTGTTCTGGTGTGCGGACGCCAAAGCCGACTGCGACGGGCAAATCGGTATAGGATTTCAGGCGGGCCACAGCTTCGTCAATGCTGGTCTGTGCAGCCTGTTGCAGGCCGGTGATGCCGGCGACACTGACATAATAGAGAAATCCGGACGCGCCATCGAGTACCGCTGGCAGCCGCGCCTTGTCGGTGGTCGGCGTGGCGAGGCGGATCAGGTCGATACCCGCCGCGCGCAGCACGGGGCCAAGCTCGGCGTCTTCCTCTGGCGGAATGTCGACGCAGATAACGCCATCCACGCCCGCTTTGTTGCACTCGGAAGCAAACCATTCCCCGCCCCGGATCGTCATTGGGTTGGCATAGCCCATCAGCACAAGCGGCGTGTCCGGGTGGCGCGCGCGGAATGCGGCAGCGATTGCGAAAATGTCAGCGGTGGTGGTTCCGGCGCCCAGACTGCGGATATTTGCTTCCTGAATCGCGGGACCGTCGGCCATCGGGTCTGTGAACGGCATACCGAGTTCAATGACGTCCGCGCCCCCGGCCACAAGCGCATCCAGATTGGCCGCGGTGTCTCCATCACCTGCCGTGATAAAGGTCACCAAAGCGGCATGGGGCTTGGAAAATGCCGAAGATAGACGAGTCATATCGTCGTACCCAAAGCTTCAGCCACGGTGAAGATATCCTTGTCTCCCCGGCCACACAGGTTCGCCAATATGATCTGGTCCCGATCCATTTTCCGGGCCTCGCGTTCCACGGCTGCGATGGCGTGGGCAGGTTCAAGAGCGGGGATGATCCCCTCGGTACGGCAGAGCAGCTGAAAAGCGTTCAGAGCCTCGCTATCGGTAACGCTGTCATAACGCACCCGGCCTATTTCCTTCAGCCAGCTATGCTCCGGTCCGATGCCAGGATAGTCAAGCCCTGCCGAGATGGAATGTGCCTCGGCAATCTGGCCGTCTTCATCCTGAAGCAGATAGGTTTTGTTGCCATGCAAGATTCCGGGGCGTCCACCCGCCAGACTTGCGGCATGCTCCTTGTCCAGGCCGTGACCTGCGGCCTCTACACCCAGCATCGCCACATCCTTGTCGTCAAGAAAGGGGTGGAATAGCCCGATAGCATTTGATCCGCCACCTATGGCCGCCACAAGCATGTCGGGCAGCCGGCCCGTCCGGCTCAGCAATTGGGCCCGGGCTTCCTTGCCGATAACGCTTTGAAAATCGCGGACCAGTTCGGGGTAGGGATGCGGTCCGGCTGCCGTGCCGATGATGTAGAATGTATCGTGTACATTGGCGACCCAGTCCCGCAGCGCCTCGTTCATCGCATCTTTCAGCGTATTCGCGCCCGACGTTACCGGGATAACTTCTGCACCCAAAAGCCGCATGCGGAACACATTGGGCTGCTGCCGTTCGACATCTTTGGCACCCATATAAATGAAACAGGGAAGACCAAAGCGCGCGCAGACGGTAGCCGTGGCCACGCCATGCTGGCCTGCGCCGGTTTCGGCAATGATGCGCGTTTTGCCCATCCGGATAGCCAACAATATCTGGCCGATACAGTTGTTTATCTTGTGCGCGCCGGTGTGGTTCAGTTCATCCCGCTTGAACCAGATTTGGGCGCCTTTACCTTCCGGTGCCGTTTTCCGCACCTCTTCCGTCAGTCGTTCTGCATAATATAGTGGGGAAGGGCGTCCGACATAATGCTCAAGCAAATCGTCGAACTGCGCCTGAAACGCCGGGTCGGTTTTAGCAAGCCGGTAATGGCGTTCGAGATCAAGTACGAGCGGCATCAATGTTTCCGCTACATACCGTCCGCCAAACTGGCCAAAATGGCCATTCTCGTCGGGTTGGTTGCGGAATGAGTTCGGGGTGGGTTCAGCTGTTGTCATGGTCGCGCACCGCTTTGCAGAACTGGGCAATCTTGTCCATATCCTTGATGCCCGGAGCGGACTCCACCCCCGATGAGGTGTCCACCAACGGCGCCTGTGTCTGGCGAAGGGCTTCGGCAACGTTCGCGGATGTTAATCCCCCGGCCAATCCCCACGGAATTTCATGTCGGTGGTCGGCAAGTAGAGACCAGTCAAATCGCATGCCGGTACCACCTGGCAAAGCCTGCGCGGGCGCGTCGAACAGCAACAGGTCGGCAGCACCTATATAGCGCGCACTTTTCTTGAGCGTTTCCGCGTCCTTCACGCCTAACGCCTTCCAGATTTCAACAGAGGTTACGCCTTTGAGAACGCGCAACCACTCCGCTGTTTCCGTGCCGTGGAACTGGACCACATCTGGTTTCACAATTTCGAGCGCCTTTGCCGTATAACCCGGTTCCGCGTTAACGAGCAGCAGGACGACCTTGAATTGTTCAGGTGTTCGCATGCGCAAGGCTGCAGCATGCTCGAGCGGAAGATAACGGGGGCTTTTCTCGTAGAGATTGAGCCCGATATGGGTGGCCCCGGCACGCGCAGCGGCATCGACACCAGCCTCATCCTTGAGGCCACAAATTTTGATTTGGGTTGGCATGTCGGCGCGGTTAGCCGAACCCGTTGCGTTCGTCACCCTGAAGTTCACAATCCGGCGTCTTATTCGGGATTTTGCACAAGCCGCAACAATGTCCCGTCTAGGTCGACCAGATAGCCGACAACCATACCGCTATGTGCCCGCTTCGGCGGATGTATACGTGGCCAACCGGTCGTTTTTTCGGGAATACCGGCGTCCAGACATATTTTGTGAAATGCATAGACATCGTCCAGTCGGAGGCAGCAACTGAACGAACTTTGTGCCGCGTCCAGATCGGGATAGCGGAAAAACTCAAGGCAAAGGCCGCCTCGTTCGAGAATCAACCAGTTGCTGTCATGCTAACTCGTTTCGAAGCCCAGTCGTCTATAAAAGTTGATTGTGTTTGTATAGTCACGCGACGGCAGATTTGGCGTCGCATGATCGGACATCAGAGAGTCCCGACAATAGCCCGCGCTGCTTCATCCGGGTTTTCTGCCTTGGTGATGGGTCGTCCTACAACAAGAACGCTTGCGCCATCGTCGCGCGCTTGTCGTGGCGTCACGGTGCGTTTCTGATCGCCGCTTTGCCCTCCCTCCGGACGAAGGCCGGGAACAACGAAGAATCCGTCTTTCCACAGCCTTTTGACCGCTTTCACCTCATGGCCTGAACAAACGATACCATCCAGACCAGCTTCCTGGGCAAGTGCCGCAAGGCGCGCAACCTGAGAATCCGGGCTGTCGGGTACGCCGACACGGCTCAAATCATGATCGTCGAGGCTCGTCAAAACAGTCACTGCGACGACTTTGGTGTGGGCACCGGCCGCAGCCTTGGCATCCTCCATCATTGCCCGGCCGCCGGCGGCGTGGATAGTAACAATGGCTGGTTCCAGCACGTTGATAGCCTGCATGGCTTTGGCAACCGTATTGGGGATGTCGTGCAACTTCAGATCAAGAAAGATCGGTAAACCCAGCTTTTGGACTTCATGGACACCATGATGGCCATTGGCACAGAAAAATTCGAGACCAAGCTTAACGCCGCCGACATGATGTTTGATCCGTTTGGTCAGTTCCACCGCGTCATCAAGATAGGGTGTGTCGATCGCGACGTAGAGAGGATTGGTCATGCCGCATCACCCGGAACATAGCTTGGCCGCGGGGGAACGGGCGGCGGTGATGGGAATGTGGCCGTCCGCTGATTGCCCTCCAGCGTCAAAAGGCGCCGTTTCATTCGCCACAATACCGTGCGGTGAATAAAATAGAGCGGGAAAAAGCCGAGCATGAAAGCGGCAATCACAAGCGCAGGCAATTTGGTGTCAAGCCGCATGCCGCCCCACAGGCTGATAGAGACGGGCACCCAATTGTTCGTTGCAAACACAATCAGGCCGACAATCACGGTCACCCAGATTAATGTTTTCAAAAATCGCATGGGGTGTCGGCTCCTTTTGTTTTACCTTATGGAAAGTTTGGCGACTTGGGTAGGGGGAATAACTCAGGCCGTGAACTCATAAATATCGTCGTCGAGGTTTGAGGCCATTTTGCTTGAGGAAAGGAAGGAAGCCGCTGGGATATAGATATATCTCAAGGCTTTCTGACGCAGCCATGGGCAAAATGGGTCAAATCCCTTCGGGACGCCAAAATGGCTTCGATCTCGAACCAAAATACGCTTGCAGGCAGAATAACTGCCTTACAGCGCGCATTTTGGCCCGATATCTTTGCCATTTTGACGCCTCGACGACGCTATTTATGAGTTTACGGCCTCACCGAACACCCGTTTGAAAATCGTGTCCACATGTTTGAAATGATAATCGAGATTGAAACGGTCCTCGATTTCCTCCGCACTCATTTTCGCGGTTACATCGGGATCCGCCTTTAGCAGTTCCAATAGAGACAATGCGCCATCGGATTCCCATACCTTCATCGCGTTGCGTTGTACGATGGCATAGCTATCCTCGCGGCTGATACCGGCCTGGGTAAGTGCAAGCAGAACACGTTGCGAATGGACGAGGCCGCCCATACGGTCCAGATTTTTTTGCATGCGTGCCGGATATACAAGCAGCTTTTCGACAACGCCCGTCAACCGCCCAAGAGCGAAGTCGAGCGTGATTGTTGCATCGGGGCCGATATAGCGTTCGACGGAGGAATGCGAAATGTCGCGCTCATGCCAAAGTGCCACATTTTCCATGGCAGGTGTCACGGCGCTCCGGACCATGCGGGCAAGACCGGTCAGATTTTCGGTCAGGATCGGGTTCCGCTTGTGCGGCATTGCCGAACTGCCTTTTTGTCCCGGCGAGAAATATTCCTCCGCCTCCAATACTTCGGTCCGCTGCAAATGGCGTATTTCGATGGCCAGCCGTTCGATGGACGATGCAATGACGCCCAAAATGGCGAAAAACATGGCATGCCGGTCGCGCGGGATAACCTGCGTTGAAACAGGCTCAACCGAAAGACCCAATTTACCCGCAACATGCGATTCAACCTTGGGGTCGATATTGGCGAACGTGCCGACTGCACCCGATATCGCGCATGTCGCAATCTCTGCGCGGGCGGCGACAAGACGGTCACGCCCACGTGCAAATTCGGCATATGCCTGGGCCAGTTTAAGTCCGAACGTTACAGGTTCGGCATGAATACCATGGCTACGACCGATCGTCGGCGTAAATTTATGCTCCATTGCCCGGGTCTTCAGCGCCGCGAGAAGCGCATCCATATCGGCCAGAAGAATATCCGTCGCCTGGGTCAACTGCACTGCAAGACAGGTGTCCAGAACGTCGGACGATGTCATGCCCTGGTGCATGAAGCGGGCTTCATCGCCAACCTGTTCGGCAACCCATGTCAGAAACGCGATAACATCATGCTTTGTCACTGCCTCAATGGCATCAATGGCTGCCACGTCGATTGCAGGATTTGTCGCCCACCAGGCCCATAATGCTTCGGCTGCAGATTTTGGCACCACACCCAATTCGGCAAGGGCGTCGGTGGCATGCGCCTCGATTTCGAACCAGATCTTGAAACGGTTCTCCGGCTCCCAGATTTTGGTCATGGCAGGACGTGAATAACGAGGGATCATGGATACGGCTTTCAGCAGATGTTCGGAGTCGCGGCCCCGTTAGCAGAGCGGGCGATTGATAACAAATCTGTGGATTGCTGAATTCGCCACTTTGCGACGTGCATAACCGCCGCTATCGGGGCAGCAATGTCCGATACAGTTGATACATTGCCGGAAGACCCGTTCGACGCCGTTGTCGATGCGCCTTTTGATGCCGCATTGTCCGAACGGTATCTGATCTATGCCATGTCGACCATTACCGCGCGGTCCTTGCCGGATTTGCGCGATGGACTGAAACCTGTGCACCGGCGGTTGTTGTGGGCAATGCGTCTGCTGAAACTCGATCCATCGCAGGGGTACAAGAAATGCGCCCGCGTCGTAGGCGATGTTATCGGTAAATATCACCCACATGGCGACCAGTCGGTCTATGACGCCATGGTGCGGCTCGCACAGACTTTTTCGCTCCGTTACCCGCTTGTCGACGGGCAGGGGAATTTTGGCAATATCGATGGCGATAATGCCGCAGCCTATCGTTATACAGAGGCCCGCCTGACGAAGACCGCAATCGAATTGATGAACGGTCTGGATGAGAATGCGGCTGATTTCCGGCCAACTTATAATGGCGAGGATGAAGAGCCCGAGGTTATGCCCGGTCTTTTCCCCAATTTGCTTGCCAACGGCGCAAGCGGCATCGCGGTCGGGATGGCAACAAGTATTCCATCACACAATGTCGCGGAAATCATTGATGCGGCCACATTATTGATCGACGAGCCGTCCGGTTCGCATGACCAGATCATGGGCATTATCCAGGGCCCCGATTTTGCGACCGGCGGCATATTGGTCGACAGCAAGGATGTTATCAGTGCTGCCTATGCCAGTGGACGCGGCGCGATGCGGGTCCGGGCACGATTTTCGACTGGCCGTGATGATGCTGGTAATTGGGAACCAACAGGGGTTGAAAAACAATCCGGCGGAACCTGGCAACTGGTCATTTCGGAAATTCCGTACCAGGTCCAAAAAGGCAAGTTGATCGAACAGATTGCCCAACTGATAGCCGACAAGAAACTGCCCATTCTGGAAGATATCCGGGATGAAAGCGACGAGCAGATCCGTATCGTGCTTGTCCCAAAAAGTCGCAATGTCGATCCCGATGATTTGAAAAATGCGCTGTTTCGCCTGACCGATCTCGAAACCCGCTTTTCGCTCAATCTCAACGTTTTGGATGCCGAGCGGACGCCACGTGTCATGGGAATTGGCGAGGTGCTGCGGCACTGGCTTCACCATCAGCTTGAAGTGCTGGTGCGCCGGTCACAGCATCGGCTCGACAAGATCGATGCGCGACTGGAGTTGCTTGAGGGTTATATCATCGCCTTCCTCAATCTGGACCGGATTATCGAGATCATCCGTACCGAGGATGAACCCAAGCCGGTCATGATGGAGGAGTTCCAGTTAAACGACCGGCAGGCCGAAGCGATTTTGAACATGCGCCTTCGTTCCTTGCGCCGCCTTGAGGAAATGGAGCTCCGCCGCGAACTGGATGAATTGCGGGCGGAGAGGGAAGATCTTGCAAAGCTGATCGAAAGCCCTGCCCGGCAGAAGACGAGGCTGAAAAAGGATTTGGCTGCGTTGCGCAAAGGCTATGCCGAGGATACCGAACTGGGCCGCCGTCGTACATCGCTGGAGGAAGCAGGGCAGGCGCGGGAGATTTCTCTGGAGGCTTTCGTCGAGCGGGAACCGGTAACGGTGATCATGTCGAAACGGGGCTGGATAAAGGCCATGAAGGGCCATGCGGACCTGTCGGCAAAGGCGGACTACAAATTCAAGGAAGGCGACAGCCTCGCTTTCGCTTTCCACACCCAGACAACTGACAAAATCCTGATCGCCACGGCAAATGGTCGTTTTTATACCTTGGGTGCGGACAAGCTTCCCGGCGCACGTGGTTTTGGTGAACCTGTGGGATCGATGGTGGATATCGAAGCGGGCAATGATATCGTTTCGGTTCTGCCCGCTACGCCCAATGGCCGCATGTTGCTCGCCGCTTCGACGGGTAAGGGTTTCATTGCGAAAATGGCGGATGTCATTGCCGAAACGCGCAAAGGACGGGGCGTTGTGACGCTCAAACCCGGTGCACGGTTGAAGGTCGTGCGCCCCGCGCCGCCTGAAACAGACGATGATGCCTTGCTGAAGGATCAGTATCTGGCGGTCGTGGGCGATAACCGGAAGCTTGTAGTGTTCCCGCTCAGTGAAGTGCCGGAAATGTCTAAAGGGCAGGGTGTGACGTTGCAGCGCTATAAAGATGGCGGCCTTGCCGATGCAATGTGCTTCCGTCTGAGCGAGGGGTTGAGTTGGGCCATGGGGGGCGAAAGTGGTCGAACGCGGACCGAAAATGACATGTCGCTGTGGCGTGTCGCACGCGGAGCAGCCGGACGGCTTCCACCTCAAGGATTTCCGCGGAATAACCGGTTTGACTAATGGCGGCCTCGCCAAAAATTAACCAAATATCCACCACAACTTAGGTGACGATTTTTTACAACTAGGCCTTATGGCCTGTTGGAATGAAGCATATTATCCGCCGCGATATTGCCGAATTGTCCCCTTTCAGCGCTAAGCTGCCTAAGGTTGCTTCGCTGAATCAGGTTGATCCGCGGCTTGAATATGGCTGGCTGGCGTCTCTGCCGATTGCAGGTGCGATTTTCCGGCTTCAGGCCGATCGCGTCGAATATGTTCTGAGCAATCCCAAATTTGACGAACTCGCATTGGGTTTTGAACGTGAATCCGGCCTCGATCTGGGTACGCTGGCCGACCGGGCTTTCTCCATGGTGGACGAGGGCCGGGAAACGCATTTTGAATGCTGGCAGTCGCCCGATCCCGTCAACAAGCGCGAGTTGGAAATCAGCATCGCCCGGTTTGGCATAAACGGAAGCATGATCCTGCTTTCGATGGTGGACAGGACCGCCGAAGCCACCAGCCGCCTCAATCTCCGACGCGAAATGCTCAGCGACAGCCTGACCGGTTTTTGCAATCGCACCGGATTCGAAGAAGAGATCGAAAATCGGCTTGAAACCTTGGTTGAGAGCGGCTCGGCCAAGGGTTACGCCATCATTCTCATAGACCTCGCAAGGTTCAGCCGAATTAATGAATCCGCTGGAGCAATGGTCGGCGACGAACTCATCATCACCGTCGCCCGCCGACTAAATTCCCGAATCCGTTCCAACGAAATCCTCTGCCGTCTTGGTGGAAACGAATTCGCTCTTTTTGTTCAAATGGATGACGATACCGTCAATGTCCGACACATCGCCCAACGATTAACCGACGCATTTCTCAAACCATGCCAGCTTTCCAGTCTGGAGATACAAGTAGACTGCGCCGCTGCTGCTGCGATAGGCCGGGTTGGAAGTGATGATCCAATGGATACGCTGCGCCATGCCCAAATTGCTCTGAAAAAGGCGAAATTCACCAAGTCTTTTGAGCTCTATACTCCCGGAACGGTTGATACTGCACGCCGCCGTTTCAGCATGGAAACCGATCTCCGCCGCGCTCTGCAAATGGGGGAACTCGAACTTCACTACCAACCGCTTGTCGACCTCGACACCGGGTTGCTGAGTGGTTTTGAGGCGTTAGCAAGGTGGCAACATGCCGATCTTGGAGCGATCTCACCGGTAGACTTTATTCCGGTTGCTGAAGAAAGCGGTTTAATCGTGCCTCTTGGTCGCTGGGCTCTGGAAGAAGCCGCAAAGACCATAGCATTGTGGGACGAGCGCATGCTGGGTCAACAGGATTTCCGAATCTCGGTTAATATGTCAGCGGTGCAAATTCAACGTGATGATGTGGTAGAAGCTGTTTCGTCAGCACTTCGCGGATCCAACATTGCTGGTAATCGAATGACGTTGGAACTCACGGAAAGCGCCTTCATCAATGATCCGGAAGGAGCTAAACGTTTACTGGACGATCTCAAATCACTTGATACTAATTTGGCGATGGATGACTTTGGAACCGGTTATTCAAATCTGGCGTATCTACAACAGCTCCCGATCGACGTTCTCAAAATCGATCGCAGCTTTGTCTCTGAGATGATGGTCAACAAAGATAAACGAGCAATAGTTCGGACGGTACTGTCTCTTGCAAGAGCTCTTGGTATGAAAACTACCGCTGAAGGTATCGAGAGCAGCGAAATTTCTGAAGTTTTGCGTCGTTTAGGTTGCTCGGTTGGGCAGGGCTACTACTTCGCAAGGCCAATGACCAGCGATGCCGCTTATGCTTTCCTTGTGGCAGACAAAAGTTCGCCGACTATCTGAACTGATTTAGTGAACATTTCTTCCATGGCAGGGAAGTCCTGATCGATCCAATACTGCTCAAGGCTCTGCAGTGTTCTAGCTACCATGGGTCCGGCGGGAACGCCCATCGCGATAACATCGCCGCCTTTGATTTCGAACACAGGAAGGCTCCAACCAGTTAATCGTGCAATGCATTTTTCGAAAATATTATCGCTAGCGTAAAGATTAACTACGTCGATGGCGCAGGTCATGCCCCACCGATATGCGATTTCTCGGACATTCGATTCTGTGGGCAACTCGCCACTTACGCGGTGTAGAAGTTGCTCTCTCAGTCGATTTGACAGTTTAAGCCGTGCTGAAACTTTGTCTACCGCAACCGGATCCCGCGGTAGCAACGTTAACAGCCGTGCAGCGAGTGAAATGTCCAGATTATGCTGTGCTTCCCTTCGTACAACTGTCTCCAGTTTTTCAACGACTTTGTCATCCAGCTCCGGTAAAAACTGTGCGAAGATGCGACATTCTTTCATCAATTGCACCGACAATATTGGGTTCGGCAATGTGATTAAGCGTGTTAGTTCTTGCGCAATGCGCTCTCTTGAAAGGGCGGTTAAGCCATGTGCGCCTTTGGCGCATGCAGCTAATGCGCGATCGTCGGCAGGCCCTGTCCCGAAGCGTGCAAAAAAGCGGAAGAAGCGCAAGATACGGAGATAATCTTCGGCGATCCGCTCATCTGCCTCTCCGATAAATCTTACAATACCTGATTTCAAATCCTGTTGGCCGTTAAAATAGTCGAAGATTTCTCCGGTATGACCATCGGCATATAAGGCATTTATGGTGAAATCACGTCGCGCCGCGTCCTCAGTCCAGTCCGTAGAGAAAGCGACTACAGCGCGTCGACCGTCAGTTGCCACATCTCTTCGCAACGTCGTAATCTCGTAATTTTTTCCATCAGCAACTGCAGTTACCGTTCCGTGTTCAACTCCGGTCGGCACCGATTTTATCCCCGCTTGTTCCAGTCTGTCCATGACTTCTTTCGGTAACAGCGTTGTGGCCAAATCCACATCGGAGACGCCAAGACCAAGCAGGCTATCTCTAACGGCACCGCCTACGATGCGCGGTCCGCCATGTTCGTCGGAAAGCGCCTCGACGATGTTTCTCAAGCTGGGAGCTTTAAACCAATCTGCGCTTCGTATGATGTCGCTCATGACAACCTGCGTGCCAGATTTGCAATTATACCAGCCGTGACGCCCCAAATCCGCCTTTGGCCCCATTGCATGTCGTAATAAGTCCTTTGCCGGCCGTTCCATTCCGCAGTTTTCTTTACGGCGCTTGCTGGGTCGAGCAAGAAAGATAGAGGGACTTCGAACCAGTCCTCCACTTCGTCAGGGTTTGGAATGAGGTTTAGGTCGGGCGGAATAACTCCAACGACAGGTTCAATCCGATATCCGCTCCCGGAAAAATAGGTGTCGGCAACGCCCAATATCGTCACATCTGAAGGATCTATAGACAATTCTTCATGTGCCTCCCGCAATGCTGCCGAGATGGCTCCACTGTCTCCATCATCTATTTTGCCGCCCGGAAATGCGACTTGCCCTGCATGGCTGCGCAACCAATCTGGACGCTGTGTAAGTATAACGCCAGGCTGCGGACGGTTGGTGATAGGAATTAAAACTGCTGCGGCGCGATGCTCTTTGACCCCGAAGTCTCTTTCATCTTCAACAACAACGCTCCAATCAGCGGTCAAAGCTGCGCTTATCCGTTCAATCCACGTCATTGGGATGTGCCGATCGGAAATACCACGCCCTTGCTCCATATTTTGGGTTCTTTTGGGCACTCTGCCAAAGCGATTTCAGCCAGCTCATAATAGGCTGACCGAGCGATTTTTGCCCAAAGCCCTTTACGGACATGCAGGCAGGGCAGATCGTTACGAAAAGCCAGTTCTGAGCCCGGGCCAGCAACGACTAAATCATCTGTGTTCAAGCGAAATGCCAGGCATCTCGATTCAAATTCGCCTTCGCTTTGCATTTCCACTGCAATGAAAGGTGCATCTTCAACATCGATGGATAGTTTCTGCTGCGGCGTAACGAGCCAATGTTGTCCATCGGCATCGCATTGTAAAAGACTTGAAAAGGCCCGGATCATTGCCGGCCTGCGGATTTCGTCGCCTTGATGATACCATTTACCGTCTGCAGCGATGCGCATTTCGCTCTCGCCAATGTGCGTGGGGTCCCAATTCTCGATAGGAGGTAATTTACGCGCCGCGGCTAACGCTGCGATCTCTGATAGGTTCAGTTTGGCGAGGTCGGGTGCGTCGTAAGGCATATTTCAGCGATAGGTTCAAAGTTGCTGTTCGTCAAAGCCTTGGCAAAAGTGCAGTTGGTCTCAGATAGCTAATTTATACCTTCCAATCCATTCAGCCAGATCGGCGCGCGCGCGGGCGGTTATTGCCGCTTTGCGCTGCTTTTTGTGGGTTTTCTCTTCGAGCGGAGCGAACAGGCCGAAATTGACGTTCATGGGCTGATAGTCGTCGGCATGTGCGTCGCCGGTAATATGGCCCAGCAAAGCCCCCAGCGCCGTAGTGCTCGGCGGCTGCTCAATTCTGGTCCCGCCCAAATCAGCAGCCGTCATCAGCCCGGCCATCAGACCGACTGCGTTGCTTTCGACATAACCTTCGCAGCCCGTGATCTGGCCTGCGAAGCGAATATTGGGTGCTGTTTTCAGGCGCAGTTGCCGGTCCAGCAGTATCGGTGAACGAATGAAGGTGTTTCGATGAAGTCCACCTAAACGGGCAAATTCTGCCTTTTCCAGTCCGGGGATCGTTCGGAATAGTTCAACCTGAGCTGCATGCTTCATTTTGGTTTGAAAGCCCACCATATTCCAAAGCGTGCCCTGCTTATTATCTTGCCGAAGCTGAACTACAGCATGCATCCAGCGGCCCGTTTTGGGATTATCTAAGCCGACGGGCTTCATGGGACCAAAGCGGAGTGTGTCCAGTCCTCTGGCGGCCATTACTTCTATCGGCATGCACCCTTCAAAATAGGGCGTGTTCATCTCCCACTCTTTAAACTCCGTCTTTTCGGCATCCAGTAGAGCCTGGTGAAAAGCGCGGTATTGTGCCTCGTCCATAGGGCAGTTGATGTAATCTTTGCCGTCGCCTTTGTCCCAGCGGGACGCGTACCAGGCGACATCCAGATCAATACTGTCGTGATAAACGATTGGCGCAATTGCATCGAAGAAGGCAAGCCGGTCTTCGCCTGTTTTGGCCATGATATTATTGGCAAGATTTGTTGCCGTCAGCGGTCCTGTCGCAATAATCACCGGAACGTCAGCAGGAATTTCGTCAATCCGTTCCCGGACGATGTCAATATTTCCGATATTTTCCAATTCTTTAGTGACTGTTTCAGAGAACAGGTCACGATCAACGGCGAGAGCCGAACCGGCGGGTACTTTGGCGATTTCGGCCGCGGCCATGACGAGCGAACCTAATGAACGCATTTCCTGATGCAGCAGGCCGACGGCGTTGTTTTCGGCGTCATCGGAACGGAAGCTGTTGGAGCACACCAGTTCTGCAAGGCCGTCAGTCTGATGGGCCGGTGTGGTATCGCCGGAACCCCGCATTTCGGACAAGCGCACTTTAAAGCCGCGTCGGGCCAGTTGCCATGCTGCCTCGCTGCCCGCGAGGCCTCCGCCAATGATATGCACGTCATAATCTTCACTCATTCCGGCGCGGCTATCAAAATTTCGTGGGAAAGCACAGGCAAAAGCGGCATGGTGAACCTATGACATTCCATCTGCGACTTGCTGACGACAATAGTGTGGCGCAACCGGCATTGACCATGCCCGAAAAGGATATCCACAAATATAGCCGCGGTCATGCGCTGGTGGTGAGCGGTCCTGTCCTGAAAACAGGAGCCTCCCGTTTGGCAGCGCGGGCAGCATTGGCTGTCGGGGCCGGTTTGGTCACCCTTGTTGGCGACCGGTCGGCGCTGCAAGAACATGCTGCGCATGTCACGGCCATTATGCTCAAGGAGTTCGATCCGGGGCATGACCCGTTGGATGAGCGGGTCAAAGCCGTTGCCATCGGTCCGGGGGCAGGGGTTACGCCGGTGACACAGAATAATGTGCTCCGGTTGCTGCAATCCGGTATTCCGATCGTGCTTGATGCCGATGCACTGACTGTATTTGCGGAAAATAATCATATATTATTCAATATCTTAAAATCCTTTGACGTCATGACGCCACATAAGGGCGAATTTGCCCGCTTGTTTCCCGATCTTGCCGATGAAGAAGCGATCCCCGCTGCTCTTGCCGCCGCGCGCCGTGCTGGTTGCGTCGTCCTTTTGAAGGGACCGCATACCGTTATCGCCGACCCGTCCGGCAAATGGGCGGTAAACAAACACGCGTCACCCTGGCTTGCGACCGCAGGATCCGGCGACATATTGACCGGACTGATCTGCGGGCTCTTGGCCCAAGGCGTAAACAGTTTTGATGCCGCCGCCATTGCCGCATGGTTGCACGGCGATATCGGCGTCCGCGCTGGCCCGGGTTTGACCGCAGATGCGATGCCCGAATTTATCCCCCTTGTTTTGCAAGGCTGTTTGCAAGAAGACTGACGAAAAGGGGTATAGTCATATGGCGCAAGATCTGGCGCACAAACGTCCTTGGCTTTTGGCAAGCTTGCTCGCCGGGTTGAGTTTTCCGGCAACATGGCTGTTTTTGCCGATAGAAGGCGGCCTGTTCGCAATAATATGGAAGATGGCAGCAGTCGGATTTCTGGTGCCCTTTGCATTGCGACGTCACCATGAGGGTGAATTCGCGTTGCTGGCGTTGATGCTCGGCCTGTACGCCCTTGGCGACGGGTTAATCGAGCTATCGATGGTTGCCGGTGCGGTTTCATTTGCGGCGGGCCATCTGGTGGCGATTGCTATTTATTTCCGCCATCGCCGCGTGGGCGCGGTATTCAGCCAGAAATTGTTGGCGATCTGCCTGTTCGTGCTGACACCGGTTATTGCCTTTTATCTACCGGGAAATAGCGAGGAAGGTGTCCAGGTCGCTGCATATAGCGTGATTTTGGGCGCGATGGCCGCAATGGCATGGAGCAGTAATTTCCCGCGTTATCGCGTCGGCGTTGGCGCTGTTTTCTTCGTAATATCCGATTTGCTTATTTTTGCGCGTCTGGGACCTTTGGCCAATTCCGAAATAACCAGCCTTGCCATTTGGTATTTATATTATTTCGGCGTGCTCATGATTGCGATCGGAATAGCGCAGACCCTCGTTAAAAGAGGACATTTCCTGCACGGCGAAGAGTAAGAAAACGGAGGCCAATTTCCGTAACCTCGCTTTCAAAAGATACAAAAGATACCGAAAACAGTTATGATTTTGTATCCTTTGTTGCTTTAAGTTAATGGCATATATCGCGCTTGTTAAATATCCAAACTGTCAAAGAGCGATGCCGTTGTCTGGCGATCATTGTCTCGCACCGGCAACCCTACATTTCAATGCTGGAAATCTGTGCGGTTGAAGCAAAAATCGAAGCGATCCACTTCCCGAAAAGTGTGGGTTATAGAGCGGTCAAACGTAGATATAAATATACTGAACTTTTACTTCTATCGGTTTGAATAATTGGCTTTGGAAATGCCTCAGAATTCTAATCTCCGCCTCTTCCTTGACGGAATCAACACGCATAACCACTATCTCCGCGCCTAGGATATTGGGGAAATAGACAGGGTAGGGTACTTTTTTCGGATTTGTCTTGAAGTCGGGATATGTGTTTTTTGGTGTGTCGCCGTCCACGGTAAGAATATATGTGAAATATTCAGGGACATCTTTCCGGAATACCGACAATCTGAAGAGAATCTGATTTGTTTTTGGCTTGAACTTCAAAACCTTTAACTCGACCGTTCCTTCTCGTTCGTCGGGCTGAAGATATTTTGTTGTGTAGGGTACCGGAACAATATCGCGCGCCCCCTGATCGGCCGGATCTTTTGCTCCGGACAGGAAGTATTTGTCTAGCTTGCCATCGTCATTGCTGTCGACGAAGCAAAACCGCACTTCTACTTCATATTTGGAAAACCAATCACCTATCATCGCCTCAGCAAAACCAGATCGAGTGCGCTGGTTCCTGCCGCAATAAAAACGGCCGCTTGCGCCTGTAAGATATTCAATTTTTGCAGGGCTTAGAACAGGTGTTAACCTGTCGCCCTGCCCAATTTCGTCAGAAAATTTGGCTACAGAAACCGAGATTGGCTCATCCACCGTAACAACTTCGGTTTCATAAATTTTGGCCCGCAGGACGACATCATCCTTCCGCACAGTAACGGTTTGACCAACTTGCGGTCCGGTTTCCGCCGCTATCATGGTCTGGGGTAATGGAGTGACGGTATTGCGTGCAGCGATAAGAAACGGGACTACCCCACAGATCAGTAAGACCCGCAATTTGCGGTTTGAATTTGCCAGCATGTTCCCCCCATTTTCATTTGAACCTAAAATTGCTGCCTACCACTCCCAATTTTTCTGCAATATCATGCCTCGACAACGCCTTCACTTCCGATGCCGTCATCATCATCATCGCTCTCTTCAATCTTGGCGGCGCTGACGACATGTTCATTCTCACCGACATTGAACAGGCGCACACCGGCTGTTCCGCGGCCCAGAACGCGCAGGCTGTCCAAAGGCATGCGAATCAATTTTGCCTGATCCGTCACCAGCATGAGCTGATCCCCTTTGGTTGCCGGGAAACTGGCCACGACAGGGCCGTTGCGCGCCACATTGTCAATATTGGTGATACCTTGTCCGCCACGCCCGGTCCGGCGGTAGCCATAGGCAGAGGATAGTTTCCCATAGCCATTGGCGCAGACCGTCAGGATGAACTGTTCCTTTTCCGCCATTTCGGCGATGCGTTCGGCCGACAGGGTGGGTTCGCCGTCCTTTTCGGGCTTCCAGGGCGCAAACCGGAGATATTCTTCACGTTCCTCGGCAGAGGTCCCAACGCGTTTCAGGATCGATAGCGACATCACCTGATCATCGCCGATCAGTTTCATCGCCCGGACACCGGTCGAGGCCCGGCTCTGGAATTCGCGAATGTCGTCGGCGGCAAAGCGGATCGCCTTGCCGTTGCGGCTTGCCAGCAAAATATCGTCTTCGGCGCTGAGCAATTCCACACCAATCAGGCGATCATCCGCATCTTCGCCCTCAAACTTCATGGCAATTTTGCCGTTTGAAGGAATATTGGCAAAGGCATCCATGCTGTTACGGCGGGCATAGCCTTTGGCAGTTGCAAAGACCACGCTCAGGCCGCCCCACTCGGCCTCGTCTTCCGGCAGAGTCAGAACGTTGGAGATGACTTCGCCTTCGCTGAGGGGCAGAATGTTGACCATTGGCCGGCCACGTGTTTGCGGACCGCCTTCCGGCAGCTTCCAGACTTTCAGGCGGTAAACCTTGCCGATATTCGAGAAGAACAGCACCGGAGTATGCGTGCTGGTGACAAATAGTTCGGTGACGGCATCTTCTTCTTTTGTCGCCATACCCGCACGGCCCTTGCCACCGCGTGCCTGGGCGCGGAAGGTCGCAAGCGGCGTGCGCTTGATATATCCGGCATGGGTAACGGTAACGACCATTTCCTCACGTTCCATGAGGTCTTCATCGTCCAGCCCATCCCAGCTTGCCGTGATTTCGCACATGCGGGGCGTAGAAAACTCGGCGTCAATTGCGACCAGTTCGGCCCTCAGGACTTCGTAAAGTTTGACCCGGTCGCCCAAAATAGCGAGATATTCGGCAATATTGACGGCAAGACCGGACAATTCCTTGCCAATCTCGTCCCGGCCAAGCGCCGTCAGGCGATGCAGACGCAGTTCCAGAATTGCGCGAACTTGCAGTTCCGACAATTGGTAGCTGTCGCCAGTGACGTCCGCCTCGACTGCTTCGACAAGCCGGATATAGGGCGCGATCTCTGCAATCGGCCATTGCCGTGCCAGCAAGGCGGCGCGCGCTTCTGCCGGACTTGCGGAACCACGGATGATCCGGACCACTTCGTCCAGATTGGTGACAGCGACAACAAGGCCAAGCAACAGATGGGCGCGTTCCCGTGCCTTGTTCAGCTCGAATTTGGTGCGGCGTGTGATGACCTCTTCACGGAAGCGGACGAAGCTTTCGATGATGTCCCGCAGATTCAGGACTTCGGGTCGGCCGCCACGAATGGCCAGCATATTGGCGGGGAAGCTCGACTGCGCCTGTGTATGGCGCCAGAGCTGGTTCAACACGACGTCAGGCGTCGCATCGCGTTTCAGATCGATGACGATACGGACACCTTTGCGGCTCGATTCGTCCCGGATATCGGAAACGCCCTCAATCCGCTTGTCTTTGGCCGCTTCGGCAATTTTCTCGACAAGGGCGGACTTGCCAACCTGAAAGGGGATGCTTGTCAGAACGATCGACCGGCGGTCCCCACGTCCTTCTTCGATTTCATGTCGGGCCCGCATCATGATCGAGCCTTTTCCTTCGCGGTAGGCGGCGCGGGCGCCACCTTGACCGAGGATCAGCGGACCAGTCGGAAAATCGGGCGCCGGAATAATCTCGATCAACTCATCCACCGAAATGGCGGGGTTATCGATATAGGCGAGGCAAGCCCGGATAACTTCGCCCAGATTGTGAGGCGGAATATTGGTGGCCATGCCGACGGCAATGCCGCCTGCGCCATTGACCAGCAGGTTTGGAAAGCGGGCAGGTAGTACCTGCGGTTCTTGCCGGCTGCCGTCATAGTTGGGCTGGAAATCAACCGTGTCCTTGTCGAGGTCATCCAGCAGGGCGTTCGCAACCTTGTTCAGTCGCGCCTCTGTATAGCGCATCGATGCCGGAGGATCGGGGTCCATTGAACCGAAATTGCCCTGACCATCAATCAGGGGGACGCGCAGCGACCAGTCCTGCGTCATGCGGGCCAAGGCATCGTAAATCGCGCTGTCGCCATGGGGGTGATAGTTGCCCATGACGTCGCCGACAATCTTGGCCGATTTACGATATGGGCGGCCCGCGACGAATCCGCCCTCCTGGCTCGCGAACAATATGCGGCGGTGCACAGGCTTCAGCCCGTCGCGCACATCGGGAAGAGCACGCGCGACAATAACGGACATGGCATAGTCGAGATAACTCGACTTCATTTCATCGACGATGTCGACGGGAGAAATATCGGAGGGGTCTAGAGTGGCTGTATCATCGCTCACGCCGCGAAAATCCTTATATTTTTTGAATTGCCCGACCCTAGACCAGCTAGCCGCCGAAAGCCACCCGAGGGGGTCCGAAAAACGACTTTTTAGACAACTTATCCACAGATAAGGGGTGCGGTGACTTCAGGGTGCGACCATGTGTCCATCATAGGCGAAAACCAGACCGGAATCGTCCGCTTCAAGGCCTTGAAGCACGTCCAGAAGCTGGCTGGCTGCCTTGACAGGTGTAAACCGCTCATGCTCCGGATTGCCTTTAAATGGAGCACTCAGGCCGGTTTCAACGGTGCCGGGATGCAACCCGACAATGATCGCCTCTGGATTTTTCCTCTGCCATTCAATCGAAAGGTTCCTGATCAACATGTTGAGTGCCGCTTTCGATGCCCTATAGCTGTGCCAACCGCCTAACCGGTTATCCGAGATACTGCCGACCCGGGCAGAAAGGGCAGCAAAACAGGTGCGACCCGTGCGTGGCATCAATGGCAGAAAATGCTTGGCGATAAGGGCAGGGGCCACAGCGTTCAGTCGGTAATTCTCGACCATCCAATCGGCGTCCAGTTCTCTGATGCTCTTTTCGGGACCGCGCCCGTCCTTATGCAATATTCCTGTCGCGACAATGATGAGGGTAGGGGTGATTCCCGATTGCCGGACATGTTCTGCCGCGGCGGCAATGCTAGCCTCATCCAGAATGTCGATGGCAGGAGCGGAATGACGGGAAAGGCCGAGGACAGTTCCGAAGCCATCATGATCCTTGAGACTTTCGAACAGTCCGGCGCCGATACCGCCCGTCGCGCCGATGATAATCGCCCCGATATTTGTCATTTGCTATCCAATTTCCGCTGTTCAACCGCAATTCATGCGTGGTCGCTATCCTATTTGCTCTATGCAGGGCGAATATCTATAGTAATCCCCATCTGAGATAATATGCCTAAACACCCTAATCGCGGAGAGTAGAATGAAGTCTGTTTCCAAATTTGCCCTTACCTTGTCGCTTCTGGCGCTGCCGTTGACGGCATCGTATGCTGTCGCCGAGGAAAAGCCTGCCAAGGAGAAAAAGGGCAAGGACAAGAAGGAAGCTGCACCTGCGGCTCCGAAGCGCAATTATTCGAAGCCGTTCATCGCGGCCTATACCCCTGTTGTGGACCTGCTGAACAAGCAGAAAAATCCCGCAGGCGCCAAAGCCGAGTTCCCGAAGGTTGTCGCAGCGATTGCAAATGACGATGACCGCTACGAAGCCGGAATCCTTGCGATCAATATCGGGGCCGGCGTCAAGGACCTCGAGTTCCAGGAACAGGGCATCGACTTGTTGCTGGCATCGGCAACCACGCCTGCGAATATCAAAACGGAATATACGTTCCGCAAAGGCGCCATTGCCTATGATGGCAAGAATTTCGTCAACGCCGAAAAGCTGATGATCGAAGCCTATAATATGGGGCATCGCGGCAACAATATCGAGTTTCTGATTTCCAACGCCCAGTCGCAACAGAACCGTGATGCGGACGCTATTGCCTGGCTCGGCAAGGCGATCGAAGCCGACAAGGCTGCCGGCAAGGTGAACAAGGCATATTTTGTGCGCGCGGCAAATCTGGCTGCAAAAACAAAGAACTATGCCGGTGCGGCAAATTGGTATAAGCAGTTGCTCGCAAACGAAAATAACCCGGACTATTGGCATGATGCCCTGGCGTTCTTTGACCGTTCGCTGACGCTGAATCCGGAAGAAGAGCTGGATGTAATGCGCCTGATGCGCGTGACCAACGGTCTGCGGTTCCAGCAGGAATATGCCCAATATCTGGATAGCCTGAGCTATATTGGCGTGCGCTATCCGGCAGAAGCGGTGTCCGTGCTGGAAGAAGGTTTCGCAAAAGGCGTTATTTCCCGTAACAACGTGACTTTCAGTGAGAAATACACCGAAGCCAAGGCACGCCTGACCGAAGATACGGCGACGCTTGCCGGCACTGTGGCTCCTGCAAAGGCGAGCCCCAAGGGCATGCTGGCGTCCCTGACGGCTGACTCCTTCTTCTCGCACAAGAAATATGACACCGCGAAAGAGCTCTACGAATCGGCTCTTTCAAAGGGTCCTGTTCTTGACAAGGACGGTAAAGACCAGACCGAGCGCACACGTTTCCGCCTTGCCATGTCCAAGGTCATGCTTGGCGATTATGCCGGTGCGAAGGCTGATTTTGCTTTGATCACCGGCGCAAACCGCAAGGCGATTGCCGAATATTGGTTGATGTACATCGACCACCTGTCGAAGGCCCCGGCGGCACCTGCTGCGCCGGCGACGACCTGAGCTAGGGCTGGTAAATCATGCAACGAGAGGGAGGCTTCGGCCTCCCTTTTTTATGCCACGGGTATGGGAACGCCCGGCTCATCCTTGGCCGTGCGGATCGTCAGCGATGTTTTGACGCTATTGACGTTGGGCGCGGATGTGAGTTTCGAGGTCAGGAACTCCTGAAACGACTGCAGATCGCGCGCGACGATTTTTAGGATGAAATCAATTTCGCCATTCAGCATATGGCATTCGCGCACGTCGGGTAATGCGCGCACATGCTGTTCAAAGGCTTTCAGATCGTCTTCAGCCTGGCTCTTAAGACTGACCATTGCGAAAACGGTAATGGTGTACCCCAGGGACGCGGCGTCGATATCGGCATGATATGATTTGATGGTCCCCGACTGCTCCAGCGCGCGCATCCGGCGAAGGCAGGGCGGGGCGGTCAGGCCGACTTTCGTTGCAAGTTCCACATTCGTGATTCGGCCATCCGCCTGTAATTCGGCGAGAAGCTTCAAATCTATCGAATCAAGGTTCATATTAGCCATGCTCACGACATTTCCGTTTCCAATTGTGCACGCGCTTATAATATTATTATAGCGGATTGCAATTGTCCCATAGTGTGACGCGCATAATTTGCCGCTTTCGCATAGCTTTCAGCAGGTATATCGGTATAGGGGCAGGGATAATTTTACATTAGGAATATTTGCAATTGCGCTTTGATGATCGCCTCGAAACTGCCTTGCGACAGGCAAATGACAGCGACCATGGCGCAGCCGCGAAGTGGCAGCAACTTGTTGATATTCTGGCGCAAAACCCCATCGATTTTGATATCGAATATGTCGCGCGCGGTCTTCAGAAGGTCCGCGACTTTCTGCCCATAATTTCCCCGCAGACGCGCGAACAATGCGTTAAATCTTTGGCGGGCCGCATCATGTCCGCGCCCTTGGTGTTGCTGCTGTCGGGCGATATTCCCGCCGTCGCGTCGGCAGCCGTCGCGGGTGCCCGTCTGACCGACGAAGAATGGGCCGAAATCGTTCCCACGATGCCGGTGCGTGCGCGCGGCTTTTTGCGGAACCGGAAGGATCTCGGTCCGCTGACCCGGCGCGCCCTGTCCGTGTGGTCGGGCGCGGACTTTGTTTTGCCACTGCCCGAAGTTTCTTCGGACAAGCAGGCGCAAAATGGTGTCCAGATCCGCGATATTGTCGAACGTATCGAGCGGCTCAGGACCGAACGGCAATCCGCCCCTGTGCCTGAATTCGCCAGAGCCATGGACCATTTCAGCGAATTGCTGACCCCGGTGACAGAAATCCGTTTCGAAACCGACGAAAATGGAACCGTGAGCTGGATCGAAGGCGCACCCTCGGGCGCCGTTGTCGGTGTGGACATAGCCGAACCCGCCTTTGATGAAGGCCCTGGCCCCGACGCCTATGGTGCAGCGGCCTTTCGCCAGCGCATGCCGCTCGAAAACGCACGTATGCGCCTATGCGGTGCCCCCTCGGTTGCCGGTGACTGGCGGATCAATGCCTCGCCCTTTTTCGATCCTGTCAGCGGCCGCTTTAACGGCTATCGCGGCATCTTCCGCCGGCCCACTGTAGCGGAAAGCGCGCTTCTTCCCTCTGCCGCCCAGCAAAGTTCGGAACATATCCAGCAACTGGTGCATGAATTGCGCACGCCGCTGGGCGCCATCATCGGCTTTTCGGAGATTATCGAGCAGCAGCTCTTCGGCCCCGTGACCGAGGATTACCGCCAGCTGGCGCGCAATATATTGAATGATGCGGAGCGTTTGCTGGCCGGTTTTGACGACTTGACCACGGCCGCAAAAATCGAAGCGGGGAATTTTTTCGCCGAACCCGGTGTCACCGACTGCGACTGGCTGACGGTCCGGCTCGCCGACCGGCTCCGCGGGTTGAGCGACCTTCTTCAAGTGACCCTCAATCTGGTGCACGCCCATCCCGTGCGGCCGTTCGCGGTTGAAAAGGAACTGGCGGAGCGCATTTTTTCGCGGCTGCTTTCGGCGGTGATCATAGGGTGCGAGCCCAATGAAGTGCTGGATGGCCGTTTCCGGACAGAACCTGGCTTGAATGCAACAAACCGCTTCGTGTTGACGCTGCCTCGCAAATTGCTGGAAATGGATGAAGCCGAATTGTTCGGCTCAGGCCCCGCTGTTCTCGACGACTCAACCGAGGCACCCTTGCTTGGCCTTGGCTTCTCATTACGCCTCGTGCGCAGTCTCGCCAAAAATGTCGGCGGTGATTTACGTTTCTACAATGAAGCTCTGATATTGTCTCTCCCAGCGACCAATGACGGCCGCACCGGAATTAGAGACGAAGAGCGAGAGTGAGATGTTGGCGCAGAGGGCAGATGACAGAAAATCCGTTCTCTCCACCTCTTATTCCGACGATTTCGAATTTGCTGATCTGACGGCGTTAGGAAGCCAGCGCTTTCTGGTAACCGTGGATACCGAAGAAGAATTTGACTGGGGCAGCCCGTTTTCCCGCGAAGGCTATGGAACCAGGCATTTGGCTGCATTGCCGAAATTCCAGGAACTTTGCGACCATTATGGCATCAAGCCTTGCTACCTTGTGGACTATCCCATCATGGAAGATCCGCTGGGTGTCGAGTTGATGAGTGATTATGTTCACAGTCACCGCGCCGAAATCGGGGTCCAGTTGCATCCCTGGGTTAATCCTCCTTTCGAAGAAACACTGAGCCACCATAACAGCTACGCCTGCAATTTGCCGCCAGAGCTGGAGCGGGCAAAGTTAACCACCTTGTTCAACACCATTGTTCAGCGCACCGGGACTACACCGGATGCATATCGCGCAGGCCGGTACGGCGCTGGTCCTCATACAGCTGACATACTTGTCGATCTGGGTCTTACGATCGATACATCGGTCCGGGCACGGTTCGACTATTCGGAACAGGGCGGACCGGACTATACACATCATCCGGTCAATCCTTACTGGATCCGGAAAGGGTCATTGCTCGAACTTCCCCTGACGACCGTCTTTTCAGGTGCAATGCGTTCTGCCGGAAATGTAGTTTTCGGCGAATGGTTCGGCTCACAACTCGCCCGGTCGGTTCTTGCGCGGTCCAGCATGCTCGAGCGTATCGCACTCACACCCGAAGGCATTCCCCTGGCAAAGGCGTTGGAGGGAATCGATCTCGCCATTGAAGAACGTATTCCGATCATCAACCTTTCATTCCATTCCCCTTCATTAGCAGTGGGCTACACACCCTATGTACGCACCGAAGAGCAGCTACAGGAGTTCTATGCGTGGTTCAGTGGTGTCTTTCAGCATCTGCATGACAGGGGTGTCCGGCCCACAACAATGGCCGAAATCAAATCCGCCAGCCAGTTTCCTTGGCTGGGCTAAGATAAACACTTGCCAGCGGTCCCCTAGTTCCGCTATCGGCCCGCTTGCGATTGGCAAGCCGGTCGGGGCCTGTAGCTCAGTTGGTTAGAGCTGGCCGCTCATAACGGCTAGGTCGGGGGTTCGAGTCCCTCCGGGCCCACCAGCCTTCGCGACGTCATTGACGGATGCGTCAGGCGGGCTCGAAGTAAAAGTTGCCTGCCAACGAAGTTGGTGGAAGGCGGTCCTCAAGGATTGCAACATTGATGTACCAGTCGGGGAGTAGCGCAGTCTGGTAGCGCATCTGGTTTGGGACCAGAGGGTCGCAGGTTCGAATCCTGTCTCCCCGACCACTTCTTGGAAGTGTCGATTTTTTCTGTCCTTGTCGAAAATCCAGACTCCAAAGTTCTTTTTGGAGAGTGACGTGACTGAAGGACCTACCCGCTACCCCAACGTTTCGCGTTTTTCTTGATGATCTTCGCGCACCCGGTTTTTTCAATTCGGTTCGCGACCTCATAAACTGTTTTGGCTACATCAGCAGACGGCGCAGCGGCGGCCGTCGCGGCGATTTCGGAAATCGCCTCTGCCTTGCCATTTTCCCGGCACATTGCCTCTTTTGTCAGCGAGGTGGCATATTCACGGGCATCTTTTATGTCGCTGTCGCCTGCCTGGCATGCGCACAGCAATAAAAGAGAAATTAACGCGACACTAACTTTCATGAAGGGCCGAATAACTTCGCCAAAACGGGTTGTCAAAATGGAATTTTAGTCCGTTTTGCATGTTGGATAAGTTGATCGGGTGATGACAAAACGCAGCCTTTTTATGCTACGAGTTTCATATCAAATGCGGCAAGAACATCGGCGACACCTTGAGGTTGGGTAGGTTTCTTAAGCAGCCGAAGCGCATCCTCAACATCCATTCTATAATGATGCACGCTGTCGAGGGCAGGGGTGCGCTGTGCGCCCAAAGACAGCATCAGTGTTTTCGCCGGTTTGTTTTCCGGCAGCACGTGAATTTCCAATGATTTTATACCTGCCTGGGAGCAATGCGACAGGACCGCCGCAATCAGCATGCGCGCCAAGCCATATCCTTGATACTCGTCAAGAACGGCAATGGCTAATTCGGCATCAGGACTTTCCGCATTTTCTCTTATGGCGTGCACGGCGCCTATGGCGGGACATTCTTTCCCATCAAGCAGACGCGCGCCCCAACCTATATGGAGATGGCCGTCGACGGAACCCAGGCGTTGCACGACAGATTCAGGCGGTTCCTTGAAGGTTGAAAAGAAGCGCAGATAACGCGCATGATCGGACATCTCGATGATGCCCTCACGAATAAGGTCCAGATCGCTCGGGCGTATCGGGCGTAGTAAAACCGGGCGGCCGTCGGTCAGGCTTGTTTTGATTTCTGCCATTTGACCGGCAGAAAAATCGACGCTTTTGCTCATATCGATACCTCTGCACTGTAGACAGAATATACATTGTAATGCTATGCTAATGGTTAGAGGGCCAAACGTATCGGGGCCACTTTTGTTCCACTCTGCCTTGGCGGGTCAAAACTTTGACACTGTCAAATTAACGTAATGTTTAGCGATCTCCCTTAGCAGTGGATGGATCAAAAGGAGTGCTGTCCGTGCGAAAATCAATATTACTGCTCGGTACCATGTGCCTCGCGGCAACCGCGGTTGGAAGCAGCGTTAACGCACAAAGCGAGCGTGCGGGGTTCCGGCTATCGGCGGTTGTAAATACGGTGTGCCGCCTCGAACTCCCTGGTGCGAGCACAGGGGGCAGCGGCCAGGTTATCGATTTCGGCTCCTTTTATCAGCTATGCAACGCCCGTAACGGATATCGCGTTGTGATGCGTCACCCCGCCAATCTGGAGGGTGCTACGCTGTTTTGGGATGGCCGTGCTGTGCCACTTTCTCCGGGCAACGAAACGGTAATCGCCGACGAAAACCATGCTGCATCGAAATATAGCGATGTGCGTCTCGACGTTCGCGGCGTGGACATTCCTATCAGCAGCCTGTCGTTCCGGATCGACCCCAAAGGGTCTGTTTACTAACTACAGAAATCAGTTTTCCCGTCGCAAGGCGCAATCTGCCGATGAAATACCATCGCGCGGTGTGAATGTGATTGTGACCGTGTCCTTATAGTTGCCTGCGGGTAGCGAAGCTATGGACGACCGGTTTAATCCCACTTCAAACTGCTTGCCGATACCCATGGGGGCAGGGGTCATTGGGCACAGCAGAGTATCTCCCGAACTAACGGGCACACCTGCATAATTCATGGCGTATATGATGCCTTGCGGCTCGCTAGATCTGCGTTTCAGCAATCCGCCATTTTCGCTTTCAAACTTGACGGCAAAGGGCAATGTGCTCAACGCCGTGATATTGATTGCACGGTTAAGGGTAGCCGACGCGGATCCGACGTCGCCGAAATTGATCGTCCCGCGGGTTTGTCCCGCGCTACCGATATAGGCCGCAACATAGCGTGGCACCGTCAGGGACAGTTCGACCGAAGCGGGTTGTTCCTGCGTCGCGCCAATTTGCCGGCCCTGGGAATCAAGGCACTGGTAACGGACGGTCAGGTTTTCGCGATGGACTTGGGCAGGGGCTTGCTGTCCTGCGGGCACCGACAGGCGAAAACGTGTCAGTTGGACACCTGCACGTTCGGCAAATTGGATCTGCGCACCGGTAGTTGGCTGAGGCTGTTCGTTACCCACGACGAGCATGCGCCGTGTGTTATCTTCGAGCCAGCTAATGTCGTAAACCGAGGGACCGGTAATACCAATTTGTGGTCCGTTCATTTGCGGCGTCGTGTCGACAAGAAGGAAGCGCACGCCGCTTATCCCGTCGGCCAGCCTGCGGATACGCAAGTCAAAGGTTTCGATCGTAGGGCTGGTTTCAAAGGGCTGATAGGCGACACGACCCCCATTGCCGACCAGTTCGAACTGAGCGCACTGAGTCTGGCCAAATGCCGGCGCAGTCACCAGCATGGCTGTGCCTGCCACAATAGACTTCATCACCGGTTTCATTGCGCGTCTCCTAATTTCACGTCGCCCAAACGTACTACACCAAGGCTCTTTGCCGGAATAACGATTTCGACAATCGTCGGGGGCTCGGTCGGCATTTCGATCCGCCAGCGTCCGGGACGCATCCCCGAAATGCCGAAACGGCCTGTGCGGTTTGTGAATATGGTAAGGGTGCGCGGGTTGCTGACACCCAATTCGGTGGCTTTACCGGACAGCAAACTGACCGGTGCGCCATCAAGGCCTATCAATGTGCCAAGGGCGGTCACCGAATAATCCGAACCCGCCGTTACCAGATATCCACCGCGGTAGGGCGGCAATAGCTTGGCGCTGGCGGCGCCAAGGTCATAACCAACCGGTGCCTGTGGGACATCATATGTCAGGGTACGGCGGATATAGGCGCCGAGATTCGGGTCAACTGCAGGACCGAACACACCGGATTTCGCGGTGTAATGTTCGTCTCGCGGATCCACGATGACTTGGGCACCACCGAGAGATTTATGGGGAGCGACCATCGCAAAGGAATCGTAGATGGGCCGTGAGAGGGCAAATTTGCCGCCTGCAAACGCTATCGCAGTCCCCAGACGAAGTGACGTGCGCTGCGAATCTGTGCGCCGTCCGGTCAACTCATATACCGTCGTATGGGTCAGGCCGATTTCCGCCCGGTTCGCCGTGTAGTTGAAGCCGCCATTAAAGCCGGCATCGTCTTCGCTTACGTCAAGATCGGCCGAGGCTGTCCAGCTTCCGACGCCTTCACCCGATGCAGTTTGGTATCCGATCCTTGCCCGTTCTGTGCGGGTGTCTACTTCGACAACGCCGTTTGACCGCGGTCCGAATTTGACAGCAAGGGTGGCACGGACGCCATATTCGCTGCCAAAAATGGCGCGGCGTTCGTAGGTGCCGTCGACCGTCAGATTGAGGCGGGAGTTTATCGTGTAACCATAGGTCAGGCGGGTACTTACCTCATTACGGAATGCGCCCCGCGCAACGCCATAATCACCGCTCAGGGAAATGAACTGGGATTGGCCAATGGGTTGCGCGTAAGATGCGGACAGGTTCCATTTGATCCGGTTGTCGACGCCGGCAAATCCCGGATTGGCAAATTTCGCACTCCGGTATTCAACGCTGGCGGCTATGGACCGCGGTGACGCATTGTAACCGCCAAAGCTCTTCTGAAGGCCGACATTTGCGGCGAAACCTGTGCCGATGCCGTCTACATCGCTTGCGGCCGCGTCGATGCCGATAATGCCGATGGCGCTGGCAATAACCGCTTCGACACCTGCAGTCGCGCCGGCCTTGTTAATGTTGAAATTGCCGCCCAGGGTAACTGTTTCGCTCATCCCGCGCCGGTACCAACCGGATGCCGCAGGTTCGCTCGTCTGGTAATCGCGCGACGACCGGCGAAATGGCGCCAATATGCCCGCTTGGAATGAAAACTCGCTCAAACCTTCGGCAAGCAGGGTGCGGTCGAAAAACTGCGAAAATGTGATCCGCTGCGTCCCGCCTGCATCGTCCTGAATGTTAAATTCGACGTTGTTTGTCCCTTGGACGAACGGGAAATCTCGGATGTTGTAAACGCCAGGTTGCAGACGCACGCGGCGGATCAGTTGCCCGTTAATCATGGCCTCGACTGTTGAAGGGCGTGTCAGCGTAAAGGACCTGTCGCCACGCGGTTGCACGTTCCGGAGCGGGTCGACGATAGAATAGACGCGCGTCGCCGAAAGGCCCGCGATCTGCGGACTTCCCGCAAAGCCCCGGCCGCTCGTAATCAAGTCACCGGCCGCGAAACGGACGAGGCGTTGACGGTCATCATAGACCAAGCGTGTTCCTTCGCGGGTGAAGAATTTTTGGGCATCCGAATCCAGACGGACGGTCGCCTCATTTTCCAGCACGAAACCTTTATAGCGGATGGCGCTGTCGATCAGGCTGGTGGGCGATTGGAAACCGGAATCGACCCCGTTCCAGACATAATCCCCATAGCTCCTGAAATTGATGTAACCGCTTAAAGTGGCTGGTTCCGAATATTGGCCGGTGGCTGCTTCTTCGAAACGGCGCAAGGAAATATCCTGCGCATCCCGCGCGTCGGCGGGGATTTGGATATTGAGGCTGATGCTCGTGGGATCGTAATTGATGACATATCCCAAACGGCCAATTTGCGCAGCGAGCGCGTAATCCAGTCCGGCAAGCTCTGTTTCGAGCGCACGGAGTCTTTCGGTCGAAATGACAGGACGGACGGCTTCGATGAAAGATTTCGATTCAACCTTGATCGCGTCATCCGCCGTGAGGATGAACGATACCTCGTTCAAGACAAACGCCCCGTCGCGCATGGGTGCCGAAAGGCTGATGTCACTGCCTGTGGGGTTAAGGCGGAGTGCGGGTTGTTCAGCCAGATCCACCGGCTGCTTGGGTGCAAAACTGTACTGGACAGCAGCTGCAGGTGGCGATGTCGGCGCGTCGTCTGCAAAAAACTGGTAATCCGGCGCCGCTGGCAATGTCGTGACTGCGGGCGGGGAAGGGGGTGTCTGGGGGGCAATTTTTGCCGCCAAAGACTGATCTTTGCGCAGACCTGTTCCCACGCCTGTCAAACTGTCTTCAAATACATGATATTTTGGCGGGCGCGCGATTGCCGCCTGCACTGGGGCAGTATCGACCGTTACCGGAACAAGATCCTGACCGTGATCGCGTTCGGCAAAAATGTCGGCGTCAAAATCAACGGACAGGGCCTGCAGTAGGGCGGGATTGGACAACGCCAATGCTGCGCCGCTTGCGCCTGATGATGCAACTGCCGGGCTGGAAAAAGACAATCCTCCCATACCAAGGAGGATTATCGAAGACGTCCGCAGGTGCGTCGGGCTAGCGTGTTGATGGTGTGAAATACGCCTCAACGCTACCCCCCGATGCCGGCAACACAATTCCGGTCTGCATTTTTCGAACTTGCCCTGCGCCCACCAGACCAAAGCCGATTTCCTGCGAAATCTGGTCGCCGGTCATGGTTTTTCTGAAGATCTCTTTTCCGGCATCATCTTTCTGGACAATGCGAAGGGATCCGTTGGAAAGATATCCATATGTGTCCGCATTGTTGTTCAATACCAGCAATACGCGGGGTTTGCCGTCGCCACCGATATAGGATCCGGCATTGGACACGGTGATGTTGGGCTTTTTGCCCGCCATGCTTACGCCGGTTACAATCTGGAAATTATACAGTAGCTGCAGTGCCGATTCCCCCTCGGGAATTTTGACCGGCAATTGTGCAACGGTCACGAAATAATGGCGGCTTTTTGCAAGATCCGGGTCACCGACATATTGGATGCGAACGGCTTGTGTGCCGCCCGGCGCAATTTGTGCTTGTGGCGGGAACACCAGCAAATCGTCGGTCGCCTTGCCCGTCCCGCGCACACCTTCGTCCGTATATTCGGCTTCCTGGGTCAGCACTTCGAGGATGACAGGCTTGGCGTATTTATTCTCGATCGTGACGACCTGGGACATGCGCTGTCCGGATGTCTGCAAATCGACAACCACCGGCGAGACAGTCATTGCGTAAAGCGCGGTCGCTATGCTTGCGCTGGCTGCAACCGCAAGCGCAGCGTAGATTGCTGGTTTAGGCCGAAACGGCATTATAGATAAGTCCCCATTTTTTGTCCTTCGGGTAGGACAAAAAGAATCCCGGGGGCGGAAAATGCCGCCCCCGGGTGTCTCTATCCATTTTTTATACGCCGGGTGTCAACTCGATGGTTAACGTGCTGATATATTGGCCAGCAATCAGGCGGTTTGCGTCAGCGGTAAAGTTACCGCGTGCTGCTGTGCTGTTGCCGTTGGTGACGGCTTCTGAATTCAATTCCGCTGCGAATACAACCTGTGCGCCCGTACCGGTCGCGCCAAAGCGTCCAACGGTGATTCCAGCACCCGAACCAACGCCAGGGCCATTGCCTTGACCATCAGAGGTACCTTCGGTGGGCGTAAAGCCATCCGAACGTACGGCGCCGACGATGTTCATCGTTACATCATAAACAACCGCACGGTTAAAACCGTCCGTACCTTTTACGCCGCCGTCGGTTACAAACGCGGTGCGGTACATTTGCAGCGTATTCTTCGCGCCGGTGCACCATGCGGTGACATTGGCCTGGTTCATTTTGTTCGCAACCGAACTCGAAACGGTTGCCAAGGCAAAACCTTCGTCATTCGACAAAGCGTTCGTGTCCAGATTGAGAGTGTAAGTCGTTGCTTCGAGATTGCATTTAGCAGGGTTCGTTGCATTGATTGTGAAAATTTCGGTGTCGGTGCTGCGATTGTCACCATCGGCAAAAGCCGGCGCCGAAGTGATTGCAGCGAAAGTCGCGGCCGCTACTAGATATTTCTTCATCAGCTTGTTCCTTCATACTCAAAACCTGTCTGATTTTGGGGGAGATCAGACCCTCTCCTTGCCCCACCGCATTTTTCTCCGATGAAATGCGGCCTGGAATTTCATTTATGTGCAACGCGTCATCATGTGCTCGGCGCCACTATAATCGTCAGAATTTCCTGATAGGCGCCTGCAGCGAGCCGGACGGCATCACTTGTTTCGCCTAGCCATGTCACGGTCAGTTCACCCTCCCGGCCGATGGCCGTCGTGTTTCGACCAGAATAAAGTCCGGAGCCGGGTTCGGACCCGTAAAAACGGCAATTGGTGTTGGCCGAAGTCAAAGCCGAAGACGCACATTCGCCTGCAGAAACCAGACCGGTCTGGTCTGTATTGAACTGGAGTCCTGCCACGTAATTTTTGCGATAGGCAAAGCCGGCTATACCCGCATTCGGGCCGTTTGCGCCGACCAGTTGAAGAGCGCCATTTTGCGCCGCTACACCAATTTTGAATGGGGTGTTGCAATCGAGGCCGAACCGGAATGCGATCCGCGTCGGTTCGTCAATACGCCCGGTGTCGTTGGAATTGGCGCCGAGCGCAGCAATGCCGCAGCGTTGGCTGATGGATGCCTCAATATCGATCTGAAGCGTGTTTCCGGACGGAGCCTTTGCCTGAGCATTTTCGGGAAAGGCAGTACATATTGCGCCGAAAAATGCGCACGCTGCAAAAAATCTAGCCCCTGAAAATCGCACAACACACCGCCCATTATTCTCGTTTCTGTCACCTTACCGACAATCGGAAAGGAGTTTTCAGATGCTTGCGACCCTCAGCGACCCAGGTTTTTCCCGCCCCGAATCGACTGATTAATTTTGTGTAAACTTGTGCAAAAATTCTGTCGAAAGAAATGATGGTTAAGGGTTGTAACGTTTTACATCACGTTGAAATATAATGAAAATCTGACATTCCAAAAAACGGGATAATTAACCATTGTTATGAAGATTCAGCGTTTTACGGGGTTATCCCCCCTGTTTTACTGCAGCGGTGGAATTGCGCCGAATCTATTGATCTTCGGGCGCCGCCTTTGCAGCATCAACCTCCGCTTTTGCATCGGCTTCGATCAGTTTTGTGGCTTGCTCTGCTGCCTCTTCGATAGATTGCTGCTTCTCTTTCACGGCATCCTGAGTTGCCTCATTTTGCAAAACCGCGCTAGCTTCTTCGGCATCTTTTGGCGTCGGCTCTTCTGTACACGCCGTCAACGCCCAGCAGAGCGAAGCCAAGAGATACCAATTCTTCATGGCTTCAGTTCGCCCTCATAATTTGCAACGACGGCAAGCGTAGCAACCCATGCGGCCACATTTTGGCGCATTTCAGCTTTGTCTATCTTGTCCAGCGTGTCGTCCGGGGTGTGGTGCAGATCGAAATATTTCGTTCCATCCTGTTGCAAATCAATGATGCCCAATTTTTGCGCGGCAATGATTGCCCCAACGTCCGCTCCGCCACCGGCAGGTGCCTTGCGGGGAACGACACCCAAAGGGGCGAGCGCGGCTATGATCTTTGCCTTTTGTTCAGAAGCGCTGTCGGGCAACGTGAAGTCTACCGCCCAAACCTTGCCTGCGCCGAAATCGGATTCCATGGCCAAAGCATGGGGTTCGGCCGCGTGCTTCGAACCATAATCCTTGCCACCCCAAATTCCGACCTCTTCGGCGCCGGCCCATAATAAGCGGACTGTTCGTTTGGGTTGACCCAGCGTCTTTAAATGCTTCGCAGCAGCAGCAATAATCCCGCAGCCAGCCGCATCGTCAATTGCGCCCGTACCCAGGTCCCAGCTATCCAGATGACAGGCGATAACAATGATAGGCAGTTGCGGATTGGACCCTTTCACCTCTGCCAGCACATTGCCGGATACCTGCATGCCGACATTTTTGGGCGTCAGTTTCAGTTTCATGGTGACAGGCTTGCCGCGTTTCAGCATCCGTTCCAGATTCTCGGCGTCGGGTATCGATAAGGCACCTGCGGGGATGGGGGTGACATCTGCATCGAAATTGGTATTCCCGGTATGCGGATTGCGATGGTAGTCGGTGCCTGCGGACCGGATAACAATTGCTGCAGCTCCTTTCTTAGCTGCAATATTTGGCCCGACAAACCTTGCAGGTCCAAATGCGCCATAGCTGCTTCCGTCCTGCGTACGCATCATGGAATGGCTGACAAAGGCGATCTTGCCTTTCAAACTGCCGTCGGGGGCAGCGCGAAGATCATCAAGGGTAGGGAAATACACAATCTCGCCTTCGAGACCCTTATCGCCGGTACTGCCGCTATTCCCCAGTGCAGTTACCGCGAGTTTGTGAGTGAAGGGCGCTATAATCTCTGCCGTTTCCTCACCACGTACCCAAGTCGGCATCTGATATTCCTCAATACGCACATTGTCGAAACCCAGAGACTTCAGTTTTGCGACCGACCATGTGCGTGCGCGCGCTTCGGCTTCGGTGCCGCCCTGACGGGGACCAATCTCGGTCGTCAGACCTTCGACAATGTCATAGGCAATTTCATCCGAATTGAGGGCAGTCGAACGCACCTCTTCGAGTGTTGGCGCGGCAAGAAGCGGCGTGATTGCAGTGGAAAGGAGCAGCATCGAAGCCGCGGCGGACGATTTAGTCAGGAAGTTCATAAGATGCAGGCATAATCAGCTTCCCGAGTTTTGCAATCCCGCCTTGCGGGGACCGGACCAGATAGCTAGGGATGCGGCCAAATCACTGAAAATCCCAGACAGGAAAGTTACCGAAATGGCAGCTCAATACAGCTTCGTAATGAAGGGAATGACCAAAACCTTTCCCGGTGCGAACAAGCCCGTCCTTAACAATATCAATTTGCAATTTTATCCCGACGCCAAAATCGGGATCGTAGGCCCGAATGGTACCGGTAAATCGACCTTGATGAAGATCATGGCCGGTATGGATACTGAATTTACCGGGGAAGCATGGCCCGGCGAGAATATCCGCGTGGGTTATCTGGCACAGGAACCGGAGCTTGATCCGAACAAGACGGTCAAAGAAAATGTCATGGATGGCGTACGGCCAATTGCAGACCTTGTTGACCGTTTTAACGAGATTTCGATGCTGATGGCTGATCCGCCAGCGGACGCCGATTTTGATGCCTTGATGGAAGAAATGGGCACATTGCAGGAAAAGATTGATGCCGTCGATGGCTGGAGCCTCGACAGCCAGTTGGAACTGGCGATGGACGCGCTGCGCTGCCCGCCGGCAGACAGCCCGGTTACAAATTTATCCGGTGGTGAAAGGCGTCGTATTGCGTTGACGCGCTTGCTGCTGGAAAAGCCGGATATTCTTTTGCTCGACGAACCGACGAACCACTTGGACGCGGAATCGGTCGCTTGGCTCGAAAAGCATCTGGTCGATTACAAGGGCAACGTTATCCTCGTCACCCACGACCGTTATTTCCTCGATAATGTCGTTAGCTGGATCCTCGAACTCGATCGGGGTCGCTATTTTGTCTACGAAGGCAATTATTCCACCTATCTGGAGAAGAAGGCGAAGCGCCTCGAACAAGAAGCGCGCGAGGATGCGGGTCGCCAAAAGGCAATCAAGGACGAGCTGGAGTGGATCCGGCAAAGTCCCAAGGCGCGGCAGACCAAGTCCAAAGCGCGTATCAAATCTTTCGATCAACTGGTCGAGGCGCAAGAAAACCGTGCGCCCGGCAAGGCCCAGATTGTCATCCAGACGCCCGAACGTCTTGGCAGCAAGGTTATCGAGGTCAAGAATGTGACCAAGGCCTATGGCGATAAATTGCTGTTCGAAAATCTGTCCTTCACCATTCCCCAGGGCGGTATTGTGGGCGTAATCGGTCCTAACGGTGCCGGTAAGTCTACGCTGTTTCGCCTGATTACGGGGCAGGAAACTCCGGATAGCGGCGAAATTGAAATTGGTGAAACGGTTAAACTCGGCTTTGTAGACCAAAGCCGTGACGACCTTGATCCTAATAAGAATGTCTGGGAAGAAATTTCAGGCGGTGCGGACTTCATGAAACTCGGCAAGCATGAGACGCCTACCCGCGCATATGTGGGTGCGTTCAATTTCAAGGGAACCGATCAGCAGAAGAAGGTTGGCCTGCTCTCGGGTGGTGAGCGTAACCGTGTCCATATGGCCAAGATGCTCAAAGAAGGCGGAAACGTACTTCTGCTCGACGAACCGACCAACGACCTTGACGTCGAAACTCTTTCGGCTTTGGAAGAAGCCTTGGAAAGCTTCGCCGGTTGTGCCGTGGTCATAAGCCACGACCGCTTCTTCCTTGACCGTCTGGCAACCCACATCCTCGCATTTGAAGGCGATAGCCATGTGGAATGGTTTGAAGGCAACTTCGAATCCTATGAAGAAGACAAGATTGCGCGTCTCGGCGAAGAGGCAACTCGTCCCCATCGTGCAACTTATAAGAAGATGACACGTTAAGACGGAATGAAACGGACCCTGCTCATCACCAACGCCAATAGCGGTAACGCAAATGGTGTTGATGAGCAGGCTGTCTCTTCCAGTCTGGATCGTGCCGGACTGGAAATCGTTGAAAGACGATCTCTCCCGGATCAGGATTTGCCCACGCAAGACGAGTTGTCCGACAGCGCGATCGAAGTCGTCGCGGTCATTTCGGGCGATGGGACGATCAGTAATCTTTATGCGAATCTCGCAAAATGGTCCGGGTCTATCTTGGTCCTGCCCGGCGGCACGATGAATCTCCTCTCGCGCCGGTTGCACGGCGATCGGCCATTGGCGACTCTACTGGATGAGCTGAACAAGGATACGCTGCGTGCGCAGCAAATTCCGCTGATCATTGCGTCTGACCGGCATATCCTGACGGGGCTTACGGTTGGGCCTTCGACCCGCTGGGCCGAAGTTCGCGAGGGCATGCGTCATGCCAATTTGCAAAGCCTGGCCGAAACCATACCCGCAGCCTGGTCCGAAACCCTGGCCGATGCAGGTGTGTGGGTCGGAAACGACAGCGAAAATCAGTTTGCCAGCTTGTTCATTGAGCCTGTGGATGGCGATAATCTGTCGGTGATCGGCTTTCTGGCCTCGAATATTGGGGACATGGTCGGTCATGGCTTGGCCTGGTTGCGAAGGGACTTCAGGGATGGTCCGCACGCGGATCTCGGCATAATGCAGGATGTCACTATTGCCTCGGCGGAAACTCAAACATCCGTCCTTATAGACGGAGAAACGTCCGAATTGGCGGTGCCCATTCATTGCCACGCCGCTATGTCCGAGGTCCGTTTTTTGGTACATCAATCGCAATGATCATTACGCTGTTTCTTTGGGCACAGATTCTCGCCGCCACCGCGAGCACTTCCACGCAGACCGCTTTGGATTGGACAGAGGCCGAACCGGCCCGGTTGTTGGATGTGGATGATGACATCCGGCGAAACGCACAGCAGGTCAACTTTTTCGACAATATCGAAATTCGCGAGGTTCGATTTTCAGAGAATGGGTTTGACTGGCATCTCTTTCGTTTTGAAAGGGCTGACCGAAAAACCGGTCCTCTGTGGTTGGTTCCCCATGACGATGAGAACGCCGCTTTCGATGCCATGATCACCGCGTTGAAAGAGCATGGCGGAGTTGGCGTAGCTGTGAATTCAGGTCCCGACAGCATGCGGATGCAGACGGGTTCGGGACTATGTGGTGTTCGCTATGGCGTCCGGTCCAGTTGCGATCCCAACAGGAATTTTGAAGCGCAATCGCCGCGCTATACGGCGGCTATCCTGGACCAGCGTCCGGTAGGGCAACCTATTATCGCCCTGCACACAAACAGTCCCGGTTTTGCGGGTGACGGACATGGCGGGCGAGGGGATATTACAATCATTGATCAAGCGGCCTTTCGCCGGGGTATAACGTCGCCAAGGGAGGGCGCATTGTTTGCCGTCTCACCCAGTGAGACTATGGCAAATTTTGATACGCTGGGACTGACAGCGTACCGGGCGCAGGACGGATCGCCGTCACCTTCTGCCCGGGAATGCGGACAGAAAATCGCCAATGCTGGCGTACATTTCTGGCACGAACGCGTGGCGAAGAGTGATGGTTCGATGTCCAACTATCTGGTGTTGAACAGACCCGACATCCCTTATTTCAACGCAGAAAGCCGTGCCGAAATCGATCTGGCCATAGCCGCTGCTCGGCACAAGGTTATGATTGAAGCCTATCTTGCCAATTGCGCGTCAGGGAACCAGCCAGCGCCCTGACCAGCTTTGAAGCGAGCCGTCCCAGGTCCATCGCGCGCGACGGTGTCCGGCGTTTGCGAGATAGAGCCACTCCATCTCTGTTATGTCGCACCACAAAATGGCAAAGTTCGCCCGCGCTTCGCCAAGTTGTTCCTCCAGCGGCTGCCTGCCTTCGATCCATGCTGGCAATCCCGATGTCGGTAAATCGGACCCAATCCCCGGTGCCTTTTCGGCCAAGTAGCAACGCCGGGCAAATGTGGTTGAGCTTGCCCATGCGGCATCGACTGCCGCCCCTTCGGTTTGCACGGATACGGTTCCAAATAGCCTCAGCTGAAGCTTTTCCGTTGCATCATACATCAGAATGGAGACGCGATCGTCTTCCGCGAAATCTTCAATCTTTGCCGAGCGGCTATCGGTGTGAAAGCGCAAACGACGGGTGTTACGGTCCGCTTCTCGCAACACCATGACGCGCAATTGCGATAGACCAGCGGCGTCCACGCTACCCACAACCGGCGTATGCGCAGGTGACGACCTTTTGCTGGCTCCGGGTTCGATCAGATCCCATGCCTTTGTAAAGCTCAGATCCAAATCATTGTAAAAGTCGGGTAGTGCAGGGATGGTCGTCATTGCGGCGTAAAAATGCCTGTCGTCTCGTCCAATACATGCAACAGGCCCTCGGCAATACCGAAATAGGCACCGTGCAATTTGAGCAGGCCCGCTTTTTCACGTTCCACAATGAACGGAAAAGTCCGCAAATTGGCGAGGCTGACTTTCACCGTCTCCAACTCAAGTGCATGCTGCGGATCCTCGACATTGGATGCCAGAACGGCCTCCCGGGCATCGTCAATTATGCCGACCCATTTGTCGACAAAACTGTGCCCTTTCTGACCCAGATCACTCCCGGATAACGATGCTTTAATGCCACCGCATTGGGCATGGCCGAGGATGACGATATGGCGGACCTCAAGCCCGAGCACGCCAAATTCGATGGCTGCAGACACACCATGCAGACCGCCCCCAGTTTCAAAGGGGGGCACCAGATTTGCGACATTGCGCAAGGCAAAAACCTGCCCCGGAACGGTATCGAACACGGTCGCAGGATCGACACGGCTGTCGCAACAGGAAATGATCATGACCGGAGGAAATTGACCGTCACTCGCCAGCGCATCAAAGCGTGCCTTTTGCTTCACATAAGCATCGCTGCGGAACCGCTTGTAACCTTCGATCAAAGAAGCAAATTCAGGCATTAAAATCGTTCTCCACGTACGACCTGCACCTCACCGATTGTGAGGAGTAACCGATAGCTATCCAGCAAAGGGGCGAGTGCGTCCACCAGCCGATCTGCTTTTTCTGTTGATGCAACGACAAGGACAATAGTCTTGGCGGCGGCACCCGTAACATCATCATGCTGCCATTGTCCGGCGCGTCCGCCTCCGGAATCAACATGGATGACACTCCACCCTGAAATATCGACGGCCTTTATGTGTCCCGTGATGCGGGGAACCAGCGGCGTGTCGACGAGGATCTCTATGCGTTTCCGGGTAACAGTCTCAACCATAGTTTATCCTATAATCTGCGCGAGGGCAGCCATAAGTGAAATGCCGAATATGATGTTGAAGGGAAAAGTGATGCCAAGCGACATACTCAAATAGATACCCGGATCGGCTTCCGGTAAGGCCATGCGCATGGCCGCAGGAACCGCAATATAGGATGCACTTGCTGCCAAAATTCCCAGAGCAGCAGACGATGCAACATCCAAACCGATCACAGTACCTACAGTTGTTCCGATGGCTCCATTTAAAAGCGGAAGGACTACGGCGAGCATCACTAACCTGTAAGTGATTTTTCGTGACTGCACCAACCGCCGTGCGGCAATCAGCCCCATGTCGAGCAGGAACAAGCACAATACCCCGCGAAAACCCGTGTCGAACAATGGCTTGACCGGCGCAAAACCGTCTTTTCCGGCAACCATGCCAATCAAAAAGCTGCCCACCAGCAGAACGACAGACGCGTTGGTCAACACTTCGCGCCATGGTACGCCATTCCCAGCAGACGACTGTCCGCGTCGCGCAAGGACCAGGCCACTGATTATGGCTGGGGTCTCCATAAGAGCCAAAACCGCCACCATGTAGCCAGCAGGGCCGAGCCCCTGTCCGGTCAATATTTCCTTGGCCGTCACAAATGTGACCACGCTAACGGATCCATAGTGGGCCGCAACGGCCCCGGCATCGACCTGAGAAAGTCTACCGACGCTGCGCAATAAGGTGAACGCTATGACCGGTAAGAGAAAGCTCAATGCGAGGCCAGCCAACGCTGCGGCAATCAGGTCAGTCGTAATCCCGCTCGAAGCAACTTCAACGCCGCCTTTCAGTCCGATAGCGGCCATAAGATATATGGACATGGCCTTTGCGAAAGCTTCGGGAATCGAGAGGTCCGACTTCGCAAGCGCGGCCAAAAAACCGAGCACGAAGAACAAAATAACCGGGGAAGTTAGCGTATCGATGATCATACAGTCTCCCGATTGCAAAAACATGCCTCCGATAGCAGCGAAGTTGCAGTTGGCAAGTAGCTGTTGCGTCGCTATCTGGACCCCATGAATGCACCCGTTACACCGCCTGAACGTGCTCCGCGCGAACGTAAACCCGATTGGATTCGCGTAAAGGCGCCGACAAGCGCCGGTTTCAACGAAACCCGCCGCTTGATGCGCGATTTGAACCTGAATACGGTGTGCGAAGAGGCTGCGTGCCCGAATATTGGTGAGTGCTGGACGAAAAAGCACGCAACCGTCATGATTTTGGGTGATGTGTGCACCCGAGCTTGTGCCTTTTGTAACGTGAAGACAGGCATGCCGAAGGCGGTCGATCCGTTAGAGCCTGAACATGTTGCCATTGCTGCCGCCAAAATGGGGCTGGAGCATATCGTTATCACATCGGTTGATCGGGACGATTTGCCGGACGGCGGCGCGAGCCAGTTTGTTAAAGTTATCGAAGCGCTGCGCCGGAATACACCCGAAACCACAATTGAAATTCTGACCCCGGATTTCCGCAATAAAGCGGAAGCCGCAGTCGAAGCAATCGTGACTGCACGACCCGATGTCTATAACCATAATCTCGAAACCGTGCCGCGCCTCTATCCCACGATACGCCCGGGCGCGCGCTATTATGCGTCACTACGGTTGCTTGAGTCGGTCAAACGGCATGATCCTTCCATATTCACCAAGTCAGGCGTGATGCTGGGTTTGGGTGAAGAAAGACTGGAAGTGCATCAGGTCATGGACGACATGCGCAGCGCCGATATCGATTTTCTGACCATGGGCCAATATTTGCAGCCTACTCCCAAACATACGAAGGTCATGGATTTTGTAACGCCGCAGGCTTTTGATGCTTATGCGGCCATTGCTCGTGCGAAGGGCTTCCTCCTTGTCGCATCAAGCCCGCTGACACGTTCGAGCTATCACGCAGGCGAAGATTTCGCCAAGATGCGTGACGCACGGGCGGCACAGCTGGCCAAGGCTGGATAGCGATAAAGGGCAGGGGCATGCCGCACCATCACGAGCAACGTATTCTGCCACACAGTGCAGGCCAGATGTTCGATCTGGTGGCCGACGTAAAACGCTATCCCGAATTTCTACCCTGGGTCAGTGCAATCCGTATACGCAAGGATGATGAACATGAAATGCTCGCCGACATGGTCGTCGGCTTTAAATCCTTGCGCGAGACCTTCAGCAGCCGTGTTCTCAAAACGCCGAAATCATCGATAGTCGTCGATTATCTCGACGGGCCAATGAAGCATCTCCATAATGCGTGGAAATTTGCGGATTTGCCACAAGGTGGATCCACGGTCGACTTTACCGTCGATTTTTCGTTTCGAAACAAAATGTTCGAGGCTTTGGCGGGACAGTTTTTTGACTCTGCGTTAAGAAAAATGACGTCCGCTTTTATCGAGCGGGCGGACAAACTTTACGGTTCCGGCGGGAGCAGCAATCCAAGCGCATGAAGGGTCGCGTAGGCGCGGATATCGGCACGGCTTTTGTCCGATCCAAACTGAATTTTATCCCCGACCATATCTTCCGCGTCTTTCCCTTTTTCAGCGACAGCGAAAACAACTGTGCCGACCGGCTTTTTCTCGGAACCGCCATCGGGACCAGCAATGCCGCTGATTGCCACAGCTATATCGGCGCCACTTTTTTTAAGCGCGCCCTGTGCCATCGCCCATGCAACAGCAACGGATACAGCGCCAAAGGTGTCAAGAATGTCGGCGTTGACGTCGAGCATCTTCATTTTGGCTTCGTTCGAATAAGTAACAAAGCCGCTACCCAAGACAGCGCTGCTGCCGGGTATCTCGGTTATCGCCGCAGCGACCAGACCGCCTGTGCAACTTTCCGCGGTTGCAATAACACGTCCCGCAGCCTTGTTTTCGGCAACAACACGTTCGGCAAGTTTGGCTATTTTTTGGGGAAGTACGGATTTCATGGGTTGGATTTCTCGAATGTCACGATCGCTTGCGCCGCTATACCTTCGCCGCGCCCTGTAAAGCCAAGCAATTCTGTGGTCGTCGCCTTAACCGATATGCGCGACAGCTCGGCGCCCATTATTTCTGAAAGCCGTATACGCATCGCCTGACGGTGCGGGCCTATTCTAGGGGCCTCACATATGATTGTTACATCCGCGTTCGCCAAGACATAACCTTCAGTTGTGGCAAGTGTCAGAGCATGCTTGAGAAACCGGTCTGATGATGCCCCCTTCCACTGCGGGTCGGAAGGCGGAAAATGATCGCCGATATCACCAAGGGCCAGCGCACCCAAAATGGCGTCGGTCAGGGCATGCATGGCAACATCTGCATCACTATGCCCGGATAAGCCTTTGTCATGTGCAATGCGGATCCCGCACAACCATAGTTCTTCGCCTGCAACCAGGCGGTGCACATCAAAGCCTGTGCCGCTGCGGATGGTGGGGGTCATATCATTTCCTGCAAAATCAGTCGAAAATGTAAATTTGGACAAACGCTCCGAACCCGGAACGATGCGGACTTTCCCGTTCTTCGCCATCAACATCCGGGCATCATCTGTGGGTTCTTCGCCGGTCCAGGAACGATGAGCGTCGAGAATGGCGTCAAAATGGAAAGCCTGTGGGGTCTGTACACGCCACAATTGAGACCGATCGACGGTCTCGCTCAACATATCGTCTCCGCGCGAAAGGCTGTCCACGACAGGTAATGCAGGAACCGCACCGGCAGAAGTATCCAAAGCACGGATGAGGTCATCGATCACGGACTCTGGAAGAAACGGCCGCGCCGCATCGTGGATCAAGACAAAATCCGCGCCACCCTGACGTGCGATTTCCTCGAGCCCGTGATGTACGCTTTCCCGCCGTGTTAGGCCGCCTTGCACCAACACCGGAGTGGGCAGGCCGTCTAACGCATCTTTCGCCAGACCGTCCTGTCCATCACCTATAGCAACAACTACCGTTCCGATTTCGCCATGTTTGGAAAGCGTAGCGTAACTGTGCGCCAGCATGGGGCGACCATTTACAACGCGGAATTGTTTGGGAATGTCCCCACCCACGCGACTGCCTGAACCGGCTGCGACGATCAGAGCAACAATATGTGGACTTAAGGCCATTGCCGCGCCTTAGCTATCCCGTTGTTGCACGCCAAGCCGAAACCGAGTAACGGCCTGCCTAAATTTTAGGCAATGTTGGCACAATGAAACTTTCACCGATAAATATTGGCAATATTGAGATCGCCTGTCCTGTCATTTTGGCACCGATGACGGGCGTCACCGATATGCCTTTCCGGAAGATAGTCCGGCGTTTTGGATCTGGCTTGAACGTCACGGAAATGATCGCCAGCCAAGCGATGATTCGTGAAACGCGCCAGTCGCTTCAGAAATGCGAATGGGATGCGATTGAAGAGCCGGTTTCGATGCAACTGGCTGGCTGCACACCCTATGAGATGGGTGAGGCGGCGAGATTGAATGAAGATCGGGGTGCCGCAATTATCGACATCAATATGGGTTGTCCGGTAAAAAAAGTGGTGAACGGGGATGCTGGTTCTGCCTTGATGCGCGATCTTCCCCTTGCTGCCAGCCTGATTGAGGCGACGGTAAAGGCAGTATCTGTTCCCGTGACCGTCAAGATGCGGATGGGTTGGGATCATTCCAGTCTCAACGCCCCAGAACTTGCCCATATTGCGGAAGATCTTGGCGCCAAACTCGTCACCGTTCACGGCCGCACGCGCAACCAGATGTACAAAGGATCTGCAGATTGGGCCTTTGTACGCAAGGTAAAAGAGGCGGTATCGATCCCGGTAATTGTGAACGGAGATATCTGCACCATAGCGGACGCTGAAACTGCTTTGCAGCAGAGCGGGGCGGATGGAGTCATGGTAGGGCGTGGCGCCTATGGCAAACCGTGGCTGTTGGGGCAGATGATGCATTGGTTCCGCACCGGTACAACGTTGCCCGATCCGAACATTGACGCACAATATGAACTCATCATTGAACATTATCGGGCGATGCTGGATCATTATGGCAGTGACGTGGGTCTTCGTTGCGCGCGCAAACATATCGGGTGGTATACAAAGGGGCTTACCGGATCCGCAGAATTCCGGAACTTCGTCAACCGCATTGATGATGCGGAAGTGGTTATTGACGAGCTCACCCGCTTTTATGAGCCATTCCTGACACGTACGGCAGCCTGATGGTGAATGTCGGGGGGAGCAGACCGGATAATGGCCATGTTCTGGCCAATATTCCTGTTCCCGTCCTGCTGATTGCTCCCGATAACAGTATCGCCTACGCAAATGACGCGAGCGAAGCGTTTTTTGGGCGGAGCCGCAAGCGTCTTGAAGGGCAGCCCACGGCGGCTGTCCTGCGCTTTGATAGTGAGCGTATGAACAATGCGCTTACCTCGTCCGAAAACGATATTTCGGCGCAGGACATGGAATTAAAGTCGGCCCATGGCAGCATAACCGTGGATATCAATATCTCCCTTTTACCGGGCGAAACGGATTGGCGTATCGCTATCATTTCACCCCGCCACGGGGGGAGGGAGCATATTGGCGAACAGAAAGACAGCGGTCAGCAGCAGGCAATGGGTGCCCCGGCTATCCTCGGGCATGAAATCAAAAATCCGCTCGCGGGTATCAAGGGTGCGGCCCAATTGCTCGCCCGTCATGTGGATGAGAAAAATCAGCCATTGACCGAACTGATCGTGAACGAGGTGGACCGTATCGCCCGACTGCTCGACCAGATGCAGAAATTAAGCCGGTCCGAAGAACCCGAACTTGCACCTGCGAATGTCCATCTGCTCATTGAAAGGGCTATCCGCTCTTTGCGTGCCGCGAACCGGGCGATGCCGGAACTTTCGATCAACTATGACCCCTCCTTGCCCGAAGTAGTCATCGATGCGGACGGTATGGTCCAGATCTTGATCAACCTGCTTCAAAATGCCGTCGATGCTCTCAAGGGCCGGTTGGATGGCGTCATCGGTATTTCTACGCGCTTTGTCATGAGCGGAGCATTGCGTGAAGCCGATATGGAGCGGAGGACCGTCAAGCTGCCGGTCGAAATCGCCATTTCCGATAATGGCCCTGGCGTGCCCCAACATATCGAAGATGAACTATTCTCGCCGTTCGTGACCACGAAAAGGGATGGTCAGGGGCTCGGGCTCGCCATTGTGCGTAACCTTGTGCAGCAGATGAACAGCCGCATTGTGTTCGAGCGTGATACCCAGAAAGAGCGAACGGTGTTCCGGTTGTTTTTGCCGGTGGCATCAAAGAAGGGTGAAACATGAATAATCCCAAAGTCCTTATCGTAGAGGACGATGCATCGATTGGCCTGGTCGTCAGTGCTGCATTGACGGCTGAGAGTATCGATACCCAGATTTGCGATTCCGTCAGTGCGCGTGATGCCGCGCTCGCAAACGGCCATTTCGATCTAATGCTGACAGACGTTGTACTGAAAGACAGCGATGGTCTGGCAACCTTGAAAGAGGTTATGGCCAATATGCCGGATATGCCGGTAATCATCATGTCCGCACAAAACACGCTTGAGACGGCTGTGCGGGCGAGCGAAATCAATGCTTTCGAATATTTCCCCAAGCCCTTTGATCTCAATGATCTCGTGCTGGCAGTTAAACAAGGTATCGATAAGCGCCGTTCGGTTCCGGAGAGTGTTACGGATACGCTGTCTGAAGCCAATCTGCCGATGATCGGGCGAAGTGTTGCCATGCAGGATGTATACCGGATGGTCGCACGCCTGCTCCGCAACGATCTTTCCGTGCTGATTTCCGGTGAAAGTGGCACTGGTAAGGAACTTGTGGCCGAAGCCATCCACAGTCTGGGCCATCGCAAAACCGGACCTTTTGTCGCCGTCAACATGGCCGCTATTCCGAGCGAACTTATCGAGGCGGAATTGTTCGGGCATGAGAAGGGGTCATTTACCGGTGCCGTCGGCCAGGCCATAGGTCGCTTTGAGCAGGCGCAAGGCGGGACCTTGTTCCTCGACGAAATCGGCGACATGCCCAAGCATGCGCAAACGCGTCTGCTACGTGCGCTGCAAAGTGGCGTCATAAGCCGTATCGGCGGAAAGGCTAGTATCCGCCTTGATGTCCGCATCATCGCGGCAACCAACCAAAAGCTGGAGGAACTGATTGCGAGCGGTAAATTCCGGGAGGATTTGTTCTATCGGCTAAATGTAGTGCCGATCCACATGCCTCCCTTGCGTGACCGGACCGATGATATTGGCCTTCTCGCGCAGCATTTCCTGCTACTGGCGGCAAAGGACGGACTGCCTTTGCGCAAAATCGACGACAGCGCCATCGCAGCGCTGATGACGATGCCCTGGCGTGGCAACATCCGGGAATTGCGGAACCTTGTTTATCGACTGGCGCTGGTGTGCCGTGAGGATACAATCACCGAGGCTACCATTGCGCAAAATGTGGAAAGCGCGCCAGAATCTGATGCCCCCGTTCAGGGCGCCAGTTTCGAAGCCGCGGTCGTGCAATTTCTTCGCGATCATAAATTGCGGGGGACATCGCGCGATAAACTCTATCCAAAGGCGCTGGCCCAATTCGAAACCCCGCTGCTTCAGCATGTGATGCGGCAGGTGAAAGGAAACCAGCTCAAAGCAGCAGCGCTGCTCGGGATCAACCGCAACACGCTACGCAAAAAGTTGACCGATTACGGAATTGGCACCGGGCAGGGAGGGTGAAGCGACCCACTTGCACGACAATGTGATTTTTCGGTCACTATTTTGTGCTTTTCAGGCAACGCTTTCGGTGCCACAGTGGCAATATGGCAACAACCCCGATGATCCAGGATGAGCAAGGGCAGTCGCTTGCCAAACGCTCCCTTCAGTTCATCGTATACGCTCTGGGTAACAGCCAGTCGATCAAGTTTCTGGAAATAGGCAGTGCCCTGCTGCTGTTGCTCATTACCGGAGCAACAGCTTATATCCTGCTGGATCAGGGTCCGCAGTCTGAACCTTTGTCTCCTGCCGCATCGGCCACGATGCTTGTTGCCAACTTGCTTCCTGCCACTTTGCTGTTGGTGCTGTTTGGCAGGCGTATCGCTTTGCGTCGTGCGGTCGGCAGCAATATTGATAGCCAACAGCTTCTCCATGTCCGCCTTGTTGCGATTTTCTCGGCGATAACGGCCGTCCCGACATTGCTGTTAGTGGTGTTTGCATCTCTTCTGTTTCAGAGCGGCGTCCAATTCTGGTTTTCGGGTTCCGCACGGGGAATGCTGGAAAACGCCGGCGAGCTGGCCAAGGGATATTACGAAGTCAACGCGCGCGATGTCGGTGACGAAACCCTGACTATGGCCGGCGATTTTCGCACCGCACTGAGCCAGACGCGCCCTGATGACCCCGCCTTTCTCAGTTATTATTTTGAACAGGTATTCCGTCGTCGACTAAGCGAATCCGCTATTGTCTCAGTCGGGGCTGATGGAATCCAGCGCACCGAAGCCGTTGCGACAGAAAACCAGAACCGTACACAAGAATGGATCGCGCCAGACATCCTGCGCAAATTGCAAGCAGGGGAGGGCACTGTCGTCACCAACCGCACCGACCGTATCGAGGTCGTAACGGTATTGTTCGATTCCCCGCGCAGCTATTTATATGCAAGCCGCGCACTTTCCGTGCCGTCTTTTGAATTAGGGGAAAAAGCGCAGTCCGTACTGCAGGATTATGACAAGATGGTCGCCCGATCCCGCGCGCTGCAGCTCCAGTTTAACATTGCTCTCTATGTAGTCTCATTGCTGATCATCGGCATCACATTATGGATAGCCTTAAGGGTAGCAGACCGTCTCGTTCGACCGGTCAACAATCTTGTCGATGCCGCGCAACGAATTGCCGATGGCGACCTTTCGGCGCGGGTTAGTGAAGACCAGTATCGGGCCGACGAAGTCGGTTTCCTGTCCAAGTCATTTAATCGCATGACAGAGCGGCTTGAACGGCAGACCGGTGCTTTGCTGGCAACAAACCACCAATTGGGCGAGCGGCGAATTTTCATCGAAACGGTTCTTGAATCTGTTTCGGCAGGGGTGGTGTCGGTCAATGAAAATGGTGAAATTGAGCTGGCTAACTCCACGGCGGAAAAGATGCTCCGCGGTAAAGCGCAAACGATCGTGGGGCTGAATTTCAAGGCGGTTGCTCCTGCTCTCGCCGAACTAACCGAAGATAGATCGCGTGGAGTTGTTCAATTAGGTGATGGGCCGGAACCGTTGACCGTAGCGGTAAAGGCTACCCAGCGTGAAAAGGGCATTGTTGTCACCTTTGAAGATATCAGTCAGCAGTTGGCAGACCAACGGCGTGCAGCTTGGTCGGATGTTGCGAGGCGGATAGCGCATGAAATCAAAAACCCCCTGACACCTATTCAATTGGCTGCAGAGCGCTTGCAGCGGCGCTTCGGCAAACAGGTCGAGCAGGACAGCGGGGTATTCGAACAGTTGACCAGCACAATCGTTCGGCAGGTTGGCGATCTGCGGAACATCGTAGACGAATTTTCTTCCTTTGCGCGTATGCCCAAACCGGTTTTCCGAAATGAGAATCTGCAGGATATTGTGGGGCATGCGGTCTTCATGTTTGAAGTGGCGCATCCTGATATTCAGTTTCGTTTCCACCCGCCTGCTACTGCACCAATGCTTATTTCCGACCGTCGTCAATTAGGACAGGCGATTACGAACATCCTCAAAAATGCAGTGGAATCGATACAGGAGCGGAAAAAGAACAACCCTGCAGAAGGCGCAATCACGGCAGAAATCGTCGAAAACGATGGGAGAATAACCATTGAAATTGGAGACAATGGTATCGGTCTGCCGGAAGATCGCGATCGCATCATGGAGCCCTATATAACGAACCGCGCGACAGGTTCCGGTTTGGGCTTGGCGATCGTCAAGAAAATCGTTGAAGAACATTTTGGGGAAATTTCTTTGCGGGATGCGCCGGGGGGAGGGGCAATCGTATCACTGAAGTTTGCGCCACTAATGGTGGCGGAAAAAGTTGGCTCCGACTTAAAGGCGGGTGGTCAAGGTAAATTGGCAGAGGACAAAGCTTAGACATGGCTCTGGATATTTTAATTGTAGATGACGAGCAGGACATTCGTGATCTGGTTTCCGGCGTTCTCGATGATGACGGATACGGAACACGAACGGCTGCAACAGCGGACGAAGCGCTCGCGGCTTTGGATGAGCGTTTACCTTCGCTCATATTGCTGGACGTCTGGCTGCGTGGCTCGTCCATGGATGGTATCGAGCTTTTGAAGGCAATCAAAAGCCGTGATCCCCAGATCCCTGTTATCGTGTTTTCAGGCCATGGAAATATCGACACGGCTGTCGCGGCAATTTCACAAGGTGCAGTAGATTTTATCGAAAAGCCTTTCGAAGCGGGCAAACTTCTCCATCTGGTGGCAAAGGCGACCGAAACCGAACGTTTGAGGGCAGAGAATGCATCCTTAAGGGCCAGAGTGGGGCATGCAGAAGAACTGAACGGATCCTCGGGCGCCATCAACACAGTCCGCGCGACTCTGAAAAAGGTGTCAGGCACGGGAAGCCGAATGCTGATTACCGGTCCTGCAGGGGTCGGGAAAGAAGTGGCTGCGCGTCTCTTGCACAGTTGGAGCCCCCGCGCTGAATCCGCCTTTGTTTCCGTCAGCGCGGCACGACTATCACCGGAACGTTTCGATGAAGAATTGTTCGGTATCGAACAGGACGGGAGATTGGTTCAGGCCGGGATGCTTGAAAAGGCGCACGGCGGCACGCTGTTTCTGGATGAAGTTGCCGACATGCCATGGACGACCCAGGGGAAGATCCTTCGCGTCCTGACCGATCAAAGCTTCGTCCGCGTCGGTGGCGACCGGCAAATCAGGGTGGACGTCCGGTTTGTTTCGGCAACCGCGCGCGACCTCGCCACGGAAATCGCGGAAGGACGTTTTCGCGAAGATTTGTTCTATCGCCTGAATGTGGTGCCCGTCGAAATACCGCCACTTGCAAGCCGCCGCGAAGATATACCTGATCTCGCCAATCACTATGCTGCGCGGTTTGCATCCGAACACCGTATCGCTCCGCCGGTCATTTCCGACGATGCAATGGCCGCTCTTCAGGCTTGTGAATGGCCAGGCAATGTCCGGCAGTTACGAAACATTATCGAACGCACCATCATATTAGCGCCATCGAACAGGATACACCGGATCGAGGCCGATATGTTGCCTTCCGAAATCATCAATAGTTATGAAGGCGCCGAACATAACGTAACTTCGTTGATGGGCGCCCCCTTGCGTGAGGCACGAGAAGCTTTTGAACGCGAATATCTTCGTGTCCAGATTAAACGCTTTTCCGGCAATATCTCCAAAACTGCTGCTTTTGTCGGTATGGAGCGGTCCGCGCTCCATCGTAAGCTCAAGCTGCTGGGCATTTCAGTGCGCAAAAATGGCGATGAAGCAGGCGATGAAGAGGACTGAATCCATCAATTGCGAAAACATGGCTGTTGATGTAAGTAAATTACACCGAGTACGTGCAAGGGCATCTTCCATGAAGTGCAGGAGCATTTTCGAATAAATATAAAATAATCGGATAATGACAATGACTGAAAAGAATAACGGTCTACAGGACCTCTTCCTAAACTCCCTGCGGAAGTCAAAAACACCGGTAACAATGTTCCTTGTGAAAGGCGTTAAACTACAGGGTGTTGTTACATGGTTTGACAATTTTTCGGTTTTACTGCGTCGCGACGGAATGTCGCAGCTTGTATACAAGCATTCGATTTCAACAATTATGCCGTCCAGCTCTCCAGATCGTGCATTATTTGAAGAATTAATGTCACGAACGAGCCACAGGGCAGGGATGCTGCAGGACGTGTTCCTTCATGCCATGTGTGACAAACGCGAATCAGTCACGACTTTTTTGGTGAATGGCGTGATGCTTCAGGGCGTTATTGCGGCATATGATCTTTTCTCTTTGTTGCTTGAGCGCGATGGGACGACGCAGCTTGTTTACAAACATGCAGTGTCGACCGTTCAGCCCGCACATCCCGTCAACCTGGCCGAATATAATCAGGGCCTAGACGAGGGCGATGATTGAGCGTTTTTGACCGGAGCGACGCCGACGAGTTTGCACGTGGCGACCGCGCTCTTATCATTTATCCCGAGCTTCCCGGGAAAGCGGCAGTTGGCCCGACTGCACGATTAGCGGAAGCCGAGGGTCTCGCGTCTGCCATCGGTTTGGATGTTGTGCGGAAAACGCACTACCGTGTCCGGAATCCACGAGCATCTACATTGCTTGGGGGCGGGCAGGTCGATGAAATAGCCGAGACCGGCCGTGCTTTGGAAATAGACCTTCTTGTGATCGACGCTACCCTGACCGCCATTCAGCAGCGCAATTTGGAAGAGAAGACGGGCCTCAAGACGATTGACCGCACGGGTTTGATCCTGGAAATTTTCGGCGAACGGGCTGCTACTGCAGAAGGGCGTTTGCAGGTCGAGCTTGCCCATCTCGACTATCAGGCAGGCCGGTTGGTCCGCAGTTGGACCCATTTGGAGCGGCAACGTGGCGGCTTCGGGTTCCTCGGCGGTCCCGGTGAGACCCAGATTGAGGCCGATCGCCGCATGATACGCGACCGGATGGCGCGGTTGCGGCGGGAATTGGAGGAAGTAAAGCGGACCCGTTCCCTACATCGCGCCCGGCGCAAGCGTGCTCCATGGCCAGTCATCGCGCTGGTAGGTTATACAAACGCCGGTAAATCGACATTATTCAATCGTTTAACGAGCTCTGCGGTGTTGGCAGAGGACATGTTGTTTGCAACACTCGATCCCACAATGCGTGAAATCTCATTGCCGGGTGTGGAAAAGGCAATTTTCTCGGACACGGTCGGCTTTGTGTCGGATTTGCCGACGCAACTTGTGGCTGCTTTTCGTGCGACTTTAGAAGAGGTGATCTCAGCGGACATTATCGTCCACGTCCGGGATATCGCGCATGAAGAAACGGATGCACAGCGAAACGATGTTCTCTCAATATTGCGCGATTTGGGGATCGGAAGCGATGTTGAAGGCGGTGTGCAGCCTGAAATGGTTGAGATCTGGAACAAGATTGATCTGCTGGATGTGGATAAATTGACCGAATTGCGAGGAATTGCACAGCGAAGTTCAGATATTTTATTGGTATCGGCGGTGACGGGTGAGGGGATTGAGAATTTCAAGCTCCATCTTTCGAATTTGATCGCGAAGAAGAATGTGACGCACTCAATTGTTTTGCCTTCAAGCGACGGCGCGGCATTGGCGTGGTTGCATGCACGGGGGAAAGTCGATGTGAAGCGTGAAACAAAGGACACGCTTCATCTGGATGTATCCTTGAGCCGGCAGTTCTGGGGGCAGTTCGAAAAGAAATTCAAGTTGCAATCAAAAGACGAGGAGGGGAGTTAGTCACTCTCTTTTTCCTGGCGTTTTGCCCGACCCCAAAGGTCTTCTTTGTCGTCGAGCGATAGCGCCGGGAAGTCTGGACCTGCTATATCTTCCATAGCACGAAAACGGCGGTCGAATTTAGCAGTTGCATGTTTAAGGGCGTCTTCGGCTTCTACATTGTGAAATCGGGCCAGATTGACGACTGCAAACAACAGATCGCCTACTTCGTCAAACCGCTCGGCATCCGACTTGGCGCTTTCAATTTCTTCCAATTCTTCAAATATCTTGGACTTCGCTCCATCCACATCGGGCCAGTCAAAACCTGTCCGCGCGGCACGCTTCTGTATTTTCTGGGCACGAAGCAAGGCGGGTAAAGCTTTTGCTACGCCCGCCAAGGCACTGCCGTCGGAATGCGAACTTCGTTCCTGTGCTTTGATATTTTCCCAATTCTGCAACACCTGAGCAGCTTCGTTTACAGTAACATGCCCAAATATATGCGGATGGCGGCGGGTCATTTTGTCGCAAATAGATGCAATGACATCTTGCAAGGTAAAGCTTCCGGCTTCCGAGGCCATTTGGCTATGGAAGACAACTTGCAACAGCAAATCGCCAAGCTCGTCTTTCAGGTCGTCCATTTCATCGCGCTCAATAGCGTCGGCGACTTCATATGCTTCTTCGATAGTATATGGCGCGATCGTCCGAAAATTCTGCTTTATGTCCCACGGACATCCGTTAACCGGATCGCGCAGCCGGGCCATTATTTCGGTGAGAGGGGTGATATCGGCCTGTTTCATATCATACCTAAATTTAGTTCGATAATATTTATTATGTTAAGTAATATCTGTTATCAGGGCTGCAGGGTCATTTCATTCCCCTCAACTTTCCAGCTCTGCATGGAATCCAGAAAGTTCATACCAAGGACATTTGTTTCGCCAAAATTCTCTGACACAACTACATGATGGTCCAGAATTTTATGCGGACCGATTTGTAAGACTTTTATGTTTCCGCGCTTTGCCGTGACACGTCCATTGGCCGTATCCAATATGATCGGATAACCACTGCTATCAACTTCTACGTCTGTTGCGGCAGCTGTGTTCGCGTTAACCGCTGTCGTAGTGGCGCCGCTGTCGATCATGAACCGGACATCTTTGCCGTTGACGCCAACTTGCAACCAGTAATGCCCGTCGTCCTGGCGACGGAGCGTGACAGCTTCACCAGACACATTCTGCCCGGCCGTGCCGTTTATGTCCGCCTTGACACGTTGCCAGATGGCCTGGAATTCAAACCGAAAGCTGAATACCGCAAACAGCGCCGCAAATATTGCGACCCAAGCCAAGCTCATTTTGGCAACTTGTCCCAGCGGCAATCGGCGTGCAGCAAGCGATGCGATCAATAATATTGCGCATGTGACGCCCCAAATCAGCGAAGGACCGTCCTCCATAACGTTCATGGTTTGGCCTTCGTAAAGAGGCGATAGAAATTTTCGGTGGTTTGGCGGGCGAGGGACTCCTCCCCTTCTCCACGCAAATCTGCCACAAATCTGCCGGTATCGGCAACGAACGCCGGCTCCCCTGTTTTACCCCGATGGGGAACGGGGGCCAAAAACGGGGAATCGGTTTCGAGTAACAGTCGATCCGAAGGCAGCCATCGTGCAACTTCCTGTAAATCCTTCGCATTTTTGAAGGTCACGATACCGGAAAGTGAAATGTACAACCCCAAATCCAGCGCAATACGTGCGAAATCCGCGCTTGCGGTAAAGCAATGGATAACACCGGAAAAAGCGCCGGCGTTCATTTGTTCGGTGAGGATGGCCGCCGTATCTTCCTCGGCATCGCGGGTGTGGACAATCAGTGGCAATCCCGTTTCGCGCGCGGCGACGATATGTTCGACGAAGGAACTGCGTTGCTGGGCGCGGTCGCTGTGGTCGTAATAATAGTCCAACCCCGTTTCGCCGATACCGATGACGCGGGGATGTTCCGCTCTGGCAATAAGCTTGGCGCTGTCGACGCCGGTGTGGCTGTCGGCTTCGTGGGGGTGGATGCCTACGCTGGCCCAGATGTCGGGTTCTTGCTCAGCAAGAGAGAGAATTTCGTCCCATTCGCTTTCCCGGGTTGCGATGTTCAGCATTTTGTTAACTCCGCTGAACCTTGCGCGGGTCAGGACGTCGGCTTGCTGTTCGACCAGGCCCTTATAGTTCAAATGGCAGTGGGAATCGATGTACATCAAGGATTTCCGCCATCTTCAGGGGCCAGTTCGAGCCGCGGGAACAGGCCTTTGGGCTGTTCCAGCCGGTAATCGCTCTCGGCCAGGGGCGAGTACCAGTGCGAGCCGATTTGCGCGAAGTTCCGGACCGCCTCCGGCACGCCCATTTGGTCGAGAAGCTTTGTTGCGGCCTCCGGAATGATGGGCTGGGCGGCCAAGGCGAGTTGCGCAATGCAGATGAACAGCGTCGCCAGCACCGTTTCCATCCGCTCCGGATCGCTCTTTTTGAGCGCCCAGGGCGCCTGTGCGTCAATATAGGCGTTGCACGCAAAGACCGCCTTCATCCAGCTTTCCAGTGCCTGCGACATGGCCAGATTTTCAAAATGCGCCGGTATTTCGGTGGCAACAACCGATCCCACCAGGTCGAACAACGCAGAATCTTCGGCGGCATGGCCACGAATGGCCGGCAAATAACCATCGCAATTCTTGAAGATCAGCGACAAGGTACGCTGCGCCAGATTGCCGAAACTGTTGGCGAGGTCCGCATTTACGCGCGTAACAATGGCTTCGGCGCTATAGCTGCCATCCTGCCCGAAACTCACCTCGCGCAGGAAGAAATAGCGCAGCGCATCGACACCGAACAGGTCCGCCAACTCCATCGGATCAACGACATTGCCCAGCGATTTGGACATTTTCTCGCCACGTGACAGCAAAAAGCCATGTCCGAACACCCGCTTGGGCAATGGCAGACCGGCCGACATCAGGAAGGCCGGCCAATAGACCGCATGGAAACGCACAATGTCCTTACCGATGATATGCACATCCGCCGGCCAGAACCGCGCAAATTCGCCGTCCGTATCCGGATAGCCGATGCCCGACATATAAGTGGTCAGGGCGTCCACCCAGACATACATGACATGATCCGGCGACCCCGGAACCTTGACGCCCCAGTCAAAACTGGTCCGCGACACGCTCAAGTCACGCAAGCCGCCCTCTACAAAGCGCAACACTTCGTTCCTGCGGCTTTCCGGCTGAATGAATTCGGGATTTTGCGCGTAAAGCGCAAGCAGCGCATCCTGATAGCGCGACAGGCGGAAAAACCATGTTTCCTCAACGGTCCATTCCACCGGCGTACCTTGCGGGGACAGTTTGACGTCCCCTTCCCCCTCGACCAGTTCGCTTTCATCGTAAAAAGCTTCATCGCGGACCGAATACCAGCCTTCATAACGGTCGAGATACAGGTCGCCGCGCTCCTGCATCGCGTTCCAGAGGGCCTGGCTCGCCTTGTGGTGGCGTTCGTCGCTGGTGCGCATAAATGCTGTATAAGATATGTTCAGTTTGTCGCACATATCCCTGAAATAAGAGGACATTTCGTCCGCAAACTCCAGCGTGTCGCGCCCTGCGGCACGCGCCGTTTGCACCATTTTCAAGCCATGTTCGTCTGTGCCGGTAACAAAGCGGACGTCGCGGCCCTGAAGCCGCTGAAACCGCGCAATGGCATCGGTCGCGATAGCCTCATAGGCATGGCCAATATGAGGCTTGCCATTGGGATAGGCGATGGCCGTGGTAATATAAAAGGGCTGAGACATGGATACTCTTAATGTTCGGGGCTCAAGCGGCCTTATGGGTTTGAAGCGAAGCCAGCAAGCTTCCCATTTGGAAAATGACGCTCTGCTTATCAAGACTGAGCGCAATCGCCCGGTTAGCAAGGGCCGAGGCTGCGGTCCAGACTTCGGTGGCGGCAAGCACATTTGCGGCGTCCATCTGGCGCGCCCGATCCGCGATCAGCGACGGGGCCAGCCGCAAAAAGGCTTCATAACGCTGCTGCGCGGCTTTCAGCGATAATTGTTCGGCAAGCGCGATGCGCATGTCGTTGCCGGGATCGCCCGTCTGGATAATGGCGTGCATGGTGCTGTCCAACTTGCCGAGATCAAGCCCCATAAAATCAATCGCCTGCCCCGGTGACCCCTTTCCTGCGCGGATAAGGGCATCCAGGTCTTCCGGATCGATCTCCGATGCCGCATCCGACAAGGCCGCTTCCATCTGCATTTGGTTCAGTGGTTCGAAACGCAGCATTTGGCACCGCGAACGGATTGTCGGCAGCAACCGGTCACTCGCATGGCTGACCAGAAGGAAATAGGTATCTGCTGGCGGCTCTTCCAGGGACTTGAGGAGCGCGTTTGCTCCGCCCCGTTCCAGATCATCAGCGGAATCAATGATAATCGCCCGCTTGTCGGCAAGGCCCGGTCGTGTGGTCAGGCTTGCCTGCAGATTGCGTATCTGTTCGATGGTGATGCTGCGTTTCAATTCGGCATTGGCATCGGGTTCGTCATCATCCTTTGCAGCTTCCTTGGGAAGCCTTTTAACGGTGAGGATATCGGGATGGGTGCCGCGCGCGATCAGATTCGAATAGCGGTCATCGGGATCGACAAGCGATGCAGCCGCCCGCAAGGCAAAACTTGCCTTTCCCAAGCCGCGCGGCCCAGCCAAAATCCAGCCATGATGCAGCTTGCCCGAATCCAGGGCGGACGAGAATTGTCGCCATACGGCATCATGTCCGATCAGATTTGTCATGGACGCGTAAGCAAATCGTCGATTTCGGCCAGCAAGCGCGCGGTTACGGTCGTCGCATCCCCGGAAGCGTCGACCAGACGCACCCTCGGGTCATTTTCGGCAAAGCTGACAAAGGCAATATCGACTTCGGAATGGAATGAGGGATCGCGGCTCTGGATACGGTCGGCCTGCCCTTGATCGCGTAATGCGGCGCGGCGGCCCGCTTCGGCAGGATCCAGCCGCAAAACCAGTGTCCGGTCGGGCAATAATCCTCGGCTACCGAAGTTGTGGAGCGCCATGATATCGGTATCGGAAAGGCCCGAGCCGGTGCCCTGATAGGCACGGCTGCTGTCGATGAAGCGGTCCGAGATCACCCATGTGCCTTTTTCAAGAGCCGGTTCAATCAGGCGTTCGACATGGTCGCTGCGTGCAGCTGCGAATAACAGTGCCTCGGTGCGGGGAAGCCAGCGTTCCTCGCTGCCGCCCAAAAGCAATTGACGGATTGTCTCGGCACCGGGCGTGCCGCCGGGTTCGCGCGTAATGATCACTTCAAACCCGGCCTTCCGGATCGCTTCGGCAAGGGCGATAATCTGCGTCGTTTTTCCGACCCCCTCGCCCCCTTCGACCGACAGAAAACGCCCGCGCGTCATGACCCCTCCATCCAATTTTTCAGACTGTTCCATGTGCGCAGCCAAAATCCGGCTTTTTCCATCGACGATGCGGCGACCAATGCAGTTTCCCTGCTGGTCCCATCATCAAAAACGGCAACAAGTCTGGCCAAGCTACTTCCCTTTTTTATCGGTGCTTTGACGGGTCTGTCATACCGCACCACAAGCTTGTAACGCTGTGCGGAACCCACTGGCAAGGAAAGTGCGAAATTACGAGGGGTAATTACGGAAATCCTGTCCTGAACACCCTGATATACGGGCAAAGAGGCCACATGGGCCCCGGCAGGATATAAAAGCAGGCTGCGCCAGTCGTTAAATCCGTGGTTGAGCAGACGAATTGATTCCTTTTGCCTTTCTTCCTCGCTTGGCAAACCTGCCACCACCAATATCAGCCGGCGACCATTCTGTACGGCTGTGCCTGTGAAGCAAAAGCCTGCCTCGTGGCTGTGTCCGGTTTTCATGCCATCGGCGCCGTCGACCCGCTGCAAAATGGGGTTGCGATTTGTCTGCGCTATTCCGTTCCAGCTATATTTCCGCAGCCCGTAATATTGGCGGTACAACTCCGGAAAATCGGTGATTGTCCGCCGGGCGAGGATCGCCATATCCTGCGCGGTCGACACAGTTCGCCGACGGTCAGGCCAGCCATTCGCCGTACCAAAAACACTGTCCTTCATGCCCAGCCGTTGGGCCGTCCGGTTCATCAGTGCCACAAATTCCTTTTCCGAACCCGACACACCTTCGGCCAGCACGACCGCCGCGTCGTTCCCCGACAGCGTCACAACGCCATGCAGCAGGTCAGAGATTGGAACATATTGTTTCGGTTTCAGGAACATGGTCGAGCCGACACGCTGCCATTTGCGCCAGCTTTCCGGCCGAACCTGCACCTTGCTGGCGGGGTCTAATTTACCTTGTTTGATGAGATCGAAAACAACATAGGTCGTCATCATCTTTGTCATAGAGGCTGGCGCCATCGCGCGTTTCGCATTTTTCTCCAGCAGGACGGTGCCGGACGACATATCGACAAGATAGGCTATCGGTGCGGTGGTGCGGACGGTCGGCTGACACTGTGCAGGGTAAGCACAAACAAGGGCAAAGGCCGCAAAACAAAGACGCATGACGTCTTCATAGCGAGGCGCTCTTCCTTTTCGCTAGTAAATTATTCGCGGTACAATCGGGCGGCCGGATAGCCGTTTTTCTGTAACGATGCCAGTTTCTGGTCCGCTTCGCTTTTGCTTGCAAAGGGCCCCAGACGGACACGGAACAGACCCGAATTTGGCAGGGTCGATACCGATCCCCCCACCTTCGCCGCCAAGGCGTCAGCGCGCGCTCGTGATGATAGGGCGGCGATCTGGACGATATAGCCGCCTGTTGCCGGCGCTTTGGCTTTTTCTTTTGCGGGCTCTGCGGGTTTTGCCGACGCGCTGTCCTTTTTGGCCGCAGGCGCTTTTTTGGCCGGTACCGTCGCTTTTGCTGTCTTTACCGGTGGCGTCGCCGGTTTCACAGCCGCGCTATCGTCCGCAGCAGCGGTCAGGACTGGCGGCTTTGCGATTTTATTGCGTAAAACCCGTAACAACTGATCCGGGGTTTCGATCCGCTCCGTTGCCCGTGCACCGGACCGCAGTACCGCCTTTTCCTGTTCGGGCGGATTTACGCGCCGGACCCTTACGGCTGCGGGTGCTGCACTGTTCAGCCCCAGTTGCTCCACCGCGCCTTGGGAAAGCTGGATCACATTGTCTTTGGCGACTGGACCACGGTCGTTCACGCGCACGAGGATGGTTCGGCCGCTGTCCAGAGCTGTGACTTCGACATAGCTTGGAACGGGCAAAGTCCGGTGCGCGGCCGAGATACTTGAGGCGTTGTAGGTTTCACCATTTTCCGTCGATTTTCCAACCCGGTCGGCGGCAATGACACCGGCATAGCCGACATCGTCATACAGCGGATTATCCTGCGGCGTGTAGGTGACGCCATTTTCGGTAAAGGGCGAACCCAGAATGACCTGACCGTCCGTTACGGTTTCCGGCGCGGCGGCAACGGTGCTTAACGGAGGCGAAGGACGTTCGCCGCCCACAACACCGCACGATGTCAGCAACGCAAGACTTGCGACTGCGCCTAATGTCTCAGTTGCGAACCTCATCAGCCAATAACCCCACGGAAAGCGCGTAAAAATTTGAACAATTATAGTCCAATATCACGCGGTAGTTGCCACCGAGTAAATATGCGGTCTGCCCCTGTCCGTCGGGCTCGATCAACGTCGCCAGCATGGAATCTTTCGGCCAGAATCCCCGTTGGGGAACGACGCCAAGCTGACGCCATTCGGCAATGGTCTTCCACTGGCTATGGCGGGAAAAGACGCGCGGGCAACGCGGTGCGGTCATGCGCGACTGGATGGCGCGGCGATCAAGCGTCGCCGGCACATTGACCGCAAAGCCCCATTCCTCGCCACGGCGCCAGCCGGCGTTGACGAAATAGTTGGCGATCGACGTCATCGCATCGACTTCACTTTTCCAGATATCGGCATAGCCGTCCCCGTCACCATCGCGGGCCAAACGTAAATAGACCGAAGGCAGAAACTGGGGTTTACCCAGCGCCCCTGCCCAGCTTCCGGTAATGGCATATTGGGGCACACCACGGTCAATCATCTTGAGGACCGCGATCAATTCCGCCTCAAACAAGGCGCGGCGGCGGCCTTCATAGGCGAGCGAAGCCAGCGCTTCAGGCGCGTTATAATTGCCGGTAACCGTGCCGTAATTTGTCTCATGCCCGTAAATCGCAATCATCATTTCTTCAGGGACGCCGGTTTCGGCTTCGATCCGCGCGAGCAAGGGGCGCAGCTCGGTATATTTCGCCCGGCCGCGCGTTATGCGCGAGGCATCGACATGACGGGCCTTATAGGGCGCAAAATTGGGGATAGGCGCATCTGCAGCTCCCTCAGGCTGCGCGCGATCCAGCCGGACCACCCGCTCATTATAGCTGATAGACGGCAGGACCCTGTCCAGCGTCGCGGCGGTTACGCCTTGGGCAAGCGCCTTCTGACGCACCTCGGTGAGATAGGCGCGGAAGCCTGTTTCCATCGCAATTGCGGGTTGCGACGGCATGATCGATTCCTGCGCTTCCGACCCTTGCGGCACCTGAAAGGCCATGACGCAGATGCCCAATGAATACAGAATCTTACGCGTGACCAAAATCTATCCCCTGTAAGCCTTATTGACGTCAGTGTGCCACAGTGCAGAGGATATGGGAATCGCAATCCGTTGCGCTTTGCCGCATTTGACAGGCGTTCCGGCATGGCCCGCCCCCTAAACCATGTGAAGAAAAGTTGCGGAAGCGCGAAGCACTTGCAAGCACGGGCATTGCTGGCTAGGGGCATTTCCTTCGCGGACAGGTGGCCGAGTGGTTTAAGGCAACGGTCTTGAAAACCGTCGTAGGTGCAAGCTTACCGTGGGTTCGAATCCCACCCTGTCCGCCATAACCCTAATAAATTCAAACACTTGTCATGAATATAGGGGCTATACTCACCTTCCTACCCACCTTTTTACAAGGGCTAGCCAACGCCTACCTCGCGCCAAATGGCACCCCCACCCCATCGTAAAAACCTTCCTGACGTGCTCCCACCGGGGTGGCACCCCCTTATTCTGGCTAATGGGACCCGCAACCCATATAAGCATACTAGACCGGGCAGCCGATGCCAATGAAGCCGATACGCGACAGCTTAGCGTACATTGCTGCCGTTCGCACCGCCTTCGTCGCGCCTAGCAATGACCCCGGGATCAGACACAATGGCTGGTTCGAGACGGTAGCACTGCGGCAGCTAAAAGCGCTGGCGAATACACCCGCATCCCTTGGCTGCCCTAGGGGACCCGGGTAATGGGCGGGGGGACATAGCTCTGATTGATCAAATCCTGTGCCGGGAGATAGGCCCGAAAGAAGAGGTTGAAGTCCGCATTCTGCGGTGTAGGCAACCAGTTCAATCCCTTTACCTTCTGCTTTTGAGGCGACAATAATATTGTTAGGGAACCATCCGGACCGAATACTAGGTCCGGATCGATGCTCCGTACTGCGTACTTACCAGTCCCAGGATCTACCAAGTTGAATTCGTTGTCGTAAAGCGTGATCGACCAGAAGGATTTTACCTTGGGTATCTGATCCTGGCTGAACTTGAGCATGTAGGTATTGGCACCATTGAGTTTGGCGCCCCCGTTATCGTGGAAGCTCCTGAGCTTGACGGCTTCTTCAACCCAGTTTTCCATACCGCCCGCCAGCGATTGTGTGGCAGCGCGACCAAGGAAGTCACCGTTCTCTGCCATGCGGCCCCAATTCTGAGGATTATAAACCCAACCATTCACTTTCTTGCGCTGGTTGGTCACCGACCCCATGTCTTCAGCTACCGCTTCGAGCAGCTTCATTGCATCCGCCTGAGCGCGAACCAAACCCCGCTTCGTGGCGGCATCCATCTGGGCGATTGATAGAATTGCCTTTGGCCCAATGCCGACAAGACCGAACTGAACCATAAGAGCCTCATCGCGTTTTGGCGGCGGATTCTCGATAAGCAGTGCCGAAATCGATTTCATCGCCGAAAGCTCATCCGTAGTTTGTGTATTGCGAACAAAATCACGCACTGGCCTTGTTTTTTGCGGGTTGTCCTTGCCCCATTCGCTCAATTGAAAAATTGTCATGCCATCCTGTACCGCATGGGCGATCCTAAGGTCAGCGTTGGTATTGGTGGTATACGTACGCCCAAGCCCAATTATCCATGGCGTTGGGGATTTAATGACTTTGTCAACTCCGGTGGGAACAGATCGATTCCATTCGCCATAGTAGATCATGTAAGATACGGGCTTGTTTTGCGCGTGGTCCCGGGGACTAATGTAAGCAAAGGCATCCGTATACCAGTCTGTGAACTCGATAGACATGTAGCGGCCATCTGGGTTCGCCGGCAACGTGTAGATCAGGGGCTCCTTGCTAACATCTGAAAAAGATACTGAGTAGAGTGTATCCCGATTCATGGAGTTGCCGTACCGATAAGTATGATCAGACAACTTGCGGTAGTGGTTGTAGACGTTGCCTCCTTCGAGACTCAAATCGGTCTTCGGGCCATCGATCCATGCTTGACGCATACTGGCGAGCTTAAGTGATGGATAACCATAGATGAATGCCTGCATGCCGACGTTATAGGCATAGGTTTCACGCCAGTCAGGCGCAGGCGAACTCTGTGCGACTAGTTCCTGCGCAGCAATGATTTGCGGCGGCAGTGCAGTTGCAACTACCAAACCTAGAACGATAATCGCAGATTTTGACAGGCGCATACTTCCTCCGCTAATTTGCAGAGCTTGTCATACTGTGCTCTTTCGTGTTAAGATGTCACCTAGATGACATGAATTCTCCGGCTCCCCCAAACTGGATAGACGATCTCCCTGAACCAGCCCGCCGCGATGTTGAAGCGGCAATGGTATCGCGCAGCTTTGCTCGCGGGACGTTGATCTACACTCGCACCGAGTTACCCGACGGCCTTTATGTCGTGCGCCAAGGCACAGCTCTTTTTTGTCTAGACGGGGAGAATGGGCGGCACTTACTGTTGAAAATCATCCGTCGGAATGAGCTTTTCGGAGAAGCAGCCATGTACGACTTGCTTCCGGCACCGGTATCCGTCGAAGCGCGCAGTGAGCTTATGGTGTCGCTTATCGTGGCAGCAGATGTCCACCGCCTAACGTCGCGACATCCAGAAATCGAGCGAGCTTTGGCTAAGGTTTCGGCAGCCAATGTGCGGAACTTGTTAACTATCATGGAGGAACTGAGCCTGATGCCCCTGCGCGAACGTACGGAGGCGAGGCTGCGCCGTATGGTCCGCGAGGAAGGCAGTCTTTTACTGGACGTTACCCAAGCTGAACTTGCATCAATGCTTGGTGCCTCTCGGCAGGCTGTAAATATCGTCCTTAGCCAGTTGCAAGCCGAGGGGTTGATAAGCCGGCAGGTGCGAGCAATAAAATGCAACTGGCATTGATCGCCATGGATCATTGCTCACGCATCCACTGGTCCCAACCTTTGGATAATCCCAAGCAGACGCTTGCAAGCTTACCGTTCATCTTCGCCGTGCATCATGTCACACCTTGACAGAAGGCACGACAGACTAATCACACTTTGGCGCAAGATCTAAATTTGAGGCGCGAGGTCAAATCAACTTAGCGATATCGTTCCGAGCCTAGAGCTAGGTCAATTTTAAACATGCGCTAATGCGCCAATCAAATTCCATGGGAATGATAACGGTGTGTCAACTAGATGACATCCCGTCGGCCGTCTGCCCGTTAAGTTGATCCGTCATGTCGTTGGGTATGCGAGGTGCGGAATGTTCGAATCTCAGTGATTGCCGTGGAAAACGTCCAGAAAGTTCAGTTTGGGCGGCGGCTTCTGGTGAGTGCCTTTTGGTCAACAATCGCTGATGTCTTAAGTGACTGTAAAGCAACGATGATCGTTAGAGTTCGAAGTATCAAAGGGAGGAAAAAATGAATCGAAGTAACTGGAAAAAGCCCTATCTGAAGGGGCAATTGTCGTTGGCTTGTTCAACTGTTGCTTTGCTTGGGGCACAACCGGCTCTAGCGCAGAATGAAAGCGACGAAGCGGCAGAAAGCTATGCTGACGACGTGATTGTCGTCACCGCCCAAAAGCGTAGTGAAAACGTGCAGGACGTTCCAATTTCGGTCGCCGCATTCGGTGCTGCAAAACTGGAGCAAGAAAATGTCCTGACCGTTCAGGACCTACCACGCATCGCTACCAACTTTTCGGCGACACGCAGTTCGCAGGCCGCCAGTATCCGGTTGACTGTTCGTGGCATCGGCGCGCCCGGTAACACCGCTACCGAGCCAAGCGTCGCGGCGTTTCTGGATGGTGTATATGTTCCGCGTCCGGGTTCTATCATCGGAAACTTCCTTGATATCGAAGGTGTCGAGGTTTTACGTGGGCCACAAGGAACACTGTTCGGCCGCAATGCTAGCGTCGGCGCGCTGTCATTCCGCAGCGCCCAGCCAGAAAACGAATTTTCAGGCCGGATCAGCGCCGAGGCAGGCAACAGCGATCGCTACATGATGCGTGGACATGTCAATCTCCCGCTTGGAGAAAATGTCGCGATGCGTTTTGCCGGTCTCGGTTCTTGGTTCGACGGATATTGGCTTAACCAACTTGACGGCCAGACTTATGGTGGCTCGGACGATTATGCCGGCAGGCTTTCGGTTAAAGCGGAACTGGGTAATCTTACATGGCTGATCCGCGGTGATTATGCCAAGAGCAATGGAGACGGTTATGTTCCCAGCGAATTCAAGCCAAATTCGGTTTCCACAGCCCAATTGACGAGTTTTCTTGGGCTTCAGAATGCGTTGTCGGGCTCGGCCAATGACACGGTACTGTTCGACCGAAATGTGCGGCAAAGGATTACTGCAGACTATAATGACAAGAATTGGGGCCTTTCCAGCGATGCAACGTTGGAGGTCGGCAGTTTCTCGCTGCGGTTGATCAACAGTTATCGCCGTTGGGACAGTTCGCAAATTGACGGCGATGTAATCTTCACTCCTGTTCCATTGGCGTCACGGGAAGGTGGCTATCTCTCCAAAAGCCATAATCACGAGTTGCAATTGATCTCACCCAAGGATGAACTCTTGGGCGGCGCGCTAGATTTCGTTGCTGGCCTCTACTACTTCAGTGAAGATTTCGTCATTGATGAGCGGCTCCAGCTCGGAAGCCAGTTCTGCAATGCGTTGGTACCGGTTGCTTCCCGCCCAGCGTGTAATGGACTCCTCGCGACTGGTGGAGGAGTCAATGCAACCGATCAGGATTTCGCGCAGTCGGTCGATAGCTTTGCAGTCTACGGTCAGGCCAATTTTAGGATCGCAGAACCTCTAACTTTCACTCTGGGCGGTCGCTGGACCAAAGAGAAGAAGGACGCAACCTATGTTCAGCTGCGCGGCAATCCGTTTGCAGCCGGATTACGTGCAACGGAAAATACCATTCTTGAATTGAAGGATGATCGTTTCACCTGGCGCGCAGCTCTCAATTACAAGCCGAACGACGACGTAATGATATTTGCGAGCTATTCGACCGGCTTCAAATCGGGGGGATTTAACTCCGGCGGCGGGGCTGTAGCGTTGAACCAATTGCGCCTCTTTGGGCGGGAAACGGTGAAGAACTACGAAATTGGTGCAAAGACGAGTTGGCTTGACAATGCCCTTCAGGCGAATCTCACACTTTACCGCATGGACGTTGGCGGATTTCAAGATCGTAGCTTTGACGGGGTCAGCTTTGTCGTTCGCAATGCCGGCAATTTGCGACACCAAGGGTTTGAGTTTGACACGCGCATCGCTCCTTCGCGAAACTTCGTGATCAACGCTTCGCTCGCTTATCTCGATTCCGAATTCACCTCTTACCCGGGCGGTGCAGGCCTTCCCGGTCTGGGCGGCGTTCAGAATCTTGCCGGCACGCGGAATAACTATGCTCCGGAATTTTCCGGCAGTCTTGGTGCAACATGGACTGGGGACATCGGCAGTTCCGGTCTTGGCTGGTCGCTTAACGGCAATCTTGCCTTAGTTTCCGACCAGAACAACGGCGGTGTCACCGACAATAATCGGCAAACCATCCAGGATGGTTATGCTTTGGTTGGAGCGCGCCTTCAGATCAATGGCCCCGATGATCGTTGGAGTGTTGCGTTATTCGGTAACAATCTGACTAACAAGGGTTATTGCAACGCACAGTTCTATCAAGTGCTCGATGCAGCTTTCGGATTACGAAATGGCGTTTTTCCGGGCAGCACAGGCGTCAGGTGCAATGTCGCTCAACCACGTACTTATGGTGTTTCAGGCACATTTAACTTCTAGAATTTGAATGCGCGGTGTCGTGCGAATGGTCTTTGGCTGTTCGCACGATACGGACGTATTTAGGAGCGTTGTAAGCCTCAAACAGCTTGTTGATATACAGTCTCGTAAACGTTTTAGCGCCGCTAGTTTGCGCTGCTAAGTCCGCTTAGTCGACGAAGCTGCCGTCACGACAACAGATTTATCTGCGGCAGTTACTTCCCGTATGGGTGTGCCAGATCAAATGAACTCGAAACACACAACTTCAAAGTTGTGGAGATCACCGAAAGGTGGCACATACTGGCACATACCGGAGCCTCAAAACTCACGGAAATCGGCCATTTCAGGGTGAGATTTAACAGTCCCACCCTGTCCGCCACTATATTCCCTTCCATTCCCGTCAGAAGCTGGCCGATAGCGTTAGATTGCCCACATGGTCGATCCGGTCGGTGCCGGTCCTGACGACATACTGGTTGAGGTAGCCGGGTTCGAGCGACACGCCCTTGCCCAACGGAACCGAAACACCTGCAAAATTGCGCCAAAGCCCGATACCGTCCCGTTGGAGACGTGTCTGGTTCAGGCCGATAAAGGCTTCGGTCCAGGCAATCGCACGGACTTTTTCGGACAAGGGCGCGGTTAAGCGGAATTGCTGGCGGATACGCAGCGCGGTTCCGTCCGTTTCTTCGAGAAAACGTTGCTCAAAGCGGGTTCTGCCTGTGACTGTGACGCCCTTTCCATCACCGGCGACGCGAAAGGATAACTGTTGAAACGCACGATGTTCGTTGGTTGACGCCCCGTTTTGCGGGTCGCTGTAAACATAGGCATAGCCGAGATGGATCGAGGTGCTTTTGTCGAGCTTATAGCCAATGGAAGGTCGGAAGAGAAACTGCCCGAGCCGCGATGCATCGTTGGTAAAGCGCTCCTGGGCCTCCAGACCCAGCAGCATATCGCCGCCCAGGTCAATTGTTGCCGATTGGGCGAGCCAGATATTGGGGTCCTCATCTGCGGCGACGGCAGGTGCTGTCGCGGCCAGTAAGAGGGCAGTTACGCCCATAAGCTTTGCAAAATGCGTCATATTCTTTCCCTGAAATTTGGCAGTAAAGCAATGTCCCTAACCGTGAGATGGTGTCGGGGCATCGGCCATATGGCTTAGGCTGGCGGGCCAGTTGGGGACAGTTTCGGGCTGTTTTTGTCTTGCATCCCCCAAGAATTTCCGCGTAACAGCCGCCTATCGGGGTAAAGCAACCTCCCGTTCAGGCGCCTCGCCCAAGTGTTGTCTTTTCATCCGGTTTTCCGGATGCTTAAGGCGTGGAATGAATATGGCGTCCCAATTAACTGTCCCCGACTTTTCCGAACTTGTCCGCGTGTTCACTCGTATCGGCTGCCTCAGCTTTGGCGGTCCTGCGGGGCAGATTGCGTTGATGCACCGCGAACTGGTGGAGGAACGCAAGTGGATCGATGAAGAGCAATATCTCCACGCGCTGAATTTCTGTCACCTGTTACCCGGCCCTGAGGCGCAACAGCTGGCGACATGGATTGGCTGGCGGATGCACGGGATCCGGGGCGGGCTGGCGGCGGGCCTCCTGTTCGTGGTGCCAGGCGCGCTGATCATTCTCGCCTTGTCGATCCTTTATGCCTATGCCGCCAATCTCGACTGGTTCGCCGCGCTTTTTCTGGGGATGAAGGCCGCCGTGCTAGCGATCGTGGTGCAGGCACTGATCCGGATCGGCGGACGGGCGCTGAACACGCGGTTCAAGCAGGTGATGGCTGTCCTTGCCTTTGTGGCGTTGTTTTTCCTCAATCTGCCCTTCCCCCTCGTCGTACTGGGTGCCGGTGCGGTGGGCATCGCGGTGGCGCATTATCGGCCCGACTGGCTCGCGCTGAAGGCCGGAGGCGCCGTTGCCGCGACGACCCCGCGACCCTGGGGCAAGACGGCGACGACCATCGCGGTCTGGCTGGCCATCTGGGCCGCACCGATGGCGGTCGTCTTGCTGACGGTCGGGCAGGACCATGTGCTCTGGCAGATCGGCAGTTTCTTTTCGCAGCTCGCGATCGTTACCTTTGGCGGGGCCTATGCGGTGCTGGCCTATATGGCGCAGGAGGCGGTGCAGGGATTTGGCTGGCTGAGTGCCGGGGAAATGGCGGATGGCTTAGGCCTTGCCGAAACCACACCGGGGCCGCTGATCATGGTGACCCAATTTGCCGGCTATCTCGCAGCCTTCCGCGCGCCGGAGCCCTTTACGCCGCTGATCGCGGGGATATTGGGCGCAGGCCTGACCACCTGGGTGACCTTTGCGCCCTGCTTCCTGTGGATCTTCGCCTTCGCGCCGTGGATCGAGCGTCTAGAAAACGCCCGCTGGCTCAAAGGCGGCCTCGCGACCCTGACCGCCGCAGTCGTCGGCGTCATCGCCAACCTGACCGTCTGGTTCGCCCTGCATGTGCTGTTTTCGAAGATCGGTGAGCTTCAGATCGGTCCCGTACGGCTCTACTGGCCGGATATCGCCAGTTTCAACGGACAGGCTGCCCTGCTCTCGCTACTGGCAGCTTTGTTGATATTCCGTCTGAAGTGGAACGTCATACAGACGCTGGCCATTACCAGCCTTGCCGGTCTGGCATTGGGGTGGGCGGCCAGTTAGCCGCCCCCTTCCCACTTATTTCTCGGGCGTCAGTTTGGCGCCGTTTTCAACATTCTCGTTGAAGCTCGTAACAACCGAGTCGACGATCATCTGCACTTCTTCATTCGCGAATTTTTCGGCATCTTTCTGGCTTGAGCCATAAGAACGCTCGGACTTGATAAGGATATCGCGATAGGTGGTGCGCTCCGTCATGCACGCCTCATCCGCAGCCTTGGTAAAGCTGCTCGGCGACATTTTCTCGGTTATTCCTTTATTGTGCGTCTCGATCATGCAGTTGTTAAACGCCTTACGGGCGTCGTCCAACGGATCGGCCTTCATGGCAGCCATGCTCAGCATTGTTGCTGCGACCAAAGTCAACATATTCGTAACCCCCAGCTACATTTTCATCGCGGTTCTGTGAACCTTGCCCATTTTTAATACCACATACGCGGTCCCGCAATCAATGCACTTACATGGCTGCAGGTAAGCTGAATGCGTGCAAATCAATCGATCAGTTTGCCACTTTTTACAACCGCGTCGACCGACTCAAGTTCACGTACATTGGTCAGCGGATCGCCGTCGACTGCAATGATGTCGGCATATCGGCCAACCGCAATTGCACCCACATCCTTCTCCCGGCCCAGCGCCTGCGCACCGTTGCGGGTCGCGGCCTGAATAGCCTCCAGCGGGGTCATGCCATATTCCACCATGACGCGGAATTGTTTGCCGATTTCGCCATGCGGCATCACACCGGCGTCCGATCCGAAGACCATCTTGACACCTGCCTTGTGCGCTTTGCGGAAATTATCGCGTTGTATTTGAGCTACTTCGCGGTCTTTCCTGAGATTATCTTCGAGCACGCCATTCTTCGCGCCTTCGGACTGCGTATATTCGGTGTTGTAGATATCCATCGAAAACCAGACCGGCCGCACCCGCGCCGCAGCAAGCTTGATGCCTTCATCATCCACCAGGCTAGCATGTTCGATCGTATCAATACCGGCTTTAATCGCGGCCTTGATCCCATCACCACCATGGGCATGCGCCGCGACCCGCAGGCCCCATTGATGCGCTTCATCTGCAATCACGCGCAATTCGCTCTCGGAAAGCTGCTGCTGTCCGGGCTCTGTATTGCGTGAAAATACGCCGCCCGTTGCACATACTTTGATGACTTCGGCGCCATATTTCCGCTGACGGCGGACCTGATAGCGCAGTTCGTCCGGGCTGTCGGCAATCCCCTCTTCCTTCTCGGCCTTTTCAAGGCTGGGCGGCAGGAAGGTCGAGTCGCAATGCCCGCCCGTCGCGCCCAGGGCATAGCCCGCCGGCACGATACGCGGCCCTACGGCATAGCCATTTTCAATTGCCTGTTTCAGACCGATATCGTTCCGGTTACCCGAACCCACATTGCGAACAGTCGTAAACCCGGCCTTTAACATGGCATGCGCGTTACCAACGGCGGTCATGCCCCAAAAGCTGTCAGTAAATTCCAGACCGCGATATCCGCCAATATCGGCGGGGCCATCCAGATGGACATGCATGTCAATCAATCCGGGAAGCAATGTCTTACCCGACAGGTTGATATGTTTGACATCGCTGCCCCAGCGCACCGTCCGGGCATCGGCAATACTGGCAATACGGCCATCTTCGCCCACGAAAATGGCTGGAAACTCGATGACCTTGCCGGTCAGCACATCAATCATCTTGTCGGCGGTAATCACTGTATTCTGCGCGTTAGCTGCCGTCGCAAAAAGTGCCGCACCGCACAGAGCCAAAATGCGCGCGTTTCTCTCGAAATTCCCCGTCTTTTTCATGTTTCCCATCCTATAGAATCCGAATGTCGCCACGATGGCAAAAACACGGCGCGGGGGACAGAGAAAAACGCGATCCTTGCGACTAAGGCGACAGCACCGATGGAAAGTGGGCTGTTCGCTGATGCTGGCGATACGCAATGACGGCGGCGGCGGCCAGTGCAAAGGCCGCGCCGAGCATCCAGCCGCCCACAACATCGGTTGGCCAATGGACGCCCAGCATGATGCGCGACAATCCGGTGAGGAGGATCATGATGGCTGCCGCTGCCTGCCACAAGGGATGACGCGCCTGCGGAACGAGCATGATGAACAGGATATAGACCACAGCGGCATTGTTTGAATGGCCACTGGGAAAGGCGGGGCTGTGGATGATGTCCAGTTGCGGCACCAGATCCGGACGAGCGCGACCGAATAATGCCTTCATGACGTCAGACGTAAAGGCGGAAACCAAGGTTGTCAGTCCCATTGCGAGCGCCGCACCCCACCCCCACCAGCGCCACAGGGCCAATGTCAGGATGGTCACAATCACATAACGCTGAACCCCGCCGCCGATCCAGCTGACACCCTGCATGAACAGGATTAGCCATTCCGGCGTAACGCCACGCTGCATGTTCAGCGCGTGGGAAATGGCAAGATCGAAGGAACGGAAATAGCCGTGGTTCACTGCAAAACCGAGGGCAATGACCATGACGAAAAGAATGCCAGCAATAAAGAACAGGCGCTTAGCTAACATCAATTCCACCCGTCAAATTCGATTGTTTATGGATTTCAATTTGTTTTACCAGACTTTTGGAAAAGCGCCGAAGTGTGAAAATGCCACCATAAATCTCGCGCGGCCACACATCGATATAAAGGTACTCAGACGTGTTTCTACCCAAGAAATCCGTTTTATTTGGCTTTTCCCGATCCGGATTTTCAATTTTCAAAGTTAGCCATACCGGCGGATTGATGCTTAAATGTCCGTTGGTTTTATCAGGTCGGATGCGCCGTTGCATAGCGATGCCTTTTATGGATTGAAAAGGGAAAACAACCCTTTCTCCACCATCTTCGTATGCGAGACCATCATTACAAATTTCGAAAAGCGGTTTAGCGTTTATCCATTCTTCTGCGCGATGTCCCCAATGCTTGAATATGGAGTAAAGCCCGCACAGGCCTACGCTGACCTTGAATTTTACGGCTGCCAATGCAGGAATGAACTTAAAGGCCGCGATAGTTAAAAATAAGGCGGGAATATATAATATGCGGACGAAGCCCCAGTCGGTTCTGACGTAGAGACTTGTAACCGGCCCGGGTCGCCTTTTCATCAGATCCGCAACATCTTACCTGAAAAACCTCGACAAACGTTTCTGCAGCCTACGCGACGTTGTATGAGCACATAGCGTATCAAATACAATAGCGCGTCAGTGCATCATAATGCGGGCGGCACTGGTCGGCGATTTGCTGTTCGTGCAGGGTCAGTTCCGACGGCGCTGTGGGCTGTCCAAAGCCGGTGCTGTTCCACACGGCGTTATACCAGTGCGATGCCCAGATTCCGTCGCTGGGATGCGGGCCCTTTGGCCAGCCCAGCATTGCAGGGTCCCAGATGATGCCGATTGCCTCGCACAATGCACGCAGCCCATGTTCAGGGTCGGCAAGCAGGCGGTTGCTATCGACGACCGGTGCCGGGCGCCCTATTTTTGCCGAAACCCTGTCATGATATTCGACCAGACGTTCAAAGCCCAACTGGTTGGCGTGTTTGAGGTCGTTCTTCTGCCGGTAACTGGCAACCATCAGGTCGGGATCACGTACCAGGAAAACATGTTGATGGTCCGGAAAATCATCCACGCTGACCGGCCCTTCCATATGGTGCGACATATGTTTCTGATACCAGAGCGTCTTTCCATCCGGAATTGGTCCGCGCATGGCGGCGGCAACGGATTGCCAGTCGACATCCATGTCCGACATGATCTCGGCGGCCATTGCATGCGGTTCGCCCGTAGTCTTCAGATAGGCACCATAAAATGGTTCATCGGTGACATGGCAGTCACTGCGCGAGGAAAAACTGCGCATCATCGCGGTGGAAATATTGCGCGGGCCAGACCACATCGCAATATGGACACTCATCCGGCAATGTCCCGCTCGACCAGTTCCTTATAGAGAGATTGCAGCCGTTCGACCATCGGGCCCCTGCTCTCGCTGATCCTGCGGCCGTCAATTGTATGTACAGGGCAAACCCCTGCAAAGGTGCCGGTGACAAAGGCTTCTTCGGCACTATAGACTTCGGTCAGGGAGAAATTCTTCTCGAATACCGGAATCCCCTGCTCCCGGCAGATTTTAATGACATTGCCGCGCGTGATTCCGCCTAGGCAATAATCGCCGGTGGAGGTCCAGACTTCACCTTTCCGCACGATGAAGAAATGGGTCGAATTGCAGGTGGCAACAAAGCCATGTGGATCGAGCATCAATCCTTCATTTGCACCCGCCTCTGTCGCCTGGATACAGGCGGTGATGCAGTTCAATTTGCTATGCGAGTTAAGTTTCGGATCCTGCACTGCGGGATCGCCTCGGCGTACATGCACCGTGAACAGGCTGATGCCCTTTTCGATGACTTCGGCATGCGGTTCTTTATGCTCGGCAATGATGACGATAGTGGCCGGGCTGACTACGACGCGCGGGTCCTGATAGGGGGTGGAGCGGACGCCGCGGGTGACCATCAGGCGAATGTGGCACGCGTCCATGGCATTTGCCGCGATTGTTTGCTCCAGACGCTGGGTCAGCTCTTCGCGGCTAATCCCGATATCCATCGCGATCGCCTTTGCCCCTTCCCAGAGCCGGTCGAGATGCTCTTTTAGAAAGGCCATCCGCCCCTTGTAGACGCGAATTCCTTCCCACACGCCGTCACCCAGCATGAAACCGCTGTCGAATACGGAGACAACCGCCTCCGCGCGCGGGGTAAGCACACCATTGACGTTGATCAGAATCCGCTCGTTACGCGGATCGGGTGTGAAATCCTGCGTGCCCTTGGCCATCACATATGCAACATCTTGCCATAAGCCCCGAGCACGCTTTCGTGCATCATCTCGCTCAAGGTCGGATGGGGGAAGACGGTGTGCATGAAATCGGCTTCGACCAATTCGGCCGTTTTCCCGATGGTATAGCCCTGGATCAGTTCGGTCACTTCGGCGCCAACCATATGCGCACCCAGCAATTCGCCGGTCTTGGCATCGAAAACAGTCTTGATGAAGCCCTCTGCCTCACCCAGCGCGATGGCCTTGCCATTCCCGATGAAGGGGAAATTACCCACCTTCACATCATAGCCGGCTTCCTTTGCCTTCGCCTCGGTAAGGCCGACGCTTGCAACCTGCGGGTGGCAATAGGTGCAGCCCGGGATGTTTTTCGGGTCCATGGCGTGCGGATGCCCTCCGGCAATGGCTTCGGCGGCGATAACGCCTTCATGGCTGGCCTTATGCGCCAACCAGGGCGGCGCGGTCACATCGCCGATGGCCCAGATGCCTGGCACATTGGTACGGCACATGGGGTCGGTATCGATATGGCCCTTTGTTGTGGTAATACCGAGCGCTTCCAATCCGATATTCTCGGTATTGGGGACAATGCCGATGGCGACGATACAATGGGAATATTCGCCATTCACAACAGTGCCATCCTTGCCCTTGATCGCGGCAGACACGCCGGTTGCGGTCGCCTTCAGGCTTTCGACACCGGCACCTGTCATAATCGTCATTCCCTGCTTTTTCAGGGACTTTTCAAGGAATGTTGAGACATCGGCATCTTCGACCGGGACGATACGGTCCATCATTTCGACAACGGTCACCTCTGCGCCCATGTCGTTGTAGAAGCTCGCAAATTCGATACCGATAGCGCCGGAGCCGATAACCAGCAGCTTTTTCGGCATTTCCGGTGGCACCATAGCGTGGCGATAGGTCCAGATGCGCTTCCCATCGGCAGGCGCAAAGGGCAGATCGCGGGCGCGGGCGCCGGTCGCGATGATGATGTTCTTGGCGGTGAGCTCTTCCACCTTGCCGTCTTTGGTCACGCTCAGCTTTCCGGGGGCCGTCAGCTTGCCGTCGCCCATATGGACGGTGATCTTGTTCTTCTTCATCAGATGCGTGACGCCCTGATTAAGCTGCTTTGCAACGCCGCGCGAACGCTTCACCACAGCATCGATATCCGCACTGATATTCGACGCGGTCAGGCCATAGTCGCCGGCATGCTGCATATAATGATAGATTTCCGCCGACCGCAGCAGCGCTTTGGTGGGAATGCATCCCCAGTTCAGGCAAATACCCCCGAGATTCTCCCGCTCGACAATGGCCGTCTTCAAACCAAGCTGCGCCGCACGGATCGCGGCCACATAGCCACCGGGACCGGAACCTAGAACGATAAGGTCGTAATTGCTCACAATTTTACTCCAGATTTCGAACGAATTCCGCCGTTGACCTCCTGTCCGGTCAGGCCACCAGCCCCAATGGCTTCTCTACCAGTTCTTTGAACACCTTCATCAATTCGGCGCCGTCCGCTCCGTCGATGGCGCGGTGGTCGAAGGAGCCGGTTGCACTCATGACCGTCGCAATCGCGAGGGCGTCGTCGACGATATAGGGGCGTTTTTCACCTGCACCTATGGCCAGGATCATGCCCTGTGGCGGGTTGATGACGGCTTCGAATTGCTTGATACCCATCATGCCCATGTTGGAGATAGACGCGGTGCCGCCCTGATATTCATGGGGCTGCAGCTTGCCTTCCTTCGCACGACCGGCCAGTTCGCTGATCTCGGTCGAGATGACCGACAGGGTCTTGCTATCCGCGCCCTTTACGATCGGTGTGATCAGACCTGTCGGCACCGACACAGCGACGCTGATGTCGGCGCGGCTATATTGCAGCATGGTGTCACCGGCGAAGCTGACATTGCACTTGGGCACCTGGATCAGCGACAGGGCCAGTGCCTTGACCAGCATGTCGTTCACCGACAGCTTCACGCCCCGGCTTTCAAGGCTGGCGTTCAGTTCGGCACGCAATTTGAGCAAGGCATCCAGCCGGACATCCACGGTGAGGTAGATATGCGGCACTTGCTGCTTGCTCTCGGTCAGGCGGCGCGCGATTGTCTTGCGCATATTGCTGAGCTTGACGACCTCGTGCGGAATATCGGTCTCGATCGCGGCCACTGGCGCGGGCTTGGGTGCAGGAGCAGCCTGAGGCGCGGAAGCGGCTTGGGGCGCAGCAGAGGCGCCGCCTATCGCCGCTTCGACATCCTGCTTGACGATACGGCCATTGGGGCCGCTGCCCGAAATCTGGGACAAATCAACACCGCGTTCGGCGGCAATACGGCGGGCGAGCGGGCTGGCCTTGATGCGTTCGTCAGCCGATGCTGTAGCAGGGGTAGGTGCAGGCGCCGAAGCAACCGGCGCGGCTGCTGGTGGCGGCGGCGGTGGCGCGGCGGCTTCGGCCTTGGGCGCTGCAGGAGCGGCTTTGGAAGCAGAAGCGCTGTCGTCATCTTCGCCGGCAATCACGGCAATCACGGTGCCTACCTTTACGCCATCGGTGCCCTCGGCAACCAGAAGCTTGGTGATAACCCCTTCATCCACCGCTTCAAATTCCATCGTGGCCTTGTCCGTCTCGATCTCGGCGAGCAAATCTCCGGACGAAACACTATCCCCTTCCTTCACCAGCCATTTTGCAAGTGTGCCCTCCTCCATGGTCGGCGACAAAGCGGGCATTTTAAGTTCGATGGGCATCCTAAAGGCCTTTTCTGGGTCAAGATTTCACTTCACCGAATAGCCAAGCATTCCCCAGCGTCAAGCGCGATAAGGTTGCCAAGGCTGCAAATATCGCGCAGGCTATACGAATTCATAGTGGTTGGACTGTAACGGGCCAGCCAGGGGGTACAGATGCGGACATATCTGGTAGTTATCGACGAGACGGAAGAAGCCAGGCTGGCCTTACGTTTCGCCTCGCGCCGTGCGGCGAAGACCGGCGGGGCAGTGCATATATTGGCGCTGGTGGAACAGGCGGACTTCGTAGCCTGGGGCGGTGTACAGGCGACCATGGAAGAGGAAGCGCGCGTACGGGCCGAAGAACTGGTGACGGCCGCTGCTGGTTCGATCTTCGAGGAGATGGGGGTGCGCCCTGCCATCACGGTCAAATCCGGCGATGCGATCGAAGTTGTCAAAGCCATGTTGGCAGAGCAACCCGAAATCGCAGCACTGGTCCTCGGCGCCGCGGCGCAGGGCGCGCCCGGACCGCTCATCGCGCACTTTACCGGCATAAATGCGGGGACATTGCCCTGCCCGGTCATGGTCATTCCCGGTTCACTGACCGACGATGCACTTGACGAATTGAGCTGATCGCACAGTATTTAGCGGCGCTTACCCTGATGCCGGATGTTTTTCGGACGGCCACGTTTACCGACCTCATATTTGCCGGCCTTGTGCTTTTGCTTATGCTTCGGACGGTCCGGCGCGTAGGTCGCGCCATCGGGAAGCTCAAATCGCAAAGACCCCGATACGGGGTTGGCCTCTGCCAACCTCAATTCGAGCCGCATGCCGGGCCGGAATTCCTGCCGCGTTTTTTCCCCGATCAGGGTCTGGCTGGCCTCATCATAGTGGAAATAATCCTTGCCCAGAGTTGAGACCGGGACCAAGCCATCGCCACCAACGCCTTCAACCGTTGCAAAAAAGCCGAAATTCTGGACGCCTGTGATGCGGGCCTGCACGATTTCACCGACATGCGCCGCAAGATAGGCCGCGATGTAACGGTCGGTCGTCTCCCGCTCCGCCTCCATGGCGCGTCGTTCCGTCCGGCTGATGGCCTCTGCCGTTGCGGCAAGCTTTGCAACCGCCGATTCAGTGAGGCCGGTCAGAGGCTCAACATCTTTTAGCTTCGGCTTGGGCATTTCAAGGCCATAGGCACTGACCAGCGCGCGATGGACGACGAGATCGGCATAGCGGCGAATGGGTGACGTAAAATGGGCGTAACTGCCCAGAGAAAGGCCAAAATGGCCTACATTGGTCGGTCCATAATAGGCCTGGGTCTGGCTGCGGAGCACAGCTTCCATGATTTGCGGGCGGATTTCCTCATCGATAACTTTGGCAAGGATCGCGTTGAACGTCTCGGGCTTGATCACCTGTCCGAGCGCGAAATCAATGTCGAAAGTCTGCAAATATTCCTTGAGCGCCACCAGCTTTTCGCGGCTTGGCGGCTCATGTGCGCGGTATATCAGCGGTGACTTCTTTGCTTCCAGAGCTTTCGCTGCGGCGACATTGGCAGCAATCATGAAATCCTCAACCAACCGGTGGGCCTCCAGCTGCTCCCTCTCGGCAACGCCGGTAACGCGCCCCTGCTCATCAAGCGTGATCCGCTTTTCCGGCAGGTTGAGTTCCAGAGGTGCCCGCTTATTCCTCGCCCTCGCCAGTAATCGCCAGCAAGCCCAGAGCGGCTTTAACGCTGTCTCCAGCAAGGGATTTTCCATCTTCCCGTCAATGGCGGCCTGCGCATCCGGATAGGGAATATTGGCGGAAATCCGCGCTACAGCGCGGGTAAAACGCCATGACGTCACTTGTCCGGTCTTGCTGATGACCAGATGACAGGCAATCACCGCGCGGTCTTCCCCTGCGCGTAGTGAGCATTTATCAGACGACAAGGCGTGGGGAAGCATCGGGACGACAAGGTCGGGGAAGTAAACGCTGTTGCCGCGTTTGATGGCTTCGCGGTCGAGCGCACTTCCGGGCCGTACATAATAGCTGACATCGGCGATGGCGACGATCGCATCAAAACCACCCGTCTCGGCATTGGGGGCTGCCCAAATGGCATCATCAAAATCACGGGCGTCACGTGGATCTATGGCGATGATCGGCAAATGCCGCAAATCTTCGCGATGGTCGGCCGTAACCGGCAAGCGGCTAACCAGCGTGGCCTCCTTTTCCGCATTTTCAGGCATTTCGAAAGGGATGCCATATTTGTGGATCGCTATCAGGCTGAAGCTTTTCGGCGCGAAAGGATCGCCCAGCACCTGTGTGACCCGCGCCGATTTACGTTGTGCATTGCCCGTCAGCTCCGCAAGGACCAGATCCCCTGCTTTTGCTTCACCAACATCACCAATAGCCGTGTCGAAACGGGCTTTTTTATCAACGGATTTCAACCAGAAACGACCATTTTCGCCGCCTTCGACAACGCCCAAAATCTGCTCGCTTCCCTTTGCGAGTTTTTTCATAACATGCGCCGTCCAGCCGTTGCCGCGTTCTTCCGTGCGGGCTAATATACGGTCTCCGATCCCGAGTGCTCCCCGCTTGCCCTTGGCTTCTACAACACAGATTTTGGGAATTGGGATGCCTTCGGCCTCCCATCTTTCGGGGACGGCAACAGGTTGGTTGCCATCAATGTCGACAATTTTGAGGACCGTAACCTTGGGAACACCGCCCATCTTATGAAATGCCCGCCCCGGGGCCATATCCAGCAGCCCCTCATCGGTCATATCCTTAAGCAGCGCCTTGAGCGCTATCTTCTCATTCCCCCGCAACCCGAATTCACGCGCAATCTCCCGCTTTCCGGCGGGCTCGTTGGACGATTGGATAAAGGCCATGATCTGGTCGCGGGTTGGAAGACCCAATGTGTGTTTCTTAGTCAAGTTGCTTCTGCAATATTACGTTCGCCAAAGCGATTTTCGCCTGAACTGCCCGATCGCAGCAAAAGAAAAGTGACGAATCCCACGGTTGCTAAGTAAACCAGATTATTGACAAACCCCAGAGCGAAAAGACCCATCTGCGGCCGAGCGGTAGTTTGAACCTGATGAAAAACCAAAGACATCAGCCAAAAGCCTCCGAATAAAAAGGGTAAAGGAAGCAGAATCCACAACCCAGTTCTATTCGCATCATGCAATCGACGAACGGCTGCTGCGGCAAGCAGAGCTATTGAAACTAGTGCAATACCCGCAATACATGCCATCAAATATTTGAAATCGGGCCCTATTCCCTGCACGTTTCCGTCAATGTGATAGGAAATACCGCTTGGGCTGGATGTAATCGTGACTTTATCGGGATGTGCATCAGCATATTGCTGAACTTCAACAAAGGTGCGCGACATTTCTGCTGCCATGACGACACCCCAGAGTCCAAGTGCCAGGAGAAAAACGAAAATCGCATATACCCAGAAATCAGTACGGCTACTTCGGCCTTTGAACTGAAGAACGCCAGCTAAACCTTTTACGACCGCTGACCCCACTTTGTTCATTAATAAGTCCGCCCGATCAGTATCCGTTCGACCGCAGGCTCGCCGGTAAAGAAGCAGCTTCCCTCTACCGGTGCAGCGTCGAGAGGGCTGTTGCGCATGGTCAGTTTCAGGGCCTTCAACTGTTCCACAATCTTGTCGAGTGCGGGTCCGCTAGGCCGTGCCCATTGAACTTCGACCCATCCGGCAAAACCGGCTTCATCGCCCGCAAAATGCGTTGCAAGGTCGGTTACGTCGCGGCGGATATTTGCCTCCATGCGCGTTTTCGCCTCTGCATATAGCGTTGCCTGAATATCCTCGATCATGGCAGCGGCGGCGCTCACAAATTCTGCGCGCGGGGTAAAGGCGGTGGCAAGCTTTCCATCGTCTTTGTACAGTCGGTCCCGTCGCAAAACCGCAGCTTTACCTTCGGAAACATCGCGAGGACCGACCTCGACTATAACCGGTGCGCCCTTTTTCACCCAGGACCAGCGCTTGTTTGAAGCCTTCGTCGCTTTCGTGTCCAGCAACACGCGCAGCGGTTCGCCAAATGCCGAAAGCGCCAGCAATTCTGCGCGAAGTGTCCGGCAATATTCCAGAACAGCTTCATCATCGTCATTATCGCGCAGCATCGGGATGATGATAATCTGATGAGGCGCGATTTGGGGCGGGCAGCGCAGACCATCATCGTCACCATGGGTCATGATGACCCCGCCGATTAGCCGCGTCGAGACACCCCAGCTGGTTGTATGCGCATATTGCTGGCCACCTTCCTTGTCCTGGTATCGGATGCCGGAGGATTCTGCGAAGCCGGTACCCAAATAATGCGAGGTTCCTGCCTGCAAAGCTTTTCCATCCTGCATCATGGCTTCGATAGAATATGTTGCCACGGCCCCTGGGAAACGTTCATTCTCAGGCTTTTCGCCGGCGACAACCGGCATGGCCAGCGGACCTTCGGCAAAGGCGCGGTACATTTCGAGCGCGCGCATCGTTTCCTTCAGCGCATCTTCCCGGTCGACATGGGCCGTGTGCCCTTCCTGCCAGAGAAATTCGCTCGTTCGCAAAAACATCCGGGTACGCATTTCCCAGCGAACGACATTTGCCCACTGGTTGACCATCAACGGCAGATCGCGCCAGCTCTGGACCCATCGGCTCATGGCGGCGCCAATCACGGTTTCCGAGGTCGGACGGACGACCAAAGGCTCTTCCAGCTTCGATTCAGGGTCGGGGATCAGCTTTCCCTTGCCGTCCCCTACAAGCCGATGATGCGTAACGACCGCCATTTCCTTGGCAAAACCATCGACGTGGTCGGCTTCCTTTTCAAAAAAGGACAGCGGAATGAATAAGGGGAAATAGCAGTTGTCGACACCAGCAGCCTTGATTTCCGCATCCATCAATTTCTGGATGCGTTCCCAAATACCGTAACCCCATGGACGAATGACCATGCAACCCCGGACACCCGATTCCTCTGCTAGATCGCCTTCGGAGATAACTTCCTGGTACCAGCCCGCAAAATTCTGGGCCCGGGTTACGTTTAATGCATGTTTTATCAAGTTCTTATCCGCGATATTTATTATGAATTGTAAATTTATTCGGCCGACAATTTGTCAATTTTTGCCTGCAAGGCGGCCATCTGTTTCTTCAGATCGTCAATGCTCTCGGCTTTTTCGGGCTTTTTGCCCGTCAAATTGGGCATCAATGCCTCCCTTGCGGAGCGCATGAATTCGATATTCTGTTTGGCAATATGGCCGAAGGGACCGGACGTAATGGCCGTTTCGATGACTTCCTGAACCTGCTTCTGGTTTTTCCGGAAGTTTTCCATGGAGCTTTCGAGAAACTGGGGCACCATTCCCTGCATCGAATCTCCGTACATTGCTATAAGTTGCCGCAGGAAACCGACAGGCAGCATCTGCTGGCCGCTGCTTTCCTCTTCCATGATGATCTGGGTCAGGACGCCATGTGTAATATCTTCATTGGTCTTGGCATCCAAAACCTTGAAATCAATTTCTTTCCGCGTGAGATCGGCCAGGAAATCCAGCGTAATATATTTGGACGACTGCGTGTTATAAAGCCGCCGGTTGGCATATTTTTTAATGATGATCGGGCCATCACCATTTTTACTGGCTGCGCGTGCCATGAACTGTTTTCCTTTCGGGATAGTCCACCGCCTCGTAGCACTAGTTTATCGTGCACTGCAACATTTCGCACAAAGGGGTCGCGAATCACTTTGGCGTTTTTGCCCGAGAAATGGGCTAGGATAAGCCTGTTCGACATCCCATTGCTGTGTTGTTTACCAATCACTGCCGTCGAATGCAGAGAAAATCGACAAGTTGAGTGTTGTGCAATTAATGGAATTTATGCGTCATCTTTACGGGTTTGTTCGTAATTATATTTCAAGTAAAAGTTTTACTTCGCCTCATAATTGCGTTCTCTGGTCGGTGGCATCATGGTGACATTGTTGCAATGCGGCAACAAATCACCAAAAACGAAAAATATACTCCCTTGCCTCTTGCGCATCGAAAAGACGTGCGCTTAACCGGCGCATTAATTCTAAATGAACAAACTAGCTGGGGAGCTATATATATGAAGAAGTCACGCCTGATGATTGCGGGTTCGGCAATCAGCCTTGCGCTGTTCGCGGCTATGCCGTCGTTCGCGCAGGATTCGCAAAGCGAGGAAGCTGCGGCAGAAGAAAGTGACGACGAGGCAGAGGAAGAAGGCCCGTCGCAACCTATTCTGGTTACCGGTTCGCGCATTGCGCGTCCTACCCTGCAGTCCGCTGTTCCGCTGACTTCGGTTACCGTTGAAGACCTGACCGGCACCGGCGAAGTTTCGCTGGGTGACGCGCTCAACGATCTTCCTTCGCTGCGTTCGACCTTCAGCTCGGGTAACTCGAGCCGTTTCATCGGCACCGCCGGTTTGAGCCTTCTCGACCTTCGCGGTCTGGGTACCGACCGTACGCTGGTTCTCGTTAACGGTCGTCGTCACGTAACGTCGACCCCGGGCGACAATGGCTTCGACGTCAACACGATCCCGACCGACCTGGTTGACCGTATCGACATCGTTACCGGTGGTAACTCGGCTATTTACGGTTCGGACGCTGTGGCCGGTGTTGTGAACTTCATCATGAAGCGCGACTATGACGGTATTGTTGCTCGTGCACAGGGCGGCATTTCGTCGCGCGGTGACCGTGGCACCTATTTCGCCAGCATCCTCGCCGGTGAAAACTTTGCCGATGGCCGTGGTAACGTCGCCGTATCGGCAGAATATACCCGTCAACAGCCGCTTTACTTCCGCGATCGTGACGGTTTGACCGGCGCAGCAAGCGGCCGTTGCCAGTTCCAGTTGACCGACGCACAAGGTGCAGCGGGCGGCGAAGTAGGCTTCAGCGCAACCGACGGTATTCCCGACAACTCGTTCCTGTGCGGTATCCGCAACGCAACCATTTCCGATGGAGGCACAGTCGGAAGCCTTACGGGCGGACGTTTTCTGCGCTTCGATGATGCAGGCAACCTGTTTATTGATACGCCAACCCAAAACTTTGCTAGCGTAGGCTCCGGCAACCAGCAGGGCGGTTTTGGCTCAACCCTGCGTAACACAGGCAGTTTGCTGGCTGCTGTAGACCGTTATGCGTTTAATGTTCTGGCGCATTATGACGTTTCGGACGCATTTAAGCCATTCATTGAGGCGAAATATGTCCGTACAGACGTGTCGGGTGAAGGTCAGCCGAGTTTCTTTACCAGCGTCCCCGGTACGCTAGGTGGTAACGCACTTCGTTGCAGCAACCCGTTCTTGTCTGCCCAGAACCGCAATTTGCTGGTTAATGGCGATACGAGCCTAACAAGCGCCGGCACAGCTTGTGCTCAAAAAGTATTCAACGCGGCAGGGCAGCCTATTGCGTTTGTACTAGATGCATCGGGCAATCGTGTTTTTAATCCGAATGCCGTTTTGCCATTGGCCCGCTTCAACATTGATTTGGGTGGTCGTCGCTTCGAAGGTACACGTGAAACCTACCGCGTCGTTGGCGGCGTTGAAGGCAATTTCAACGAAGATTGGAAATATGAACTGGCCATCAATTATGGTCGGTTCAAGGCCAAGGGTTTCAACACAAACAACTTGGTATTGTTTACACAGGACGGCAGTGATTTTGATGGATTTAACCAAGCGGTTCAAGCTGTTCTGGCTCCAGCATCTTTCACGGGCACCAACTTCGTTTTGAATAGCGCTGGTCAGCGCGTTATCTGTGCCATGAACGCAGTAACAAATGTTAACCCGGCTTGCGTTCCCATCAACGTGTTCGGTCAGGGTAACGCTGATCCCCGCGCCCTGGACTTCATCAACACCGAAGGCCGGACCGACGAATTTGCGAGCCAGTTTGTCGCATCGGCGTTCGTCGGCGGTGACTTGTCGCAGATCTTCGAACTGCCCGGTGGTCCCGTTGCATTCGCAATCGGCGCTGAATACCGTAAGGAAAAGGCTTCGGTCGATTATGACGATCTGACGTCAAGCGGCGCGACCTTCCTGAACGCGCTTCAGGATTTCCGTCCGCCTGCACTGACCGTCAAGGAAGTCTACGGCGAACTTCAGATCCCTCTGCTTAAGGATATGCCTTTCGCGAAGGAACTGTCGGTAAATCTCGCTGGCCGCATTTCGGACTACAACACCGCAACCGGCACCGTTTACGCCTACAACATCCAGGGCGTTTACGCACCGATCGAAGACGTCCGTTTCCGTGCAGCCTATGCAACTTCGGTACGCGCACCGACACAGGGCGACCTGTTCTCGACCGCGTCGGAAAACTTCGCATTCATTGGTGATCCTTGCGATTTACCTGCTCCTGGCAGTATAGCAGCCACAAACTGCGCCGCGGCTGGTATCCCAACTACGGCTAATGCGGCATTGGTTGCAGCATGCGCAAGCACAGCCTTCCCTGTCGCTCTGGGCGCACCGTTCATCAACTGCACGGCGCGTACTGCATCGACCGGCTTCCTCTCGGGCGGTAACCCCACTCTGGTCGAAGAACGCGGCAAGAGCTTGACGCTGGGCGTTGTGATTGAGCCGAGCTTCGTGCCTGGCCTCAGCCTGACGGTCGACTACTACCGCATCAAGGTGGAAGACCTGATTGCAGCCTTGGGCGCGCAGCAGATCATCAACCTCTGCTACACCAACGTTACGGGGATCAACAACCCGTTCTGCGCAACCGTACAACGTGATCCGGCCACTGGCCTTTTCGTTGAACCAGCGGTAATTTCTGGTGGCGTAAACTTTGCCGCACAGAAGACCAAGGGTATCGACTTCGACCTCGCTTATCGGAAGACCTTCGACAATGGTGATCGTCTGGCCGCACGCTTGATAGCCACCAAGGTATTGTCGCTGAACAACTTCACCGACCCGACCAACCCGGCGAACCCGAACCGTCAATTGAGCGAACTGGGTGATCCTGAGTGGTCGGCAAGCTTCTCGTTGAGCTACGATTTCGGCGACTTCGACATCCTGTATGCCGCGCGCTACATTGGCAAGCAGACCATCGGAACATTTGAAGCTCAAAACAACTACTATGGGCAGTGTCCTCTTGCCGTCGGTCCTTTTCGTGGACAGACTGGTATCAACGGCGGAACATGCGATCCGGTTTTAGGCAACATCGTGTTGTTGGCACCACAGAACGCAGACCAGTTCCCGCAGATCTACTATCCTGACGTGCTGTACCACGACATCCGTCTGGGCTTCGATGTTGGTAATGACTTCCGCTTCTACGCAGGCGTCAACAACCTCCTCGACAAGCAGCCGCCGCTCGGTCTGCTCGGAACCGCCGGTGGCGATCCGTTCGACAGCTTCGGCCGTAACTTCTTCTTCGGTCTGGAAGCAAACTTCTAAGCGAAGCAAAACTGCTAACGGAAAGGGCGCCTCTCGGGGCGCCCTTTTTGATTCCGGCACCGTCGTCTGACGGGTGGTTCAGGAAATAATTGTTTTTAGTGCAGTTTATATCTTGCGCTTTGCCTGACTATAACTTTAGATATATCCAAAGTTATATAAAGTTAATGTCAGGGAGCATCCACATGAAAACATCACGCCTATTGGTTACTGGCTCAGCACTCAGTCTGGCATTGGTGGGCGCCCTGCCCGCCTTTGCTCAGGGTAATGGACAAACGGAAATAACCGAAGTTGCTGTTCAAGACGAACAACCAGGTGAGGAAGAAGTTAACGATCAACCCATCCTTGTAACAGGTACACGCATTGCGAGGCCGACTTTGCAGTCTGCCGTTCCTTTGACATCCGTTACGGTCGACGACCTCACTGGAACGGGGGAGGTCTCGTTAGGCGACGCTTTGAACGATCTGCCATCTCTTCGTTCAACATTCAGCTCAGGCAACTCCAGCCGTTTCATTGGCACAGCCGGTCTAAGCCTTCTTGATTTACGCGGACTTGGCACCGATCGAACCCTCGTCTTGGTCAATGGACGCCGGCATGTCACCTCTACTCCTGGCGACAATGGTTTCGACGTCAATACTATACCAACCGACCTTGTTGATCGAATCGACATCGTTACTGGAGGTAATTCAGCAGTTTATGGCTCCGATGCGGTTGCTGGCGTCGTCAATTTCATCATGAAGCGCGATTATGACGGAATTGCGCTGCGTTCACAGGGCGGAATTTCATCAAGAGGTGATCGTGGCACCTATTTTGTCAGCGCTCTTGCCGGACGCAATTTTGCTGATGGCAGGGGAAACGTTGCGATCTCAGCGGAATACACGCGGCAAGAACCGCTTTTGCTACGTGATCGTGACAGCCTGACAGGCGCGGCCAGCGGACGGTGCCAGTTTCAATTGACCGATATACAAGGTGCTGCGGGTGGTGAGGTTGGTTTTAGCGCAACTGATGGAATTCCCGATAACAGCTTCCTGTGCGGCATACGCAACGCGGCGATTTCGGATGGGGGTACCGTAGGAGCGCTCACAGGTGGCCGATTCCTACGTTTTGATGATGCTGGTAATCTGGTGGTCGATGCTCCAACCCAGAATTTTTCTGCGTTCGGGTCGGGAAATGTGCAAGGTGGCCTGGGTTCAACATTGCGAAACACAGGCAGCTTATTGTCGGCCGTTGACCGTTATGCGTTTAACATTCTGGCGCATTATGATGTTTCGGAAGCCCTGAAGCCCTTTTTAGAGGGGAAATATGTGCGCGTTGATGTCTCTGGCGAAGGGCAGCCGAGCTTTTTTAACAGCATCCCATCGACGTTGGGCGGACTTCCATTGCGCTGCAACAACGCATTTCTGTCAGCGCAAAATCGTGATTTGCTCGTCAATGGCGATAGCAGCCTGACCAGCGCAGGAACTTCTTGCGCTCTTAAAACGCGCAACGCGGCAGGTGCGGTTACCGGTTTTGCTCTCGATGCTGCTGGAAAGCGTATCTTTGATCCGAATGCCGTCTTGCCCTTATCACGTTTTAATATCGATCTGGGCGGCCGTTCGTTCCGCGGCACCCGTGAAACATTCCGTCTCGTCGGGGGTGTTGAAGGTAATTTCAACGACGACTGGAAATATGAGGTTGCCCTTAACTACGGACGGTTTGAAGCCACGGGTTTCAACACCAACAATCTTGTACTCTTCACACAAGATGGCAATGATCTTGATGGCTTCAACCAAGCTGTCCAGGCTGTACTGGCACCTGCATCCTTTACTGGATCCAATTTCGCGCTCAATAGCGCGGGCCAAAAGGTCATTTGCGCAATGAATGCGGTTTCCAATGTTAATCCAGGATGCGTACCAATCAACATCTTCGGGCAAGGCAATGCAGATCCTCGTGCGCTCGACTTCGTAAACACGGAAGGTCGCACAGACGAATTCGCAAGCCAGTTTGTCGCGTCGGCTTTTATCGGGGGCGATTTGTCACAAATTTTCGAACTGCCAGGAGGGCCCGTGTCGTTTGCGTTGGGGGCAGAATATCGCAAAGAAAAAGCCTCAATTGATTTCGATGACCTGACGTCAAGTGGCGCGACATTCTTGAACGCGCTGCAGGATTTCCGACCACCGGCGCTAACGGTCAAAGAGATCTATGGGGAATTGCAGATCCCGTTGCTGAAAGATGTGCGTTTTGCAAAAGAATTGTCGGTCAACCTAGCGGGTCGTGCTTCCGACTATAACACCGCTACCGGTACGGTTTATGCATATAATATTCAGGGTATTTATGCACCCATAGACGACATTCGTCTGCGCGCGGCTTATGCGACATCGGTACGAGCTCCGACCCAAGGCGACCTGTTCGCAACAGCTTCAGAGAATTTTGCCCAGATCACAGACCCGTGCGACCTGCCAGCGCCGGGTAGCATCACCGCTACCAACTGTGCCGCTGATGGTGTACCTGCTACCGCCAATGCGGCACTTGTGGCTGCTTGTGCCAGCACCGCCTTTCCCGTTACATTAGGCGCACCTTTTGTAAACTGCACCGCGCGAACATCATCTACGGGTTTCCTTTCTGGGGGGAATCCGACCCTCATCGAAGAAAAAGGAAAAAGTCTGACGTTGGGCGTAGTTGTACAACCCAGCTTCATTCCGGGCTTGAACCTGACCATCGACTTCTATCGCATCAAGGTGGAAGACTTGATTGCAGCCTTGGGCGCACAACAGATCATCAACCTATGCTACACCAACGCAACAGGCATCAATAATCCGTTCTGCGCAACTGTATCGCGCGATCCCGCAACAGGTCTTTTTGTCGAGCCAGCGGTCATTTCCGGGGGTGTGAATTTTGCCGCCCAAAAAACTAAGGGTATCGATTTTGACCTCGCTTATCGCAAAACCTTCGATAACGGACATCGTCTTACCAGTCGACTGATCGCCACCAAAGTGTTGGAACTCAATAATTTCACCGATCCGACAAACCCGGCTAATCCGAATCGCCAGTTGAGTGAGTTGGGGGACCCGGCTTGGTCGGCAAGTTTCTCTCTTAATTATGACTTTGGCGACTTCGACATCCTGTATGCAGCGCGTTATATCGGGAAACAGACTATTGGCGCATTTGAGGCGCAGAACAATTTCTACGGTCAATGCCCGTTGGCTGGAGCTTTCCGGGGGCAGACAGGGCTGAATGGCGGTACTTGCGATCCCGTAGTGGGCAATATCGTTCTGCTTGCTCCACAGAATGCTGACCAGTTTCCGCAAAAGTTCTTTCCGGACATTCTGTATCATGATGTCCGTATCGGCTTTGACGTAAACACAGATTTCCGTTTCTATGCTGGCATTAATAACCTTCTGGATACCCAGCCGCCGCTCGGTCTGCTCGGAACGGCCGGAGGCGATCCGTTCGACAGCTTCGGCCGTAACTTCTTCTTCGGTCTGGAAGCAAACTTCTAAACGAAGCTAAACTGCAAACAGAAATGGCGCCTCTCGGGGCGCCCTTTTTGTTTTATGTTCGGTAATTTATTTCCAGATCCGGCCAAATCTGTGACCAAGGTTGGTCAGCAACTCATATTGGGAAAGCCCGGTCAATCCGGACATGTGGGGCAGATCATAGGCGACATCAATCCAGTCGCCTTCCTTTAGGTCGACCAATGCCGTGACATCTGCGGTTACCAAATCCATCGACACCCGTCCGATGATGGGAACAGGCACGCCATGGGCACTCAAACTTCCTTTTCCGGCAAAGCTGCGAAGATAGCCGTCCGCATAGCCGAGTGAAATGGTGGCAACCTTGGTCGGGGCCGTGCATGTATAGGTGGCGTTATAACCCACGCTTTCTCCGGCCGCTATAGTCCGCACCTGCAATATTCGCGAGGACAGCGATACTACCGGTTTAATTTGCGGGGCCATTTCAGTTCGCGGTACGCCGCCGTAGAGCGCAAGCCCGGGGCGAGTGAGATCGAAATGGAAATCGCGTCCCAGCATGATTCCTGCGCTGTTTGCCAGGCTGAACCGCTTGGCTTTGACAAGCTTGGTCTGTTGGCGAAAAAGATGCAGCTGCGCGCTATTCTGCGCGCTGTCTTCATCTGCGGAGGCCAGATGGGACAGGAGGATATCGATATCCAGCCCCTCAAACAAAGGCGCGGCAAATTGCTCGTTTCCTATACCCAGACGGTTGATCCCGCTGTCCAGCATGACATGACACCGCCCGCCGCCAGCCGCGCGCCACAAGGCAATCTGCTGAGGCGTATTCAGGACCGGAATTGCCCCGATCTGCCGGATATGGGGAATATCGGCTGCCGTGATTCCATTCAGAACCGAAATACAATCCGGCGCGACCAGATGCGAAATGGCCGCCGCCTCTCCCCAATGTGCGACGAAAAAGTCGCGGCACCCTGCATCGCGTAAGCGCCGGACCACATCCACCGCGCCCAGGCCATATCCATTTGCCTTAACTGCGGCTCCGCAACCCGCTTGCCCCTGCCCTTTGAGATAACGCCAGTTGGATACCAGCGCTTCACCATCGAGAGTTAGGCGCAACGGGGGCTCAAAATCGGTCATAGCCGCCCATTGCGCGCACGGACTGTCCTGTCAATCCAGCTCGGTCTTGCCCGATGTTTCCGGCAACCAGATAAGCGCCACGATGAACGCCATCGCCGTCACGCCCACGGTGTACCAGAGACCTGAGAAAGGCTGGCCTGTCTGCGCGACAATATATTGCGAAATATAGGGCAGAAAACCGCCAAAATAGCCGGTGCCGATATGATAGGGTATCGACATGGATGTGTAACGTATCTTTGCCGGAAACATCTCGACCATGATCGCGGCGACTTGCCCATAGGTCATGCCGGACAGGGCGACCATCAGGAACACCGACAAGATTATCTTCCACGGTTGCCGTTCCGCCGGGTCCGATTTGTCAGGATAGCCCGCCTTTTCTAACGTTGCCACATAGGCTTTCTCATCAAAGCCCTTCAGCTCCGTCGATCCCACCTTCAGGGCAACAGTGTCGCCCTCGACCTTGCTATACGCAATTCCGCGTTTGGTCAGGAAGTTGAGAGCCTTTGCGCATTCGCTTTCATGTACCCTGTTGAGCGCGTTGAAATCGCATTCGGGTAGCGAGAGTGTAACAGGGTTGCTCTTGGTTGCCCGCTCCAGCGCTGGATTGGCGGCATCGGCCATCATCCAGAAAATGGGAAAAACGCCGACGATCGCGAGAGCATAGCCCAGCAGCAACAGGCGCTTGCGCCCCCATTTGTCGGACAACCATCCGCACGCCACATAGGTAGGGGCTGCCAATGCCGCGCCAACGGCCATGTAGAGTAGCGCATCTGTTTCGGGAACACGCGCCGTGCCCGTCAAAAAATACAGCGTGCCAAATTGCGATGTGTAGTAGATTACCGTCAGGCCTGCCGCCACGCCGAACATCGCCACGAAAATCCGTTTCACATTTCCGGGATATTTGAAGCTGTCGACGAAGGGGTTTTTGGATGTTGTGCCCGCCTCTTTCATCGCCTTGAAAACAGGACTCTCGGCTAATTTGAGCCGCATGTAGAGTGAAATGGCCAGAAGCAGGATTGAGGTCAGAAACGGCACCCGCCAGCCCCATGCATCAAAAGCCTCCGGGCTCATTGACTGACGCGTTGCCAAAACGACAATGACGGCGAGCAGAAAGCCGCCCGCAACCGAAGCCTGGATCCAGCTGGTATATTGGCCGCGTTTTCCGTCTGGGGCATGCTCCGCGACATAGATTGCCGCGCCGCCATATTCACCGCCCAATGCCAGACCCTGCAAACAACGAAGTATCAGCAACATTCCAGCGGCCCATAGGCCGGCGGTTTCGAATGTCGGCAAAATGCCGATTGCGGCCGTTGCAAGACCCATCAAGGTGATGGTGACGAGGAACGTATATTTGCGGCCGATCTTGTCACCGAAATAACCGAAGAGAATGGCACCGAAGGGACGGACGCCGAAACCGGCCCCGAATATAGCCAGCGATGCCAAGGTGGCTGCGGTAGGGTTGTCCGCTGGAAAGAACAGTTTTCCGATCAGGGCCGCCAAGATACCGTAGACAAAAAAGTCATACCATTCGAACACGGTGCCCAAAGATGATGCGGTAATAACGAGCCGATCCCGTTTCGGATCAAGCGTGACTTCGGTTGCAGCAGCATCCGCCATGTTTTTCCCCTCTAGCTCTTGGTCCTGTCTTATCGCGAACCATGCGCGGTTCAAGCGGCTTATTGCGTTTATCCACAACGGCCCTAAGCTTTCGGGCAGAGGAGATCCGCATGTCCCGCTTTATCGACCTGTCTATACCGATTACCAATGATGTCGTGTCCGACCCGCCCGTCATGCGTCCGCAGATTACCTACATGACACATGACACGACATGGGAACAGATCGCGATGTTCTTTCCCGGGCTGAAAAAAGAGGATTTACCCGACGGCGAAGGATGGGCAGTCGAAAACCTGACCCTGAGTACGCATAACGGGACGCATATGGATGCGCCCTGGCACTTTCATTCCACGACCGATAGCGGCGCAACCCCTGCCCCATCGATAGACGAAGCTCCGCTAGAGTTGTTTTTCCGGCCCGGGGTAAAACTTGATTTCTCGCATCTGCCCGCAGGGCATGTCGTGACCGCGCAGGAGGTAGAAGATGAACTGGAACGCATCGGCTACACGTTGCAGGCCAATGATATAGTGCTTGTACAATCGGGCGCAGTGTACGGCACGGAAAATTTCACCGATCAGGGATGTGGCATGGGGGCCGAAGCGACCCTGTATCTTACACAACATGGCGTTCAGGTCGTAGGTACCGACGCATGGAGCTGGGATGCGCCGTTCAGCCATACCGCACGCCGGTGGGCCGAAACGCGTGATCCGGATATCATTTGGGAAGGACATAAAGCCGGACGGATTACGCCCTATTACCAGATCGAAAAGCTGACCAATCTGGAATCCTTGCCCGCCTTTGGCTGGACGCTGAGCTGCTTTCCGGTAAAGATCGAACGTGCGAGTGCAGGCTGGATACGCGCCGTTGCCATATTGGATGAAGTTTGAGGGTCAGGCCTTAGTTGCTGACCGCCAACAGGCCGATTGTCCAGCCACTCAAGATTGCAAGTGTCAGCCACGTCAGGATGACGCCGATGCTGCGGGGCAAAGGCGGTTTTCCAGGCTCCACCTTCGCATATAGCCCAATGATATGCGAGATGCGTCCGGCCAAGAACAGTGCGCCGATCGCCATCAAGCCCATATGGTTGGCGCGGCTCATTTCGAGGAAGGCCAGTAACAGGATGACGATTGGGGCGTGCTCGGCAAGATTACCATGACTCCGGCTTGCGCTGATAATACCCTGATCCGCATTGTCGCCAAAGGCAACTTTCGCCCGCATCCGGTGCCGGACCGTATCAATCGCGGTGATCAGCAACATGATCGCGCAAATGGCGGCGACAAAGGCGGTTACGGGCAGCGTCATGTTGAGTTACTCCATTTCCAATATCACCGCATCAACGGCAAGGCTTTCACCCGCGCTGGCGTGAATGCTCTTTACCACGCCTGCCTTTTCCGCGCGCAGGATATTTTCCATCTTCATCGCCTCGACAATAGCAAGCGGTTGTCCCGCCTCGACCTTGTCACCGACAGATACATGCACGGCGGTGATCAAGCCCGGCATCGGGCAGATCAGATATTTGGACAAATCAGGCGGAATCTTCTCGATCATATGCGATGCAAGATGCGCGATATGTCCAGGCAAGACGCGGGCAACATGGCTTGCACCCCGGGTCGTTAGCTTAAAGCCTGTCCGGGTCTTCACAACCTTGACCGCCAGTTCCTCGTCCCAGACTTCCGCTTCCACCAAGCGGTCGCCCGGGACATATTCCATCGACAGGGCAAATTCTTCACCGTCGACGACGATAGCCCCATCGTCCATTTCAATGTCATGCACCGCATCGCCGATCTTGACCTGCCAGCGCGATGGTGGCGGAAGCGTGCCGCCCAGCTGTCCGTCGACCTGACGTGCGCGATCGGCTTCTGCCGTTGCAATAAAGCCGGCGATCGCCGCGAGTGACTTGATAAGGCCAGCGTCTGCCGCTGCCCCATGAAACCCGTCCGGATATTCCTCTGCGATGAAGCCGGTCGTCAATTCGCCGGATCGAAAACGCGGGTGCTGCATAATCGCACTGACAAAGTCGATATTGTGACCCAGACCTTCAATCTCGAAACGATCCAGCGCAGCGATCTGCAAATCCGCAGCCACGTCGCGGTTCGGACCCCAGGTTATCAGCTTCGCGATCATCGGATCATAGAACATGCTGACTTCACCGCCGTCATAAACGCCGTCATCAACGCGGATACCACCAACACCGCGGCGGCCATTTTCGGCGCCATCATCCGTCCAGCCAGCAACAGGGGGTTGATAGCGCGTCAGACGACCGGTCGAAGGCAGGAACCCACGGTAGGGATCCTCTGCATACACACGGTTTTCAATTGCCCAACCGTCGATCTTGATATCATCCTGCGTCATGGACAGCTTTTCGCCGTAAGCGACGCGGATCATCTGTTCGACGAGGTCAATGCCTGTGATGCATTCGGTAACAGGATGCTCCACCTGCAAACGGGTGTTCATTTCAAGGAAATAGAAACTCTCGCCGCTCGGGTCGGCGCCGGACACGATCAGTTCCACCGTGCCTGCCGAATAATAGCCGACCGCCCGTGCAAGCGCGACGCATTGTTCACCCATGGCCTTGCGCATTTTGGGCGTGACAAAAGGCGACGGGGCTTCTTCAACGACCTTCTGGTGACGGCGCTGGATCGAGCATTCGCGTTCATTCAGATAGAGAATATTGCCATGCTTATCGCCCAGTATCTGGATTTCGATATGGCGGGGATTGAGTATGAATTTCTCGATAAACACACGGTCGTCGCCGAAGCTGTTGAGACCTTCGCGTTTGACCGCCTCAAAACCTTCGCGGACGTCCTGCTCGCTATAGGCAAGCCGCATACCCTTGCCGCCGCCGCCAGCGGAGGCCTTCATCATCACCGGATATCCGATCTCTTCGGAGATCCGCACCGCATGTTCGGTATCGTCAATTTCCCCAACAAAGCCCGGTACGACGTTGACGCCCGCCTGCATGGCGAGCTTTTTGGATTCGATCTTGTCGCCCATGGCGGCAATCGCATTAACCGGCGGGCCGATAAAAGCGATGCCCTCTGCTTCCAATGCCTCGGCAAAGCTGGTGCGTTCCGACAGAAAACCATATCCTGGATGCACCGCTTCCGCACCAGTGGTCTTGCACGCTTCGATGATCTTTTCGGCAATCAGATAGGACTGGGCAGCAGGTGAAGGACCAATATGGACCGCTTCATCCGCCATCTGCACAAAAGGTGCCCGCGCATCGGCATCCGAATAGACCGCGACCGTCTGTATGCCCATGCGGCGCGCGGTTTTTTATAACCCGGCACGCGATTTCACCACGGTTAGCTATGAGAATTTTTTTGAACATTAGCGCACCTTGCTCCGTATCCGGCGAATATGCCGTGTGAAGTATAAAATTATAAAACAGTATGTTATGGTGAAAATCGAAATGACCACAATCGGCAATGTCATGTCCGTTTGGCATCCGGGCTCATCGGGATAATGACATATCGAAGCGAAGCTCAGCGCTCCGCATAAATGCAATGCGATTAGCCAATAACTAAAAGAGAAAAAGACAAAGAGCCCTGTACGTCTATGCATCACTCCGCCGCCTCCAACGTCTTGCACGCCCTCAGCGGTTCTTCTGCCACCATCGGCACAAGCCCCAGCTTTGCGAGCATCGCGGCATCCTTGTCATCTCCGGCGTTGGCCGCCGTCAGCAACTTGTCGCCCGTAAAGATACTATTGGCGCCCGCCATGAAGCACAGCGCTTGCGTCGCTTCCGACATGCTTTCGCGTCCTGCACTCAGTCGGACCATGCTCATCGGCATGGTGATACGTGCGACAGCAATCGTGCGGACAAATTCAATATCGTCGATCTTTGCCAATGGTGTGTCGGCCAGCATATCGCCGAGCACTGTTCCCTTTACGGGCACAAGCGCATTGACCGGAACGCTCTCGGGATGTTGTTCCAATGTCGCCAAGGTATGGATAAAGCCGACGCGATCGGCGCGCGTTTCGCCCATCCCGACAATGCCGCCGCTGCACACATTGATGCCAGCCTTGCGTACATGGTCGAGCGTTTCAAGTCGGTCTTCCATGGTGCGCGTCGTAATGATCTCGTTATAACGCTCGGGCGAGGTATCGATATTGTGGTTGTAATAGTCGAGTCCGGCCTCGGCGAGCATCTCCGCCTGTTTCGGGGTCAGCATGCCAAGGGTCATGCAGGTTTCCATGCCCATGTCCCGCACGCCCTTCACGATTTCGACAATTGCGGGCATGTCGCGGTCTTTGGGGTTTCGCCATGCGGCCCCCATGCAAAAACGGCGCGATCCCGCATCGGCGGCTTGTGCGGCCTTTTGCAAAACGGCCTGGACGTCCATCAGCTTGGTCGCCTCGACCCCGCTGTCGGCCTTCACCGACTGGCTGCAATAGCCACAATCTTCGGGGCATCCGCCGGTTTTAATGCTCAGCAAAGTGCATAGCTGGATTTCCCCAACGGCATGATGCGCGCGATGAACGGTCGCAGCCTGATAAACCAGCTCGTCAAAGGGCAGGTCGAACAGCGCGGCGATTTCTTCACGGGTCCAGTCGGTACGGACAGTCATTTCTTTTACTTGCCTCTTAAATTCATGATGATGGCGGACATTTATGTGCCGCTAGGGGTTTTGGTATGACGCCTCTTGTCGCCATTTCTTCGCGCCGGGCCAAGAAAAGCATTATCAAGCGGCTTCACCGATTGGCGGCATATTGTGCCCCAGCAAAGTCAGTACATCCACCGCGCATTCGACAATGTTGCTGCCAGGGCCATAGATGCCCTGAACGCCAGCCTCACGCAGGAAGTCGTAATCCTGTGGCGGGATAACACCACCCGCAATTACCTTGATATCCCCGCGGCCCGCCTCTCGAAGACCCTTAATCAGTTCCGGGATCAAGGTCTTGTGTCCGGCGGCCAGACTGGACGCACCGACGGCGTCGACATCATGCTGAAGGGCCAGAACGACCGTTTCCTGCGGAGTCTGGAACAGCGGTCCGCTGATCACCTCAAAGCCCATATCGGTAAAGGCCGACGCGATCACATTGGCGCCGCGGTCATGACCGTCCTGCCCCATCTTGGCGACGAGCAGTTTGGGTTTGCGCCCCAGACGCCGTTCAACGGCCTTTACGCCATCCAGAACCTGTGCCCAGCGTGTGTCAAACTCGTGCGCGCTGCCATATATGCCCTGCACCGGAACCGGTGTCGTCGCATAACGGCCGAACACAGCCTCCATCGCATCGGAAATCTCACCGAGAGTTGCACGGGCGCGGGCGGCATCCACCGCAAGTGCCAACAGATTCCCGTTGCTCTTTGCCCCTTCGGTCAGGGCCTTCAACGCATTTTGACATGCTACCTCATCACGGGCAGCACGGGTCTTGGCGAGCCGTGCGATCTGGCCCTGCCGCACGAAATCATTATCCACTTCCAGCGTATCAAGTTGCTCTTCACTCGCCAGCTTATACTTGTTGACGCCGACAATGACGTCTTCCCCTTTATCGACACGCGCCTGCCGCGCTGCGGCTGCCTCCTCGATCAAGCGCTTGGGCATGCCCGATGCCACGGCTTTGGTCATGCCGCCTAAGGCGTCCACTTCCTCGATGATTTTCCAGGCTTGATCGACCAGCTCGGCGGTCAGTGCCTCGACATAATAGGAACCACCCAGCGGATCGACGACTTTCGTGATTCCGCTTTCTTCCGCCAGCACAATCTGCGTGTTGCGGGCAATCCGCGCGGAAAAGTCCGTGGGCAATGCAATCGCCTCGTCAAGCGCGTTAGTGTGCAACGACTGGGTACCGCCCAGGGTCGCGGCCATCGCCTCGATCGTGGTACGGATCACATTGTTATACGGATCCTGCTCCTGCAACGACACGCCGGATGTCTGGCAATGGGTCCGAAGCATCTTGGAACGTTCGTCCTTTGCACCCAGCCCATCCATGACCCGGTGCCAAAGCGTGCGGGCTGCCCGAAGTTTTGACACCTCCATGAAGAAGTTCATGCCGATGCCGAAGAAGAAGGACAGCCGCCCGGCAAAGGCATCAATGTCAAGGCCGCTCGCCATAGCGCGCTGCACATATTCCTTGCCGTCCGCGATGGTGAAGGCCAGTTCCTGCACCGCCGTCGCCCCGGCTTCATGCATATGGTAGCCGGAGATCGAAATGCTGTTGAACTTCGGCATATGTGCGCTGGTGTAGGCGATAATGTCGGACACAATCCGCATCGATGGTTCGGGCGGATAGATATATGTGTTCCGGACCATGAACTCCTTCAGAATATCATTCTGTATGGTTCCATCCAGCTGCGCCTGCGCAACGCCCTGCTCTTCCCCTGCGATAATGAAGAAGGCGAGGATGGGAATAACCGCGCCGTTCATCGTCATGCTGACCGACATCTGGTCCAACGGGATGCCGTCAAAGAGGATTTTCATATCCTCGACACTGTCAATCGCAACACCGGCCTTGCCAACGTCACCGACAACGCGAGGATGGTCGCTGTCATAGCCACGGTGGGTCGCAAGGTCGAACGCAACCGAAAGCCCCTTTTGTCCCGCGGCCAGATTACGGCGATAAAATGCGTTGGATTCCTCCGCGGTCGAAAAACCCGCATATTGGCGAATGGTCCAGGGGCGTCCTGCATACATGGATGCACGCACGCCACGCGTAAAGGGCGCAAAACCGGGCAGGCCCGGATCGCCTGCATCGTCGGCGGTGTAGAGCGGTTTGACGGCAATACCCTCTGGCGTGTGCCAGGTCAGGTCCTTGCCCTTGACCTCCTTATCCGCCGCCTTTTTCCAATCGTCGTAACTTGTCATTTTGCCCTTATCCCCCTCTCCCATCGGGAGAGGACACGAAAACCTGCCCGCTTACAGGCCAGTTATAGTTGGTGAGAGAGAGATCTAAGCTCCCTTAAACTCCGCCTTGCGCTTCTGTAGGAATGCAATCCCGCCTTCGCGGGCATCTGCGCTGGAGCCTGCAATCCGCTGGCCTTCGGCTTCGGCCTGCAATGTGTCGGCAAGACCATGTTCAAGTGCGGTCAAAATATTCTTACGCATCGTGGCATAGGCCAGGGTCGGCCCCGTTGCGAGCCGTGCTGCGAGCGCCTTGGTTTCGTCGGCAAGCGCTTCGTCAGCAACACATTTGTAGATCAAACCCCAATCTGCGGCTTGCTCACCAAAAATCTTTTCGCCCAGCATCATCATTTGTGTGGCGCGTGCCTTTCCAACTAGCCGCGGCAACAGCCATGTCGAACCGCCATCGGGAACCAGACCAATATTGACGAATGCCTGCAGGAAATAACCGCTTTTGCCCGCCAGCACAAAATCACCGACAAGGCCGATGGAACATCCCACACCAGCAGCCGGCCCATTGATTGCAGTAATAACCGGTATGTTGAGCCGCAGCAATTTGGTGATCATCGGATTATATTTCTCGGTTAGCGCAATATAGCTGCCCTGCCCGCCCGTAACCGGACGATCACTGCGCGCGGCAAGATCGGCGCCCGAGCAAAAGGCACGACCGGCGCCGGTGATAACAAGCACACGCGCATCTTCAAGACGGTCCAGAGCATCCGAAATCTCGTCGGCCATATCGAGCGAGCAGGCATTGAGCCGCTCGGGCCGGTTCAGTGTAATCGTCGCGATCTGGTCAACGACATCCAGATTTATCGTGGTATAAGTCATTCTTGCTCCCTTCCCTTTCCCGCGAACGGGACGGGCCATTTAATGATGTTCCGGTGTTTCCATAATCTCGGTCAATACACCCCCCATATCCTTGGGATGTACAAAGAATATCAACGTGCCATGCGCACCAATGCGCGGCTCGCCCAGTACCCGTTTGCCCAGCGCCTCAAACTCGGCCTTTGCAACATGGATATCCGGCACTTCATAACAGACATGATGCTGTCCACCGGCGGGATTCTTTTCCAGAAAAGCGGCGATAGATGCATTTCCGGGCAATGGTTCAATCAACTCGATTTGCGTCCCGTTCAAAGCTCCATCCGCACCCGGTGTATCGACAAAGCATACTTTGACGCCCTGTTCGGGAAGATCGAAGGGTTCATGGATTTTCGTTGCACCCATCACATCGCGATAGAAGACAATGCTATCAGCGATGGAGGGCGTTGCGACGCCGATATGGTTGAGGCGACCTAGTTTCATGAGAAATCCTCACAACGGAATATTGTCATGCTTCTTCCAGGGATTTTCCAACCCCTTGTTCCGTAATTTCCGCAAACCAAGCGCTATGCGCCGGCGCGTCGAATGCGGATAGATTACTTCGTCGATGAAACCCTTACTGGCCGCCACGAATGGATTGGCAAAGCGGTCTTCATATTCCTTGGTTTTCTCAGCAATTTCTTCAGGACCCAATCCGCGGAAGATGATCTCCACCGCGCCTTTTGCGCCCATCACCGCAATTTCGGCTGTTGGCCATGCATAGTTCAAATCACCGCGCAGATGCTTGGACGCCATCACGTCATAGGCACCGCCATAGGCTTTGCGCGTGATAACGGTGATTTTCGGTACCGTTGCCTCGGCATAAGCGAACAACAGCTTGGCACCATGTTTGATAATGCCGCCATATTCCTGCGCCGTACCGGGCAAGAAACCGGGAACGTCGACAAAGGTCACGATCGGAATTTCAAAGGCATCACAAAAACGCACAAAACGCGCCGCTTTCCGGCTGCTGTTAATGTCCAGCACGCCGGCAAGTACCATGGGTTGATTGGCGACAATGCCAACGGTCCGTCCCTCGATACGGCCGAAACCAATGATGATGTTCGCCGCATGGGTAGGCTGCACTTCAAAGAAATCACCCTCATCCACCGTTTTGCGGATGAGTTCATGCATATCATAGGGCTGGTTCGCACTGGGCGGGATCAGCGTGTCGAGACTGGGCTCCATCCGGTCCCATGGATCTTCCGTCGGACGTTCAGGAACCCCGCTGCGATTGTTTTCCGGTAGGTAATCGAAAAAGTCGCGTACCGACAGCAACGCCTCAATATCATTCTCAAACGCATTGTCGGCCACACCCGATTTTGTCGTGTGTGACACGGCGCCGCCAAGTTCTTCCTGCGTTACGACTTCGTTGGTGACGGTCTTGACCACGTCCGGGCCGGTGACGAACATGTAACTGCTGTCTTTGACCATGAAGATAAAGTCGGTCATCGCCGGGGAATATACGGCGCCACCTGCACAGGGGCCCATGATAAGGCTGATCTGCGGAACGACACCGGACGCAAGCACGTTGCGCTGGAACACTTCGGCGTAGCCGCCAAGGCTCGCCACGCCTTCCTGAATACGTGCGCCGCCACTGTCGTTCAGACCGATGACCGGCGCGCCGACCTTCATTGCATTGTCCATGACCTTGCAGATTTTCATGGCATGCGCTTCGGAAAGTGAGCCGCCGAACACGGTAAAATCCTGGCTGTAGACGTAGACAAGACGGCCGTTAATCGTGCCGCTGCCGGTAACGACACCATCGCCCGGGATCTTCTGATCGGCCATGCCGAAATCCGTGCAATTATGTTCGACATAGGCGCCCAGCTCTTCGAACGACCCTTCATCCAGCAGGATATCAATTCGCTCGCGCGCCGTCAGTCGGCCTTTCGCATGCTGTGCATCAATACGCTTCTGCCCACCGCCCATTTTCGAAGCGGCACGTCTTTTTTCAAGTTCAGCAATGTTTGCCGACATGGCAATCCCCCATAATCCAAGTGGGCTTCTTGCGTCAGATACAGGGCAAAGTCCAATGTGAATTTGCAAAGTTGCGAAGTGCCATTTTGCAAACTAAACTACACTGCAGAACTTATGGCTTAAGCAGAGTTAGGGGACATTATGGCAAGGCGCCGGGTTTTTGCAGGAACGCAGTTGCGAAATCTCCGCACTGCCCGAGGATTGAAGCAATCGGAAATGGCCGCCCAATTGGGAATTTCCGTATCATACCTTTCACAACTGGAACATGATGATCGTCCACTTACCCCCACTCTTTTTGAGATGCTGTCCCGCGATTTCCCGATGGACTGGCAAGATGTCGAGGAAGATGCGACCACCCGGCGCTTCGCGGCGCTGCGGGAAGCAGCGAGCGATCCGCTTTTTCCAGCGCCCCTGTCCGTTGACCAGTTAACCCGCATTGCCGAGCAACAACCGGCTTTGGCCGACCAGTTTGTCGCCCTGCACGCTGCCTATCGTCGGACGGGTGAAAGGCTTCAGATCGTCGACGAAGCACTGGCGAGCGAAAATGCGGGCGGGAGCCGCCTCCCCTGGGAAGAGGTCCGCGACTGGTTTCATATGGCAGGGAATTATGTCGACCGGCTGGACCGTGCTGCCGAAGATCTCGCGGAAAAGCTGACGGGCAAAACCGTTTCGCCATCGGCTGATGCCATTGAAGGCTATCTGCGCGACGCGTTGGCAATATCGCTCATTTACACTGCACATTCGGGCTTGCGCCAATATGATAGCGGTGCCGGCGAATTGCAGATTGACCAGAGCCAACCGGCGGAAAGCCAAAGATTTCAACTGGCACACCAACTTGTCGCATTGGCATTACGGGATGACATTTCCGCGATTGTCGAAGGTGCCGGGCTTCGCAATCATTCGTCGCAGCAATTGCTGTTCGTGGGCCTTGCAAATTATGCGGCGGGAGCGCTGCTAATGCCCTATAACCGCTTCCGCCAAGAGGCCCGCAACTTGCGCCACGATATCGACCGGCTGCGACAGGTTTTCGGTGTCAGCTTTGAACAGGCCTGCCATCGGCTTTCTACCTTGCAACGTTCGGGTGCGCGCGGCCTACCCTTCTTTTTCTGCCGCGTTGACATGGCCGGCAACATCACAAAACGCCATAGTGCCACGCGCTTGCAATTTGCGCGCTTCGGTGGTGCCTGTCCCTTGTGGATTGTGCATGAGGCTGTTGCCATTCCGGACCGTATTCTGGTCCAGCTTGCAGAAACGCCCGATGGTGTCCGTTATGTGTCCATGGCCAAGGGGCTCGTTAAACCCTCGGGAAGCTATGCCCGCGCCCCGCGCCGTTATGCGGTGGCATTGGGTTGCGAGATCGAACATGCGCGGGATTTTATCTATGCCGACGGCCTCGACCTCGCTTCGCCTCAGGCGGCTACGCCTATCGGCGCCTCATGCCGTATTTGCCCGCGAAATGATTGTGACCAGCGCGCCTTCCCGCCGAGCGACCGGGCGATTATCGTTGATCCCAACCTGCGCGACGTTGTACCGTACCGCATTGCCTGAAAAGCCTTGATTGCCTATAGGCGCGCCATGTCCCAACCCTATCCTATCAAGGTGGCCGCGCTCTATCGTTTCGCCGCCTTTGACGAGCCTGCCCGTCTCCAACCCCAGATTGCGGAACTGTGCAATGCGCATGGCATCAAGGGAACCATCCTTATCGCGCATGAAGGAGTGAATGGCACCATTGCGGGGAATGCGGAAGGTATCGATGCAGTTGTCGCTTTTCTGAAGACATTGCCGGGCTGCGCCGATCTGGATGTCAAGTACTCCCATGCGAAAGAAATGCCCTTTTACCGGATGAAAGTCCGTTTGAAAAAAGAGATCGTGACGCTGGGTGTCGAGGGCATTGATCCCACGCGGGAAGTCGGCACTTATGTACAGCCGGAGGACTGGAACGCACTGATTACGGATCCGGATACGGTGCTGATCGATACGCGTAATGACTATGAAGTGGCCATTGGTACCTTTGAAGGCGCGATCGATCCACGCACCAAAGCTTTTCGCGATTTTCCCCAATGGTTTCGGGAAAACCGGGAAAGTCTGGCACAAGGTAAAACCAAATTTGCCATGTTCTGCACCGGCGGGATCCGCTGTGAAAAATCGACGGCCTTTCTGAAGGCCGAAGGGATAGACGAGGTCTACCATCTCGAAGGCGGCATATTGAAATATCTCGAAACCGTTCCCGCAGAAGAAAGCAAGTGGCAGGGTGAATGTTTCGTGTTTGATGACCGCGTATCGGTAAAGCACGGCCTTGAGCTCGGCAGCAAGGAACTCTGCCGCGCATGCCGCCACCCCATTTCGGAAGAAGACAAGCGTTCACCTGCTTATCAGGAAGGCGTTTCGTGCCCTGTCTGTTTCAACAAGCGAAGCGAATCTGATCGTCAGCGCTACGCCGAACGCCAGAAACAGATTGCGCTCGCGTCAAAGCGGGGCAAGCAGCATATCGGCGTCAATCCGCGCGCGTCCTAAGGCCGTGTCAGCCCGACCTCTCCTCTACAGTTTTCGTCGCTGTCCCTATGCGATGCGGGCGCGGATGGCGATTGCAGTCAGCAGAGTAAATGTAGAACTTCGCGAAGTTGTATTGCGCGACAAGCCACAGGAACTGCACGAAGCATCACCCAAAGCGACGGTACCCGTATTGGTGGATGGTGCACGCGTGCTGGACGAAAGTCTCGACATCATGCGCTGGGCGCTTGCGCATAATGATCCGGAACTCTGGCTTGACCATGTTGATGAAGAACTGATCGTCACAAATGATGGTCCGTTTAAGCACCATCTGGACCGTTACAAATATCCGAGCCGTTATGATTTGCCGGATGGAATTGCCAACCGCGATGCAGCCTTGGCGCATCTGGAATTGTTGAACGAGCGGGTGGTCAACGGCGGTTATCTGGGACCAGGACGACCGGCCTTTACCGATATCGCATTGTTCCCGTTTGTCCGTCAGTTTGCCGCAACGGACCCGAATTGGTTCGATGCATTGCCGTTGCCCGATTTGAAGCGTTGGCTGGAAAATCTCGTCACTTCACCGCTGTTTCGCGCCATCATGACACGTTATCCGCAATGGCGCACGGGCGATCCGCCAACCTATTTTCCCTGATCATTTCATCAGGACAAGCTCTTCCGCCATACTGGGATGCAGTGCGACGGTGTCATCAAACGCCTGCTTGGTAAGTCCCGCCTTCACGGCGATCGCTGCGGCTTGCAATATTTCCCCGCTGTCAGGTCCAATGAGGTGCAGCCCGACAACTTTGTTGGTCGCGCCGTCGACGATCATCTTGTAAAGCGCACGCTCATCCCGGCCAGCCAGCACATTTTTCATCGCCCGGAAATCACTGCGGTAGATTTTGATATCTCCAAGTTTAGCCCGCGCCTCTTCTTCGGTCATGCCCACGCCCGCAATGGGAGGGTTGGAAAACACCGCAGTGGGAATACAGCTATAGTCGATCGTCCGCGGGTTATTGCCGAAGACGCTATCCGCAAAGGCATGCCCTTCGCGAATGGCTACAGGTGTAAGCTGAACGCGGTTCGTTACATCCCCGACGGCATAAATGCTTTCGACATTTGTCCGGTTATCCGGGCCCACGACAACCGCCCCCGCAGCATCGACCGCAACACCCACAACTTCAAGGCCCAGATTTGCCGTGTTGGGCACACGACCAATTGCCCACATCAACAGGTCAGTTTCAATTGTTCCGGCATCGCCGCCGTCAATCAGGATTGAGCCATCTGCCTGCTTCTGCGCACCCTTGAACGGGAAGTTCATACGGATATCGATGCCCTTTTCCCGGCTAATACCGACAAGTTTCTCGACAATTTCCTGATCATAGCTGCGCAACATTTTGTCGCCACGTGTGACGAGAGTTACCTCCACGCCCAGCTCGTTGAAAATGCCTGCAAATTCATTGGCGATATAACCTGCGCCTGCGATCACGGCGCGCTTGGGCAGCGCGGGCAAATGGAAAACCTCATTTGATGTAATGCCAAGGTCCGCACCGGGCACATTTGGTATGGACGGCCATGCGCCGGTAGCGATCAAAATTGTACCTGCCGAAATTTCGCGTCCGCTTGCCAGCTTTACGCTGTGCGGTCCCGATAGTGTCGCGCGTTCATGGAATACTTCGACCTTGTTGTTTGTAAATGTCTGGCCGTACAGGCCTTCCAGTCTGTCCACCTCCGCAGCGACATTATCGCGCAGCGTCGGCCAATCAAATGTTGCGCCATCGGTATCCCAGCCAAAACGTCGTGCATCCGCCAAATCTTCGGCAAAATGCGACCCATAGACGAGCAGTTTTTTAGGAACGCATCCGCGAATGACACATGTCCCGCCGACTCGGTACTCCTCCGCCACTGCAACGCGAGCGCCATGCGAAGCCGCAATGCGGGAGGCACGAACCCCGCCGGATCCTGCGCCAATTACGAAAAGATCATAGTCAAAGTCGGACATGGAATATTGCTTTCAGTTCACGAACCCATGTGGGGTTCAGGAAAGACGGTCACCAATGGCTTTTGTTCGCCACAGTTATCGATACATACAATCAACGTTACAAATCCCCCAACGCCGCCTCGATCAATGCGGTCGTTGATGGATCAAAGCCGCTTGGGCCGTTTTCTCCGATTTCTTTGGCGATCTGCTTGCCCAGTTCCACACCGAATTGGTCGAACGGGTTAATCCCCAGCATCACTGCATTTGCAAAGGTGCGATGCTCGTAAAAAGCAATCAACGCACCAACCGTACCCGGGGTCACATCGTCCAGAAGCAATGTTGTAGACGGCCGGTTTCCTTCATAATTCCGGGCAAGGTCATCGGAAGCACGACCGGTCATCAACGCGGCACCCTGTGCAAAGCAGTTGACCAATAGAGCCTCGTGATGCGCGCTGTCGAAATCATGCCCGGGTGTCTTGCTGGCAATGAATTCGACGGGGATCAAATGCGTGCCCTGATGCAAAAGCTGGAAAACGGCATGCTGTGCATCGGTACCCACGCCGCCCCATGTGACAGGCGAACTGTGGCGGCCGAGTGGTGCGCCTTGTGTCGTCACCGATTTGCCGTTCGATTCCATCTCCAATTGCTGGAGATAATCCGGAAGCAAGCGTAGCCGCTCGTCATAGGCAAAAACCGCACGGGTCTGGCAACCGCGGCATTGGGCATAATAGAGATCGGAAAATGCCGCCAAAGTAGGCGCATTTTCCAAAGTAGGCGCCGTGCGAAAGTGCCTGTCCATAGCGGCGGCACCTTCCAGCAGTTCTTCATAAGCTGCCCATCCCAGTCCGAGTGCGACGGGAAAACCGATGGAACACCACAATGAATAGCGTCCGCCGACCGCTTCATTGAATGGCAGGACACGGCTTTCGTCGATGCCCCACTCAATCGCTTTTTCAGGATAGGCGGTCAGTGCGACAAATTGCGAATAGGGGTCTGTAACACCCCCCTTACGCATCCATTCGATCGCGCTGCTGGCGTTGAGCAGTGTTTCTGTGGTCGTGAATGTTTTTGATGCCACAGCAACGATGGTCTTGTGAGGATCCATGGTTGCAACCGCCTCGGTCAATGCCGCGCCATCGACGTTGGAGACGACCTTTACATTATAGCGGACATCTTCCCGGCCCAACGCGTCCATCAACAATTTGGGACCCAACGCCGAGCCGCCAATGCCGATATGCAGCACATGCTCGATCTCACCAAGCGCTCCGGCGTCGATCGCGTCGATCAGGCTGCGCATCCGGTTGTGCAATTCGCGCGCATGGGCGACAGCATCCGGATTACCGGTGCCACGCTCCGCAGAATGTTCCGCCGCCCGTCCTTCGGTGGGATTGACAATTGCACCGCTGAACAAAGCCTCTTTTGCAGCCACCAATTGAGTTTCATCCGCCAGAGCCGAAAAGCCGGGCAACAAAGTGTCATCCAGATGGGTCTTGGACAGATCAAAGCGGATTCCAGCAAGTTCGACCGTCAGTTTGGCAACACGATCCGCATCACTTTCGAACAAAGAAAGGAGGGCTGGCGCCTTATGGTTTTCCAGTTGCGTCCAGTTGCTGTCGGTCATTTGTAATCCTAGCTTATTTCATGTTGGAATCTCGGCACTGGCCAATAGCGCGGCTTGGCATTAGAAGGCCAGTCCTTACGTCCGAAAATGACAGTTAATTTGCGAGATTATGTGACATCAACGATAGAACAACCCGAAGGTGCCGCCGTTCACGGGAAAAGTGCCGATGCAGGAGGCAAATCAGCGTCGGAATGGCGCGAATATGGAACATTTCTACTGAAACTCGCCCTGTTCGTATTTATCCTGCGCAGTTTCATCGTCTCGCCATTCAATATTCCTTCTGAATCCATGCAACCCCGGTTGTTGATCGGTGATTATTTGCTGGTCGCGAAATGGCCCTATGGCTATTCGAAATACAGCCTTCCTTTTTCGTTGCCGCTGATACCGGGCAGGATATTCGCATCAGAGCCCAAGCGGGGCGATGTGGTCGTGTTCAAGGCACCACCATCGCTGAAGGATGATTATATAAAGCGGGTCATCGGTCTGCCCGGCGACGTAATCCAGATGCGCGCCGGCGTGCTTGAAATCAACGGTATAGCTGTCAAGAAAGAGCGCATCGCCGATCTGGTCATTCCTGTCACAGACAATATGAAAGAAGCCGCATCGCTTGAAGGGACACAATTTCCTTGCTGGCGTCCGGATTTTGAAGAACCGGCGAAGAATGGCGGCACACAATGCCGTTATCCGCGCTACCGGGAGACGCTTCCCGAGGGTAAATCCTATGAAATTCTGGACCTCGACGACGCTTTGCCGGGTGATGACACCGAAGCCTTTGTCGTTGGCGAGGGCATGCTGTTCCTGATGGGGGACAATCGCGACCGCAGTGCCGACAGCCGCTTTCCGGCGGACGGCAAAGCCATCGGTATCGTTCCACAGGAATATCTGGTCGGACGTGCGCTGGTAACGGTGTTTTCGACTGACGGATCCTCACGCTGGATTTTGCCCTGGACATGGTTCAGCGCCGCGCGGCCAGAACGGATTGGACAAGGATTTTGACCGAGAAGTCCCAAGCCGACTGGCTGGCTGATCTGCTGCCGGAAAAGCCTGTAGATATCGAACTGTATAACCGTGCCCTGACCCACGGAAGCACAGGTCAACCGGACTATCAGCGTCTGGAGTTTCTCGGCGATCGCATTTTGGGGCTGGTCATTTCGGAAATGCTCTATCGCCGTTATCCGGATGAAGCAGAGGGCCGCCTTTCGCATCGCTTGAACGCACTTGTTGCGGGCAGTACATGCGCCGAAATTGCACGGCAGATCAATCTCAACAGCTATATCCGGCTCGGTAAACAGGCCCGAGACGATGGGGCGCAACAAAGCGACAACGTGCTGGGCGATGCAATGGAGGCGATAATCGGTGCGCTTTATCTTGATCATGGTCTTGATGCCGCGCGCATTTTGATTGAACGGCTGTGGGGCACAATGATCGAAACGGCGCAAGGCGCGCCCAAACACCCAAAGTCCGCGCTGCAGGAATGGTGCGCGGCCAATGGGCGTAAAGTACCCGATTACCAAATCACAAAGAAGGAAGGCCCACCTCACGCCATGCGCTTTGAAATTACCGTTACCGTCAAGGGATTTGATCCGGTCAGCGCGATGGCCAACAGCAAGCAGGCCGCCGAAACGGCCGCTGCCCTCGCCTTTCTGGAGGCTTACGCATGACCAGAAAATGCGGTCATGTCGCCATTATTGGTGCGCCTAATGCTGGTAAATCGACGCTCGTAAACGCGTTGGTCGGGCAAAAGGTCGCTATTGTAAGTCCTAAGGCCCAAACCACCCGGACACGCATGCTGGGCGTCGCCTTGCAAGGGGAAACACAGATCATATTGGTCGACACGCCGGGAATCTTCGCCGCACAGCGCCGTCTGGACCGGGCGATGGTCGCTGCGGCCTGGGACGGTGCCGGCGATGCCGATCTCATTGCGCTCATTGTCGATGGCAGGGCGGGCGCAGGACCGAAGGTCGAGAAGATTCTGCAAAGTCTGAAAGACCGGCCCGAGCGCAAATGGCTTGTACTGAACAAAGTCGATATCGCGGCCAAGGAAAAACTTCTGTCGCTGACGTCAAAGATTACAGATATCTGTGCGTTCGAGGAAATCTACTACATCAGCGCGACCACTGGTGATGGGTTGGAAGAGTTTAAACATGCGCTGGCCAATGCCATGCCGGAGGGCGAATGGCATTTCCCGGAAGACCAGGTATCTGATGCTACCGACCGCCTGATTGCATCGGAAATCACGCGTGAACAGCTCTATCTGCAGCTTCATGAAGAGCTGCCTTATGCCAGTGCGGTTGAAACCGAAAAATATATTGAGCGGGAGGATGGATCGCTCGAAATCCATCAACAGATATTGGTGGCTCGCCCTACGCAAAGAGCGATCGTTCTGGGAAAGGGCGGGACCCGTATTAAAGCAATCGGCGAGGCTGCACGGACCGAGCTGTCAAAATTGATGGGCGTGCGCGTGCACCTTTATCTGCATGTCAAAGTCCACGCAAAATGGGACGAAGACCGCAGTCTGTATCGGGATATCGGGCTGGAATGGGTGGAGTAGCCTAGGCTACCCCATCTCATTTGGCCTTGGCGGTTTCCTTTTTCGCCTTTTTAACAGGCGCCTTTTTCTTAGGTGCCGCTTTCTTTTTCGCTTTGCCCTTTGCCGGCATGGCTGCCCGTGCATCGATCAATTGCGCCGCTTCTTCCAGCGTGAGGGCGTCTGGCGCAATCGATTTGGGCAGCGTCGCATTCGTTGTCCCGTCAGTCACATAGGGACCGAAGCGACCTTCCATCAGCTTGATTTCAGCATCGGTACGCGGATGCTTTCCGAGCTCTTTTAAAGGTGCGCGCGCTGCGCCACGGCCGCGACCGGGATTTGCCGCCGCCTCGGCAAGCTTCACGACCGCGCTATTCATGCCCGTTTCAAATACTTCTGCGGTCGAGGTAAGGCGCGCATATTTCCCGGCATGCGCCAGATATGGTCCATATCGTCCAATGGATGCCGTCACCGGCTCCCCACTTTCGGGATGGAGACCGATTGTGCGCGGAAGCGACAGCAACTTGACCGCCCATTCGAGATCAAAATCCTCTGCCGGTACATCTTTCGGGATTGAGGCACGTTTGGCATCCCTGCCCTCGCCCATTTCGACATAAGGACCAAAGCGTCCCGATTTTCGGCTGACCTCCAACTGGGTTTCAGGATGGACACCCAGAACTTCCGGTCCAGTATCCTCTCCGTTGTCGCCGCCGGGTTGCGCGAATTTGCGGGTATATTTGCAATCCGGATAGTTGGAACAGGCCACAAAAGCGCCAAATCGTCCACCGCGCAGGGCAAGCCGGCCTTCACCGCATTTTGGACATAGACGCGGGTCGCTGCCATCTTCACGTTCGGGGAAGAGGTAGGGCGACAAAAACTTGTCGAGTTCGGCCGTGATATCCGACGGCTTCTGGTCCATTACCTCTACGGTCTTCGGTTTGAAATCGCGCCAAAAACTTTCCAGAAATGCTTGCCACTGGGCACGGCCACCACTGATATCATCCAGCTGGTCTTCCAAACCGGCGGTATAGTCATAAGCCACATAGCGTTCAAAAAAACGTTCCAGAAATGCGGTGAGCAAGCGCCCCGATTCCTCTGCAAAGAAACGGTTTTTCTCGACGCGGACATAGGCCCGGTCCTTTAGCACCTGGATGGTCGATGCATAGGTTGAAGGCCTGCCAATACCCAGTTCTTCCAATCTTTTGACCAAAGTCGCCTCGGAAAAGCGGGGCGGCGGTTGGGTGAAATGCTGGGTCTTTTCCACCGAATGTTTCGCAGGCGCATCGCCTGTCGTCATCGGCGGCAATATCGCGCTATCCTCACCCTCGCTGTCGTCCAGTCCCTCTTCATAAACAGCAAGAAATCCTGGAAATTTCATGACCTGGCCGGTTGCGCGAAGGCCGGTTTGCCCAGTGCCGTCGAGCATATCCACAGTCGTGCGTTCCAAACGCGCCGACGCCATCTGGCTCGCCATCGCCCGTTTGTAGATCAAGTCATAAAGCCTGCCATGATCGCCGGAACCTGCCTTGTCTTTGGCAAAGTCGGTTGGACGGATCGCTTCGTGCGCTTCCTGCGCATTTTTGGCTTTGGTTTGATAGATGCGTGGTTTTTCCGGAAGGTAACCACTGTCAAATCGGTCCGAGATGGTTTTCCGTGCTGCGGAAATGGCACTACCGTCCATTTGAACGCCGTCGGTACGCATATAGGTAATGGCACCATCTTCGTAGAGGCCCTGCGCAATACGCATGGTGTGGCTCGCCGAAAAGCCGAGTTTTCGGGCGGCTTCCTGTTGCAATGTAGAGGTGGTGAATGGCGGCTGCGGATTGCGGGTGACTGGTTTTGTTTCCACCGTTTCTACGTGGAAAGTCCCCGTCTCGACCGCGAGGCGTGCCTGCTCAGCCTCGCCCTCTGTTTTAAGATCCATCTTGTCGAGCTTGGCACCAAGATGGCGGGTCAAACGCGCATCGAATTTCTGGCCCTTATGCTCCATATTGGCCTTTACGGACCAATATTCCTGCGGACGAAATGCCTCGATTTCCCGGTCGCGTTCAACAACAAGGCGGAGCGCCACGGATTGCACACGTCCAGCAGATTTTGCGCCGGGCAGCTTACGCCACAACACAGGTGAAAGTGTGAATCCGACGAGGTAATCAAGCGCGCGACGGGCACGATAGGCATCGATCAAGTCGATATCGAGCTCGCGTGGCCGCTCCATCGCTTCGGTCACAGCCGCTTTGGTAATCGCGTTGAATGTTACCCGCCCCACATTTTTGGGGAGCGCTTTCTTCTTCGCCAGCACCTCCTGGACATGCCAGCTGATAGCCTCACCTTCGCGATCAGGATCGGTCGCAAGGATCAGGCCATCTGCCTTTTTTGCTTCGTCAGTAATCGCCTTTAGCTGTTTCGCCTTGTCGCCATAATTATCCCACAGCATTTCAAAACCATTGTCTGGATCAACCGAACCGTCCTTCGGTGGCAAATCCCGAATATGCCCGTAAGACGCCAGCACCTTGTATCCGGAGCCCAGATACTTCTCGATTGTCTTGGCTTTGGCAGGTGATTCAACAATGACTAATTGCATGATATTATGAACTTTTCCAAAATCTCTCGCGTACGCGTATAGGCTGATGGGGTTAACAGTGTGCCGTCAAGCCAAAAAATTCATGCTGTCAATCGCACTTTTCCGCCTGCTCCCCTTTCCAGTCTTCCGGACAATTCCAGCTCAAGCAAAACGGTTTGGACCACTGCCTGACTGCCGCCTGATTGGCGCACCAGTTCGTCAACCGCAACATAGTTCATTCCCAAAAGGTCGGCGACAGCACGACGGGCAGGTTCGCTCTCGCCTTCAAATGAAAGCTGCACAGGCTGTGGCGGTGACGCGTTAAACGTCATACGGCCGTCCAGAGGCATGATCAGCTCCGCAATCTCGGATGCATTCTGTACGAGGGTTGCCCCTTCGCGTATCAACTGGTTGCATCCATGCGATCGCGGATCCAGCGGCGACCCCGGAATAGCCATGACCTCCCGGCCAGCGTCTGCGGCCAGGCGTGCCGTAATCAGCGATCCGGATTTGGGAGCGGCCTCGATGACCACTGTGCCTCTGGCCAAACCGGCAATGATGCGGTTGCGATATGGGAAATGTCGGGCACGCGGTTCGGTATGTGGCGGCTGTTCGGCGATCAACAATCCATTATCGGCAATAGCATCCTGCAATTCGCGGTTTTCAGGTGGGTAATAGATATCCATTCCGCCGGCTATGACGCCGACCGTACCGGTATCGAGCGATCCAACATGGGCGGCTGTGTCTATTCCGCGGGCCAGTCCGGACACGACGGTTATGCCGCCTTGCCCAAGATCAAACGCCAGGGTCCGTGCAAAGCGGCAAGCGCCCGCCGATGCGTTGCGCGCACCAACCATCGCCACCAACGGACGATCCAGCAGATCCATCCTCCCTTTGACCGTCAAAACCGGCGGGGCATTTTCGATATGCAAAAGCCCTTGCGGATAGTCCGTTTCGTCGATGAATAAATGGCGGCCTCCCAAAGCCGCAACGGATTCGATTTCCTTTTCCACCATCGCCCGGCTCGCGATAGCGACACTCCTGCCCCCGCCACGCATAGCAAGTTCTGGCAACGCATTCAGCGCCGCGCCTGCACTGCCAAACCGTCCCAAAAGCTGTCGGTAGGACACAGGACCGATATGCGGCGTCCGGATCAGGCGCAGTTTATCAATGACATCTTTGCCGTTCGGCATAGGACAGGATCAGTCTTTGCTTTTGCCGATCTTGGGTTCGGTGCCATTGACCAGATTGCGAATATTGGACTGATGCTTCCAGAATATGATCAGCGTACACGCGCACAGGAGCGGTACCAGATCATAGCGGTCAAAATAGGCAGCGGCGATCGGGGCCATCAGCGCCGCCAGCAATCCGCCCACAGACGATATGCGGAAAATGAGCAAGGCGCCGATCCAAGTGATCGCGTAAACGACACCTCCCTGCCAAAAGAGGCCGAACATGATGCCTGCATAGGTAGCCACCCCTTTGCCGCCCCTAAATTTGAGCCACACGGGGTAGAGATGACCAAAAAAGGCCCCTGCGGCCGCGGCGAGTTCTCCACCCGGGAGAAGATGGTTCGCGACCCAGACGGCGGCAAAGCCCTTAAGCAAATCGAGAACCAAGGTCAGCGCCGCGAGTCCCTTCCGCCCGGTACGCAGTACGTTGGTTGCACCGATGTTGCCCGAGCCGATGGAACGGATATCACCTCCGCCCGCCGCCTTTGTCAGCAGGAGCCCGAACGGAATGGAGCCAAGCCCATAGCCCAAAACCAACGCAATAATCGTATTGAGCCAAAAGGTTGTCATGTTCCGAATCCTCTAACTTACTGTATTATGTAGCTGTTTTGTTCTACAGGCTCAAGGGAGCATGGGTTGCCATATACTCTTGCCACAGATAACACACTCCTATGCCTCCGATCGACAAAGACGCCCCGCTATTGTTTTTCGATTCCGGGATCGGCGGCCTTTCCGTGCTTCAGGCCGTACGGCAAAGTTTGCCGACAGCACCCATCATCTACGCGGCTGACTACGCTGGATTGCCTTATGGCACCAAGAGCGAGGCTGAGATTATGGCGCGTGTGCCCGCGCTGCTTGGGCGCCTGGTCGAGCGGTACCGGCCACGGCTTGTTACAATCGCGTGCAATACCGCATGCACCATTGCGCTGTCGCATGTTCGCGCGGCGCTGGATGTGCCGGTGGTTGGCACGGTACCAGCGATCAAGCCGGCAGCAGAATCCACGCATACAGGCGTTATCGGCCTGCTAGGCACGGCCGCGACGATAAGGCAGGCCTATGTTGACCGCCTGCAAACGGCGCATGCACCCGGCATGACTTTGTTACGCCATGCTGCGCCGGAACTTGTGCATGCAGCCGAAAGCAAGCTACGCGGGGAAACGCCTGATCCGGCGATTTTTTTGCGAGCGATGCAAGGCCTGACCTTGCTTCCCGACGGGGACCGGCTGGATGTAACGGCGCTCGGCTGTACGCATTTCCCACTTGTGCAGGATGAGTTGTCGATGGCTTGCCCTAAAATGCGTTTCGTGGATGGCTCTCAGGGAATAGCGCGGCGAATATGTCATCTGACGGAAGGACAGGATTGGCCGGATGAAGCGTCTGAAGGTATCTTTGTGACAACGGGACCACTGGCCGATGTCGAGAATTTACGGGCAGCGCTACATTCCTACGGTTTGACCCAGATCAAATCACTCTAAGCAATAATTTCCGATAGAGCATATCCGAACGACGGTTATTGCAAGTCGTTCGCGCTGGATTTTTAGATTTCCGGCGATTATGGGCGACTAAATGCTGCTTCGGCAGCGCAAATCGGGGTTATGTTCCGTGAATTATGATGCTGTTTTCGAAAAAGCTATCGACCGTCTCCATGCCGAGGGTCGCTACCGCGTTTTCATAGACATTCTGCGCAACAAGGGTGCCTACCCAAATGCGCGCTGTTTTGCCGGACATAATGGTCCCAAGCCGATTACGGTATGGTGCTCAAACGACTATCTGTGCATGGGACAGCACCCCAAGGTCATCTCCGCTATGGAAGATGCTTTGCATGATGTTGGCGCTGGATCAGGCGGCACACGGAACATCGGCGGAAACACCCATTACCATGTGGAACTGGAAGCAGAGCTCGCGGACCTGCATGGCAAGGGCAGCGCTTTGCTTTTCACCTCGGGTTATGTTTCGAACGACGCGACCCTGTCGACGTTGGCCAAGGTTTTGCCCGGCTGCATCATCTATTCCGACGAGCTGAACCATGCGTCGATGATCGCCGGTATCCGGAACGCAGGATGCGAAAAACGCGTCTGGCGCCACAATGATCTCGCCCATCTGGAAGAATTGCTGGCTGCGGATGATCCGGAAGCGCCTAAGCTGATCGCGTTTGAAAGCGTCTATTCCATGGATGGTGACGTGGCTCCGATTGAGGCCATTTGCGATCTGGCCGACAAATATAACGCTCTCACCTATTGCGACGAAGTGCATGCTGTCGGCATGTACGGCACACGCGGTGGCGGTATTACCGAGCGTGACGGAGTGGCGGACCGCGTTACAATCATCGAAGGAACACTTGGGAAAGCCTTTGGCGTTATGGGCGGTTACATTGCCGCCGACCAGAAAATCGTCGACGTCATCCGCAGCTATGCGCCGGGCTTCATTTTTACGACGTCGCTATCGCCGGTTCTGGTGGCAGGTGTGCTGGCAGCTGTAAAACATCTGAAAGCATCCAGCGAAGAACGTGATGCGCAGCAAGCCAATGCGGCTATGCTGAAAAAGCTTTTTGCCGATGCCGGGCTTCCCGTGATGATGAGCAACACGCATATCGTCCCCTTGATGGTCGGAGATCCGGTCAAAGCAAAGAAGATCAGCGACACGTTGCTGGCCGAATATGGCGTTTATGTGCAGCCGATCAACTATCCGACCGTGCCGCGCGGTACCGAACGCCTTCGTTTTACGCCGGGTCCGCAACATGATGAAACCATGATGCGTGAACTGACCGACGCCCTGGTAGAAATCTGGGAGCGCTTTGAACTGCGCGTAGCCCAGGCAGCCTAGCCGATCATCTGAACAAAGGTCTCGCGATCCACATTTCCGCCTGAAAGCGTCACGGCGGTTACGGGTTTCAACGGGATTTTTCCGGCCAGGACCGCTGCAAGCGCAACAGCTCCGCCCGGTTCAACGACAAGGTGCAGTTTTTCAAATGCGAGACGCATGGCTGCGGCGACCTCTTGCGTGGATACCGTAACGCCTTTTGAAACCCTGCGCTGCAAGACTTCAAAGTTAATCGGATATGTCTGCGGCGTCTGAAGCGCGTCGCATTGGGTAGGATATGTCAGATCCTCGACAGGCAGTATTTTGCCTTCGTCGAGCGAACGGATAATGTCGTCCCATCCTTCGGGTTCGACAATTACCATCTCGGCATCAGGGCACGCTAAGGAAAGCCCTGCGGCAAGGCCTCCGCCACCACAACAGGCGACGATCTGGTCAGGCCCGTCATGGCCAAAGGCTTGCAATTGGGCCGTGATTTCCAGGCCGGCACTGCCCTGCCCTTCGATTACCCATGGATCGCCAAAGGCGTGCACCAAAGTGCCGCCATTACGGGCGATCAATTCGGAAGCGACAGCATCGCGCGATTCGGTTGCGCGATCATAAAGCACTACATTTGCACCCAGCGCGCGCGTTGCTGCCAATTTCATCTTGGGGGCATTGGAAGGCATGACAATGGTTGCCGCGACGCCCAAGCGCTTTGCTGCCCAAGCCACACCTTGCGCATGGTTCCCGCTGGAAACGCCGACGACGCCCTTGCTGCGCTGCTCTTGTGTTAAATCGGTCAAACGATGCCAGGCACCCCGTATTTTGAAGGCGCCGATTGGCTGAAGCATCTCGGCCTTGCACCACAAAGTGACCCCGTCGACGTCCAAGGGCAAAAGTGGTGTTTGGGGCAGTATTTCTGCTACCTTATCCATTGCACGCAGCACGCCCTCACGGCTAGGCTTGCGATTTGGCGAGAGCAATTCTTGTTCTGTCATAAAAGGCCCCTATATGCGTGCGCTAACGAATCCCTGATAAAAGGAACGGGCGAATGAGCAAGGTGTTGGTAATTGGCGCAGGCGGCGTAGGTTCGGTGGCAGTCCACAAGATGGCGATGAACACTGACATATTCAGCCACATCAGCCTTGCGAGCCGGACAAAATCCAAATGTGACGCAATTGCGGAGTCGGTAAAGTCCCGCACAGGCGTGGACATCGACACTTACGGCCTGGATGCCGATGACATCGCCGCCACAACAGCGCTGCTGAACAGCATCAAACCGGCATTGGTTGTGAACCTTGCCTTGCCATATCAGGACCTCAATATCATGGAAGCATGTCTGGCGGCAGGCGTGCATTATATGGACACGGCCAATTACGAGCCACTGGATGTCGCAAAATTCGAATATCATTGGCAATGGGCATATCAGGACCGTTTCAAAGACGCCGGCCTGACCGCACTGCTCGGCTCCGGGTTCGACCCCGGTGTCACCAGCGTGTTCACAACCTATCTGAAAAAGCATCATTTCGACCGGATCGACACGCTCGACATTTTGGATTGCAATGGCGGTGATCACGGTCAGGCCTTTGCCACCAATTTCAATCCGGAAATCAACATCCGCGAAGTGACGGCCGTGGCGCGGCATTGGGAAAATGGCGATTGGGTCGAAACCCCGCCAATGTCGGTAAAGCAGAGTTTCGATTTCGAAGGCGTTGGCCCGAAGAACATGTATCTGATGTATCATGAAGAAATCGAAAGCCTGAAAACCCACCTGCCCGAGATCAAGCGGATCCGGTTCTGGATGACCTTTGGCGATGCCTATATCACCCATCTTAACGTCCTTCAGGCCGTGGGCATGACGCGGATTGATCCAGTTATGTACGAAGGCAAGGAAATCATTCCATTGCAGTTCTTGAAAGCCGTTCTACCGGAACCGGCGAGCTTAGGCCCGACGACCAAAGGCAAGACCAATATCGGCTGCATCGCGACCGGCATCGGTAAGGATGGCAAAGAGAAGACGCTCTATATCTACAATATCTGCGATCACGAAGACGCTTATGCCGAGACCGGCAACCAGGCTGTCAGCTACACAACGGGCGTTCCCGCGATGATCGGCGCGGCAATGCTGGTGACCGGCAAATGGACCGGCGCGGGTGTTTGGAACATGGAGCAGTTTGATCCCGACCCCTTCATGGACATGCTGAACGCACACGGCTTGCCTTGGCAGGTGAAGGAACTTGATGGACCTTTGCAGTTCTAATGGAAACCAAAGCGGGTGATCCCGGCGCTTTTGCGCATTTCGATCTTCATCGTGTCCCTTCCCCTGCCTTTGTGGTGGATGAGGCTGCCATACGTCGTAACCTTGCCATTCTGGCAGATGTAAAGGCACGATCTGGAGTCAAGATTTTGGCCGCCATGAAAGCCTTTTCCATGTGGGAACTGGCACCGGTCATCGGCGAGTATCTTGATGGCGTCTGCACCAGCGGCCTGTGGGAAGCTCGACTGGCAAATGAGAAATATCGCGGCGAAATTGCGACCTATTGCGCCGGCTACAAAGAGGCCGATATGGCGGAGATTGTAGGCATTTCGGATCATGTGATTTTCAACAGTCCTAATCAGCACCGACGCTTTACTGCTTTCCTGAACGATAGCACCGATGTCGGCCTACGCATAAATCCGGAGCATGCCGAAGGTGAGGTCGCTAAATATGACCCGTGTTCCCCTGGATCACGCCTAGGCTTTCCTGTCAGCCAGCTGAAGCCGGAGCATCTCGATGGCGTATCGGGACTGCATTTTCATACGCTGTGCGAACAGGATTTCGTTCCCCTCAAACGGACATGGGATTCCCTGAAACCCAAAATTGCGCCTTATTTTGACCAGATCAAATGGCTCAATTTTGGCGGCGGCCATCATATTACCCGTGCAGATTATCAACGCGAAGAGCTGATCGATTTCCTGAAATCAGTCCGCGCGGAAACCGGCCTGGATATTTATCTGGAGCCGGGGGAGGCCGTAGCGCTGGATGCAGGGATATTGGTGGGCGAGCTGCTTGATGTATTTGAAAATGGCGTCGGTGTCGGAATAACCGACATCAGTGCGACCTGCCACATGCCCGATGTTATTGAGGCGCCCTATCGACCGGCAATGCTCGGTGAGCGGGATGATGGTCCTGTCATCCGACTGGGCGGGCCATCCTGTCTGGCGGGCGATATCATCGGAGATTACCGCTTGCCAACAAAGGCAGTGCCCGGAACACGCTTCGCCTTTCTCGATCAGGCGCACTATTCCATGGTGAAAACGAACACCTTTAACGGAGTACCTTTGCCATCCATTTGGCTCTGGAATAGCGAGACCGATGAACTGAAATGCGTACGCCAGTTCGACTGGACCGAGTTCCGCGACCGCCTCAGCTAAAAAACTGCGCGAATCGCTTTACAACCCCCCCTGTTTTTCATAATGCGCTCATCCGCTGCCCCAGGGGGACTTCCAATAACCGCAAGGCAGCCTTGTTGTTTCCGTTTATTTTTTGGGGGTCCCTTGAGTTGTACGAGAACACTGACGCACTTGCTGTAGTCCGCGCCCTTCGCCCGGACGAACCAATCACGCTCCTTCGCCCGCACGCTGCGACGCGCGCCGCCCGTTTCTTCGTTGAGAAGTTTCAGGGAAAGTCGCTTTATGCCGTGAAGGCCAATCCTTCGCCCGCGCTGCTTGAGCTGCTGTGGGATGCCGGGATCACCCATTTTGATGTGGCATCGCTGGGTGAAGTCCGGCTGGTGAACAAATTCCTGCCTGACGCGAAACTCTGCTTCATGCATCCCGTGAAGTCGGAACGCGCTATCGCACAGGCCTATCATAATCATGGTGTCCGGACGTTCAGCCTCGACAGCCATGACGAGCTTGAGAAGATCGTTCGTGCCACCAACGGCGCAACGGATCTGGAATTGTGCGTGCGGATCCGCGTTTCGTCCGAACATGCAAAGCTAAGCCTTGCATCGAAATTTGGTGCCGACCCTTCGGAAGTCGCCGATCTTTTGGTCGCAACCCGTCAGGTCGCGGATTCTCTGGGCATCTGTTTTCACGTTGGCAGTCAGGCCATGACACCCGCCGCATTTGCCGATGCGATGGAACATGTTCGTGCGGCGATCGTACAGGCATCTGTAACGGTCGACATTGTCGATGTGGGTGGCGGCTTCCCTTCGGTTTATCCGGGTATGGAACCTCCCCCGCTCGAAACCTATTTCGACGTGATCCACAACGCATTTGAAGACCTTCCCATCAGCTACTCCGCCGAATTGTGGTGCGAACCTGGCCGGGCTTTGTGCGCTGAGTATGCGTCTCTTCTGGTCCGCGTCGAAAAGCGCCGCGGGGACGAGTTGTATATCAATGACGGTGCCTATGGTTCGCTGTTTGATGCCGCGCATGTGGGCTGGCGTTTCCCTGTCCAGTTGCAACGTTCGGACACTTCGATCGGCACACAAATGGCTGAGTTCAGCTTTTATGGTCCAACCTGCGACGATATGGATCATATGGCAGGTCCATTTGTCTTGCCGGATGATGTTAAGGCAGGCGATTATATCGAGGTCGGCATGCTTGGTGCCTATGGATGTGCCATGCGGACTGAATTCAACGGTTTTGGCGAAACTGAAACCGTAGTGGTTGAAGATGAGCCTATGGCCACGCTTTACTCACGGTCGGCAGCCAATGATGTCGGCGACACAAACCGCCACGCACGCGCGTCTAAAAAATAGGCTGCAATTGACAATTGAATAGCGGTGACGCACCCTCCTCAATGTTCATAATTGAGGAGGGAAATCTATGGGCATGTCTATATTAACACCCGCTGCGGTGCTGGTTCTCTGGTCGTTGATCATGTTGTTCTGGCTTGCCTATGCGCGCTTCAGCGCCGCCGCAAAGCTCGGCAATAAAGAGCCCGTCGCACCGGGGCTTCGTGGTCAGGATATCGATCCCAAGCTACCTCCATCGGCGGCTTGGAAATCGCATAACTATTCGCATTTAATGGAACAGCCGACCATATTCTATCCGACGGTGTTCATCCTGTTCCTAACGGGAACCGCCACGCCCATCACCGTCATCGCGGCGTGGGCCTATGTGATCCTGCGCATCATCCATTCGATCTACCAATCAACGGTCAACAAGGTCATGGTTCGGTTTGCGATCTTTCTGACATCGACATTGTGCCTGCTGTTTCTGGCGGTACACGCGGTACTCGCAACACTTTAGGGGGAATGACAATGACAAGTGCAATATTGGAGCCAGTGGTCGCACTGGCCATATGGACAATGATCGTCTGGATCTGGATGTATGCGACGCGTATTCCTGCCATGAACCGTGCCGGAATCGATGGCGTCAACATGGTCGGATCGACAGGTGGCGGCTTACGGAGTGATTTGACCGCAAAGGGCGAGATCAAGGCGTCTTGGGTCGCTGATAACTATAATCACCTCCACGAAGCCCCTACAGTCTTTTATGCAATTTCAATAGTGCTTGCGATTATCGGACAGGGTGACGGCCTGAATGCCACCATTGCATGGGCTTATGTCGGACTGCGTATCGCACATAGTTTGGTGCAGATACTGGTCAACCGGGTAGTCGTCCGGTTTTTGCTGTTTGTGCTTTCAACCATAGCCCTGATGATGCTGGTGACGCATGCAGCAATGGCGATCTTCATGCATTAAATCAGGCTGGACGGCTGAAATGCCCGACCAGCTCGATATGGGTTGACCAGCGGAACTGTCCCACCGGCCAGATCCGCTGCAACCTGTATCCGGCAGAAACAAGTGTTTTGGCATCACGCGCAAAGCTTGCAGGGTTGCAACTGACATAGGCAATGTCGGGAACTTTTGACGCCGCAAGTTGGGCAATCTGCTCCTTGGCGCCCGCACGCGGCGGGTCGAGAATTACCACCTCGAATTTGTTCAATTCCTCAAAGCTGAGTGGACGCCGGAACAGATCCCGGTGCTCGGCAAAAACCGCTCTACCGGCCCTGCCCGCGGCGGCCTTCAGGCCTGCTATAGCTTCACGATCAGCCTCGCCCGCGTAAACTTTCTGGCGATTATCGAATGATAGTGCAAAAGTACCCAGACCTGCAAACAAGTCGGCGATAATGGTCTTCGAACCTGCAATCTCATGCACCGCCGCCACAAGTGCTGCTTCACCATCGGGGGTAGCCTGAAGAAATCCATAAGGTGGATAGGCCACAGGAACAGCATTCAGGGTAATGGTAACAGGTTCAGGCTCCCAAAACGGCACGGGGCCATAGCCTTCGTCTAGCGACAGGCGGGCAAGACGATGCGCTTTTGCAAATTCCGACAGCGTCTCATGCGTATCAAGATCATAGGCGATCCAGTTTTCGATGAGAACATCTGTTCCCTGGTCCACCACCGCCATTTTGATCTGAACTTGTCTTGCCCGGTTCAGCCGTGGCCCCAGCAATTCCCGTAGCGGCTTGAGCAAAGCAAATAATTGCGGCGCCATGACGTCACATTGGCGCAAATCAATGATCCGGTGGCTTTTTTCTGTGCTGAAACCCAGCTGTAATTGTTTGCCCGCCCAGGCGGATCGCACGGCTATGCGCCGCCGTGTCGACGGTGGCGACAAATGGACAGGCATGACTTCGCCGATATCAACCTGTTGCGTTGCCAAAGCATGGGTCACACGATCTGCAATAAAGCCGCGCAAACTCTCTTCATCGAGATGCTGCAACTGGCACCCACCGCATAAAGGAAAATGCTGGCACGGCGGCGTCGCGTGATGGGGGCCATGGATCAAGCCACCCTTGGGATCGAGCCGGTCCCCAGGGGCGGCATGGGCAACATAGCGGCCCTCTGCGGTCACACCATCTCCGCGGGCGGCTACCCTGATGATTTCTTCACTAACGGTCATAGCGCCCCATGCCCGTGAAGCCGTCAGCAATCAACCTGCGTCTTTGCCCTGATCGGTGTCTGCACCCTTTATCTGCGCAGGCAGCCGATATTTATCGTCGCCCGAACGCACTTCAATCATGCCTTCATCCAGCACGGTAATGCGGGTTTCGTCAAAACCGTCCGCAGGAGCAAGGCCACGACCATCGGTCAAAATGTCAAAGCGCCGAAATCCTCCGTCGGGGTGACGAATGATCAGCAACATGCCCTCGCTGCTGCCGATCTGCTCCGTTGTACAAACACGTTCGAATGTAGTTGCTCCGGCAAGGGCGCATTCGACTTTGCCAGCGGCGGCAGCCTCCTCGGCCGCGTCGCGTTCTGCCTGATCAAGGTCGTCCGCACCGCTACAGGCAGCGAGCGTTAAAGCCAGTGACAGGAGAAACGCGGCTCTAGATGTCTGCATAGACATGGGTCTCGGCACCGCCGCCTGGATGTGTCACAGCACCCTGAAAAGCAGGTCCGACATTCTGGGCATAACGCCATAATGCGCCCGATGCATAATCGGTTGCACGCGGTTTCCAGTTTTTCCGCCGCTCGTCCAGTATTTCAGGGGCAACGTTCAGGTCGATGATTCCCAAATCGGCATCGATCACAATTTCGTCGCCATCTTCAATCAGGGCGATGGGGCCGCAATCGGCGGCTTCGGGACCGACATGACCGATGCAAAAGCCTCGGGTCGCGCCGGAGAAACGTCCATCGGTAATCAGTGCAACTTTTTCACCCATGCCCTGCCCATAAAGCGCAGCTGTCGTAGACAGCATCTCACGCATGCCCGGGCCGCCCTTTGGACCTTCGTATCGGATTACAATGACCGAACCTTCGCGAATTTCGCGGGCTTCGACCGCGGCAAAGCAATCTTCCTCGCAATCAAACACTTGGGCAGGACCGGTGAATTTCAACCGTTCCATTCCGGCAACCTTTACGATTGCACCGTCAGGAGCAAGCGTACCCCGTAGACCCACAACACCACCTGTCGGTGTAATGGGGGCGTTGGCGGGATAGATGACCTTCTGGTTCGGATTCCATGTAATCTCGGCAATATTTTCACCGAGCGTCTTACCCGTCACCGTCATGCATTCGCCGTGCAGCAACCCTTCTTCAAGCAGCGACTTCATCAGCATATAGACACCGCCGGCATCATACATGTCGCGCGCGACAAACTGGCCACCGGGTTGCAGGTCGGCCATATAGGGTGTGGTTTTGAATATTTCAGCAACGTCAAACAAATCGAACGCAATGCCGGCTTCATGGGCCATGGCAGGCAAATGTAGAGCGCCATTTGTGGAGCCACCTGTCGCCGCAACGATCCGCGCCGCATTAACAAACGCTTCGCGCGTGCAGATGTCCCGTGGACGGATGTTCTTTGCGAGCAAATCCATGACCTGCACTCCCGCGGCATGGGCAATCTGGTCGCGGGTGGAATAGGGCGCAGGTGCCATATTGCTGTTCGGCAGCGAAAGGCCGATTGCTTCGCCTACGCAGGCCATTGTGTTGGCGGTATATTGCCCGCCACATGCGCCATGCCCCGGACAGGCAACACGCTCCAGCTCTTCAACTTCGGATAAAGGGCATGCTCCCGCAGCATATTTACCGACAACTTCAAAAACGTCTTTGACGGTAACATCCTTGTCCCGATAACGTCCGGGAAGGATCGACCCGCCATATACAAAGATCGATGGGACATTCAGCCGCAGCATCGCCATCATCATGCCAGGAAGTGATTTGTCGCAACCTGCGAAACCGACAAGCGCGTCATAACAATGGCCGCGAACCGACAATTCGACCGAATCCGCAATTACCTCACGGCTGATCAAGGAGGATTTCATTCCCTGATGACCCATGGCAATCCCGTCGGTGACGGTGATGGTGTTAAACCGTCGCGGCATGCCGCCACCCTGCTCCACACCCTTGCGCGCTATATCAGCCTGCGCATCCAATGTCGTGTTGCACGGCGCACTGTCATTGCCTGCGGAAACCACACCGACAAACGGCCGCGCAATTTCTTCGGCGGTCAGGCCCATGGCGTAGTAATAGCTCCGATGCGGTGCGCGTTCCGGCCCAACTGAGACGTGGCGGCTGGGCAATTTTGTTTTGTCAAAGTGATGCGGCATTTTGAACTCCTGATCCTGCCGCGCCTCTATGGCTTTTGCAGCCCCAAGCCAAGCTTTTCTGAAACATAATGGCACATTTCAATCAGAATGCGTGCGAATCTTTCCTGACCGGCCCGGTGATCCACCTCATTCTGGCGCAGTTCTATGCCGACATATGGAATAGCATTAGCCTCTGCATGCCGGTTCATTGTCGCGTTCAGAATTTTTCCCGAATAGGGCAACTGGTCACCGACACATATACCCGCGTTGTCCAGAAAGGCGATGGCATGCTTGGATGGTTCTTCGGCATCATTATACAATACCCCGACCTCCCATGGACGCTGTTCTTTCGGACGGCTTGCGAGAGACGGCGTAAAGCTGTGCAGCGACAGGATAAGCGTCGGTCGATGCTCAAACAGGATTGCAGTCAATTTGTCGTGATAAGGCACGAAATAACGTTCGATACGATCCTCCCGCTGCTCTTCAGAGAGGTCGTTACCGGGAATGAAAAGGCCATCGCTTTGTTTTGGCACGACGTCCGCATCGGAAGGGTACCGGTTTAGGTCTGTCACCAAACGCGAGACATTTCCCAAAAATGCAGCACAAGGATATTGCCCCACAATCAACTCTGCCACATCGGCGACGCCAATGTCCCATGCAATGTGGCGATGAAGTTCAGGTGTCGCTATTCCAAGATCAACGCCCTGTGGAATTCGGTTGGATGCGTGGTCACCAACAATCAACAGGCCGCCGCGATCCGGTTCGCCTACTATTCTATAAGGCTGATCTTTCACCGCAAACGTCCACTCATTGTCCACCATCCGGAATATTGTCGTGAAAATTCCTTCGACGTCCGCACAAGGTCATCGGCATTATCGAACAGCGCAAAACAGGTTGCGCCCGATCCGGACATGCGTGAAACTATGGGATTGGCGGCCGCCAGTCGCCGTAGAATTTCTCCGATTTCCGGGCACATGTCGAGTGCCATGGGTTCCAGATCATTCCGGCCATGCAGCAAAATCGTCTTTGCTGATCCTTCCGGCATAGGCCCGCGGTCGACACCGTCCCATGCCTTGAATACAGGACCGGTCGCAACTGCGATGTTCGGATTCACGAGCAGGCAGTATAATCCGCTGACATCATTTTGTATTGGTTCGAGGTCGGTTCCCGTTCCGCGGCCAACGACGGCCACACTGTCGATACATGCCGGAACATCAGCCCCTAATTGCGCGGCTATCGCATGGAGACGTTCTGAACCGACTGGCGCACCATAATTTTCATTCAGCAAACGAAGAGCTGCTGCTGCGTCAGCCGAACCGCCGCCCAATCCGGCAGCTATCGGCAGTCTTTTGTCCAACCGGAAACTCACATTCGGAATGGTCCCGTCGCCAAATGATCTCGCGGCGCGATAAATCAGATTATCCGTGCAATCATCCGCCTCCAGATTGCTGGCAAACGGTCCCTCCACTTTCAGCGAAAACTGCTCGGCGCGCTCCATCCAGAGTGAATCGCCCTGATCGAGAAACGCAAATACCGTTTCCAACTCGTGATAACCATCCGCACGTCTTTTACGCACATGGAGCGCCAGATTGATCTTGGCATAGGCCGTCGCGTGATGAACGGCCATTAGGGCGTGCGTCCGTTCAGTCCAATGTCGATCTTGCGTGAAAGGCGGTCCGCCGTTTCGCCTTCCGTGCCGTAACTGGCGATGCGCCAGGCATAACGAGCGTCACGGCGGCGCCCGACTGTCCAGTATACATCCCCGAGATGTTCATTGATGGCAACGTCAGGACCAGCAGCCTTCGCCGCTTTTTCAAGCAAAGGCAGCGCCGCCGTTACATTGCCCTGAAGATAATAAGCCCAGCCAAGCGAGTCGGTGATTGCACTCGATTCCGGATTGATATCATAGGCACGCCTGACCAGCGCAAAGGCCTTTGTCTTGTCCCCGCCGCGTTCCAGCAGGGCATAGCCCAGATAATTCAACCCTTGCGCATTATTGGGATCCGCTATCAGCAACTTTTCCAGTTCAATCTTTGCGGCAGGCCAGTTATTCGCCTGATCCAGTGCGGAGGCCAATAACAAACGGTAACTCGCCTGTTGACGGGGTGGCAGCGTGGCAAAATCATCTGACTGGGTCATCTGGCTGTAGATTGCCACAACCTCTGATGTGTTGCCGCCCGCCTGCAAAGCGCGCGCACGAAGTAATTGCGTGGCGACCGATTTCGGATTTCGTGCCAACTCTGATTTGGTCAGAGCAAGGACATTTTCGATCTGACCCGCGGCAATCATATAATCGACCCGCTTCTCAAAAGCCGAATAGTATAATGGCGATTCCACTGGCACTGTTGCCAGCAACTGGAGCGCTTCCGCTTGCAAAGCGTTTGCCTGCAATGCGTTCGCAAGGGCGAGCTTCATCTCGACACTTTCTGGTACCAGCCAGGTTGCAATACGTGCCAATACCAGACCTTCTTCAGGTTGGTTCTGTTCAACCAACGCTGCCGAAATTCGGCCATAGAAGGCAGACAACCCCGTGTCGGGCGACAATCTGCCACCTGACTTCGGAACTGATTGCATTGCGGACGAAGTGCCCACGGCTGCGCGCATCAGCGCTTGCGCGAATGCTGGGTCATCCTTGGGTCCGGAGAGGACTTCTGCGCCGGCTAACAGAACATTCCGGACATAATCGCCCGACTGGGATGCAATAGAACGCAAGCCCAGTTTCGCCTTTGCCAATCGACCGGTCGCCAGATCAAAATAGATGCGTTGATCGGTTGTGTAATAGGCCAGCACGCCATTAACGGCAGGGTCGACCTCCGCAAATTCCGGTGCATCGCCGCGCCGGATCGATACCCATTGCTTCAGTACCGGCGACATGAATGCGAGACTTCCGCGCGATGCAAGTTCATCAGCCGCCAAATCCGCCATGTCCAAATTACGCTGCCGCCACGCATCGGCGAACAGCAAAAGTGCCGTTTCAGCAGTCCCTTGTTTGGCAAGCGACCGCGCCCGTGCAGCACGAACGGCGGCTGTCATATCACCAGCACGAACAGACGCATCAAACAGGCGGTCTGCAAGAATATCGCTTTCGGGTATCCGTGCCTGCAGTTTCAGATAACCCTGCACCGCAAGGCGATCCTGCTCCCCGATTTCAGCAACGCGCGCCGCAACATACTGATCGGCGAAACTCTCGGTCTTTGCCTGGGCGCCGACTGGCAAAGCCAGTAACGCGACGCCCAGCGAGGCTTTACATATTTGGATAGTTTGGCCCACCGCCACCCTCCGGAGATACCCAATTGATATTCTGGTTCGGGTCTTTGATGTCGCAAGTTTTGCAATGGACGCAGTTTTGGGAGTTGATCTGGTACCGCGGTTCTTTTCCGGCTTCCTCGATCCACTCATAAACGCCTGCAGGACAATAGCGGGTCGAAGGTCCTGCAAATTCGTCGAATTCGCTGCTTTTCTGCAGTTCAAGATTTTTGACCTGCAAATGCACAGGCTGATCTTCTGCATGGTTGGTGTTCGAAAGGAATACGGATGACAGCCTGTCAAAACTGAATACCCCATCGGGCTTGGGATAGTCGATTGGTGTCGCCGCAGTCTTCTTTTTCAGCGCCTTGTGGTCCGGATGATGCTTCATCGTAAACGGCATTTTTATGCCAAAATTTTCAAGCCACATATTCACGCCGGACAGCATGGTGCCCCAGAAATTGCCATATTTTTCCACCAGCGGGAGGACGTTACGGACGATACTCAGTTCCTTGTAAATCCAGCTATTTTCATAACCGGCCTGATAGGCGATCAGTTCGTCATGCTCACGACCTGCCGACAATGCTTCAACGGCAGCATCAGCAGCCAGCATTCCCGACTTCATTGCCGTATGTGTACCCTTGATGCGCGGGACGTTCAGGAAGCCCGCGGTGCATCCGATCAATGCGCCACCGGGGAAAGTGAGCTTCGGGACCGACTGGAACCCGCCGTCACTAATGGCGCGTGCGCCGTATGATACGCGCTTGCCGCCAGCGAGGATTTTCTTGATTTCAGGGTGGGTTTTCCAGCGCTGCAACTCTTCAAAAGGCGACAAATAGGGGTTGGAATAATTCAGCCAGACGACAAATCCCAACGCCACCTGATTATTGGCCTGATGGTAGAGGAATGCACCACCATTGGCATCGCTCAGCGGCCAGCCCTGGCTATGGATGACACGCCCCGCATGATGCTGCTCCGGCGGAATATCCCACAATTCCTTGATCCCGATGCCATAAACCTGTGGCTCCGAATTGGCATCCAACGCAAATTTGGGCTTCAACTGCTTCGTGAGATGGCCCCGTACACCTTCTGCAAAAAATGTGTATTTGGCGTGGAGTTCCATCCCCGGCATGTAATCGGCCTTGTGGCTACCATCGCGGGCGATACCCATATCTCCGGTCGCTACACCCTTCACGGTCCCATCTTCGTTATACAGGATTTCGGCAGCCGAAAATCCGGGGAAGATTTCGACACCCAAATTCTCTGCCTGACCGGCCAGCCAGCGGCAAAGATTTCCGAGAGACCCGGTATAGGTGCCCTTGTTATGCATAAAGCCTGGGGTCAGGAAATGCGGCACATTAAACTTGCCCGTCTTCGTCATCACCCAATGCTGGTTATCATTCACCGGCACCTCGGCAAGCGGGCAACCCTGATCACGCCAGTCCGGAACAAGCTCGTCCAAAGCCTTGGGATCAATGACCGCACCTGAAAGAATGTGGGCACCAACTTCCGAACCTTTTTCAAGGATGCAAACGCTCGTTTCGGGGGATTTCTGCTTAATCCTGATCGCTGCGGAAAGACCCGCTGGCCCTGCCCCGACTATGACCACGTCATAAGGCATCGATTCCCGTTCACTCATCGCCTTTTTCCTTTACCCCATCATCTATTCAGGCCATCCTGATTACCGAACAGCTTGCGGAATATTGCCATGCCAAGCAATTGACCCCGCCGTCAACCGGTGTCTGAAGGGAAATATGGAGCAACAGGGGCAATTTAACGCTTCGCGCATGGTTGAATCGCTTAGCGGGTGGTGGAAACTGGCGGGTGTGGACAGTGCGGTAGACGAATTGCCTGTCAACTTGCTTGACGTCGGCGTGCGCAATGAAACCGCGGACAAGTTGCCTCTCTCGACGCAACCGGCCCCGGTCGTCGCAAAAATCAAACCAAGCGAGCCAAAGCTGGAATGGCCGACTGACATCGAGAAATTGCGTGAACTGATTGTCTCTGGCGCGCCTCTGCCTGGAAATGGCTTTGGAACCCGACATCTGCCTTCCGCAGGACCTTCCAAAGCCGAAGTCATGCTGGTTTCCGATGTGCCGGATGAAGAAGATTTTGACCGCGCTTCGCTCACGCAAGGGACCTCCGGACAGCTGTTGCGGCGTATGATGCATGCTATCGGGATCGACCTTGATAAATGTCATTGGGCGACTTTGGCGACGACGCGGCCCTATACGGGTGAAATTCCGGAGTCTGAATATGCGGACCTCGCCAAATTCATGCTTCACCAGATAGAGATTATCAGGCCGGGTTCCGTAATCTTACTCGGTTCGACGGCAAGTTTTGCACTGCTGGGCGAAGAACTGATGAAAGCACGGCAAAATTTAGGGAATATTAACCATGGCGGCATCACCTTGCCGGTACTGACGACATTTCATCCGCGGACCCTGATCGCACGACCTGCGTTGAAAGCGCAGGCATGGCGGGATTTGCAGATGTTCGCAAAAAGGTCCCAAGTGTGAAAAAGTTCCAACTGGCAGTTTTTGCAGCGGCGCTGATCCCCCTAACTGCAGTTCAGGCGAATACGAGCGAGGGTTTTCGCGCTATTGTTTCGGCGCAACCGGCCCCGACCGTGTTGGACAATAGCGAAAAACAGACCTTCATTGCCATTTACCAGGCGATCAAGGCGCAGAAATGGGATGAAGCCGAAAAACTGATCGACAAGGCGCCGCAGGGCCCGATGGCCGCCATGGCGCGGGCTGAATATTATCTGGCACCCAACAGCCCGAAGGTTGATGCCGAGCGTTTACAAGCATTGTTGCAAAGCGCGCCTTATCTCCCGCAAGCCGAACAGCTGGCCGCAATGGCAAAAAAGCGCGGGGCGGATGCGTTGCCGGATCGTCCCGGTATCCGCCGCTTTTCCTGGCTGGGCGGTGCACCCAAACGCGATCTTCCGGCAAATGCAGCCAATGACGGCTTGCGCAGTGAATTGCAGGTTTTCATCAAAAATGATGACCCCGCATCTGCTGAACGGCTTTTGGAGAGCAAGGCATTTGAACTTTCCACAGATGCCGTGACTGAGTTACGTTACCGCGTCGCATGGTCCTATTATATCGAGAATGATGACCAGTCCGCACGGCGTGTTGCCGCACTTGCACGGGCCGCCGGTGGCGACTGGGGTACGCAAGCTTCCTGGGTCTATGGTTTGGCGTCGTGGCGCCTGAAAGATTATCCAGCTGCCTTTGAAGCATTTGACACTGTCGCCCGGTTCGCATCGAATGACGATCTGAAAGCCGCCGGACTTTTTTGGAGCGCACGTGCCGCTATGTCCGCCAAGCAGCCCCAACAGGTACAGCCGCGCATGCAGCATGCCGCAAAACTGCCGGAAACCTTCTACGGGCTGCTCGCCAGCGAATCCCTAGGAATGGAACCTATCGCCAAGAAAGCAGCGAAGATTTCCAAACTGGATTGGAACGCTCTGAAAGATCAGGAAAACGCAGTCCTTGCCGTTGCTCTGACCGAGGTAGGTCAGACCAAACTGGCAGACGAAGCCCTGCGTCATCAGGCGAAAATCGGTGATGCACGGCAACATGCCAACCTTGCGCAACTGGCCGGTTCACTCAATCTTGCCTCGACCCAGTTTTGGATGGGCCATTATGGCCCCTCACGCGACCAGAGCAACGCGATGGCGCGCTATCCTATGCCCAATTGGGAACCCACGGGAGGATGGCGCGTAACGCCAGCGTTGGTGTACGCCCACGCGCTTCAGGAATCCACATTCCGGACCGACGTTATCAGTCCTGCCGGTGCACGCGGGTTGATGCAGGTCCGTCCCGGAACAGCGCAGGATATAGCCCGCGCCCGGGGTGCCAGTTTTGTGGCTTCGGAGCTCGACCGTCCGTCCGTTAATTTGGAATATGGGCAGTCCTATCTCGAAAAGCTTCGGGATATGCCGTCGACAGGAGGCCTTCTGCCCAAGGTCATTGCAGCCTATAATGCGGGCCCCACCCCCCTTTCCCGCTGGAATATGGAAATACGCGATAATGGCGATCCGCTCTTGTTTGTCGAATCCATCCCCTATTGGGAAACGCGGGGTTATGTCTCCACGATTTTGCGCAACTACTGGATTTACGAAATGCGCGAAAACAAGGCATCGGGGAGCCTGAAGGGATTGGCGCAATATCTTTGGCCGAACTTTCCCGATGGCAACGGCAATGTTCTTGCCCGGCGAATGACGGGAGGTTCCATTGCCGCTCGATGAAAGCCGTCTCTTCAAACCGGTCAATATTGCGCTGTTGACGGTTTCTGACACCCGCACAGCAGAAGATGATACGAGCGGAGATATTCTTGCAGACCGCATCATTGCCGCTGGTCACAAGATTGTCGAACGCACAATCCTCCGCGATGATGTCACGTTGCTAACCGCGCGGTTGCATAACTGGATTGATGATGACCGTATCGACGTGATCATTTCGACCGGTGGAACCGGCCTTACTGGACGTGATGTTACACCCGAGGCGCTGGATCGTGTGAAGTCGAAAGATATTCCGGGATTTGGCGAACTATTCCGCTGGCTCAGTTTTGCTTCGATTGGAACATCCACGGTTCAATCACGTGCTTGCGCCGTATTGGCACGGGGGACTTATATATTTGCCCTGCCGGGCTCCAACGGAGCAGTCAAAGACGGTTGGGACCAGATTCTGGTGCATCAACTGGACAGCCGCCACCGCCCCTGCAATTTCGTCGAACTAATGCCGCGACTGCGGGAAGCCTAAGCCAAGCGACTTTTTGTTCTTTATTTGTTCTTATCGCTCTGGCATAGAGACCGGGTGTCATATCCTAAATCCACGAGACCTGCGTCAGGCAGAGGCGCGATCGAAAACCGGGTGCCGGTGCGCTTCAACTTACCGGATCGAATATTGGACGGCGATTGGCTCGACGAAAGGGAGTGGCAAGATGGTGGTGCGCCGCGCCTGCGGACAACTGTTACCGAAGAGCATCCTAAATCTATTCTCAGTTTCAACGCATCGCCCGACCTGCCTTTTGATCGATCGGTAAATGCCTACCGGGGTTGCGAGCATGGCTGCATTTATTGTTACGCACGTCCCAGCCATGCATTTCATGACCTGTCGCCGGGACTGGATTTTGAAAGCCGACTTTTCGCAAAGCCGCAGGCGGCGGCATTGCTCCGCAAAACCCTGGCAAAAAAGGGCTATCAGCCGGAACCAATCGCCATTGGCACCAACACGGACCCCTATCAGCCCATTGAACGGACATATAGGATCACGCGCCAGATCTTAGAGGTCATGGTCGAAACGCGACATCCAATCGTCATTACGACCAAATCGGCAAAGGTCGTCGACGACGTTTTGCTGCTTGCCGATTTGGCCAAGGATAATCTGACCGGCGTTGCTTTGTCGGTTACAACACTTGACGGCAAATTGGCCCGAATATTGGAACCCAGGGCATCAAGCCCCCATAAGCGCCTCGAAGCCGTTCGGTTACTGGCAGATGCAGGTGTTTACGTACATGTGAACATTGCACCGATCATTCCAGCAATTACAGACACCGAAATAGAGGATCTTGTCGCTGCGGCGGCCGAATTTGGCGCACAGAGTGTATCCTGGATTCCCATACGCCTGCCGCACGAAGTAGCGCCACTCTTTCGGGAGTGGCTGTACACCCATTTTCCGGACCGTGCGGCCAAGGTCATGAATATCATCCGGGACCTGCGTGGTGGTAAGGATAATGACCCCGCTTTTTTCAGCCGTATGCGTGGAACAGGTTCCTGGGCCGAATTGATCCGCACCCGTATGCGGATTGCCAAAAACAGATACGGCCTGGGTTCATCCAAATGGTCGGTACGTAGCGATCTTTTTGTGCCGCCCAATGTCAGCGGGCAACTCAACCTCTTTTAACCGAATGTCGTATCATTCCCCTCGAGCGGTTTGAACCGGATTAACCGGCTTGTCTGCACCGCAGCCTGCCGGTTCACGACAGCTTTGCGGTATTCGGGGTCCGTTACCATCTCCAGAAATGCCGCGCTGTTGGGATAGTAAGCTATAAATGCTGAATCCCACTGGTTTTCTTGCGGTCCTGTAACCATGACCTCCATTTTCCCGCGCCAGATAATCTTTCCCCCGACGCGTTGAAAGATCGGTCCGCTCGTCTTGCCATATTCTTCATAGGCGCGCGCACCACTCCATCCATGCGCCGCATTGGGGTGACCTTCAGGATAGGCGGCGTTGACGTTAAAACGCAGAAGGTTGAGCATATTGATGGGCTCATCCCGCGGCAACTGCTTGAACAGGTCAAAGGATTCACGTGTCGGATCGATGTAGCTCTCGTTCATGCTCATCCCTCCAGCACAAAATCTTTGAATTGCTGGCGCAAGGCAACCTTTTGGATTTTACCGGTTCCGGTATGGGGCAGTTCATCGACAAACAAAACGCGGTCGGGCATCCACCATTTCACGATGCGTTCGGCGAGATAGGATTTCACCATCTCCTCATCCACCTCGGCCCCCGGCTTTTTGACGGCAATCAGAACAGGGCGCTCATCCCACTTAGGATGCGGAACACCAATGGCTCCTGCCTCGGCAATGCCCGGGCATCCTACGGCGATATTTTCCAGTTCCACCGAACTGATCCATTCACCACCGGACTTGATCACATCTTTAACCCGGTCGGTAATTTGCATGGTGCCATCGGGATGCAGGACTGATACGTCGCCTGTATCAAACCACTGATCCGGATCGACCGCATCTTCTTCGGCCTTGAAATAGCGTTTGATGACCCAAGGACCGCGAATTTGCAGCGCACCTGAGGTGACACCATCGCGCGGGGCAACATTACCATCCTTGTCAATCACACGGAGCTCAACGCCGAAAGGCACCCTTCCCTGCTTGCAGACCACATCTATCTGCTCGTCCAGCGTAAGCTCATCCCAATTGGGCGTGGGAGAGCCCATTGTGCCGATGGGTGAGGTTTCGGTCATGCCCCAGGCATGGCTAACACGAACACCCGACTTCATTAGACGTTCAATCATCGCACGCGGTGCAGCAGAGCCGCCAATGGTGACAAGACGCAATTTGCCCAATGAACCGGAGCGTCCTGCGGCGATTTCTGCATCAAGATGACCGAACATCGCCAGCCACACGGTGGGTACGCCGGCGCTGTGCGTTACACCTTCATCCAGCATCAGTTTATGAAGGATGGGGGCCTCGTTGGTGGTCGAAAATACAAATTTGACCCCTGCCGCAGCACCCGCAAAAGGCAGACCCCAACTGGCCGCATGGAACATGGGCACAATGGGAAGCAGTGTCGCTTGAGGGCTAAGGTCGAAGATCGACGGCGCTATTTCGGCCATTGCGTGCAGCATGGTTGAGCGATGTTGGTACAAGACCCCTTTCGGATTTCCTGTTGTGCCACTGGTGTAGCACAGCATGCACGGGTCGCGTTCGTCGCCCGTTGCCCATTCATAATTGCCGTCTTGTGCCGCCAGCAAAGCATCGTAGCTCGATGCGTCATCGAACACGATATAGTGCTCGACCGTTTTCAAATACGGCTTTAGCCGGTCAATGATCGGCTGAAACGCCGCATCATACATCAGCACTTTGTCTTCGGCATGGTTCATGATGTAGATCAGGTCTTCATCGAATAACCGGATGTTCACGGTATGAATGACACCGCCGAATCCGATTGCCCCGTACCAAGCGGCCAGATGCCTGTGATGGTTCATCGCAAATGTTGCGATACGGTCACCTTTTTGAAGCCCAAAGCCGGCAAAGGCTTGCGATAACTTCCGTGCCTCCGCAGCGACATTTGCCCAGTTGGACCGCTCAATCGTTCCATTGGCCCAGCGGGTAATGATTTCCCGTGTTCCATGCTCCCGCGCCGCATAATCGATCAGGTGCGTAACCCTTAAATCCCAATCCTGCATGGTGCCGCGCATCACTCTCTCCTCTGTTTTTTTAGGCTCTCAGTGCACCAATGCCAAAACTGGACCTAAGGGCGCAAGCTCTACATTTGCGATGCCGTCAATTGCCTTGAATTTGTCCAGCAACGATGCATCAAGCTGGTATCGTCGACCCAAAACTATATGTGTCCAGCGCCCATCGGTCGTCCTTGTCCTGATGACCAGTTCGCTTTTGCCGCCCTGAAGTGGCGCTACAATCTCCGCCAGCTCTGCAAATGCTTGCTCGCTTGTGACGTCGAGCTGCATTTTCAATCGGGAAACACTGGTCAGGCTGCTCAACAACTTAGCGCTTTTGACCGTAAAGCTGGGAACCTCGTCCCCCGGGCGTTGATCCATCTCGCAATGCAGTAACAGGCAAGCCGCCTCTTTCGCCCATTCGGAAAGCATTGCGCCTACTGCCTCATCAAAACAGCGCACCGAAAATTGGCCGCTTTGATCCGAAAAATCAGCCACCATGAAGCGCTTGCCTTTCCGTGATTCCCGCCACCGCACGCCTTCGATCAATGCCGAGATTGTTGCAGCGCGCCGCACCCCTTCAGGTATTGGACCGCTATCCAGCCATGTCGCATAACTTTTTGCGCCGTGGCTGGCGGCAATTGCATCATATTGCGAGCAAGGATGCGCGGAAAAATAAAAGCCAAAGGCTTCCTTTTCGCGGTTCATTTTTTCGCCCAAAGACCATTCAATATTCTTGTCGATACGGAGCTTTGCAATATCCGAACCGCCTTCGCCAAAAAGTCCACCCTGCCCGCTTTCGCGGGAATCCCGCGCTGATTGAGCAGCGGCGAGAAGTATTTCTGCAGAAGCGTGCACAGCCGCACGATTTGGTTCCAGGCAATCAAAGGCCCCAGCGGCGGCAAGATTTTCAAGACTGCGCCGGTTTAACTGCCCGGGATCGGCACGATTTGCAAAATCGTCCAGATTGGCAAATAGCCCGCCCTTTTCGCGCTCGGCGACGATCGCTTCCATCGCCTTCTCACCTACATTCTTGATACCACCCAGTGCGTAACGGACGGCGAGACTGCCTTCTTGGTCGCTTTCAACCGTATATTCGGCTTCGCTATGGTTGATGTCGGGCGGCAAACACGTGACCTCCAGACGCCGCATATCGTCAATGAAAATGCCCAGCTTGTCGGTCTGGTGCATATCGAAGCACATAGACGCAGCAAAAAACTCCTGCGGGTGATGCGTCTTCAGCCAAGCCGTCTGGTAGGCGAGAACCGCATAAGCGGCAGCATGGCTTTTATTGAAGCCGTAGCCCGCAAATTTGTCGATCAAGTCGAACAGTTCATTTGCGCGATTGGGTGGAATCTCATGTGTGGCGCAGCCGGTGACAAATCTCTGCCGCTGGGCATCCATCTCTGCCTGGATCTTTTTACCCATGGCCCGGCGAAGCAAATCTGCTTCGCCCAGACTGTATCCGGCCAGAATCTGGGCCGCCTGCATAACCTGTTCCTGATAGACGAAAATCCCGTAGGTTTCCTTCAGAACGGGTTCGAGCAAAGGATGCGGATATTCGATTACTTCTTCGCCATTTTTCCGGCGGCCGAACATGGGAATATTGTCCATAGGACCAGGTCGGTACAAGGACACGAGGGCGATAATGTCGCCAAAATTCGTTGGTTTAACGGCCGCCAGCGTACGGCGCATGCCCTCCGATTCCAGCTGGAAGACACCAACCGTGTCGCCGCGTTGTAACAACTCGTACACTTCGGGATCGTCATGCGGCAGCAAGTCGAGGTTGATATGCACACCCCGCTTCGCCAGCATTTTGCTCGCCTTTTGCAAGACAGAAAGCGTCTTCAGTCCCAGAAAGTCGAATTTGACCAATCCCGCACTTTCGACATATTTCATGTCGAACTGCGTGACGGGCATGTCGGACCGCGGATCACGGTAAAGCGGCGCCAGTTCGGACAGCTCGCGATCGCCAATGACAACACCTGCCGCGTGCGTTGAACTATGCCTTGGCAAACCCTCCAATTTCATGGCGAGGTCGAACAACCTTTTGACCTGGTCGTCGCGCCTGTATTCTTCGCGCAGTTCAGCAACCCCGCTCAATGCACGCTTGAGATCCCAAGGATCGGTCGGATGGTTGGGCACTTGCTTGCACAGCCGGTCTACCTGGCCATAGCTCATCTGGAGCACACGTCCGGTGTCCCGCAATACCGCACGCGCCTTCAGCTTTCCGAAGGTAATGATCTGCGCAACCTGCCGGTGGCCATATTTTTTCTGGACATAGCGAATGACTTCGCCGCGACGCGTTTCACAAAAGTCGATATCGAAGTCCGGCATCGACACACGGTCCGGGTTCAGAAAGCGTTCGAACAGCAGGCCAAGCTTGATAGGGTCAAGATCGGTGATCGTAAGCGCCCATGCAACCAGCGAACCCGCGCCCGAACCACGGCCGGGGCCAACCGCGATGTCCTGCTCTTTCGCCCATTTGATAAAGTCGGCAACGATTAGGAAATAGCCTGAAAAGCCCATTGAACAGATGACATCTGCTTCGAATTTCAGCCGGTCAAAATAGACTTTCCGTGCCGCCTCGTCGGTTATGCCTGCGGTCTCGAGACGCTTTTCTAGACCAACACGCGAATCTTCCCGCAGTTGTTCTTCCTCAGCCTCCCTGTCCCCTGCAAGGCTGGGCAGAATTGGGCTGCGATAGGGTGCCAAAACAGCGCATCTCTGCGCGATAACCAGAGTGTTCGCGATTGCTTCGGGGATATCGGCGAAGAGTTCCCCCATCTGTTTTCCGGTTTTTATCCACGTATCGCGGATGCTCCGCCTGCGATCCGCATTCTCAACATATTCACCGTCCGAAATGCACAACATCGCATCATGCGCGTCAAAGAACTCCGGTTCGGCAAAGAAGGCAGGGTTGGTTGCGACCAAAGGGATGTCATGTTGGTAGGCAAGGTCGATCAAGCCGTTCTCGGCGGCCTCTTCGACGGGATCGTTCCGCCGTGAAAGCTCGATATAAAGCCTGTCGGGAAAAAGACTCTGCAGATGTTCGAGATAATGGGCGGCCGCATCATTCTGCCCATCGGCCAAAAGTTTGGCCAAACCGCCTTCGCCTCCGGCTGTCAGGGCGATCAGCCCGCCGGTAAACTCGGCCATTTGCTCCAAAGTTACATGGGCGTCGAAATCCTCCGGGCGATCCAGATGCGCCATCGAAACCAGTCGGCACAAATTATGATAGCCGCGCTCATCCTGTGCATAGAGCGCCAACCAGTCGCGAATGAAGTGCCCGTCACTGCTGGGCCGTCGTACACCCAGCAATGTTCCTATGACCGGCTGAACGCCCTTGGACTTGGCCCCATCCTGAAAAGGCATGACACCATAAAGTCCGTTGCGATCACAAATCGCAATTGCCGGGAATCCCAGCTTTTTGGCAGCTTCACCTATGGCTTTTGGCTCAATGGCGCCTTCCAGCATCGTGTATGCAGAAAAAACGCGCAGAGGGACAAAGGGGACATAGCTCATAGCGAAGAGCTTAATATGGACATGTCTCTTTTTGCAAATTCAGACCGGCGGTTCGCTGTGGACAAACCGCCATTTACAGGACGGCTTTTGAGATATTCAGGCAGGCTCTTTCAACAGCCGCTCAATATCCTTTGCCAACGCCTCCGGCTTGACCTGAGGACCATGCCGCGCGACGACATTGCCTTTGCGATCAACAAGAAATTTGGTGAAATTCCATTTGATTCCACGCGACCCCATCAGGCCCGCTTGCTGTTGCTTCAGATAATGCCAAAGCGGATCTTCATCCTTTCCGTTCACATCAATTTTCGCAGCGAGCGGAAAGGACACGTCATAAGTCAAGGAACAGAAATTCTTGATTTCCTCTTCGTCACCCGGCTCCTGCGCACCAAATTGATTGCAGGGAAATGCGAGCACTTCAAAGCCTTGCACGCCATATTTCTTATATAGCGCCTCAAGACCTGCATATTGCGGTGTGAAGCCGCATTTGGATGCGGTGTTTACGATGAGCAGGACTTTTCCGGCATGTTCGGACATCGCCTCGGAACGGCCTCCCGGCATCTTTACCGTGAAATCATAAACACCCATTTCCATTCCTCCTGCTGAATAACTCGTCCAAGACGTTGCCTATGTTAGCACACCTTCGTGCAACCGGAACACACGATCCATCTTGGCGGCCAACCGCTCATTATGTGTCGCAACGATCGCTGCCGAACCTTCACCCCGAACAAGTTCCATAAATTCGCCCAGAACAATATCGGCGGTATGCTCGTCCAGATTACCGGTCGGTTCGTCGGCGAGAACCAGTTTGGGGCGGTTCGCCAGTGCGCGAGCAACCGCCACGCGTTGCTGTTCCCCGCCTGACAGCTTTGCCGGTCGATGGTGCAAGCGTTCAGCCAGACCCAATTTCCCGAGAAGATGCTTTGCCCGATCCTCGGCTTGATCGGGTGCCGCGTCTGCAATCAACTGCGGCAGAACGACATTTTCCAAGGCGTCGAAATCGGGAAGCAAATGGTGAAACTGGTACACAAACCCCAGCTTCTCGCGCCGGATTTCGGTCTGCCGGTCCACGCTGCTCGCACTGACCTCTTCATTGTCGAGTCGGATTGAACCTTCAAAGCCGCCTTCCAGCAGCCCGATCGCTTGCAACAAGGTTGATTTCCCTGATCCGGAAGGACCCAGAAGTGCGACAAGCTCTCCATCGCCCACGGACAGATTGATTCCCCGAAGGACCTCAATAGTAACGTCGCCCTGAACGAATTCGCGGCGAAGATCGGATATTTCGACAATTTTACTCATAGCGCAAAACCTGGACCGGATCGGTGCTGGCGGCTTTCAAAGCCGGGTATAGGGTAGCCAAGAAGCTGAAAAGCAGGGCCAGTCCACAAATTGCGAGAACCTCCATCGGATCCGTCCGGGAAGGCAATTCGGTCAGAAAGCGTATGGATGGATCCCACAGATTCTGACCCGTGACAAATTGCACAAAATTGACCACCGACTGCCGGAAATACAGAAACACCGCCCCCAATATCAAGCCCAGCACGATACCCGCCGACCCGATGAGTAGCCCAACCATCATGAAGATACGCAACAAGGATTTCCGCGACGCACCCATCGTCCGCAATATCGCGATATCCCGCGTCTTTGCGCGTACAAGCATGATGAGCGATGACAGGATATTGAACACCGCCACAAGCACGATGATCGACAAAACCACGAACATGGCAACCCGTTCGACCGCCAGCGCCTCGAACAGGGATGCGTTCATACTTTTCCAGTCGACGATCAGCGCCTTATTCTCGATCTTGTGCAACAGCGGACGCAGAATTTCATTCACCTTGTCCGGGTCATTTGTCTTGATCTCGATCATGCCGACTTCGTCACCCAGCAGCATCAAAATCTGCGCGCGTTCGATCGGCATGATGACAAAGGCCTTGTCATAATCATAGACACCAACTTCGAAAATGGCTGCGACTTCATAGGAAATCTCGCGCGGGACAGTACCGAATGGCGTCGTTCGTCCCGCCGGATTGATGATTGTGATGCTCTGGCCAACCTGAACACCCAAATTTTGGGCAAGGCGGGAACCAATGGCGACCTTGTCTTCGTCAGCGCGCAGCGCGCCAAGTTCACCGGCTACGGTTTTACCGCCAAGGGTTTCGTTATTCTGGATATCCTGCACCGACATCCCGCGGGCAAGGATGGCCTCCACCCGTCCTTCGTAGGTCGTCAGCAATGGCTGCTCGATCAGGGCCGTCGCACTGGTAACGCCAGGCGTAGCGCGTACATCTTTCAAAACCTGGCGCCAATCCTGTAAGCGTCCGCCATATCCCTGAACAACAGCGTGCCCGTTCAAGCCAACAATTTTGTCAAAAAGCTCCGCGCGGAACCCGTTCATCACACTCATGACGATGATGAGGGCGGCAACCCCCAAAGCGACGGCAACCAGACTGATGCTCGCAACCAGGAAAATGAATCCCTCGCCCTTGTTCGGCAAGAGATACCGGCGGGCGACCATCCGTTCGTAACGCGAGAGGATCATAAGGCGTCTTTATTCAGCATTTCAGGCATGTTGCGCTCTTAGGAGTCGCCAAAGCCGCTGGCAAGCGTTGTTGCAGCCTTGCAACAGCTTTTGAAAAAGCGCTGTCTCACCTCCGGTTCCATTTGCAAAGAATCGGTCTAGAGCGGAAAAGGCGGTTGAATTCGTCGACCGCAATGTGGCCGAGGGTTCAGGGGGAAAAATCAGACCCGCCGATGGGGATCGGTAGAGGACTGAAAATATTGCGCTAGCAAAGCTGCAGAGCGAGGCCGTCCGATTTTTCGGGCGGCCTTGTTTTTTGACCTCTTGAAATATTTCCCGACTTTACCATCTTGTCATTCGGACGCCCAAAAGGGTCCGGACATGACCGCAGGTGCCGCTATGGGCCTGCAAAAAACCAAATTGCTTGATGGAGAATTTGACATGAACCGTTTTGATTTTACCCCCTACCGTCGCAACACCGTTGGCTTTGATCGCCTGTTTGAGCTGCTTGAGAACACAGGACGCATCGCCCAGAATGAAAATTATCCGCCGTTCAATATCGAACGGACCGGCGAAAACGACTATCAAGTCACCGTAGCTGTCGCCGGTTTCAAGCCCGACGAAATCGAAATCACCGCGCAGCAGAACCTGCTTGTCGTGACCGGCAGCAAGCATGCCGATAGCAACGACAATCGTGACTTCCTGCACATGGGAATTGCGAGCCGAAATTTTGAACGGCGTTTCCAACTGGCTGACCATATCCACGTGACCAACGCCGACATGGCCGACGGTCTGTTGTTGATTTCCTTGGTCCGTGAAGTCCCGGAAGCATTGAAGCCGCGCAAGATCGAGATCGGCAAGCAGACGATCCCCACCGTCATCGAACATGATGATTCGAAGAAAAAGGGCTCCAAGGTCGCCTGATTTAGGAAAATGGTTCGGGGCGGTCGACTTCTCGACCGCCCCGGGCACATATGCGCCCTTCCCATCCAATCAGCCCGGGTCGCAATTGGGCCCACTGGATATGAAACTGAATTGACACCCCGTTACAACAACATGCGTTAACGCCAATGTGTCAATATTTTCTTATCAAACCAAACGACTTTGCTTGACCGCAGCTTCGACAAAGCTTGCGAATAAAGGATGTGGAGCGAAAGGCTTCGACTTCAGCTCCGGATGAAACTGAACCCCGATGAACCAGGGATGTTCCGGACGTTCGACAATTTCAGGCAGTTCTCCGTCTGGCGACATGCCGCTGAAAACCAGTCCCCCCGATTCCAGAGCGTCCTTGTAATGGACGTTTACTTCATAACGATGACGATGGCGTTCCGAAATTTCATTTGCGCCGTAAATGTTGGCCACATGGCTGTTGCCGCTCAGCTTTGCATCATAGGCGCCAAGCCGCATGGTGCCGCCTAGATCGCCCCCAGCCTCTCGCTTCTGCAGACCTTCTTCGGCCATCCATTCGGTAATTATCCCCACAACAGGTTCGTCCGTCGGGCCAAATTCCGTGCTTGATGCTTTGGCAATTCCGGCTGTGTTGCGCGCGCCTTCGATACAGGCCATTTGCATGCCCAGACAGATGCCGAAAAACGGCACTTGCCGTTCACGCGCAAATTTAACCGATGCGATTTTGCCTTCCGATCCGCGTTCGCCAAATCCGCCCGGCACCAGAATAGCGTGCATGGGTTCAAGCGCGGCCGCAATTTCGGCTTCGGACTGCGCGAATAACTCGGCATCTATCCATTTTATGTTGACCTTGACCCGATTGGCCAATCCGCCATGGACAAGCGCCTCGTTCAACGATTTGTAGGCGTCGGCCAGGCCAACATATTTGCCCACAACGCCAATGGTAACCTCGCCTTCCGGGTTTGACTGGCGCTCTATGATATCTTCCCAGCGAGACAGGTCCGGCTCACCCGAATAATCCAGGCCAAAGGCGTGCAAGACTTCGTTATCAAGACCTTCGGCATGATATTGCAGAGGAACGGCATAGATGCTCTTCGCATCGAGCGCCGGGATAACCGCCTCTTTTCGGACGTTACAAAAGGCAGCAATCTTTGCGCGCTCATTATCGGGTAGCGGATGCTCGCACCGGCAAAGAAGAATATCCGGCTGAATCCCCAACGACGTCAACTCGCGGACGCTATGCTGCGTAGGTTTGGTTTTCAGCTCGCCTGCTGCGGCAATGTAGGGGACCAGTGTGACATGGACCGATAATGTCCGTTCCCGCCCCAATTCGTTACGCAATTGCCGGATAGCCTCAATAAAGGGCAGCGATTCGATATCGCCTACAGTGCCCCCAATTTCGCATAGGACGAAATCCAGATCATCGGTCTCGGCTTTTGCAAATTCTTTGATGGCGTCGGTCACATGCGGGATCACCTGCACCGTTGCGCCCAGATAGTCTCCGCGCCGTTCTTTCTGGATGATTGTCTGGTAAATGCGGCCAGAAGTGATGTTGTCCGACTGGCGTGCGGACACGCCTGTGAAACGTTCATAATGCCCCAAATCGAGGTCAGTTTCCGCACCATCATCGGTGACGTAGACTTCGCCATGTTGATAGGGCGACATCGTGCCCGGATCGACATTGAGATAGGGATCGAATTTGCGGATGCGTACGCGGTATCCACGCGCCTGCAAAAGGGCCGCGAGCGATGCCGCCATAAGACCTTTGCCAAGCGAGGAGACCACGCCACCGGTGATGAAAATGAACCGTGCCATGGGGGTAAAGGCCTAAGCCGCCTTTAGCGAAAAAGACAAGCGGGCGAATCTATCCTGCGTAAATAAATATGTGCAAAAAACGATTTTAGGCGTTCGACCGGATTATTTGTCGAGAGGAACCTCAGTTGCAGGTGCCGTCTGTTCCGCAGGTGCAGGGGTGCCTGCAGCGGGAGCAGCGGTCGAAGGCGCCGTCGGCACTGCGGGAACTTCGGTACGCTCAAGCGAGGTATCGATCTTTGCGGTGCCACCTTCACGCGCTGCCACAAAAGCGAGCGAGATAGACAGCAGGATGAACAAAGTTGCCAAAATGGTCGTCAAACGCGTCATAAAATCGGCAGCACCACGTGCCGACATCAGGCCGGACGGGCTACCACCCATGCCAAGACCGCCACCTTCGGAACGCTGCATCAGGATTACACCGACCAGAGAGGCTGCAATGATTGCCTGCACGACGATGAGGAAATGGAAAATACCCATGAATAATTCCGAACAGTTAAATGTGGCGGTCTGCCGTTGATGCGGCCCACATAGCGACCGCACCTGCAATCTTCAATGCTCTTAAGCGGATTTTGCGGCTGCTGCCAAAATAGGTTCGAATTTTGCAGCTGTCAGGCTCGCACCTCCGATCAGCCCGCCATCGACATTTGGAATAGCCATAAGCATCGCGGCATTGTCGCCATTCATTGAACCGCCATAAAGTATCGACATGCTCTCGCCATCAATGCCAAAGCGGGCAACAAGCTGTTCCCTTATCGCTCCGTGCATTTCGGCAACATCCGAGTCTTCGGGTATGCGCCCCGTACCAATTGCCCAAACAGGTTCGTAAGCAATGCTGAGCCAATCAGATGCCGCATTATCCGGCACCGATTTCTGCACCTGGTCCAGAACGATGTCCAAGGCCTTGCCGGCGTCACGTTCTTCCAGTGTTTCGCCCACGCAAATAATGACCTTCAACCCGGCAACATGCGCTGCAGCCGCTTTACCACGGATATCTGCATCGCTCTCATTCTGTCCGGCGCGACGTTCACTATGTCCGACCAGTGTCAGCGTAGCGCCCGCATCGGCCAGCATTGCCGCCGACACGCAACCGGTATGGGCCCCGGACACCTGCATATGACAGTCCTGCCCTCCCAAAGTAAACGCAGGCAAAAGCGAGGTTGCGCGATCAATTAATGTCGCCGGTAGACATAAAGCACTGTCGACTGAAGTCTTATAGTTGGCCGACATTGTCGCAATCGCCTCAATTTCGGAGAGGTCTGACGATGTCCCGTTCATCTTCCAATTACCGACAATAAACTTGCGCATAATCCCGCTCCTGTTTGGCATAATCCCGATTCTGAGCGCGCTATGCCCTCGTTTCCGCATTTCCTGCAAGTCTATCCCTTGATTGCCGGTGCCTTGCCGCCTAAAGCGACACGAAATTCAACGCATCCGCGCCACTTGTCGGGAAATCGCAGTTCATGATCAGTTCCATCCGTTCGCTAATCAATTCTAAATTCGGGGCAGTGATTGCACTCCTCTTTGTAGGGATGATCGCCATTGCATTCGCATTGGGGGATGTAACGGGATCAAGCAGCTTTGGCGGACTTAGTGGCGGAAATGTTGCCCGTGTTGGCGACCGCAATATCACCTTGGGCGAATTGAACGATGCGCTCGACAATAGATTGCGGGCCGAGCGTCAGAATAACCCAACTTTGGATATGGCCAATTTCGTTGAAGGAGGCGGGCTCGATTCCACTCTGGAGCAGCTTATCAACCGTTATGCCCTCGCCGAATTCGCATCGCGATATGGAGTAGCGGTCAGTGATCGTCTGGTGGGTTCGGAAATCCGGAAACTCCCGGGCGCTATGGGGCTGGATGGCAAGTTCAGTGCCGAGGCTTTTCGCGCCTTTGCGCAGCAAATCGGTGTAAGTGAGCAAGCGATCCGTGATGATATTACGCAAAATCTGTTTGCGCAGCAGATCATTCCGACAGCAGCCAGCGGCCCGCCAGCACCCGACGGCATGGTTTTGCCCTATGCGTCGCTTGTTTTGGAGCAGCGTTCGGGTCAGGTCGCATCCATTCCGTCAACGGCATTTTTTCCGCAAAATCCGCCTAGCGAAGCGGTTTTGGTGAAATATTATAACGACAATGCTGCCAAGTTCACGATCCCGGAAAAGCGGGCGATCAGTTATGCGATTTTTGACAAATCCATTATCGCCACGCGTGCAAAACCATCCGAGGCAGACATTGCGGCATATTATAAGGCAAATGCCGCCAAATACGCCGCATCCCAAACGCGAAATATCAGCCAGGTCATCGTACCTACAGAAGCGGCTGCAAAATCGGTTGTTGCGCAAGTAAATGCCGGAAAATCGCTTGCCGAGGTAGCAAATGGACTTGGCCTTGCCGTAACCACATCCAACAATGTTGCAAAAGCAAATCTGGCAGGAACGGCATCTCCCGCTGTTGCCGACGCTGTCTTCGCTGCCGCGAAAGGCACCATTGCGAAACCGGCACGCGGTAAGCTGGGCTGGACGGTCGTTCGGGTCGATGCGATCAATCAGGTGGCTGCAAAATCGCTTGCTGCCGCCCGAGCAGAAATCGAGACCGAGCTTACTAAAACGCGCAGCGAAGAGATGCTGACGGAAATGACGGCCGAAATCGAAGATTCCTTCGCCGACGGTGCGACGATCACCGATATGGCAAAGCAAAATGGCCTGAAGGTTGAAACATCGCCCAAACTGCTGGCCAATGGGCAGAATACCGCCAACCCCGGCTACAAACCGATACCTGAAATGCAGGTGATTTTACCGGCGGCTTTCCAACTGGATACCAATGGGGAAGCGCAGCTAGTTGAAATTGTGCCGGGCGAAAAATTTGCAATGATCGCCGTGGCCGATTTTGACGAAGCGGCCCCTCCCCCCCTCGCCGACGTGCGTCCCATCGTGCAGCAGCAATGGGCACTTGCCGAAGGGGCAAAGAGCGCACGCGCTGCCGCCGACCGGATCCGCAAAGCCGTTGACGGCGGGCAACCACTTCAGGCGGCCTTGGCTGCCGCCAATATTCAGGGTGCCCAGGTCGAATCCATTAAGGGAACCCGCGCCGATCTCTCGCGCCAGGGACAGCCTATCGCACCGCCGCTATCGATGATGTTCGCGATGAAAAAGGGAACAGCGAAAATATTGCAGGGTGGCGGCAACCGTGGTTGGTATGTCGTGCACCTGACCGATGTCGTAAAAGGCGACGCCAGCGGGAATGCCGAAATGTTGCGTGCACGCAAACAGGAAATTTCGGGTCTGCTACAGACCGAATATGGTGCACAATTGATTGCGGCCGCTGCCAAGGATGTGGGCGTCAAGAAAAATGACGACGGCATCGCCGAACTTCGGGCGCGCCTGACCAACCGTGACAACAACTAAACCCGCTCTTGTCTGGCGTAAGCGTATTGCAGATACCGAAACGCCGGTATCTGCAGCACTTAAGCTATTCGAGCCCGAGCGCGGTGATTTTATCCTGGAATCGGTTGAAGGCGGAGAAACGCGTGGCCGCCATAGCCTGATTGGACTGGCTCCTGACCTGGTGTTTCGTGCGCAAGGCCAGAATGCCGAAATCAATCGGAATTGGTTAAGCAAACGGGACGCTTTCGAACCCGATCCTTTGCCGGCGCTGGATGCGTTGCGCGCGCTGGCAACCCGGTGCCGCATGGATGTACCACCGGAACTGCCACCTGCGCTCGCCTGCCTGGTCGGCTATTTTGGTTATGAAACCATAGGCCTTGTGGAAAAACTGCCACGTGCGGTCCAGTCCTCGCTGGAATTGCCTGATATGCTCTTTGTGCGGCCGACAGTCATACTGGTGTTCGACCGTTTGAAGGATGAAATGTTTCTGGTGTCGCCGGTGTGGACAGGCGCTGATGACGCAAAAGCTGTCGCTTTGGCGCATGAGCGTCTGGATGAAACCGAACGGCAACTGGATGCGGCCATCGTAAAAAATCTGTCCGGCTCCGAACAATTTGATCCGCAATCGGTCCAGCTTAATCCGGTGTTGCCCGCCGGAAAATACGGAACAATGGTTGCAAAGGCCAAGGATTATATCGAAGCGGGTGATATCTTTCAGGTTGTTCTGGCCCAGCGTTTTACGGCGCCTTTTGCCCTGCCCCCAATCGACCTCTATCGCGCGCTGCGTCGTATTAATCCGTCCCCCTTCCTCTATTTCATCGACCTTCCCGGTTTTGCGCTGATTGGCTCAAGTCCGGAAATACTCGTGCGTGCCCGTGGCGGTGAAGTCACTATCCGGCCTATTGCGGGCACAAGACCGAGGGGTAAGAACAGCATCGAGGATGCGGAAAACAAGGCCTCTTTGCTTGCCGACCCGAAAGAGCGGGCCGAACATCTGATGTTACTTGATTTGGGACGCAACGACGTCGGCCGCGTTACTAAGGGGGGCAGCGTAACGGTCACCGATAGCTATATGGTCGAGTTTTACAGCCATGTTATGCACATCGTGTCCAATGTCGTAGGCGAGCTTGCGGACGACAAGGACGCCATCGACGCACTGTTTGCCGGCTTCCCCGCAGGCACTGTCAGTGGTGCACCCAAAGTGCGGGCGTGTGAAATTATCGCCGAACTGGAACCCGAAACGCGCGGTGCCTATGCAGGGGGCGTTGGCTATTTTTCACCTAATGGCGATATGGACAGTTGCATCGTTCTGCGAACGGCGGTGGTCAAAGACGGCATCATGCATATGCAGGCGGGAGCCGGTATCGTTGCCGATAGCAACCCGGAATATGAACAGCGGGAGTGTGAAGCGAAGGCAGGCGCCTTGATCGCCGCCGCGCGCGAGGCCATCCGCGTCGCAGGAGAAGCCCAGTTCGGGCAATAGCTTGACCTCTCGGGATAGCCCGTTAGCATAACCGGATGCGCAAATTACTACTTTCCTCGCTTGGCATTTTTACAATGCTCTCTTCGCCCGCCCAGGCCCAAATACCGGCCTCGACCGAGAACGATGCGGTCTTCAGTGATTTCGCCTTCGGCACCGGGGAAAAGCTGTCCGAACTAAAAATCCATTATACAAGCCTTGGTACGCCCAAACGCGACAAGGACGGGAATATCACCAATGCGGTGATGATCCTGCACGGTACCGGAGGCACGGGAAAGCAGTTTTTCCAGCCCCAGTTCGCCAATGAATTATTTGGCCCGGGACAGGTGCTTGATACGGCCCGCTACTTTATCATCCTGCCCGACAATATTGGCCATGGCCAATCGTCCAAACCCAGTGACGGATTGCGGATGGCTTTTCCGAAATATGATTATGATGACATGGTCACTGCCCAGTACAGGCTGGTCACGGAAAATCTCGGTATCAAAAAGCTTAAGCTGATATTGGGCACCTCTATGGGCTGCATGCACGGCTTTGTATGGGCAACGCGATATCCGGATGCCGTTGAAAAACTGGCACCATTTGCGTGCCTGCCCGTGGAAATTGCCGGCCAAAACCGCATGTGGCGCAAATTGTCGATGGAAGCGATCAAGACGGACCCGGCATGGCAGGGCGGCAACTATACGACTCCTCCCATGGCAGGATTGCGCACAGCAGCGTCGCTTTCGATCATCGCCGGTGCAAATCCGCTTGCTTTGCAGGCACAATATCCGACCCGCGACGCAGCAGAGAAATATCTGGAGGAGGCGTTTCAACGAACCGTTTTTCGTAACGATGCCAATGACATCATTTACCAGCTCGATTCCTCGCGAACCTACAATCCCTGGCCACATCTGGAAAAGATCCGGACACCCATGCTCTGGATCAATTCGGCGGACGATTTCATTAATCCCTTCAACTATGGCATCACCGAACAGGCGATGAAGAGGATGCCGACCGCCAAATTCATACTCATCCCGGCGAGCCCGGAAACGAAGGGGCATGGCACCCATACATGGGCCAAATTCTGGAAAGACGATTTGGCTCGATTATTAGCGCAATAGTGCCTCTTCCACCCACGATATAAAGGCGCTAGGGCCACGCGCATGATCCTTGTTATCGACAATTATGACAGCTTCACGTGGAATCTCGTCCATTATCTAATGGAACTTGGTGCTGAGGTTGAGGTCGTCCGTAATGACGCCATGTCGGCAGGTCAGGCGTTGTCATCGGGTGCGCAGGCATTTCTTATTTCACCTGGGCCAAAAACGCCCAACGAGGCGGGGGTCAGTCTGGATCTCGTCGCAGCGTGTGCCGACGCAGGCAAGCCCTTGCTCGGGGTATGTCTTGGCCATCAGACTATCGGCCAGCACTTTGGCGGCACTGTTTCCCGCGGCGGTCTGATGCATGGCAAGACATCGCCTGTTACCCATGACGGCTCCGGCTTGTTTACCGGCTTGCCATCACCCTTCACCGCGACGCGGTACCACTCATTGATTGTTGAAAACATACCTGCCCAGCTTGTCGTTAACGCGACCAGCGACGATGGCCATGTAATGGGATTCCGGCACGAAACCTTGCCGATCCACGGCGTGCAATTCCATCCGGAAAGTATAGCAACGGAGCATGGCCATGCAATGCTGTCCAATTTTATGCGTATTGCGGGAATTGCGGTAAAGGAACGGGTATGAAGACCCTGCCCGACGCGTCTCGGCCGCTTACCGCCGAACTGGCTGCTGAAGCCTTTGCGGCGATCCTGGATGGCGAGGTCGCCGCGCCGGACATCCAGAATTTCCTGACCATTATGTCGGACCGCGATGAGACCAGCATCGAAATTGCTGCTGCCGTGCGCGAGATGCGCAAAAGAATGAAGGCAATTTCCGCTCCCGAAGGGGTCATTGATGTATGCGGCACCGGGGGTGATGGTAGCCATAGTTTGAATATATCAACCGCTGTCGCGATCGTGGTTGCGTCGTGCGAGGTTCCTGTTGCAAAACATGGCAATCGTGCAGCTTCTTCCAAGGCAGGCGCCGCGGATACATTGGAAGCTTTAGGGTTAAATCTCGACCGGGCGAGCGATACCGCAGAGGCCACACTCGCCGATCTGGGTATTTGCTTTCTGTTTGCGCAAAAGCACCATCCTGCGCTCGCGCCCCTTGCGCCAATCCGCAAAGCCATCGGTAAGCGCACCATATTTAATCTGACCGGCCCTGCGGCGAATCCCGCAAGAGTAAAACGGCAGTTGATCGGTGTGGCCCGGCCCGATTTTTTGCCGGTCTATGCCGGTGCACTCGAATTGCTTGACTATGATGATGCGATGCTGGTTGCGGGCGACGAACCCTTGGATGAACTGTCCATTTCAGGCCCCAGCAGCGTCCATCGGATTGGCCAGTATGTAGAGCGAATTACGCCGGAAAGCGCGGGGTTGGCATATCATCCTATGGAAGATCTGCGTGGCGGTGATGCGGCCTTTAATGCTGCTGCACTGATGCGTTTGCTTGACGGCGAAGCCGGTGCCTATCGCGACGCGGTATTGTTGAACGCGTCCGCCGCTCTCATGGTGGCAGGGCATGCGCATGATTGGCAATCCGGCGTCGAAGAAGCGGCCGAGGCCATCGACAAAGGGCTGGCCAAGGCACTTTTAGACTGCTGGATTGCCTACTGATGTCCGATAAACTTGCCGAAATCTGCGCCACAAAAGTTGGCGAAGTCGCCGCGCGGAAGCCCAAGGGATTGGGACACTGGCCTTTGCCCTCGCCCGTTCGCGGTTTTGAAGCAGCGTTGCGGGCGCGTGCACAGACCGGATTTGCCCTGATCGCGGAGATTAAAAAGGCGAGTCCCTCCAAAGGCCTGATCCGCGAGGATTTCAATCCGGCGGCCCATGCAAAGTCCTATCAAGCGGGCGGTGCGGCGTGCCTGTCGGTCTTGACAGACGCCCCCTATTTTCAGGGACATGAAGATTATCTGATCGCGGCACGGGCCGCTTGTGATTTGCCCGTCATCCGCAAGGATTTCATGGTCGATCCGTGGCAATGTGATGAAGCAAGAGCGATGGGTGCCGACGCAATTCTGATCATTGTTGCTGCCTTGGATGACAACCAGATGCGCGAAATCGAACTGGCAGCTGTCGCACAAAATCTGGACGTTCTGGTTGAAGTGCATGACGAAGGCGAAATGGAACGCGCGCTCCGTCATCTGAAGTCTAAACTGATCGGCGTGAACAATCGGAATTTGAAAACGTTCGATGTTGACCTGTCAACCACGGAACGTTTGGCAAAAATGGTTCCGTCTGATGTGCTCTTGGTTTGTGAAAGTGGTATTTCCACCCATGCCGATTGTGCTCGGATGTCTCAGGTCGGCGTTCGAACCTTCTTGGTTGGCGAGAGTTTGATGCGGCAGAAGGATGTCGAAAGCGCCACGCATATGCTATTGACCGGCGCATGACGAAACTGACGCATCTCGACGAAAGCGGCGCCGCACATATGGTTGATGTTTCAGCCAAAACGGACACCGTTCGTGAGGCTGTGGCCGAAGGCCGCATTGAAATGTCGGCCGAGGCATTGCAGGCAATCGTGGATGGCAGCGCCAAAAAAGGCGACGTCCTCGCTACGGCACGCATCGCGGGTATCATGGCCGCGAAGAAGACGAGCGAACTTATCCCCTTGTGCCATCCGTTGCTGCTTTCCAAAATTGCAGTGGATTTCAGTTTCGAACCAGACGCCATCCGGGCGACAGCCCGCATACGTCTGACCGGTCAGACCGGTGTGGAAATGGAAGCGATGACCGCCGTTTCTGTGGCGCTTTTGACCATTTACGACATGGCAAAGGCCTTGGATAAGGCCATGACGATTTCCGATATTCGCCTTCTTACGAAAAGTGGAGGCAAGTCCGGAGACTGGGTGCGCCCCGAATGCTGAGCCTCGAAGAAGCGCATTCGCAATTACTCGCAATGGCTCCGCGCCTGCCGTCTCAGCACTATCCGCTGTCCAGATGCATTGGTCATTATCTGGCGGAGCCTGTGGTAGCAAAACGCACACAACCTGCGGCTGATCTTTCGGCCATGGATGGATATGCGTTGCACAGTGCGACACAACCCGGTCCGTGGCGGGTCATTGGTGAAAGTGCGGCAGGACGACCTTTCAATAATGCGGTCGGCCCCGGCGAAGCCGTACGGATATTCACCGGCGCCCATGTGCCAGACGGTTGCGACACTGTGCTGATTCAGGAAGACGCCACACGGGATGGCGACATTTTATCTCTCCACGGTTCGGAAACACTTCGCCCATCTGCGCATATCCGACGCGCCGGGGGTGACTTCAACAAAGGTTCCACATTGCTGGAATCAGGCATCAAACTGACGCCCGGCGCCGTCGCGGTGGCCGCTATGGCGGGCTATGGCATTTTGTCTGTGGGCGGACGCCCAAAGGTCAGCATTCTTGCCTCGGGCGACGAATTGCGTGCACCGGGCGAAGCATGCGACGACGCCCATATCCCCTCCAGCAACAGCCCGATGTTGGCTGCCATGCTGTCGGCGTTGCCCTGCGACATCGAAGATTGCGGTATAGTCGAGGACCAGATGGATTCACTCGAAACAGCAATCCGGAATTGCCTGCACACTGACATTATTGTGACGACAGGCGGCGCTTCGGTGGGCGATCACGATCTTGTGGAGCCCGTATTGCGCAGATTGGGCGCGCAGATCGATTTCTGGAAAGTGGCGATCCGGCCTGGAAAACCCCTGATCGTCGGCCGAATCGGCAAGACAATCATAGTGGGATTGCCCGGAAACCCCTCCTCCGCCTATGTAACCGCAACATTGTTTTTACTTCCATTGGTGCGGCATTTGGCTGGCTGTGCGGACCCCCTTCCCAGATACATTAACGGCACCTTGGCTCAAGCTACTGCCGCGGGTGGCAAACGGGTCGAATTCTACCGAGCATTTGAAGAAAATGGCCTCATTTCAATATTTTCGCGGCAAGATAGCGGAATGCTTACACCTCTATCAAAGGCGAATGCTCTTCTGGTCAACCCGGTCGACGCGCCCGCACGCAATGCCGGCGAACCGGCCCAGTTTTTAAGGATCGACTAACGAAGCCCGCCACCAAGGCAGCGGGAGTTGACTTAACCGCATTTGTTCTCTAATCGTTCCTTTCATGTTCAACCTATCGGGAACGTCCTATGCTCACCGCAAAACAACATGAGTTGCTACTTTTCATCCATAAACATCTGGAAGAAAGCGGTATTTCGCCTTCATTCGAAGAAATGAAGGAGGCTCTCGATCTGAAAAGCAAATCGGGTGTGCACAGGCTGATCGGCGCCCTTGAAGAACGCGGTTTCATTCGCCGCCTCGTCAACCGCGCACGTGCGCTAGAGGTTGTTAAAATGCCCGAAGGCGGCACGAGCCGTCCTTCCAACGTCACAAAGTTGACCCCTGCCATCGCTTCGAACAAGGCCCAGGTTAACTTGCCCGTTGCTGCGAATGATGTTCTGGAAATTCCTTTGCATGGCAAGATTGCCGCCGGTGTTCCCATCGAGGCACTTGAGGGGCAAAGCTCACTCTCTGTTCCAATGGCCTTGCTCGGAAGCGGCGAACATTATGCGCTGGAGGTATCCGGGGATTCCATGGTCGAAGCCGGTATTTTGGATGGCGATTATGCGCTGATCAAAAAGGCTAACACGGCGCGTGACGGTGAAATCGTCGTTGCTCTGGTGCGTGGTGAAGAAGCGACATTGAAATATCTGCGTCGTGAAGGACAGCGTATCCGCCTTGATCCGGCAAACTCGCTTTATGAACCGCAATATTTTGAGTCACATGAGGTCGAGGTGCAGGGCAAGCTGGCGGGATTGTTACGCCGTTATCACTGACTTTCCTGCGGATAGATGCGGGCGGCGTTAGCCCAGGGACGATTGGCGCTTTCGTCCTCGACACTGTGCACGACGCCGTTTGCAAGATAGAATGCGAGACCGCCGCTTTCCGACAGCATATTACGATCCGCCTTTAGCCATTGCGGCTGGCAGGACGCGGGCAATCGTCGGTCACTGACCACAATATCTGCTCTCCGGCACGCAGCCGCCATTTCGAGTTCGGGAATAGGATAGACCGTTCGCGTGGCCATAAGGCTCCAAATCCTGTTCCCATTGCGTATCTGTATAACGCATATATCCGGCGAACAATTGGCATCCGGCCATTGCTCGATGTCGATCGGGTCGACGAGCGCACCCATGCTTTCAAGCATCATGTCCCGGATATAGTCGCCCGTCCGGCCCCGCAGCAATGTAACGCGGCCATCTTGCCCGGATAATGCCACATGCTTGCCATCGGCAGTTACCAATATATCCGGCCTGGGAGCGGATAGCATCGCTCCAAAACCGATCGCGACTGGCAAAAGTCCTGCAATGCATATTCGGCTTTTTAGCAGGCCAAACCATAAACCGCCGAAAATCATCATGACAAACGCCCAAACAGGCATGGCTGGCATCATCGTGACGGCGCCCGGCAACCGACTGACCGAGTGTGCGAGAGCCAGAATGGTATTTATCCCCTGACCCGCTATCCACCAGGCAGGCCCACCTACACCAACTATGTCCAGCATCAACGCAGCGGCTTGAGCTGGCATGATGACAAAGGTCGTCAGCGGAATTGCCAGAACATTTGCAAAGGCGCTGTACATTCCGGTCCGGTGAAAATGGTACAAAGTGATCGGTGCCAGAATGACTTCAATCGCCAGCCCCGTAACGATGAGCGCGACGCCCCCTCGCATAGCGCGTGCCATCCATGTTTCGTCTCTGCGCTCCGTCCAGCGTTTCATCCACCGCGATTCATGCAGGATTACAATGGTCGCCACAGCTGCGAAGCTGAGCTGAAAACTGGGTCCCGCCATCGCTTCCGGCCAGAACAGCAGAACAATGATTGCTCCGGCTGCAACAAGGCGCAACGTCAGGGCTTCACGGCCGATCGCCAAGGCCAGCAACACCAACAATGCCGCAATGCAGGATCTGACCGTAGGCACTTCTGCGCCGGCTAATAATGTGTAGGCAACTGCCCCCAACGCCGCGAAACCTCCGGCCAACAGGGGCACCGGATAACGAAGTGCAACGACGGGAAACAATGCTATGGCCCGGCTCGCCAACAGGAACAGGAAACCGACGACGGCGGTCACATGCAATCCGCTGATCGACAGCAGGTGCGCCATACCGCTGTCGCGCATTGCCTGCGCATCTTGCGGGTCTATATTTGCCTGATCTCCCGTAACCAGTGCGGCACCGATTTCGCCGGTTCCCTGAGGCATTGCAGATATGATATGCCGCGTAAGGGAATTGCGGATGTCGGGCATGCGGCTAGAAGATCCTGTGGCCCCATAAACGACCACCGGCCCCAATGCACGTCCTGTAGCGCCTATCTGCTGAAACCATGCACGACGCGCGAAATCATAGCTGCCCGGCAAGATCGGACCATTGGGCGGCATCAACCGCGCCCGCACCTGTATGATGGTTCCAACATTTAGTGAAAGCTTTCCGATCTGATCGTGCGTCAGATTGAGCCGCACTTTCGGAGGCAGGCCTTGGCTTTCCTTTGTAGCCAGTTCGACGCGGACCACATCACGCGCTCCCACATATTCGATCTTGTCGATGCGACCGTAGAGAGAACCAGTCCAAACTTTCTGCAAAACCGGCGCGGCTACGATTGCAGACTTCACCGATATTGCTGCAAAACCCAACAATAAGCTCAGTGCCGCAACGCCCAGCACTCTTGCGATGCGTTGGTGAAAGCCGATTGCGAACCCAAGAAGCGCAATGGATGCGGAAATGATGAGCATGGGAAAAAGGGCAGAGTCACCTGCTACCTGCCAAACACCTATGCCTGAGCCGATCCCGACGGGCACCCAAAGAGGCAGCTGCTCACGTTCACGCTCCAGCCATTGGTCTAACACAGGGGCTATCGGGACTTTCCGGAAGTTTGGCTGGAAATTAGGCCGGAAATTTGGCCGCACGTTCCGCCGCAGCAAACTTCCAAAAAAACCAATCATGTCAGTGGTGTAGCATCTTTGCCACAAATAACAATTATATCATCGTTCAATCTAAATGCTTTGCCTTGACGACCGTGTATTTTCGCACCATTGCCGACAAAACGATAATGCCAACTTCTCCCCAAGAAATAGTGGCAGTTGAGGAGCCTAAAGCAAACGCATCTGGCGTTTTGGCGCCTTTTGTCGGACATGGAACATAGCCTGAAAAAGGGGCGCCCATTTATAGGGTTCGAAGTGATGGAGTGTAAAAATGGCAGAAAATAATGCAACGCTGACAATCGGAGATACCAGCTACGATTTGCCAATCATGAAGGGCAATGAAGGTCCCGATGTTTTGGATATCCGTAAACTTTATGGCGCATCCGACCATTTCACATTCGATCCGGGCTTTACTTCCACCGCCAGTTGCGAGTCGGCCCTGACCTTCATTGACGGTGATGAAGGGATCCTGTTGCACCGTGGCTATTCCATTGAAGAGCTCTCTGAAAAATCGAGCTTTATGGAAGTGTCCTATTTGCTTTTGAACGGCGAATTGCCATCCAAAACCCAATTGGCCGAATTCAGCCAGACGATTTCGCGACACACCATGTTGCACGAACAACTGGCCACTTTTTACCGCGGTTTCCGCCGGGATGCGCATCCCATGGCAATCATGTGCGGCGTCGTTGGTGCCCTGTCGGCATTTTACCATGACTCCACCGATATCAGCGATCCGACCCATCGCATGATTTCCAGCCACAGGCTGATTGCAAAGATGCCGACCATTGCAGCAATGGCCTACAAATATTCAATCGGTCAGCCTTTCCTGTATCCGGACAACAGCCTGTCCTACACCGGCAACTTCCTGCGCATGACCTTCGGCGTGCCCGCCGAACCCTATGTCGTTAACCCCGTAATCGAACGGGCGATGGATCGCATTTTTATCCTGCATGCGGATCACGAGCAAAATGCATCGACATCGACAGTACGCCTTGCCGGTTCGTCGGGTGCCAATCCCTTTGCATGTATCGCGGCAGGCATCGCTTGCTTGTGGGGTCCGGCCCATGGCGGTGCCAATGAAGCGGCACTCAACATGCTTCGGGAAATCGGCACACCCGATAAAATTCCGCACTATATCGAGCGTGCAAAGGACAAGAACGATCCTTTCCGCCTGATGGGCTTCGGCCACCGTGTTTATAAAAATTACGACCCACGCGCCACGGTTATGCAGAAAACCGTCCGTGAAGTTCTGAGCGAACTGAAGGTCAACGACCCCATTTTCGACGTTGCCCTCCAGTTGGAGGATATGGCGCTGAACGATCCTTATTTCATTGAAAAGAAGCTCTTCCCCAACGTTGACTTCTATTCAGGTATCATTTTGTCGGCCATCGGCTTCCCGACCGAAATGTTCACCGTATTGTTTGCCCTGTCCCGTACCGTAGGTTGGGTAGCGCAATGGAACGAAATGATTTCGGATCCCGGCCAGAAAATCGGCCGCCCGCGTCAACTTTACACCGGACCGAAGCACCGGCCCTACCCCAGCCTCGATCAGCGTTAATCGCGGCTCGTTCAGTTATTGGGAAGGCGGAGGGTGAAAACTGCCCCTCCGTCTTCCGCGTTTTCGACGTGTAACTCTCCGCCCATAGCACGGGCAAGACGGCGGGAAATGTAAAGGCCAAGGCCGCTACCTCCATCGCCTGAACGTCCAAGACGTTCGAACTTTTCAAAAATCTTTTCCTGGTCTGCAGGGTCAATGCCCTTCCCCTGGTCCCGCACCGTAATGACGGCTTCGGAATCGACTGTCGCGATATCTATAAAAATATGCGTGCCGTCGGGTGAGTAGCGGATGGCATTGTTGACCAGGTTTAGAATTATCTGGAGGGTGCGGCGAAACTCCGCCACGGCGGGCACCAATATGTCCTCGGAAGGCGTATGAACCGTTATGCGGTGGTCGGCCGCTTTCAACGCAAGAAGGCCCGCTACGCGCCTCGCAACATCGCCCAGTTCGATATTGTCCCTTGCCGCCTTGAAGTCAGGACGTTCCACAGCTTCCAGATCGCCCAGATCATCGACCAAAGCGGACAAATGGCGGGCCGCATTGGCGATATCGCGTGCATAGAGCGCGTAATTTTCGCGGATCGGCCCCTGCAACTCACTTCCAATTGTCTCCGCATTGGCAATGATACGGCCCAAGGGTTGCCGCAAAACAGGGGCGAGATTTTTCCCGAACAAAGCGCCTGCAGCCGGGCTTTCTTTCGGTGGTTCGGCCGGATGGCCGGGTGTTTCCAACCGTTCGAACAAAAGTTCATAGCCATTGGCAACAGACCGCCCGCGGACATGGAAAAGCCCTGCATCACTTATCCGCTTCAAAGTACATGCCGATGTCGCTTTTCGCGCAGACAACGACGAAAGCAGCATATCCAAGCCCTCGCCAGCCTCAAACAAGGTTGCAAGAAGTGCTCTGCCATCCCGGCCAAAGTCGGGCGGGACCAATCCGTGGGCGGCATCGCCGGTGGCCCGGACCAAACGGCCGACCGGGTCAAATTTCATCACATTATCATGCGCAATTTGAACCGGATTATCGGCATATCCCGCACGCCTGACATCGGGCAGGACGCGCCAGCTGATGATTGATAATTTTGCTTTGTCGGGTGTTGGATCGATTTCGATCCACAGCTCGAGATTTTCGTTATCATCGGCGACCCGAACGGCGCGTGATAGCTTCATCTGAAGTTTAATCGATAGCAACGCCAAGGTTTTGATAGCCGGAACCGCCAGCAATTCGTCCTTGCGGCCGCCAGCGCGTTCATGGAGCCGCGCGAGCGCATCATCGGCGGAAACAAGACGGCCATCGGCATCCACTTCACCCGAAATGGGGTTGAGAAGTTGTGTTCCGGTCATGGCAGTTTACCGCCGGAAAGGAACTGCGCCCGCGCAGATGCCCAATAACCGATTTGGACAAGCGCTTCATCGGGCGATATGCTTGCATATCCGGACTCGAAAATGCCTGCTTCTCTCGGGGTAATCAGATCACCGCGAAACAGGAAGATATTCTTGAGTGCATGTGTCTTGGATACTCCGCACGCCGCCAGCATGACGGCATAAGGTGCCGAAGAAGATGCATCGATCAGCCGCAAGATATGGTCGTGGTCAAGCTCAAGATCGGCCGATAACGCCGCCACATGCAAATGCAGCCCGTAAATCTCGGGATTACCGACCAATGTCTGTGTTGGATCATCGGAAAAGTGGACGATTTTCCGTGCCGCATCCTGGGCGCGATCGGCTTCACAGAAACTGGATAAAAGGGACTTCGCCGCCGCGATTACCTCAGGCTGGCGGGCGCCTTCACATATCTCGATGGCGGCAACAATCTGCCATGTTAGCTTGTACAGCAGTTCGGAAGTCAGCCCCAAATAGGTGCTGCCAGCACCGCTACGGTGCAGACTTTCCGCAGCCAACAATGTCTGCGCCGCATCGGCCAGCGTCCCGTTCTGATGGTCCAGATAGGCCGAAGCGGACTTCACCTTGTCCTGAGCAATGCAAGAGCCAAGCCGGTCTTCTGCCACGCGCGCCAGTGCAAAGTCGATCAGGTCGGGTTCACGCAGAAATCCCGATTTCGACAATGTTTCCCAAGTTAGCGGGAAATGGGGGTTTCTTTTCGAAAGAAGCCGCGCTTCAAGATCGGAAACGAGTTGGATAAGCTTTGCCGATACCGCACTTATCATGGCTTCGGTTGGCGGGTTGATGGCCGACGGGAAAATGACCGAAGCGATATCCGTGCACAGCGCATCGATATCGTGCGCATGCTCGGCGCCGACTTTCATCAAAACATTATTATCGTCGACACCGTGATCCAACGGAAATTCCATGCTGAGAACAGCGATTAGCCTAACAAAAAAAGGTTTACACGGCTTTAAGGCTATTTCTGAGCACCAACCCCGCGCCTGGCAAGATACTGTTCCGTCAGAAGAAGCGCAAGTTGCGCAAAAACAATAATTTTTAGGCCGAATGCATAACCCGAAAAATAGGCAGAAGCGCACAACGCGAGAACAAGCAATGCGGGCGAGCATAATAAGTTCGATGTCCAGCGCGTCGCGGGAATTTTGGAGGCCAATGCCACCAATGCCAGCATGATGACGGTGAACTCCACCGTATTTGAGGCAACATCGGACTGGTCAATAGCAATGTACAGGACCGATATCGCTGAAATAACCCAGAAAATCGCAACATGCGCCCGGCTGCGGCGTGCAGGCGACTTCACATCAATTAATGCCTGGATCTGGTTGGACATCATTCCGAGAAAAAGGAACAACAACGCAAAGATGGGTTGGTTCATCGCTGTTAAAGCGAGGCTCAGAATAAGGGCCAGCGCCGGCGGCAGTTGCGCATATTTCGCATGGCCTTCATGCGACCAAGCCACCGGGGCGAGGCGTTCCGCGATTGCGCCGAATATATTTCGTTCTATCCACCCCTTAACGCCATCGACCCGTGCCTGCATCTTTTTCTGACCGATCGCCGCAGCGTCCGCGGGAACCGAAATCTTTGCTATTTCAGCATTTTGAATAATGGTTTGCGGCAAAGGATGGAACGGCGTGCCAATCTGGATCGCAAACCGCAGCAAGGTCGATGCAATACTCCAGCCTTCCGGAATATCCTGAATCGAGCCCAGCTTTTCTGTATCCAGCAAGGTAAATCCGGCCCAGCAACGGGTTAAATCTATGCGTTCAAATGCGGCACTCTCGTTTCCAATTTCACAGGTGGCGACGCAGGGCGTCCCTGCCCCTATCAGGCGATGCACAACATCTTCGGCGAAATACTGCCCCTCTGCCAAAATGACGAGACGGGATTTTAAGTCGGCAGAGTTTTGAAGATCTTCCAACGTCCGCACAAAATGGATCTTCAACCCGTAGTGTTCACCCGCATCAGACAATTTGAGCAAGGCGCCGGAAACATTGTCGACTTCGATAAAACAGGTCGTGATTCCCGACTTTTGCAACGCCCGTAATTGCCATTCGAGAACAGACTGTCCCGCTATCGTCAGCGGCGAAGACGCAGGGCCGGGAAAGTGGGGCGCATCGGCTGTCGAAACAACCGAGAGAAGCGCCGCAGGTGGTTCTTGAACATTCTCGACGGATAACATGCGCCCGATATGGACGATATTACCTCATTTCCAACACTTTTATTGGCCGAAATCGGTCTCTAACTGATTTCGTGCGCCTCTATTTCAAGGATTGCGGCCTCAATATCGCGAATAACCACAGGGTCTCCTGGCGCGCCTACACTTGCCATATCCGCCAATTCCATAAGGCGGGTCGCGCCAAAACTTGCGGCGAGTCCCTTTAATCGCCAGCTTGTATACTGCCAATTGGCGTCACAACGTGACCGGGACAGCAAGCTTAGCTGGCGACGTGCACTTTCGACGAAAGAATGGCGCAATTCGGCCATCAGGGCGTAATCTTCGCCCGAAGCAGCCTTTATCGCTGTGTCAAAAGAGCCATAATCCATAGACATTCCACATGCATACGCCATTTAGTGTTAAGTTTGCGTTTCCCCTGTGGATAAAATATGGTTAACAAAGTGCTATGACTGCACGCTCGAAAATTGTTGGCCTGACACGGCATATAGAAAACGGCTCGGTTGAGGATATGGACAACCATATCCGGGATCACGATCTGGACGCCGGTGTTGAACAGTTCACGGCCGAGACCGAAGTGTTTGACTACGCCGAGTCCGACTATACCGACGAGGATTCGTCTGCCACTTCGGGCAAGTGGAAAAGCTACATAACGCCGGTCATCATCGTCATGCTGACGCTAGGCTGGACCGGATATTTTATCTGGACCTATCTGCCGCTCATCAAGGACGGGCTTAAGGGCGAATATCTGATCACATTAATCAGCATCTGGGCAACGCCCGCGATGTTTTTGGCCATATTGTGGCTGCTCGCCATGCGTTCCTCTCGCGCAGAAGCCTTGCGTTTTCGTGATGTAGCTCTGTCTTTGCGCAAAGAAAGCGAAGCGCTTGAAGCCAGAATGCGCACGGTCAACGAAGAAATATCGATGGCACGCAGCTTTCTCGCAGAGAATGCACGCGAACTGGAAACGGTAGGCAAGCAATCATCGCAACATTTAATGGAAGCTGCACAGGTTCTGACAGCCGCGTTGATCGATAGCGACGAAAAGGCAAAGACGCTCGAGACCGTCAGCAATGCCGCGACCAGCAATCTTGAGCAATTGCGCAAGCATCTGCCTGTTGTGACAAGCGCAGCCAAGGATGTGACCAACCAGATCGGCAGCGCCGGAAACAACGCGCAGCTGCAGATCAAGTCGCTGATTGCCGGTCTTGCGCGCATTGGCGAAGTCGGCACCTCGACCCGCACCTATATCGACGAAGTCGGAAGCCGTGCCGAGGCGGTGTCGGAACAACTGGGCAGCATTTCGCGTGAAACCGCAGATTCGTTGAACGAGGCGAGCTTGCTCGCCGAGAAGCGTGCAGCGGCAGCCGCGAAACTGCTGGACGTAGCGGCCCAGAATATGTCCTCGCAGGTCGGCAATGTGACATCAGAGCTGAGTCAGCTTCTTTCCGATAATCGGGCGAAAATTGAAGAAAATGTTGGCCTTCTGAAACAGGCCATGGGCGAAATCGCCTTGCAATCGCAGGAGGAAAAGAGCCGCATTGCGTCGATCATTGCCGACATAGAGAACCATTTGAGCGCCAGTGCTGCCACAATTTCCGAGATAGACAAGGCAGCAACCGACCAGACAGCGAAGCTTGCCTTTGCTGTGTCCGCACTGGGCGTGAGTGCGAAGGATGTGAACACCGAACTGGATGGAAGCCATAACCGGACAGAGCAATTGCTTGAGAAAGCGGACGGACTTTTGGCTGCTCTCAACAGGATCAATGGCGAGATTGCCGAAAATATCCCGGCATCCATTGGCCAGATCGACTCACAGATTTCGGGCACAGCACAACAGCTATCGGCTGCGACCGTGAATGCCCGCGACCTGAACGCACAAAGCGCCGAATTGCTGAAGGTTGCGTCGTCGCTTAGCGCGTTGATTGACGAGCAAAGCGCCAAGATCGACAAGATCATGACGGATAGCGACGAACATTTCGCCGCGCGCCATGAGCAGGCCGATGCCTTGTCCGCAACTTTGAATGAAACCCGCGCATTGATTGAATCAATTACGCACGTGACCGAAGGCGCGCTTGTATCGTCCCTTTTGCGTGTTCGTGAAGTTACCGAAGGCGCCGTTCAGGACAGCCGGAAAATTGTTGAGGACGAATTGACGCATGTTGCAGACCGGCTTGCCGACCAGAACCGGCTGGCCTTGGAAGGTGCCGTCGAGAACCAGCTAAAGGCAATGAACGAACAGGTCCAGAATGCGATCGAACGGAATATCAGCCTGTCCGAAAATTCTACTGCGCAGTTAAAGAACCAATTGAAGGAGTTGGACGAACTCGCCGACAATCTCGAAAAGCGGATCGCCGAAAGCCGGAACAGCTTCGACGGCATCGACGACGACAGCTTTGCACGGCGCATGGTCCTGCTCACCGAATCTTTGAATTCAACGTCGATCGATGTGGCAAAGATTCTGTCGAACGAAGTCACCGACACAGCCTGGGCCGCCTATTTGAAAGGCGACCGCGGCGTCTTCACCCGCCGTGCTGTACGCCTGCTCGATGCAGGAGAGTCCCGCGCAATCGCGACGCATTACGCGCAGGATCCCGAATTCCGGGAGCATGTAAACCGCTACATCCACGATTTCGAAGCGATGATGCGGGTTCTTCTGTCCACGCGGGACGGCAACGCAATATGCGTTACGCTGCTCTCTTCCGACGTCGGCAAATTGTACGTCGCGCTGGCGCAGGCGATTGAGCGTCTGCGCAACTAATTGGACGTTGGTGGCGTCACCAGAAAATCGAAGCTGTGCCGGTCGATCCACCCTTGGGTGTAGTTGACATAATAGAGTCCGAATAATGCAGCAGACAGCAATGTCGTCCGCAATATGATGATTCCGGGCCGAAAGTTACCTGGCGCGCTATCGGCTTGACCAAGCGTTTTCTCTAGCCCCAGTTCTTCATGTGTCTTTACGCCGATGGGCAAAATGACAAAGGCGCAAAGGACCCAGAACAGCACGTAAATCGCGATAATTGATGTCCAGTTCATGCGGTTTCCACTATCATGACGTCTACAATTGGTTTCTTGCCTGTCCAACTGGTCGCAACGCGCCGAACGGCGAGGCGAACTGACTCCCTCAGTTTTTCAAAATCACCTTTATTTTCGCGAATCGCCTTTACGGCGGCTTGCGTTGCCTCTTCCAGAAATTCTTCCAGATCTTCTTCGATGGGCACACCATGCAGTCGGATTTGGGGCTCGCCGAGAAGATGGTCACGCTCATCGAGAGCGAAGGCAACGCTAATCAGACCGTACCAGGACAAACGGCGGCGCTCGTTCATTGTGGCCCCATCTGCGGAAATGATAGTGTCGCCATCCAGAATTAAGCGGCCTGTTCGTTCCTGACCGATTATTTCCGGCTGCCCCGGTGCCAAGCGCACCACATCCCCATTGGACTGAACGAGAGCGTTTTTCACGCCGTGCGCTAAAGCAAATCGCGCCTGCTCCGCCATATGCCGCCGTTCACCGTGAACAGGCACGAGTACGTCAGGTCTGATCCAGTCATACAGCAAGGCCAGCTCCGGCTGACCGGGATGCCCAGATACATGGACATGCGCCTGCTTTTCGGTGACGGTCAGGATATTGCGCTCCGCAAGCTTGTTCATGATGACGCCGATTGCAATCTCGTTCCCCGGGATCTGCTTTGACGAGAAGATGACCGTATCGCCTTCCTCCAGCTTTACCGGATGGTTACCCTCGGCAATCCGTGCGAGAGCAGCCCGCGCCTCACCCTGGCCACCGGTTGCAACGACCATAACCTCATGACGCGGAAGGCCGTCTACGGCCTCCATATCGACCGTCTTCGGCATATCTTTCAAATAGCCATTAGCCTGCGCTGCCTCGATAATCCGGTGCAGCGAGCGGCCGGCAAAACAAAGCGTGCGGCCGGTTTCCCGGGCGACTTCACCCATTGTCTGCAGACGGGCAGCATTGGAGGCGAAAGTTGTCAGGAGCACCCTGCCCTTTGCTTCCTTGACGGATTTCAGAAGGTCAGCCTTCACGCTGCCCTCGCTACCGCTATCATCGGGATTGAAGGCGTTGGTGGAATCACACACCAGAGCCAGCACGCCCTCATCGCCTATAGCCTTTAACTGCTCGGCCGTAGATGGTGAGCCGATTACGGGACGTTCATCCAGCTTCCAGTCACCGGTGTGGAAAATCTTGCCATAGGGGGTTGAGATAAGGCAGGCGCTCATTTCAAGAATAGAGTGGGCAAGCGTCACGAGCTGGAAACCGAATGGCCCCAGATCAAAGCGCCCCTCCATCGGAATAATGTTCAGCTCGACGCTATCGGCAATGCCTTCTTCTTCCAGCTTTCCGCGTATCAGGGTCGCTGTAAAAGGTGTCGCATAGAGTGGCACGCCAAGATCAGCGGCGAAATAGGCGACCGCGCCGATATGATCCTCATGACCATGGGTCAGCACGATACCCAGCAGGTCATCCTTGCGCTGTTCGATAAATTCCAAATCCGGCAGGATCAATTCGACCCCGGGATATTCGGCATTCGCGAATGTCAGTCCGAGATCCACCATGACCCATTTGCCCTGGCAGCCGTAAAGATTGACGTTCATGCCAATCTCGTTCGACCCGCCCAGCGCGAGGAAAAGTAACTCATTCTTTGGGGTAGTCATGATTATGTTTCTCGATTCCTGTACAAATGCGCCAGCCCCCGCAGCGTCAAATCCGGTTCTACCCGGTCAAATAAATGGCCATGTTGCTGAAACAGGATGGCGAGACCGCCGGTCGCGATAACCGTGACTGGCTTGCCGATTTCAGCTTTCATTCGCGCGATCATCCCTTCGATCATCGCCACATAGCCCCAATAGATACCTATCTGCATTTGTCCAACTGTTGTCGTACCAATTACGCTTTCATTTGGCGGTGGCTCGATTGCAATTCGCGGCAGCATCGCAGCCGCAGCGTAGAGCGCATCCAGACTGAGGTTCACGCCAGGGGCAATACTGCCGCCCCGATAGGATCCGTCCGGGCCGATATAGTCGAATGTCGTTGCCGTGCCGAAACTGATCACAAGCTTGTCACCATCGGCCATGGATTGGGCAGCAATCGCATTTACAGCGCGGTCGGCGCCGACCGATTGGGGCTCATCGACCTTGAGTTGGATGCCCCAGCCCACGCTCCCCCGACCGGCAACAAGTGCTTCGCAATCGAAATAGTGCGAGGCAAGCAATTGCAGATTGTGCAGCGCCCGGGGAACAACGGTTGCGATTATGACGGCTTTGACATCACTCCGGCGGAATCCTGCCATCTGTATAAGCTGGTCCAGCCATACCGCATATTCATCGGCCGTGCGGCGTGCATCGGTGGCAATGCGCCAGCGTTTAACGATTTCCCCGCTGTCATCGACCAGCGCAAATTTAACGTTGGTGTTGCCGGTATCAATTGCGAGCAGCATAGTCGGTCCTCTGCCTAAACGAGAAAAACATCGGCGGCATGAATGGCATGGATCGTCCCATCCGCCAAGCGAAGCTGAAGTGCGCCCTCTGCAGTCAGTCCGGCGTAAAGTCCATCTTCCCGCGTGCCGTCGGGCAACTGCACCGATAATGCAGTACCGACCGGATGGGCAAACTTTTGCCATTCGCTCGTCAACGCCTGCAATCCATATTGGCGCCAACGCATCAACCAGCTTGCCATATTGGCAGCGAGAATTTCTGTAACTGCCTGTGGATGCGGCGGGAGAATGCCGAGCTTATGCAGATCGGTTGTCGCACGCCCGGGAATGTCGGGCGACGATGTCAGATTGATACCGATCCCGATGACGACCGCCTCGCCGGTCCGTTCCAGCAGGATACCACAGATTTTGGACCCATCGGCAGACAGGATGTCATTGGGCCATTTGATCTGGACGGCACATTCCGGCGCGATTTGATGCAGCGTATCGCGCACGGCCAAAGCCGCGACGAATGCAAGCGTTGGCGCTTGTGGATCGGACGGCTGCAAACGCACAATGGTGCTTGCAAAAAGATTGCCGCCCGGGCTTTCCCAACTGCGCCCCAAGCGGCCGCGGCCGCCGTCCTGCGCATCGGCGCGAAGCCAGAGTCCTTCCGGCGCGCCAACAGCCGCGCGTTGCAGCAGGTCGGCGTTGGTCGACCCTGTTAATGCAACTTCTTCAAAAACAGGGTTCAGAACAGCGCCCTTGCCGCTTGTGCAGAAAGTGCGGCCAGAACCGGTATGGCAAGATAACCCAGCGGTGACTGGGTAATTGCCAATATACCGCCGGTCCAGCTTAGGACCGCATCATCGGCAGGCGCAATCACATCTGCCGGTTCGTCGAAGTACATGACCTTGACAACCTTCAGATAATAGAAGGCCCCGATTACCGACGCCGCAATCCCGATGACGGCCAGCGGAAGCAGATTTGCAGCTACAGCAGCCTGGAATACCACCAATTTGCCCCAGAAACCGAACAAGGGCGGGATACCGGCGAGGCTGAACATGAAGATCGCAAAGATCGCCGCCAGTGCAGGACGGGTTTTCGACAAGCCGGCAATGTCGGCAAATGTCTCGCGATAGGAGCCATCACGTGCCTTCAGCTGCATCAATACGATGAAGCTGCCCAGCGTCATGGCGACATAAATGGCAAGATAGACCAGCATCGCCGCAACGCCCTGCTCAGTCCCTGCGGCAAGGCCTATCAGAATGAAGCCGATATTGTTGATCGAGCTATATGCCAGCAGACGTTTCAAATTCTGCTGCCCGATGGCACCCACGGCGCCGATGATAATCGACATCAGTGCGACAACGATGACAATTTGCTGCCAGACCATGGCTTCGTTTCCAAAAGCCTCGATGACCACACGTATCAGCAAAACGCTGGCTGCCACCTTTGGGGCGCTGGCGAAAAAGGCCGTTACCGGAGTAGGCGCACCTTCATATACGTCCGGCGTCCACATATGGAAAGGCGCGGCGCTGATCTTAAACGCAAGACCCGACAGAACGAAGACAATGCCGAATATCATCCCAAGACTAATGTCACCGTTCAAGGCCGTACCAATCGCACTAAAGCTGGTGGAACCGGCAAAACCGTACAGCAGCGACATACCAAAAAGCAGAATTCCGCTCGCAAGGGCACCCAGCACGAAATATTTCAGACCAGCTTCCGCAGAGCGTCCGTCGTAGCGCGCAAAGCTTGCCAAGACATAAGCCGCCAAACTGTTCAGTTCGAGGCCGATATAAAGCGTTACCAGATCCGTTGCCGATACCATGATTCCCATGCCGATGGCGGCAAGCAGGATAAGAACTGGATATTCGGCGCGCATGGCGCCCGCATTTTCAAGGAAGCGCGGGGCAATCATCAACGAAATGGCGGCAGCGAAATAGATCAACAGCTTTGCAAAATTGCCGAATGCATCGTTGCCGATCAGGCCGTCAAACGCGGTTGCATCGGTGCCCGTCGCCATGAAATCCACCACAAAGGCGCCTGCGCCGAATAGCGCAGTTACCGCCAATATGCTTGCCAGACGCCCTGAATCACTCCGCCATGCTGCGAGCAGCAGCAGAGCGAGCGCGGAAAAGCTGAGAATAACCTCGGGACGAACGAGGAAAAGTGAAGCATTAAGGTCCATTAGTGGTGGCTCCCCTCAGCCTTGTTCTTTTCTTCGCCATGTCCCCCAACCCGATATTTGGCGGTGGTGGGATCATTGGCCTTTAATTTGCTGTCCCCTGCAGGTGCAGCACGTTCAATACGTTCGACGATGGTAGCAACGTCACGACGGATCGGCGCGAGGAAGCTTTCCGGATAGACACCCATCCAGAGCACCGCCGCCGCAATCGGAGCGAGTAGCCACATTTCACGGCCATCTATATCCGACATAGCGGCCGCATCGGCATTTTTTTGTTCGCCAAAGGCGATGCGGAGATAGAGATAAAGCATATAGCCTGCGCCCAAAATGATGCCGGTGGTTGCGATCAGGGTAGCCCAGGTCGAAACCTTATACGCCCCTGCCAACGACAGGAATTCGCCGACAAAACCGCTGGTCCCGGGAAGCCCGACGCTCGCCATGGTAAAGAGCATGAACAACAGCGCATATTTGGGCATGTTAATGCTCAATCCGCCATAGCGGCTGATCTCGCGGGTATGCAGCCGATCGTAGATTACGCCTACGCATAGGAACAGCGCGCCTGAAACCAGACCATGGCTAAGCATCACGATGATTGCGCCTTCGATCCCCTGCTGGTTGAAGGTGAACAGGCCGACGGTGACAATCGCCATATGCGCCACCGACGAATAAGCGATCAGCTTTTTCATATCGCTCTGCACCAGCGCGACGAGCGAGGTATAGACAACGGCGACCATCGACAGGCCAAATACCAGAGGGATGAAATCCGCGCTGGCTTCAGGGAACATCGGCAGCGAGAAGCGCAGGAAGCCGTATCCGCCCATTTTCAACAGCACGCCCGCCAATATGACCGAACCGGCAGTAGGAGCCTGAACGTGGGCATCCGGTAACCAGGTGTGGACCGGCCACATCGGCATTTTAACAGCGAAGCTCGCGAAGAAAGCAAGCCACAGCCATTTCTGCGCCTCGACTGGGAAGTCGGTGTTGAGCAATGTGGGGATATCGGCCGTACCAGCGGTCTGTATCATCCACAGCATGGCGATCAGCATTACGACCGAGCCAAGCAGCGTGTAGAGGAAGAATTTGTAGGAAGCGTAGATCCGCTCTGCCCCGCCCCAGATACCGATGATCAGATACATGGGGATCAGGCCGGCTTCGAAGAAGATGTAGAACAACAGCAGATCCTGCGCGGCAAAAACACCGATCATCAGCGTTTCCATCAGCAGGAAAGCGGCCATATATTCACCGACCCGCTTGTCGATGGCGTGCCAGCTTGCCCCGATGCAGATCGGCATCAGGAATACAGACAGCATGATCAGTGTCAGGGATATGCCATCAATGCCTAGTTTCCAGCCAATGGGGCCAAACAACTGGAGGCTTTCCACAAATTGCCACTGCGCCCCTGCGGGATCGTAGCTGACCCACAGCCAGGCCCCCAACAGAAGATTGAGCAGCGTCGCACCGAGCGCCAGCACACGTGCTGTTTCGGCGCGGACAAACAGACAGGCGATTGCGGCCACCATCGGGATGGCCAGCATGATCGAAATTATGGGAAGTGCTGCGGCGTTCATTATGCTTTCACCATCATCCAGCTAACCGCCGCGACCAGGCCGAGAAGCATGACCAGCGCATAGGTGTAAAGATATCCCGACTGCAGCCGCACAGCCATCCGGCTGGTGAAGCTCACTACCGCGGCGGAACCATTGGGACCAAATCTGTCGATGATACCAATGTCCCCCTGCTGCCAGAAAAGGCGACCGAACCAAAAGGCCGGACGGACGAAAATCAGGTTGTAAAGCTCATCAAAATACCATTTGTTGAGGAAGAACCGGTAAAGCGGTGCGAACATGGTCGCCAGCTTTTGCGGCGCATCTTCCGAACGCTGGTACATCAGATAAGCTACGCTGAGGCCAACCAGCATGGCGACGGTTGACGACAATTTCACCCATAGCGGCACTTCATGCATGGCATGCATCAGATGCTCGTTGAAGTAGAGCGTGCTGTTGGCCCAGAACTCTTTACCCGTTTCGGCTTCGATAAATGCGCCATGGAACAGGAACCCGGCAAACACGGCGCCCAAGGTAAGCACCGCAAGCGGAATGAGCATCGGGAGCGGGCTTTCATGAGGATGATAGCCTGCGGTACCGTCGCCATGATCAGCATGCCCACCATGATGAGCGTGGTCGTCACCATGATGGTGGTCATCATGAACAGCGTGCTGGATATGCTCCGAACCGGCCCAGCGGGGCTTTCCAAAGAATGTCAGGAACATCAGGCGCCAACTGTAGAAACTGGTCAGCAACGCGGCGACGACACCAATGGCAAAACCGTACATATGGTAGGTCGAGCTGCTGGCGAAGGCCGCCTCGATAATGGCGTCCTTGGAATAGAAGCCCGCAAAACCACCGACACCGACGATGCCGACACCGGTGATGGCCAATGTACCTGCCATCATTGCCCAGAAGGTAAGCGGGATATGTTTCCGCAAGCCCCCATAATAGCGCATATCCTGTTCGTGATGCATCGCATGGATCACCGAACCAGCGCCAAGGAACAACAGCGCCTTGAAGAAGGCATGGGTGAAAAGATGGAACATCGCGGCGCCATAGGCACCGGTTCCGGCGGCGAAGAACATGTAGCCAAGTTGCGAGCAGGTTGAATAGGCGATGACGCGCTTGATGTCGGTCTGCACCAATCCGACCGTCGCCGCGAAGATTGCGGTCGTCGCGCCGACAATGGTGACGACATCCAGAGCAAACTGGCTAGTTTCGAACAGCGGTGACAGACGGCAAACCATGAAGACACCGGCGGTCACCATCGTTGCCGCGTGGATCAGGGCCGACACAGGTGTCGGGCCTTCCATCGCGTCGGGAAGCCAAGTGTGCAGGCCAAGCTGCGCCGACTTGCCCATCGCGCCAATGAAGAGAAGGACGCAAAGCAGGCTCATCGTATCGACACGATAGCCAAGGAAGCCGATGCTCGACCCAACCTTGTCCGGCGCAGCGGCAAGGATGTCGGGAATTGAAACGGTACCAAATAGCCAGAATACGCCAAAGATACCCAGCATGAAGCCCAGGTCGCCGACGCGGTTGACGACAAAAGCCTTGATCGCTGCGGCATTTGCGCTGGGCTTTTTGTACCAGAAACCGATCAACAGATAGGATGCAAGCCCGACGCCTTCCCAGCCAAAGAACATCTGCACCAGATTGTTGGCGGTCACCAGCATCAGCATGGCGAAGGTGAACAGCGACAGATAGGCGAAAAAGCGGGGCTGGTCGGGATCTTCCTCCATATAGCCCCAGCTATACAGATGGACGAGCGCCGAGACGGTGGTGATAACCACCAGCATCACCGCGGTCAGGGCATCGACGCGCAATTCCCAGTTAAAGGAAAGCGCACCGGACTGCACCCATGTCATGACCGGCTGGACATAAGCCTTTTCATCACCGGTCAGGAAACTGATGAAGATCGGCCAGCTTAAAAGACAGGCGGTGAACAGACCGGCGGTCGTGATCGTCTTGGCCGCAACCGCACCGATGAACCGCTGGCCAAGGCCTGCGATCAACGCTGCCAGAAGCGGCAGGAAAACGATGATATGTATCGAAGTCACTGGATGTTACCCCTTCATCCGGTTGACATCGTCAACGGCAATGGTGCCGCGACCACGGAAATAGATAACCAATATGGCAAGCCCGATGGCTGCCTCACTGGCTGCGACGGTCAGCACGAACATCGCAAAGATCTGCCCGGTCAGATCGCCCAGGAAAGCGCTGAAAGCCACAAGATTGATGTTCACGGCAAGCAGGATCAGCTCGATCGCCATCAGAATAATGATGACATTCTTGCGGTTCAGGAAAATGCCCAGCACGCCCATCACAAACAGGATGGAACTGACCACCAGATAATGTTCGATGCCTATCACAGTTCGACCCCCTGCCCGACTGGCTGATTCACATTGCGCGTCGCATCCTGCGGACGGCGCATATTCTGGCTGTTGATATTCTGCCCCTTGCTGCCGTGGCTGCGGCGGTGGGTTAGAACTATCGCGCCAACCATGGCGACAAGCAAGATCAGGCCAGCGCTTTCAAACAGGAAGATATATTTGCTGTAGAGCAGGTTCCCGATGGCTTCGATATTCGGCACCGTATTGGAAACCGTGGCAGCTCCGGCCTCCGGCGTTCCGAGTTTCACGGCACCGGCGCGATAGGCGCCGACGCCCAGAATGAGTTCCGCCACAAGCACGACCGCCAGTAATAGCCCCAGCGGCACATTCTTGACGAAGCCGGCACGCAATTCGGCAAAATCAATGTCGAGCATCATCACGACAAAGAGGAAAAGCACCGCAACCGCACCGACATAGACAATGACCAGCAACATCGCGATGAATTCAGCACCGATGAGGACCATCAGGCCCGCCGCATTGAAAAAGGCAACGATCAGCCAAAGCACGCTGTGCACGGGGTTACGCGCAAAGATCACCATCGCGGCCGACGCGATCAGGATGCTGGCGAAAAGGTAAAAAGAGATGACCTGAATCACAATCCGCGCCCCTTACCGATAGGCCGCATCGGCGGCAAGGTTCGCGGCAATCGCGCGTTCCCATTTGTCGCCATTGGCGAGCAGCTTGTTCTTGTCATAAAGAAGCTCTTCCCGCGTTTCGGTTGCATATTCGAAATTCGGCCCTTCGACGATGGCATCCACCGGACAGGCTTCCTGACAGAAACCGCAATAGATGCACTTCGTCATGTCGATGTCGTAGCGGGTGGTCCGACGGCTGCCGTCCTCGCGCGGTTCCGCCTCGATCGTGATCGCTTGCGCTGGGCAAACGGCCTCGCACAATTTGCACGCAATGCAGCGTTCCTCGCCATTGGGATAACGCCGCAATGCATGTTCGCCCCGGAAACGTGGGCTAAGCGGATTCTTTTCAAACGGATAGTTCACCGTCGCCTTGGGCTTGAAGAAATATTGCAAGGTCAGCCAGTGCGCCTTGACGAATTCCCACAGGGTGAAGGATTTGATGAGATGGGCGATGGTGGTCATTTGCTGGCCTTTCCAGCCACATTCAGGTCACTTCTGCAGATGCCATCCCAATTGTTTGTAGGCTTGTCTGCAGTGAAGGTTTTACCTCGTTCCACGTCTGTGACTTGGCTAATATACATCCGTTCACTGTTTTTGCATTCGTAGCGCGTCAGCATCAGGTATCCGCTCACCAGAAACACCCAGAAAAGCGAGATTGGCAGGAAGACCTTCCAACCCAGACGCATCAACTGGTCATAACGGTAACGCGGCACGGTGGCCTTTACCCAGGCGAAGATGAAGAACATCACGAGGATCTTGGCAAAGAGCCAGAAGATTCCCGGGACCATATAGAGCGGTGCCCAATCCACCGGTGGCAGCCATCCGCCCCAGAAAAGGATCGCGTTCAGCGCGCACATCAACAGCACATTGGCATATTCGCCGAGCCAGAAAAGTGCGAACGCCATGGACGAATATTCGGTCTGGTAACCCGCGACCAATTCGCTTTCCGCCTCGGTCAGGTCGAACGGCGCGCGTGCTGTTTCGGCCATCGCGCTGATGAGGAACATGACCGCAATCGGGAACAGGAGCGGGTTCAGCGCATAAGCGTTGATTAAGCCCAGAACATGGCCCTTCTGCCCGGCAATGATGCCGCCCATGTTGAATGTGCCCGCCCACAGGACGACGCAGATCAGGATGAAACCGATGGAGACTTCATAGGAAATCATCTGCGCGGCGGCGCGCATGGCGGAATAGAACGGATATTTAGAGTTGGATGCCCAACCCGAAATAACAACGCCGTAGACGCCAAGGCTGCTGATCGCGAGGATGTAGAGCAGACCGACATTGATATCGGCAAGCACCATGCCATCGCCAAAGGGAATAACCGCCCAGGCCATTAACGCCACAGTGAAGGTGATAATCGGCGCAATAAGGAACAGACCGCGGTTCGAGGCGCTGGGAATGATGGTTTCCTGAAGGAAAACCTTCAAACCATCCGCAAAGGACTGCAGGACACCGAAGGGACCAACCACATTGGGTCCCTTACGCAGCGCAAAAGCCGCCCACAATTTACGCTCGGCGTAAATGATAAGGGCAACCGCCAGCATGAGCGGAAAGGCAATCAGCAGAATTCCCGCAATGGTTGCGGTGAACCATGCGGCTTCATAGGTCATGCCGAGCGATTGGAAGAATGAGGTCATTCCGCTGCCTCCAGAAACTCTTCACCATGCACCAGTTCGGCCGAGCAGCGTTGCATCGTCTCCGACGCGCGGCAGATGGCGTTGGTCAGGTAGAAATCCTTGATCGGATAGTCGGCGATCTTGCCGCTGACCGTCGCAGACAGCTTGGGTTCGCTCCAGCCATAATTGGCCAGACCTTCAACCCCTAACGCAGGTACAGCCTTCGCCATTTCGGCGCGCAATGCATCAAGGCTGTCAAATGGCAGACGTTTACCGAGCACATCCGATAGTGCCCGGAAAATTGCCCAATCCTCCCGTGCGTCCCCGGGCGGGAACACCGCGCGTTCGCCACGCTGGACGCGGCCTTCGAGATTTACATAGGTGCCGGATTTTTCGCTATAGGCTGCACCCGGCAGGATAACGTCGGCATGCCGCGCGCCCTGGTCACCATGATGGCCCACATAGACTTTGAACGTTTTGGCAAAGAGACCGTAATCGACCTCGTCCGCACCGAGGAAGAAGGCCAGCTTCGGCTTTTTAGCGGCCAGCGCCTTGATACCGCCGTCATAGGCATAACCCAGCATCAGGCCACCCATACGGGCTGCCGCGAAATGGAGAATATTGAAGCCATTCCAGCCATCGCGCACCAGCTTGTACTTCTTCGCAAAGGCGAGCGCTGCGCCGTGCACACCTTCATAACGCAAGGCACCGCCACCCACGATGATTGCAGGACGTTCGGCGGTTTTCAGGGCGTCTGCCAACGCCTTGGGTGCCTTGGTCAGGGCCGAAAGATCATCACCCAGCCATTCGACCTTATAAGTCAGGTCCGTCACAGGACCGATGGCAAAAACCTTCGCGCCTTTTTTGCGGACAGCCTTTTGCACGCGGGTGTTCACCAGCGCAGCCTCGCGGCGCAGATCGCTGCCGACGAGCAGGATGACATCGGCGTTTTCGATGCCGGCGATGGTGGTGTTGAAATTGACCGCGCTCAGCGACGATGTGTCATACGCGAGACCTGTCTGGCGTCCTTCCAGCATCGCCGAACCGGCAAGTTCGCGCGCGGCGAACATGGTTTCGCAATCAACCTGATCACCGGCAAGTACCGCGGCTTCGCCCGTCCAATGTGCCTTCACGGCGTCAAACGCCTCGGCCCAGCTTACGGCAACCAGCTTGCCGTCCTTGCGGACATAAGGCTTGTCGAGCCGACGATGGGTCAGGCCATCAACAGCGTGACGGGTTTTATCCGACGCCCATTCTTCGTTCACATCATCGTTGATCCGCGGCAAAGCGCGCAACACGGCACGGCCGCGGCTGTCGAGACGGATGTTGGTGCCAACGGCATCCATAACGTCGATGCTTGGGGTCTTCTTGAGTTCCCAGGGACGGGCTTCAAAAGCATAGGGTTTCGACGTCAGCGCGCCCACGGGGCACAGGTCGACCACATTGCCGGACAATTCGCTGGTCACCGCACGTTCCAGATAGCTGGTGATCTGCATATTCTCGCCACGGCCAATCGCGCCGATTTCTTCGATGCCTGCAACTTCTTCCGCAAAACGGACACAGCGCGTGCACTGGATGCAGCGGGTCATCACCGTTTTGACGATGGGACCCATATATTTCTCGGTCACAGCCCGCTTGTTTTCATCATAGCGCGACGCGCCCCGGCCATAGGCTACGGACTGGTCCTGCAGATCGCATTCGCCGCCCTGGTCGCAGATGGGGCAATCAAGCGGGTGGTTGATCAGGAGGAACTCCATCACCCCTTCCCGTGCCTTTTTGACCATCGGGCTGTCGGTCTTGATGATCTGTCCCTCGGTCGCGGGCAGTGCGCAGCTCGCCTGCGGCTTGGGTGGCCCAGGGGCAACCTCTACAAGGCACATACGGCAATTGCCCGCAATGGACAGCCGCTCATGATAGCAAAAGCGCGGTATTTCCTTACCTGCAAGCTCACAGGCCTGCAGCACGGTTGCGCCGGCGGGAACTTCGATTTCGAGGCCGTCTACAGTGACTTTAGGCATAATTATTCCGCCGCCTCCAACATATTGTCCCCATGCTTCTCCGCGATCCGGCGCTCCATCTCTGGACGGAAATGCTTGATGAGGCCCTGGATCGGCCAGGCTGCGGCATCGCCGAGCGCGCAGATTGTGTGGCCTTCAACCTGTTTGGTAACCTCGAACAGCATGTCGATCTCGGACGCGGCGGCATCACCGGTGCGCATGCGCTCCATCACGCGCCACATCCAGCCCGTGCCTTCACGGCAAGGCGTACACTGGCCGCAGCTTTCATGCTTGTAAAAATAGGACAAGCGCGAAATGGCGCGGACGATGTCGGTGGACTTGTCCATCACGATCACCGCTGCGGTGCCCAGGCCGGAGCCCACTTCCTTGCAGCCGTCGAAGTCCATGGGAACGTCCATCATCATGGCCGCCGGGACCAGCGGGACCGACGAACCGCCGGGAATGACGGCAAGCAGATTGTCCCACCCGCCACGCACACCGCCGCAATGCTTTTCGATCAGCTCGCGGAACGGAATGCTCATCGATTCCTCGACAACGCAGGGTTTTTCGACATGACCGGAGATCTGGAACAACTTTGTGCCATGGTTGTTTTCCCGGCCGAAGCTTTTGAACCATGCGGCACCACGCCGCAGGATCGTCGGAACAACGGCGATACTTTCGACATTGTTGACGGTCGTCGGGCAGCCATAAAGGCCAGCGCCCGCCGGGAATGGCGGTTTCAGGCGCGGCTGTCCCTTTTTGCCTTCCAGGCTTTCGATCATCGCGGTTTCTTCGCCGCAAATATAGGCCCCTGCACCGCGATGGACGAAGACGTCGAAATCATAGCCCGATTTCGCGGCATTCTTGCCAAGAAGACCGGCGGCATAAGCTTCGGCAACAGCTTTTTCGAGGACCTTGGCCTCAAAGATATACTCGCCGCGGATATAGATATAAGCGGCCCGGGCGCGCATGGCGAAACCGGCGATCAGCGCACCTTCGATCAGCTTGTGCGGATCATGGCGGATAATCTCGCGGTCCTTGCACGAACCGGGTTCGGATTCGTCGGCATTGATGACAAGGAAGTTGGGCCGTTCGGGCGTCGGATTTTTGGGCATGAAGCTCCACTTCATCCCAGTCGGGAACCCTGCCCCGCCGCGCCCGCGCAGGCCGGAAGCTTTCACTTCCTCGATAATAGCATCCTGCCCGACTTTCATCAGGGCCGCTGTCTTGTCCCAATCCCCACGCTTCTGCGCGGCTTTCAGGCCGAAATCCTGATAGCCATAAAGGTTGGTAAAAATACGGTCTTTATCCTGGAGCATCAACCCAATCCTCCCAGCATGAACCAGGCACCGCCTGCGATAATCATTCCGATTACCGCGAGCTTAATAATGCCGGTCAGCAATTTCCAAGCGACAAATGCGGCGACCAGAACGCCGGCCAAGGGGAGCCATTCCATTACCACTCACCCCGATAATCATGGTTCTTGTCGACCATGGCCTTCAATGTTGTCGGCCCACCATAAGGCTCCACCGTGTGCCGCCCGGGTAATTGCGTGCCGATCTTGGGCTGCTTTCCGTCGGCCAGATCGCCGAGGATTGCGGTCATGCTGTCATAGTCCAGATCTTCATAATTATCGTCGTTGATCTGGACCATCGGTGCAGAGGAACAATTGCCCATGCACTCGACTTCGGTCAGCGTGAACAAACCGTCCGGCGTGGTCGCACCTTTGAAAAGGCCACGGTTTTTGCATGCCGCCATGATATCGTCCGAACCGCGCAGCATGCATGGCGTCGTTCCGCACACCTGCACATGATAGCGGCCGACGGGCGCGAGGTTGTACATGGTGTAAAAGGTCGCAACCTCATAGGCGCGCATATAGGGCATGCCGAGATATTGGGCGACATATTCGATGACCGGGACCGGCAGCCAGCCCTGCGTCTTCGTTTCTTCCCCGACCTGCCGCTGAGCAAGGTCGAGCAGCGCCATCACCGCCGATTGCTGACGTCCGGCTGGGTAGCGGCCGATATAGATATCAGCCTTTTTCTTATATTCCGGCGAAAAGGCAAAATTGCCCCACTTTGCGCGGGTTTCTGCTTCGTCAGGGATATGTGCTGCGTCAGCCATGTCGTTCCTTACGTCCCCAAATTCGTCCGGCATAAGCGCCAAAGGCCATTGCCGCCCCGGTCGAACCGAGTTCTTTCACATTTACGTGGCTGTGAAACAGCCAGAGATAGGTCGCCACCAAGGCAAATGACCCGAAAAGGGCCGCCGCCAGGAATAGGGCTTCCCTCAAAATCACCGGTCACACTCCCCGAACACAATGTCGAGTGCGCCCAGAATGGCGGTCGTGTCGGCAAGCATGTGGCCGCGCGACATGAAGTCCATGGCCTGCAGATGGGAGAAGGCTGTCGGACGGATTTTGCAGCGATAGGGTTTGTTGGTGCCATCCGACACCAGATAAACGCCAAACTCGCCCTTAGGGCTTTCGGTCGCGACATAGACGCTGCCCGCGGGCACCTTGAAGCCTTCGGTGTAGAGTTTGAAATGGTGGATCAGCGCTTCCATACTCTGCTTCATTTCGGCGCGTTTGGGCGGAACCACTTTACGGTCGTCGCTGCACACAGGGCCTTCAGGCATCTGGCTGAGGCATTGCTTCATGATGCGGATCGACTGGCGCACCTCTTCAACACGGACCATGAACCGGTCGTAGCAATCGCCGCGCGTGCCGACAGGAATGTCGAAGTCCATCTTGGCATAGACGTCATAAGGCTGGCTTTTGCGGATATCCCACGGGATGCCCGCTGCACGGATCATCGGACCGGAAAAGCCCCATTTGATCGAGTCTTCTCTGGAAACAATCGCGATATCGACATTGCGCTGTTTGAAGATGCGGTTGTCGACGACAAGCTTCATCGCGTCTTCGAACAAGCGCGGCAGACGGTCGTCGAGCCATTCGCCGATATCGGTCAGCAGCTTCAACGGTACATCCTGATGCACGCCGCCGGGGCGGAACCAGGCGGTGTGCATACGTGCACCGCTGGCCCGTTCAAAAAAGCCCATGCAATCTTCGCGCGCTTCATACAGCCACAGGCCGGGGGTCATCGCACCTACGTCGAGCGCATGGTGCGCGATGTTGAGCAAATGGTTCGAAATGCGGGTCATTTCCGCGAACAACACGCGAAGATATTGCGCCCGCAATGGAACATCGAGGTTCAGAAGCTTTTCGATCGCCAGCACATAGCTATGCTCCATCGCCAGCGGTGAAGCATAATCGAGACGGTCGAAATAAGGCAGCGCCTGCAAATAGGTTTTATACTCGATCAGCTTTTCCGTGCCGCGGTGCAGCAGGCCGATATGCGGATCGAGCCGCTCCACGATTTCACCGTCCAGTTCCATGACCAGACGCAAAACGCCGTGCGCCGCCGGATGCTGCGGACCAAAGTTGATCGTGTAATTTTCGATGACCTCATCACCGGTGGTGGGGGCCAGGTCCTGCTGAAGGTTCATTCTTTCACCGCCTTCGGTTTCCGCACCGTGCGCTTTTTGGCTTCCGCATTGGCCGCCGCACCCGCGCCGGTCTGCGACGGTTTTTCCGTCGTCTTGGGATCATTTACCCGCGGCGGCGTGCCACGGGGCGGTTCGTTGGACTTGATCACCTTCTCATCGCCGGGCAGCACATAATCGGCACCTTCCCATGGCGACAGGAAATCGAAGCTGCGGAAATCCTGTGCCAGTTGCACCGGCTCATATTTCACGCGCTTTTCCTCTTCGGAATAACGAAGCTCGACATAACCGGTCAGCGGGAAATCCTTGCGCTGCGGATGGCCGGTAAAGCCATAGTCCGTTAGGATACGCCGCAAATCGTCGTTGCCCGAGAACAGGACGCCATACATGTCGAACACTTCGCGTTCCAACCAGCCTGCGACAGGCCAGATACCGGTCACCGATGGTACAGCAACGTCCTCATTGGTTGTCACATGTACGCGGATACGATGGTTCTTGGTCAGGCTGAGCAGGAAATACACAACTTCAAAACGCGGGTCGCGGTCGGGCCAATCGACACCGGCGATTTCCATGAGCTGCTGATATTCGCACTCATCACGCAACCGCGTCAAAACACTGACGAGCGCATCCCGCTTCACATGCAGCGCGAGTTCGCCATTGGCTTCATCGACGCCAAGCAAGTCCTTGCCCAGCAGCTTTTTGATTGCGGCAACCGTGCCCTTGGGCTTTTCAATATGGGGGGCTGGATGTGTCACCGTTCCAACGTCCCTGTCCGACGGATTTTCCGTTGCAATTGCATGATGCCATAAAGCAGCGCCTCGGCGGTCGGCGGGCAGCCCGGGACATAAATGTCGACAGGAACAATCCGGTCGCAACCGCGCACGACGCTATAGCTGTAATGATAATAGCCACCACCATTGGCGCAGCTTCCCATGGAGATGACATATTTGGGTTCGGACATCTGGTCGTACACCTTGCGCAGCGCGGGTGCCATTTTGTTGCACAATGTCCCGGCGACGATCATCACGTCCGACTGGCGCGGGGATGCGCGCGGGGCGATGCCGAAACGTTCAAAGTCGTAACGCGGCATATAGCCGTGGATCATCTCGACCGCGCAGCAGGCAAGACCAAAGGTCATCGGCCACAACGAACCCGTACGTGCCCAGTTGAACAGATCCTCGGTCGAGGTGACGACAAAACCCTTGTCGCTCACTTCGCTTTCAATATCCTTAAAGAAACCGGAATCGGGAACGGACGCGTCCGCCGGTGTCTGTGTGATTACTCCCATTCGAGGGCTCCCACTTTCCACGCATAAATAAAGCCAATGACCAGTTCGAAAAGGAACAGCATCATGGTGCCCCAACCTACCCAGCCTGTTTCACCCAGGCTTACTGCCCATGGAAACAGAAATGCTGCTTCGAGATCGAAGATGATGAACAGGATGGCGACAAGGTAAAAGCGTACGTCAAACTGGCTGCGCGAATCTTCGAATGCGGGAAATCCGCATTCATATTCCGCCAGCTTTGCCTCGGTCGGCTGGTGCGCCCCGGTCAGGCGCGACACCCCCATGGGTAAAAACACAAAGGCCGACGACAGGGCAAGCGCCACAAACAGGAATAGTAAGATCGGCAGATACTGCGATAAATCAGTCATAACAGACTCGCTTTGGCCCCGTAAACGTGCCGCGCTTTTAGGCAGAAGTATCCCCGCCTGCAAGGCCTGCAACCCGCTTTTAAAGCCATTTTAGGTGTTTATTTCAAAGCACCTACAAGCAGTTTGTGAAGCTTGCTGTGCAAAATGTCATTTGCGGCCAGAACCTGTGTGTCCGCAATATGCGGGCTACGTCCGCGATAGTCGGTAACAAAGCCTCCCGCTTCGCGCACCAGCAGGCAACCCGCAGCCGTATCCCACGCCGAAAGTCCGCTTTCCCAGAAGCCGTCATAACGGCCGGCGGCGAGCCAGGCGAGATCCAGACTGGCGGCACCAAAGCGGCGGATCCCCGCAACTTGCGGTCCGACTGCGGCGTAAATCTTGCCCCACTCGTCAAAATCGCCATGGCCCTTATAGGGCGTGCCGGTGGCAATCAGGGCTTCGTTCAATTGCCGGCGTGCCGAAACGCGCAGACGACGGTGGCCAAGCCAGGCGCCCTTGCCTCGCTCTGCCCAAAAGCTTTCATCGGTAATCGGGTTGTAAACCAGCCCTGCAAAAATATCGCCCCATCCCGAACGATCGGGTTTGGGATCCTGCACCGCAATCGAAATCGCGAAATGCGGAATGCCGTGCAAAAAGTTGCTCGTCCCGTCGAGCGGATCGACGATGAAACGCGGTTTACCTTCAGCGCCCGCAATCTCGCCGCCTTCTTCCAGAAGGAAGCCCCAATCGGGACGGGCCGCTTCAAGCTCGCGGAAGATAGTATCTTCGGCGCGCTCATCAGCCTTTGAAACAAAGTCGGCCGGTCCCTTTTGCGAGACCTGCAGATGCTCAATCTCACCGAAATCGCGACGGAGCTTGCCACCCGCCTTACGGGCCGCCTTCTCCATGATGGTTAAAAGACCGGTCAGTGCTGGCATTAATCGGCCTTCCGGACATATTCCCGTTCGTAAACGTCAACGACGATCCGCGTGCCCGAGCTGATAAAGGGAGGCACCATGACGCGCACACCATTGTCGAGAATGGCAGGTTTATAGCTGGACGAAGCAGTCTGGCCTTTGACCACGGCATCGGCCTCAACCACAGTGGCTTCAATCTGGTCGGGCAAGGCTACCGAAAGCGCCTCGTCTTCATACATCTCCATAACGACGTCCATGCCGTCCTGTAAAAAGGCAGCGGCATCGCCCAGCAAATCAACCGGCAGGGTCACCTGGTCATAGGTTTCCTTGTCCATGAAAACGAGATTCTCGCCTTCGGCATAGAGGAACTGGAAATCCTTCTGGTCAAGACGAACACGCTCCACGCTTTCCGCCGAACGGAAACGGACATTGTTCTTGCGACCATCACGCAGGTTTTTGAGTTCGACCTGCATATAGGCACCGCCCTTGCCTGGTTGGGTATGCGCGGTCTTTACCGTGCGCCACAGACCGTTTTCATATTCAAGGATGTTACCCGGCTTGATTTCAACCGCGTTGATTTTCATGGAACGAACTCGCTAACAAATGGAAAGAGCAGACACGCGCTGCGTGCCGTTGGTCGCGGCCTTTAACGGGCGCGACCGAATTAGGCAAGCAGGGCGTTAAACGCTTTTACCGCTTCAGCCGGACCCTGGGGATGATTCCACACAGCGCCGGACACGGCGAGGAAATCCGCGCCCGCATCAATCAGGGGCTTTGCATTATCGGGGGTGATGCCGCCAATCGCGACACAGGGGATTTCGGTCACCAGCACCCATTTTTCCACGGTATCCAGTTCGGCAATATGCTCGACCTCTTTTGTACTGGTGGAAAAAAAAGCGCCAAAGGCAACATAGTCTGCACCCGCCTCGGCCGCTTCCATCGCCAGATGACGGCTGTTGTGACAGGTGACGCCAATCTGCGCGTCACGGCCAAGTTGTGCCCGGGCATCGCGCACATCGCCATCGCCCTGCCCCAAATGCACACCATCGGCCTTCAGTCTTTTTGCAAGGGATATGCTGTCGTTGACGATGAAGGCGACATCATGCCGCGCACATATTTCCTGCAAGGGGACAGCCAGAGACGCCGCCTCGTGCTGATCCATGCCTTTCACGCGGAACTGGAACGCCGCGACGGGTCCAGCGGACAAGGCCTGTTCGAGTTTTTCGGGAAAAGCCCCACCTACGTCGAGCGGGGAGATGAGATAAAGCTGGCATCCAATATCGGTCATGCCGCGCCTTTAGCGGGGGTTTAGGCTGGCGGCAAATGTCTTGCGCATCGCCGCCAGCCCCTCTCCAACCTCAGGTTGCCGAAGCAGCGGCAATTTCGTCAATGGCACTGCCCAGCGACGCGTCAAATTCGGCATCGGTCATCTGGTGCCGCAGGTCCTCCAGCAAGGCGCGGGAGAAGCTTGCGATCATGCCCTTGTTCTTTGCAAGTTCTACACAAGCCTCGGGACGGGCAAATCCACCCGAAAGGGCGACCACCCGCAATACCCGGGGGTGCTGCACCAGCGGATCGAAAAGTCCGGCTTCCGCCGGGATCGACAGTTTCAACATAACCTTGTGGTCACCCGAAACGGTATCCAGCGCCTTCAGGATTTCGTCGCGAAGGATTGCATCGCTCTGGGCGCGGTCGGCGCTTTTGATGTTCACCTCGGGTTCGATGATTGGCATCAGGCCATGCGCCAAAATCTGTTCGGCAACTTCAAACTGCTGCTTGACGATCGCGGCGATACCCGATGGCGACGCGCTGTTGATCACCGAACGTTTCTTGGTTCCGAACACGCCCTTTTCCCTTGCGCGGGTCAGCAGCGCATCAAGATCGGGCATCGGCTTCATCATCTGCACGCCGTCGGCTTCATCCTCCAGTCCCTTGTCGACTTTCAGGAACGGCACAACGCCGCGTTCCCACAATGCCGTCGGTACAGGCTTGCCGTCTGCAGTGCCGTCCATGGTCCGTTCAAACAAAATCGCCCCGATGACCTTGCCGTTCGAAAAGCTTGGCGATGTGATGATGCGGGTACGCATATCGTGGATAAGGCCAAACATTTCCTCGTCATTGCTGTAGGCGTCTTCCATAATGCCATAGCCGCGAAGTGCCTTGGGGGTGGAGCCACCGCTCTGGTCAAGTGCGGCAATGAAGCCCGCGCCTGTCGCGATCTTTTCGAGCATTTTGGGATCGTGCATATTCAATTCCTAATCTATCCATTTTGCATACGTATGCAAAAGCACATTAAAAAAAACGGGGCAATGCGCCCCGTGGGGTTAATCCGTTTGAAGCGCATCGACGCCTGGCAAGGGCTTGCCTTCCATCCATTCGAGAAACGCGCCACCGGCGGTCGAGATGAAGGAGAAGTCGTCGGTTACACCCGCATGGGCCAGTGCCGCCACGGTGTCACCGCCGCCAGCGACCGATACAAGAGAACCCTCTTTGGTCAGCGCAGCCGCCGTCCGTGCCAATGCCACAGTCGCGGCATCGAACGGTTCGATCTCGAACGCGCCCAACGGGCCGTTCCAGACGAGCGTACGGCAGGTTTTCAATACATCGCCCAACGCTTCAACAGCCGCAGGGCCGACATCCAGGATCATCTCGTCTTTTGCAACTTCGTGCACGTTGACCGTCCGGATTGGCGGATTACTGCGGAATTCGACTGACGTCACGACGTCATATGGCAGATGGACCGTGCAACCGGACGCATCGGCGGTCTCCAATATGGCATTGGCCGTGTCCGCAAGGTCATGTTCGCAGAGCGACTTGCCCACATCGATCCCGCGCGCCGCCAAAAAGGTATTGGCCATGCCGCCCCCGATGATCAGATGGTCCACCTGTTTCACCAGATTGTTGAGAACATCGAGTTTCGTAGAAACCTTCGCGCCACCGACAACCGCAGCGACAGGGTGCTGCGGATTACCCAGCGCCGCTTCCAGTGCCTTAAGCTCGGCCTCCATCGAACGACCGGCATAGGCGGGAAGCAGATGGGCAAGACCTTCTGTCGACATATGCGCACGGTGCGCGGCTGAAAAGGCGTCGTTGACGTAGAAATCTCCATTGGCCGCAACGGCCTTGGCAAGTTCGGGATCATTTTTCTCTTCGCCCGGCCAGAAGCGGGTATTTTCAAGCAGGGCGATATCGCCGTCTGCCAATATCCCCACCGACTGGGTTACCACATCGCCCGCAATTTCCGGAACGAACATGATCTCGCGACCGACAACTTCTTGCAGCGCATCAAGCACCATGGATACCGACATTTCGCTATGCTTGGCGCCCTTTGGACGGCCATAATGCGCCAGCAACAACACCTTTGCGCCCTTGTCGCTCAGTTCCAAAACTGTCGGTAAAAGGGCGCGCAGGCGCATATCGTCGGTCACACGCCCGTCGGCCATGGGGACATTCAAATCCACGCGCACCAAAGCGCGCTTCCCCTTAATATCACCCAGATCGTCGAGAGTGCGAAATGCCATGTTTTTCAGCCCTTAGATCAGCTTGCCGATGACGCCGGCGGTGTCGACCATGCGGTTGGAGAAACCCCATTCATTGTCGTACCAGCTGAGAACGCGGACCAGTTTACCGTCGATAACCGCGGTTTCCAAGCTGTCGATGGTCGAGCTGGCCGGGCAGTGGTTATAGTCGATCGATACCAATGGTTCGTCGGAATAGGCCAAAACGCCCTTCAAAGCGCCTTCCGAAGCCGCCTTGAGCAGATCATTGACCTCTTCCTTTGTCGTGTCACGCTTGGGCGTGAAGGTCAGGTCAACAATGCTGACATTGGGAGTCGGCACGCGGATTGCCGAACCGTCCAGCTTGCCCTTCAACTCGGGCAAAACCTCGCCCACAGCGCGCGCGGCACCGGTGGTCGTCGGGATCATCGACATAGCGGCTGCACGTGCGCGGCGCATATCGTCATGGATCTGGTCCAGAATTTTCTGGTCATTGGTGTAGCTGTGGATGGTGGTCATCAGGCCACGCTCGATGCCGATTGCATCGTGCAGAACCTTGGCCAACGGTGCAAGGCAGTTGGTGGTGCAGCTTGCGTTGGATACGATCACATCGGCTGCGGTCAGCACGTCATGGTTGACGCCATACACCACCGTCTTGTCGACATTTTTGCCCGGTGCCGAAATCAGCACGCGCTTGGCGCCGGCGGCCAGATGCTTTTCAGCGCTTGCGCGATCGGTGAAGAAACCGGTGCATTCCAGCGCGATATCCACCCCATTGGCGGCATGCGGCAGGTTCGCAGGGTCACGCTCGGCCGTCACATGGATACGCTTGCCATTGACGATGATGTCGTTGCCATCCGCCTCGACAGAACCGGGGAACGCGCCATGTACGCTGTCGCGCTTGAACAGCAGCGCGTTGGCCTTTGCCGGTGCCAGATCGTTGATCGCGACCAGTTCCAGATCATGATCGTCACGCTCCAAAATGGCGCGGGCGACGAGACGGCCGATGCGGCCAAATCCGTTAATAGCTACTTTGACAGTCATATATGCTCCTATCAGCCTAATTTGGCGATGATTTGAGGGGTGATTTTGTCGGCAGAGAAACCAAAATATTCCATAAGAACCTTGCCCGGGGCCGATGCGCCGAAGCGGTCCAGACCAATGTGAAGGCCATTGGCGCCGGTCACATCGCTCCATCCAAAGGTAGTGCCGGCCTCAATCGAGACACGCAATGTGCCGTCGTCGGGCAGCAATTCGTCCCGGTAGGCGGCGTCCTGCGCAAGAAAACGGGTCATGCTGGGCATGGAGATGACATCCGCGCCGATACCCTTTGCTTCCAGCTGCGCCGCAACCTCGGTTGCGAGGGCAACTTCCGATCCTGTGGCGATGAGGACAACTTTCCGCGCGTTTGCCGCAGATTGAATGCGGTACGCGCCTTTGGCGGACAGATTGCTGTCCACCGAAGTACGCACCATCGCCAGATCCTGACGGGACAATGCGAGTACCGATGGCCCTTCCTTGCGTTCCAGCGCCAGTTGCCAGCATTCGGCAACCTCAATCGCATCGCACGGGCGGAAAAGCTCCAGATTCGGGATCATCCGCAGGCTCTGAAGCTGCTCGATCGGCTGGTGCGTTGGGCCGTCTTCGCCCTGCCCGATACTGTCATGGGTCAACACGTAGACCACACGCAAACCCTGCAGTGCCGAAAGGCGGATTGCGGGACGGGCATAGTCCGAAAAGATCAGGAAGGTGCCACCAAAGGGCACAACGCCCCCGTGCAACGCCATGCCATTCATGGCCGCGGCCATTCCAAACTCGCGGATGCCGTAATAAATGTAACGACCCGAATAATCGTCTTTATTCAGGGGTTTGGTGAACGATGTTTTGGTATTGTTTGAACCGGTCAGGTCGGCCGATCCGCCCAGCAATTCCGGAAACGCCTCTGTCAATGGACCCAAAGCCATTTCGGATGACTTGCGGGTTGCCGCCTTTGGCAAGTCGGTAGCCAGTTGCGCCTTATAGGCCGACATCGCCGCTGTCGCATCGATATCGCCCGCCATACGACGTAAAAATTCTGTTTTATGTAAACTATTTGCAAGCCGTTCCTGCCAAGCGGTCTTTGCAGATGCACCCTTGCCGCCCAGTGCGCGCCAGGCATCGAGAATATCTCCGGGGACTTCAAAAGGTGCGCTATCCCAGCCAAGTTGCTGGCGCGTGGCGGCGATTTCCTCGTCACCCAGCGGCGAACCGTGCACTTTTGAACTGCCCTGCTTGTTGGGGGCTCCATAGCCGATAATGGTGTGGCAAGCGATCAACGAAGGCCGCGGGTCCGCGACGGCTTCGGCCATGGCCCGCCTGATATCGTCGAAATCATGCCCGTCACATTTGACCACATGCCATCCTGTGGCGGCATAGCGGGCCGCGATATCTTCACTTGATGACAAATCTACCGCGCCATCGATCGTAATGCGGTTGTCGTCCCAAAGTACGTTTAAACGACCAAGGCCAAGATGCCCGGCAAGGCCGATGGCTTCGTGATTAATGCCTTCCATCAGGCATCCGTCACCGGCAATGACCCAGGTCTTATGGTCGACCAGTTCGTCCCCGAAGACAGCGTTCAAATGGCGCTCGGCAATCGCCATGCCGACGGCCATCGCCAGGCCTTGGCCAAGGGGACCCGTCGTTGCCTCCACACCTTCCAGCTCGAAATTTTCGGGATGGCCGGCGCAAGGGCTGTGTAACTGGCGGAAATTGCGGATATTATCCATTGTGGGCCGCGCATAACCTGTCAGGTGCAGCGTGGCATAAGCCAGCATCGAACCATGTCCGGCAGACAGGACAAAGCGGTCACGGTCATGCCATTTGGGATCACTGGGATCAAATTTCAGAAAATCGGTATAAAGAACTGTCGCAACATCTGCCATGCCCATCGGCATTCCGGGATGCCCGCTGTTGGCGGCCTGAATAGCATCCATAGCCAGTGCGCGAATTGCATTGGCCATCTGCCGTTGGTTGACAGTCATCTATCTCATTCCCCTTTAACGACCTGATTGCCTCCAAAAAATCGACGGATATTGAAGCAGGCCGTGCTGTTCCGAGTCGCTCGTGGGCACCCTTTGCGGAGCGAAGGTGCAGGCGTCAAGCCATTGGCGGCTGATTTGCACTCGCATAAGCAGGTTGTCTCAATTGGAAGCGCATTTGCCAAATAGTTTTAATTTGCTAAATTGCAGTAGGTAACGGGAGTAACATATGCCCCAGCAACAACTAATTTTGACCATAGGCCGGATTGAGCGGGCTCTTTCGCGGCTGGAACGGATTCCGTCCGGCGGTCCGTCCGCGGCACCCGATTCCGACTTGCTGGAACGGCATGAGAAGCTGAAAGCAGAGACACGCGCCGCAATTGGCGCGATCGAAGATATTCTTGCAGGGCGCACGAGCTGATGGCCGACGTACGTTTGATGGTCGCTGGCCGCGAATATATCGTAACCTGTAAAGATGGCGAAGAACCGCGCCTGCAGACATTGGGTAATATGGTCGATGAAATGGCGCGCGAGGCGGGCGGCGCTTCGGGCGGCCTGAACGAAAGCCGGCTGCTTTTATTTTCCGCCTTGCTGCTCGCCGATAAGCTGCAGGACAGCAGGGCCGCGGGATCTGGCGGCGCATCACATGCCGACGCCAATGACAGCAACAGCTATGAACAGGCGCTTGCCACGCTGGATAAACTTGCCGACCGGCTTGAGGCGCTTGCGGATAGGCTTGAGGTATAGGTGCACAGCGCCTATATGGGTCGTGGCGGGACTGCACGGCACGAACTGATGAGAACATCCCTGAGGCGATTCATTATCTAAGGGAGCTGTCCCTGTCCGGGCCCTGGTCCGGACTAAACGGCGCCCACCTGACGTTTTGGCGTCAGAGGATATTCCGGGAAACGACCCATTGTGGTTCCGCTAACCCCTTTGAAGGGACAATGATGCTGTGGACATGGTAGACGGCAAAAAGACACAGCGCGCACATTTCCGGAAATTGAGGGACGATTATGTCGGGCAGCTGACCGATAATGACCGTGACCTGTCCTTTTCCCGTATCCCCGGCCTTTTGAATGCACATTTAAAGCCGAATGTGATTCTGGCGGGCTATGTCGCCCTGGGCTCGGAAGCCGATCCGTCACGTTTGCTCGTGCAGGCGCATGAACAGGGATGCATCATCGCCCTGCCCCATATTGTTTCCAAAGCCGCGCCTATGCGCTTTTTACGCTGGGCGCCGGGCGATCCGCTGATCGAAGGACCTTTTGGCCTGATGCAACCGGTTGCCGAGGCGGAATCGCTTCGGCCGGATGTCTTGCTGGTCCCCTTGGTGGCGTTTGACGACCATCTGATGCGGCTGGGACAGGGTGCCGGCCATTATGACCGCGCGCTGAGCCTGCTCGAAAACAGCTTTGCCGTCGGCCTGGCATGGTCCATACAACATGCACCGGCCCTGCCTCACGATCCGTGGGACATGCCGCTGAACGCCGTTTTGACCGAAAAATCCTGGATAAGCGCATGACCAAGCCCGCAAACCCGCCATCGTGGCGCAAACCTGTCGGAATGTTCGCCATATTGGCAATCATACTGATCTGGGCCGTGCTTGTCGTCAGCGCGTCGGAATATATCGGCCAATTGCACATATTGGCGCAGGCGATCATCTATCTGATTGCGGGAATTGTGTGGATTGCGCCGCTAAGGCCGCTGCTCATCTGGATCGAGACAGGGTCGTTCAGCGCACCTCCCGAGGTTTAACAAACAAGGGAAGTGGCGCGAGTGACGGGGCTCGAACCCGCGACCTCCGGCGTGACAGGCCGGCGCTCTAACCAACTGAGCTACACCCGCTAACTTGCGGTGGAGGCGCACTAGAAGCGGGGACAGATTCTGTCAACGCCCTTTGTAGCTATTCTGAAAATTGCTGCCGATTGAAACAAAAATGGCTTTGATCGCGGGCCAGATGTCAAAATTTTGACACCCTATTTCCGGTCAAAACACCCCTGCCCGCAACGTCCTGAAACCTGAGATTACCGCCCCTTTGCAAGGGTATTTGACGTCACGACGTCCTGTGCTATAACTATAGTTATAGTTTTTTACGATTTTACAAATTGTTACCGTTTGCAGCAAGCGTTTATCTATGTTTTTCAATATATTAAGGTGGTTAACCGAGGGACTCGCAATTAACGGTTTCTTGACGTTATTGCGGCATAAGGTGCGCGATGAAGACCAGAAAACTCCTTCGGCATCGCCTTGATACGGGACGTCACAGCATCGCAACCGCGCTGCTGACGTCATGCATCCTCGCCGCCACTTTGTCGGCCAACCCTGCCCATGCGGCAGGTACGTTGGCTGGAACCGACATCCAGAATATTGCTTCGGCAACATTCGATACAGCAGGTGGACCTGTCACGATCCAGTCGAACACGGTCGTGATCAAGGTCGACGAACTGCTTGACGTCACGGTTGCCTCGACCGACCCCGGCGACGTCACCACGTCACCTGGTGCAACCGGAAATGTGCAGACATTCCGGATCACCAATACCGGCAATGGCGATGAAGCATTTGGCCTGACCGCCAATGTTGCAAATGGCGGCGATGACTTTGACCCCACATTGCAGCAGATCGTTATCGATACGAACAATAACGGTGTCTTCGATGCAGGTGTGGACACGGTCTATACCTCTGGCGTCAACGATCCCGTCATCGCTCCGGACCAGAGCGTGACGGTATTCGTGATCACGACGACCCCTGCGGGCGTTGTTGACACCAACCGCGCCAATGTCAGCCTGAATGCCGTTGCACGCACCGGTACCGGCACCCCCGGCACCAGCTTTGCAGGTGCAGGTCAGGGCGGCGGCAATGCCGTTGTAGGTTCGACCACCGCACAAGCCACGGCCAACGGTTTCCTCGCAGTGCGCGCCACCTCGGTTGTATTGCTGAAATCCGCAACGATCCTGGATCCCTTTGGTGGCAACCGTCCTGTTCCAGGCGCTGTTGTCACCTACAGCCTGGTCGCAACGGTATCGGGCACGGGTACCATGAACAATCTGGTCATCACCGACCCCATTCCGGTCGGATCGCAATACCAGACCGGCACGATCACGTTGGAGGCGGCAGCATTGACTGACGCCGCCGACGCCGACGCAGGCGCCTTTACCGGCACAAGCATTACGGTCGCGGCGGGCAATGTCCCGGCGGGCCAGACACGCACAGTCACCTTCAGGGTTCTGATTCCATGATGAAATCTCTCAAAACCAACTTCACTGCATTGCTCGCGCTTACCGGCGCGAGTTCTGCATTTGCGGCAACGCCCCTTCAACTGACGAGCGACGTTTATGTCGAACGCCAGACCGAGCGTGCGGACGGGACCAAGAAAGTAACGCTGGAAAAGCCGACCCTCGTCACACCGGGCGATAGTCTGGTGTTTGTCGTAAAGTATAAAAATGTCGGTACCGAGACCGCGAGCAATTTTGTGGTCACCAACCCCCTGCCCGCTGCCGTCAAATTTGATGGCACGTCGGACGGACTGGAAATTGTTTCGGTCGACGGCGGCAAGAACTGGGGAATTCTCGGCAATCTGCGCGTGGCGAAGGCGGACGGAACGACCCGTCCCGCGCTGCGCAGCGATGTCACCCACTTGAAGTGGAATCTGAATCAACCGCTGACCGTTGGGGCGGAAGGCAAATTGATATTTCGGGGAGTCGTCAAGTGACACCCGAAACCGTTTCGACCGCGGCGGAGTGGGCGCGGTCCATAAATTGCAACAGGAGTAAAAGCCATGACCAGTAAGCTTAAACTGCTCGTCACATCATCTGGCGTATCTTTGGCAATGCTGTGCGCTGCACCCGCATTTGCTGGTGGTACGGCATCAAATACCTTGATTACCAATACAGTAAACGTCAATTTCCAAGTCGGCGGCGTGTCGCAATCGCAGCAGACCGCTTTCGACGAGTTTCGAGTAGACCGTAAAGTCCTATTCACGCTCGAAGAAAAGGCGCCGACTGGAACGACAACGGTGAGTCCTGGACAAACCGCTAGAAATACAACCTTTATTTTGACCAATAACTCAAACGCCGTGTTTGATTTTGTTGTTACACCATCGCAGTTGGCTGGCGGCACTGCAGCTCATGGTGGGACGGATGCATTCGATGTGACCAACTTATTAGTATGCCGCGACAACAACACCGACAACGTCTGTGATAGCGCCGCAACGGGAACGCTAACTATCGACGATCTCGGGGTGGACCAATCGACGACGATTTTGGTTGTTGGTGACATACCGTTGACCGCTACGAACGGTCAAGTCGCTGGCATATCATTGTCCGCAGAAGTACGTGAATCCGTTGGCACAACATTAATAACTCCGGCAACCGACGCGACGGTAAACGCTGCGTTGACGATGGAAACCATCTTCGCCGACACCGCAAAAACTGGAAACGGCGGCACTTCGATTGCTCGTGATGGTATCGACGTCGCAACGGACGATTACACTGTTTCTGCTGCCGTCCTCAGCGTCTTCAAATCTAGCGTGGTCGTCGACGACGGCGTCAGCTCCAGCAATTTTAAGTCGGTTCCCGGAGCAGAGGTCGAATACTGTATCTCTGTGGCGAACGCGGTTGGCGGTGCACAGGCGACCAACATCAATATTTCGGACGTCGTCCCGGCCACTATGGCGTTTAAGACCGGTTCGCTGCGCGTAAACGGTACGGTGACAAACCCTGGTATCAACCAAACCTGTTCTGGGGGAACCGGTGTGTCCGATGCCGTAGACACAGATGCGGGCAGCTTTGATTCAGTATCCAAGACAGTGGCAGGCACGTTGAATAACCTCAGTGGAGGCAGCTCCAGCGCGCTTATTTTCCGCGCCATCATCAACTAAGAGAAAGAGGAGGGCGGCGTGCGGCTTTTGTCGGCGTCGCCCTTTTCCCCAATGCGACCATTAACCAACTTCATTATGCAAGCCGCCGGTGTGCTGGCGACAGGATTTGCTCTTCCTGTCGCCAGCCTACCCGCGTCCGCGCAAACGACGCCGCAAATCATCACCAACACCGCCACTGTCGAGTGGGATGCAGGTGCACAGCGGCTGTCACGGACATCAAATACGGTGCAATTTGCGGTTGAACCCGCACCTGTGCCAACAACATCGCTCACTTTGTTGCGATTTTCCAATGCGCCCGACGCATCAAGCGCAAATCTGCCCACAACGATCTGTACGGGCAGCAACGGGCCATCGCCCGTCCGTTTTGAAGGCGTTTATGCAGGTTTGAGCACGTCACCGGCCAGCCTGGTGCCCGCAACGGCGATCCGCGCCGGCGAACCACTGGTCATACAGATGGAGTCAGCGGCAAAAAATCTGAATGCTGCGGCCATCGACAGCTTTGAAGTGGTCGTAGTGACGCCTGCGGGCGATCGGGAGCGCATTACGCTCACCGAATCGGCTGCAAATAGCGGCCGTTTCCTCGGTTTCATCAATACACGCGCAATCCCGCCGGTTCCCGTGCAGGGCGATTGCGTCCTTTCGGTGAATCCGGGTGATACCGTCAACGTCGAATTCGACGATACGACGACCGGCAATCGCTTGGGCGATGCCGAGGTGGAAATTCTGGTCGATCCCTTTGGATTGACATTCGACAGTGGCGATGGCGCGCCTGTCGATGGCACGACAGTGACAATTGTCGATGCAGCCACAGGTGCACCTGCATCTGTTTTCGGGGACGATGGCGTCTCCTCCTTCCCCAACACAATCGTGACGGGAAGCACCGTAACCGACGGTAGCGGCAGAATTTATCCTTTTACAACAGGATTTTACCGCTTCCCATTCTTGCGACAAGGAACCTACAGGCTCATTGTCACGCCTCCGGGACCCTATACGTTCCCGTCGCAGGCCACGCCGCCCGAACTGGCGACGCTGACACGGCCCGACGGGGGGCAATTTGTCATTGCACCGGGCTCCTATGGGGGGACAATCACCTTGTCCGACCCCGCGCCTGTGCGCATTGACATCCCGCTGGATCGACCCGGCGGCGTGTTGTCCCTTCGAAAGACGACTTCCACGGTAAATGCGACGCCTGGCGACGTGGTGCAATATCGTGTCGAGGTCCGCAACACCGACCGAATCCGGAACACAGGGCCGGTGACGATCACCGACCAATTGCCGAACGCAATGCGTTTGCGCCAAAATAGCGTGCGATATCAGGGTGTTGCGATAACGCCAACTATTGCGCCGGACGGCAGCAGTTTCTCGGTCGCACTCCCGCCTTTGACCGGTGGCGGATCGGGTCTGCTGACCTATCTTGCCGAGGTGCGGCAGGATGCACGGCCCGGAAATGCCATCAACCTTGCCATCGCGCGCGACAATCGCGGCGCAGCCAGCGAACAGGCCGACGCCGCCGTGCGGATCATTCGCGACGGCATCAGCGAACGCTTCACACTGGTTGGCCGCGTGACCGAAGGCGGATGCACCATAGACCCCCGCAAAGCCAAGGGGATAGCGGGCGTTCGCGTGATGCTGCAGGACGGAACCTATACCGTCACCGACATCGATGGGCGTTACCATTTCGAAGGGCTGATCCCCGGGATTCATGTCGTTCAAGTCGACCCAACAAGCTTCCCGCCAAACCAGGCGCCGGTCGATTGCGCGCAGAATACGCGCAGCGCAGGCAGCGCCATCTCCCGCTTTGTCGAAGGACGCGGCGGCGCCCTGAAACGCGCTGATTTCCGCGCTGTCGAGACCGCGCCGCGTACGGATAGCCGCATCAATGCCATACCGCTGCCGCCGGTGCTGAGCGATCCCGAAGCTGCGGGCGCAGACCGCGACTGGGTGGCCGGACAGGAGCCCGGTACCGGTTTCCTGTATCCCGCAACCGACCAGAATCCTCGCGTCAAATCGATCCGCGTTGCTGTCAAATACCGCCCGGGCCAGACCGTCGAGCTGTACACAAATGGCAAAAAGGTTGACGCGCTGAACTATGATGGAACGAAGAAAAGCACCGATGGCCAGGTTCAGGTTGCCATCTGGCGCGGCGTTGGCATCGAGGACGGCACCACGAAACTGACCGCGAAAATCAAGGATGCGTCCGGCACGGTTGTCGAAACGCTTGAGCGTGACGTCTATTTTGCCCACGCACCGATGCGCGCGCAGTTCCTGAAAGACCAGTCGATCTTGCTCGCCGATGGGGTGACACGTCCCCGCATCGCCGTGCGCCTGACCGACCGTTTGGGCAAACCGATCCAGCATGGCGCTGTCGGCGATTTCAGCGTCACTGAGCCTTATCGCCCTGCCGTAGAAGTCGATGCCGAACAGGCACGCCAATTGTCCGGCCTGGAGCGCGCCGCGCCCGTATGGCGCGTGCATGGCGACAACGGTATCGCCTATATCGAACTCGAACCCACAACCGCATCGGGGTCGCTGGCCATCAGCTTCAACTTTGTCGATGGCGAAGTGCGCCGCGAACAGCGCGTCGAAACCTGGCTCGATCCGGGTGATCGCCCCTGGACCGTCGTGGGCTTTGCCGCCGGCACCATCGGCTTCAACAAGCTTGAAGAAGGTCTTGAAGAACAGGTGGGTGACGAAGATCCCATCAATGTCGACGGCCGTATCGCGCTTTATGCGAAGGGCCGCGTCACGGGCAAATGGTTGATGACCATGGCCTATGATACCGACAAGAAAGAGGATCAGACCCGCTTTGCCGGTGTGATCGATCCGCGTCGTTACTACACAATCTATGCCGACCGCACCGACCAGCGTTACGATGCCGCGTCGGTCCGCCGCCTGTATCTGAAGCTGGAGCGGCCACAATTCTACGCGTTGTTTGGCGATTACCAGACCGGCATCGACGAGCCCGAGCTTGCACGGTACCAGCGCGCCTTCAATGGCGTGAAGGCCGAATATCGCAACGATGCCATTCAGGCGACCGCCTTTGGTTCCGATACGCCCACACGCTATCGCCGTGACGAAATACAGGGCAATGGTCTGTCGGGCCCCTATGCACTCGGCGCCCGTGATATCGTTGCGAACAGCGAGCGGATCACGCTGGAAACACGCGACCGCCTGCGTTCCGACCGCATCATCGACCGCAAATCTTTGTTCCGGCATATCGACTATGACATTGACTATCTGGCCGGCACGCTGCGCTTCCGCGAGCCTATCCTCTCGCGCGGCAGCGGACTGGATCCCCAGTTCATCATCGCCGAATATGAGGTCGACGGCATTGGCAAGCGTGTCGCCAACGCTGGTGGACGCGTCCGCTGGAAGAGCGCCGATGAAAAGCTGCAGATCGCGGCAACGGGCATCCACGACGAAAGCGATACCGCCAAGACCGACCTGCTTGGCGCGGATCTGATCTACCGCCCTGCGACCGGCACCGAAATCCGCGCCGAATTTGCAGGCTCTTCCGGTGAAGCCAAGACCGCAGAAGCCACATCGGGCGGCGCGACCGCATGGCTGATCGAAGCCGAGCATCATGACGAGAAGTTCGATGTTCTTGCCTATGTCCGCGAACAGCAGGCAGGTTTTGGCGTGGGCCAGATCAACCGCTCGGAAATTGGCACCCGCAAATTCGGTGTCGACGGCCGCTTGCGCCTAACCGAGAAGCTCTCCGCCTCGCTCCTTGCTTATCAGGAAGAATTTTTCGGGGACGACGCCCGCCGCCGTGCCGCCATTGGCGAACTGGAATATCGCGACGGCGACACAACGCTACGCGCCGGTTTGACGCATGCCAATGACAAGCTGGCCGATGGTACAACCAATGTGTCGACCCTGGTCAAACTTGGCGCGTCGCAGCGTTTGCTGGATGGCAAGCTGGAGCTTTCCGGCCAGACCGAATTCGCCCTGAGCGATCAGGACGAAAGCGTCGACTTCCCTGCCCGCCATAGCGTGTCCGCACGCTACGCCGCGCGTTCCGACGTCGCACTTGTCGCCGGTTATGAAATTGCCAAGGGCGAAAATATCAATGCCCGCACCGCACGGCTTGGATTTGACGTTGCCCCCTGGGCGGGTGGCCGCATCCTCGCCAGCGCGAACCAGCAGCAGATTACCGAATTCGGTCCCCGCACCTTCGCGGCCTATGGCCTCGCCCAATCGTTCCGGATCAGCGAGAAATGGTCTGCGGACGTGACGCTGGACGGTAACAAGACCCTGGGCGGTTTCAGCCGTGCCGATGTGGTCAATCCGCTGCAGCCTGTTGCATCGGGCGGCTTCCTGGGCAGCGACAGCAGCCTGACGGAAGATTTCACCGCCATTACCGCCGGGGCAACCTATCGCGGCGATCGCTGGAGCTGGACGGGCCGGGCCGAATATCGCGATGGCGAAACCACAAACCGTTATGGCTTCACGACGGCTGTCCTCCGCCAGATCGGCGAAGGCCGCGCTGTCGGCGGTGCTTTCAGCTGGTTCCGCGCCAATGAAAAGGCCGGTGCCTCGACCACCACGGCCCAGGCCGAAATCAGCTGGGCACACCGTCCCGCCGAAAGCCAGTGGTCGATCCTGAATAAAACCGAGTTCCGTTATGACGCCGTGCGCGATGCCGTGGCCGGTGAAGCCGGACCCATTGGCGGCGCACCGCTCAACATCGATGGCGATGCCAAATCGCGCCGGGTCATCAACAGCCTGTCGATCAACTACACGCCCATCGACGAACGTGACGGCAGCTTTATCGAGCGCGGTGAATATGCCTTCTTCTGGGGTACGCGCTATGCCACCGACCGTTTCGGACTGGATGATGTCAAAGGTTGGAGCAATGTTTTTGGCGCCGACCTGAAATTCGACCTGAGCGACGTTGCCGATATCGGTGCCGCCGGTACTGTCCGCATCGGCACTAATGGCAAGAATATCGCCTATTCAGGTGGTCCGGTCCTGACCGTCACACCCTTCAAGAACGCCAATATTTCGCTCGGCTACAATGTCGTCGGCTTCGAAGACCGCGATTTTGAAGAAAGCCGCTACACACGCAGCGGACCTTTCGTCACCTTCAAGCTGAAGTTCGACCAGACCAGCCTTGCCGGTCTCAAATTCTAATCGGCGAACAGCAGAACCGGCGTTTCGATTAGTTTTTTGAGCGCCTGCACATAGCTTGCCGCATCCCAGCCATCGACGACCCGGTGATCGCAACTGATCGACAGGTTCATAAGCTTGCGTACCTCGATGCTGTCGCCGACGAACATCGGCCGCTCGACAATCTTGTTGGGCCCGATGATGGCCACTTCCGGACGGTTGATGACGGGCGTTGTCGCAATGCCACCAAGCGGGCCGAGGGACGTGATCGTCAAGGTGGAACCGGAAAGCTCCTCGCTTTTTGCAGTACCATTGCGCGCTGCGTCCGCCAAACGACTGATTTCACTCGCTAATTGCCAGATATTCTTGTCCTGCGCATCACGGATAACCGGAACCATCAGACCGGCCTGCGTTTGCGTTGCCATGCCCAGATGCACCGATCCGTGCCGCGTAACAACGCCGGCCTCATCATCGAAACGGGCATTAAGCATCGGAAATTGCGGAATTGTTTTGCAAATAGCCACGATCAGCATCGGCAAAAGTGTCAGCTTCGGCTTCGTCCCGCGGTTATCATTCAGGTCCGCACGCATGGCCTCGATGGCGGTTACGTCGATTTCTTCGACATAGGTAAAGTGCGGGATATGGCGCTTGGATGCGGCCATATTGTCGGCAATCCGGCGGCGCATGCCGATTACCTTGATCACCTCGTCATCACGCTTTGCCGAACTATGTGCAGGACGATAGCCCTGCCCCGATCCGTAGTTCAGATAGGCGTCGAGATCGGCGTGGCGAACATGCCCGCCTGCCGCCTTGACGTCAGTCAAATCAACCCCGAGATCCTTCGCGCGCGCGCGGACCGCAGGTGATGCAGTTACCACAGGGCGATGCTCGGAAACTGAGGTTTCTTGAGGCTTTTCCACGACAGGAGGAGCAGAAACGGCCTCTGGTTCGGGTGCCTGCGGGACTTCATCTTCGACCGTTGCAACCGCGGCCGGTTCTTCTGCTTTTGCGTCTGCTGCCGGACTGACGTCACTGACGTCAGTCACCGTTTCGATTTCCACAAGCATGGAGCCAATGGCGATGACATCGCCCGCCTCGCCCGCAAGCCGTGTCACAACACCTGCGACCGGGCTTTCCATTTCAACGGTAGCCTTGTCGGTCATCATATCGGCAAGCGGCTGGTCTTCGGAAATCTGATCACCCACCTTGACGTGCCAGGCCACGATCTCCGCCTCGGCAATGCCTTCGCCAATGTCGGGCAGGTTGAATGTGAATTTGGCCATCAGTTCAATCCTTCATGATCTTGTCGAACGCACGGGCAAGGCGCACCGGTCCGGGGAAATAGGCCCATTCAAGGCTGTGGGGATAAGGCGTGTCAAATCCGGTCACCCGTTCGACCGGAGCTTCCAGATGGTAGAAGCAGCGTTCCTGAACCTGCGCCGAAAGCTCGGCCCCAAAACCGCTGGTCCGCGTCGCTTCATGCACGACCATGCAGCGGCTCGTCTTTTTGACCGAAGCTTCGATCGTATCGATGTCGAGGGGCAGCAAAGTCCTGAGGTCGATAATCTCGGCATCAATGCCATGTTCGGCGACCACGGCTTTTACGACGTGCACCATAGTACCGTAGGTCAGCACCGTAACCGCCTGACCTTCGCGCACAATGGACGCTTTGCCGAGGTCGATGCGGTAATAGCCCTCCGGAACCGCGCTGCCGTCATGTTTGGACCAGGGCTCGACCGGGCGATCATAATAGCCGGTGAATGGCCCGTTATAGATGCGTTTGGGTTCAAAGAAGACAACCGGATCATTGTCCTCGATCGCCGCAATCAGCAAACCCTTTGCGTCATAGGGCGTCGCGGGAATGACGGTTTTGATCCCGCAAACATGCGTGAACAGGCTTTCGGGGCTCTGGCTGTGCGTCTGGCCACCGAAAATCCCGCCACCAAAGGGCGAACGCACGGTCATGGGACAGATGAAGTCATTGGCCGAACGGTACCGCATCCGTGCCGCCTCGCTGACCAGCTGGTCAAGGCCGGGGTAGATATAGTCGGCAAACTGGATTTCCGGCACGGGGCGCAAGCCATAGGCAGCCATGCCGACACCGACGCCGATAATGCCGCATTCGCTGATTGGTGTATCGAACACCCGGGTTTTGCCATGCTTTTTCTGCAATCCTGCCGTCGCGCGGAATACGCCGCCAAAATAGCCGACATCTTCGCCCATGATGACGACATCGGGATCCTTGCCCAACATCACGTCCAGCGCGCTGTTGATCGCCTCGATCATGTTCATGGTTTTAACGGAGTCCCCGGACATCAGCGCGCCTCCCATTCAGGGCCGAATTTGTCGCGCTGTTCTTCCAGCATCTGCGCGCATTGCTCCTTCAGATGGGCGGGCATTTCTTCGAAGACATCTTCAAACATGGTTTCGAACGGATGGTGGAGGCCATGCCCCAAAATACCATTCTGCTCGGCTTCCTTTTGCTTTGCCTTCACTTCATCGGACAATTCCGCGACCAGCGCCTCATGCTGCGCATCGCTCCATTCGTCCAGCGCGATCAGATGCGCCTTCAACCGTTCTACCGGATCGCCCAGCGGCCACAGGGCATATTCCTCCGCGGCGCGATAGGCGCTGGGATCATCGGAAGTGGAATGCCCTTCCCCGCGATAGGTGAAATATTCAATTAGCGTTGGCCCGTTGTTCGTCCGCGCGCGGTTGGCCGCCCATTGCATCGCGGCGTAAACCGCCAGTGCGTCGTTTCCGTCCACGCGCAGCCCCGCAATACCGTAGCCGATTGCACGTGCGGCAAAGGTTGTCCGTTCGCTGCCGGCAAAGCCCGAAAAGGACGAAATCGCCCATTGGTTGTTCACGACCTGGAAGATTACCGGCGCGTTATAGACCGCCGCAAAGGTCATGGCGCTGTGGAAGTCACCTTCCGCGGTCGAGCCATCTCCGCACCAGACCGCAGCGATCCGTGTGTCCGCGCGCGAAGCCGAGGCCATCGCCCAACCCACCGCCTGCGGATATTGGGTCGTCAAATTCCCGGAAATGCTGAAAAAGCCGTAATCCTTGGCCGAATACATGATCGGCAATTGCCGTCCCTTCAACCGGTCACCACGGTTGGAATAAATCTGGTTCATCATATCAACCAGAGGATAATCACGTGTAATAAGAATACCTTGCTGGCGATAGCTCGGAAAACACATGTCATCGCGGTGCAACGCCATGGTGGTCGCAACCGATGTTGCCTCTTCCCCGTAGGACTTCATGTAAAAGCTGGTCTTGCCCTGCCTTTGCGCGCGGAACATGCGGTCGTCAAACGCCCGCAGCGTCAGCATCTTGCGCAGCATCAGCCGCAGCGTTTCGGCGCTTAGCCCCGGGTTCCAGCTACCCGACGCTTTGGCATCATCACCCATCACCCGCACCAGCCCATAGGCAAGCCCGTGAATATCCGCAGGCGCGGCATGTTCGTCGGGACGCGGAATCGCGTCGACCTCCGGGATCACGATATCACTGAAATCGGCTTTGTCGCCCGGACGGAATTTCGGTTCAGGAACATGGAGTTGCAAGGGCGCAAGATTATCCCGTTTATACTGCCCCATGCTTGTTCCTCCGCCAGTATCTTCCTGAACGACTCAGGTAATTTATTGTCCGTGATTGTTATAATATTTCAAGCATTGGTTTAGGTCAATACTATTGACCTATCACGCTGTTTACACGGCGACAGGCGCGGAAATATGTGCCTGCGGCGTGTAATCAAGAACCTCGAAATCTTCGATCCGGAAATCAAAAATCGAATCCGGCGTGCGCAGCAACTTCAGCTTTGGCGCCCCCGAAGGGGTGCGGGACAATTGTTCTTCCACAAGATCGCTGTGGTTGAGGTAAAGGTGCACATCGCCCCCCTGCCAGATCAGCTCGCCGGCCTGATATCCGCACACAGCCGCCAGCATTCGCGTCAAAAGTGCTGCGGAGAACGCGTTGAAAGCAAAGCCTAATCCGAGGTCGCAGGACCGTTGAAACAGGATGCAGCTCAAAACCCCATCGGCGACGTGAAACTGGTAGGTTTTATGACAGGGTGGCAGCGCCATTTTCTCGAGTTCCGCCACATTCCAGCCCTCGATAATGTGGCGCCGCGACCCCGGATTGTTTTTGAGACTGTCGACAAGAGCAGATACCTGGTCAATTCCCTTGTCCATCTTCTGGAAAAGGCCCTCGCCCACCGGTTTATATACCGGCCAGTTCACCCATTGTGCGCCATATACAGGCCCCAAATCGCCCCATTGCTCCGCAAATTCGGCGCTTTCTACGATCTTTGCCTCGAAATCTTCCTGGCTGATATCGCTTCCGGTCTCACGCCGGTACCGGTCGAGCGGCCAGTCGCTCCATATCCGGACATTTTGCTGCAGCAGCGGCCGGATATTGGTGTTTCCGGTCAAAAACCACAGCATTTCACGCGCCGCGGTCTTCCAGTAAACGCGCTTGGTTGTCAGCAACGGGATCGCATCGTCGGCCAGGGAAAACCGCATCATTGCGCCGAAAAGGGCGCGTGTTCCGACGCCGGTCCGGTCCCTCTGGATCGTGCCTTCGGTCCATATCTTCCGCATCAGCGAAAGATATTGGTCTTCATAATGTGGCGTTGTTCCCATGGCGCGACGCTAGAACGCGGCAACGATTCTGGCAACCGCCCCATGCTGTTCAATATTCGGCTTGAAACCCCAAAATCGCACGACTATAGGCACCGCCTGCGGTCAGTGGTGTTCAACCACTCTTGGTCGCGGTCGGGAAATAGCTCAGCCTGGTAGAGCACTGCCTTCGGGAGGCAGGGGCCGGAGGTTCGAATCCTCTTTTCCCGACCAATTTTTTGGCGCGAAAAGGTGATTTTAACCAAATTACAAACGCGTCCTTAACCAATCCTTGAGGTTCTCCGACTATCGCGAGCATTATGCAGGCGCGCATAGTCATAGTTGATGATCGTTCGACCAATTTGCGTGTCTATGCGCAATATGTCGCTATGATGGGTCCGGAATACTCCGCGACCTGCTTCCACAGCGCCGTGGAAGCGCTGAAATGGCTTGAAACCGAACATGCGGATTTGCTGATTGTCGATTACCGCATGCCGGAAATGGACGGCGCCACGTTCATTTCCAAATTTCGCGCACGCACGGTCGGAGCGCACATTCCCGCCATCATCATCACAGCACGGCAGGACCGTGAGTGCCGGATCAGCGCCCTTGATGCCGGTGCAACCGACTTCCTGCAAAGTCCGGTGTCGCATATCGAGTTTCGCGACCGCGCCATTTTGCTGCTGGGCCAGTATCAGAAACAGCAGGAACTCAAAAAATCGCTCGCCACCAATAACCGTGCGAGTTCGGACGAAGATGAGGAAGGCAATGAACCCAGCGGGAAATCGATGCTCGAACAGATCATCGATACCACGCCGATCCTGATCAATGCCACCGACCGCAATGGTAAATTCCTTTTCTTAAATTCCTATCAGGCCGCCCTTTTTGGCCGCGATCCGGAGGAACTGGTTGGCCAGTCGATTTCGGAAATATTACCGCCCGATCTGGTGGAACGGGAAAAGCGCCGCAACAATGTCATATTGGAAACCGGCATTTCGATTCCGAACTATGAAGAAAAATTCATCAGTGAAGATGTCGAGCTCACCTTCCACTGCAACAAATCGCCCCTGCTGAACAAAGACAATCAGACCATCGGTATCCTGACCACCGGTCTCGATATCACCGCGCGCAAATTTGCCGAGGAACACCGGACCCATCTGGCGCTGCACGACATGCTGACGGGCCTGCCTAACCGCACCCTGTTGTCGGACCGGATGCGTATCACCATCGATAACTGCAATACCACCGGAAAAGGCGCGGCTTTGCTGCTTCTTGACCTCGACCGGTTCAAGGTCATCAACGATACGCGCGGCCACCAGGCGGGCGACATGCTGCTCCGCCAGGTTGCCGAACGGCTGAGCAATGCCCTCGACAATAACGGTTTTGCCGCGCGGATCGGCGGGGACGAATTCGCCATCGTCCTGCAAAATCTGGATAGCCAGGAAGAAGTCGTCGCAATCTGTTCGAAATTGCTGACGCAGATTGGTGAACCCTATTCCGTTGGCGGCGTAGAACAATTGATCGGGGCGAGTATCGGTATCGCCCTGATCCCTGAAGATGGCAATTCATCGGACGAACTGCTGCGCCTGGCAGATCTTGCGATGTATGAAGCCAAATCCTCCGGTCGCAACCGATTCTGCTTCTTCTCGCCGCGGATGAACCAGATTGCCCAGTTGAATGCCGGCGTCGAAAGCGATTTGCGCGATGCCCTGCACAGCGACCAGCTTTTTCTGGAATATCAACCGATTGTTGACATTGCGAGCGGCGAATATGCAGGCCTCGAAGCCCTGCTCCGTTGGCAGCATCCCGTTCGCGGGCGGCTGGTTCCGCAGGATTTCATCCGCGTCGCCAATGATTCCGGATTGATCGGCAATATCGGCCAATGGGTGGTGAACCGGGCCTGCGCGCAAATTGCCGAGTTCGCGGCGCAGGGAATTACCCTTCCCCCCGTGGCGGTCAATGTCTCGCCCAAGCAATTCCAGTTCGGCAATATGAGCGCTGAAATTCTCGAGAAAGTGGCCAAATATAATATCGCGCCCGGCAAGCTTTCGATCGAGATCACCGAAGAACTTCTGCTCGACCATAATCAGGAAGTGCATGACCAGCTGGAAACGCTTCAGTCCGGCGGGATCGGCATTTCTATTGACGATTTCGGAACGGGCTATTCGTCGCTCCAATATCTGCGTGACCTGCCTGCCACGCGGTTGAAGATCGACCAGACCTTTATTGCCCGCATCGAAAATTCCTCCGCCGACCGCGCGATCATTTCGACCATTGCCCATTTGGCGCATGCGCTCGATATGCGGGTGGTGGCCGAAGGCGTCGAGAATGAGGCGCAGTTCGCGCTTCTGCGCGCTTCGGGTTGTGACGAAGTCCAAGGATATCTCCTCGGTCGTCCGCTTGCCGTCACTGAATTGCGCGATTTGTTCGGGGCGGGCAAATCCCGGCCCGAAACGGGCGTTCAATGATTGCCTATCTGAAAAAACTCCGGGCCGATCTCAGTCCGGAGCAGGAAATCCTGCGCAACCGGCTCGTGATGGGCGGGGCGTCCGGGATTGGCTGTTACTTCTTTGCCTTTGACGTCGTGATTTTCACGGCATTCTTTACCTATCTGTCCTTCAATGCCGCCTTGTATGCGATGCAGAAGAAGGAAATCTGGCGACCCGGCGAACGGTGGCTTGCCGCCATCATCCTCGATGTGATGATGGCCTTCGCAGTGATGCTGCGCGAGCCGGAGCATATGTCGATCTTCTACCCCATCATCTTGTGGATGATATTGGGCAATGGTTTCCGATACGGCGTAAAATGGCTGTTTATCGCGGCTGCGCTGTCGACACTGACATTTGGCGTGGTTGTCCTGTCGACAGATTATTGGCAGCAGAATCTCTATCTGGGATGCGCCCTTGCTCTCGCGCTGCTGATCATCCCGGCCTATTGTTCGACGCTCATCCGCAAGATTTCCCTGGCGAAAGAACAGGCAGAACTGGCCAGCAAGGCAAAAAGCTACTTTTTGGCGAGCGTCAGCCATGAACTGCGCACGCCGCTCAACGCCATCATCGGATATGGCAATCATCTGCGCCAGTCCGATATGCCCCGCAACCAGAAAGACATGGTCGAGGCCAGCGTGTTGGCAGGCGAACATCTGCTGCATCTGATCGAACAACTGATTGAAGTCGCCAAAACAGGCACGGGATCGGCACAGATCAAAACCTCGACATTCCGCCCGACAGAACTGCTCACCGAAATCCGCGACATCATGGCCGTCCGGATCGAGGACAAAGGGCTCGCCATTCACTTGCAAGCCGAGCCGCTGTCCGATCGTCCGGTCGAGGGGCCGACCGATATCTTGCGCAATATTCTGCTCAATCTGGTTGGAAATGCGCTGAAATTCACCGAAGCGGGCAGCATCTCGGTGCACAGCGGCTTTGCGAATGAGGGCGGTAAAGACATTATCTGGTTCACCGTTTCGGACACCGGAATTGGCATTGCCGAGGCCGCAATCGAACGGATTTTCCAGCCTTTCCAGCAGGCCGACGATACCGTGCTGAACCGCTTTGGTGGCACGGGGCTCGGCCTTGCGATCTGCAAACAGCTTGTTGAGCAGGTCAATGGTCGGATATCGGCCAAAAGTACCCTTGGCCAGGGCAGCACCTTCCGCATTGAAGTGCCCGTAAAGATGGTTGCCGCCGAAGAGACCGACTGGTTGTCGAGCACGACGGACATCGTCCACATCGTCTCCTTCGGCGAAATTGCGCCCGAATTGCTGAGCGAGGCGCGTTCTGCCGACAATTTCATCCTGCAGCATGTGAACTGTCAGTCGTCGGAGCAACTCGCGTCGATTATCGCCAATCAGGGCCTGCAACGGTTCAAGGTCGCGCTTATCTCCCACGATCTTGCGCGGCAAATCGACCCCGACAGCCCGATCTGGCAACAATTTGCCGCAGCCGAAGTTGCACCGGTTCTTATTTCCAACGACCGCGATTTCGATCTGCAGGAGGTGGCGTTGCGCGCCGCATTCGCCTCGATCCTGCCCGCTTCCGCCAATTTTGCGGAATTGCGCAGCGCCATCCGTATAGGCTGTTCCTTCGCTTCTCATTTCCGCAACGGCGACAGCGAAGAGGTTGCAGCACCGGTCAGCTATAGCAGCCGCAAGATACTCGTGGCCGACGACAACCGCACAAACCGCAATGTTTTGGGCGCCATATTAGGTTCGGCAGGTCATGAAGTCGTCATGGTCACCGACGGGGACGAGGCGCTGGATGCGCTTGAATCCGGATCGTTTGACATATTGCTGCTCGATATCAACATGCCCCGGCTGAACGGTATCGATGCCTGCATGATGTGGCGGCAGATCGAGGGCGGGCGGCAACATCTGCCGATTATCGGCGTGACTGCGGACGCGACCGCCGAAACCGAAACACGCTGCAAATCGGCGGGCATGGATATGCGTATTACCAAGCCCGTTGACGCAAAATTGCTGCTGTCGGCAATTGAACAGCTATGCGGGGGTGATCCTGAAAATGTGCCTGTCATTGCGGATGCCAGCGACCCGTTGCAGGTCGTCGTGCCCCTGAACCCGCAGCAGCACGCCGTTTCCGATGCGATTGATGCGAGCCAGCTCAGCTATTTGAAGTCCATCGGTGACGACCAGTTCGTGCGCGGCATGATCGAAGGATTTTTCGAAGACGCCGCACAGACGTTGGAACCGTTGCGGCAGTCGGTTCATCAGGGGAAAGTCCGCGATTTCCGCTTCTGCGCCCATGCGTTCAAGAGTTCGAGCAACAATATGGGCGCGAAAACGCTGGGTGAGATATGTGGCCGTCTGGAACGGGTTACCGAAGCGGAGTTTGACGAAAACCGCTTTGTCTATCTGGCAAAAATAGAATCCGAACTCGACAAAGTCCTCGACGCGCTGAAGGCGATGCTGGACAGTTACGCCGCACCAGCCCCGCTCGCCGCGGTCAAGTAACGGCTTTCAGACTCCGCTGGATGCGCCGTTCCTGGGCATCGGCAAGCCGCTCCATCTTGCGGACATCGGCCTCGGTCAAGGTCATGGCGGTTTCCGCCCAAATATTTGTAATACGGAGCAATTCTTCAAGTTCGACGGGGCTCGTCACCCGCCGCGAGAGATAGACCGCCCGTTCCGCTGCAAAGCGCGCCTGCCCCTTTTGGCAATAATCGATGATCGCGGCCTCGCCCTGACCATCCTCGACCAAGATGTCGACGATGCCTAATTCGTGCAGTTCTTCCGCACTGTGAATCTTGCCTTCTAGAATGAAGTTCTCCGCAACCTTGCGTCCTACCCTGCGCAGAAGGAAGCTGTAGGCGCCCATTCCCGGGAACAGATTGAAGATAATCTCCGGAAGACCCATGCGGGCGCTCCGTTCCGCGACCAGAATATCGAATGCAAGCGCATGTTCGAAACCGCCACCCAGGGCATCGCCCTGAACAAGTGCCATGGTGATAATCGGCGCGCCGAAGCCGTTTGCGTTGGCAAATTGCATGCGAACACAGGTTTCCGCATATGTGCGCATCGCCGCCAGATCGCGGTTGCGGATACATTCCGCAAAATGCCGCAAATCGCCGCCCAGATTGTAGATACCGGGTGTTTTGGATCCGCAGACAAAATAGCGCAAATCGTCGGGGCCGCCATTGGCCGGCAGGGTGTAGTTGTTCGCAATCCAGTCCTGAACCTGCTGAATCTCGGCACCTAAGCTGTAGGTATAGCTCGGACGGCCTGTCTGGTCCATGAAACACCAGAAAATGCGGTCTTCCTTGTCGTGACGCAGCGATATTTCGCGAAAATTCCGTTCGGTGATGGGGACGCCAAGCATGCGTTCCTGCATCGCCAGAACCGGTTTTTCTAATGCGCCATCAACGACGCGGGAGTGGAACGCCATAAAGCCCCCGATAAATCAGTGTCTGGCCACCCCAACCAGAATTCAACCATAGCATATTATTTTGAAGAACAAGATCAAATATATCAAATCCAATCTGCACCGGTTCAACTCGTCGCAAATCGACCCTATCGCCGAAAAAAGCTAGGCCCGACCGTGATGAAACATCAGTTATTGGTGAGAATATAGACCAGCGGCGTCAGCAATGTCGGTGCAATTTGCAGGGCATCCTTGAACAGGCGGCGGGCCTGCGAATCCCCGACGACGACGACATCGTTCGCGAACACTTCCGGGTCGTTATAATAACCCCGGCGGATCGCCTTCAAATTGTAGAGCGCGGCCATTTTCTGGCCGTTTACGGTGCGGAAAATGACGACATCATCCAACTTTGCAAATTCCGCCGTACCTTTGGCGACGGCAACCGCACGCATCAGCGTCATGCGGCCGATAACGGGATAAAGGCCGGGTTCGCGCACCTGACCGTCAATGGTCACAACCTGGCTAACGGTCTCTTTCAGATTGACGGTCACCTGCGGATCGCGAACATATTGGCCGCGCAAACGGCTCTCTATCTCTTCTTCCAATTCGCCGGGCGTTTTGCCCGCAGCCGTAATGATACCGGCCAAGGGGAAAGAAATACGTCCGCCGGCGTCGGTCTGGACTTCCTGTTTGCTCAACTCTTCAATGCCGAACACATCGATGGTCAATTTGTCAAACGGACCAATCAGATAGGGGCGATTCTGCTCGAACAAATCAAGACGCGTAGGCTCGGGAAGCACATCACTTTCCACGACTTTCACGTCCGAAACACTGCCTGCACCGCCCAGTTGCGAGCTGCCGCAAGAGGCAAGCGCGGTAGATAGAATGAGAAGCAAGAATCGGTTACGCATATGAAAATCCCAAATAAGAATGCACGCGTGCTAGCGAAGGCGGCACCGTAAAGCCACCCCTTTTGCCATAAGCTGAACCACCAAAATTGGCGGAGAGATAGTCCGCCTAACTACCTTGTTCGTTATTGTCCGTTAATTGTCGATATTGCCATATTTTACGGCACTTTTTTAACTTTCAGCGCCGTACGTTATTCCACAGCTATCCGCTATTGTCCGCTTGCGTTCCCCTAAAACCGGCGTATTATTGTGGAACCTTTTAGGGAATTTTGAAATCATGCCTCGAAAATTGAGCAATGCACTTACCGCAATGACGGTGAAGTCGGCCAAACCAGGAAGACACGCCGATGGTGGTGGGCTTTACTTGCTCGTCAAGGAAAGCGGATCTCGGTCGTGGGTCTACCGCTTTATGCTAAAGGGCAAATCGCGGGATATTGGTTTAGGCACCGCTGGGCATGATGCCATATCGTTATCATCGGCGCGCGATCTGGCAGCCGCACTGCGATTAAAGGTGAAAGCAGGTATTGACCCCCTTGCGGAGCGCCAACGCGAGGCCGAAGAGGCGGTCGCCGCCGCGCAGGCTGCAGAGATTTCCCGAATCACATTCAGGCAAGTCGCCGAGTCGTATATAAAAGCCAACGAAGGTGGCTGGCGCAATGGCAAGCATCGGCAGCAATGGCGCAACACTCTATCAACCTATGTTTACCCTATTATCGGTGATTTGTCGGTCGCAAGCATTGGCACACCGCACGTCTTGAAAATTCTGGAACCGATATGGCAAGACAAACCGGAAACAGCCAGCCGATTACGCGGTCGTATTGAAATCGTGCTTGATGCAGCTAAGGCGCGGGGATACCGCGAAGGCGACAACCCTGCCCGCTGGCGCGGACATATTGCCCAGATATTGCCAAAACGCGCCAAACTGCAGCGCGGCCATCACAAGGCGATGACCTATACCGAAATCGGTGCATTCATCGCCGAATTGCGGGAACGGGAGGCAATGGCAGCGCTGGCGCTTGAATTCGTTATTCTGACAGCGGCGCGCACAAGCGAAGCCCTTGGCGCAACATGGCGCGAAGTCGATATGGATAAGGCTATTTGGATTATTCCAGCCGAGCGGATGAAAGCGGGCAAGGAGCATCGAGTCCCCCTATCCGCCCGTGCGATCGAGATTCTAAAGATCACTAAGGCACAGGGTAAGGATTGGCTTTTTCCTGCAGAAAAGGGGCGCGCGTTGTCTGGCATGGCCATGTCGATGCTATTGCGCCGTATGAAGGTCGACTGCACCGTGCACGGCTTTCGATCCGCGTTTCGGGATTGGAGCGCCGAATGCACTGCGTACGCTCACGAAGTCTGCGAAATGGCGCTGGCGCACACTATAGGCAACAAATCAGAGGCCGCTTATCGACGTGGGGATCTGTTTGAAAAGCGCCGCCGACTAATGGCAGATTGGGCGGCTTTTTGTGAGGCCGGCACCGGCACCGAATCCAATGTCAGCCCAATTCGCGGATCGGCTGGATAACATCTTTTTGTAGAAGGGAATTGAAATGCCAAATCGTGATCAAATGCAAGTTGCGGCCGAGTGGATTGAACAGTTTGAATCTGTGGGCGGCGCTGTTCTCAGCGATGGCCAAACGGTCACATTTGTCCGTAAATTTATCGGATGCTCGCTAGCCGATCAGGCCGAGTCTCTCGAAATGTTGAACCAGATCACAGCGGATAGGCAGCGCACGATCCACTGATCGTCTTTGGCGGGGATAGGCAGGCCATCCGACAAGCGCGCATCCCACGCGCTTCCCCGTCATAACTTGGGATCCGCTTGGGAGGCGGAGTATTAATGCCGATTGTTCGTCTTTCCACCGATAACCATGCAGCCGCGCGGCAAATCGTTGCGTGGTTGGCTTATCCCGACGATGAAAAGCAAAGGGAGCGGGCCGTGCACACTCAATATGGCTATCTCCAACGCCTCTGCGGTCAGACGCCGAGGTATGAGAGCGGGAAAGCCGTCGAGAATAAAACTACGCAATCCCGAATGCGGCGAATTGATCAGTTATTCTTTGAGGCACTCAATGCAGGTCAAATTTCAACACTATCAATTGTGAAAGATGGCATCGAGATCGCCCCTTGGCCGGTATCGTGGGGAACCGTCGCTCGGCGACTGGCAACTTATGCCACAGGCGAAGATGACAGAAAGCAAATCTACAAACGATATTGGCGTCGATTCCGCCCTGTTTTGCATCTTGCGGCAGCCATGAACGGACATTTAGCCTCGGTTCGTTATGCTATCAATATGTCAAGACCGTTAGAGCACCTATTGCTTGAAACTCAATGGATTGATCCGGTTCTGAGCCGTGCGAACGATATGAGGTTGCACGGCGACCGGAAGCTGAATCATTTTGGGTCAGGCGACGCCTTGATAGAATTTTTTCGCTAACCAAATTTTATATCCCCCAAGGCGGTCTGCTGCCTGACTAATTGGTCTCCCGTGCAATAACGCACAAGGGAAACCGAAAATGAACAATAGACCCAGCCCATTAGGATACGGCGTAAACGATGCTTGCGCCGTTTCTTCTATCAAGCGCACCAAACTGTACGAACTGATTAAAGACGGTCGCTTGGAAACCGTCAAAATAGGCAAACGCACAATTGTCAAAGCGGAAAGCTTGCGCCGTTTGATCGAAGGTGGCGCAGCATGAGTCGCGAGCAAGAAAGTGTCGAATTACTTTGCCGTGAAATACTGCAAAAATCGACCGGAGGCCGCGTTAAATGCGCCCAGCCGCTGCTTTGGAAATGGACCAACAACCCAATGCCGCTGCAATTGTTGGCAGGCGATCATGAATTTAAAATCGGCCAGCCGATTCACCCGTTCATGATAGCAAACGCCGCCCGTCGCGCTGGCGAAAGTGGCCAAGTTTATCCGATCTATTTGATCGGCGATGGCCAGCCTTCCCTCCCCTCATATTCAATCGAGCAAGCCGATGCCTGGTTGCGTGGCGAGATCAGCAAGTGACCGCGCTGCAATTTTCCACACCCCCCGCTACAACCGCTACATTGCTACGCAATCCAGTCGATGTTGACGCCGTAAGGGCACTCAATCCATTGTCGACTATTGCAGGCACGATGGTGAAGCTCCGCAAGGTTGGCAGAGAATGGAAAGGCCTTTGCCCTTTCCACTCCGAACGCACTCCAAGCTTTACGATCTATGCTGGCGATGAGCGCGCGAAATGCTTCGGCTGCGGTTGGCAGGGCGATGTGATCGATTTTGTGCGAAAAGCGTATGGATACACATTTCCTGAAGCCGTCGACCGGCTGGGCGGCGATATGTTGCCAAAGGCTGTTTATTCGCCCGCGATTTTAGACCGCGCGCCGAAGGATGATCGGACGCCGGAAGCGCTAGCGATCTGGGAAGCCGCACAGGACGCCACGGGCACGCCAGCGGAGGCCTATCTGCGGTTGCGGGCCATCACCATGCCCCTGCCGCCGACAATACGCTTCACCCGGCTGCATTACGGCAAATCTGGGCCGCAATATCCGGTGCTCGTCGCGCTTGTGCAAAATGTAGCGGGTGAACCTATCGGAATTCAGCGAACCTATCTCGACCCCGTTGGCATCGGCAAAGCTGCGGTCGCAAAGCCAAAGTTATCGTTAGGCAGCATTCGTGGCGGTGCAATTAGGATCGGCAATCCGATTGATACGGTCGCGATCTGCGAAGGCTTAGAGGATGGCCTGACACTGGCGCAAGAATTAGGGCAGCCTACTTGGGCGACCGCTGGCACGTCTAATCTTGCGGCGCTTGCCCTGCCAGAAAGCGTTCGCAAGTTAATTATCGGCGCCGACAACGACGCACCTGGCCGGAAGGCTGCGCAAGAATGCGGCGAGTCTCTCGCCTCCAAGGGTTATTCTGTCCGCATCATTCGTCCAGCGTTAGGCCATAAAGATTTCAACGCCGAAGCAATGTCGGTTGCAGCAAGGGCGGGTGAATAATGGTCACGTCAGATCTAAAATCGCGCTTAAGCGATGCATCGGAAATTGCACCTCGCCAGCCAATCCCGATCATGCCGGAATATCCAGCAATCGCGGATTATCCGATTGATGCACTGGACGCGTCGGGCCTCAGCGGTATCGTGCGGGCATTGCAGGGTAAAACCCAAGCGCCGGTCGCCCTGCCCGCTCAATCGGCCTTGGCCGCTGCTGCCCTTGCCGTGCAAGGATTTGCAGACGTCGAGACGCTTGGGGGAAACCGACCGCTTTCGCTGTTCTGCCTCACTGTCGCTGAATCCGGCGAACGGAAAAGTAGTTGCGATGAGCCAGTCATGAAGCCGGTCGAGGATTTTGAAAAAGAGCAGATCCGCGAAAATGCTCCCACTCGCCAAGCATGGTTTAATGCCAAAGTATTTTATGACGAGAGTCTCCAAGCTGTTCGTAACAAGATTAAGTCGGGCAGAGCTAGCGTCGCTGATTTGAACGCATTGGGCACGGCGCCTGTCGAGCCACCGTCGACCGATCGGCTGGTAACAGAACCTACATTCGAAGGCCTCACTAAGCTGTTCGCGACCGGCCAGCCATCACTTGGGCTGTTCTCCGACGAAGGCGGGCAGTTTCTGGGCGGCCACGCAATGTCGAAAGACAACGCTCAAAAGACGCTTGCCGCATTGAATAACCTATGGATGGCAAAGCCGATCAAGCGGACGCGGAGCGGCGATGGAAGCATAACACTTTATGGCCGCCGCCTAAGTCTACACTTGATGATCCAACCTGTTATCGCCGACGGCTTACTGGCCGATCCTTTGGCGGACGGAAGCGGATTCTTACCTCGCTGCTTAATATGCAAGCCGCCCTCCAACATTGGCAAACGACTGCACCATAATGCTAGGGAATTGGGTGCTGCCGCCAAGCATTTCGAGTTTAGGATGCGCAGCATTCTTGCACGCAAATTGCCAATGGACCCAGAAACAAGGGCGTTAGAGCCACGAACGCTGTTGCTGGCTGCCGATGCGCGGGCGCTGCTAATCGACTATAGTGACGAAATCGAAATCGCCCAAGCAAAAGGGGGGATTTATGAACCTATCCGTGGCCATGCAAGTAAGTCAGCCGAGCAGGCAGCGCGGATCGCGGGTGTGCTTACGTTATGGCATGATATCGCCGCTACCCAGGTCAACGGATCGTTCATGGCCGACGCGATTAAGCTAGCGCGCTTCTACCTTTCAGAGGCCGCACGGCTGGCCAACATTGCAACCGTTTCGCAAGAGACCCAGATCGCCGAAAAGCTGCGGGAATGGCTCTGCGATAGCTGGCCGCAAAATGAAGTTTCAATGCGGGATATTCAGCAACGCGGGCCAAACGTCACAAGGTCGAGCAAACCGTTGCGCTTGAACGCAATTGCAACACTGATAGATCATGGCTGGCTGGCCGTCATCGAACCGGACAGGCGTTGGCATATCATGAAAACCTAAGTGGGCGTTCCGCAGCGTCTGTAATGACGCTGCCCTCAATTTCTATCTCTTGGGAATGCAAATCGATGAAACAATTTCACCGCCACATTACATCACTACATCGTTACATGGGCGGAAATGGCCGCCCAATAGGCGTGCTACACCAACCAAATGCACGATTGCAGATTGGCGACAGCAGGACCCATCAATTATCAACATTTGCCGCCGTCCGATGCCAAAGAACTTTAGCCGAGCATTCTCTATTCTCGGCTGGCGCGAGGCGCCTTGGTACTATCGGTGTTCGTGGCGGGTAATTGGGCGCTGGGTCAATGAGGCGGGCAAAGAAGCCGTTTTGGCCGAGCGCGCTTTAATGCGCCGTAACCCAATGCGACACAGGCTGAAGGCGATGATGACTGCCTATTGCCACAGCGAACCAAATGAACCTGCTTGGCTAATCGACCCTGTGAAATAGCTGCCGTGGGTAAGACCCGTGCGACACTTAGTGCAATTGCACATCACCGACCGGCCCCGCGAATTCGTCGCCTGGCCCCATTGGAGAATTATAATGACCATGACTTTCGTCGACCGCGCACCCATTGAAAGCGTGCGCCGCTTACCGGACGGCAGACTAGCCGCCGTCGTTAAGTTTGCCAGATCAGGCACCCAAGTATATTTAGGCAGCGAAGTTGGACGCCCCGACCTTTCAAGCGTGACCGTTTACCGGTCCGAAGACGAAGTTTTCCACGAAGACGCAATGGCGTCGTTTGCGCACAAATCAATCACGCTGGGCCACCCAAGCGAACCTGTTACCGCAGATAACTGGAAGCGCTTAAGCGTCGGCTTTACCGAAGGACGCGTTGCCCGCAATGGCGCGTTTCTTGAAATCCCCATGATGGTTGCGGACGCTAGCGCGATTAGCGCAATCGATTCTGGCACCGCCAAACAGTTAAGCGCTGGATATAGCTGCGAACTGCAATGGGGCGATGGCGTTGCACCCGACGGCACCCCGTATCAGGCCAAGCAGGTCGGCATAAAGGCCAACCATATCGCGATAGTGGCCGAGGCTCGCGGAGGCCCCGAACTGCGCATTGGTGACGCAAGGCAACAGAATCTAGCTGACTATCGCGCAAAGGGCATGGCCGACGCAAAGGCATTCAGCGCCGCCCGATACGCTGGCGCTCCGATGATTGAGGCCGCCGACAGTGAAAATCCGACTCAGCCCAGCATGGCCGACCATTACGGATCCGACGCGACGGCTGCAATTCGCAGGCTGCGTTACCAGTGACCGAATGGGCCGCACGTTGAACGCGGTCTGCCACATTTCCTTAAAATCATGGGAGCCGACTCATGGCAAAGACCTTATCTGAACGCCTGACCAGCGCCAGCGTGCGAAGCCGCACGTCTGATATCGAGCAGCTAATTGTAGACACGAAAGCCGAGCGCGATGCACAGGCGGCATTGCACGTAAGCCAGAGCGCCGACGCAGTGAACTTCCGGCTGGCCCAAGCCGACCGCGATGAAGCGGCTAGAGGTGCGGAACGTGCGGCGCGTAATGCGGCAATGCTTGACGCGGCAATAGTCGACCTAGAAGCCAAGCTGCAGGCCCGCAAGGAAACCGACAAGCGGGCAAGTGCCGAGGCAGAACGCAAAGACGCATTAGCCGAACGCGACGCACTCGCCGAACGCATCAAAGCCGAGTGGCCGCAAATCGTCGACCGAATGACCGCGCTATTTGACGCGATCCAATCGAATGACGCGCGTATGAAGGCAGCAGGGCTTTACGATAGCAGCGCCGAGGCCGTGGCGCGTGGCTGTGACGGCATGTTCCGTTATGGCGTCAACCAGGCGCGCCGCTTGACCGAAATGCAAGTGCCGCAGCTTGGATCATTCGAAATGGCATGGCCACGACCCACGCGTGCTGTGGATCATGGCGAATGGTTACGCCAACAGCGTTTGTTTGCCTTGGAACGGGCAAAGAAAAATGCGGCCCAGCCTTCGCCATATATCTGGCATCGCGCCAAGGTATCGAATGGCCAGCCTAACCAGTTTGATGGCCAGTTTCGCGACGGTTCGATTGGTAAAGGCCAAATCTCGAACGGCGAAACCGATATCCAGATTACGCCACAAGAGGCCGAGCGCCTTAACGCCATCGCCGGCATCACGGTCACCAAGTTAGCCAAGGCGCCCGAACCCGTCACCACGTTTCGGCACCCTGGAGTCTAATCATGAATTCGCCTCGTCTTGATTGCTGCGCGCCTTCCGCTGGCGCGTATAGCGGGGCGATAGCCTTCGGTCGGTTTCTTTCATTTTCCGACCGAAGGCACCCCTTAGGCGGAACCTTTATCCGCCGCGAAATCGCTAGAATGCTTATCATCATCGAAATTTCCAAAGTGTTCCCTAAAATGTTCCCAAATCCCTTCATCTGCGCTGCGTTTATTAAGCATGAAATCAGTCGATTTTGGCTTTGGCTTCGTTCGCGTAATTTAGTGCGTCCCTAGAATTAGCAGGAATAATTCATGCCAGAACTTGACCCCCTCGTGATCAAGCTATCGGTTGATGCAAAAGAGTATAATGCCGCTTTGCGCCAAACCGAACGAATTGCAGATCAGCGCCTTAGTGCAATTGAAAAGCGAGGCCTAAAAATGGGCGAAAGCATGCGTTCCAGCTTCTCGCTGGCCAAAGGTGCAGCCGCTGGCTTCGTTGCGACACTCGGCGTCGATGCGGTGGTGCAAGCCGTCAAAGCTGGGCTGGATTATGCCTCTTCACTTGGGGAAGTCGCGCAACAGTTAGGCGTTACCACAAGCGCGCTGCAGGAATACCGCTATGCCGGATCGCAGGCCGGACTCGCTACCGAAGAAGTGGATATGGCGCTCGGCCAACTAACGCGGCGCATTGGCGAGGGGGTCAATGGGACAAAAGCCCAAGTCGAAGCCTTCGAAAAGCTTGGAATCAGCCTCAAAGATGCCAAGGGCAATGTTATTGCCACCGGCGACGCAATCCCGTTGATTGCCGACGGATTGCAGAAAATCAAAAGCCCAGCGGAGCAATCTGCGCTTTTGCTCGACCTTTTCGGTAAATCCGGCGCCAAGTTGCTGCCTTTGCTTTCGGAAGGATCGAAGGGCGTCAATCAGTTGCGCGATGCCGCGCAAAAGCTTGGCCTTGTGCTTTCGAGTGAGCAGATCGCGAAAGCCGATGAAACGGCGGACAAGTTAGACGCCGTTCGGCAGGTGTTGGCGGCTAAAATCGCTGGCACCGTATCAGACAACGCCGGCGCCATTTTGGCGCTTGCCGATGCCTTAACCGCAGTTGTTGGCGCCGCTGGCAAAGCGATTACGGGGTTGAATGAGTTTTACAAGGTGGCCGCCAATCGTCCTGGTAACTTATTCGAGAAGGTGACCGGCACCAATTTTAGCACCGGCGCAGCCATTCGGAGCCGTGACGCCGACGTCGGCAGGCAAGAAATGCGCGCTAACGCTGTGCGGGGCGGTGGATATTCGCCGACCGGTCGACGCGGTGGCTTTGTTGCGGGCAAGAACTTCGCAGGGACGGGCCTAAACGACATTCTGGGCATTGGCGGCCTTGGCACCCCTGGCGCTGGAACTGGCGCTGATATCAAAGCGTTGGGCAGCCTAATCGACTTATTCGACAAGCCTGCCAAGCAAGTCGCTAAAAAACTGGATGAATGGGCAATCGAACTCGACCGCGTATCTGCCGACGTGGCGGTCGCACGCGCGCAATTGACAGGCAATCCCGCCGATTTGTTGGCGGCGGAAAAGCAGCGCATCGAAGCCAACCGCATTGCCGAGGAAGCCAATATTCTTTCCGACCAGAAGAATAAATCAATACGCGCCCAGCTTCTCAAACTGAACGACGAGACCGCGCAGATTGCCGTAGCCATCGCCGAACGCGAAGCCACGAACAACGCGGCCCAAATAGCGCGAGAGGCACAAGAAAAGCGCACGCGGCTGGAATTGGACGATCTGGCAGACCAGACTGAACTCGCCGACCGCGAGGCCGCCTATGCCGACAATCGTAAGGAACGCCAGCGCCTCGCCGAAAAGTCGCTCGATCTGCAATATCAGATTGCCGAAAAGGAATTGGAAGCCGCAATCGCTGCCGGCGAAATAGCCGACGCCGACGCGGCCCGTGCGCGTCTTAAGCGTCGTAGGCTGCTGGACGAAGAGGGCTTGGCACGGGACAACGCTGGCCCAGCCCAAAGCTATCTGGCAGACCTTCGCAAATTGAACTTTGGCGACAAGGCCGAGGAATTTGCCGTCGACGCCCTAAAGGATCTCAATTCCGAATTGGCCCGCACCATCGCCTTTGGGGGCGATGTTGGCGACGTGCTTGAAAATGCATTCAAACGGCTAACCGCACAATTGATTGAAACCGGAGCCCAGTTGCTGCTTATCAAGCCCCTGCTTGAAAGTTTGAAAGAAGGCGGCGGCGGATTGGGAGGCTTTATTTCCGGTGTGGGCAACGCAATAGGTGGGCTATTCGGTGCACCTGGCCGCGCTTCCGGCGGGCCTGTGAGTGCGGGCCAGATTTATCGAGTCAATGAAGGCACGCGCCCAGAGTTTTTCCGGCCCGACGTGGCTGGATCCATTGTCCCTTTGTCGAAGATGAACCTTACGCAGCCCAGCGGGACACAGACGGCCCAAGCCGTTGCGCTTCGGGTCGAATTGTCGGGTGACATTGACGCGCGGATTGATTCCCGTTCGGCTGGCGTTGCCGTTGAAGTTGTTCGAGCCGCCGAACCGCAGCTTACAAGTATGGCCGTGGCGGAAACTTTCCGGCGCGGGCAGCGGCCGAGCCTTGGGAGATAGTCATGCATAGCGAACAAGAAATGGCTGCAGCCGAGTCCATGCAAAAGGCGGCTGGCGAGATCGTCGCGATCCTAACCGAACGCATGCACTCGCTTGGCGCCACCCGCGACATGGCGCTCGACGTATCGGGAACGCTGATTAGCGCGGCTTGGATGATGCAAAGGCTGTGGGAGGGGAACAATGCCCGCCCGTCATTTGTCGCGATGCTTAGGCGAACGGCGGACAGGATTGAGAGTGGTCTTTGAATTCCAGAGACTATTTACATGGAAAAGTCGATTTTAAACTTTCCATCAGTGCCAGCCCTGCGGGAGCCTCCGCAATCGATCGATTGTTTGTCATAGCCCTGCGAAGTATGTCCACAGTCTGATCGACCGTTAAAGCAAGTTTATCGGGCATACAGATGACAGGCGAAGCCCCTCTCTTTACAGCATCCCATTCAGCCCAAGTAATTCCTATCGCATAGGCGTTAAGCAACTGCTTGGCCATCACGGCGGTTGTCAGATCCGGACCGTCAATTTTCGTTATAAAGTATTCGGCTGTTTGTTCGGCATGCACCGGAGAAGCAAAAAATATGGACCACAGCAGCGTGATTTGAATGACCAGCTTCCTCATCGCGTCTCCCCGCCATGTCTGTCAAAAATTTGCTATATTGGTGATTGATAATCGCTCGCATGGCAAGGCTGCATTACAAAATCTTGCTAATGTTCGTTCTTTGTTCCTATTGCGTGACAATGGCCCGCAAAAGATTCGCGATAATCACATTTGACCCAGACCGCATCGACAAGCTTTCGTGGCAGGGAGAGGGCAATTCGTTCGCCTGGATTATATGGCGAGGGCTGGCGGGCTATACCTATCCCAAAGAGCGCGGCGTCATAAACATCACGCTAATGGATCAATTGCCAGCCAAGCCGCATCCGGTTTTAGATGAGCGGGAAAATCATTCGAAATCAAATCCTGCGGATGTGAGCATCGCCAATCGTTTGCCACTTGTGGAACCATAGACCACTACATATTGGTTGAAATCCAAATCACCGGACGTCTTGCCAAATGCGTCGCAAGAGACTGCCGCCATTGTACTGCGTTTGGTATCCGCGTCTATCGTCGCCCAAGTGGCGTCGGCGAATTCAATTCGATTTGCGCTCGGGCGCTTAGTGATAACACCGGATTTAAGGGCATTGCTAATAAGTTCACCGCATTGCTGGCGCACCTGCGGCGACAATGTCTCAATGCTGGCTGGTGTAGCCACGTCACTGCTACTCGATCCAAAATACAAAAGTATCAGTCCGCCAAGGGCAATCGCGCCGATAACGGTACCCGCTGCACTGTTAAATTTGGCGCCGCAATACCGGCAAACTTTCGCGTCTTTTTGAATCAATTCTGCGCACTTGGGACACTTAACTTGGCTCATTTTGGAAATCCTAAGGTAGATTGACCTTCAACAAATTATTCCGGTGCAAATCTCCCATTCACGCCCCTCGTTATCGGTGCCCTTCGACCGGCCTAAAATTGGTAAGCAAGATTCAGTGTATTCGCCACTGCAGAAATTATAGCCACCTAACTCGATAACAGTTGCCTCGTTCTCGCCCCAAAAAACGACAGCATAACTCTTAAATATGGAATATCTCAAACTGCTAGTCGCCGTCGACAACTCTTGCCCTGTTAAAAAATTGACCTGCACTTTGTACCACTTCGATGGGCCTTGTTGCGTCTGATATCTAATCTGGGCCTCTCTTTTCAAAACTGCATGCGATGGAGTTGCCGAGATAAACAATCCTATAAACATAAGTTTTAATAGATTTCTCATCGAACCTCCCCAAATCTATTTTGAGTTTAGTCATCCGTTAGAGAAATTGACCAGCGCAGTCAGCCATGGCGAACAAGAAAATGGCAAACACTAAAAAATCGCAGCTAGAACAATCGCCACAAAGATCGAAATGCCCGTCAGTATCGCGCCCCATTTGGTCCAAAAATGGGCATCCGCATTCTTGATTGAATCGACCTGCACGGCTGCTGATTTCAGCTTTCTTTGGACGACTTCATTGTAAGTCGAATCGACAAAAATTTGCCCATCCCTTCTGCGGTGAAACAAAAATCCGCCATTCACCTTTTCAACTCGATGCCAGTCTTCGATCCAGAAAATTCCCTTTTTTGTTATTTTAAAAAGCACTTCAGCATTTTCGTCTAGGTCATCCTCGCATACGTGGCCCCTTCCAATTAGATCATCTAGTGCAGCATCAACTCTGGCTTTGCTTACTGGACCGATTTTCGTATTTTTTGATCTGCGCTCAGCCTCTAATAACTGATGTTTTGAATATCCCTTGCCTGAGCCATGGGAGCGCACCCAAAGCGTGATCATTATATCAACCTGCAATTCCAAAAACTGGGACATTATCGCCTCAATAATACACGGCAAGCGGTCATCGGCCCATTGCCGGCGCAGCAGACGCTCACGGCTAAACAAATCGATTTAACAGCGGTCATGATTCCCCCAAATGCCATTAGATTTATCGGCCAATTGTAGCAATGTAGCAACTGTAGCGCCCCCCCCCAAATCGTAAAATCAACAATTTAGCGGCGGCGGACTAGGCAACTTTCGGAATTATAAAAGCGACATGACATACGGCACACGGGAATTGCGTAAACTTTGGCGCGAACATTGGGAAGAGAGCGCAAATCGCCATAAGGCGTGGGCTGCGACTGGTTATCGCCACAATTCAAAACCCGTTCACAATCCTTTGCCCTCGGTGCTGGTTGGAATGAAGTGCGGCGCCCGCAACCGCAAAGGCGAGCCATGCAATCGCGTCGATCTGGAATTGAATGGCCGGTGCAAGTTCCACGGCGGGCGGTCGACCGGCCCGACGTCAACTGAGGGCATTGCCCGCGCTCGTGCGAATCTTACACTCAGATGGTCGGAACCCCTTGTGAACGGCTAGATTACGGCAACTGCGATTTGACAAATTAATCTAATCAGCGCCAGCAACATCGTTATCAGAATCCGAGGCCTGAGGCATTCCGAGCATAGCGTTGACGACTGAGGCGTTAGCTACAACGACTCCGCTTTTTGTGGCCTTCTTGTCGTCTGCAATGTTAAGCACACTGCTCAGCCGCTTCCTTCGCTTTTCACGCGCACTGTACCATTCATCGAACAGCATTTCGACTAGTTCAATCAGCGCTTGAGCTTCGCCAGGATCGACCTCTACAATCTCGTTAATATCGCGCTCCATGTGCGCTCCAATATTACCGATACTTCGGACAGCATCAATCGCGTCTACTGATTCGATAGATATTGAACGATCTGCAGATCCGTCGTCGATAGCTTTCCTAAGTGCCTTTATTTCGTCGATAAGTCGTGGCTTTGATATCCCAGCAAAGTCTCGGATCATTCCTTGGATGCACCGCCTAATAAGCGTTGCGGCTGCCTTGGGACTTAGTTCTCGAATAAGACAGGCTTCCGTATAATCTTCTACAATTGCAGACGGGATATAAGAAGGTTGCGGCTTGGCCGTTCCTTGCGGAACTATTTGTTGGCTGAACAAAATCGAACCGGATTTGAACGTCCAACTGGAGCCTGTATAGGTTGCGCCGCCTATTTGAATTCTAAACGATGTTCGCTGACAGCTTCGATTTGCGCAACTAGTCGCGGACATTCTCGACATCATCAGCCCCTCAGCTTGATGTTCAAATTTTATATGGTGGTCATAAACAGTATGCTTATCAGGCACGACAGTTTGAGTACTTGAACAAAATGGACAATTCCAACTGAATGACATTTTTACACCGATCGTTGCTCGTTCGAGAATTAAATAAGATTGCAGGCAAGACTTTGAATTAAGCCGCACATGCACGCAAGAAATACTTGATCACTATCCTGCAATCGCACCCTGAACATGCAAGGCGCATGATATGTTAATACTGGATTGCGATAGCAGTAGACGGTTGATAAAATCCCACATAATTGAAGGATAAACTTAGCGAATGCGGTCAATAATCATAATTTTTGCGCTTGTACTTTCTGGCTGTGACAGCCTTCCCAGGGCGCACTCCAAAGACGAAATTCGGGAAATAGTCCGTGCGGAAACCAAAAACTTTGAGGGCGCCTCATTTGAAAACGAGCGACGATTGTTTGCTCGGGTGACTGAAGCGGAAAAGCAAATCAAAGAAGCCGAAGAAAAGATTGACGATCTTGAGAGCAAGGTTCGCTCGCTCGAAACGGATATTATGCTCGCGCAATGAACGAATTCCATCTCGGAACCCCATGTAGGGTTTAGAAAAGTAGAGGTCAGAGCCGATGACCTTCGGAATATAATAGTGAAAAATATTCGGCGCTCGGATCAAAGGCCCATTGTTAGCAATCATTGCTCTGAATACACAGCAGGATGCCTAAGAAGCTAATATATCTAGCTTTTATGGTGACGCGCGCGATCGAGCATTTAAACTTGCAAGCATGCGGGGAAAATCCCTAGCGCACGACTTATAGTGGAACTATTTTGGTAACGCTTCCAAATTTCCGCTAATTATCTATATTTTTCAATAGATAATGGCGGAGAGATAGGGATTCGAACCCTAGGTACCCTCACGAGCACGCCGCATTTCGAGTGCGGTGCTTTCGACCACTCAGCCATCTCTCCGCAAATCTTTAGGACTGGTCAGTGCCGGAAAACCGGCGCGTCCTGAAGACAGAGCGGGGCCATTAGCCGATGTTTTTCGCTTTGCCAAGCGACAAGGTTGATTTGCGGACACATTGATATGATATTGCCGCTATGACCGAAAAAGTTCCCGCTCCCGAAGTTGTTGAAGCCCAATTTGCAATTGGCGATGTTGTGCGTCACCGGATATTCGATTTCCGGGGCGTCGTGTTCGACATCGACCCTGTCTTTGCCAATAGCGAAGAATGGTATGAGTCGATTCCGGAGCCTGTACGGCCTGCGAAGAACCAGCCATTTTACCATCTGTTCGCCGAAAATGCCGAAAGCAGCTACATCGCCTATGTCAGCCAGCAAAATCTGCTGCCCGATGTAGAACATGGTCCCATTACCCATCCGGGCATCAACGCGGTGTTCGAAGGCTGGACGGGCTCGCGCTACGAGCTGAAACGCTCCATGCGTCAGTGATGTGCGGGCGGCATTGCGGCCACCCATTCTTCCAGCAGTTTGACGCCTTCGGCATGTGCCGTCGCACGGCCCAGCTCGGGCATGGCAATAGCCGGATCGGTGCTTTTCATGCGGTGGATCAATATTGACCGCTCGGGCCGGCCCGCCTCGATGACAAAATCGAAATCGCCGCTTGCCCGCCCTGCCGCAACCGGTCGCTTTCCGATGCCATAAGCCGCACCGTCCACGGCAGATCCGTCGAGGAACAGGCCACTATTGCTCGCCGAACCCTTGGGCGCGTGGCAATGGCCGCAGTTGACCTTCAGATAATGGCGTGCCCGTTGGTCAAGCGTGCCGCCTGAGGGATCATTCCATTTCCCCCATGCCTCCAATTTGGCCAGTTGCGGCATCCACTGGAGCAGCTTTTTCCGGTCGCTGCCTTTTGAAAACTCCAAATTCTGCCACAATGGTCCGATGGGTACGATTTGCCCGTCCGAGGAATGGCATTGCTTGCACTGGTTCTTGTTCGGGACTGCGTAGCTGATCGACGTCGGTGTTCCCTGCAGGTCAACGTCAACCGCAATGCGTTTACCGCCAACGCGCAAGTCCGCATCGCTGCCATCATCACGCCAGATATAGGGCAAGGCGACCCAGCCATCGCGCTGATGCAGCAACAGGCGGGTTTCCAATATGTGCAGCGCGCCGGTCTTGTCGGGATATCCAAAGGATTTGATGAGCGCGGCGCCCACAGGAAATGCAAGCTTTCCGCTCGCATCGGATGTTATTCGCGTCCCTTCCGGCAGATAGATGAACCGCTGTTTCTCCGCATAGTCGGAAAACAGGGGCGTTCGCAGTTGATAGGGTATCAATTGCTGTGACGGACGGTTCGCCGCCCCGTCAAAGAAACCATAGGCCGACAGCGTCGCCGGATAGGTGGACCCCAGAATTTGCTGGTCCGAAACCTGTCCCTGCGGTGTTGCCAGACCAACGGCCGCGGCAAAGCAGGCCATGAATGGCAATAACAGGCGCATTAACGGACCGCCGCCTCCATCGCCGCCGGCAGGACGATCGCGGGCAACGCCGCCGGACGTTTATCCGATGGTGCAAGCGGCACTGGCTTTGCCGTGGCAGGATCGGCGGAAATGTCGGTCAGGCCCAGGGAAAGTGCCGGTACGGAATCGGAAATGACAGGTGCCCGCTCCGGCCCGCCTGCCCCGTCCCAGAATATCGCCGGGAAACTTCCCCCCATGGCTGCGGCGATTTCCTTGCCGCCGCGAAATTGCGGGTCCCAGCCCGCTTTACCATGCTGGTTATCCCAGATCACCACATCACGTGGCAGGGGATCATATTTGGGGTCCTGATAGGGAAAGCGATAGCCGACAACCATGATGTTGGTCGTTCCATTGCTTTCCAACAGATTGTCGAAAATCTCGACATTGCGGTTGGCCATGACCATCACGCCGGTGCCGGTCGGAACATTGGCGACGATATTGCCCTTGGGTGCAAAATTGGGGGTCATGTTATCGACGATGATATTGTCGAACACACGGACATTATGCCCACCCATTTGCGGCAAATTGGGCAGGTCGAAAATCAGGACACCCCCGGTGTTTCGGGTCGCGATATTGTCGTGCACATCGGCATCGAAACTGTTTTCGATTTCGATACCGGCGACATTTTCGGTAGCGATGGATTCGCGCACCACAATATTGCGCGACTGGCCGACATAAATACCTGCATCGGAAGCCCCGCGAACCACGACGCGGTCGATCAGCACATCTTTGCTCTCGACCGGATAAATGCCGTAGGCGCCATTGGTGGCTTTGGGACCACCCGTCCATTCAACGCGCAGCTTGTGATAGACGATCCGGTCGGCACCTTTTGATTTGATGCCATCGCCTTTGCTGTTCTCCACCCCGAAATCACGCAATATTACATCGTCCGAAGTAACCAGCAGGCCCTCACCCGCCCCTTTCTGGTTCGAAAAATCGAGCACGGTTTCCTTCGCGCCCTGCCCCTTGACCGTCACGCCATTGACGTCGAGCGACAGCCCGTCGGTCAGGGGAAAACGCCCTGCCCCCAATTCGACTGTATCACCGGGCTGCGCCGTGATCAGCGCCTCCTGCAGACGCTCCTGCGCGCCTTCACCTGCGGCAACCGTTATGGTTTTGGCAAATGCCGGTTGAATAAGCGCGCAGATTGCAGCGCTGGCGATAGCGATTTTCCTCATCCTCATGGGGCGCAGGATGCCGCACTTATCCGCAAATGCCAACCCAAATTAGATGGGCCTGAAAAGTCAGGCGCCGTCGCCCAGCATCCATTCAACGCCCGCGTCGGCATGAATTTCCGTGCTGTCGTAAATGGGCAGAACATTGGCTTTGGTATCCACGATCATGCACAATTCGGTGCAGCCAAGGACCACGGCCTTTATGCCCTCCTGGTCAATTTCCGTGATGATCGTCTTTAACGTGCGTTCCGATTCCCGCTTCACCTGGCCCAGCATCAGTTCGTCATAAATGATACGGTCCAGATCCTTCACATCGTCCATTTCGGCAGGCATCAAGGTAACGCCATGCTTCACCAGACGCTGGCGATACCAGTTTTCAGCCATGACATTGGCCGTGCCAAGCAATGCAGCGGACTGCACGCCGTCGGCTTTCATCTTCGTGCCGACGGCATCGGCAATGTGGATCAGCGGGATGGAAACGGCCTTTTCAACACGCTCATACACCTTGTGCATGCTGTTCGCGCAGATCAGGATCGCGGTTGCGCCAGCGGTTTCAAGCCGTTGCGCCGCGGCAATCAGCACCTCGGCGACATGGTCCCAGTCCTGATCGCTTGTCGCTTTTGCAATATCGCAGAAATTCAGGCTTTCGAGAACCAGCGGCGCATTGCAACTGCCCCCGGTGCGTTTCAGAACCTGCTTGTTGATACGCGCATAATAGAGCTCGGTTGAGTACCAGCTCATCCCCCCGATCAATCCTAGTTTACGCATGGGTCACCTCACAAAAGCCAATCAAAATGCCGCCCCGACACAGTATCGGAGCGGCTGTTGACCTTCGTTAGCGTGAAGTGGCCTAGTGCTGCAAGGCTTTGACGATGTCTTCGCACATCTTCTTGGCGTCGGCGAGGAGCATCATGGTCTGATCCATGTAGAAGACGTCGTTGTCCACACCGGCATAGCCCACACCGCCCATGGACCGTTTGACGAAGAAAACGGTCTTCGCCTTGTCCACGTCGAATACCGGCATCCCGTAAATGGGCGACGATTTGTCGGTTTTTGCTGCCGGATTGACGACGTCATTGGCCCCGATGATGAAGGCGACATCGGCTTGCGCAAATTCGCTGTTGATATCTTCCAGTTCAAAGACCTCGTCATAGGGCACCGATGCCTCGGCGAGCAGGACGTTCATATGCCCGGGCATACGTCCGGCCACGGGGTGGATCGCATATTTCACCGATACGCCCTGCTTTTTCAGGATATCGGACATTTCCCGCAGCACATGCTGCGCCTGTGCGACTGCCATACCATAGCCTGGGACGATGATGACATTTTCGGCCTGCTGCATCATATAGGCGGCATCTTCGGCAGAGCCGCGCTTCCACGGGCGCTGTTCCTTGGCTTCGCCGCTTCCTGCAGATGCTTCGGCACCAAAGCCGCCGGCGATCACGCTGATGAAGCTGCGGTTCATGGCCTTACACATGATATAGGACAGAATTGCACCTGACGAGCCCACCAGCGCACCGGTGATGATCATCGCCGTGTTATGCAGGGTGAAGCCCATGGCAGCGGCGGCCCAGCCCGAATAGCTGTTCAGCATCGACACCACGACAGGCATATCCGCTCCGCCAATCGGGATGATCAGGAGGAAACCGATGAGGAAGCTGAGCGCCGTGATCGTCCAGAAAACCCAGGGCGACTGGTCAATGGTGAAATAGCCGACCAGTCCAATAATGGCCGCAAGCGTACCCAGATTGATCACATGGCGCAGCGGCAGCAAAATCGGCGCGCCCGACATTTTGCCCGCCAGTTTCAGGAAGGCGATGACCGAACCTGAAAAGGTGATTGCACCAATGGCGATACCCAGGCCCATTTCAACGCGGCTGACCGGATTGATAAGGCCGTCCGCTCCGGTGATGCCGAAGGCGACCGGATTGAGATAGGCAGCCGCGGCAACCAGAACGGCGGCAAGGCCGACAAGGCTGTGAAATGCGGCCACTAGTTGCGGCATATCCGTCATGGCGATGCGGCGGGCAATAATCCAGCCTATGCCACCGCCGATGGCGATCGCGCCCAAAATCTCGGGCAGAGAGGCGACTTCGTGCGTTACCAGGGTCGTCACCACGGCAATCAGCATACCTGCCATGCCGAAGCGGTTGCCCCGCTGGGACGTTGCCGGCGAGGACAGGCCGCGCAATGCAAGAATGAAGAAAACGCCCGAAATCAGATAGGCGAGCATGACCCATGCAGGAGGAGCAGCATGTTCCATCGATCAGCGCTCCTTTTTCTTGTACATGGCGAGCATACGTGCCGTTACGGCAAAGCCGCCGAAGATGTTAACGCTGGCCAAAGCCACCGCGATCAGCCCCAGCCACTTGGCACTCGGCGACCCCGCCGCCGCCGAAGCGATGAGCGCGCCTACGATGATAACCGATGAAATCGCGTTAGTGACCGCCATCAGCGGTGTATGCAATGCAGGCGTGACGGACCACACAACATAATAGCCCACAAAACAGGCCATCACGAAGATGGATAAGATTGAAATAAAGTCCATTTAGTCCCCCCTCACGCCAGCAGGCGTTCATTCACAACCTTTCCGTCCTTTGTCAGACGGATTGCAGCGGTAATTTCATCGTCGTCGGGCAGAACCGGCTTACCGGCTTCCTTGTCCCAGAAAGCAGACAGGAAGTTGTAAAGGTTGCGCGAAAACAGTGCGGAAGCATCCGCTGCCAGATGGGCCGGCGTGTTGGCATAGCCGATGATCTTTACACCATGCTTGACCACGACCTCGTCCGGTTTGGAGCCTTCGACATTGCCGCCCTGGGCCACGGCCAGGTCAAAAATGACCGAACCGGGCTTCATGCTAGCAATTTGTGCATCGGAAATCAGACGGGGTGCCGGACGGCCCGGAATCAATGCCGTGGTGATAACGATATCCTGCTTGGCGATATGGCTCGACACCAGTTCGGCCTGTGCAGCCTTATATTCGTCGGACATTTCGGTCGCATAACCGCCAGCGCCCTCGCCTTCGATACCGGCAACATTTTCAACGAAAATGGCCTTGGCACCCAGCGATTCGATCTGTTCCTTGGTCGCCGAACGGACGTCGGTTGCGGAAACCTGTGCGCCCAGACGGCGTGCGGTGGCGATTGCCTGCAGACCGGCGACGCCCACACCCATGATAAAGGCCTTTGCCGCGCTGACTGTACCAGCGGCGGTCATCATCATCGGAAAGGCGCGTCCATAGGCCGATGCGGCCTCGATAACCGCCTTATATCCGGCCAGATTGGACTGCGACGACAATATGTCCATCGACTGTGCGCGGGTAATGCGCGGCATGAATTCCATTGCCAGTGCTTCGACACCCGCCTTGGCATATTCATCGACGCGGGCACGCTGTCCAAAGGGATCAAGGCCGGCAACAAGCCAGGCGCCCGGCGCAAACCCCTTCAGGACTTTTGGATCAGGTCCCTGGACCCCGAGGATGATATCGGCATCTTTCAGGACCGCTGGCGATGCGCCGACCGAGGCACCCATCGCCTCATATTCCGCATCGCTCACCGAAGCGAGAAGGCCAGCGCCACTTTCGACAGACACGCTGGCACCCAAAGCAATATACTTTTTTACCGTTTCCGGTGATGCAGCAACACGTGTTTCGCCAGTGGCGGTTTCCTTCAATACCGCGATTTTTACCACGTCAGGCGGCGCTGTTTGCGATGATCAGCACGACAAGTGCCGTAACAACGACGGCTGCTATCGTGCCCCATTTGAACAGAGCCACAAAGCCCGCATAGGTTTCTTTTGCAGGTCCCAGATCCTGATTATGTGCCAATGTTGCCTCCTATTTTGAAACTTTATCCTTTTTGCGCCTTAACCGCTCCTATCCTTATGCTCAACCCGGCGCGCCAAAGAAAATATACGCCATGCTTAATCGGGTCTTTACTCATTTGCGTTACCACAACTTTCCTTGAACCTGTTCATGGATGGTGCATGCTAGAACAAGAGACCCGATTGTTGATGCTTGTCGATGACGAGCCGGCCCAATGCAGGCTGGTATCGGCTATCGCCTCGCGTGCCGGCTGGCGCACCGTATTTGCGCGCGACGCCGAAACCGCCATTGCCATGCTGGGGACCCAGGACGGCATGATGCTCGACGCGATCATTCTGGACCAATGGGTACCAGGTTCGGACGCGGCATCGCTGATTGCGGAACTGAAATCGCGGCGCCCTGCACTTCCTATATTATTGCTGACGGCCATCGGATCGAACGAGGCCGCCATTGAGGCCATGCGGGCCGGGGCATCGGATTACATCATCAAGCCTGTCGCGGCCGAACGCCTGATTGCGGCGCTCAGCCTTGCTTCTGACAAAAGCAAGGAATTTGGGGAACTCCACCCCCTTACCGAAAAAATCACGCAGCCGCTGGCTTTCGAAGAAATCATCGGTTCGGCCCCTGCCTTTCGCGCAGCTCTTGCTATTGCCGCAAAGGCCGCGCGCAGCCGCGCCCCCATCTTTATCGAAGGCGAATCGGGTGTCGGCAAGGAAGTGGTCGCGGACGCGATCCACGCCGCCAGCCCCCGTTCCAAATTACCACTGCTGAAGGTGAATTGCGGCGCGATTTCGCCCACCCTTCTTGATTCGGTCCTGTTCGGCCATGAAAAGGATGCCTTTGCAGGGGCATTTGACCGTCGCATCGGCATATTGCAGCAGGCCGAAGGCGGCGCAGTATTTCTGGACGAAGTTGACCATCTTCCACAGGAAACGCAGGTCCGGCTTGTCCGACTGTTAACACAGAATGAAATCCAACCGTTGGGTGCATCGCACAGTTTCCGAATCGATGTCCGCCTGATTTCGGCGAGCAATTCCAGCCTTGCCGACAAACTGGCCGCAGGCGAATTCCGCGAAGATCTCTATTACCGTTTGAATGTGGTGCAGTTGACCATACCGCCACTTCGTGAACGGACCAGCGACATACCCGCCCTCGCCCGCCATTTCCTGGGCCGCCTGGCAAATCAGCCCGGCCTGCGCAGTCTGGGCATCACTGACGAAGCATTGACCATGTTGCGGGGCTATAGCTGGCCCGGCAATGTGCGGCAGTTGCAAAGCGCCCTCTTCCGCGCCGCCGTTCTGTGCGAACGCGACGCGCTGACCCCTGAAGAATTTCCGCAGATTTCCGTTGCTGTCGGTGTGCCCGGCAATGGCGGCTCGAACGGAGCTGGTGCGAATGACGGTATCGGCGTCACCCTGTACGAAGCCGATGGCAATATGCGCCCGCTCGAAGAAATCGAAGCCGACGTTATCCGTCTGGCCATCGGGCATTATCGCGGCCGCATGACCGAAGTCGCGCGCCGTTTGGGGATCGGACGCTCGACGCTGTATCGCAAACTGGCGGATCTGGGGATCAGCGACGTCGCTTAGGGGATCGGGCAGATTTCCCGCCGGAAGGTGGAGACAGTCCCCGACAAATTACCTCAATTCTTCCCCAGAATAGCGGTCGTTATCCAATATCCCACAACCGAGGCAGACCCTGTCAGCACGGTGCCCCAGATGATGTCCAGCACCGTCACCTTGGTGCTCCACACCTTCAGCGTGGCATGGTTGGTGAGGTCATAGGTCATATAGCAAAAGAAACCGAGCAACGCGCCCCAGATCAGAGCCGTTTGCCATTTGCCGCTCAACAACGCAGGGCCAACGGCGAAGATCATCATCCCCAATATATAGAGCAGATAGAATATAATCGCCGGCCCCAGGCGGAAGCCGCTTTTCATCATCAGCTCGCCAATTTCGGGCTGGTAAAGCCGGGTATACATGGTGCGCAGCCAAAAGCTGTCGATTACCGCAAAGGCTATTCCGGTGGCGATGTAACCGACAATATATTTGGCAATCATGGCATATCCTTTTCGAACTTATGGGCGCATTGTCGGCCACAGGCGGCCAGGGAGCAATGCGGTCAAAGCCCTGTAAGGCGGGTTATGCCCGTGCCGTCAAAGCCGCATCGCGAAGCCCCCGCCAGACCTGCACAGCCTGTACGGTTTCGGCGGCGTCGTGGACGCGGATGATATGCGCGCCCTGCTCCACCGCTTTCATGGCGAGGAAAAGCGATCCGCCGAGGCGTTGTTCCACTGGCGCTTCATTTGACAATGCACCAATCATGCGTTTCCGGCTGGCCCCGACCAGCAGCGCGCAGCCCAAGCCGTGAAATATGGACAGATTGTTGATCAGCGACAGATTGTCGGTCAGCGATTTGCCAAAGCCGATGCCCGGATCGACCAGTATCTTGTCGCGCGAAATACCTGCTGCTTCCACTGCCTCGACGCGCTCCTCGAGCCAGTCGAACACATTGGTGACCACATCGTCATAATCGCCGCCCTTGTGCGGATCGCTGCCATGACTGGGTGCGTGCATCAGGACGACAGGAACATTCAGGGCCTTTGCGACCTCCAGCGAACGGTCGTCGAACAGCAGGGCCGATATATCATTTATCATCGCCGCACCCGCTGTCACGGCGGCGTCCATGACCGCGGCCTTGCGTGTGTCGATCGACATGGCTGTTCCTGACGGCGCGAGACGGCGGATAAGGGGTTCCACCCGCGAAATCTCGTCCCCTTCCCAGACCAGAGGTGCCCCGGGGCGCGTGGATTCGCCACCAATATCAATGATTGCGGCACCGGCACTCGTCATCGCAAAGGCGGCCTCTGCTGCTGTTTCGATATCCGCATTTTTGCCGCCGTCGGAAAAACTGTCGGGCGTCATGTTGATGATGCCCATGACCTGCGGCTGGTCCAGACGGATGATACGTTCCCGCAATTGCAGCGCTGCGCGGGGCGCGGTCAGGCGTGTGTAGATCTGTATGCACCGTGCCTGTTTGTCGGCAGGAAGCGCGGCGAGAAATTCTTCCCACCGCTGCAGTTCGACAAGGCTTCGCACCGTGCTGGCGCCTGTGCGGTCGATGACCTCGATTTGCGAAAACCACAGCATGGAACCTGCAAGCCGGACCGCAGCGCCGTCATGCCGCTGCGGACTGTCAAGGAAGCCTGTGGGGCGAAGGTAAAGGTCGATCACGGTTCGGTTGCAAGAAGATAGGTTTGACGCAGGTCATCGATCGGCTTCATCGCGCCATCGGTTGCCTCATAATGCCAATAGGTCCAGCCATTGCAGCTTGGTGCATTCTGGATTGTCGAGCCGACCTTGTGAATGGAGCCGTCAACGGCACCGCACGCAATCGACCCGTCCGCGCGCACAACGGCTTCAAACTGCCGCTTACGATCGAACAGTTTCGCGCCGGGGTTGAGATAGCCCGCCTCGACAAGCTGGCCGAAGGCAACCTTGGGCGCAGCCTTGGGCGACTGCATCGTTTTCAATGCGCTTTCATCAAGCGGCAATGCCGCCGCAATGCGTTCTTCGGCCACTTCACAATAAAGATCTTCGCGTTCGCACCCGATCCAGTCGCGTCCCAAACGGCGGGCGACCGCCCCTGTTGTACCTGTTCCGAAAAAGGGATCGAGAACCACATCGCCCGGTTTCGTGCAGGCCAGAAGTATCCGGTACAGCAATGCCTCGGGCTTCTGCGTCGGATGGGCTTTGGTGCCATTCCGCTTCAGCCGTTCCTGTCCGCCGCAAATCGGGATCAGCCAGTCCGACCGCATCTGAAGTTCGTCGTTCAGCGTTTTCATCGCGCGATAGTTGAACGTATATTTCGACTTCTCGCTCTTCGATGCCCAGATCAGCGTTTCATGCGCGTTGGTAAAGCGGGTGCCCTTGAAATTGGGCATCGGGTTCGCCTTGCGCCAGATGATATCGTTCAAAATCCAGTATCCAGCGTCCTGCACGGCCGTGCCGACGCGAAAAATATTGTGGTAGCTGCCAATGACCCACAGCGAGCCATTGGGTTTCAAAATCCGACGCGCCTCGGCCAGCCATGCGCGGGTAAAGGCATCATAAGCGGCGAAGGTGTCGAACTTGTCCCAGTCGTCATCGACGGCATCCACCTTGCTGTTGTCGGGACGCAGCAAATCACCGCCAAGTTGCAGATTATAAGGCGGGTCGGCAAAAACCATGTCGATGCAGGCATCGGGCAAGGACCGCATCGCTTCGATACAGTCCATTTTCAAAATCTGGTTCAAAGGCAAATCAGCCTGCGGCTTTACGGTCTTCACCGTCGCTGGCCGAATTTTTTCAATGACACCCATATGCAATACTCCCGAGCCCTGTTTAGCCCGCAGTGAGTCCCGATATGGTTAACGTCAAGGCTGTTAACCGGCGCGGAGTCGCCCGATTGAGCCCGAAAAATGCCCTATATGGGAAGAACGAAAGGAGTCCGACACAAGATGTAGAGTCTCAGGATTCATGCGGGACTCAACGGGTGGTGGTGTTGCGCGAAGGACTCACTGGCAAAGATTTTACATTCCGTTACACCAAAATCATCTGTGCCACTGGCGCGAAGCTCTTTCGGTGCAGAGGCGTGGGGCCGAGGCGGCGCAATGCCTCCATATGGGTGGCCGCTCCATAGCCCTTGTTCGACGCCCAGCCATAACCCGGAAACTGCCTGTCGGCCTCGACCATCAGACGGTCGCGATGCTCCTTGGCGATGATGCTTGCCGCCGAAATGCATGGGTGGATGGCGTCACCACCGATGACAGCTTGCGCCCTATAGCTCCATTTGGGCAGGCGGTTGCCATCGACCATCACAAGCGCGGGCGTAATCGCGAGCGCCTCGACCGCACGTGTCATGGCCAGCATGGTCGCCTGCAAAATGTTGATCCGGTCGATTTCCTCGACGCTACACAGACCGACGGCCCAGCGGCATTTCGCCTTTATCTGCTCTTCCAGGGACGCCCGCATCTTGGGCGAAAGCTTTTTGCTGTCATCCAGTCCGGCAATGCCTTCTTCGCACAGGACAACGGCGGCGGCGACTACCGGCCCTGCAAGCGGGCCCCGCCCTGCTTCGTCCACACCGACAATCATATCCGCCAGGCGGGATAGCGCCTGTTTTCGCCTGCGCTATAAAGGCACACAATATTACCCGCAGGGTCCAGCAGGCGTGCTTCACGCCAGCCCCAGCTTTCGTCCTGCGGCATCTGGTCGAACAGATAGCCAAGGCTCAGCAATTCGCCGACCCAGGCATCGAGCCTTTTGCTCTCGAAATAGACCACGGTTGATGTCGAGCAGGCATCATGCTGGTGGACCGAGAATGTCACGCCATTGGGCATTTCGAACCGGGCATAGCCATTTTCCGGGCTGTCGACGATTTGCTGCAAACCCAGCGTGCGGTAGAAATCCACTGATGCACCATAGTCCCGGCACCCTACCGTGACCTGATTGAGCGAGGGCCCTGCGACCATCGCATCCTCACGCACCGACTGGTGCCCCATCGGCCCATGCCCCTGCCCCAGCCCCGGCGCATCGTGCAAGGCAAGGCGCACGAACAGACGCGCACGTTCGATCGCGGGAACCAGATCCATCCCCTGCCCAAGGCCGGTGGCGATGGCGGTGGCAAGTGTGCATCCCGTGCCGTGTGTGCTGCGCGTCGCGATCCGTTCGTCGGACCAGCTGACGCATTGTTCCTCGGCGAGATGGAGTTCGTCGACGATCAGATCGTCGTCCGAATGGCCACCCTTGATCAGAAGCGGAATATGGCGGGCGAGCAACGCGCTCTTGCCGCCCAGCGCCTCCAGCTCCGGCAGATTGGGGGTGGTTATAGTGGCAAGCCGCATCAGCCGTTCAAAGGCGGAGATCGTGTCCGCATCGGCCAGCACCGCGCCGCTGGTTGCAACCATCACGGGGTCAAACACGATGGGACAGGATAGTTCGGCAAGGCTATCGGCCACCGCATGCGCTGTCCCTGCATTGCCGATCATGCCGATTTTCACCGCATCAACGCCGATATCGCTGACCACCGATGCAATCTGGTCAATGACCATATCGGTCGGCACCATATGAACCGCATCAACGCCCAGGGTGTTTTGCGCGGTGATCGCGGTAATGGCGGTCATGGCATGGCCGCCCAGCATGGTGACCGTCTTGATATCCGCCTGAATACCTGCGCCACCGCCGCTGTCCGAGCCGGCAATGATCAGAACGCGGACAGGTTTGCCGTCGCTGTTCAAGCTGCCGCTGCCTTTACCGCATCGCATATCGCATCAACGAGCTTTTCGACCTGCGCGGCATCGTCGCCCTCGGCCATGACGCGGATGACAGGTTCGGTTCCCGATGGGCGGATAACCAGACGGCCCTTGCCCGCAAGCTCCGCCTCTGCCTCCGCAATGACAGCCTGTACCATGGAATTTTCGAGCGGTTTGCCCCCTGCAAAGCGGACATTTTTCAATAGCTGCGGTACGGGATCGAATAGATGCAGCACCTCGCTTGCAGGTTTGCCGCTTTCGACCAGTTGCGCCAATACCTGCAACGCTGCGATCGTGCCGTCGCCGGTTGTCGCATGGTCGAGCAGGATCATATGCCCCGATTGCTCGCCGCCCACATTGATGCCGTGGTTACGCATTTCTTCGAGAACATAGCGGTCACCGACCTTCGCGCGCACCAGTTTGAGATGCTGGCTTTCCAGATACCGCTCAAGCCCCAGATTGGACATGACCGTCGCGACGATACCATCCCCTGTAAGCTTGCCCGCCCGGCTCATCGCCGTGCCGAGCAGTGCCATGATCTGGTCGCCATCCACGACCCGGCCTTTTTCGTCGACAACGATCAAACGGTCCGCGTCGCCGTCGAGGGCAATGCCGATATCGGCGCCTGCCGAAACCACCGTTTCCTGCAAGGTCGAAACATAGGTCGAACCGACCTTGTCGTTGATATTCTTGCCATTGGGATTGACCCCGATAGGCGTCACCTTCGCACCCAGTTCCCAGATCGCCGTCGGGGCCACCTGATAGGCGGCACCATGCGCGCAATCGAGAACGACGTGCAGACCGTCAAAGCGGATATGTTCCGGCACCGATGCCTTGATCGCATGGATATAGCGGCCCCGGCTGTCCTCGATACGCCGCGCCCTGCCGACATCGGGCGCATTGGCCAGCTTGGCGGGCTGATCAAGCAAGGCTTCGATCGCAATTTCATCCGCATCGGACAGCTTGAAACCGTCCGGCCCGAACAGCTTTATACCATTATCCTCATATGGATTATGGCTTGCCGAGATCATCACGCCCAGATCAGCGCGCATCGAGCGGGTGAGCAGCGCCACTGCCGGCGTCGGAATGGGGCCGAATTGCACCACATCCATGCCCACGCTGGTAAATCCTGCGACCAGCGCATTTTCGATCATATAGCCCGAAAGCCGTGTATCCTTGCCGATCACGACACGATGTTTATGTGCGCCGCGCAGGAAATGGGCGCCCGCCGCCTGACCGACCTTCATCGCCATTTCCGGCGTCATCGCGCTGGCATTGGTACGGCCTCTGATCCCGTCGGTTCCGAAATATTTACGCGCCATGACTGTTCCTGATATCCGTGCGGAATTACGACAAAAAAGTGCAACCGCGATGCCTCTCCCTTGCATAGGGGGCGGCAGGCTGGCAAGACTTCTCGTCATGTCTAACGCAACACGTATTCTTATCGCTTTGGTTGTCGGTCTATTGCTCGGCATCCTCCTGACGGCCCAGATTCCGGCAGTCGCCAAACAACTGGATTTCGCCTTCGATATCGTCGGGACATTATGGCTGAACGCGTTGCGGATGACGGTTGTGCCGTTGATCGTCGCACTGGTCATAACCGGCATCGTCAAAAGCGCAGAAGCCGCACGTGCAGGCCCTATGGCCGCGCGGACGGTCGCATGGATCGTTGTGATGATGGGCCTGTCCGCCTGCATGGGCGCGATCCTTACGCCCACCTTCCTCGCGCTCGTTCCGATGCCGCAGGAAAGCGCCGATGCGCTAAGGTCCGCGCTGACGACCGCCGCCGCGGTTGGCGAGCAGCCCGGCTTGCGGGACTTTATCGTCGCGCTTGTTCCGACCAATGTGATTGCAGCCGCGGCCAGCGATTCCATCCTGAAGCTGCTGATCTTCACCATGACCTTCGCCTTTGCCATTACCCGTCTCGCCCCCGAACCGCGCCAGCATATGGCCGGTTTTTTCAGCGCGCTGGCCGATGCCATGGTGATCGTGATTGAATGGGTGTTGAAACTGGCGCCCATCGGCGTCTTCGCCTTGGCCTATGTGGTCGGGGCCCGTTCCGGCTTTGCCGCGCTGGGCGCGGTGCTCCACTATATCGGCGTGGTTTCCATGGTCGGCATCGTCGTCGGGGCCTTCGCCTATCCGGTGGCCGTCTTTGCCGGGAAAGTGCGCTTCACCGACTATGCCCGCCAAATCGCGCCGGTTCAGGCCTTCGCCGTATCGACCCAATCGTCGCTCGCAAGCCTGCCGCTGATGCTGCAAAAGTCCGAAGCGCTGGGCGTGCGGGAATCGACGGCTGGTCTGGTTCTTCCCATGGCCGTCGCCCTCTTGCGCGTCACGGGACCCGCCATGAACCTTGCGGTTGCGCTTTATGTGGCCAACTGGTTTGGCGTGAAACTGGACGGTTTCGACTATGCCTTTGCCATTTTCATCGCCGCGTTGACATCCATGGGTGCAGTCAGTCTGCCCGGTACGGTCAGCTTTGTGACCTCGATCGCGCCAATCTGTCTGGCCCTGGGCATTCCGGTCGAACCGCTGGCCCTGCTGATCGCGGTGGAAACGCTGCCGGACATTTTCAGAACAACCGGCAATGTCCAAATGGACGTCGCGCTTGCGACCGCCATTGAGGCACCTGAAAAGGAGAAGTTGGATGCAGTATCGCAATCTCGGTAACGGACTGAAGGTCAGCGCCATCGGCGTGGGCTGTATGCCCATGATCAAGGGCGGCAACATCGTCTATGGCGAAGATGCCGACCCCGATGAAGCCATCAAGACCATCCACCATGCCATTGATCTTGGCATCACCTTTTTCGACACCGCCCAGATTTATGGCCCGTTTTCCAATGAAGAGCTGGTGGGCGAAGCGATCAAGGGCAAACGCGACGGCCTCGTCATCGCCAGCAAATTCGGGTTTAAATTTGACGGCGGCAATATCGTCGGCGTCGATGGATCGGCCACAAACGCCAAATCGGCGGTCGAAGGAACGCTGAAGCGTCTGGGGATTGATTGCCTCGACCTTTATTACCAACACCGCGTCGACCCCGCTGTGCCGATTGAGGAAACGGTGGGTGCGATGGCCGACCTCATCAAGGAAGGCAAAATCAAGCATATCGGGCTGTCCGAAGCCGGACCGGAAACGTTGCGCCGTGCGGCGGCAGTTGCGCCGATTTCGGCCCTGCAAAGTGAATATTCGCTTTGGGAACGGGATATCGAGGACGAAATCCTGCCCACCTGTCGCGATCTCGGCATCGGTTTTGTGCCCTACTCTCCGCTCGGCCGTGGGTTTCTGACCGGCTCGATCCGGAGCCTTGACGATCTGCCCGAAAACGACTGGCGGCGTCAGGACCCCCGTTATCAGGGCGAAAATTTCGCCGCCAACCTGAAGCTCGTTGACGTGGTGGCCGAGGTTGCGGCGAAACATGGTGCTTCCAATGCGCAGATTGCGCTCGCCTGGCTGTTGGCGCAGGGCGACGACATCGTGCCCATTCCCGGCTTCAAACGGCGCGCAACCCTTGGGGACAGCGCAAAGGCCGCCGATATCCAGCTGGATGGTGACGATCTCACAAAGCTGGAAGCAGCAGCCCCGCGCGGCGGCACCGCGGGTCCACGCTATGGCGAACGCGGCATGAAGATGGTGCGGTTGTAAATACAGTCGGGAGTTGGGTCGAAACTAAGGCGTTTCGCGAGCTTACTCAACTATTAGGGACAGTCCTCCCGTGGGACAGTCCCTAACCGGACCCTAGACCGCCCACCAGCGGAATATGCCTGCACCGGCAACGCCCAGAAACGCATGGCCCCATGTGGCCGCAAGCCACAAGACAATACCGGCAATCCACGGCCCGAAACCAACCGACGGAAGGGCCGACAGACGCGGCCAGAACTGGGTTCGGCGCAGCCAGGCATCCCATTCCACTCCAGCCAGTTTCCGCTTTTTGATTTCCTGCCCTTTCGACCCGACAAGGGCCAGAAACACGATGCTTCCGGCAAACAGGAAACTGTCGATCCGTGGCGCAATCAGGATGTGGCCGATACCCCACAGGGCAAAGCCCCACATCATCGGATGACGGGTTACATTGAACACGCCTGCGGGTTCCTGGGCCGCAAGGGCGTCCGGCACCCCGGGCAACGCCGGATTGCGAATGAATGAGCCGGAAAAGAGAATGGCCGCAACCAGTGTGAGGATACTGGTAATGCCCCACAGCACATCACCGACAGCCCAGAAATAATCCCCCTTGGGTGCCTGCGCAAAGGCCGTGATCATCCAGTAGAACAAACCCAGAGACACCGCGGAATAAAGCAAGGCAAAGCCGTTACCGCGCAACCGGTATACCAGTGTCGCCCGCAATGGATGCGACATCAGAAAATGGGTGCCCACAAAAGCAGCGCAAGCGGCAGCCAAAGGAAGATAAGCGTTCAACTCAAATTCTCCGGCCCCCTAAAAATGCTGCTCTTAACAGCTTTGTTGCCTAGCGGTCATAGGCTTTTGGCAAATCCCCCTCGGTCGGGCGCGCATATCGGTCGCGTAGCCGCTGCTGCCGGTTGCCCAGGGGCTGTTCGACACCATCGATAATGACCGTGGTCGGCGCGCTGGACAGTTCCAGCGGGTCACCATCCCACACCACAACATCCCCGGCCTTGCCGGCCTTCAGACTGCCGAAACGGTCGCCTACACCCATGATATCGGCCGGAACGGAGCTGATCGCCGCAAAGGCTTCGCCCCAGGACAAGCCCGTCGCATTCGGCAGTTTTTCAAGGCTGACCAGATTGCCCGCATATTGCGTGGTGTAGCGCAACTGGTGGGAATCGCGGTCGTTGATCATGCCAATCGCCACTTTGACGCCTGCATCTTTCATGCGCCCGATATTGCTTTGCGTTGCGCCCAGCATCTCAAATGTCGCGGGCAAATCGTTCAGCGCCGACGCGATGACCGGAACACCGGCCTGCGCCAGTTGCGGGGCAACGCGCCAACCTTCGGTCGCACCCACGAACACCATCTTGATGGACGGAAAGTCGCGTTTCAGTTCGAGCAGGCGCAGCATGTCATTCGCACCCTCGACATGGATCAGCAGACGCGTTTCACCGCGCAGCACCGACAGCAACGCCTTCGCGTCCTCTGCCTTCAAAAGATCATCGTCGAAAGTATCGCGGCCTGCCGCATATTCCTGCGCCTCACGCAGCATTGCGCGGAAATGCAGATGCGTTCCTGCACGGCTGCCACCGGCATTTGCTGCGCCGTCTTCGCCAAATTCGGCGAACTGGAACGCGCGGGCCTTGGTGACCGCATCGCTGTCCGCACCCAGATCGGCAATCGCGCCCTGCCCTGCAAAGATATTGTCCGCAGCCTCGGGCGCGACCACAGCCCGCGTGACCCCCGCCGACCGGTTGACGGCAAAGGGCGAGCGGAACGGATCGATGGCAGGTGCAATGTCGATGGCGGCAGAAAATCCGCTCTTGCCACCGCTTTTGTCGTTGGTGCCGTTGACGGCGTCGACTTCGGAAAGGCCAAGGCGGGTAAAGCCGGCAAATACGCCCGGCGTGACCCATTTACCGCTTGCGTCAATCTGGCGCGCGCCTGCCGGAATGGCGACGCCGACACCTGCCGCGATGATGGAACCATCGCGAATGACGACGGTACCGCCGTCCACAGGTCCGCTTCCGTCACCGATGACAAGCTTGCCACCTGTAATCGCAATGGTTTCGGCATGGGATGGCGAAGTCAAAGCCGCCAAAGCGGCTGCTGCAAGGAGGAGATGCTTCATTTCACATCTCCTTCACCAGGCTGGCCCAGCTCGAAATCGCTCACCGGTCGCCGTTTCGGGTCCTTCGCATCATACATCAACGCGCCGTCAATCCACACCATTTCGGGGCGGGAATAGACGCTGAGCGGATTGCCGTTCCACAAAACGACGTCCGCCATCTTGCCGGGTTTCAGGCTGCCGGTCTTGTCGGATATGCCCAGGGCCTTGGCAGGATTGTAGGTCAGCCATTTGATGACTTCGGCATCGGGAATCCGGATACCCATGCGGCGGCCATCGGCCTGCGCCTTCGCAGCTTCCTGGTTCAGGCGCTGAATCTGGTTTTCATCGTCCGAATGGATGATGACGCAGGCACCGCTGTTTTGCAGGATCGCGGCATTTTCCGGAATGGCGTCATAAGCCTCCATCTTGAAGCCCCACCAGTCCGCCCACACTGCCGAGCATACGCCATTGTCGCGCAGCAGATCGGCAATCTTGTAGCTTTCCACAGCGTGATGGAAGGTCGATACCTTATAGCCGAATTCCTTCGCCATATCGAGGACGAGAGCCATTTCGTCGGCGCGGTAGCAGTGGTTCTGGATGCTGATCTCACCGTCCAGAACCCCGGCCAGTGTCTCCATGCCCAGATCGCGGGTGAATTCCTTGCCGCTGTCGCGTTTCTTGCGATATTCCTGCGCCTTGATCCATGTCTGCCGGTTGACGGCAAGATTGCCCATCCGGGTCGACGGCATCCGGCCTTTTGCGCCATAGACGCGCTTCGGATTTTCACCGCAGGCCATTTTCAGGCCATAGGGCGCGCCCGGAAACTTCATGCCCTGTATCGTACGCGAATAGACATTTTTCAGGACAACCGAACGGCCGCCCATCAGATTGGCAGAGCCGGGCAGGATTTGCAGGGATGTCACGCCCCCATTGGCGAGCGCGCGGCTGAAACCGGGATCCTGCGGCCAGACGCTATGTTCGGCCCATACCTCTGGTGTGGTTGGCGCTGTCGCTTCGTTGCCATCGCTATGCGCCTCCACTGAAGGGGTCGGATAGTCCCCCAGATGGGAATGGATATCGATTATGCCGGGCGTCACAAATTTGCCGGTGCCGTCAAAAACAGCAATATCCGCGGGGATTGCCGTATCCGGCCCGCCGACACTGCTGATCTTGCCGCCGGACATGAACACCACACCATTGTCGATCTTTCCGCCTTCACCATCGTAAATGGTGACGTTGCGGATCGCCGTGGCGACACCCGGATAGGCTTTATAGGTCGACGGGAAAGGCGCAGGGGCCTTTTCCGCCGGCTTTACCGAGGATACCGTTTGCGGTTTCTCGGTCGATGTGCACGCCGCAATCGTCAGCGGCAACAAACAGGCAGCGATTGCCTTCCGGGTAAATCTCATCTTCGCTTAGTTCCCATTGGTTGAAGGATGGGTACCGGCAGCCTGTGCCTCACCCACTTCGGCCGCACCTTCGAGCTTTTCATCTTCCAGCGTATCGAGGTGCATCCATTTCTTCACGATGGGCGAGACGAGCAGAACGGCGACACCGACGCCCAGCGCAATCCAGCCGAACAGTTCGTAAACGTCCAGCAAGCCCTGCTTGCTCATTTCACCATCATGTCCGCCCGTTGCCTCGCCAATCTTACCCGCAACGAAGTTGCCGACCGCGGTCATGTAGAACCATGCACCCATGATCAGCGAAGCGAGGAATTTCGGTGCCAGGCGGTTCATCGCCGAAAGGCCGACCGGCGACAGGCAAAGCTCTGCCGTGGTTGCGAACAGATAATAGAGGAATACCAGATAGACCGGCGTCATTACCGCAATGCCATAAGCTTCCGCGCCCCAGACAAGCACCAGATTTGCAAAGCCCATCTGCATCACGGCAATGCCGAATTTTGCAGGAGCCGAAGGTTCCTTGCCCTTGCGTCCAAGCCACTGCCACAATCCTGCAAACAACGGGGCCAGCAGGATGATGTAGATGGGATTGATCGACTGGAAGATACCGGCAGGAACGCCGCCACGATCCACAAAACGATCGGTAAACAGGTTCATCGAACCACCTGCCTGTTCGAACAGGCCCCAGAAAATGGGGTTGAGCGAAATCAGGAACAGGATTGCGAACATGCGCTCCCGCGGTTCCTTGGGCAGCTTGAAGCTTTCGTAAAGCACATAACCGAGCAGCGTGATGCCCGAGATCACGAGCAGCGTCTGGATAACATCCTGATACTGCACCAGCCCCCAGATCACGGCGACGGCGGCGAAACCGATCCCGTAGAGGGTAATCTCTTTCGACTTGGCCAGTGCGATGGGCGCTTCGCCCGCACCGTTCAATGCTGCCTTGCCGAGGACGAAAACCACGAGCCCTGCAAGCATCCCGATGCCGGCAAGACCGAAGCCCCAGCCCCAACCGATGGTCTGGCCAAGATAGGCAACAAGTATGGTGCCCAGTGCGGCACCGACGTTAATACCCATGTAGAAGATCGTATACGCACCATCCCGGCGGATGTCGGTCAGCTTGTAGAGCTGGCCCACCATCACCGAAATATTGGCCTTCAGGAAGCCCGAGCCGACGATGATGAAGGCAAGTGCGGCCCAGAACACGTTGATCGTGGGATCATTCTGCCCACCGGTACCTTCCACCGCCATAAGGCTGTGTCCGATGGCAAGCAGGATACCGCCGAACAACACCGCCTTGCGCTGGCCCAGATAGCGGTCGGCCAGATAGCCGCCGAGCACCGGCGTGATGTACACAAGGCTGGTATAGGCACCGTAGATCAGGTTCGATTTGGAGTCCGAAAACAGCCAGTGCTGCGTCAGATAGAAAATGAGAATGGCGCGCATGCCGTAATAGGAAAAACGTTCCCACATTTCGGCAAAAAACAGCATGTAAAGGCCCTTGGGATGGCCTGCAAACTCCGGTTCGCGCTGGATGGCAACCTTAGCCCCCAAAGCGAGAAAAATGCCCAGAACGACGACAGCGATCGCCGCTATCCAGTCCCCCTCAGCCCATAAACCCATTGGCTTCATATCGGTCATGCGAACCCCTCTGATTGTCAATTATTGCAATGCTCTCCCCGAGCAGATGGGCAAACCCTAACGAAAAAATTGCGGCTGTGAAGAATTTTGTTGCGCAGTTCGGCAAAATTCGACGAATGACCGCTTCATGTTCAACGATCTTTCCGCCGTATCCCGCTATCTCGCCACGCGCCGGTCGGGCAAGCCACGCGATATGGTCGCGCCCGGTCCCGATGCGGTCCAGTTGGACGAGATATTGAAACTCGCCATGCGCACCCCCGACCATGGGAAGCTGTTCCCCTGGCGCTTTGTCGTGGTGCAGGACCGCGATGCCTTTGCAGGGTTGCTGGCACGTGCCTTTACCGCCGCCAATCCCGATGCACGTGGCGCGCAGATCGAGGCAGCGGTTGCCCCTGCCCGCATGGCACCCACGCTGGTGCTGCTGCTGTTCGCCCCGCAACCCAGTGCCAAGATACCCTTGTGGGAACAGCAGATGAGTGTTGGCGCGGTCGGCATGAACCTGTTGCATGCCGCCCATGCCCACGGTTTTGTCGCCAGCTGGATTACCGGATGGGCAAGCTATGATCCCGTCGTCCGCGCGGCACTGTGTACCGGTGACGAGCAGATTGCCGGTCTGTTTTTCATGGGCTCGCCTTCCCTGCCGCTCGAGGAACGTCCGCGGCCCGAGGCTTCGGATATCGTGCGCCACTGGCCCTGAACGCAAAACTTGACGCGCCCTACTGTATTATGGCAGTAAGGTTGCGATGAAAAGCGATGCAAAACCGGTTTACCTGAAATTACGCGACGTTATCGCCGCGGCGATCCTCGACGGCGAGTATAAGGAAGGCGACATGCTGCCTTCCGTCCGCGCCTTTGCCGCCGATCAGGGTGCGAACCCCCTGACCGTTGCAAAAGCCTATCAGTTGTTTCAGGACAGCGGTCTGGTCGACGTGAAACGCGGCGTCGGCCTGTTTGTCGCAGGTGGCGCGGTTGCCAAATTGCGCAGTTTCGAACGCGAACATTTCGTCAAAAATGTATGGCCCGACGTCAAAGCGCAGATGCAGCGCGCCGGTGTCGATCCTGCCGAACTATTGGCGCTCTGCTGATTTCTGATAGATTGCGACCGCGCGCCTGAGCTGCGCGGCGACTTCCTGATTATCCGGCATCATCGAACGGGCCTTTTGCAGCAACTCCACGGCGGCCTTTGGCCGCTTGCCCCGTTTCAGCTCAAGCTGTCCGTAAATCTTGGTCACCATCGCATTGGCGGGGGCTATATCATAAGCCGTCCGGGCATAGCCGATCGCCCGTTCCATTTGCCCCGCCCCTGCATAAGACCGCGCAAGATTGGCGAGCAGGATGGCGTCATTATTCCCCAGCCGCTTGCGCACACGTTCCAGCATGCGAATGGCATCGGTCCAGTTCCCGGTATCTAGGTGGCGATAGCCAGAAAGGCGCAGCGCCGTCAGGTTGGTCGGGTTAAACTGTAAATAGGCAGACAGGGTTTCGCCGGCATCCTTCTGACGGTCCAGCCGCACAAGCGCATCGACAAGGCGCAGCATGACCGGTTCGGTAAAGCTGATCTGCCGCGCCTGTTCATAGGCAGCCAGGGCGGCCGCTGTGTTGCCCAGCGCCATTTCGATATCGCCGACAATGACATGCGCATCGGCAACGCCCGGATTGGCCTTTTGCAGGCGCACGGCTTCGCCCCATGCCGCATCATTATTCCCCTCGGCCGCCAGCAACCGGATATAGGGCAAGACAATGCGCGCATTGTTCGGGTCGCGCTGTGCCTCAAAGGCGGCCGCCTCCAAAGAAATGGGTTCGGGCAGCGGCAGCGCAGGACGGAAGGTCGCCAATGCCCCGTCATCCAACGGCGCTGATGCCCGTAACGGCTGGTCGCTCGCTTCAAATGCGCGCGCGGTCAGAATCAGGCTGTAGCTATCGGCATCGGGGCGGGATGCGATTTCCCGGATCGTATCCAGCGCGCCCAGCGGGTCCCCGGCACGGTACAACGCCTGCGCCAGCAACATGCGGACGCGCCGGTTGCGGGGTTGCAGTCCGAGCAGTTCCTGCAAATGGTCGACCGCCTTGTTGTAATTGCCGAGCTCATAGGCGCAGATCGCATTGAGTAGCATGGCGGCGGGGACCTGGGCGAAATTCGGTCCGGCTTTCGGCAATATCCGGCTCGCCAGTTCATATTCGCCTGCCCGCGCGGCCAGTACGGCCTGCATATAATAGGCCTTGGAATTGTTGCGGTCGAGGCTGATGATTTTACGCGCGACGGCCAGCATGTCCCGATAACGTCCCGCATCGCCGAGGCTGAGGCCATATTCTTCCAGCAAGGGTACATCGACAGGGTTCAGTTGCAGCCCGCGTTCAAACCAGGGGAGCGAGGCCACGACACCGAATTGCGAGCGCATCAGCCGCCCACGAAATTCCAGCGCGCGTACATTTTGGGGATCCAGCTTGAACGCATAGTCAACGGCTTCAATCGCGCCCTTCTGGTCTGCCTGCACGAAGCGGAGCCGCGCGAGGTCGGTCCAAAGCTGGCTATCCCTGGGCGCCATCTGCAATCCGGCATCAAAATAGGATTGCGCCTGTGCAAGATCGCCCTTGTCCATCGCGACACGGGCCGCGATGCGCAAGGCATATGCTTGATTGCGGTCCGGAATGTCGGGACGTTGCAGCGCGGCTTGCGCTGAATCCAGCTCCCCTTCGAGCCAATAGGCATGGCCCCACAAATGCGCGGTGGCGCCCTTTGATGCGCCCAGCGCCTGCGCGCGGTTCAGCGCAGCGAGCGCGCCTGCGGAATCAAACAGGTCGAGCGATACCTTCGCCTGGGTCAGATATGTTTCGACATTATCGGGTTCCGCCTTTGCGGCGTTCATCAGGGCAACGCGCGCCGACCGCAAATCACCCTGCTGCAAAAAGGCCTGCGCCTCTGCCCTGTACCCTGCGCCCGACTGCGGACCGCTGCCCTGCATCCAGAGCAAGCCGCCAAGGACCGCCAGCGCCGCCACCGCCACAAGGGAAAAGAGGAGTTTGCGGGACACCGGCCTGACCCGGTCAGACCTGTAGGTCGTATTGCTTGAGCAAATCGTATAATGTCGGACGACTGATCCCGAGCAGCTTGGCAGCCCCCGAAATATTCCCTTCCGTGCGTGCAATGGCGCGCTTGATCGCCTTGCGGTCGGCCGCTTCACGTGCCGCCTTCAGGTTCAGCAACAGTTCGTCTTCATCCTCGTCCCCGAAATCGAGATCGTCGGCGGTGACAAATTTTCCGTCAGCCATGATGACGGCGCGCTTCACACGGTTTTCCAGTTCGCGGACATTGCCCGGCCATGACCAATGATCGATGGCAGCAAGGGCGCTTGCGGACATCCCCTTGATTGCGGGGTTCATTTCACGTGCGAAGCGGCTTACAAAATATTTTGCCAGCAACACTGCATCGCCCGAACGTTCGATCAGGCTCGGTATCGTGACCGTTACCTCTGCCAGACGGTAATAGAGATCTTCGCGGAAGCTCTGGTCGACAATCATCTGGTTGAGATTGCGGTGCGTGGCGCACACCACGCGCACATCGACCGGAATAGGCTTGCGTCCACCGATCCGCTCAATCGTCCGTTCCTGCAAAAAGCGGAGCAGCTTGACCTGAAGCGGCAGAGGGATGTCGCCGACTTCATCCAGGAAAAGCGTTCCGCCATTGGCGATTTCAATCTTGCCCTCGGTTGTTTTTACAGCGCCGGTAAAGGCACCTTTTTCATGACCGAACAATTCGGATTCCAGCAGATTTTCCGGAATCGCACCGCAGTTGATGGCAACAAAAGGCTTGTCCGCACGGTTGCTTGCATTGTGCAGACCGCGGGCGAGCAATTCCTTACCTGTGCCGCTGGCACCCAGCAGCATGACCGAAACGCCCGTCGGTGCGACACGTTCAATGGTGCGGGCAACCTTCACCATCTCGGGCGATCCCGAAATGATGGAGCCCAGCAGAACCTCGCCATCGGCATCGGGTTGCTGCAGCAGTTCGTTCTGCAACTCCAGACTGCGCACATGGAATGCGCGTTTGACGATCAGGTGCAGCTCATCAATGTCCACGGGCTTCTGGTAGAAATCCCACGCCCCTGCCGATATCGCCCGCAGCGCGCTTTCCTTTGCGCCATGGCCCGACGCGACGATCACCTTGGTATCGGGCTTGAGCTTGAGCATTTCGTCGAGCACCGCAAATCCTTCGGTCACGCCATCGGGATCGGGCGGAAGGCCCAGATCAAGCGTCACGACATCGGGCTCTTCCGACCGCAGCAGGGCCATCGCCTCGTCACGGTTGGACGCGCAATAGACTTCGAAGTCTTCATAGGACCATTTCAACTGCTTTTGCAGCCCCAGATCATCTTCGACAATGAGCAGCTTTTGGCGCACGTCCATCATTTTCAGGCGGCCTCTTCCATGGAGATTTGATTGTCTTTTTCATCGGCGATTGGCAGCAACAGTGTAAAGGTCGTGCCCTTGCCCACGCGGCTTTCAACCCGCAATTGCCCGCCCATCGAGACGGCCAGTGCACGTGCCTCATAGGCCCCGATCCCGAACCCGCCTTCTTTGGTGGATTCGAACGGCTTGAACAGATGGTTGGAAATAAATGCCTCGGTCATGCCGACGCCGGTGTCGGTGATATTCACCGCAACATCATTGCCCTGCTTGCGGCAGTTGATCCGGACGGGTGAGCCGTCCAGCGTAGCTTCGATCGCATTCTGCACCAGATGCCCGATGATCGTTTCCACCCGCGCCGGGTCGGCGGTCGCAAACAGGCCGGGCTTCAACTGCGCATCGATGGGATAGATCAGGCGTTTGTCGTGAACCGCCTTCATCACCGCCTCGCCAATATCGATCACGACCGGCAGGGAATGGCGCGATTTGTTATGCTGCGACAGCCGGGCCAGCAGCTCGTTCATCTTGTCGACGGAAGACCGGAGAGTGTCGATCATATCGGCGCGAAATTCGGGCTTATCGGCATGGCGTTCGGCGTTGCGCGCCAATATGCTCAACTGGCTCACCAGATTTTTGATGTCATGCGCGACAAACGCAAAGCGGCGGTTGAACTGTTCGAATTGCTGGCTTTCAGCGAGGGCCTGCTGGCTTGCCGCTTCCGCCAGATAGCTCGCCAACTGGCGACCGACGACGCGCAGCATATCCAGGTCTTCCCAGTCCAATGCACGCGGCAGGCGTGGACGTGCCAGTATGACAAGCCCGGCCAGCTTTCCAAAATGGACGAGCGGCACCACCGCCCATGCATGGGGTTCGTCATACAGCCATTGCGGCACGGCACGCGGGTCGCAACGTTCGTCCGTCCCCGCCCTCACCTCGTCCATCGACACGATATGGCCGGTGGATTCGAAAAAAGGCATTGTCTGCGACGTGACGCAATTGGCGGGCACATCCGCAGTCGCCCAGTTCCAGCGCGCCTGCAAGGTCAGGCGTCCTTCATCGTCGGGGACCAGCAGCAAGCCGCCGGGGCTGTCAAAAATGTCGGCCAGCGATTTGACGACACGCTCGTAGAATGGCGCGGCCTCCTTTGACGGAAAGCCGATTGTATCGGCAAAACGCATCCATTCGGATCGGTAGTCATAGCGGTGCTGGAAGAAATTCTTGGCGATGACCACGCGCAGCCAGCTTTTGAACCGGCCCGACGGAAGGATCAGCAGCGCGGCCAGCGACATCCCGAAGATCAGCGATATCTGCGCGAGACGCACATAGGTGCCGCCCACAAGCTCCAGCGCCGTCGCAAGCACGACCATGCCCAGCATGTAGACACCAATGGCGACCAGCGAAACGGACTGGAACGCAACCGAACGGGACAGGCGGATGCCCCAGTTGCTGTTGCGCTTTGCTGCCATGACGAACACAGGGGCGAGCACGGCGGTTGCAAAACCGCGGGTTTGGACCAGTTCGTCGGACGGTGCCGAGGTCAGATAGCTGATGGTGTACAGATTGAGGTCATAGGTCCACATGGCCGCAAGCGCCGCCATCGGAAGGCTGATGCCCCAGCGCGCTTCCGGCGCGGAAACGGTATAGAGATTATGCACGACCACCAGTGCGCCGACCGCATAGATCATGCGCATGGTCATTGCCGACTGGGTGGCAAGGTCGGCCCCGTTACTGGCGTTGCCGAAAATCGCGACGGCCGTGTCGTTGACAGGCTGGAACAGCAATACAACCAGCAGGACGCCGTAAATCATGTTGATGGTGCGCGGCTGTTCCCGTCCCTCACCACTGCGCAGCAGGAAAAACATGAAGCATAGCCAGGCAAGGTTACGCGCGCTTTCCGCGCACAACGCCGCGAGGCTGAGCGGCCCGGCTACCGTGGATATAATCCCCCATAGTGCGGTCAGCGCCATGGCCGCGATCAGCATCACCTGTTGCCGGTTGCGGGTTCCATATTTGTGGAGCAGCCAGATTGCGAGGGCGGCATAGGCAAAGGCAACCGCCGCATGTCCCCAAAATCCGATGAAGGGCAGCACCGTCTCCATCAACGGGCACCCTCGGGCCAGATGACGACGCGGATGGTCTGCAGCAGGATCAGCAGATCAAGGAAGGGCGTATAGTTTTTCGCATAATAAAGATCATATTCCAGCTTATGCTGCGCATCGGCCTTCGACGCGCCATAGGGATAGTTGATCTGTGCCCATCCTGTAATGCCCGGCTTCACCATGTGGCGTTCGGCATAATAGGATAGTTGCTGTTCCAGGTCGGCGACAAATTCCGGACGCTCCGGACGCGGGCCGACAAAGCTCATTTCGCCCTTCAGCACATTCCAGGTTTGGGGCAGTTCGTCGATCCGCACCTTGCGGATGAAACGGCCAACTTTAGTGATGCGGGGGTCATTTTTTTCGGCCCATTTGGCGACACCCTCTGCCTCGGCATCGGTGCGCATCGACCGGAGTTTGAGGACGGTATACGGCTGTCCGAACAGGCCGACGCGGACCTGCCGGTAAAATGCCGGTCCCTTGCTTTCTAGCTTGATCAGCAGGGCGAACAAAAAGATGATCGGCGCGGTCAGAAACAGCAGAAGCGAGCTCGCCGCGACGTCGAACAATCGCTTGGCAATGCCCGATAAACGGCGGCCCGACGAAAATCCGTCCGAGAAAATCAGCCAGCTTGGATTGACGCTGTCCAGATCGACACGTCCGGTTTCGCGTTCCAGAAAGGTGGAAATGTCATTGACGTGCACGCCGGTGGTCTTGATCCGCAACAGGTCATCCAGCGGCAGCGCGTTGCGCCGCTCTTCCAGCGCCAGAACGACTTCGCTGGTGCCCAGTTTGACGACAAAATCCGACAGATTGTAGATCGCACTGCGGTTGATCGCCTCGGGGATGACGCGCTTGTTTTCGTCCATGGCGATGAAGCCGACGACGACGAAGCCCGATCCCGGCTTTGCCTCCAGATCCTTGATCCGCTGCGCCCGGCGGCCAGCGCCCAGAACCAGCAACCGCCGCTTGAAGCTTTCCCCGCCAATCAGGCTGCCGAGAATGGCGCGGCTGGTGGCGAGAAACAGGAACGCGAGGATCATCGCGTACAGCGAATTGGACCGCCAGAGCGTCAGCCCGGGAAAGGCGAAGGCCATGACCGACTGGAAAATAACCCCCAGTGATACCGCCACCAAGAGGCGCGCAATGGCGAAGCGGAGCGACTGCAACGCATCGGGTCCATAGACCCCCACCGCCATGCCGGCGATATGGACCGAGGCGGCAAAGGTCAGTAACTGCCCGAAACGGTTGCCGATATAGTCGACATGCATCCCGATCTGGTTCGCCCGGATAACCCATGCCGTTTCCGCTGCGACAACCAAAAGGCAAAAGTCGATCAGCGCGAGAAACAGGACCGCATAGGGTATATAATGTTTGAAAAGCCTGATCATGCCGCCGGTTCACCTTACATGTCGGATTTTTTAACGGCCAAAGGTAAAGTGTCGATTAATTTTACACCTCTATTCCAAGTTTCTGGAACAAAGCGGTTTTTTGCGGTTTGACGATGAACCTTTCATCAGCGATAGCAATCGGTATCGCGCAAGCATAATCGAGGTAAAAGTGACGATCACTCCTGTCATCCTGTCCGGCGGCGGCGGCACGCGGTTGTGGCCGATGTCCACGCCCGACCGCCCGAAACAATTTCAGGCGCTGACGAGCGACCATACGATGTTCCAGCTGACCGTCCTGCGCGTCCTGGACCGCAGCCGCTTTGACGCCCCGATCATCGTTGCCAACGCCGCTCATGCCGATCTGGTCGAGGAGCAGCTGGCGGCAATTGGCGTCAGCGATGCTACGCTAATCCTCGAACCCTGCGCCCGCAACACGGCGCCCGCCATCGCGCTTGCCGCACTGGCGGTCAAACAGCCGGACGCGACATTGCTCGTCATGCCGAGCGATCATGTCATCAAGGACACGGCTGCCTTTGACGCGGCGACAACGGCGCTTCTGCCTCTGGTCGAGGACGGCTGGCTTGCCACCTACGGGATCAGCCCGACCGGCCCGGAAACCGGTTATGGCTATATCAAGATGGACGAGGCGGAGCTGGCGGCGGCGGTGCGCAAGGTGAACCGCTTCGTCGAAAAACCCGACAGCGAACGCGCGCAGCAGATGATCGCCGGTGGCGACCATGTCTGGAATGGCGGCATATTCCTGTTCCGCGCGGATATCTATCTGCAGATATTGTCCGGCCATGCCCCGGAAATGCTGGCCCAAAGCAAGCAGGCGATGAACGGTGCCACCCGCCTGGACGCACGCATCACCCCTGACCCCGACGCCTTTGCCGCCTGCCCGTCAGACAGCATCGACTATGCCGTGATGGAAAAGGCCGATCGCGTTGCCGTCGCCCCTGTCCATATGGGCTGGTCGGATGTCGGAAGCTGGGATTCGCTGCACGAAATTGGCGAGAAGGACAGCGCAGGAAATGTCCTTTCCGGCGCAGTGCGTGTCCATGGCTCGACCGGCAATCTGGTCTATAGCGACGGCGCGCGCATCTCGGTGCATGGCATCGACAATCTGATTGTCGTCGCCAATGGCACCGAAATATTGATCATGCCCCGCGGCACCAGCCAGAAAGTGCGCGACTTCGCCAAGGACTGAACCGCGCACCGGTTCAGGCAATCGTCCCGTGAAAGGTCAGCGGTAGCGGCAGGGACGCGCGCCATGTTGCCAGAGGGCCATCCGAAATACGGCCGGCATTCAACAGGTGCAATTCGGTCCTGCGCTCTTTCAGGTTCAGCGTCGTGCCGATCAGCCACCCGTCGCGTTCGCCCGATCCTGTCGGCACAAAGAGAAATTCTTCCACCAGTTGGTGGCTGCCGAAATCATGCTTGTCATCGCGGCCCTTATCCCAGTCCCATGTTGCAATGGCGTGGGGAAAAGGTGTCTGGCGATACCCTGCGACATGGGTGGTAAAGCGCCGCGATTGCCCTGCCCTGCGCCGGTCGGTCGCCGGAAACTCGCCGGATATGCGCGTGGTGTTCGTATCCGCCCTGCCATCCGGATAAAGAACGATCTGCGTCAGCATCGGTGATGGTGCCTTGATATATTCCCCACGCAAAAGGGCCGATGCCGCAATTTGCCCGAAGGTCGGATTTTCTTCCAGACAGCCGTCAAAACGGATTGTGCCGTCGCTTTCCTCCCACCCGTCGGCCAGATGGAAGAAGGAAAAAGCGGGAAGCTCGAAGACACGCTTTTTCGACAGGTCATCCTTGTCGACCACAAGGATGCGTGTGCCGAGTTCCGGCTTCCACGCCATCGCCGTCGACAGGGGGAATTTGAAACCTTCCTGCACCCAAGGTTGCAGAACGATGACCAGATGCCGTGCCGTGGCGGTGAAGTCGTGGAAATAGCTGGCCCGCCCGGTTTCGAGTATCTGCGCCTTGGCCAGCGACCCGACCGGGTTCAGTTTCCAGACAAAGGTGCTTTTGCCATTGCCACCCAGATTCCAGACCGTCCCATCCGGCTCAACCCGTGGATGGGCGAGAAAGGGCATCTGTTTCAAATCGCGGCGGAAGGTTTTGAAGCCCTTGGTCTCCAGCGTTTCGGGATCAAGCACTGCTGGCGACCCCGCTTCCCATAGGGCCAGCAGCTCGCCGCCGGACATCAGCACGCTGGTGTTCGCCGCATTGGTATCATCGGGGCCATTCACGATCGCCCCGTCGCGGCGCGACGATCCGAAGCCTGGCTGCACAATGGCATCCAGCTTTGTTTCTAGACGGCGCTTGGGCGTATCGACAAAGCGTGCCGACAGGCTGGCCCTGCCATTGCCGATCCGGAACTTGCGGACCAGTCCGTCACCGTCAAACCAGTGCCCCGATGCGCCCGTCCCCCGGCGGAATTTTGCCGGACCGTTCCGGTAGAGGGTGACATTGCAATCGGCGGGCACTTTCCCGTCCACCAGACGCAATATCTCTTCGGGCACATCCGCATCGACATCGGCGACGGCAAGGCTCCATCCGGCAGGGCTTGCCCCCGCCAGAGCCATTTCAGGCGTGATGATCGTGGCAGCAGCGGCGGCAAACAGTCCGCTTCCAAGGAAATGGCGACGGTCAAGCTGGGTCATGGTCGATAGCCTTTTTGATTATTTGATGACTATCGCGTGCGCATTCGCACCCGGCTTCACTTCGAATTTGGCATCGGCCCATTTTGCCGGCCCCATATTGCCAACCGCATTGTTGGAAAAGGCAAAGGGTTCGATCGGCATCCCGTAGGGGTTGGTCGACATCTTCATATCGCCGTCAATATCGTGGAAGGCCTTGATCGCGTAGACACCCGGCTCAAGCCCCTCCAGTGCAGTGGCCACCTCGGACTTGTCCGCGCTGATCATGATCTGCCGCACCGGCGCGCCCTTGCCATTATAGGCATCTTCGCTGTTGAAGACGGCACCCAGGATCGCGCCTTCTTTTTCCTCTATGCCGGTGAAGCTGACGTTTAGCGCGGCGCTGGAACTTTGGGCGATGGACGACGACGAAATCGACGCGATGCACATGGCGATGACAGTAGAAATGGATTGAAGATTGTTCATGTCGCTTGCTCCGAATGTTATGTTTGCTAGGGATGGCCAAGACATGACGGGCCGTGGATATCGTTCAACGCCGTTTACGTGAAAGACCGGGAATTCTGCGCGACATGACCGAAAATGCCATTCACGCTTCGCCAGTGGCGATGGCCCATTCGCCAAAAGAAGCCAGCTTCGGCATCCGTCACCGGCGGGGATTCATGATTGCCGCCATCGTCGGCTTTCTGCTCACCATGGTGGGCGCGCTCGAAACATCGCAAATCGGATTTCTGCCCCGGCTGGCCTATTGGGAAATACTGATGCTGTCCGGCGCCCTCATCGGCCTGGGCGTATCGGAGATGGTCGAAAAATGGGGCCGGCTACGGTCGCGCCAGTGGGCGGAAATGCCCCTGATCGCAACCCTGATAGCCCTGCCCCTCACTTTGATCGTCGTCGGCACGAGTTCCATCTTCTTCAACACACGGCAACCCACATTTGACGCGTTTGCCACCATGTTTGTGATCACCTTCACGATCAGCCTGATCATGACCGCTCTCAACTATTTCATCCATTGGCCGGGCAAGGTGATACCCGAAACGGTTGCGCCGCCTGCACACGTTGAGGCTGGCAACGCCGCCCCGCCCAAATTGGCGGCGCGGTTACCGCTGCAATATCAGCAACTGGAAATTATCGCGCTGGAGGCAGAAGACCATTATTTGCGGGTGCATTTTGATGATGGCGCCTCGACGCTCATTCTCATGCGGCTATCCGATGCAATTGCCGAATTGCCCGCTGCGCACGGTGCGCAAACACATCGTAGCTGGTGGGTTGCGAAAAGAGCGGTAAACCAGATAGCAAAAGGCGATGGACGTGCCACACTCACATTGTCGACCGGCGTCTCTGCCCCCGTCAGCCGGAGCTTTTACAAGCGGCTGAATGATCAGGGCTGGCTTGGCTGACAGTCTCTATATTGCCTGACAGTTTGGGTGGACTGACCTTATCGGCAGATTACCGTTTTCTCCGGACAGATTTCCATCTGTGCGCATTTCCTGCGATAGCTTCCGGTAATGTAGCGGGTTGAGGGCAGGATCAGGTCAAAGACGACATTTGAATCGAGCATTCCCACATCAACGGCGTAGAAATCGACATTGGTCAAACCCATTTCGGCCGCCATGTGCTTTGCCTTTTCAATGTCGAGTACCGATTCATCAAAACCGGTAAAGCGGCTGTTCGGATAGAGCTTCGCCAGATGATTGACGGCTTGCCCCGCACCACAGCCAATATCGGCAACGTCAATTCCGGACTCGAGTCGCGCCAGAAGGCCAACCTCGCTTTTCAGAACATGCTCTTCAAAGGCCGCAAATTCGCACGGATCGCCTCGTCCTGAAAAATCACCCGAAACAATGCCTTGGGCGAACTGGCTCGCCTTTTTGGATACGGGATCGGTGGTGACAGTTTCGAGTCCGGGTTCGTTACGCTTGTTAATCATAGTTTTGCTCTCTATAATTCAAGTTGCGCTGTAAGCAGCGTTGCGTTTGCCTGTGCGTTTGAACGAGCGTTGGAATTTTCCTGTCGTGCGTGGAAACGTGATGTTTGGAGACTGTTTTGCGACCCCACGCGCCGATCCAAGTCAAATTACTGGGTGAAATTGCGCTTGACCGGCAGGGTCAGGCAATCGAGCTTCCGGCCTCGCGCAAGACAAGGGCGCTGTTCATATTCCTGTTGCTCAGCTCCAAGCCGGTCCGGCGGGAACGGTTATGCGAATTGTTTTTCGACATTCCCGACGATCCGCGCGCGGCGCTGCGCTGGTCACTGTCCAAGATTCGCGTCATGCTGGGGGAGGAAGCGGCCTTGCTTTCCGCCGACCGCGAACGGGTGTCGCTGGATTCTTCGGGATTCCAGTTCGACATTGATCATCTGGACGCACTCCTTGCGCTCGAACTGCCCCTGCCGGGCATCGATCTTCCGGCGCTGGACGAATATTCCCTCTGGCTCGCGTCCGAACGTGCCGCGATAGACCGCAAGCGCGCCCGCTATCTTGACGAAGCATCCCGCAACAAGGCCTATCCGGAGGCCGATCGCCGTCGCTTTGCCGCCATGGCACTGGATCTGGCCGAGGACGCTGATGTCCGGCCCACCCCCGCCATAGACCAGGCCATACATTATTGCTTCGCACCCGACGGCGCGCGCATTGCCTATGCGGTGACGGGCGCAGGACCCCCTCTGGTCAAGACAGCCAACTGGCTGAACCATCTGGAACTGGACTGGGGCAGTCCCTTATGGGGCCGGATGGTCGGCGGGCTGTCGGAGGAATTCCGCCTTGTCCGCTATGACGAACGCGCCAATGGCCTTTCGGACTGGGACGTAAAAGACCTGTCGTTCGAGGCCATGGTCACGGATCTGGAAGCGGTGGTGGACACTCTGGGTCTGGAACGCTTTCCGCTGTTCGGCCTGTCGCAGGGTGCCGCCGTCAGCATTGAATATGCCGCTCGCCATCCGCACCGTGTGTCCCATCTTATCCTGCTGGGCGGCTATAGCAGTGGCTGGCGGCATTGGGCAGATGCGGAAGAGGCATCGGAGCGTGAGGCGGTCATCACGCTCGTCAAAAATGGCTGGGGCAAGGACACCCCGCTTTACCGGCAGATATTTTCCGAATCCTTCACTCCTTCGGCGACGTCTGAGGAGCTGGAATGGTTCAATAATTTCCAGCGCCAGACCGTATCGCCCGCCAATGCCGTCGCGTTTCTGGAAATATTCAGCCGCATCGATGTTCGTCACCGGCTGTCCGAACTCAATGTCCCCACGCTGATTTTCCACGCCCGCGGCGACAAGCGCGTGGGCATGGAACAGGCAATCGAGCTCGCGTCCAATATCAAGGGCGCATCCCTCGTCACCCTCGACACCGACAACCACATCTTGCGTGCCCGCGAACCGGCGATGGAAGTGGTGCTGGACCGTATCCGCGATTTTGTGCGCTAATCCCGGTCAAATGCGAAGGGCGACATGCCCCGTTCGCGTTCGTTGAACACCAGGACACGGCCTGCGGGCGGTGCGCTGCGTTGGGGGCAGTCGGGCCGCGTGCATGCAGGACAACCAAGTCCGATGGCCGTCGCCGCACCGGTTTCGAGATCGATCCCGCGCGCGGCGGCAAGTGGTGCGGCCAGTTTCGCATCCAGCCCCAGACATATGGCAAATTCCGCCTCGATGGCACCGCTGACCGCCGTTTGCGGATGGACGGCCCGGGAAAGCGTGAACCAGCGGCTGCCATCCTCCAACTCCACCAGTTGCGGCAGCAACGTCCCGGGACGCGCAAAGACATTATGCACATGCCACAAGGGGCAACGGCGGTCGGTTTCGACCAGAGGCGATGCGCTGGCACCGGCATAGCGTTTGCTGCTCTGCCCTGCGCGGTCGATCCGCAGCATGAAGAAAGGTAAGCCCCGCTGGCCCACGCGCTGCAAGGTCGTCAGGCGGTGGGCAATCTGTTCAAAACCGGCGCCAAAGCGGCGTTGCAGCAGCAATATGTCATAGCCCGTGGTCTCGCACGCCCGCAGGAAACGGGCATAGGGCATCATCACGGCGGCGGCAAAATAGCTGGTCAAATGGCGGCGGTACAGCCGCTCCCCTGCCCGTTCGGTAAAGCTGGCCCCTGCGACCAGCGCGTCAATTTCCGCCTTGGCCTCCAGCATGGCAAGCTGGAACGCCGCGGCAAATGTCCGGCTGGCGGGATCGAGCAATTCGGAAAGCTGCAACTGGCGGGCATGGAGGTCCAGACGACGCAGCCTGTCGGGCATGACATCAAAGGGCAGGATGCGGATCGACAATTGATGTTTCACCCGCAACCGTTCGATCATCGCACCATAAAGGTCGGGATTGGCGAGCCGGAGTTCATCGGCCAAGATCTCGGCCTGCGCATCCAGATCGGCAAAATGGTTGCGCCACCGTTCGATTTCGCGCCGGGCAGAGGCGATGGATTCAGGCTCGATGGTCGCCGGACGGCCGCCCTCGCCCACGCCGCTGCTGCCATGCGATCCGCCCGAGACGCGGTCGAACGCGCGGGCGAAGGCCTCGGCTGCGTCGGGGCTGGCGGCGATCCAGTCCTCGATCTGAACACGTTCGATCGACAGGTCGGCAAACATGGGGTCCGACAGGCGGCGACGGATCGCCTCCACGCCGCCGCCGGGTGTCGATCCGGTCAGGGTGCGCGGGTCGAAATCATAACGTTCCGCAAGTTTCAGCAGCAATGTCGCGGTCAGCGGGCGCTGGTTGCGCTCAATCAGGTTCAGATAGGAAGGCGAAACCTCCAGCGCCTCGGCCATCAACGCCTGCGTAAGGCCATTGGCCCTGCGGATACGGCGGACAGCATGGCCCGCGAAAAGCTTTTGCTCGGACATGGGCGGATATTGTCACAATATTTACAACATTACAACGTTAATCACGTTTTGTGCGACGCACACACAACAAATATTACAATTCTGACTCGCCCTCCCGGCCCGAATTGGGCAGACCAAGCATCAGCCGAATTAATAAATCCCGAGGAATTGTAAATGTCGTACAAAAACTTCATCACCGAAAACAGCAAGCTGATCGCATCACAGAACGGAACCTGGGACTCCATCAGCCCCGAATCCGTCGCCAGAATGCAATTGCAGAACCGTTTCCAGACAGGTCTCGACATTGCCCGCTACACCGCCAAGATCATGCGGCAGGATATGGCCGAATATGACGCCGATCCCGCCAACTACACCCAGTCGCTGGGCTGCTGGCACGGGTTCATTGCCCAGCAGAAGATGATTTCGGTCAAGAAGCATTTTGGCACTACCAAAAAACGCTACCTCTATTTGTCCGGCTGGATGATCGCCGCATTGCGCAGCGAATTCGGCCCCCTTCCCGACCAGTCGATGCACGAAAAGACGAGCGTTCCCGCGCTGATTGAGGAACTCTACACCTTCCTGCGCCAGGCCGACAGCCGCGAACTCAACCTGTTGTTCCGCGACCTCGACAAGGCGCGCGAAAATGGCGAAACCGCCAAAGAGGCCGAACTGCTCGCCAAGATCGATAATTACGAAACCCATGTCGTTCCGATCATCGCGGACATCGACGCCGGTTTCGGCAATGCAGAAGCCACCTATCTGCTTGCAAAGAAGATGATCGAAGCAGGCGCATGCGCCCTTCAGATCGAGAACCAGGTGTCGGATGAAAAGCAATGTGGCCATCAGGACGGAAAAGTCACCGTGCCGCACGAAGACTTTCTGCAGAAAATCCGTGCATGCCGCTACGCGTTCCTCGAACTCGGCGTACCCGATGGCATCATCGTTGCACGCACCGACTCGCTTGGCGCAGGTCTGACCAAGCAGATCGCGGTGTCGAAAGAACCCGGTGACCTTGGCGACCAGTATAACAGCTTCCTTGATTGCGAGGAAATCGATCCGGCAACGGCACGCAATGGCGACGTCATTCTGAACCGCAATGGAAAGCTGTTGCGTCCGAAGCGCCTGCCATCGAACCTGTTCCAGTTCCGCTCGGGCACTGGTGAAGACCGTTGCGTTCTGGACTGCATCACCAGCCTGCAGAACGGCGCAGACCTGATCTGGATCGAAACGGAAAAGCCCCATATCGAACAGATTGCCGGCATGGTGGACCGTATCCGCGAAGTCGTTCCCAATGCGAAGCTGGCCTATAACAACTCGCCCAGCTTCAACTGGACCCTCAACTTCCGTCAGCAGGTGTTCGATGCCTGGAGCGCAGAAGGCAAGGATGTTTCGGCCTATGACCGCGCCAATCTGATGAGCGCATCCTATGACGAAACCGAGCTCAGCCAGGAAGCCGATAACCGTATCCAGAACTTCCAGCGCGACTCGGCCAAGCGCGCCGGTATCTTCCACCATCTGATTACGCTGCCGACCTACCATACAGCGGCGCTCAGCACCGATAATCTTGCCAAGGATTATTTCGGCGAAATGGGCATGCTCGGTTATGTTGCCGGCGTCCAGCGCAAGGAAATCCGTCAGGGTATCGCCTGTGTCAAACACCAGAATATGTCGGGTTCCGACATCGGCGATGATCACAAGGAATATTTCGCCGGTGAAGCCGCACTGAAAGCAGGCGGTAAAGACAACACCATGAACCAGTTTGCAAACGCAGCCTGACGCAAGGAGAGATATTATGGGCGAACCACAACGTGCAAGGGCGGTGCTGTCGACCGAAGATTTGACCTTGCTCCGCCAAGCTCTGGTATTTTACCTGGAAGAGATCAAGGACAAGCCGGAATCGGTAAAATTCGCTCGGCTTTACCACCGCTTAGGCAGTGCCGGCGGCAAGTAAAAGTCCGCCCACTTCAACGATTTTCCTGGGGAGGAAAACAACTAAGCCGCCGACAGCCATGTCGGCGGCCTTTTTCTTCGCCACCCGTTATTTGCATCGCTAATATATTATTAACAGCCTTGCGGTAACACGCCTGTGCAAAACAGGTCGGGAACGATAATGGATAATATTCTGAAACTGCTGCTGGGCGTCCTTGGGGTTGCTGCGCTCATCACATTCGTCACCGCCAACCTGACCTTCGACAGCGAACCGGTTACCGTCGCCCAAACAGCCCCGGCAGCACCTGTCGCGCCTCCTGCCAACGAAGGCAATACCGACATTTCCGACGAAGAAGCCGTCGACGAAGGCTCTCCGGAAGAGGATGGCGAAGATATGCTCGCTGTGGGTGAACCCGTTATTGACGGAAATCCATATGGTAGCGGCATGCAACAGCAGCAGCAGAACCTGCAGAATGAAATGCAGTACCCGCAGGAACAGGCCCCCAACGCGCCAAATAATTATGCCCAGGCACCGATGCCAGGTTACAACATCCCGCAGGTAAATATGCAGCAGGCAAATCCTGCCGATTTAGCGCAAGGCAATTACGCCCAGTAACCTCGGGCGCAGACTTGCTGTTTCGCGCGGCACGCCCTCCTATTGGGCGGTCCAGCCTCCATCCACGGACAGATTCGCGCCTGTAATCGCGCTGGCTTCATCGCGGCAGAGAAAGAGAGCCAGGGCGGCCAGTTGATCGACCTGCACGAACTGCTTCTGGGGCTGGTTGGCCAACAGTACATCATTGATGACCTGTTCCCGGGTCAGGTTTCGGGTCTTCATCGTATCGGGAATCTGCCCTTCGACCAGAGGTGTCCAGACATAACCCGGACAGATGCAATTGACCGTGATGCCTTGGGTCGCAACCTCAAGCGCAACTGTTTTCGTAAAACCGGACAGTCCATGCTTGGCCGCATTATAGGCGGATTTATAGGGTGACGCGACCAGACTGTGCATTGATCCGGTATTGATAACGCGCCCCCATCCCTTTGACTTCATACCGGGCAAAGCCGCCTTGGTCGTGTGAAAGGCCGAAGACAGGATGATGGCAAGAATGGCATCCCATTTGTCTTCCGGAAATTCATCGACCGGTGCCACATGCTGGATGCCCGCATTATTTATCAGAATGTCGGGGGTGCCCAGCTTTTCGGTGCAATCGGCAACCATCGCCCGGATTTCATCAGGCTTCGTCATGTCCGCAGCCGAATGGAGCGCCCCTGCCCCGCTCAGTGCCGTCAAGTCGGATACATGACCGTCAATGGCCGCCTGATCACCAAATCCGTTGATCATGACCTGCGCGCCTTCGGTCGCCAAAGCTTTCGCATATCCGAGACCAATTCCCGAAGTGGATCCGGTGATGAGAGCGGTTTTACCCTTGAGAAACATAAACGATAACCTTTGTATGGAACGGGAACTTTACTTGCGCTTTACCCCGCTAACCGCAATGTTGGCGGACGGCAATAACGGAGAATCACATGCGCCTCGATGATCTGGACCCGAGCGGAAATGTCAGCGATCAAGGATCGGGAGGCGGCGGCTTTGGCGGCGGTGGCGGGGGTGGCATGCTTGGGCTTGTGTTCAGCTTGTTGCCCATGTTGCTTGGCCGCAAAATGGGCTGCGGCTCGGTCCTGCTGATCGCGGTCGTGGGGTATTTTGTCATTTCCAGCGGTATGCTGACGATGGGCGGACCCGTGTCAGCACCCGGCACCAGCCAGCAATCGAGCGCGGGCAATGTGGCATGCGATACACAGGAAGAGCTGTTTGCTTGCCGTGTCCTCAAATCGACGGAAGACACCTGGGGCAAATTGTTGCGTGACTATCGACCTGCGAAGCTGACTTTCTATCAGGGCGGCGGCCAATCCGGCTGCGGCGCGGCACAATCGGCAATGGGACCCTTTTATTGCCCGACCGATGAAGGCATCTATCTGGACACAAGCTTCTTTGAACAGATGGACAAGCAGATGGGTGCGGGTGGCGACTTTGCCTATGCCTATGTCGTTGCACATGAGGTTGGACACCATGTCCAGAATCTGGCCGGCATTGCTGACCAGGTGCGGAAGCTTCAGGCGCAATCAAGCCAGACAGACGGGAACCGCCTGCAAGTCGGGATGGAATTGCAGGCAGATTGCTTTGCCGGCGTATGGGCCGGGATTAACTCCGACCGGATCGAGCCAGGCGACATAGAAGAAGGAATGCGTGCAGCCAATGCCATTGGCGACGATACCCTCATGCAGCAGGCAGGGCGTGCGCCCGTCGAAAGCATGTTCACGCACGGCACGTCGGAACAGCGCATGGAGGCGCTGCAACGGGGTATCCGTAGCAAGAACCCCAATGCCTGCAATTATCTTCAAGGCCTGCAGTAACCCTCATGCAGTTGAGCGATTGCCATAATGTCGAAGATTTCCGGCGTCTCGCAAAGGCACGCCTGCCGTCACCGATCTTCAACTATATAGACGGCGCTGCGGATGACGAGCGGACCAAAGACCGCAACACATCGGCGTTCGACGATTGCGATCTGGTACCCAATGTCCTTGCCGGAGTTTCAGACATCGACATGGATGTGACCGTGATGGGCAAACCCATTACCATGCCGTTGATGCTGTCGCCGACGGCGTTGCAGCGGCTTTTTCACTGGCAAGGCGAACGTGCGGTGGCCGCAACGGCGCAGACATTCGGCACATGGTTCGGTATTTCCTCCCTCGCCACGGTAAGCATTGAGGAAATCGGGGAGACCATATCGTCGCCGAAGATGTTCCAGCTCTATATACACAAGGATAAGGGCCTCAACCGGTCGATGATCGAACGCTGCAAAGCGGCGAAGTTTGATGCCATTGCCCTGACCGTAGATACCATTGTTTCGGGTAACCGCGAACGCTGCTTGCGCAGCGGCTTCACGTCCCCGCCACGCTTTACGCCATCGTCTGTGCTCAGTTACGCTATCCACCCGATGTGGGCGCTGAACTATCTGTTTCGCGAGAAATTCGCGCTGCCCAATCTTCAGACGCATGTGGATGCGGGCACCAATGTGGCTGTTTCCGTGGCCGAATATTTCAACACGATGCTCGACACATCGATGGACTGGGCCATGGCCGAAAAAGTCCGGTCGGACTGGGGTGGTGAATTCTGCCTGAAAGGGATCATGTCGGTTGAGGATGCCAGACGCGCGGTCGATATTGGTGCCACGGCGATCATGGTGTCCAACCATGGCGGGCGGCAACTTGACGGCTCGCGGGCACCTTTTGACCAGATATCGGAAATCGCCGATGCGGTCGGCGGCAAGATCGACATCATCTGCGACGGCGGGGTCCGGCGAGGCAGCCATGTCCTTAAAGCAATCGCCGCCGGAGCAACGGCTTGCTCCGGCGGGCGATTGTATCTTTACGCACTGGCCGCAGCGGGCGAAGCGGGCGTGCAGCGCGTGGTCGGGAAGTTACGGGACGAAATCGAACGCGACATGAAACTCATGGGCGTCCGATCCGTCTCGGAACTCGATGCGTCTAAGCTGCGCTGGCGCTAGGCGCCTCTTCTTTCGTTTCACGTCGGGCACCCCAGTCGATGGCGCGTGTGGCCCACATGACAACCGCCAGGGCTACGAAGAGCAGCAGCGATCCGATGATCAGCGAATAGGCTTCCAGGTTCAGCAGCACATAAAGCGTTGCATAGAGCCCCACGAGCAGCCCGCCAATAAACCGCGCGCGCAGCCAGCTTTTCAGGACCGCAGCGGAATAGGCCGTCAACAACCCGGTTATCGCACCCGCGGCGATGAGATAGGCCCACATGAAGCCCACCACCTCGGCAAAGGCCAATAAAAGCACGAAGAACAGCACGAGCCCTGCCCCGGTCAGCAAATACTCCGCCGCCGCAACGCGGGCCCCTGCGATCACATCGAACATTAGATAGGCAAGGAAGGTGAAGCCGATGAACAGGAAGCCGTATTTTACCGACCGGTCGACCTGGCTGTATAAATCAACAGGCTCAATGAGGCCAATCGTCGCCGCCTGGCTCGGCCCGCCCACCGCGGGGACATCCCGCGCCGACGATAGCGCCACGCTGTTATACTGCTCGGCCGTCAAAGGCGGTGCGTTGTCGTCGGTCGCGACAATCGCCTGCCCCAGCGCCAGATTGGTCACCGCATGGGTCGACGTGAACCCGCTGGATTTCACGTCCCGCTTCACGGGCAGAAAATCACCCGCAAAGCTTGGGCTGGGCCAGGTGGACTTCACGTCCCACGTCGTCTCGCCCCCGCGCGGTACCATCGTCAGCGACTTGTTGCCGCGTATGGCGAAGCTATATTCCACCTCCAGCGGCGCGGCGCCGGTCCAGTCGACGAAGCTGAAAAAGCCCGAATTGTTGGACGCCGCCAGACCTTTGCCCGGTTGCAGTCCCAGCGTGGCCCCGTTCACCTGAACCTTGCTGTCCTTCTGAAGCCCGCGCGCATCGGACACGCCGAAGCGCAATTCGGCGCCGGCGAAGTCGATATTCTCGCGCGGAATGCCGTAACGGGCAAAATCATCCGGCAACGCAAAGCGCGCCCGGCCGCTGTTCGCGGCAACGAACAATACGCTTTCATAGATGGATTTCTTTTTCCGGTCCGGTTTCAGCTCGGTCCGGATCGCATTGGTTTCGGGCGAGAGATAAAGCTCTTTCTTCACCTGAACCGTCCGCGTGGTTTGCCGTCCATTCTCGTCGACGGTTTCCACGCTGCTCGCCGTATAGGGAAGGACAAGCACGGGCCCGACAATGACCTGCGGCCCGCCCCAACCCGCCGCAATGGCGTTTTGGGCAATGTTGGATTGCTCCTGCCGATCCCACAGCAATGCGTAGACCATCATCAACGGGATGATGAGGACAAGGCCAATGATACCGGCAAAGAAGAGTTTCCAGCCGGGACTTCGTTCAGTTGTCATGATATGCTTTCCTTTCACCGTCAAACGGTTTGTCTATGAAATAGCACGTTTCGTCTATGAGCCATGTGATGAACCCCAGATTAACAATCCGCCCGACACGGCTTCACTCATGCTGTACTGCGTAAAAACCAGAGTGCGATAACCGCCAGCATTACCGCAAACATCCGCCGGACAAGGTGTTGGCGGCGACCTTCCGCAAGCCATTCATGCGCCGATCCGGCCAAAGCAACAATGGCAAGGTGAATGACCGTTGCGATTCCGACATAGCTGAACGACAGAAGAAGGGTCTGCGAACCAACCGGATAGCCCGCATCGATATAGGCGGGGAGAACGGTGACGAAGAAGACGACCGCCTTCGGATTGAACACATTCAGCAACAGGCCGTGCCGGAACCAGTCGACCAACCCGTTATGATCCATGGCAGGATCGGATGTTTCCGAACCGCTTGACCACGTCATCCAGGCCAGCCATAACAAATAGGCTACACCCGCATAGCGCAGAAAACCAAATAAAACCGGCGAACTCGCCGCCAGCTCGGACAAGCCGAATGCAGAGGCGACTCCTAAAAGTGCGAGCCCAGAAGCTATCCCCGCCACTGCCGCAAAACCCGAACTACGCCCCTTGCTCGCACTGGTCAGCGCAAGCCACGCCATATTCGGTCCCGGGGTCAGCTCGATCAGCAATGCGGTGATCAGGAATGGGACGTACAAAGCGGTAAGCATTCGGGGTCTATGGCACGCAACCAAAGGATAGTCGATTGCGCTTGGCTTTAGCCGCCCCGATAACCATGTAGACCCTATGACCAAATTTTCCCTTCTGGATCTTGTGCCCGTCGTCGAAGGCGGGAATGTAGCTACCGCTTTTGCGAATGCGGCCGACCTCGCCAAACATTGCGAGCAGCTTGGATTTACACGCTATTGGGTCGCCGAACATCACGGCATGCGGGGCATCGCCAGTGCGGCAACCAGCGTTGTCATCGGCCATATCGCAGCCGCAACGCGGTCGATCCGCGTCGGGTCCGGCGGCATCATGCTGCCCAACCACGCGCCTCTGGTCATTGCCGAACAATTTGGAACGCTGGACGCCTTGTACCCGGGACGTATCGACCTCGGTCTTGGCCGTGCACCGGGCAGCGATCAGCGGGTGGCAACCGCAATTCGCCGGACACTCGACAGTGATCCAAACGCATTCCCGCGCGACGTCATGGAATTACAAAGCTACTTTGCCGATGATGGCCAAACCGGCATATCGGCTACACCTGGCGCAGGAGCGGATGTTCAGCTCTATATTCTGGGAAGCAGCCTGTATGGAGCGCAAGTGGCAGCGGCATTGGGCCTGCCCTTCGCCTTTGCCAGCCATTTTGCGCCCGATATGCTGGACGAAGCGCTCCACATTTACCGCAGTCATTTTAAGCCGAGCGCTGTTCTGGCGGCCCCCTATATCATGGCCGCGCTCAACATCATTGCCGCCCCGACCGATTCAGAGGCTGCGTTTCTCGCCTCTTCTATGCAACAAAGCTTTGTATCGCTGCGTTCCGGCAATCCGCGGCAAATGCCACTGCCTGTTGAAGGCTATTACGAGTCCCTGCCCCCGCAGTTTCAAGGTATGCTGGACCACGTCCTGTCCTGTAGCGCAATCGGTGCGCCCGACACGATCAAGACGGCGGTTACAGCCTTTATCGAGCGCTCAAAAGCGGATGAACTGATCATCGCCTGTTCGGTGTTCGATCATGAAAAGCGTAAGCGCAGTTTGGATATTGCGGTGGAGGCTTTTGCCAGCCTTGTTTGACATGTTACCAAATATTGGTAACATGTCGTATGACTGCCAAGAACACCTCGATAGTACTCGGAAAGCCTTACACCGATTTTATCTACGAGAAGGTACAATCCGGCGAATTCGCAACGGGAAGCGAAGTCGTGCGTGAAGCGCTGCGGCAGTATATGCATGAGGATGCAAAGACTATGGCTTTGCGTTCGATGGTCCAGAAGTCAGTCGACAGCGGGCCGGCCCAACCGTTCGACATTGACGCATGGTTAGAGGAAAAGTTCGGCACTGAATGAAGCGGGAACTGATTTACCGACCTGATGCGCTCGCTGACCTTAACGAAGTTGAATCCTATACGAAACAAGCATGGGGTAGAACGCAAGCGAAACGATATGCGACTGCGCTAGTGGCAGATATAAAGGCGTTGCGCGTTTCAGCTTTTCGACATTCGATGTTTAACGACGTATTTCCTGGCCTCCGCCGCAAGCGCAGCGGAATGCACCACATTTACTATCTCGCCACAGACGACTGTGTTGAGATACTCAAAATAATCCACGTACAGCGGGATCCCGGCCAACATTTGAAAGTCGAGACGTGGCAGAACGAGCCGTAAACAAAATACACAGCTTCAAATGTCCAGGACCGATTACGAAAGCAATCAGTAAACCCGAGCCTTCGGCTTGATATACTCGGCCTCGTCGGTCAGCGTGTAATCGTGGACCGCGCGGTAATCCAGGGTCACCTTGCCCCCGGAACCACCCCAGCCGTCAAACCATGATACCGTATGCTTCATCCAGTTTGCGTCGTCACGATCCGGGAAATCTTCGTGCGCATGGGCGCCGCGGCTTTCCTTGCGGTTGTTCGCGCTTTCCATCGTGCAAACGGCCTGCGACATCAGATTGTCGAGCTCGAGCGTTTCAATGAGGTCGGTGTTCCAGATCAGGCTGCGGTCGGTAACAGCGACATCCTCCATCCGCTTGTTGACCTTCTGCATCAACTGGACGCCTTCTGCGAGCAGTTCGGTATCGCGGAAAACGGCAGCGTGCTTTTGCATTGTCTGCTGCATTTCCAACCGGATTTTGGCCGTCGGCGAACCACCCTTGGCATTGCGGAATTTTTCCACACGCGCCAGCGGCAGGTCGACTGCACTTTTGGGAAGCGGACGGTGCGAAGCACCGGGCTTCAAAGTCTCTTTCAGATGCAGTCCCGTTGCACGGCCAAACACAACAAGATCGATCAGGGAGTTGGAGCCCAGACGGTTCGCGCCATGGACCGAAACACATGCGGCTTCGCCCACGGCATAAAGTCCGGGAACAACCGTATCGTCATTGCCATTCTTTTTGGTCACTACCTGACCATGATAATTGCACGGAATCCCGCCCATATTATAGTGCACGGTCGGGCAGACCGGCAGCGGTTGCCGCGTCAAATCAACGCCGGCAAAAATCTTTCCGCTTTCGGTAATTCCTGGCAATCGTTCACCCAGCACTTTGGGGTCGATATGGTCGAGGTGCAGGTAAATATGGTCCTTGTTCGGCCCGACACCGCGTCCTTCGCGCATTTCAAGCGCCATCGAACGGCTCACAACGTCGCGTGACGCCAGATCCTTGGCTGACGGTGCGTAACGCTCCATAAAGCGTTCGCCTTCGCTGTTGGTCAGATAACCGCCCTCGCCGCGCGCGCCTTCGGTGATCAGTACGCCGGCACCATAAATTCCCGTCGGATGGAATTGCACAAATTCCATGTCCTGCAACGGCAGACCGGCACGCAACACCATGCCGCCGCCATCACCTGTGCAGGTATGCGCTGACGTTGCCGAGAAATAGGCACGGCCATAGCCGCCGGTCGCAAGAACGACCGCGTGGCTTTTAAACCGGTGGATGCTGCCGTCTTCCATGCAGAGCGCAATCACGCCGCGGCATTCGCCGTCTTCCATGATCAGATCGAGTGCGAAATATTCGATAAAGAAGTCGGCGTCATATTTCAGGCTTTGCTGGTACAGGGCATGCAACATCGCATGGCCGGTACGGTCAGCAGCAGCGCAGGTGCGCTGTACCGGGGGTCCCTCGCCCATATTCTGCATATGGCCACCAAAGGGGCGCTGATAAATTGTGCCGTCCGTGTTCCGCGAAAACGGAACGCCTGCATGCTCAAGCTCATACACAGCGGCCGGTGCCTCACGCACCATATATTCAATAGCGTCCTGATCGCCCAGCCAGTCCGACCCCTTAACGGTATCGTACATATGCCATGTCCAATGGTCAGGGCTGTTATTGCCAAGCGACGCGGCAATACCGCCCTGCGCCGCGACCGTGTGGCTGCGTGTCGGAAAAACCTTGGTAATACAGGCGGTTTTCAAACCGGCTTCTGCGCTTCCCATGGTGGCGCGCAGGCCAGAACCGCCAGCACCGACAACGACGGTGTCATAGGTGTGGTCAATAATCTTATATGCGTCTGACATCAGGCGGGAGCTCCGGTGAATGCAAGTTTAGCGACGGTAAAGATGCCGAAGACAGCGCCGCCGACGACATAGAAATTCAGCAAAGTCATGGCACCGAACTTCAAGGCGTCGTCATGGACATAATCTTCGATCAACACCTGAAGGCCGAGGCGAACGTGCCAGAAGATGCTGACCAGCATGAGGATCATGGGAACGGCAACCAGTGGCTTTGCAAGCCACAGCGCCAGTGTCGCCTGATCGAAATTAGGCAATAACAGCAGGGATGCGACCAACCATGTTGTCAGCAGCAAATTGCCAACCGCGGTCGTGCGCTGGTTAATCCAGTGCGTTCCGCCATGTTTCGCGGAACCGAGGCCCCGCACTTTACCGATATTTGTTCCGCTACCCATGTCTCAAACTCCGATAACGCGTGATGCCACGACCAGCGCAACCAATGCAGTTGCAAAAATAGACGCACCAAATGCAGCGATCGCCCATGTCCGGTTTGTCTTGAGCTCATATCCGGCACCCATATCCAGAACCAGATGGCGCAAGCCGGAGAACAGATGCTGGAAGAAGCTGAAGATCACGGCCAGTGCGAGTAAGCGGAAGAACCAGTTAATACCGAGTTCGACACTTGTCGCACCTTCGCCAGCGCCAACGACATATTTCTGGAAGACTGCATAGCTTTCCGCGCCGCCTCCAATGGCCGACAACCACCATAGCAGGGTCAGCATACCGGCTGTGGCAAGAACGAAGCCGGTGGCGCGGTGGAAGATGGAAATCGCCATTTGCGGCGACCAGCGATAAACTTGCAGATGCGGCGACAATGGCCGGGTCGTTTTCTGCCCCATGATTTGCAGTCCTTCAAAACCAAATTCGCGAATGCGTGTCGCTCTTTACCGCTTTAGCGCCTGTGCGCAAGGCCTCAGACACCTCAATTCCGCGTAGAAATCGCCAACTATCCATAACGCGCCGTTAACCATTTTACGGTTAGACAGGGTGCAACGCCAATCAATGGTGGCGAGTAAAGCTTATGGAGCGTTTGAATGACCCCGCATAATCATGTTCAGGCATTGGATATTGAAGCCATTATCGCTCCTTATGACGTTGATCGCCAGCTTGCGGAAAACTGCAAGAAAGCGGCGGTTTTCTTTACCGATGCCTATGTCGAGCTGAGTGAGGATTATTGGTCATTCTGGAAAAACTCGCCCGTTTTCGGCCCGAGCCTGAGCGGCGAAACATATGACAGGTCACGCGATCTGCTCGCCGCCTATATGGAAATGCGCTTTACCCGCTTCGAAGAGCGCAAGTGGTTAAGTATTAGCCGGGCCTTGATTGTCGACTCGTTTGAACGGGGCATCCCTCTCGATGCGGTCCTTGCCGCCACAGGCACCGCAAACAGCCGAACAATAGCGAAAATTCTGGCACGCCCGGGACTTTCCATTGAAGACATTCGCATTTTTGTCGACACCATGTCGAAACTCAACGCGATCGAATTGACCACATTCGCCGTCATTTACCGCGAGCATGAACAGAAACGCTATCTGGAAGCGAAAGCCGCCAGCTCGGCCAATTTTGAAGCGGACATCGGGAACGCTACCTCCGCCATTTCGGAACAGACGAATATGTTGAAACACCAGGCCGCAAGCAGCTCGCAAATGGCGCATGGTATGTTGGCAAAGACATCGGAAGTTGCCGCAGCGTCGGAACAATCCGCAGTTGCGATGCGGGAAGCGGCCCAGACGGCCGCAGGCCTGATCCGCGCTATTGAAGACGCCCGGACAGAGGTGGAAACCGCCTCCGATGTTGCGACACGTGCTGCTGCGCAAGCATCGCAAAGCGTTATCGCCACAGACACTTTGTCGGAGCAATCACAGTCGATCGACTCCATTTTGGCATTGATCCGCGAAATTGCGGGGCAAACGAATTTGCTGGCGCTGAATGCAACGATCGAAGCCGCGCGCGCAGGCGATGCTGGCCGGGGTTTTGCCGTGGTTGCCCAGGAGGTCAAAAGCCTCGCGAACCAGACCGCCCAGGCCACTGACGAGATTGCACAGAAAATCTCCGCCATCCAGAACGCTACCAAGGCGTCGGTCGAATCCAATGCGGCGATTCGGTCGATTGTCAGCGAAGTCCAGCATTCGGCCGAACGGATCCGGCACGCCATGGAAGATCAGGCACAGACCGTGACGATGATTACCGCATCGGTCGATGAAACCGCCCTCGCCGCGGACCTCATGTCCAACACCATATCCGCCATCCGGTCCGACACCGAAAATGTGGTGTCCGAAATTACCGCGCTGGAACAAGGTTTCAACGAAGTGAATTCCAAACTTTCGTCGCTTCGGCACAACGCCAGCAAGTTTGCCGGCAGCCTGGGATGACCCCTGGCCGCGGCCATTGGAAATGAAGGACATTGAATTTCCTCACCCGTTGTGAAAAGCAGCGGGGATGAAAACCAAAATATTAGTGACCGGCGCCTCGCGCGGGATCGGCGCAGCTATTGTGGACACCTTCGACCCTTTGCATTTTGATGTCGTTGGGGTCTCCAGTCAGGATGGCGATCTTGCGGATCCCTCTGTGCCGTCGCAGATATGGCGCACGACACTGGATCGCCTTGGCGGGCATGTCGATGTCCTCATCAACAATGCCGGCATTTTCGAGGCGAACCCGCTCGATTCGAGCGAGGCGGACTGGCTGGAAAGCTGGAACAGGACGATGCAGGTCAACCTGACGGCGAGCGCCGCTTTTTGCCGTCAGGCGGTACTGCACTGGAAAGAGGCTAGGCGCACGGGCCGCATAGTCAATGTGGCCAGTCGCGCCGCCTATCGCGGGGATAGTCCGGCGCACTGGCATTATGCGGCATCCAAGGCGGGAATGGTGGCGATGACGAAAACCATTGCACGCGGTTATGCGTCGGACGGCATTTTGGCTTTTGCGATCTGCCCGGGCTTTACCATGACGGGTATGGCGGAGGATTATCTGGAAAGCCGTGGCGGGGCGAAGCTGCTTGCGGACATCCCGTTGGGCAAAGTCGCCGATCCGGAGGAAGTGGCCGCTATCGCCAAATTCTGCGCCACGGATGCTCCAGCCTCCATGACGGGGGCCGTCGTTGACGTAAATGGTGCAAGCTATGTCCGTTAGAAAAACCGCGCTTTGCGCCCTTTTGCTGGCCGGATGCGCGCCTGCAAAGGTAGACGCACCACCGCCCGCCACCGCCTCCTATGATGGCCGCGCACTGGCCAAAGCATGCGAAGGCCGCACCGGCTGGGACGACCCCGCCCCTCCCGCACATGTTTATGGTAATGTTTACACAGTGGGAACCTGCGGAATCACCGTCCTACTGATAACTTCTAAAGAGGGCCACATCCTGATCGACGGTGCCACTCAAAACGCCGCTACATCTATCATAGATAATATTGTCATACTTGGTTTCAAGCTTTCGGACGTAAAGTATCTTCTTAGTAGCCACGAACATCTCGATCACGTCGGCGGGCTTTCAGAGTTAAAACGTGTCACTAACGCTCAAGTGATCGCCCGCCCCGAAGCATTAGTCAGCTTGGAAACTGGCAGACCTGATGTAACTGATCCGCAGAAAGATGTTTTACCGTCATTTCCGGGAGTCAAGGTCGATCAAACAATCATGGATGGAGAATTGGTTACGCTTGGCAGCCTTAAAATAAGAGCAATATCAACTCCGGGGCATTCGCCGGGCGGTACGAGTTGGACATGGAAATCTTGTGAAGATGGCAAGTGTTTGCAATTTGTATATGCCGATAGCTTAAGTGCCGTCTCATCTGAAGCGTACAAATTTACAGAACATCCTGAATATGTAGCCATTTTGCGCAAAACAATTCAAAAAATCGCGTCACTTGAGTCCTGCGATTTACTTATCACTCCTCACCCATCGCAGAGTGTTTTTTTTGAACGCCTCGCTGGCCAAGAGGCACTTTTGAATTCCAGCGGATGCAGGGCGTATGGGACTAACGCGAGCACGAGGCTGAATCAACGTCTCGCTAAAGAGGTTTCGCAGTGAGCTGGAAAGTAACATTACCCTGCACCCGGCAAGAAGCCGAAGCATTGCATGACATGGATGAGTGGCTGGCGTTTCTCGACCCAATCCCGTCAATCGTCGCAGATGAGATGGAAGCGTTTAATGATACCAAATGGCGAATTGAAGCCTATTTTCCAGAGGAGCCTGACAAAGCAGCTGTCGAATTAATTCAGAGCCGGCTACCGAGCGCCTCAAAAGCAAAGCCACTGATTACAAAACTACCTGACGAAGATTGGGTTGTGATGAGTCAACAAGGCCTCAAACCGGTCCATGCCGGACGCTTTTATGTTCATACGAGTGCTAATAAAGATGAAGTTCCGAAAGGCTCCGTTCCGATAAATATCGAAGCCAGCCGCGCTTTTGGAACAGGCGGCCACGAGACGACGAGCGGATGTTTATCGATGCTGGATAAGTTGAAGTGTATGGGCAAAAGGTTCAATCTAATTGCCGACATAGGCACTGGCACCGGCCTGCTGACTTTTGCCGCAAGTCATCTTTGGCCTCGCGCCTACCTTACTGCATCAGACATAGATCCCGTTAGCATCGACGTTACGAGAGATAACGCTTTATTAAATGGCTACGCGTTAGGTTCGGGACCAGGCCAAATTGCACTCTGCGTGGCGGCAGGGACCGACCATCCGATCATTCAACAACGCGCCCCGTATGATTTGATAATTGCAAACATACTCGCAGGGCCTCTGATTGAGTTGGCTCCTTCCCTTGCGCGGATCATTCGTGGTGGCGGCGCATTGATTTTGGCAGGGCTGTTAAACACGCAGGCCGAATCGGTCATAGGAGCATATCGCAAACTCGGATTCCGTCTCGAAGTTCGTCGGGATACCGGCGACTGGCCCTGCTTATTGCTAGTAAAACGTAAGCGTTTTGGTTGGCAACGCCCAATTCGTGCGGATGGTCGGACATCCCAGCCGCCTGGAGATTTCGGCACATGGTGATTCAACGATCAATTGCAACAAGCTTTGGCTTGGGTCATATCCTAAACTGATGGCAACAGACTCTGGTATTGTGGATTTAGAAGCAGCGCGAAGGGCTTCGCTCACGGAAGCACTGCTGCGCACGGGCAAAGGGGATCGATCTGCATTTGAGGCGGTTTATAGGGCCACTTCGGCGAAACTATTTGGCGTTTGCCTGCGTATCTTCGGCGATAGAAACGAAGCGGAAGAAGCATTGCAAGACGCCTATATCACAATCTGGAATCGAGCTGCCACTTTCGAGGCTGGTCGAGCGAGCCCAATAAGCTGGCTCGTTACCGTTACGCGCAATCGTGCGATTGATAGACTGCGCTCAAAAGGCAAAGCGGGTTTCACTTCACTCGACGAAGCGTCAGAAATAGAGGACCCTTCCCCTCTAGCCGAGGCGCAACTTATGGCGATTGGCGATGACAAACTACTTTATAGTTGCATCGATGGCCTCGACCGACGCGATGCCCATTTTATAAAAAGCGCTTTTTTAGGCGGAGCAACATATGCAGATATCGCAGCTTGCGACGGCGAACCTTTAGGCACGGTCAAAAGTCGCATCCGTCGTGCACTAGTTAAACTACGCACCTGCATGGAGGGCGCGTCATGATACAACCCACTGAAGAGGACATTGCGTTAGCTGGCGAGTATGTGCTTGGGCTTTTGGATGTCGCGGGCAATGCGATGGCTGAAGCTCGCATCGCTACCGACGCCGCCTTCGCGAAGGAAGTAGAGGCTTGGCGAGTTCGTCTGCAACCCATGCTGGCAGGTGATGTCGATCCACCTGATCGGCTTTGGGATTCTATAGAAAAATCAATACCACCCGTAGCGATCCAAGACCTTGGACTTGGCAAGTTAGCGTTTTGGCGAACCCTGACAGGAATGTCCGTCAGCGCTGCCGTCATATTAGGTATATTGTTTTTGCAAAAACCCGGTATTGAATCCGCGCCCACGCCCGCCAAACCACTGATAGCGGCATTGTCTAACGAAAACCGGACAACTTCTTTAACCGCAAGTTACGATGAAATCTCCGGACGATTGATTGTTTTACCTGTTTCGCTGGATACGGGCAAATTATACCCCGAGCTTTGGATAATACCGGCAGACGGGAAAGCACGATCCTTAGGCATCGTCGATAAATCATCCCCTACAGCGGTGATCATTCCCAATGACATGCGTGAGTTTCTTGTATCGGGCGGCACCTTGGCAATTACTCCCGAACGAGCAGGTGGAGCGCCTGATGGGAAGGCAACCGGTCCTGTCATTGCGAGTGGGAAAATAGCGAGACTCTAAATTTTTCTCATCTGTGATGCATCTATCGAAGCAATGTGATCGTTCCTGAAGATAGCACTCCCCCGTCTGGAAGTGCGCAGAACAGGAAAGTTAAAAACATGACCATTACAAAAAAATTACTTTTTACCGTTGCGCTTGCATCGACCACATTTGCCGGCTCAACTGTGTTTGCCAACCATCATAAAATGGCTAACCCCATCGTAGGCGGAGCGGCTATGTATCCGGCAAAAACAATCGCTGAAAACGCTTCCACTGCACCGAATTTGACCACCCTCGTCGCCGCCGTAAAAGCGGCGGGTCTGGTCGAAACATTAGCCAGCCCTGGACCATTTACTGTGTTTGCGCCTACAAATGCTGCCTTTGAAAAGCTACCTGAGGGCACCGTTCCCACCCTATTGAAGCCTGAGAACAAAGCAACGCTTACCAAGATACTGACCTATCATGTTGTCGCGGGCAAACTGACAGCGAACGATATCATTTCTGCAATCAAGGCAGGTGGCGGCAAAGCTTCGTTGACCACTGTTGCTGGCGAAAAAATTACGGCGCGCATGTCCGGCAAAAGCGTTGTTATTACCGATGCGAAAGGCGGTCAGTCCGCGGTTACGACCGTAGACGTAATACAATCAAATGGTGTGGTGCACGTTATTGACTCTGTTTTGCTGCCCTAACTGGTGGTGAATGCGGAGGCCGGTCGCTTTTCCCCTCCCTTTTTAGCGACCGGCCTCTTGCGCATGTTTTTGGGTACCATGAGTCAACACTCTATCTGTCTGCAAAATGTCAGCAATGGCGATATCCGGCAAAGTTTCGAGTTTTTCATATAGTGGTGCGAAGTCCGTTTCAACGGTGACTTGCAGAAGGTCATTCAGCCCTGAAATGACAAAATAATTCTGTTGAAAATCATCAATGCGATACTCAGTCCTCATTACACGCAGAAGGTCAAAAGCGATCCTGTTTGGACTAGGATCTTCGAGCGCAAAAATGCTCTCGGCATAACTTGAGACAATGCCCGCCCCGTAAATGCGAAGACCGTCGGACTGTTCTATTAACCCAAATTCTACGGTGTACCAATAAAGTCGAGCCAAATGATCGAGAGCGTTAAACCCTAATGATCGCAATCCGCCTTTTCCATACGCAACCATATAATCCGCAAAAACAGGGTCAGCGAGCATTGGAACATGCCCAAAAACATCATGGAAAACATCGGGCTCTTGCAGATAATCGAGTTGCTCCGGGTTTCGGATAAAGTTCCCGGCCGGAAAGCGACGGTTTGCAAGATGATCAAAAAAAACATCATCGGGTACAAGTCCGGGGACAGCGACGACTTCCCAACCAGTTGCAGCATTTAACCGCGCGTTCAGTTCCCGATAATCCGGAATTCCAGGCTTTGATAGCTTGAGTACATCCAATCCACGAAGAAACGCGTCTGCAGCCCGACCGGGGAGCATTCCAGATTGCCGTGCAAATAGTCTATCCCACATTCGGTGTTCATCCGCGCTGAAATGTTCCCAGTTTTGAGGAATCGTCCAGTCGGCATTTGCGCCTTCGGGCGGCGTATCATACACGTGTTGAAAGTCGGCCATAAGGAAGTGGTTACACTTGAAACTGTTTCGCATCAACAGCGTGTGGAGGGCAATCCGAGCAGTCATCGCGTGGCCGGCATTATTGCTGGGCATTTACATGGCGTCCGCATTTATAGGAAGCTTTGTTCCGGCGAACAATGAATGGACCCCGTCGCCAAAAGGAGTTGACATATTTGTCGAGACAAACGGCATCCACGTTAGTTTGATTGTACCCATACGCATCGCGGGAGAAGATCTGAGTGACTTGATCAGGCTTGAGCAGTTGCACAATCCCAATCTTTACGGAACGCACGCGATGATCGGCTGGGGTCATGGTCGCGTATATCGTAATGCTGAAACTTGGGCTGATGTGCAAAGCGGCGACATTGGGAGTGCGATACTTGGTTCGGACGATACGTTATTGCATGTCTATCATGTCACCAATCCAGCGCCCCTAATAAACCGCAAACAGTTTCGCGTGTCAGAAAAGCAATACCGGTTGATAATACGACAAGTAAGAGCGTCATTTCGACGGAATGCCAATGGGCAAAGCATCGCTTATCCGGCTTATGGGTCTGACAATCTGTTCTATAAGAGCGTGGGACATTACTCTGCTTTAAACACCTGCAATACTTGGGTGGGGCGGGTGTTAAAAAACGCGGGCGTACGAATTGGCATCTGGACGCCCTTGCCCGGTGGCGTCATGCGCTGGTTTTAATTTGAAGAACCTTTATGTTTTCATCCAATGTCGAAGCGCAGTCGGGTCTTCGATAACCAAATGGCCATAATGTCGGGTAACGAGACCCAATGTTTCCAAATCCGAAAGTGCCGAAGCAATTGTCATACGGGAAACACCTATCAATTCCGCCAATTCCTGCTGCTTTATACCCAGTTTAACAGGAGGCTCACGATCGGCCACAAACGCAAGCAAACGTTGGGCCAGCCGTTTTGGAGCTGGCATGTTGCGAAAGACGAGCAGGTTATCAAGCGCTTCTTGGAGTTGCTTAGCCAATATCTTCAGCATTTCCCGCGCGATGTCGGTAGAACCAGCTATCACCTCCGACATTATTTTATCGCTTACCCAAGTGAGTTCTACTTTACCAAGTGCTTCAGCATCCAGAACCCGGGTAAACTGGCCTAGACATGCCAGTTCACCAAAACTATCTCCCGGACCAAGAATGAAAAGAACGTGCATGGTGCCTTGCGCATCCTGATGCCCAAGTTTGACCTGCCCCTTATCAATGATCCAGAAGCCGTCAGCATGATCGCCACGATGTTGTAAGAACTGTCCCGAAAGAAACTGACGACGGACTGCTTTCTTCCTCAATTCCGCCTGCAGTTCAGCAGGAAAACTTGCGAACAGAGCCGGCGCACCTATCGAACGACCTATATTTTCGGTTTGGCCAGGAGATTGTATAATTGTTGACATTATCACGCTCCTAACCGTCATATAATTGTCATCGAAGCAAGCCCTTTTGGAGTCGCGGGATAAGATAGCAGGCGCAAGGCCAATATCGATCCAAATTGAGGGGGATAAAGCTTTGAACCGCGCGGCACGAGGGGGATCGCTGCGGTTCTGGCGGCGCATTGACTGCTCCTTTTCTAGTCAATGCGCCGCCAAGCTTCCCTAACTGCTGGATACAATCTCTCCCCATTCTGCTTCATCGATTACCCTAATCCCCAAAGAATTCGCCTGTTTGAGTTTTGTTCCTGCACCGGGACCGGCAACGACCAAGTCTGTTTTCGCACTTACAGAGCCAGCAGCTTTCGCGCCCAGCGCCTCCGCTTGGGCTTTGGCCTCATCACGGCTCATCGTTTCAAGCTTTCCAGTAAAAACGATGGTTTTGCCAGTCCATTCACTTTCGCGAACGTTTGAGATATAGGCAGGCGGGTGTACTTCCCGAAGCAAATCATTCCAGACCTCGCAGTTATGCGGTTCATGGAAAAAATCACCTAACGCCTCCGCGACGGTAGGACCAATTCCGTCAATAGCCGTGATTTCGGCTACCGCTGAAACATCTCCTGAAGCTATGCGTTTCCCGATTTCAAATATGGCATCGAGTGATCCAAAGTTCCGAACAAGATCTTTAGAAGTTCCCGCACCGACGTGCCGGATCCCTAGGCCAAAAAGCAACTTCATAGGGTCCGGCGTCCGCTTGGCTTCAATAGCAGCCAACAGGTTATCCACAGACTTATCCTGCCATCCCTCCCTTAATAGGATGTCCTTCCGCCGAGTATGGAGCCGAAAGATGTCTGCGGGGCTTTCCAGCCAACCGGCGGCAAAAAATTCTTGTACCGATTTTTCGCCAAGTCCTTCGATATCAAGTGCGGGACGGCTGACGAAGTGGATTAAACGCTGGACGCGTTGGGCTGGACAAATCAAGCCGCCCGTGCACCGGACATCAACTTCTCCCTCTTCCGCCACCGCCTCCGATCCGCATTCCGGACAACGGTCCGGGAAACAAAATACGGGTCGTTCAACGTCCCGGGAGAGATTTTCTACAATCTGTGGAATTACGTCACCGGCTCGCTGAACTACGACCCTATCTCCGGGCCTTAGACCCAAGCGGGTAATTTCATCCCTGTTGTGTAAGGTAACATTCGATACGACTACGCCGCCGACTGTTACAGGCCGCAACCGGCCAACCGGAGTTAATTTACCGGTCCGTCCGACCTGAATATCAACTGATTCCAAGGTCGTTTCGGCTTGTTCTGCCGGAAACTTGTGGGCAATCGCCCAACGTGGTGCCTTGGCCACAAAACCGAGGCGTTCCTGCCAATCCAATCGGTCAACTTTGTACACCACGCCGTCAATGTCATAAGGCATCTCCGCCCTTTGGCGTTGAATTTCAGCATAATGTACCAACGCTTCAGTTGCGCCGGAAACCTTGATCAAGAACGGAGACACAGGAACGCCCCAATTTGCAATCGCAGCCATAACGTCTGCTTGGCTTTCGGCAGGTAAGGAGCTTACTTCACCCCAACCATGGGCAAGGAAACGCAAAGGACGTGATGCCGTAATTCGAGCATCCTTCTGGCGGAGCGAGCCTGCTGCGGCATTTCTTGGATTTGCAAATATCTTTCCGCCTTTGGCTTCCTGTTCGGCGTTGAGAGCGGCGAAGTCTGTTTTGGCCATGTAAACTTCACCGCGGATTTCGAACAATGCCGGGGGATTGCCGGAAAGACGCTGCGGAATTTCGCCGATGGTGGCTACATTTGCGGTCACATCTTCGCCGACTGTGCCGTCACCCCTAGTCGCTGCCTGTTTCAGCAGGCCGTTTTCGTAGCGCAGCGATAGCGATAGTCCGTCGATCTTGTCTTCGGCTGTTAACTCCACTGACGCTTCGGAAGGCAGATTCAGGAAGCGGCGGACGCGTCCTACAAAGTCCTCGACGTCCTCCGCACTGAAGGCGTTGTCGAGGCTCATCATGCGTTTGGCGTGGGTGATTTTCTTGAGGCCTGAGCCATCTACGGCCGCACCGACCTGCCGGTTCGGGCTGTCGGCACGGACCAGATGGGGGAACGCCGTTTCAAGTTCATTATTACGACGGACCAGAGCGTCATATTCCGCGTCGGATATCTCCGGCGCATCTTCGGCATGGTAGCGCTTGTTGTGATAGGCAATCTGCTTGGCAAGCCGCATCAGTTCATTGGCGGCATCGGCTTCATTCGGAACTGTCACACGCCCTCCAGCAACCGTTCGGCCTGCGCCCGTGCCTCGTCGGTCACTTCGGCACCCGAAAGCATCCGCGCGATCTCCTGCCGCCTTTCTTCGGCATCCAGCAAGACAACGCCTGTCCGCGTCACCGTGCCCTGGCTGGACTTGGCGATGAAGTAATGCGCCTGCCCCCTGGCCGCGACCTGCGGACTATGCGTTACCGCCAACAACTGCGTATGGCGGGCCAGACGGGCCAGCCTTTCGCCAATCGCCGCCGCCACCGCGCCACCCACACCCCGGTCAATTTCGTCGAAGATGATCGTGGCCGCCCCGCCCTCTTCGGCCAGAGCGACTTTCAACGCCAGGATGAAGCGCGACAATTCGCCGCCCGAGGCGATTTTGGCGAGCGGCGCAAAGGGTGCGCCGGGATTGGTGGAGATAAGAAATTCGACCCTATCCATGCCGGTGATGCTCCACCGGTCCTCCGGCAATCGTTCGACCGCCGTCTGAAACTGCGCCGCATCCAGTTTTAAAGGGGCAAGCTCGGCCTTGACCGCAGCGTCCAGCTTTGCAGCAGCGCTCTTCCGCGCGGCGCTCATCGCTTCGGCGACGTCGACAAAGGCAGCATGCTTTGCCTTCACTTCGGCTTCGAGTTTGGCGAGCCCTTCCCCGCCCGCCTGAATGGAATCCAGCCGTGCCGTCAGATTTTCCTGCAACGACACAATGGCATCCGGCGCAACATTATGCTTACGCGCCAATGCCCTTAATTCGAAAAGGCGTTCCTCGATCTCATCCAGCCGTGCCGGTTCAAATTCAATAGCCCGGGCAGCGGCATTCAATTTGTCTTCCGCCTCGCTTGCCTCGATAACCGCGCGATCTAGCGCCGTAAGCGCTTCGGCCAGCAAAGGATGCGCATCGGCCAAGCGGTCCAGTTTACGCGCAGCCGAACGGATCAGCGCCAGCCCGCTTTTCGGACCATCAAAGCTTTCGAGAACCGCTTTCAGATCCTCGGCGATACGTTCGCCCTTTTGCATGTCCGAACGTTCGCCGGCCAGTTGCTCCTCTTCACCAGGCTGCGGATTGAACTGCGCCAGTTCGGCGACCGCATGTTCCAGCCACTCGCGGTCACGCGCCGCATTTTCAAGGGCTTCCCGCGCCACGTCGAGCCGGGCCCTCGCCTCTTGCCATGCTGTATAGTGACTGGCCACGAGCGCGGTATCACAACGACCAAAGGCGTCCAGCAAAAGACGATGGCCACGCGGATTGAACATACCGCGATCATCATGCTGTCCATGAATTTCGACCAGCGCCGTGCCCACATCGCGCAGCAACGCAGCCGAACAAGGCTGATCGTTGATAAATGCCTTGCTTCCGCCATCCGCACGGACCGACCGCCGGATCAGCAAAGGCTCCCTTTTGTCGATTTCGATATCGTTATCCGCCAGCAACGCCACAACGTGATCTGGCGCATCGAAGCTTGCCGTGACCTGTGCACGTTCGACACCGTTGCGGACAAGCCCGCTGTCGGCCCGTGCGCCAAGCGCCAGTCCCAGTGCATCCAGTAAAATCGATTTACCCGCGCCGGTTTCACCGGTCAGAACGCCCAACCCGTTCGAAAATTCAAGGTCAAGCGCCTCGATCAGCACCACATCGCGGATCGAAAGCCCCGTTAGCATCGCATCAGACGCTGGGCGCGTGCTTTTGCATCAGGTCGTAAGCGCGTTTGTACCATTCGCTGCCGGGATAGTTGGCACCCAAGACAGCCGCGGCTTTCTTGGCTTCTTCCGGAACGCCCATCGCCAGATAGGATTCGGTCAGGCGATACAAAGCCTCGGGCGCGTGGGTGGTCGTGTCGAATTTCTCGACGACCTCACGGAAGCGCAGCGACGACGCAAGCCACAGGGCACGCCGTTGGTAAAAGCGGCCGATTTCCATTTCCTTGCCGGCGAGGTGATCGCGCACGAGGTCCATTTTCAATGTGGCATCCGCGGCATAGCGCGACGTTGGGTAACGACGCTGCACCTCACCCAATGCGGCCAGTGCCTGTTCGGAAATCTTCTGGTCGCGGGTCACGTCGCTGATTTGCTCATAATAATTGAGCGCAATCAGATAATAGGCATAGGCCGCATCCTTGTTGCCGGGATGGATCGACAAAAAGCGACGCGAAGACTGGATCGATTCGTTATATTTCTGCGCCATATAATAGCTAAAGGCACTCATCAGCTGCGCGCGCCGCGCCCATGGCGAATAAGGATGCTGGCGCTCGACTTCATCGAACAGCGCGGCTGCGACAACATATTGCTGATTGTCCAGCTTCTCCTTTGCGGCCGCATAAAGCGTATTCACATCACGCGCGACATAGCGCGTATTGCTTCCAGGCTTCGCATCGCCGCCGCCAAGGCCGAGCGCAGCGCAACCGGATAACAGAGAAGAGGCGGCAAGCACTGCCACGGGCACAAGCAATTTTTTGTTCATGGACGTTCCCTAGATAATCTTGGCCCCGTCGCCAAGTGCTTTGCTGATATTGTCCCCAGATGCCTGCTTCTGCCTGTATCGCAGATGAATTTCTGCCCTATCGGCTCGCCATATGCGTCCCATATGTCAGGTTAAGCGATCCGCTGACCACCCTGGCGCCATTGAGTCGTGTCCAGTCCGTGTCCGGGCCGCCTGCCGGTGGAGCGCCCTGCGGCATCCCGGCCATGGCATATACAAAGTCGATATCGAGCGCCCCGGCATTTTCCTTGTCAAAGCGCATCTGCAAGATGGCGTCCGGTGTTTCCGATCGCCAGCCCAAGCGGATTTCCTTACCCGGTATGACCCGGACCGGTTTGCCATTCACATCGACATTGGACAAAGGCACCGTCGATTTGACGACAAAATTCATCAAACGGGGTGCCACGTTGCTAACGATGCTCAAGACGACCTTATCACCCTGTTCGCGCAACCGAACCGCCGGCAATTGAACTTCCGACGCCGGGGCGGGAACCGCTTTCCAACGCAGACTGTCAAACCCTTTGGGGGAGATTTTAGTGGTGGGACCATCGGGAAGCTCATGCGAAGTCGAACTGGTCGCCCAATAACTTTTCCCGCTATTGCCATCCCGGTAATAGAACAAATCCCCTGGACGCGGATTGCGTTCGGAAAAACTGGGGTCGAGAGCGAACCATACTGCACCCAATGAGGCCAGAGCAACCAGCCAGACCCCCACGCGCCGCGAATTGCGCAACTGTCCATAGGACATGATTACGGGTCCGATCAGCGTGATCGAGAACGGGATAATCAGAGCTACCGGCGCAGGCGTCATGGGTGCGACCGAGACATAGGTGACGATCACGCCGGTGAGCAGCAAGGCGCCCCAGAGTCCACCGGTCAGGGCGCTAATGTAAATGACCGGAGAAGATTGCCAACCTGACCGGGATGCAAGGTTCACCAGCAACGCGCCAATCAGCCCGCCCCAGTCGAACAGCCAGCTGGCCCCGGGCATCCAGATTTGTGCCGCAAGCGCGCAGCATAGCATCAGAACCACAGAACCTACCCAAAGCGATTCTCTAGGGCGCGCTAAAAGCACGACGCCAGCAACAAATGTCACATACATCCAGAGCGCCGGACCCATTTCATTGATACGTTCACGCATGGGTATCATGCCGTTGCCATAGGCCCACGCAGAGACGAAATGGATGATGGCGCCTGCACCGGCCATGAGAGCGAAAACTCCCAAAGCACCCCCCACGGCTTGGGGCCAGCCAACGCCCATCCGTTGAAGCGGAGCCGTTAACAGAAAACCAAATCCGGCCACGACAAGCACCCAACCGAACCACATGGGGTAGCGAACAACAAACAGGCCGAAGAAATCAAAATAGGCCGCCTCGATCCCCTGACCTGGAAGTTTCTCGGCAAAGGCGAGTGCCCGTGTTGTTGTGACGGCGAAGTTACCGAGATGTTTCAACGCATGCGGATCGAGATTCTCGATGGTATCGGTTGGCATATGATAATCTTTTAGCCGGTCGATAAAGGCCGCATTGATACCTGAAACACCTTTGGCGAGTGGCACCGAAAGATCGGTATCATTGGGCAAAAGCTGATAAACATTGTTTGCCAGACTATTGCCGGTGGGCTGGACTGCATTGGCCGCCCACAACTCAATGAGCTCGGCATTTCCGGGAGATGTCTGGAACATGATCGCACGCCCGCGCGAACCGCGTGCTTCGACATTGACGACGACTTCGATACGTTTTGCAAGCGGATGTCGGTCAAAAAACTCCTGTGCGCCAATGAGCCCCAGTTCTTCGGAATCCGTTGCAATGAAAATGACGTCGCGTGCTGGCTTTGGTCCTTTTGAAAGGATACGTGCCGTTTCCAGCATCGCGGCAATACCTGCGCCGTCATCAGCAGCACCATTGGCACCAAAAACACTGTCATAATGGGCCATCAATGCGACCGCTTTTGAATTCCGGTCACGCCCCGGTAATGTCGCGATGATGTTGTTGAACGGCGCGACACTGATTGCGCCCTTACGCCGTGCGTCAAAATTGGCCTGTCGGACGCCGATGCCGGACTGCGTGTCGACTTCCAGTCCCAGGTCTTTGAAACGCTTTAATAGCCAGATTTGCGCTTTTGCATGGCCGGTTGAACCCACGGGACGAGGCTCGGTGGCAATTGCGTGAAGAGTCGCCTGTGCATCTTTCAAGTTGTAGCCGGTCGCGCCATCTCCAAATGGCGCAACACGGGTAATCAGCGCTATCGCAATTGCCAATGCGACAACGACAGGCAACAATATATAATCACGCATTCAGAAAGGGTCTCCCCAACCCCTTACGACCCGAATTATGTCTTATCCCCGTCGCCTATAGAGAAAATTAACCATAAAACAAACATTCTGATGTTCCGGATGTGAGATAATGTCACATTATGGAACATTTCAATTGACTGGATTGAATATTGATGGGGGATAATAGTCTCATCAGCGCGGAAACCCGCGCGATTTCCATGTCAGTTACAATATTCGTTGCACATAGCATTAGCTTTTTTAATAGCGATCAATCGTGCATGCAGTTCATTAAACACATATAAAAAAAAGGGGCCGCCGCAGCGACCCCTTTCCTCTCCAACTGCCTTTACAGGCTTAGTCTTTCAGGAAGGCCGGAACATGGTCGGGATCGCCCCCGCCATTGTTGCCACCTTCATTGCCACCTTCGGAGCGTTCACGACGCGGGCCACGGTCGCCGCGGCCTTCGCCACGACCACCATCCCGGCGGGGACCGCGGTCGCCACGGCCACCGTCACGACGGGGGCCACGATCGCTGCGCTCGCTCTTTTCACGCGGCGGACGGGTATCTTCAAGCTCTTCGCCCGTTTCCTGGTCGACAACGCGCATCGACAGGCGAACCTTGCCGCGCGGATCGATTTCGAGAACCTTGACCTTGACGTCCATGCCTTCGCTGACAACGTCGGTCACCTTCTCCACGCGCTCGTTGCGCATTTCGCTGACGTGGACGAGACCGTCCTTGCCGCCCATGAAATTCACAAACGCACCGAAATCGACGAGGTTTACAACCTTGCCATCATAGATTTTGCCGACTTCGGCTTCCTCAACGATACCGCTGATCCACTTGCGTGCAGCTTCGATCTGGCTGAGGTCGCTCGACGAAATCTTGATCAGGCCTTCGTCATCAATGTCCACCTTGGCACCGGTTGTCGCCACGATTTCGCGGATAACCTTGCCGCCGGTGCCGATGATGTCACGGATCTTCGACTTGTCGATCTGCATCGTTTCGATACGCGGAGCATGTGCCGACAGTTCGCCACGGACTTCACCCAAGGCCTTGGCCATTTCGCCCAGGATGTGCGCACGGCCTTCCTTGGCTTGGCTCAATGCAGCTTCAAAGATTTCGCGGGTAATCCCGGCAATCTTGATGTCCATCTGCATCGTGGTGATACCTTCGGAGGTACCGGCAACCTTGAAGTCCATGTCGCCCAGATGATCTTCATCACCCAGAATGTCGGAAAGGATTGCGAAATCCTTGCCTTCGAGGATCAGACCCATGGCAATGCCGCTGACCGGACGCTTGATCGGTACGCCGGCATCCATCATGGCAAGGCTGCCACCGCATACCGACGCCATCGACGACGAACCGTTGGATTCGGTAATGTCGCTGGTCAGACGGATGGTATAAGGGAATTCGTCCTTGCTCGGCAGAACAGGATGCAGAGCGCGCCAAGCGAGCTTGCCATGGCCGACTTCACGACGGCCCGGCGCGCCGAAGCGGCCAACTTCACCCACCGAGTATGGCGGGAAGTTATAGTGCAGCATGAAATGCTCATAATGCAGACCACCCAGGCCATCGATCATCTGCTCTGCGTCCTTGGTGCCCAAGGTGCAGGTCGCGATGGTCTGGGTTTCGCCACGGGTGAACAGGGCCGAACCATGTGCACGCGGCAAGAAGTGGGTTTCACCGAGGATCGGACGGATCTGCGTGGTAGTGCGTCCGTCGATACGGGTGCCATCTTTCAGAATGGCGCCACGAACGATTTCGGCTTCCAGCTTCTTCATCAGCTTGCCGGCAGCCATCTGGTCCTGCGGGGTTGCGTCGGCAAAGGCTTCCTTCGCCTTGGCACGCGCTTCGTTCAGGGCGTTGCTGCGCGCCGACTTGTCGGTCAGCTTGTAAGCTGCGGCAATGTCTTTGCCGATCAGCTTCTTCAGCTTGTCTTTTGCAGCCGAAAGATCGGCCTGCTCGGCCATTGGCCAGGGATCCTTGGCGGCCTGTTCAGCCAGCTTCACGATCGCTTTGACAACTTCCTTACAGGCGTCATGCGCAAACAGGACGGCGCCAAGCATGATTTCTTCCGAAAGCTCGTTGGCTTCGGATTCCACCATCATCACGGCGTCATAAGTTGCCGCAACCACCAGATCGAGATCGCCTTCGGCAACCTGTTCGTCGGTCGGGTTCAGAATATATTCGCCGTTCAGATAACCAACGCGTGCTGCGCCGATCGGGCCCATGAAAGGTACGCCCGAAATGGTCAGAGCAGCCGAAGTTGCAACCATCGCGAGGATGTCGGGTTCATTTTCGCCGTCATAGCTCAGAACCTGGGCGATAGCGTTGATTTCGTTGTAGAAACCTTCTGGGAAAAGCGGACGTACGGGACGGTCGATCAGACGCGAAACCAGCGTTTCCTTTTCCGTGGCGCCACGTTCGCGCTTGAAAAAGCCACCGGGTATACGTCCGGCAGCGGAATATTTTTCCTGATAGTGAACGGTCAACGGGAAGAAATCCTGACCTTCTTTCACCGACTTTGCAGCGGTAACCGCGCTAAGAACAACAGTTTCGCCAAGCGACGCCATGACAGCACCGTCGGCTTGACGGGCAACTTTGCCCGTTTCGAGTGTCAGGGTTTGTCCGCCCCACTCGATTGATACAGATTTCGTATTAAACATAGATTTTCCTTTGACTCAGCGCCGCCCTATTGCGGCGTGAGGCCTCTTGATTGCGGAAATACCGATCCGCCGCGGGTGGGGCTAAAGAGCGCCCCTATGGCAAACCGGCCTCATTGCCGGATCGCCCCATAAGCAAAAAGCGGCCCATTTGGGGGCCGCTTTTCGCATAATTACTTGCGAAGACCGAGCTTCGCGATGAGTGCGGCATAACGATCCGCATCAACTTTCTTCAAATAGTCCAGAAGCGAACGACGCTTGTTGACCATCATCAAAAGGCCACGACGCGAATGATTGTCCTTGTGGTGATCCTTGAAATGTTCGGTCAGGGTGTTGATACGGTCGGTCAGAATGGCAACCTGCACTTCAGGCGATCCGGTATCGTTAGGCTCACGAGCATGCTCTTTGATAACCTGGGCTTTACGTTCAGCAGTAATAGACATATTTTTCCTTCGAACATCATGGTTTTAGAGGTTAAAGCCACGGACGGATCTTAACTCCCCGTCGATGTTCTCCACCAGCGCAACAGGCCGCAATTCCGCGTCCCTCGCCCAATGTAGACCATCTTTCATGGCAATCCCGGTCAAGACACGACCCTGTCGGATCGCCCTTGCCTGTTCCGGGGAGAGATCAAGAGCCGGGATGTCGACCAGCCCTGCCTCTATCGGCAAGATAATGTCTTCTTGGGGCGCCCCTTGGCCGAAAGCATTCAGTTTGTCCAGCGAAATCGCGCTTTCAAGGCCAAATGGTCCTGATCTGGTCCGGCGGAGCATGGTTACATGCCCCACTGTGCCAACAGCGTGCGCGATATCACGGGCCAGAGAACGAATATAGGTGCCCTTTGACACATGAGCCGCCAAGGTTACCGAATATAGCGGCCCATCGTCATCACCGGCATCCACCGGCGAAACCGAGACGATATGCAGGTCATGAATGATGATCTGACGCGCCGTCATTTCCACATCCTCGCCTGCCCTCGCCCGGTCATAGGCGCGTTTGCCGTCGATCTTGATCGCCGAATAGGCGGGCGGCACCTGTTCTATGGGGCCGGTAAAGCGCGAAAGCACGCCCTCCACCGCATTCCGGTCCGGTCGGTGGGCGGAGGTCGCAACAACCTCGCCCTCGGCATCAAGGCCATTTGTTTGCGTACCGAAAGCCAAAGTGAACTGGTAAATCTTGGAGGCATCCAGCATCCGTCCGCACAATTTGGTCGCCTCGCCAAGCGCAATGGGCAGGATACCCGTAGCAAGCGGATCCAGCGTTCCGCCGTGACCGACCTTGACTTTACCAAAGCCAGCCTCGCGCAAATTGCGCTTTACTGCGGAGACCGCCTGGGTCGACCCCAGTCCTAAAGGTTTATCAAGGATGATCCAGCCGTGCATGCCGTGCCTTTAGGGCACCGTGGCTGCAAGTCAATTTGGCACAATTCAGTTAGAAGGTGCTGCGACCTCTTTGCCCGCAGCAATTACGGCCTTGCGCAGCTTCTGCCGCTCCTTGCGCGGCAATGGCTTTTCGGATGTCACCAGACTTACCAGCGGACATTTCCAGCCACGGACAATGATCGAGCTGAACTTGTCAAATGTTGCCGACCCGCGCGTGTCAAAGCCGATGGCTTGCGTAAAATTCAGGTCCTGGCACCCGCCCTGCAACTCGGCATAATACCAGCGCCGCTGCTGGTCTTCCAACCAGACCCCGTCGGTGCCATCCGCCTCGAAATTCCGGATCGCGCCGTAATTTGGAAAAACGATACTGCTTTCTACGCCCAATTCCGGCCAGACATGCGGCTCGGGCTTCTTGGCTTGTGCGGGAACAGCAAGGACGAGTGCGCCAAGCGCGACGAGGACGGTGTTTTTCATGGCACAACACTAATATGCCGAAAATGAACCGCCAATTAAAATCAGCTCCGCGCCCGCGCTTCCATAAAATGCTTCCGGCACATCGCGACATAGCGGTCATTGCCGCCAATTTCGGTCTGGGCGCCATCGATGACGGCCTTGCCAAATTCGTCCACACGCAGGTTCATGGTCGCTTTGCGGCCGCAATCGCACACGCCTTTCAACTCAACAAGGCTGTCTGCGATGCCCAATAGCGCCGCCGAACCCGGGAAAAGCTCGCCCTGAAAATCGGTACGCAGACCATAGCATACCACCGGGATATTGGCCCTGTCCGCAAGACGCGCACATTGCCACGCCTGTTCTTTGGACAGAAACTGCGCCTCGTCAATCAAGATGCAGGCAAGCGGGCTTTCCTGATGTTGCCGCAGCACGGCGGCTTCGATGTCGGTGTCTGCTTCAAAACGGCTCGCATCGCCCGCTAGACCAATCCGCGAACTGATGGCTCCAAAACCGGGCCGGTCGTCAATGGCGGCGGTCCACAGCATCACCTTCATCCCGCGTTCGCCATAGTTGAACGCCGCCTGCAACAAGGTGGACGATTTCCCGGCGTTCATGGATGCGTAGTAGAAATAGAGCTTGGCCATCAGGCGTCTTTATCGGTCAGATCCTGCTGCACCTTGGGTGCGTTTAACAGGGTTTCAATGTGGGTCGCCTGGTCAAAGCTGTCATCGGCCAGGAATTTCAGCTTGGCGGCATATTTCATGCTGATGCGCGAGGCGACCTCCCGTTGGAAAAAGGCCGTGTTGGTGCGCAGTGCCTTCAGCACCACGTCCTCATTTGCACCCAGCAGAGGCTTGATAAAGGCGGTGGCGTGGCGCAGGTCTGGCGACATCCGCACCTCGGTCACGCTGACGCTGTGGCTGTTCAGGACATCGTCATGCACCTCGCCACGCGCGAGCAGTTCCGACAGGATATGACGGAATTGCTCGCCTACGCGCAGCAAGCGTACGGAGCGGCCTTCGGGCGAGACATCGTTATGCTTGGCCATAATGCCTCCTTTGGCGTCGACGCCGGACTTACAAAGTCCGTTCGCGTTCCTCGACCTCGAAGATTTCGAGCATGTCGCCCGCCTTCACATCGTTGGTATCGGCAAGAACCACACCGCATTCGAGACCGGCGCGGACTTCGTCGACATTGTCCTTGAAACGGCGCAGCGATGCAATCGTGGTCTTCGAAACGATAACATCGTCGCGGGTAAGACGTGTCGACAATCCCTTGCGGATATAGCCTTCGACAACCAGCAGACCGGCAGCCTTGTCGCGCTTGCCGGCGGAGAAGACGTCCTTGACTTCGGCACGGCCGACGACGGTTTCGATGATCTCCGGCCCAAGCTCGCCCGCCATTTCCTTGGCGATATCGGCGGTCAGGTGATAGATGACGTCGAAATATTTCAGACGGACGCGATCCCGCTTGGCCAAGGCCGCAGCCTTGCTGTTCGGACGTACGTTGAAACCGATTAATGGCGCATTCGACGCCGCAGCCAGAAGCATGTCGGACTCGGTGATACCGCCAACACCTGCCAGCAGCACGCGGACCTTGATCTCGTCGGTCGAAATGTTGTTGAGCGCGGTCACAATTGCCTCGACCGAACCCTGCACATCGCCCTTGATGACAACAGGATATTCCTTTGCACGGGTCGCCGAAAGATTGTCGAACAGGTTTTCCAGATTTGGCGTGACCTGTGCCGTGCGCACCTTGGTCGACTGTTCCTTGCGGTACAGGGCGACTTCGCGGGCACGTGCCTCGTTTTCGACAACCGTCAATACGTCACCTGCCGACGGCACACCCGTCAGGCCGAGCACTTCGACCGGTGTTGCGGGACCGGCTTCGGGAACCTGCTGGCCCTTGTCGTTGATCAGCGCACGGACCTTGCCGCTTTCCGACCCCACGACGAAGACATCGCCGCGCTTCAGCGTACCGCGCTTGACGAGCACGGTCGCCACGGCACCACGTCCCTTGTCGAGTTGCGCTTCGACAACAACGGCTTCGGCGGCACGGTCCGGATTGGCCTTGAGCTCCATAAGTTCGGCCTGAAGCGCCAGCTTTTCGAGCAGTGCGTCGAGGCCGGTCTTTTTCAGGGCCGACACTTCAACATCCTGCACGTCGCCGCCCATCTGTTCGACGATGACTTCATGCTCCAGCAGACGTTCGCGGACCTTTTGCGGGTTCGCGCCATCCTTATCGACCTTGTTGATCGCCACGATCATCGGCACACCAGCTTCCTTGCTGTGTTTGATGGCTTCGATTGTTTGCGGCATCAGGCCGTCGTCGGCGGCGACCACCAGGATCACGATGTCGGTCACCGAAGCGCCGCGGCGGCGCATCTGGGTGAAGGCTTCGTGGCCCGGCGTATCGAGGAAGGTAATGACGGCGCCGTCCTTTGTCTTCACCTGATAGGCGCCGATATGCTGCGTAATGCCGCCGGCTTCGCCGGATGCGACATTGGCACCGCGCAACGCGTCGAGCAGCGATGTTTTGCCGTGATCGACATGGCCCATGACCGTGACCACCGGCGGACGCGGCTTTTGCGTTTCGGGTGCATCGACGTCTTCGTCATGGACGATATCGACATCGGCGTCGGACACGCGGGTGATGTTGTGGCCGAATTCTTCAACCAGCAATTCTGCCGTATCCTGGTCGATCGTCTCGTTGATCGTGACCGGCATGCCCATCTTGAACAATGCCTTGACCAGATCGCTGCCCTTTTCCGCCATACGGTTGGCAAGTTCCTGAACCGTAATGGTTTCGGGCACGACGACGTCGCGGGTCTGCTTGGGCTGCTGCTGACGGTTGCCACCGCCATGCAGGCGCTTTTCCTTTTCGCGGGCACGCTTCAGCGCGGCGAGCGAGCGGGCGCGTGCACCTTCATCATCATCCAGCGCGCGGGTAACGGTCAGCTTGCCGGACTGGCGGCGATCGGCGGAACGGTCGCGGGTCGGACGATGGGGTGCCTTTTTCGCTTCCTCACGCTCGCGTTCGACCGCAGCCGGAGCCGCTGCAGGTCGCTTGGGCGATTCCACAGGTGTGAAACGGCGGGGCGCAGGTGCTGCACCATCGTCATTGCTGACCGCAGGTTCAGGTTCCTGCTCGACAACAGGCTCCGGCGCGGGCGCGGATGATGCTTCTTCGGCCTTGCGGTTTTCTTCGGCACGGCGGCGCTCTTCTTCAGCGGCACGCGCGCGCGCTTCGTCTTCGCGACGGCGGCTTTCCTCGAGCATCGCCAGGCGGGCTTCCTCTGCCTCGCGCAGCAACTTGGCCTGACGCTCTTGACGGGTGAGCATGTCGGTGGGCGCAAGGCGCGGCGCAGGGGCCGCTGCCGCAGGTGGTGGCGGAGGCGGCGGCGGAGGCGGCGCAGGGGCGGCTACCTCGGGCTCGGGTGCATAGCCGGGTTTGCCGACCAATTTCTTGCGCTTCACCTCGACCACAACCTTGTTGGTGCGGCCATGGCTAAAGGTCTGTTTGACTTCACCCGACTCGAGCGAGCGGCTCAAGGTAAGCGGCTTGCGCGTCAATGTCGGCTTGTTATTGGTATCATCACTCATCGAAACAGAACCCGTCCTTACTCAGTCAATTGCGGAGATGTCAGTATCACGGCCCCGCGCGTCCGAAGCATCGCTTGCGGAATCGAGGGGCGCCTTACTGCATCCTTTGAAATTTAGCCAGCGTCCAAGATGATGCATCACCCTGTCTGCTGCTTTTTGGTCAATCAAGGCGACATGCACGGCATTTTGCCGTCCGAGCGCCGCCGATAGTGAATCCCGGTCCACCGGCAACTTTATGCCACTTTTGCCGGAACCTTCTGCATCTTCGCCGACGCGCCAGGCCTGGTCGCGCTTGCCGCTGCCATCGGCGCTTGCGTCCGATGCGTGCAGCAGAAGCCGTACCTGGCCACTACGGGATGCGGTATCGATCTTCTCGGCACCCAAGATAAGATGCCCTGCCCTCGCTTCCAAGCCCAGCCGGTCAAGAAAAGCCTTTTCCAGCCCCCGGTCGATGCGTCCGGCGAGGTCGTCGATAATCTCGATCTTGTCCGTTTTGAAAGCACGGCGCAGCAGTCCGGCCAACTTGCCCTTGGCCTGCGCCTTGGACAATTCGGCATGATCGACGCCGATCCACGCGCCGCGGCCGGGGGCCTTGGCGAACAGATCCGGCGCGACGCTGCCGTCCGGGCCGAGCGCAAGCCGGATGAGCGCGGCACGTTCGCCATGCTCACCCGATAATATGCACTTCCTTATTGGGGAGTGTCGGTCCTCATTGGGAGTTTTCCGCTGCAACGGCGTCCTCCTCTTCAAACCAATGCGCGCGCGCGGCCATGATGATTTCATTGCCTTGCTCTTCCGACAGACCGAAGGAGGCCAAAATACCGGCCTTGTCTTCGGAGCGGTTGCGGCGCGCCTCGCGATCGTTCCGTTCATTACGGCGCGGTTCGCGGGCCTTCTGGATCAATTCGTCCGTGGCAAGATCGGCAAGATCGTCGAGCGTCTTGATCCCTGCCTTGCCCAGCACAACCAGCATCGCTTCGGTCAGGACAGGCAGTTCGGCCAACGCATCTTCCACACCAAGTTCGCGGCGCTCGGCACGATTGGCTTCTTCGCGGCGTTCCAGCGCTTCCTGTGCACGGCTCTGCAATTCTGTCGCCAGATCTTCGTCAAACCCTTCGATAGCGGCGATTTCCGACGGATCGACATAGGCGACTTCTTCCAGCTCGCTGAAGCCTTCGGCAACCAGCAACTGGGCTAGCGTTTCGTCGACGTCGAGTTCCTGCTGGAACATTTCGGAACGCTCGACAAATTCCTTCTGGCGCTTTTCGCTCGATTCCGCTTCGGTCATGATGTCGATGCCGCGACCGGTCAGTTGCGATGCAAGGCGGACATTCTGGCCGCGGCGGCCAATGGCAAGGCTCAGCTGGTCATCGGGAACAACAACTTCGATACGGCCTTCTTCTTCGTCAATGACAACGCGGCTGACCGTTGCGGGCTGCAGCGCGTTCACGATGAAGGTCGCGGTATCTTCCGACCAGGGAATGATGTCGATTTTCTCGCCCTGCATTTCCTGAACGACGGCCTGCACGCGGCTGCCCTTCATACCGACGCAGGCACCGACCGGGTCGATGCTGCTGTCATAGCTGATGACACCGATCTTCGCGCGGCTGCCGGGGTCACGCGCAGCGGCCTTGATTTCAATGACGCCGTCGTAAATTTCCGGTACTTCCTGCGCAAACAGCTTCTTCATGAAATCGGGGTGCGCGCGGCTCAGCAGGATCTGCGGGCCGCGGTTTTCGCGCTGGACTTTCATGATGAGGGCGCGGACACGGTCGCCATTGCGGACGACTTCGCGCGGGATTTGCTGGTCGCGGCGGATCACGCCTTCGGCACGGCCAAGGTCAACAACGACATGACCGAATTCGACCGACTTCACCACGCCGGTGATGATTTCGCCTGCACGCTCCTTGAACTCTTCATATTGCCGCTCGCGCTCGGCATCGCGGACCTTCTGGAAGATCACCTGCTTGGCCGACTGGGCGTCGATGCGACCCAGATCAACGGGAGGCAGCGGATCAACGATAAAGTCACCTACGGCCGCACCCTTTTGCAGCTTTTCAGCCTGCTTGAGGTCCACCTGCTTGAAATAGTCTTCGACTTCTTCGACGACTTCAACAACGCGCCACAAGCGAAGGTCACCCGTCTGGGTGTCCAGCTTGGCACGGATGTCATTCTCGGCACCATAGCGTGCACGAGCAGCGCGCTGGATCGCTTCTTCAAGCGCCTCGACGACAATCGCCTTGTCGATCATCTTCTCACTGGCGACCGCATTCGCAATTGCGAGCAATTCAGCCTTGTTCGCGGCAATCGTATTAGCCATTGTCTTCGTCTTCCTGTGCTTCGTCGTTAATGGGTTCCGCCTCGACTTCGTCGGCCCCATCGCTGTTGATGGGGGCAGTCGACGCAATCAGCCGGTCTGTCAAGAGCAGCTTGGCATGGCCAAGTGCGGAAAAGGGAAATGTGAGGCGTCCCGCCTTGCGGTCGTCTACCAATATGATGTCGCCTTCAACGCCCGCCAGATCACCGCGGATATTCTTGCGTCCATCCATGGGTTCGGCCAATTCGATCTTGGCCTCGTGCCCTGCCCAGTCGGCAAAGTCGGCAAGGCGCGTCAGCGGACGGTCAATGCCGGGTGAGCTCACTTCGAGGCGATAGGCTTCTTCAATCGGGTCAAGCTCGTCAAATCGATCCGAAATGCGGTGCGACAGCGCAGCGCAATCGTCGATGTTAAGCTGGCGCGTATCGGGGCGCTCGGCCATCACCTGAAGAGTTGGCTCATCACTGCCCTGTGCGCCATTTTCAAACCACGCGACGCGCACGACATCAAAGCCAAGTGCTTTGGCTTCGGGTGCGATCAATGCGGTCAACTTCTCCAGATCAGGCAACGTCATTCTTTCTGTTACAACATGCAAGGCTTTCGCGTGCCGGCCCCGTTCGGCGCCAACCGTTCCAAAATCTCGCGATGTAAGGATGTGTCCCGTATATATCTCGCATCGGGATTATGCAACCCTCTTGCTATTGGAACATCGACAACCCAATTTGCGATCATCCGAAGAGAAGGAGCATCCCCCAATGAAGAAAATCCCCCTGCTTTTGTGCACCTCTTTCCTGGCGGCTGCGTGCCAGCCATCCGTCAGCGACGCCGCGGCACCCAGCAGCAGCGACAAGCCCTTTGAAACCACCGTCATTGCCGATTTTGACGAACCATGGGCGATGACGTTCATACCCAACACACCCTATGCCCTGATTACAGAGAAAAAGGGCAAGCTGAAGCTTTGGGAAAATGAAGGCGCCGTGGTCGACGTAGAGGGCGTTCCCACCGTTGCCTATGGCGGTCAGGGTGGTCTGGGCGACGTCATCCTGCACCCTGATTTTGCGAACAATGGCTATGTCTATCTGAGCTATGCCGAAGCAGGCGAAGGCGGTTTTGGCGCAGCGGTTGCACGCGGCAAGCTGGACCTGAAAGCCGAAAAGCCGGCTCTGACTGGCGTGCAGGTGATCTGGCGGCAGGAACCGAAGGTTTCGGGACAGGGCCATTACGGCCATCGTATGGCCTTCGGTCCCGATGGCATGCTGTATATCAGCAGTGGCGAGCGGCAGAAATTCCAGCCTGCGCAGGACCTGAACCAGAATTTGGGCAAGATCGTCCGTCTGACCGATGGCGGCATGATCCCGTCCGACAATCCTTTTTACGATCAGGGCCGTATCAAGGCGCAAATCTGGTCTTATGGACACCGCAACCCCTTGGGCTTGGCGTTCGATACGCAAGGGCAGCTCTGGAACCAGGAGATGGGGCCGGAGGGCGGGGATGAATTGAACCTCGTCAAAAAGGCCGCAAATTATGGCTATCCCAAGGTGTCGAATGGCCGCAACTACGGCGCTGCCACAGACGACATGCCCGATCATGCGCCGGGCGACGGGTTTGAGGCGCCCAAGGTGTTCTGGAACCCGGCAATCTCCCCCGGTGGCCTGATGATTTACAATGGTGATCTGTTCAAAGACTGGAAAGGCAGCGCGTTCATTGGCGGCCTTGGTGCCAAAGCCCTGGTCCGGGTGAAACTGGACGGGGAAAACGCAACAAAGGCTGATCAATGGGACATGGGCGCCCGCATCCGCGAGGTGGAGCAAGGGCCAGACGGAGCAATCTGGGTGCTGGAAGACCAGCGCGCAGGTTCCGAGGGGCGGCTTTTAAAACTCACCCCCAAGAAATAAAACATATGTGACGGCGGCGCTCAGCGCGCTGCCGTCACCGTACCTGTCAAATCTGCGAGGAACGAGCGGACGCGCTTTGCGTTCATGCCAAGGTCGCTGACGCCCACGCGGCTGACGGACCGCATATCGACCACGCTGCCCTCACCTGTATCTGTCGGTCGGACCCGAAGGACGACATCATCCTTGAAACGAAAGAATGCGCTCGTTTCCGTGGCTTCTAACCGGCCTTCTTCGGGTAAGGATACCGCAATATCCCAGCCCCGATCCTTGGCGAGCCGTTCAGCCTTGGCCACAACCGATGGAACCGGTTCGTTAATCCGCACCGACCGGATATCGCCATAGGCTTTCTGGTGAACCGTGACCCAGCGCTGCTGCGGTGTCAGGCCTTTCATTTCCGCATCATCGGCACCCGGGATGTTATCGAGGTTGTCCGCGCGCAACTGAAGCGTCCGGAATGTTGGCGGATCTGCCAGATCGGTGGAAATGTCATGAATGGCGGGGACAGTCAGCGCCGATACCAGAAAGGTGCCGACCCATCCCACATAGACCAGGGCGATAAGCATACCGGCCCAGCGTCGCGTGCGCGGCGGTGGCGATATCGATTTACGCGCACGCCATCCAAACAGTATACCGAACAGCAACGCGCCGATACCGAGGAAAAAAGCCCATGTGACGCCCTTTAGGCCGCTGGTATATTCCCAGAAACCCCATCCTGTACCAACGGCAGAAACAAGACCCCAGATCAGGGCGCCCGCGCCGGCAACGAGAACCAGCGTTCCCTGAAAGTCGAATTTCTTCTTTTCAGCAACGGGTGGTGGAGCGGGCTGGGCTGCCGCAACGGTATCAACCTGTTCGGCCTGAGTTTCCGGATCGTTCAAGGTCTGCTCCCTTTTTCGTTTTGCTACTAATGTCATGACGCTAATCGAAGTTCCCGCCCAAGGCAATTTTGCTCTGCTCTTTTACAAAAAGCACGTGACAATCCGTTGGACAAATTGGGACCTAACTGACAGTAGGCGGCATGTTTACCGACCCCGTCCTGCAGAAACGCGCACAACGCTTCGTCCTGTTGACGGTCTTCATTTATGCCGTCGGCTTCGGGATTATCACCCCAGTCTTGCCCGACCTGATCCGTGAATTGACGGGGCTCGGAATGTCCGAGGCAACGCGTCTGGGGGCCTGGATCGGTGCTGCATACGCGATTTTCCAGTTTCTCCTTGGGCCTATGATGGGCAATCTGGGTGACCGTTTCGGACGCCGGCCCGTGTTTCTGTTTTCCCTGTTCGGTTTTGGCGCCGACTTTTTGCTGATGGGACTGGCGCCCTCGATCATCTGGCTTTTCATCGGCCGGTCCATCGCAGGTGGGCTTGGTGCGATTTTTGGACCTGCCAACGCGGCAATGGCCGATATGTCTCGCGCAGAGGACCGGGCGGCAAGCTTTGGCAAGGTCGGTGCGGCCTTTGGTCTGGGTTTCATACTGGGCCCCGCACTGGGCGGATTGCTGGCCGACTATGGGACCCGCCTGCCCTTTCTGATTGCCGCCGGGCTTGCGTTCGCCAACGGTATCTATGGCTATTTCGTATTTCCCGAAACCATGCCGAAGGAGCGTCAAAGACCCTTTCAATGGCGGCGCGCCAATCCGCTCGGCGCTCTCGCCAATCTGGCGAAGATCAGGGGCATTTTGCCAATTGCATCCATCTATTTCCTGTGGCTGTGCGCAACCAATATCTACCCCGCGTCATGGACCTTTTTCGCCCCGATCCAATTTGGCTGGGACAGCAAAATGGTCGGCATTTCCCTTACGCTGGTGGGGGTTTCGTTGTTGCTGTTCCAGTCCATGGTCATCGGCCGTGCGGTCAAGCGCTTTGGCGAACGAAACACCGCCGTCATCGGTATGGCCTTCGGTTTGGCGAGTTTCACGATCACGGCATTTCTGACAAATGGCGCGATTGCTTTGCTGCTCAATGTGCTGAACGGATTTTCCGGCATGGCCATGCCCGCCATCAACGCGATGATGTCGCGCCGTACGCCGCCAAACCAGCAAGGTGAATTGCAGGGCATGAACGGAAGTCTGTCGGCCCTCTCCTTTTTGATGGCGCAGCTCGTGTACAACAATATTCTCGCAACCTTCACCTCGGACAAGGCCCCCATCTATTTTCCCGGCGCTCCCTTTCTGGTTGCGGCAGGATTGAGCATTGTGACTTTGCTGGCCTTGTTGCTCGTATCGAAACGCGAACCTGATCCCGAACAGAATTGACGAAAATGCCCCTGATTTCCCTGAACCAAGTCCCGCCTGCGGAGGTTGAAGCGCTGCTCGACGATGCGTTCGGGACAGACCGGCACCAGCGCACAGCCTATCTGTTGCGCAAGGGCATGCCGGTTGTGGACCATCTTTCCTTCGGCATTGTCGAAGACGGGCAGTGTATCGGCAGTATCCAATGCTGGCCCATCGCCGCGAATAGCACGCATATCCTGCTGGTCGGCCCTGTGGCGGTGGCGCCCGCATGGCAAAATCGGGGGCTTGGGCATCAGCTCATGAACGCGATGCTCGCCGCAATCCTGCCCGACGATCCGCCTATGGTGATGATCGGCGACCCGGAATATTATGGCCGCTTCGGTTTTGATGCCGAAGGTACCAGCCAATGGTCGCTACCCGGCCCGTGGGAGCCACGGCGCCTGTTACTGCGCAACCCCAACCACATGGCGCTTCCCGTCCAGGCAACACTCGGTCCGCGGCGCTAACGCCCGGGGATCAGCAACGGCAGGCAGGCTTTGCAGCGGGCTTCGGACGGGTGCGGACAAATTCTTTACGGGTCAGCAGGCTATCGCGGTTGATATCGGCCATTGCGAACCGTTCCCCGGTTGCCACCGCCCATTCTTCGAAAGTCAGTAGATTATTGCCATCCTTGTCGAGTTGCCGGAACGCCTTAGTCCGACTGCCCATCATCTCGATCCGTGAAATCAGCTCGTCACGGTTTCGGTCATAGCGGTTGAAGCGGACCTCTTCGCGGCTTGCCTTGGGTGCCTCGGGCGGAACGGGCGGGGCTGGTCCTACAAGTGGCGCATCTGGTCCGGCAGCGGGCAACATGTCATCAGCCAAGGCAGGCGGCGGCGGTGGGGCGGGTATCGAACTTTCCTGCGACGCCTGGATCTGCCACAACCAAAAACTGCCCGCCATGAACAGCAAGGCAGCCAGTCCTCCAACTAAAATTCTCTGCAATTCCAAACCCCTAGCATGACATGACGTCATGACCGCAAAATCAGCGTCCCGTCAAGCCGTGCCAGATCAGCCGGGGTCCGGACACCCCGCGTGCCATCATAACCAGCAGGGTCAGCGGCCGAAACAGGCGCTTGCCGGGTAAGGCTTCGGTCGCCACGGAAAATCCGTCCGGCATGGCGTTCGGATAGCGTTCCGCAAGATCCCGCTTGGCCCATTCCCTGGCGATGCCGCCTGCAGGCACATCCTTTTGCTGCAACAGCAGATATCCCCCGAACACCGCCTCCCCCCGCGCCGTGGCGAAACGATCGAGCAGGGCGTCGGACCAATGCTCCTCCATCAGCAGCATTTCCCATGCATCTACAAGGGCAAGGGCCGCGGCGGTCAGTTCCGGTTGCTCCCATTCCGCCAGCATCGAAAGCAGCGGCTCCCCTTTCGGCCTCTGCCCCTGCTCCGCCCTCAATGCATCCCGCCACCAGGCCAGTTTGAGTTGCCCAATCATGGGCTCGCTCACCCGGCTGACAATGTCCGAAAGCCGCTCGTCAAATTGCAGGAGCAACGCAAACGCATTCCTAACCATTGCAGGCGCATAAACGACAGCGAGTCGCTGGGGCGGTGAAAGTTGCTCGAAAGATGCGGTCATTTTCCCAAAACCCAAGAGATCTGCGGGGCAAATCAAAGTTAACGGGCCACTAACCATTTAAATTTAAGAAGCACTTACTCTGATTTGGTAATTACTAACATTGAATTTTAATCTGTGGAACAGGGGAACGCCACAATGACTGCAAAGACCGACGCTGAAAAGCGTACCGGATTTCTCGCACGTCTGCGCAAAGACCAGTCTGGCAATACCGTTGCGATCTTCGCCGCGGCGCTGTTTCCAATGGCCGGTTTGGTGGGTGGCGCGGTGGACATGGCGCGCCTCTATTCCGTTAAAAACCGGCTCCAGGCGGGCTGCGACGCAGGATCACTGGCATCGCGCAAGGTCATGGGCAATGGCCGCTGGGACGTCAATAACGACGGCAACCGCACCAACGACGCGACCTATCTGTCGGGTCTGCAGATGTTCGATTTCAACTTTGAAAATGGCTATCTGGGTTCCGAAAACCGGACACGCAATTTTGTCGAAGCCAACGGTACCGTAACGGGCACGGCATCGGCCGTTGTTCCCATGACGCTCATGCGCATTTTGGGCGAAGAAGAGCGCACCGTCACCGTGACCTGCACTAGCCAGATGAAAATTCCCCATACCGATGTGATGTTCGTGTTCGACGTCACCGGTTCAATGTCCAGCGCCATCCCCGGTGACCCCACGGGCCTGACCAAAATCAATGGTCTGAAACGTGCGACAAAATGCTTTTACGAAGCGCTTGCCCGCCAGAATATCGACGATGTTACCCCCGCCGAATGCTACAAGACGGCTAACCCGATCGGGGATCTTTCGACCCTGACCCAGCTCCGCTTCGGCTTTGTGCCTTTTGACGAGCAGGTGAACATCGGCAACATCCTGCAAAACGGCTATTATAAGGACACGCAAACATTCCAGTCGCGCGAAGCCGAACTGGAGGATGTCTGGACGTGGACCTTGGGAACCGCGAGTGCCACGACCGGCTGGCTGAACGACTGGACGCCCGCATCCCCGCCATCAAGCCCCTACAACACCCGCCAAAGCACCAGCGGCTGGACCGACATCACGTCGGGCAGTGTAACCACGCTTCAAGGCTCGAAACCGTTCCGTCAGACCTCGGCGACCAACAGCACAAGCTGCAACGCGTTCAATAACCTTTCGGGTAGTGGAAACAACCTGACCGGGCTTACGGAAAGCGGCGGAAGCACCACAACTACGGCGGTCGGTACGACAAACAACCCGCCCGTTTATCCGGCGACGGAACAAGTCACATCCTACCAACAGACACGTCCGTTCACGGTGACCCAATATCGTTACGTCTGGGAAAGCCGTAGCGGCACCACGAGTTGTTTTTTGGAGCGTCGCGCCCATACAACGACCTACACAAAAACGCAGACTGGCGGCACCTCGAGCCGTCCGATTACATGGGTGGAACGTCAGCGCATCACCGGATGGGTATACAAGCCAGTCACGTTTAACGTGTCTTCACTGAAAGCGGGTGGCGGCGATAATACGAGCACTGCATATAATGCCTCAATTGCCCTGCCTTTGAATGAGTCCAACCTGACGGTAAACCTGTCGGGCAACTCTTCATCGTCAACCATCAAGGTCGTATCGAATGCCACTGTCGCATGGAGCGGCTGCATCGAAGAACGGCAGACCGTTCGTAACGAAGACGGCGACCCGAGCGACGAATTCAATCCCATCCCCGATGAGGCTTACGACCTCGACATCGATATGATTCCGGATACGGGCGATGAAGCAACCCGTTGGGGTTTCCAGCTGCAGAACGCTGTCTGGGGACGCCATAACTGGGTTGGTTTTGACGCCGACGGTGGTGGTACCGACTATTATGAACCGGTACTTGCCGATGTCTGGCGTGCATCGACAAGCACGTCCAACCCGTCGGGCATGTCGCGCAATACCAGCCCTGGCTGCCCTTCGGCTATGGCGCGAAAGCTTGCCACCTACCGTGACGCAACAGGCTCAACCAATTACAAAAACTATGTAAACGCGCTCACCCCCGGTGGAAACACCTATCATGACATCGGCCTGATCTGGGGTGCTCGTCTTTTATCCCCGACGGGGCTGTACGCAGATGAAAATGCGACAACCCCTGATGGGCAGGAAATCCAGCGGCACATGATCTTCATGACCGACGGCGAAACCTACAACATGGGCAACAACTATACGCCCTATGGTATCGAAGGATGGGATCGCCGCCGCACGCCGGCCGGCACCAATCCCGACCTCGGGGATTTGAACGACGCTACGAATGCCCGGACGACCGCGCTCTGCACGGCCATCAAAAATCTGGGTAATAACGGTGTGACCTTGTGGGTTGTCTATTACGGAACCACCGACTTTGCGACGACCGAGCGGATGAAGAACTGCGCAACATCGCGCAACAACCACTTCTTCCAGGCGTCAAACACGCAGTTGCTGATCGAATCCTTCAACAAGATCGCTGAATCCATTTCCGAACTCAAGCTGACGGGGTAATCATGATGCTTACCAAATTGCACAAGCCATTTTTGAAGTTCGTAAATGACCGCGAAGGCACGTCCATCGTCGAGTTCGCGGTTATTTCACCGGTAATGTTCACGCTGCTATTTGGCGGCTTCGACTTCGGCCATACCCTGTACATGCAATCCGTGTTGCAGGGTTCGGTCAACAAGGCAGCACGCGACTCCGCACTTGAAACCGGTACCGTTGCCGAGATCCAGGCGGCTGTGGACCAGAAGGTGATCGATCAGGTCACTGCCGTCCATCGCACTGCCGAGTTCAACGCCGACAGCTTTAGCCGCACCTATTTCCGCACCTTCACCGATGCAGCCTTTCCGGAAAGCGAAGTTTGGGACGATACCAACGGCGATGGCGAATGTAATAATGACGAAAATTACATTGACGAAAACAACAACAGTTCGTTCGATGCCGACGGTATCGCCGATGGTCAGGGTTACACCCGCGACGCGGTGAAATATTCGGCGACGATCAGCTATGACCGCCTGTTTCCGCTGGCCGGATTGCTGGGCGTCAGCGACCGGGTAACGCTGACGGCATCGACCGTTATTGCGAACCAGCCCTATGGACAAAAGGCCGCGGCCATTACGCGGAAGTGTGAAGATGCGTAAGAAACTCAGAAAATTTTTGGGCGGTTCGCCCTCCATTGTCAAAAATGAAAGCGGTCTTGCACTGATCGAGTTCGCTTTCATCGCACCTGTGTTCATGGTGTTCGTGGCGTCCGGGGCGGAACTGGCCAATTATGCCAATGACTCGACGCAGGTTTCGCAATTGGCGTTACAGGTGGCGGATAACGCGGCGCGTATCGGCGAAGGCGATCCTCTTGCGAACAAGAAGATTACCGAAACCCAGATCAACGACCTGTTCACCGGTGCCGAAATTCACGCCGGTGATCTCGACATCTTCGGCAGCCATACTGAGGATGGAGACACCATTCCGAATGGGCGCATCATTCTTTCCAGCTTGGAAACGGTCGCTAACCCCAATCCGACCGGAAAGCTCAAAATTGCCTGGCAACGTTGCCGCGGCCTCGCCACCAGCTATACGCCGCAATATGGTGTTGCCGGCCAGCCCAGTGGCCAGAATATGGACGCGATGGGACCTCCGGGACGTCAGGTTACCGCACCTGCCGGAACGCCGGTGATGTTTGCCGAAGTGCATTATCGCTATCAGCCGCTGTTCCTGAACGGCTTTGCCATCAAGGACTATGAAAATATCAACGCGATTGCCGCGATGATGGTGCGCGACGCACGTGACCTGACACAGGTCTACAATACCGAAGGTGCCGCTGCGGCAACCTGCACCTGATTAAAGGACGGACTGCTGGGTCTTAACGACCCAGCACCTTGCGAACCCCTGCGGCAATCTTGTCGGCATTGACGAGCGCCGCCTTTTCCAGATTTGCTGCATAGGGCATCGGCACATCTTCATTCGTGACGCGGATGACGGGTGCATCGAGGTCGTCAAAACCATCCTCCATGCAAATCGCGATCACTTCGCTGCCGACCGAGCAGACCGGCCATCCTTCTTCAGCGATGACGAGACGGTTGGTTTTTGCAAGGCTGGCAAGGATTGTCGCCTTGTCAAGCGGGCGAATTGTGCGCAAGTCGATAACTTCAACACTGATGCCTTCGCCAGCAAGCTTTTCCGCCGCTTCCAGGGACATGCCCACACCAATGGAATAGCTGACGACGGTGACGTCCGTCCCTTCCCGCATGACACGCGCCTTGCCGATGGGCAGGACATGGTCGTCGAGATCGGGGATGTCGAATGTACGCCCGTAAAGCAGTTCATTTTCGAGGAAGACAACCGGATCCTCGCACCGGATTGCGGCCTTCAGAAGACCTTTGGCATCGGCAGCATCATAGGGACTGATGACGATCAGACCGGGGACGCTCGCATACCAAGGGGCGTAGTTCTGGCTATGCTGCGCCCCGACACGCGCCGCGGCGCCATTCGGACCACGGAACACAATCGGGCACCGCATCTGGCCACCCGACATATAATTGGTCTTGGCGGCCGAGTTGATAATATGGTCAATGGCTTGCATTGCAAAGTTGAAGGTCATGAACTCGATAACAGGCCGCAATCCGCCCATTGCCGCGCCCGTGCCGATACCGGCAAAGCCATATTCGGTAATCGGCGTGTCGATAACGCGGCGCGCACCAAATTCGGCGAGCAGACCTTGGGTAACCTTATAGGCACCCTGATATTCGGCGACCTCTTCACCCATCACAAAAACGCGGTCGTCACGGCGCATTTCTTCCGCCATCGCGTCGCGCAAAGCCTCGCGCAGGGTGAGTGAAATCATTGCGGTTCCCTCAGGCACCGCAGGGTCGGCTTTGGCAACAACAGCGACAGGCGCGGCTACAGCAGCAGCCGGTGCCTCTGCAGGTGCTGCAGCAACCGGAGCCGCCGCGGGCGGTGGCGGTGGCGGCGGCGCGGCCGCTTCGCCATCACCAGCAATCAGCGCGATGACCGTACCAACCTTCACACCATCCGTCCCTTCGGGAACGGTGATGGAGGAGATGACGCCTTCATCGACAGCCTCAAATTCCATCGTCGCCTTGTCCGTCTCGATCTCGGCCAGGATATCGCCTGACTTGACGCTATCGCCTTCTTTCACGAGCCATTTGGCCAGGGTGCCTTCTTCCATCGTCGGCGAAAGCGCAGGCATTTTAAGTTCGATTGCCATCAATATTGCTCCACCAGTACGTCGGTATATAGTTCGTTCAATTCAGGCTCGGGCGAGCTTTCCGCAAAATCGGCTGACTCATTCACGATGGTCCGGATTTCCTTTTCCAGCGCTTTCAATTCGTCCTCACCTACGCCCATTTCTGCGAGATAGGCCTTGCAGCCTTCGATAGGATCGCTGTTGTCGCGGACAGATTGCACTTCGTCCCGGCTGCGGTATTTGGCCGGATCGGACATGGAATGGCCGCGATACCGATAGGTTTTCATTTCCAGCAAGACCGGACCATTGCCGCCGCGCACCCAATCCAGTGCGACCTCTGCCGCGCCGCGTACGGCAAGCACATCCATTCCGTCCACCTGGATACCCGGAATACGGAAACTTTCGCCGCGACGGTACAACTGGTCTTCCGATGAAGCGCGGTTGACGCTGGTGCCCATGGCATATTGGTTGTTTTCGATCACGAAAATGATCGGCAACTTCCACAACTCGGCCATGTTGAAGCTCTCATAGACCTGCCCCTGATTGGCGGCACCATCACCAAAATAGGCGAGGCAAACGCCGCCATCGCCCGAATATTTGTGCCCGAAGGCAAGCCCCGCGCCGAGCGACACCTGCGCACCGACGATGCCGTGACCACCATAAAATTTATGTTCGGTGGAAAACATGTGCATCGACCCGCCCTTGCCGCGCGATATGCCCGCGGCCCGGCCGGTGAGTTCGGCCATGATGATATTGGGATCAATGCCATAGGCCAACATGTGACCATGATCGCGATATCCGGTAATGACGCTGTCCTTGCCGGGTGTCAGCGCAGACTGCAGCCCGATGGCAACCGCTTCCTGACCGATATACAAATGGCAGAAGCCTCCGATGAGCCCCAGCCCGTAAAGCTGGCCCGCCTTTTCCTCGAACCGCCGGATCAACAGCATGTCGCGGTAGAATTTGAGCAGCTCTTCCTTGGTTGCCTTATAAGGAACAGGCTCTGCAGGACGCTCCCGGTTTGCGCGGGAAAGATCCTCGCTGACACTCGCTTTCTTGGGGGCGGATTTCTTCGCGGGGGTCTTGGCCAAAGCGTAATCCTCTGCTGTTATATTCGGGCTTTAAGTGTTTCCCGCCTAGTCAAATTCACGCGAGGTGAAAAGCGGTTTTCCGCTACGAAACAGGGTGCATAGCTATTCATTATGCGTTCCGGCCTATTACTTTAACGGAACAACGACCTCGTCCGGCGCAACAACGTTAAGTTCCTTGCGCATCAATTCGCCGGCAAGATCGGGATCGACATTATCACGGTCCAGCAAAAGTTGCCGGTTGCGCAGCGCGTCGCGTTCCTTTTTCAATTGGGCCAGTTCAATTTTCCGCTCGCTCAATGCCGCGCGATAATCGGTCCAGGCGATGATGCCCGTCGGCCCCAGCAACGCGTAGGAAGCGATCCCCAGCAAAGCGACAAGCGCCAGTCCCGGTCCAATGACCGTTTTGACATATTGCGGATTCTTCTTGCCCTGTGCCATGCCGGATTAGAACACCATTTTCCGCGCCAAGGCAAGAATGTGGATTAGCGGAAAATGCTGCGTCCGGCGAACTGCGCAGCGGCGCCCAGCTCTTCCTCGATACGGATCAGCTGGTTGTACTTTGCCAACCGGTCCGACCGGGCAAGGCTTCCGGTTTTGATCTGTCCGCAATTGGTTGCAACGGCGAGGTCGGCAATCGTTGCGTCTTCCGTCTCGCCGGAACGGTGCGACATTACCGCGGTATAGGACGCGCGATGCGCCATCGATACGGCGGCGAGCGTTTCGGTCAATGTGCCGATCTGGTTGACCTTCACCAGCAGAGAATTGGCGAGGCCCTTGCCGATGCCCATCGACAGGCGATCCGGGTTGGTCACAAAAAGGTCGTCGCCGACAAGCTGTACCTCATGACCGATCTTGTCGGTCAGCGCCTTCCAGCCTTCAAAATCATCTTCGCTCATGCCGTCTTCGATCGAACGAATGGGATAGTCCTTGCACAGGGCGGCCAAATAATCGGCCATTTCATGCGGGCTGAGCGAAAGCCCCTCGCCCGAAATTTCATATTTGCCATTTTTGAAGAATTCGGTCGCCGCGCAGTCAAGCGCGAGGACGACTTCGTCGCCAACCTTGAAGCCAGCCTTTTCAATCGAGGCCATGATGAAATCGAGCGCATCGCGGGTCGATGCCAGATTGGGCGCGAAACCGCCTTCATCGCCGACCGCCGTGGCAAGACCCTTTTCATGCAGGCCCTTTTTCAAGGTGTGGAAAATCTCGGAACCCCAGCGCACGGCCTCGGCAATGGAGCTGGCGCCTACCGGCATGACCATGAATTCCTGAAAATCGATGGGATTGTCGGCATGTTCGCCGCCGTTGATGATGTTCATCATCGGCACGGGCAGCACATGTGCGTTCACACCGCCGACATAGCGGTAGAGCGGCAAACCGCGCGCATCCGCAGCGGCCTTCGCCACCGCAAGGCTCACACCCAGAATCGCATTTGCGCCCAGGTTGGACTTGTTGTCGGTGCCATCAAGGTCGATCATCACCGCATCGATATCTTCCTGATCTTCGGCATCCAGGTCGAGCAGCGCTTCGGAAATTGGTCCGTTGACGGACTCAACGGCCTGCAGCACGCCTTTGCCCATGTAGCGCGCCTTGTCGCCATCGCGCTTTTCCACCGCTTCATAAGCACCGGTCGAGGCGCCCGAGGGAACCGCCGCACGGCCGAAGCTGCCATCTTCGAGCAGTACATCGACTTCCACCGTCGGGTTGCCCCGGCTGTCCAGTATCTCGCGGGCGTGAATGTCGATAATTCCGGTCATGAAAGGCTCCAATTGGTGGCTGAGGGAACGTATGCGCGCCTCTATCGTTCTGCCTTTGATTTGGCAATGTTGCGCAGAGATAAAGATTTATAATCTATTTTGTGGTGCTATAGTTGACTAAGGCACCTTGAATACAAATATCTGTACTGTGTAACGCCCCACCCCTAACCCCAAGGAGTTCCGAAATGGCCGAAACCGCAAAACCGAAAGCTGCTGCAAAGCCGGCGGCGAAACCCAAGGCGGCGCCTAAGAAGACAACTGCAAAGCCTGCTGCCACTGCAAAGCCAGCTGCCGCAAAGAAGCCTGTCGCGACGACCAAGGCGATTGCAAAGGCGGCACCGCCCAAGGGCAAGACCGAAAATGTAACCGCGAAGGTTAAATCCGACATGAATGATTTCAAGGCGAAAGCAGCGGGCAGCGCAAAGGCTGCGGCTGAAAAGGGCAAGGAGCGCGCGACGGAAGCCGTTGGCAGCATCGGCAAACTGATCCGCGACAGCGCCGCCACCATCGATGAAAATGTGGGCAAGCAATATGGCGATTACGCCCGTGGCGCGGCCGACGCGGTTGACGGTTTCGCCAGCAAGCTCGACGCCAAGGATGTCGACGCCCTTGCCGAGGATGCACGCCAGTTCGTCCGCAAGAGCCCTGCCGTTGCGATCGGTGCGGCTGCAGCGGTCGGCTTTGTTCTGGCCCGACTGTTCCGTTCAGGTAGCGACAACACCTGATTTCCATAACAGTGGCATTGCCATAGACGGCCATTCGCCGTTAAGCGGGTGGAATGACGGACGAGCATCAGAACACAGACAGGGACAATTCGGACATCGAGTCCGAACCATCGCCCGTGGAACAGGTCACGCTGGTCCTTGACGATCTGCGTGCACTTGTCCGGGCCGAGGTCAATTATTACCAGTCCCGGCTGGACTATAGCCGCCATGTCCTGCGATGGTCCTTCCGTTTCGGCGCCATAGCGGCCTTCGCATTTAGCGGCGCCGCCATTGCGCTCGTCATCGGGCTGGTCCTGACAGTGTCGCCCCTGATTGGTCCGGGATGGGCGACTTTGTCGGTTACGGCGACGTTCATCCTTATCGGAATAATATGCGGGTTGAAGGCACGAAAATGGCTGAGGAAGGTTTACTTCCCGGAGATTGAACGCGATGACGACCCTATTACCTAAGGACCCTGAGGTGACTGACCGGAAGTCGGTGATATTATCCGACGCGGAACGCCGCAATCTGAGGCGCAAGCTGCGTGGAACCGTTGAGGTTGCGCAGGATATTCTTCACCCGCGCAACCAGATCCGGCGCTTTTTGCACCGGAAAAAAACGCAAGCGGTGAAGGTATCCGAAGACGCCGCGCAACTTGCCCGCAAAAATGCACCGCTAATCGGTGCAGTCGGTTTGGGGGCAATTTTATTTGCGGCCCGCCGACCTATTTCCAATTGGCTTTCAAAGCTGCGAAAGAGTAAAAACAACTTGCCTGACGGCAACTGAAACAGGAACGAACCATGAGCAAGATCGGCGACAGCATAAAGACCGCGACCCAGAACGCGAAAGAAGGTCTGGCAACGGCCAAGGCCACGACAAGCAAGAAAAGCGCGGTTGCCCGTGAAAAGGCCGCAGACGCTTATGAAAAGGGCCGCGAAGCCGCCGCCCGCGGCGTAAAGCAATCACGCGACTATGCGCAGAAGGCAGCCCAGAAAACATCACAGGGCATCGACAAAAATCCGCTTGCCATCGTGCTCGGCGGTGTCGCCATTGGCGCGATTATCGGCGCTCTCCTGCCCCGCACAGAGCGGGAAACCAAATTGATGGGCAAGACGGGCAAGAAGCTGAATAAAAAGGCCAAGGAAATGGCGAAGGCCGCAAAGTCGGCCGGCAAGGAAAAGGTGGATAGCCTGGGCCTAAACGGCGATGCAGTCCGTGACCAATTTAGGGACCTTGTCAGCAAAGCAGCAGAAGCGGTAAAGGCCGCGGGCGCGGCAGCTACGGAAGCGGCCAAAAAGAAGGATTAAGGGGCAAGAATTTGACCGAAGCAAAATTGCATCTGGTGTTCGGGGGCCGGGTCAAAGACCCGCAGACACTGGAATTTACGGATCTCGACAAGCTCGACATCGTCGGCATGTTTCCAGACTATGCCTCGGCTGAAGAGGCATGGCGCGGGGCAGCGCAAAAGACGGTGGACGATGCCGAAATGAAATATGTGGTCGTGCATCTGCACAAGTTGCTGCAGCCACAGGAATAATGCTGTGCCGGGCGCCGCTTCATGCGGCGCTCCGCCTGCGGTATGTCAGGCTTTGCGGTAACGCCACAAAAGCAAGGGCCTTGCCAGAAACAGGCCTGCTACAAAACCGCCGATATGCGACCAGATGGCAATGCCGATACCAAGACCGGGTCCCACAAATCCCAAAGCAAGATTAAGCGCCACCCAGGCAAGGGTCAGATGTAACGGTCTGGCGATGTTCGCAGGGATTGGTCCCCATGCCTTCGGCTGCGCGTTCGGGAACAGCAGGACATAGGCACCGATAATCGCGGAGATCGCGCCGCTTGCACCGATGGCGGGCGCCATCATATCGGCCGACATTGGCCATTGCATCACCGCCGCCAGCCATTCCGTACCTGCGGCCGCATAGGCCCCGACCAGATAGAGGAAGAGATAGATACCGCCACCCAGAACGCGTTCCACCATTTTGCCGATCAGCAGCAACATGACCATGTTCAAAATTGCATGCATCAGCCCGCCATGCAGAAATGCAGCGGTAAGTGGTGTCAGAAAGGCAGGAACGAGAAAGCCGATAGCCTCAAACTGGGAACTGTCACCGCTGAGCCGTATCGGCCACAGCCCGCCGGAAATGACAGCATATTCCCACCATTGGGGGACTAGCAAGATCAGTGCTATCACCAGATTGATGACGACAAGTGCGTTGGTGACAGGACCGCGCGGGAACTGCATCACTTACCTCCCATAGGGAAGTTAGTGCGGAGCGTTCCGGACATTTCGCACAAAATCACCCCCATCCGCTCTTCAACGGATTGGGCGGCATGATTTTGATCTTCCGGGGTCAATTCAGATAAACTCGATCTTCGACACGAGATAATATTTGTCGCCCGACGGCACGGTCAGCTCGATTTCGTCATCGACCACGCGGCCAATCAGGGCCCGGCCCAGCGGCGAATTATAGGAAATCCGGCCAGCCTTGGCATCGGCCTCCGTTTCGCCCACCAACTGGTAACGCACGGGCTTGTCATCGTCATCCAGCAAGGTGACGGTGGCACCAAAGACAATCTTGTCACCCGACAGTGTCGACGGATCGATAATCTGCGCGCGGCCGATCTTGTCCTCGATTTCGGAAATCGCGGCTTCGACCTGGCCCTGACGTTCCTTGGCAGCGTGATATTCGGCATTTTCCGATAAATCGCCATGCGCACGTGCTTCCTCGATTGCATCCACAATCATCGGGCGCTCGTCACGGAGGCGCTTCAGGTCGGTCATCAGCTTTTCATAGCCTTCGGCCAACATCGGATATTTTTCAAAACTCGCCATTTTGGCTGCCCTTCGTCACAAAAACTTCCCAATCGGAGGAGCGGTCAAACCCATCCGATATGCAGTTTCAAATTTAGAGGAGAGATACTGCTTCCGTTAATAATAGTCCTGAAGTGGCCGAACTTCAAGTTGCCGTTGCTGCAAGGACGCAATCGCCTGTGCCACGGCGACACTTCCTGCGGCTGTCGTATATTGCGAAACCTTGTTCACAAGCGCGGAACGGCGGATTTCTTCGCTGTCTTTCAGGCTCTGCCAACCTTCGGTCGTGTTGAAAATCAGGTGGATCTCCCCATCCTTGATCTTGTCGACAATATGGGGTCGGCCCTGGGCAACCTTGTTCACCCGCTCGACCTCGATTCCCTGTGCTCGCAGATAGTCGGCAGTCCCGCCGGTAGCACAGACGGAAAATCCGCATTCGATAGCCTGTTTGACCGCCGGTACGATCACCGGCTTGTCACTGTCCTTCACCGATACAAACAATTTTCCGCCCATAGGCGGCGGCATCCTCGCGCCGATCTGCGATTTCGCAAAGGCCGTCGCAAAATCCTTGTCGATACCCATGACTTCGCCGGTTGATTTCATTTCCGGCGACAGGACAGGGTCAACGCCCGGGAACCGGTCAAACGGGAACACCGCCTCTTTGACCGCGATATAATCGATGTCGAGTTTGATCGGCGGCAAGTCTTTCAGCTTTTCGCCCGCCATGACACGCGCCGCAATCTTCGCTATCGGCGCGCCGATGGCCTTGGCGACAAAGGGTACCGTGCGGCTGGCACGCGGATTGACCTCGATCAGATAGACCTTGCCATCCTTGACCGCGAACTGGACATTCATCAGCCCGCGGACGTGGAGGTTGAACGCCAGCAATTCCGCCTGACGCCGGATTTCGGCGATAATGTCCGCCGGCAGGCTATAGGGCGGAATGGTGCAGGCGCTGTCGCCACTGTGCACGCCTGCTTCTTCGATATGCTGCAGGATACCGGCCACAACGACATCGTCGCCGTCGCAAATCGCGTCGACATCAACTTCGATAGCATCGCGCAGATAGCTGTCGATCAGGACGGGCGAGTCGCCCGACACAATCACGGCCGTCTGGATATAATTTTCAAGCTGCGCCTGCGTATCGACAATTTCCATCGCCCGGCCACCGAGCACATAGGACGGCCGCATCAATACAGGGTAGCCAATCTTTTCGGCCACCGCGATGGCCTCTTCCCGGCTGCGCGCGATGCCGTTTTGGGGTTGGCGCAGCTTCAGCTTGTTGATGAGCGCGGCAAAACGCTCCCGGTCTTCGGCAAGGTCAATCGCATCCGGCGAGGTGCCAAGGATCGGAATGCCCGCCGCCTCCAGCGCTTTGGCCAGATTCAGCGGGGTTTGGCCGCCAAATTGGACAATCACGCCCTTCAGCCGGCCCTTTTGCTGTTCGACATGAAGGATTTCCAGCACATCTTCTGCGGTCAGCGGTTCGAAATAGAGCCGGTCTGACGTGTCATAGTCGGTCGACACCGTTTCCGGGTTGCAGTTGACCATGATGGTCTCATACCCAGCATCCGCCAACGCAAAGCAGGCGTGGACGCAGCAATAGTCGAACTCGATCCCCTGTCCGATGCGGTTCGGCCCGCCGCCCAAGATCACGACTTTCTCGCGGTCGGATGGCTGGCTTTCGCATTCGGGCGTTCCGAAGCTCGGTGCTTCGTAAGTCGAATACATATAAGGTGTTTTCGCCTCGAATTCGGCAGCGCAGGTGTCGATCCGCTTGAAAACCGGCCGGACACCCAACTTGTGCCGCAGGGCGCGAACCTCGTCCTCTGTCACCGCACCCGCCATGGCGCGCGCCGCCTGCATCGCGATACCGGACCCATGACGCACAGCCGTTTCCATGCCGGGCCGGATATTGAGCGATTCCACGGCGAGATAGGCAAGCCGCTTGTCCGAAAAGCCCATAGCCTTCAGCCTGCGCAAAGCCTCCGGACCATTGGGCAGACCATTGGCCTTGATCGCATTTTCCTCGGCGATGATTTCGGCCAATCGTTCCAGAAACCAGGGATCAAATTTCGCAATGGCGTGGATTTCCGCAACGGTCATGCCTTCGCGCAGTGCCTGCGCAGCGACCAGCAAGCGGTCGGGCGTGGCCCGCGACAATTCGGCGGAAAGCTCGTCTTTCGACGCGCCGCGCAGCGCATCGACATAGTTGAAACCCGACAGTCCGGTTTCCAGACCGCGCAGCGCCTTTTGCATGCTTTCGTGGATGTTGCGGCCAATGGCCATCACCTCGCCCACCGACTTCATCGCCGTGTGCAGCAACGGTTCGGCGCCTTTGAACTTTTCAAAAGCAAAGCGCGGGATCTTGGTCACGACATAGTCGATCGTCGGTTCGAACGATGCCGGAGTGGCGCCGGTAATGTCGTTCGTAATCTCGTCGAGCGTATAGCCGACCGCCAACTTGGCCGCGACCTTGGCAATCGGGAAGCCGGTGGCCTTGGACGCCAGCGCCGAGGAACGCGAAACACGCGGATTCATCTCGATAACGATCAGGCGGCCGTCCTTCGGATTGACTGCGAACTGTACGTTCGATCCCCCTGTTTCCACGCCGATTTCGCGCAAGCAGGCAATGCTTGCGTTGCGCATGATCTGATATTCCTTGTCCGTCAGGGTCAAGGCAGGGGCGACGGTGATCGAGTCACCTGTATGCACGCCCATCGGATCGACATTCTCGATGGAACAGATGATGATGGCATTGTCATTGCGGTCGCGCACGACCTCCATCTCATATTCTTTCCAGCCGAGCAGCGATTCCTCGATCAGCACCTCGGTCGTGGGTGAGGCGTCGAGACCACCGGTCACGATCTGGATAAATTCGTCGCGGTTATAGGCGATGCCTCCACCCGTGCCGCCCATGGTGAAACTGGGACGGATGATGGCCGGCAGGCCGGTGCGCTCCAGCACTTCCAGCGCCTCGTCCAGGCTGTGCGCGATGCCGGAACGGGCGGATTCCAGCCCGATCTTGTCCATTGCGTTGCGGAATTTGATCCGGTCTTCGGCCTTGTCGATTGCCTCGGCATCCGCACCGATCATTTCGACACCATATTTGGCAAGCGTACCATCGTTGAAAAGGGCAAGCGCCGTATTCAGCGCGGTTTGCCCGCCCATCGTCGGCAACACCGCGTCGGGCCGTTCCTTTTCAATAATCTTGGCCACGATTTCGGGCGTGATCGGCTCGACATAGGTCGCGTCGGCCATGTCCGGATCGGTCATGATTGTCGCAGGATTGGAATTGACGAGGATGATGCGATAGCCCTCCTCCCGCAGCGCTTTGCACGCCTGCGTCCCCGAATAGTCAAACTCGCACGCCTGCCCGATAATGATGGGGCCTGCACCGATGATCAGGATAGAGGAGATGTCAGTTCTTTTGGGCATTATTATTCCATGCTCACATAAGCTTCGGCGCCCGTGCGCTCAAACTCGCCGGTTATGCACGAAAAGGCAGCTGTGCCTTCGGCCTGGCTGAGCTTGATCATTACGCCACTGGTTCCCTTTGTTTCTTCAACCGTCACTGGTACGCCATCAATAACCGAAGTCTCGTTCGTGGTTGAGGGACCAAAACGGGCGGTCTGCAGCTTGCAATTGGCCTTCAGCTCAGCAAATTGCGCCTCGGTCATCGCTGTTTTGGATCCGGAGCTGCTATTGCCGGCGTCTCCGCAGGCACCAAGGATCAGGGTCGCGCTTGCGATCATCACCATCGAGAAGTTGATGCTCGCTTGGCTCACCCCATCATCCCCGCAAATTTTTCGAAGAGATAATGGCTGTCCTGCGGCCCCGGTGAGGCCTCGGGGTGATATTGCACGCTGAACGCAGGCTGATCGACCAGTTCAAAGCCGCAATTGGAGCCGTCAAACAGGCTGGTGTGCGTTGCCTTGGCATTGGCGGGCAGAGTTTCCGCATCGACTGCAAAGCCGTGGTTCATGCTCGTAATCTCGACCGCGCCATCGGACAGGCGCTTGACCGGATGGTTGGCACCGCGGTGTCCCTGATGCATCTTTTCGGTCTTTGCGCCGACCGCAAGGCCCAGCATCTGGTGCCCGAGGCAGATGCCGAAAAGCGGCTTTTTCGTTTCCAGCCATTGCCGGATGACCGGCACCGCATATTCGCCCGTCGCCGCGGGATCGCCCGGGCCGTTGGACAGGAAAAGGCCATCGGGTGCGTGCGCCATGATCTCGTCAAAGGCAGCGGTCGCCGGGACCACTGTCACGTCGCAACCGACATCGACCAGATTGCGCAGGATATTGTGCTTGATACCGTAATCAATGGCGACAACCTTGCGACTGCCCTTTGCAGGGGCGGCATAACCCTCACCCAGTTTCCACAAACCCCTGTCCCAGCCATAGGTTTGCAGGGCCGTCACCTCTTTCGCAAGGTCCATCCCCTCCAGCCCGGCCGAGGCCCGTGCCTGCGCGAGCAATGCCGGGATATCAAACTTACTGCTCGACGAATGGGCGATAACCGCGTTCGGCGCGCCATTGATGCGGATCAGGCGGGTCAGCGCGCGGGTGTCGATGCCGGAAATACCAATGCGGCCATTGGCCTGCATCCAGGCATCGAAATGCTGTGTGCTTCGGAAATTCGACGGATCGGTCACATCCTGGCGCACAATGGCACCGAGGGCGTGCGGGTTCAGCGCCTCCACATCTTCGGGATTTGCGCCGACATTGCCGATATGGGGAAAGGTGAAGTTGATGATCTGCCCGGCATAGGACGGGTCGGTCATCACCTCCTGATAACCGGTCATCGCAGTGTTAAAGCACACCTCGCCAACCGCCTGTCCTTCGGCTCCAAAGCCCCTGCCCCAGATGATCTCGCCTGACGCCAATACCAATACGCCTGTCGCTCCGGTGGGCGCGCGCGTAGAGGTAGGGTCGGCCATGATGGGGTCGCTCCGGTCAGAAGGTTGCAGCAATGTCGCTAAGGCACCGCGCCTAGACATGGCGGGCCGCAGCGTCAATGCGGAAAACGAGAAAGTTGTGGAATAGTGCCCGGCGAAGTTGAGGGTGACGAAAAATGGATGTTCGTCTAACGCACTTCCTCTTCAAAAATTCGGAAATGCAAAATGATTCGTGACACCATTAAAGCCGCCCAGATCTCTGCCATGAAGGCGGGCGAAAAAGACCGCCTTGCCGCCGTCCGCCTTATCCTTGCCAAGATCAAGGATCGCGATATCGAGCTGCGCACCGCGTCACAACAGCCCGATGACGACGCGCTTGTCGTCGAAGTCCTGCAAAAAATGGTGAAGCAGCGTCGCGAATCCATTGCCCTGTACGAACAGGGTGGCCGCGCCGAGCTTGCGGCGGTCGAGGCGGCGGAGCTGGCCGTCATTGAAGAATTCCTGCCCGCGCAGATGACCGAAGCCGAAACCAGCGCGGCCATTGAGGCAATCAAGGCGGAACTGGGCGCCTCCACCGTGAAGGACATGGGACGCGTCATGGCCACGTTGAAAGAACGCCACGGCCCGCAACTCGACATGAGTAAGGCCAGCGGCCTTGTGAAAGCGGCGCTGGCTTGAAGTGACACTAACCCCGCAATGGCTTGATGAACTCCGTTCCCGGATCACGCTGTCCGCGTTGATCGGCCGTACGGTGAAGGTCACGCGTGCGGGGCGCGAGTTCAAGGCCTGCTGCCCCTTCCATAATGAAAAGACGCCCAGTTTCACGATCAACGATGAAAAGGGGTTCTACCATTGCTTCGGCTGTTCCGCGCATGGCGATGCAATCCGCTGGATGACGGACCAGCGGGGGTTGTCCTTTATGGACGCCATCAAGGAACTGGCCGCCGAAGCCGGCATGGAAGTTCCGGCAGCCGACCCGAGGGCCGCGCAACGCGCTGAAAAAGCGAATAATTTATATGACGTCATGACGGCAGCGCAGGACTGGTTTGTCCAGCAGTTGCAGGGCGTCGAGGGCGCAGCGGCCCGCTCTTATCTTCAAAAGCGCGGCTTTTCGGCAAAGACAATCCAGGAATTCGGTTTCGGCCTTGCCCCCGACAACCGCACCGCGCTCAAATCCGCGTTGCAGAAATTCGGCATTCCCATGCTGGTCGAGGCGGGCCTGTTGATCGCGGTCGACGACAAGGAGCCCTATGACCGGTTCCGCGGGCGCCTGATGATCCCGATCCGCGACCCGCGTGGTCGTGTCATTGCCTTTGGCGGCCGGATATTGGGCGATGGCGAGCCCAAATATCTCAATTCCCCGGACACCCCCTTGTTCGACAAAGGCCGCACGCTCTACAATCTCGACAAATGCTCGCCTGCCTCCCGCAAGACGGGGCGCGTGATCGTTGTCGAAGGCTATATGGACGTGATCGCCATCGCACAGGCCGGTTTTGCAGATGCCGTCGCGCCACTGGGAACCGCTTTGACGGAGCAACAAATCCAGATGCTGTGGCGGATGACCGAAAAGCCCCTGCTCTGCTTTGATGGCGACAGCGCAGGGCAAAAGGCCGCGATGCGCGCCGCATTGCGGGCGTTACCACTGCTGAAGCCCGGTCACAGCCTGCAATTCGTTACCTTGCCCGAGGGTCAGGACCCCGATGATCTGGTGAAAAAGTCAGGGCCCAAGGCATTCGCCGAACTCCTCGACCGTTCTGAACCGCTCGTCGAGCGCCTCTGGCGCAGCGAAGTGGCCGCAGGCCCCCTGGACACCCCGGAAGACCGCGCGGGTCTCAAGCAACGGCTAGGCGGGCATATGGCAAACATCGCCGATGCCGAAATACGTCGCCATTATGCCGATGCTTTTCGCGAACGGTTCGATACGCTGTTCGCGCCCAAAGCACGCGCCCCTTTTCAGCCCAGCATCCCAACCCGCAAGGGGAAAGCCCGCGACTGGCGCGCACCGCAAATCCTGCCGCCCGGCGCAGAAACCAAGAGCTTCAACGCCAAAAATTCGGACTTTCTGGTTCAGGGCGTGCTCGGCGCGCTTTTACGCAATCCCGTGCTGATCCAGCATCATCAGGAAGCCCTGAGCGACTTCGTTCCGGCCGACCCGAATCATGCAAAATTGTTGGGTGCGATACTTGATGCAAGTTTTGCCAAAGAATCGCTTGATACGGAGGGGTTAATTACCATATTGGACGAGAAGTTGTATAATGTCGCCATATCGCTTCTCCACAGCAACGGCAAAGTCTTTGCTTTTAACCGTGGAGATGTCGGGGTTGGAAGCGACGGATTGTCCAACGCTTCAAAGGAATTGGGTGAAGCAATCAGGCTTATGAAGCAGCGTCCCGCGCTGGAAGAAGCTTTGGAACGCGCCACATTGCGGGCAAGTTCGGAGATGACCGACGAGACTTTTGCGGAACAGCAACGATTGCGCGCCGAGAAAAAGGCATTTGACGACCGCATCATCGCATTTTTTCGGCGCGATGCGGACGGATTGTAGAATTTAGAGTTATCGGGGAATTATTTTGGCAAGTCGCGCAAACGAAAATGAAGAAGATATGTCCGAAAACGGTGATGCACCGCTGATTGACCTTAACGATGCGACCATCAAGAAGCTGCTCGCAAAGGCGAAACGCCGGGGCTTTTTGACCTATGATGAGCTCAACGCCGCATTGCCGCAGGACCAGATGTCTTCCGAGCAGATTGAAGACGTCATGTCCGCAATCAACGACATGGGCGTTCAGATTGTCGAGAATGATGAAGCCGGTGAAGATGGCGAGGAGCCCGAGGAAGAAGTCGAAACCATCGACAATATCTCGGAGAATGACCCGCGCTCGCTGACCAACACGACCAAGAAAACCGGCGCGGGCGAACGCACAGACGACCCTGTCCGCATGTATCTGCGCGAAATGGGTGCCGTCGAATTGCTCAGCCGCGAAGGCGAGATCGCGATTGCCAAGCGCATCGAATCCGGCCGCGACACGATGATCCTGGGTCTGTGCGAAAGCCCGATCACGTTCCATGCCATTATCGACTGGTCCAATGCACTGAACGACGGCAACATGCAGTTGCGCGAAATTCTCGACCTTGACGCCATGTTGTCCAAGGAACCAGCGCCTGAAAGCCTGACCGAAGACGGTGAGGAAGAAGGCGACGGCGAAATCAGCGAAAAAACCGCTGGCCCTTCCTACAAGGAAGAAGACGAAGTTGAGGATGAACCGGAATCGTCGGACGATGATGACGACGATATGACCGAACGCCGTGCGCGTCCCGTCGAAGAAGAGGAAGAGGACAATACCCTCAGCCTCGCGCAGATGGAAGAAGCGCTGAAGCCTGCGGCTTTGGAGCGTTTTGCCAAGATCGCATCGCTGTTCAAGAAATTCTCCAACGTGCAGCTTGACCGCATGCGGGCATTGAATGCCGGTGAAGAATTTTCCGCAGCTTCGGAAAATAAATATCACAAATTACGCGAAGAATTGACCGCCGAAGTGGAGTCGGTCCAGTTCCATGCCAACAAGATCGAGTATCTGGTGGACCAGCTCTATTCGTTCAACCGCCGCCTGACCGCCCTTGGCGGACAGATGTTGCGTCTTGCGGAACGGCACAAGGTTCCGCGCAAGGCGTTCCTCGACAGCTATATGGGCCACGAGCTGGACGAAAACTGGCTGGCCGATGTCGCGAACATCGACAAAAAATGGAATGCCTTTGCGACCAACGAAGCGGACGCCGTCGAACGCATCCGTGCCGAAATTGCCGATATCGCGGCAAATACCGGCATGAGCCTTGGCGAATTCCGCCGCATCGTGAACATGGTGCAAAAGGGCGAGCGCGAGGCACGCATCGCGAAAAAGGAAATGGTCGAAGCCAATTTGCGCCTCGTGATTTCCATTGCCAAGAAATACACCAACCGCGGGCTTCAGTTCCTCGACCTTATTCAGGAAGGCAATATCGGCCTCATGAAGGCGGTCGACAAATTCGAATATCGCCGCGGCTACAAGTTCAGCACCTACGCCACATGGTGGATCCGGCAGGCCATCACCCGCTCGATTGCTGACCAGGCGCGGACAATCCGTATTCCGGTGCACATGATCGAAACGATCAACAAGCTGGTCCGCACAAGCCGCCAGTTCCTGCACGAACAGGGTCGCGAACCGACCCCTGAGGAAATGGCAGAGCGCCTTTCCATGCCGCTGGAAAAGGTCCGCAAGGTGATGAAAATCGCCAAAGAGCCGATCAGCCTTGAAACCCCGATCGGGGATGAGGAAGACAGCCACCTGGGTGATTTCATCGAGGACAAAAACGCGATTATCCCCGTGGATGCCGCCATTCAGGCCAATCTCAAGGAAACGGTGACCCGCGTTCTTGCATCCCTCACCCCGCGTGAGGAACGTGTGTTGCGCATGCGTTTTGGCATTGGCATGAACACGGACCATACACTGGAAGAAGTCGGGCAGCAGTTCAGCGTGACCCGCGAACGTATCCGCCAAATTGAGGCAAAGGCTCTGCGCAAGTTGAAACACCCGAGCCGCAGCCGCAAGATGCGCTCGTTCCTCGACCAATAATCAGTAAAGCGAATGAAATGAAAAAGGCTGCCCTTCCATCAAGGGCGGCCTTTTTTATGCGTGCGGAACGCGATTGATGGCGTCTTCAATCGGTTGTTTGAGCATACGCGCACCGGGGACGCTCAGGTGATGGCTATCGAAATAGAGCGGCGATCCATTGGCAAAGGTCATGCACCGTGACGTCGGGCAGAATATCCGGGCCGGATAGATTCGTGTCAGCAAACGGTGATGGCCCAGATCTTCCAATATCTTGGTCGCGCGCCACTGCCGCTCCACATAAAGATCGCGCGACACGGTAAAGTCAGCGGGGTCCTCTCCGCGCAAGCTCAACAGGGCGAGTGTTTTCGGAATGTCATATCCGGTTTCCGGCACTGGATAGACGAGGACCACATGCTTTCCGTTTGCCATCAGGATCTGCACCAGATTGCGGATCCCGTCGCGGAAATGATGGCGCGCGGCGTCGCTGAACATAGGATAAGGTTCCCCATCCGGGCCAATCAACTTGGGCGCGCCGTTGTTGGTTTCAGCCTCTCCGGTCGAGACAAAGCGCCCTTCGAGATAAAGTGACCAGCGTGCCGCCAATATGACCGTATGGATGTCTTTGTTGGCCAGAACATAGTCCAGCCGCTTACGGTTGCCTTCGACGCAAGCCGGGCTTGTTCCTGCCCCCAGCAAGGGCGGGCATTGCGGGGATGCGCCATAGACAATGCCCGATCCGCTTTCCATGGCTACCTGATCCAGTGCACCGAACAGCGCGCCTGCATGGGAATCGCCCCACAGGAATACAGAGGCATCGCTTGGATCGCCGATGGTGCAACGGGAATTGGGTTCCAGCTGAAGTTCCACTTTTCCGCACATATCGGATTCCGGATTCATCGACTTTTCGTAAGATGCCAGTTCGACGGTCCGGTCCTTGAACCGGTCAGGCAAGCCTCCGCTGAAATAGATTGCGGCCGAGATGCAGGACACGAGCACGATCGATGCCCCGCCCAAGGCAAAGACAGAACGTTGCGGCGTTTCGTCATAGGGCCGCCGGAACGGCAGTTCGACGAAACGCCAGGACAGATAGCCTAGCGCAATGGAAATGCCGGCAAGCCCGGCATTTTGCAGCAGGGTCAGCTTTCCGATATTCACGTAATTGACGAACACGAACAGCGGCCAGTGCCAGAGATATACGGAATAAGAGATTTTGCCGACGAACCGCATTGCCGCGTTGGAAAGCATCCGTCCCGTCAACACATCCTTCCCCGCCCAGATCAGCAAGGCGGTGCCTAAACATGGAAAGAATGCAGCAGCGCCGGGAAAAACGGTGAGATCATCGAAAATCACGAATGTGGCGATCAACAGAGCGAGGCCTGCCAGGCCGGCAATCGTCGCGGTCTGCTTACGCTCGGGCGCCTTGAACAGCCCGACTGCCAGCAAAGCGCCAATCAGAAACTCCCATGCCCGGAATGGCATCAGGTAAAAGGCTGTCGACTGGTCGATGCCGGTCATCCAGACACAGGCGAGGAAAGACAATCCCGCAAGGCCCAGCAAAATGCTTTTGATATGCTGCGCCCATTTCCTGAGGATGAGCATCAGGATGATGGGATAGATGATATACACCTGCTCTTCGACAGCAAGCGACCATGTGTGCAAGAGAACGCGCACCTTGGCATCGCCTTCAAAATAGCCCGTTTGCGTCCAATAGGCGATGTTCGACACAAAGGCCGCCGCACCAAAGCTATTTCGGGACATGTAGGTGAAATCCTGCGGCAACAGGATCAATGCACCGGCAACCAGCGAGACAAAAAGCATAAGGAACAGGGCCGGAAACAACCGCCTGATCCGGCGTTCGTAAAAGCGCATCAGAGAGAAATTGCCCTGCTCGATCTCGCCGACAATCAGCCTGGAAATCAGGTAGCCTGAAATGACGAAAAAGATATCAACCCCGACATAACCGCCCGGTACAAAGCCCAGATCAGCGTGGAAAAACAGGACAGCCAAAACGGCAATGGCCCGCAAACCGTCAATATCGGGGCGGTACGCCAGCGCCGAAGCCGTCGTTCTACCATATTCAGTCATCAAATTCGTTCCGGCTCTTGCCCTGTAAAAATACAGAAATTCGCCCCTTCACCTTAGCGAGACGACACAAGAAGTCATTTAAGCAAAGGTGGTACCCAGAAATAGCTAGGATCTGCGGGAAAAGAGGGCGTCGCGGTCCCGATTTGGGACGCATAGCGACCACGCGCTCGCCGGAATAAACTGTTCAACAGAAACTTTTCCCCTCGTAAACATGTCATTTAGGACTTTTTGCTACCCCTCCTCAATCAAGCGCTGTGAAAAGGCCGTTTGATCGTCATGCGGAGTGGGCAATGGACAATCTGGCGCGGCCGGACAAAGTGCGTGATTTTGGATCACAATTTACCGACGCCGTTCTGGCGGACGGGAGCGTGTCCATTATCCAGCCGCTTGCCGATTTCATCAGTGAAGGGTCGACGCGCCCCGATTTGCGCTCACCCTATAAATATGCGCGCGGGGCTTTGGTTGCCGATATCGCGCATTTCATCAACATTTCGCACGGACGGCATCCCGGCATCGTCGATCACGCGGCGCACAAGATTGTCGACGACGCGGCGCGTAAATGGCTGATCAAGGCAATTGACGGCTTCGCGGTGGAGCGCAGCTTCATGAATGCCCTGACCGTAGCGGCAGGGCCCGAACGTCGTCATCAGGGCGAAAACAAGGTCGCCGCCCTCATCACAAGCCAGGCGCGTAATTTCGAAATGCTGGCAACATCCGATCGTAAGGGCTGCCCCGCAGGCGCCGCCTTGGCCTTTGTCATCGACTGGCATCGCAGCCGGCCTCTGCTGTCGGCGGTCGCCCTGCACGTCGGTATGGATGTCCCTCCGCTGGGGCTGCCCGACATAGACGAATGCACCGACGTTGCCGACAAGCTGGGCGTCACGGACAATTACCGGCGCGCAATGCGTTTCGGGGCAGAACAGATCCTTGCCCAGCAACGCGGGCTTTGGCGCCTGATCGCGGCGCGTCATGCCGAGGCATTGGCCGCTTAACCACCCCTGCCCCATATAGTGTCTTGCATATAGCAGCATCCGCACTTAACGAATTAACCGTTCGATTAAGTAATGGGATCTGATGATGCGTTTTGAAGGCACCGACAAATATGTAGCAACCGATGATCTGAAGGTTGCGGTCAACGCGGCGACAAAGTTGCGCCGTCCGTTGCTGGTCAAGGGTGAACCGGGCACCGGCAAGACCGTGCTGGCACAGGAAATCGCAACCGCGTTGGGTGCCCCGTTGATCGAGTGGAACATCAAATCGACCACCAAGGCGCATCAGGGCCTGTATGAATATGACGCCGTCGCCCGTCTTCGCGACAGCCAGTTGGGTGACGAGCGCGTGCACGACATCCGCAACTATATCAAAAAGGGAAAATTGTGGGAGGCATTCACCAGCCCGCAGCTTCCCGTGTTGCTGATTGACGAGATCGACAAGGCCGATATCGAATTCCCCAATGACCTGTTGCAGGAACTCGACCGGATGGAGTTCTTCGTTTATGAAACGCAAGAGACGATCAAGGCGGTTGAACGTCCCATCGTCATCATCACCTCGAACAATGAAAAAGAACTGCCCGACGCATTTCTGCGCCGCTGTTTCTTCCACTATATCAAATTCCCGGACCGCGACACGATGCAGTCGATCATCGACGTCCACTTCCCGGACATCCAGAAAATCCTGGTGTCGAAGGCGATGGATATCTTCTACGAAGTCCGCGACGTGCCGGGCCTGAAGAAAAAGCCGTCGACGTCCGAGCTGCTCGACTGGCTCAAACTGCTGCTGCATGAAGATATGCCGCTCGACGTTCTCCAATCGCGCGACCCGACCAAGGCGATCCCGCCTTTGCATGGTGCGCTGCTGAAGAACGAGCAGGATGTGATGCTGTTCGAACGCCTTGCCTTCATGGCGCGGCGTCAGGGCAGTTAATCCCTAAATCACATAAGCGATTTCAAGGTCGCCCCAGCGGCGACCATTGATGCGCAGCGGCACATAGACGTTGCGGACGATCTTGTACGTCTTACCGTCGCCCTCATGCCGGTAGACCGCCATGGTGAAGTCCTTTTCGCTCGCCTTCGCAGTGATATCGCATCCTTCGAACAGGACGCGGCCGTTGCGGCAATATTTGGTGTCGTGCGTGATTTCGCCGGTTGGCGCGCGCGAAAATTCCTTGAGATGTACCGGCAGGAAGCCTTTGTTGCTGCTGCACACCACCGACATGATCGCGTCGGGATTCGTTGCTTTCACCGATTCCAGAACCGGCTGCCAGTTGCGTTCCGCCCAGTCGGTCAGGCGAGTGCGGTAGCGGGGCGGGTTGCTGCCCTCAATCAGCTGGAGGTCTGAGTCAAACAGCGCATCCATGGACAAAGTCCCCAGCCCAATCGCATTTTCCGTCAGCGCTTCAACTTTACGGGCCTGTTCGGTCGCCAGTTCGACATATTTCAGATCATCATGCGACAAGCCGCTGTGGACGATCGAATCAAACATACCGTTCGCCAACGCTTCGAGCTCGACCAGTTGCTTGTGCGCATTGCCCACCGCGCTGAACATCGTGCCATTGGCCTCGGCCACCGCATCACGGACATGTTGCGCCTCGATCAGGCTCTGGTGCACATCGGCCGTGTTCGAAGCGATTTCACGGCTCCGGTTCCCCATTTGGCCGATGATCTCGCTGACATCGTCGATCAAATCCTGCAGGCTGGAAAATTGCTGCTGCGCTTCGCTGCTGGTGGCGATGCCATCCTCGATCTGGCCGACAAATTTCGCTGCCTCGTTTGACAGCGAATTGACGGTACCGGTAATTTCAACAGCAGCAGCGCGGGAATCCAGCGCCAGCTTTTTGACTTCTGCAGCCACCACCGAAAATGTCTGGCCCGCATCACCGGCCTTCTCGGCCTCGATCGCGGCATTGAGCGCCAGCATATTTGTCGTACGTGCAATGGTATCGATAGCTTGCGATACCCGCTTCACCTGCTCCATGGCTGCGGCAAAGCCGGTGATATGCGTACCCAGATTCCCGATGAGGCCGATCAACGCCGAAAAGCTGGCAATTGACAATTTGATGGTATCGTTGCCCCCCATCAGCCGGGTAACGGCTGCTTCGGACAATGCGCTCGCTTCCGATGTGGCCTGCGTGACTTCAGCAATATCCGAGTCCAGACGCAATGTCAGTTCCGTCAGTTCAGAGTGCCGGGATTTCAGCCAGTCTGCGGACTGAAGCGCCTGTTCCAGAACACCTGCAGCACCGGCGCACCCCACGGTAACATCACCACAGATTTTTGCCGTTTCCCGTATCCACGCATTTTCGGGAACGTCGATCTTTTCCATCTTCATGCAGGCGACCCTCATCACAGTTGCAAAGCCGTGTAACCTGTTTTGGTTAGCGCTTCGTTAACCCTCTTTAGTTGACGAGAAGCACCCAAATCGGCACAAGCCCAAGACAGAGTTTTGCGAGGATAGAGCCGGTGTTTTTTTCTTTCATGGACGAGTTGCGAACTGCGGGGATTTCCGCATCGCTCAAAGAACATCTGGCCCTGTTAGAGGCGCTAGAAGCCGACGTGATCGCCCAGAATCCCGAAGAATTCTACTATCTCGCCCGCGCCACCCTGGTGAAGGACGAAGCGCTGCTGGACCGGTTTGACCAGGTGTTTGGTAAAGTCTTCAAAGGCATTTTCACCGAATATGGCCAAGAACCGATCGACATTCCGTCCGAATGGCTGAAGGCGATTGCCGAAAAATATCTGTCCCCTGAAGAAATGGCTGCCATCGAAAAAATGGGCAGCTGGGACGAGTTGATGGACACGCTGAAAAAGCGGCTCGAAGAGCAGGAAAAGCGCCATCAGGGCGGGAATAAATGGATCGGTACCGGCGGAACTTCGCCCTATGGCAATTCCGGTTACAATCCCGAGGGCGTCCGCATCGGCGGAGAATCGAAGCATAAACGCGCTGTCAAAGTGTGGGAAAAGCGCGAGTTCCAGAATCTTGACAACACCCGCGAACTGGGCACCCGCAATATCAAGATCGCCATGCGCCGCCTGCGCCGCTTTGCCCGCGACGGGGCGGCTGAAGAGCTGGATATTGATGGCACCATCAACGGCACTGCGCGCAAAGGCTGGCTTGATATCCAGATGCGGCCCGAAAGGCGCAATGCCATTAAGCTGTTGCTGCTTCTTGACGTGGGCGGGTCCATGGACCCCTTCATCAAATTATGTGAGGAACTGTTCAGCGCGGCGACAAGCGAGTTTAAAAATCTCGAATTTTTCTATTTCCACAACTGCCCCTATGAGGGCCTGTGGAAAGACAATAAGCGCCGCTTTAGTGAACGCACGCCCACCTGGGAAGTCCTGCACAAATTCCCGCACGACTATAAGGTCGTCATCGTCGGCGACGCGTCAATGAGCCCCTATGAAATCACCCATCCGGGCGGTTCCGTCGAACATTTCAACGAAGAATCAGGCGCGGTCTGGCTGCACCGGATCAGCAACACCTACCCGGCGACCGTATGGCTGAACCCGGTGCCGGAAAAGCAATGGGGCTATTCACAGTCGACCAAGATCATCAAGGAAGTGATGAACGACCGGATGTATCCCCTGACGCTAGAGGGTCTGGACGATGCCATGCGGGAATTGAGCCGGAAGCATGGGCATTGAGCGATCCATTTCGCGACAACAGTGTCGACCATGTGTGCAGTTGTAAAATAATTTGCATTAATCCCGATAGCCTATAGCCTTTGCCCACTTCATCAGGAAGGCGGACCAGTATCGCTCTCTTGTGCGAACCAACGGTAAGGGGGATGCCATGGTCATCGAAGAAGCCAGAAGTGAGGCATTATCGCCACTGGTCCAAACCGAACGGATCGAGTCGCTCGATATCTTGCGGGGAATTGCCGTTCTCGGAATATTGCTGATGAACATCATCGGCTTTGGCTTGCCCTGGGCATATGACAATCCCACCGTCGCCGGCGGTATGGACCCACCCAATTACTGGGCATGGGTCATTCCGACCCTGTTTTTTGAAGGCACAATGCGCGGAATATTTTCGCTGCTGTTCGGCGCCAGCATTGTCATGCTGACCGACCGGATGGAAAAATCCGGCGCTGGGCTGAAAACAGCCGACATCCATTTCCGCCGGATGCTCTGGATGCTTCTTTTCGGAATAATACACTGGGCGCTACTGCTATGGATCGGCGAGATATTATTTGCCTATTCGATCGGCGGACTCCTTCTCTTCGCTTTTCGGAAAATGGCGCCAAAGCATCTTCTGATGATCGCAGGCGCCTTGTTGCTCACAAGCGTTGCGATTTCTGCCGTTGAACATCGCGACATGGTCGAAACCAGCATTGCCGCCGAAAAGGCATCTGAAGCGAAAACCGCCGGAGTAAAATTGACGGAGGAACAACAGGCGTCCGTTACAGATTGGGAAGAAGCTCAGAGTGAATTTTCTCCAAAGATGGAAGATCTCGAGTCCATTTTGAAAATTCACCGCGAAGGATATTTCGAAGCGGTGAAGGATCAGTTCCCCATAGCTTATGAGTTCCAGTGGACCCATTTACCTTGGTGGCTTGTGTTCGACATGATGTCATTCATGATGATTGGCATGGCCTTTCTGGGTCTTGGAATACTGGGCGCGTACAAAAGCCGGGCATATTATTTCAGCATGATGGTCGCAGGCTATGTGGTAGGCTTACCGCTCAACTATATGGAATTACATATCTTCCAGAATAGCGGTTTCACCGTTCTGGGGTACAGCGAAGCGGCCATTACCTATGAAATTAGCAGGCTCGCTATGGTCATCGGACATCTTGGACTGTTTTTGAGCATCATTAAGGGCGGATGGTTGAAGCCTTTGCAGCGCGTCCTTGCCGCGACCGGCCAAATGGCGCTGACAAACTACATTGCACAGACACTCATCTGCACCATGCTATTTTACGGATTTGGCTTTGGTCTATTCAACAGGTTGGAACGCCATGAACTATTTTATGTGGTAGCTGCAATCTGGGCTATCGAGCTCATTTGGAGCCCGATTTGGCTTCGCTTTTTCCGCTTCGGTCCGATGGAGTGGCTATGGAGATCATTGACCTATTGGGAACGACAACCGATGCGGAGATAGACCCCACGGGCCAATGACTTAAGACCAAGGAACCGCCGGTCAGTATAAGAGATAGGGGCGCCGGTCGGTAACCCAAGCCTCCTCATCCGGCCCGGTCACCGCATCCAACTCATCCGCTGTCGACCCATCCCGATCCACCCACTCGCGCAGGCCGGGACCGCCATTGATCACATCAATCGCCAGTTTCCCGAATTCATATTCATAAGGAAAATCACGCCACAGATCATAGTCGGGATACAGGCTCCGGATCGCCTTGAACGCCAGTGCCTGCACGCGCCATGGACGGAACGCCTGATGGTCATAGGCCGCGCCTTCGGCATGAATATGCACGCCGTGGCAGAGGCTGTGGACATGTTTGTGGAAAGTCGGTTCAAACCATATTTCGCGCAACGTGCAGCCTGTGAGCCATTGGGGGGCAAAGCGGCGCATTTCGGCGATGACCGCGCGGGCGTCGATGTCGGGTGCACCGAATATTTCCAATGGCCGTGTGGTGCCGCGTCCTTCGGACAATGTGGTGCCCTCCAGCATCACCGTCCCTGCATAGGCACGCGCCATGTTGATGTTGGGCGCATTGGGGCTGGGGTTGATCCACAAACGGTCTGCTGGCCAGCCATAGCCCGGCGCGGCATCGGGTTGATACCCTTCCATCGCAACAACATGGTAATCCACATCGATCTTATAATGGTCAATGAACCACTGCCCCAGTTCGCCCAGGGTCAGGCCGTGACGCATGGGAATTGGCCCCGCGCCCACAAAACTTTCCCAACCGGGCAACAATGTCAGACCTTCAACCGGCCGTCCCGCCGGATTGGGACGGTCGAGCACCCAGACCGACTTTCCATGTTCGGCGGCGGCCTCCAGCATGTAGAGCAGCGTCGTGATGAAGGTATAGATGCGGCAGCCCAGATCCTGCATGTCGATCAGGATGACATCAAATGTCCCCATCGATTGTCCGGTGGGACGACGCACTTCGCCATAGAGACTGAATACCGGCACACCGTGGACAGGATCGGTGAAATCAGGCGATTCCATCATATTGTCCTGCTTGTCGCCGCGCAGGCCATGCTGCGGACCGAAAGCCGCGGTGATATCGATGTCGTCCAACGCTGCGAGCGCATCGAAGCTATGCGTTAGGTCCGATGTGACCGAAGCGGGATGGGCGAGCAGGGCCACACGTTTGCCCTTTAAGGGTGCACGCAAGGAAGGCTCGGTGAGCAGGCGATCTATTCCGAATTTCATGCCGCGCTTGGTGCCTCCAGATAGAGCGCAAAGCAATCCCTATGATGAAAATCGGGCTTTCCGTCGGGATGCGCCAAGGCCCAATAGGATTTGGTACCACCACTTTCCGCAATGACGGCCGTGATCCCGATCAATAATGGGCCGCCGGACCAGATCTCGGGCAGTGCGAGCTCTGCTTCAAGCGCGAAATGGGCTTCGCCGGCTTTGCTGCTTATATGGGGTCGATCGGTCACCAAATCGGACATCCCCGCCCGATAGGCATCAAATCCATATGCCGCCCATTGGGTGGATGGCGCAAAATTATATTCGAGATAGGCATCGCTACCCTCACGGCGCACGAAGAGTTCGAAACAGGTCGTTTTCCAAAGTTCGTCGGTCCGTTCCGGCGGCATTTTTCCGGAAATTTCCAGAGAGGATGGATCGCAATCGACATGGTAACGCAGCACCAAAGCGCCGCCCCTCCCCCGCGACAGCGACACCCGGATGGCATCTGCCTGTATGGACTGTGTTGCGGGATGGCAGGCCAGTGCGATTTCTTCTATCGAAATATTGGCCAATCTTGAAACTCCATGCTAGGCGCTGCCGCGTTATGACTGCTTACAAATCCGACCTCCTCCGCCTGCTTGATGAGCGTGGCTACATTCACCAGGCAACCGATGCCGCAGGACTAGATGCCTTGGCCATGAAAGAAGTCGTTCCAGGCTATATCGGCTTCGATCCCACTGCGCCATCGCTTCATGTCGGCAGCCTTGTACAGATCATGCTGTTGCGCCGTTTGCAACAGGCGGGACATAAGCCGATTGTCCTGATGGGCGGCGGCACGGGGAAGATCGGCGATCCGAGTTTCAAGGACGAAGCCCGCAAGTTGCTGACCAACGAAGTCATTCAGGACAACTGCGCCTCGATCAGGCGGATTTTCGAACGCTTCCTCACCTTTGGTGACGGGCCGACCGATGCGATCATGCTGGATAACAGCGAATGGCTCGATGCGCTTGAATATATCCCTTTCCTGCGTGAGGTCGGGCAACATTTCTCGATCAACCGGATGCTCAGCTTTGATTCTGTGAAACTGCGTCTGGACCGCGAACAGTCGCTGTCATTCCTGGAATTCAATTACATGATTTTGCAGGCCTATGACTTCATGGAACTCTCGCGCCGCGCAGGGTGCCGCCTGCAAATGGGTGGGTCCGACCAGTGGGGGAATATCGTCAATGGTATTGAGCTTGCACGCCGGATGGACGGTACCGAGGTATATGGCGTTACCACCCCGCTGATCACCACCGCCGATGGCGGAAAGATGGGCAAAACCATGTCAGGTGCCGTGTGGCTACACGAAGACCAGTTGCCCGCCTATGATTACTGGCAATTCTGGCGCAACACCGATGATCGTGACGTGGGCCGTTTCCTCCGCCTGTTCACCGATCTGCCACTCGACGAAATCGCGCGGCTGGAGGCGTTGCAGGGTTCGGAAATCAACGCAGCGAAAATTGCGCTTGCCAATGCGGCGACCGAAATGTGCCGGGGTGCGGAAGCAGCAAAGCTTGCCGAAGAGACAGCGCGCAAGACATTTGCGGAAGGTGCAACGGGTGACAATTTGCCCATTTTCAAAGCATCTGGCGCGGTATCGATAATTGATGCCCTAATTGGACTTAATTTTGTTGCATCGAAGAAAGAGGCACGTCGTCTGATCGAAGGCGGCGGTGCGCGGATCAATGGCGAGGCAGTTGCCGACGAAAATGCCGTTATTTCCGTAACTTCGGATGATGTGAAGCTTTCGGCAGGGAAGAAAAAGCACGGGATTTTGCGGTTCGTTTGAGGTCGCAGGGTAAATTTGCGGCCCCTACTATTTTACCATTTATTTGTAACTTGATGTCATGTTGCGGCTATCGAAATTAAAACAAGGGCCGCAATGAATGGCGCAACCTGCACCGAATAACGACATGGATCTCCGCCGCGCGGCTCGCCATCGTGCGAACCACAAGGTTATCGCGGAAAGCAAATTTCATGGCGACCAGACGATCCATATCGTCAACGTGTCTGCGCATGGTTTCATGATCGATGACAATCAGGTGTTTGAACGTGGCGACCGGGTGGAAATCCGCTTGCCTGTGGTTGGTCGTCTGGAAGCTCTGGTTATCTGGACCGTTGAAAACCGCGCAGGCTTCCAGTTCGAACGGGTCGTTCGTCTGCCGGATTTCCTTGCGCTTCTGGAGCATGTCAGCCCCAAATTGCGGTAACTATCCGCCCCGCAGGGTCGCAATTCCAGCGTCCCTTTCAAACAAATAGAGACATAGGCGCGCGGCTTCCCCCCTGGGGCCCGCCAGACCGCCGTCACGGTCCAGCAGCAACCGCGCATCATCTGCCGCCACGCCGATCAGCTCGCGGACCTGTTCGGGCGTCGCCACGCGGAAAGGGCTGTCGCCCGATTGCCGCGTTCCCAGCAGCTCCCCTGCCCCGCGCAGTTTCAGATCCTCCTCGGCAATGCGGAAGCCGTCATTGGTCTCGCGCATCAACGCCAGCCGCGCCCGCGCCGTCTCGCCAATCTGGGCGCTGCGGATCAGCAGGCAGACCGATTTCTCCGCGCCGCGCCCCACCCGTCCGCGCAACTGGTGCAACTGGGCAAGGCCGAAGCGGTCGGCCGCTTCGACGATCATCAGGCTGGCATTGGGCACATCGACCCCGACCTCGATCACTGTGGTTGCGACCAACAGCCGTGTTTCGCCAAGGATGAAGCGTTCCATCACCGCATCCTTTTCCGGCCCCTTCATCCGTCCATGCACCACCGCGACCTGGTCACCGAAACGCAGCCGTAGCATCTCGGCGCGCTGTTCGGCGGCGGCAAGATCGCTATTCTCGCTTTCCTCCACCAGCGGGCAGACCCAGAAAGCCTGTTTTCCCGACGCAAGATGCCGTGCCACGCCGTCGACAATCTCGGGCAGCCGCTCCTGCGAAATCACCCGCGTTTCCACCGGCGTGCGGCCCGGCGGCAGCTCGTCAATCTGCGAGGAATCCATTTCGCCATAGGCGGCAAGCGCAAGGCTGCGCGGGATCGGCGTTGCGGTCATGACCAGAAGATGCGGCACCCCCCTGCCCTTGCGCGAGAGCATCAGCCGCTGCGACACACCAAAACGGTGCTGCTCATCAATCACCGCGAGCGCGAGCGCCTTATAGGTTACCGCCTCCTGGAATATGGCATGGGTGCCGACAAGGATGTGGATGCTGCCATCGGCAAGGCCCATCAGCGTCGCCTCGCGCAATTTGCCCTTTTCGCGGCCGGTCAAGATGGCGATGTTGACGGGCAGCCCCGCCAGCAATTTCTGCAATCCCGCAAAATGCTGCCGCGCCAATATTTCGGTCGGTGCAAGCATGGCGCCCTGCATTCCCGCCTCCACCGCGCGGAGCAGCGCGCGCAGAGCGACCATCGTCTTGCCCGCCCCCACATCACCCTGCAACAGCCGCAGCATCGGGCGCGACTGGGCGATGTCGCCCTCTATCTCTGCAATCACCCGCTGCTGCGCGCCGGTCAGTGCGAAGGGAAGCTGCAACCGGTCAACCAACGCACCTGTGCCCGAAATCGGCACCGCCTTGCGCTGGTCCATCGCTGCGCGCACCAGACGCATGGCAAGCTGGTTGGAAAACAGTTCGTCATAGGCCAGCCGGTCGCGGTTCGCCATATCGTCCCTTTGGTGCACCTGATTGAGCGCGGCGTGCCACCCCGCCCAGTTGCGCGCCGCCAAAAGGCTGGGTTCGATCCATTCGGGAAGTTCAGACACACTTTCGAGCGCGGCCGTCGCAAGCTGCCCCATCCGCTTGTTCGTCAGCCCCTCCGACAACGGATAGACAGGCTCGGCAAGGCCGGGTGCGCCCGCCTCGCCCACGGCAACGATATGGTCGGGATGCACCATCTGCAATTCATCGCCATAACGGTCGAGCTTTCCCGAAATGATCCGTGCTTCGCCTATAGGCAACTGCTTGCGGGCCCAGCCTCCATTGCGGCCAAAGAAGGTCAATGTGATATAATTGCCCTCCGCATCGGAGGCGTAGATCCGCAGCGGCGCCCGCGCGCTGCCGCTGCTGCGGTGGTCCATCACCGTCACGGCGAGGATGATATTGCACCCGACATCGGCAACGTCCAGACGCTGGACGGCCTTGCGATAGGTCCAGCTTGCCGGAAAATGGTACAGCACATCCTTGATCCGCACCAAACCCAGCTTCTCAAGCGGCTTTGCCAGCCCGGGTCCGACGCCTTTCATTGCGCGCACTTCTGCAAATAACGGATTGAGAATATCTGGACGCATGGCTAGGGCCATCTATAACCGGAAACCCTCATAAAAGCACAAGCATAAAGGATGCGCCCGATGGACGCCGACCCCTATCTTCGCAAATTGCACTTTCGCGCGCACCACCGTGGCACGCGGGAAGCGGATGCCATGGTCGGCGGCTTTTTTGACCGCTACCACAAGCAGTGGAACGAAGCGGATTTCGCCTGGTTCGAAAGGCTGTTGGAAGAACAGGATGTCGATATCATGGCCTGGGCAATGCAAACCGCGGCACCCGACCCGGGTTTTGCAGGGCCGATGATGGACCTGCTGCAACGGCTAGATTTCATTTCCTTGCCGGAAGGGCTGAACACGGCGGACAAATGACCGACCTGCAGCGCATCATTCACAGCCCGGCCGGGCTGACCCTGTCGTCGGTGCCTTCTGGTTTCGCGCCGCTCCTGCTTGCCGATCTGACACGCGCGGCGAAGACGCGCACATTGTTCATCGCGCCCGACGATAGCGCCATGCGCGCCATCGCCGATGCGGTGCCATTCTTTGCGCCCGAGCTGGAAATATTGTTGCTGCCCGCATGGGATTGCCTGCCCTATGACCGCGCATCGCCTTCGGTCGCGGTAACGTCGCAGCGTATGTCGACCCTGCAGGCTTTGCAGCAACCTACATCCAAAAAGCAGTTGGTGCTGACCACCATCGGTGCCGTCATCCAGAAATATGTGACACCCTTCCGCATCCGGCAGACCGGTGAACGGCTGACGGCCGGGCGGGAGATTACACGCGAACGGCTGGCTTCGCTGCTGCAATCCAATGGCTATTTCCGTGTAGATACGGTGGCCGAAGCGGGCGAATTTGCCATTCGCGGCAGCATTGTCGATCTGTTTCCTGCGGGCAGCGAATTTGGCCTTCGCCTCGATTTTTTCGGGGATGAAATCGAAAGCATCCGCCGTTTCAACCCGTCGGACCAACGCAGCATCGACCGTGTCGACCATTTCGACATCCTGCCGGCTGTCGAGGCTTTGATGGATGAAGAGGCGATCAAGCGGTTCCGCGTGGGGTATCGCGAACGCTTCGGCGTCACCGCAACCGGCGATCCGCTCTATCAGGCCGTGTCCGAAGGCCGCCGCCTGTCCGGGATGGATCATTGGTTGCCGCTGTTCGAAGAACGCATGGCGACGATCTTCGACCATGTCGGTGCCGATGCGCTGGTCATCCGCGATTCAGGGGCAATCGCGGCCGGACAATCCCGGCTGGATGCCATCGCCGATTATTACGACAACCGCGTCAAGGCGCAGGTGGCCGAACCCGGAAGTTACCGTCCTCTGCTCCCGGAAATGCTCTATCTTTCGGGCGACGATGTTGAAAAAGTTCTGGCGGACAATGCTGCGCATCTTCTGACGCCTTTTGCCCAACCGGATTCAGACCGGACGATCGATTTCGCCGTCGCCGCCGCACGCGATTTCGCACCCGAACGCACGCAGAAAATCAACGTGTATGAGGCAGTCGCCGACCATCTGAAATCGTTACTGAAGTCGGGCAACCGGCCGATCATCGCCAGCTACTCCAACGGCGCACGCGAACGGCTGAAGGGATTGCTCAACGATCATGGCGCTCCGCCCCTTGCCGACGCCGATGGCTGGCAGGCTGCACTGGGGCTTGCGGCGCCCGTAAGCGGACGGGGCACCGTTGCGATGGTTGTGCTGCCCATCGACCATGGTTTTACGTCGTCCGATATCGCGCTGATCAGCGAACAGGACATGCTCGGCGACCGGCTAGTCCGACGGCAAAAGAAGCGCAAATCGGCAGATGCCTTCCTGGCCGAACTTGCCGCGCTAACCCCCGGTGATCTGGTCGTGCATCAGGATCATGGCATTGGCCGCTACGAAGGGCTGATCTCCATTCCGGTCGGGAACAGCCCGCATGACTGCGTGGCACTGAGCTATTCCGGCGGGGATAAGCTTTACGTCCCGGTTGAAAATATCGACGTTCTGTCGCGCTACGGTTCGGACAGTGAAAATGTTGCGCTCGACAAACTGGGTGGCGAGGCATGGCAACGCCGTAAATCGAAACTGAAAGAGCGTATTCGTGCCATCGCGCACGAACTGCTGAAGACCGCCGCCGAACGCGCCCTGCGCCCCGGCGCGGTTATCGAGGTCGATGATCAGGCCTATGCCAGCTTTGTCGACCGTTTCCCTTATGAGGAAACCGAAGACCAGTTGCGCGTGATTGACGAAGTGTTGGAAGACCTGTCGGCGGGTAAGCCCATGGACCGCCTCGTCTGCGGCGATGTCGGTTTCGGCAAGACAGAGGTTGCGATGCGCGCCGCCTTTGCCGCTGCAATGGCAGGGCATCAGGTGGCCGTCATTGCACCGACAACCCTGCTCGCGCGGCAGCATTATACGAATTTTGCCGAACGGTTCCGGGACCTGCCGTTAAAGCTCGGCCGCCTTTCCCGTCTTGTCCCGTCCGCAGAAGCAACAGCGACACGCGATGGGCTAGCCGATGGTACAGTCGATATCGTGATTGGCACCCATGCGGTTCTGGCGAAATCGCTAAAATTCAAACGGCTCGGTCTGGTCATTGTGGATGAGGAACAGCGTTTCGGCGTCAACCACAAGGAACAGTTGAAGGCGCTTAAAACTGACGTCCATATGCTGACCCTGACGGCGACACCCATCCCACGCACTTTGCAGATGGCCATGTCCGGCTTACGCGAATTGTCGGTTATCCAGACTCCGCCGGTCGACCGTCTTGCGGTGCGCACCTATGTCATGCCCTGGGATCCGGTGGTGCTGCGCGAGGCTTTGCTGCGCGAACATTATCGCGGCGGCCAAAGCTTTTTCGTGGTCCCGCGCATCGCCGATCTTACCGAGATCGAGGAATTCCTGCGTACCGAAGTTCCCGAAATCAAATATGTGACCGCGCATGGACAAATGTCCGCCGCACAAGTTGAAGAGCGTATGAGCGCCTTTTACGAAAAACGCTATGACGTTCTGCTGTCGACCACCATTGTCGAAAGCGGCCTCGATATTCCGAGCGCCAATACTCTCGTCATCCATCGCGCCGACCGGTTCGGCCTTGCCCAGCTTTACCAGTTGCGCGGGCGTGTCGGCCGGTCAAAGACCCGCGCCTATGCCTATATGACGCACGAGGCAAACCGCGTGCTGACCGAAACCGCGGAAAAACGGCTCAAAGTGCTCGGCGATCTCGACAGTCTTGGTGCGGGCTTCCAGCTTGCCAGCCATGACCTTGATATTCGCGGCGCGGGCAATCTGGTGGGCGATGAACAGTCCGGCCATATCAAGGAAGTCGGATTTGAACTCTACCAGTCGATGCTGGAGGATGCGATTCTGGAAGCACGGGCGGATTCACAAGGTCTCGCCAAACCACGTGGCAGCTTCTCGCCGCAGATTACCATTGATGCACCAATCCTGATCCCCGACGATTATGTACCCGACCTTTCCGTTCGCATGGCGCTGTACCGCCGTCTCAACGAACTGGAAGAAGGACAGGATGTCGAAGGTTTTGCAGCCGAAATCACCGACCGTTTCGGTCCCATACCCGAGCCGACCCAAAATCTGCTCAAGCTTATCCAGATCAAGCAAAATGCACTGGTCGCCCAGGTTGCCAAGATCGAGGTCGGCGCGCGCGGAACGCTGGTCAGCTTCCACGAAGACAGGCCGCCCAATGTGCCCGGATTGCTCGCCTATGTTGCCAAACTCGGCGAAACCGCAAAGCTGCGTCCCGACAGCAAACTGGTCATCAATCGCGTCTGGCACGATCCGGCATCGCGTTTGAACGGATGTCTGCAACTGTCCAAGGGTCTGGCCAATCTGGCGCGGAAGGCGGGGTAGCCGGACGTCTGGGGAAATCCCAGATAACATTCCCTCTCTCCTTTAGGGGAGAGAAGCGAGACTTGGCGGCTTGCCGTCTAGTCGCAGCGGAGAGGGGCTGGACGGTTAGGTTTGTGCGCAAACTCCCCCTCTCCACTCCGTCTAATGGCTAAAGCCATAAGACTGCGTACCTCTCCCCTGAAGGGGAGAGGGTAGACGCTCGAAACCTTCCACTAAACCTCAATTCGCCCTTAACGCAAATCGCTCAAACTCGGCGGGCGCCAGTGGTGGCGAGCGTAGGAATCCCTGGAAATAGTCGCACCCTTCGGCCTGCAGCATCTCCAGTTCTTCGGCCTTTTCCACACCTTCTGCGATAATCGCCATTCCAAGCGCTTTGGCCATCGCAATGATGGCGCGCATGATGATGCGGTCTTTGCCGGTACCGACAATATCGGGCGTCATGCCTTTATCGATTTTGAGATAATCGAGCGGCAGGGATTTGAGATAAGCGAGACTGGAATAGCCGGTTCCAAAATCGTCGACAGCAATCCGCATGCCCTTCGCGCGCAGCAGTTCAAGCTGCTCCGCCGTCCGGTCGAGATCGCGGATCAGGCTTTCTTCCGTCAGTTCCAGCGTCAGGCGTTCGGGCGCGAAACCGGCCAGCGCCAAAAGTTCCAGCAAATGTGTGCCGTAGGTTTCGGTCAACTCTTCCGCACCCAGATTGACGGCAAGCCGCAGATCGCTCAGCGCAGCAGGCCAGGCCGCGGCGATGTTGATCGCCTTTTCCTGGATCAGGTGCGACAATTCCTCGCGCAGGTCACACCGGTCGGCGGATGCAAACAAATCGCCTGCACTGATTTCACCCAGTTGTGGATGGTTCAGCCGGGCCAATGCCTCGGCACCGACCAGCCGTCCGGACAGGACCTCAAACTGGGGTTGCAGCACGATGACAATTTCGCGCGCAGCCAATGCGGATCGAAGGGCAATGTCGACCTGCTCCATCGCCGGGTTGAACGGGGTTTGCGCTTCGGCCACAACATAGCGCTTTCCCTTGCGGCCATAGGCCTTGGCCAGCGCATCGGCGGCCCGAGCGGCCAGATTCGGACGGCTTTCATTCGGGCGCGACAGGGCAATACCGAGACGTGCGTTAATGTGCAGCGGGGCATCACCCTCGCCCAAATCAACCGAAACCATTTCCAGCAATTTTTGCGCAGCAAGTTCAAGCTGCTTTCCGCCCGCATTGCCATCTACGACCAGCATGAATTCGCGCCCCGGCATTTTCGCCATCAACCGGATCGGCGATAATTGCTGCTCGGCAAAGGCACGGATTTGCTGGCCTACACGGCGGATGGCCGCATCGCCCACGGCGCGGCCCAAACGGTCGTTGATCTGCTTTAAATCCTTGATACCGAGCAGCAGCAGGGTCACCGGTTCCTGCGACGCTTCGGCCAGCCATTCGCGCACATGGCGGGCCCGGCGCAGGGTCAGTGCGCCATACGGCCGTATCTTTGTCTGTGTATCGCGCAATGAGTGCATCCTGCGAGTTTAACGCGAATATCTTTAGCAACTATTGCGATTTTCGCATTTCGGCTTTGTCAGCCTTTAAATTTCCGCTTACATGACCGGCATGATTGACGGTCAAGGGCGGCAAATCGACTATCTCCGTATCTCGGTGACCGACCGGTGCAATTTCCGGTGCCATTATTGCATGCCGGAAAAACAGACCTTCCTGCCGCATAATGATCTTCTGGATTATAGCGAAATCGCGCTTTTGGCGAACCGCTTTATCGCCCACGGCATCCGCAAAATCCGCCTGACAGGCGGCGAACCGCTCGTCCGGCGGGATATTGAAGTGCTGTTGAAAGAGCTTGGCGGCCATGTCGCGGCGGGCCGCCTCGACGAATTGACGCTGACCACAAATGGCAGCCGGCTTGCCCAATTCGCACCCATATTGGCCGCAGCGCATTTCCGCCGGATCAATGTCAGTCTCGACAGCCTTGATCCCGAAACATTCCGCACCATCACCCGTGGCGGCGATCTCGCGCAGGTTCTGGCGGGAATCGAGGCGGCGGTGGCGCACGGGATACGCATCAAAATCAATATGGTGGCGTTAAGGCAAGAAAACGAAGCCGAGCTGCTCCGCATGGCCGAATTCTGCGCCGCGAAGGGCTATGACCTGTCGCTCATTGAAACCATGCCGTTGGGCGAAGGTGTTGCAGACCGGCAGGATCGCTATATCGCCATGGACGATTTCATCGCGCCCTTGCGTGAACGCTATACGTTGTCGCCGCTTGCGCACCGCAGTTCCGGCCCCGCGCGCTACTGGAATGTTGCGCCCTTGGGCCTGCGGCTGGGGTTGATTACGCCGCTCAGCCACAATTTCTGTGACGATTGCAACCGCCTGCGGCTGACCACCGATGGTAAGATTTATATGTGCTTGGGCTCGTCCATGCACGTCGATTTCCGCAAGGCAATCCGGGAGGATGGCATGGCCGCGGTCGATACATTGCTGCAAAAGGCGCTGCGTCTGAAACCGGCACGGCATGATTTCGAACGGCAACTGGCCGAACCCGATCTGCGTCTGGCCCGCCATATGAATGCGACCGGCGGATGACGGAATATACGCGCCTCGCCGTGCTCGCATCCGCCACACCCACCGCGCGGGAGGCGGAGGCCATTTTGCGCGAGCAGATCGACTTTGTACCGCTCGACGATGCCGAGGCGGTGATCGTGCTGGGCGGCGATGGCCATATGCTGCAGGTTCTGCACCGGCTGCACGAGGATCGCCGCGATATTCCGGCCTATGGCATGAACCGCGGGACCATCGGATTTCTGATGAACGGATGGCAGCCCGGCGAATTGTTGAGCCGGCTGGCCCGGGCAAAGGCGTTTCAGGTCCGGCCGCTGGTCGCGACCATCACGACGGTGGGCGGCCAAAGCTTTACCCTGCCCGCCATCAACGAGGTGTCCCTGCTGCGTGAAACACGGCAGGCGGCGAAGCTGGAGATTTCGGTGAACGGCCGGGCCGTGATTCCCGAGCTGATTTGCGACGGGATATTGGTGTCCACACCCGCCGGATCAACGGCCTACAACCTGTCGGCCAATGGCCCCATCCTGCCCCTTGATTCGTCGCTGCTCGCGCTCACGCCCATCAGCCCGTTCCGTCCCCGCCGGTGGAAAGGGGCGATCCTGCCGGACCGTTATGTGATCAAGCTGAAGATATTGGAAGCGGGCAAGCGCCCCGTCAGCGCCGTCGCGGACCAGCGGGAAATCCGCGACATTTCGCATGTCGAGGTAGCCCTCGACCGCAACCGCGCACTAACGCTTTTGTTCGATCCGGAGCATGCCCTGGACGACCGGATTGCGATGGAACAATTTATTGTCTGAATTGGCAAAGGGTGCTTGCCAAAGTTTAAAAAGCGCTGCTATAGGCGCGCCTCTGCCCGAGCAATCGGGCTGCTCCCTGGTAGCTCAGTGGTAGAGCAGTTGACTGTTAATCAATTGGTCGGGGGTTCGAATCCCTCCCGGGGAGCCATTTTCACCTACATCAGGCTCCAGCCCTGCCACAGCAGGCGCAGCGCGGCATAGCCCACCAGAAGCGCGGTCAATGTCTTGAGCAGACGCGGTGTGAGTATCTTCATCCCCAGCATGCTGCCAATCTGGCCACCCACAAAAACAGCGATCAGCAACGGCCAATAATGGCCCGCCGGTTCCGCCAGCGATTGCGGCCCCGCCTTGATCAACTGCCCGGCGAGGCCGGTGACCGAGTTGATTAGAATGTATAGAGAGGCAAAAGCAGCAATCCGCCGCGCATTGGACCAACGGATCAGATGCAGCACGGGCGCCATGAAGATCCCCCCGCCAATTCCCGACAGCCCGGCCAGCAATCCCACGCCGCCGGCCAGCACCAGCAGCATCCGCTTGGAAATTCGCCGCGGTGCCATCTTTTCGGGCTGCACCAGCAGCGCCAGCGCCGACACGAGTAACGCGCCGCCCAAGATCAACAGGAACAACCACTGCTTCAGCGGCACGAGACCGCCGATAAAAGCCAAGGGCGCCGAAACCAGCAACAAGGGCATCACCTGCGGCCATTTCACCAGCCCCGCCCGCACAAAGCGCGCGCTGCCCCCTGTGACCACGATGATATTGCACAGCAAGGCGATGATAGGAATCAGGGAATATTCAACGCCCCAAAGGCCAAGCAGAGCCGTGTAGGTCGAACCGCCACCAAAACCCACCGATGCGTAAACCAGCGCAACGATGGCGAATAATCCGGTTAGCCAAAACATCCCTGCCCTCCCCCAAATCGGCAAGGACATCCTGAACCATTTTCAGGATGTCCTGCAACAATGCTTTTTCATTCCGGCCTGCCGGAATGCGGGATGATCAGGCGGAATGCCCCATCATGCCTCAATAGGCGCCATGGCAATGCTTGTATTTTTCCCCGGAACCACAGGGGCATGGGTCATTGCGGCGGATATTGGGATTGCCCGCGAAAGGATTTTCGCCTTGCGGTGCCGGTGTCTGGCGGACGGCGCGTGTGGTTACCAGACCCAGCGAACCGCCATCAACATCATCGCTGTCGTCATCACCGGTAAAGGGATCGATATGCGTCGTCAGAAAGTCCGGAAGTTCCGGCAATTCGGGCGGCGTCATCTCCTGTTCGGCACGGAATTCATTGGTGGCGATGGTCTTGGTCACCCCTTCACGAATGGCGGCCAGCATGCGTTCGAAAAGACCGAATGCCTCCTGCTTATATTCGTTGATCGGGTTCTTCTGCGCATAGGCACGCAGATAGATAACCTGGCGCAATGCATCGAGCGTCGACAGATGCTCTTTCCAATGATGGTCGAGCGTTTGCAGCAAAATGCTCTTTTCGACCTGGCGCCAGACGGTTTCGTCCAGATCACTGCCCTTGGCGGCAAATTTCGCTGTCGCCATATCGGCCAGTCGCGATTCAATGATTTCAGGCTCGATTGCTTCTTCCTGCAACCAGCTGTCGATATCGGGGGCCAGCCCCAATACCTCGGCACATTTCTGTTTCAGGCCGTCAATGTCCCACTGCTCGGGATAGGTACCGACCGGGCAATGGTCGCCGACAAGCATGTTGACAGTATCGTTGCGCATATCCTCGATAATGTCGTCGACGGCCTCGGCATCCATGATGTCGCTGCGCTGGTCATAGATCACCTTGCGCTGGTCATTCATGACGTTGTCATATTCAACCAACTGTTTGCGGATATCATAGTTGCGCGCCTCGACCTTTTTCTGCGCGGTTTCGATCGCCTTTGACAGCCATTTGCCGCCAATGGCTTCGCCGTCTTCCAGACTGGAATTCATCATGCGCGAAAACAGTGTTTCCGATCCGAAAATGCGCAAAAGATCGTCGTCCAGCGACAGATAGAAACGCGACAGGCCAGGGTCACCCTGACGACCGGAACGGCCGCGCAACTGGTTATCGATCCGTCGGCTTTCATGACGTTCGGTTGCAAGAACAAACAAACCGCCGGCTTCAATTACTTTGGCCTTTTCGGCGGCAATTTCTTCCTTCAACGCGGCAATCGCGGCATCGCGTTCCGGCCCTTCGGGCATGTCGCCAATTTCATCTTCCAGACGGAATTCGAAATTGCCGCCCAGCTGGATGTCGGTACCGCGCCCGGCCATGTTTGTAGCAATAGTCACGCTGCCCAGACGCCCGGCCTGCGCCACGATATGCGCCTCGCTTTCGTGGAAACGGGCGTTCAGCACATTATGTTTGACGCCTTCCTTTTCGAGGAATTCGGAGAGCAATTCGGATTTTTCAATCGACACGGTACCGACCAGCACCGGCTGGCCACGGTCATTGGCTTCCTTGATGGTCTTGGCAATCGCCCCGAATTTGTCCTGCGTATTCTTGTAGAACTGGTCATCCTCATCAACGCGCTGCACCGGCAGGTTTGTGGGAATTTCCACGACGTTCAGCTTGTAAATCTCGAAAAACTCGCCCGCCTCGGTCGCGGCGGTTCCGGTCATGCCGGCCAGTTTCGGATACATGCGGAAATAATTCTGGAACGTAATCGTCGCCAGCGTCTGGTTTTCCGGCTCGATCTGCACGCCTTCCTTGGCTTCAACCGCCTGGTGCAGGCCATTTGACCAGCGACGACCATCCATCATACGGCCGGTAAATTCATCGATGATGATAACCTTGCCGTCCTTGACGATATAATCAATGTCACGCTTGAACATGACATTGGCTTTCAATGCCTGATCCAGATGATGGACAACCAGCGTGTTTTCATAATCATACAGGTTGGAACCTGTCAGCAGTCCGGCGGCCTCCAATAAACGTTCGGCCTTTTCCGTTCCGTCTTCCGTCAGTGTGACGTTGCGGCTTTTCTCGTCCTTTTCATAATCACCGTCGTCCAGTTGCAGCACCACCGAATGGACCTGCATATAAAGTTCGGATTTGTCGTCGGTCGGACCGGAAATGATCAGCGGTGTCCGTGCCTCGTCCACCAGAATGGAGTCGACTTCATCGACGATGGCGAAATTGAAGGGGCGCTGCACCATCTGCGACCGTTCATATTTCATGTTATCGCGCAGATAATCGAAACCGAGTTCGTTGTTCGTCGCATAGGTAATGTCGCAATTATAGGCGGCGCGCCGCTCATGCTCGGACACATTGGGAACCACGACGCCGGTCGTCAGACCCAGAAAACCGTATATCCGGCCCATCCATTCGGCATCGCGGCGGGCCAGATAGTCGTTGACGGTCACAACATGCACGCCCTTGCCTTCCAGGGCGTTCAGATAACAGGCCAGCGTTTCGGTCAGGGTTTTACCTTCACCTGTACGCATTTCGGCAATTTCACCGCGGTGGAGAACGATGCCGCCGACCATCTGGACGTCAAAATGCCGCATCCCCATAACGCGCTTGGATGCTTCGCGAACCGTTGCAAATGCTTCGGGCAGGATATCGTCCAGCGTTTCGCCCGCCGTCAGGCGGTCGCGGAACAACTGCGTTTGCTGCGCCAGACGCTCGTCCGTCATTGCCGAAATTTCCGGCTCCAACGCATTGATTTTTTGTACGATCTTCATGACCGATTTGACATAACGGTCGTTCGACGATCCGAATAAAGCCTTGGCTATTCCACCAAACATGGGTGTTTCCTTTTGATTTTTATGAGTGAAAGCGTCGCAGTCCCCTGCAACGATTAAATTGATCAGATCGGGCGCGATTAATTTCGCGCAGGCGGCAATCTATTGCCGAGAGACGTCGTGCGTCTGGACAGGTGTCGCAAAGGCAGAGATTTCGCGATCAAATGCCGGATAATTGATAGTCCGTTCACGCCGGGCACGGGTATCATAAGTTTGCAACGGCAAAATTGCTTCATGATGTTCCGAAAGCGAAACCGTGGCCGCGACAATCGCCGCCGAAGACACTGCGGAACCAAGCGTCGCAGGCGTAGCCGTCACCGGACGCGCAGCTTCCGCCGCGGAAAATCCGGTCAACATCGCCAAAAGATAAATCAGCAAACGCATGGTGGGCCCTGTTTCGTGCTCTGGCGCATATAGGGACGCCTCGCAACAAAGTCTATCCCGAAGGCGGAAATGCTATTTCGCCTTTGCAGGCAGTATGGCCTCGGAATGTTCTACGCCCATGCGGAAAATGACCCTTCGGGCTTCCGGTTTGCCTTCAGCATCGACGAAAGGTTTGATGGCGCGCGCGCTCTCTTCGTTGCACACATTCGCCATCAAATTCGGACCCATCGGCCCCATCGACATGAAATCGCCTGTTTTTTCAAACGCACAATTTGCCATTTTGCCTTGCGCATCAAAATCCATCGTCAGTGTAAAGCTGCCCGATTTTTCAAAGGGGTTATATGTTGGCCGGACTGGCCCCGCAGTGACGCGCGGTGTTCCTTTCGGCAGACGCCAGACAAGATTGTGTTTTGTCCGGCCATAGGTCGGCTTTCCATTGACGTCGCGCGCCGGTTGGAATTTCCATCGGGCAGAAACGACACAGGCCTGCTGGTCCAAAGCCAAAGAACCGCTCGACGTGGTGATGCTGCACCCCTGCACTTTTCCGGTGTCATCAACATCAAGGTTAAATATGCTCGTCCCTTCTTCCCCTGATGCCAAAGCAGAGGCGGGATAATCTTCCGTTGCAACTTGCATCTCTGCGCGGTTTGCCGGTTGCGGGGGATAAGGATAGCTTTCGGACCGCATTGGACCAGTCGCATAGCTTGTCACAACGGGTATCTGCCAGCGGATGCGGTTGGCGTAGGTACCGCTTGTTACCTTTCCCTTTTTATCCTGGGCCGGATAGAAGACCGCGCGCCGCGTTACATTTGCGCAGGTTGCTTCATCCAGATCGCGATGCCCGCTGGACCCGGTGATTTCACAAGCGGTAACGCGTCCGTCTACACCGACAGTTACGCGAAATGCGGATATCCCCTCACGCTCTTCTTTGAGGGCAAGCGTAGGATAGTCCCCGGTATTTGCCCAAAAGCCTGGACTGCCTTTAGGAATTGGCGGGCTTTCCACACCCTTTTTGGGTGGAGGAGCGAAAGGCGTTGGACCATCAACTGTCCGCACCGTGACCACAGGTGGCGGCGGAGCGGGTGGAGCCGTCGTTTCCACATTTGTTTCGATGGAAATTGCTGCTAGCGCCACAACAACGTAAATGGACATTCGATACTCCCTTTCGATGCCTGTTATTTAATGAAAGTTTCCGGAAGTGTTAGCAAAATCGCCCCTCGCCCTGCCCTTTCCCGCAATGCCATCGATTGCGGGGGCAACGCCGCGGATTGCGCGGGCGGGTTACAAGGATTGGGGGCGGTGCGATCTGACCTTTGTCGAACTGGATGAAGGGACAACGGTCGCAGGTGTCACAACGCAGAATATCTGCTGTTCATCCGAAGTCGAACTGTGCCGCCAGAATATCAAAGGCGGACAAGCGCGCGCGCTGATTGTCAATGCCGGTAACAGCAATGCCTTTACAGGACGGCGCGGGCTGGAGGCGGTGGAAGCCATTACGTCCAAGGTTGCGGCACATCTGGGATGCGCGAAAAGCGCGGTATTTGTGTCCTCCACCGGCGTCATTGGCGTGCCTTTGCCAAAAGTCAAGGCCGAAGCCGGTCTGGACGCCGTGTTCCAGGCCCCGCCCTGTTCGTGGGAAGATGCCACCAACACCATTGGAACAACAGATACGTTCGCCAAAGGCGCGGTCGCCAGCGCGATGGTCGACGGGGTTAAAGTAAATCTTGTCGGCATCATCAAAGGGTCGGGTATGATCGCACCCGATATGGCCACCATGCTCGGCTACATCTTCACCGATGCCGCGGTCGAAGCGCCATTCCTGCAGCAACTTCTGTCCGCCGCGAACAGCGACAGTTTTAGTTGCATCACCGTCGATAGCGATACATCGACCAGCGATACCGTACTCGCCTTTGCAACCGGCAAGGCCGGAAATGCGCCACTTGGTTCCTTCGCCGATGCAGGTGCCGATGCGTTCGCGGCCGCGCTGCGCGATGTGTGCCTGCAGCTTGCGCATCTGGTTGTCCGCGACGGTGAAGGCGCGCAGAAGTTCATCGCCATCCATGTGAGCGGAGCCACAAGTGACGAAAGCGCCCGGCGCGTGGGCCTTGCCATTGCCAATTCGCCACTCGTCAAAACAGCCATAGCAGGCGAGGACGCCAATTGGGGGCGTGTGGTGATGGCGGTGGGCAAAGCAGGTGAACCTGCGGACCGCGACCTGCTGTCGATCCGTTTTGGTTCAACCCAGGTTGCGCGCAACGGTTTGCCGGTGGATGGTTATGACGAGACCCCAGTGGCAGCGCATCTGAAGGGTCAGGAAATCGAAATCGGCGTTGATCTGGGGCTCGGCACTGGCAAAGCCAGTGTGTGGACGTGCGACCTCACCCACGGCTATATCAGCATCAACGCCGATTATCGAAGTTAGGGTCTAAACCCTATTTGACGGCATCGAAGGGATAGCCCCCGCGACGCCGCAAATTGCTTTAAAGTGCGGCTTCAAGCCAGCCTTTGATCTGCGCCTTGGGTGCCGCGCCAACTTTGGTGTCGGCAACTTCGCCGCCCTTGAACAGGATCATCGTCGGAATTCCGCGCACGCCATATTTGGCCGGGGTGTCGGGATGATCGTCGATGTTCAGCTTCACGATATCGACCTGTCCGTTCAGCTCTTCGCTGATTTCTTCGAGGCTGGGGCCGATCATTTTGCACGGGCCGCACCATTCTGCCCAGAAATCGACGAGAACGGGCCGTTCGGATTGCAGCACCTGCGCGCTAAAATCGCTGTCGCCTACGGATTTGGTAGCCATAATAATCTCCTTTGTTGACCTGCAATCTATGCGTTGCGGTGTAGGCTGACAAGGCGGCGGCGCGATAGAATTGCTTTTAAAGGGTAGAGGCTGGTTTGTGAGGCTGTAATATGCTGTCCGGCAAGCGGATCAGGCGCGGCCCATGGGTGAAAAGCAGTGATGCCTCCACTTCGCAATCCGGAAATATCGTCTCCAGCGCGGCGACATAATGTGCCATTTGCCGTAGATAAGGCGTGATGACGCCCTGCGCATCGTCGGGGACGGAGCGTCCGGTTTTGAAGTCGATGAACCGCACGCGCCCGGGCTCGACGATCATCCTGTCGATCCGTCCGGTGATGACCGTCTCGCCCACCAGCGCCGCCAGCGGCACCTCGGACCGGGCCCCGGCCTTGAAGAAATCCGACCAGTCCGGGTTGCGGACCACCGCCGTTACTGCGTCGAGGATCTGCCGCTTGTCGATGGCACTGTCGCGCACCGTGATATCCAGCCATTTGGCGGCAGCATCCAGGGATGCTTCGTCCGTGATCCGCTCGAACAGCGCGTGCAGCAATTTCCCGCGCGTGGCCGCCGCCTGCATCGCAAGGCTGGGCGGGGCGTCGCCATAGTCGTCATCTTCCAGCCGCGAAGGCACCAGAGGCCTTGGCGGGCGCTGCTCCTGCGGCGCGGGGGCAAAGAGCCATGGGGGTGGATCCAGCGGTGCGGGTTCGTCCTTGGCGCTTTGATCGCTGGTCGCGGGCGGCGCGGCCGCGATACCATCCTTGCCGACATGCCGCATGACCTGACCCCAGCGCGCGTCCTCTTCCCAGTCATGGCCGAGAGCGCGCATGGCGCCCTCCATCATCGCGAACCAGCTATCCGCCGGGGCGACGCCCTTATTCTGCGCGCTCAAGGCCCCGCCCATGATCAGCCGCTCCTCGGCCCGGGTGATGGCGACGTAGAGCAGGCGGCGATGCTCGCGCAATTCGCGGGTTTCCTGCAACTCGACAATCTCCTGCAGCCGCCCCGACTTTTCCGCACTGCGTATGGCGAGCAGCGGCACATTCTTGCCTTCATCCATCACCAGCGCCGCCGTCCGGTCGGGCTTCTTATGCGGATCGGAGGTGGCGTCGGCCAGGATGACGACCGGTGCCTGCAGCCCCTTGGAGCCGTGCACCGTCATCACCCGCACCTCGTTCGCACCCCCCTCGCCTTCGCGCTTGATGATATTTTCGCCCTTTTCGAACCAGTGCAGAAAGCTCTGCAGCCCGCCGCCCTGCTGTTGCTGGAACAGCAGGGCCATGTTCAGCATTTCCTCCATCGGCACCAGCGCCTCGGTCCCCAGCCGCGCCACGAATTTCCGCCGCGCACCGATGGGGCCGGACAGGATCTGCTCCAGAAAATCATAGACGGTCACAAAATCCGCCGCGTCCAGCATGGCACGCAGCGGTTCGAGTTCAGCCGCAATCGCGTCCTGCCCCCGCAGATGCTGCCACAAGCTGATCTTCCGGTCGCCCCGATAGCCATGTTCGAGCAGCTTTTCCTGCGTCCAGCCGATAATCGGCGACACCATGATGCAGGCAAGGCTGAGGTCGTCGCCCGGCTGCAGCACGAAGCGGATGACCGCGAGTAGATCTTGCACCACCAGAGGCTGTGCCAGCCGCAGGCGGTCGACACCGGCCACCGGAACCCCGCGCTCATGCAGTTGCGCCACGAGCAGCGAGGCAACATCGCCGCGGCTGCGCAGGAGGAACATGATATCCTTGGGCTCCAAAAACCGTTTCTGCGTCGCGAGCCACGGCCTTTGGTCGATCAGTTCCTTGGCATAATCGGCGAGGCGTTCGGCGAGTTCGCGCTTCTGGTTGGGGACCCAGCTTTCCTCGTCATCATCCCCCTCCTCGTCACCCGGCTTCGGCGATACAGGCGCCAGAAGTTCGACCATCCCGACTTCGGCCGGCATGCGGCTATAATGGTCGGGGACCGGGTCAGAGATGCCGAAATTATCATGGCCCACTTCCTTTATCAGCGCATTGACGAACTGCAGGACGGGAGTCGTTGACCGGAAACTTTGCGACAGGGTCAGGCGGGCAAGCTCGCCCCCTGCCCCTTCGATATCCTTGCCGAATTTCAGCCCTGCCTCTTCGTAGCGTTCGGGCGCCGTGCCTTGGAAACCGTAAATGGCCTGCTTGAAATCGCCGACCGAGAATATGGTCCGGATTGTATCGGCGTTTTGACCAAATCCGCTGAAATAATCGGACGCGAGCGCGGCCACAATATCCCATTGCGCCTTGTTCGTATCCTGCGCCTCGTCGACAAGGATATGATCGATTTGCTTGTCGAGCTTGAACCGCACCCATTGCGCCATCGCACCGCTGTTGAGGAGCGCGGCCGTACGCCGGATCATATCGTCAAAGTCGATAACGCCCCGCGCATGCTTGGCGTGCGCATAATATTGCGCCAGCCGCTTACCGACGAGCAACGCGCTGGCGAGCCGTTCGGCATAGTCGGCGCGGATCAGAGTCTCCAACAGAGGTTTGGTCCAGTTTGCGAGATCGAGCGCTAATTCAGGATATTCATCGACTTGAGGAACCTGACCTTTTGTCTGCGTCTGCGGTTCGTCCTTAGACTTGTTCCACCAGCAAAAATGCAGTTTTTCGAGGGTCGCCCCACGCTGCGTCACATCGGATTCCAGCCATTCCGCTATGGTAGCGGCACGTTTTAAACCGGTGGAGGTCCCCCAATTTTTGTTTAATGCGGCAACGGATTCCAGCGCAGTACGATCTATCGCGTCATCAGACAGCGCCGATGCGATCCACTGGTCTAACGGCTCATCAAATGTAACCCCCGCCACACGCCGTGCCCAGGTAATAGCCCCCGCCCCATCGGGAATACCCTCCATAACATCGGGAACCGCCGCGCATTTGGCGAGGAATTTCTCCGCCGCCTCTTCGCCCATGGCGAGGCTGAGTTGTTGCAGGCTGCGGATCAAGCCCTGATCATGCGTTTCTTCCGCCGCGATAACCATGCTGGCCAGCGCCTCACGCAATAAGGTCTGCTGCTCGGCACCTTCAATAGGCTTGAAACCCGGCACGAGCCCTGCCTCTTCGGGAAAGCTTCCCAAGAGCGATTGGCAAAAACTGTGGATGGTCACAATCTGCAATCCGCCACCCGGCGCGTCCAATACTTTGGCGAATAATTCGCTGGCGCGCTGGCGGTATTCCGGGCCCGATTTGGCCCCGATTGCCTCCATATCCCTGAACAGCGCGGTATCTTCCATTTGGACCCATGCGGCGAGCCGCTGGTTGATACGTTCGGCCATTTCCGCAGCACCCGCCTTGGTAAAGGTGATGCACAACAGATTTTCGGGCTCGACTTTCTCTTCCAGAAGCAGACGGATAACACGCGCGGTCAATACCTGCGTTTTGCCGGTGCCCGCCGATGCGCTGAGCCAGACATTCTCCTCCGGCTGCACCGCAGCACGTTGTGCGGGAATGAGCGGATAAAGCGGCTTGGGGTTCTTTTCTTCGCTCATGCGCCGTCCGCCTCGGCAATCGACTGGCGACCGTCCCATTCCTGAAGACGCATCAAATGATCATAGTCCGCATAGTTGGAATATTCAGGGTGCAGCTTTGCCGTGAAAGGTGCTTCGCCCAATATCCAGTCGTTCAATGCTTCTTCGGCTTGCCCCGCGATGAAGGCTACAAATTCATCGGCGGCTTTCTTTTTGTCGCTGGCCGTTGGAGCCGTGGCATGGGCGATATATCCGAAACCGCCGCGATTGCGATCCTTGCCTAAACTCCAATATTCAAATCCCCGCGCATCACCGCTTACGCCCTTGATAGCCCCGCGTTCGGCCATCAAACCGATCAACCCTAACTGCAGCGCGTAGCCTGCATAAATCTGTTTCGGCTTGGGCGATCCGCCGGTTTTATAGTCCATGATGATCAGGCTGCCATCGGCGGCGGCATCAATACGGTCGGCGCGTCCGGTAATGGTGATGCCACACAGTTCAAATTTGCCTTTTTCTTCCGCAACCAACAATTGCCGCCCGTCTTCGTCACGCAGCTTTTGTGTTTGCCCGGCAATCCAGCGCAGTCCGTCCGCAATACGGGGCTGCCACAATGTGCGCAAAATGGGATCAAGCGCGCCGTTGGTCAGCAAGGCCTCCGCCCGTGCAGTCAGCTTTTCGGGATCGCATTTGTCGTCCCGGAACCATTTTTCCAATATCTCGTGCACCAGGATGCCGCGCCACTTGTGGTCGGGTTCGGCATCAACCGGGTCCAACGGACGCAATCCCAAAACACGCTTGGCATAAAAGGAATAGGGGTCAGACTTGAGCTGGTCGAAATCGGTTACCGAAATGGCAACGCGCCGCTGCTCTGCCGTCGGCATGGGTTTGGGCCGCGTTGCGAATTGCAGCTTTTCCCGTACATCGTCCAATAGGGCGGCAAACTGCGGCGTTGTTTCATCCTTCTGCAACGCGTCGCCAAGATAGGCACGCATCCGCAACAAAAAGCGCGATGCAACCGTTGGTCCGCCACGATCCCGCCGCGCTCGTATAAGCACCACGTCCTTTGCGCCGAGCGCGGTCGCCAGATCATGCGCCGAAAGACCGACATTGCGGTCCAGCGTCGCCAGACCCAAATGACGACGTATCGCCGGGGCAAGCCAAGGGTCCGGCTGTGCAATTTGCGGCCAGACCGTTTCATTCAATCCTGCACAGATAACAAGATCTGCCTGTTGCAGGCGCGCCTCCAGCAAACCGTATATTGCGACGCGCGGATGGCCACCATAAGGCGGGCGCACAACAGCACCTGAAAGCAGTTCGCTGACAATGGCGGGCAACGCGCTGCTGTCTTCAAGCGGAATAGCGGACAGATTGCACTCGCCCAGTTCGGCCAAAACACGGGCAAGTTCCCGGCCAGCGGCACCTTTCCAGATCTGTCCGGCGGTTAATGTATCGGCCACCATCTTCATGGCATCAAGCGCGGCAACAAGGCCGCCTTTTGCCGCATCATCCAGCAACGCCAGTTGGGCGCTATATGTGCTCCACCACTGGTTGAGTGCGTCATCCGCGGCCTTTGCAATTTCATCGGCAAAGGCGAATATCCCCACACCCACATTTGGCCCGCGCATGCGCATATCGAGCGCGCGCGCCTGGTTGAGCCATTCCAGCCGGTCCATTTGCATCTGGACAAGCGGATGCTTCGCAATTTCCAATATGTCGGTTGCCGAAAAGCGCCGCGCTACAGCATTGGCCAGTCCCAGAAAAAGGGTGCCTTCCGGTGACTGCAGCAAAGGCTTACCGGCACTGTCATCCACGACAATGCCCCAGCGGCGCAACTGCGACGCTACCCGCGCCGCAATCTCGCGATCCGGGGTAATCAATGCGGTGCGTTGCCCCGCATGTTCAAGCCGTTGCCGAATATGGACAGCGATGATTTTCGCTTCCTGTGCGCTGTCATCCGCCTCGACCAGACGGACATGTTCCAGCTTTTTGCGGCGGGCCGGAAGCGCACGCCAATGGGTACTTCGTTCCGGCAGGCAGAATATGTCAGTGATACTGTCGGCCATGGCATGGGTTGCACCGGAGGACACCGCAACAACTTCATCCCGCGCAATCGCCATGCGATCGAGCAACAGCCGCAGATGGAATTGCGGATGGACCTCAACATTGCGAGGTGGCTTTGCGACCCCGTCGTCGCTTTTTGGTGGATGCAGGGCGTCCCAATCCGCCTCGGGCATATTCAGGTCCACGCCCGGCAAAATGACCGATCCGTTGGGCAGCCGTGCAATCCGGCGCAACAGGTTGGAAACGGCCTTTGCCGATGTGGTGATGCCTGCGGCGATCAATGGCGAAGACGGCGGATTTTCCCGCAAACGCCGCTCGAGCCGGCCCAGCAAAATATTGCGGCGTTCCGCAGGCCCCAGCAGCTTGCGGTTGGCAAGTTCGGTTCGATAGGCGGGTACAATGGCGGTGATCTGACCATAGGCACTCAGCCAGTGTTCCGGCAGTTCGGCCACCGCCTCAACCGATTTGAGCCGTTCAAAATCGACCTGTTCGATTTCCAGCTCGTCAATCATTTCGGCCAGTTTGCGCGCAAGGCGCAAGGATTCTGCCGCGGTGACGGACTGCCCCTCCGGCCGGTTTTTTACGACCAGATCGGCCAGCAAAAGGATGCGGCTTGTGGGGCTGATGACAGGCCACACCACATCATCGTCCGACAGCGGATCCAATATGGGTCCCAAAGCTTCGTCGAGCGCGAGGTCACCAATCGCCACCATTTTTGGCAGCAGCAATCCCGGCGATACGGTGCGCACAAACGCTTCGGTCATTGCCTTGATCGCGCGGTTGTTCGGCAGCAAAAGCGTAGTCTGTGTTAGGGCGAGCGGATCATCGCCGCAGTTCGCCAGAACAAATCCGACCGTCGCGTCGCAAAAATCCGAGCCGAGGGGAACCGTGAAGACGCGTGTCGCCCGATGTGCGGGTTCAGCGCTGGGCATGGCTCATCAATTTCGCCTCGGTTGCGGCAATTGCGTCAGGATATCCGACGTCGAACCAAAGGCCCTGATGCACCAACCCGAAACAACGGCCTCTGCCGATAGCGCGATCCCAGAAGATATTGGTGGAAAACACGTCCGATGGCGGATCAACGATCAGGCGCTTGGACAGCATCTGGATACCGGTCCACACATAGGCCGCCTGCTGGTCCGGTTTCCGGCGGGACAGACGGCCATCGGCATCAAGATCGAAATCACCCTGTCCTTGCGTATTATTCGCCTCGGCATAGGGGATCAGAAGCATGAGGACGTCCATTGCCTCGTCATCCCATGCCGACATCAGCCGGGTGAAGGCATTTACGCCATCGTCGGTCCACCAATTGTCCGCGTTGACGCAGATAAAGGGATCGTCGGAAATCAGCGGCAGGGCCCGAACCAGACCACCACCTGTATCCAGCAGCAAATCGCGCTCATCCGATATTGCGACCTGAAAATCGGCAGCATGGGCGGCCATATGCTCTTCGACCTGGGATGCGCGGTAATGGGCGTTGATGACAATCCGGCCAACACCTGCGGCCCGCAAATGGTCCAGTACATGGTCGAGCAAGGCAGTCCCTGCGACCTCGACAAGCGGTTTGGGCCGGTCTGCCGTCAACGGCATCATCCGGGTCCCCTTGCCTGCCGCCATGATCATGGCGGTGTTCACATGGTGGCTCATTCCGGCGCCAGCATATTGGGGGCGATCCGACGGACTTCGTGCGGAATAGTGGTGTCGAACCAGCTTTTCAGCGGGGCGAGCTGGGGATGATCCAGGTCGCGTTCCAGCAGGTTCCACATGCGCGGCAGAAAATCCAGATAACGTTGCTTGCCATCGCGCTTCCACAGCCGGGTGAAGATTCCGATGATCTTGGTATTCCTTTGCGCCCCGACCAGCGCATAATGATCGCGGAAATCGTCGCCCGGATTTGCCTGCTGGATATAATGATCGAGCATTTTCGCCTCGAGTTCCACGGACACGTCGCGGCGCGCGTCTTGCAACAGCGACACCAGATCATAGGCAGGATGCCCGATCAGCGCGTCCTGAAAATCGATCAGACCTTGATCCCCGTCATCCAGCAACATGACATTTTCCGCATGATAATCGCGCAAGACGGTGACCAAATGGGCATTGGCAATAGGCGCAAGCGCATCGCGCCAGATGCGGTCAAATTCGGCAGGATCAAAGTCGAGCCGCATCGCCGGCATATACCATTCGGTCAGCAGCCGCACCTCGCGCAGGTAAACGTCCTCATCATAGGGCGGCAGGTCGGCGCAACTGCTTTTGGAAAGGGCTATGATGGTGTCGATCGCCCTGCGGTAGATTTTCTCCTCGTCGGCAGGAAACGCATCCAGATGTTCCCGCATCCGCCGGTCGCCGAAATCTTCGATCAGGACCAGACCGCGTGTCAGGTCTTTTCCGTAAATGACGGGCGCACGAAATCCCTGCCCGATCAGATATTGGGCAACATCAATGAACGGCTTGGGGTCTTCATGCGGTGGCGGGGCGTCCATCAATATGGCGTTGCCTTTTTCGGCATGCGTCACCCGGAAATAGCGGCGGAACGAAGCATCGCCCGGCATGGGGTAGACACGCGCGGTGCTCCAGCCTGTCTGGTGCAGAAATTCGTCGAGCCCGGCGGGCATGACAGGGTCAATGGGTTGCGTCATTCTTTTCCGTTTTCATCTGTACAGCGCGGGAACCGTCCGGCTGAGGCTGTATTTCAATTGAGAGGGTTGGCACCGTATAGTCGGCGCCGGCCCGGCCTGCCCATTCCACCAATGTAATCCGGTCAGACCGTTCATCCGCGAGGCCGAGTTCCTCCAGATCGGCGACACCGTCCAAGCGATACAAATCTGCATGGGCGACGGCAATCGATACTTCGGGGGGATCATATTGATGCACGATGGCATAGGACGGGCTCGCGACTTCGCCATCGAAACCAAGCCCCTGCAAAATGCCGGCGCACAACACCGTTTTTCCCGCGCCCAAGGGGCCGTCGATCGATACCCAGTCGCCGGCGTGCAGCGTGCCCGCCAATTCGCGTCCAAAGGCGCGCATGTCTTCTTCGGTCTTCAGGATCATCGGCTCGGGATCGTCATGATGATGGTGGAGCCTTCGCCCGGCTTGGACTGGATTTGGAATGTGCCATGATGCGTTTCGATCAACTGCTTGGCGAGTGGCAGGCCGAGCCCTTGCAAAATGGGATCGTCGGAAAGCTGCAAGGCCTTCTTGCCATTGCCCTCGACGATTTTCTGGTTTTCCTCACTGATGCCGGGGCCATTGTCGGAGATGACGATCTCGAGCTGGTCCTTGCTGGTCCGCGCAAACAAAAGGACCTCGCCGCCCTCTTTATGATAACGAATTGCATTATCAAGAATTTGCCCGATGGCCTGCCCTATCCGCTTAGAATCCAAGGAAAACTGCCCTTTTGCCTCATCCAGCCGAAGGTGCAATTCAACACCCCGCTCCCTGGCAAAAGCCGCTTTAGCTTCAGCCGAGTTAACAAGCAGGGTCCGGACATCAACCTTCTCCCTGGCAATCGGCATCGCTCCGGCTTCACTCTGGCTGTAATCCAGCACCGTATTGATCTGCTCCGACAACCGTTCAGCAGAAGTCAGGATGGCATCGACATATTCCAGCGCCTGCCCATTCAACTCCCCGGCAACCCCCGCCTTCAACAAATCGGCAAAACCGCTGATCGAAGTCAGCGGCGTCCGGAATTCATAGCTCATATTGGCCAGAAACTTGGCCTTAATCCCGTCCGCTTCCTGCAGCGCCGCATTCCGATCCCGCAGAGCTTGCTCGATCTTCAGGCTGTCCGACATATCCAGCATCGTAAACAACGCATTGCCATCGGGAAGCGGTATGGTCGCAATCTGAAATATCCGCTCATCAGCAAACACCGCTTTGCTGCGACGTTGTTCCCGGTTTGCTGTCGTCATTCGCACCAACTCACCAATAATGGATATCTGCGACTGCTTTTTGAGGTGCTTCGACATCAGAGGCAAAATCTCGTCAAGCCGTGGATGTCGGATTAGAGTATCATCGGGCAATCCCCATGTTTCCGCAAACAGACGGTTCCAAATGCTCAATCGTCCGTCCGCTGCAAATACAGCAATCGCTTCAAAAAGATTGTCGAATGTCGCTGTCCTGACCCGCAGCAAAATATCCCGGGCACTTGCCAATTGCGCTTGTTCGGTTCGGTCTTCAAATATCAATAAAAGCCCGCCATCTGGAACTGGCTGGGCCAAGACACGCAGGTGCGTTCCGTCTGGCAACAGCCAGTTTTCCTCGCTTGGTTCGGGATTCCGGAACCAGTTTTCCCGTTCAGTTCGCCAAGCAGGGAAATCACGAACTTCGGGAAGCTTACCATTTTCCCGCATTCGATCGAGCACACGAGCAAATTCCGGCTTTTCGGTAAGCCATTGATCACGAAAAGCGAATAGTCTCTGAAAGGGCAGATTTGCAAAAATAAGAGAGTGGTCTGATCCAAATTGGACAACACCCGCCGACATCATATTCAATAAATGGCGTTGCGCATCGGACAATAAACGAAACTCGGTTCGGGCTGCGGTGAGGTCCTGAACGTCAATCGCCATGCCCGCAACGCCCAACGCACCGTCCGGTCCCAGAGGGATGTCAAAAACGCGCAGTTGTCGCCTCTCGGCGCCCAAGGTAGCAGAAACAACACGCTCCATTTTCTGGCCGTTCCGCATGGCATCGGCAGCAAAAGCCGCGGCATTTTTACCATTCTCCGGTTCCAGCAGTTCGATGCCGTCTTGCACTACTTGGAATCCGTCTGTGGCTCCGACAGCCTCAACATATGCTTGGTTTACAAAGTTAAGCGTAAGATCCGGACCCCGATGCCACATAGGCAAAGGTGCAGATTCTATAAGTCCGGCTAAAGCAGCAAAAGCAGCCTTGGCTTTTTCAGATTCTTGAGTTCGGGCCTCTAGCTCACGCAGGCTTTCTGTCGAATCGAAAAACCATAATAATGCCGCACCATTTGGATAGATGACGGTATCGGCAATCTCGCCCATAACTAGCAGGCGACGAGGTGAACCCATGATTGCCAAAGGCAATTCAAAATCTTTACCTGTCCTCTGCGTTTCTCGTACTTTTTCTTCGAGCATGAGAAGATCGTGGTTGCTCAATCCCCCCTCGCTACGACCACCCAGATCGGTTAGCGATACAGCTGGAGCTGGCAATCCCATCAATCGGGAAAAGCGGTCAGCGGCTTCAATTCGACCATCGCCTTTTACAAGCACCGGAAAGGCAGGTGCTGTTTCGAGTAGCCGCGCCAGACGGGATGTCTGCCTGAGTATTTTTTGCGAACGCCGCCGTAACGAAAAGCCCACCCAAATGGCTACTGTGGCTCCGACCAGCCAAAGCGCCATCAAAAAGCCTATCAATGCAATTGGCAGGCCTTCGCCCGTCATTGGTTCGCTATCCTTTGCTCTTTCACAGATTTTCTAATGCCCGAAAGGCGACACGGCGCAACAAAAAACCCGCTGTATTTCTACAGCGGGCCCGTTTGATCTCAGATTTATTGGTATCAATAGCGATAGTGATCGGGCTTGAAAGGTCCCTCGGTCGAAACCCCAATGTAATTGGCCTGCTTTTCGGTCAGTTTTGTTAGCTTAACTCCCAGCTTCTCGAGGTGCAGCATAGCCACCTTTTCATCGAGGTGTTTGGGCAGAACATACACTTCATTTTTATATTTCGCGCCATTAGTCCAAAGCTCGATTTGCGCCAGCACTTGGTTTGTGAAGCTCGAAGACATGACGAAGCTTGGGTGCCCGGTAGCGCAGCCGAGATTCACAAGACGTCCCTTGGCCAACACGATAATCTGTTTGCCGTCCGGGAATTCAACGAGATCGGTGCCTGGTTTAACTTCGGTCCAGTTGTAGTTTGACAGTGCAGATATTTGAATTTCGCTGTCGAAATGGCCGATGTTACAAACAATGCTCATAGGCTTCATGTTCATCATGTGCTCAGCGGTAATGACGTCCGCGTTTCCGGTCGCAGTGCAAAAGATGTCAGCACGCGTCACAGCTTCTTCCATAGTGACAACTTCGAAGCCTTCCATAGCAGCTTGCAATGCGCAGATCGGATCAACTTCAGTGACCATCACCCGTGCACCGCCATTGCGCAGCGACTGGGCCGAACCTTTGCCCACATCGCCGAAACCGGCAACACATGCAACTTTGCCGGCCAACATTACGTCTGTAGCGCGACGGATGGCATCAACGAGCGATTCCTTACAACCATATAAGTTGTCGAACTTCGACTTCGTTACGCTGTCATTTACGTTAATAGCCGGGAAAGGCAGTTCGCCCTTTTTGGCAATTTCGTACAGGCGGTGAACGCCGGTAGTTGTTTCCTCAGACACGCCCTTAAGATTACGAACGGTCTCCGTTAGATAGCCGGGCTTTGCGGCAACAAATGCCTTCAAGGCACGTTGGAATTCGACTTCTTCTTCGTTTTCAGGTTCGCCAAAACTTTCACCCCGCTCCAGCTTCGCACCCCAAAGCGCAAACATGGTTGCATCACCACCATCGTCCAAAATGATATTTGCGGTGGCATCATCGCCCCAGTCAAAGATACGACCGACATAATCCCAATAATCGGCGAGACTTTCACCTTTTACGGCAAAGACTGGAATTTCGCGGGCTGCAATCGCAGCAGCGGCATGGTCTTGCGTTGAAAAAATGTTACAGGTAGCCCAGCGCACTTCGGCGCCGAGAGCAACAAGGGTTTCAATTAGAACTGCTGTCTGGATCGTCATGTGCAGCGATCCTACGATCCGCGCACCCTTCAATGGCTGGGACGGACCAAACTCTTCTCGCAGGGCCATAAGGCCGGGCATTTCGGTTTCAGCTATGTTGATTTCTTTACGGCCAAAGTCGGCCTCGCCGATATCGGCAATGACATAATCGTTGAAAGCCACAGGCTTGATCTCCGGGAGGGTTTAGAATGGCTCTGCCCATAGCCGTGGCCTTCAACGAAATCAAATATAAAGATTACTTTATATGCTTACATACACCCACTAAGGACGGGTTGCCATTCGTGTAGGGCAAGCAGGACCGCTCCATGAATGACCGATCACTGTGGAATCAGCGGCGGCGGCCATAGTGACTACACCGTGTGATTCCGACGCTAGCTTCGCGGCTAACTCTTTCAGTTGCTTGCAGTTCATAGTTTTGTGGCCATTCCCATAACTGTTCGCAAATCCGATCGACATACGATCTAATGCGCCTTCGGCACCGCGAGCGCCGTACGTTTGGGCGAGGTGTCCTTTCAACGCGGCATTCTGCGATCCGATCAGGTTGTTATGCTTCGTCACGAAACGATTATAGTGTGGAAGGAAGTTATCCGACGTATTTCGACACCTTAACGCTGTTACCATTAACATGGTATTCAAGTGCTTTATCTTGGCTGCATCCTGCGCTGCGTTCGTCCAACAAGCATGTGCCGGTTGCGATGACAATGCGACCATACCAACTACAAAACTCAATTTCTTCGAAAAGTTGATCATTTCCCCAACCCCTTTACTGTTCAACAGCGCAAGAATTGACGATCCTGATTAATCAGCAACCAAGAGATTTGGTTAACAAAGTTAAACCTCTTATCTGGTTGAAAATTGCGAGAGATTAATTTCGAAAAAAAAGACACAGCTGATGCGCTAGCACAATAGAGATATGCTTGAGTTACCACGTCCTGGCTCGACACCCTTGACACTTAAGTGGCTGTCACAGATTAGACTGACCTGAAACCACCCCCGAAAGGAACGAAAATGAGCATTTCAGTTGGAGACAAAATTCCCGATGTTAAGTTGGTCAAAGCAACTGCCGATGGCCCCCAGCCCGTCCAATCGGCCGATTATTTCGCTGGCCGCCGGATTGCACTTTTTTCCGTACCCGGAGCATTTACACCGACCTGTTCCGCACGGCATTTGCCTGGCTTTGTAGAAAAGGCTGATGAACTGGCAGCAAAGGGAATAGATGAGATTGCATGCACGGCAGTCAATGACGCATTTGTGCTGGGAGCCTGGAACAAGGCGGGTGGTTCAGATGCGATTACAATGCTGGCCGATGGGAATGGCGATTTTGCCGCTGCTTTAGGCCTTGAGATGGATGGAACTGCTTTCGGGATGGGCAAGCGCGGTCAACGTTTCTCTCTTGTCGTCAATGATGGCGTCGTGGAACAGGTAAATGTTGAAGCCCCAGGTGACTTCAATGTGAGTTCCGCAGAACATATGCTCGGTCAACTCTAAAACGAGATTATCCCATCCTAGATTAGATTTGTCGGATCCAAACACAACGAAGGGAGGGCTCACCCTCCCTTTTTTGTTGCGAAAATTGGAAAATTCGTCGAAGCGTGCTTATGCCTAGCGAATATTCATCCACGCTCATAAATCAGCTCATAACCGAGTATGATGCCTCGGTTAAGCGGCTTCAAAACGCTGTAGCTCACTATCTAAAGACGGGCACTCCGCCTAGCGCTGACGAACGAGAGCGTCGCGACTTCTGTTATCCGGAACTGGTAATCACCTACCGCGGAAAGGAGCGGGAGACTGTTACTAACTTATCTTTCGGCAAGTTGGAGAAAGTCGGAACATATCGAACAACATTTACCAAGCCGGAAATGTTTGCGGATTATGTGGGAGAGCAGCTTGACCTTTTAGTCGAACAATATGAACTCGATATCTCCGTAGGCCGCAGTAGTCAGGAAATACCGTTTCCCTACGTCCTTGACGGCTCGGCAGATCTGGAATTGGGCACGACCAGCCCGAACGAATTAGCCAGACACTTCCCGACAACCGAGTTGGCAGATATTGGTGACGAGATAGCGGATGGACTTCTGCGAATTAAGGGAACCGATAACGCACCGCTGGCATTGTTCGACGCTTTGCGCACTGATTTTTCCCTTGCGCGCCTACGTCACTATACGGGCGCACCTGCTGAGCATGTCCAGAATTATATCCTGTTTACAAACTACCACCGCTATGTGGACGAGTTTGTTAGCTGGGCATGCACGCAAGTAGGTAATGGGCGCTATACCGCTCTCTCCGGTGCTGGTGGACTTTATGTTGACCAATCTACCGATAATGCGGCACAACTTGTAGCTGATAGCACTTGGCGTCGCCATCAGATGCCTGCTTATCACCTGATGGCGCCGGACCGATCCGGTATAACGTTGGTAAACATCGGCGTCGGCCCGTCAAACGCAAAAACAATATGTGATCATTTGGCGGTCATGCGCCCTGAAGCGTGGTTAATGATTGGCCATTGCGGGGGGTTACGCGAAACTCAGCGTATTGGCGACTATGTGTTGGCTCACGCCTATTTGCGAGACGACCATATTCTAGACGATGTACTGCCGCCCGAAATACCTATCCCTCCAATTGCAGAAGTACAGCAAGCACTAGCTGTAGCGGCGGAACATGTTTCAGGCACAAGCGGAGCAAACCTCAAGCGTCGAATGCGTACGGGTACTGTCGTGACTACAGACGACCGTAATTGGGAATTGCGCTACTCCGCTTCGGCACTTCGCTTTTCGCAAAGCCGTGCAATCGCTATTGATATGGAATCAGCTACGATTGCGGCGCAAGGCTATCGGTTCCGCGTCCCCTATGGCACATTGCTGTGCGTTTCGGACAAGCCGTTACATGGCGAAATCAAACTGCCAGGACAAGCAAATCGGTTCTACGAAGAAGCGATTGCTGCACATCTCCAAATTGGAATCCAAACCTGTGATCTGCTCAGAGAAGCTGGCAACAGTTTACACAGCCGCAAGCTTCGTGCCTTTAACGAGCCGCCATTCCGTTAACCTAAGTCGGAACTTACTATTGGTACAACGCGTTATGTTACACTTCTAGACCGCAAGGGAGATAATGATGGTACAAAAAAGTAAAACATCAGACGCATTGGAAAAGGTGGGAACCAAACTGCGCTCTATTGCGAAAAAGGCGAAGGGCAAAACGCAGTCAGGAGTCGAATCCGCTTCCAATAGCGCGCGATCTGCTGCTGACAGAATTGGTGACGTAGCCACGCGGGCTGTTAAGTCCGTGAAAGCTCATCCGGGCAAGACAGCGGCCGTTGCTGGTGCTGTGGTTGCAGCAGCAGCCGTTGCCGCAGTTGCTGGGAAGAAAGCACTGGATGCTCAGAAATCCAAAGCTCCTCGCAAAGCGCCTGTCAAAAAAGCTGCGCTCAAAAAGCCAAGCGCCAAAAAGCCGGGAGCACCCAACGTAAAAGCCCCAACTAAACCAAGTTCGGAATCTAAGCCGACAGCGGTCGGCACGACTACAAAATCACCAGCAAAGCCCAAGGCAATCGCACCATCAAAGCCAGCTGCGAAGGCGACTGAATAGATCAGCCATAAGCGGAATTCGCTCATTGAAGGGAAGCTGCCCCATAACAACGTGGGGCCTCTTCCTAAATTACCAGCCCTTCTTTGCGCCTTTATTTTGAGTTTTCAGCCATTTCATTAACGGTGCAAAATATTCCAGCATTGCTTTGCCAGACATTTCGCGGCTGCCAGTAAAAGCCTCTAATGCGTATGGCCATGGCTTTGACGCTCCCATTTCCAACATGGCATTCAATCGTTTGCCGACTTCCTTGTTGCCATAGAAGGAGCAACGGTGAAGCGGTCCCTTCCAACCGGCGGCATCGCAAGCGGCCTTGTAAAATTGGAACTGCAAGATGCGCGCAAGAAAATAGCGTGTATAAGGCGTGTTTCCAGGCACGTGATACTTCGCACCTGCGTCAAATGCATTCACATCACGAGGCACAGGTGGAACAATACCCTGATACTGGGTACGAAGTTTCGTCCAAGCAGTGTTATAATCGGCAGGTTTGATGTCGCCGGCAAACACGCCCCAACGCCATTTATCAACGATGACACTGAATGGCAGAAAAGCCACCTTGTCCATTGCTTGCCGCAACAGCAGACCATTGTCTTTATCCGCGCTTGGCACCTTGGACGCGTCAAGTAAACCAATCTGCACCAGATATTCTGGAGTAATCGACAACGCGATCGCGTCGCCAATCGCTTCGTGAAAGCCGTCATTGGCTCCGTTAAGGTGTAGATAGCTCTGATTGTTATACGCACGCTGATAGTAATTGTGACCGAGTTCATGGTGAACCGTCACAAAATCGTTGCTATTGATTTTGATGCACATTTTGATCCGCAGATCATCGACATTATCAATGTTCCATGCCGAAGCATGACATACAACTTCACGATCGGCGGGCTTCAGAAATTGTGAGCGAGCGTAAAATGATTCGGGCAATGGTGCGAAACCGAGTGACGAGAAAAAGCCTTCGCCAATTTTGACCATGCCAATCTCATCGACTTTTTTTGCCTTCAGCAATTCGCCGATATCATAACCGATGTCCCCAGATCCTGCCGGTGCAACGATATCATAGATATCGCCCCATTCCTGTGCCCACATATTGCCGAGCAGATCCGCACGAATAGCGCCGGTTTTCCCCTGTACTGCGTCGCCATACTTCTTATTCAACTGAGTGCGGACATAGGTGTGCAGCTCATCGTAGAGCGGCTTCACTTCCAACCAAAGCTTGTCGGTGAGCTTTGCGAAATCATCTGCAGGCATATCGTAACCAGAACGCCACATCGCGCCCAAATCAGCAAAGCCGAGTTCTTGCGCGCCCTTGTTCGCTATCTCTACCATTCGGACATAATCGGTCTTCATGGGCGCGCCGACATTGTCATGCCAACTAACCCACATCTCTTTCAATTCGTCCGGATTGCGGTTCGTGCCCATTTCCGCTTCGATATCAGAACCGTTGATCGGCTGGCCCCTCAGAGTACCTTTGCCTTTGCCATAAGAAGAATTGAGGCGGGTCGCAATTTCAGCCAATTCCTTGGCAGCGCCCGGCGTGGTTGGCGCCGGCAAGACTAAGCCACCGCGTAATATGTCAAGTTTGCGCTTGGCTTCAGATGAGAGTCCGCTGACGTTCTGATACTTTGCTGCCTCGAGAGCATATTGGACTGACTTTTCCGTACCAATCTCGCCATATTTGGCCGCCAATGCGTCGGTGTCGTCGGTAATATATGTGCTGTTTACCCAAGCAACACGTCCACCCTCAACGGAGAAATCGAACAGATCCTTTTCGGCTCGGGCCAGAAAAGCTTCAGCTTCTGCAATAGAGGGTGCCGTGGTTGCCACATCGGCACTTTGCGCAGAAGCGACCGATGGAATCGTGATGGATGCAGCTGCCAGAGCGGCAAAGGAGACTAGTTTTTTCATTTGAGGTTCCCAGCAAATAATATGACCGGATGTTGGAACTTTCTTTCTTGGTCGTCAAGCGGACTGCCTCGCCTTTCGTCGAAGAAACAAAGCAATTAGCAGACCAAAAAAAGTAACAAGAAATGCCGTTGATTTAACAGGTTGGGCCGTCGCCGCGATGAAGGCCAAGTTATCATCACCTTTAAAGGTCATGGCCTGAATGAATTCGCTTATAGTTTCCACATAGTCGGCAACGCCCACAACGACCGCGGCCCCAACAATGACCCATCCGAGACGACGCAGAGCCGCGCCCCCAGAACGCGCGAACAACCGTCCGCCACAATACGCTCCAAAAGAATAAATGCCGATATAAACTAGATCGAGCGCAATTCCGAAACGGGCCAAATTCATAACGCCCGCAGCTTGCCATGCAGCCTGAATGGCGTCGACTCGAAGCGCAGACCCCGCAGACTGATGATCGCGGATACCCCAGGGGGAAACAGGATTAGTAAACAAAGGGTTCATGGCGATCATTGCAGCAAGAATAAGCAACCCACCAAGCCAAAAACGCCAGAAATGCCGCTCCAATTTGCTTTCGCGCATCATATATTCTCCAACGCCAATGCCAGGGCACCGGTTTGCGCCCCTTCTAAGGTTAAATGGTACATTACGTAACCTTGCTTTTGCCCCCGGTATTCCCGCACATAGTTTCGGACTAGCCTTGCTCCAAGCCGCTCGACTGCCTTGCGTGATCGCAGATTATGTGCGCCGATCTGAAAAACCACAATGTTTACATGTGGGAAAATATGCCGGAGCATCAGAGCTTTCGCTTCGCGATTAAACCCTCCCCTCCAGTGGCTACAAGCGAAAAAGGTCCACCCGATTTCAATCTCGCTCGCCTCCGCGTCATAATTTGCAAAGCGGCTGCTTCCGATCATAACACCAGTAGATTGATCCAAAATAGCAAAGGAGCCACGCGATGCTATGGCTTCGGCAAAAAAGCCTTCGAACACCTCGCGTTTGTATCTGTCCCGATGGGGATGCATTGCCCAAATATCAGGATCTGATGCGACAGTATAAAGCGCATCAAAATCATCTTCGGCAAGCGGACGGAGGCACACTTTTGTACCGACCAGCGTGGGCTGGATATCGAATGGAGGAAACATCACCACAACGGCCCCGTTAATGCTGTTACCATTGCTGCGCCCAAATCTGGTTTCACGACAGCGCTCATGTGATTGCCGGGCACTTCGAAAAGTCTGCCTAGTGGAAGAATTGCCGCAAGATCTGATGCCGAGCCATTGTCCTGATCCTCAGCACCACAAATGACCGCCACGGGCACTTCAATGCTGCGTAACTGTGCCTCTGTGGTATCAACAAAACTATCCAGTATGAGTCGCAGTGCAACGGGATCACCGCCGGTAGTTTTCAGAAAAGCTTCCGCCATGAAGGCGGGAGAACCCCGCTCGTGTTGGCCTAAATTATCGAGAACATGCTTGAAATGCCCGCTGCGCTTTGCGGTTTGGGTCAATCCTTCGAGACCCATGCCGGATATGATCGCCCGACCGGGCTTTGCTCCTCTGGCAAGCATCCGAGCGACGGTTCGTCCGCCCAGAGAATATCCGCCAAGGTCATAATCGATGATACCCAGATGTTGGAGCAAGGCGAACTGGTCATCGGCAAGTATGTCCGGAGGATAGGATGCAGGGTCGTGAGGTTTTCCGCTGAGTCCATGGGCGCGTAGGTCGGGCATGATTACGCGATAGCCTGCTTTGGCCAGCGCGTCGGCATGGCCGTATTTTATCCAGTTTGTTTCCGCTTCGCTGAAATAGCCGTGGATTAGCAACAATGGTCGCCCTTCCCCGGTTTCTTTCCAGAATATGTTAACTTGGCTGAAGCTTTCGAAGCTGTTTGAAGTGACGGCCATTTGGGCTCTTTCCATTCGGTTGGGTTGTGGTGTTGCCATGGCTGGAGGCCGGAGAAAAGCCATTTTTCGGTCCGGACCAACAGACTAGACTTGCCTATAATAAGCATAGCTATTATGTCGATGGAATGAGCGACGATATCGGGTTCTTGTTGGGTGATGCGGCACGCCTTTTGCGGCGGTCCTTTGACGAGCGGGCCCGCGCCGTCGGCGTGACTCGTCCGCAGTGGCGCGTCCTCGCTTTGCTGAAACGTTTTGACGGTTCCACCCAGGTGAGCATGGCCGATATGCTGGATGTCGAACCCATTACCCTTGGCCGCATGATCGACCGGCTGCAGGAATCCGGCCTGGTCGAGCGCAGGGCGGATCCCAAGGACCGGCGCGCATGGCGCCTGCATTTGACACCTTTGGGGGAAAGCCGGATCGACGCCTTGCGGCCGACCGCCCTCGCCCTGTTCGAAGATGCGCTTGCAGGGCTGGACGATAACCAGCGGACGCAACTTGAATCCATGCTGGACACCATCCGCGCCAATTTGACCCGAAAGCCTTTAGAGACCGCCCATGGCTGAAGCCGACCCCAAGATGGACATGGATACACATATCCAGAAAAAGCCGCGCCGTTTTGCGCGGATCGCTCTGATGTTCTCTGTCCCCCTCCTGCTGATTGCAGGCGGCGTGGGCTATTATATTGCCAATGATCATTATGTATCCACCGACAATGCCTATGTGCAGCAGGATAAGGTGTCCATCTCTGCCGAGGTGGGCGGACGCATTGTCGAAGTCGCCGTGCGCGAAAACCAGCAGGTGCAGGCAGGCGATCTTCTGTTCCGGATAGATCCCGAACCCTACCGCATCGCAATCGAACAGGCCGATGCCAGCATCGCCGCCGCACAGGTCCGTGTCACAACATTGCAAACCGATTACCAGACCACCGGCATTGATATCGAAAGCGCACGCGAGGATGTCGCCTTTTACGAAAAGGAATATCAGCGCCAGGCGTCCCTGATGCAGGACGGCTTTACCACACGCGCCCGGCTGCAAGCCGCCGAGCATGCCCTGTCCGATGCACGTAGCCGCGTTGCCTCTGCCGAGGCCGAGGCAACGAAAGCGCGCGCCGCCCTTGCCACAGGGTCTGCAGCACCCGGCGTAAACCCGGCCATCAAAGCCGGTCAGGTGCAGCGTGAACAGGCATTGCTGAACCTGTCCCGCACAACGGTACGCGCACCGGTTTCGGGAATTGTAAGCCAGGCAGACCGGTTGCAAGTCGGACAGATGATGGTCCAGGGCCTGCCCGGCGTCACGATCGTGGCCAGCGACCGAAGCTGGATCGAAGCCAATTTCAAGGAAACCGACCTTGCCCAGATGCGCGTCGGGCAGCCGGCCGAAATCACTTTTGACGCTTACCCCGATCTGAAACTGCGCGGAAAGGTATCGAGCATCGGTGCCGGAACGGGATCGGAGTTTTCCGTTCTGCCTGCGCAAAATGCCAATGGTAACTGGGTGAAAGTGACGCAGCGTGTACCGGTTCGCATCATGATTACCGACAAACCGAAGCGCAAAATGATCGCAGGGCTGTCGGCACATGTCCGCATCGACACCGACAAATAATCCCCACGACGTCGCGGCCTATCCGGTCAAAAACAAGGCGCTGCTCACGCTTGCGGTGATGGGCGCCAGTATCGTGCAAATTCTCGATTCCACCATCGCCAATGTCGCTATTCCGCATATGCAGACTAGCCTTGGCGCCACGATGGATACGATCACCTGGGTCCTGACGAGCTATATTGTGGCCAGTGCAGTTGCCATGCCCATTACCGGATGGCTGTCCGACCGGATTGGCAGCCGGAATTTGTTTCTGGGTGCGGTGGCGGGTTTCATTTTTGCATCAATGCTGTGCGGCATCGCAACCGGCCTGACGGAAATGGTTATATTCCGTGTTTTCCAGGGGATTTGCGCGGCCTTCATCGGCCCTTTGTCCCAAACCATCATGCTGGACATCAACAAGCCATCGGAAGCCCCCCGGGCAATGGCCATCTGGGGCATGGGCATCATGATTGCCCCGATCATGGGCCCGATGGTGGGAGGGTGGCTGACCGAAAGCTATAACTGGCGCTGGGTTTTCTATATCAACCTGCCAATAGGAATACCGACCCTGATTATATTGTGGTGGCTCTTGCCATCCCGCCCGGTTGTGCGGCGTGAACTGGACAGGTTCGGATTTGCCATGTTGGCCATTGGCCTTGCGACGCTGCAACTGCTGCTGGACCGAGGTCAGCAGGAAGACTGGCTGCAAAGCTGGGAAATCATCATTGAACTGCTTGTGGTCATCGGAGCCTTGTGGATTTTTGCCGTCCATCAAATGACGACCAAAAGACCGATGTTCGAACGGCTTCTGCTCAGCGACCGGAACTTTTTCATCGCGCTCAACATGATGCTGCTCGTCGGCATGATGATGTTCGGTTTATTCGCCCTGCTGCCGCCAATGCTGCAAAATCTGTTCGGCTATAGCGTTTACGACACGGGGGTTTTGCTGGCTCCCCGGGGCGTCGGCATTTTGCTTGCCATGTTCATTGCCTCGCGCCTGACCGGAAAAATGGATGCGCGGATCATCATCTTCAGCGGTTTCATTATGACTGCCATTTCAGTATGGATGATGACAAAATGGTCGCTCAATATGGATTGGCACCTGATCGTCTATACGGGCCTTTTGCAGGGCTTCGGCATGGGTTTCGTTTTCATTCCACTGAATGGTGTAGCCTTTTCCACCCTTCCCATGCGACTCCGGACGGACGGAGCATCTCTACTCTATCTGTTCCGCAGTCTGGGGGGCAGTTTCGGCATTTCGATCATGACAACGATGCTCGCCCGCAACATGCAGACAAGCCATGCGGACTTGGCGGGGCACATTACCGCGTCGTCCATGCCCACATTGGACCTGTCGACGACCGATCGGCTGGGCGCATTGGGTGAAGCAGGTCTGCAACTGATCAACCTGGAAATTAACCGGCAGGCCGCGATGATCGCCTATCTCGATGACTTCAAGCTGATGATGTTCCTGCTCATATTGATGAGCCCGCTGATCTTCATGCTCAAACCAGGAAAACCGGCCCCGGGCCAACAACCGGTGATGGCAGATTAACAGCCTTATTCAGCGCGGCTCCAAACCCTTTTGCTGCATTCGCCAGACCGCCATTTCGATACGGTCCTGCCCAAAAAAGGGTTCGCCATCGAAAACCAGTGTAGGAACGCCCCAATGGCCCGCAGCCTCCAGCATCGCCTGATTAGCCGCAATTTCGGCGTCCAGTGCTTCGGCGTCCTGCGCGGCTTCGGCATCGAGTTCGGCCAGGTCTAATCCTGCGCGTGTCGCCGCGCCGGCAAGATGATCGCCTTCATGCCAGTTTTCCGCGCCACCCCAGATCAGGCGGGAAACCTCGTCACAAAATGCCAGACTCTGCCCCCGACGCGCCGCAGCCTGACCAAGGCGCGTAAGACGAAAAATGTAGGGCTGTTCTTCTGCGATTTGCCGCGTGATGACATTCTGGACAATGGGATCGGGCTTGGGCGGACCAAATGGGATACCGTGATACTGCGCCACGCGGAACATGTCGGTAAAGGTATAACGCAGCCAGTTGGGATGGTTGCGTTCGAAGAAATTGGGCTCCCGTATTGCCAGCGGATAGACCGGGCGAAGGTTGATCTCCAGATCATATTCTTCGGCCAGGGCACGATAGCGCCGTGTCGCTAGGTAGCTATAGGGGCTACGAAATGACCAGAACACATCTGCGGATAATGTCATATCTTCTCTCTCCAGCGTAATGACATGCACGACAGGCCCGCATCAATCCGGCCGATATGTTCGACACTTAAACCGATGGTCGGGATACCAAAGGATTCGACAATGGCGCGGCTTTTGTGAAACCCAGCGCCCATCAATATGCTGTCCCGGATACGGAGCTTGTTGGCGGCTTTTTCCTCGCCTTCCGGAACTTCAACCACGCGCATACCGGCAAAAGCGGTTGAATTGGCCATCGGCGCGAGCGCGAATACAGTTTCCTCGTCAATCAGGCTGCATCCCGTCTTGAAATGCAGGATGCCCGGGGGCGTTTCCGCAATCTCGCCCTTCTTTCCCAAGCGTGCCAGCAAAGAAATCAGCTCTTCTGCACCGGCACGATCAGTGCGGTTGGACAGCCCGATTAAAACCCGATCCCGCAGAACCAGGATATCTCCGCCATCCGCGTGACCCGGCCCCTGCATGCGAAGGACGGTTTCAAAGCGCTCTTCCAGCACAGGCGCAAGCAGGGCCGACTCCCCTGCCCGGCTCGGCGCTGCAAGATTGAGCACAATCGCCCCCTCGCCAAAAACAAGCGCAGGGTCTTCGACAAATATGGAATCGGGAAACGCTTCCGATGCAGGCAGCTGCGTTACGTGCAGACCGAGGCTTTCCAACGTCCGCACATAGGCATCATGTTCGGCGCAGAGCGCTTCGAAATCGGGATCCGGCCCGTCACCTGCCCGCAACCCTGCCACCACGGATGCGGCAGGGCTTCGGACGATGGCATGACTATAGTCAAACATGCGCGGTGACCGAAATTACCCCTTCTTCAAATGCCGCCGTCCCAACAGTTCAGCGATCTGTACGGCATTCAAAGCCGCCCCCTTGCGAAGGTTATCGGACACGCACCAGAAGGCAAGTCCGTTATCTACGGTCGGGTCTTCGCGGACGCGGCTGACATAGGTGGCGTCATCGCCAGCGGCCTCGATCGGGGTCGCGTAACCGCCATCTTCATGCTTGTCGACCAGCATGATGCCGGGCGACTCGCGCAAAATCGACTTGGCCTTGGCCGCCGACATTTCCCGCTCATATTCAATGGAAACGGCTTCACTGTGGCCGACAAAGACCGGCACGCGGACGCAGGTTGCCGTCAGCTTGATCTTGGGGTCGAGTATCTTCTTCACCTCGACCATCATCTTCCATTCTTCCTTGGTGTATCCGTCCTCCAGGAAACTGTCGATGTGGGGGATCAGGTTGAAGGCGATCTGCTTGGTGAACTTTTTGGGCTCGACACTGTCACCTACAAAGATGTTTCGGCTCTGATCGAACAGTTCATCCATACCTGCCTTACCTGCGCCCGACACCGATTGATATGTCGACACGACAACGCGCGTAATGTTGGCATAATCGTGCAAGGGCTTCAGGGCGACGACAAGCTGTGCCGTGGAGCAGTTGGGATTGGCGATGATGTTCTTGCGTGTGTAGCCGTCAATCGCGTCCGGATTTACTTCCGGAACGATCAGGGGAATGTCGGGGTCCATACGGTGCAGCGAACTGTTGTCGATGACCACACAACCTGCCGCCGCAGCGATGGGCGCAAATTTCTTGGTCGCATCCGAACCGATCGCAAAAATGGCCATATCCCAGCCGTTCCAGTCGAAATGTTCGATATTCTGGACCTTCAGCATTTTGCCGGTGTCGCCATATTCGATTTCGATCCCCTGACTGCGCGACGATGCCAGTACGGCGATTTCGTCAGCGGGGAATTCGCGCTCTGCCAGGATGTTGACGACTTCACGGCCAACATTGCCCGTCGCGCCGGCGACTACGATACGATAACCCATAAATGTTTCCCTCAGATCAGGTTTGGACAAAGAAAAAGGCCGGGCTCTTTGTGGGAGCCCGGCCTTTCATGTTCGGTTTAAGAACGCAGCGGAGCCCCTGCCTTATTCGGCAGCCTCGGTGGTCTTAATAGTGCGCGGGTCACGGCGTTCGGCGATACGCGCCTTCTTACCGGTCAAACCACGCAGATAATAAAGCTTCGCACGACGTACGACGCCCTTGCGGACAACTTCGATGCTGTCGATATTCGGGCTGTACAGCGGGAATACGCGCTCAACGCCTTCACCAAACGACATTTTGCGTACGGTGAAGTTGGAGCCCATACCCTTGTTCGAACGCGCAATGCAGACGCCTTCGTAATTCTGAATACGCGTACGGTCACCTTCGATAACCTTCACGCCCACCTTAACGGTGTCACCCGCGCGGAACGCCGGGATTTTCTTGTTTTCTGCCAGTGCCGCAATGGCTTCGGCTTCGAGTGTCTGGATGAGGTTCATGCCCCATTTAATCCTTATTCTTCTGTTGCACGTCAGAGGCAGGCTGAACCCGAGCGTCCTTGTAACGCCCCCAAAGGTCCGGTCTGCGTAACCGAGTATCTTCCTCCGCCCTTTGTTTCCGCCAGGCGGCGATTTTCGCATGATCCCCCGATCGCAACACTTCAGGGATCATCCGCCCTTCCCAATCATTGGGTCGGGTATAGTGCGGATATTCAAGCAATCCTTGTTCAAAGGACTCCTCGTCACCGCTGGAAGTCGCGCCCATTACGCCGGGAAGCAGCCGAATGCAAGCGTCTAACAGCATTAAAGCGCCAATTTCGCCCCCTGACAGGACAATATCGCCCATCGAAACCTGCTCAATGTGCGGACGTGCGTCAAAAAGACGCTCGTCAAAGCCTTCGAAACGGCCACACAATACGGTGACACCGGGGCCGGAGGCCAGTTCACGGATGCGTGCCTGTGTAATGGGTTTGCCGCGCGGGGTCATGGCGAGAATGGGCACGGTTGGCTGCCGGACCATGGCGTCGTCGACAGCCGCCGCCAATATATCCGCGCGCAGCACCATGCCAGCCCCGCCGCCCGCCGGTGTATCGTCAACGGTACGATGCTTGTCGGTCGCATAATCGCGGATATGGATGGGCGTGCACGACCATTTGCCCTCTTCCAGAGCCCGTCCCGCGAGCGACACGCCCAGCGGACCCGGAAACATTTCGGGGTAAAGCGTCAGGATCTGTGCGTGAAAGCTCATATCACGAAGTCGGCATCGATCACGATGCGGTCGCCCCATTCGGGAACGGCCTCTTTCGTCATGGGCACCATGAATTTCTTGCCCGGTTTGCCGTCTTCGGATGGTAACTGGATCTCCAGCACATCGCTCGCGCCGAAATTTTCGACGGCGATGCAGGTGCCAAGGTCCTTACCCTCTGTCGAAACGCAGGGAAGCCCCAGCAGATCGCTGTGATAATATTCGTCCTCGCCCAGCGGCGGCAAAGCCTCCCGCGGGACTGTCAGCAATGTGCTGCGCAACTTTTCCGCCGCGTTACGATCGTTGATCTCGGCAAAGCGCGCGATGGCGCCGTCTTTGGTGGGGCGCAGGGATTTGACCGTCAGCGCGCCATCATTGAAGCTTTTATAGCGTTTGAGGCTGTCGATGCTGTCGGCAAACAGCTTCAACCGCACCTCACCCGTCACGCCATGCGCGCCCGAAATGGCGGCCAGCGTGACGGTGGTGTTTGGCAAGGCTTAGCCCTCTGCCTTTTCTTGCGAAGCTTCTTCGGCTGCAGGTGCAGCTTCTTCAGCAGCGGGTGCTTCTTCCGCGGCAGGTGCTTCTTCGGCAACCGCTTCAGCCGGGGCTGCTTCTTCTGCAGCGGGGGCTTCTTCGACTACTTCAGGCTCAGGTGCGGCGGCAGCAGCGGCAGCGGCTTCAGCAGCCTCAGCTGCCTTGGCAGCCTTGTCTTCAGCGCGGTCCTTGGCTTTCTGGCCAGGCTCACCCTTGTTCGGGTTGTTCTTGGCCTTGCGCTCCTTGACACCTGCGGCGTCGAGGAAACGGGCAACGCGGTCCGAAGGCTGCGCGCCAGCGGCCAGCCAGTGCTTCGCACGCTCGCTGTCGAGTACAACGCGCTGGTCGCTGTCCTTGGGAAGCTGCGGGTTGTAGCTGCCGATACGCTCGATGAACTTGCCGTCCCGCGGTGCGCGGGCGTCGGCAACGACGATTTTGTAATAAGGACGCTTCTTCGAACCGCCGCGTGACAAACGCATGGATAATGCCATAAAACTAACTCACCTTTCTGGTATTAAATTATATTAAATCCGAAACTTATTTCTTTTTACTAAGAAGTCGTGCGAGGTCGGGGGGAAGTCCGCCTGCGCCGCCCATGCCGGGCAGCCCGCCCATCCCCGGCGGCATCGCGCCGGGCGGCAGGCCGTGCATGCCCTCCATCGCCCCGCCCAGATCTGCGCCGCCCTTGCCGCCAAACATCGCGGCCAATCCCTTCAAGCCACCCATCTTGCGGATCCGCTTCATGGCGGTCGCCATTTCCTGGTGCATCTTGATCAGCTTGTTCACATCCTGCACGGTCATGCCCGAACCCTTGGCGATACGGATTTTCCGTTTGGCGTTCAGCAATTCCGGCTTGGCCCGCTCTTTTGGCGTCATGGAGCCAATGATTGCGTCCATATGGATCAGAAGCTTATCGTTCATGCCGCTGGCATCCATCGCTGCCTTAGCCTTTTTCATGCCCGGCATCATCCCTGCCAGCGCGCCCAGGCCGCCCATCTTGGTCATCTGGCGGAACTGCATGCGAAGATCGTTCATGTCGAACTGGCCCTTGGCCATTTTCGCGGCGAGTTTGTCGGCCTCGTCCTTGTCGACGATTTCGGCCGCCCGCTCGACCAGCCCGACGACGTCGCCCATGCCAAGAATACGGCCAGCAACACGCTCGGGATTAAAGGCCTCGATCGCATCCAGCTTTTCACCGACACCGGCAAATTTGATCGGCTTGCCCGTAACGGCACGCATCGAAAGCGCCGCACCGCCGCGCGCATCGCCGTCCATACGGGTCAGCACGATACCTGTCAGATCGACCCGCTCGCCAAAATTCTTGGCGACGTTGACCGCATCCTGACCAGTCAGCGAGTCCACAACGAGCAGGATTTCCTGCGGCGTCGATACCTTCGCCACCGCCTGCATTTCGTCCATCAATTGCTGATCGACATGCAAACGCCCGGCGGTGTCGAGCAACAGCACATCAAAGCCCTGCAGCTTTGCCGCCTGCATTGCACGCTTTGCAATATCAACCGGCTGCTGCCCCAGCACGATTGGCAAGGTCGCAACTTCGGTCTGCGTTCCCAGCGTTGCAAGCTGTTCCTGCGCGGCCGGACGGTTGACGTCGAGCGACGCCATCAGGACCTTTTTGCCCTGCTTCGTCTTCAACATCTTCGCGATTTTGGCGGTCGTGGTGGTTTTACCCGAACCTTGCAGACCGACCATCATGATGATCGCCGGCGGTGCAACCGCCAGATTGAGGTCGCTCTGTTCCGCGCCCAGCATTTCGACAAGAGCGTCATTAACGATCTTGACCACCTGCTGGCCGGGCGTGACCGATTTCAGAACCGACTGGCCAACGGCCTTTTCGGTCGCCTTTTCAACAAATTCGCGAACCACAGGCAGAGCAACGTCCGCCTCCAGCAAGGCAACGCGCACTTCGCGCATTGCTTCGCGGACGTCGGCTTCGTTCAACGCACCGCGACCACGCAGGCGGTCGAACACCCCTCCTAACCGGTCGCTCAGCTTGTCAAACATGCGTCTTCCTTACCAAAATGCCCCATTCAGGGCATAAACGAACAAAAAGCCGGTGAGCGAACCTTCGCCGACCAGCCTGGAAAAGATTGATTTTCCATAATTTCAGTTGCGAACCTTCGCCCGCTTGGCGCCGCCTTAGTCGGAAAGGTAGCCAATTGCAAGATTCTTTGCGCAAACAGGCCGATCGATCCCTTTTGAACCTTATACTGAACGGAACTTAATCAAATCTTGACCTTTCCAGGTGCATGGACGTGCCCGATTGGAACGTGCAAAAGCTATGGAACAACAGCCATCTGAGGCAGAAAATATGGCATTGCCCAAAGTGACGCCAGCGGGAAAAAGCCGCAGCGTCATGTACGGTGTAGTCATGTTTGCCGCGATTGCCATGTTTGTGGCAATTGGTGGCGAGGTTGGCGCCCAAACGGTCCGTTCCATTATCGGGGTGAGCCATCAGGGTACGGACCAGGTGATGGTCACCGCTCTTTTGCTCAATATCGCGCTTATTCTGCTTATCTGGCGCCGCACGAGCGCGCTGAGCGACGAGATCGACGTGTACCGCAAGGCCGAAGTGCGCGCGCAGCATATGGCAATGACCGATCCGTTGACCAATTTGTTCAATCGCCGTGCCATCAAGGAAAAAACCGCGGAACTGAGCGCCCGGGCGTCGCGTCGCGGCAAATCCATCGCGTTCCTTATGGTCGACCTGGACGGGTTCAAAAAGGTCAACGACATTTACGGCCATGATTGTGGCGATTTCCTGCTGCGCGAGATTGCCGACCGCATGCGCGACGTCGTACCACCCAGCAGTGTGATCGCCCGTCTGGGCGGCGACGAATTCGGCATCTGCATGGTATTTGAACCCGAATATCCGGAATCGGTGGACCGCGTTGCAGAAGATCTGGTCGAGGCACTTGCCCGCCCGGTCATGATTTCTGACAGCGAACAGACGGTCACAGCATCCATTGGCATAAGCCGTCCCGAAATTGATTGTGACTCGATCGACATGCTGATCCGCCGCGCCGATATCGCGCTCTACGCGGCGAAAAAGAATGGACGAAACGGTTTCAACTGGTTTGAAAGCGGCATGGAAGTCGAATTGCGGTCGCGCAACTCGCTGGAGGGTGACATTCGTGCCGCCATTCCGAACGAAGAATTTGTGCCCTATTTCGAACAGCAGATCGATTTGAATACCGGCGAACTGGTCGGATTTGAAATGCTGGCCCGCTGGGTATCACCCGTCCGCGGCCTGATTTCACCCGATGACTTCATCCCTGTCGCAGAAGAAACGGGAATGATCGGTGACCTTTCGATGAGCATCATCCGCAAGGCCATGATCGAAGCGAAGAACTGGGACCCGAAACTGACCATTTCCGTCAATATTTCGCCTGTCCAGTTGAAGGACCCGTGGCTTGCACAAAAAATCGTGAAGCTTTTGGTGGAAACCGGCTTTCCGGCCAGCCGTCTGGAAGTGGAAATAACCGAAAGCTCGCTGTTCAAGAATCTGAGCCTCGCCCAGTCGATTGTCGGAAGCCTCAAAAATCAGGGTATCCGCATCGCGCTGGATGATTTCGGCACCGGTTACAGCTCGCTCGCCCATTTGCGCGCGCTGCCGTTTGACCGGATCAAGATCGACCGCAGTTTTGTTTCATCCATGTTCGAAAATGCCGAAAGCGCCGCGATTGTCAGTGCCATTGCCGGCCTTGGTGCAAGCCTGGACGTGCCAATCACGGCAGAAGGTATCGAGGATGAGGAAAGCATTGCCAAGCTGAAGGCTCTAGGCTGCACAAAAGGACAAGGCTGGTATTTCGGCCAGCCAATGAACATTGATCAGGTTCGCACCATATTGGCCCAAAAGGACCTGATACCCAGCCGTCGTCGCCAGAACGGTACGGAAGCGGCACGGCAGGACGACTATACGGAGCGCAAGGCGTCCTGATTGCCCATTTGTCCCGCCGGACAATGGATGAATTCTGGACTTGAGAGCACACTGCCCCTAAATCGCGCGGCATGGCGCGTGGCAATTTTCATAAAATGCATGGATTGGGCAATGATTTCGTGATCATTGATACCCGTACCTCCCCTGTGGAGATGACAGCGGCACGTGCAAAAGCGTTGGCAGACCGTAAAACCGGCGTTGGTTGCGACCAGTTGATCCTGCTTGAACCGTCCGATGTGGCAACCGTCCGGATGCGCATTTTCAATCAGGATGGCAGCGAGGTAGAATCCTGCGGCAACGCAACCCGGTGCGTGGTCTCCCTACTTGGGCAAGATGCCACAATTGAAACCGATGGCGGAAAAATTGACGGCACCTACGGTCAAAACAGCATCACCCTGCAAATGCCGCCGCCGCGTTTCGACTGGCAGGACATTCCGCTCGCATTTGCGATGGACAGCGCGGCAATGCCCATGGCCTGGGACGAACTCGCCAGCCCGATGGCGGTCAATGTCGGCAATCCGCATGCCATCTTTTTCGTTGCGAACGCAGATGCGGTCGATCTGGCCCATTTGGGACCGCAGATTGAGCATGATGCTGCCTTTCCCGAGCGCGTGAATGTCAACGTTGCGTCGATACGCAATGGGGAACTGTTTTTGCGCGTCTGGGAACGGGGTGTTGGCGAAACACGCGCCTGCGGCACCGGAGCCTGCGCCACCGCCATTGCCGCGATACGTCAGGGTAAAGTCGCATCCCCTGTGACCGTGCATCAGGCCGGTGGTGATTTGACCATTGGCTGGACACCCGGCGGTCCGATCGAGATGACCGGCGGGGCGACCTATGTTTTCATGGGCGAAGTTGACTGGGATGATTTCGGGTGAGCCAGATTGAAGTCATCAGCATGGGCTGCCGCCTCAATCTCGCTGAAAGCAATGCGCTGGCCGAACAACTGGCGGATCAGGACGATATAGTCATCGTCAACAGTTGCGCGGTGACAAATGAAGCGGTGCGCCAGACCCGCCAGGCGATCCGGCAGGCCCGCAAACGGCGTCCCGATGCCCGTATCATGGTCACCGGCTGCGCTGCGCAGGTAGAGCCCGATACATTCCGGAATATGCCCGAAGTATCGGCCATTTTTGGCAACGCCGAAAAGCAGGACCCTGCCCTGCTCAACCAGATTGTGCGGAACCCCGAACGTCCTGTCGTGGTGTCCGACATCATGACGTTGCAGCAGACGGCCCCGCATCTGGTCACCGCCTATTCGGGAAAGACCCGCGCCTTTGTCGAGGTACAGAATGGATGCGACCACCGGTGCACATTCTGCATCATACCCTTTGGACGCGGCAACAGCCGGTCGGTCCCGGCGGGCAGTGTTATCGAACATATCCGCACCCTAGTCGACAAAGGCTTTAAAGAAGTCGTTCTGACCGGCGTGGATGTCACCAGCTATGGCCCCGACCTGCCCGGCAAGGGCAATCTGGGATTGCTGGTGGAACGGATATTGAAGCTGGTTCCGGATTTGGAACGCTTGCGCCTTTCCTCCATTGACGGCGTGGAAATTGACGAGCGTCTTTTTGCCCTGCTGACAGGCGAGCCGCGTCTGATGCCGCATGTGCATCTATCTCTGCAGGCAGGCGACAATATGATCCTTAAACGGATGAAGCGCCGACATAGCCGTGAAATGGCCATTGATCTTGTGGCGCGGATGAAATCCCAGCGTCCGGAAATCGCCATAGGCGCCGACATCATTGCCGGTTTCCCAACCGAAGATGATGCAATGTTCCAGAACAGCCTTGATCTGGTCCGCCAATGCCAGATCGTGCACGGCCATATTTTCCCCTACTCGCCCAAATTGGGCACGCCCGCGGCGAAAATGCCTCAGGTTCCTGCCGCCGATATCAAGGCCCGCGCCCGGGCATTGCGGGAAGCGGTTGCAACCGAGCGCACCCAATGGCTGAACAGCCTGACAGGGTCCGTGCAGAAAATTGCGGTCGAACGAGGCGGTCGTGCTGGTCATGCGGAAAATTTTGCTTATGTGGGTCTGGACAGGCCAATGCCCGAAGGCAGCATCGTGTCGGCCCGCATTGTTGAAGTGAAGGACGGAAGTTTGCACGCAGAGGTCATTGCATGAGCGAAGAGAAGGCAGGTTGGAAAGACCGGCTGTTTGGCGGGCTCAAGAAAACATCCAGCAAACTGACCGATAATATTACAGGGTTGGTGACCAAGGCAAAGCTTGACGCCGCAGACCTTGACGAGATTGAAGATGCATTGATTGCATCGGACCTCGGCCCGGCGATGGCCGCCCAGATACGCGACAAGATTGCCACGGGCCGTTTTGACAAGGGCATCGACGCCGAAGGTATTCGCCAGATTGTCGAGGACGAGATTGCAGCCGTGCTGGCACCGGTCGCAGAGCCACTGGACATTGATGCATTCCCGCGCCCGCAAGTCATCCTTGTGATCGGGGTGAACGGATCGGGCAAGACGACGACGATAGCCAAACTCGCGCATCTTTTCCTCGAACAGGATTATGGCGTCATGCTGGCCGCAGGCGATACATTCCGTGCCGCCGCCATCGGCCAGTTGAAGGTGTGGGCAGAGCGCATCGGCGTGCCCATCGTTACCGGCCCCGAAGGAGGCGATGCCGCAGGTGTCGTGTTCGACGCGGTCAAGCGCGCCACAGCCGAAGGCATCGATGTCCTGATCGTCGATACCGCGGGTCGTTTGCAGAACAAGCGCGAGTTGATGGACGAGCTGGCCAAAATCCGGCGCGTGCTGGGCCGCCTCAACCCCGAGGCGCCCCATGATGTTGTGCTCGTCCTGGATGCGACGACGGGACAAAATGCCCTGTCGCAGATCGAGATTTTCAAGGAAGTCGCCAATGTTACCGGCCTTGTCATGACCAAGTTGGACGGCAGCGCACGCGGCGGCATTTTGGTTGCGGCGGCCAAGCAGTTCGGCCTGCCTATCCACGCCATTGGTGTGGGCGAAACCATTGATGACCTGCGCCCCTTTAACGCGCAGGATCTTGCCCGCGCGATTAGCGGCGGTGCGCAATGACATCCGAACAGACGGCAAAAAAGCCCTCCGGCCTGCTTAACTTCGCGCTCGATTTCGGTCCGCTGCTGATCTTCTTTCTGGGTTCGCGCTTCGGTCATTCCGACACCGACCCCGTGCAAGGGCCCTTGGTTGGTACCGCCGCCTTCATGGTTGCGATTGTGATCGCCATGATCGTGTCCAAGTGGAAGATCGGACGCATCTCGCCGATGATGAAGATGTCGGCGGTATTTGTGATCGGTTTCGGCGCGTTGACCCTTTGGTTCCGCGATTTCGGATTCATCCAGCATAAGGCAACGGCCGTCTATCTGCTCTTTGCGGCGATCATTCTGGTCGGCTGGCTCCGGTCGAAACCTGCTCTGAAATATCTTCTGGAACAAGCCTATGACGGACTGAGCGAGCAAGGCTGGCTCAAATTGTCGTTGAGCTGGGGCCTGTTTTTCCTGTTTCTTGCCGGCTTGAACGAGGTGATGATCCCGTTGCTGACCAGTGACCAGTATATAACGGTAAAAACCTTCGGGCTTCCGGCTCTCACCTTTTTGTTTGCCATGGCAAACATCCCCATGCTGTTGCGGCATGGTTTGAATTTGGGCGACCAAACAAAAGATGGGGGCACGCCCGGCTTGTAAGACAACCCGCGCTTGGCTAGGCTGAGGGTATAAAGACGTTCAATATAGGGGATTTGGAATGGCAAAGTTTTTTGGAAATTTGCATCTGGTGCTGGTGGCAGGCCTCATACTGGCCTTTGGCGTCATGTTTTCGGTGCACGGCGCCGATGAAGTAACCGCTCAGGCTGTCACACGCTGGCTGCACACCTTCTTCGGCATCGTCTGGATCGGGTTGCTCTATTATTTCAACTTTGTGCAGATCCCGACCATGCCGAAAATTCCCGCCGAACTGAAACCCGGCGTATCGAAGCATATTGCACCGGCGGCTCTGTTCTTCTTCCGCTGGGGCGCGGCGTTGACGGTGTTGACAGGCCTGATCGTCGCGGTTCTTGCCGGTTATGCACATCAGGCATTCACCCTGCAGTCGCCATTCAAGCTGATCGGCGTTGGCATGTGGCTGGCGGTGATCATGGCGTTCAACGTCTGGTTCATCATCTGGCCGAACCAGAAAAAGGCGCTGGGCATTGTCGAAGCCGACGATGCGACCAAGGCGAAGGCGGCAACCACCGCCATGATGACCTCGCGACTCAACACGATGCTGTCGATTCCGATGCTGTACTGCATGGTCAGCGCCAACGGCGGCTAAGTCGCCTCCGTTTAGCGGGGCATGCTAAAAAATCCCTCTCCCTAACCGGAGGGGGATTTTTTTTAATTCAGCAGGTCGTGTTTTTTCAGCGTGTGCCGTAGCTGGTCATAGCTGAGGTTGAGCGCCTTTGCGGTCTGGCGCTGGTTATAGCGGCATTTGGCGAGCGCCTGTTCCAGCACCGCCTTTTCATATTTTTCGGTCGCTTCCCGGAAATCGGTGACGTCGACCAACTGGCTGAGGTCTGTGGAATAGCGGGGTTCGGCGGTTTCCTTGTCCCTGCTGGTCGGCACATTGGTCGGCGCGGCGGCGGCGATGCCCACGCGCCACGGACTTTCGAACGGATCGAACTGGATATAGTCGACAGGCTGGCTGGGGTCGGCCCAGCGATAGACCGCGCGTTCGACAACATTGCGCAGCTCGCGCACATTGCCCGGCCACAGATAATTCTCCATCGCCCGCCGCGCCACCTCACCAAATCCCGGCCAGCCATCCCAGCCCAGCTCCGCCGCCATGCGCCGGCCGAAATAGTCGGACAGTACCTCCACATCGCCCTCCCGCACCCGCAAGGGGGGCAAGGTCACGACTTCGAAGCAGAGCCGGTCCAGCAGGTCGGCCCTGAATTTCCCCGCCTCGACCATGTTAGGCAGATGCTCGTTTGTCGCCGCCACGATGCGCACATCGACGCGGACGGGGCGCGAGGAACCGATGCGGGTAACCTCGCCATATTCGACCGCGCGCAGCAACCTTTCCTGCGCGCCCATGCTCAGCGTCCCGAGCTCGTCCAGGAACAGGGTCCCGCCATCCGCCTCTTCAAAGCGCCCCTCGCGGGCGCGAGTGGCACCGGTAAAGGCCCCTGCCTCATGCCCGAACAGCTCCGCCTCGATCAGAGTCTCCGGCAACGCCGCGCAGTTCATGGTCACCAGCGGGCCGTCCCAGCGCGAGCTGAGGCGGTGCAGACGTTCGGCGATCAATTCCTTACCCGTCCCGCGCTCACCAACCACAAGGACAGGCCGGTTCAGCGGCGCAGCCCGGCTGGCACGCTCCACCGCGTCCAGAAAGGCGGACGACTGCCCGATAAATTGATGGCTATCACGCTCCATTTTTAAAGATTGGCATATTTCACCACCTAATAGCAATATTTACTAGTCGATATGGGCGATAAATATGAAAAACTGGCTAATTTCCGCGAAAAACTGAAATTGGCACGCTCCCTGCAATACTGTTTGCAAGCCGGCAAAAGCAGGCAAAGCAAACAAAGGGAAGACCAAAATGAACACCGAACACAAAGCACAGGAAAGCTTCAAAGAAAGCGAAAGCCGTCTCTGGGTGGCCGTGGCCTTGTCCATGTCCATGATCTTCACCAGCTATGCGATTTCGGTGTTCAATCACCAGGAAGATAACCAGGTCAATGCATACACCCACTCCCAACGGCCTATCGTTGTCAGCTATCTCGCCTGACTTCGTGAGCCCGCGACCGGGGTCCCCCAGCTCCCCCCTAGCCCCGGTCGCCCCAATTTTTGAAGACACGTACAGAACAAGTCATAACCGGAGTTACCCTATGGGCATTTTTTCACGAACCCGCGACATCATCGCCGCCAATGTCACCGACTTGCTCGACAAGTCGCAAGACCCGGCAAAGATGATCCGTATGATCATCCTCGAAATGGAGGAAACTCTTGTCGAAGTCCGCGCCTCTGCCGCGCGCACGATCGCCGACCAGAAAGAACTGCGTCGCCATATCGACAAGCTGAACACTCTCGAGGCGGATTGGACGGACAAGGCGCATCTCGCGCTGTCGAAGGGACGTGAAGACCTCGCCAAGGCGGCATTGCTCGAAAAGCGCAAGGCGACCGATATGAAGGACCAGCTGACCGCTGAAGTCGATGTACTCAACGACGCCCTGAAGGCATCGGAGCAGGACATCCACAAGCTGCAGAAGAAGCTGGCCGATGCCCGCAGCCGTCAGAATGCGCTGATGACGCGCCTCGAAAGCGCGGAAAATCAGGTCAAGCTGCGCACCATGTACAATGGCGACAAGGTCCGCGAAGCCTTTTCACGCTTCGACGTTCTGGAACGCCGCGTGGATGAAGCCCAGGGTTACGCAGATGCCCTTGCCATCGGAAATGATGCGCCACGCACCCTTGGTGACGAGATTGCCGCCCTTGAATCCTTCGACGTTGTCGATGCGGAGCTCGAGGAAATGAAAAAGGCCATGAAGCAAGAATCGAAGAAGGAAGGTTAATCCCCCATGGAAGACGCAGCAATTGCCCTCGTTGTCATACCAACTATCTTTCTGGGTCTCCCTTGGTTGATCCTGCACCATGTCACCAAATGGAAAACAGCAGCCACGCTTACCAACGATGATGAGCGGATGCTGGCCGAAATGTACGAACTGGCACGCCGCCTCGAAGATCGCATGGACACGGTGGAACGTCTTGTAAGCCAGGACAATCCATCTTTCTCGCCGCGTCGCCTTACCCATGAAACAGAAGATTATACCGCAGAAAATATTCGCCGGCTGGAAAGGAACCGTTGAGATGAGCAGCAAACACACCCAATTTTATCTCGACAAGCAAAATGCCAAATGGAAGGGCGTATGCGCAGGGATCTCGGACTATACAGGTGTTGACGTTCTCTGGGTCCGTTTAGGCGCCGTCATCCTGACCCTGGCCGGCGGCTTTCCCTGGACCCTGATCGCCTATTTCGGCGCAGCATGGTTTGCAAACAAAAAGCCGATCCATCTTTATGTCGACAATGAAGACCAGAAGTTCTGGCAGGGCGTACGCCAGTCCCCTGCCCGCACGACCCGCGACATCCGTTCGCGCTTCCGCGAAATCGACAACCGCCTTGCTGACGTCGAGCTCTATTATGTGAGCAACAACAAGCAGCTCGCCGACGAAATCGAAAGCCTGCGCTAAGCCGGATTTTGGGAGGGAATAGATAATGGAAGCCGATGCATTTTTTCTGACAACATTCTTTGGAATGGGGATCGGAACCATCTGCACATTGACAATACAGTGGTACGGCCGACGCAAGGTCAAAGCAGCCCTCAAATCGGAAGGGATCGCGCCAAGCCGTCAAACCGAGTTGTTGATCAACGAAAATGAAATGATGCGGGGCCAGATGCTCCGGCTGGAAGAGCGCCTTTCGGTGATGGAACGCATCACGACAGACAACCATTTGAGCCTGAATCAAGAGCTCGAACGCCTGCGTTAAGCGGCGCGCAAAGGAGGAAAATAATGTTCACCCTGATCGTTCTCGGCCTGATTGCCTGGTTTGTTTACCGGCACTTCGCCCAGAAAAAGCGGAATGCAAACCGGCAAAACTGGCGTGTTGATTACCGCCATTCCGAAATCAAACCTGTTACCCGCCGTCTACCGTGGAAGGACATAGCATGAGCATTGGAGGGTCTTCATTTATCGTTGCGATCGTTCTGATCTGCACCGCTGGATGGATTATCAACAACTGGATCCGGGCACGTCACGGATACCCACTCGAAAACGAGTGGGGTGGCACGACGCCCAAGGTTGATGTGGATGCCGAACGTAAAATCACCCTGCTGACCAACGAGAATGAATCGCTGAACGGCAAGATCGGCAATCTGGAAGAACGCATTGCGGTTCTGGAACGTATTGTCACCGATAAGGCCGGCCGCCTTTCGGAAGAAATTGAAAAGCTGCGTTAAGCGCGAAGAGAGGAATTAGTCATGGATCCAACTTTGGTCGAAGGATTGATGCGCTTGGCAATGCCCATCACGCTCATCACCGTGGTAGGGACAGCAGGATGGGTCATAACCACCTGGTTGCGTATCAAGAACGGCTATCCGCTCGACGGTGCCTGGGGCCAGGCAGTATATCCGAAAAATGACCAGGAGGCTGTCGAACGCGTGCGCCTGCTGAGCCAGGAAAATGCCCAACTGCGCGCTGAACTCGGATCGGTGAAAGATCGCCTCGCCAACATCGAAAAGATTGTAGTCGACGACAGCCACCGCCTGACGGCCGAAATCGAAGCCCTTCGCGGCCCGTCAAATTAAGAGGTAACAATTATGGAAATCAACCCCCTCCTCATTCCAATCCTAGGGATATCCTGCGGACTATTGGCGATATTCGGCGGCGTGTTTGTCCGTCCCTGGTTCAAGCTGAAGGAGCAGCGGATGGCCATGGAAGCAGATATGATCGCGGAAAAGGCAGCCCAATATGCGAGCAAACAAGCCGTGTTGGAAGAGCGCGTCGCCGTACTGGAGCGGATCATTACCGATCAGGGCTACAGCATCGCGAAAGAAATTGAAGAGCTACGCAGCTTGCCGCCACGGCAACTCGAACCCAAACCAGATTTGAGATAACGGAGGAAAAAATGGGCCCATTTGAAATGGTGGTTGCGATCATCGCAATCGTGACGATCGGCAAGATCATCCAGACCAAGCAAAAGGCGAAGCTCGGCATTATCGAAGACGAAGATATGATGGGCAACAAAACCCAGCGTATGATCGGCAACAGCGACACCAGCGCAATGCAGGAAGAAATCCGCGCGTTGAAGGAACGCATCCAGGTTCTTGAGCGGATCGCGACCGACAACAACAGCGCCACAGATCTCAACCGTCAGATAGAGGAATTGCGTAACCGCTAATGCGGACGCGAAAAGGGAAGGAAAGGAAGGAACCATGCCACAGGATCCTAATTTCTATATCATCGTAGGTGCGTTTGCCGTCCTGTGCGTCGGTATAGTCTCCACCCTGGGTTTACGCGGCTGGCGCGACTGGATCGCGCTGAAGCACGCCGAACTCGACCTTGCACGTCAAGGAAGCGATGCACCGGTACCATCGGCCACATCGCGGATCGAAGTCGCGGACCTGAAAGAACGCGTGAAAAAGCTGGAAGCTATTGCGGCAGGGATTGATATCTGAGCCCTGCCGCCATAAGCGGGGCGCGACATGAGCGCGCTGAACGATATTTTTGAAGAATATGACTTTCTGGACGCAGACGACCGGTACCGTTTGCTGATCGATCTCGGCAAGGAACTGCCGGAAATGCCGGACGCTCTCAAGACCGACGCGACCCTTGTGCGCGGATGTTCGGCGAGCGTCTGGGTCTATCCGGTGACTGACGCGGACAAACTGTCTTTTCTGGCCGACAGCAATGCGGCCATCACCAAAGGCATCATTGCGCTTGTACTGAAAACCGTCGAAGGCAAGTCGGCCGCCGAGATCGGCCAAACAGATATTGAAGGCGCCCTCGCCCCGTTCGACCTCAAAAACCAGTTAAGCTCGAACCGGACGCAGGGCATCCCCAATATGATCGCGTTGATCCGCGAAACTGCCGCGCGCTACGCCGGTTGAACCGGTCGCAGGCCGAGCCATTGCGCCAGTGACGGAAGACGCGGCAACACCAGCCGGTCGAACAACCACAGAAGCAACAACGAGCCTGCCAGCAGCGGCAACAGCACAGCCAGCACAAACAGGATTATGACGGCACCCCGCATCTTGTGGGTTGCCGATGGCAGTGGCGGTGCGCCCAAGGAAGCCGCTGGCTTGCGCCGCCGCCACATCATGAATCCGGTGACGGTCAGGGTGATGAGTGCAACGGCGGTCAGCACGCCGATCGCCTGGTTGATCCAGCCGAACAATTGCCCTTCATGCCAGGCAATGCCATAGTTCACCGCACGGTCGATGACATGTTTGTCGGCGAACCCCTTGCGCGATACTTCTTCGCCTGTTGCCATGTCGAACATTATGGTGCGATTAAGCGGCCTGTTTTGCGCCTCCGATTTGACGGTCCAGGCCATGGGTGCAGGCGGGCCGAAACGTTCGGGCGCGCCCGGCGGCTTGACCCAGACCGGATGCGGCAGTCGTTCCGCCTCGGCCTTGCGAACCATATCCCCCAACGCCACCAGCGGAACACCGGCGGCCTGCATCTTCATCATGGCATCATGGTCATGTTCGGCATGGGGCAAAGCGGCCCCTGTTTTCCAATCCTGCGCCCCCTGCACCAGACCCAGTTCGGTACGCGCCAACCGGAATGCATCGCCCCAGACGCTCGCCCAGGGCAAACCTGTGGTCAACAGCACCAGTGCCAGACCTGACACCCAGAACCCCGTGACCGCATGCAAATCACGCAGCATAACACGCGACCCGCGTTGAAGCCGGGGCCAGACAACACCTGCCAGGCCCTGCCCGCGAGGCCACCACATATATAGGCCGGTGATGATCATGACGATGGCCCAGCACGCCGCCAGTTCCACGATCCAGTCGCCGACTTTCCCTAGAAAGAGCGATCCGTGGATACGCGACACGGTGGCCGAGATCCGCTTTTCCGGATCGACACTGCCCAGAACCTTGCCCTGCGGGGAGACATAGACATCACGCATGGACCGGCCGTCGGCAAGGCCGATGTGGATCACCGCAGCATCGCCCGCCCTTTCGGGCAGACGATAGCCGTGAAATTGCGCATCGGGATTGGCCGTCATGACGGCCTCCAACTGCGCATTGGGTGACACCGCACCGTCGGTCGGCAGGCCGGAATAGGCACGCTCCTCCCAACGATCCAGTTGCGGTTTGAACAGGTAAATTGCGCCCGTAGTCGCGAGCAAGAGCACAAGCGGCATCACAAAAAGCGAAGCGTAAAAATGCCAGCGCCAGATGGTGCGATAAAAGGATGTCGCTTCCATCATGCCCTCCCTTAAAAGCGTGCGCGAATGCCGCCATAAATGGCACGGCGTTCGACGGGGTAATAGATGACTGATGCCGGCGTTGCGAGGATTGCTGCCGAAACATCACCAATGGCCTTTTTGCCCGTCACATTGCGGGCATCGATAAACAGGTCCACGCCGTCCATAATGCGAGCGCCACCCGAAATGCCAAGCAATGTGTAGCTGGAAGTACGCGTGGTGTTACGATAGTCGGCCCATGCGCCCTGCGGCACCCATTCCAGATTGGGTGCAATGTGCAGATCGTCACTACCAATTCGCACTTCGGACCGGAGAACATGTCTGGGCACGACCGGCAGGCGGTTATTCCCATATTGGGCATCATCCACGAACCGGAAGTCCGAATATTGCCAGATTTGCCGGAAGCGAAGCCAGTCGGTTGGTTCCGCACTAAAGGCCGCCTCAATGCCTTGGTGGCGTGTCTTGTTGGCATTGAATGTCGATGCCGGAATGTCTGGACCCACCGTGAATTGCAGCATTTCCCGCTTTACCGCCGCGCGGTAGAAGGCGATGTCCCAACTGACCCAACCCGATTTGCCGCGTGTGCCGAGTTCAGCTGTCCAGGCGGTCTGTGCCTTGACCGGAACGAAGGCGGCAATTTGCGCCAGTTCCACAAAGGTAGGGAACTCGGCGGATTTGCTATAATTGGCGAAAAACTGGACGTCTTCGGAAGGTTCCCACAAAAGACCGAACTTTGGCGAGAAAGCGTTGAAAGAGGCACTGGCGGTCACTGTCGTCGGGACGATCTGTGCCTGCTTTCGGGAACCGTCGGCATAGATACCGCCAGCGACCAGTGTCAGTTGCGCAACGGGAGTGAACCTTATTTCGCCATAGATATTTGATGTGCGTGCCGTCTGGTCTGCATCAAATGTCAACGCGCCGCGTTTGCCGTTCACATTGACGAAGCGCTTCGCGTCAATCGTGCCCCACCGCGACTCCCCGCCCAAGGTCAGGCTCCAGCCTTCCCCTTCCCGGTCATAGCGTGCAAACACGCCTCTGTCGGTCGACACTTGATCGATCACCTGGAAAATGGGGTGGTACAGCTCTTTTGCGTTCAGGAACGCGCCGACATCCAGACGGCTTTGGTCCCAGTCAAACCGCGTGCGGTTCTGGATGCGGATCGAGTTGATATCACGGGCCTGATCGCCGACAAAATTTCCGGTTCGTGGCGCCGACAACGCGGTGGTTGCATTCAGCGCGCCGGGCAGCTCCTGATCCAGCGTGGTTGCACTTGCGTAAAAGCGCGTGGAAATCACGTCGGAAAGGCGCAGGCCGACATTTCCGTTAAAGCGGATGGAATCGCGCCGCGCATGCCGACGATCACCGTCATGGCTGTCGGCGCTGACCGCGGCCCAGACATTTGCCTTTTCGTCCCCTGCCCCAAAGGATGCCAGCCCGCGGTAGAAATTGAAACTTCCTACGTCGCCGCGCAGATACAGGCCCTTTGCATTATCACCGGTCGGCGTAACGCCGTTGATCGCTCCCCCCAAGGTGCCGGACCCGAAACGCAGGGCGTTGGCCCCGCGGTAGATTTCCAGATGGTCGAAAAAGATCGGCTCCAGTTCCTGAAAGTCGCCATTGTCATCTGCGAGATTGATCGGAATGCCATCCTGCAGCAGCGTCAGGCCCCGCATATGGAAACCACGCGACAGGCCTGATCCGCGGATGGAGATGCGGACCTCTTGCCCGAAGCGCGGCTGGGTATAGACGCCGGGGGAGAAAGCCAGCGTGTCGCGCAGGGAGACAACGGTTTTGTCGGCATAATCTTCGTGGCTGACAATGTCTGTGCCGCCAGGTGTCTTGGTTGCCCGCTCCTCCGCATCATCGGTTGCCGCGCGGCCGGTGACGATGATCGTAGGGTCAGCCGCTTCCTCGGCTGCGGCAGATTGAGCGAAGCTAATGCAAAGGGCGCATGCCGACGTGGCACGCAAAAAGCTTATGTATTTCATGTATAATTCCTAAATCTAAACGGGAGAAAGGCCGCAAAGCAGCCCTGAGGTTTAGATGTAGGACGGTGGACCTATGGCAGGAGGCGGCGGTGCGGCGAGGCCTTGGCCGACCGAAATCTCGCGTATTGCGAAGACGGGAACCGCCGTGGCAACCGGCGGCATGGCGACAAAGACTGTGTCGGCAGGCGCATCGCCGGCCATCGCGGCACCTGCAAAGGCGCAGGGCTGATGCTCGACCGATTTACCCTTGGCCGGGTCTTCTTTGTGCAGTTTGCCGGATTTGTCCATCCAGACCGTCTGCGTGTCCATGCCGGTACAGATGGTGAGCGCAAAACCGCGCTCGCTCGACGGCATGAAACCCGCAGGCAAGACAATGCGTACCGCCAGCGCCAGCACAATTAGCGCAGACGCCAGATTCCGGAAAGGGGTAAAGGTACGAATCACGCGGGCCCTATGCGCCTGCCTGTTTGGGCGTGCAAGCCCCTAACCCTTCCACTCCCGACGTTCTTCGGCAACGCGCAGGACATCATATGCCGCTTGCCCGGCCTGGAAAGCCTTGGCCGCATCGGCGTTACCGGGGTTCACGTCGGGGTGGGTTTCCTTGGCAATTTTTCGCCAGGCTTTCTTGGCGTCTTCGAACGTGGAATCGCTGTCGAGCCCCAAAATGTCGAGCGCACGCATCTCGTCGCGAGTCCGGCTGCCATCGCCCGAGCCGGCCCAGCCATAATGGGCGGATTCCTTATAGCCGGATGCATCGCGCCGTTCATTGGCTTCGCGCTGCTCGGCCTCTTCTTTGGTCAGACCTTCGAAATAGTCCCAGCCACGGTTATATTCGGCAGCATGTTCCTCACAGAACATCCAGCGGTCCGGGCTGTTGGGCGATTTGGGTGCCGGGCAATTGCCCGCCTTGGTACAGCCGTGCCGGTCGCAAAGCCGAACCTCCTGCGCTTCGCTGCTGCTGCCATAGCCGCGCCAGCGGGGAAATCCCCAGTCATTTTTTCGCGTGGATCGAACCATGCCGCCGACTTAGCGACGGCATGGCGATATTGCTAGAGCACTATATGCTTTTTATGCACCGGTGAGCGCGCCGCTCATCATGCCGGCACTGAAAAATGTGGAGAAAAGCAGGCCGACAATCACGCCCGACACGATCAGCGAGAGCACGATGTAGATAAGCACAATCACCACAGTGAAACCCGCCACCTTTTCTTTGGGCACGCCGAGTACGGGCTGAAGCCCCAAATAGATGAGATAAACGACATAAGCGATCGCAGCGAGCGATATGAGTCCGCCCAATAACGGTATCCAGCTTACCAGGCCAGCCACCCAGGTCGGCGTCGACGCATAGGTCATCAACTTGGTCGACTGCACAACGTCCGATTTGCCATTAAAGTGGGGCGAAACGGCGTTGACGATGATGCTCATGACATAAAGTGTGACTAGGGACAGCACATAACCAATGACCGCCATGGTGGTAATGGCGCTGACGCCCATCGCCATCATGCCCCCGCCCATGCCGCCAAGTCCGGCCGCAGTGATACCGAAAACGCCGGTAAACAAAATTGCTGCCACAAGCGGAATTGCCGCCAGGATCATGGCATAGCCTGTGAAAAGCCCGCCCACCGTGGCAGGTTCGTCCGCGACGACATTCCACTCTTCAGCGGGCTTCAATATCATATTCTTTGCACGATCAACTAACGACATGGTCTTACCCCTCCGGAAAATTGGCCTCTTGTGTCGATAAGAACCATAATCAATAGGATAAGTAAATGTGACGTAAGCGTAAACGGGAGGGACTATGGCGCTGGTTTCAAGGATTTTGGTTGGATTGATTGGTATCATGGCGCTTCTGGGCGTGGGGCCACACTGGTTCCGGCTACAGCATTTGCCCGTTGAGCGGGGCATGCAGGCACTGGGCGATATAGGCCGCGCCAATGTTCGTGCCGATGTCGGCGGCCTGTTCCTGGCGATTGCCCTGTTCGCATTCATCGCGGCTGCAAAGCAGAGCAGGACATGGGCGTTGGCGGCGATGCTGCTTGTCGGAAGTGCGTTGGTTGGCCGTTTTGTCAGTCTTGCAATTGACGGTTTCGGACCGCGAGTCGGTGCGCCGATCGCAATCGAGGCCGGGGTGGTCGCCATCTTTGCGCTGGCCTATTGGTCATGGGGTAAAAAGCCAGAGGGTCTATAAGCCGGGTTTTGTCCATCGCCCGAAGGCGATTGTGCGACCATTCATCTAGGCGGAACATTGCTGCGCCGCTCATGCAACCAACCCGGGCGACTGGCAGGAGGATGCCATGTGCCGCCCCTATTCGGTTTTGCTCCCGGTGGGGTTTGCCGTGCCGTTCCTGTTACCAGCAACGCGGTGCGCTCTTACCGCACCATTTCGACCTTACCGCATCGAAATGCGGAGGTATGATTTCTGTGGCACTTTCCCTTGAGTTACCTCAGCCGGACGTTATCCGGCACCGTTCCTCGCTGGAGCCCGGACTTTCCTCCCCGACACAGTTACCCGTGAAGCGGCGGTCGCCCGACCCTCTGGCCCGGTCTATGTAGCACTGCCGCTTTCATAGGCCAAGAGCAGGCTCCACAATATTGCGCGGCTTTCACCGTCGATCACCCCATCGATATTTTCCTGCCGGAAACGGCGCTGGAATGCGACCACGGCGGCACGGCCATCGGCGACGCTATAGCCATAACGTTCCAGCGCAAGAAGGAACGCAGCGTCGGTCCAGCCGGGATCAACCAGTTTCTCGGTCGGTCGCGGCACTGCAAGGCCCAGTTTCGCCAATCGGCCCCAGTCAAACAACTCACCCGGGTCTTCCTTGCGCGTAGGGGCAACATCGCTGTGGCCCACAACATTGCGGGGTTCGATACCATAGGTTTTAATAAGTTCGGCGACGAGCCGTGTGACCGTATCCATCTGCGCTTCGGGAAATGGGCGATAGCCAAATTCATGGCCCGGATTGACAATCTCTATACCGATACTCGCGCTGTTGCAGTCCGTAATCCCCCTCCAATAGGATATACCGGCATGCTGCGCGCGCTGTTCTTCACGAACCATGTGGATCAGTTGCCCGTCTTCATCGACTACATAATGGGCCGAAACCTTGGATGCCGGATTGGCAAGCCAGTCAATCGCGGCGGCACCCGTCGGCATGCCGGTATAGTGCAGAACCAGCATCGTGATGGGCAAGGTACGTTCGCCAAAGTTAGGCGATGGGTTCCAGATCATGGTCATGCGCCATGCATAGGCAAAGCCGAGGACTGGCGCAATATCAGCCGAAACGGCGTTGCGCGAGCAGGCTTTGTGTCGCAGCGCGGGTGACAGGTTCGTAAAATCCGCGAAACTCTGCGCTCGATTTGAATTTTTCTGTCTGGCCAATGACGGTTTCCGCCGCACCGAGCATCAAAATGCCGTCATCGGCGATACGCGACGCAATGGCGTCCAGCACTTGCACGCGTTTTTCCTCACCCAGATACATCAGCATATTGCGGCAAAGGATGATGTCGAATTTGCCGAAATGCGGCGCCGGTTGCAGCATATTATGTTCGGAGAAGGTCACGGCACGCCGCAAAGTGTCTTTGGCAACCCAGTCTTCTAAATCCTGGTCGAAGTAACGCAGCATCTGCATCACCGGCAATCCACGCTGGATTTCAAATTGGGAATAGCGCCCTGCCCGCGCCTGCGCGAGGGCCGAGGTCGAAATGTCGGTGGCCATGATCTGGATTGTCCATCCGCGCCACTTTTCCGCATTTTCCTGAATGGCCATTGCCAGCGAATAAGGCTCCTGTCCCGTCGAACAGGCCGCCGACCAAATACGCAGCTTTTTGGTCGCCATGCGTTGTTCGCGGAGCATATCCAGCACCGGACCCGTCAAGAGGGCGAAATTTGCCTGATCCCGGAAAAAGCAAGTTTCGTTATTGATCATGGCTTCTACGCAGGCACTGGTCAATTTGGGGTCCGCATCTATTTCAATAAGGGCAATCAGCGTATCGAGATCGGGAATCGAATTCTCGCGCATCAGCGGTTTCAGCGCCATGTCGATGCGCCAGTGCCGGTTGGCCATCAGCGTTTGCCCGGTATGTTTTTCCAGAAGCGCCGAAAGGGTCGCATAAGCTTTAGGCTGCGTCGTACTCATGCCGCTTTCGCAATTCGGCCGAGCAACTCGGTCATCTCATGTGGGGCCAGAATGGCGCTGGCAAAACCATTTTTGGCGACGGCGCCCGGCATGCCCCATACCACGGATGTTTCCACATCCTGCACAAGGGTCGTTCCGCCAACTTCGATGATATCTTCAGCACCGCTCGCACCATCATTGCCCATCCCACTGAAAACAATGCCGAGGCAACCCGCACCATAAACACGTGCAAGCGACTGGAACATGGCGTCAACCGACGGGCAGTAGCGGCTTTCGCTGTACTCTTCGAGCCTATCCAGTATCACGCCATTCCGCTCGCGACGGCAGACAAGATGCGCATCACCTGGCGCAATATAGATATGCCCGTTCCGCACCGGATCTTTCGGTGTCGCAACCGAAACCTGACGATCCGTCAGTCCGCCCAGTTGCCGCGCAAAAAAATGCATGAAGGCGTCGGGCAAATGCTGTGTGATGAATATCGGGCAATCCAATGCAGGATCGAGATTGCGAATGATTTCGTAGATCGGCGGAATGCCACCTGTAGATGCACCTATTGCGATGCATTTCGGCCGGACAATCTGCTGATATTCCACCGCCATCTTTGCGGTAACCATCGCTTCACTGCGGTTATGCTGGCGCGCGGTCCGGCCTAGGCGGACGACTTTATCAATCAATATTTCGGAAAAGCGTCCCGAAAATCCGGATCGCCCCGGCTTTGCCAGTGTGTCGCACGCCCCCAGCGCCAGGGCATTCAGGGCGGCAGGGCCGTTTTCTTCGGCAAATGCCGAAACAACCAGAACACGCGCACCGTTCGACTTGTCCAGAATATCGGGCAACGCATCGAGACCCGAGCGCTTGGGCATTTCGATATCGAGCAGGATGATGTCGACATCCTTGCTTTCCAGATGGTCAAGCGCCGCATCGCTATCGGGCGCTTCGCATACTATCTCGATATGCTGATGCTGACCAAGAACGCGCGAGAAAATGGAACGGGCCACCACACTGTCGTCCACGAGCATGACGCGGATAGGCGCCACATCCGGGCCCGGCGTTACACCGGATAGTTGGTGCGTGACCGTCACCCCCAGCAGCCTCTATATGCAGCCGACGATTTGCAGCTTGGCTTCAAGCGTTTCACGATCGAACGGTTTCATCACATATTCGTCGGCGCCGGCTTCAATCGCCGCCTTGATATGCCCGATGCCATTTTCGGTCGTGCAGAAGATGACCTTTGCCATAGGTGCCGCAACCGATGAGCGGTAGGCACGCAGAAAATCCATGCCACTCATGATCGGCATATTCCAGTCGAGCAGGATAACGTCTGGCGTGGTTTGCGCACAATGGTCGAGCGCTTCCTTGCCGTCAGCAGCTTCGGCCACGTCAAATTGCATGGTTTCAAGTATATGCCGCGCAACCTTGCGGATTACCTTGCTATCATCGACTATCAAACAGGATTTCATCTATAGTCCACCTTCATTCTGATCCGGCCCTGACCTTATCGGTCGGTCGTTATCGACACGTTAATTTCCCTTCATGTCGGCGAATTTCTGCACCGCTCAAGCAGCCATCAATTGTTCGCGCGTAACCAGCCGCGCCGGGTCGAGTATCATGACAAGCTGGTCCCCTACTTCGACCGTTTCCGACACAATCGATTGCCACTGGCCATCCGGCTGGATGCATTGCTGGATCTTATCCGCAGACAGCGGCACCACATCCTCCACTTTGTCGACTGCCAGGCCGTAATGATGGCCTACAATTTCGACCACGACCGCCAGACATCCGCGCTGAAGCGTGCGGCGTTCGCCTGTCACGAGATATTGGCTGTCGATCAGCGTCAGCACCCGGCTACGCAAAGCGAAAAGACCCGCAACGCGCGGATCGCAATGGGGCACCGGGATCACGTCCGGTACATTTACGATAGATTCGATCTGGTCGCTGTTGATGGCAACACGACAACCGTGAATATGGGCGATCAAAAACAGGCTGGGCATCACGCGACTCCTGCTAATTTGGCTTCAATGGCGGATAACAGGCCGATACGGTCGTACCGGTATATGCTGGACCGGGCGTCCGGTTTTACGTGCACCGTGTCGCGCAACAGCAATAGGCGCGCATCGTCAGCATAGGCTGCGGCTTCCTGATGCGTTCGGCTCAAGACGATTGCGGCCTGATGGCGATCTTGCTCGTCGAAACTGACTGCATAACCTGATGCTGTCAGTAGCGGCGCCAATATCCGTTTCTCCCACTCCGCATCGCCAGCGCTGCCAATATAGCAGAGCGGTCGTGCCGAAACGTCCCGCGTTGCGCTCCCCTCCATTTCAAAATATTGAAATATATTGACAAGTTCTACCGACTTACCGAGCGCGGACACCACGCCTTCACATTTTTCCGGATGGGCGCTTGGATAAATTTCTTCGTCCAGCGTGAAGATATCCAGGACATCGTCCACTGCCATATATTTGGTGGAAGTACCGTCGGTCAGACGCAGTGCCTTGACCTGCCCCTCGGCCGGGATATCAGCCAGCTCGCAAATATCGAACAGGCTTTCACCGATTTTTGCGCGCATCTTGCCACCGACAAATTCGATCTGATCAGCATCGATATCTTCGATGCGGTCGACGACATTCAGACGCACCGCACGCTGCGCTCCGTCCGTTGCGATGAACAGCAAGGCGGAGGGTCGTTTCGCTTCCTTAACCGCATATTCCGCGACGTCGTCGGTTCTATTGTCTTCGGTCTGCTCAATACCAATCGCTGCGCCCAAGCCGCTTGCATCCAGCAAAAGCATTGGCCGGCCATTATCAGGCAACGTCGTTCCCGCATAAAGACCGGTTTCCATGATGATCGGGGCGCCCGGCTTAACCACCAATTCCTCGGTATCGATCACATTTTCGACATCGAGCACATAGGTGGTGCCAACGGCAGGGCGGATGAGGACCAGTGTCCGGCCCGTCATCACGCTGTCCGTCGACTCGGCGATGCCGAGCAGTTTTTCGAGTTTCGCATATGGGTAGCGTTCGCCACGGATGTGCGCGATCTGTGCGCCGCCCAGTTCTTCAATGGATACATTCTTGTTTGTCGTGGACAGGATTTCGACAATGGAATTGCGCGAAATCCCGAAAAACTGGTTGCCCGCTTTAATCGTCAGCCCTGCGATGATCGATAGCGTCAAGGGCAGCCGCAGCGTCATTTTGAGGCCGAGCCCCTCATAATTCTCCAGATCAACGGTTCCGCCGATGGCTTGCAGATTGCTTTTGACAACGTCCATTCCGACACCGCGACCCGAAATGGCGGTTACGGAATCCGCTGTTGACAGACCGGGAATGAAAATGGTGCCGAGTTGCGCCTTCTCCGGCATTTTCTGCCATTCCGCAGCGCTGACAATTTTCGCGGAAACGGCCCGTGTGCCGAGCTTCTCAAGGTTGATACCGCGGCCGTCGTCTATGATCTCGATCAGGATCTGGTTGCCCGACTGGCGCGCGACGATGCGGATATGGCCAACGGGATCTTTCCCGGCGGCGATACGTTCGTCGGCATGTTCAATGCCATGATCGACCGCATTGCGCAGGATATGGGTGAGCGGATCGCGCAATGCTTCCACCATTTCACGGTCGACTTCGACCTCGCTTCCGTCAATCCGCAGTTCGACCTCTTTGCCGAGCTCCAGCGAAATATCCCGCAGCAAACGGGGCAAGGACGAAAACAGGCGGTCAATATTCTGCATGCGCATCAGTCCGACCGCATCGCGCATTTCGGCAACCGAGGCGGACAGGCGGGCGAAGGCCAGGTCGACTTCTGCACCTGCCTGGGATTTTCGTAGCTGGCGCGATACTTCGTTGCGGGCCAATACCATGTCTGACACGCCATTCATCAGCCGGTCGAGCAGGCTGAGCGATACGCGGACCGACCGCGCCTTTGACCGTGTGCCGGCTGCGTCGTCATCCATATCGGCAGGCGCACCCTCTTCGCCCGATAGCGATGGCGTCGCATTGCCGGAATGCGTTGGCAGGAATTCGTGCATGGCGTCGATCAGGTCGCCATCATCGTCATACACTGCGCGACCCGATTCCAGCGCTTCGGTCAGCGCCGCAATGCGGTCGACGACGGCGAGGATAGCAGACACGAGCGCGGGAGAGGCGACGATCAGGCCATCACGGGCGCAGCTCAGAACATCTTCTGCAGCATGGCTCAGCCGCAGCAAACGGGGCAGATCGAGAAAGCCGCAGCTCCCCTTCACGGTATGGACAAAGCGGAAAACGCTGTCGATCAGAGCGCGATCTTGCGGGGTCTTTTCCCATTGAACCAACTGACCGGCCAACGCCTCAAGCGTTTCGCGCGTTTCAGCGATAAATTCGTCCAGCAGTTCGTCCATTTATCCAGCCTCGATAAGCGAAGCTGGAGATGTGCCCTGATATGGTTAAGATGCCGTTTACAAAGCCCCTTTTCGCAAGGGTCAATTGCGTATGAGCGCGCCGATTATCAGATGTTCGGCATCAGGTTCGGCCAATTGCACCAAACCGCCGCCACGCACCGCCAGATTGCGCGCCATCCAGGCCGCCGCCGTACGCGAATCAACCGATCCAGCTTCCAGATTTCCCGACAGCGTCGTGCGTATGGCTTCGTCCATCACAATCCGCGGGCCATTGGCACGGATGACGATCTCATGTTCGCCCTCACGGCTTTCGGCACCGACGAACAAAGTTCCGCCCCGCACGAGAGCGTCATTGGCGAGCAGGACGAGGTTCAGCAAAATCTTGATGGCGCGTTTGGGCATGAAACCGGCGGGCACCGCCCATTCCAGGGTCGTCCGTCCGGACGCTGTTACCAAAGGTTCGATGACTGCTTTGGCATCATTGGGATCAACTTCCGAACCGAATCCGCCCGCCGCACCAAAAGCGAGGCGAAAGAATTTCAGTTTGTCCGCCGCCGATTTCGCGCTTTCGGCCAGCAAATCCATGCACCGCTGCCGCATTTCCGGATCATGTTCGTCCGCCAGCAATTCGAGGCCATTATTCATCGCCCCGACAGGGCTCAGGAGGTCATGGCACAACCGCGAACATAAGAGGCTGGCAAGGTCTACTTCGGACTCCGTCATTGATAAAATTCCCAAATTAGCTTGTTGCAGCGCTCATGGACGTTGTTTCCCGTGGATTCAACCCTCGACTAGGATGGGAATGGACTCAAATCCGATTACTTGCTCTGCTTGCCCTTCAGGTCTCCAGCCTGACACGCTGTTTCCGGCGATTATCACCCAATAGCGTCCATCATCCGCCGCCTGTGCTGCATCGGTTGCCGATGGTTCGGCGCGGCCATTGGGATGGGAATGGTAATAGCCGATAATCGGCATTCCGCCGTGACGCGCGGCCTTGTGGCGGGACAGCAGAACCCCGGGGTCCAGTTCGAAATTTAGCGCAGGATCATCCGCCACATTGGTACAAGACACCACCTCCAGCACACGATCACCCTGCCCCAAAAGAAGGCCGCAGCACTCCTGATTTCCGGCAGCAAGCGACCGTTCCAGAAGTTCGTTGTGATGCTTCCTTGATATTCGCAATGGCATCACCCATGTCTAGGCGATGGTTGGGGAAAATACCATATTTTCAGGAGTGTTAGGCGAAGGACGCCTGGACAGTGCATTGGCCCATGCCCTGCCCCAATTTTCGCGCGCCCGTATTCAGGCTCTGATCGCTGAGGACGCGCTGCGGATTGCAGGTAAGGCGACGACCGACGCAGCCTCCAAGAAATTTGCCGGACAGAATTTCGAGCTTTCTGTCCCTGCCCCACGCCCGGACAAGGCCGAAGCGCAGGAAATCGGCCTGACTATTGTATTCGAAGACGAACATCTGATCATCGTCGACAAGCCAGCGGGCCTTGTCGTCCATCCCGCGGCTGGCCATGCGGACGGCACACTCGTTAATGCGTTGCTACACCATTGCAAAGGGCAGCTATCCGGTATTGGCGGCGTCGAACGTCCGGGTATCGTGCATCGAATCGACAAGGATACGTCGGGCCTGCTGGTCGTTGCGAAAAGCGATTCCGCGCATGAGGGGCTGGCAAAACTATTCGCCGCACATGACATTGAGCGACGCTATCTAGCGATCGTCAACGGCATTCCTGCGCCGCCCGCCGGCACGGTAAAGACGCAAATAGGCCGGTCGACGACCAACCGCAAAAAAATGGCCGTACTTCCTGAAAACAAAGGAAAGCATGCCGTTACCCATTACCGCACGGTTGAAACATTTGCCAAAACAGCGCTTGTTGAGTGCACATTGGAAACTGGGCGGACACATCAGGTTCGCGTCCATATGGCGCATATCGGACACCCGTTAATTGGGGATTCCGTTTATTCTAATCGACAAAACCCATACAGAATCGGACAAAATCAGTCCAAATTCGATAGACAGGCATTGCACGCCGCGTCGCTGGGGTTTATTCACCCAATATCTGGAGAAACTTTATTGTTCGAAAGCAGTTTACCAGAAGATATGCAGCTTCTGTTAAGTCATCTTCGTATATAGGTTTTGATAGGGAACGCGTGCTGTCGGGTGCTTGATGAGGCCCGGTTGCAGGCAACATTGAAAGAGAGAAACATGTCTGATCATAAGAATGTTCCGGCCACAATCCCTGCTCTCGGGGGGGATGCGAGCCTAAATAGATATTTGAGCGAAATCCGGAAATTCCCGGTGCTCAAGCCCGAGCAGGAATATATGCTCGCCAAGCGTTATCAGGAACATGGTGACCCGAAAGCTGCCGAGCAGCTCGTCACCTCGCACCTGCGCCTCGTTTCCAAAATTGCGATGGGCTATCGCGGCTATGGATTGCCGGTTTCCGAGCTTATTTCGGAAGGCAATATCGGGTTGATGCAGGGCGTTAAGAAATTTGATCCCGACCGGGGCTTCCGTCTTGCCACCTACGCAATGTGGTGGATCCGTGCATCGATGCAGGAATTCATTCTGCGTAGCTGGAGCCTGGTGAAAATCGGCACCACCGCAGCGCAGAAGAAGCTGTTCTTCAATCTGCGTCGTATGAAGAATAACCTGCAAGCCTTTGAAGATGGCGACTTAAATCCGGAAGCGGTCAGCAAGATCGCGACAGATTTGGGCGTGTCTGAAGAAGAAGTGCACAACATGAACCGCCGGATGGCGATGGGTGGCGATACGTCACTCAACGTGCCGATGCGCGAAGATGGTGACGGCCAGTGGCAGGATTGGCTTGTTGATGACGAGCCTTTGCAGGATGAACGTGTTGCCGAGGCACAGGAAGGCGACATGCGGCATGCAATGCTGTCTGAAGCACTCGACAGCCTGAATGATCGTGAAAAGCACATCCTGACCGAGCGCCGCCTGATCGACGAGCCTAAAACGCTCGAGGAGCTGAGCCAGACATATAATGTCAGCCGCGAACGTGTGCGTCAGATCGAAGTACGCGCGTTTGAAAAGCTTCAGAAGGCGATGATGCGCATCGCGGGTGAAAAGCGTTTGATTCTCGCCAATTAAGGCAAACCGTAAAAACAGGTGACGGGCGGAATATGCTGCGCTAGCTTTGGTCTATGACCGAACCGAAGCGCTCGTTTTCCGCCCGTTTCTTCCGCTTTACCTTCAAATGGTTGCTTTATTTTTTGATCGGTAGTGTCGCATTGACCGCGATTTACGCCGTGGTACCCGTCCCTACGACCCTGACCATGCTGTTCGACAGCAATGGAGCGACGCGGGATTGGACGCGGCTGTCCAACATCTCACCCAATCTGGTCCGGGCCGTTATCGCGGCCGAGGATGGCAAATTTTGCAATCATGACGGCTTTGACCGCGAAGCTATTGAAAAGGCGCTGGAACGTAACAAGAGCGGCGGCCGTATGCGCGGCGGCTCCACGATCAGTCAGCAGACCGCCAAAAATGTGTTCCTCTGGCAAGGCAGCGGCTGGACACGCTATTTGCGCAAGGTGCCGGAGGTTTATTTCACATTCCTGATCGAAACGATCTGGGGCAAGCGCCGCATCATGGAAGTCTATCTGAACGTCGCCGAAACGGGCATCGGGACTTATGGTGCCGAAGCCGGAGCACAGCGTTATTATAAGAAAAGCGCGAAGAACCTGACCCGTCAGGAAGCAGCGAGAATCGCCGCAGTACTTCCGCTGCCCAAAAAACGTGCCGTCCACGGTGCAGGCGGCTTTACACGTCGTTATGGCAACAGCATCGCCGCCCGCATCCGCGTGGTTCAACGCGATGGCCTCGATAGCTGCATCTACAAATAGCAAATAAAAAGGGCGGAGCCGAAGCCCCGCCCTTTCCTATTCGCTCTGATCGGTTGATTAGAAACCGATGCGCAAGGTGCCCGAGAAGGTGCGCGGTGCGCCGATGCTGAAGTTCGGAGCCGAACCACCAGGGATCGAAGCGCCTGCGGCCAGACCCGGAACCAGAACCAGACCATTGTTTGCAGGGCCAGCAATCTGGGTGCCGATGTTGGCAAGATAGAAGCGGTCGAAGATGTTGGTCACGTTGAACTGCAACCAGCTGTTCTTCGCACCGAACTGATCCAGATCGAAACGGGCATCGAAGTCAGCCGTGGTGTAGGCTTCCGACTTGATGTCGTTCAGGTCGGTCGCAAAACGGTCGCTGACATATTTGACCTGCAGGCCAGCAGAAACCGGGCCGAATTCGACCTGTGCACGATAGCCAAGGGTCCATTTCGGCGTTTCCACGACGCGCTTGCCCTTTGTGGGCAGGGTAACGGTGCTCGACACCAGAATGTCGTCACGCAGCGTCGAGTCGTTGTACGACGCATTACCCTGGAAGGTGAACCAGTCCAGCGGACGGATGGCGATACCGATATCGACGCCCTTACCCTTAACCGTACCAATGTTACGGTCGACCGAGATACCATTAACCTGATCGAACGAGGTTACGATGCGGTTTTTGAAATCGGTCATCCATGCCGTAGCCTGTGCCTGGACGCGGTTGGTGGTGTAGCGAACACCCAAATCGAACGTATCGGTGGTTTCAGGATCAACCGACACGATCGGCGCACGGTAAAGGTTGTCGGTACGCGGCGACGAGAAGCCCTTGGCATAGCTGCCGAAGATCGATGCATCATCGGTAATCCGGTAGGTGAAGCCAAAGCTCGGCAGGACGGGCGAGAATTTGTATTTCGCCGTGAAAGGTGCCCATACCGCGTTTGATGCGAAAGGACCCACTGCCGTAGGCGGCACGATGAAGATCTGGCCACCGGTGTTCGGAACTGCTGTCGTGCCAACGGGCTGCGAGGTGCAGGTTGCAAAACCGCTACCGCTGGTTTGCGTGAAGCAGAAGTTTTCGAGATCGCGCTCGAAGAACGGCATACGCAGACCTGCCTCGACCCGCAGGGCGTCGTCGAAGAACTTACCGACATATTGCGCCGAAAGCTGGTTCAGCAAAGCGATCGAAAGACGATCGCGCTGACGCAGCTCAACGCCATCTGCCGACAGAACCGGACGTCCGGTCAAGCCGCCAAAGGGCGATTCAGGGAAACCACGGCCATCCAGATAGCCCCACTGGCCGGTCTGACGGTGACGACCACGGTCAAAGGTGTAGGCCACACGAACGCGGTGCGCGTCGGTGATGTCCCAGATCAGCGAGGTCAGGACCGTGAAGCGGTTGGTGCGGGTGTTGTTCGGCGTGTAGAAACGGATCGAGTCGAGAAAATCGCCATCGCCGTTATAATCCTTGCCAGCGAGACCCGAAGAACCACGCACAATCGCGGAGTTTTCAGCGATAACCGTTGAACCGCCGCCATTGGCCTGAACATATTGATAGCCATAGTCGAAGGTGAAGGTCAGGCTGTCCGTGATCGTGAACTTCGAGTTCAGGCGGATGTTACCGGTATTCGAAGGGTTGATACGGACTCCAAAGAAGTTGCTGCAGCTCGACGTGTTCAACGGGTTATTTGCCGTCGAACCAGCAATTGCCGGGGCGCTTGCACCGGTTCCGTTGGGGCCCGAACCGCCATTGTCGTTCTGGGCAACGCCAGGACCGGCAAAGGTGCGTGCGCAGGTATCGAGGTTGTCGAAGTTGAAGATGGTTTCTTCCTGCGCCTTCGTGAAGCCGCCGACATTGGCCATCAACGGACGGCCGGTGATCGAGCGGATTTCAGCCAGGGTGATGTTCCGGTAAAAATTGTTCCGGTTTTCGTTGTAATGGCCCTTGATGTATATGAAGTCGCCATTGTCGCCGATCGGATGGTAGATACCGGCGTTCACTTGGAATTTCTTGATTTCGCCCGGACCTTTGAACTTGTCATATTCCGTTCTGGACGCGGCGATGAATGCGCGGGTGCCGAACTTGGTGAATTCACCGGTGTCGAACATACCGAAAGCACGCTTATAATTTTCGCCACCCAGAGTCAGAACAGTAACGCCGCCCATATCGCTTTTCGGGGTGCGCGTCAGATAGTTGACCGTGCCGCCGGCAGCAGATGCCGTGGGCGAGTCAACGTCGGTGGTGCCGAGGTTGACGTTGACCGAATAGATCAGTTCCGGATCAAGCTGCTGGTTCGAGAAGATGGCGTAGTTACCAGTATCGTTCAGCGGAAAACCGTCGAAGGTCAGGCTGATACGGTTACCGTCAAAACCGCGAATACGCAGGTTACCGCCAGACGAACCATAAGCGTCCGAGTTGGTGAAGTTGACGCCGGGAACCTGGTTGATCGTGTTCAGAATCGACTGGCCAGAGGTTTGCGTGGCGATGAATTCTTCGGTCAGAACCGCGCGAGGCTTGGTGGCGTCGGGTACAACAACTCCCTTTACGCCCTGCTCTGCACGGCTACCGGTCACAACGATGGCTTCAACTTCTTCATCGTCGACTTCGATCGAGCCGGTCGACTGTGCGAAAGCCGCATTTGAAAAACTGCATACCGAAAGCGCAACAGCGCTGACAGCGAGTGTGTAACGAAATTTCATGTCTAGACCCCTTATATGTCCAACGACCCACCTCAAATCTACGCGTCCGATTTGTCGAATCGCGGCGGCGGGAGTGGTCGCAGCGCCCCCTTGGGGTTGGAAAATGTCAGTTAAATGACAGCCGGGCCCCAAATCAGCAGTGATTCGGCCTTAGCGACTGCGCACACGCAGGCAAAGTGCTGCGCTGCAGCAACCGCGGCATAAAGGGGCATTTAATGTTTTTTTTAGAAGTTGTTGCAGCGGCGCAACAGTGCCCTTCCGCAGCCTGCCTTTAAGCCGCGTCTTCCTTCTCGGCCTTTGCCGATTTGGCGTATACGAGCACCGGAGTTTTACGGCCTTCAACAACATCCTTGTCGACCACAACTTCGTCCACGCCGTCAAATGTCGGCAGGTCGAACATCGTATCGAGCAAAATCGCCTCTAGGATCGAACGCAAACCACGCGCACCTGTCTTGCGCTCAATCGCCTTTTTGGCGACCGCTTCAAGAGCATCGTCGGTGAAGCTCAGGCCCACATCTTCCATCTCGAACAGCTTGCGATACTGCTTAACAAGCGCATTCTTCGGCTCGGACAGGATCTTCACCAGTGCGGCAATGTCGAGATCTTCCAGCGTTGCGGTCACCGGCAAACGGCCCACAAATTCAGGGATCAAACCATATTTCAGCAGATCTTCGGGTTCGATCTGTTTCAGCACTTCGCCTGTGCGGCGTTCGTCCGGATCGGCCACATGGGCACCAAATCCGATGGACTTGCCTTCAAGCCGATTGGAAATGATCTTTTCCAGGCCTGCGAACGCGCCGCCGCAGATGAACAGGATGTTGGTGGTGTCGACCTGCAGAAATTCCTGCTGCGGATGCTTGCGGCCACCCTGGGGCGGCACACTTGCGGTCGTGCCTTCCATCAGCTTCAGAAGGGCCTGCTGAACGCCCTCCCCGCTGACATCGCGCGTGATTGACGGATTTTCAGCCTTGCGGCTGATCTTGTCGATTTCGTCGATGTACACAATGCCGCGCTGCGCCTTTTCGACATTATAGTCGGACGCCTGCAACAGCTTCAGTATGATGTTTTCGACATCTTCACCGACATAGCCCGCCTCGGTCAGAGTCGTCGCGTCCGCCATCGTGAATGGGACGTCAAACGTCTTTGCCAAAGTCTGCGCCAGCAGGGTCTTGCCACAACCTGTCGGTCCGACAAGCAGGATGTTCGACTTGGCCAGTTCGACATCAGCACCCTTTGCGCCATGGTTCAGGCGCTTATAGTGGTTGTGGACAGCAACGGACAAAACGCGCTTCGCCTGCGGCTGGCCAATGACATAATCGTCAAGAACGTCGCAGATTTCCTGCGGACTCGGCACTTCGCCTTCTTTGCGGCCGGTCAACGTACCCTTGGTTTCTTCGCGAATGATATCGTTGCATAATTCAACGCATTCGTCGCAGATGAATACCGTAGGCCCTGCAATCAGTTTGCGGACTTCGTGCTGCGATTTCCCGCAGAAGGAGCAGTAAAGTGTGCTCTTGGTATCGGATCCGCTTAGCTTAGTCATAAAATGTCCTGCTTCCACGCCCGCAGGGGCGCGAATTGTAATAGAAACGTCATCCTAAAGATGCGTTCGATTTTGGCAATAGCCCAAAAAGGGGTTCGCCATGTTAGTAAAACTGGTGGACAAAAACCTAACAGGTTTATCCCGCTTCAGCGTCTGGATTTGCAGGGCGCTTATCGAAAACCTGGTCAACGATACCGAACGCCTTAGCCTCTTCTGCTTCCAGGAACGTATCGCGGTCCATCGCCTTCTCGATTTCCTTGAGCGGCTTTCCGGTATATTTCGCGTACAGATCGTTCATCCGCTTGCGAATACGCAGGATTTCATTCGCCTGGATCTGGATATCCGACGCCATCCCGCGTGCGCCGCCCGAAGGCTGGTGCACCATGATGCGGCTGTTGGTCAGCGCAACCCGCATTCCGGGCTCACCCGCCGCGAGAAGGAAACTGCCCATCGACGCCGCCTGACCGATGCAGACCGTGCCCACTTTGGGACGGATATACTGCATGGTGTCGTGGATCGCCATACCGGCGGTCACAACGCCTCCGGGCGAGTTGATGTACATCCAGATATCTTTTTTCGGATTATCCGACTCGAGGAACAGCAATTGCGCCGTAATGATCGAGGCCATGCCGTCTTCGACTTCGCCCGTCACAAAAATGATACGTTCACGCAGTAGCCTTGAGAAAATGTCCCAGCTGCGCTCGCCTCGGTTTGATTGCTCAATAACAACGGGAACGAGTGCGGTGGTAGGATCGAAATAAGGATCGTGCATAAATACCTCTGTTTTGGCTCAATTGCCTTTGCGCCTACATCGGCGTGAAGGGCAAAAGTTTCAAGCAGGAAAAGGGTTAAGATTACGTTCGCCATGCCGGAACTAATTTCGATAAAATCGATTAGTGTGTGTCGTTTCATTGCTTTGACCGATTAAGGAGCGAGTGGCATTTTCTAAAAATCGACTCAAACCCGAAAGAAGAGGATAGACTTATGGCAGATGCAGACCCCAAGGCAGGTTGCCCCGTACATGGCGGCGAGAATCAAATCCGCTCATTGCTCGGACGACAGAATAAGGATTGGTGGCCCGACGCGCTGCCGGTTGATATGTTGCACCAACACGGCGTTTCGCCCGATCCGATGGGCGAGGATTTCAATTATGCCGAAGCGTTCAAAAAGCTCGATTACGCGGCGTTGAAAGCCGATCTTACGGCATTGATGACGGACAGCAAACCGTGGTGGCCGGCCGACTATGGCCATTACGGTCCCTTCATGATCCGCATGGCATGGCACGCAGCGGGAACATATCGCGTGACCGATGGTCGTGGCGGGGCCGGCAGCGGGCAGCAACGGTTCGAACCCCTCAACAGCTGGCCGGACAACGGCAATCTTGACAAGGCACGGCGCCTTTTGTGGCCGATAAAGCAGAAATATGGCCAATCGATAAGCTGGGCAGACCTGTTCATCCTTGCCGGTAATGTCGCGATCGAAAGCATGGGTGGCCCCGTCTTCGGTTTTGGCGGCGGTCGCAAGGACGTATACCAATCCGAAGGCGACACATTCTGGGGTGCCGAGGAAATCTGGGTGAACGAGGGCGCAAAGACCCGCATTACCGAAGAGCAAGCTGATCTGGAGGGTCCTCTGGCTGCAATCCAGATGGGCTTGATTTATGTAAACCCGGAAGGACCCGGTGGCGATCCCGACCCGCTGAAATCTGCACGCGACATGAAGGCGACGTTCAGCCGAATGGCAATGAACTCGGAAGAAACCGTCGCTCTGACCGCCGGTGGCCACGCATTTGGCAAGGCGCATGGGGCAAAGCCCGCCGCGAATTTCGGCAAGGCGCCTGCAAGCGAGGAAATCCACCAGCAGGGTTTCGGCTGGCTGACCGACGCCGAGGAAATCGGAAAAGGTCACATCACAACCTCCGGCATTGAGGGTTCCTGGTCGAACAACCCGACAAAATGGGGCGGCGACTATTTTCGCCTGTTGTTCAAATATGACTATGAACTGGTCGAGAGCCCGGCGGGTGCCAAGCAATGGCAGCCGATCAATCCTGACCCCGAAGATATGGCACCTGACGCGCGTGACCCGAACAAGCGGGTCCCCACAATGATGACCACCGCCGACATGGCGTTGAAGATGGATCCGGAATTCCGGGCAATTTCAGAGCGCTTCCGCGATGATCAGGCCGCCCTGGATGACGCATTTGCCCGTGCCTGGTTCAAACTGTGCCACCGCGATATGGGACCGAAATGCCTGTATCTGGGACCGGAAGTTCCGGAAGAAGACCTGATATGGCAGGATCCTGTGCCGCAGGGCGTCGTTCCATCTGATGCAGAGGTCGCTGCGTTCAAGTCCGCTGTCCTGTCGAGCGGCCTGACTGTAGCGCAGCTTGTCAAAACCGCTTGGGCATCGGCATCAACTTTCCGCAAATCGGACAAACGCGGTGGTGCCAATGGTGCACGGATTGCGCTTGCACCGCAAAAGGACTGGGATGTTAATGAGCCCGAAGAGCTGGCTAAGGTTCTGGCAAAGCTTGAAGAACTGCGCGGTTCGATGAGCCTTGCCGACGCGATTGTTTTGGCGGGATCGGCAGCGGTCGAAAAGGCGGCAAAAGACGGAGGATTTGATATCACCGTTCCATTTACAGGAGGACGCGGCGACGCGACCCAGGACTGGACAGATGTCGAAAGCTTCCACTGGATGGAACCTCAGGCCGATGGCTTCCGCAATTATCTGAAAACGCGTCAGCCGGTGAAGACCGAGGAACTGCTGATTGACCGGGCTTCGCTACTTGGCCTGTCAGGCCCGGAAATGACAGTGCTCGTCGGCGGTTTGCGGGTTCTGGGTGCAAACCATAAGGACATTCCCGAAGGTGTGCTGACAAATCGGAAAGGCGTGCTGTCGAACGACTTCTTCGTCAACCTGCTGGATATCGAAACATTCTGGGAACGTGTCGATACTGCAAGCGATGAAGAATTCATTGGCTACACACGTGGCGGTCGCACCGAAAAATGGCGCGCCACGCGTACCGATCTCATCTTCGGATCGAACAGCCAGCTTCGCGCCACCGCCGAAGTCTATGCGGAGCGAGGGCACGAAGAAAAGTTCGTGCGTGATTTCGTCAAGGCATGGGTCAAGGTGATGAACGCAGACCGGTTTGATCTGGCCTGAACCCTATCAAAGCAGAAAAAGGGGGCCGGTGCATTCCGGCCCCCTTTTTCATACCCATGGCCTGATTGCCCTCAAACAAAAAGGGGGCCGCAAAATGCGGCCCCCAAAATATTGTCTTATGTGAAGTTACAGGAAGCTTATTTCTTCGCTGCAGCCTTCTTGGCCGGTGCCTTTTTCGCAGCCGGCTTAGCATCGTCCTTAGCCTCGGCGGCTTCCTTTTTAGGAGCAGCCTTCTTTGCCGCAGGCTTGGCTTCCTTGGCAGACGCCTCTTCCTTAGCCGCTGCCTTTTTGGCAGGAGCCTTCTTCTTTGCAGCGGGCTTTGCATCCGGTTCGGCTTCGATCGCCGCTTCCAGTTCTTCCTTCGTCACTGTCTTTTCGGTTACGGTCGCCTTACCGAAAAGGAAATCGACAACCTTGTCTTCGAACAGAGGCGCGCGCAGCTGAGCCGCCGCCATCGGATTTTCCTGCAAATATTGCACAAAACGCTGACGGTCTTCAGGGCGGTATTGCTGGGCCGCTTGCTGAACCAGCATGTTCATTTCCTGGCTGCTGACCTCGACGCCATTTGCCTGACCGATTTCGGACAGCAACAGGCCAAGACGCACGCGACGAACGGCAATATCGCGATAATCATTGCGCTCGGCTTCCATTTCCTTCTTCGCGGCTTCGGGATCTTCTTCACGCGCAGCTTCCTGTTCAAGCTGTGCCCAAATCTGCTCGAATTCCGCTTCGACCATCGATGGCGGAACGTCAAAATCATGGTCCGCGGCAAGCTGGTCAAGCAACTGGCGCTTCATATAGGTGCGCGTCAGGCCATTATGTTCCTGCTCGACCTGAACCTTCATCAGCTCGCGCAACTTGTCGATGCCTTCCAAGCCGAACATCTTGGCAAGATTATCATCGGCTTTTGCTTCGACCGGCTTACGGACTTCAGCCACAACGATATCGAAAGTTGCAGCCTTGCCCTTCAGGTTCTCGGCGTTGTAATCTTCCGGGAAAGTTACGTTGATGACCTTTTCATCATTGGCTTTTACGCCGACCAGCTGGTCTTCAAATCCAGGGATCAGCTGGCCTGAGCCAAGCTCGACCGCCATGCCTTCGCCCTTCCCGCCTTCGAACGGGACGCCATCGATCTTGCCTTCAAAATCGATCACGACACTATCGCCCAATTTGGCGGCATATTTCTTATCTGCGGCTTCGAAGCTCTTTTGACCAGCGGCCAGCTTCAGGATCGATTCGTCAACCGCGGCGTCTGTAACTTCGACGGTCAGACGCTCCAGCGTGATACCGTCAATCGACGGAGCGGAAATTGCCGGCAATACTTCGAGATGGAAGTCGACCACAGCATCCTTGCCGGGCGCATAGTCATTGTCGAGATGGACATGGGGCTGGGTTGCCGGACGCAGTTTATTGTCGGCAATCGCCTTCTGCACGCCTTCCTGGATGGAGCTGTTGAGCGCATCCTGCAGCAAGGAATCCTTGTGCATTTTCTTGACCAGATTGGCCGGAACCTTACCGGGACGGAAGCCGGGCATCCGCACTTGAGGGGCGATTTTCTTTACCTCGGCATCAATGCGCGATTCGACATCTTTCGCGGTAATCGTCATCCGATATGCGCGCTTCAGGCCTTCATTCTGTGTCTCGACGGTCTGCATGTTATCTTCTCTATCTGGGACAAGCGGGTAGCTTGCCTTAAACTGTTAAATGGCTTTCGGGTTCAACGGCAGCCCAGGTTATACCCCATTTCGTGGTGCGGGCGAAGGGACTCGAACCCCCACACCTTGCGATGCCAGAACCTAAATCTGGTGCGTCTACCAATTCCGCCACGCCCGCTTACGAAAAGCTGCCGTTTCACAAACGACGGGAGCCTCTAACGGGAAAGGTGCACAAGGGCAAGTACCAAGCGGCGATTGAGCTTTTCCGCAGGGTCGTCGTCTTAATGAAAGACGCTAGTTTTGTGCTGCCGGTGCGTCTGCTGCGGGTTGGATGCTATCGCCGGGGGCCTGCGGAGCAACTTCCGTCACGGCCTTCCGGTCGATTATGCGGTCACGCTGATATCCCAGAACACCTTTGATCGCAGGCAAGCGCGATATCGCAATACCCATATAGTTGGGCACCTTTCCTGCAGCCCGCAAATCGGCAGGAATGCGCGGCAAAGACGCAAGGCGCGGGTCAACCGGCGTATTGGCGTCAACTGGGTCCAAAGCGAGGGTCATTGCGGCAAGCCGGGGCGAACTGCTGTCGCCCTTTTCCGCCGGGCCGGAATTGGCCAAATCGGTGGTCAACGTGCCGAGATCAACAATCTTTCCAGCTTCTGCCGTAAATGTCACGCTGCCCATACAATAGCAGACGCCTGCCCCGATCAAGGGATCTACCTGCCCGAATATGCGGTATGTTCCGGGGGTTACAGCGTGAAGGTAGGTCCCGCCGCCCTTGCTATAAAAGCGATTGAATGGGCCTATCGTAAAGTTCGCCATCTGCGAAAACTGGGTGAACTGGAAATTGGATTCGGTAGGCTCTACGGGCTTTTTCGGCAGCTTCATGCCTGATGTTTTCTTGGCGACGGCCAGATCACGTTCATATTTCACGATCGCTTTGGCATAGTCTTCTTTGGCCTCGATGAATGCCTCTTCCCGAAGCTTGTCGTAGGCGGCCTGGTCTTCGGCGTTGGGAATTTTCACAAAATGCATCGGCATTGCGTAAGGCGTACGCAGGAGGACATATGCCTTTGCCGGATCAAGAGTGACGACAGGCGCGTCTTTGACATGCTTGGCCTCGACAAACACCGGCACCTTCGATTTGGCAGCAGCGATCTGGGGGGCTGCCGCAGCAGACAGGGCGGCAAGAGTGAGAATTATCTTGTTCATCGTGGCAATACCTTTTCGGTGGCAGCGGCTTTTGATGCAACCAAAGCCTGTAGTTTCAGGGCACGCAGCCGCGACTCTTCCTCTTCGGCGCCTGTCCCTTCTTCAAAATTGAAGGTTTCCCACAATTCCTTGTTCAGCCCGATCCGTTCATAACCCTTGAATCCCATGCATTGCCGCATGTTGACGCGGCGCATCCGCCGCTTTTCGCCCGGCACAAAGATCGCGGCCATCATGGCGTTGGCAATCATGCCACCGGCGGCTCCCGCCAGCGTACCCGCATAGGGATAAGGCGCTTCCTGATATTTATAGCTGGAAACCAGCGCTCGGGCATAGCCGTCGCATTCCGTTATATCGGCATAGGCCGTTGCAAAATCCGTCTCGTCGCGCCGGAAATAATAATATTTGTCGTAATTTTTCGCGTCTTCAAGGCCCTCGGTAAATTCCAGTTTGGGCATCTCGAGCTTGGAAGCTTCGTCAGCAGCGATTTCGACAACGCCAAAAGGCGAAGCACTCAGGCTATCGCTGTCATTGGCGGAAATCGGACTCGACAGAAATGACGCGCTCAAGACAAGCGCGATGGTCAATGGACGCACGCAAAACTCCCCCTCTTTTGCGGACCGGTACAGAAACCAGTCTATTGTTTGTGCGTATGTTTTCTAAATCGGCGGCGCCGGAAAGAAAGTAAAATTTTTCGCCAAAGGCGGATTTCTGATGCAGAACTCTGCATAGTTATTAGACAAGCCACCTGCAACTTTTTGCCCAGTTGTAAAATTGATAGCTTTTTGAACAATCACGGCCCCGAAACAGCTTGCAATATAAACGGGGCATCGGCATCCCTCGAAACGTACAAAGCAACCATAAGCCAGTTATATCTTCACTGACTTTTGCCGGGGGGCACATGAAAACAATAATTGTGCCGCTTTTCGGTATTTGCTGCGCTGCGGTTAATGCCCAAGATTTACAAACTCCTGTCACGTCTCTTCCGAACCCCACCTCGGAAACGGCCCAGATGCAGGTGGAGCCTTTAAAGGCGAAACTTTTAGCCGGTTCGCCGGTAATTGTGTCCCTGATCGACGACATTTCAACAACGAGCAGCAATATAGGCGACAAGTTCAAGGTCATGGTTGTGCATGACGTCGTACATGGTGGAACTATTGCTATTCCGAAAGGCACATTAGGCGAAGGTGTAGTCACCTTCGTCACCAAGAACGGCGCATTTGGCAAACCCGGCATTTTGGGAATTTCATTACGTTTTCTAGAACTCAACGGCCAACGGATTCTACTCGACGGACGGTATAGAGAAGAAGGCGGCAACAACAACGGCGCGGCGGCAGCTACAATGTTTGCGGTCGGCGTCGCGGCGGCGCTGGTGAAGGGTAAATCAAGCTTCATTCCCAAAGGCCGCGAACTGAAAGCACGAACCGGCGAAGACATCAGCTTCGCGGTAGTAACCGAACCATCTTCTGGTCCGATTTCTGAGACCAAAGCACCAGAATTACCGCAAGACTCACCGCCCAAACCCCCGGAAGCCAATACGCCTCCGTCCTGACCTGCCCTTTTCTAAATTCAAGCTGGAGACTGAATGATGAAATTTTCAACCATAAGCAAAATTGCTGCATTATTTGCAGTTTGCGTTACGCACCCTGCAATGGCACAGGATGCCGCAGCGCCTGAATGTGAATTGCATGTTTTTCCCACATTGGAAGGCCAGGCTATGACCACTAGCCTTCTCTCGGGCTTCGGAATCATCGGAGCCGTTGCCGATGCCGCCGCCAATAAGGACCGGAACATTAGTGAAGCCGAATATCTGAAAGAAGCACTCGGGCCTAGGCTCCAAATCGAAGCACTTAAATCGCTTGATTTGGTTACGGAATTGAAGCTGCAGCCTTCGCAGATCATATATGAAACCCCAATTGCCGACAGGAAGGTTTCGACAAAGGCGACCAACCGGCTTAGCTCATCGACCGCCCCTTGCTACGTGGAGCTGCTAATCACGCAGAATTTCTACACCAAAAGGGCTATTTATGGTCGTTCGCTAAACAACCGCTTCATTTTCAAGGATTTTAGAGGCGGTAAAACCAAGGCTAAGCTGGTCAAAGGTCGGGGTGGCAATGGCCTGTCGAGCTTTCCTCCGAAAACCACCGACGAAACTGAAGCGGCCGAAACCGAATTACGCGAAGTATTTGCAAAGAACTTTGTCGAGTTCGCGAAAACCATAAAGGCTGCAAAATAAGGCAATTACCCGATCCTGCGGTGGGAGCTTTTCGGCTACCCACCGCAGTTCGCCTCGAACGGGCAAATCAAAAAACCGTTTATCCTGCCATTTATTGAGAGCCGTCCTATGCTGAGACCGATCCTAATCTTGGGACTGTGCGCTGGATTGCATTCGGCTGTTGCGGATGCCTCACAAGGCAAGCGAAACGATCCAGTAACACTTTCTGCCAAGGACCGTACGTCGGCGGATCTATTCGAGGTTCGCGTGTTTTTGCCCCAAACTGCGATCGAATCCACCGTCGATGTCGGCCGTGTCGCACGCCCGCCTTCAGGGGGATTGCTTGATACCTTGATCGTCTATTCCCTTGACGACAAAAAGAAGATTTTATCCAAGTCCCTGAAAGATAAAGCAGAACACACCATACAGCCTGTACGCGGAGTACTGAGCGGGTTTGACGTTGATGCACTTGCGCTAACTAGTTCAGCGAAAGCGCTGGCTACTATTGATTGGCTACACGCAGGAACGCCTGCCCTGCACAAGGACATGTCCTATACAGGTCAGCCCGGTGAGAATGTAGCAGAGATATCCTTCCGCTATGATCTGTCTCCTGACTTTTCCAGTATCCGTGTTTTCGCTGATGTACGGCTGGCTCGAAACAATGCGGTTGTTTTCAAACAAACTGTGACGAGCATCGTTCAGTTAAATAAACGATCGTTCGAACATGACAAAAATGCCCTTCTTTGGAGTGAAGACGACGGCAAACGCGCCAAAGAGGCGATCGTCGATTCTTTTCGCCAAATGGAGCAGCTGATCCCGATCGCTTTGAACATGACGTCCGCCGACTTAAACGCTTTCGGCAACAAGAACCGTGAGCAGGGGTTCGCTGCTGGCTACAATGGCCCGATCATAAAGCGTGGTGGCCTCAGCCCGGACGATATTCTGATCTGGTCAAACGGACTGTTGTTCCTGCACGTTCTGCCCTAATATCAGACGTCTAACACCTTCTTCAACAGCTCGTTGATGACCTGCGGGTTGGCTTTGCCCTGCATCGCCTTCATGGTCTGACCGACGAAGAAGCCAAAAAGCTTATCTTTGCCCGAGCGATATTCGACGACCTTGTCTTCATTGGCGGCCATGATCTTGGCGATTTCGGCTTCGATTGCCCCGGTATCATTGGTCTGTTTCAGGCCGCGCTCTTCCACAATGGCAGCTGCGCCCTGCCCTGTTTCGAGCATGATTTCAAAGACCTGCTTGGCAATGCTGCCGCTAATTGTTCCATCGGCAACAAGACCGAGCAATTCGGCTGCTTGCGCAGGATTCACCGGACTTTCATCCAGCGACTTGCCCAATTTGTTGAGTGCGCCGAATAATTCGGACAGCAGCCAATTCGACCCCTGTTTGGGATCGACGCCATGGCCGAGCAAATCCTCAAACCAGAACGCGGTCTCTGCCTCTGCAGTCAGGACTGCGGCGTTATAGGCAGACAGCCCCATGCCTTCGTACCGTTTGCGCTTTGCATCGGGCAGTTCCGGCAGGCTTTCCCGGCATTCTTCCAGAAACGCATCGTCCAGTTCGACAGGCAAAAGGTCAGGGTCCGGAAAATAACGATAGTCATGCGCATCTTCCTTGGACCGCATCGAACGGGTTTCCATCTTATTCGGGTCGAACAGGCGGGTTTCCTGCACAACTTCGCCGCCACTTTCGATCAGATCGATCTGGCGCTGCGCCTCATATTCGATGGCCTGCATCATGAAGCGGATCGAGTTCACATTCTTTGTTTCGGTCCGCGTGCCCAAGGGGCCGCCAGGCTTGCGCACCGAAACATTGACGTCTGCGCGCATGGAGCCCTGCTCCATATTTCCGTCGCACGACCCCACATAGCGCAGAATGGACCGCAGTTTCTTAAGATAGGCTCCAGCCTCCTGCGGCGAACGCATGTCCGGCCGCGAGACGATTTCCATCAGCGCAACGCCCGAACGGTTGAGGTCTACAAAAGACATGGTCGGATGCTGGTCGTGCATCAACTTGCCGGCATCCTGTTCGACGTGGATACGTTCGATACCGATTTTCTTGGTCGGGCTATCAGGATCCTTCTCGTTCAATGTCACCTCGATTTCACCTTCGCCCACAATGGGGTGGTAAAGCTGCGAAATCTGGTATCCCTGCGGCAAATCGGCGTAGAAATAGTTCTTGCGGTCAAAGCGCGACCACCGATTGATCTGGGCATTGATCGCCATTCCGGTACGGACGGCCTGACGCAGACATTCGCGGTTCGGCACCGGCAACATCCCCGGCATGGCCGCATCCACGAGCGAAACATGGCTGTTTGGCTCGCCACCATAGGCCGCAGAGGCGCCGGAAAAGAGCTTGGCATTGGATGTAACTTGTGCATGGACTTCAAGGCCGATGACGACCTCCCACTCACCGGTGTTTCCCTGGATACGATACTCGCTCATCTTACCACCACTCTCCGGCTTCCGCCGTAAATCCGGAACGTTCTTCGATTGCCAGACCGGCATTCAGTACAGACTGCTCATCAAGCGCCTTGCCGATGATCTGAAGGCCCAATGGCAATCCGTCTTTGCTGAGGCCGCCAGGCACCGACATGGCAGGCAGACCGGCCAGAGATGCAGGCACGGCGAACACGTCATTCAGGTACATGGCCAGCGGATCGCTCGTCTTTTCACCCAGTCCGAACGCCGCGCTTGGTGCGGTCGGGGCCAGGATCAGGTCACAGCTTGCCCATGCCTGCTCAAAATCGCGCGCGATCAAAGCGCGGACCTTTTGGGCTTGCGTATAATAGGCGTCATAAAAGCCGGCAGACAGAACGTATGTACCGATCATGATGCGGCGGCGGACCTCGGCGCCAAATCCTGCGGCACGGGTCGCGGCATACATATCCTGCAGGCCCGAACCATCGGGCAGGTCCCGCAAGCCAAAGCGCACACCATCATAGCGCGCCAGATTGGACGATGCCTCCGCCGGGGCGATAATGTAATAGGCAGGCAATGCATATTTGGTGTGCGGCAGGCTGATGTCGACAACTTCGGCACCGGCATCTTTCAGCCAGGCGATGCCATTGTCCCACATGGCGGCAATATCCTCGTCTATCCCGTCGAGACGATATTCGCGGGGTATACCGATCCGCTTGCCCTTCAAATCGCTGTTCAGACCAGCTTCCCATTCAGGGACAGGCAGGTCGAGAGATGTCGAGTCCTTGGGATCAAACCCGGCCATCGCCTCCAGCATGATGGCGCAATCGCGGACATCGCGTGCCATCGGGCCCGCCTGATCAAGTGAACTAGCGAAAGCCACAATCCCCCAGCGGGAGCAGCGGCCATATGTTGGCTTGATACCGCTGATACCAGTGAACGCCGCAGGCTGGCGGATGGACCCGCCAGTGTCGGTTCCGGTTGCTGCGGGACACAGACGTGCTGCGATGGCCGAAGACGATCCACCCGACGACCCGCCAGGCGCAAGGGCGGCGTTGCTTCCGTCGTTGCGGCGCCAGGGCGAAATGACATTGCCGAAATAGCTGGTTTCGTTGGACGATCCCATGGCGAACTGATCGAGATTGAGCTTGCCCAGCATCCCGGCGCCCGCTTTCCACAGGTTCGCCGACACCGTCGATTCATAGGTAGGCACGAAACCTTCAAGAATGTGGCTGGCGGCGGTCGTCTGGACACCTTCGGTGCAGAACAGATCCTTCATGCCAATCGGCACACCTGCCATCTTGCCAAGCGGCTTGCCTGCGGCGCGGTCGGCGTCAACGGCCGCTGCTGCTTCAAGCGCCTTTTCCGGAGTTTCTACGATGAACGCATTCAGCGCTTTTGCATTTGCAACGCGTGCATTCAGCGCCTCGGCCACTTCAACGGCCTTGAATTCGCCATTGGCCACGCCATCGCGAATGGCGGCGACGCCCATTCTGGAAAAATCGGTCATTATTCAATCACCTTCGGCACGCCAAAGAAACTGCCCTCACGGGCGGGCGCGTTTGCAAGGACCTTTTCGCGCACATCGCCATCGGTGACGACATCGTCACGCAGGCGCAGCTTATTGGGAATGACGGCCGTCATCGGCTCAACGCCGGTGACGTCCACCTCGCCCAATTGCTCCACCCAGGCCAGAATGCCATTGAGCTCGCCGACCATCTTGTCAGCCTCTGCATCGCTGATCGCGATGCGCGAAAGCCGTGCTATTTTGTTCACGGTATCTTTATCTACAGACATAGCGCCGCCGCTAGCATTGCGTATGGCTCGCTTCAACGGAAAAGCGGCCCTTGTCAGGTCACATTCAAATTTGCGGTGCTATTTTTGCGAAATAGAGTACATGCGCTGGCTGTTTCAGCCGCACGAACATCGGGAATTACAACTTTGGCTCGCAAATTTCTTTATCTGTTCGCCAGCCTGATCGTATTGGTCATAGCGGGTGGTTTCGTCCTGCGCATTTATCAGGACGAACTGACCGACTTTGCGATTGGCCAGCTTGAACCGACAGTAAAGTTTGAAAAGCAGGCCGCGCTTGCCAAAAATGTCTATGAAGATCCTGCCATGTGGTTTTCGCGTGCCGGGCAGAAGGACAACAATCCGACATTGTGGGTACCGGTGGGCGCGCCAAAGACCGAAGTTCCGGGTTCAGCCGCCATTTTCTTCATCCATCCCACATCGTTCATGGCTCGCACGCACTGGAACGCGCCGCTTGACGATCAGGAATCGCAGGCACGGGCCCGACTGTTCCTGCGCGGTCTTGCGACACCTTTTGCCGCGTCGGGCGAAATCTGGGCGCCCCGTTATCGTCAGGCCGGAATTGGTGCGTTTCTGACAACAAAGCCGGAAGGCGCACAAGCTCTGAACGATGCCTATCAGGACATCCTGCTTGCCTTCGATCATTTTGTGAGAACGGTGCAGAAAGACCGCCCCATCATATTGGCAGGTCACAGCCAGGGCGCGCTGCATCTGACACATCTTCTTAAAGACCGCATTGCAGGCAAACCAATCGCCAAGCGCATTGTCGCGGCCTATGTCGTTGGCTGGCCGGTTTCGATCACCACAGACATCCCCGAAATGGGTCTGCCTGTCTGCACGTCGCCGGACCAGACAGGCTGCATCATGGGTTGGGAAAGCTATGCAGAACCCGCCAAATATACCAAAATACTGGAACTATATAACGCAACGACAGGCTTTAACGGCGAATCGCGTAAGGACACGCCGATCCTGTGCACCAACCCCCTTAATGGCGGGGCGGACGGCGCGTCGCCCCCAGCAGCCAATCTCGGCACGCTCAAACCCTCGGGCGATATGAGCACTGGCGAACTAATCCCGGAAACCGTCCCTGCCCGTTGCGATGAAAAAGGGTTTTTATTGATTGGAGCCCCCGTAGACATGGGTCCCTATGTCCTGCCGGGCAACAACTACCATGTTTATGATTATCCGCTCTTCTGGGCAAATGTCCGGGCGGATGCTCTTTGGCGTACGCAGAAGTTCCTGGCCAAATGATCTTTGAACAGGTTTCCGATTTTCGCAATGCGCTCCCTGAAGGCGGGGTGCTGATCGGTCTGGACGTAGGCAGCAAAACCATTGGAACGGCCTTCTGTGACGCAGGCTGGTCCTTTGCCTCACCCTCCGACCTCATCAAGCGGAGCAAATTTTCCAAAGACAAAGTCGCATTGCAGGCCGCAATCGCCACCCGGCCGACAAAGGGCATCGTGATCGGCCTCCCTTTGAACATGGATGGCAGCGAGAGTCCCAGAAGCCAGTCGAGCCGTGCCTTTGCCCGTAATATCGCCGATCTGGGCTTACCCATCCTGCTGCGTGACGAACGCTGGTCGACACAGGCAGTCGAGCGGGACATGATCGCCGCCGACATGAGCCGCGCCAAAAGAGCCGAGAAAATTGATAGCGGTGCGGCTGCATTTATCCTGCAAGGGGCCATTGATGCTTTGACTGTGTGATGCTTGCTATGCATCCGCTTTCCCTCTAAGGGCATCGCTTTAATGACATGGACAAAGAATATCGCCGCCGACCGTTTTCCAGCCGGTTCGGACGCTTTTCCGCACAGGCATTTGCTTGGCATTGCCGGACTCCAAAAATGGGAAATTCTCTACATTTTGAAAGAGGCCGAACATTGGGTAGCTCTTAACCGTTCGGGGCCCGCAAAGCATGATGACCGGTTGTCCGGCATGACGATCATCAACGCCTTCTTTGAAAATTCGACACGCACGCTGCTTTCGTTCGAGATAGCGGGAAAGCGGCTGGGTGCCGACGTCGTCAACATGCACGCTGCGCAGTCCAGCGTCAAAAAAGGTGAAACGCTAATTGATACGGCCATGACGCTGAACGCCATGCGCGCCGATGCAATTGTGATTCGCCACGCAAGCTCGGGGGCGGTGCAGCTCATTTCCAGCAAAGTCGACTGCCCAGTTCTGAATGCTGGTGACGGCAGCCACGAACACCCAACCCAAGCACTGCTCGACGCCCTCACTATCATGCGCCGGAAGGGTGACGTGGAAGGACAGACTGTTGTGATCTGCGGCGACGTGCTCCACAGCCGTGTGGCCCGGTCCAATATTTTCTGCCTGAAAAGTCTGGGCGCCGACGTCCGTGTGGTTGCTCCGCCTGCCCTTATGCCGCACGGGATCGAAGCATTTGGTGCCAAATCTTACAGCGATTTCGACACAGCGTTAAACGGCGCGGATGTGGTCATGATGCTCAGGCTGCAGAATGAACGTATGCAGGGCGATTTCATCCCCTCCCCCAGAGAATATTACCATCTTTACGGGCTGGATGAACGCAGGCTGGCGCTGGCGAAACCGGATGCGCTTGTCATGCACCCTGGCCCCATGAATCGCGGCGTCGAAATTGCCAGCAACATTGCCGACCATGTGGAACGTTCTGCCATTACCGAACAGGTCGAAATGGGCGTAGCCGTCCGTATGGCCTGCCTCGATATCCTAACCCGAAAAGCGCGATCTGTGGAGGGTTGGGCATGACCGGAATCAACATCCTCGGCGGCCAGGCAGTCCTTCCCGGCATTGCAAAGGCCGAGGCGGCGCATATCCATATCGAAAATGGCAAGATTGCGTCCGTCGGCAAGGCTGCGCCGATCGCCGAACAGCTGGATGCATCAGGTCTGATAGTAGCGCCGGGTATTATAGATCTGGGCGTCTTCAAAACCGACAAGCCGGCTTTCCGCTTTGGCGGCATTACACGGGCGGCACTGATGCCGGACCAGTCGCCGGTTCATGATGACCCCGCCACCGTTCGTTACGCCGCGTTAAAAGGGAAACCTGACCTGTGGGTGCACCCGCTCGCTGCCGCTACGCAAGGGTTGGACGGGCTTCATATGGCCGAAATTGCCTTGATGAAAGAAGCGAGTGCCGTTGGTGTAGCCACCGGACGTAGCTGGATTGCCGACAGCGGGATTATGCTGCGGATCATGCGCTATTGTGCGGCGCTTGACTTGCCAGTCATCGTCCACAGCGAAGATGCGGGACTTGCCGGCAAAGCGGTTGCAACCAATGGCGAAACAGCGACACTGCTTGGCCTTTCGAGCGCTTCGCCGGCAACCGAGACGCTTGCAATAGCCCGCGATTTGATTCTCGCCGAGGAAAGTGGAGCTCATGTCCACTTCCGGCAGGTGACCACCGCCCGCGGCCTTGATTTGATACGGGAGGGTAAATCTCGTGGCTTACGGATTAGCTGTGGTATCACGCCGGGACATCTATTCCTGTCCGACAACGCCATTTTCGATTTCCGCACTTTCGCCCGACTTTCGCCACCTCTGCGGGATGAGGCCAATCGCATGAGCTGCATCGCGGCAGTGGCCGATGGAACGATTGATGTAATTTCATCGGGCCATGACCCGCGGGGCCCCGAAGATAAGCGCCTTCCCTTTTCGGAAGCCGCACCTGGCATGGCCGGGGCCGAAACGCTGCTCGCCCTATCTCTCAATCTGGTGCGTGAGGGGACGATTTCGACCGGACGCCTCTTCGAGCTGCTCGCCACCAATCCGGCGCGCATTTTGGGATTAAATGCCGGGCGCATCGCCGAGGGTTGCGAGGCCGATGTTATCCTCATCGATCCCGATGCGCCTTGGCAGGTCGATGGCGACAAAATGGCTGCACTTGCCGGAAATACGCCCTTTGACCGCTTGCCGGTGCAAGGACGGGTGCGGCATATGTTAAAGGGCGGCAAGGTTATACCGGCCTAAGCCGAACCCGCCGCCCCTTAAGGACTTCGATGTGCTGCGACTTAGCGCGCGGCGATCTTGCGACCTGCAGCACTCGCCATGCGCACAGGCTTTTCGGCACCCACTGCACGGACAAGGCAAACTCCGCCCTGCGCCTTGATCTTGCTGCATGCTGCATTTGCCGATGCACTATTGGTGAAACCTGTTGCGGCCAGACGGACGAATTTCTTGCCGTTCACCGTAACAGTCGAGCTGGCCGAATCCAGGCCACTCAACACGCCGTAGCGTTTGCTATATTTGTTCCACGCCGCAGCGGCATTTGCAGCGTTCGAAAACGCACCAAGCTGCACCAGATGGGTCGAAGACTTCAGCGACGGTTTCGACGCCGGCACATCGGCAAGCGCGAGCTTGACCGGTGCGGCAGGCGCAGCCGCCTTTGCAGGAACAACGGGCGCCTTGATCAGCGGAGCCTCTTCAACAGCGGCAACTGCCAATGGATCCGATTCCACTGTGTTTACAGCGGCTTCGACAGCGGCAAAGCCAACGCTATCCGACACAGGCGCAGGGCCAAGTGCAGCGAGTTCAACCGGTGCAGCTTGCGGTGCAGAGGCCATTTCAACCGGAGCCGCTGGCACTTCGGCTTGCGCCAATCCTGCAGATGGGGCGCTGTTGAGAGCCAGCCGGACGGGTTGCCCGGTATCCGCCATGTTGGGGCGCACCTTCAATAGTCCGGCGACGCGCAATGTATAGGCTTCGGGGCGTGCAAACTGCGCCCATTCGGCTATCCGGTCATTTACTTGCGACTGTGCCATGTCCTGCGACGCCATAATGCGTGCATCGCGCCAGCGGCCGTCAAGGGCATAGGCCAGCGCCAGATTCTGGCGGGTGCGCACCGTGGCGCTGTCGGCCCGGATCGCATCGGAAAGAATGTTCACAGCCTCACCCGCACGACCCGCAAGGGCAAGGGTCAGGCCATAGTCGCTGACGGGCAGGATCGAACGGTTTGCTTCGACCAGCATGACGGCAGAATCGACATTGCCTTGGGCAATACGGGCTAGGGCAAGGCTGATCACCGTGCGGGGATCCACCTGGCCCAATTCCATCACGTCCATCAACGTCCGCTCTGCCGAGACGAAACGTCCCTGCGACATGTAAATACGGGCCAGAAGACCACGATAGTCGCGGTTCTGCATATCGGCTTCAACAGCAAGTTCCGCAAAGGTCAGGGCACGGTCGGCCTTACCCTTTGCGAACGCCTGTTCTGCCTTTTTCGCCCAGTCATATGCTTTTTCAGGGCCGGCCTTTTTAGCCGAAACTTTATCGGTGCTCCCAAAACCGGCAGTCGACGCGGTCATCGCGGGCACTGCCACAAAAGCAGTCGATAATGCGAGCTTTACGACAAATTTGCTATTCATGGTATCACCTCAAAAAAGCTCAGACTTGGGTTCAATGTTTTTTCGTTGGAACGTGGGACGCAAGGTGCCCAATTTCCGGCATGGATTCGAGAAATGCGTCCAGCGCATCGGTCACGAGATTTTGTGCCGACTGATGCCGGACAGCGCAGGCAAGACGCAGCTTCAAATGACGCTCTCCATCGAGACGCAATGTGAAGGCCGCCTTTTCCTTGAGCCCCGGTTTCGAACGTGCCCGCGAACGCGGCGCGTCGGTTTTTCCACGGCGCGTAATTGGTTGCACCGGCGGTTCGGGGATCATGCTTACCACAGTCAGTGCCGTATCAACTTCCGGTTCTGCTCCGGCCAAACTGTCAAATCCGGCGTCAAACTCAGAATCATATTCATCAAAAATACGTTCCTGTTGGCTTTTAACTTCCGGAACAGCGCCCGCCAGCGGGTTTTGTCCGTGGAAGCTGTGGTCATAATCCATCGGCGTATTGGGATCAGGATCGACATCATAACCCATGTCGTTCCAGCCCAGGTCGTCCTGCGACAAAGCGGCATTTCCATTGCTGCCCATCAAAGACGGACGGCGCATGGCGGGACGGGCCAGCCCTTTGCGGGCCAGCAAAATTCCGGAAAGTGATGCTATCGGCTTAGGTTCGCTCATCTTCATTGCCCCCTTTTCTTCGCTCAACCAACAACACGGCGGCCAAAGCCGCCCATCGGTCGTGCGGCAGCGACTTGCGGATTGGCCGCAGCGGCGGGAGCACTGAATACTGTCCGGCGGAAATTCTTTTCCAGTCGGTCCGAAATATAAGCCCAGAGCTGGACAACTTCTTGCGAAGACCTGCCGCCCGGATCGATTTCCATTACCGTACGGCCGTCGATCATCGACGCTGCAAAATCGGTACGGTGGTGAAGAGTGATTGGTGCAACGGTGCCATGCTGCGACAAAGCAACGGCAGCTTCTGATGTGATCTTTGCTTTTGGCGTCGCTGCGTTGACCACAAAGATCAGCGGCTTTCCGGCGCGTTCACAAAGATCGACTGTGGCTCCCACGGCGCGCAGGTCATGCGGACTCGGACGGGTCGGAACGACAATCAACTCGGCAACCGAAATAACGCTCTGGATCGCCATGGTAATGGCAGGTGGCGTATCGATAACAGCAAGTTTGAAGCCCTGCTGGCGCAGAACAGCCAAATCCGAGGCTAGGCGCGCAACGGTGGTTTGGGCAAAAGCGGGAAGATCGGCCTCACGTTCATTCCACCAATCGGCCAACGACCCTTGCGGATCGATATCAATCAAGACGACAGGCCCGGCTCCGGCAAGTTGTGCCTGAACCGCTAAGTGGCCAGAAAGGGTGGTTTTGCCCGACCCGCCCTTCTGTGATGCTAATGCGAGAACCCTCACATCATTCCCCTTTGTAAATGTTTCAAATGGGGATGTGACAGAACAGGGCTAAAAATCCGTTAACGCTGCACCTGATTTCACCGCACGAATATTGGCTGGCATAGCGTAAACCTTAATCTATATAGCCGCATCTGACCTAATGATTTGGGGCATTGGGCTGGTTAAGAGATTAATCGGAAATGTTTACCATTTTTGAGTTTCTTGCATATTATAAGAAACTCGCTTTTAGTTCGGAGGAATTACATGAAGTTAGGGTCGCACCTTTCGAAACTGGCTATAGCTGCCTTGGCACTATCGCTGCAATCGGCACCAGCTGCAGCTGACGTCAAGGCGGGGGTCGATGCCTGGAGCCGCGGCGACTATGAGGCCGCTGTCAAGGAATGGCGCGAACCTGCCCTAAAAGGCGATCCGGATGCCCAGTTCAACATGGGTCAGGCCTACAAAACGGGACGCGGTGTAAAGACCGACCTCAATATCGCGCTCGACTGGTATAAAAAGGCAGCCGCACAAGGTCATTTGAAGGCAATGGATAGTTATGGCCACCTGCTGCACTATCAAGGCCGCGTTCCTGAGGCGCTTCCCATTTTGCAGGCGTCGGCCGACCGTGGTGACCCGCGGGCACAATATTTGCTGGCAACCGAATTGTTCAATGGCACACATATCGCAAAAGACTGGGTTCGCGCTTACGCCCTGATGTCGCTTGCCTCGTCGGCTGGCATGGCTCCGGCTTCGCAAAGCCTGTCGCAAATGGACAAATATGTTCCACTTGAACAGCGTCAGGCAGCAACAGTGCTTGCGGGCGATCTGGAACAGCGCGCCAGCCGGAATGCTTCGGCTCAGGCCGCCGGATTCCCGATCAACACAAGCCCCCCGGCCAAACCCACCAAGCAGGTAGCGGTCCCGCCTTCGTCAATACCATCGGCAAATCCTCCCGGCTTTCCGGCGAACATACCAGCGGTTGGCGTTCCAGCAGCCAAGCCGAAAGCCACGACGCCCGTTGCAGTTAAACCTGCGGCAGCGCCAGCCCCCAAACCAGCGACGCCTGCGGCGGCGAGCCCGTGGCGTATCCAGCTGGGCGCTTTTGGGGAAGATGCGAACGCCAGGAAGTTATGGGCTTCGTTGAAAGGGAAAGTTGCGGGAATTGATTCCCTGCAACCGACTTATAAGAACAGCGGACAACTCACTCGGTTACAGGCTGGTCCCTTTGCCAGCCGTGCGGCAGCAGACGAAATGTGCGGCAAGCTAAAGGCCGCCGGACAAGCCTGCCTCGTTGTTCCGGGCTAACCGCATAATCTTTCGATATCGCGCCCCAGTGTTTGACGGGCAGCTTCATCTCCGGGTTGAACCATGAAATAATGGGTGCCCGACAGATTGGCGTTGGCAGAACAATAGGTTGAGCAGCCACTTTCCACAGTGCCGGGGAAGCGCAATTCTATGCCGTCGTAGCGTGCATCGAACGAACAGCTTCCCTGCCCTGTCAGCACGACGCGCACTGTCTGCCCTTTGATCGTCGCGGTGCCCGTTCCTTCGCATTTGCTCTCCGGACCGTACACCGCCAGAAATCCAATATTAAACTGTTGCGTCCCGTTGGAAACCGCGCAAAATTTGTCTGTGCCCAGCTCGCTACGCGTTTCAAAACGTCCGGCAAATTCGACATCATCCGGATCGGGCATAATCCCAACGGCAACCGCCTGGTCGTCCAATGCTTCGCCTGACGGGGCATCCGAGGTCGTTGGCGCCAAAGCCCCATTGTCGCACGCAGCAAGTGCCAGCAGCAGCAACGAAGCATGTAACCTGCGGTAATTCACACGCGTTCCAACCTATCGTCCGTCAGGCGGCGATAGAAACAGCTGCGTTCACCGGTATGGCAGGTTGGTCCCTTTGGCTCTGCAATTACCCAGATGGCATCCTGATCGCAATCGACCCGCAATTCCTTGATAAAAAGGAAATTTCCGCTGCTTTCCCCCTTTTGCCACAGACGCTGACGACTGCGCGAAAAGAAAACTGCAGTTCCAGTTTCCACGCTTTTCGCCAAAGCTTCGGCATTCATATGGCCGACCATAAGCACGGTGCCATCTGCAGCATCGGTCACGACTGCTGTCACCAAACCATTGGCGTCAAATTTCGGATTTAGCTCCAACCCTGTTTCGCGGTCATCTGTCATGGTTAGGGACCTAAACCATGCCGAAAAGGCTCGCCAACATTTTCTTTATGACACTATCACGACAAGGGGGAGACAAGAGGGCCAACCATGCCTATATGCCACCCAGCGAAGCGCAGCGGGATTCGATATAATGCTGACCACCGACCCATTTGACGACGACAAACTTCGGGAGGAGTGCGGCATTTTCGGCGTGACTGACGCCGAAGGTGCTTCCGCCATGGTTGCGCTTGGCCTGCACGCCCTGCAGCACCGCGGCCAAGAAGCAGCTGGAATCACGAGCTTCGACGGTCACGACTTCCATACCCATCGCGCCATGGGCCATGTCGCAGGCAATTTCGACCGCGAAGAAATCATCAGCGGTCTGGTCGGACGCAGCGCCGCCGGACATGTACGCTATTCCACAACAGGCGAGACATCCCTTCGCAATGTGCAGCCGCTCTACGCCGACCTGGCGACCGGCGGTTTTGCCATCGCACATAATGGTAACATCTCGAACGCGATGACTTTGCGGCGCGACCTCGTGCGGCGAGGTTCCATTTTCCAGTCGACATCCGACACCGAGGTGATCATCCACCTGGTCGCGACCTCCGGCTACAGGACATTGCTCGACCGCCTGATCGACGCGCTAAAAAGGGTCGAAGGTGCCTACTCGCTGATCTGTCTGACAACCGAGGGTTTGATCGCTTGCCGCGACCCGCTGGGAATACGGCCTTTGGTGATGGGCAAACTGGGCGAATCCATCATCTTTGCTTCGGAAACCGTCGCTCTCGATATTGTCGGAGCCGAGTTTATCCGCGCCGTTGAGCCGGGCGAGCTCATCGTCGTGCGTAATGGCGAAATCCATTCGCACAAGCCGTTCATCCCGGTCGCACAGCGTCCCTGCATTTTCGAACATGTCTATTTTTCCCGCCCCGACTCCATCGTCGAAGGGATCAGCGTATATTCCGTGCGTAAGGCTATTGGTGCTGAACTCGCGCGGGAGAATGGCGTCGACGTCGATTATGTGATTCCGGTTCCCGACAGCGGCACCCCTGCCGCCATCGGCTATGCCGAAGCTGCGGGCATCCCATTTGAACTAGGGATCATCAGGTCACATTATGTCGGCCGCACCTTTATCCAGCCGGGCGACGGCGTTCGCCATTTAGGCGTTAAGCTGAAGCATAATGCCAACAAGAACCTCGTAGCGGGCAAGAAAATCGTTCTCATCGACGATTCCATTGTGCGCGGCACTACTTCGCTAAAAATCGTTCAAATGATGCGTGAAGCGGGTGCTGCCGAAGTGCATATGCGCATTGCCAGCCCGCCGACAATGAACAGTTGTTTCTACGGCGTCGACACACCCGAGCGGTCAAAATTGCTGGCGAGCAGAATGGACGTCGAGGAAATGTGCAAATTCATTCAGGCGGACAGCCTCGCATTCCTGTCGATCGACGGATTGTATCGCGCGCTGGGAGAAGATGCGCGCAACAACGGCAAGCCGCAATATTGCGACGCATGCTTTACCGGTGATTATCCCACAAGTCTGACAGATCATGAAGAATCCGAAGCCGGAGACCTCATCATGCTTGGCGAAAGAAAGCTCGCCTAATCCATGAGCAATATTTTTGAAGATAAGATTGCACTGGTCACCGGTGCCAGCCGGGGAATCGGCGCCGCAACGGCAAAAGCACTCGCTGCACAGGGCGCACATGTGATCATAACTGCGCGTACCGCCAAGGATCTCGAATCAGTAGAGGATGAGATTTTCGAAGCAGGTGGCAGCGCGACCATCGCTCCATTGGACCTCACCGACGGGGACAGCATTTCCCGTCTTGCCGCCGCGGTCACGGAACGCTGGGGCAAACTCGATCATCTTATACTCAACGCGGCAATGCTGGGTACCTTGGCCCCGGTACCGGCGATAGATGGCGCTGAATTTGCTCGTCTTTTCACATTGAATGTCACGGCGCAGCAAGTGCTCATCGCATCGTTCGATGCGCTTCTCCGTAAGAGTGACGCCGGTCGCCTGATCGCCCTCACCTCCTCCGTCGGCGCTACACCCCGCGCATTTTGGGGTGCCTATGGAGCTTCTAAAGCGGCTTTGGAGACGCTGGTGCGCAGCTATGCCGAGGAAGTGAAGAATATCTCTGCTGTACGAGCCGCCATTGTCGATCCAGGTAAAACCCGGACAAAAATGCGGGCCGCAGCCTATCCTGGTGAAGACCCGGCGACCGTAAAAGAACCCTCTGTGGTTGCAGAAGCCATTGTTGCTTTATTGCAACGGGAATTTGAGACGGGCACTCGGATCGCCGTAGACGGCTGATCGCTTCTAATCTTTTGTTTCAGAAAAGGCCGCCAACGCACGTTCCCGCGCCTGCTTGTGGCCAATCAATTTGCGTGGGTATGCTTTCGGCCGGACACCATGCTCCTCAGGGTCATGAATATATGGTTCGCGCAAGTCGGATAATTCCGGCACCCATTCCCGGATATAGCGCGCTGCATCAAATTTTTCCGATTGGGACAATGGTGCCATGATACGGACGAACATATTGCTGTCCACGCCAGATCCCGCCGTCCACTGCCAGTTTACGGCGTTTGATCCATAGTCGGCATCAACGAGCGTGTCCCAAAACCATTGCTCGCCCGCCCGCCAGTCGATGAGCAGATGCTTAATCAGAAAGGATGCAGCAATCATCCGAACCCGGTTGTGCATCCAGCCGGTTGTCCAAAGCTGCCGCATACCGGCATCAACAATCGGATATCCTGTCTGTCCCTTTGTCCATGCGACAAAGTCTGCTTTGACGGCTGGGTCGTCCAGATCCCGCCATGGCATCTTGTCAAAGGTGTCGCGGGCGTTCTTGCTTCCATATTCGGGAAATTGGCAGATCACATTTTGCGCATAATCCCGCCAGATTAACTCTTTCAAAAATACGTCAACCGAACCGCCAGCGGACATAGTGCGATGCCAACAGGTTGCGGGCGATATTTCGCCAAAATGGAGGTGCGGAGATAAAAAAGAAGATCCGGCAACGGAAGGCAGATTGCGCTTTTCATCATAATGCCTCGCCTTATCGGCAAAGGCCTCGAGACGGGCTTTCGCGCCCGCTTCACCGGGCTTCCACATGTCACGCATGCCGCCTGCCCAATCGGGACGGGTTGGCAGCAGGTTCCAATCGGCAATCGTTTCACTTTTCGGCCAATTTTGCGGCGCTGGAATGTTCTTAGGTGCAGGTAAAGGATCGGAAGGTGGCATATGTTGCCACAATGCGCGCATGAACGGTGTATAGATCTTGTACTGACCGCCGCTGCCTGCGGTCACGCTGCCGGGTGGCAAAAGATAGTTGCCGTCATGACAATAGAATGCGCAATCAGCGGGCAAAGCCTTCGCCACCGCTTTTTCGGCATTTCGCCACCAAGGTTCATAATGCCTGATGCAATGGATGGCCGAAGCGCCCGTTTCATTAACAAGGCTCGCTAGCACCTCTTCGGATTTGCCATGTCGGAGGAGTAAACGGGATCCGGCCTTCTTTAAATCGTCATCGAGGGATGCGAGACTGTGGTGCAACCACCAGCGCGATGCACCACCCATTTTGCGGTGCTTGGGCGTTTCGTCATCAAGAATATAGACGGGTATGACGGGCGAGCCGCTTCCTGCCGCAGCGGTCAGCGCTTTCTGATCCGCCAGACGCAGATCGCGGCGAAACCATAGAATAACTGGCTGGGTCATTTTTCCGGATTCTCGGCAGGAACGGCAACCGTGAAACGGTCCTGAACCAAGGGATTGCCAAAGCGTTGGTCCGACAGGACACGAACATTCGAAGATCCATGCACTTGTTCACGCAACACCGGCATACGCGACCAAAAAAGAAAGGCATCGGCATTTTTGTCTCTGGCCATTTGCGCGACTGCTTCAGCGTCGCCCATGTTGTGTTTGCCGATTTTGGGATCGAGACTGACAGCATCTGGCACCGAGAAACTGCCCTGCCCATAATGGGTTGCGTCGCGCCACAGCATTTCTCGCTTCCAGAATTGTACCGGGACTGGATTGGCCACTACCATAGCTGGAACGACGCCAAACTGGGATTGCACAGCATTGCCTGTCAGTTGCTCCGCCCGCCCAGTAATCAACCCATTCGCGGCAATGTAGGCAAAAATGGTCGACATACTCACCAACGCAGGCGTGCGCCAATTCTGTCTTCCTCGCCGCTCGCCGCGTAACGACAGCCACACACCTGCAATCAAGGCGCACCACAGCCAGATGTCGATGATAAAAATCGTGTCGCCGTAGAACCATTGGCTGGAAAAGGGTTCAAGCAAGCGGATGCCATAGCTGTTGAACCAATCGAACAAGGGATGGCTAAGGCAACCGATATAGGCGAGCGCCAATAACCATTTTGTGTCGACAGGCAAACGACTTTCCGGCCGTTTGCCGCGCCTCGTTTGCCATCGGTCAAACCAGAGCATTATACCCCAAAGCAACAGCGGCAGCACGACCATAGCAATCGGTCCGTGGGTAATCCCGCGACGCAGCGCCAGATGCTGGCTGCCGCCGAGCAGCACGGCAACGGCATCGATATCCGGAATGTTGGCGGCGATGATCAGCGTCGGCATCGCCAGTCCGGTTTTGCGTTTTAATCCTGCCTGTCCCAGCAATGCACCGACCAGGCTATGCGTAAGATTATCCATGACGCTTTGCTGGCGGACTAAGCCGCTGAATGCAATACAGCGTTATGTCGGCACCGAAGTCAGGTTTCGGGATGCCCTTCTTCTACAGTCCAAGTCTGCCCCTTCGCCAAAAGCTTTCCAAGGTCTGCAGTTTTGCCCGCACTTGCCGATTCATTTTGCGCAATTACGGCATCGTTGAACGTTGGACGCGGATCGTCATACAGGACACCAAGTGCCATCGGAAACTCGCCAAAACGCATTTCCACCAACATATGTGCAACCGAACGGTTGGTGACATCATGGACGATAACGCCCGCCGACTGCCAATCGCCATCGACAACATCAACCACCTTCAAGGTCAACGCGTCAGCATCGAGCGCGATACCTTTTTCACCTTTTGCGAAAAGCATCGGCTCGCCATTGCGCAGCCACAGTTGCCGGTCCTCAGCACCCTTAGGTGCGGCGAAATCTTCGAAAACATCTTTGTTGTATACGATGCAGTTCTGGAAGATCTCAATGAAAGCTGCCCCGCGATGGGCATGCGCGGCCTTCAGCACTTCGGGCAGATTTTTGGACACATCAAACCCGCGGGCGACAAAGCGCGCACCTGCACCCAATGCGAAAGCACAGGGGGTCGCCGGCCGGTCAACTGAACCGTAAGGCGTGGATGGACTTGTGGTCCCAACACGGCTGGTGGGCGAATACTGCCCTTTGGTCAAACCATATATCTCATTGTTGAACAGCATGATCTGGCAATCCAGATTGCGGCGCAGCAGATGCATGGTGTGATTGCCGCCGATAGAAAGAGCGTCACCGTCTCCAGTAATGATCCAGACGTCGAGATCGGGATTTGCCAGCTTTACGCCGGTGGCGATAGCGGGTGCACGACCGTGGATCGTATGGAAGCCATAGGTTTCCATATAATAGGGAAAGCGCGACGAACAGCCGATGCCGCTGATGAAGACCGTATTTTCGGGCGTGCTGCCCAGTTCGGGCATCGTCCGCTGTACGGCTTTCAAAATAGCGTAATCACCGCAACCCGGGCACCAGCGGACTTCCTGATCAGTTTCCCAGTCTTTGGGGCTTGAAGCTTTTACAGGGGTCATGTCGTTCATGATAATGCACCTTCGATCGCGGCTTCGATTTCTGCAATGGTAAAGGGTTGTCCGGAAACTTTGTTCACGGGCTTGGCATCGACGAGAAACTGGTCACGCAGCACAGTTTTCAACTGGCCGGTGTTCATTTCGGGCACGATGATATGGTCAAAGCTTTTCAGCACCTCGCCCAAATTCTTCGGCATTGGCCAGATATGACGGATGTGCACATGGGCAACGTCCAATCCTTCTGCACGCTTGCGGCGGACGGCTTGCGCAATTGGACCGTAAGTTGACCCCCACCCGACAACCGCAATCTTGGCGCCTTTCGCACCTTGCTCGACCAATTGGTCGGGAATGCTGTCCGCAACGCCGTTGACCTTAGCCGAGCGGATATCGGTCATTGCCTGATGGTTGGCCGGTGCATAGTTGATATGGCCGGTGTCGACTTCCTTTTCGATACCGCCAATCCGGTGCAGCAAACCGGGTGTTCCTGGCTTGACCCAGGGACGCTTCAACTTGTGGTCGCGCGCATAGGGTTTAAACCCACCTTCCGGCACCGATTCCAGAAATTCAACCGGGAACGGCTTGTAGCTAGCCAAATCCGGCACCTTCCAAGGTTCAGCCGCATTTGCGATATAGCCGTCGGTGAGCAACATGACCGGGGTCATATACTCAACCGCAATTCGAACCGCCTCTACGGCGCAATCAAATGCATCGACAGGCGAGCGTGCTGCTATGACAGGCATCGGAGCGTCGCCATTGCGGCCATACACGGCCTGATACAAGTCCGATTGTTCCGTCTTAGTAGGGAGACCGGTGGATGGTCCGCCACGCTGGCTATTAACGATTACCAAGGGCAATTCGGTCATAATGGCCAAACCCATCGCTTCCCCTTTGAGGGCGATACCGGGACCGGACGAGCTGGTGACACCCAATTGTCCGGCATAACTTGCACCGATTGCCGAGCAGATAGCTGCGATTTCGTCCTCCGCCTGGAATGTCGTAATCCCATATTCTTTCAACCGCGACAAATGGTGCAGAATGGCGGACGCGGGCGTAATCGGATAACCGCCAAAGAACATTTTCAGGCCAGCCAGTTGTGCACCAGCCACCAAGCCATAGGAAATCGACTCAGCGCCGGTAACTGTGCGATATAAACCCGAAGGTGCGGGTGCTGCATCAACATGATATTGTTTTAGGGGCCCGGAAAGTTCGGCTGTTTCACCATAAGCATGGCCGGCATTTAGAGCGGCAATATTGGCGTCCGCCAGAATCTGGTTCTTCGCGAATTTGGCGTTAAGCCAGTCTATGATCGGTTGACGGTCGCGGTCGAACATCCACAGCGCCAAACCGAGCGTCCACATATTCTTGCACCGAAGCGCTTCCTTGTTACCCAGCCCATATGGCTTGACCGATTCCATCGTCAGCGCACTGATGTCGAATGCCAACACCTTCCACTTGGCCAAGCTGCCATCTTCGAATGGATTGGTAGTGTACTTGGCCTTGTCCAGATTGCGTGGCGTAAACTCACCCGTATCTGCGATGATCAAACCGCCTTCGCGCAATGACCCTACATTGGTTTTGAGCGCAGCGGGATTCATGGCAACCAAAACATCTGGCTGGTCGCCCGCAGTATCTATTGCCTGAGAACCGAAATTGATCTGGAAAGCGGAAACGCCGAAGAGCGTGCCTTGCGGAGCCCGAATTTCCGCGGGAAAATCAGGAAATGTAGCAAAGTCGTTACCCGCCAGTGCCGAGGACAATGTAAATTGCCCCCCAGTCAACTGCATGCCGTCGCCACTATCGCCCGCAAAACGTACGACGACCGCGTCGCTATGAATAGGCGTATGCGCGCCCGTGTTCTCTTCTTTGAATGCCGTAGCCATTCGTTCCAGCCCGTTTCAAGTTTACTTTTCTGTTGCTGTTTTGCCTAATCCCATTCCGACTGCACTGCAATGTTAGAAAAACTATGTGCGCATATGCTAGACCTGTCCGGTAAGGCACCTTATCAGGTACGACGGATGGAGAATAAGATGAGCGATAACGAACCATATGTACGGCCTGATGTTGCCCTGTTCCTGCAATTTCTAAATGCTGTGCCTGGTCCCAAATTTTGGGAGGTTTCCCCGAACGACGCGCGTGCGATGACCGCCGCCATGCGTGATGTTGCCGATGCTCCCGTTGGGGAACTTGCCGTTATTCGAGACATCACTATTCCGGGTCCGGCTGGATCAATCCCCGCCCGCCTATACGACAAACGAGAGGATCGCGCTGCAGGGCCTGTAATGGTGTTTTATCATGGAGGCGGCTTTGTCATTGGCAGCCTTTACACATACGAACCTTATTGCGCTGAAGTTGCGCGCTTGCTCGACTTGCCGGTCATCTCCATTGACTACCGCCTCTCGCCTGAACATCCCTTCCCCGCACCTGCCGAAGATTGCGAGGCGGCAACGCGATGGATTGCGTCGAGTCCTGTAGAGCTTGGCTTGCAGGTAACTGGCCTCATAACGTCGGGCGATAGCGCTGGCGGGAATTTGACGATCGTGACGACGATGGCACTGCGGGACAAGCCTGCCGATGTTCCCGTTTTGGTACAACATCCAATCTATCCTGTTGTTACGCTGGACGCCGACTGGCCGAGCATGCGGGAATTCGGCACGGGCTATTTGCTGACCGATGAAGCTATGGCCTATTTCGGCGAAGGTCACGCGGCAACACCTGGTGATTTTCGCGCGGAGCCCCTGAATTTTGATCAAGAAGGAATGCCGCCAAGCCTTGTCACGACTGCAAGCCTTGATCCCTTGCGGGATCAAGGGATCGCCTATGTCGAGAAACTTAGAAAGGCTGGCGTTCGGGTCGAACATCGCAACGCAGAAGGAACGATTCACGGTCATATAAACGTTCGCCAGGCGATTCCCTCGACACAACAAGATGTTGAAGGAAATATTGAGGCCTTGAAATCCCTGCTCGCTGAGGTCATGGCTGACGCATGAACCCGAAATTTGCAGAATTACCGTACCGCCCTTGCGCGGGAATCATGCTTGCCAATACCGAAGGGAAGGTTTTTGTAGGTCAGCGCATTGACAAAGCTCCGGAAGGTGATGCCTGGCAAATGCCCCAGGGCGGGATTGATGAAGGTGAAGACGCCGAAAAAGCTGCGCTGCGCGAATTGGTAGAAGAAACCGGCATTGCGCCGGAACTTGTCGATGTGATCGCCCGCAGCCGTAACGAGCATTTTTATGATTTACCGGACGAGCTGCTCGGAAAAATCTGGAAGGGCAAATATCGCGGGCAGCGCCAGTGGTGGTTTTTGATGCGATTCAAGGGAAAAGACAGCGATATAAACATCGAAACCGACCACCCCGAGTTTTCGCGCTGGCAATGGGTGAGTCCCGAAAGGCTGCCCCAACTGATCGTCCCGTTCAAAAAACGTTTGTACGAAAGTCTCGTGACGGAATTTGGCGATTTGATCTGACCTTAATCCGACAGATCAATTGGGTTGGGATTTTGGCGCCTCACCAACTGTTGGTTTGATTTCAAGAGCGCTCGCCTGAAGTTGTGGCTTTTCGCTAGCTTTGGTGGCGGCTAAAGCGAGCTTGTCGACTATGCCGCAATCGCTACGGCACAACATTTTTAAGCGCGCAATATTTTTCCGTGCAGGTTCAATCGCACCTTTGGCAATCATTGCTTCGGCTTGGCCACCCAAGGCGAGTTGATCGTTGGGATCAATTTCGAGTGCCTCTTTGTAGAATCGGATCGCTTTGCCATTCAGGCCCTGCTTGCGCACCGCTTCCGCCATGGCGATATAAGCAGCGCGATTGCGTGGATCGACTGCAAGAGCTGTTTCATACCAATCAATGGCTTCTTCAACTTTACCCGTCTTCATTGCCTCTTGCCCCGATTGCAACAAGGCAATGGATTGAGGATCGATATCATCGTCGGCGCGACTTCCAATTCCCGCACTGGAAATCATGGCAAAGCTAAGTGAAAGTGCAATCGCAGCCGGAGAAAAACGCATAATTAATGTCCAAATCTGTTTAAGTTGCATCACTATCACAACTTCTTAAGTCGCGCGAAGAAAAATCCGTCGGATCCATCATGGTTCGGGGTCAACAGAATTCCTGCACCTTCCGTTCGGCCCGCAACCACACAGGGATCAACGGCACGCCAATCAGGATGTGTGTCCAGAAACTTGTTCACTTGCCCCCTGCCTTCATCCGCTAAGATCGAGCATACAGCATATACAAGATGTCCACCAGACGCGACCAATTCTGCGCCAATATTCAGTATCTTTTCTTGGTCGGCGCATACGCGTTCAAGCCGCTGGGGATTAAGACGCCATCGCGTTTCAGGATTACGACGCCAAGTTCCGCTACCCGAACAGGGGGCGTCGATCAGAACAAGATCACACTCCCCCGAATATTTAGAAAGCATGTCAGTTTCACGCCCCGGGTCGAGCAACTGTGTTTGGATATTGGATACACCAGCCCGTATTTGACGTGGCTGAAGCTTTTGGAGGCGATTCCTGTTGGTATCGCACGCAATCAACGTGCCCTTATTTTGCATTGCCGCGGCCAATGCCAGTGTTTTTCCGCCAGCCCCTGCACATAAGTCCAGCGCGGTCATTCCGGCGACTGCGGCGCAGGCGTCGACGATCAGTTGGCTGCCCAAATCCTGAATTTCAGCGAGGCCAGCGGCAAACAGCGGATGGTTGTCGACCGGAAATCCGGCCGGAAGACGCAGTGCATAGGGCGATTGATGTAATATCTCTGCCTCCGGCAGTTGCCGAACCACCTCTTCGCGCGTTGCCTTTAACGCATTGACCCGGATATCGAGCGGAGCACGGTCGAGCAGCGCAGGTCGCTCGGAATCATCGACCAGGATGCTGAGATGTGGCAGTATCCATGCCGGCAAAGGTCCGCCCTGTGCGCGCTGCTCCTGAGGCCCAATCGCGGCGGGACCGTAATCGCTACCATCAAACAAGGCCGCAATCTCTGCATCTTCGTCGGCAAGGGCAATGAAGGCGGAACGCGCGCTTGGCGGCGGTTCACCAAAGCGACGGATCGCCCGCCATGCCAGATCACGCACGGCCCTGCGGTCTTTCGAGCCTGCATACCGCCGCTCGGCAAAGAAAGATTTAGCCAACTGGTCGGCAGATGCCCCACCATCTTTCGCCGCGACAAGTATCGCGTCGAGCAATTCAATTGCCGATTGCAGACGCGCTGCCGGCCTCATGGATTATCGGGTCGGATAATTGGGCGCTTCACGCGTAATCGTCACGTCATGCACATGGCTTTCGCGCAATCCGGCATTGGTGATGCGGACGAAACGGGCACGCTGCTGAAGATCGGCAATTGTTCGCGATCCGGTGTAGCCCATCGCCGCTTTTACGCCGCCAACAAGCTGGTGGATGACGTCACGCGCAGGACCTTTGAAAGGTACCTGTCCTTCGATACCTTCGGGAACCAGCTTGAGCTGGTCCTTGATGTCCTGCTGGAAATAACGGTCGGCCGACCCACGTGCCATTGCACCGACAGAGCCCATACCACGATAGCTTTTGTAGGCGCGCCCCTGGTACAGAAAAGTCTCGCCCGGCGCTTCTTCAGTACCGGCGAGGAGCGATCCGACCATCACCGAAGACGCACCGGCGGCCAGCGCCTTTGCAACATCACCGGATGTGCGCAGACCGCCATCCGCTATCACGGGAATATTGGATTTCGCCGCTTCCGCAGCAGATTCCATAACTGCGGTCAGTTGCGGTACGCCCACCCCTGCCACGACGCGCGTCGTGCAAATCGAGCCCGGACCTATCCCGACCTTGATACCATCCGCGCCCGCGTCAATCAGAGCCCGTGTCGCTTCGGCAGTCGCAACATTGCCGGCAACAACCTGCACTTCGGGGGCCATGCGCTTGATTTCCGAAACTGCCGCAGCCACCATTGCGCTGTGCCCATGTGCGGTATCCACAACAATCAAGTCACATTCGGCATCGATCAGGGCCTTTGTATAGGCCATGCCCTTTTCACCAACAGTGGTTGCCGCAGCGACACGTAGCCGTCCGGATTTATCCTTGGTTGCCTCGGGATATAAAACGGCCTTTTCAATATCCTTGACGGTGATCAAGCCGATGCACCGGTAATTGTCGTCTACCACCAACAGTTTTTCAATCCGCCGCTGATGCAGCAATCGACGCGCCTCTTCTTGGGTGACGCCGGGTGACACGGTGGCCAGATCCTGATGGGTCATCAGTTCCGAGACCGGTTGCAGGGGATTTTCAGCAAAGCGCACATCACGGTTAGTCAGAATGCCAACCAACTTGCCGCCATTCTCAACGACCGGAATACCGGAAATGGAATGTGTGGCCATAAGCGTCTGCGCGTCGGCCAAAGTCGCGTCCGGTGTGATGGTGATGGGGTTTACCACCATCCCGCTCTCAAAGCGCTTTACTTGCCGCACAGCTGCACATTGTTCTTCAATGCTGAGGTTGCGATGCAAAACGCCAATGCCGCCCAACTGCGCCATCACGATTGCCATGCGCGCCTCGGTCACTGTGTCCATAGCCGATGACAGAATGGGAATGTTAAGCGAAATGGCTTGAGTCAGCCGCGTGCGCGTGTCGGCCTGGCTCGGGAGCATGTCCGAGGCGGCCGGCTGCAACAGCACGTCGTCAAATGTAAGGCCGAGAGGAATGTCTTTCATGCTGCCACCGCTTCTACGTTCGCGTTATCGTTCGATTCGTGGCGGCCCATGTAAACAGTAAGGCCTCTATTCGCCAGCCTTCGCAGCTTTATATTTGCGCGTATCGGCAAAATAGTTCCCAAGCGCAATGTGAAGGTCCGCGTCCTCGGCCGCACCACCCAGTTCGGTCTGGTCCGTCAACTCGTCATTTGGTCCGTGATAATCGCTGCCCAGGAATTTCTGCATCAGGTCAAGATCGGCAAAGGAGCCGCCCACCATCAATGCAGGCACGCCCTTTTGTGCCAAAGCCCAACCATCCTGGCGCTGGATGAAATCATTCGCATCAGTCGAGCTTTCAATGGCTCTGCCCGTCTTGCGCGCAACTGCCTCTACCGTAGCATCCAGCGATGTCGTGCCGCGGCCGATTATGGCGACTTTGGAATTGCGTGGTGCAATTGCAATCGTGTCGACGTTGAGCGAGATGACGATATCCTCCAGCGGGAAGACCGGCTTATCCGCATAGGCGTAAGCCCCCAAAAGTCCGCTTTCCTCCGCTGTGGTGGCAATGAAATAGATATCACGGTCATGACGCTTCTTGGCCAGCCGTTGGGCGACTTCGGTCAGTACGGCGATACCGCTCGCATTATCGACGGCTCCGTTGCAGATCCGGTCCGGTGCATCTTCGGGCGCGCAGATACCGAGATGGTCCCAATGCCCCATATAGAGCACAGCACCGCTGCCTTTCTTCTTTCCGGCAAGCTTCCCAATCACATTGGAGCTTTTGAAACGGTAAATGTCGGTCGTGACGTTGAAGTCAGCCTCTACACCCAACGACTCACCCGCATAATCGGCGCCCTTCGCATGCGCACGAAGTTTATCCCAGTCACGTCCCGCCGCGGTCACCATCGCGACCGCAAATTCGGAACTGATGGCACCTTCGAGATTCGCCCGCTTTTCACGGCTTTCCAATCCTATTGGACGCGATAGCAGTTGACGCCGCAAAGTCGGCCAATTGCCCTGGCTATCGCCAACAAAGATCACGCCTTCGGCCCCTGCTTCGATCAATGCCTCCCGCCGTGCGCGGGGCGACTTCATCTTTGCAGGAGCATTGTCTGCTTCGAAAAGCACCAGAGCAAGTTTGCCCGCCACATCGGCACCCACGCTTCCGTCCGATTTGACGCCTATGCCAGTAAACACAACCGGCAGATCATTTTTGGCGTAGGCAGCTTCCTTGCCAATCAGGACGATTTCGTCGGACACAATCCGCAGTTTTCTTCCCTTTGCATTGAAGGCATAGGTCGCATCACCACGTCCGCGCTGGATTAACGGCACAGGTTCGAACCAGCTACCGTCACCGGCGGCAGGTTTGAGCCCCGCCTTGGCCCATTGCTCGGCAATATATTTGACGGTTTTTGCTTCGCCCTCGGTACCCGGTTTGCGACCTTCGAATTCGTCGCTCGCCAGTACAGCAATATGTTCACGCAAATCGGTTTCGCTCACGCCTTTGGCGAGTGCAGGAACAGAAACACCAAGAACTACTACCGCAAAAACCGCTCTCAAAAACAGGCGCATCTAATTTCCGCTCCAGGCTAATCGATGACGTCACCCATCGCATGTCGGGAACGTTCTATCGTCAATTTAGCCTCCTCTACATGCATCGATTCAATCATGCGACCCTTAAATCGCTGTGCCCCGCCTCGGCTCGCCGCAATCAGTTCTTCCGCTTCGGCAATGGCCGACGCACTTGGGCCGAAGGCCGCATTTGCGGAACTAATCTGGTTGGGATGGATAAGGGTTTTCCCTGTGAATCCGAAGGTCGCCCCCTGGCGACATTCGGCATCAAATCCATCAAGGTCATCCAGCCGGTTGCACACGCCGTCAAAGCGTGGCTTTCCGAATTCCGAAGCCGCCAGCACGATCATCTGCAGTGACAGCTCCAGCCCCTCCCGATTTGGACCGGGTCGTATCCCAGTTTGGGCCGCGATATCATTGATACCGGCAATAAGTCCGGCGACAGTTGGATGTCCCGCAATCGACCGAGCGTTAAAAAGGCCCTTCGGCGTTTCAACCATCGCAAGCAACGGGACGCCGAAATCTGAAATCTCGGATACATCCTCGACTTTCGGCAACACCACGAAGTCGGCAGCACAATTTTTAAGCGCTGCCACATCGTCCGCATGATGGGCGCTGTCAAAAGCATTGGCACGAATGGCCAGCAGTCGGTTTCCCACACCGGCTTTCGCATAAGCCAATGCGGCGTTCCTTGCTTGCGCCTTTGCATCTTCGGGAACCGCATCTTCCAGATCGACGATAATCATATCGGCAGACAAACCCAGCGCCTTTTCAAGCGCACGCGCATTGGATGCCGGCACGTAAAGCGCCGAGCGAACGAACTTCAAACGATCGATGGATTTCATAAAACTATTCAAAACCCCATTTTAACTGGAAATGGACAGCACATCTTCTGCGACGATTATTCTTCGAGGCAAACCGATTTTCCTTGGCAAGTGATGCCATATTTACGACAATCTGTTTCAGGTCAAACGGAGGGAATTTCATGGAATATTTTTTCGGCTTTCTGGTGCTGATCGTCATCATTTTTGTGATGATGGGGGTAACGGTCGTACAACAGGGATTTGTGTACACAATTGAACGCTTCGGGCGCTTCACCCACGCCGCCCAGCCCGGCTTGACCATTATCATACCCTTCTTTGATCGCGTCGGGCGCAAAGTGAACATGATGGAACAGGTGCTCGATATTCCGGGACAGGAAATCATCACCAAGGACAACGCCATGGTTGGCGTCGACGCTGTCGTGTTTTTTCAGGTGCTGGACGCCGCAAAAGCCGCTTACGAAGTCAGCGACCTTTATGTGGCGATCATGCAGATCACGACGACAAATTTGCGTACCGTTATGGGCAGCATGGACCTCGACGAAACCTTGTCAAAGCGCGACGATATCAATGGTCGCCTGTTGTCTGTGGTGGATCATGCAACCAGTCCGTGGGGTGTAAAGATTACCCGCGTCGAAGTGAAAGATATCCGCCCGCCCGCTGACATCAGCAATGCAATGGCGCGCCAGATGAAGGCAGAACGTGAAAAGCGGGCCCAGATATTGGAAGCCGAGGGTTTGCGGGCAGCAGAAATTTTGCGTGCCGAAGGCGAAAAGCAAAGCCAGATATTACAGGCCGAAGGTCGTAAAGAAGCCGCATTCCGCGATGCAGAAGCTCGCGAACGTGAGGCGGAGGCAGAAGCAAAAGCGACCGTGATGGTTTCAGAGTCAATCGCCTCATCGGGTACGCAAGCGCTGAACTACTTTATCGCACAAAAATATACCGAAGCCGTCAGCCAATTTGCAACTTCGCCAAATGCCAAAACGATCCTGTTCCCCGTTGAAGCAACACAGTTAATTGGAACCCTGGGTGGCATTGGCGAGCTGGCAAAAGAGGCATTGGCAACCAAAGACAAATAATGTCCCGATAAAGCCCCCGAAGGGGCGAGGCACACGCATTAGGCAACAGGAGTTTCAGCATGGCCGAATGGCTTGATAGCATATCTACCCACTGGTTCTGGCTTTCGCTCGGCCTGATCCTTGGCGCGGCCGAAATGGTCGCGCCAGGCTTCTTTCTGATGTGGCTTGGCCTTGCCGCCATCATTGTCGGTGTACTCGACTATTTCCTGCCAATCACCGTCGCTTATCAGGTGGCAATGTTTGCTGTTCTATCAGTGCTCACTGTCTTTGCAGGCAAAAAATTTCTTGCGAACAACCCGATCGAAACGGACGATCCGAAACTGAATGACCGTGGCGCGCGCCTGACAGGTGAAATTGTCACCGTGGTGGAAGAAATTGCCGATGGTCATGGACGGGTCAAAGTCGGCGACTCCGTTTGGGCAGCACGCGGAACCGACGCTGCTCTCGGGTCTCGCGTTCGCGTAACGGGGGCAGATGGTGCCGTATTGCTTGTGGAGGGGATCACTCCATAAGACGTGACGATCGCACATTGTGTATCGTCATTCGCCGCCGTCCGGTCCCCAGAAAATCACCCATGTTTTGAAGTCTTCTGAAAATTCGGCGAAACGATGGGCTATGCCCGCCTTTACAAACAAAACATCTCCCGGTGCGAAGGGTGTCGATGTGCCCTCCTGCTCAAAAACTCCGTTGCCCGAGATGATGATGTAGAGTTCATCCTGTTTATGCGGAGTTTGATCGTCGACACCAACCGGTGCGTAGATGCCCACCTTCATGGATCCGTGGCGTAACGGATAATGGAACCGGCTATGTTCGGGCAATTTTTCAATCTGGGCTAGCAATTCGCCCTGATTAAAGCGCATTATCGGCTGACTCATTCGACATCCTCCAGATTCTTGAGCACTGCTTGGGCCATTTCACGCATTGCTTTGCGTAAACTGGCAGGCCCCTCAACACGTACTTCAGGACCCAATGAAAGCAACAGGCGGGCGCCTTGGTCGCTATTTTCAAATGGCAGGCAAATTTCACGCCAGCCTTGCCCATCGTCCGTGGCGGCGGCGACTGCCTGTGCCGCATAGCCGCCCAGTTCTGCCAAACGTCGACATGCTTCATTGGATGCAGTTATCTGCGCTACTTCGGGTCGCAACTCCTGCTCAAAACGTTGCAACTGCTGCGACCAATATGTGGCCAGTTCGAAATTGGCGGGACGTTCAAACCTCTGATCCAAAACATCCATCTTTCGTATCGAACCGACCCGATAAGTCCGCAGACTTTCGTCAACGCGGCCAACAAGATACCATTTTGCGCCCTTTTGAACCAAACCCAAAGGATCGACTTTACGCTCCCGCACACCCTTCCAGCTTTTATAGACCAGAAAGACCGTATGACTGTCGATCACTGCTCGCGCGAGGGCGGGTAAGCAGGGAACAGGTTCGGCTGCTTGATACCAATCAGCAGGATCGAGATGGAACCGCCCGGTGATCCGGCTGGCAAGCGCGCTGCCTTCCGGCGTAAGCGCCGCCAGCAATTTGCCTCTGGCGCGTTCGGTTGCTGCCCCCAATCCCAACTCTGCCGCTTGACCCGGTAGTCCGATCATCAACATAGCTTCGGCCTCGGATGCATTGAGACCGGTCAACCGGGTTTTATACCCGTCCAATAACGAAAATCCGCCCCCCGGCCCCCGATCACCGTAAACCGGTACACCGGCCGCACTCAACGCGTCGATATCGCGATATATCGTCCGGACCGAAACTTCGAACTCGTCGGCTAAATATTCCGCCGTCAGACGGGCCCGCAATTGCAGCAGGATTAGGATCGATAAAAGCCGGCTTGCACGCATATTTCGCCTCTACCCGATAATAACTGACATGATGTGTCAGGTATAGCTGTTTATGCCGGAACCGTTTCTGCACTTGCGGAGGAGGAGAAAAAATGACCGCACCCATCAATCGACGTCTCCTTCTGACCGGATCTGCTGGCTTGTTACTATTATCTCAGGGAGCATTGGCAATGAACGACATCGACTATTCATCGACGGGAAAAAAAATAGTAACCGGAAAGGGTATTGGTGATTTTGATTTTCTAACCGGCGAATGGAAAATCGCGCATCGGCGATTGAAAGACGGCACCACCGATGTCTGGGAAGAATCATATAGCGGCGCGACGGTTCATCGTGTTCTGGACGGGATGGGCAGCATCGAAGAATTGCGCAAACCCGATGGCAGCTTCATGGGAATGGGCATCCGCATCTGGCTACCGCAGGAAAAGAAATGGGCCGACCATTGGACCGGCACCTATAATGGCGTCGTCAATCCGGCGCAAAAGGGCGAGTTTATCGATGGTGAAGGAATATTCATCAGCGAAGAAGTGGTGGACGGAGTGCGCTGGCTTTATCGCGGCACATGGGACCGGATCACGCCCACAAGTTGCCGTTGGCACCAATCCACGTCCAAGGATGGTGGGGAGAACTGGGAATGGAATTGGTGGATGGACTGGACGCGCGTCTCCTGACCGACGCGTTTGTGTTGCCGCTAGATTTTCTCCAATTCCAGCAAATCCGGTTCGACAAAGTTTCGCCGTGCCTCGACCGAAAAAAGACGCTCTTTCGAATAGAATTTCAACGGCAACCCCCGCCCTCCCCGCTCCGAAAGAAGCAGTGCGTTCACGGACTGCCAAAGTGGCAGGTTCTTTTCGACTTCAGCCAAGTGTGCCTTTACCGCCGCAATATAAACCTGTGTGATCGTTTCGTGATAGCCTTGGCTGTCATCATTCACGCCGCCCACCGCCACATTATAGGTCGAGATGATCCCGGCCATATCTTCCTCGGGCGTTATGTCTGGACGATCGCGAACAATCCAAGTGCACGCGGCAAGGTGCGCCTCATGCGTCCAAGCTTCGCGGGGCAACGTGCGCGCAAGCAAGCCTTCGCCAATCGCAACGATTGCGGCATCATCTTGGAATAGGCGGACTTCAAATTCGGACATTTCCGGGCTTTCTATTGGACCCGGAAATGTCCGGGCGATTACGCTGCTTTGGGTGCAGACTGCCTTACACCTTCATCGACATGATCGGCAAATTGCGCGAAGTTATCAATGAATTGCTGTACCAGGTTACGGGCTGTGGCGTCATACTCCGCCTTGTCAACCCACGCTTCGCGCGGATTGAGGATGGCGCTGTCTACACCTGGAACTGAAACGGGGAATTCGAAACCGAAATTCGGGTCCTTCTGGAACTCCGCGTTGTTTAGGCTTCCATCAAGCGCAGCGTTCAAAAGTGCGCGTGTTGCTTTGATGGGCATGCGGCTGATGCCAGGCATCGTCGCTTTACCGCCGGTCCAACCGGTATTCACCAGCCAGCACTGTACGGCGCCCTTGGCGATCCGCTCCTTCAAAAGATTGCCGTAAACGCTCGGGTGACGCGGCATGAACGGCGCACCGAAGCAGGTCGAGAAGGTTGCTTCCGGCTCGGTCACGCCGATTTCCGTACCAGCAACCCGTGCGGTGTAGCCCGATAGGAAGTGATACATCGCCTGCTCTGGCGTCAGCTTCGCAATAGGAGGCAATACGCCATAGGCATCTGCGGTCAGCATGATGATATTCTTGGGCACTGGACCCATATTCTTTTCCGAAGCATTCGGAATGAACTCAATTGGGTACGATCCCCGGCTGTTTTCGGCCAAGCTGGCGTCGTCAAAATCCAGTTCCCGGGTTTCGGGATCCATCACGACATTTTCGAGAACCGTACCGAAACGCTTCGTTGTCGCAAAAATTTCTGGCTCGGCTTCTTCCGACAAACGGATCATCTTGGCGTAGCACCCGCCTTCGAAATTGAAGACTGCAGTGTCCGACCAACCATGTTCGTCATCCCCGATCAGGGTGCGGCTCGCGTCGGCTGACAGTGTCGTTTTGCCTGTGCCCGAAAGTCCGAAAAACACAGCCGTATCGCCATTTGCGCCAATATTGGCCGAGCAATGCATCGGCATCACGCCCTTTGTCGGAAGTAGATAGTTAAGAATGCCGAAGACCGACTTCTTCATTTCGCCAGCATAAGCGGTGCCGCCGATCAAGATCAGCTTCTCGGTGAAGTTGACTGCAATAACGGTTTCGCTCCGGCAACCATGGCGCGCTGGATCGGCGCGGAAGCTCGGAAGATCTATGATTGTGTATTCGGGTTCAAATCCTGCCAGCTCCTCTGTGGAAGGCCGCACCAGCAACGTGCGGATGAACAGGTTATGCCATGCCAATTCGTTGATGACGCGCACGTTCACACGATGCTCCGGCTGCGAACCGCCGAAGAGATCAGCGACATACAGCTTTTCCTTGCCGCCAAGCGCCGCAAAGAAATCTTCCTTCAACGCAGCGAAATGCGCGGGGTCCATGGCCACATTGGTTTTGCCCCACCAGATGCTGTTTTCTGTTTCTGCATCGCGTACGATGAATTTGTCTTTCGCCGAGCGGCCTGTATGGGCGCCGGTCTTTACAACCAGCGGCCCGTTTTTTGCGAGCATGCCTTCACCGTTGGCCAACGCTGCCTCTACCAGAGGTGCCGTTCCCAAATTGGCAAAAATGCGCGCAGTCGTTGAAATACCTTGCTTTGCAAGCGGAATGTTAAGGGCCACGGACATTACAACTTTCTCCAATCGGCGAAATTAGCTTAATAACGAATCTAGGGCATACGTATGCACTAATGCTTCCGCGCCGGTAGCCGAGACAAAAGACAACGTCAAATGCTATGGATTGAACCTGCGCATTGTCATCCCTATAGGCAGGTCATGAGCGCAACAATCGCCCTTGTGGATGATGACCGAAATATCCTGACATCCGTGTCTATTGCGATGCAGGCCGAGGGTTATGTGACACGCCTTTACCCCGATGGGGAAAGCGCGTTGAAGGCAATTTTGGAAAATCCGGCCGATTTGGGAATTTTTGATATAAAGATGCCCCGAATGGATGGTCTCGAGCTTTTGCGCCGATTGCGTGAAAAAAGCGATATGCCAGTTATCTTCCTCACTTCAAAGGATGAAGAACTGGATGAAGCCTTGGGTTTGGCTATGGGGGCCGATGACTATATCACCAAGCCATTCTCGCAACGGCTGCTTATTGCCAGGGTAAAAGCAATTTTGCGGCGTGCGACCTATGACCGGCCATTGGCAAACGGTGAATCGACGGACGAACCTGAACCGATGATCCGCGGGCGACTGGAAATGGATCCTGCGCGGCATCATGTGAAATGGGACGGCAAGTCCGTAACATTGACAGTAACCGAGTTTATGATTTTGGAGGCTTTGGCCAACCGGCCGGGCGTTGTCCGGACACGCGACCAGTTAATGGACGCGGCTTATCAAGATGATGTATATGTCGATGACCGAACCATCGACAGCCATATCAAACGCCTGCGGCGGAAATTCCGGGAGGTTGACCCCGATTTTGCCGCTATCGATACACTTTATGGGGCCGGATATCGCTTCGCCGACAGCTGAACCCGCTGACTTGCAGTTGGGTTGGAGCCGGGGGTTATCGCTAACCGCCCGGATAATGGCGGTTAACTTGTTCGTCCTTGCCCTTTTAGGGGCCGGCCTGTTTTTTCTCGATAGTTACCGTGTAAGGCTGATCGCGGAACGTGAGACAGCCGCGCGAACCCAAGCAGAGTTTCTTGTCGAAAGCTTGGCTTTGGTCAGCCCCGAAAAAAAGGGGGCGTATATTTCAGCCTTCGGTGCACGGAACTCCTCCCGCATTCGGCTCTATGACAGCAACGGCGTCAAATTGTTCGACAGTTTTCAACTCGGACCGCCATCCTATGTTTTTCGCGACCCGGATAAGGAGCCGTGGCGAAAAGTCGCTGCACGCGGGATCGATAAGGTGGTCGATTTTCTGGTCGGCGCGCCGGAACTCAAACCTTATGTAGAACCTGAGATCGATACCGGTCGCGCATGGAGCGAACTGGCCAGCGCCAAGCTGGGCAAACCGTCGTCAATGGCCCGGTTCGCTCCCGATCTGACCCATATGATTAGCGCCGGTGCGGTTTCTCCGTCGGGTTCCTTTTCAGTTCTAACAACCGCAAATGAGCGCGATATCCGACTGTTTGTACGTGCAGAACGATTCAAGATCGGAATGTTCTTCCTCCTCGCACTAGGGATTGGCGTTCTGCTCTCGATTTTTTTGGCGCGTACCATCGTGCGTCCATTGCGCCACTTGGCACGTGCAGCAGTAAAGGTGCGGTTGGGCCGTGCGCAGGAAGTGACCGTACCCAGGCTGCCGTCGCGGCGTGATGAAATCGGAATGCTGGCACGCGCCTTGTCCGACATGAGCATTGCCCTGAGACAGCGAATTGACGCGACCGAAGCCTTTGCCGCGGATGTCGCGCACGAAATTAAAAACCCTCTTGCATCATTACGTTCGGCACTTGATGGAGCCGAGCGGATCGAAGACCCCGCCTTACGCAAGCAGCTGATGGATGTCGCTAAGGCGGACGTCCAGCGCATGGACCGCCTGATCAGCGACATATCCGATGCAAGTCGCGTCGATTCGCAACTTGCTAAGGCGAAGTTCGAACCGATCGATCTGGGCGATATGATAGAACAACTTTTGCAAGCGCGTGAAGATCGCGCCAGCGATGGCGACGTACACATTGCCTTTGCGCGTCCGCGTAAGACAATTGCCACTGTCATGGGCGAAGATGTTCGACTGGAGCGGATGCTGACCAATCTTATCGATAATGCTGTGTCTTTCTCGCCACCCGGATCGGTTGTGGAGATTTCCGCAACGCTCGCCGATGACGAGGTTGTTATCCGGATCAGTGATGAAGGTCCCGGCGTTCCAGTTCAGGACCGTGAAGCGATCTTTCGCCGTTTCCACAGTGAACGTCCGGCGTCAGAAAATTTTGGAAAACACAGCGGTCTCGGGCTTGCGATCGCTCGAACAATTATAGAGGGACATCATGGTCGGATTTCTGTTCGAGATCGCGTCGATGGCAAGGGCGGTGCCTGCTTTGAAATTGCCCTGCCCTGTGCTGCCGCGTCCAGCCAATGACAGCCACATTAGTTCACGCGACCGCTGTTTCTATTGATGGGTTTGGCATATTGCTGCTTGGCCCTTCCGCTGCTGGAAAATCCGATCTGGCGCTTCGTCTCATCGATCGGGGCGCGCTCTTGATAAGCGATGATGCTGTGTCGGTTAAACCCGGTGCCGAAGGACCGGAACTCTGCGCTGTGCCAAATATAGAGGGGCAAATGGAGGTTCGGGGGATCGGGGTCGTGAAGGTCGCCCATGTTACACATGCCCCACTCCGGCTCGCGGTAGAATTGGTGCCGCCAAAGGACCGCCTGCCCGCCCACGCAGAAAGCATAGATGTTGCCGGTTTTTCGGTACCATCGGCAAAGATTGCCCCCTTCGAGGCCAGCGCGCCCATAAAGGTTGAATATGCCTTGCGCATGGTGATTGACGCTGGCACCCAGCCAATGGCATCAACGCCCGAATTGACCCAGGAAAGCCGGAACGATTGACCCGCAAATCCACGCCTAAAGTTCAGACTATTTTGCTCGTCACCGGGTTATCAGGTGCCGGCAAGACAACTGTTCTTAAAACGTTGGAAGATTTGGGATGGGAAGCAGTGGATAATTTTCCTATCCGCCTCGCCGGTCCATTGCTTGACATCCCAGCTTCTGGCGGTCGGTCCGACCCGTCCATACCACTTGCCTTGGGTTTCGACAGCCGTACCCGCGGTTTCAAAGCCGACAAACTTATCCGCCAGATAAAACAATTGCAGAAAAATCCCGATCTGAACGTGATGACGTTGTTTCTGGATTGCGCCGGGACCGAAATCGAGCGCCGCTATTCAGAAACACGGCGACGTCATCCAATGGCGCAGGACCGTCCCGCGATGGACGGAATCGCCCAAGAGCGTATGATGATGGAGCCACTCCGGCGTTGGGCTGAAACAGTGATCGACACGAGCAAGATGTCGGCGCACGATTTGCAGAATGACATTCGCGTCCGCTTCAACAGCGAAGTAACGCCGCATTCCATCATTACGATCACGAGTTTCGGTTTTTCCCGCGGGGTTCCTCACAATGTGGATCTCGTTTTCGATTTGCGATTTTTACGGAATCCCCATTGGGATAATCAATTGCGACCCCTGACAGGGCTGGACGCTGCGGTCTCCGAATATGTGGAGGCGGACCCCACCTATGATGAGGCTATGCGTAAAATTCGCGACCTGCTTTCCTACCTGCTTCCCCTCTACGATGCGCAGGGTAAGGCATATGTCAATATCGCTTTTGGCTGCACCGGCGGGCGTCACAGGTCGGTACATGTTGCCGAACAGTTCGGCAAATGGTTGCGCGAGGAAGGATTTTCGCCCACGGTGGTTCATCGTAATCTGACGTCAAGAGCAATTGACGCGCTGGAAGGGCCTGCTAACGGCGCCAAAACGAAAAAGACTAAACGGGGTAGCGAACGCAAATGATCGGATTGATTTTGGTCACACACGGCAGGCTGGCCGAGGAATTTCTCGTCGCGCTTGAACATGTTGTCGGCCCGCAAAAAAATATTGCGACGGTATGCATAGGACCACGGGACGACATGGAAGGCCGTCGCAAGGAAATTGCAACAGCGATTAAGCAGGTCGACGATGGAAAAGGTGTCATCATCCTGACTGACCTTTTTGGCGGAACGCCGTCCAATCTGTCGATTTCACTATTGGATGCCGGCAGCGTGGAAGTGATAGCGGGTGTAAACCTGCCCATGCTCATTCGCCTGGACAGTGCACGCAAGAATATGGACGTGCGGGAAGCCGTTGCCGCGGCGCGTGAGGCTGGAAGAAAATATATCAGCGTTGCGTCCGAGGTTTTGGAGGCATCGCGTGAGCAGGCTTAGCCGTCAGGTCACTATTGTAAACCAGAAGGGCCTGCATGCACGGGCCAGCGCAAAATTTGTTACATTTGTCAGCCGTCTTCCCGAAGGTCTGAAAGTAGAAGTTGAGAAAGATGGCCAGTGCGTGACCGGCACATCCATAATGGGCCTCATGATGCTGGGTGCCGCAAAAGGTAGCGAAATCACGGTGCATGTCGAAGGTGAGCAGGCCGAAATGGCCCTTGGGAAGCTCGTTGGACTGGTGGTTGACGGTTTCGGCGAAGACTGATGCGCCGTGAAATTACAGGATTTTCCAATCCCCTTTTGAAAGAAGTTCGCGGGCTAAGGGAAAAGAAATTACGCAAGCGCGCAGGGCTATTCCTTGCCGAAGGCTTGCGGATCATGACCGAGGCGCGTGATGCAGGTTTTCTTCCGGAAATGCTGTTCCGTGTGAAAGACCGTGAAGTCCACGCGCTCGAAATTGCCCTTGAGTCGGCCGTACTGGCCGCAGGTGGCGATGTTATCGAAACCAGCGCCGAAATCATGGCAAAGCTCTCCGGTAAAGATAACACGCAAGCAATCGTGGGTGTGTATCGGGATCACGCGACTGCTCTAGAGGATATTGATCGCGCTACTGCGCCAATCTGGCTGGTCGCGCAGGCTATGCGCGATCCCGGGAACCTCGGCACGATGCTGCGGACTGGTGATGCTGTCGGCGCGGGCGGCTTGATCTTAATTGACGATTGTACCGATCCCTTCTCGGTCGAAGCTGTGCGTGCCAGCATGGGTGCGATATTTACGCAGAAGGTGGTGCTGTGCCGCTGGGAGGTGTTTATTTCCTGGTTACGCAAGGGCGAAGGTCAATTGGTTGGCACCAGCCTGCGCACCGATATTGATTACCAAGCCGCGAATTATGCCGCGCCTTGCTTCATTTTGACAGGGAATGAGGCCCAGGGATTGCCGGCGGAATATGAAGATGAATGTGATCTTCGTGTCAAAATGCCAATGCGTGGCAAAGCGGACAGTTTGAATGCAGCGATTGCGACTGCGGTGATGGCCTACGAAGTATTGAACCAGTTCCGGCGTAATGGCTAACAGTTATGCCGCATCCTCATTCTTCGGCGCAGATTCAACCAGTTTAACCATAGGCCTCGTCGTCTGATCTACGACGGGGAGCATTTCGATCGATTTCCCGCCGGTATCAATGCTCAAATCTTCGAAACGCTTCGCCTGTGTCAGAACTTGCGACTCAAGACTTCCGACCAAAGCGTTATAGGCGGACACTGCGGTATCGAGATTTTTGCCCATCCGCCCCACATGCGCCCCCATTGTTGTCAAGCGGGCGTAAAGTTCTTTGCCAAGCTCGGCAATTTCGCGAGCCTGACCGGCCATCTTTTCCTGTTTCCACACCGCAGCAACTGTGCGTGCGATAGCAATGAGATTGGTCGGCGTGGCCAGCAGAACCCGCTTGCTGAACGCAAAATCCCAAAGATCGGGATCCTTTTCCAAGGCCGCCGCCAGAAAATGTTCGCCGGGTACGAACATTATCACGTAATCCGGCGTGTCTTCGAACTGATCCTGATAAGCTTTTTGGCCAAGCGAATTGACGTGACTTTTCATCGCTGCGGCATGCGCGGCGAGAGAGTTTTCGCGGCCATACTCATCGCCCGCTTCAAACGCATCCTGATAGGCGTTCAATGACACCTTTGCGTCAATGACAAGGTTACGTCCGCCAGGTACGCGCAAAATGACATCTGGACGCAGACGCCCTTCGCTTCCTTCCATGGATACTTCAGTCTGGAAATCCGCATGTTCGGACAGACCACAACTTTCCAGCACATTGCGTAACTGTTGCTCGCCCCAACGCCCCCGGGCTTTCGGTGCATTCCGCAAAGAATTGCCCAATCGTTGCGCTTCGGTTTTGACCGCCTCGGTGCTCACACGCATCGATTCCATCAGGCCATGCAGATTTCCAAACGCTTCACGCCGTTCAGCCTCCACCTTGCCAACGGCAGTCTCATACTTCTCGAGCCGGTCATGTACCGGCTGCAAAAGAGCGCTCAATCTCTGTCCGGCCACAGTCTCCGATTCCTTGAACCGTTCATCCGCTCGTTGCAAAAAGCGGGACTGCGCCTCGTGTAACAACTTTTGGCTTATTTCGGAAAACTGACCGGCAAGAATTTCTTTGGCTTCCGCCATGGCCGTCAGCTGATCTTCAAATGCACGCTCCCGCTCCGTCAGTGCTGTTTCAACCTGTGCCAGTTTGATGCGTGCTTCGTCGCGCTCGGCGATGACGCTATCCAGACTTAGACGCATGGATGCCACGGTTTCAGCTCCGCCGCTAACGCTGCGGCCACCAGCAAACCAGCCAATGGCCAACCCCAGCAACAATGCCACTATACCGACGACGGCGATTAACAATGGCTCCAATTCATTTCCCCAGTCCAGAACGAATTAGGAACATAGCCCGAAGGCCGAGCAGGTCAAGCGGCGATTAATGCCGCTTTGCGAGCGCGTTTCACCTTGGAATAGCTCACGATACTCAGCGGGATGAGCAAAGCATAAACTACACTTGCAGCAATCAAGGCGACCCAAGGCGCAGCAACCAAAGTTGCGGCGAAGAGTCCAATGCCCGCAATTGCCATGAAGCGGAAACTCGGACGGACTTTTAGTGATGACCAGCTATAGGTTGCGACATTAGAAATCATCAGGACCGCAACAATGAGCAACCAAGGTGCAATAATCCGGTAATCACGCACCCATTCCGCACCGGTTTCAAACCAGATAATCATCGGCAGCAGCGCGAGTCCTGCTCCAGGAGGAGATGGCACTCCCGTGTTAAAGCCAGCGGATTTGTGAGGCTGATCCTCTGTATCGATCCGCGCATTGAACCGAGCCAGTCGAAGCGCGGCGCAAAGGACAAAAAAGACAGAAATCGTCCAACCGAAACGCGGCATGTCTTGCATGACCCACATATAAATGATGAGCGCAGGCGTAGCACCGAAGGCGATCACATCAGAAAGGGAGTCAAGTTCTGCGCCAAATCGACTTTCACCCTTCAGCATGCGGGCTATTCGTCCGTCCATAGCGTCAAGAACGCCGGCCACAACGATAGCAGCGACAGCATTTTCCCAGCGCCCCTGAAGCGCGAACCAAGCACCGGAAAGCCCTGTGCACAAAGCAATAGCTGTAACCGCGTTGGGTGCCAAAGCCCTCAACGAGATACCAGGACGGGTACTTCCAGTTTCCATCAATGCGCGACCGCGATAAGGTCTTGATCCACCCCAAGTTCGGCGATCACTGTTTCACCAGCCACGCACCGCTGTCCCTTTATAACCCGCGATGCTGTGCCATTTGGCAAGTAGACATCAACCCGGCTGCCGAAACGGATGAGGCCGACACGCTGACCGTTGGCAACACTGTCTCCTTCTTTGACAAACGCAACGATCCGGCGTGCCACAAGCCCTGCGATTTGGGTAAATCCTATACGAACGCCGTCACTGCGCTCTACAAGGAAATGCTGCCGCTCATTTTCCTCGCTGGCCTTATCAAGGTCCGCATTCAAAAACTTACCGGCAATGTAAACAACGCGCTTAATCGTCCCACGAATGGGTGTCCGGTTGATGTGGACGTCAAACACACTCATAAATATAGAAACTCTTGTCATCGGCTGATCGCCGAGGCCGTCCGGACCACCTAATTCAGGGGGCGGAGTTACTCGCTCAATAAGGGTGACCAATCCGTCTGCAGGCGACACCACAAAACGGTCATCGGTGGGCGTCGCGCGCGCAGGATCGCGAAAAAAGGCCAGCGTCCAAATCGTCACACCCGCCATAGGCCAAGCAAGTGTCTCCCACGCCATGAAGGCGAAGAATAAAGTTAGACCGCCCGCAATAAGGCCAAATTTGCGGCCTTCTGGATGAACGGGAGGAAACGACCATTTTGCGACCCCGGTACCCCGGTTTGTCAGTTCTTGTCTGCTCATCCCCATTAGCTAGGGCAATGTACGCCATGTTACAACCGTTAGGTGCGTTTACGTTCGCCTTCTTACTTGGCAAAGCGCAGTTGAACATATGCCAGACTTTGCTATGGCACCGCTCGAACAACCAACCTTCCCAATGGAAAGCACTTCCTGCCATGGCAAAAATCAAGGTGAAAAATCCGGTCGTCGAACTTGATGGCGACGAAATGACCCGCATCATCTGGGAATGGATACGCGAACGACTCATCCTGCCTTACCTTGATATTGATCTGAAATATTATGATCTTGGCGTTGAGAAGCGCGACGAAACCGATGACCGCATTACAGTCGACTCGGCTAACGCAATCCGTGAATATGGCGTTGGCGTAAAGTGCGCGACGATCACGCCTGACGAAGCACGGGTTGAAGAATTTAATCTCAAAAAGATGTGGAAATCGCCAAACGGGACAATCCGCAACATACTTGGCGGCGTTGTTTTCCGTGAGCCGATCGTCATTCAGAACGTACCTCGGTTGATTCCCGGTTGGACTGATCCAATTGTCGTTGGACGTCATGCCTTTGGAGACCAATATCGTGCGACCGATTATCTCGTTCCCGGCCCGGGCACTTTACGTCTGGTTTGGGATGGCGATGATGGCCGTACTATTGACGAAGAAGTCTTCCGCTTTCCATCCTCAGGCGTCGCCATGGCCATGTACAATTTGGATGACTCCATCCGTGATTTTGCAAGGGCGTCTCTGAATTACGGCATCGGACGTAAATGGCCCGTGTATCTTTCGACCAAGAATACGATCCTCAAGGCATATGATGGTCGATTTAAGGATATCTTCCAAGAGGTATACGAAACCGAATTTGAAGCGAAGTTCAAAGAACTGGGTATCGTTTATGAACATCGTTTGATTGACGACATGGTTGCATCTGCCCTCAAATGGTCTGGTAAATTCATCTGGGCATGCAAAAACTATGACGGTGACGTGCAATCCGATCAGGTAGCACAAGGTTTCGGTTCGCTCGGGCTGATGACCTCAATCCTGATGACTCCCGATGGGAAAACGGTGGAAGCCGAGGCAGCCCATGGAACCGTTACGCGCCACTATCGCCAGCATCAGCAAGGAAAGGCGACTTCTACAAACCCGATTGCCTCCATTTTCGCCTGGACCGGTGGTCTAAAGTTCCGTGGAAAGTTCGACGAAACCCCCGAAGTAACTCGCTTTGCAGAAACTTTGGAAGAAGTCTGCATTCAGACTGTCGAAGATGGCCACATGACAAAGGATCTTGCCATTCTCATTGGCCCAGATCAGGCTTGGATGACAACCGAACAGTTTTTCGAACAAGTTCGGGTTAATCTCGAAAACAAGATGGGTAGCTGGCAGTAAGCTAACTTCCCGATAGAATATCAAAAGGCGCAGAACGAGATTTCTGCGCCTTTTTGTTTGAGGGTGCCCTTCCCTTTACGTGCTGCATGTGCGTAATAGATTGCCATGGCAGGTGAACTCCAAACCGAAGGTCTCAGCAACGCACTGGTCATACTGGGCGCCGCAGGGGTCGTTATACCCGCTTTTGCCCGCGTCCGAATAAATCCGATTGTAGGATTCCTGCTCGTCGGTGTCTTGGTCGGACCATTTGGCCTCGGTTCTTTGGCCGCGCAATTTCCATGGCTGCGCTGGATAACTATATCAGATATCGAAGAAATAAGTCCCATAGGGGACTATGGCATCATCCTACTGCTGTTCACCATTGGATTGGAACTATCGTTCCGCCGGTTATGGAAAATGCGGCGCATGGTCTTCGTCCTCGGACCCGCTGAGCTGTTTACAAGTAGTCTGCTTATTGCACTTGGGCTGTCGTTTCTCGATTACAACTGGGGGAGTGCCATAGGCCTTGGTCTTGCCTTGGCATTATCATCAACCGCGCTCGTGGTACCAATTGCAGGTACGCAGTCAGCCGTTGGCCGACGTGCACTCGGCATGCTTCTTTTTGAAGATCTGGCAATTGTACCCATCATCTTCATTCTCGGTGCATTGGCACCGCAAGCTACAGGAGGATCATGGAGCGGGTTGTTCACCGTTTTGGTAGAGGGTGCGCTTGTCGTAGGCCTAATGCTGATCTTGGGTCGTTTTCTGTTACCTTATCTTTTCGGTCAGGCGGCGCGTACAAAGAGCCCTGAACTGTTTTTGGCGGCTAGCTTACTGGTCGTCATTATCGCCAGCCTTGCCACCAGCGCTGTTGGCCTCTCTCCCATTTTCGGAGCACTCATTGCCGGATTGTTGATCGCCGAAACCGACTATCGACATGAGGTAGAGGTCATTATCGCCCCATTTAAAGGCCTCGCTCTTGGCGTGTTCCTGATTACCATTGGGATGCAGATTGACCTCAATTTCATTCGCGAAAACTGGTCCCTGCTTGCGGCGGCTGTGTCAGGAATAATCCTTGTGAAAGCCTTCGTTACGGGTGGTCTTTTAAAAATCGCTGGCGCGCGCACTGGTACGGCGACGGAAACCGGGCTGCTGATGTCCAGTCCTTCAGAAACGACACTGATCGTATTAGCCGCTGCCAGCGCCGCACAATTGATCAGCGCTGAAACTGCGACATTTTGGCAGGCCGCAACGGCGATTGGTCTCACCATCACACCTATTCTCGCTCGGATCGGTCACGACATGGCTAAACGCATTGAATTGCGTGAAAGCGAACCACCTCCAGCGGTCGCTGCTTCCCAAGTTGAGCGGGCGATCATTGTCGGTTTTGGACGTGTCGGGATGCTGATCGCGGATATGCTGAATAAGCATGACCTTCCTTATGTAGCTGTTGAAGCCAATATCGACGCGGTGACATCGGCACGGCGGCGCGGTTACGAAGTCATGTTTGGCGATGTTTCCCGCCCCGAAGTTCTGGAAAAGCTCGACATTGCGAATGCAAAAGCACTGATCATCACAATGGATGAACCTGTCTTGGCAGCACGCATTGTTAAGCGTGTGCGGACTGATTTTCCAGAATTGACAATCATATCTCGCGCCCGCGACGCCGATCATGCAGCCGAACTTTATCGTGCCGGTGTCTCGGATGCCGTGCCGGAAACGTTGGAAAGTTCACTCCAACTGTCGGAGGCGGTCCTTGTCGATCTCGGCATTCCGATGGGCTTTGTGATCGCATCTATCCACGATAAACGAGACGAATTCCGCCGTATCATCATGGAGCAAGGCGGATTGGAAAAAGCGCCCACATTGAAGCTGCGCACAACCGAAAGAAGCTAAGCTTTCAATGCCGTTTTTATCGCTTCAATCCCTGCTTTTGCCTGATCTGCTCCGGCTGGACCGCCACCTTGGGCCATGTCCGGACGACCACCACCGCCCTGCCCGCCCATAGCGGACGTCGCCGCACGGACAAGATCTGGCGCGGTTATTTTCCCGTGCAATTCGGCCGACACTGCTACGACAACGGTGTTACTCGTCTCGTTAGCGGCCACAATTGCCACAACGCCAGTTCCTATGGCTTTCATCTGGTCATCAGCCAAACCGCGGAGCGCCTTGGGTTCAATGCCATTGATGATTTGGCCCATGAAGGAAACACCGTTGACATCTTCAGCTTCGGCTTTGGGTCCAGAGCCACCTGAAAGTGCGAGCGCCGTCTTTGCCTCGCCCAATTCCTTCTCAAGCCGTTTACGGTCGGCAAGCAGGGTTTCAACCCGAGCCATTACTTCATCAGGTGCTGTTTTCAAAAGAGCGGCGACATCTTTCAGCTGGCCCTCGCGTCCTGCCAAATGTTGCCGTGCCGCTTCGCCGGTTAACGCCTCGATCCGTCGGATACCACTGGCAACCGCCCCTTCGGAAAGGATGGTGAACAAAGCAATATCGCCAAGCGCGTTAACGTGCGTGCCACCGCACAGTTCGACCGAATAGGTTGAACCTTCCGTGTCACCCATGCTGAGAACACGCACCTCGTCACCATATTTTTCGCCAAATAAGGCAAGCGCACCTGCCGCTACGGCATCATCGGGAGTCATGAGGCGCGTGGTGACGGCGCGATTCCCCCGTATCTGGGCATTCACGTCCGATTCAATCTGCGCAATTTCTTCGGCAGTGACGGCCTGATTATGTGAGAAGTCAAAACGCAATCGGTCTGGCGCGACGAGACTACCCTTTTGTGTCACGTGGCCGCCTAAACTGTTCCGTAAGGCGGCGTGGAGAAGATGGGTCGCACTATGGTTCGCGCGCAGGGCATCGCGACGTTTTGTATCGATTTTCAGGGTAACGACATCACCAACTTTGATTTCGCCCGACGTCAAAGTGACTTGATGCGCATGTAGCCTTCCTAATGGCTTGGCCGTATCGGTGACCTCGCCTTTCATATTCGCCCCTGTGATGGTCCCCGCGTCTCCCATCTGGCCACCACTCTCACCGTAAAAGGGTGTCTGGTTGGTGATAACTGTGACGGTGTCATTTGCGACGGCCGACTGAACCTCAATCCCGTCATTGACCAAGGCGAGCACCTGACCTTCGCCTTCGCTGGCCGTATATCCTGTGAATTCGGTCGAACCGACTCGTTCAGCAATATCGAACCAGACATCGTCCGATGCCTTGGCACCGGAACCTTTCCAAGCGGCTCGCGCACGTTCCTTCTGCGCGGTCATTGCGGCGTCGAAACCATCTGCATCAATACCAAAGCCTTGCGTCCGTAGCGCGTCTTCGGTCAAATCATATGGGAATCCGTAAGTGTCATAGAGCTTGAACGCCGTTTCGCCAGCAAGCGTATCCCCAGGCTGCATTCCCGAAGTCGCCTCATCCAGCAGCTTCAAACCTTTATCGAGAGTGCGGCGAAACTGGGTTTCTTCCTGATTTAGCGTTGCCTCAATCAACTGCTGGGCACGGACCAGCTCGGGATAGGCAGCGCCCATTTCGGAAACCAGATTTCCGACAAGCCTGTGCATCAGTGGCTCTTTCGCCCCAAGTATATGCGCATGGCGCATGGCGCGACGCATGATGCGACGCAGAACATAACCGCGCCCTTCGTTGGATGGCATAACCCCATCCGCCAGCAAAAAGCTGGTCGAACGAAGATGGTCGGCAATGACGCGATGGCTGGCCATCTGTTCGCCTTCGGCCTTGGTTCCCGTCAATTCCTGAGATGCTGCGATCAGCGCCTTGAACGTATCGGTATCGTAGTTGTCATGAACGCCCTGCAAAACCGCCGCAATGCGTTCAAGGCCCATGCCGGTATCGATCGAAGGCTTAGGAAGGTCTGTCTGGCTGCCATCATCATGCCGTTCGAACTGCATGAATACGAGGTTCCAGATTTCGACAAATCGGTCGCCATCCTCGTCCGGGCTTCCTGGTGGCCCACCAAAAATATGGTCGCCATGATCGTAGAAAATCTCGCTACAGGGTCCGCAAGGACCAGTATCGCCCATCGACCAGAAATTATCGTTGGTCGCGATGCGAATGATTCTGTCTTCGGGTAGCCCTGCAATCTTGCGCCACAGGTCGAACGCTTCGTCATCCGTATGATAAACGGTGGTCGTCAGCCGGTTCGGATCAAGTCCCCAAATCTTAGTCAGCAATGTCCAGGCATGAACAATTGCTTGTTCCTTGAAATAATCCCCAAAGGAGAAGTTGCCCAACATTTCAAAGAAGGTGTGGTGACGGGCCGTATAGCCGACATTATCGAGGTCATTATGCTTGCCCCCGGCGCGAACGCACTTTTGGCTCGACGCCGCCCGCGGGATTTCCCGGCTTTCAAGGCCGGTAAAAACATTTTTGAACGGTACCATCCCTGCGTTGACGAACATCAACGTAGGATCATTATACGGCACGAGGGGTGCGGACTGCACTACCTCATGCTGGGCGTTACCAAAATAGTCGAGAAAACCGCGGCGGATGTCATTTGTTGAGGTCATAGCGTGTGCGACTTAGATGTATTTCCAGATAGATGGAACCTGTAACAAGCAAGATATCACCGTCTTTCGAAGATAATCTGGCGATATTTTCAGGCATAGGCATAAGGCCCGCCCTTTTCGAGCGCTTTCTGGAACGCTGGGCGGGCGTGGATTGCGGTCACAAAGGCGGACAATTTTGGCTTGTCGGCTGCATATCCCATTTTGACGGCAGCTTCTGCCGGGAAGCTGAGCATGATGTCCGCGCCGGTCAATGTGTCACCAACATACCAGCCTGAAGGACGGAGTTGATCCTCCATATATTGGAAATGGCTTTGCAGTTGCTGGTCGATGCGGGGACGCAGCGGTGCAGCGGCTTCGCCCAGGCGTCCGGTGTAGAGGTTCAGCAAGATGGGTGTCATCGCCGAACCTTCGGCGAAGTGGAGAAATTCGAGATAGCGGATATGGTCGTCGGTGCCGCGCGCCGGAACGAGATGAGCGCCGCCGTGGCGTTCGCAGATATATTCGACGATGGCGGCGGATTCGTAGATTATCTTGCCGTCATCTTCGATCACCGGGGATTTGCCGAGAGGATGGACGGCGAGCAATTCGGGGGGTGCCAAATTGGTGACGGCGTCCCGTTGGTGGTGACGGATTTGATAGGGGACGTTCAGCTCCTCCAGCAACCAGAGGATACGCTGGGAGCGGGAGTTGTTGAGATGGTGGACGATCAGTGACATTTGGCTCTCCTAAAAATCGGTTTTGTTAACCTGGCTGAAGCTTGCGAGCTCTTTGAGGAGCTTGGCGGCGAGGGTTGCGGTGACGGCGTTTTGGTCATGGGCCGGGTTGAGTTCGACGATGTCGGCGCCGACGAGCGGGCCTTTCTGGCGGGCGAGGACGGCGAGGACTTCGCGGACGGTGAGGCCGCCGGGTTCGGGGTGGGAGACCCCCGGGGCTTCGGATGGGTCGATGCCGTCAAGGTCGATGCTGATATAGAGCGGGCCGTCCAGTACCGGCACCTGCGCGGGGTTGAAACCGGCCATGGGGATGATTTTGACGCCGAAGCGAGCCGCCTGTTCGCGGCAGTGGCGGTTGAGCGTGCGGATGCCGAGTTGCACCAGACGCTTGGCATGGCCGCCTTCCAATATGCGGGCGAAGGGGGAGGCGTGGCTGCGCGGATTACCTTCGAAATCTTCATAGAGATCGGGATGGGCATCAAAATGCAGGATGTTGAGCGGGCCATGATGCGCCGCCACCGCCGCGACGAGCGGAAAGGTCACCGCATGGTCCCCGCCCAGCGCCAGAGGCAAGCCGCCCTGCGCCATTATTCCGGCAATCGCATCGGCGATCATCGCATCGTCGGCGGCACAATCATGATCGGTCAGCGGAAGATCGCCATGGTCGACAAGTTCGATATCGCGGCCGATTTCCAGCCCCGATTCGCACGATATATTGCCCCTGTCGCTCCACAAGGCCGCGCGGATGACGGCAGGTCCTTTCGCGGCGCCGCGTTCGAACGAGCTGTTCTGGTCCGTCGGAAGCCCGATAAGATGGATGGCAGGATGCATGACAGCAGATGGGCTTTTGCCTTCGCCCCTGTCAAGGACGGTAAAATGCTCAAGCCCCCCGCCCTCGAAATGACCCGCCCATGAAATGACCCGCCCCGGGGTGGACCAGGGCGGGTCTAAAGCAGCGGTCTCAGGCAAGGCCGCGCTTAATCCTCTTTAGGGGGAGAGGAACTTATTCGATGATATCGTCTTCCGCGTCGGAACCCGTCATCATCACCTCGGCCACTTCCTCGGTCTTGCCGCGGATTGCCGCCTCGAGTTTTGCAGCCACTTCGGGATTTTCGATCAGATAGGTTTTGGAGTTTTCACGCCCCTGCCCGATGCGGATCGAATCATAGCTGAACCAGCTGCCCGACTTTTCAACGATCCCGGCCTTCACGCCCAGATCAAGCAATTCGCCGGTCTTGGAGATACCCTCTCCATACATGATGTCGAATTCGACCTGCTTGAAAGGCGGAGCCACCTTGTTCTTCACAACCTTCACACGGGTGGTGTTGCCGACAATATCTTCACCCTGCTTGATCTGGCCGGTGCGGCGAATGTCGAGACGGACCGATGCGTAGAATTTCAGCGCATTGCCGCCCGTGGTTGTTTCGGGCGAGCCATACATGACGCCGATTTTCATGCGGATCTGGTTGATGAAGATCACCATGCAGTTGGAACGGCTGATCGAACCGGTAATCTTGCGCAGCGCCTGGCTCATCAAACGGGCCTGCAAACCGACATGGCTGTCGCCCATTTCGCCCTCGATTTCGGCACGGGGCACAAGCGCGGCAACCGAGTCGATCACCAAAATGTCGACGGCGTTGGACCGCACCAGCGTGTCGGCGATTTCCAATGCCTGTTCACCGGTATCGGGTTGCGAGACGATCAGATTGTCGATGTCGACACCCAGTTTCTTGGCATAGACGGGATCGAGCGCATGTTCCGCGTCGATAAAGGCCGCCGTTCCCCCTGCCTTTTGCGCTTCGGCAATGGCGTGCAGGGTCAGGGTCGTCTTACCCGAGCTTTCAGGACCATAGATTTCAATGACGCGGCCCTTGGGAAGGCCACCAATCCCCAGCGCAATATCAAGGCCGAGCGATCCTGTCGAAATCGCCTCAATAGCGATTGCTTCCCGGCTGCCCAGCTTCATGGCGGAACCCTTGCCAAAGGCACGGTCAATCTGCGCCAGTGCGGCTTCCAGTGCTTTATCACGTTCTGCGCTGTTCATATTCTTTGCCTGAACTCCATCGATAACTTTAAGACTTGCTGCCATTTTCCACTCCTTAGCGTCATGTCCGTATCCGGAACATTACCGGAACGAAGCATGATGTACGTTATTTGTTCTTAAAGAACAAGAGCGGAACATAATTTTTATTAATGTTATTTTTTAGATAGTTAAACTGTTTTTTTGAAAAACCTCTGTTGCTGGGGGACCGTCCCCTACTCCATCGCCATAGCGTCATGCACCGCTTCGGCAATTTGCTGCACCGAAAAAGGTTTGGGCAGGAACGATACATTGTCGAGGCTGATGGTCTCGCGCAATTGTTCCTCCGCATATCCGGACATGAACAGTAGCCTTATATCGCCAAATTGCGCGCGCAGGTTCCGCGCCATGGTCGGGCCGTCCATATTGGGCATCACCACGTCGGAGACGACAAGGTCATAGCGTTTGCCCTCGGCAAAGAGGGCCAGCGCCTCTTCACCGTCGGTTGCGGTTTCAACGACATAACCCTGCCGCACCAATGCGCGTTCAGCAACGGCGCGGACCATATCCTCATCCTCCACAATCAGGATCCGGCCGCTGCCCCACAAATCCTTGGGCCGGTAAAATTCGCGTTTGCCCGTATCCGCCGATGGCGCTTCGCCGACATGGACGGGCAGATAGATGTCAAAACGCGTGCCCTGCCCCACTTCCGATTCGGCAAAGATGAAGCCGCCCGACTGTTTGACGATGCCATAGACGGTCGACAGGCCCAGTCCCGTTCCCTTGCCCACTTCCTTGGTGGTGAAAAAGGGTTCGAAAATCTTGGCCAGATTTTCCTTTGGAATTCCCGAACCGCTGTCTTCGACCGACAGCAGGGCATAATCCCCAATCGGCAAAATCTCGCTGCCCATGGCCCGCACATCGTCCTGCGACACGGCCTTTGTGCTGATATGGACGACGCCGCCCTTGTCCATCGCGTCGCGGGCGTTGAGGCCGAGATTGACAATGACCTGTTCCAATTGCCCCGGATCGGCGCGCACCGGCCCCAGGGCCCGCCCGTGATGCACCTCCAGCCGCACTGTCTCGCCCAGCAAGCGTTTCAGCAGGTTCGATACATCGGCCACCACATCGGGCAATTGCAATATCTGCGGACGCAGGGTTTGCTGCCGCGAAAATGCGAGCAATTGCCGCGTTAGGCTGGCGACGCGGTTGGAATTATTCTTGATCTGCTGGATATCGTCATAATCGCCGTCGCCCGGCTGGTGCCGCATCAGCATCAGGTCGCAATATCCAATGATGGCGGTCAGGATATTGTTGAAATCATGCGCGACGCCGCCGGCGAGCTGTCCGATGGATTCCATCTTGGTCTGTTGCGCCACCTGGCGTTTCAGCTTCGTCTCTTCACTATTGTCTTTCAGGCCCAGCAATACGGCGGCCTCGCCCAGCCCGCGCACCCCGGCGATGGACAGCGCAATCACCTCATCAGGCCGTTCCTTTAACCGCACGGCAATATCGCCCGATGTCATCGCCCCGCTGCCGAACCTGCGAATACTGTCGAGGACGGCGGCCTTATCCTCATTGATCACAAGATCGGCGGGATAGGAGGGCAGCGCCTCCACACTGATATCCAAAACCCGCGCAAAGGCGTCATTGGCAAACAGGAAACGTCCGTCACGGTCGACCAGCGCCAGTCCCAGCGGGAGTGTAGACAGCAATTGTTCCACATGGGCCAGCGCCATGCCCCGTTCGACCTTGGCCGCCTCTTCATCAACAGCCAGAAGCAACGCCGCGCCATCGGACCTGTCGTCGGTCAGGGGGACGTTGAGCAGACGGATGGGCAGGCCGCGGCGCCCTTCACGTTCGAAGAATATGCTGCCCTTTTCATCCATCCGCATATAATTTGCGAAGGGGCGGCCGGTAATCGGTTCCTGATCAGTGCCCAGCGCCCGCAGGGCAAAGGCCGCGTTGGCCGCGCGGATACGTCCGTCTTCGGCAATGGCCACCGCCATGATGCCGCTTTGCGCCATGGCACGGCCTATCCGGCCCGATATCATCTCGATCGCCCGGCTTTCGATATCCAGCCGCTCAATCGGCGCGAGCCGCCAGAGCAGATATTCATCGGCCGTCCCGGCGCGCGCGACTTTCACACTATATTGCCGGTCATCCTTTGTAATCGCGTCGATCTGGGCGGTGCCATCCCGCCATGCGGCGCGTCCTGCGGCCACCAGCAAGTCGCGGCTTGCATCATCAACGATAAGGTCGGGCGGTGCTTTCAGGCCGGCAAAGGCCTTGGTGAAATGGTCATTCGCGCATACCAGCCGGCCTGCGCGGTCGCTAACGGCAATGGCCGCATTGCTCAACTGCGCGGTGGCATGGGTAATCGACCAGTCGGGCGGCGACAGTTCGACGTCAACCTCTTTGGGCCGTGTGCGCCGGACATAATCGACCAGCGCCCAGGCCGCGATCATCGTCGCGGCGCAGGTCCCCATCAACAGGACATTTTTGGACACGAACCACAAAATGGCCAGTGACAGCAGGGTTGCCGCCACCAGCCATAATGCATGTTGCCATTGCTGGCGGGCGTCTTCGTCCCCCGTGCCCCCCAAAAGCTCAAATTGTGCAGGCGGGATCGGGGTTGTCAAAGCGGCTCCTTACCAGATGCGGACACGTTCCTCGGGCTTGAGGTATAATTTTCCATCCGCTTTCGGCTGGAACGCATCGTACCATTTGTCAAGATTGCGTACCACCCATGCGCGCTGTGCCGAGGGGCTGTGCGGGTCGGTAATCAGGCGCTGGCGCAAATTCGCCTCGCGATAATTGCGCCGCCAGACCTGCGCCCAGCCCAGGAAAAAGCGCTGGTCACCGGTCATGCCGTCGATAACCGGCGGTTCTTTCCCGTTCAGCGATGCGCGATAGGCATCATAGGCAATGGTCAGACCGGCAAGGTCGCCGATATTTTCGCCCAGCGTAAATTCGCCCTTTACCGACGCATCGGGGAAAATCTTATATGCATCATATTGGGCAATCAGCTTCTTGCCGGCGGCTTCGAACGCCTTGACGTCACTTTCCGTCCACCAGTCGGAAAGCTTGCCATTTTCGTCATATTTGGCGCCCTGATCGTCAAAATGATGGCTGATTTCATGGCCGATTACCGCACCGATACCGCCATAGTTGATCGCCGGGTCAGCCTTGGGATCAAAGAACGGCGGTTGCAGGATGGCGGCAGGAAAGACGATCTCGTTCATGCCGAAATTGGCGTATGCGTTCACGGTCTGTGGCAACATGCCCCATTCCCAACGGCGGATTGGACCACCCAATTTGGAGATATTGTCGTCAAAGCCCCACTGGTTGGCCCGCAAATCATTACCAAACAGGTCGCCGCGTACGATTTTCAGCTTCGAATAATCCTTCCACCGGTCGGGATAGCCGATCTTGGTGGTGAAATTGGCAAGCTTGGTCCGCGCCTTGGCTTTGGTTTCGGGCTGCATCCAGGTTAATCCGTCGATGCGACGTCCCATGGCAGCGAGAACATTTTTGACAAGAGTGTCCATCGCGGCCTTGGTTTCCGGCGGGAAATATTTGGCGGCATAGGCCTTGCCGACTTCATCGCCCACCGTTCCCTCGGTCAGGGAAACGCCACGTTTCCAGCGGGGTTCGCGCTGCGGCGTACCCTGCAGGGTGGTGCCGTAAAAGGCAAAGGTTGTGTCCGAAACCGAATCGGGCAGCACGTTGGAGAATGTGGCCAGACTGTTGACGATCATCTGGTCCTTCAGAACCGCGAGATCGGTATCGGCAAAAATCTTGGCTATGCCGGTTATCGCGCTGGGTTGCGCCACCACCACCTCGGTAATCTTCGGGCTGACGCCGGTCAGCACGGACGACAGTTTCAGGCCCGGCGTAATCTTGTCGAGCTCGGCCACAGTCATTTTGTTATAGGTTTTGGTGGCGTCTGAAGAATCTTCGCGAGTCCATTGAACTTCCGCGATTTTCTTTTCCACCGCAAAAATGGCATCGGCCCGTGCGACGGCATTTTTCTCACCCGCAAGGGTCAGCATCTTTGCCAGATATTCCTTATAGGCCTTGCGGATCGCCTCGAACTTGTCATTTTCGACCAGATACATGTCCCGGTCGGGCAAGCCGGTGCCGCCCTGATAGATCTGGAATATATAGACATCGGGATTCTTGTCGTCCTGCCCCACAAAACCGCCGAACAGGGCGCCCACGCCATTGCGGGCAGCGGTTGGCAACATCTTTTCAAAGGCGGCCTTGCTCTTGATACCGCGCACCTGCTTCAGCCAGGGCTGGATCGGTTTCAGGCCTTTTTTCTCGACCGTCGCGGTGTCGAGATAGCTGGCGTAAACATCGCCGGCCTTGCTGCCTTTGACATCCTTTTCGGCCTCCAGAACCAGCTTCACACGTTCCTTCGACAGATCGTCGAGCGCGGTGAACATGCCATAGTTGGACTTGTCGGCGGGAATCTGGGTTTTCTCGGCCCATTTGCCGTTGGCGTAGAGATAGAAATCATCGGCAGGCGACACCGATGTATCCATGCCATCGGTATCAAAACCATAGGTGCCAAGTTGCGGCCCGCTTTTGGGTGCCGCTTCTTGTGCCGGGGCGGCATTTTCCGCAGCGGCAGGCGTACTCAGCGCGAGCATCGATACAGTCAGGCCGAGGGCCCAGCTTTTGGTAATCTTCATGGTAAACTCCCCTAAACTACAGGGGAATATTCGCTATCCAAGCGGCAAAGCCAAGCTACAGATTATCCACCAGCCGCAAGTGATTTCGACCGGCGTCGCCATTTGGCGCTGATCCACCAGCGCCAGAACCAAGCCGCCAGCACATAGCCAAGTGCTGCTGCGACGACCGAGATGATGGCGAGTCCTGCAACACCCTGCACAAAGGCCATGGGTGCTTCGGTCCAGACGAAATCAAGCCATGCAGACAGGGGCGCACTGGATTCGATCAGTTGGTAAAAACGCCCTGAGCCGCCGCTCAGACGCAGAACCGATTCGCCGACATAGACCGATGCGAACAATATGAAGGGTGTGGTGGCCGGCATGCTGAGAAAGGTCATGGCCGCGCCGATGGGAATATTGGCGCGCACCGGCAGGGCCAGCAACGCAACGCCCGCAATCTGGACACCGGGAATCAGCAGGAAAATGCCGACGAGCAGGCCCAGCGCGACGCCGCGCGGCACCGACCGGCGCGTGAAACGCCACAGCGCCGGATGGAAGACGCGCTGCGCAAAGGGGCGCAGGAAACGGCTGCGCTCGAAACTGTCGCGAGTCGGGGCTTGCCGCTGTATCCAGGCGCCAAATTTGCTCATCCGCGATCCCGCATGATACGTCCCTGCTCCCGCTTCCAATCGCGTTCCTTCTCGGTCGCGCGCTTGTCGGGGGCTTTCTTACCCTTGGCGAGCGCAAGTTCTACCTTTGCCCGCCCCTTGCCGTTGAAATAGATCGACAGCGGGACAAGCGTCATACCCTGACGCATCACCGCGCCGTGCAGCTTGTTTATCTCGCGAATATTAAGGAGCAATTTACGGGGCCGCTTGGGTTCGTGGTTGTAGCGGTTGCCATGGCTGAACTCCGGGATATTGGCGTTGATCAGCCACACCTGGTCGTCTTTTACCTCGGCATAGCTTTCCGCAATCGACCCTTCGCCAAAGCGCAGCGATTTGACTTCGGTCCCGGTCAGGACGATCCCGGCCTCATATTTGTCGTCGATATGGTAATCATACCGCGCACGCCGGTTTTCGGCGACGGTTTTGACCTTGTTGAACTCTTCGGTTTTGGGACGCGACATCAGATGAGACCTGCATTCTCCAAAGCGGCATCGACCTGACGGCGGCTGGCCTCGCTCGGCGGGGTCATGGGCAGGCGCAGCTCGGTGGGGAAGCCTTCGATAACCCGGGACAGCGCATATTTGATCGGCCCGGGCGATGCGTCGGAAAACAGCGCAAGATGAAGAGGATAAAGCTTATCGTTCAGATTGCGTGCCAGCTCATAATCGCCCGACGCGCACGCCGCCTGGAATTCCGCACACAGCTTCGGCGCGACATTGGCGGTGACCGAGATGCACCCCACCCCGCCCGCGGCATTGAAGGCGAGCGACTGTTCATCAACGCCCGATAACAGGCAGAAATCCGGCCCGCAGGCCAGGCGGTGGTCGGTGACCCGCGGCATATCGCCGCTGGCGTCCTTGATGCCGATGACCGTCGGCAGCTTCGCCAGCCGCGCGACCGTCTCCGGCTTGATGTCCGTCACCGTCCGCGCCGGTACATTGTACAGCACGATCGGCAGGTCATTCTTCTTCGTCATCGCCTCGAAATGGGCGTAGATCCCCTCCTGATTGGGCCGGTTATAATAGGGCGCAACCACAAGCCCCGCCGCCGCCCCGCTCTTTTTCGAAAAATTGAGGTGCAGGATCGCGTTGTTGGTATCGTTCGAGCCGCAGCCCGCAATCACCGGCACGCGTCCGGCCGCCTGCTCGATACAGACCTCGATCACGCGATGGTGCTCCGCATTGGACAGTGTTGATGATTCCCCCGTCGTCCCCGCAGGCACAAGCGCGCTGGATCCATTCTCGATTTGCCAGTCGATCAGCGCGCGAAAATGCTTCTCGCTAAACGCCCCGTCGCAAAAAGGAGTCACTAGGGCCGGTATTGATCCGGAAAACATGGCATATATCTTTCATTTTAGACCATAGACACAGGCTATGGGGAATATAGTCGTTCGTTCAGCACCTGATAAGGATGGGGCACATAATATGTCCAGCATGGTAAAGCATCTCATTTCAGCATCGCTGCTGATTCTTCCTGCTACTGCGATGGCAGCGGCACAACAGCAACCTGAAATTATCTGGAAGCCCGGCACCGGCACACCGACGGGCACAGCGGCAGGCACCCCTGCCCCCGCGGCTGGACAGCCGGCACCGGCAATCCAATATGACCCCAGCGAGGGCAAAATCCCCGCCGCACTGCAACGCTGGAAAATGCTGAGCGCTTCGGCAGGCTACAGCTTCAACGATTATGCATCCTTCCTGATGGACTATCCCGACTGGCCCAATGCCGAGGATATGCGCAAAAATGCCGAGCAGGCGATCAATCCGCTCAGCTTTTCGCCATCGCAGGTTGTTGCCTATTTTGACCGTTTGCCGCCGCTGACCAATGGCGGCCGGGCCAAATTTGCCATGGCGCTGGATGCAGGTGGCGACAAGACGCGCGCCATTGCGGTGGCGCGTGAAGCCTGGCGCGGTGGCCCCCTGTCCGATGATGACGAGGCCCGCCTGTTCCGTATCGCAGGGTCCAGCCTGACGTCCGCCGACTATGATGCCCGCGTTGACCGCCTGCTGTGGTCAAGCGCGACCCGCGCGGCCGAGCGTTGGGTTGCCTACACATCGCCGCAGCGTCGTCCATCCTTCGTTGCGGCCATGGCCGTGCGCCTGAAAAGCCCGGATGCGGATTTGAAAGTCGGTGAAGCCGGTTCGGCCGCCAATGGCGAGGCAAGCCTTCTCGCCGCCCGCGCAGATGCCCTTCGCACCGGCGGAAACAGCTTTGCCGCCCGTGAATTGCTCGCCAACCGGAGCCGCCTGACGGCACCTGTCCCGGTATTGAAAGACTGGTACAAGCTGCTGCTCACCCATGCGCAGGCTGCGGCCAAAGACGGTCAAAGCGATGTCGCCTACCGGATCGCATCGCGCGTAGATGACGCGATTGCCCCCGGACAGAATATCGCCGACCAGGATTTGACCACGCGCGACAATTACACCAGTCTCACCTGGCTGGCAGGAACGCTTGCCATGAACAATCTGGGACGCCCGCGCGATGCCGTGGCGATGTTCACCAGCTACGCCAACGCCGCCAAATCCCCCCAGACACGGTCCAAGGGATTCTACTGGGCCGGTAAGGCCGCCGCCAAGGCGGGCGATTCTGCCCTTGCCCAGCAACATTATGCCAGCGCTGGCAGCTATTATGAGAATTTCTACGGCCAATTGGCGCTGGAGGCCTTGGGACGCCCGATGCCATCCATCCCGAAAGTCGCGTCTTTGCCGCCCGTATCGACCGAGACCGCACCTGCATCCTATCTGGCGGCGAAACTCGCGGCCAAATATGGCACGTGGAAGGACCAGAGCAATTTCCTGCGCGCCATTTCGCGCAATGCCCTGACCGAACAGCAATTCCTGTCGGCCGTCAGCCTGTCCAAAATGATCAACCGCCCCGACCTGTCGGTGATGGCCGGTCGCAATGCGCGGCTTAATGGCCATGACGGCCTTATAAGCCTTGGTTATCCTACCGTCAGTGTTCCTGCCGACCAGTCGCATAACTGGACGCTGATCCATGCCATTGCCCGACAGGAAAGCCAGTTTGACAAAGCCGCCGTCAGCCATGCAGGCGCACGCGGCCTGATGCAGTTGATGCCGGGCACGGCGCGCGAAACATCGGGCAAGATTTCCATGGCCTATCGCCCCGACGCGCTGACCGTGGACACCGATTACAATATCCAGCTCGGTTCGACCTATATCCAGCGGATGCTGAACTATTATAATGGCAGCTACCCGCTTGCGGTTGCCGCCTATAATGCCGGTCCCGGCAATGTGAACAAATGGCTTGCCGCCAATGGCGATCCGCGCACCGGTGCCATCAGCGTGATCGACTGGATCGAAAAAATCCCGCTGTTCGAAACACGCAACTATGTGCAGCGCGTGCTCGAAAATGCGGTGGTATATGACCATCTGCACCCCGAAAAGGCGCGGATCCGTTCGGCAACGCCGCTCAGTACCTATCTGGGCAAATCCACGCCGGGGTGACATAGGTCACCCCCATGGAACGAACCAACCCGATAACCCCCGCCGGATTCGCGGCCCTGCGCGCACGGTATGAGCAACTCTTTGCCGTCGAACGCCCTGCCGTGGTCGAAACCGTCAGCTGGGCGGCGGGCAATGGCGACCGCAGCGAAAATGGCGACTATATCTACGGCAAGCAAAAGCTGCGCGCGATTGACCGCGAACTCGGGCAGTTGTCGAAAAAAATGAAGTTCGCAAATGTCCTCGATCCCGCAAAACAGCCGGATCGCAGCAAAGTCTATTTCGGCGCAACTGTCACCATGGCGGACATAGACGATGTCCACCGCACCGTGACCATCGTCGGCGACGACGAAGCCGAAGCCGCCGAAGGCCGCATAGGCTGGAACTCCCCCCTCGCCCGTGCCTTGCGCGGGGCAAAGGTTGGCGAAGTCAAAACCGTCCATCTGCCGTCTGGCCCCAAGGAATGGGAAGTGATGGAAATCAGCTATCCTGACGGGGTAGAATAGGGTTTGGTGCACGACCTCCCCCTCTCCACTGCGTCTAACGGCTAAAGCCGTAAGACTGCGTACCTCTCCCCTGAAGGGGAGAGGGAAATATGCCTCGTCTCTCCCCTTTAGGCGGAGTTGGAGAGGGGCTCGGCGGTGAGATTTAGTGCTATCGTCGCCAGCACATCCTCCCTATTGCGGAACACATCCGGATTGGAAAAACGCAAGACACGATATCCTAGTTGCTCAAGATAGTGTGTGCGCCTTGCGTCATATTCAGTTTGCGCGCCATGAGACTCGCCGTCGAGTTCAACAACCAGTTTCACAGGCGACCGGCATGCAAAATCTGCGATATAGGGGCCTATCACAACCTGCCGGCGAAACTTCGCGCCAAGAAGTTGGTCTGATTTCAAACATGCCCACAAGGCACGTTCGGGCGGAGTCGCCTCGCGACGCATTTGCTTTGCTCTTAAGATAAGAGTTTGATTTCGCACTATTTATAGATAGCTCGACTGTGAGATAGTTCAATAGCGGAATGGCAGTGCCCGACCTCCCCATCTCCACTGCGTCTAACGGCTAAAGCCGTAAGACTGCGTACCTCTCCCCTGAAGGGGAGAGGGATATGTGCCTCGCCTCTCCCCTTTAGGGGAGAGGATACGGAGCCTTGGCCGCAAGGCCTAGGCGGAGTTGGAGAGGGGCTCCGACGGTGCGGGTTGGACTCAACTATCCGCCTTATACCCCAGCGCGTCTTCTGCCAGTTTCAGGATGGCTTCGTCGGCTTCCGGGAATAATTGCGGGACGCTGTTTTCCAGTTCTTTTACCACATGCGCGAGAACGGCGATGCGTGAGGCTTTCTGGTTGTTGCCGTCGATTACGGTCCAGGGCGCCCAGTGGGTGTCGGTGCGCTTGAACATGTCTTTCATCGCATCGAGATATTCGGCGCGTTTGTCGCGGTTGCGGAAATCTTCTGCGGTAACTTTCCAGCGTTTTGCGGGATCCTCAAGGCGTTCGGTCAGGACCTTGTCCTGCGTTTCCTGAGTCACATGCAGAAACAGCTTGATGATTTTGGTGCCGATTTCACCCTGGCGTGATTCAAATTCGTTGATTTCGTCATAGCCGCGCCGCCATTCGGCCTCGCTGCAAAAACCTTCGACCCGTTCGACCAGCACGCGGCCATAATGGCTGCGGTCCCAGATGTTTATTTCGCATTTGCCCGGCAGCTTGTTCCAGAACCGCCAGAGGAAATGCTTGTCCTTTTCCTCGCGGGTCGGTGCGGAGATGGGGAACACCTGATAATAACGCGGATCCAGTGTGGCGGTCAGGCGTTTGATCGCGCCGCCCTTCCCGGCCGCATCCCATCCTTCGACGATGATCAGCGTGCGCGCGCCGTGCAGGATGTGAAGCGATTGCAATTCCGCCATGCGGTCCTGCAGCGCCTTTAGATCCGCATCATAATCGCCATCATATTTGGCACCGGATTCATAGTCGGATAGGTCTATCATGACACTGTTATGCAATGCAGTTGCCGCCGCAAACAAGCCCCCCATTCAGCAGCGTACTAAAGGGGGACATGTTTGGACGATGGACCGGAATCCTATGCCTTGGGCGGTTGTTCCACCACTCGGATGTGCAATTCGCGCAGTTGCTTTGCCATGGCGGGCGACGGGGCACCCATCAGCAGGTCTTCGGCGCGCTGGTTCATCGGGAACAACGTGATTTCGCGCAGATTTTGCACGCCACACAGCAGCATGACCATACGGTCGACACCTGCCGCCATGCCGCCATGCGGAGGCGCGCCATATTGGAATGCGCGATACATGCCGCCAAAGCGTTCTTCGACATCTGCCTGCGTCAGGCCGGTCAGTTCGAACGCCTTGACCATCAAATCGGGATGCTGGTTCCGGATTGAACCCGACGCAAGTTCATAACCGTTGCACACCATATCATATTGGAATGCCTTGATGGTCAGCGGGTCCTGCGTTTCCAACGCCTCCAGACCGCCTTGCGGCATGGAAAACGGGTTGTGCGCAAAATCGAGCTTCTTTTCCTCTTCGTCCCATTCGTAGAAAGGGAAATCGATAATCCAGCAGAAACGGAACGCATCCTTTTCCACCAGATCAAGCTGCTCGCCGGTTCGGGTACGTGCGGCACCGGCCAGCTTTGCGGCCTGATCTTCCTTGCCAGCGGCAAAGAAACAACTGTCATCGGGACCAAGGCCGATGGCCTCGTAAAGTGCCTTCATGCCCTCTTCGCCATGATTCTTGGCGATGGGTCCGCCAAATTCGCCACCCTTGCGCGTAACATAGCCAAGACCTGCATGGCCTTCACTGCGCGCCCAGTCGTTCATGTCGTCAAAGAATTTGCGGCTCTTCTCCGCCGTATTGGGGGCCGGGATAGCACGCACGACGCCGCCGCCTTCGACAATGCGTTCGAACAGGCCGAAGCCGCTCTTGCGGAAATGGTCGGTCACATCATGGATGATCAGCGGATTGCGCAGGTCAGGCTTGTCGGTGCCGTAATCGAGCATTGCCTTGGAATAGGGAATGCGCGGAAATTCACCGGCGGGCGTTACCTTGCGGCCATCTGCGAAGCTTTCGAACACGCCCGCCATGACAGGTTCCATCGTGTCCCACACTTCTTCCTGTGTGACGAAGCTCATTTCCAGATCGAGCTGGTAAAATTCGCCGGGCAGACGGTCGGCACGGGGATCTTCGTCGCGGAAGCAGGGTGCGATCTGGAAATAGCGGTCGAAACCGGCCACCATCAACAACTGCTTATATTGCTGCGGCGCCTGCGGCAGCGCGAAGAATTTGCCCGGGTGGATACGGCTGGGCACGAGGAAGTCGCGCGCGCCTTCGGGGCTGGACGCGGTCAGGATCGGGGTCGAATATTCGGTAAAGCCGATATCTTCCATCCGGCGGCGGGTTTCGCGGATAATCTGTGTCCGCTTGACGATATTGGCGTGCAATGTTTCGCGGCGCAGGTCGAGGAAACGGTATTTCAGGCGCGTTTCTTCGGGATATTCCTGCTCCCCGGCGACGGGCAGCGGCAGTTCTTCCGCCTTGCTGAGGATGGTCACGCTGCGTGCGAACAATTCGATTTCGCCGGTCGGCAGGTTCGGGTTGACGGTCGCTTCACTGCGCGCCTTTACCTCGCCTTCGATGGTGACGACGCTTTCCAGGCGCAGACCTTCCAGAACGGGCAAAGCGGGGCTGTCGCTGTCGGCGACAATCTGCGTCATGCCATAATGGTCGCGCAAGTCGACGAAAAGGACGCCGCCATGATCGCGCTTGCGGTGGATCCAGCCCGACAGGCGGACGGTGTCTCCGACATTGGAAGCGCGAAGTTCCGCGCATTTGTGCGTGCGATAAGCGTGCATTGTTTACTCAATTCAAAAAAGCTGTGGAAAGCGCGCCTAACAACCTTGCAGCAACACTTTGTCAAGTCGTGAATGCCTGTTATGGCCCGTGCCGCATGCAGATTCATCCACTCATCACCGACAGCAAACGTCTTGCCGAACTGTGCGCGCGGCTTGCGCAATCGCCATTTGTCGCCGTTGATACCGAATTTATGCGGGAAAATACTTATTATCCCGACCTTTGCCTGATCCAGCTTGCCGATACGAACGAGGCCGCCGCCATCGATCCAAAGGCCGAGGGGCTGGACATGACCCCGATGCTCGACCTTTTGTGCAATAATGAAGATGTGCTGAAGGTTTTCCATGCCGGTGGGCAGGATATCGAGATTTTCTTCAACCTGACGGGCAAGACGCCGCACCCGATGTTCGACACGCAGATTGCGGCAATGGCCCTGGGTCAGGGTGAGCAGATCGGTTATTCCAATCTGGTCGATCTGTGGATGGGTATCCAGCTCGACAAGGGCGCGCGCTTTACTGACTGGTCGCGCCGCCCGCTCGACAAGCGGCAAATCGATTATGCCATTGCCGATGTGACCCATTTGTCGGTGATATTCCCCAAAATGCTCGAAAAGCTGAAGATCACGGGCCGCGGTCTCTGGCTGAATGACGAGATGGAGCGGATTTCCGATGCGGAAAACTACCGCAACGATCCCGATAAAGCCTGGATGCGGATCAAGGTGCAGTCGCGCAAGCCCGATGTGCTGGGCCGGCTGAAGGCAATGGCCGCCTGGCGCGAGAAAGAGGCGCAGCGCAAGAATATCCCGCGCGGGCGGATCATGAAGGACGAAACGCTCGCCGATATTGCCTCGCACCCACCCAAGTCGCAGGCCGATTTGCCCAAGGTGCGCGGACTATCGCCGGCCTGGCGGGACAATGAAATCGGCGCGCGCCTGATGGCCGTCATCGAGGGTGCCGGCCCGCTGTCCAAGGATGACCTGCCCGAACGGCACCGCAATGGTGCAGGTGGCGGCAAGGAAGGCTCGCTGGTCGCCGACCTTTTGAAGCTGTTGCTGAAAATCCGGTCGCGCGAAATAAATGTGGCGCCGCGCCTGATTGTGCGGACCGAAGAGCTGGAACGGCTGGCGGCGGGCGAACGGGATGGGTTGGAGCTTCTGACCGGCTGGCGCTACGAACAATTTGGCCATGATGCGCTTGATCTGGTCGAAGGCCGTTTGGCCTTTGCCGTCGTCAATGGTAAGCTGAAGATGACGCGCACCCATGAAGAGGATCTGGCACCATGAGAATAGTCGCTTTGCTTGCCTGTGTGGCGGTCTCCGCCTGCGCCAATCCGGAGCGGAAGGCGCCCTATACCACCGAGCCGGTGCCGGCGGATAAGGCGGGCGGCTTTGCCTGTGCCGCCGAATCGGTCCAATATGCCATCGGCCAGAAAAGCAGCGCTGAACTCGGCAGCAAGCTGGTGAAGGAAAGCGGTTCCGCCTCGCTGCGCTGGATGCCGCCGCGTTCTATGGCAACGATGGACTATCGCGCAGACCGGCTGAACGTCCATTATAATGACGACATGGTCATCACCCGCATCAACTGCGGCTAGGCGTCGAGCACCTTTTTCACCAAAGTCAGGTTGACCGGCGCATTTTCGGCCAGCGCCATGGCATTTGCCGCGCGGGCGAAGCTTTCGATCGAGGCATAGCTGCGCTCGATACGCCGTTTCACATAGCTGAGCGCGTCCATGGTGATCGCCGCCCCGCGATCGGCCAGCTGCTTTTGCAGCAACTGTTCAATCATCTCGTCATCGGGCGCGCCGATTTCCAGCAACAGTGCCGATCCCAGCCGCGATTTCAGGTCGGGCAAGGCTATGTTCCAGTCCGCTGGAAGCCAGCGCGAGATGAGCAGCAGCGGCACAGCGCTTTCCTGCGCCCGGTTCCATGCGTTGAAAAGGGTTTCGGCCGCATTGGTCTCCGCATCGTCGACCACGGTCCCGCCCTGCCCGCTGAAATAGCGCGCCATCAGGCTTTTGCCCGACCGCGCAGGCCCGACGAGGATCGCACAATGCCGTGGCCAGCTTGCCGCACTGCCGAGCCCCGCAAAGGCGGTGGCATTGGATGGGGTGATAATCAGGCTGGACGAAGCGCCACCGCGCAATTCGTCCAAGGGTAAGGCAATCTGGCGCATTTTACCGGCGATGATCGCTCACGGACGCGGAGGCTGGGCCGGGGCCGGGGCGGCTGGCTCCCGCTGCGGCGCGGGCTCGGGCGCGATGGACCGGACGACATCCTCCAGCGATTGCACCGCAGGCGCCTCGATATTGGGATCGACCACACCCTCCAGCGGCACTTCCTCTTCGGTCTCTAGCTCTTCTTCCTCCACCACCTCGGGTTCAAGGACAAGCGAAGCGTCCGCGCGCAGCGTTCCTGCCGTCAGCGCCGCCTGGAACAGCTGGTCCATCCGCACCACGGCCTGGTCCATCATCGCCGGTATCCCGGCGCTGCTGCTGGTTTTGAGGGTGAAAGACCCCAGAAACTTGTTATCCGGACCATAGCGCGCGGAAAAACGGCCGATCACCGGGCCGCCGGGCCATTGCCGCTCGATACGCGCAATGGGAATGATGACATCCGCCGCACCGAACTGGTCGAGGATCGTGCGCCACCAGATGCGGCTGCGCCTGTCCATCTGCCCGGCATTCAGCAGAAGCGATTCGCCCCCTGCCCCGCTTGGCCGCACATAGTCGATGCGGCTTTCGGCGGTGCGGAATTTCGCCCAGCTGCGCTGCCAGGACGTGCGCTGTTCAAAGACGGTCGGCGCACCGGCGGAATAGGTAACGGGCAACAGCAAGAGCGGCGCAGACTTGATCGTCACCCCGCTGACCCCCAGCAACTGGCCCGCCCGCGCACGGTCGAACAAAACGCTCAGCTTCGCGACATAGCGCCGCGGGCCAATCTGTTCATTTTCCACCACGATCGCAGCGACAATGCCGTCCAGCGTCGAATCGGACAGGGTCGATCCCGCGCTGCCATGGGTTTTGCGCCACAAGGCGGCCCAGGCGAGACGCTGCGCCTCTTCCCAACCCTTTTGCCGGGCTTCAAAAGCATTTTTCCCGCTGATATTGACCGAAACGCCGGTGACTTCAAAATCGCCCGAGCTTGCAATGGGCGCAATGCCGCGCTTGGGGCCTTCGATCTGGGCCACAACAATGCCGCCACCGACCAGCGCCAAAGGCAGGCCGATCGCCGCAATCCGAAACCATTTCCCGCCCATTTTTAACATCACCCTGCCTTTAGGCGACATAGACGTGGAATTCCAACCCTGTTCTCGCTAACGGCGACAAATGGACGCAAAAGATCAGCAATCCGAACCCTACACTTATGCCAAGGCGGGTGTATCCATCGAAACCGGCAACGCACTGGTGCGTGCCATCGCGCCTTTGGCCAAGGCCACACGCCGCGCAGGCGCAGACGCCGATCTTGGCGGTTTTGGCGGCTTTTTCGATCTGAAGGCGGCGGGATTCAACGATCCCCTATTGGTGGCCGCCAATGACGGCGTCGGCACCAAATTGAAACTGGCCATCGAATCGGGCCGCCATGAAGGGGTCGGTATCGACCTTGTCGCCATGTGCGCCAACGACCTGATTGTTCAGGGTGCAGAGCCGCTGTTCTTCCTTGATTATTATGCCACCGGCAAACTCGACAATGATGTGGCCACCGCCGTCGTCGCCAGCATTGCCGAAGGGTGCAAACAGGCAGGCTGCGCCCTTATAGGCGGCGAAACCGCCGAAATGCCGGGCATGTACAGCGATGGCGACTATGACCTTGCCGGTTTCTGCGTCGGCGCGGTCGAACGTGAACAGGTGTTGACCGCCGACAAGGTCGCCGACGGCGATGTCATTCTCGGCCTTGCATCCTCAGGCGTGCACAGCAACGGCTTTTCCCTTGTGCGCCGCCTGGCCGCCGACAAGGGCTGGAAACTCGACCGCCCTGCCCTTTTCGACCAGAATGTGTTGCTGATCGACGCGCTGATGGCGCCGACGCGTATCTATGTAAAATCACTTCTGCCGCTTGTCCGCACGGGCAAAGTGCACGCCATGGCGCACATCACCGGCGGCGGACTGCTGGAAAATATTCCCCGCGTCCTGCCCGCCGGTCTGCATGCGCATATCGATGCCGACGCATGGCAACAGCCGCGCCTGATGGCCTTTTTACAGGCGCAGGGGAATATCGAGCCCGAGGAGATGGCCCGCACGTTCAATTGCGGTGTCGGCATGGCCGTGGTTGTGGCATCTGCGGATGTAGCGGAGGTAATGGCAGCCATGGAAGCCGCCGGGGAAACCGCATACCGCATCGGCCATATCGCGGCCGGAGAAAAAGGCTGCACCGTATCGGGCAGCGCCGGAACATGGAGTGCGAAGAGCGACTGGACCGCGACGCATGCGGGATGAAAATCCCATGCCCAAAATTCCCGTCACCCTGAACTTGTTTCAGGGCCTTAGTTTCGTTGCCCCGTATCAAATTAAGATCCTGAAACAAGTTCAGGATGACGGTTTGAAGGTGGCTTTATGAACAGAGCCAAAGTCGCCGTCCTGATCTCGGGCAGCGGCACGAATATGGGCGCGCTGCTCTACGCCGCCAAACAGCCCGATTGTCCCTATGAAATCGTTCTGGTGGCCAGCAACAACCCCGATGCCGAAGGGCTGTCATTGGCGCAAGGCGAAGGCATCGCCACTTTCGCCCAATCGCACAAGGGCGTCGATCGCGCTGCCTTCGACGCGATCATGCAGCAGCAGATCGAAAAAGCCGGCGCGACCCATGTCGCGCTTGCAGGCTATATGCGCATATTGAGCGACGCCTTTGTCGAGCAATGGGATGGCAGGATGCTCAACATCCATCCGTCTCTGCTTCCCAAATATACCGGGTTGCACACGCATCAGCGCGCCCTGGATGCGGGCGATAAGGTGGCGGGATGCAGCGTACATCTGGTGACCCCGGAACTTGATGCAGGCCCGGTCCTTGGCCAGACAGAGGTCGCCATTCGTCCTGACGATACTGCCGAAACGCTTGGCGCACGGGTAAAATTGGCCGAGCACCAACTTTATCCGCGTGTTCTGTCCGCCTATGTGTCGCGCGATAAAAATCCCGAATGGCTGGTCGCGCAAGTCCGCGAACGCGCAATGACGCAACCGGAGGCGGACGAGATATCGTCCCACGGCATGCCCTGTTTCGGCATCATAGGCGGCAAAAAATTCGCCTATGTTTCCGTCGACCACCATGGCGACGGCAAAACCGCTATATTGGTGAAGATCAGCGGCGCGGAAGAACAGGCCATGCTGATCGACAGCGACCCCGACCGCTATTACCGCCCGGCCTATTTCGGCGACGGATGGATCGGCATCCGGCTGGATCTGGGCGACACCGACTGGGACCATATCGCCGACTGGCTCGCCAAAAGCTGGCGCGCGGTGGCCCCGAAGAAGCTGACAAAGCTTATAGATGTGGCGGGGGAGTTTTGATGTTCAAATGGTGGGAAAAGTCGACGCCATTAAAGCGTGTCACACAACGGGTGATGCGAAATGGAAATCCCGAAGACAGGTCGGTACCCACTCCTCTACTGACAATTGAAGAGTTTTTCGACGGCAACGAATTTGTTGGTTCCATCGGGTGCAATTTAATGTCGGAACCAACCCCGGACGAGTTTCTCACTTTATTGCAGGAGATTAGGGATAGGGCGGATGTCAGCGATGTGCGTATCCAAATCACCTGTGTAGATAATCCCGGGAAAGACTGGCCATTTTCAGATACAATTTGGATCATGACTTCCGCATCACCGGAAGCGGTAAGACAATTGTTCCCGGATGAACTCGCTCCGGATAAGGTTTGGGAAGGCTGGACAGATGGCATCAAATTTGAACATTGTGCCATTACTCCGGGCCATAGACCCATAGCGGTATGGTACGACTAAATTGAAGTTGGTTGCTTTAAATAATAACTGTAAAATCCATTGCGCCTGAATTGCCAGCGGGGTTAAAATACCCCCGTGGCAAATGATTTCTACATGAGCCGCAGGGCTGTTTTGACGGGCATGGCGAGCCTGCCTGCCGTTTCCTGTTTTCCGGCGGATGAACGGGGCACAGCGCCGTCCACACAATATCGGTGGACACGGATTTTGGACGAGGCGCCTTACCCGAAATCCTACAATTACCATGTACATGTCGCGCCGGGTGGCCGATTTTTCGCCCTGCATCCCCGCGGCACATGGTCATCGACCGATGCCGTCACATGGACAAAGGAAAGCCTGCCGGCTGTTCCCAACAACACCGCCTATATGGGCGTCGTTCAGCACGGAAACGCAAGTTTCGCGCTCGAACGGCATCAGGGAAATTATCAGGAATTTACGATCGACAAAAAGGTCTGGCGCACAACGGACTATCGACGGTGGGAAGGACTGGATACGCCATCCTTACCCGGCGTGATATTCTACGGCTGCGTCAGTTTTGGCGGCTTTATCTGGATATTGGGCGGCTTTGACGGGCGACAGAGCGTCAATCATATCTGGCGTTCAGCAGACGGAAAGTCCTGGGACAAGATGCCCGATCCCCCTTGGTCCCCACGGACCCAAGCGAAAGCGGTCGCATTTCAGGACCGGTTGCTCCTGATTGGTGGCGGCGAAATTGATGGCGAACCGGGCAGCGACATCATACGCAGCGAAGTCTGGTCCACCAAGGATGGTCGCGCATGGACAAAAATCGCCGATCATGTGGGACAACCCGATCCGACGGCCTATGTCCCCCAGATCTTTGACAACCAACTCTGGCTTGTCGGGGCAAACCGTTCGGGTGCGTTCAAAAGCGAAATGATCGTTTCACCCAATGGCCGGGACTGGACCCCGATATCGGCTCCCTGGTCCGCCCGGGGAGGCATGGCGACGTGGACGGACGGCACACGGATGCTGATGACCGGTGGAAAATCATCGCATGTTGAAAATGGTGAAACCCTGTTCGAATATTCCAACGATGTCTGGGAAATGCGAAAGGTTTGAGAAACAGCACCACCTCGTTGGTGAAGTGCGTTCTGTCATACTGCTTTAACCGATTTCCGTTTCATCCACCAAAGGCCTGCTTTCGCGGGTCCCCTTGTAGCGTGCATCGGGTTCGCTTTCGCCCGGTGATATGACGACATAGTCATCATGCACTTCCAATAAAGTGCCGACAAAAGGAAAGTCAGCAAGGCTACCTGTCACGCGGTAGCTGACCGTATCGCCAACCTTGAACGTTGCGGGGTCGAAGTTAAATGCAAAGGGGCAGTTTTCGCCCTCACCCATGCCGATCATATGTCTCTCCGTTTCCGGCGATACTTAGCGTCGTCCATTCGGCAAGCAAAGAAAAAGGGCCGCACATTTGCATGTGCAGCCCTTATTCAAATTCTTTTGTCGCGCGAATTAGCCGACAATTTCTTCCGGCTTGAAGAAATAGGCGATTTCGATCGCGGCATTTTCTTCGCTGTCCGAACCATGGACGGTGTTGGCTTCGATGCTTTCGGCCAGTTCCTTGCGGATCGTGCCGGGTTCGGCATTTGCAGGGTTGGTTGCGCCCATGATGTCGCGGTTGCGCTGCATGGCGTTTTCACCTTCCAGAACCTGGACGACGACTGGGCCGCTGGTCATGAATTCGACCAGTTCGCCAAAGAAGGGGCGTTCTTTGTGTACGGCGTAGAAGCCTTCGGCCTGTTCGCGGGTCATGTGGATACGCTTGGACGCAACAACACGCAGACCGGCGTCTTCCAGCATCTTGGTGACCGCACCGGTCAGGTTACGGCGGGTTGCGTCAGGCTTGATGATCGAAAAGGTGCGGGTAACCGCCATGGGAGAAACTCCTGATTATGATGTGTGAAAAACTGGCGCGCCTCTAGCCGCTGCGGCGCAGCATGGCAAGGGTTGTGATGGCTGTCCGGGGTCAGGACCTATTGCTTGGCCCCACCGATCAGAACTACTGCCGTTCCGCCCTCGTCGCTGGGTGTTGCGGTGACCACCAGCGAGCTGTCATTTGCGCCCTTTGCCGTAAAACTCGCCATATTTGCCGATGATGTTGCCTGCGATTCGATCTTCAACCCTCGCTTTTCCGCCTCTTTCTTGTAGAAATCGACCACTTTGGCCGGGGCATCCTTGGTCATCACGGTTGCCATACCACCTGCGGAACCTTCCTTCTCGCTGCCGCCCATGAACGCGCCTTTGACTTCGCCGCCCGGATAGACCGGCATGCCCAGCGGCAATCCCTCTTTCGCGGCGGCATCGCCGAAGGTGATTTTCCCTTCGCCATCCTTGCCCTCGAACGTGATGGTGCCGCTTTCGGAATTATTGTCGGCGTCCGATGTGATCTTGATTTCCTGACCATCGGCGGTGGTAACCGTGGTTGTTTCTTCCTTGCTTCCGCAAGCGGTCAGCGCCAGCAGCGCAGCAAATGGGATAAAGTGTCGCATGTCGTTCCTCCAGCAATAGAAGCGCGACCTATCACAAAATCAGGGGCCCTGCACCCATTTGCCGCCATCCTGTTTCCAGTAGCGGCGCTCGACATCGTCCCGATTGGCTAGCGCGCGCCAGGCGGTGCGGGCATTGTCTGTGTGGCTGGGGGGAAACAGATAGAAGACGCGTTCAAACTGCAGCGCCTCGTCCCGCCATTTGCCATCGGCAAGCGCGACAAAGCGGGCGCTGTTGGCAGCGTCCGGCGCAGGCGACAAAAGAATGGGCTGCAACGCATCGTCGCCCTCGCCCGCTTTGGCATGGGCGAGGAAGCTGTCCGGTCGGGCGTTCCACAAGGCGGCCGACAGCCGGTCCAGTTGATCCCCTTCGCCGCTGACGACAAGCAGCCGCCCGCCCCCGTCCAGCACGCGCTGGGCGAGGACGGGGATCACCTTTTCGGCAGGGTCGCGGGTCAGCTGGTAAAAGTCGACTTGCATCGCCTTTTGGCGTCAGCTTTCGAAGTTATCGGCCACAAAGCGGTCGAGCAGGCGCACGCCGAAACCGGTCGCACCCTTGTCCCAGACGGCACCGGGCTTGTCGGCCCAGACGGTCCCGGCAATATCGAGATGCGCCCACTTCACGCCTTCCTTGATAAAGCGCTGCAGGAACTGGGCCGCGGTGATCGAGCCTGCGCCCTTGCCGCCGATATTCTTCATATCGGCAATGGGGCTGTCGATCATCTTGTCATAGGCCTTGGACAACGGGAAGCGCCACAACTGGTCACCCGAAGCCTTGCCCGCAGCGTTCAGCTTGTCGGCAAGACCATCGTCGTTGGTGAACATGCCGGCATATTCACTGCCCAGCGAAACGATGATCGCGCCGGTCAGAGTCGCCAGATCGACGATATATTCGGGGTTAAAGGTTTCCTGCGTCCAGTGCAGGGCATCGCACAGAACCAGACGGCCTTCGGCATCGGTGTTGAGCACTTCGATCGTCTGCCCCGACATGGAGGTGACGATGTCGCCGGGACGCTGCGCATTGCCGTCGGGCATATTTTCGACAAGGCCGCAAATGCCGACGACATGGGCCTTGGCCTTGCGTCCGGCGAGCGCCTTCATCACGCCGGCAACGGCGCCTGCGCCGCCCATGTCCCACTTCATATCTTCCATGCCTGCGGCAGGCTTGATCGAAATGCCGCCGGTATCAAAGGTGACGCCCTTGCCGACAAAAGCCACGGGACGTTCCTGCGCGCCGCCGGTGCCGTCCCACTTCATCGCCAGCAGACGTGCCGGACGCCGCGATCCCTGTGCCACGCCGAGAAGCGCGCCCATGCCGAGTTCGGCCATCTGCTTGTCGTCCAGGATGGTGATTTCTACGCCGAGGTCCGCCAGATGCTTGCACCGTTCGACGAAGCTTTCGGGATAGATGATGTTGGCAGGCTCGGTGACCAGTTCCTTGGTCAGCGCAACACCGTCGGCAATCGCGGCATAGCGCGTCCACAGAGCTGCGGCCTCTGCCGGTGCGCCTGCGACGCTGAGTGCCTCGACCGAGGGCTTTGCCGTTTCGGCAAGCTTGGTGCGGTATTTATCCATGCGCCAGTTGCGCAAGGTCGCGCCATAGGCAGCCTCGGCAGCGGCCTGCGCCGAGAGGTTTTCGGCGTGGATGGCGATATGCTTGGCGCCCGAGGTCTGCACCTTGGCGATGATTTCACCGCCCGCCTTCTGGTAATCGCCCGCATCTCCGTCAGCAACGCCCAGCAGGACGATACGGACCAGCTTGCCGCCTTCGCTGGCGATCAGCAAAAAGCTTTGTCCGGCTTCACCCTTGAAGCGCGCCAGCTTTGCGGTGTCGTGCACCATCTGCGCATTTTCGAGGGGGAATGCGAATCCTTCAAAGCTGCTTTTCGTAACGATGAAAGCGAGCACATCGGCTTCGGCAGGACGTGTGGGGACAAATTCAATCTTCATGGAAATAGTCAGCCTTTCCGCTGGGCGTTGGTTATGGCCGCGCTCTATAGGCCCATTTGGCCTGTCACTTAAAGCAAAAGATAAGCACAGTTTGTCCGCTGTTAACCACATATACAGCCATCCGGCGCAAGATGGGTGGACCTGAGCTTAGAGCGGCTATAAAGGACGTGCCGGTTTTTATGATTATCCCCGCCCTACAGCCCTCCTCTTCCCGGCTTTTGCTGGCAGCTTTGCTGCTTGCAGGCGGCGCGTTGCCAGCCGCGGCGTTCGCGCAAGCCGCGCCTGCGCCGGTGGAGACCAAAGCGGCAGAGGACCAGATTGGCTTTGCAGCGGCTGTTGTCGAATATGACTCCAACACCGAAATCGTTACCGCCAAGGGCGACGTCGTGGTCAACCGCGACGGCTACACCCTGCGCGCCGATACGGTGGTGTGGAACCGCAACAGCGGCGAAGTGACGGCCGAGGGGAATATCCGGTCGGTCAGCCCGGAAGGCGATGTCGCCTATGGGGACAAGATTGTCGTCACCGACACGCTGAAGGACGGGATCGTCGAAAATCTCCTCGTCGTTCTGGCTGACGAAAGCCGCCTCGCCGCCAAAAGGGGCGCGCGCAAGGATGGTGTCTATTCGCTCGACTATGCCGCCTACACCGCGTGCAAGGTCGAAGGCCCCGATGGCTGCCCCAAAAAGCCGAGCTGGGAAGTGAAAGCGGTGAAGGTCGTTTATGACCCCGCGACCAAGCGCGTCAAATATCAGGGTGCGCGGATCGAGCTGTTCGGCCTGCCGATTGTGCCGCTCCCCTTTCTGTCGCACCCTGTCGATACCAAGGCGGGCAGCGGGTTTCTGGTGCCAAGCGTCGGCTTTTCGCGCAACAACGGACTGGAGATCGAGCAATCCTATTATTGGCGTATCGCACAGAACCGGGATTTGACAGGGTCCATCACGGCGTTTTCCGACGCAGCCCCGCTGGGCCAGGTCAAATTCCGCTCGCTGGAAAAAAGCGGCGCCTTCGAAATCGCGGCCTATGGCACCTATAGTAACCGTATCGACACCAGCGGTGCGGTCATCCCCACGGGCAGCAATGTGTTCCGCGGATATGTCGAGGGTGCAGGCCGGTTCCAGCTAAACCCCAACTGGTCCGTATCCGCTTCGGGCCGTTATGCGTCCGACCGGACATTCCTGCGCCGCTACGATATCAGCCGCGACGACCGCCTGCGGTCCACATTTGCGGCCGAGCGGATCGACGAGAACAGCTATTTCTCGCTTGCCGGCTGGGCCGTGCAGACCTTGCGGACCGGCGACAGGCAGGGGCTGGCACCCATCGCCCTGCCCGAGATTGATTACCGCCGCCGCCTCAATGATCCGCTCCTGGGCGGCACGATCCAGTTGCAGGCAAACAGCCTCGCCATCGGCCGCACTGCCGGACAGGATACGCAGCGCGCCTTCGGTTCCGTCAAATGGGATCTGCGCAAGATTACCGGCCTGGGCCAGGAAGTCACCTTTACCGCCCTCGCCCGTGGCGATGTTTACCACAGCGACGAAAATGCCAGCACGACCACCGTGATTTATCGCGGCAACAGCGGCTGGCAAAGCCGGGCCATTTTTGCAGGCGCCATGGACGTCAAATGGCCGTTCGTGGGCAAAGCCTTTGGCGGAACCCAGATTTTCACGCCCCGTATCCAGCTGGTCGCCGCACCTTCGGTCAGCAATTTGAAAATTCCGAACGAAGATTCGCGCGCTGTTGATCTGGAGGATAGCAACCTGTTCGCCCTCAACCGTTTCCCGGGCTACGACCGGTTTGAGGATGACTATCGCATCACCTACGGTTTCGACTGGACCTTACGGAAAACCAATTTCACCGCCGATATCAATATCGGACAAAGTTACCGTTTGTCGAACCGCCAGTCGATCTTCCCCGATGGCACCGGCCTTTCGGACAAGGCGTCGGATATTGTCGGACGCAGCGAATTCCGTTTCAAGGATTTCGTGAAGCTGACCCACCGTTTCCGGCTGGACAAGGACAATCTTGCGGTACGGCGCAACGAAATTGACGCGACCATCGGATCGCGCGGCACTTATGTCCAAGCCGGTTATCTGAAGCTCAACCGCAATATCGGTCCAACGGTCGAAGACCTTTCGGACCGTGAGGAAATCCGCCTTGCCGGACGTGTCCGTGTGGCGCGTTACTGGTCGGTTTTCGGGTCGACCATTATCGATCTGACCGACACGACCGAAGATCCCACCACCCTTTCCGACGGGTTTGACCCGATCCGCCATCGCCTCGGCGTGGCCTATGATGACGACTGCCTCTCGCTCAGCCTGACCTGGCGGCGCGATTACCAGCCGACGGGCGATGCACGCCGTGGCAACAGTTTCCTGTTCCGGCTGGCATTTCGTAATCTGGGTGTGTAAGGCCGACTGCACATGGGGGACAGAATGGTGGCTGCTCATCTGCGGTTCAGCAGTGCCGCACTATTTCCCGACCGAATTTGATTATATACTGGATTGTCATCAATGAAGTTTTCCAAGCGCTTTTCCATTGCGGCTTTGCTGGCAACTGCCACAGCATTGACACCTTCGATCGCGCAAACTGTTTCGGATGAAACATCGCCAGAAGCGCGTCTCGACATTCCCGATGGCCAGACCCTTTACGGCAAAAACGATCCCAACGTGCGCCGCGCCACCGCGCAGGTAAATGGCGAAATCATCACCGGTACCGATATTGACCACCGTCTCGCCCTGATCGTCGCTGCCAATAACAACCAGCTTCCCCCGGAAGAAGTTGCACGTTTCCGTGCCCAGATCCTGACCAACCTGATCGACGAAACACTTCAGATCCAGGAAGCAGCCGCGAATGAAATCGAAGTCACCGATGCCGAGGTGAACCAGTATTTCGACCGCGTCGCGCAACAGAATTTCAACCGTCCGGCGAGTGAAGTTGAAAAATATCTCGTTTCCATCGGTTCGTCGGTCGCCACGCTGAAGCGGCAGATCAAAGGCGAATTGTCGTGGAGCCGGCTGTTGTCGCGCAATGTGCGTCCTTCGGCCAATGTCAGCGACGATGAAGTCAACGCGATCATCGAACGTATCAAGGCGACCAAAGGCACCACCGAATATCGTATCGGTGAAATCTATTTGTCGGCCACACCCGAAACCATGCCTGCGGTGACCGAAAATGCCCGCAAGATCATGGACCAGTTGCGTCAGGGCGGCAATTTTGTCGCCTATGCCCGCCAGTTTTCGGAAGCATCGACCGCTTCGGTCGGCGGCGATCTTGGCTGGTTGTCGCTCGCCCAATTGCCGCCCTCGCTTGCGACCGCAGCGGCCAATATGCGGGCCAATGAAATCCAGGCCGTTCCCTCGCCGGGCGGCATTTCGATCCTGCTTCTGATTGATCGCCGCCAGGTGGCGACATCGGATCCACGCGATTCGGTTCTCAGCCTGAAGCAGATTGCGATCACCTTCCCCGCCGGCACGACCGAGGCGCAGGTTGCGCCGCTGGTGAAACGGTTCAGCGAAGAAACCAGCAAGATCAATGGCTGCGGTGCCGCCGATGAAATGGCACGCCAGTTAAATGCCGATGTGGTGAACCGCGACGGCATCAAGATCCGCGACCTGCCTGCCCCGTTGCAGCAGGTGATGCTCGATCTTCAGGTTGGCCAGTCGACACCGCCTTATGGGTCGCTGGAAGATGGCGTTCGCGTTTTTGTCATGTGCGGCCGCGACGCGCCGCAGGAAGCCGCTTCGGAATCCTTTGACGAGATCATGTCGCGTTTGGAAGAGGAACGGGTCAACAAACGTGCGCGAATCTACTTGCGCGACCTCCGCCGCGACGCAGTCATCGAATATAACTGATGCCGTCACGGCGACTTGACCTGCCGTTGGCGATTTCGGTCGGCGACCCGGCGGGCATAGGACCGGAAATCATCGGCAAGGCATGGGAAGCGCGGAACCGCGAAAAGCTGCCGCCGTTTTTCGCCATCGGCGATGTGGGCTGCTTTGCGCCGCATTGGAACGGCCCGGTCGTGAAGATCGACAACCCCGCCGACAGCTTTGCCCATTTTGATTCGGCGCTTCCGGTGATTGAGGTGCATAGCTGCATCTCCGTCAAACCGGGCGAGCCTGATCTGGATGGTGCGCATTGCGCCTATCAGGCATTGGAAATGGCCATAGGTTTCGCCCGCGCGGGCAGTGCCTCGGCCTTGGTCACAGGGCCAGTATCAAAAACCCAGCTTTATGCCGTCGGCTTCACCCATCCCGGACAGACCGAATTCATCGCCGAACGCTGTGGTGTATCCAAGAATAATGCGGTCATGATGCTTGCCGGCCCCGACCTGCGCGTCGTGCCGATGACGACACATATCCCGCTTGCGTCGGTCGCATCCAAACTGGATGGGCGCCTGATACGGCAGCGGCTGCGCGCCACAGCGAAAGGGCTGCAACGCAATTTCGGGATCGAAAAACCGCGCCTGGCGGTGGCCGGTTTCAATCCCCATGCAGGCGAATCGGGCAATATGGGCCGTGAGGAGATCGACATTTTCGGCCCTGCCATCGCGCAGATCCGCAGCGAAGGTTTTGATGTGGTTGGCCCCCTGTCGGCCGACACGATGTTCCATGCAGAGGCACGCTCACATTATGACGCCGCCCTGTGCGCCTATCACGATCAGGCACTGATTCCCCTGAAGACGTTATATTTCCACGATGCCGTCAACATCACATTGGGCCTGCCGGTGGTGCGTACATCCCCCGATCATGGCACAGCCTTTGGCATTGCGGGCCAGAATATAGCGATGCCCCATTCCATGATTGCAGCCATCAAGATGGCGGAAATGGCGGCGTTGAACCGCCAAGCTGCCGACGCGGCATGACCCGGCCTCTCCTGCCCCCGCTTCGGGATGTCATTGCCCGCCACGGCCTGTCCGCGAGCAAGGCGCTGGGTCAGAATTTCCTGTTCGACGAACAGCTCCTTGACCGCATTGCCGCCATCCCCGGGTCGCTCAAGGGACAGAATGTTTATGAAGTCGGCCCCGGTCCCGGCGGATTGACCCGCGCCCTGTTGCGCGCCGGTGCCAATGTGCTGGCCGTTGAGCGAGACCACCGGTGCTTGCCCGCGCTCGCCGAATTGGCGGAGGCTTTCCCCGGACAGTTGCGGGTAATTGAAGGCGATGCCCTGAAGATCGATCCGGCGAAGGAAATAGGCGGGCCATTCCATATCCTGTCCAACCTTCCCTATAATGTGGGCACTGCGCTTGCCGTCGGCTGGCTTGGCGGCGACACATGGCCGCCCGAATGGCTTTCGCTGACCCTGATGTTCCAGCGCGAGGTTGCAGACCGGATTGTCGCCCCTGCGGCAAGCGATGCATATGGACGGCTGGCCATATTGGCCCAGTGGCGATCCCATGCCAAAATCGCGATGCCCGTCCACCGATCGGCCTTTACCCCGCCGCCAAAGGTTATGTCCGCAGTTGTGCATATTACCCCCGGTGAGGCGCCCGAGGGTGTGAAGATGGCTGTACTCGAAAAACTGACTGCCGCTGCATTTGGACAGCGCCGCAAAATGCTGCGGCAAAGCCTGAAAGCTGTTCCCGGCGCACTGGATGCACTGGAACCAGCCGGAATAGCGGCAGACCGCCGTCCGGAAACGGTCACGATCCCCGAATGGTGTGCTCTCGCCCGGCAATTGGGATAATGTCGGCGTCCAAGGCGCATGTTGCATTTCGCTAGGGGTGGCGCTTCGCATTGCGCGCGGCTAAAGGCGATGGATGCAAAATCTGGCTTTCACCGAACGCGCTGCGCTTGAACGGATCACGCACGACCCGATGCTGTCCCAGGTGCAGCAATGGGCCGCCGTTAACAGCGGTTCCGGCAACCTTGCAGGGTTGAAAGCGACCGCCGACATGCTGGCCGACGCCTTTGCGATTCTTCCCGGAACCATCGAATTGCGCGAACCTGTTCCGGTTGAAAAGGTACGTGCCGACGGGGTCGTCGAAAATGTCGAACATGGCCGCCATCTGGTCGTCACTGTCCGTCCCGACGCCGCTGTACAGTTGCTCTTTACCGGCCATATGGACACCGTATTCCCCGCCGACCACAGCTTTCAGGAACAGCGCTGGCTTGAAGATGGCGTGTTGAACGGACCTGGCGTTGCCGACATGAAAGGTGGTATTGCCGTCATGCTGGCCGCCCTTGCCGCCGCAGAAACGGCGCCTGAATTTGCGAATGTCGGCTATCAGGTTATGATCAACAGCGATGAAGAAGTGGGATCACCCTCTTCAGCGCCGCTGATTGCCGCGCTTGCCAAGGGAAAGACCGCGGCACTCACCTACGAACCTGCCCTGCCCGACGGAACATTGGCGGGCGAACGTGGGGGCAGCGGGAATTTTTCCATCATCTTTACCGGCAAAAGCGCACATGCCGGACGCAATCCGCAAGATGGCCGGAATGCCCTGCTGGCGGCTGCCGACCTCGCGCTGCGGCTAAAGGCCCTCACCCGTCCCGGCCTAAACGTCAATCCGGCACGGATCGAAGGGGGCAGCCCCAATAATGTCGTGCCCGACCACGCCATACTGCGCGTCAATTTCCGGCCGATGACGCCGCAAATTGTCGAGGAAACTGATCAGGCCCTGCGCACCCTGATCGCTGATGTCGAGCGGGAGCATGATGTGCATGCCCATCTGCACGGCAGCTTTGGCCGCCCGCCCAAGCCCATTGATGCAGGGGCCGCAAAATTGTTCGATCTGGTCAAACAATGCGGGGCCGACCTCGGTCTCGCTATTGCCTGGAAAGCGAGCGGCGGTGTGTGCGACGGCAATAATATCGCCGCCTGCGGCATCCCCGTGATCGACACCATGGGCGTGCGCGGTGGGGCAATTCACAGTGCCGATGAATTTCTGATTACCGAAAGTCTGGTCGAGCGCGCGCGTCTGTCCGCCTTGACCATATTGCGTATCGCCAAAAAGGGAGCCTTATGACCTTCATTATCCGTCCGGCAAATATGGACGATTTGCAACCAATCTATGAAATGGCCAAACGGACCGGCGGCGGGTTCACCAACCTGCCGCCCGATCGCAAGGCGCTGACCGCAAAGCTGGAGCGTTCGGTTGCAGGTTTCAGCCGGACCGAGGACGGCGTCAGTGATGACCTTTATGTATTTGTCCTGCAAAATACCGCGACCGGCGAAGTGCGCGGGACCTGCCAGATTTTCGGCTATGTCGGGCAGAAATGGCCTTTTTACAGCTACCGTATCGGTGCATTGACCCAGCATAGCGAAGAACTGGGCCGGACATTCCGTGCCGACATTCTGAACCTGTCGACCGATCTGGAAGGAACCACCGAAGTGGGCGGCCTGTTCCTACATCCCGGCGAACGCGCGGGCGGCCTTGGCATGCTGATCGCGCGCAGCCGCTATCTGTTTATCCGCAACCACCGCGCGCGCTTTGCCGACCGGACAATCGCCGAACTGCGCGGGGTAATCGACGAGGCTGGCGGCTCGCCCTTCTGGGACGGCGTTGCGGGCCGCTTTTTTGGCATGAGCTTTCAGGAAGCGGACGAATTCAACGCAAAGTTCGGCAACCAGTTCATCGCCGACCTGATGCCGAAACATCCCGTCTATATCGCGATGCTTCCCGAAAATGCCAAATCGGTGATTGGCGTTCCCCATCCTTCGGGACGGGCGGCCATGCGGATGCTGGAAAATGAAGGATTTGCCTGGGAAAATTATGTCGACATCTTCGACGGTGGCCCGACCATGACCGCCCGCACCGATCAGATCCGCAGCGTGCGTGAGGCACGAGATGCAATCGTCGGCGAGATCAGCGACCGGCTGGGCGACCATAAGGAAGGCGAGAAGATGCTGGTCAGCAGCGGCCGCCTCGACAGATTTGCCGCGACCTATGGCTGGGTGCAGGAAGATGGCGACACGGTCATCCTTGATCCCGAAAGCGCAAAAGCGCTGAAGCTTTCGGCGGGTGAAACCGTCACATTTGTTCCAAGGTGGTAAGACATGGCATTCGCGGAAATCAACTTTGACGGCATCATTGGCCCCAGCCACAATTATGCGGGCCTCAGCCTTGGCAACATCGCCTCGGCCAATAATGCAGGCGCAGTATCGGAACCGCGTGCGGCGGCATTGCAGGGCGTTGAGAAAATGCGCGCAAATCTGCGGCTCGGCCTGCCGCAGGGCTTTTTCATGCCGCTCGACCGGCCGAACACCGCCTGGCTTTCAGGGCTGGCGACCGACATGGAAAGTGCAGAGCCGCATATCCGCGCGGCGGCCTTCTCCGCCTCGGCCATGTGGGCCGCCAATGCCGCGACGGTGTCGCCTGCGCCCGATACGGCCGATGGCAAATGCCATCTGTCGGCGGCGAACCTGCTGACCATGGCGCACCGCAGCCACGAATGGACCGGTACCCTTGCTCAGTTGCGCATCGCCTTTGCCGACGAAAGGCACTTCACCGTCCACGGCCCCGTGCCGCCACCCTATGGCGATGAAGGCGCAGCCAATTTCATGCGCCTCTGCCCATCGCATGGCGAGGCGGGTATCGAGATATTTGTCTATGGCAAGGCGGGCGGCCCCTTCCCCGCGCGGCAGCATGTGGAATCGTCAAAAGCCATCGCCCGCGCCCACCGGCTGGACCCGGCAAAGACGCTGTTCGTGCAGCAGTCGGAAACGGCCATTGCCGCAGGCGCCTTCCACAATGACGTCGTTGCCGTCGCGAATGAGCGCGTCCTGTTCACCCATGAACAGGCCTTTGAATATCCAAAAGAAACCTATGCCGATATCAAAAGGCTGATGCCCGAGGCGGAGATTGTGATTGTCCCTGCCGACCGCGTATCGCTCGCCGACGCGATCCAGAGCTATTTGTTCAATGCACAGCTTGTGACCCTGCCCGATGGTGGCATGGCGCTTATCCTTCCCAGTGAGGCGCAGGAAAACAGCCGGGTCTGGGGCTGGCTGAACGAAATGGTTGCGGGCAATGGCCCGATCCGCACGCTGATCCCCGTCGATGTGCGCCAATCCATGGCCAATGGAGGCGGCCCGGCATGTCTGCGTCTGCGCGTGGCATGCGACCCCGCCACGGTCGACCCGCGCTTCATGGCGGACGAGGCCAAACTGGACCGGATTGCCGGGATTATCGCCGCGCACTGGCCAGAGACGATCGCGCCTGCCCAACTGGGTGATCCGGCACTGGTTTCGACCGTCCGCAAGGCGCGCGAGGCGTTGCTCGATGCCTGCGGGCTGGCGGAACTGCGCTAGGCGTCGAAATCCTTTACAATTGGCGCCGGCGTTAACCATTGCAATGCCCGCAATTGCTGAACTGGCACGGGCATTGCAGTTTATTTTCTTAACTATGAAAAAGATCGCCCGCCTGTTCACCATAAAGACCAAATTGGAGGTCTTCCTGATCACCTACGCGCTCGGTCTGGGCGCAGCCGAGCGGGGGAAGGACTATATGGTCCAATATCCCGGCAATGTCGGCAAGATGTTCTTTGTGCTGTGCACCGTCGCCGTATTTATCGCCGCATCCAAGATGCTGGAGGCGATTGAGCTGCACAAGGCATTTGGCGTCGACTGAAAGGAAAAGTCCCCGGATTCTGTTGCCCGGCTCCGGGGGGCCGCTGTAACCTTTCTGTTGCCCGGCCGGTCCGGCCGCGTTCTTTTAGGATAATTTCAGACCGTGAGGCCCAAAATTATGCTGCGAGAGCAAGTGCTTCGTTATCGTTGGCACTTATGAGTTTTGAACCATTTCACGGCTTATTCATGCCGGGCAAAAACAATGCTTTTCAACGCACGTCGATCCTAGTTCAGCCCCGTCAGAACGCCCGGTAAACCGGGAGATATGGTGGAGCTGCCGGGTACCGCCCCCGGGTCCGCTGCATCTATTGCACATCGCAATTTATTGCCATAGCCGGGCGAACCCGGCACCGACCTATATAGGCGCTGTTTCGTGAATGGGAAGTGAAGAGCGTTAAACGCCCTGCATATTCCGGCTTTCCGCCGGTATGCGCACGACAAGGCCGTCCAGTTCGTCGGTCAACAGGATCTGGCAGGACAAGCGGCTGGTGCGCCGTGCGCCGCTGGCAAGGTCGAGCATGTCTTCTTCATCTTCGACGGCAGGCGGCAGTTTGTCGAACCATGCCTTGTCCACAATCACATGGCAGGTCGAGCAGGCCATCTGGCCTTCGCAGGTTCCTTCCAAGGGCATTCCGGCACCCTGTGCGACCTCCAGCAACCCAATGCCGGTTTCGGCCTCAACCTCATGTGCTTCACCTTCGGCGTTGATGAAGGTAATTTTGATCATATCATCGCCCCTGCTGCACGGTTGATTGCTTCGGCAGCAATATCAATTTCCGCAAGCGTCGTATAGCGCCCAAAACCCAGCCTTATCGATGATTTTGCCTGTGTTTGGGACAGTCCGAGCGCGGACAGGACATGGCTTGGCCGGCCGGACCCGCTGGCGCAAGCCGAACCGGCGGAAAAGGCAATGTCGCGGCATTCGGACATCAGGCGACCCACGTCCACCCCGTCACGGCGTATGTTGAGATTACCCCGGTAACGATGGGTCGTGGAACCGTTCACCGTCCAGTCGGCAAATGCCGCAAGGGCACGGTCCCATAATTGCGCAACATGTGCGGCATCCTGTTCCATGTGCCGCGCAGCCAGCGCGGCGGCCGCGCCGAAACCCGCGCATAAGGCGGGCGACAATGTTCCCGAGCGAAGCCCCTGTTCCTGACCCCCGCCATGCATGAGCGGCACAAGTTCAATCCCGTCGCGCACCCAAAGGGCACCGATGCCCTTGGGTCCGTGAATCTTGTGTGCGGACACGGCAATCATGTCCGGCCCGTCCGGGATGGGCATCCGGCCAAAGGCCTGCACCGCATCGCACAGCAGCAGGCCGCCCTGCAGATGGCACTGGTCTGCCAATTCCGCGACTGGCTGGATAGTTCCCACCTCATTGTTGACGAGCATGGCCGCAAACAGGCCCTGCCCCAGATCACCAAAGCCCGCGCGTCCGTCTGACCCGACCGGCACAACCGCCCCGCCCAGATGGGCCACGCAATCCAGCACCGCCGCATGTTCGGTTGCAAGCGCCGCAACCGGCAATCCACAGCCTTTGATGGCGAGGTTGAGCGCCTCGGTTGCACCGCTGGTAAAAATCACCCGTCCCCCTTTAGGGAGCAAGGCGGCGATCTGATCGCGCGCCACTTCCACCGCCGCGGCCGCTTTGCGTCCACCGGCATGGGCGCTGTGCGGGTTCCAGAAGCCCTCTTTCAACCAGGGCTCCATCGCCGCGAAGGCCTCGGGAGCCAGTGGCGTTGTGGCCTGATAATCGAGGTAGATCATGCCGCCTTTGCCCGCGCAAATATTCCGCGCCACACGTCGATAAAGCGTTCGATATGGGCTGCATTGGTTTCGGGGCCGAAGCTAACCCTAATGACTTGCGAGGCCGCCTTTTCATCCCAGCCCATCGCACCCAGCACATGGCTGGTTTTCAGCGTACCCGAAGAACAGGCGCTACCTGCCGACACGGCGATTCCTGCCATATCGAAGCTGATCAATTGGCTCGATGCCGCCGCACCCGGCATCTGGTAACTGGCAATGGTCGCAAGCCGATTGCTCGCATCGGCAACTATAATTCCCCCGGCCTCGCGCACCGCAGCATCCAGAACGGCCCGCAGACGCGCAGCTTCGGCCAGCCATGCAAATCGGGCTTCCAACGCAGCGGCCAGACCGATCGCCGCGGGAAGGTTTTCTGTGCCCCGGCGATAGCCCTGTTCCTGTCCGCCGGTGGGTTGCAAAAGCCCCAAATTGCGGGTCAGCAAGGCCCCGACACCTGGCGGCCCGCCCAGTTTATGCGCGGAAATCGCAATCAGGTCCGCCTCTGGCAAAGGCAATTTTCCGGCGCTTTGCGAGCAATCGGTGAATAATGTCCCGCCAACGGCACGGACCGCCGCCAGAATGTCGGGCAGCGGCTGGATCACACCGGTTTCATTGTTGACCGACTGCACCGCATAGCGGGCGGCGGCCTGAATCGCGGATGCCTCCACATAGCCGTCCGCGTTGACCGGCAGGCGCGTTTTTCCAGCCACGGCCAGCACCGCATCATGCTCAACCGCGCTTGCCACGGCATCCTGTCCCCGCAGGGCGAGTGCTATGGCTTCGCTGGCACCACTTGTCAGGATCAGTTCGCCATCCCAGCCCAGCGCGGCATTTATCCGCGCCCGTGCATCTTCGAGTGCAGCGCGCGCCGCTCTGCCCTCGCTATGGGGGGACGATGGATTGGCCCACCGTTCCATCGCGTCGGCCATGGCTTCGCGTACCGCCGGGAGCAGTGGCGTCGTGGCGGCGTGGTCGAGATATATGCGCGGGCTTTGGGTCATTTGTTCCATGACAGTTGCGAAAATCGTGACTGCTTCTATATAGCGCTTCAACTTCCTGCAAAGCCCGAACAATCGGTTGCTGCGCGGCACTTAAATATAGAATCGAAAAAACAGATGCCTGCCATTGCTATTCCAGGTCCCGAAGGCCGTCTCGAAGCCCGTTTCTCGCCCCCGCCACGTCCGCGTGCGCCGGTTGCGATGATCCTGCATCCGCATCCGCAGGCAGGCGGCACGATGAACGACCGTATCACGCAGGCCTTGTACAAGACCTTCGTGGCCCGCGGCTTTGCCGTATTACGCTTCAACTTCCGCGGCGTCGGTCGCAGCGAAGGCGAATTTGACAATGGCATTGGCGAGTTGTCCGATGCCGCATCGGCGCTCGACTGGGTACAAAGCTTCCATCCCGAAGCATCCACAACCTGGATCGCAGGGTTCAGCTTCGGCGCGTGGATCGGCATGCAGTTGCTGATGCGTCGCCCTGAAATCCGTGGATTCATCTCGGTTTCGCCGCCATCCAACATGTATGATTTCAGCTTCCTCGCCCCCTGCCCGTCTTCAGGCATTATCATTCAGGGCGCGCAGGACGAGGTTGTGAACCCCAATGCGGTGCAGAAGCTGGTCGACAAGTTGCGGACCCAGCGCCACATCACAATCCACCATGACGAAATTCCCCGCGCCAACCATTTCTACGAAAATGAAATGGATATGCTGATGGCTTCGGTGAACAATTATCTGGATTTCCGTCTGGACCCCAATTCACCCATCAAGTGAATTTGGTCTGTTAAGCGTCAGGCGGGGTTTTATTTCACTTCGCCCGTCACCAGGCTGTTGCCCTTTTCATCGGGCACGACCCAGATTGCGATATTGGCAAAAATCACCAGAGCCGCCGCGACCATCAGCCACATTTGCTGGCTGAATCCATCACGCCGCCAACGCTTCCACGCCCCGATGAGAAGCAAAAAAGCGGCGATCATGGCGAGCGAGAGTATGGCGTTGAGCATATCCCCCCATAAAGCCCGTGGAAAAGCTGCACAATCGGGCAAATTCGCCATAGCGTTTTGGCTGTCCCTCGCTTAGAGGGACGCCATTGACGAGTCCCCACGCCCGCGAAGGATATGCCCATGCGTATCGCCATTGCCTCCGACCATGCCGCCCTCGCGCTGAAATCCGCGCTGGTCGCCTATGTGCGCGAACAGGGCCATGAGATTACGGACCTTGGCCCGCATGACGAAAGCTCGGTCGATTATCCCGACTATGGCTATAAACTCGCCGCCGCGATTGCCGATGGCTCTGCAGAGCGTGGCATTGCTCTGTGCGGATCGGGCATTGGCATCTCGATCGCCGTAAACCGCAACCCGGCCGCCCGCGCCGCGCTCGTGTCCGAGCCACTCTCGGCGCAATTGGCCCGCGAACATAATGACGCAAATGTTATCGCGATGGGCGCACGCCTGATTGGCGTTGAAATGGCGAAAGCCTGCGTCGACCGTTTTCTTGCGACGGAATTTGGCGGCGATCGCCACCAGCGTCGCGTCGATAAATTGTCCAACCCGCAAAATGCGAAGGAATCAGCATGAGCAGCCATCCCGCCAATGATCTGAGCAATGTACAGCCCGACGGCTTTTTCACCCGCGGCCTTGCCGAGGCGGATCCCGAAATCTCGGGCTGGATTGCAAAGGAGCTTGGCCGTCAGCAAGACAAGATCGAGCTGATTGCATCGGAAAATATCACGTCGCGCGCCGTTCTGGAGGCGACTGGTTCGATTTTGACCAACAAATATGCTGAAGGCTATCCGGGCAAACGCTACTATGGCGGCTGCGAATATGTCGACGAGATCGAGACGATCGCCATCGAACGCGCCAAGAAATTGTTCGGATGCAATTTTGCGAATGTGCAGCCCAATAGCGGCAGCCAGATGAACCAGGCTGTTTTCCTTGCACTGCTGAACCCCGGTGACAGCTTCATGGGCCTCGACCTTGCGGCCGGTGGTCACCTGACCCACGGTTCGCCCGTCAACCTGTCGGGCAAATGGTTTAACCCCATCCCCTATGGCGTGCGCCGTGAAGACCAGATCATCGACATGGACGAAGTCGCGCGGATTGCCCGCGAGAACAAGCCCAAGCTGATCATCGCTGGCGGCACCGCCTATTCGCGAATTTGGGATTGGGCCGGTTTCCGTGCCATCGCCGATGAAATCGGGGCAACCTTGCTGGTCGATATGTCGCATATCTCGGGTCTTGTGGCGGGCGGCGCCCACCCCTCACCCATTCCGCATGCGCATATCGTGACGACAACCACCCACAAATCGCTGCGCGGTCCGCGTTCGGGCGTGATCCTGTCCAACGACGAAGCTCTGGCGAAGAAATTGAATTCCGCGATTTTCCCGGGGCTGCAGGGCGGCCCGCTGATGCATGTCATTGCCGCCAAGGCTGTATGCTTTGCCGAAGCGATGAAGCCCGAATTCAAGACCTATGCCGCAAGCGTTGTCGAAAACGCAAAGGCGCTGGCCGCCAGCTTGCAGGAACAGGGCCTCGACATCGTGTCGGGCGGAACCGACAACCATTCGATGCTCGTTGACCTGCGTCCCAAGGATGCAAAGGGCAAGCATGCCGAACATGCACTCGATCGCGCTTCAATCACCTGCAACAAGAACAATATCCCGTTCGACACGGAAAAGGCCACCCTGACCTCCGGCCTGCGCCTCGGAACACCTGCGGGAACGACGCGCGGCTTTGGTCCGGCAGAATTCCGGGAAATCGGCCGGATGATTGCCGATGTGGTCGAAGGTCTGCGCAAAAATGGCGAAGCCGGTGACGGCCAGATCGAAGCACGGGTGAAGGCCGAAGCGGAAGCCTTGTGCAAGCGCTTTCCAATCTATCCCTCTTGAACTATATAGGTGACTTACCCATCTAATACACAGAAGGGAAATTGACCATGGGATATTGCAACGAATGCGACGGTGAGTATCAGGACGGCGCGAAATTCTGCCCGCATTGCGGCGCCAAAACGCCGGAACAGCGCGCGGCGGAAAGCTTTCCGAACCAGGCCCGGCATTATGTCGGCGAAGCTGCGGACGAATTGTGGGGCGCGACCAAGGACGCGTATCACACAGGCAAGCATCTCGCCGATCAGGATACCGTCAAGAAAGTCGCCGGCGGTGCCGCCATCGGCGCTGCAGCAGCGGTGATTGCACCGATCGGACTGGCCACAGGTGCGTTGATCGGGGCTGGCATTGTCGCCTACCGGCATGTAAATAAAAAGAAAAATCAGGAAAATCAGAAATAGATGCGTTGCCCATTTTGCGGACATGACGACAGCCAGGTCAAGGACAGCCGGCCGACGGAAGACAATAGCGCCATCCGTCGCCGTCGCCAGTGCGAGGCATGTGGCGGCCGGTTTACGACATTCGAACGTATCCAGCTGCGCGAACTGACCGTCGTCAAGTCCGAGGGCAAACGCGAACCATTTGAACGGGAAAAGCTGGAGCGCTCGCTTTCCGTCGCCTGCCGCAAGCGGCCTGTGGACGCGAGCCAGATTGAAAAACTGGCTTCAGGCATCCAGCGGCAGTTGGAAACGCTGGGCGAAAGCGAGATCGAGTCCAAACGCATCGGCGAATTTGTGATGGCGGGCCTGAAGGCGCTCGATAGCGTCGCTTATATCCGCTTTGCCTCGGTCTATAAGGATTTCAGCGAAGCCAAGGATTTCGAAGAATTCGCCGGGAGCGTGGTCGAAGCGGCGAAGAAATGAGCTCGCCGCCCATTATCATCCTCGTTCGTCCGCAACTGGGCGAAAATATCGGCAAGGCTGCGCGGGCCATGCTCAACTTCGGCCTGACCGAGATGCGTCTGGTGGCACCGCGCGATGGTTGGCCCAACCCGGCAGCGGGTCCCGCGGCATCCGGCGCCGACATCGTGCTCGCTAATGCACAGGTGTATGACACGCTGGCCGAGGCGACTGCCGATATCAGCCATATCTACGCCACAACCGTTCGCAAACGCGGCGTGACCAAACCCGTCATCACCCCCGAAGCAGCTGCGCAGGAAGTACTCGGCAATAGTGGTCGCAGCGCGATCCTGTTCGGCGCCGAACGCTCCGGCCTCGACAGCGACGAGGTTACGGTGGCGCGCGCGATCATCACGGTTCCCATCAATCCGGAATTCGGATCGCTGAATCTGGCGCAGGCGGTTATCCTGTGCGCCTATGAATGGTCAAAGACGCAAAAGCTCGCCAGCCCGCCCAAAACCGAACTGGACCCGCCCGCGACGCAGTTTGAACTGGACGGCCTCATTCAGCAACTGGACGATATGCTGGAGCCGCTCGGCTATTTCCGTCCGGAGGACCGTGCTCCTGTGACCCGCCGGACATTGCGCAACCTGCTCACCAAACCGGCGTGGAATGCGCTGGAGGTGCGGACCTTGCGTGGCGTTTTGACCACGCTCACAAGAAATCGACGAACAGAAAAATAGCCGCTTGGCGGTCGGCTCCGGCTTCGATAAGGTTTCTGCTTATTCGAATATTGGAGACCCCCAACATGCTAACTACCGCACTTTTGTCCATACTGCTGCTTGCCTCGGGCGCAAGCGATACCGCCCCTGCAGCAGATGGCGCGGCCGCTACTGAAACGGCAAAGCCCAAGCCCAAGAAAATCTGCAAAAACGTCGACATGACCGGCAGCCGTATCGGCAAGCGCCAGTGCAAGACAAAGGAACAGTGGGAACAGGCTGAATATGCCGCCGAACTTTCGGTCAAAGGCGCACAGGGCACAACCCAGCCGCCGCAATTCCCGACCGGAGGCTAATCAGCTACGGCTGGCATCCCATTTGGCGAATTCATACGCGATCGAGCTTTCCACCAGCTGATCCCAAAGTTGCACAAGCGGCTCTTCCGGCAATCCCGCCGCCTGAGCCGCTTTTTGCACATTGGCCAGCACCTCTGCCTTGCGCGCTTCGTCGCGGACCGCGGCACGGTCGGTTTTGATACGCGCGGCGGCATCCATATAGCCAAAGCGCCGGGCCAGAAGTGCAACCAGCGCGCGGTCGACGGCGTCGACCCCGGCCCGGACTTCGGTCATGTTTCTGCAATTTTGCGGGTCTACGCTCGGTTCGATTTCGGACATGGCCGCGCCTTAGAAAGCTGCGGCAATAAAGTCGAGCGCGATGTTGACAATCAGGCGCTTTGCCGCCATAGGCGCGCCTTCGCAATTGACCCTGCACCCCGGTGAAGCAGGTGTCCGGCCCATCCAGCATGTGTCGCGCGGTACCGGGAACATCGTTGTTAGCAAATTGGAGACTGTAAATGTCGAAGCGTACAAGCTCGAAGTATAAACTTGACCGCCGGATGGGTGAAAATATCTGGGGTCGCCCCAAATCACCTGTCAACAAGCGTGAATATGGCCCCGGCCAGCACGGTCAGCGCCGCAAAGGCAAGCTGTCCGACTATGGCATTCAGCTGCGCGCCAAGCAGAAGCTGAAGGGCTATTATGGCGATATCACTGAAAAGCAGTTCAAGCGCGCTTATCAGGAAGCCAACCGCATGAAGGGCGATACCTCGCAGAACCTGATCGGTCTGCTCGAGCGTCGTCTCGACATGATCGTCTACCGTGCAAAATTCGCGCCGACGATCTTTGCGGCTCGCCAGCTCGTCAGCCATGGCCACATCCGCGTCAATGGCGTGAAGTGCAACATCGCCAGCCGCCAGGTTGACGTCGGCAGCGTCATCAGCCTCGGCAACAAGGCGAAGGAAATGGCTCTGGTCATCGAAGCACAAGGCCTCGCCGAGCGTGACATTCCGGAATATGTTGCTGTTGACGGCAACGACAAGGTAACCTTCGCGCGCGTTCCGACGCTTGACGAAGTACCTTACCCTGTAAAAATGGAACCGAATCTGGTCGTCGAATTCTATTCGCGCTAATTCCGGTTTTCAGCCAACAAAGAGGCGGTCCTGCGGGGCCGCCTTTTTTGTTTGGACCGGGATCGCAAGGTCAGAGAAGCGATCCATTTTCGCCGCACAGCGCCTGCCCCAACCGCACCGGCAAGGCTTTTGCTGCCGGGTTCCTTTCGACCCAGTGCCTGGCGGCCATCAGCTGTTCTGAAATCTCCGTCTGTGCAAGCGCCAGACGCTTTTTGCGCGCCGCATTGTCAAAGGCGGCACCGGGATTTTTGGAATAGGTCGAAAACAAGGGCCCTGCGACGATATTCCCGGCTTCTTCAGTGTCCATCGGGCATCCGAAATAGGCCGCCGCCGCACGCACACTTTCCAACGGATCGTCAAACAGGATGTTGGCATCCAGACTGCGCAGATCCTTGTTCTGTGCAAGCATCCGGGCGTAGATGTCGATCTGGTAAAGCCAAAGCGCCGCCGCCTTTTCGCCGATATTCATAACCGTCTGCGCATCTGGAGCATCTGCAAGCTGAAGCTCGGTGTAGATATGCTCCACCCACTTTCGGTGGTTTGGCCCCCGCAATATGGCGGCAAGATAATCCTCCAGTCCAAAATGCAGAAACACGGCTTTCTGATAAGGCGACCGTTCGAGCAGGTCCGGAATGATGCGATTGACAGGGACATTGGCCTTGACCAGCACAGGCTGGTCGGGTGCATAACGGCGGTCGAGCATATGCAGCGCCAGTTGGAGCTTTTGCGACCAATGCGCAGTGCCCTTGCCGCTTTGATGCAAAGGTCCCGCCTCAATGCCTAAAGATCGTAGTAAGACAGGCTCGCGTATCACCAAATTCCGTCCTGGCAGATCGAGCGCCCGTGCCAGCAATGTAGACCCTGTATGGGCCATATGAAAAATCCAGCCAATGTGCGGGGGCGAAGCGGGAGTGGCGGGTAACGCCGCCAGCAAGGGCTGAAGCGCCACGGGAATCGCTTGTTCCGAAACGGGCGCAATCCTGCCGTCAAAGAATATCGACCGTTCGTAACTCTGCCGGTTCATGGCCAGAAAAATGGCCACATCATTTTCGGTTCCGAACAGATAAAAATCGGGGTTCGTGAGCAAATCCGGTAGCGTTATCCGTTCCATAGCTGCGATGTAGCAATCTACGCCCCACTCGCCTACACAGGATTTGAACATCGCCCTTTGCAACAACCCTGGGACCTATGCCCGAATTTTCGACCCCCTATCCGGACAGACCCCTAAGCTTGGTACAGGCCGCGGTTGGTGAAAGTCTCGATACGATCAACGCGCCCGATATCCTTGAAAGACTCCGCACAACCGCTGTGCTGGTCAGGGGTTTCGCGCCCGATCTCGCCTCGTTCAATGCCTTTGCGAAACGTTTTTGCGCGGTGTCGGTTTTCAACGAAAGTCCGAACCGGCTGGTTCTGGATGGCGACAACAATATCCAGTCCGTCAATCTGGGCAGTGAACCCTTTCCCCTGCACCCCGAATTGTCTCGCGAACCGTGGAAACCCGATATGTGTTTTTTCCACTGTATCGATGCACCGCAAAGTGGCGGGGAAACAACCTATTGCGATGGTGTCGAACTTCTGAAACGCCTGCCGCAAAATGTGCTGTCGGCTCTCGAAAACCGGGCGCTGTTATACATTCAGCCGGCCGGACCCGATATTTTGAATTACTGGTTGGGAACAGCACAACCCGATGATGTAGCGCTGGCGAATCCACCAGCACACTGCCCCTATCGTTTTCGCCGGTTTGATAATGCCGTTGTCCGCTATTTCTGGCACCCGGCCATCCACCGCACGCTGCTCAGCAACGAAGCTGCCTTTGGTAACTTCCTGCTTTTTGCGCGCTATTACCTGCACAATGACCGCATCCCCCTTTTCGATGACGGCAACAGGATACCAGACTGGATTGTGGAGGCTATCGCCGCAGCGGCACGGCCGATCACCTTTGCCGTCGACTGGCAACCGGGGGACATATTGATCCTAGACAACAGCCGTTTCATGCACGGCCGCAACGCGATAACCGAACCGCAAGACCGGCTGATTGCATCCTATTTCGGCTATCTTAACGGCGTTGAGCAGGTGGCGGGCGAGATTCCCAACCCGCCCTGGCGCAAGCCGCATTTCCGTCCGCCAGTGCCCCGGCAGCCGCCGTCCGCTTCCTGATCGTCACCGGCGGTGTGAACCTTATTTGATCTGCATCTTGTCCTTCAAAAAGGTGGAGCTTTTCTGAAGCAGTTCGGCCCGAACGCTACTATCCTCGAGATAATGGTCGAGCTTTTTGTAAAGCACCAGTTCGGCGGGATTTCCGGCTTCGCGCAATTGATCCGCCATGAATTCTGACTGGTGGACACCGACATTCCGGTCAAGAGCGCCGTGGAAAAGCAACACCGGCGCCTTGATCTTGGCCGCATTCCGCGCAGGCGACCCTTCGGTTATATGCGGCCCGGAACCGATAAAATCTCGATCAATACGGAAACTCATATAGCCGCGGCTTTCTTCCTTCAGCTTTGCAAGGTCGGTCACCGGCGCGACGGCGACAATTGCCTTGAATAGCTGTGGGTCCAGCACCGCCGACTGGAGCGCCGCATATCCGCCGTAAGACCAGCCTACAATTGCAAGTTTATCCGGTGCTGCGATACCTTCGGAAACCAGCCAGCGGCCGCTGTCGTTCACATCCGAAATGGCGGTTTTCCAGGATTGGAAGCCATTTTCCTGATACCAGCCATCGCCATAACCGGCCGACCCGCGATAATTGGGCTGGAGCACCGCGAAGCCCTGATTTGCAAAATATTACGCCAGCCAGTCAAATCCCCATTCATCGCGTGAACTCGGCCCGCCATGCGGCATAATGATTGCGGGCAGCCCTTTGGCCTCCACGCCGACAGGCAACGTCAGATAACCGGGAACCAGAGTGCCATCGCCCACCTTGATATTGACTGCCTTGACCGGCGCCAGCTTGTAGCCCTCCAATTCGGGGCGACTTGCAAACAGCGGGCTGACCGCATTGGTCGCCTTGTCGAAATAATAATATTGCCCCGGATTGGTGTCGCTACCCGCCCAGACAATCAGTTTCTGTTCGTCGGCGCTCATCCCGCCAAAGTGGATCAATGCTGCGTTTGGCAGTGCCTTGGACAAGGAAGAACCCAGTTTTTTAAAAGCCGGATCGAAATAGACGGCTTGCCGTTTTTCCGTGGCGAAGCTGACCCCAATGACCCGCTTTTTGCGGCCCAGGGTTATAAGATTGTCGACATCGACATCCGGGCGGTTGAAGACCAGCGTCTTTGCAAGGCTCTCGTCCAGCTTCACCTTGTAAAGCGCAAAACGCCCTTCATATTTCTCAAAACCATAAGCCGCGTTTTCGACGGGGTCGACTGCATAGGGATTAAAGCCGGTGCCTGTGGTGTTGTCATATTCACTCAGCGCCTGCCAACCCGTTTGCCCGGCCGGACGGTAAACATAGCGCCGCACGCCGCTATCATATCCGGCGTCGGTTTTCATAACCCCCATGATGCGAACCGCTCCGGTGCCGTCGCTGATATATTCGTTGGCCAGTCGTGTCGGACGCACGACAGATTTGGCGGCCAATGTCTTGGTATCGACCCTGTCGACGCCATAGCCTTCGTCCGATTTTGAAATCAGCGATCCGGTGCGGCCTTCGGGCACATATTCCCGGCCAAGCAGCACCGCGCCATCCTCTGTAGGCAGCAGGTCAATCAGACTGCCACCGAAATAGGAAAAGCGTTCCGCATTATATCCCTGCCGCATGGAAACCAGTTTCAGTTCGGTTCCGTCGGAGTTTACCGCGACGAGACGGCTGACCGAAACGGGTTCACCAGCTTCCCGAAGAACCATTGAAACCAGACAGATAAGGCGCGCATTTGACACCCATTCACAATAGGAAAGCCGTTCGGGATCTCCCGTTGCGGACAGCGCCGGAACGGATTTACCGCCATTGGCAATATCCACGGTAAACAGGCGACTGCCCTGCCCTTTGTCCGGTATGATATAGGCAATCTTCGTGCCGTCGGGGGAAAGCGAGACGTCTGCCACGCCTTCACGCGCACCAAAGTCCAAGGCGGCTTTGTCCTGCGCCACCGCAACGGTGGACATGGATAAAGCGGTAAAAAGGAAAAATTGTCTCAGCATCGAAGCCCCCCACTTCCGTTTACATGATGGGTAATCCCAAGAAATCGGGTTGCAAGCCAAAAGCGTTGAAATGCTTGGAAATAATGGATTCCTCCGGCAACGTGGCAGAACAGCGCGGATTTCCGTTCCATTTCGAAGGAAACCGCTTTTTCATTTGAGGCGAGAGACAGCCTCTGGCAGAAGGCGCGGCAACAACTTTTCCCTTCTGGAGAATATCATGCGTTTCCTTACGCTCGCCCTCGCTTCGGCACTTGCCCTCACGTCCGCCTGTAAACAGATGGACGATAAGACTGTGGACAGCGCGGCGCTGCCTCAGGTTGAGGTTCCGGAACTGTCCGAACAGACTATGAAGGATGTGGTCAAGGAACTGTCGCTCGACAGCTACGAAGGTCGTGCGCCGGGTTCGGCGGGTGAGGAAAAGACAGTTGCCTACCTGATCGACCGGTTCAAAAAAGCAGGACTTGAGCCCGGAAACAACGGAAGCTGGACCCAGGACGTACCTCTGGTCGAAATTACTGCTAAAAATGTCTCGGCGCTGAGCATTGCGGACAAGAGCGGGAAGGCTATGTCCTTCGCCTATGGCAGTGAATTTGTTGTCGGCAGCTATCGCGAAACGCCCAAGACAAAGATTGACCAGAGCGAAATGATATTCGTCGGGCATGGCATCGTCGCGCCTGAAAAGGGCTGGAACGATTACGAAGGGCTGGATGTCAAAGGCAAGACCGTGGTCATCATGGTCAACGACCCCGATTTCGACGCCACCGATCTGAAAGGCGATTTCGGCGGTAAGGCGATGACCTATTATGGCCGCTGGACCTATAAATTTGAGGAAGCCGCCCGGCAGGGTGCTGCAGCTGCGCTCATCATTCACGATGACGCGCCTGCCGCATATGGCTGGAATGTCGTCAATTCAAGCTGGACCGGCACACAGTTCCTGGCCCAGTCCAAAGATGCAGGCGCAAGCCAGACAGCCGCCAATGGCTGGATCCAGAAAGATGTGGCGCGGGAAATCTTCGAAGCCGCCGGACAGGATCTCGATAAGCAAATGGCAGCCGCAAAGAAGAAGGGGTTCAAGGCCGTTCCCTTGGGCCTGAAGGCGTCGTTGAGCTTCGATAATGACATCGCGCGCAAGGCGAGCAAGAATGTTGTCGGTGTCCTGAAAGGCGCCAAGCGGCCCGAGGAATATGTCCTATATACCGCGCATTGGGACCATCTGGGCCGGTGCACCGCGGCAGCCGATGGGGACGATATCTGCAATGGCGCGGTCGACAATGCCACGGGCACCGCAGCTCTGGTCGCCTTGGCCGAAGGCTTCAAAAAAGCTGGCGCACCTGACCGGAGCATCGTGTTTCTTGCGGTGACGGCCGAAGAATCGGGTCTGCTGGGTTCCAAATATTATGCCGAAAACCCGATCTATCCGCTGAGCCAGACGGTCGGTGGCGTTAACATGGATGCTTTCTCCATGGCTGGCCCTGCGAAAAACCTGACCGTTATCGGCAAAGGCAAATCGCAGCTCGATGACTATCTTAACGCCGCCGCAAAGGCAGAAGGACGTACACCTGAAATGGAACCGACGCCTGAAAAGGGCTTCTACTACCGGTCCGACCATTTCAGCTTTGCCAAGCTGGGCGTTCCGATGGTCTATTTTGAAGGTGGCGATGATCTGGTGAAGGGTGGCAAGGAAGCCGCAAAAGCGGCCGCCGAAGATTATGAGAAAAACCGCTACCATGCCCCCGGCGACGAATATGACGAGTCCTGGGACTGGTCCGGCGTGATGGCCGATCTTCGCCTTTACTATCGCGTCGGACGGATGCTCGCGATGACCGATGCCTGGCCCAACTGGAATGAAGGCGACGAATTCCGCGCCATTCGCGACAAAAGCCGCGAAGGGAAATAAGTTTCCATGTCCTTGAGAATGCCCGCCGAATGGGCACCGCATGAACGCGTCTGGATCGGTTTTCCCAGCTTCTGGGGCCATTGGGAGGAACCCTTTGCAGCCGCGCAAAAACAGATTGCCGCCTTTGCCAATGCCGTACACGATGGTGGTAAGGGCGAGACCGTATATCTGATCGCCGGCAATGCCGATGCGGCGAAGGTCGCCCGTGAACTGGCCGCCCCCGGCGTCATCGTTGAGGAACGCCATATCGGCGACGTCTGGCTCCGCGACACAGGTTGCATCATCGTCGGCGAAGGCAATGGCCGGATCGCGCGGGATTTCGGCTTTAACGGCTGGGGCAACCGTTTCAATTTCGATGGCGACCAGGATATCGGCAGGACGCTGGCAAAGGCCGCTGGCTTGACGGTCACGCCCTGCGACTGGGTTTTGGAAGGCGGCTCCATCGATGTAGATGGCGAGGGCCGCGCCGTTACCACTATCGACTGCCTATTGAACCCCAACCGCAATCCGGAACTGGACAAGGCGCAGATCGAGGCGCGATTGCGCAGCGATCTCGGAATCGAGCGCCTGCTCTGGCTGGGCGATGGCCTTGCCAATGACCATACGGACGGACATGTCGACAATCTTGCACGTTTCGTTGGACCAAATCATCTGGTCATTCCCGAAGCACGCGATGCGGACGACCCCAATAGCGCCGTCTATGCTGCCGCCCGCAAAGCGGCGGAGGACTTCGGATGCCAGGTCACCCTCCTGCCCTCAGTCGGGCGGTTTGAACAATATGGCGAAGCCGTTCCTGCGAGCTACATGAATTTCTATATCGGCAACAGCGTGGTTGTTGTTCCCACCTATGGCAGCCGTTACGACGATACAGCCCTGGCTCAACTTGAAAGCCTGTTTCCCCGCCACAAAATTGTCGGCCTACCCGCCGATGCCGTGCTGACCGGTGGCGGCAGCTTCCATTGTTCCAGCCAGCAGGTGCCAATTTAGCTGTATTGGCTTTTGATACCTTTCGACCCATATACAAGCACAGTTAAACAGAGAGGAATCCCCCATGAAAAAGTCCCTTCTTTTCGCCCTCGCCGTCACGGCGCTGACTGTTCCCTCTTATGCCGACGACCATAAGGGCATGAGCAAGGCCGAACATGACAAGATGCACAAGGCGCATCAGGCGCGCATGGCAAAGATATTGGCCGATCCGGCGCGCGCCGAAGATTCAAAGCGCGACAAATATCGCCATCCGGCGGAAACGTTCGAATTCTTCCGGCTTCATCCCGACCATGTCATCGGCGAATACGCCCCGGGTGGCGAGTGGGTGTCGCGCATTCTGGGCCGCTATGTCGATGAAAAGGGCAAATATGTCGGGCTGTTCTTCGGCACAAAAACCCATTTCAGCGACACTGCCAAAGAAGGCATCAAGGCCGGAATTGCGAAGTTCCCCGCCGATGTGGCTGCCGTTTCCGGCCGCCCCGCGACCGACTTCAGCGCCTTTTCTCTGAGCGAAATTCCTGAAGGCGCAAAGGGTACGTTCGACCGTATCCTCGTCATGCGCATGCTACATAACATGCAGCGCTGGAATATCGCGGACGCCGAGATCAAGGCCATGCGGGATCTGCTGAAGGACGATGGTCTTCTGGGCATCGAACAGCACCGTGCAAAAGCGGACGCTCCCTATAGCTATGCCGATGGTAAGAACGGATATCTGCGCGAAGCCGATGTTATCAAATTCATGGAAATCAACGGCTTTGAACTGGTCGGGAAAAGCGAAGTAAACGCCAATCCAAAGGACGAGGCCAATTGGCCGGACGGCGTCTGGACCCTGCCCCCGCGCCTTGCCAAAGGCGAAACCGACAAGGCAAAATATGAAGCCATTGGCGAATCCGATCGTATGACGCTCCTGTTCAAAAAGCGGCCCTGACATCCCATGACTGCGCGCTCCATTACCGTTGCGGCCTTGCAACTTCCTCTCGCGGGAGACGAGGCGACAAATATAGACGCCGTATCTGATCTTGTGAGTCAGGCTGCGGCAGCGGGCGCGCAGATCATTCTTCCGCCGGAGCTTTTTTCGGGCCCTTATTTCTGCAAGACGCAGGACGAAGCACATTTCGCCCTCGCCCGCCCGACCATGGAACATCCGTCGGTGCAGGCGATGGCAAAACTTGCAAAACAACTGGGCGTTACAATCCCCACCAGCTTTTTTGAACGCGATGGCGCGCATTTCTATAACACGCTCGCAATGATCGACAGCGATGGCCAGATTGTTGGTACCTATCGCAAAAGCCACATCCCCGATGGTCCTGGCTATCAGGAAAAATATTATTTCCGCCCCGGCAATACGGGATTTAAAGTCTGGGACGTGTTCGGCACCCGCATCGGCGTCGGTATATGCTGGGACCAATGGTATCCAGAATGCGCACGGGCGATGGCCCTGATGGGTGCTGAGCTGCTGTTCTACCCCACCGCCATCGGGGCGGAGCCTCAGGATGCAACGCTCGACACGCGCCACATGTGGCGGCGCGCCATGGTGGGCCATGCCGTCAGCAACTGCATGCCGGTGATCGCCGCTAACCGGATCGGCAGCGAGAACGATCATGGCCTTGGCCCCCAGAAGTTTTATGGAACCAGTTTTATTACCAATGAATGGGGCGACATCGTTTCCGATCTGGACGACGCCGAAACCGGAATATTGGTGGCCACATTCGATCTCGATCAGGCCCGCGCCCATCGCGCGAGCATGGGCTTTTTCCGCGATCGCCGACCGCAACTCTATGGCCGGCTGGTAGAGGATATTTAGTCTGACCTATCTCTACCTCATTGGTCTGGGATCGAACCAGCCACTTCCCCATGTCGGTCGCCCGCAGCAGATCCTCGATCAGGCTATTGCGGCGCTCGAAATGGATGACATTGACGTGTTTGCGCAGTCAGCCATAGTCGCGAGTGCGCCCTTGGGGCCGTCGCGGCGGCAATATGCAAATGCGGCGGCTGTTGTGGCAACTCCGCTTGTCCCGCCTGCCCTGCTCCGGCGATTGCAGGAGATTGAAATACATTTCGGCCGTACCCGACGTGGACAGCCATGGCAGGCACGAACGCTCGATCTCGACATACTTCTATGGTCCGAAGGCATTTGGGCGGAGAGCCACCCGCATCTGTCGATACCGCATCCGGCGCTCCGCACCCGCAATTTTGTCCTTACGCCGGCGGCAATGATTGCACCCGACTGGCGCGACCCCGTCACAGGTCTGACAATAAGACAGCTACAAACACGATTTAACCGTCCAAAGCGGCTTGACCGCGCAGTCTAGCGCCATTAGGGGGAGCGCTCTCGTTCAAACCGGTATCCCGGTTTTGGTCCGGGCCCTTAGCTCAGTCGGTAGAGCAACTGACTTTTAATCAGTAGGTCGCTGGTTCGAATCCAGCAGGGCTCACCATTTTTCAATGGCGCAGACAACCGACCTGGCCGCAACCGAATGGTCAGGGCAAGCACACGACAATAAAGGCAGCAAACGCCAGGAATGTCCCCAGCGGATATTCCAACGGCTCACTTTCGTTCCGGTGTGACGATAGCAAGGCGACCGCAAGACCCACAAAACTCGCGACCAACACGGTCAGCGGTAGCAATTGCCACCCAAGCCAAACACCGAGAACACTGAGCAATTTGGGGTCACCGGCACCCATACCCTCTTTTCGGCGGATAACATGGTAGAGCTGCCGAAGAGCTTCCAGTGTTGCAAAGCCGGCAATGCCTCCGATCAATCGGTCCGTCCAAGTGATATCGCTGATCAGTAGAGGAGCGAATATAGCCGCTCCTAACAGCAGTAGAAACAGCAATGCGTTTGGCAGCCACAAATGCCGGTAATCAAGGATAGCCAGAGGAAGCAGGAACCATCCGAAGATGGCAGCAGCGAATGCTTGCGCAGGGGGGAACCACAAGGCGGTAAACGCGCCGATGCACAGGCCGGCAAATTCGGTTCCGACAGTAAAGCGCGATCTACAGTTACGACATTTCCCTTTTAAAGCCAAAAAGGACAAAATGGGTATCAGATCGAAAGCGGCGATCTGTGCGCCGCAGCTATCGCAGTGGGAACGGCCGCTGGTTATGCTCCTGCCCTCTGGCCAACGGCGACATAATGCCCCTGCGAAACTGCCCCAGATTGCGCCCAATGTTGCGAGACATGCGAGCACAAACCATAGCGGCAAACCGGAAAGCCCCTGTTCCACCGTGAGTTGGATCGCCGTCAGAGCCGACCTCTTTTGGTCATCTGGAAACCGCGCGCGCTTTTCCGGAAGCCTGCGAGCGAGAGGGTCCCGGCATTCTCGCTATTGTCGCCTTCAAGCAAGATTATCACGCTATAGCTGCCGTCCGCAGATAACCGGATATCGACATGCTCGGTCGCCGACTGGCTGAGCAACGGGATCAACAGTTGACCTCGATCACACCGAGGCTTGGCAAGCAAGCCATTTGACAGATCGAGCCCCGGAATTGCTTTAGTCAAAGTCATTCGGATCCCGCCGCTCGCTTCGGCACAGCGGCCACCTGAAAACCGCGCAGAAAAATCCTGCAAGATAATATCTTCGACAGGCAGCGGTTCGAACAGAGCCCCGATCGGTAGAGTTGCGTTGAACCTGTCGATGGAGATGCCGCCAAAGCGCTTTGTGACCGAACCGTTTATTCCGGGGGCAAATGGTGCGTCGCCCCGCGATAATGCGATTTCAACGCGTCCGAGCAGGAGAGGCAGAATTTTCACGCGTGCGTTCACATCGCCAATGGGTACTTTGTTAAGACGCAGGTCCCGGATCGATCCATCCCAGATGATGCCTTCGACTTTGCGGGCTGTAATCTGGTCACCACTGACAACAGTGCGCAGCGGAATGAAGGCGCCGAATGCAACAAGCAGGAGCAAAGCAGCAGCGATTGTGTAGGATCGACGGGTCATCGGGCGGCCCGTCGCAATTGGGCGTCTACCGAAACACTGCCATTGGCCGCGCTTCGCAATGTAATGCTGGATACAAAGATGCCCTGCGATTCAAGCTCGCTCAGCCATGCCAGCAGCGCTGGCGCGCGGGCCTGATCAATGCGGAAATTGGCTTGTCCGGGAACAGAATTTGCCGACTTCAAAAGGTCGAAACCTTTCTCGGCGGCACCTTGCGTCACTACGAGATCAATGTCAGCTTGCTGAGGCAACGCAGCAGATGGCTTTTGCAATGCAGCGGCAGCAACAGCGGCTTCAATCCGGCCACGCCGCTGAACAGCCTCATCCAGACCGCTTTCGGCCTGCTGTAGCGCCGACAGGGTTGGTAGCAAAATTCCGAAAAGCAGGATGACAACAGCGGTCAGCGCTCCTGCAACCGACACCAGGATACGCTCCCGGTTGCTCAGCCCAGAATACCATGTTTTCATTTTGTCCATCATGGCATCCTCACGGTCAGATCTACCAAGGTTGCGCCAGTTGAGTCTTGCCGCGATGTGGCCGTAACGCGGAAACCATCGCGTTGTATGGCGATCAGTACCTTGTTGATGCTTCCCGCATCAGGAGCCGAAAGAACTACAATCAGAATTCCGTCACGTGCGAAACGGAGTTCACGTACCGACACATTTGGCGACGTTTGCACCGCGCGCCACAGACCGGCGGACAGCGGCGTGAAGCGGCCTTCTGCCAAACCTTTTTGCTGCAACGCAGAGGAAAGCTGCGCCTCTGCTTGGGTGATATCCGAAATGGCAGGGTTGATCCGCTGCGCCGCAACCAGTGCCCTTTCATTTTCGGCGGATGTCGCAAGGCTATATTTCGCATAGGTCGCCACACCCAAAAGGAGTGTCGCCGCTATGCAAAAACCGGACAGCAGGAAAATCCATTTGCGCTGGTTCGGAGTGGCAATGACGCGGGGTTCGCGTTTGGCAAATGCTCCTTCGCGAAAGTTGAGTGCCGGATTCACGCTTGCTACCTGCAATGCTTGATGCAGTGCGGTGCTTTCCATATCCAATATGGGAGCATCGCCCACAAACATTTTGCGGAAAGCCGGCTCGTCAGGAATTATAAACTGGTTTCCGCGCAAAACAATGTTGCCGCCCAGCTCTGCCCGCAAAACATGCGCCGGGTCAGACGGCAGAAGCAACCCGAAGGGAATGATAACATCAGGGTCCAGCCCGCGAGCCTTCAATATTTCGAGGCCCGTTTCCAAAATGGTCGGGTCAATCGTTGCTGTGACCACTTCATCCCCGTCGACATGACGGGCCACCACATGCACTGCACCCAGGGATTGTTCCAGAACGCGGACTTTGGCTACGCCCTCTGCCTGTCGGGCCGTCAGATCGGGTAAAGAAAACCACGTTGTTCGGGCCGCTTCTGCTCCTACGATAGCGACAATCCGGTCATCGTCCGTCTCCGGGATATACTCCGAAAGCCGCTGTGGCTCGGACCATAGCGAATCCGATAATCTCCATATCAGAGGGTCGGTCTGGTTCATGTTGGGAAGGAATGTAACGAGCAGAGTCATGCCTGTTCCCCCCAACTGCGCCAAATCAGGCGGACCTGCCCGGACGTGGCGGCGAGCATAGACTCCCCTTCCAGTATCAGCTCACCGAGCGACACTTTCGTGCGTAACAGGAAATAGGTGCTAGTCAGTTTCACTTGCCCTTGGACCGGAGAAGACGCCTCGATTGACGCCATTTCGGGTGCCCCCCAGAATCGAATGAGGCTGCCATAACCGCTTGCGGGGCGCTTGGCGAGATAGCTGCGTGCAGTGACCGGACTAAACTGTCCGGGCGGAAAGAGCATTGCCAGCAAAGGCGCCTGTTCAGGCAGCAAAGTATTTACATTCAGCGGCGAAAGACGGGCCTCAGGCAAGGCACAAATCCATCCCCGAAGCTTGGCATAAAGAGCAGGAGTCACGCCCTTTACGGCACGCAATTCCGACGGATGCGCAAACAGGCGGTTCGCTGTCCGATAGGGTGTAACGGCCGACCGGTAGCTATCGTCTTCGGCCCCATTGGTCGACGGGATGCTGTCGCTATCCACCCAATCCGTCGCGGCTGCCGCAACCGGCCGCGCAGTGCTTTCATTGATACCGAGAACGACCATCAGGGAAACCATCTGTTCCTGACCGATGGAGTTAGGCGAATATCGTCCCTCTGTTTCCGACACCAGACTATTGAGGTTGAAACAATTGGCCCCATCGCGCACCGTTGCCGAAGCCGCACCGACAGGTACGGGAAGAACCTGTTCCTTGCCGAGCCAATTTCCTTCAAGCGTTGTCTGTGCGGCATCGCGGGCCAGCAGATCTTCGATGCGGGTGCTTGCCAGATTTTCAACGGCGTAACTGAACATACGGGCCTGGGTAAGGCTATTGCCGTTGCCGGAAAGCTTTGTGGCAATGGCGAGGCGATCAAGCGTCGTCGCGGCAATCACCGTCAGGATGGCTACCATCAGCAACACCGACAACAGTGCAGCACCGCGTTCCGATGGAGCGGTACTAATCATCCGTCCAAACCCTCATCCGTTTCGGCCGGTTTGATCCTGTTTTGCGGCCCCACCAGAAAAAGCATCCGTTGTTCGGACTTACCCGCAACCGCGATGCGCAACTCAACAGCCCGTGGAAGTGCGTCGGCATCGACCGCAGTCCAGTCATTCCGCCATTCCCCTCGATCGTCACGGAACCGGACTTGTGCAGAAACCACATTGTCGACAATGACAGTGGCATCCGACGGTGCTGCACCGTCGAGCATCGGCCAGCTCAAGCGCTTCAGGCTATTCTTGTCGAGTACATAGGCCACCCTTTGCAAAGCAGGCCGTGGCGCTTCATCCAGATTGGACCAGCCGGCCCGAACGAAGCCGAACAACATGCCGGGAACATCGCCGCTTTCTTCGACAAATGCGGGGATCGAAGCACCGGCAGGGTCACGAACCGAACGGGAAATCGCCTGGGCCAGATCTCCCTCAACATTATTGTGCAGACGGTTGCCGCGCGAAAGCTCATCCAAGCGGTCTTTGACAGCAAGTTGTGTATCGCTTCCGGACCGCAGCAGCATCACCCCTGCTAGTGACAGCAGTGAAAAAATGGCCAAGGCCACAAGCAGTTCCACCAGCGTGAAACCCGCTTCGGAAGTCCTTACCTTCTTCATTGCTCTACCGGTCGCGCTATGGTCAATTGTGCCTTACGCGCCGCTGCAATTCCGGTGCCGGACACCTGAATGTCGACAAGCACCAATCGCGCATCATCCGTTCTTTTTGTCGTCGCGGTCCAACGCCAGTTTTGCCCGCCGTTAAGTTCCTCTCCGCCCGTTTCACCCAATGTCGGAACGGATGGACTGGATAAAATCTCGACCGCCACATTGCGCGCGACCTGCCACGCCAGACCACTTTCGCCCAGTTGCGACGTCGACCGGACCGAATATCCCTGCAGCCGCACCATTGCCAGCGCAGCCAGGCTGAAGATGGCAAGCGCAACCATGATTTCAAGCAACGTGAATCCGTCGCGGACAATGGGCAAATTAACGCGCGACACGTACGTCTCCCGTTGCGGACAGGTTGACGACGACCACCTTGTCGCCCCGTTTGACGCCGATTTCCGCGCTGCTGGATGGCAAGCCGGTGCTGTCAAAGGCCACTCGCAGCTGACGCGCACCTCCAATAGATGCGCTTGTTCCGCGCGCCCATTTCTGGCTGACAAAGGGTTTTTCCTGCAATGGCCCCCACGCTCCATCTGTCCGTGCTTCGAAAGAGTAGCCTGATGGCCGGATTGAAAAAGCCATCGGTGTCGACTGTAAAATCGATTGGTCGCGCAACGCGGCAAGGCGCGCCGCCAATTGCTCGGCTTCGTCGCGGGCACCGCGTTCCGTGGTTCGCGCTGTCATCACGACCGCAGCACTCGCCACGCCGATGATGAACAATACAACCATCAGTTCAACCAGAGTAAAGCCACGCTCGCTTACTGCGGGTTTGGATGTGGAAGCTGGCCTATTCGCCGTAGATATCCGCATTTTCATTCTCGCCGCCGGGCGCGCCATCTGCACCCAGCGAGTAAATGTCGAACGCCCCGTTCCGGCCGGGAACAGTGTATTGATAGGGGCGGTTCCACGGGTCATTTGGCAATTTTTTGATATAGCCCTCAGTCCGGCCACCCGCCGTTGAAGGAGGGTTCACGAGAGCCTGCAACCCTGTGCCAGCGTCAGGATAAGTCAGATTGTCGAGGCGGTACGTCTCCATCGCCTGCCCCAAAACCGCGATATCCGCCTTCGCCTTTTGGACCATTGCCTTGTCCTGATTGGGCAAAACATTGATGGCGACGATGGTGGTCAGCAAGGCCAGGATGAAAAGTGTCACCATCATTTCGACAAGGGTGAAACCATTTCGCTCGGACTTTGGTCGCGAACGTCGGAATTCAATCGGTGCACGTTCCAGATCGGTGAAAAGGTGAAACAAGATGCGCAACATTTCTATATTCCCGTGAGATTTTGAAGTTGGAGAATGGGCAATAAAATTGCCAGAATGATGATCGCCACCACGCCGCCCATGGCAACGATGATAAGCGGTTCAAGAAGGGAGAGTGCGGCACTCGTGAAATTGTCGAATTCCCGCTCCAGATATTCCGATGCCCTTTCCAGCATCAGCTCAAGCTGTCCCGCACTTTCTCCGCTGGCGGTCAGATAGACAAGCAAGGGCGGGAACACGCCGCTGGCGCGCATGGCGCCCGAAAGGCTGCCACCGCTGCGTACCGCTTCGACAATATCGTCGTTCGCCTGCAGCAAAAGTTTGTTACGGATTGTCCCGCCTGTCAAACGCAAGCCTTCCAAAAGGGGCAAACGGCTGGCGACCATAGTCGACAGGGTACGCGCCATTCGGGCAGCATGGAGATTACGGAGCAATTTGCCGATTACCGGAATTGCAAGCACGTTCCGATCAACGAACAACCGGAATTGCGGTTGCTGCAACGCCCGCCAAAACAGCATAGCAAACGCCATGATAACAAGGAGCAACACCCACCAATAGCTTGCCAAAAATGTTGAAAGGCCGATGACGATGCGTGTCAGCAGGGGCAGTTGTTGATCGACATTGTCGAATTGCTCCACGACACGGGGAACGACCGAGACCATCAAGCCCATCACGACTAAAATCGCCACAAGCGAAAGTACCGCTGGATAGGCCAAGGCCCCGATGATCTTGCCGCGCATTTCAGCCTGCCGCTCCAGCAAGGACGCAAGTCGTTCGGAAATCAGCGACAGGGTCCCTGCTCCCTCGCCCGCTGCGATCATGGCGCGATAGAGCGCCGGGAAACTTGACGCTTCGCGGCGCATCGCCTCGGAAAGCCGTTGGCCTTCCACGACACCTGTGTGCACGTTTCCGAGAATATCGCGTACATGGGCCTGCTCGCTCTGCCGGCTGATGGTACGGATAGCTTCTTCAAGTGGGCTAACCTGGATCAGGGACGAAAATTGCCGGGTGAATAAGGTGAGTTGTTTGGTCGACAGACGTCTCCGACGCCGTTGCAAACCAGTAAGTACAGATTGTCGAGCCGCAGCACTATCAAGTTTAACGACATAATAGCTCTTTTTCGCAAGCGCCGCCCGCGCTGCTTCATCGTCGGCAGCATGGATTTTACCTTTGATGTCCCGACCTAAAGTGTCGATAACCTGATAGGCAAATTCAGGCATCGTCAATGTCTTCGCGGCGGGAAATGCGTATAGCTTCTTGCGGCGTAGTAAGTCCGGCACGCACCAGCTTGCGCGCCGCAGCGCTTAAATTAGGTTGGTTCACAAACGCATGACGCGCCAGAATTGCCTCGTCACCACCATCGTTGATCAAACGGCGGATTGTTTCGTCGACCCGGACCGCTTCGAACACGCCAATGCGACCCTGATATCCGGTATTACTACATTGCGGACATCCCACAGCCTTGAAAACGGCAGTCCCCTGGTCGAAGCCGAGTAACGATGCTGCATTCCCATCCGCTTGGACCGTCTGGCGACAAGACGGACAAAGCCGCCGGACAAGCCGTTGTGCAATGACCGCGCGCAACGTCGATGCCAGCAGGAACGGTTCCACTTTCATGTCCCGCATCCGCGTAATTGCACCAATCGCGTCATTAGTGTGCACGGTTGTCAATACCAGATGCCCTGTCAGTGCCGCCTGCACCGCTATGTCGGCCGTTTCCCGATCGCGAATTTCGCCCACCATCACGACATCCGGATCTTGGCGCAAAATCGCACGTAGTCCGGCGGCAAATGTCATGCCCACCTTGGAATTGACCTGCGTCTGGCCAACTCCGTCAATGGCATATTCTACGGGATCTTCGACAGTCAAAATGTTGCGGGTGCCGTCGTTCAGGCTCTTCAACCCAGCATATAATGTGGTGGTTTTGCCCGACCCTGTCGGCCCGGTGACCAGAATGATTCCATTCGGTTCCGCAAGAGCTTCCTGCAATATTTTGAGTGTGTCGTCGGACATGCCCAATACATCGAGAGATATGCCGGTATTTTCCTTGTCCAGAATACGCATCACTACGCGCTCGCCCACCCGGCTGGGAAGCGTAGAAACACGCACATCAATGAGCTTACCGCCCAATGTCAGGCCGATCCGGCCGTCCTGTGGTATGCGACGTTCGGCGATATCAAGACGGGCCATTACCTTGATCCGGCTGACGACGACCGGGGCAACATTGGCCGGCAGACGCAACCGTTCCTGTAACACCCCGTCGGCCCGCATCCGGATAACAAGGCCTGTTTCATAAGGCTCGATGTGGATGTCCGAAACACCCTGCCGCACGGCTTCCGCAATGATCCCGTTGATTAGACGAATTACCGGAGCATCATCCGCACTGTCGAGAAGGTCATCGGCACTGGGTAACATGTCGGATAGCAAATCCGTGTCGCCCATACCGATAGAACCGGCCATAGCGGCGGCGGAGCCGTCCATCGCATAATGATCTGACAAGTGGCGGTCGAAAGTACTGTTATCGCATATCTCGACATCAAAAGGCATCGACAGATAACGCCGGACTTCCAGCAGCATCAGAGGGTCCGCCCCCTCTCGCATCGCCACAACCAGTCGGTCATCAACCTGGTGGCGCAACACGACGCCATGGGTTTTTGCAAAGGCATAGGGAATATCGATCAAGGGAGCGCGTACAGCATTTTCCACTACCTCGTCTGACACGGTCTCTGCCATGTCTGCTGGGTCTGCATCGCCACGCCGTATGATCATCGGCCGTCCCCGTCCGTCTGGATGATGTTGCTGGGTGGAATGTCGGCAGGCTGAAGCGCACCATTGCTCGTGGGCCGTTCCAGAACATTGGTCGCGCCCACGACAACATCATTCGGTCCGGCTTCCGGAGCGATAGGCGGAACAGCGCCCATATAATCGCGCAAAAGATCATCGATGCTCGGTTCGATGTCCGGATTGCGGGCCAGTTGCATCCCCCGGACATAGTCATAACGCCGTGCGGTAAGCCGGTCACCGTCCGCCTTGCTGCGCAAAATGGTCGGACGAATGAAGACCATGAGGTTAGTTTTGCTGCGGCTACGGCTGCGTGATTTGAACAATTCGCCGATCAGGGGAATATCGCTCAAAAGCGGGATTCGTTCGATCGTCCGCCTTTCGTCGTCATTCAACAGCCCCCCGATCGCAAGCAACTGGCCATCGCCTACGGTCAATGTGGTTTCGAATTCACGCTTGTTCAGGATAAGGTCGCTTGATCGGGAGGATACGGGGCCTGCAACGCTTGACACTTCCTGTTTGAGGAAAAGCTTTACATCACCTTGGGAATTCACCTGCGGTGTCACTTCCAATTTGATGCCGACTTCCTGCCGCTGCACGGTGCGGAAAGCGTTTTCGAAGTTGGCAGAAAGTTGTTCGCCCGTGCTGACAGGAACTTCCTGTCCCACCAAAAACTTCGCTTTTTGGTTGTTCAAAGTGACAATGTGAGGCGTGGCGAGCAAGTTGGATTCGGTGTCAGCGGCAATGGCATTGATGATTGTACCGAAAACCGCGTTCTTCCCGATATCCAGAGCAAATCCGCCAAATCCGCCGGTCGCGCTCAAAATCGAAGCTGCGGCTGCTTCCTGCAAGCTGTCGCCCAGCGCGCTGTTGGTCGACGTGGTCGTTGTGTTGCCGTTGACTGTCGTTGTGGTCCGGGTCAGTTCCTCGGCACCGATAGCACCGGCAATGGTCAGGATATTGGGCGTCGCATTGGAATAATTGGTTGCGGCGAAGGGCAAATTCTCTCCGCCGACAAGAAACTGGACACCGAGCTTCTTCGCCGCATCGTTGCCGATTTCGACGACGATAGCTTCAACCAGAACTTGTTCCGGACGCGTATCCAGTTGGCGGATCAACTCACCCAGCATTCGTTGCATTTCCGGATTGGCGGCCACGATCAGTGCATTTGCGCCTTCATAGCGGGTCACCACAACGGGGCCCCTGCCCCCTATTCCGTTCATGCCATTTGCTGATGAGACAGAAGTTACAGGGCTCGGTACCGATACGGGTGCACTGGCAGCACCAGCGGGTGCAGCCACTGGCGGGATATCGGCAACGGGATCGACGCCCTTTTGCCCGCCGATTAAAGACTGGACCGTTTCCAGCAAAGTCTCCGCATTTGCATGTTCAAGACGGTAAACGCGAATTTCCGCGCCGGACTGCGCACGCGCATCCAACTGCTTGGCCATGGCTGCAAAACGGGCAACCGATGTCGGATCGCCCCGAAGCGCTATTGCGTTACTGCTGTCGATCGCAGCAACCGTGACCGGTGGACGTCCGCCCTCACCGCCACCCTGCCCAGCCAAGCCTTGCAAAGCCAACGCAATTTCGCGCGCTCCCGCATTGTCCAATGTCACAATCTGCGTGGCGGCGGAGTCACGGTCAATCTGGCGGACCAGCTCCCGGATACGACGTAAATTGTCTGCATAATCCGCTACGACAAGGCTGTTGGCATTCCGGTTGGCCGTTATCGACCCTTCGCGGCTGACCAGCGGACGGAGTGTTTCAACGGCAGTGGTGGCGTCGATGGATCGCAAGCGGAATACCTCGGTGACGAACTGGCTGGGAGCGGCAGTCTTGCTGCCCACGCGGCTTGGTTGTGTAGCCGCGCCCTCAGATGGTTGAACACGATATCCCCCGCCGCGCATCGGAATGGCAACGAGACCGTTGGCGCGTAACGTTGACAGGAACACTTCAAAATATTCGGACCGCGAAAGCGGGCGATCGGTGACGACGGAAACCTTGCCCGTCACGCGCCCGTCCACGATGAACGTCTGTCCCGTGACACGTGCTGCATCCTGAACAAAGGCGCGAATGTCAGCGTCGCGGACATTCAATGTATGTTGCGCAGCAAGTGGCTCGGCAAAAATCAAGGCTGCGCACACCAGCCAAAGGGGAAGTTTAGGGTTCACGGTTGTTCCAAATTTATCGAAATAGGTACCTTGGCCCCGCCGCGTTCAACATCAACGCTGAGGCGAGATCCGGGTCGGAATTGGGCAGCAACATCAGCGGCCGAAGAAACAGGTCGTCCGTTTACTGCAACAACGACATCTCCATCTTGAAATCCGGCAAGACGCAGCATCGTGCCGTCATCGCGCGGTTGAAGGACAAGGCCGGTAATTCGCCCACCTTCGTTGCGCGGAGCGAAACCGATAGATTTTTGCAAAGTAGCGGCGTTCAGGGCGGCACCTGTGGAAGACGGAGAGGACGGCATGACAGGGGCCGAAGCGGTCCCTGAAGGATTGACTGTTTCCGCCGGAACCGACTGGTCCAGATACAGGGATTCCTTCACACCGCCGCGCGACAAAATGACATGGTCGAAAGCAACGGCATCAAGTGTAACGCCGGGGGTAACTTCTTCACCCACAGCGTAGCTACGCTGCACGCCATCTTCACCGGCAATAATCGCCGATCCTCCGCCCGAACTTTCATTGGCGCGTATGCCGTACAGGGTCAGGTTGAGCGACGTCACATTATCGGCACCTGCCGTCGTCTGGTCATTTCGAAAAAAGGGATCAAAGCCTGCGAATAACGATGCGCGTGCCGACGGCGGCACAATATTGACCGTCTGCATCCGCCAGTCGCCAAGCGTTCCGACAGGAGTGACAATAAACCAGACCAACCGGGCAAACTGGACCGCAGCGAGCAATGCCAACAAACCGATTAGCACCGTTGCTGCCGAAATCGATGCGAACCGGCGCGGGCGCAACTTAAGTCGATCTGCCAGCAAAAACGCCACACTTTCCCCCGATGATTCTGTACAATCAAATGCGGAACTAAGGCGGTGCTGTGACTCGCGAATGACGCTAAAGTGACAGTTTAATGACCGCCGGAAAGTACCGCTTGCTCCGGTCTGCGCGATGCGACCGAAAAAATAACGGCAGCACATCACAGGACGTGCTGCCGCGAGTCAGGGGGCCTTGAATAGATTAGAAATTGATCTCCACACCAATCGAGGCACTGATCCCCTGGCGGTAGCGGTTATAGAAGATCTTGTTATCGCCGCTTTCCTGAAACTCCTGATATTTAGTGTTTGTCAGGTTGCGAACTTCGAATTTCAACTCTGCTTCTTTGCCGGCAAAGGTAAAGCCTTCGCGCGCGACAAAATCGAGCTGAAAGCCGGGTTTCTCCTTGATATCCGGTTGTCCCGATGCACCGCGGCTCGTGACCCGCTCCGTCGCATAAGTCAGCAGGATGGTTTGCTGCGACAGGCGCTCGGTATCCTCAAGGCCGAACTGCAGGTTTACGAGATGATCAGACTGTCCGGTCAATGGCGACCCATTGGTAAAAAAGTCCAGAGCATTGGTGGAAGAAGAGTTGAACACGGCGACCGTGTCTCCCGGCTTCACGTTGATCTTAGATTTGGTGTAGGTATAGTTCGCGATTATGACCGCACGGCGTGTCGAAAAGAAACCTTTGTCACCAATACCCGATAGATCGAAATATTTCTGAGTTTCGATTTCCGCACCGTAAAGATCTGCCTTGGGGGCGTTGGCGAAGCTGGTGATGACCGAGTTATCGTCGAAGCTCGAAAAGGATTCGATCGGTTTGTCGATCCGTTTGAAAAATCCGGCCACGGTTAAACGCTGGTCACGATCAAAATACCATTCGTAGCGCGCTTCCGCATTGTACAATTGGCTGTCGGTCAGCAGCGGATTACCACGGAACAGACGGTTTGAATCGGTGTCGTAGTAATTTTGGAAGATCAACTCGCGAAACTGGGGCCGCGCAATGGTCTTCGAACCGCTCAGGCGCAATTTCATTTGATCGGTTATATCCCACGTCAGCGTCGCAGCCGGCAGCCAGTAACTCTTATTCAGACTGGTCGATGCAAGCGAAGCGGTGGGTGTGTTAAAAACCTGGACAGGAACGACAGTCTGTTTCGCCGTTTCATATCGGACACCGATGTTCAGACTGATTTCAGGTGTAATGAATGCCTGGATCTGTCCGTAGCCGGCATTGTTTAACAAGCGCGCATCAAATACCGGATTGGCTTCGTTCGTATCGATCAAAGCGATGTTGTAGAAATTGATGACGTCAGGCTGCAACAGGAAATCTGGCCGGAACAGCGCGACAGCTGTCGGGAATGTCGCCGGTGCCGTAAACTGGAAATCGCGACGTTCGGTACGGCGAGTGGTGTCCGAATATGCATATCCCACGGTTGCGGTGATGTCAGGCGTCACCTTGACCGACAAATCAAGACCACCTGCCCACAAATCCTCATTCAGATAGGAATAGCTGACTTCCGCACTACCCTGCTGCCCATTGTTCAGTCGGTTGATAAACTGCTGGCCGAAAGGATCGGTAGCGATGTTGCTCCGAAAATACTCGAAGCTGAATTCATCGGGAGCTTCCCGCTTTGAATTGGCATAGGCGACGCGGAAGTTCAGGTTGACGTCCGGCGAAAGCTTGAACTCACCCACAAGCTGCGAGTCCACCAACTGGCGTTCAAACCATGCTGTATCCTGTTGCATCAGTGTCGCGGTCGGCGATGTGGTCTGGCGTGTACCTACGCCCAGACGGGCCTGCTTCAGCGTGTCGCGGATAAACAGATTGGTCCAGCGGACTTTTTGATCACCTGCTTCGATACCAAAACCGACAAGTCCGTTTACGACGATACGGTTGTCGGTAATCACTTTTTGGAAATCGAGCTCTTTCTGGGAGAGATCAAGGGTCGACGCAGTTTGCTGAATGGTGTCGCGTGTGCGCCATTTGTTACTGTAGCCGGCGTTGAAAATGATACCCATCGTAGCATCATCGCCAATATCGAAATTGGTGCCCCCGGTAATGGATGCGGAGCCATTCGGCGGAAGATTGCGGTTCCGCTGTATTACGGCGTTTCGGCCTGTGACCAGTTGTCCGGCAATTGCTTGCGTATTGACATTGCCAGCGCTTATCCGCTCTCCACTGGCAAGATAGGCCGCCAGCGCAGGCTTAAGGTCACGATTTCCATTGTCGAACCCGCTCCAGTCCTGCGAGCTGCCATAATAAGTATAGCCTAACTGGTTCGTGGTCTCACCATTGATGCTCAGATCACCGCCAATAGTCAGGAACGTTTCGCGAGGGATGGCTTTAGTGGTGAGATTGATGACCCCGCCCCCAAATTCACCAGGGAAATTGGCGGAATAGGTTTTTTGGACCAGCGAAGAGGCGATCACACTGGTCGGAAAAAGGTCAAGCGGAACAACGCGTTTCAGCGGTTCCGGACTTGGAAGCGGCGAGCCATTGAGCAACGCCAGTGAATAGCGATCTCCAAGGCCGCGCACATAAACGAAGCCATTTCCGACGACGCTAAGGCCGGTTACGCGGGCCAGCGCCCCGGCAATATCACCTTCGCCAGTACGCTCAATGTCGGCGCTAGAAAGAACCGAAACAACTTGCGGCGCATTTTTCGAAATGTTGCGGTCAAGGTAACCTCGCACAACAATTTCTTCACCACCAGGGATGGAAACGTCAACCTGCTCCTCTTCCGTAGCACCAGCGTCGGCAGCAGGATCAGCGGGCACCTGCTCGCTATTTGCTTCTGTTTCTTGTGGCTCGGCTGTGGTTTCGGTTGGCGTTTGTTCAGCATCTTGCGCGAATGCCAAAGACGGCGAAACGAGCGCTGACGTCAAAAGCAACAGGCTGATGGCCCCCAATGGCTTCAACATAAACTATCCCTTATTTTTCATTCAAAAAAGGTGGGGTGCGCGGTCAAACGTGCACCCCACCCAATATCGTGCCGCCTCTTAGAAGGTCGGCAAGGAGGTGCAGAGACCCGATGTGCTGGTTCCGAGATTTGCTGTCCCGCTGTTGCAGGTCCAGCCGGCATACCAGGTATCGTTAGCATCGCGCACGGCGCCTACATAAGACGTCGCATCGAAAAATGCGCTCAGTGTGCTGGCGTTAAACGCACCCACTGCGGTCTCGTTTGCGCCGTTGATGAACAGCGACGTCAATGTCGGTGTGAATGCGCTGTTGTTATTGTTGCTTCCCGATCCGAAGATGGCAGAAACCTGAGCTTCGGTTACACCATTCGAACCTACGAATGCAGGCGTTCCGCATTGCGCAACGACGGAACGGATAACAGGTGCACCCGCTTCATCTATTGCCGCGTCTACCGTTGCGGAAATTGTCTGCGGACGGCTGATACGCAAGCAGGACGTGTTCGGGCTGACGATCACGCCATTGGCCAGCGTGTAGTCCGTGCCACCGCGCAAAAGGATCGCAGCCAAGTTACCGGTATTACTGCGTTGAATGAAGGTGAAGTTAGCAAGACGCGTATTCTGGCGCGGGATGTTCCCGTCTAGTGCGTTGTCCGAGTCCGCCTCGATCATTGAGTCACCCGCACCTTGGCGCTGGACGGCGAGAACATATTGGAAGTTCGCCTTAACACCCGTGTCGGTATCAAGATTGTCGTCATCCGCGCCAATCGACACGAAATATTTCATGTTGACGTTACCGCCGAAGAACTCAGCACCATCGTCCGAGCTGTTGAATGACTGGATATGATCCAAGACGGTACCTGTGCCGGTTCCGCCCGTCGTCAAAGATTGCAATTCCGAGTTACCCGAGAGCACAAAGCCCGAATACCGGATTTGAACATAGCTTAGACGACCGCTGTTATCCGCACTGTTTGCGCCGCCATAAAGTGCCGGATCAACGGCGCCTTCAACTTGGCGTTCGCACGCTACTGTACCCGGTGTTGCCGCAGGTGCTGCGCAATCGGTGATTGGCGCACGTCCGTTCAGAACGACGCCGCCCCATTGGCCTATTGAGCTGTCAGTGTTCAAGCCAAGCACATTGTCACGGCTGGTAAAGATGATCGGCAAAGCTGCCGTACCCACGGCGTTCAGGCGGTTTCCGCGATTCACGTTCAACCAGGATACGCCGGTGCCGCCAAAAACGATGACGCCGGGTTCAATGTTTAAGGTTACGACGTTGTTCGTTGAAGCAGGACCTTGGTCCGTACCTACGTCAACGCGGCCACCCAAACGATAAAGCACGCCGGTAATCTTGGGCAATGTGCTTGTCGTATTGATGCGCGCCGGCAATGTGCAGACGCGATAAGTTCCTGTAGGCCCGGTGATCGTACCGGAATCCGTCAGACCCTGAGCATCCGCGATCGTGGGACAGCCACCAGCGGGCGTCACAGCCGCCGGAGGTGGTGGCGGAGGCGGCGGGGGTGGCGGAGGCGCCGGATTGTTAATTGTAATATTTCCGCCGGTGCCCGGCGAAGCGATATCGTCTGCGCCGCAACCGGCAACAAGGGCAGCAGCCGCAGTTGCATATATAATGCCACGCAATTTTGGATCTAACATTCTGATTCTCCGCAACAAATAAAATGCCTGTACTCAGGCGCATGCAACGGACCAGCGACGAATCAACAGAGGCCCCACCCGTTGTCGAGCATGCGGATAGAAGCCGCCTGTGACGGGGCTGTGGTTATCGCATTACAATTGAGAGAATCATTTTGGTCACTTTTGTGACATCCGCAGAATCATGTGGTGCGGCGCAGCATTTATTTTTCTGCGCATGTAAAAAGGGCGGGTCAAACCAACCCGCCCATTTATCAAAAGTGCCCTTCAGCACCCTTGCAAAGGATGTGTAATTAACGAGAGGCGAGTTTCGTCTGCAATCCTGTCAGGGCAAGTCGCGCTGCCTCTTTCGAGTTAATGACTCGTCCGTCGGCCAGAACCAGGTCGACCTCTTCGCGGCTTTGCAGTGCCGTCGAGAAAAGATCGGCAGCTTCGGCAATGCGACCGGTACGTGCATAGGCCTGACCCAAATTGATAAGTTTCGCTGGGTCATGGCGACTTACCCGTTCGTTCGACAAAATCTGCGAAATCGCGCGCTCATTATCGCCCGCAATCAAGGCATCATAACCAATCGAACCCTTTGGATAGCTTACTTCACCATTTGCCGCGGGTTGTGCATGCGCGACTCCACTCATGCCGGCCAAAACCAAAGCGCTGATAAATAGAGTTTTCATGACTAATCTCCTCAATCCTGACAGAAATATTACAGTTATATGACATTAATGCAATAAAATTGTAATATTTCTGTCATTTTTCGTCGTTGGGCCCGACGAGATGATTGATGGCTGTCACATTGCTGTCGTGAAACATCTATCAAACTGAATGCATATCGGCATCAAAGCGCAATCGACCGACCCTATTTCGCAGACCGCAAACGATCTCAGGGAAGGAAAAAATAATGCGTACATTTACTTCAATGCTTTTGGCGAGTGCGGCCCTCATTGCTTCTCCCGCAATGGCGCAACAGGCGAATTTGCCTGCGGATACCGAGGCAACAGACGACGAAATTGTCGTTTTCGGCCAAGGCGAGACCCGGCAGGTTCAGGAGATCAGCAGTAAGGAACTCCTGATTCTCGCCCCAGGGACCAGCCCGCTAAAGGCAATTGAGAAACTGCCCAGCGTAAACTTCCAATCGGCGGATCCGTTCGGCACCTATGAATGGTCCAGCCGTGTCTCCATCCGCGGTTTTAACCAGAACCAGCTGGGCTACACACTTGACGGTATCCCTTTAGGTGACTCGACATACGGCAACAACAACGGCCTCCACATCGGTCGTGCCATCATTTCCGAAAATATCGGAGTTACCCGAGTTTCCCAAGGCTCCGGTTCCATCGGCACCCAAGCGACCAACAATCTTGGTGGTACACTCGAGTTTTTCTCTGCTGACCCGAGCGATGGTTTTGGCGTAGATGCTAACCTGACCTATGGTTCCGAAAACACCGTTCGCGGTTTTGGCCGGGTCAATTTTGGTGAAGCCGACGGCATCCGCGGGTTCATTTCAGGCGTGTATCACAATGCCGAAAAATGGAAAGGTGGTGGCGACCAGCGCAACTGGCAGATCAATGCAAAGGCGATCATCCCAGTTGGTGTAGCTGAATTCGATGCCTATTTTGCCTATTCCGATCGTGCAGAGCAGGATTACCAGGACCTGTCCCTGGAAATGATTGCGCGACTTGGCTACGACCACGACAATTATTTTCCGGACTATGCAACGGCAATCCGCGCCGCGCAGGGTATCTTCGCAGCACCGATCAACAATCTTGACGACAGCTATTATGATGCGTCGGGTCTGCGCAAGGACACGCTTGCATCTTACGGACTGTCAGCTCCCCTCGGCGATGGCGTGACCTTCAAAATCAAGGCCTATTATCATGATAATACGGGTCAGGGCACATGGGGCACACCTTATGTTCCCAGTCCGAACGGCGTACCAATGTCGATCCGTACCACCGAATATGACATCCAACGCGGTGGCGTCTTCAGTTCGCTAAATGCGCAAGTAGGCGACCATGAGATTACGGTCGGCGGTTGGTATGAGCATAATGACTTTACACAGGCTCGCCGCTTCTACGCCTATGAGAGCCTCACAACGCCGGGTCGGGACCACACCAAGTTTCAGCGCAACCCCTTCTTCACCCAATGGTTGTTCGACTTCAACACGGACACACTGCAATATTATGTGCAGGACAAAATCAGCCTTGGCGATCTGACCATCAATCTCGGTTGGAAGGGCTTTCAAGTAAATAATGAGGCCGATCCGCGGGTACAGGGTGCTTTGGCGGCCGGAAAGATCAAATCCCGGGACTGGTTCCAACCCCATGCCGGCGTTGCCTATAAACTCACCGACAACGCAGAAATCTTCGGGGGCTTTACCCAAGTAACTCGCGCTTTCGTTTCATCCGCGACCAGTGGTCCCTTCTCCACCACGCAGGCTGGCTTCAACGCGTTGATTGCACGCGGGTTGAAACCGGAAGAGTCGGACACCTATGAATTGGGTGCCCGCTATAACGACAGTGTCTTCAACGGTGTAATTGGCGTCTATTATGTCAACTTCCGCAACCGACTGCTTGGTGTGCAGACTGGTGCCGGTATCGTTGGTAATCCAGCGATCTTGCAGAATGTAGGCTCGGTTCGTTCGATAGGTTTTGAAGCAGCAGGTGACTTGCGTCTCGGCGGAGGTTTGACGCTGTTTGCATCCTATAGTTACACCGATGCCTCCTATCGGGACGACGTGGTGACCCCGACCGCGATCATCCCGACCAAAGGCAAGGATGTGGTCGATACGCCAAAGCATTTGCTTCGTGGTGAAATTGCCTATGATAGCGACAGCTTTTTTGGTCGTATCGGCGCAAACTATATGAGTAAGCGTTACTTCAACTACCTTAACGATCGCTCGGTTTCCAGCCGCGTGCTTGTTGATGCCACCATCGGCTATCGCTTCGACATGGGCATGCGGTCGCCGATTGAGTTGCAGTTGAATGCTACCAATCTGCTCGACAAAAAATATGTGTCGACCATAGGCTCCAATGGTTTTGGAAATAGCGGCGACAACCAGACATTGCTCGCGGGCGCACCGCAGCAATTCTTTGCCACGGTCAAGGTCGGTTTCTGATGAAGACGAGATGGTTGATCGGCAGCGCGCTCACATTGGGCGCGCTGCCATCGGCATCATTGGCCGAACCAGTGTTGCTGATTTCGATTGACGGGCTGCAGCCCGCTGATGTTATCGACGCCGAACAGCGCGGTCTAGATATTCCGAATTTGAAGCGCTTCGTCACCGAGGGCACATATGCCAGCGGCGTAAAAGGGGTGCTACCGACCGTCACCTACCCAAGCCATGCAACCTTGTTGACCGGCGTGAGTCCTTCAGAACATGGCATTATAGGTAATACGAGCTTTGATCCTATGCAGATCAACCAGACTGGATGGTACTGGTATGCCAGCGATTTCAATGTCCCTACCCTTTGGGACGCGGTCCACAAGGCTGGATATTCTACGGCAAATGTGCATTGGCCGGTAAGTGTTAAGACGGCCGGCATAACGTGGAATATTCCGCAAATTTGGCGCACTGGTCATGGCGATGACGCCAAGCTGATAAAAGCGCTGGCGACACCCGGACTGCTGGAGGGGCTTGAGGCGGATCTCGGGACATATGCCGCCGGAATAGACGAGAGCATCGAGGCTGATGAGAACCGGGGTGCATTTGGGGCAGCCCTTATCAAGCGACAGAAGCCTTATTTCACTACGCTCTATTTTACGGCGCTCGATCATGAGCAGCATGAAAAAGGCCCCGACACCGCTGCGGCACATGCGGTGCTGGAGCGGATTGATGCCATTGTTGGAAAACTGGTTTCCGTCCAACTGGAAGCCCTGCCCGACAGCATCATCGCCGTCGTCTCGGACCATGGTTTTTCCAAGGTAGACACCGAGGTCAATCTGTATCGGGCCTTTATCGATGCCGGGCTGATTACCCTCGATGCCAATGGCAAGATTTCAAAATGGGAAGCAAGTCCCTGGAACTCAGGCGGTTCGTCCGCCATCGTGCTGGCACGGCCCGAAGACACTGCTCTGACAGCGCGCGTGTTGGCAGTGCTCGAAAAGCTGAAAGCAGATCCAGCAAACGGAATCGCTGCCATTGCGAACAAAACGGATATCGCAAAAATGGGTGGCAATCCGCAGGCGAGTTTCTACGTCAGCTTTGCTTCCAACGCTTATGGCGGTGGCTTCAAGGGTAAGGATGCCCCTTTGCTATCGCGATCCCCGGGCAAAGGAACGCATGGCTATTTTCCGACCAGTCCGCTGATGCGTTCGTCATTCATGATGATGGGCAAAAATATCCCCAAAGGACACAATATTGGCGAAGTAGACATGCGGGCGATCGCGCCGACCTTGGCAAAATGGCTGGGCGTTCCGCTTCCGGATGCAGAGGTTGCGCCGCTAAAATAGGTGCGGTTAGGCGGCGTGTTGCTGTGCCATCAGATGTTCGACAATCGCGTAAGTACGATCATTGTCGACATCAATGGCCTGCGTTCCATCGCGAAGTATCACCGGAGCTATAGTCATTCCGATACGCCGTGCAATCCGGTCGAGCCCTGTCGGAAGGCTTACCAGACGTAGGCGGAGTAAGAGCAAATTGATCAGCCCGAATGCTTGAACAATACGGCTTGCCTTCTTGGCAAATTGCCCACCCCCACGGAAGAACTCCGCAGCTTTCAGGGCGGATACATCGCGCAGGCCATAAAGGTTACAGTTGGAGAATTCTCCGTCCTTAAAACGATAAAATCGGCGCTGCCCTTCCGGGTGGGCGGCGAGCACAGCTTCACGGGTTGCCATGGCGATCGCAACGTCATGGCTTTGCAGCGCACCGACCATCGCGTTGATTGAAGCAGCCTTCAAAAGCGCATTGTCGGCGGTCGTTACTATCAATGGGCCTTGGTGGCCCTCGGCCGCGTTCCGTACGCTGTCCGCAATATTATCGGCGGCGGCACAGAAATGGATTTTGTCGGCGGTTACTCCATAGTTTGCGGCAATGTCGGCAATCGACTGAAACATTTCAGTTTCTATGGAAACCATCACAGTTTCGACGTCGGGATGTACCGACAAGGTCCGTAACACATGGATGATCAGAGCTTCGCCGTGCAAGGGAACCACGCATTTGTGGCTCGTGCCAAATCGTACCGCGAGCGGATCGACCTGCCCATTTCTTTGGGCAGCAAGCACTATAACGCGAACATGGGGCATATTGGTCCTTCAGGAGATTTTTCAGGCTGCAACAGCCTCAGTGTGGGCAATCAAACCCTGCCGCATCAGGCTCTCGCACAGGATTGTCTCAATTAGGTCGGCATGGCTCCAACCGGCAAGTTCGGCCGATTTCCCGAAAACCTTTTGCGACCATAAATTGCAGTTAAGATTGACTTCCAACATATGCAATTTGCCGCTTCGTTCATCCAGCCGGAATTCAAAGCGGCCATAATCAAAGGGAAAGAATATACCGGCCATCATCTTAGTATATTCGGCGATTTTGGGTGCCCATTCGCTGCCTTCGAACGGGACCAACCGGTATTTTTGCTCCCGTTCCACCAAATCCCTTTTCTCCTGATAGGTTCGAAGATGGCTCGGGTCAGTCTGCTCGAACAGCATCATTGGCATAATCGTCGGCAGGCCGCCGCAATGGATCACGGGAACCTCCACATCGCTTCCATCCAGAAATGGTTCGACCAGCGCGTCATGGCCTTCACTTTGGATCTCTTCGATTGCGATACGCGTTTCATTCCAGTTGGTTGCGTCGCGTACACCCCAGCTTGCGGAGGATGCGTTGGGCTTGATGACCAGCCTTTCAGCCCGAGGACAAGGATCATGGATAATGGGAGCACCTCGACGGTAAATGGCCCATGGTGCCGTGGGCACTCCCCGGGCCTGTGCCTCCAATTTTGTCAAATGTTTGTCATCTGACAGGCCGCGTAAAATCGGGCTGGCACCCAAGAACGGAATGCCCAGTCGCGTCGTTAGCAGAGGCAAAAGCATTTCAGAATTCAGGAAACCACCGCGATTGAGAAGCGGAAATACAAAATCACAACCCGGGTCGGCGAACAGCGCTTCATAGCTATCCGCTAGTTGCAGGTTGAGGCCAAGGCTTTCTAAAACCTCTCTAATTTCGCGGTGATAGAGGGCATGATTTCCATCTTCGTGATGCAACCCACCCTGCCAAAACACGTGTTTTGCCACGAACAATATCCGGATACGCCGGAGGGTCTCTTCGGGAATGCGTGAAATGCGACGGTCGCCAAAACGTAGTATCTGCATGATGACATATTATCGCCCAGCAATATGACACTACCGTGAATAGAACGCATGCTTGTAACATGCCGGTCGCATTTGACTGTTAGTTTGGCGCAAATCCACAATGGAATTGTCCAATGAACAACGAACCATTTCTATCGTTGATGCTGACTTCCGGTGGCGACAGCCGCATATTGGTGCCGACCGGACAAAACACTAATCGCTATGGCGCATCACCCTACCCCCGCGCCACTCTGGGTTATGCTTCATCTACAGCGAACGACATCTCTCTTTCGGCTTTCGGCCATCTGGAAAAATTTGTTTCGCGGGCGCCGGCGGGCGCTCTTTCGGACCCTGCGTTCTACACTCAGACATTGGAGGCTCAGCGACGCAGGTTACGCGATGTATGGGGTCTGGAAAATGATGTCGATGTCATTTTCGCGCCGTCCGGCACCGACCTTGAATTTGTTGCACTCGCACTGGCAAATGCATTGTCTGGCAAGCGGGTCGCCAACATCTTGCTCGGACAGGACGAAGTAGGAAGCGGCTGTGTTTTTGCTGCCGCCGGACAATTTTTTGCCAACGAGACCGCTTTGGAATCTTTTGTACAGAAGGGTTCCTATGTCAAAGGCTTCGAAGACACCGATCTCATCAATCTACCTATCCGCGATGAACACGGCCAACCCTTTGACAGCGCCACCATTACAGCGCACCTAAAGGCGATTGGTGAGCAACAAATCAGTAGTGGGCGCCATCTGCTTGTGCATACCGTGCACGGATCTAAAACTGGCTTGATCCTGCCCGATCTCGACGATCTCGACCAATTACACGCCTGTTTCGGAAACTCTATTTCAATAGTTGTTGATGCCTGCCAATGCCGCCTGGAACCGGGGGCGGTCCGAGCCTATCTTGACAGGGGCGCTATGGTCATGTTGTCGGGATCCAAATTTGTCGGAGGCCCTCCTTTCTCGGGCTTTCTTCTTGTCCCATCCCGCGAAGCGCCGCACCGCAATCTGGCTAAAGGTCTATCCAAATTGTTCCGCCGGGCAGAATGGCCAGTTGCCTGGCAATGCGCAGAACATTTGCCCGGTGGGACAAATCCGGGGCTGATTTTGCGTGTCGAAGCTGCGCTATTCGAAATGGAAAGATACCGACTCTTGCCCCATGAAGACCGCAACAGAGTGATCAATGCATTCGGCAACGCGGTACACAAATTGTTAAGCAGGCTTGATGCAGATCTTGTCTTGCCCGCTCTGGATGGCCCCGCTCTGCACCAGTCTACACTGGCGACACTTGACCTTTCCCGGTGTCACGGCCAACCCGATTTTGCGACCGCACAACGATGGTGCCGCGTTCTTTCTGCACGCGGACTACGACTTGGTCAGCCAGTCAAATGTCGGAAGTTTCCAAGTGGCGAGTGGGCGGGCACCTTAAGAATTAGCTTATCAATGCCTTTAATCGTCGAACTTTCGGACCTGTCATCTGAAAAACTGGACCAAAGGTTGGAAAATGATATGGCGCGTATAGCAGACGTTCTGGAGGCAGCAGCCCGACCCGGGGTCGCCTGAATATTATTGCGTGGAAACAATATTCCGAAACCTAGGATGGCTGCTTGCAAGCCGTGGCATTAATGCTTTGCTCAGTCTCGTCTATCTTGCATTGACGACGAGGACATTGGGCCTCGAAAACTTCGGCTACTTTACTCTCATCGTTGTACTGGCACAGGCTTTGGCCGGTTTTGTAAGCTTCAACGGCTGGCAAGCAGTCGTTCGATGGGGAGTTGAATCGGCTGCGGCGCGAACCGCCACTGGATTTGCACTTGCACTTGATCTCTCAAGCATTCTTGTCGGCGTCATTCTGTCTTGGGGTCTGGCCGCTCTGGCGGGTTACTGGTTGCCCTTGCCCGATACGCTTTTCTGGCCAACCTTCGGCCTATGTGCCGTTACAATAATGTCTATTAGGTCCACGCCCACAGGTGTCTTGCGGCTTTATGAGCGCTATGATCTTGCAGCCAAGGCAGACGCGGTATTGCCTGTGACTCGAGCTATTGGCGCGGTACTTGCTACCGTTTTTGCACCGAATGTAATCGGCTTTGTGATCGCATGGGGAGTTGCCGAACTAGCTTGTGCAGCGGCTTTCTGGAAATATTCCGCCCGTTACGTGACCATTGGACTGCAAGACATCAGCTTAAAACACTTGCCGGAACAACACCCCGACGTTTGGCAGTTCATTCTTGGCACTAGCCTGTCTCGCACGCTGGCTGTCATTTCAAAGCAGTGCATGATCCTGCTCGTCGGTGCTTTGGGTGGCGCAGCCTTGGCTGGTGGATACCGGGTTGCTTCGCAATTGGGGCAAGCTCTGGTGCAACTGGGTGAAGCGCTATCGCGCGCCATTTATCCCGAATTCGTACGCACAAAAGATGCTGCTATTGTCCTATCGAACAAAATCACGCTCCTTTGTCTGATGACGGGTGCGATCGCCATACCAGTTGCTTATTGGGGCGGTGAATGGGCGATCCGTGCTCTTGCCGGACCCGAGTTTGTGTTCGTGCACACGGCCATGGTGATTCTGGCCTTTGCCGGCGCGCTTGAACTATTGGCGGCTAATTGGGAATCGTTGCTGGTTGCCCGGCACAAAGCGATCACACCATTTCTGTTACGGGCAGTTCCCCTCATTCTCGTGATTTCTACGATGCATTTTCTGATCACCATGTGGCAGCTCGACGGAGTCGCCTCGGGTATATTGATGATGAGCGCGCTTTCGGCGTTCGGATTAGGTTTGGCAGTGTCGAGACAGCAAAGGAACGAAGTTCAATCCACGAATGACATTATCGAGGCACCCAAATCCTAAGCCCCTCTCCCTTTATCGCACAAAGACCTCATTCCCGTGTTGCCAACAAATCCCGTGCCACGACCCAATTGTGGATTTCGCTGGGGCCGTCGTAGATCCGCATGGTGCGCAGTTTGTTTGACATCAGGTAGAGCGGCAATTCGCGGGTCATTCCCATGCCACCAAACATCTGCATCGCGTGGTCCACAATTTCATAAGCGGATTCGGTGCAAAAGGATTTGATCATCGAAATTTCGAGCCGGGTGTCGCGTCCTTCGTCGATTTTCCAGGCGCAGTCATAAGTCATGAGGCGCATTGCGTGGATCTTCGTCGCCGCGTCCGATACCCAGTTCTGGACGGTCTGCCTTGACGATAGCGGTTTGCCAAATGTCACGCGCTGCGGTGCGTATTCGACCATCATGTCCAGTGCCCGCTGCGCCATGCCGATGGACCATGACGCCATTTCGATACGCCGTGTGCCAAGGCGGATTTGCATGGGAAGAAATCCCTGCCCCCTTTTGCCCAAAAGTTTCCAGCCTGGGACACGGCAGTCATCCAGTGCAATTTCATAGGTCGCCGTTCCGTCGATCATCGGAATTTTACGCAAGACATTGAAGCCCGGCGTGTCGCGGTCCACCAGAAATGCCGACATGCCGTTCCGGCCATTGGGTTGCTTGTCGGTCACAGCCATCAATATGGTGAAATCCGCTTCGTCGGCTTTGGTGATCCATATTTTACGGCCGTTGATCACCCAGTCGTCGCCATCCTGCACCGCAGTCGTTTTCATCAATTGCGGATCGGCGCCGGCACCCGGTTCCGATATGCCAATCGCCGAAATAGTTTCACCACGCACATAGGGCGCCAGATAGTGTTCGCGCTGCCTTTCATCCGCGGCGGCCATCATCATGCGCAAATTCGGGGAATCGGGCGGCAGGGTATAAGGCGTCGCCGTACGTCCCAATTCTTCGCCCACGCCGACCATGGCAACCATGGGCAGGTTCATGCCCCCGACTTCTTCCGGCGCATCGAGACCCCAGAGTCCCAGATCGCGAGACACCGCATCTACCTTGGCCTGCTCATCCTTTGTCAGATAACTACCTTTGCCAGAGCTTTCGCGGGCAACGACATCGCTTTCCAACGGAACCAGTTGCGAATCCACAAATTTGCGGACCAGATCTTTCAGCATCCGGTGCTCTTCGGCTAATTCGAAATTCATGTCCGCATGATCCTTTGTTTAATAGCTACGGGGCAGACCCAATACATGTTCGGCGAGATAGCTGAGGATGAGGTTCGTGCTGATGGGTGCAACCGTATAGAGGCGTGCCTCGCGAAATTTGCGCTCCACATCATATTCTTCGGCAAAGCCGAAACCACCAAAAGTCTGCACGCACATATCAGCCGCGGCCCAGCTTGCCTCCGACGCCAGCATTTTTGCCATATTGGCTTCGGCACCCGGATTACCACCCTCGTCATAGGTTCTGGCCGCATGATGGACCATCAACTCGGCCGCACACATTTGCGCGTAACAGCGTGCTATCGGAAATTGCACGCCCTGGTTCTGGCCAATGGCACGTCCGAACACCTGACGGTCTTTGGCATATTCGGTCGCCTTTTTGATGAACCATTTGGCGTCGCCAATACATTCGGCTGCGATCAGGATGCGCTCCGCATTCATTCCTGAAAGAATGTAGCGAAACCCTTTTCCCTCTTCACCTATCAGCGCGGTTGCCGGGATCCGCATATCATCGAAGAAAACTTCCGTCGTGGAATGGTTCATCATCGTGCGGATCGGCTTGATCGTCATCCCCTTCCCTACAACCTCGCGCATGTCGACAAGGAAGATGGACAGACCTTCGGTTTTGCTTGCCGCATCCTCTTTCGATGTGGTGCGGGCAAGAAGGAGCATGAGGTCGGAATGTTCGGCCCTGCTTGTCCAAATCTTCTGTCCGTTGACTACATAACTGTCGCCATCGCGGAACGCGAACGTTCGAAGGCTAAGTGTGTCCGTTCCGCTGGTCGGTTCCGAAACGCCAAAGGCCTGAAGGCGTAATGTGCCGTTAGCTATACCCGGTAGATATTCGCGTTTTTGCGCGTCGCTTCCATATTTCAGCAGGGTGTTCATGATATACATCTGCGCATGCGCAGATGCGCCATTACATCCTGCTGCCTGGATTTCCTCCATGATGACCGCCGCTGCATCCAGCGAAAGCCCTGAACCGCCAAACTCTTCGGGGATAAGCGCAGCGAGAAATCCCGAGCGTGTCAGCGCGTCGACAAACTCGCCCGGATAGGCGCGATCACGATCCTTATCTTGCCAATAACTTCCGGGAAATTCCGCGCACAATGCCTGCACGGCCCGGCGAATCTCGCTTATATCTGTACTTTCGGTCATCTCATATTTTCCTGATGGCGGTGGCGGCCATAACTGCCCTGCCGTCATCGGCAAAGGCTCCAAATTCCACATTCTCTCCATCTGCCCGCATCACAAGGTGCAACAACTCGCCCCCAATAGCAGGCGTCAATCCGCGAAAGGTGAAACTGGAAAGCGCGTTATCGCCCCATTCCTGCGATGCCAGATCGAGCAACAATGTCGCTGTCAAAGGGCCATGGACGACCAGCCCGCGATACCGCTCCACATCACGGGCGTAGGGAAGATCATAGTGTATCCGGTGGCTGTTGAAGGTCAGCGCCGAATAGCGGAACAGCATCGGCTCGCTCGGCAAAATAGTGCGGTGGGTAGTCCAGTCCGAAACATCAAAAACAGTATCGCACGGTGGGGGTGGCGTACGCGGCGCATCGGACGAAGCAGCTTCGCGGTAGACTATGGTCTGCACTTCGCGGATCGCAGGCCCTTTGGCGCCTTCAGTCAGATGTTCGATATCGACAAAGACGAGATGTCCCGATCCCCCCGATTTTTCGGAAATTGAAAGGACCGCCGAACGGCGCCCGACGATTTCACCGGCAGCAAGGGGCGCCAGAAACTCCAGCTTGCTCGACGCCCACATCCGGCGTGGCAACGGAACCGGCGGCAGAAAACTGTCCGGGCTGGAATCGCGCAACGGGTGACCATCGGGACCTAACCCGGCGGTTGCTGTTTCAGGCGTGCACAAGCACCAGTGAAGCCCTTGCGGCACCCGGTCATCAGGCAATCCGTCCCGATCCAGCATCGCCAGCCAACGCCGAACGAGCGCGGGATCCACATGATCCTGACGATGTTCCATCCTTCCGATCCATGCATCCCACTGGCCCATCAGTACCGTGCCTGACTCTGAAGTGGGTTTTCGAAGTTGATCCGCAAGTTCATGCGCGTTCGAATACCGCCGCTATGCCCTGCCCACCGCCGATGCACATGGTTTCAAGTCCATATCGCACATCGCGGCGTTGCATTTCGCGGGTCAGGTTGGCGAGGATGCGTCCACCGGTTGCGCCTATAGGATGGCCCAGTGAAATGCCGGATCCGTTAACATTCAGAATTTCATGCCGACTGTCATCATCGCTCCAGCCCCAACCTTTAAGGCAGGCCAGCACCTGCGGCGCGAAAGCTTCATTCAGTTCGATCAGGCCGATATCGGACCATGATAGTCTATTACGTGCAAACAAACGCTCCGTTGCAGGCACCGGACCGTAACCCATGCGGCTCGGATCGCATCCGGCAGCAGCCCAGCTATGGAACCATGCAATAGGTTCGAGACCCAATTCTTCCAGCTTGTCTTCCGCAACGATAAGGCAGGCAGCCGCGGCATCATTCTGCTGGCTGGCATTGCCTGCGGTCACAACACCGCCTTCAAGCGGGCGAAGTTTGGACATTGTGTCAACTGTGGCGTCGGCGCGATAGCCTTCGTCCCGGTCAAACAGGATAGGATCGCCCCTTTTTTGCGGAACGCTGACAGGGACCAGTTCATCGGCAAAAAGTCCCTTCGCCCATGCTGCAGCCGCCCGCTGATGTGACCGGACGGCGTAGGCATCGCAGGCTTCTCGACCGATGTTCCAGTCTTTCGCAAGATTGTCGGCGGTTTCGATCATGCCTGTGATGATCCCGAACCGTTCTATCGGCTGGCTCATCAGGCGCCCGCGGGTTAGCCGGTCATGCAAGGTAAGGTTCCCCGCCCGCACGCCGTTACGGATGTCGGTGGTATAATGTTCGACGTTCGACATGCTTTCACAACCGCCGGCAACGACGACATCGCTGACGCCTGTCTGCACCATCATGGCCGCGTTGACGATCGCCTGAAGCCCCGAGCCACAGCGTCGGTCGACCTGATATCCGGGCACTTCGATCGGCAAGTCAGCCGCTAGCCACGACCAGTGCCCGATACAAGGGGCCTCTCCGCTGCCATATCCTTGCGCGAAAACGACGTCGTCGACGCGTGCAGGATCAATGGCGGTTCGCTCCATCAACGCCTTTAAAATATGGCCACCCAATGCCCCCGCGGTCAACGGCGCGAGCGCGCCGCCAAATTTTCCGACGGGCGTTCGGATAGGCGATACGATGGCGGCGCGGCGTAATGTCATGTTGCAGTTCCTACAATTCCTGAATCGATCAGACGGGCAATCTCGGCCGAAGGCAAGCCTAACCTGCCTGAGAGAATTTCCTCGCTATGCTCTCCGTTGCGGGGCGCACTGCGCGCATCACTGCGGGACATTTGCGGGATGGTGCCAATGGACCCGGCGGCTGGATAAGTGAATCCCGAAGGATTGGAACCAGACTGGCTGAAAATGGGATTGTTGGTAACGAGCCTGTCGTCACGCGCCGCATCCAGCATGGTTCTATATGCGGAATGCACTATGCCTGCTGCATCCAATTTGGCCGCCAGCTCGGCATGATCCCGTGCGCCGATTGCGCGTTCAAAAAGCGGATAGAGGGCATCGCGATGCATATAGCGCAGACCGTCATCGGTGGCGAAACTTACCCCTCTTGCAACTTCCAGCGCGGCGATATCAGCCTCTAAATCTAATGCGGTCAGCAGGTTGGACCACTGCCTTGGGGTGACGACGACCACCATCGTCCGCACGCCATCTTTTGTCACGAAATCACGACCGAACAATCCGTATACCGTGTTGCCCAGCCTTGGACGGTTTGCGCGGGAGTAGAGAACTTCAGCAATCCCGCCAAGATTGGCCACCGTTCCTATGGCGAGATCGGACAAGGGAATACGCACTTCGCTGCCTTCTCCCGTCCGTTCCCGACGCCGGATCGCCGCGAGCATGGCGAAGGCGGCATAGGCACCGCTCAGCAAATCCCATGCCGGCAATACATGATTGACGGGCTCAGGCCCCTCGCCTGTCAACATTGGATATCCCACCGCATTGTTCACGGTGTAATCCAGTGCAGGCGCGCCGTCGGACCATCCCATGATACGCACGGTCACCAGATCGGGTCGTCCCGTGGCCAACAATTCATGACCGAGAAATCCCTCAGCCGGGAAATTGGTAATTAACTGGCCCGTTGCGCGCACCAGAGCCTGCAGCAATTCGCGACCTTCAGGCCGGGAAAGGTCGAGCGCGACCGACTTTTTGGCTCGGTTCAGATTCTCCCAATAGAGGGAGTCGTTTGAATTCGTAACGGGCCATCGCCTGTAATCGGGGCCGCCGCCAATCTGGTCGACCCGAATGACCTCCGCACCGAATTGTGCGCAGTAGAGCCCTGCCGTAGGCGATGCCACGAACGAGGATGCCTCGATAATCGATAAGTCGCCGAGCAGATTATACATGGCTCATGCCTGCGCCGCCCATTCCCGCAGCATATGCTTGGCTATCTGGAGCTGGAGGATTTGCGTCGTCCCTTCATATATCCGGTAAATACGCGCATCCCGGAAAAACCTCTCAGCGTCATATTCCGCAAGATATCCTGCCCCGCCATATATCTGCACGACCCTGTCCACAACGCGTCCGCACATTTCGCTGGCAAACACCTTTGCAGCAGCAGCCTTGCGCAAGACATTCTCCCCAGCATCGGCCCGTCGTGCCGCGTCGTCCAGCATGCACTCGGCAGCATAAATTTCGATTTCGCTTTCGGCCAACATTTGCTGGATCAACTGGAAGTTGGCGATTGGTTCTCCGAACGCTTTGCGTTCATTGGCATAGCGCAACGCGCTGTCGAGTGCCCGCCGGGCATAGCCCGTTGCTGCCGCCCCCACCGACAGGCGTCCATTGTCGAGGCTTTTCATGGCAAGAGCAAATCCTCTGCCCTCCTCGCTTCCCAACAGTGCATCTGCCGGAAGCTTGACGTCGTCCATAATGATGTCGGCAATATGCGCGCCAGCCTGCCCCATTTTCTTATCGGAGCTTCCTACAGATACACCCGGCGTATCCATCGGAACGATAAAGGCCGATACATGTGCGTTTTTGGGCAATGCCTCTTTGCTGGTCCGCGCCATGATTAGCGCCACTTTCGCCGAAGGCGCATTGGTAATGTAGCGCTTGGTGCCATTGAGAACCCAGCCGTTACCTGACCTGACCGCAGTGGTCTGCATAGCCGCAGAATCAGAACCCGAACCCGGCTCTGTCAACCCGAAGGAAGCAATTTCGCCAGCAGCGAGGCGCGGCAACCACTCGGCCTTTTGCGCATCGGTTCCGCCATTTTTTAATGCCGAACACACCATTCCGATATTGATCGATACAATCGAACGATAACAGGGCGCGGCGTAGCTCAATGTGCGAATGGTGCGTATATATTGCGCGATGGACATTTCTGCCCCGCCATATTCCTCAGGCGTGGTCAGTCCGAACAATCCCATTTCACGCATCTCATCGACGATTGCGTCGGGAATGACATTCGTTTCAAGAATATCCTTTTCGGCCGGTATCAGGCGCTCGCGGACATAACGCTCGAGCTGGTCAATGAACTGATCAAATATATCGGCATCCATCATGCGTTCCCTTCACATACGGGCATTTTGGTTCAGCACCGCAATTAGCCACATCTTCAATAAGCGTGGGTGAAAATTGAGTCTGATTGATTATTTAAATTTATCGAGATTGCACTGTTCTTGGGAACATATTGCCTTATGGTGCGATAAACTTCCCCGGAAAAACATGTCTATTCGCATTCTCCCACTGCTTGCATTATTGTTGACCTCTTGTGGCGGATCCGAAGAACGCCGCGAGCGGCCTGCGCCGCTTGTCACAACATCCACGGTCTCTGCGCAACCCTTCGCCGATCGCTATATTGCGGTCGGAAACGCTTTTGCAAATGAACAAGTTTCCGTCCGAGCTCCTGTTACTGAGCGCATAACTCAACTTGCCTTTACCGATGGCTCATTTGTCCGGCGTGGTCAAACACTTGCCGTTCTGGCGCAAGGACAAGAAACCGCATCTCTGGCCAGTGCCCAAGCCCGCGCACGGGAAGCGGAACAACAGCTTGCTCGTGTCGCGGAGCTGCACCGGCGGGGTTTTGCAACTAATGCAAGTCTAGATAGCCAGACTGCCGTGGCCGCCGCGGCCAGGGCACAGGCCAATGAGGCGGGTGCTTCCGTCGGAGACCGTGTCGTCAGGGCGCCCTTCTCGGGCTATGCTTCACTGCGTCGTATCTCGGTAGGCGCTGTCGTCAGCGCGGGCGATGAAATCGCCACCATCAGCGATATTGGGTCCATAAAGCTCGATTTCACGATACCTGAAACAATGCTGTCGCGCGTGGCCACAGGCCAGACCATTACCGCCAAAGCAGCTGCCTATCCGGATGCCATGTTCAACGGAGCAATCAGTGCAATTGACCCGGTCGTCAATGCGCAAACCCGGACCGCGACATTGCGTGCAACCCTACCCAACCGCAACGCTATGCTGAAACCCGGCATGTTGATGAGCGTCACAATTGAATCCAATGCGCGAACCTCTCCTGCAGTCCCTGAACTATCCCTGGTCCGGGAAGGCCGTGCGAGTTTTGTTTATGCGGTCGACAAAGATGGCAAGGCAAAACGGATGCCGGTCACGACAGGCGCGCGTCAGGGTCAGATGGTCGAAATATTAAGCGGACTGAATGCAGGAGATATGATTGTCACCGAAGGCGTGGTAAAGTTGTCGGATGGCATCAAAGTCCGATTAAAGAAGGCAGATGGGGCACCCCCAAGCGGATCCGGACGTAAATAGCCGCCGATGACAATCTCCGACATTTCCGTCCGGCGCCCGGTATTCGCTGCAGTTCTGGCAATATTGATGATTCTGGTCGGCATCGTCGGCTTTATGAGCCTGCCGGTTCGCGAATATCCAGATACCGAACCGCCTATTGTATCTGTAGATACAAGCTATACCGGCGCTGCCGCAACAGTGGTCGAAACGCGTGTGACGCAGGTTCTTGAAAATGCGCTGGCCGGTATCGAAGGTATCCAGACACTCACATCCCGATCACGCGACGGGCAATCGCAAATCACCATCGAATTTGCACCGGGCCGTTCGGTTGACAGTGCCGCGAACGATGTGAGGGACCGAGTAGGCGGTGCAGTGGACGACCTGCCCGAAGAAGTGCTCGCACCTGAGGTACGCAAAGTTGACGCCGATGCATCTCCTATTTTGTTTCTTGTGGTTTCTAAGCCCGGCTGGTCCCGGCTGGAGCTGAGCGATTATCTCGACCGCAATCTGGTTGATCGTTTTTCCGCAATCGACGGTGTCGCACGCGTCTTTGTCGGCGGCGAAGCCCGCCCGTCCATGCGGATATGGTTAAAGCCCGAGCGGCTTGCGGCGCTCAGCCTGACACCCGCCGATATTGAAAATGCGTTGCGTAGCCAGAATGTCGAGTTGCCGGCCGGGCGACTGGAGTCCGCGGCCCAGAACATCACGTTGCGCGTTACACGTGCGTTCGGCGACGAAGAACAATTTCGCCAACTGGTCGTTGCGCGTGGCGAGAACGGATATCTTGTCCGCTTGGGAGATGTTGCCCGGGTCGAGAAAGGAGCGGAAAATCCCTATTCGGCATTTCGACTTAATGGAAATTCGGCACTGGGCATGGGTATAGTGCGGCAGTCGGGTGCGAACACATTGGCGGTTGCGGAAAGCGCCAAAAAGCTGGCTGAAGATATAAAGCCAACTTTGCCCGAGGGCATGACAATTACCGTCGGCTCGGACGATTCCCAATTTATTAGCCGCGCGATCGACGGCGTGTGGCAGACCCTGGCCGAAGCCGCTCTTCTGGTTGTTCTGGTCATCTTCCTGTTTCTGGGAAGTTGGCGGGCGACACTGATACCAGCCGTTACAGTTCCTATCTGCCTTCTGGCCACATTCGCTGTGCTGTGGATGCTCGGCTTTTCCATAAATTTGCTGACACTTCTGGCGATGGTGCTGGCAATTGGCCTGGTTGTGGACGATGCCATTGTCGTTCTGGAAAATGTGTACCACCGGATCGAAAGGGGCGATCCTCCGCTTGTTGCGGCGGTTCAGGGAACTCGGCAAGTTGCCTTTGCCGTTATCTCTACAACGATCGTCGTCTGCGCGGTCTTTGTGCCCGTAATGTTTCTCGCCGGACAGACGGGATTGCTGTTCCGCGAACTCGCAGGAACCATGATTGCCGCCGTTGCTTTCTCGGGTTTTGTCGCGCTCAGTCTTGCGCCGATGCTTTGTTCCAAATTGCTCCGGAATCAGGAACGCGGGCGCTTGGCCAAATGGGTAGATAACCGGTTTACCCGGTTGGAAGAGTCCTATCACCGTACAGTCGGGCGTGTTGTTGCCAAGCCCATCCTGTCACTCTTGGGCGTCGGCGCATTTCTGGCGGTGGGTGCTTTTTGCTTTACCTTGCTCGATTCCGAACTTGCACCGGGTGAAGATGTCGGCGTGCTGAACGTCAACATTTCGGCTCCGGAAGGCACCGGATTTGCCGAAATGGACCGCTACATGCTGGATGCGTCCAAACCTGTCCTCGATCTTCTGGATAAAGGAACGGTGCGTTCGATTATCCAGCGGACGCCAGGCGGTTTTTCTGCAAGCGACGATTTTAACAATGGTACTTTCGTTGTCTTTTTAAAGCCGTGGGAAGAACGGACCGAAGCAACGAATGACGTCGTCGGTCAAATAAACAAGATCCTCGCCGAATTGCCGGCCGTACGCGGCAACGCCGCAGCACGTTCATCCATCGGACGTAGCCGAGGCCAACCGCTGAACTTTGTCATTGCAGGCGGAACCTATGAATCGCTCAGCGTTGCCCGTGACCGGCTTTTGGCCGCGGCAAGCAACAACCCAGGTATCGTCAATCTGGATTCCGATTACAAAGAAACCAAGCCCCAGATGGAAATCCAGGTCGATACGACGCGTTCAGGCGATCTTGGTGTTTCCGTCGCAGATGTCAGTCAGGCGCTTCAGACATTATTGGGATCGCGCCGCGTATCGACCTATGTTGACCGCGGTGAAGAATACCGCGTGATCGTGCAAGCTGACGCCGAGGACCGGGCATCGCCCGAAAATCTGGCCGCGATACAGGTGCGTGCGCGTGACGGGTCTCTAGTCTCGCTCGCCAATCTTGTCCGCTACAGCGAAACGGCGGGCGCGAAAGATCTTGGCCGTTTCAACAAATTGCGGGCGATAACCCTGTCGGGCGGCCTTGCTCCCGGATATACCATGGGCGAAGCGCTCGCATTTCTGGAACAGGAAGCAAGGCAGTCCCCGGAAATTCTGGCTATCGGATATCGCGGGGAAAGCCAGGCATATAAAGAAACCGGCGGTTCGATTGTTGTCATATTCCTGCTAACCATTGTGATCGTATATCTTGTCTTGGCTGCTCAGTTCGAAAGTTTTGTTCATCCCTTGACGATTATCACGACCGTACCCTTGGCTGTCGGCGGCGGACTTGTGGGATTGGCGATCACCGGCACCACCCTCAATCTCTATAGCCAGATCGGGATCGTTATGCTTGTCGGCCTGGCCGCGAAAAACGGGATATTGATCGTCGAATTTGCGAACCAGTTACGTGATGAGGGCAAGGACATTATCGATGCGGTTCAGGAAGCCGCGACACGCCGTCTTCGTCCAATTCTGATGACATCGATCGCAACCGTATTCGGCACAATCCCCCTCGCCCTTGCGAGCGGTGCAGGTGGCGCGGCCCGTTCGGCCATCGGCGTCGTCATCGTGTTCGGGGTGACGCTTGCGACATTAATCACCCTAGTTCTGATCCCCATCATATACGCCCGGCTGGCGCGCTATACAGGTTCGCCCGAGGCTGTTACGCGCAAGCTGGAAAGTGAGATGCAGGCCTTGGAAAACAGTTCAGTCTGAAACCTCTTTAACCCGCAACATTGCAAGCGCGGCGCACAGCATGACAACTGCGGCAAAGGCCATTGTCCAAATAGGTTCCGTCGGGAAAAAAGCCTTCAATATGCTGCCCATTACGGTCGCAACCAGTAACTGCGGAATCACAACGAACACGTTGAACAAACCCATATAGACCCCCATCTTGCTGGGCGGCAGGCTTGATGCCAATATTGCATAAGGCATAGCCAGAATTGAAGCCCAGGCGATACCAATTCCCAATTCCGAGAAGATCAGCAAATTGGGGTCACGAATAAACAGAAAGCTGAGATACCCTGCCGACCCGGCGACAAGGCAGGCAATGTGGGTTTTTACTTTCCCGAACTTTGCTGCCATTTTAGGAAGCAGCAAGAGCGCCGCGAGCGCGGCAACACCATTGTAGATAGCAAATAATGTTCCGACCCAATTGCTACCGTCGCCATAAGCTTCGCTGGCAGGATCAGCCGATCCGAACATATATTGGGCAACGACCGGTGTGGTGTATATCCACATGATAAACAGGGCTGACCAACTGAAAAACTGCGCCAGCGCAAGCTTTTTCATAATGTCGGGCATGCCGGAAAAATCGCCCACAATATGGGACAGGATGTTGTTGTCGCGGCCTGATTTTGCCATGCGGATCGCGATCAGACTGGCGATCCCATAGCCAGCCAGTAGCGCTCCAAGCAGATAAACTTCCTTTTCAAGTCCCAAAGTCGCGACAAGGAAAGTTATGGCCCCACCTGCCACAATCCACAATGTCGCGCCGGCAAGGGATCGCGAGGCCAAGGCGCGCATGGTCAGTCCGCTATCAGGTGCGGGACCGTCGAACATTTCCATTTCCGCAGGACTATATTCTTTCGTCGTCAAGACGGTCCACAAAACCGCCACAAACAGAGCCAGTCCACCAAACCAAAAGCTGTATTTCACCGTATCGGGGATATGTCCGATCGGCGCGACATTGGCGACGCCCCAACTGTCGAGCACATAGGGAAAGACCGATCCGACAACGGCGCCTGCCCCGATGAACGCAGTTTGTACCGCATATCCTGCCGTGTGCTGATCTTTGCGTAGCATGTCGCCGACAAAAGCGCGGAACGGCTCCATTGATATGTTAAGCGACGCGTCGAGGATCCAAAGCATGACGGCGGCGACCAGCAGAACCTCCGACAATGGCATGACGAAAAGCGAAAGCGCGGCCAGAAACGCGCCGGCGAGAAAATAGGGCCGGCGACGACCGAGACGTCCGAGCCAGGTGCGGTCACTGAAATGTCCGATGAGCGGCTGGACCAGCAATCCGGTCAGCGGTGCCGCAATCCATAGTGCCGGCAAGTCATCCAGACTTGTACCTAGCGCCTGAAAGATGCGCGACATATTTCCATTTTGAAGTGCGAAACCGATCTGGATACCAAAAAAGCCGAAGCTTATGTTCCACAGACCCCAAAATCCCTGACGCGGTTTTTCCACGATCAATCCTCTCCCGACTTATATTCTGCGCTTAGGTTGGCAGAACCGCCGGTGCGTCGCAATGGCTGGGTGGCCAATCACGGGCTACGCATACGTATAAGGAAGGTGATACTTAATGCGAACCGCAGGATTGCCGGACGATCAGTTTTGCAGGAAGAACAGCTGTCGGTACCGGTTCGTTGCGGATTTGCTTGAGTACGCCATCTACGAGCGCTTCACCGGCCAACTTGTAATTTTGCTGGATGGTGGTGAGGGGTGGATGGGTCAGACTGGCCGCCGGAATATCGTCAAAACCGACAATGGCGACATCGCGCGGAATATCGATCTTATGTTCGCGCAGGGCTTTCATCGCACCGATGGCAATCGTGTCGCTGGCAGCAAAAATGGCATCAAATTCCTGGCCACTTGAAATCAGGATATTGGCAGCTTCATAGCCGGCCTCTTGCGAATTCAAGGCGTCAATCTGCAACGCGGGGTTTGCAATAATACCCTCCCCCCCTTGCGCTTCGCACGAGCCCCGATAGCGATCCTGAAATTCCGGATAATGGCTACTAGCGTCGCCAATGAAGGCGATTTTCCGGCGGCCGTGCTGCATCAGATGGCGTGCAGCATCAATTCCGCCCCGGAAATTGTCACATCCTATCGTCGTACCCGGCTGGCCCTCCTGGGCAAATCCCCATCTTACGAAATGCGTCCCCTGCTCCACCAGTTGTTCCAGCTTTACGCGGTACAATTCATAGTCGCCATAGCCGAGCAATATGATGCCGTCGGCTTTGCGGCTGTCTTCATAGTCGACATGCCAGTTGGATGAGAGCTGCTGAAACGAAATCAACAGATCATAGCCTCTGTGCGCACATGTGCGCGTGAGTGATCCCAGCATCGACAAAAAGAAGGGATTGATACCGGTTTCATCGGGCGTTGAATCCTCGAAGAACAGCAAGGCCAGCGTACGCGTTTCCTGCAGGCGAAGATTGGAAGCGTTTTTGTCGACCTTATAATTTAGTTGCTGCGCTATCGCTTCAATGCGCTTGCGCGTCTGTTCGGATACCGAAGGACTGCCGCGAAGAGCCCGCGACACGGTTGGCTGCGAAACGCCCGCAAGCTGCGCAATATCAAATGATGTGGCTTTGCCTGCCATTGGCGGTCAGCGCCTTTCCAACTCCTGCTTCCAGTCTTAGACTTACGGCTTGGGCGACGCAATGGGAGCAGGTCCGCTTTTCCGATTCTGTTGCAAATCAGCAACAGCCGCCAATGCATATTCTGAATACGTATGTGGATTTCTGGTCATTCCGCCGTGTCAGGCGCATTTTGTCAGGGTCATACATGCATCCATGCGAGCCTGCGTCTGGATGCGTCAACGTAGCCGGTTACTGTCCGTGAAATTGGACGGGGCCTTTTAGGGGAGTGAATCATGGCCAAGTTCCAGTTTAATTCTGCGCGCCAATTTGCGCATAGTGCGAGCCGCTTTGCACTCGGCACTGCACTTGTTGCGGCTTTTGCTGCACCTGCTTTCGCTCAAGATGCGGCGCCTGCTGAAGAGGAAGAAGATGCGATCATCGTATCGGGCTTCCGCGCTTCACTTGAAAGTGCAGTCAATGAAAAGAAGAACAACGACCAGATCGTCGAATCCATCTCGGCAGAAGACATCGGCAAGCTGCCCGATGCGTCGATCGGTGAATCGATTGCCCGCCTTCCTGGTGTAACGTCGCAGCGTTTGAACGGCCGTTCGAACAATATCTCCATCCGCGGCTTCGGTCCTGACTTTTCGCAAACACTGCTGAACGGTCGCGAACAGACTTCGACCGGTGATAACCGTGCGGTCGAATTCGACCAATATCCTTCGGAAATAGTCAACCAGGTCGTTGTCTACAAATCGCCTACCGCATCGCTTGTTGGCCAAGGTCTTGTCGGCACAATCGACATCCGCACCGTCCGCCCGCTTGACTATGGCAAGTCGGTCCTCGCTGTAGGCGCACGCGGCACTTACGCCGACCTTGGCGCTTTGAACGCCGGTTCGAAAAAATATGGCTATCGCGCCAACGCGACCTTCATCGACCAGTTTGCCGACGATACCATCGGCATCGCACTGTCGGCGTCCTATGTGGATGAGCCCTATCAGCTTCAGGAATTCAATGCTTGGGGTTACAACAGCGTTTCAGGCCCTGTGCAAAATGGAACTGCAACCAATGCTGCCCTGATCGGTGGTTCGAAGTCGTTCGTAACTTCGACACAATTGAAGCGTCTTGGCCTGAACGGTACCCTTCAATATCAGGCATCGGATACTGTCCGCATGACCTTGGACGGTTTCTATTCCAACTTTGAAGACGACCAGTCCAAACGCGGTATTGAGCTACCTCTTGGTTTCTTCGCTTTCGGCACCACCGGGAATCCAGCCGATTTTACCGTGAACAACGGTTTGATCGACTCAGGTATCTTCCGCAACGTACAAGGCGTAGTCCGTAACGACATCTTCCAGCGCAAGGCAGACCTCTATTCGTTCGGCTATAACGCAGAATATGACGGCGAAGACGGCTGGAAAGCGTTCATCGATATCGGATATTCCAAGACTGATCGCAACGAACTGAGCATCGAAAGCTATTCGGGTACCGGATTCGGTCAGGCACTTGGTGCAACCGATACGATCAGCTTCGTTTCCGGTCCGTCCGGCACCGTTTTCGACCCAACGCTCGACTATAGCAATCCCGCGCTCATTCGCCTGACCGACCCACTGGGCTGGGGCGGTGGCGTCGTTCCTCAGGCCGGTTATTACAACAACCGTATCGTGGAAGACGAACTGAAGCAGTATCGTGTCGGTGTTGAGAAGGAAGTCGAAGGCTTCTTCTCTGCGATCAAGTTCGGCTTGAACTATACGGATCGTGGCAAGAGCCTGACTCCGGACGAATTCCTTGTCCGTTTGCGTGGTGGTGCTCTTGAACTCGCGATCCCCACCAATGCCCTACTGCGTCCGACCAATCTCAGCTATCTCGGCCTTGGCCCGATTGTCAGCTATGATGCTCGCGACCTGATTGCAGACGGCACGCTGGTTCTCGACCGTAACCTTTCGCCGGACATCCCGGCCAAGGCATTCCGCGTCACCGAAGATCTGATGACAGCCTATCTGCAGGCTGACATTGAACAGGAGTTGGGCAACGGTACCTTGACCGGTAATATCGGTGTACAGGCTATCCATACCGATCAGGAATCGTCGGGTACGGTTTTTGCCGGCGGTGTTGCACGCTCGGTTCGCGCGGGTGCCAATTATTGGGATATTCTTCCCAGCCTGAACCTCTCGATGCGCTTTGACAGCGATTTCGTCATTCGTTTTGCCGCATCGCGTCAGATCCAACGTCCTCGTCTGGATGACCTGCGCGTCGCGGTCTCCTACGGCATCAACAACAACGCGGCAGACAGCCCCACAGGTTTGGCTCCCTTTATCGACGGCAACGGCGGTAACCCGCAGTTGCGTCCCTATCGCGCCAACGCCTTTGACCTGAACTTCGAAAAATATTTCGGTCAGTCGGGTGTGATTTCGCTCCAGCTGTTCCACAAGGATGTGAAGAGCTATATCGACCGGACCCGCTTCCCGTTCGACTTTGCCGGCTATCCGCTTCCAACGGGTCTGCCGCCGGCAACTCTGATCGGTCGCTTGGAATCGTCATTCAACACCGGCGGCGGCAAGCTCTATGGTGGTGAACTGGCGATTACCCTGCCCTTCAGCAACATCACCGAAGCGCTGGATGGATTTGGCGTTACCGGTGGCGTTGGATACACCAAGACGAAAGTCAAGGATGCCCAAGGCAATGTCGACCAGATTCCCGGCTATTCGAAATGGGTTGCCAACGGCACCGCCTATTTCGAAAAATGGGGCTTCAACGCACGCGGTTCGGTCCGTTACCGTTCGACATTCCTAGGAGATTTCACCGGCTTTGGTGGTTCGCCAACGCGCCGTACCGCCCTTGCTGAACTGATCGTAGATGGACAAATCGGTTACGACTTCCAGGAAGGCAGCGCGCTGCATGGTCTGTCGCTCTACCTGCAGGGCCAAAACCTGACCGACGAACGCTTTGCTTCGGTCGGTGCAGCCCGCAACCAGGTGATCGACTACCAGATTTACGGACGCCGTTTCCTGGCCGGGTTCACCTACAAGTTCTAATGAGCTAATCATGGGCCCCCGCCGCGGAAGGACATCAACCTTACGTGGCGGGGGCCTTTTTTATGAGTGGAGAGCATGGAGAGCGCTCTGAAACAGATCGTGATAGTGGGTGGTGGAACTGCGGGCTGGATGGCTGCGGCAGCTTTCGCCCGCTTTCTGGGCCCAGGCTTTTCCATCCATGTTATCGAGTCCGACGAAATTGGAACCGTCGGCGTTGGCGAGGCAACTATTCCCGCCATCCAGCTCTTCAATCAAAATCTCGGCATTGACGAAAAGGAATTTGTGCGCGCTACGCAAGGTTCCTTCAAGCTCGGCATTGAATTCGCCGACTGGTATGCGCCGGGCAACCGCTATATCCATGCCTTTGGCGCAGTAGGTCGCCCGCTCGGTTTACTACCCTTTCATCACTATTGGTTGCGGCATCATCAGCAAGGTGGAACTTCATCGCTTTGGGATTATTCGCCAACGGCACTTGCGGCAGCCCAGAACCGCTTCAGTCCACCACAGGAAAAGCCAGGCGCGTTGCCGAGTGGCGTTGCCTACGCCTATCATTTTGACGCAGGACTCTATGCAGCATTTTTACGGCGCTATTCCGAAGCCCGGGGTGTCGTTCGAACGGAAGGCAAGATCGTTGGCACAGAACTCAACAGCCAGTCCGGCTTCATCGATGCGGTTACCCTTTCATCAGGCGTAAACATATCGGGTGATCTGTTTATCGACTGCTCCGGTTTTCGTGGCCTACTGATCGAAGAAGCCCTGCATAGCGGCTATGAGGACTGGACAGAATATCTTCCGTGCAACCGCGCACTGGCCGTACCCTGTGCATCTGCAAACCCTTTAACACCCTATACTCGATCCACTGCGCGAGAGGCGGGGTGGCAATGGCGAATTCCGTTGCAGCATCGTATCGGGAACGGTCATGTCTATTGTAGCGACTTTATCGATGACGCCCGGGCGACCGACATATTGATGGAAAACCTCGACGGCGCCCCACTTGCCGAACCGCGCCAACTTCGCTTTGTAACGGGTAAGCGGAGACAGATCTGGAAGAAGAACTGCATAGCCCTTGGCCTTGCCAGCGGGTTTTTGGAACCACTGGAATCGACGAGCATCCATCTAATTCAAAGCGGCATTGCAAAGTTACTGAATTTCTTTCCTTCAGGTCGGCCGGATCAGGCTGATATCGATGCTTTCAATACGCAGATGGATTTCGAATTCCACGCAATCCGGGATTTCATCATTTTGCATTACAAAGCCAACAACCGCGAAGGGGCGTTCTGGACGCATTGCCGCGAGATGGACGTACCCGATAGTCTTGCCGCCAAAATGGAACTGTTCCAAGCCAACGGTCGTATTGTCCGCCACAATGAAGAACTGTTTACCGAGCTGGGATGGCTGCAGGTCATGTGGGGCCAGGGACTGCGGCCTAGGGGTTATCATCCTCTCGCGGATCAGCTGACACCGGCGCAGTTGCAGGAGTTTTTGTCCGTGGCGCACAAACATGCTGACTTTGTAGCCAGCCAGATGGCGCCGCATCAGGATTATATCACCGCACAATGCGCGGCCCCTCCCCTCGAAATGAAGAAAGCCATGCCATGAAGACAAAGGCCCTAATTCTCGCAGCGTCTTTGCTCGCAGCTACCTGCCCACTACCACTGGCGGCGCAATCTTTCCGTGACCGTTTGCCGGAAGATGAAACAATTTATTTCGTGTTGCCGGACCGCTTTGAGAATGGCGACCCCAAAAACGACACTGGAGGCATTAAGGGTGACCGGATGAAGCACGGCTTCGACCCGACTTCCAAGGGTTTTTACCAGGGCGGCGACCTTGCGGGCCTAATCAAGCGGCTCGATTATATCCAGGCGATGGGCGTAACCGCAATCTGGTTTGCGCCGGTTTTCAAGAACAAGCCTGTACAAGGCGGGCCAGGTCAGGAAAGCGCCGGTTATCATGGCTATTGGGTGACTGACTTTACCAGTGTCGACCCACATTTCGGTACCAACGCAGAGTTCAAAGCCTTTGTCGATGCCGCACATAAGCGCGGGATGAAGGTTTATATGGACATCATCGCCAACCATACAGCTGATGTCATCCAGTACAAAGAATGTCCAACCTCTGCTTGCCGTTATCGCAGTCGCGCGGATTTTCCTTATTCCCGCCACGCCTCGGATAGCGCGCCAATCAATGCGGGGTTCGCCGGTGATAGCGTCAAAACCGAAGAGAATTTCTCAAAGCTGACTGACATGAATTTCGCCTATACACCGGTTGTTCCGGAGGCGGAAAAGAACATCAAGGTTCCTGCGTGGCTGAACGATATCCGCTATTACCACAACCGCGGCGACACGACCTTTACCGGCGAAAATTCGACGATGGGCGACTTTGTCGGTCTCGATGATCTCTATACCGAAAATCCGAAAGTTGTTGACGGCTTCATCGACATCTATGGCGCATGGATAGATAATTACGGAATTGATGGCTTCCGCATCGACACAGCGAAGCACGTAAACTCTGAATTCTGGACGAAATTTGCTCCCGCTATGCTTCAGCGTGCGGCTGCGAAAAGAATTCCCAATTTCCATATCTTTGGCGAGGTCGCGACCGGAGACCAAGATACGGCACTGCTTGCCCGCTATACGCGTGAGGCAAAACTCCCCGCCATTCTCGATTTTGCATTTGGCCGCGCGACCGTTGATACCGTTGGCGGGAATGCAGCTACCGAAAAGCTCAACCGGCTAATCGAAGATGATGTTTTATATGAGGGAGGCGCGGAAACGGCCAAGAGATTGCCTACCTTTATTGGCAATCATGACGCCGGACGCTTTGCGATGTTCGTGAAGAGGCAAAATCCTCAGGCCGACGATGCGGAGTTGCTGAAGCGGGTTATCCTCGGCCATGCGCTGATGTTTACGATGCGCGGGGTGCCTACCATATATTCGGGCGACGAACAGGGATTTGTCGGCAAGGGCGGCGACCAAGATTCCCGTCAGCCATTGTTCGCGTCAAAGACAGCGACCTATAATGAAGATCGGCTGCTGGGTACGACCACAACGACAGCCCAGGCAAATTTCAATCAGCAACACCCGATTTATACAACCATCGCAAAACTCGCTAAAATCCGCACAGGCAGCTCTGCCCTGCGGCGCGGCGACACGGTTGTCCGCAACTATGCCGAAGGCCCAGGCCTTTTTGCCTTTAGCCGCATCGACAAGTCGAATGGTGAAGAGGTACTGACCATCGTCAATACTTCCACAAAACAGATCTCGACCAATGTAGAGCTTGACCCGAAAAGCACCATACTCTCTTCGCTACACGGCAACTGCCCTTCCACGCCGCGTGCTCCGGGTACCATCGCTATTGAACTTGCCCCTCTCGATTATATGATCTGTACCGTCAAATGACTGAAATAACGAAATTATTGCACATGACTCAATCTGATCACCCGTGGTGGCGTGGTGCCACCATTTATCAGGTCTATCCCCGCAGTTTTGCCGATTCCAACGGCGATGGCATAGGCGATCTACCCGGCATTACGAGCAAGCTTGATTACATCGCATCGCTCAATGTTGACGCCGTCTGGTTATCGCCCTTTTTTACGTCGCCCATGAAAGACTTCGGTTACGATGTTGCCGACTATTGTGGCGTTGATCCAATTTTCGGAACTCTTGCGGATTTTGATGCGCTGATAGCCAAGGCACATGATCTTGGGCTGAAGATTTTGATTGATCAGGTCTATTCGCATACATCCGATCTGCACGCATGGTTTGCTGAAAGCCGTTCAAACCGATCTAATCCTAAAGCCGACTGGTATGTCTGGGCCGATGCCAATCCCGACGGCACACCGCCCAACAACTGGCAGTCTGTATTTGGCGGACCTGCATGGACCTGGGATGCCCGGCGCGGGCAATATTATATGCACAATTTTTTAAGCAGCCAGCCGCAGATGAACGTGCATAACCCTGACGTACAAGAGGCACTGTTAGGTGTGGCGAAATTCTGGATGGATCGCGGCGTTGATGGATTCCGCGTAGACGCCATAAATTTTGCGATGCACGATCCAGAGTTGAAGGATAATCCCCCTGCCCCGCCGGGAAATGGCGTGCGCACGCGACCTTTCGATTTCCAGTTGAAAATCCACAATCAATCGCATCCGGACATCCCCGCGTTCATTGGCCGTATCCGCAAACTGATGGACCAATATCCCGACCGCTTCACAGTTGCGGAAGTGGGTGGACCAGATCCTGATAAGGAAATGAAGGCATTTACCGCCGGCGATGACCACTTCAACAGCGCCTATGGCTTCAATTTTCTCTATGCCGAAAAACTGACTCCTGCTCTGGTACGTGAAGCACTTGAGGCGTGGCCGGATGACGAGAATGTTGGCTGGCCAAGCTGGGCGTTTTCCAATCACGATGCTCCCCGTTGGATTAGCCGATGGGCCCCAGCTGGCGCGGAAAAGTCCTACGCAGCCATGGTTATGATGTTGTTCGTTTCGCTGCGCGGCAATGTAATCATCTGGCAAGGCGAGGAACTTGCCCTGACGCAAGTGGATATTCCATTTGACAAGCTTCAGGATCCGGAAGCTATCGCGAACTGGCCGCTCACGCTCAGCCGGGACGGAACACGCACGCCCATGCCTTGGGTGGCAGCAGACAAACAATGCGGGTTCAGTAAAGGCGAGCCCTGGCTTCCCCTTGGCACCGACCATCGCGACCTTGCCGTCGATCGGGCGGAAGCGGATCCGCATTCGATGTTGAACCTCACGCGCAAGCTTGTGGCATTTCGTAACGCCAATGAAGCAATGCTCGTAGGCAATCTGAATATCGTTGAGGCACGATCAAATCTGCTCATCTTTGAACGGATTAGCGAAAACCAGCATCTAATATGTGCATTCAATATGGGTGACGACAGCATTGCCTGGCAACCGACCCAGCCCGACAGGTGGCGAATGGTCAAATCCGTCAATGATGCACGCCTAGGTACGCTGCCGGCCTACGCCGCCCAAATTCTAGAAAAAATAGCATGATCGCGAAGAGGAGACGCAACATGGACAAGAAAAATTCAAAGCCGAAAATTGTCCGGAGCGTTGTGGCGCTGGGTGGCGCTTTGCTCGCGGCAGCATCGGTACAGGGGGCGCCTCTTGCTAGCGCATCGTCCCCCGATGGCACCGTGAAGGTTGAAGTTTCAATCGATGGGGATGGCCGCGCAGCCTATGCTGTAACGCGCAAGGGCAAACCGATACTTGCACCGTCAAAGCTCGGTTTTCTGCTGACCGACGCGGTCAAGATCGACCGCCGTTTATCCGTCACCGGACAGGAAGTGCGCGATTTCGACGAAAACTGGACGCAACCATGGGGTGAATGGAAAACAATCCGCAACCGCTATCGTGAACTTAAGGTACATTTCAAAGAGACGACGGCTCTTGCACGCGTTTTTACCGTTACGTTTCGCCTTTATGAAGACGGTGTCGGTTTCCGTTACGAATTTCCCGAACAGCCTAATATGGCGGAAACCAATATTGCCGACGAACTAACGGAATTTGTGTTTGCCAGCGATGGAACCGCGTGGTGGAAGCCGGCATTTTTGTGGAACCGGGAGGAATATCTTTATAATAAGACACCTCTGTCCGCCGTGAGCAATGCAGACACGCCAATCACTATCAAACTGGCCGATGGCACGCATGTGGCACTGCATGAAGCCGCACTCGTCGATTATTCAGGTATGGCAGTATCGCGCACAGAGGGCACAACGCTACGTGCCGCGCTGCACCCTGGCGCCGGGGCACCGAAAGTGCAGAAAAAAGGTGCCTGGACGACACCGTGGCGTACGCTGATTATCGCCGATGACGCAGCCGGCGTCTATCATAGCCATCTCATGCTCAACTTGAATGAACCGAACAAACTTGGCGATGTCAGTTGGATCAAACCTGGCAAATTCGCGGGTGTGTGGTGGAACATGATTAAAGGCGAATGGAGCTGGGCACGTGGTCCGAAGCACGGCGCGACAAATGAAAATGTGAAACGCTATATCGACTTCGCGGCAGCCAACAAAATCCCTCATCTGCTTGTCGAAGGCTGGAATGTGGGTTGGGATGGTGACTGGTTCGGCAATGGACACGATATGGATTTTGCGCAACCAACCGAGGATTTTGATGTCGACATGCTGGTTGCATACGGCAAGAAAAAGGGCGTGCGCCTGATCGGCCACCATGAAACCGGCGGTGCGGCGACGCATTATGAAAAGCAGTTCGACAAAGCTTTCAAATTTGCGGCAGACCATAATTACATGGTCGTCAAAACGGGGTATGTAACCGACGCGGCTCAGATGGAACGCGAAGATCCTGACGGTAAAAAATACCGCGAATGGCATCAAGGCCAATGGATGGTGAACCATCAATTGCGTGTCGTCGAGGCAGCAGCAAAATACAAAATCGGAATTGACAGCCATGAACCGGTAAAGGGAACCGGCTTGCACCGCACCTATCCAAACTGGGTTGCCCGTGAAGGGATGCGCGGCATGGAGTATAACGCGTGGCCCGGCAAAAACCCGCCTGAACATGAGGCCAATGTCGTGTTTACGCGAATGCTGGAAGGACCCATGGATTTCACGCCTGGCATTCTAAGCCTCAAAGGTAGTGACGACAGCGATCTGCTGTCCACCATTGCTAAACAACTGGCTCTTTACGTTGTAATCTATTCACCCGTGCAGATGGTCGCGGATACTCCGGAAAATTATGCCAAATATCCTGAACCTATGAAGTTTATTCGGGATGTACCTACCGACTGGCAGGACACTCGTGTCCTCAACGCTGAAATCGGCGATTATGTCACGATAGCACGGAAAGAACGCGACGGTGAGAATTGGTATGTAGGCGCGGTAGGTGATGAGCAGGAACGTACAGTGTCCTTTAAACTGGACTTTTTGACGCCCGGCAAAAGCTATGTCGCAGAAATATACCGTGATGGGGACGATGCGGACTACCGCACGAAAAAACGCCATTCGATTGTGATTGAGAATAAAAAACTGACTAGCGCTGACACGCTCACAATGCGTCTGGCGCCAGGAGGCGGCTTTGCGATCCGTCTGGTAGCGGCGGAGGGTAAGTGATGGATCGGCGCAACCTATTAAAGATTAGTGTTGCAGCAGGGCTTTTTGCGCTTGTGCCGCAAGGCGCATCTGGTCAGGCAAACGGACGTTTTGTCGATCTCCGACCGGTGCCCTCTAGGGTACTGGCGCCGACCAAAGTGGTGATTTGGCTTCCCCCTGGCTATGACAATTCGCGAGAACGCTATGGTGTTGTGTATATGCACGACGGTCAAAATCTTTTTGATCCCAAAAGGTCCAATTTCAACAAAGTATGGGCCGCCGACAAATCAGCATTGCGCTTGATTGCCGCTAAAAAGACAAAGCCGTTTATCATTGTAGGAATAGATCAACCCGGCATTGACCGTGGACGACAGTATTTCCCAAAGCCAATGCTAGATTTTGTATCCCCGGCAGTGCGGCAGAAACTACAAAAGCAAAGCAATAATCAACCGGTTATTTCCGACGAATATCTCAAATTTATCGTCACCGAGTTGAAGCCACGTATAGACGCCGAATACCGGACAAAGACTGATCGCAAGCATACGGCAATTGCCGGTTCGAGCATGGGCGGACTGATTTCGCTGTATGCAATCACTCGATATCCCCACATATTTGGCCATGCCGGTGCGGTGTCGACACATTTGCCTTTGGGGGACCCCAATTGGAGCGCGGAAGAGCGAAATGACATATTCTTAGGATGGCGCCGCTTTGTGAAGGAAGAACTCGGCAGACCGGCCGGACGGCGGATCTGGTTTGATCACGGCACCGAAACGCTAGATGCTTTTTATCAGCCTTACCAGGAAAATCTGGATGCAGCGCTGATGGCGACGGGTTGGAAAAAAGGCCGGGATTTTTCAAGTAAGGTTTATGTGGGCACCCCGCATGAAGAAAATGCTTGGGCCGCACGGCTTGACGACGTCTTCAGCTGGATGCTTCAACGCTGGTAATGACATCTGATCGCAAACACTTCGTTGTCCTTGGGGGCGGCACAGCGGGTTGGATGGCCGCCTGCCTGCTCGCGCATCACTGGCCGCATCATCGCATTTCAGTGGTCGAATCTCCTGACATCGGGATTATCGGTGTTGGCGAAGGCTCTACTCCCCAGCTTAAGGCTTTCTTTGACACCCTAGGCATTGCCGAGGCTGAATGGATGCCTAAGTGCAACGCCACTTACAAAGCAGGCATCCGTTTTTTCGGCTGGTCCGAAAGACCGGGCTTTGAAAGTTACTTTCATCCATTCCACACGCAGATCGATCTGTTCACAGAACCGCAGTTTGCTTTCCATACCCGCGCACGACGAACGGGCCGCAATGTATGGGCGCATCCCGACCGATTTTTTCTGCCTGCTTCCATAGCAGCTAATGGACGTGCGCCATTGGCCCCTCCCAATTTTCCATTCGCGATCGGTTACGGCTATCATTTTGATGCTGTTCTTGTTGGCAAAATGCTGCGGGAACATGCGACCAGTCGATTGAATGTCCAGCATCTGGAATATACTGTCACGCACGTGCAGCTCGATAATGCTGGCAATGTAGAATCACTGCAAACAAAGGATGGCGCAGTCATCAGCGGCGACTTTTTCGTCGATTGCAGCGGGTTTCGTGGTACGATTATTCAGGAAACGTTTGGGGAGCCTTTCCTTCCCTTCGCAGAAAATCTTTTCAATAATGCCGCCGTTGCGATGCCTTCCCCCAATGAGGAGGGCGATATCCTCAGCGAAACGCGTGCGACGGCACTATCGACAGGCTGGGCTTGGCGTATTCCGCTGACGAACCGCGTCGGTAATGGTTATGTCTATTCATCTCGATATATCGACAAGGATGACGCCGAAACGGAGCTGCGTGCACATCTCGGTATGCTCGATAGCGAAGTCGAAGCGCGCCACCTCAAGATGAATGTAGGCCGCGTCCAACGCAGTTGGGTCAGGAACTGCCTCGCAGTCGGATTATCACAGGGCTTTATAGAGCCGCTAGAAGCTACGGCACTTCATATTGTGCAAGCAACGGTCGAGGGGTTTATCCGTGCTTATGAGAATGGCGGTGAAACGGAATCCGGCGCGACACAGTTTAACCGGAGCCTTAATGAACGCTATGACGGAATTCGCGACTATATTGTTGCGCATTATCGTATGAACCAACGTTCCGATACGGAATATTGGCGCGACAATGCTCTAAACGGGAATCTCTCAGACAATTTGAAGACCATTATGACTGCCTGGTATTCAGGAGGCGACTTGAATGAGGTGATCCAGAATCTCAACATTGCTCAATTCTACACTTCTCTTTCCTGGCACTGTCTTTTGGCCGGTTACGGCACTTTCCCTCTGGATGAAAAGCTTGTTGCATCAACAGATGGTTTGCCTCTGGCGGATATGGACGACATCGATCGATACATATCGGGGTGCCTTCAGAATTTCCCTTCGCATCGCGCCGCGCTTAAGAATTTATCATCGTGATTTCGTGACTTTTTAACAACTTGTCCTTTAATGATAGCGTTATTTAATCGGATAAGGTCGCAGGAAATAACGATGTACAAGAATATGGTGATATTCGGCACACGCCCCGAAGCCATAAAGTTATTTCCGGTTATCAATGCTTTAAAGCAACAAAGTAAAATGCAGTGCGAAGTACTTGTTTCCGCACAGCATCGTGAAATGCTGGATCAGGTTCTCAGCATCACCGGCATCATCCCGGACCACGATCTCGATATCATGCAGCCGGGACAATCTTTGGACGCGTTGACAGCGCGACTCTTAGAGGGGATCGGCCAAGTTCTGGACCGGTCCAAACCGAATCGCGTTATCGTGCAAGGCGATACTGCGACCGCTATGGTAGGCGCTCTCACCGCCTACTATCGGCAGATACCGGTAAGCCATGTCGAAGCTGGACTTCGCAGTTACGACATCTACCAACCTTGGCCTGAGGAAGTGAACCGCAAGATAATCGGGGCGATCGCAGACCAGCATTTTGCGCCTACCGAGGTATCCGCCGGGGCATTAACGGCGGAAGCCGTGCCTGCTGACCGCGTCTATGTGACGGGGAATACAGTGATTGATGCCTTGCACTGGATAACCGATCGTATCGCACACCGACCGGAACTTGCCGGTAATTTAACCACGTTAGAATCACGTTTCGCAGGTAAGAAAATCATTGGCATCACTACCCATCGCCGCGAAAATTTCGGGGACGGAATGGAAAGTATCGCCTCTGCTATAAAAACCATAGCGGCACGTGACGATGTGGCATGCATATTCCCTGTTCATCTCAATCCAAACGTACGAGTAGTAATGGACAAAATGTTAGGCGACGAACCCAATGTCGCGATGATCGAACCATTGGACTATCCGCATTTCGCCCGCCTACTCTCGATAAGCCACATCATGCTCACCGACAGCGGCGGCGTGCAGGAAGAGGCTCCTGCCCTTGGTAAGCCTGTCTTGGTGATGCGCGACACCACAGAACGGCCCGAGGGTGTCACAGCCGGTACCGCCAAACTCATCGGCACCGACAAAAATCGCATAGTTTCCGAAATTTTCACTCTTTTGGACGATGATACCGCTTATTCGGCGATGGCCCGCGCGCACAATCCCTTCGGGGATGGCAAGGCCAGCCAGCGCATAGCGGAGATCATTTGGAATGCTAGTCGACAAAAAACCTGACGTTTGCGTGCTGGGCCTTGGCTATATCGGCCTGCCGACAGCTGCCGTTATTGCTCGATCAGGATGCCATGTTGTCGGCGTAGACGTAAACCCGCATGTGGTAGACACAATCAATCGCGGTGAAATCCATATAGAAGAAGTTGATCTTGACGGTCTTGTGCAAGGGGTCGTTGCACGAAAAATGCTTCGTGCTTCGTTGATGGTGGAACCTTCTGATGTTTTCGTCATCGCAGTTCCCACGCCTTTTGACGAAAATCATGCGCCCGACATTACTTACGTGTTGAATGCCGCCACCAATATCGCCGCAGTGTTGAAATCCGGTGATACCATCATTCTGGAATCCACATCTCCGGTTGGAACCACAGATAAGGTACGCGACCTTATAGCTAATCTGCGACCGGATCTGAAAATACCGGGTATCGCCAAAGATACTCCGGACATTTCCATCGCCTATTGTCCGGAACGGGTTTTGCCAGGACGTATACTAGAAGAGTTAACTAATAACGATCGTTCAATCGGCGGAATTACGCCGCGATGCGCCCGAAAAGCGCTGACTTTTTACAAGAGGTTTGTTCGTGGCGAGTGCATTACAACCGATGCTCGTTCCGCTGAGATGACAAAACTCGTCGAAAATGCATTCCGCGATGTGAACATTGCTTTTGCCAACGAATTGTCGATTGTGGCCGATCATATGGGCCTTAATGTGTGGGAGGTTATCAGACTTGCGAACCGTCATCCTCGCGTCAATATACTGCATCCGGGACCCGGCGTGGGTGGGCATTGTATTGCTGTTGATCCCTGGTTCATCGTTCACAGCGCGCCTGACCACAGCCCCCTGATCCGAACCGCTCGTAACGTCAACGACGGAAAGGTGGACCACGTAATCCGGCGTGCAACAGATATGATCATAGCGAACCCTACCGCGAAAATTGGTTGCATGGGACTGGCATTTAAAGCGAATATCGATGACTTCCGGGAAAGCCCCGCCATGAAAGTTGCCGCCGAACTCGCCCAGCGCTTTGGCCAGCGAGTGCAGATCGTAGAACCGTATGCGTCGATCTTGCCGAAAGAGTTTGATGGCACAGGAGCACGTCTGATCGATATCGACACAGCCCTGCTGGAATGCGATATGCTCATTACGCTTGTCGATCACGATGCCTTCAAAGCAATCCCGCTTGCGGAACGGGCGGACAAAATTGTGTATGACGTGCGCGGTATCTGGCACGATCAGCCAGGCCAGGTTCAGCATCGGCAGTTGCGTCTGGTCGGGTAAACGGCATTTTTCCGAACCAGCTTTGGCCCCGGCCAACTTTCACCATTTGTTAACCGTATCTTTACGGGCGGGCTCTAACAGAAAGCTGGATCAGGAGTACCAAGAATGGCGACGGCCCTTGTCGAAGAACAATCGAAACGTGCAACCCTAATCCGGTTCAAAGGTGACGACCGGGAATTGCTTTGGCTCGTCCCTCTGTTTGCCATGTTCTTAATATTGGTCGTGACGGCCGAGATACTGTCTTATTTGAATGGTACATCGGCTATAGGTATGATTGCAGGATATGGCGGTAAAGCTTTGCGGTTACTCCCATTTGTGGCGTCCATCGGCATATTGTGCCAATTTGCGATAGCGATAGTGCGCGATTACCGGACGGCAGTTGATCAAGTTATCGACCAGTGGCGTGCTGCTCTACTTAATCCCTATCTATTTGCAGCGCGTGTTGCGCCAATCATTATGATGCCTTTCTTTTTTGCATCGTTCAGCGTGCTCAAAATGTTGATGCCACGTTACGTGCCTTTCTGGCTCGACGAGCCGTTCGCGCGCATGGATCAGTTTCTTTTCTTTGGATACCATCCCTGGCAGTTAACGCACGCCGTCTTCACCTCGCCTGAATCGACCGTTACCCTTGATCTGTTCTATTCTGTTTGGGTCATTTTACTGTCGGTCGCGATAGCCGGGTTCGCATTGTTTGCCCCTCGCCAGGAGCGCGCACGCTTTTTCCTCTCGTTCGGCGGTGCATGGTTTTTTCTTGGCTTTATCGGTGCATGGCTCGGATCTTCGGCCGGCCCATGCTTTCTGGCCAATCTGAATTCTCCCCTTGCTCCAGAATTTGCGGGTTTGATGGAACGTCTGCATGCGGCAAGCAATTCAATGGACACCGTTGCACAGGCCGTCGAATGGCAGGAAATGCTTTGGAGTGGATATGAAAACCAGACCTATCGCTTTGGCATGGGCATCTCGGCAATGCCGTCCCTACACAATGCAATCGCCGTTCTTTACGTTTTCTTGGCGTTTCGGTTTGGCAAGTTAATCGGCTGGGTAGCAACCGCTTATGCCGTGATCATCTTTATCGGCTCAATCCATCTCGGCTGGCATTATGCGGTCGACGGCATCTTCTCGGCCATTGGAATGTGGGGAATCTGGAAACTGGCAAATTGGTGGTGCGTCGCTTCCGGTTATGATGCGGCAATTCCAAGAGAAGGATCGGCCTTAGACAGCACTGTTTCCATGGACTTCAGAAAAGGATCGATCAGTTAACCTGACGATCTCGGCCTTCCCAATAGGGTGCGCGCAAATCCTTTCGAAGTATTTTGCCCGATGCGTTTCGCGGTAGTGCGGGAATGACGTCGACACTCCGCGGCACTTTGAATCCGGCGATCCGTTCGCGCGCCCATGCGATCACACTTTCCGGCTTAACCTCGCATCCCGGTTTTGGCACGCAGACGGCTTTCACAGCCTCACCCCATTTTTCATCGGGAACGCCGATGACAGCAACCTCCAACACATCGGGGTGACCGAAAATAGCGCTTTCGACTTCAGCCGGGTATACATTTTCACCACCTGAAATGATCATGTCCTTCACCCGGTCATGGATGAATAAATAGCCATCTTCATCGAGATAGCCTGCGTCACCCGTTTTAATCCATCCGCCTTGTGCCATCGTGCCTTTGGTAGCTTCAGGCAGATTCCAATATCCAATCATATTATTTGAAGAACGCGTCCAGATTTCGCCAACCTCCCCCACCGGCAGATCGTTATGGTTTCCATCCACAATACGGATTTCAACACCGGGCAAAGGCTTACCCGCTGACCGCATACGCGCATTCCCGTTGGGGTCGTGATCCTCCGGCGGGAGCATTACAATCGTACCGGTGGTTTCAGTCATACCATAAACCTGAATAAATTCTGCTCCAAACACTGCGATACTTTGGCGTAGAAGTTCCAACGGCATCGGCGCCGCACCATAAAGAATATAGCGCAAACGGCTGTAATCGACCGATGTGCAACGGGGATGCTGCAACATGATGTGCAGTGCAGCCGGCACCACAAAAAGGCGGGTGACTCCCCTTTTTTCTATGGCGTCAAATACGCCGTCGGGTGTAAATTCAGGCAAGATCAGTGCCGGCAATCCCGACGCGATGGCCATAATGCCCAAGCCCGTTCCCCCAATATGGGCGCAAGGCATGGCGACGAGTACTACTTCGTCCGGATCCCAACGGGTATAGGCAAGGTCAAGGTCGGCACTATTCTTTCGCAGCGCGAACAGGTTGCGATTGGAAAGAACCGCTCCTTTGGGATGCCCTGTCGTCCCGGAAGTGTATAGCTGTAGCACGGCATCATCCGGCCCGGAGGCATCAAAGGTCGATCGCGTAGCCTCTGCGATTTGCTGGCGAGCCTCCTGTTCACCGACGAAACGTTCCACAAGCGGAACCGAATCCGCTAGTGTCTTTTCTATAAGAGTGAACTCCTCGCCAGTGAACACCATCCGAGCTTGGGTGTCGTTTACAATGTAAGCCCATTCCGAGGGAGCGAGCCTCCATCCAACTGGAACCGTTACAATTCCCGCGCGTGCAGCGCCATAGAACAGGCTGAAATACAGATCGCTATTCTTGCCGATCCACACAATGCGATCACCCTTTTTCAATCCGGCACTGAGCAGCATAGTTGCAATTTTGGCTGTGGCTTCCTCAAGACCCGAATATGTTTGTGCTCTATCCGCTTCCATCAAAGCAACGCCATCTGGCTTTTCAGCCGCCCAATAGTTCAGGAAATCATCAAACGTCAGAATATCCGTCGTTGGGTCACCCATGTGCAAACCTCTCCATCAGCGCGGGCCTGCTATTGGCAGAGGCCTCGATGCGGTTTGTCGAGAGATATTGGCTGTGTGTCAATGTCCCGACTAACATCTGCGTGAAACAGTTTTGAATCTGGGGAAATTTGAACATGAATTTGCGCCGTCCTACGCTCTTGTTTGTACTTTTGGCCGGGATCAGCTTTCCCGCGGTGGCGCAGAATGATGATAAGCGCGAGATTGTGGTGACGGCGCGGTCGTTGAAGGACACGGAGAATGACCTGAAAGCCTGCCTCGCCCGCGGTTGCCCGCCTGACGAGGATATCAAGGCCACGCTGGCGCATGCCGAAAACCAGTTTGTCGAGGGCGACTATCGCAACGCGCGGGAAACGCTGGCGAAATCACTGGGCCGCAACCGCAAGCATAAGGGCCAATATCCCATCGAAGTGTCCGACCTGCTGCGCGCCAATGGCAATGTGGCGATCCATCTCGGCGAGGCGGACATCTACCGCCTGTCCGTCCTCGACATGCGCGACACGTTGAAAAGCGCGCTCAAGCCCGATGACTATCGCGTATTCGGCGCCGAAATCGAGGTTGCCGATTCGCGCATGAAGCTCGGCTATTATGACGAGGCGAGCGACAAATATCTGCAGCTTGAAAAGCAGGCCCTCGCCAAAAACCTGCCGCAAGTGGCCGCAATCGCGCGTCTGCGTGACCTGTCGTTACGCGTGCAGCGCGCCGAAACCGAAAAAACCGAATTTCGCAAGAAAGAGGCCGTGGAAGCAATTGACGAATTTTTACTCCAGCCACGAAAAGACGCCGAGCAGTTCAAGATCGTCGCCGAAGTCCTGAAGTCCCGGATGGACCGGAACAACGGCAACAGCGAAACCACCGACAAGCTGATCGCCCGCTATGCCGCGCTCGGCGGAACCGACCGTCCTTTGCTGCTGCATTCGAAACCCATTGAAATGAACGAGGCCCAGGCCGCCCGCGCCGCAGCAGGTGGCAGTGACCTCAACCGCATCGGCACGCAGGTTGTCGAAAAGCGCTGGGTCGATATCGGTTTCTGGATCGGTGCCGACGGCAAGGTTGACGAGCCCGAAATCCTGCGCAGCCAGGGCGACACCAAATGGACCGACGTCGTGCTCAAATCGATCAAGACGCGCATCTATGCACCGCTGAAAGCCGAGAAAGACGGCACATCGCCCGGCATCTACGCGATCGAGCGTTACTCGCTCACCGCGCAATATGAGGATGATGTCACCGGAACCCGCATCCGTCAGCGGTCCCCCGTGGCCAAGATCGAACGCATCGACCTGACCAGCTGAGCAGACCGCGCGGCCCTGAGATACGCGTCAGGCCCGGAACAGCAGCGACAGGTTATTTGCGGGCATCTCGATAATCTGGTCGAGATGCAGGGCGTGGAGCGATGCTTCCTGCGCGACATCTTCGACGTGGCGCAGGCCCCATTGGCTGTTCCGGCTTTTCAGGTTGCGGTCAAACTCTTCATTGCTGGGTGCGGTGGGCCGGTTTTGCTGGCGAAACGGTCCGTATAGATAGAGCAATCCGCCTTTGGGCAACAGGCGGCCTGCGTTCCGCATCAGCCCCCGCGTCGCGTCCCACGGGCTGATGTGCACCATGTTGATGCACAAAATGGCCGATATATCCCGCACGGGCCAGTCGGCCACCGCATCGACCTCGACCGGTGGCCGCAGGTTGTCGGCACCGGATTCGGCGCGCCATGCCGCAATCGATGCAAGCGCCAACGGATCGCTGTCGCTGGGCTGCCACAGCAGATCCGGGAATTGCGCCGCGAAATGGACAATATGCTCGCCCGTTCCGCTGGCGATTTCCAGCACCGTTCCATGCGCGGGCAAACATCCCTTCAGCACATGGGTGATTGCATCCCGATTGCGTTCGGTGGCGGGGGCAGTGCGCTTCGCCTCCGCCGACGGTTCGAACACAAAGGGTTTGGGATCGCTCATTCGGCGGCAACGGCCTCTTCGGGTTCGCGCCACACCAGCAACGGTTTTCTGGCAGCCAGCGTTTCGTCGAGGCGGCGGCGCGGCGCGTGGTGCGGTGCGGATTTGAGCGACGGATCGCCCGCTTTCGCCCGCTGCACAACAGACCGCATGGCCCCGATAAACTGGTCAAGAGTTGCTTTGCTTTCCGTTTCCGTCGGCTCGATCAGCATCGCGCCATGGACGACCAGCGGGAAATAGACCGTCATCGGGTGATAGCCTTCGTCAATCAGACCCTTGGCAATGTCGAGTGTCGTAAAGCCTTCGGCCAGACCATTGTCGCTAAACAGCGCCTCGTGCATGCACGGTCCGCTATGCGCAAAGGGCGCATCCATCGTGCCTTCCAGACTGCGCAGGATGTAATTGGCGTTGAGCACCGCATCCTCGGCAACCTGACGCAGGCCGTCGGCACCATGCGACATGATGTAGGACAGCGCACGGGTGAACATGCCCATCTGCCCGTGGAAAGCCGTCATCCGTCCAAAGCTGTGCGGATGCCGTTCGCCGACCGTTTCTTCCTCAACCAGCGAATAACGGCCATCGGCATGGCGTTCGGTAAAGGGCAATGGTCCATAGGGCGACAGCGCCTCTGACAAGACCACCGGGCCGGAACCCGGGCCGCCGCCGCCATGCGGGGTCGAAAATGTCTTGTGCAGATTGATGTGCATGGCGTCGATACCCAAATCGCCCGGGCGCACGCGTCCGACAATGGCGTTGAAATTCGCACCATCGCAATAGACATAACCGCCGGCCGCATGGACCGCATCGGAAATGGCTTTCATATCCCGTTCGAACAGGCCGCAGGTATTGGGGTTTGTAATCATGACCCCGGCGACATCCGGACCAAGCCGTGCCTTCAATGCGTCGAGATCGACACGACCTTCGGATGTGGCGGGAATATTTTCGACAGAGAAACCGGCAAAGGCTGCGGTGGCCGGATTGGTACCATGCGCGCTTTCGGGCACCAGAATGACGCTGCGCGGATCGCCGCGGGCCTCAAGAGCGGCCTTGATTGCCAATATGCCGCACAATTCCCCATGGGCACCGGCCTTTGGCGTCATCGCAACGCCGTGCATGCCCGTCAGTTCGATCAGCCAGACCGCCAGTTCATTGATAACGGCCAGCGCACCCTGCACCGTTTCGACGGGTTGCAGGGGATGGACATCGGCAAAACCGGCCATCCGCGCGACCTTCTCGTTCAGGCGGGGGTTATGCTTCATCGTGCAGCTTCCCAGCGGGAAAAAGCCCAGATCGATGGCATAATTTTGGCGGCTGAGGCGCGTATAGTGACGGACCGCTTCCGGTTCGGAAAGACCGGGCAATCCGATTGTGCGATGCCGTTCCAAACCGCCAAGGCGAGTTGCAACGGTGCCCACTTCCGGCAAATCTACACCGGTCGTATCGGTTGTGCCGATCTCGAAAATCAGTGCCTCTTCCAGCATCAATGCGCGATTGCCGGTAAAGGTTGCAGGCTTGGCATCGCCCGATGGGCCCATTTCGGGCTTCCAGCCGCTTTGATTGAGTGCGCTCATGACAAAATCTCCTGCAAGGCGGTCGCAAAGGTTTCGATGTCTTCCACCGATGCCGTTTCCGTCACCGCCACAACCAGTCCCTTTTCCAGTTCGGATACATTGGGATAGAGGCGACCGAGCGACACACCCCCCAACACTTTCTTATCTGCCAACGCCCGGACAACCGGCCGTGCTTCCCTCGGCAGACGTAATGTGAATTCGTTGAAGAAACTGTCGTTGACCAATTCCACGCCGGGAACCCGGGCTAGCCGGTCAGCCGCCTGTACCGCCAGCGCATGATTGGCCTGTGCCAAACCGCGCAGCCCCTTTTCACCCAGCAACGTCATATGGATACTGAAGGCCAGCGCACAAAGTCCTGAATTTGTGCAAATATTGGACGTCGCCTTTTCACGCCGGATATGCTGTTCGCGGGTCGACAGGGTCAAGACGAAACCGCGCTTTCCTTCGGCGTCAACCGTTTCGCCGCACAGCCGCCCCGGCATCTGCCGGACGAATTTTTCCTTGCAGGCAAACAGTCCGACATAAGGTCCGCCAAATTGCAGACCGACCCCGAGGGACTGCCCCTCGCCCACCACAATATCCGCACCCATTTCGCCCGGTGCCCGGATTGCACCCAGTGCCACAGGTTCGGTCACGACCGCGATCAGCAGCGCGCCATGTTCATGCGCCTTGGCTGCAATTGCCGACAGATCTTCGATGCGGCCCAGAATATCGGGATATTGAACGACAACACAGCTTGTTTCGCCATCTATCGCGTCCAGCAGCCGCGCGCTGTCCGTCGTGGCGGACAGGCTGGGCAACGCGGTATCGAGATGGTCACCTGTATATTTTGCCATGGTGCGGGCAACGCTGACATAATGGGGATGCAGGCCCGACGACAATATCGCCTTCTTCCGCTTCGTGATCCGTCCCGCCATGCCAATGGCTTCCCAGCATGCCGTGGAACCGTCATACATGGACGCGTTGGCAACATCGCATCCGAACAGACGCGCGACCTGGGTCTGGAATTCGAACAGCATCTGCAAGGTGCCTTGCGCGATTTCCGGCTGGTATGGCGTATAGGCGGTCAGGAATTCGCCGCGCTGGATGATATGGTCGACCGATGCCGGCACATGATGCTTATAGGCACCGCATCCCAGAAAGAAGGGATGATGGGATGCGGCCATATTCCGGCGCGCAAGGTCGGAAAAATGCCGCTCGACGACCATTTCGCTTGCATGGTTCGGCAAACCGGCAATCGGCCCGGCCAACTGGGCTTCTGCGGGAACATCGACGAACAGGTCGTCAATGGATTTCGCACCGATGGCCGCCAACATGGCGTGCCGGTCGGGTGTGGTGAGTGGGAGATAACGCATGCAATCTTGTCCTTCTTCGCAATTCCGGATGCGGGATTGCGCTTACAATGCTTCGACAAATGCCTTGTAGGCATCCGCGTCCATCAGGCTGTCGAGTTCGCCCGTGTCGCTCAGCGTCAGTTTGAAAAACCAGCCGTCACCTTCGGGATCGCTGTTCACAAGGGAGGGATCGCCTTCCAACGCATCATTGCCTTCGGTCACGGTGCCGCTGACCGGCGCGTAGACGTCCGATGCCGCCTTGACCGATTCCACCACGGCTGCATCGCCGCCTTTTTTCAGCACCGTGTCGGGTGCAGGAACTTCGGCAAATACGATGTCGCCCAACTGGCTTTGTGCGTAATCGGTAATACCGACGGTGGCGCTGTCGCCATCGACGTCAATCCATTCATGATCCTCGGTATAGTAACGTGTCATTGGGCAGCTCCTCTGCGATGATAGTGATGGGGTATGAAAGGCATGGCCGCGACGGTCAGACCGACCCGCTTACCGCGAACCTCGGCCTCCAAAGCGGTACCGACGGCGATATGTGCCTGGGCAACATAACCCATGGCAATGGGGGCACCGACGCTGGGCGCAAATCCGCCGGATGTAACTGTTCCCACCTGGCGATCCTGGGCGAAAATCGGCGCGCCTTCGCGCACCGGCATTTTTCCGTCGACCGTAAAACCGACCAGTTTCTGGGCAGGACCATCTGTCAGGGACTTCAATATCCGCTCTGCCCCGTGAAATCCGCCTTCCGCACGGCGGCGCTTTGAAATCGCGAAGGAAGCATTGGCTTCCACCGGATCCAGTTGCGGGTTCATGTCATGCCCGTAAAGCGGAAGCCCCGCCTCCAGCCGCAGGGAATCGCGGGCACCAAGGCCAATCGGCTTGACCTCTGGCTGCGCGCACAGGGCATCGGCAAGGGCCTTTGCATGAGCCGCGGGCACGGAAATTTCGAACCCGTCTTCGCCGGTATAGCCCGACCGGCTGATCCACAGCGGTTCGGGATCGGTTTTTGGCCCCCAGAAGAAAGAGCCTGCCTCCATGAAGAAAAGCGCGTCAACGCCCGGCACAACGCGCTTTAGCGCATCGACCGCCTTCGGCCCCTGCAATGCCAGAAGCGCGCGATCATCCATGTGATTGATGGTGATGTCATCGGCCAGATGTTCCCGCAGGAAACCGATATCGTCCCATTTCACGGCGCCGTTGACGACCACATAGAGTCCCATCGGCGTTGCGGTGACCATCAGGTCATCCAGAATGCCGCCATCTTCATCCAGCAGCAGCGAATAGCGCATGCGCCCTTCCTTCAGGGCCGAGATGTCGCCGGGAACAAGCTTTTCCAAAGCTTCCGCGACACCCTCGCCGGACAGCATCAACTGCCCCATATGGCTGACATCAAAAAGGCCCGCGGATTCACGCGTCCACAGATGCTCGGCCATGATGCCTTCATATTGAATGGGCATGTGATAACCGGCAAATTCAACCATGCGGGCACCGCGCGCGCGATGCCAGTCACCCAGCGGCAATTCCAATATTTCAATGGGTTCTAATTCTTCGTCGCTCATATCAATCCGTTCCAAGAGTCGCAGCGACAGACATCGGTTGATGTCCTTCCTGCTACCCCCTCTGTCACGGATACCTGAGAGCTTTACCCCTTCGGTGGCCCACATGGGGTGGGCGCTTTCCAGAGTGTCGCAAAAGCCGAAACGGTCCTTTTGCCTGAGAGATTCCGGGGCGGTTGCTCCTTCGGCGGACAGGCGAACCTGTCACTCTCCCGTTTCGTCAGCGACCCGCCTCTCTTGGCTATGTGCCGGGACAGAGTCAACCGGCCAGCGCGCGAATGGCCTCATTTTCGTGGATAAACCTTCCCGGCGTCCCATTTCCGACCAGCTCTGCAATCGCCTGTGCGACGGTGGATGCCGGAATCGAGCGGAAGCGGCTAAAGGCCCGGGGAATCAGGCGATCAATGACAGGCGACAGCATGATGGCCGCACGCTCCCCGGCGCGCGGGTCATTCTGCCGGTCACCGGTCAGCAATCCGGGGCGGATAATGTCGAGGCGCTCAAAAGCAAGCAGCGTCAACGCATCTTCAACCTCGCCCTTGGTCCGAAGATAGAGATTCTTGGTATCAGCGGTCGCGCCCACGGAGGATACCGTGATGAACTGACGCGCGCCGGCCAGATTGGCGGCGGTTGCAAAGGCGAGGACAAGGTCCTTGTCGACGGCACGAAATTGCGCGGCGTCTCCGCCGGATTTCTTCATCGTTGTTCCAAGGCAGGATATGGCGATTTCCGGGGCCAGCCCCGCTATGATTTCCGGCCAGCGTGCGGTTTCGGCGACATGCTGCGCAATGCTTTCGGGTAAGTCATCCATTGGCCGGCGCAGCAGAATGTGGACTTCATGCCCGCCCAGCATCGTGCAGAGGGTGCTGCCGATCAGGCCGGATGCGCCAGCGATGATAACTCTTGGCATATAGCTACTCCGCGTTCAGTTCTTTATACCGGTCCGTCGCATAGCGGTCGGTCATTCCGGCCAGAAAATCGGCGATATGACGGCTTGCCTCGGGCTCGGACGACGGCATGTTTTCCTGCCACTCTTCCGGCATCAGGCCGGGCTTTGCATGGTAGATCGCAAACAGGCGGGCAATGACGCTTCGCGCTTGTTCGGCCGCATCCAGTTGCGACTGGTGATGGTAGAGGTTGCGGTACATGAATTTCTTCAGCGTCCGTTCCTCGGCGGCCATGGCGGGGGAAAAGCCGCCGATCATGACGCCGGCTTGCCGCACATCGTCGGCGGTGGAAATGCCCAGCGCTTCGATCCGTTCGCGGGTGGAGGTGATGACGTCGTTGACCATCGTGCCGATTTGTTCGCGGGTGAGTTCCCCTATTAACCGGCGGGGTTTGACATTGGGGAACCGCGCGACAATCCCCCGCCACCGCTCCGCCACGAACGGCAGCTCCAGCAATTGTTCGATATCGAGCAGCCCTGCCCTGATCCCGTCGTCAATATCGTGATTGTCATAGGCGATATCGTCACTGATCGCGGCGACCTGCGCCTCAAGCGACGGCCAGTTGCGCAGGTCCAGCCGGTATTTCGCATCCACCTGCGCCAGCGCCCAGCTCGGGCTTTCCACCGGCCCGTTATGCTTCGCCAGCCCTTCGAGCAGCTCCCAGCTGAGATTGAGGCCCGGCCATGCGGGATAGGGCGATTCCAGTTCCGTGAGCGTGCGCAGGGTCTGGGCATTATGGTCGAACCCGCCATAGGGCTTCATCGCCTCCTCCAGCGCATCCTCGCCCGCATGGCCGAAGGGCGGGTGCCCGATGTCGTGGGCGAGGCACAGCGCCTCGGTCAGATCCTCGTTCAGGCCAAGCGCCCGCGCGATGGTGCGCCCGATCTGCGCGACTTCCAGGCTGTGCGTCAGGCGGACGCGGTAATGGTCGCCATCGGGCGCGATGAACACCTGCGTCTTGTGGCGGAGGCGGCGGAAGGCGATGGAATGGATAATCCGGTCCCGGTCGCGCTGGAAAATGTTGCGGGGCCCGCGCACATTGTGGTCCGGCTCCGGATAGAAGCGCCCCCGGCTCTGTTCGGGGTGGGAGGCGTAAGAGGCTAACGAAGTCATGCGCGGCTTATGCCGCTAAGCCGGTACGACCGCTAGCCGCTATTTGCCTTTTAACGCCGTCACCACGACACCATTTTCGCTTTTCCACATAAAGCCGTCCCCGCCTGCTTTTTTGAAGTCGGCTTCCCATTTCTTGGCGAGCTTCTGGTCGGCGAAGGGTCCGACGAGCAAGCGGCTGGTTTTGCCCCATGCCGATGTCCACCCTGATGTCGATTTGAACAGATCCGGGCTCTTCTTCGCCCATTTGCGGTAATCAAATCCCAGCGCATTGGCATCGCCGGTCGCAATCTGGACCCAGAAACGCGCCGGGCTGGGCGGCGGTGCCTTTGCCTTGGCGGCGGCCTTTGGATCCGTTTTTGCAGCCTTGCCAGCTTCGTCAACGGCCGCAACCTTAGGCGCCGCAGGCTTGATCTTTTTAAGATCCACAGGAACCGCCGACGGCTTTTGTTCGCTTTCCGGAATTTCGATCGCGTTCACGATCGCGCCCAGATCGAAGGCCGCTTTGGCCGCAGGCGGCGGTGTGGGTGTCGGCGTCGGTACCGGCACGGTTTCCACAGGCAGCGCCGCCGCCATCTTCGTTTCTTCCTGCGGCAGGTTCGCCGTCGCAAGTGCAGGCGCGGGAGCAGGCGCAGACGTCGCAGGTTCAACGCGCGTCGCCGCTTCGAAACCCGCCGCCACGGTTTGCGTCTTCACACCGCTGTCCGCGCTGATCGCGGGCGCCTGCTGGACAGGCTGCGTCACTGTCTGCGCAGCAACGCGCACCGGTGGCGGCGGTGTCTGGCTTTGCGGCACATTATCGCGAGGTCCGATTTCGACGCGTTGCAGCGGCCGTGCCGTTTCCGGCGGAGGAAGCTCGGTGGTCCTGGCCGTCACCAATTTTGCACTGGTCGCTTCTTCAACCCTGGCGCGTGCGGTTTCGGTTCCGAGGCGCGCCGTGTCCACCTTGGGCAATTTCTGCGAGTCCGGAATGGCCGCGACAATTGCCTTTACCTCTTCCTGCTCCCGCGCCTTCTTGTCCCGGCGGCGCTCGGTCGTCTTGGGCTTTTCAGCAGCCGCAACCTTTGCCGGTTTTTTCCCGAGAGGATCGCCCGCCGGGATCAGGCGGCTATCATTCGCCGCCGGCTGCACCGCGGGAATGGTCGACGCAACCTTGCGGACCTGTTCACTGTCGCGCCCGACATATTGGCTGGCCGGGAAATGCCCCAAATGGATCGCCGCCGCCTGTTGCGCACCGGTCAGCTCGGGCATCAAACGCAGAAAACGCTCCATACGCTGCGCGGAACCTGCGTCCATAAAACCTTGAGTTACCTGCACGGATTCGCGGAAATCCCCGCGCGAGGCGAGAATGAACGCCCTTGCCCGCCATGCCGCCGGATTGTTTTTCTCCAACAGCGGAACCAGCATCGCATCTGCCTGCGTGCTCTGGCCCGACAGCGACGTGGATATGGCGTGGCGGACAATCAGATCATCCGAGACGGACGCAGTCCGCGCCAGCTTATAGTCCTGCTGCGCCCGGCCAAAATTGCCCAGAAGGTCAAAGGCAAGCGCACGGTCGGCGGCAATGGAACGCTCGCTGACGCCCAGACGGACGGCGTCGTCAAACAAACGCAGCGCCTCGAAAGGATTTTCGGTACGTACGGTTGCCGTGGCCAGTCCGGCAACGATGCGGCCGTTATTCGGCCGCAAGGAATTGGCGCGGGTGAAGAAGTTAAGCGCTGCATTGGCATCGCCCAGCATCAACGCCGCGTTTCCGGCATCCGCAAGTGCATCGGCATCGGACGGACTGAGCGAAATGCGACGCATTGCGGCCCGTAGCTCGGCGGCACCTGCCGGTTCGGCCATGACCGGCTGAACAACGGGGCTCGTTTTTTCGAGAGCCTCAAGCGCGGATTCATCGACGGCTTGCGCGGCTGCACCTGTCGCAGCCAATGCATAAACAATGGCGGGGATCGCACGTAACATTGTCACATTCATGCGCCTCTAATGATGCCACAGGGAACCAAAGCAAAGGAGGGCGCTGCCCGCCTTCGCCGAATGGTTGCATAAAGGAGACAAAATGAACGTCAGCTTGTCAGCCGACGGTCAATTATTGCTCTGCCGGTCCAAAAAGCGCGGAATATTGAGGCCGCCTGCGGAACCTGCTTCCTTGTTGCTGTCCTCTTCATCGTCGCCGCGCGAAAGACCGCGCGACAGATTGGACATGCGTTCAAAAAGCGTTCCGCCCGTCGATACCCGTGGCGCAGGACGCTCGGGTGCCGGCGTTATGTCCGCTGCAGGTTCATAAGTTGATGGCGCTTCTTCGGCCTGCTCGACATGGGCTTCACCCAGTTCGAGAAGATCATCGTCACCATCCTCTGCCGCTTCGCTTTTGGATGCGGCGGCAACCGGCTCATAATCGGCGTCGGCAACATGCTGCTGACCGAGTTCGAGGCTGTCATTGTCATTTTCTGTCGAGACATCAAATGGTTCTTCAACAACGATTTCCGGTGCCGGTTCGGCAAATGCCGCAGGTGCCGCCACAGGTGCGGGTTCCGGCTCGGCAACGGTTTCTGTCGGACGACTGAAGGCGAAAGGACGGGTCGCATGTGCGCTGGGTGCAGAAACCGAACCGTCATTGTCGATACCGGTCGCAACAACCGAAACACGGATTTTGCCGTTCAAATTCTCGTTAAACGCCGAACCCCAGATGATATTTGCATCGGGATCGACCAGTTCGCGGATATGGTTGGCGGCTTCGTCAACTTCCATCAGGCGCATGTCTTCACCACCGGTGATGGACACGATAACACCCTTTGCGCCCTGCATCGACACACCGTCGAGCAGCGGATTGGCGATTGCCTTTTCGGCGGCTTCCAACGCACGACCGTCGCCTTCGGCTTCGCCGGTACCCATCATCGCCTTGCCCATTTCGTGCATGACAGAACGCACGTCGGCAAAGTCGAGGTTGATGAGGCCGGGCATGACCATCAGGTCGGTAATGCCACGAACGCCCTGCTGCAGAACTTCGTCGGCGAGCAGGAAGGCTTCCTTGAACGTTGTATTCGGATTGGCAACCAGGAACAGGTTCTGGTTCGGAATAACGATCAGCGTGTCGACATGCTGTTGCAGTTCCGTAATTCCGGAATCGGCCGAACGCATCCGGCGCGAACCTTCGAACAGGAACGGCTTGGTAACAACGCCCACCGTCAAAATGTTCATCTCGCGCGCTGCTTTGGCGATGACAGGCGCGGCACCGGTTCCGGTACCTCCGCCCATGCCTGCGGCGATGAAGCACATATGGCAACCTGCAAGGGCGGCCTTTACCTGCTCAATGGTTTCTTCGGCAGCCGCGCGACCGACCTCGGGCCGTGAACCGGCACCCAGACCCTGGGTAATATCCGGGCCAAGCTGGATGCGATATTCCGCCGGCGATGCATTGAGCGCCTGTGCGTCGGTATTGGCAACGACGAAATCTACGCCTTCGACCTTTGCACCGATCATGTTGGCGACAGCGTTTCCGCCAGCACCACCAACGCCAATAACAGCAATCTTCGGTTTTAATTCATCAACCACGGGTGGACCGATATTGATGCTCATGTCTACATCCCCCTAGCCTAGATTGGCTTATTAGAAATTTTCACGCTTCTGACACAAAAGGACACAGCGCACACCCGAAAATTAACCTTTTTGCACAGCTTTCTGTTAAAAATTCTCACGGATTGCCCGTTTTATACGTTCAAATAGGCTCGGCATGCCCGAAGGCATATGTTCGCCATGCAAATCATAGCCGGATTTCAAGTCAACGCGGTCAATCGCCGCGTAATGAATCAAACCAACCAAAGTAGAAAAGGCAGGTCCCGAATGTGCTTCGGGAAGGCCATTCAGTCCGGCGGGCCGTCCAATTCGGACAGTACGGCCCAACGCACCCTGCATATGTTCGGCAATACCTTTTAATTCGGCACCACCACCGGTCAGGACAATCTGGTGACTTGACGGGCCGGAAAATCCCAGGGTTTTGAGCGCACGTCCGATTTCGGACACGATGCTGTCGACACGCTGGCAAACCACCGCGTTCAATTGCGCCTTTGTGATGCGGGGCGCATGGGTGCCGGCTTCGGTCCCGTTTTCGTCCGGCCCTACCTCCAGCACTTCCTGATGGTCACGCGGGCTGGTCAGTGCCGATCCGTGAAAACATTTCAGACGCTCGGCCTGGGCCCGACGGATACCGAATGTCGAGGCGATATCATCGGTAATGTCCGATGCACCTTTCTGGATTGTTTCCAGACCGACAAGCATGCCGCCGATAAAGACCGATACATTGGTAACAGCCGCGCCAAATTCGACCAGAGCGACACCCAGTTCGCGTTCTTCCGCCGTCAGACAGGCAAGGCCCGTCGCAACCGGCGCAACGACAATGGATTCCACATCAAGATGCGCCGCACGCACCGTCATGTCGATATTGCGGACGGGTGACTGGTCGGCAAGGACCACATGTATATCAACGCCAAGGCGGTCGGCATGCAGCCCGACCGGATTGGCCACACCGCCGACACCATCCAGCGAATAAAGCGTCGGGCGGATATGCAACGGCATTTTCCCGCCGGTGTGGATATTGGCGCGGCCCGCCTGCAAAAGCTGGTCGACATCTTCCTGCGTAATGCGGTCGCCGCCCAACTCGATTTCGACAGGCGCAAGCAGGCTGTCCAGCCCGCCGGACGACATTCCCACCCAGACGCGTTCGATATTGATACCAGCAATCCGTTCCGCCTGCTCCACCGCATGGCGCACCGACAGCTCGGCCTGCTCGATATCCGATACATAGCCGCGCGTGACGCCGCGGCTTTCACGCTGACCGGTGCCCAGCACGATCAGTTCGCCCGTATCCGTGCGCCCTGCAATCAGGGCGGATACTTTGGACGATCCGATGTCGATGGCCGAAATCAGCTTTTCTACGCGTGCCGCCTTCATGCCTGCGTCCCGCTATTTTTGACACTGGATGTTTCGCTTTCGGCATTTGCCGGGGCTGCCTTGGGCGCTTTACGGAAATAGGCGCGTTCCGGATCACGCAGATCGAAATGGATAAGATCGCGACCCAACAGCCGGTGGATGCCATCCATACGGGCAAAGTTCAGCAAGGCTTCGGCCGCTGCCTTCTCCCCTTCCGGAAGCGCCAGCGTCTCGCCGCTCTTGAACTTCAGATCCCAGCGCCGGTTACCGATCCAGCTTGCGCCAATGACCTGCGATTTGAGGGCGCTGGCCTTGTCCAGCAATTCGTTCAGGGCAACGGCATGGCGGTTGGCATCGGTTCCATTTAAAACCGGCAGATCACCCACCTCGCCCATTTTTACATTTTCCAGAACATTGCCCTCGGCATCGATCAGGGAATATTGGCCATCGCGCTGCCACACGGCGGCGGGCTTGCGCTCGACTATTTCAACGGCCAGCGTATCCGGCAAACGGCGCGAAACGCGGGCGTCCTTTATCCATCCATATTGCAGCAGATCGGCGCGGACCTTGTCGATATCGACCAGCGGCATCGCCCGGTCCTTTTCCGCCAGAACGAGATCATAAACCTTGAGCTGATCCACCCGCTCCATTCCGGTCACTTCGACGCGCTGCACCTGAAAACCGGCGCGCGCGGCCAGATCCGCATATTGTAGATAGGCCGCGGTCGTCAGGCCGGCCCATTGGGCAGCGGCGTAGACAAGCACGGTCACCGCCGCGATAATCAGCCAAGTCGCGGCGCGTTGAATATCTTCTTCGGAAAATGGCAACGCCTGGAAAGCACGATCGATTACCGAAATCTGCCGCACCTTCTGCCGCGGACGGGGCGTCTTTGCCGTTCGTTTGCTGCTCGCCTTGCGGGAGGAAGTAGCCATTATGCCAACGCCTCTTTCACAATGATATCGACCAGTTGTTCATAACTGATACCAACATATTTCGCCTGTTCCGGCACCAGACTTAGCGGCGTCATACCGGGTTGGGTATTGGTTTCCAGCACAAAGATGCCATCCAGGCCCAGTTCGTCATCCCAGCGGAAATCGGTGCGTGATGCACCCTTGCAGCCCAGCAGACGGTGTGCCTTCAGCGCAATGTCCATCATATAGTTCGCGGCGTCCGCAGGGATTTCGGCCGGGCATATATGTTCGGTCAGGCCATCTGTATACTTGGCATCGAAATCGTAAAAGCCGCTCTTGGGCTTCAACTCCGTCACGCACAATGCCTTGTCGCCCAATACCGCCACCGTCAGCTCGCGCCCCTTGATAAAGGGTTCGGCAAGCAATGTGTCGAATTCCTGCCAGGGTCCTTTGGACTCGCGCGAAATCGGGTCGCCGTAATTGCTGTCGGCCTTGACGATGGCGACGCCCACCGAACTTCCCTCATTGACCGGCTTCAGCACATAGGGGCGCGGCAGGGGGTCGCCCGAATAAAGGCTCTCGCTGTCGACAATTGTCCCTTTCGGCATGGGAATACCGGCCGGGACGAGGCGCTGCTTCGTCAGTTCCTTGTCGATCGCGATGACGGATGTCACCATTCCGCTGTGGGTATATTTTATGCCCATCAGGTCCAGCATGCCCTGCACGCTGCCATCTTCGCCGGGCACACCGTGCAGTGCGTTGAACACGACATCGGGGCGCAAAGCCGCCAAGACCTGCGCGACATTCCGGTCCATGTCGACCCGGCTCACCTTATAACCAACGCGTTCGAGGGCGTCCGCCACGCCATTGCCGCTCATCAGCGAAACGGGGCGCTCATTGGACCAGCCGCCCATCAGCACTGCAACATGGATTTGGCTGCTCATTTAACGTCACCCACGCGCTGGATTTCCCATTGCAGATCGATACCGGACTTCGCCTTGACGCGGCGGCGGACTTCCTCGCCCAGGGCTTCGATGTCGGCGCTGCTGGCATCGCCTGTGTTGATCAGGAAATTGGTGTGTTTTTCGGACACCTGTGCTCCACCTATTTGTAGTCCGCGACAGCCAGCCTCGTCGACCAGTTGCCACGCCTTGTGGCCATCGGGATTTTTGAATGTCGAACCGCCTGTCTTGGACCGCAGCGGCTGCGATGCTTCGCGCGATTCCGATATCCGGTCCATCTCGGCCTGAATGGCCGAAGGTTCGCCGGGCTTCCCCCGGAACCGCGCCGATACGACGATGGCACCATCGGGAAGTTCCGAATGGCGGTAACTGTAGTGGAGGTCGTCGACGTTCAGCCGGGCAAGCTGGCCATCGCGCAGGACGACGTCGCAATCGACCAATATGTCCTTCACTTCGCCGCCATAGGCGCCCCCGTTCATCCGGACAAAGCCGCCCACGGTTCCGGGGATGGAGCGCAGAAATTCGAGACCCGCGATGCCAGCGTCGCGTGCTGTGGAGGACACCAATATGCCCGACGCACCGCCGCCGCAGTCCAATGTGGTGGCGTCGACCGGGCTCACCCTGGCGAAGGCCTTGCCCAGACGGACCACGACACCCGGCACGCCGCCGTCGCGCACAATCATGTTCGACCCCAGCCCCAGCGCCATGACCGGCGTTGCGGGATCGAGGTTGCGCAGAAAGGACTGGAGATCCTCCAGATCCTTGGGTTCGAACAACCACTGCGCCTGTCCGCCCGACTTGAACCATACCAGCGGCGCAAGCGGTGCATCGGCCGTCAGTTTTCCGGCCACGCGTGGAAGTTCGGCGACGCTCATCCGCGCTCCGCCCTGATCGCATCGGCGAGCCCCGCGGCCCATTTGGTAATGTCACCTGCGCCGAGGCAGACGACCATATCCTTGTCCTGCACAATATGGGCGAGCTTCTGCGCGAGGTCCGCCTGGTCGGCGACCGTGGCGGCAGATCGGTGCCCGCGTGCCTTGATGCCGTTGACCAGCGCTTCGGAAGTGACACCCTCAATAGGTGCCTCGCCCGCGGCATAAACGGGCGAGATGAACACCATGTCGGCATCGTTGAAGGCCTGCTGGAAATCATCCATATGATCGCGCAGCCGGGTGAAGCGGTGCGGCTGGGCAACCGCGATCACCCTGCCCTGCGCCCCTTCGCGTGCGGCCGACAGGACGGCGCGGATTTCGACCGGGTGGTGTCCGTAATCGTCGATGATCGTCACGCCATCCACTTCGCCCACCTTCGTAAAGCGCCGCTTGACCCCGCCAAATTTGTCAAAGCCATGGGCGACCGACTGGTCATCCATGCCCATTTCAAGACCAACGGCAATGGCCGCCAGGGCGTTCTGGACATTGTGGCGGCCGGGCATGGGCAGTTCGATGCCGGTGATGCTGCGCTGCGATCCGTCGCGGTTGCGCACGACCACGTCGAACCGGTTCCCGCCGGGAAAGGGCGTCACATTCTCCCCCCTGATATCCGCCTGCGCCGAAAATCCATAGGTGATGATCCGCCGGTCCCGTATCTTCGGCAAGATCGCCTGCACCTCGGGATGGTCGAGGCACATGATGGCCGCGCCATAGAAGGGGACATTTTCGACAAATTCGACAAAGGCATCCTTGATGGCGTCAAACCCGCCATAATGGTCGAGATGCTCCGGATCGATGTTGGTCACCACCGCGATCGTGCCGTCCAGCCGCAGGAAGCTGCCGTCGCTTTCGTCGGCCTCGACCACCATCCAGTCGCTGGCACCCAGACGTGCGTTGGAGCCATAGCTGTTGATGATGCCGCCATTGATGACCGTCGGGTCAATCCCGCCATGGTCGAGCATCGCCGCGATCAGGGACGTCGTCGTCGTCTTCCCGTGCGTCCCTGCAACAGCGACCGTATTCTTCAGCCGCATCAGTTCGGCGAGCATTTCGGCGCGGCGGACCAGCGGAATGCGCCGCTCCAGCGCGGCATCGCGTTCGGGATTGCCCTTTTTGACAGCCGTGGACGTGACCACCACCGCCGCATCGCCCAGATTATCGGCGCTATGCCCGATCATCACCTTGATACCGCGCTTGCGCAGCCCGTCGATGACATAGCTGTCCGCAATGTCCGAACCCTGCACCGTGTAGCCAAGGTTATGCATCACTTCGGCAATACCCGACATGCCGATGCCGCCGATGCCGACAAAATGGATGGTTCCGATATCGTTGGGAACACCCTTCATAATGCCGTGTCCTTTGCCAGCGCAGGCGACGGCGCAAATGCGGATGCAGTGTCGTGCTTGGGTTTGATGGTGTGCATGATGGGCGCTTTACCGAATGATTCCACAAGGTCGGCAAGATCGGAAACAGCCTGGGGCCGGCCACAGCTTTTCGCCGCCTTGGCCGCATTTTCCAGTGCCCCCGGTTCAAGCGCGATTTTCTGGATCTGCTTGGCCAGTTCGACGGGCGTAAACTGGGTCTGCGCAATCGCGCGCGCACCGCCCGCCTGCACCATTTCCTTCACATTGTAGCTTTGATGATTGTCCGTCGCACTCGGCAACGGAACCAATATGGCGGGGCGGCCTGCACAGGTCAGTTCCGCAATGGTCGAGGCCCCTGCCCGCGCGATGACCAGATGTGACCACCCCATACGGTCGGGCAGGTCCGGCAGATAGGTCGCAAGCTCCGCCGGAATTTCATGCGCGGCATAGGCCTGGCGCACGGTTTCGATATCCTCGGCACGGCATTGCTGCGTCACCTGAAGACGGCGCCGCAGATTCAGCGGCAGTCGCGCCAGCCCGTCGGGAACGACTTCGGACAAGATGGTTGCACCCTGGCTTCCCCCTGTCACCAGCACGCGGAATATGCCGTCGGCGGACATGGGCGGATAAGGTTGGTCGCGCAGCGCCAGAACTTCTTCCCGCACCGGATTGCCCACCAGATGGACCTTGTCCTGATAGCGGGGCGACAGACGCAATATGTCGGGATAGGCGGTTGCTATCGCGTTGACCTGCCGCGCGGTGAAGCGGTTGACGCGGCCCAACACGGCATTTTGTTCATGGATGATGGTGGGAACATTTTCCGCAAATGCACCCAGCAACGCCGGAAATGCCGGATATCCGCCAAAGCCGATAACGGCACTGGGTTCAAAACTGTCATAGAGACGCCGCGCCATCAACCGCCCCTCGGCGATGGCCTTTACACCGGGCAACCAGCTTGCCGGGCTTTTGGTGATGCGACCTGCAGGCAGGATATGGGTTGCCATTTTCTCCGGTGCGCCCGGAATTTTCGCGCCCCGCTCGTCTGTTATCAGGGCGACATGGTGGCCGCGGTGCAGCAATTCCTGCCCAAGGGCGAATGCCGGGATGAGATGACCACCGGTACCACCGGCGGCGAGGACATAGTGCCGTGAAATGCTCATGGCGTCTGTCCCTTCACCATATAGAGGGAACGGTCAAGATACGGGTTGCGCTTGGTCAGTGCCAGTATGAGACCGCATGTGATCGACAGCGCCAAAATGGACGATCCGCCATAGCTGATAAAGGGCAAGGTCATCCCTTTGGACGGAAAGACGCCCAGGTTCACCGCCATGTTAATCATGGCCTGGCCACAAAATTGGGCGCCGAGGCCGGTTACGGCGAGAACGACGAACTGGTCCTTTTCATCCAGCAGGCGGATGATGATGCGGACAAGAATGGCAAAGTAGAGAATTGCGATCACCATACAGGCCAGCAATCCGAATTCTTCACCAATCACAGAGAAAATATAGTCGGTGTGACCTTCGGGCAGAGTATATTTCTTCGTCCCCAGTCCCGGCCCGACACCGATGAAACCGCCACTGGTCAATGTGGCCAGCGCCATCTTGTCGTGCGTCAGGCCTTCGGTCCCGAAGATCCACGCATCGATACGCTGGGTCGCGACGGGATAGAAATTATAGGCCAGTATCATTCCAACCAGACCGCCGATGACCATCGCCCAAAGCCGCGATGCAGGAACACCCGATACCATCATCAGCGCAAACCATGTTCCGGCAAAGAGAATGGTTTGTCCAAGGTCAGGCTGCGCCATCAAAAAGACGCACACCAATCCCGTTGCGATACTGCTGAGCAAGCGGACCGGAAGGGTGGGATCTTTCAATCGCCAGCTAATGATCCATGCCATGGTGACGGCAAAAAAGGGTTTGAGGAATTCCGACGGTTGCAGGCCGGCAAAGCCGGCCCCTATCCAGCGTTGGGAACCATTCACCTCTCGGCCCAATACGGGCACGAGCGCAAGCAGCACGAAAAATATGCAGAAGCCGACAACGGCAAAGCGGCGCGCCTGTTCCCGCGGATACATGGACACGACGAGCATCAGCGGCACACCGACAATGACCCACATGAGCTGGCGGTAAAAAAAGTAGAGCGAGTTGAGTTGGGTCGTGGACGATGACAGGCGCTGCGCACCCGCAGGCGACGCCGCCGCCACCGACAAAAGCCCGATCGCAATCAACACGATCATCAGCGAGAGCAGAACCCGGTCCAGTTCCCAGAACCACACACCCAGGGGTGAACGGTCACCGCGGCCCAGTCGGTTTGCAAAACCGATCTTGCCCGTCTTGGCCGCCAACACCCAGGGAACTTCGCCACGATCGCCGCTCATAACGCCTCGACTATCGCTTTAAACGCGTCACCGCGGGCTTCGAAATCCTTGAACTGGTCGAAGGAAGCACATGCAGGCGACAACATGATGACGTCGCCCGCTTTGGCCTGTGCCGCAGCCGAATGGACGGCAGCACCCATCATCTCGCTGCTTTCGACAGGCATGTGCGGCGACAGCAGTTTCGTGAACAACGGCCCGGCTTCACCGATGGTATAGGCTTTCACGACATGGCCGAAATTGGGGACGCATTCGTCCAGATTATCGCTTTTGGCCAGCCCGCCGACAATCCAGTGCACACGGGGATATGCGGCAAGTGCCGGGGCTGTTGATGCGGCATTTGTTGCCTTGCTGTCATTGACAAACAGCACGCCATTGCGTTCGGCCACAACCTCCATGCGGTGCGCCAATCCCTTGAAGCTGCGCATGGCCGGCCGCCATTGCGCCTCGGTCAGGCCAAGCGCTTCGACCAGCCCGATCGCAATGGCAATATTCTGAAGATTATGGGGTCCCTGCAAGGACGGCCAGTCCTGCTGACCCGAAATCGCGGCCGGATCGGCCAGATGGACGACGCCTGCGCCCCTGCGTTCGCGCGCTTCATTGTAAATGCGCAACGTGTCTTCATCGCCATTGCCAAATACGGAATGCTGTTTTGCCGTCTGCATTTCAAACAGCCGTGCTTTGGAACGGATATAGGCTTCATAACCGTCATAACGGTCGAGATGATCGGGTGACAGATTGATGAGCGCAGCGGCGTCACAAGCGAGACTATGGGTGATATCAATCTGGTAACTCGACAGTTCCAGAACATATACACCGCCTGCGGGTAAAGGTGCCTGCGACAAAATCGGCAATCCGATATTGCCGCCCATCCGCACGGGAAGCGCCGCGCTTTTCAGCAGGTGATGGACAAGTGCCGTTGTGGTCGACTTGCCATTTGTGCCTGTAATGCCGACCACACGGTGCGGCGGCAGGTCGGCACGGGCCATGGCGAACAGCTCGATATCCCCGATGAGGGGAATGCCCTGCTCCCTCGCCTTTTGAGCAATGGGGTGGCGGTTTATGGGAACACCGGGGGATACGACAATCCCGTCATAACCGGATAGATCGGCATCCAGCGGGTCGGCTATTGTCGCAATATCGGCGACCTTGGCGCGGGCATTTTCATCATTGTCCCACGCCAGAATCTCGGCGCCGCCAGCCGACAGCGACCGCGCAGCGGCAAGGCCTGATCGTGCGAGGCCCAACAGAGCAAATTTGCGGTTTTTAAAGGCCGGGCTGGTAATCATCTGAGCTTGAGGGTTGATAGACCCGCAAGCGCCAGAACGAAAGCCACAATCCAGAATCGAATAACAACGGTGGGCTCTGACCAGCCAAGCTGTTCGAAATGATGATGGATCGGCGCCATACGGAAAATGCGCTTGCCCGTGCGCTTGAACCAGAACACCTGGATGATGACCGACAAGGCCTCCACCACGAAAAGGCCGCCGATGATGGCGAGCACAAATTCATGGTGCGCAACAACGGCAATCGCGCCCAGCGTACCGCCCAGCGCAAGGCTGCCAGTATCGCCCATGAAGACCGCCGCCGGTGGTGCGTTGAACCACAGAAAGGCAAGGCCCGCGCCGACAATAGCACCGCACAGCATGGCAAGGTCACCGGCACCAAGATAGAATGGAATACCAAGATAGGCGGCATATTTGGCGTTGCCGACCATATAGACGATCAGCATGAAGGCAATCGACGCGATGATAACGGGCATGGTTGCAAGGCCATCCAGACCATCGGTCAGGTTTACCGCGTTCCCGAAAGCCACGATAACAAAGGCCCCGAACGGCACATACCACCAGCCGAGATCGAGAACCGGCCCGTTTACAAAGGGCAGATACAACATACCGCCCGATTGCCACACGATCAGGGATACCGCGACACCGGCAATTGCAAATTCGAACAGCAGCCGCACCTTGCCCGAAACGCCTTTGTGGCTGCGCTTTTTGACCTTGTCATAATCGTCCATGAATCCGACGATGCCAAATCCGGCCATGACCAGCAGACATGCCCAGACATAGACATTTTCAAGGTTCATCCACAAAAGCATCGACGCTGAAACAGCGATCAGGATCATGAGACCGCCCATTGTAGGCGTTCCGACCTTTGCCAGATGTGTTTGCGGTCCGTCGGTACGGATCGGCTGCCCTTTGCCCTGACGGACACGGAGCATACCGATGAATTTAGGTCCGATCAGCAGGCCGATGACAAGAGCCGTGGCAACAGTGGCACCGGAGCGGAAGCTCAAATAGCGCAAAAGGTTCAGAATGCCGGGAAAACCCAGATATTCCGCCAATAAATAGAGCATCAGCTTTTCCCACCCACCAAGTCACTGACAATCGCCGAAAGCCCCATGCTGTTGGAGCCTTTGACCAATACCGTATCGGATTCACGTAAATTGCTTTTGAGAAGCTCGAGGGCTTCGCGCGCCGTGGCGCAATGCGCGAATTCCGGCAGTCCCTCAACCCCCGCCTTCAACCTCTCGGCGAGAATTTCCATCTCTTCACCGACTAAAATTGTAAAATCTACTTTTGCTGCCGACAATGGCTCAGCAAGAGCGCGGTGAAATTCGCTGCTTTTGTCGCCCAGTTCCTTCATCGTGCCGAGTACGGCTATTTTGCGACCGTCAACCTTGCCGAGTTGCGCCAGCGTAGCGGCCATGGAAGCAGGGTTGGCATTATAGCTTTCATCAATGATCAAGGCGGAGCCGTTTTGCACCGGGATGACATGACGGGCACCGCGTCCGGCAAGGCCACCCAGTTCGGCAAGGGCCAGACCCGCTGCGGCAAGATCGCCGCCGACGGCCTCGACCGCCGCCAATACGGCGAGCGAATTGGACATCCAATGCTCCCCGGATTGCGAAAGGCCATAGCATAGCGCGCCTTTTGGCAACTGCGCGGTGATAAGGGTTTCCCCGTTGGCCCCCGCAACATGGTCGAGCAACCGGACATCGGCTTCGGGCGAGAAACCAAAGCTTACAATATGGGTGGCATATTTGGTCGCAGCGTTGCGCAGCCGCTCATAATGCGCATTGTCACGCGGGATGATCGCCGTTCCGTCGGCCAGCAGGCCTTCGAAAATCTCGGCCTTTGCATCGGCGATGCCGCTTTCATCCTTGAAAAACTCGATATGGGCCGGTGCGATGGTGGTGATGATCGCAGCGTGCGGCCGGACCAGTGCCGTGAGCGCGCGAAGCTCACCGGCATGGTTCATGCCCATTTCAAATATGCCGAACACCGTATCGCGCGGCATCCGGGCGAGGCTGAGCGGAACGCCGACATGGTTGTTATAGCTTTTGACCGACCGGTGCGCCTTGCCCCGTGACGAACGGTCAAGCGCGGCGAACAGAGCCTCTTTCGTGCCGGTTTTACCCGCCGAACCCGTTACGCCGACAACTTTTCCGCCCATGCGGGCACGCGCGGCGCGGGCCAGATCATTGAGCGCCGCGAATGTATCCTTTACAAGAATATGGGGGAAATCAACGGGTTCGCTGACAATTGCACCGGCGGCACCATTTGCAAATGCCTTGCCGACGAACAAATGCCCGTCGGTTGCCTCGCCCTTCAGGGCAAAAAACAGGTCCCCTTTCCCGATTTCCCGGGAATCGAAGGCGACGCCATTGGCGTCAAATTCGCCCGATGCCTGTCCGCCGGTTGCGGCGACCAGTTCGGCGTGGGTCCATAATGGCATCATGCCGCGCACTCACGCGCGACTTCGACATCATCGAAAGGCAGGACGCGGCCCATGATAATCTGTCCCTGCTCATGGCCCTTGCCTGCGATCAGGACAATATCATCGGGTTCGGCATGCTCGATCGCAAATGCGATGGCGTAGCGCCGGTCGCCGATGTCGTGCGCACCGGGGGCACCGGCCATGATGTCCGCGCGGATCAGGCCCGGGTCTTCGCTGCGCGGATTGTCGTCGGTGACGATGGTGATGTCGGAATCCGCAACGGCAATCGCGCCCATTTCCGGCCGTTTGCCCTTGTCCCTGTCCCCGCCTGCGCCAAAAACGGTGATCAACTTGCCTTTGGTATGCGGACGAAGGGCGGCAATGACGGCTTTCAAACCATCGGGGGTATGGGCATAATCCACATAAACGGGCGCGCCGCTTTTGGTGATGACCGCCCGCTCAAGACGTCCGCGCACGGGTTGCAGGCGGGCCATGTGGGACAGCACATCCTCGACATCGCCCCCGCTCGCCATGACCACACCGGCTGCGACAAGCACATTTGCGGCCTGATATGCCCCGATCAGCGGCAATTTGACCTTCGTCACATCACCCTGGATCCGCAGTTCCAATGTCTGGCCCAATTGCGTCGGCTGGCGGGACAAAAGCTGGATGCCCTTGCCCTTTTCACCGACGGTGATCAGCCGGATTTCCCGTTTCTTGACGCGCTCGATGACCTTGTCGGACCAGATATCGTCCGCCCAGATGACCGCCGTGCCGTTTTCATCGACCACCTCGTCGAACAGCCGCATCTTGGCCTCGAAATACTCCTCCATCGTGCCATGATAGTCGAGATGGTCGCGGCTGAGATTGGTGAATGCGGCGACTGACACGGGCACGCCTTCGCTGCGATATTGCGAAAGGCCGTGGCTTGATGCTTCAAAGATGGTGTGGGTCACGCCTTCGCGCGACAGGCCGGCCATGTTGGACAGGAAGGTAACGATATCCGGCGTGGTCAGCCCGGTCTTCGCCTGATCGGACGCGGTGGTAATGCCCAGCGTTCCGATGGACGCGGCATGGTGGCCGGCCATCCGCCACAATTGCCGCGTCAGCTCGGCCGTGGACGTTTTGCCGTTGGTGCCTGTGACAGCGGCAATATGCTGCGGGAAAGGGCGGAAATATCTGGCCGCAAGCTGCGCAAAAAGGCGGCGCGGGACAGCGTCGGCGATATGGACAGCACCCGACACCTTCGCCTCGGGCCGTGCGACAATGGCAATCGCACCGGCGGCAATCGCCTCGTCGATAAAATCCTCGCCATTGAAGGCAGCACCCTGAAAAGCTCCGAAAACCGTTCCGGGAGCAATTTTTCGGTGGTCAATGGCAAAACCGGTGACTGTTTGTTCGGCGGCTGCACCGTCCAGATCGGTCAGCAATTGTCCCAGCCGCATTCTTACTCTCCCTTTGCCTTCCACAATAGAGGCATCAGTTCCGAAACATCAACATCGCGCTTCATATCGGGTATAATGCCCAGGAGCGGACCGATGCGCGTGATTGTTTTCTGGACCACCGGTGCAGCGGTATAGCCAGCGGTTCGCTGAAAGCTAGCCTCTGCGGTGCCCTTGGGTTCGTCGAGCATGGCCAGCACCACATAGCGCGGATTGTCCATCGGGAAGGCGGCGGCGAAGGTGGCGACAACCAGGCTGCGGTTATATCCGCCAACGCCCGGCTTTTCCGCCGAGCCCGTCTTGCCGCCCACGCGGTAACCCAGCGCGTCCGCCTTGCGACCCGTACCATCGACAACGATCATGCGCATAAGCTGCCGCATGCGGGCGCTGGTCGCTGCGGTAAAGACGCGCTTTCCGGGCAGCTTTGCATTGGGGTCCGTCTTGAACATCGTGGCCGGACGGTAAATCCCGCCATTCACCATCGCGGCATAGGCGCTGGCAAGATGCAGCGGCGTCACCGCAATACTGTGGCCGAAACCGACCGTCATATTGGTCAGCCGCCCCCATTTTTTGGGATAGATCGACTTTGCCTTTTCCGCGAGTTCGATATCGGGCCGGCTGTTGAAGTGCATCGTCCGCAACATGGCATCCATACGCTCCGCACCCAGATTGTCGGCGATCTGCGCGGTCACGATGTTCGAGCTGTGGATCAAAGCCTCAGGCGTATTCAGCCAGCGCCCCGATGGATGGGTGTCGCGGATCTTGAAGCCGCCAATTTCAATGGGCTTCGTCGCATCATAGCGGATCGACAGGTCGCGTACCGTTCCGGCATCAAGCGCAGCCGCCACCGTCAAGGGTTTGAATGTCGAACCCAGTTCATAGACACGGTTCGTCACATTGTTGGTCTGGCGCGAAATAGGATAGCGGCCATCGACGATGGTTTCACCAAGATCCGGAATATTCGCGAACACCGGGCGGTTGGGGTTGAACGATGGCAATGTGGCCATGGCAACCACCTCCCCCGTTTGCACATCAAGCACGATGCCCGCTGCACCTTTCGCACCATTGGAGCGCATGCCCGACAACAGCTCGCTCTCCAACGCCGCCTGAACGCGGACATCCAGCGCCAGGTTCAACGGCTTCGATCGTTTTGCAGGGTTGCGGAGATGTTCGTTCATCACCCGCTCCATCCCCATGGCGCCGTTACCGTCACGGTTTACAAAGCCCAGGACATGCGCAGCCATATCATGCTGCGGATAAAGGCGGGTTGCCTCACGCGGAAATTCAATGGCAATTTCGCCAAGGTCATGCACCTGACGCACCTGTTCCGGAAGCGCACGCTTGCGCAGATAGCCAGGCTTGTCGGCGGTAAGCTTGCCGTAGAACTCCGCCGCGCTTGTATCGGGGAAGATCGCGGCCAACTGCTTGGCCAGCTCTTTGCGGTCACCAAGCAACTGGTCAGGCTTTACCCAGATCGCATAGCCGTAAATGCTGCGCGCCAGCGGCACGCCGTTCCGGTCGACAATATCGCCGCGGTCGGGAACATAGTCGGTATTTGTCGCGCCATAGGCACGGGTGCTTTCAAAGAGCGCCAGTGTCGCCAGCCGCCCGATCAGCAGAAGCACAAACAGCCCGAATGCTGCCAGCAAGACCAGCAGCCGCCAAAATCCCAATGCCGCAAATGGCGGCGTACCAATCCCGTTTTTGCGTGTTGTCGTCCGGGCTGCCAATATGGTCATCGACCTTTGCGCTCCCGGTCTGCCTTGGCCGCAATGTCACGCATCAGGTCGTCGGACAGCAGCTTTTCGTCCATTCTTGCCAGACGCTCCGTACGGCTTTGCTCAACCTTGGGGGCCTGGACAGACGATGCTGCATTTGAAACCTGTGCAACCTTGATGTCCGGTTCGGACGGAACAGGTGCAGCATTATGGCCGCCGTTTCCGATTGAACCGGACGGCTGATCGTTGGATGCGACCATTACAGGTTTGGTGACCGGCAAATCCGAGCTCAGGCCGGCAAGCGCGGCTTCGCCATCGACAAATTGCGCTGCGGTGGGTGGCGCATATCCGTAAAGCAACTCGTTCCATTCTTCGAGCTGCTGCAGACTTGCACGCGTCCGGATTTCAGCCTGAAGGAAACTGATTTCCCGCTTGGTATTCAGAATTTCGCGATCCACAGCAATCAGATCACTGTGCACCGCCGCAACATTCAGCGACAGCGGATAAAGCAGAATAGCCACCATGAACACCAGCGCCAGCCAGCCTAAATTCTTTAAACGCTTCATGGCGAGACTCATGCTGCCAATCCTCCTTCTGCCCATGCGGGCGCTGCTGTGCGGGTTGCCGTTCTTAAAGTGGCCGAACGTGCCCGCGGGTTTCGGTTGAGTTCCGCCTCGGAAGGACGGATGGCCTTGCCGGCCTTTTCAAAAGTGGATGCAGGGCCAGCATTTGCGACCACCGGGATATGCCTGGACCCTGCACCCTCCGCGCCACTACGGCGGCGCAGAAACTGTTTAACAATGCGATCTTCGAGGCTGTGAAATGTCACCACAGCCAAACGACCGCCTGGCTTCAGCATGCGTTCTGCTGCCTCAAGCCCGTCGGTAAGTTCATCAAGTTCGCGGTTGATATGAATACGGATTGCCTGAAAAGCCCGCGTTGCCGGGTCTTTCGGGGCGCCGGGCTTATGGCCCACGGCTTTGCGCACGATCGCGGCCAGTTGCGCCGTTGTGGTCAGGGGACGTGCGGCAACAATCGCGCGCGCAATCCGGCGCGAACGATGCTCTTCACCATAACGATAGATCACATCGGCAATTTCGGCCTCGTCAGCTTCGTTGACGAAATCGGCGGCAGACATTCCTTCCTGCGCCATCCGCATATCCAGCGGACCATCTTTTTGGAAAGAAAAGCCACGTTCGGCCCGGTCAAGCTGCATGGACGACACGCCGATGTCGAGGACGACGCCGTCAACGCTGGTGATACCATCGGCCAGCAACACGGTGTCGAGATCAGAAAAGCAGGCCGAGTAGAGGCGCAAAGCACCTCCACTGCGGCCTGCAAGGTCCGCACCTTCTGAAAGGGCATCGGGATCGCGGTCAAACGCGTAAACGCGTGCACCGCCAGCCAGTATCGCTTGGCTGTATCCTCCTGCCCCAAAGGTGCCATCCACGATCTCTGAGCCAGGGGTGATGGCCAGAGAGTGAATTACTTCATCCAGCAAAACGGGAATATGGGGAGCCTGCGCGGTCATTTGTCGCGCTTTCCGGCCTGGGCGAGCCAATAGTTCAGCTCGTCCTTTACGGCATCGAAACCTGCGGGGGCGTCGGACAGGAACACGTCCGGATTCCACAGCATGAAGTGCGTGGTCGCGCCGAAGAAGAATGCCCGGTCTTCGATTTTCCCGAAGTGGCGCAGCATGGGCGACAAAACAAAGCGCCCGCTGGCTTCGAAATTTGTTTCAAAAATAGATGAGGCCGACACACCTGCAAGTTCGCGGTCAAATTCGACGCCACGGCTGATCGCGCTTTGCCATTGTGCCTCGACATCGGCGCGCAGCTTCAAACGCTCCGCCCCGCCAAAGCCGATCAGGCAGGGCAATTTGGAATGGCGTGCGATGCAGACGGTATTGGCGCCGCTCGATGCCTGAACGCTGTCACGAAGTTCGGCAGGAATCGTCGCACGGCCCTTGGCGTCTACAGTAGACACCCCCGAACCTGCATAGACGACCAATGCTGACACAGCTCTAACCCACCCTCCGAAGCAGGGCGCAGATTGCCGACCATGGCGAAAGGACATCGCCATGCGGACGCCGGAACGACCGTAAGAATCAGGAATCCACCCCTTGGATGACTGGGCATACCAAGGGATTTTATGGATGAAAAGAGGGAATTTATGGGAAAATTATCGATATTGTCGGTAAATATCTGTTTTCAATGCATATATTTTGAAATGCCCTTCAAAAAAACTGCCCCTTCTCCGCGCATATCCCACCCATTTCGCACGCAATTCTGCGGCTTTCCCATAATTTCCCGGCAAAGATGAAAACAAACCCGTCATTGACCCACAAAATCCCCGGCGACATCCTTGTTCGAACGGATCGCAGCAACCAGCTTTTCCACCCATATCAGATTTGGGAATTCATCGGTGCCGGTAACGACGCGAACCCCCTGACCCTCCCAATAAACAGTGTCGAGCAGATCGGCATCGGCCACAAGCACAGCGCGGCCCTTGCCGATCTTGCAGTCCGCCAAAATCCGTTGTTCCAATATCCGGCAGGCGTCTTTGTTTTCGCCCGGCTTTTCAATCCATTCGCCCGCGGTTTGGGTACGCAATGTCAGCCCGTTTACATTCAGCAATGTAATCGCCTCCTGCCCGGTCATGGGCAGAACAAGCTCCAGTCCCCAGTGGGAAAAGAGTGGCGACAACATGGTTGTGAACAAGGGGCGGCGTTTGTCACCTATCGGATAAAGACTTCCCCATTGCAGCGCCGGATCGGCAAATATCAGCAAACGTCCACCTGCACGGACCCAGCCATCAAGCTTTACCAGCTCCGCCGGCGTAAGCGCCCGCGGTTGCGCAAGGATAAGCATGTCCATTGCTTTGCCGTCCAGCACGTCGAAGCTGTCGACCGGACGGACATCATATTGCTCCTGCAAACGGGCATAGGCCGGATGCGGCTGCGCATCCTCGGAAAGATCGGCTTCGATACCGCCCTCGCTCCATTGCAGGGGCAAGGTCGTCATCAGGCCGATCTTGGGTTTGATCCCGCCTTCGTCGTTCTGGAAATAGCGCATGGCGGAAAGAAAGAATATCACGCCCAGAACCAGCAGCAAACCGACCAGCAGGCGCTTTTGCGCGCCGGAGCGAAGTAAGGATTTAAATGTGCGCATGGGCATCCTTATTGGGTGCGGCCCGGGACCTGCCGTATCGATTGCGCCGGTTCTTCAAGTGCCTTTTCCGCCTCATCATCCTTTGCAATCGGTGTCACGCCGAGTTCGGCCAGAGGCTCGTCCGGGGGCGCAGTTTCAGAACCGGCGATCACCGCGCTATTCGGGGTGGTGGCGGAGTCCGGGCCCGACTTCACACGGTCGAGTACCATATTCGCGAGACTGACAAACAAAAGCACGACGACAAGACCAATAACGCCGACCTGTATGCGCTGCAGTGCCGATTGGCGTGGTTCTACCATGTGACTTCTTTCTCGCGACAATGTTCAGACACGAACCGTATATGGAGAGGATAGCGTCAATTTTCCAGTTGCCAAGGCATGGGCGGCAGGTTTTTGGACTTCATCCATTCCGGATTGTAGATTGTCGACAGATAGCGAAAACCGGTATCGCACAGGATCGTAGCGACCCGGGCACCTTTGCCAAGCTGCTTTCCAAGCGCGATGGCACCGGCCACATTGATGCCGGACGACAGGCCGAGGCACAGACCTTCTTCGGCCAGAAGACGCCGGACCCAGACCAGGCCTTCCTCATCCGAAATCCGGAATTGCGTATCAATCGGTGCACCATCCAGATTTGCCGTGATACGCCCCTGCCCGATCCCTTCCGCAACGGAACTGCCTTCGGAGCGCAGCTCACCACATGCGAAATAATTGTAGAGCGCAGCCCCGTGCGGATCCGTCAGAGCGATTGTGACATTGTCATTCTTGGCCTTCAGCCCAAGGCCCACACCTGCGATGGTGCCGCCCGTGCCTGCTGCGCAGGTAAAGCCGTCGACACGCCCGTCCATCTGGGCCCAGATTTCTTCCGCCGTGGTTTCGATATGCGCCTTGCGGTTGGCGATATTGTCGAACTGGTTTGCCCAGACCGCATTGGGTGTTTCTTCGGCCAAACGGCGCGATGTGTGCACGAAATGCCCCGGATTTGAATAGGGCGCGGCAGGAACAAGAACCAGTTGCGCACCCAATGCGCGAAGTGTGTCCTTTTTCTCCTGCGACTGGGTCTCAGGCATCACGATGATTGTTTTATAGCCCAGGGCATTTGCGACCAGCGCAAGGCCGATACCCGTATTTCCGGCGGTCCCTTCCACGATGGTGCCCCCCGGTTTCAGCAGGCCCTGTTGTTCGGCGTCGCGCACAATGAACAATGCGGCACGGTCTTTGACCGACGCGCCGGGATTGGCAAATTCACATTTGCCGAAGATATCGCATCCGGCTTCTTCACTCGGTCCGCGCAAACGGACCAATGGAGTATTCCCGATCAGATCGAGTGTATTTGGCAAAGTCGTCATGCCGTCGGGTGCTAAAGACGTTCCGCCACATCCGCAAGACGCAGTGTGCAGGACATTGGCCGGACCGGCAGACCGGACGGCTGCCGCAATGCAAATCGTCGGGCCCAGCCGCCATTTCGTCGAAAGGCGCTTTTAGGTGTTGTTATATTATATCATATTGTCTATCTCTACGCGCCTCCCTTCAAAAAATGGTAATTATTTCAATGTTTCTAACACGTACGACGCTCTATTCCGCGAGCCTATGCGCGCTCTCCCTCGCCTTGGTTGCACCCGCACATGCGCAGCAAAGCGCTGCGACAACCGGCGATGACGATTTTCACACGGAAAAAGAAATTGTTGTAACGGCGCCCTATGTCGAGCGCCTCGACATCCTGTCCGGTACGTCAGCGCTGTCGGGTGAGGAACTGGCGTCCGAAACGCAGGGGCAGATCGGCGACATGCTGACCAGCATACCGGGCGTTTCTGCAACAAGCTTTTCGCCCGGGGCGTCACGCCCTGTCCTGCGCGGATTTCAGGGCAACCGCGTTTCGGTACTGACCGACGGTATCGGGAATATCGATGCGTCCAATACGTCGGCAGATCACGCGGTCACGATTGATGCCCTGACGACCGAGCGCATCGAAGTGCTGCGCGGTCCGGCAGTATTGCTGTTCGGCGGACAGGCCGTCGGCGGCGCCGTCAACGTCATCGATAAACGCATCCCGCGCGCGGTACCGTCGGAATCCGTCCATATCGACGCACTGCTCGGTTATTCGACCGTATCGAAGGAATATTCGGGCGGCGCATCGGTTGATGTTCCTCTGTCCGACCGCTTCGTCGCACATGTTGACGGCAGCTATCGCAAATCGAAAGATCTGCGCATTGGCGGCTACCTCCTTTCGCCGGAGCTGCGCGCCGAGGCGCTGGACGTGGCCGCAGATGAAGCCGCGCTCGGTAATGTGACCGAAGCGGCAAATGCACGCGACTGGGCCGATTTCCGCGGACGCCTGCCCAATAGCGGCGTGGAAACCTGGACATTCGGCGCCGGTGGTGCCTTCATCGATGATGGCGGCAGCCTGGGCGTTTCGTTCAATATCTACGACACGGTCTACGGCATTCCGGAGCGCCCCGAATTTACCGAACCTGTGGGCGGCGAAGTCAGCATCGACCTGCGCCAGTACCGGTTTGACCTTCGCGGGGAGGTGGAGCTTGGCGACGGCTTTTTCGACAAGGCCCGCCTGCGCGCCGGCTACGCCAACTATACGCATAAGGAACTGGAAGGTCCCGATGTCGGGACAACCTTTTTCAGCAAAGCCATCGAGTCCCGTTTCGAGCTGACCCAGAATGAAAATGGCGGCTGGCGGGGTGCAAGCGGCCTGCAGTTCCAGACCCGCGATTTTGAAGCCGTGGGTGACGAAGCCTTTTTGCCACCGACGCGCACGAACCAGCTCGGTCTGTTCACCTTGCAGGAATTTTCAGTCGGCGGGCTGGATACGGAAGTCGCGGTCCGCTTTGACCATGCAAATCTGGAGGCGCAGCCGCTCGGAATCACGCGCAAATTCAACAATGTGTCCGCGGCTTTTGGCATCGGCTATAATATTGGCGACCTGAAGATCGGCGCGAATGTGTCGCGCACCGGCCGCGCCCCGTCCGTCGAGGAACTATTCTCCGACGGCCCGCATGTGGCAACGCAATCCTTTGAAGTGGGTGACCCGGATTTGCGGAGCGAGCGCAGCTGGAATGGCGAGCTTTACGCCCGCTACGACAGCACCCGTTTCGACTTTACCACCACGGTGTATACCAACCGCTTCAGCAATTTCATTTATGAAAGCGAAACCGGCAATATCGTCGATGACCTGCCCGAATTTGTCTATCTGCAAAGAAAGGCCAATGTGTGGGGCATAGAGGCGGAAGCCAGTGCACAGCTTGGCCATGCCGCGGGCTTTGACGTGGTGGTCGACGGCGTAGCCGACTATACCCGTGCGACGATCAAGGGCGAAGGCCCTGCCCCGCGCATCCCGCCGCTGCGTCTTCAGGGCGGCCTTGAACTGCAGAGCGGCGCGCTCGACCTGCGGGGCGAGGTCGAATGGACCGATAGCCAGACACGCACGGCAGGTTTCGAAAACCCGACCGACGGATTCACCATGGTGAACGCCTCTGTCACCTGGCGGCCCTTTGGTCGTGACAAGAATATCAGCCTGATCGCGGCCGCGAACAACATCTTCGATGTCGAGGCACGACGTGCGGCATCCTTTACCAAGGATTTCGTCGCGCTCGCCGGGCGCGATTTCAGACTGACGGCGCGTTTCAGTTTCTGAAGCAGCGCCGTATTTTGTAAGCTTTTATTCAGTTTGACAGGTGCACTAAGCGGCACCTGTCACATTGGAGACCATTTATGCGTAAGTTAGCAACGGCAATCCTGATATCCGCCTCAATCCTGCTTTCGGCATGTAACACCGTCAAAGGCCTGGGAGAGGATATCGAGTCCGTGGGCGAAGCCGGCGACCGCGCAATCTGAACCCGCGCCTGTCCAGGCCGGAACATTAAACGCCTCTTTGTGTTGATAAGACAGGTCCTGACGACTTGCTTTAATCAACATAGGAGGCTTTCATGCGTAAACTTGCCACCGTAATTTTGCTCTCAGCTTCCCTTCTGGCTGCCGGGTGCAACACCGTTAAGGGTGCAGGCGAGGATATCGAATCCGTCGGCAAAAAGGGCGAAGAAATCATCAACTGAAACGCCGGAAATTATTCGGCAACGGTCTCGGATATTTCCGGGGCCGTTTTCGTTTGGCCACGATGTGTGAGCCAGATGGCAATGATCGCCAGTTCGTACAAAATGCACAAGGGTATCGCGAGCAAAAGCTGCGATACGACGTCGGGCGGGGTGAGGACGGCCGCAATGGCAAACGCCCCGACAATGGCATAACGCCGCCCGCCCTTTAACTGCGCCAGCGTAATGATCCCCGCCTTTTCCAGCAGCATGAGCAGCACGGGCAGAAGGAACGAGATGCCGAACCCGAATATGAATTTCATCACGAAATTGAGATAGTTATCGACACCCGGCAAAGCCTGCTGTTCCACACCGCCAACATTGCCGCCAAAGCCGAGCAGATAGTTGAGCGCCACAGGGATCGCCATATAATAGGCCATCGCGGCGCCTATGGTGAACAGGACGGGCGTTGCCAGCAAAAAGGGCAGAAACGCACGCTTTTCCTTGGCGTACAGTCCCGGCGCAACAAACCGCCAGAGCTGCGTTGCAAAGACCGGAAATGAAAAGAATGTCGCCGCGAAAAAGGCGACCTTAATCTCGACAAAAAAAGCCTCGAAAATCGCCGTGTAGATCAGCTTGTTTTGCCCCGATGCCAGCAAGGGCTGGACCAGAAAGCCGAAAATCTGACGGGCGAAATAAATCGAAATACCAAAGGCGATGGCGAGCGCCAGAAAGCTCCACAAAAGCCGGCTGCGCAACTCGATCAGATGATCGAGCAAGGGCATCTTGCTGTCGTCAATGTCGCTCATGACTTGGTCGGCGCCTCTGCCGCAGGTGCAGGGTTCATCGGAAGTTCGGGCTGCACCGGGGGATTTTCATCGCCGACAACATCGGCGCGCGGGTCGGCCGGATGTTCGCGCATGATGCGTTCATTTTCGGCCTTCCACTTTTTTTCCAGTTCCTCAAGCTCGGACTGGCGGACCATCTCGTCAAATCCGGACCGGAATTGGGCCGCCACACTGCGCGCCTTGCCGACCCATTTGCCGACCACACGCAAGACCTTGGGAAGATCCTTGGGGCCAATGACCAGCAAAGCCACAAGGACGACCAGCAGAAATTCGGACGAGGCGACGTCAAACATTCAACGCCCCCGATAACGAGGGCCTGGGGAACGTCGCGCACATCTGCCTTAGCCTTGAGTCTTGTCGGTCTGCTTTTCTGCGTCGATGACGGTCGTCGCACCAATTTGCGGCGGGGCTTTCGGCGCGTCGTCGTCTTCGCTCATGCCTTTTTTGAAGCTTTTAATGCCCTTGGCCACATCGCCCATCATGTCGGAGAAGCGGCCTTTGCCGAACAAAAGCAACACCAATATTCCGACAATCAGCCAATGCCAGATGCTCAATCCACCCATTTCATACTCCTAACGGGGATATCCCCGGCAAAGGCAACATCGGTTGCCGTTCATTACCCCTATAGCATCTAGTCATTGTCTTCGCCAATTTCCAGTTCGCCGTCGCTTTCTTCGCCGAATTGCATATCGCCCAGCGCCATATCGATCGGGTCAAGCAATCCTGCTGCCTTCAAATCGTCAATACCGGGCAAATCTTTTCGGGATGTTAATCCGAAATGCGTGAGAAAACCGGGCGTCGTGGCGTATATCAGCGGCCTGCCCGGCACTTCGCGCCGGCCTGCGGGCCGGACCCACCCTGCTTCCATGAGCACGTCCAAAGTGCCTTTGGAAATTTGTACGCCGCGAATTGCCTCAATCTCCGCGCGGCTGACCGGTTCATGATAGGCAATGATCGCCAGCGTTTCCACTGCCGCACGGCTCAGCTTTCGTGTTTCCTCCCGTTCACGGCGCAACAGATGGGCCAGATCGGCCGCCGTCTGGAAATGCCAGCTGCTTCCGCGCCGGACCAGCTCGATCCCCCGGCCTTCATAATGTTCGGCCAGCCGCGACAGCGCAGAGGCAACGTCGACTTCATCGCCCACATAGGCGCGGATCTGGTCGGTCGTCATGGGCTGTTCCGCCGCAAAGAGCGTGGCTTCGACAGCCCGGAGTTCGGGATCATGCTCGATCATCATGCTTTCATCCTGACCATCAGGGGGGCAAATGTGCTTTCCTGCTGCAAGTCGATCCGCCCTCGTTTCGCCAGTTCCAGCGCCGCAACAAAGCTGGACGCCAAAGCGGATTTCCGCAAACCCGGTTCCATATAGTCGGGCAGGAATGATTCAATCGTGGTCCAGTCGACGGCCCGGCCGATCATTGCGGAAACCCGTTCCAGAGCCTCCTCCAATGTCATGACCGCGCGTTTTTTGACGACGTGCAACACCGGCTGCGTGCGGGCCTTGATCTGCCCATAGGCCGTAATCAGTTCGAAATAGTCGCAATCCCACGCACGCGCTTTCACCACGCGCAGGCCTTCGGGTGCGCCGCGCAGAAAGACATCGCGCCCGATGCGGTCACGCGCCATCAGCCGCGCCCCGCTTTCCCGCATGGCATTCAGCCTCTCCAGTCGGAGCTGCAGACGGAGCGCCAGTTCTTCCGGCGACGGGTCAATGGTCGGGTCTTTCGGCAGCAGCAGGGCCGATTTCAGATAGGCAAGCCAGGCGGCCATGACGAGATAGTCAGCAGCCAGTTCCAGTTTCAGCGATCGTGCCTGTTCAATGAACAGAAGATATTGTTCGACCAGAGCGAGAATGGAGATTGCCCGCAAATCAACTTTCTGGTTGCGCGCCAGCGTCAGCAACAAGTCGAGCGGACCTTCCCACCCGTCAATATCGATGGTCAGCACATCGGCTGAATTTTCATCCTCTTCGCGAAGGACCACATCCTCTTCAAAAAGGTTTTCGTCGCTCATGCCGCGCCCGTCGCGCCATGGGTCAGTTTGGCTTCGGTATTCGTCAGCGCCAGCAACTGGCTGCGTTTGTGCAAGAGATGCGCGAGGCGGTCGGCATCAAAGTCCAGCGATGCGCCTGTCATTGCGCTATCCAGACGCGCCCGTGCGGCATCTGTGATTTCGGGCAATTTGTCGGCGATTGCCACCATTTCGTCAAAGCGCCCCCAGCAGTTGAGCGCAAGGTCAAGTCCGGCGGCGACACATTGCGCGGCGCGGGTCGGAACATCGCCCGTCAGCGCATTCATATCGAGATCGTCGCTCATCAACAAACCGTCAAACCCGATTTTGCCGCGAATGATGTGCTCGATAACATAAGGCGACATGGTGGCCGTATGTTCGGAATCCCAGACATCGTAGACAACATGCCCCGTCATGCCCATCGGCGCTGTGTTCAAGGCCCGGAACGGCTCCAGATCCTGCTCCAGTTCCTCTTCGCTGGCGCCAACATGCGGCAGGTCGTGGTGCGTATCGACCACGGATCTCCCCTGCCCGGGCATATGCTTTACGACGCCGATGACACCGCCCGCGGCAAGGCCGTCCAAAATCGCGCGTCCCAGTGCCGCGACACGCATGGGATCGCTGCCCAACGCCCGGTCGCCAATGGCGGAATGGGTGTCGGGCACCCGGACATCGAGAACCGGCAAACAATCCACATTGATGCCGACTTCCGCTAATGTCAGCGCAATGGCCTCCGCATTGCTTTTGGCAGCCTCGATCGCCGTTATCGGCGCGACGTCGTACAGTGCATCAAAGGCGCCGCCTGCCGGAAAATCGGGCCAGACGGGCGGACGGATCCGGGCAACCCGGCCACCTTCCTGGTCAATTAGGATCGGGACTTTATCGTGACCATGCAAAGCGCGCAGGCTGTCGGTCAAGGCGCGGACCTGCTGCCGATCTTCAATATTGCGTTTGAACAAAATGTAGCCCGCCGGTTCAACATCGCGGAACAGGCGCTTTTCATCATCGGTGAGTGTCAGGCCGGACAGGCCAAAAATCACAGGCTTCATGCGCCGGAACGCTAAGGCCCATATGTCGCTGGCGCAAGCTGCGAACGATTTTTATCGCCTGCAAAACTGTGCATAACCGGCGACCTATCGCAAAAATAAAAGCCGCAGCGGATATCTCCGCTGCGGCTTCTCCCCCTCCAGAGAAGTTTATCGGCTTAACGCACGATCAGGCAGTTTTCACCGGCCGCCTTCAATTTGGCGCAGAGTTGCTGCGCAGCGGCGGCATTGGCGGTGACCGCCTGCAAACGGAATACTTTACGGCCACCTTCAACATTGGCTTCGGCTATCCGGCGGTTTGTACCGGCGAGGAAACCGAAACGTTTGCCAAATGCTGCCCAGGCGGCTTCTGCCTTTGCCGAATCCCCGAATGCACCGAGTTGCACCATTACTGCGCCTGCTGGCGGCGCGGCATTGGGTGCAGCCTTGGTCGCGGCGGGTGCAGCCGCAGGTGCAGGCGGAGTGGCGGTTGCTACGGCAGGCTTTGCGGCTGGCGCAATGGTGGCACCGGTCTTGGTCCCTTCGCTTGCGGCGAAGGCCGAGTCACCCTCCCCTTCAAAGGTCTTGCCACCGGCATCTTCCGGCTTGACCTTATAATCGCCTTCCTGTGCGGCGATCAGTTCGCCATTTCCGGTTTTTCCACCGTCCTGCTTGTGCTGGGCCCAGTAGATGCCGCCGACAATCGCGGCCAGCAATATCAGCCCGCCCAGCACCATTCCGGCGACTTTCAGGGGCGAAGCCCCTTCTTCATAGTCGTAGCCATCTGCCGTTTCCAACCACGGCAAACGATCGGGGTCTTCCAACCCTAGCGCCTCATCATTCCGATTGTCGTTGGTCTCATCGCTCATGCCAAATCCCCAAAATCCACTAACGCTACATGCTATTTGCGGCTTCTACCCCCATGAGACGAAGCCCATTGCGGATAACTTGCCCGATATTGGCCGCCAAGAAAAGCCTTGCGCCCGTCAGGGCCGGATTATGTGCCAATATGAAGCGTTTGTCAGGCTGGTCATTGCCCAGATTCCAATAGGCATGGAATGCCGCCGCAAGATCGCTGAGGTAAAAGGCGATGCGATGTGGCTCGCTCGCCTTACCTGCGGACTCCACAATCCGCGGGAAATTGGCCGCTTCGCGGATCAGGGCGATTTCCGCATCGCCCAGCAGGCTGAGCTGTGTCGCGTCGAGACCCAGTCCCTCCCCTTCGGCCTTGCGCAAGGTCGACTGGATGCGGGCATGGGCATATTGGACGTAGAATACGGGATTGTCTTTCGACGCCTCGACCACCTTGGCAAAGTCGAAATCCATTTGCGCATCGGACTTGCGGGTCAGCATCGTGAAGCGCACCACATCCTTGCCGACTTCCTCGATCATGTCGGCCAGCGTCACGAAACTGCCGGAGCGTTTGGACATTTTGATGGGTTCACCGCCACGCAGCAAGCGGACCATCTGAACCAGCTTAATGTCGAACTGGACCTTTCCACCGGTCAGGGCGTTGACGGCAGCCTTGATGCGTTTGACCGTACCTGCATGATCGGCGCCCCAGATATCGACCATGGCATCGACATTCTGGCTCTTTTGATAATGGTAGGCGAGGTCGGCACCGAAATAGGTCCAGCTTCCATTGGATTTCTTGATCGGCCGATCCTGGTCATCGCCAAATTGCGTCGACCGGAAAAGCGGCAGCGTTACAGGCTCCCAATCCTCGATTTCCTTGCCCTTGGGCTTTTCGAGTTCGCCGTCATAGATCAACCCGCGCGCGCGCAATTCGGCCTCGGCTGCCTCGGCTTTGCCAGCCTCGTGCAGTTCGGCTTCGGACGAGAACAGGTCATGATGAATGCCGAGCAATGCCAGATCGGCCTTGATCATCTCCATCATGTCGGCAACGGCGGCCTTACGGAACAGAACGAGCCATTCGCTTTCCGGCGCGGCGACATAGCGGTCGCCATAATGTTCGGCGAGCCGCTGGCCCACGGGGATCAGATAGTCTCCGGGATATAGACCTTCGGGAATTTCGATGCTTTCGCCCAGCGCTTCGCGGTAGCGCAGATGCGCGGACCGGGCGAGCGTATCGACCTGTCCGCCCGCGTCATTGATATAATATTCGCGGATAACCTTATATCCCGAAAATTCCAGCAGTGACGCCAAGGCGTCACCCACGACCGCACCACGGCAATGGCCCATATGCATGGGGCCTGTGGGATTGGCGGAGACATATTCGATATTGACGACCTTGCCCGCGCCGCTTGCCGAACGGCCATAATCGTCGCCCGACTGGCCAATGGCGCGCAGCTCGTCCAGCCATGCCGTTGCATGCAACCGGAGATTCAGGAAGCCGGGGCCGGCGATTTCGACGGCTGTCACATTGTCGATTTTGGCGAGTTCCGCCGACAGCGCCTCGGCAAGGGCCCGCGGATTTGTGCCGGCTGCTTTGGCAAGGACCATGGCGGCATTGGTCGACAGATCGCCATGCGCGGCATCGCGTGGCGGCTCCACCGTCACATTGCTGCGATCCAGACCGGCGGGCAAGGTTCCCGCTGCCACCAGCGCGTCGAGCGCATGGTCAACATGCGCGGCGAAAGTTTCAAAAAGGGTCATAAGCTGTGCCTTTGACGGAGCGCCTGTCAGCGCGTGACGTTGTAGCGCAGTTGCTCTTCGGTCAGTTGGAAACCAATCAGCATTTCAAAGCTGGACCGAACCACAGCGGCCCGAACCTCGGGATCAGCCATGGGATCGAGCGCGGCGTCAGGGTCGCCCGGCTTGCGCTTTTTCGTGATTTTCTGGACGATTTCGGCCGGTAAGCGTGCGGAGTTTCCGTCGACATAGCTTGCCGCCTGCGCGGTCGCACTTGCCTTGGGCTGGCCATCGGCAAATTGCAGCGTCACCTGCCCTACGCGCTTGGCGATAACGGCGCTGCCGCCCTGTACCACGGTTGTGAAATAGGGAAGTGTTACCGTTCGCGCGCCACGGACATCATTTCGTCGGGCCTGGACGTCGAAACTGGCCTGCGAATAGATTTTCTCGCCACCGCTGTTGCAGGTGGGACGGACATTTGTGATCGTCGCGACAACGTCGATCGCGTTGGCATCCTGGCTTCCCGCCGTGTTGAACAGCGTGATGTCGCCCGTTCCATCCGGAACGGCCACTGTCGGACAGCCTGTTCGCGTGACACTGATTCCGACGCCGGAGGTCAGATCCAACTCCCCGTCTCTGGAACATCCGGCAAGGGATGCCACGATCGTGCCCGCAACTAGGACTTTGGCGACAAATTTCATACAGGGTTATCCTCAGGATTCTTATTTGGTTTCGCCTAAGCGCGTTTCTGAAAGGTCCTTATCCGCCCATAGCGGGACACGCAACAGGGGAAAGGTCTTGGCGGAAGCGTCGACTTTACCTAAAGGACATTGCCGATGACTGAACAAAACCCCGCCAAACGCCCGTTGAAGCTCCTCCTCGCCGCTCCGCGCGGTTTTTGCGCAGGGGTCGACCGCGCCATCAAAATTGTGGAGCTCGCGTTGGAAAAGCATGGCGCTCCGGTTTATGTGCGCCATGAGATTGTGCACAATCGCTTTGTCGTCGACAGTCTGAAGGCCAAGGGCGCTGTCTTTGTGGACGAGCTTGATCAGGTGCCCGACGGCGGTCATGTCGTTTTTTCCGCCCATGGCGTGCCGAAATCGGTCCCTCAAAATGCGCAGGAACGCGGGCTTGCCTATCTTGATGCAACCTGCCCGCTCGTATCCAAAGTCCACCGCCAGGCCGAACGCCAGGTGGAGGCCGGACGCCACATCATCTTCATCGGCCATGCCGGCCATCCCGAGGTGATCGGCACGTTCGGCCAGGTGCCTGCGGGTTCCATGTCGCTTGTCGAAACGGTGGAAGACGTCGCGAACCTCGCCATCGCGAATGAAGACAATCTGTCTTTCCTGACGCAGACAACCTTGTCGGTCGACGACACTGCGGAAATTGTCGAAGCTCTGCAGCGGCGTTTCCCCTCGATTATCGGCCCCAAAGGCGAGGATATCTGCTACGCCACGTCCAACCGGCAAAATGCGGTCAAGGCCATTGCCGGCCAGTGCGACCTTGTCATCGTCATCGGCGCGCCGAACAGTTCCAACTCCCTCCGCCTGGTGGAAGTCGCCGAGCGCGCGGGGTCGAAAGCGCATCTGGTCCAGCGCGCCAATGATATCAGCATGAACTGGTTCGACGGTGTGGAAACCCTCGGTTTGACAGCAGGTGCATCGGCACCGGAACTGCTGGTTCGGGAGATCATCGACTCCCTTGCCAACCATTTCGAACTCGACGAACAGCAGGTGACGACCGCCGAAGAAAGCATCATCTTCAAGCTGCCGCGCGAAGTGGCCGGCGCGGTGGCCTGAATTGGCCGTTTACACGCAATTAGGCCCCGAACAGGTTTCAACCTTTCTTGCGCACTATGATGCCGGCGAACTCGTCGCGCTGAAGGGCATTGCGGAGGGCGTCGAGAACAGCAACTATTTCGTCGAGACCACGAAAAGCCGTTTCATCCTGACGCTCTATGAAAACCGGGTGGATCCGGCCGACCTCCCCTTTTTCTACGCGTTGCTGAAGCATCTGCACGAGGCGGGGTGCAAGGTGCCGCGCTTCATACCTGATAAAAAGGGTGAATGGCTGCAGAATCTGGCCGGACGACCGGCTTGCCTGATCGAATTTCTGCAAGGCGTATCGGTGACGCAGCCCACATCGGCACAGGCAAGGGCCACCGGTGTGGCACTGGGGCAGATGCATGCCGCGCTCACCGATTTCGCCCTTCAGCGCCCCAACAGCCTTGGACTATCCTCCTGGCGCAAGCTGGCAGGCCAGTGCACAAACGCCGGTCTGGATGGAATAAAAGACGGTCTGGCCGCGCGGATCGAGGCCGAATGTGACTATCTGGAAAGGCACTGGCCCGAAAACCTGCCGCTGCGCGCGATTCACGCCGATCTGTTCCCGGACAATGTCCTGATGTTGGGAGACCGGGTCACCGGACTGATCGACTTCTATTTCGCCTGCACCGACGCCTTGGGATATGATCTGGCCGTCACCCACAGCGCATGGTGCTTCGCCAGCGACGGAAGCCGTTTTCATCCCGAACTGAGCAGAAATCTTCTTGGCGGATATGATTCGGCGCACGGTATTGATGCCCCCACGCGTGCGGCACTGCCGATCTTTTGCCGGGGTGCCTGCCTGCGCTTTTTACTAACGCGCTGTTACGACTGGATAAACACGCCCGCCAATGCGCTGGTCACCCGGAAAGACCCTCTCGCATTTTTGCGAAGACTGGATTTTTACTGCGATGATGCCAATATTTCTGAACTGATGGGGCAGTTGGGAAACGCATTTGAAGCAGGTTGAAATATTCACCGACGGTGCGTGCAAGGGGAATCCCGGGCCGGGCGGCTGGGGTGCCGTGATCCGTTATGGCAAGCACGAAAAGGAAATTTCGGGCAGCGATCCCGACACGACCAACAACCGGATGGAAATGTGGGCGGCCATTCAGGCGCTCAAAATCCTGATCGAACCGTGCAGCGTTAAACTGCATACCGACAGCAAATATGTCCTCGACGGGATTACCAAGTGGGTGCACGGGTGGCAGCGCAATGGCTGGAAAAACGCATCCAAACAGCCGGTTCGCAATGCCGACCTATGGCATGACTTGATCGAGGCGGTCGCGCGGCACAAGGTTGAATGGGTTTGGGTCAAGGGCCATGATGGCCATCCCGAAAATGAACGCGCGGACCGGCTTGCAAGTGATGCCGCCGACGCCGCCCGCGCGTCCTGAACCTTATTCGGCTTCGCGTATTTCGGCGCCCGGACCGTTTTTCAGGATCGATTCGATCGCCTTTTTGGCGCTGGCTTTGCTCGCATAGCCTTCGGTCCAGAAAATAGCTTCGCTGTTATATTTGAAATAGGCGACATGCTCGCCCTTCTTGTTCTTCTTGATCTCGAAATAATGTGCCATGAAATCCTCCTCTTACCGGGCCGTTGAGGCCATGCGGGTCACTTACCCGGGGACGAATTTAGCATAAGGGCCAAAGGCCGTCGAATCCGGGCGGCGCCAACCTTAGCCCGCGCCCATCGGTTGCCAAGTAAATCAGTGTAAACGGGCAGGAAGATAGGCGGTGCCGTCGACACCCGCCGGCGGATCAATCCTGCCGGACAGCATGGAAGCTGCCAGCCGGGCGGCAGCAGGTGCCGTCTGGATGCCAAAACCGCCCTGCCCTGCCAGCCAGAAGAATGACGGATTTGCAGGATCGGGACCGATAACCGGCTTTCGGTCAGGGGCAAAGCTACGCAAGCCTGCCCATTTATGTTCGACACGGCGAATGTCCCAGTCCACCACCTCCTGCAACCGGGCGATGGCCACGGCGACATCCAGTTCCTCCGGTGCCGTGTCGCACGGCGGTGTCGGCGTTTCGTCATGCGGGCTGAGCCACAATGTCCCGCCACTGTCCGGTTTGAAATAGAAGCTACCATCCAAACCGATGACCAGCGGCAGATTGGCCGGTGCCGACGGGCTGACCGAAAGCTGGGCAATCGTCCGGCGGTAGGGCTGGATCGCAAGCGGCCTGATGTGGGCAAGCCGGGCCACATCGTCGGCCCATGCACCGGCCGCATTGACGATGATGTCCGCCGTAAAGGTCCCGCCCATCGCCGCCAGAACCCAATGTCCCGCATTCCATTGCGCCGACTGCAACCGTGCGTTGCAATGCAGGACAACATTCTGCCGCCTTGCCTGCCGCAGATATGCCCCATGCAAGGCGCCAACATCAATATCGCAGCAATCCGGCTCCCACAGACCTGACGTCCAGGCAGGCAGCAACCCCGGCACATGGGTTTCGATACCCCCGCGATCCAGCCGCTCGAACCGGACACCGCTATCGGCAAAATCCGCCAGCAGGGCGTCTGCCCGTATATGGTCGGCGTCGGTACCGATATGGAGCGCGCCGCGCGGATTCATCAACGGGCCATCATGGAAGTCGATTGGGGGATTTGCGAGAAATGGTCCGGATGCCGTGGTCAACGGCTGGACAGCAGGTCCGCCATAGCTTTCATCCCAAAAGGCGGCGGAGCGACCCGTCGAGTGATATCCCGGATGGGCCTCTGCCTCGAGAAGCAAAACCGACTTGTGCGCCGAAATCTCGGCAGCAAGACTGGCGCCAGCTATGCCTGCGCCGATAATGGCAATATCGAAATCGCTCATTTTGCCGGTGCGTGGGTATCCAGAAAGGCATCAATACGCGCTAGACACTGGTCACGGACCGCGTCCACCTCGCGCAGCAGTTCATGCGCGGCCTCTTTCCCGAATATCAGCGTTTCGGCATGCGGCAACCGCTTGCTGTCCTTGATAATCCGGGGCGTATTGACCAGTTGATCCGCCGTTGTCGCAAGCAACAGAACCGGCGTCTGGACTTGTTCAAGCAAGCCCGGGCGGTCGAGCATCCGGATTGAATCGATCGCCCGCTCGATCCAGTGCCAGCTCGGCGGACCCAGCTTGACCTCGGGTCGCAAAGCCCACCATGCCAGTTCATCTTCGTAGCGATCCCTGTCTCCTGTCAGGATTTTGCCGCGATCATGCATGGGCGACAGCGGCTTTTCGCTGACTTTCCATGCAGGCAGTTCGGATCTGCCGATATTGCACATTAACTTGGCAAAGGCGTGATTGAGGGCAAGCGGCAATCCACCTGTCTGTATGCCGAGCATCGGCGCGCTCATCGCCACGGCATCCGGATCCATGGCCTTTTCAACCAGCGCACGCATCGCCAGATGCCCTCCCATGCTGTGCGCCAGCACCACATGGGGCCCGGGTGTTTCGGCTTTCCAGCGTGTCCAAAAATAGCGCAGGTCGGCAATCCACGTCGAAAAATCATCGATATGACCGACCTCGGGATCGGCAAGCAGCCGCCCGGAGGCACCCTGGCCGCGCCAATCGATCGATGTTACCCGCCAGCCACGGGCGGCAAAATAGGCAAGCGTCTCGAGATATTTCTCATAATGGTCCCCGCGCCCGGGCAGGAACAGCATTGATCCACGCGGTTCCTGTCCCCCTGCCCAGTCTATCCGGCGGATCGACCAGCCATCTTCGGCGGTCCAGAGGCTTTCGGTAGCATCCGACGGGATTGCGCGTCGGTCTATGTGAATTTTCTGGGCGTGCATGGTTACCTTTTAGCAAGCTTTGATGGTTAATGCTTGGCAAATGAACGGTGAAGCACTCACTTACGCACTAGTTGGGGGATTGGCAATTGCGCTGATTTACTCCATCTATACCGACGTACGATATCGCTTAATTTTCAACAGGGTAACATTGCTTATCGCCTTGGCGGCACCTGCTTATTGGGCTGCAACAGGCGGTTTCAACCTGCCGGAAATTGGCCTCCACCTCCTCACTGCCACGATTGTTTTCATCTTCTTCCTGATTGCCTTCCGTTTTGGGGCGATGGGAGGCGGAGATGTCAAGCTTTTCGCGGCTTTGGCGCTGTGGTGGCACTGGATCGATGTGGTCCGGATGGTTCTCTACGCTTCCATACTGGGAGCCTTGGTAACCATTGTTTTTGTGATGATTCACAAGGCAAAACAACAAGATGGCAAGGCACGCATCCCCTATGGGGTCGCAATCGCCCTTGCCGGCTTATGGATAGCCGGTGAACGGATTTTTAACCATTTTACGTGAAATAGCATTCTTCAATCAGGGGACCTTTCAGGGGACAGTTCGTCATGGATAGGAAAAAAGTCATATTGCTGGTGGCCGCGCTTTTCATAGCAGCCATTACCGCCTTCATGGCGCGCAGCATGTTCACCGGAGCAGCCGCACCGCAAGCGGCAGCAGCCAAACCGGTCGAGACCGGACCCAAGGTCATGGTCGCAACCAGGGCATTGCCGGTCGGCACAATCATCACCGCCGATAGCTTCCGCTATCAGCCATGGCCGAAAGAACTGGTCGAAGACGCCTATTTCATCGAAGGCCCTGGCGGCACCGCCGGTCCCGATGGTGCAACGGCATCGCCCAGTGTGACCCCGGAAGAGCTGGTTGGTACCGTCGTACGTAATGCCATCACAGCTGGCCAGCCCATCACAAAGGGTTCGTTGGTAAAACCGGGCGATCGCGGGTTCCTCGCTGCGGCGCTTGGCCCTGGCATGCGCGCCGTGACCGTTCCTGTATCGGCCCTGACCGGTGTTGCAGGCTTCGTGTTCCCTGGCGACCGCGTTGACCTTGTGCTCACGCAGAATATCGCAGGCCCCGGTGGCCCGCCGCTGAAGGTATCCGAAACCATCCTGCGCAACATGCGCGTTCTTGCCACCGACCAGCGGTCTACAAATGCCGTGGACGCCGAAGGCAAGACGGTCGTGCGCAAATATAAGCTGGTTACGCTGGAAGCGACTCCGTCGATTGCGGAACGCATCACGGTTGCCCAGTCAATCGGTACGATCAGCCTGTCGCTCCGCTCGCTTGCAGACAATGCAGCCGAACTCGAGCAGGCTCTGGCTTCGGGCGAAGTCAACATTCCAGAAGGCGCAACGGCCGAGCAGGAAGCTGCCATCATGAAGAAGCTGGCACAGCGTCCGGTTGCAGGCAAGAGCACCTACACCACAGGTGGCGACGTATCGCGGTTCCAGCGGAGCAGCATCCCTGCCCAAACGCCGCTCGCGATCGCTGCTGAAAATGTTCGCATCCAAAGACAAGTCCAGAAAGTCGTCAGCTCGCAAACCGTGCGCGTGTCACGCGCAGGTGCCGAAACCGTCGTTGACGTAAGCCGGAGACAGTAAGATGAAAACGATATCAAAACTCAAATCCGGCTTTGCAGCCGCTGCGCTGGCCGCAGCCTTGGGAACGACAGCACTTGTTGCCATCCCGACGGTCGCCAATGCGCAATCGGCAAAAGACGCCAAGCTTGTGACCCTTTCAATCGGTCGCGGACAGCAGGTTAATCTGGGCAGCACCATCACAGACGTGGTTGTCGCAAACCCGCAGGTTGCCGATGTCGAAGTCAAGTCGGGCCGCCAGATCTACATCCTTGGTAAGGGCCCTGGCGAAACGAGCATTGTCGCAACCGACGCAGCCGGCCGCACGGTATATTCCGCAACGGTTCGGGTCGGCACCAATCTGGACTCGATTGACCAGATGCTGGCCCTGGCGATGCCGGATGCCGACATCAAGGTTACGACCATGAACGGCATCATCATGCTGACCGGTACGGTCAAGCAGCCGGAAGAAGCATCCGATGCCGCCGATCTTGTCACCGCATTTAGCGGCGGGCAGGCAAAGGTTGTGAACCGCATCAAGACAGCGACGCCTCTGCAGATCAACCTGCAGGTCCGCGTTGCCGAAGTCAGCCGCTCGCTGTCGAAAGAAATTTCAGGCAATTTGCAGGGCGCCAACCGCGGAACGGATAGCGCCGGCCAGCCTTATTTCTTCGGCGTTGGCCGTGGACGTGACTTTACAACAGGCACCACAGTGACCTTCCCGCAAGGATTGACCACTGTTGCCGGCCTTGGAAAACTGTTCGGCGTGGATGTCGAGGCAGCGTTCGACCTGTCGGAACGTGCCGGGTTGGTCTCGACCCTTGCCAATCCGAATTTGACGACCGTGTCCGGTGAAACTGCCGAGTTTCTGGCAGGGGGACGTTTCCCTATCGTGACATCGTCCGATAACGGCGTTTCCGTTCAGTATGAGACCTATGGTGTCAATCTGACCTACACACCGATCGTGCTGGCAGACGGCCGCATTTCGTTGCGTGTCCGTTCCGAAGTATCGGACATCTCGTCGCAGGGCGCAGTTCGCGTCGGTGGTCTGGAAGTTCCGGCAACGACAACACGTATGGCCGAAACGACCGTCGAACTGGGTTCGGGCCAGAGCATGATGATCGCAGGCTTGCTGAGCAACCAGCTCAGCAATTCGGTCGACAAAACGCCCGGCGTTGGTGACATCCCTGTTTTGGGAGCCTTGTTCAAATCCAACGGCTGGCGCCGGAACGAAACCGAACTGATGATCGTGATCACCCCCTATCTGGTGAAACCGGTCTCCGACAGCGAAATCAAATTGCCCACCGATGGCATGCATTCGATCAACGATGCGGAACGGGTCATCATGGGCAAGGTGTTGGACAAGAAAGGCGACCAGAACCGCCCGATGCCGACAATCGCTCCGGCTCCTGCCACCGGTCCTGAAATGGGATCGGTAAGCGAGGCTGCTCCGGTTCTTCCGAAAGACAGCAAGAAAGCAACCGCTCAGGCATCCAATGCGGGCCCGGGCTTCAGCTTCGACAATTGATCCCAGTTCAGGAGACTTAACATGCGTAATTCGAAAATCCTGACCGCCCTGGCCGCCAGCATGACACTGGCCGGCTGTGCTGCGGGTTCAATGGGATCAACAAACACGTCGATGTATTCGGTTCACCAGCCGGTTGTCGAACGGACGAACTTTGCCATCGACCTTAACAGCGACGGCAGCGGCATTTCGACCGTTGAGCAGCAGCGTCTGGGCGAATGGTTCGATGCCTTGCGTCTTGGCTATGGTGACCGCGTTTCGGTCGATTTCGGTTCGTCCTATGCCGACAAGGCGACCACCAACGCCGTGTCGAAGGTAGCTGCAGAGCGTGGCGTTCTGCTGGATGGTCTTGCACCTGTAACCGCCGGCCAGGTTGCGCCGGGCATGGTTCGTGTGGTTGTCACCCGTTCCAAGGCATCGGTGCCTTCATGCCCCGACTGGACCACGGATCACGACCGTAACTACAATGCCAGCAACCACAGCAATCACGGCTGTGCTGTTAACAGCAACCTCGCCGCCATGATCGCCGATCCCGAAGATCTGGTTCGCGGTCAGGAAAACAAGCGGCTTGATTCAAATAGCGGCAAAAAAGCGGTCGATACCTACCGCGCGAAAACCGGAGGCAACTAATGAACGCTCCATGGAAATCCGGCGTTGCCGGCACACGTGACCCGATTAACGCCTATGTCTGCGACGACCTGACGCTCGACGTCATCCGGGGCGTATGCGAGGAAATGGGGTGGAGCCAGGACAAGGCCTATAAAGGCGGTCTGCGTAACGCCATCCAGTCGCTTTCGGTATCGGCAAGCCCGCAAATCCTTCTCGTCGACCTGTCGGAATCGGGCGATCCGATTTCGGACATCAACAGCCTGGCCGAAGTGTGCGAACCGGGCACCATCGTGATCGCTGTAGGTCAGGTGAACGACGTTCGCCTCTACCGCGACCTTCTTATGTCCGGATTGCAGGATTATCTTCTGAAGCCGCTTAGCCCCGACGCCTTGCGCGACGCCTTTGCGAACGCCCAGACGATCCTGAACGCGCCGAAGCATGAGGAACATTCAGCCGATCGTCCGCACATCTCGACCGCCGTCATCGGCACGCGTGGTGGTTGCGGCGCGTCGACCATTGCGTCGTCGCTGGCATGGACATTTTCGCAGACCCAGGGACATCCCACCGGATTTCTCGATCTCGATGTGCATTTCGGCACCGGCGCGCTGGCGATGGACCTCGAACCGGGCCGCGGCCTGACGGACGCCATCGACAATCCCAGCCGTATCGACGGGCTCTTTATCGAGCGCGCGATGATCAAGGCGAACGACAAATTGTCGATCCTGTCGGCCGAAGCCCCGATGAGCAGTCCGGTCCTGACCGACGGCAGTGCGTTTTACCAGCTGCAGGAAGAATTCCGCGCCGCTTTTGAAAACACCGTCATCGATATGCCGCGAAGCATGCTGATCGCCTACCCGCACCTGATGCAGGACGTGAACATGGCGGTCGTTACGACCGAGCTGACACTGGCATCGGCACGCGACACGATCCGCGTACTGGCATGGCTGAAGCAGAATGCGCCGCATTGCAAAACGCTAGTGGTTGCAAACAAGGTTCAGGCGGCTGCGCTCGAAATCAGCCGGAAAGACTTTGAAAGCACGATTGAACGCAAGATCGATCTGGTTTTGCCCGCCGATCCCAAGGCAACGGCGCAAGCCGCCAAGGTGGGTCAGCCGGTGGTCGACGCCGTGCGCGGCAGCAAATTGTCGACCGGCATCGTCAATCTGGCCGACATGATTGCGGGCAGCGCAGCAGAAGCTGCCGAAGCCGCACCCGAAACCGAAAAAGCCAAAAAATCGGTCATGGCGGGCTTCAAGTCGCTGTTGAAAAAGAAATAATCGCTTCGATGGCGGCCGGGTCCACACAGGGTCCGACGCCACCGACCATCACGGACTGAGCGGAAAATGATGCAGAATCTTATACTTGCGACGGGTTTCATGCTGGTTTTGGTCCTGATTGCGCTCGCATTCATGGGTCCCAATGTCGGTAAGGCAACCTCGCGTCGTCTTGGTGCCGTCAAAATGCGTCATTCCGACAGCGCCGATGCGCGCGTCGAACAGCAAATGCGCAAGGCACTTGCCGCGCGTCGCCCGCTGGTGTTTACAGATGGCCGCAGCATAAGCCGCGCCGACCGTCTGCGCCTGCGGCTTGCACAGACCGGTAAGAACTGGACGCTGCAGCAATATCTCATCACGTCCGCAAGCATTGCGTTTCTTGTAATGGCCGCGCTGTGGATCAAGGGCGCACCCATGTATCTGGCGCTGTTCGGCGGCCTGATGCTGGGCGCGGGATTGCCGCACTTCGCCGTCAGCTTCCTGATGGCAAAGCGCATCAAGCTGTTCACCACCAACTTTCCGGACGCCATCGAACTGCTCGTTCGCGGTTTGAAATCCGGTCTTCCGGTCGGTGAAACACTGGGCATGGTCGCAAAGGAAATACCCGGCCCCGTCGGTGAAGAATTCAAAATGGTGACCGAAAAGATACGCATCGGTAAGACGATGGAGGACGCGTTGCAGGAAACGGCGGACCGTATGGGCACGCCCGAATTCCAGTTTTTCGTCATCACCCTGGCCATTCAGCGCGAAACAGGTGGCAACCTGGCGGAAACGCTGGCGAACCTTGCCGACGTGCTGCGCAAGCGCGCCCAGATGAAGCTGAAAATCCGCGCCATGTCATCGGAATCGAAGGCATCGGCATATATCGTCGGTTCCTTGCCTTTCTTCGTGTTCGGCATGGTCTGGTCGGTGAACCAGAAATATCTGGCGGGCTTCTTCTTCGAACCACGGCTGATGATTGCCGGCATGATCGGCATTGTCTGGATGTCGATCGGGGCGTTCATCATGGCCAAAATGGTCAATTTCGAAATCTAAATTTGGGGGCGGGATAGAAAAATGACCAATCCAGGTGGACCTCAACTTTTAGGGATCGATGTCTTGTGGGTCGCGACCATTTTGTCGGCTGTGGCCGCGGTCGCCGTGATCTTTGCAATCTATGCTGCGGTTACCGTTCGTGACCCTATGGCCAAGCGCGTCAAGGCGCTGAGCGAACGCCGCGAGCAATTGAAGGCCGGTATTACCGCCACAACCTCAAAGAAACGCGCCAAGCTTGTCCGCAAAACCGAAACAACGGACAAGATGCGGCAGATGCTGTCGAAACTGCAGGTTCTGCAGGAAGACCAGATCAAGATCGTGCAGCAAAAGCTGGCACAGGCCGGTATCCGCCGCAAGGAACTTGCCGTTACCGTTATCTTCAGCCGTCTGGTTCTGCCTGTCGTGTTCGGCGGTGGCGCTGCGCTGTGGATCTATGGCTTTGGCGGTCTGGAAACATACAGCACGTTCAAGCGCTTTGCCGCCTTCGCCATCATCACCATTTTGGGCTATAAGGCTGCAGACATTTATCTCAGCAACCTGATCCAGAAGCGTACCGACGCCATCCGCAAGGGTCTGCCTGATGCGCTCGACCTGCTCGTGATTTGCGCCGAGGCCGGCCTGACCGTCGACACCTCTTTCAACCGTGTCGCCAAGGAACTGGGTCGTGGCTATCCCGAACTGGGTGACGAGTTCGCGCTGACCGCTATTGAACTCGGCTTCTTAACAGAACGCCGTATGGCCTTCGAAAATCTCGCTTATCGTGTGAACCTCGACTCGATCAAGGGCGTGGTGACCACCATGATCCAGACCGAGAAATATGGTACGCCGCTGGCATCCGCGCTTCGCGTTCTGTCGGCCGAATTCCGGAACGAGCGCATGATGCGTGCAGAAGAAAAGGCCGCTCGCCTTCCCGCGATCATGACCATCCCGCTGATTCTGTTCATTCTGCCGGTATTGTTCATCGTTATTCTCGGACCGGCAGCCTGTTCGATCGGCGATGCCTTCGCGAAGAAATAAGGCGACCCAATTTTCAAGCAAAAGGGGCGGAGAAGAAATTCTCCGCCCCTTTCTGTTTTCAGGCTTTGCGCACTGTCTGTTCAATCGCGCCAAAGATCGAATGGCCCGCATCGTCGCGAACCTCTATCCGGACGATATCGCCATCTTTCAGGAACGGCATTTTCATTTCGCCCTTCAGAATTTTCTCAACCATGCGGACTTCCGCGATGCAGCTATAGCCTAAGCCGCCTTCCGAAATCGGCCGTCCGGGCCCGCCATCGGCATCGCGGTTGGACACCGTGCCGGATCCGATGACCGACCCTGCACCCAGATTGCGGGTTTTTGCCAGATGCGCGATCAGGACACCAAAATCGAAGGTGCAGTCATCCGATGCAATGGCCCGGCCAAAAGGCGCGCCATTCAGGTCAACCATCAACGTCCGGTGCAGCTTTCCGTCTTTCCAGTAATCACCCAGACTATCGGGTGTGACGAAGACGGGCGACAGCGCACTGGCCGGCTTGGACTGGACGAAACCGAATCCTTTTTCCAGTTCGGCGGGTATCAGGTTGCGCAGGCTTACGTCATTCACCAGTCCGACGAGGCGGATGTGCGACAGCGCATCCCGCGCCGACGTTCCGCGCGGCACATCGCCTGTGACGACGACAATCTCGGCCTCCAGATCGCAGCCCCAGGATTCATCGGCGAGCGGAATATCGTCGCGCGCGCCCAGAAACTCGTCCGAGCCGCCCTGATACATTAACGGATCATGCCAGAAACTTGCGGGCAACTCGGCCCCCCGTGCCTTACGGACCAGTTCGACATGATTCACATAAGCCGAACCGTCCGCCCACTGGTACGCGCGGGGAAGCGGCGCGGCGGCATCATGTTCGTGGAACCGTTCCCGCGGGATGGCGGCATGTTCCAAATCGGTCGCCAACGCCTCCAGCCGGGGTGCAATCCGGTCCCAGTCATCCAGTGCCGATTGCAAGGTAGGCGTGATATGACCCGCATCCGCATACCAAGCGAGATCGTTCGACACGACCACAAGTTTTCCGTCACGGCCTGATTTCAGGGATGCAAGTTTCATAGATATCCTCTCTTGTTACATGATATGATGCCTGCACATTCCGGTTGCGGCAACCGTTTGTGTCGTCTTACATTCGGTGCGTGATTGACGATGGCGGGGGAACTGGCGACATCATGCGAAAAAGACTGAAGGCAACGGTGCTGGCGCTCGCCATGATCGTAACGAATCCGGCGACAGGCCAGCAAGGCTTCAATCCGGTTGAGGCCGCCAAAAACGGATGGTCGATGGAGCAGAACCGGAGCGCCAATTGGCACCTTGCCCAGCATAAGCGCCTCGCAACCGCTATTGCCGCGCTTCAGCCCCAGCGGAACGGTGTGATTGATTCCTATGTTGTTACAATCGGGCTCGACTCTGACCCTGTCTTTTCCAAGGAAGCGAGCGAAGCTGCAAAAGTGCTGAGCCGCCGCTATGGCGCCGCGGGGCGCACCATCTATCTCGCCGCGGGCGCCGACGACCAGAGCGTCGGCATACCTCAGGGATCGCCGCCCAATCTGGCGACGGCGCTGGCGGCCGTTGCGTCGAAGATGAACCTCAAAGAAGATGTGCTTGTCCTTTTTACGACGTCTCATGGTGATCCCAATAGCGGGCTTGCCTATCGGGACGGGGAAAAAGGGATCGGAATGATCGCGCCTGTCCGTCTTGCCCGATTGCTGGACGATCTTGGGTTTGAACGCAGGATGATATTGCTGTCGGCCTGCTATTCCGGCGTGTTCCTTCCGCTTTTGACCAACGAAAACTCGGTCATTGTTACCGCCGCGGCATCCAACAGGACTTCGTTCGGATGCGCGCCGGGCAATGACTGGACCTTCTTTGGTGATGCGCTGATCAATAATGGCCTGCGTAAACCGCAGACATTTGAAAATGCGACCGCCGAAGCCGTCAGCCTGATCAGCAGCTGGGAAAGTTCGAAACAACTGGTTCCCTCTCGACCCCAGATTTTCATCGGCGACAAGGCGAATATCTGGCTCGCCCCGTTAGAAGCAAAGATGCCGAAGACCGATACACCGAAGGTAGGCAGACCGGCCATCGAGGCATTCAATTAGTTCACTCGCCTCCGGGTTCGATATGTAACCAGTCGGCGTGTTTTGGCGCTTTCTTGGTCTGGTCCCATTCGTCCAGCATCAAAGGTGCAACACGTTTCAGTTCGGCATATTGTTCATCGGTCCCGATGTCGCAGGCCAGTTCCAGCCGGTGACCATTGGGATCGAAAAAGTAGATGGACCGGAATATGCCGTGATAGGTCGGGCCAAGGACTTCAATGCCTTGTGCTTCGATATGCGCCTTGGCAGCCTTCAGCGTATCGAAATCCGCAACTTTGAAAGCGAGATGCTGAACCCACGCGGGTGTTTTTTCATCGCGCCCCATTTCAGGCTGGTTCGGAAGCTCGAAAAAGGCCAGCACATTCCCGCCCCCGCAATCGAGAAATATATGCATATAGGGGTCGTAAGCCCCTGTTGACGGGACATAATCTTCGGCAAAGGCGTTGGTGTAGGAAAATCCCAAAACCCGTTCATACCATTCCACCGTCTGCTTGGCGTCCTTGCAGCGGTAGGCGACATGGTGGATCCGTTCGGAGGTGAAGGGCACGCTCATGATGCGGCCTCCAGTACGCCGCGCTCGATCTGGTCACGCTCGATACTCTCGAACAGCGCTTTGAAATTTCCTTCGCCAAAGCCTTCATCCCCGCGCCGCTGGATGAACTCGAAAAATACCGGGCCAATCTGGGGTTGGGCAAATATCTGAAGCAACAGGCGGGGTTGGCCACCTTCGGTGGTTCCGTCGAGCAGGATGCCCCGCTTCTGCAGTTCGGCAACAGGCTCACCATGCCCCGGCAGCCTTTCATCCAGCATCTTGTAATAGGTTTCCGGCGGTGCGGTCATGAAAGGCACGCCCAGTTTCTGCAAGTTATCCCAGCACCCGACAAGATCGTCGCAGATAAGGGCAATATGCTGGATACCTTCGCCATTATAGGCGCGCAGATATTCTTCAATCTGCCCGCCTCCGGCCTTTCCTTCTTCGTTCAGCGGGATGCGGATCTTTCCATCCGGTGCGGTCATCGCCCGGCTGGTAAGGCCGGTATATTCGCCCTTGATGTCGAAATAGCGGATTTCGCGGAAGTTGAAGATACGTTCGTACCAGCCCGCCCAATGGGCCATCCGCCCGCCATAGACATTATGTGTGAGGTGGTCGATTTTCTGGAAACCCGCGCCGACGGGATTGCGCACGATGCCGGGAAGATATTCGAAATCAATGTCATAAATCGACAGCGCCTCTGGATTTTCAAGCGTTGCATAGCGGTCGACCAGATAGATGAACGCACCGCCAATTCCCTTGATGGCAGGAATCCGCAGCTCCATGACACCGGTCTTGCTCTCCACAGGTTCCGCACCGCGTTCAATGGCTTCGTGATAGGCCTTGGCCGCGTCCTTCACCCGGAACGCCATGCCACAGGCCGAGGGGCCATGTTCGGCGGCAAAATATGCGGCGGGGCTGCGGGGTTCGTAATTGGCAATCAGGTTGATTTCACCCTGCCGCCACAGATCCACATCCTTGGAACGGTGCGACGCGATATGCGTGAAGCCCATGCTGGCAAATACAGGTTCCAAAATGCCTTTTTCGGGTGCCGCAAATTCGACAAACTCAAAGCCGTCGAGGCCAAGGGGATTTTCAAACAGGTCGGTCATCCGGATACACGCTTTCGTTCAGGGTCAATCGTTCCGAAACTAGTAACAAATGAAACCAATTTTGAAAAGAACTAACTTAGCCCAGTTCGGCGACACGGGCCCGCAACTGGGCGAGCATTTTCTCCAGCGCCTGCGCCTCCCCGCTGCCCAGTATCTTTTCGAGTTCCGCCTCGACCGAAAGTGCGAGCGGAACGATCTGGTCGTAAAGTTCGCGGCCCGTGGCGGTCAGTGCAAGGTGGTGGGACCGGCCATCGGCAACATTGGGCGCCCGTCCGATGAGCATACGGTCCTCCAATGCTTTGGAGGCGCGGTTGACGGTGACCTTGTCCATCGCGGTGGCCGCGACAAGCTCGCGCTGGGTCGCCGAAGGCACCTCCCCCAGCACGGCCATCAATCGCCATTCCGGGATTTTCAGGGCAAAGCGGCCACGATAGGCCCGGGAGATCAGGTCACTGACCGCGTTCGACGTGATCGAAAGCTGGTACGGAAGAAACTCGGCAAGTTTCAGTTGCTGCTTTGCCCTGGCCATCAAAATTCCACCGCTATCCCGGCCCAAATGGTTCGTGGTGTTGCCCTCTCAATCACACCGTCACTCCCGATGGCCGCCTCGACGCGTCTATCAAACAGATTTTCGCCGCGCAGTTCAAGCCTGAGCTTATCCAACAGGCGATAGCTGAACCCGGCATCGACGGTCAGCGCATCGTCCAGTCCGCGGCTGTTGATGTCATCTTCAAACTGCCCGCCAACATAGCGCACATCAAACTCGGCCCGGAACGCGTCTGCGTCATAGGCGACGCTCGCCGACGCGAAATGGCGGGGCACCTGTGCCGGGCGCAGGCCATCCAGCAGCGCAGCCGTTCCCGACGCGTCGACCTCAGCATCGACATAGGCATAGCGCGCGCCAAAGGCATAGGGTCCGGACCGGTAATCGAATTCCAGTTCGACACCCTTGCTGGCAATGGCGTCCAGATTCTGACGTTGCCGGTATACGCCACCTGCTGCGACAAAGCCGACGCCGGGGAAATTGCCGGGGCCGATTCCCAGCCCGACATTGGCAATGGCGTTTTTCAGCCGGTTCGCAAAGGCCGTGGCGCGAAGGCTAAGCGCGTCGGTTTCGAGATCCGCACCGATTTCCACACCCTGCACCCTTTCAGGCGTGAGCAATTCGTTGGCAGCGGTCGCATCCGCGCCCACGCGGAACGGGCGGTACAGCTCGTTCAGGGTCGGCAAGCGCCAGCCCGCATAGGCCGCGCCGCGCAGCTTCACACTGTCGTTCACGAACAGGGCAATGCTCCCCCTGCCCGTTCCTTCCCAGCCCGAACGGTCCGCGAACACATCATCGGAGCGCACGGTGCCGCCGATATTCACTTCCTTGCGGAAACCATTGGTGATTTTCCAGCGGTCGGCATGCCCGCCAAGGGTCAGGGTCAGGTTATCGTTGGGCGTGTAACTGCCCTCGGCAAAGAACCCTATGGTATCGCTCTGGCCACCGGCACGGCGGCTGCGGCCCGGGACCAGTCCTGTGAAAAAGAAATTCTCATTCGTCTCCCCCGACGTCCGTCGCCAGTCACTGCCAAGGCGGAGTTCGACCTTGTCGCCCAAAGGCGGACGCACCTCGATCCGTGCGCCAAGCCCGGTCGAAGGCACGGAATATTGGTCCAGCGTCAGCGCAACGCTGTTCCGCCCGGCCGCAATGGCGCCAAAGCGATTGGCAAAATCGCGGATCTGGACATAGCCCAGCGCGCTCCATTGCCAGCCTGCCATCGTCCGGTTCACAAGACGGAGGCTGGCATCGACGCCTTTATTCTGGCTATCGGAAAAATCAAAACCGCGATCCCGGTCGTCGGTGAATGCGCGCATATTGGCCTGCAGTTCGGTATTGTCCGAAACCGGCGCGACGGCGCGCAGGGCAAGTCCGGCCTGTTCATAAGGTGCCGCACGATCGACGGCGCCGCGCTGCCCTTTCACAACCGGAACAAAACCATCACCGCGGGCGTAGCTTCCGGAAAGCGAAATACTTCCGGCGCCCAGTTTACGCAGGACTGACGCCTTGGCATCGACGCTATCGCGGCTGCCATAGGCCAGGCGGCCGGAGAGCAGGTCACGATATTGCAGGCTGTCCAGCTCAACAACGCCGCCAAGCGCGCCCGCGCCGGACGTCACCTGCCCTGCCCCCCTGCGGACGGTGATGCGCGCCAGATTGAGCGCATCATAACCGGGCCAGCTGACCCACCCGCCAAAGGGATCGGCCTGCGGCACATCGTCCAGAAGCAGCAGGACACGCGAGGACGCATTTCCGCCCAGTCCGCGCAGGGTAATCCCCTGGCTTGTCGGATTGGCGGTGCGTGCATCCGATCGCCGGAATTGCTGCAAACCCGCGGCCTGTTGCAGTGCCGTTTCCAGCCGTGCGCCCGGATGGTCGGCGACATCAATGCGCGTCACGGGATAGGCAGAATCGGACCGGGGATCGGCCAGGGTCCCGACAACAAGGATGTCCGCATCTGTTAGCGCGGTAATCGCAACGGGCAGTTGCATGTCGATGGCAGGACGACAGCCGTAATGTGCCTGATCATTTTCATCCCGCACCGGCAGTTGGCAATCCTGCGCCCATAGCGGTGTCGCCGCCATCCACAGCGGTAGGCCGAAAAGCAATGCGCGCTTCATGCGTCGGGATTAACCGCATCCGGATGCGCCGCGACAAATGCCGGCATCTGGGTCAATGCCGCATCGATCCGCACCAATCGCGGAAAGGCGTCGAGCGGCGTTGCGAAGCGCCGGGCATTGGCCATTTGCGGAACAAGGCACACATCCGCAAGGTTCGGCAAATCGCCGCCAAAAAGTCCGTCCGCCGGGGCCATCGCCTCCAGCGCGGTAAAGCCTTCGATGATCCAGTGACGGTACCAGTCATCAATCGCGTCCTGATTATGGCCCAGCTCGTCCTTCAGATATTTGAGTATGCGCAGGTTGTTTACCGGATGAATATCCGCAGCGATGATGAGTGCCTGCGCCAATGTCTTCGCCCTGTCCGCCGGATTGGACGAGACCATGGCCGGATCGGGATAATGCGCGTCGAGATAATCGATGATGGCGAGACTTTGGGTCAGGTCGTGCCCGTCAATGCGCAACATGGGCACAAAACCCTGCGGATTGCGGGCGACATATTCGGGCGCCTTATGCTGTCCTTCCAGCAGGCTGGTCGGAACCGAAGTGTAGCGGACACCCTTGAGGTTCAGGGCGATGCGAACACGGTAGCTGGCAGAAGACCGCCAGTAATCGAAGAGGATGATTTCTGTCATGGAAATCGGGTTAGCATGATGTCTTCAAAAGGCAAAAACATTGCGGCAACAGGATTGGACGTTATGGTAAGCGCACCAGTTCGAGGAGAGTTTATGGTATCCCCCAAATTATCTGCAGCATTGATTGCCTTGGGTTTTCTTTCGGTTTCAGCCCAGGCAGCAGCGCCGGTCACCGGCCGCTGGACGACACAAAGCAAAGACGGCGTGGTCGAAATTTACGAATGCGGGGCGACGATCTGCGGTAAACTTGCCAAGTTCCTCGTTCCCCCGCCTAATGGCGTGGGACAGAAGGATGTGAACAATCCGAACAAGGCACTTCGCAGCCGCACATTGCTGGGCATGAACATTCTGACCGGATTCAAAGAGGCCGGTGATGAATGGAAAGGCCAGATTTACGACCCCAAATCCGGCAAAACATACCGGTCGATTATTTACAAGGGCAAGTCCGGCAATCTTGTGGTCAAGGGATGTATCGGCCCCTTCTGTCAGGCGCAGACATGGACGCCGGCACGGTGAACTGATCGGGACCGCTGGCCCGGAACAGGCGCATATGGCGCTTGAACTGGTCCGGCTGTTCCCGCCAATATCCAAGCTGATAGAGTTCAACCAGCGACTGCCGGAGCAATTCGCGCGCCGCGCTAATTTCGGTGGCGGTTCCGAATGCCAGAATAGACGTCAGCCTTTCGCAACGATGTTGCAGCTTTACCAGTGCAGCCTTTATCATTTTGCCCCCTTTATCAGAGGTTAAACGGCGCGAAGCCCGCAGAGTTTAGGCGCGCAATTTCCAACCGGAACGCAGCAAGAGATAGCATAAAATCGCAAGCACCAGGTTGATCCCCAGCAACAGCAATGCCCCGAATTCTACCGGGCTGTCCGCGCTGCCGATAAAGCCATAGCGGAAACCGGAAATTGCGTAGAAAAAGGGATTGGCGTGGCTGATCGCCTGAAAGGTGGGGGCCAATTTGTCGACGGAATAGAAGGTTCCGGACAAAAGCGCAGCGGGCGCAACAACGAAATTCGTAATCGCGGCAGCATGATCGAACTTCTCCGCCCAGATTGACGTCATCACACCAATCAGCGCGAGGAGCGTTGAACCCATAAGGCCGAACCACAGTACCGCCCAGAAATGTGCGGGAGTTACATTTACTCCGGGCCAAAGCGCCATGGCCAACCATATGGTGCCACCCACAAGGAAGGCGCGCGTCACGGCCGCAGCCGTTAGCGCCGCCAGCACTTCGGCATTGGATAAGGGGGGCATCAGATAATCGACAATCGTACCCTGGATTTTCCCGACCAGAAGCGAAAAGCTCGAATTCGCAAATGCATTTTGCATCATGCCCATGATGATAAGGCCCGGCGCGATGAAGTCGGCGAAGGAAACGCCGAGCACCGTAGGCTTCACGGTACCCAGGGCGACTGTAAAGATAATCAGGTATAATAGTGTGGTGATTGCAGGTGCCCAGATCGTCTGCAGTTGCACTTTGAAAAACCGGCGCACCTCTTTCATGTAGAGTGTCTTCAGGCCGATCCAGTTGACATGGCGGATCATGCGGACACCGTCGGGCAGTTGAACGATCGGCGTCGAGTCCCTATCTGGGCCTTGTGCGGTTTTTTGGTGGATACTCATCGCGCAATCGACTATCGGCTTGCAGCTTGAACCGCAAGGCGCAATTGCGCCTGAGAAGCGGCAATTTATTTTAGAATTTGGGAAAGCACTTATGTCCTGGACTGACCAGCGGATCGACCAATTGAAGAACCTTTGGGAAAAAGGGCTCACCGCGAGTCAGATCGCCGACGAATTGGGCGGCGTATCGCGTAACGCGGTTATCGGCAAAGCGCACCGACTGGGCCTGAAATCACGCCCATCTCCGGTCAAGGCCAATGAGCCCGAAAAGAAGGCAGCCCCCAAAAAGGCGGCGCCTGTTAAGCCTGCGGCAGTTGCTGCGGCCAAGCCCCGCACGGCGCCTTCGGCACCGGCACCACGTGCCGCCGATCCTGCCCCTGCCTCGGGCGAAGCCGCTCCGGAACGTGCAGCGTCGGCCATGCCGCGTATCGTTTCCATTGGCCCGGGCGGGTTCATGCGTCAGGGACCGGGCGACCAGCAGGCACCTATCCCGCCTGCTCCGCCACGCCGTCTGGTACCTGCAAAGCCAAGCCCCGAAATGGCCGACAAGACTTCGCTGCTCGATTTGAACGAGCGCGTCTGCCGTTGGCCGCTGGGTCACCCCGGTGAAGCGGATTTCCATTTCTGTGGAGAGCCTGTGAACCCCGGCTTCCCCTATTGCGTTGAGCATTGCGGACGTGCCTATCAGGCGCAACTGCCGCGCGGCGTTCGTCGCCCGCCCCCGCCCATGCCTTTCGGCGGCCCCCGGGTTCGCTAACAGTAACGCAAAGGGCGGCCTCAACGGGCCGCCCTTTTTCGTTTAGGGTCAGGACCGAAGCGTCAGGACCTAGCTGGTGACATCGATCACATTATCGTCCGAATTACGGTCGACGTAGAAGTTATAGGGATCGATCCCTGCGAAGGCCGGTTTGCGCTTCGACGTTATGACCACAATCTGCTTGCCGTCTTTGACAGGCTTGCGATCAATCGAAATCACATCCTTTGCACCAAAGGCACCGATACCTGGCTTCGCACCAAACAAGCCAATCTCGATATTCTCGCCAAGTGCAGCCAGCGTCTCGGTCCCTTTGCTGTTGGCGTAATATTTGTTGGCCTCAAGCGTGATGCTGGTCTTCCACAGGCCATCCGGACCTTTGGTCGATTTCGCCTCTTTTGCCTTCAGATCATAAACCGCGATGCGTTCAAACAGGTCGGTAATCAGCGCCTGCTGCTCGCTGGTTTTTGCTTCCTTCCGCAATTCGGCAATCAGGTCCACCGACCGGTGAAATGGTGCCGGTTTGAATTTCCATGCTTCCACAAAACGGCGCAGGGCACGGTTGACCGCGTCTTCACCCAGTCTTTCCTGCAACAGGTAGAAGACGATCGAACCCTTGCGATAATGGACATAGGGCTGGTTTTCGACGCGATAAAGTGGTTGCTCCCCAATGGGATCGCCTTTTCGCCCTGCCAGATATTGGTCGAGTTCATATTTCAGGAATCTGCGGATCTTGTCCGGCCCGTAGATTTTTTTCATGACCATCAATGCAGAATATTGCGCCAGTGTTTCGCTGGTTAAGGTCTGCCCCTGCACATCGGCACCGATTACCTGATGCGCCCAATATTGGTGCCCCAATTCATGCGCGGTAATATAGGTGACATAGTCAATCGCATCCGGGTCCGAAACATCGGCCGCAAAACCGACACTTTCGGAATAGGGCATCGTTCCGGCAAATGCTTGGGCGAAGCTTTGATATCCCGGAAATTCGATGATACGGGCATAGTCAAACTGATAAGGACCGAAATTGGCCTGATAATAATCCAGCCCTGTTTCCAGCGCCGCAATCATCTTCGGAACATTCCATTCATGGCGCGGGTCATGATAGATGGTCAGCAACACGCCTTTATGGTTCTTTTCGGTCAACTTGTAGCGGGCCGACTGGATCGACAGAAAGTTGTGAATAGGCGCGGAGCTCACGAAATGGGCTGTCCTGCGGCCATTCTTGCTCTCGTCCGACAGCTTTTTGCCGGGTGCGATCGGCACCTGATCGGCGTCGGTTGTCACCCGGATGTCGGACATGACCCAGTCTGTGCGGACATAATTTTCCCGCGTCGCCGCGATATCTTCAAGCCTTGCCATCCGCAATTCGGCGGGCAATCCCTGACGACGGCGCTGGGTCCGGTCCTGCAAAACGCCTTGGCGGCTCATGCCCACAATCGGCGCAAATTCGAAATTGTTGACGAATGTGCCATTCAGATTCACCGACGTATCCGGCGGACCATTGCGGAAACCGCGATGGTGGATACGGGACTGAAAATCGAGCCTCGTCTCTTCACCCGGCTGCAACGGCCGGTCGAAACGGAAGATGCGATAGCCAAATTTCTTGTCGTCCTGCACCAGTTTGGCACCTGCCAGGGCCAGTTTCGGGAATGCAGCATCGCGATTACCCTGCCGGATATGGACTTCGGCAATCGGCCTGTCGGTTTCATTGCGCATCAGATAGCGGCCCGTTACCTCCATCAGGCGGTCCTTGGGAAAAATCTGCGCATCCAGCGTTACGGATTTCACGACAGGTCGCGGCAAATTCTCGTATTTCAGATATTTTTTCTCATAATCCGCCTGATACTTCTCTGCCTCATCGCTCGTTTCATAGCGGTTGAGGACTTTGAAATTCTGCCATGCATAGGCACCTGTCACGACCATTGCAGCGGTACTGGCACCGATCAGGGCCAACGGTGCACCGCGCAATCCGGGACGGATTCTCCGGATGCGGTTGCGCCATCTTGTGTCGGTCCCACGGGGCCAGATCAAATGCGCGATCACCAATAATATGACCCCGAAAGCCAGCCAGTAGCCGCGCAGCACCCACGCACCATAACCGAAGCCACCATCGCCGTTCATATCGCTGAGCGGCACGGGCGGGTTCCCGCCATAGGTGTAGAGTGCGTTGCTATAGCCCATATTGCGCAGGAAGACGCCCGATATGAACCAGAGCAGAAACAGCCCCCATCCCACATATTTGTTGGGACTGACCGCCTGCAAAAACACGGCCAGAATTGCGACCATCAGCATTTCCGCAGTCGACGGCAGGATGAACCAGACCACATAGTTGGCAATGCCGAATTCTTCGACACCCTTGATCAGCTGGAATACCAGCCCGGTGGCCATCGCCACGGCGTTTATGCTCAACAGGATCAGGAAGATTGCAACGACCTTGGGAATGGTCATGACCCAGTTGGCGGTCGGGGTGGAATCGACGATCTCGTTGATCTTCACATCCCGTTCGCGCCACACCAGTTCGCCACCGTAGAACACCGCGATGATCAGCAGGAAAATCGTGAAGCCGTCGATGATGTTCGTAATGATATCCGCCCCAATGGGGTGCGAGGCCGTGCCATAAACCGTCTGGGTAAGCCACAATCCGGCTATCGTATTGATCAACGCGATCAGCATCAGCACGATCAGGCCCGGGCTTTGCAGGACTTGCAGCACCTCCATTTTCAGGCGGACCAGGAATTGGGCGCGTGTAGCGGCCCCGCCATAGCTGCGGTTCACTAAAGGGGCGGCAACAATATGTGCAACATCACCCACCTCGCCCGCCTTTTGCCGTGCGAGCTTCTTCAATTTGCGCTTGGATGGCGCGCGCTCTTCCATTGAGAAACGCCAATAGGTGAGCGCAAGCAACACGGCGGAAAGCACCAGTACCAGCACACGGTTGAACAGAAGCTGGTCCTGGAACGGCAGCAATTTGCTGTTCATGTCGGACGCTGTCCAATAGCGAGTTGCCTCGGACAAGGCGCCGAAACCCAAGGGTTCGTAACGGGCGAGCAAATCCTGATATTCGACTTTCGATCCCAATACCGTTGTCGCAATCAGATAGCCCATGAAGAATATCACAACGCCGATATAGCTCCAGAGCATCGACCGCGTGATGGTGGCCAGGCCAAACAGCAGGCTGCACATCAGCAGGATATTGGGCACCGCCAGAATGAGGTAGGGCCACAGATAATAAGCGGGGTTGTTCGGCCCAACGGTTTCCGGATCCACCCAGGGCATGAATACGCCGACCAGCATGCCCGCAGGAACGGCAAAATATCCCAGCAGCGCGATCCCGAGACCGCCGAGATAGCGGCCCAGCACATAGTTGGACTTGCCAATGGACGTGGCCTTTATGATCGGCCCGAAGCCGGTTGAGTCATCGCGTACAACCGCGTTCGCCACAAAAGATGTGATAACGAACAGGTAGAATAGCGATGCCAGTGCAATCATCGACGCGATTGCGTGGGGCGCATTTTCATGCACGGTCCCCGGCGAACCGATGCTGACATTGTCACTGGCGGTAACGCCAAAGCCCAGCAGAAAGAAGAGCAGCAGCGAAACCCAGAAAACCGGGTTGCGCAGTTGGTAACGCAATTCGAAGCGTGCGACGTCAAACAGCATGTTTCACACCCCTCAAGCGGCGCGACGCAGATCGGCCAGGGTTGTGAAATACACATCCTCCAGCCCCGCTTCGACATCGTCAAATCCGGCTGGCTTCGCATCGGCGAGGATGTGGATAATGGTCCGGCCGGCGAAAAGCCGCGTGGATATGACCTGATATTGCTGCTGGTGCGCTTCCAGTTCGTCGCGGCCGATCGTCTTTTTCCAGATACGCCCCTTGGTCTGCGCAATCAGGTCAAGCGGCGCGCCTTCCAGTTGCACACGGCCACCGGCGAGGACGGCCATGCGGGGACACAGGTCGGCCACATCGTCAACAATATGGGTTGAAAGGATGATCACAACATTCTCGCTGATCCCGGCGAGCAGGTTCAGGAACCGGTTCCGTTCCTCAGGATCAAGGCCCGCCGTCGGTTCATCCACGATGATAAGTTCAGGCGAACCGATCAGCGCCTGGGCTATGCCGAAGCGCTGCCGCATACCGCCTGAAAATCCGGCGATAAACTGGTTGCGATGGTTCCACAAATTGGTCTGGTTCAGCAAGGTTTCGACAACTGCCTTGCGCTCGCCCTTGCTCGACACGCCTTTGAGTACGGCCATATGGTCCAGCATGTTGAACGCCGTCACGCGCGGATAGACGCCGAAATCCTGCGGAAGATAGCCAAGCCGTTTCCGCAGTTCCCCGGGATTTTGCAGGATATCCAGGTCGCCAAATTTGATCGAACCGCTGGTAGGTGTCTGCAATGTCGCGATTGTGCGCATGAGGGTCGACTTGCCCGCGCCATTCGGGCCAAGCAGGCCATACATTCCCCTGGGAATGGAAAGGTTCACCGCATCCAGTGCCCTCGTTCCATTTGCGTAGACATGACTTACCCCTGAAATTTCAAGCATGGACGCCCCCTCTGTGTTGTCGAGATAACACACTATCCAGACAGCCTAACGCAAATATCGACTTTCGACAAAAACATCGTCCTTATCGACCAAAAACTTTCCTGTGGGCAAATTGATACGGTGCTTGCACGGGTGACTCTGCGCAGCCTATATCGACGGCATGAGTGATGACCTTTTTGGTGGCAGCGCCGCAGCGACCGCCGCTTCCAACGAATATGATGCTTCCGCGATCGAGGTGCTGGAAGGTCTGGAGCCTGTAAGGCGCCGGCCCGGCATGTATATTGGCGGCGTCGACGAACGTGCGCTTCACCATCTTGCGTCGGAAGTTCTGGACAATTCGATGGACGAGGCTGTTGCCGGTCACGCCAACCGGATCGAAGTACATCTGGGCGTTGGCAACCGGTTGACGATTACCGACAATGGTCGCGGCATTCCCGTTGATCCCCATCCCAAATTCCCGGACAAATCCGCGCTCGAGGTCATCCTGACCACGCTCCATTCGGGCGGTAAATTTTCGGACAAGGCCTATGCGACATCGGGCGGTTTGCACGGCGTCGGCGTGTCGGTCGTAAACGCACTGTCAACCGACACGGTCATTGAAGTTGCGCGCAACAAGCAATTGTACCGCCAGCGCTTTGCGCGGGGCTTGCCCCTCGGCCCGCTGGAAGAGCTTGGCCCGACACCAAATCGCCGCGGCACGACCACGGCCTTCACCCCCGATCCCGAGATTTTCGGGCAGGACGCCAAGTTCAAGCCCGCGCGGCTCTTCCGCTTGGCACGATCCAAGGCCTATTTGTTCGCAGGCGTCGAAATCCGCTGGCGCTGCGATCCCGAACTGGCAAGCGCCGATGTACCCGCCGAGGCGGTATTCCAGTTTCCGGGCGGTCTGTCCGATCATCTGCGTGAGCAACTGGGTTCGCGCGCCTGCGCCACCACCGACTTCTTTGCCGGAACGCAGGATTTCCCCGACAGCCAAGGCCGCGTCGAATGGGCAATATCCTGGCCCCTCTATTCCGACGGTGCCTATAGCTGGTACTGCAACACCATCCCCACGCCGGATGGCGGCACGCATGAAGCTGGTGTTCGAGCCGCGCTCACCAAGGGCTTGCGCGCTTTTGGTGAACTGGTCGGCCAGAAAAAGGCCGCGCAGATTACGGCCGAGGATATTTTCAACGAAGCCGAGCTGATGCTGTCGGTCTTCATCCGGAACCCCCAGTTCCAGAGCCAGACGAAAGACCGGCTGACCTCGCCCGAGGCAACCCGTCTGGTCGAAAACGCAATCCGCGACCATTTCGACCATTTCCTGACGGACAATATGGAACGCGGCAAAGCCCTAATGGGCTTCATTCTGGAAAAGGTAGACGACCGCCTGCGCCGCAAGGCAGAGCGGGAGGTCAAGCGCAAGACCGCCACATCCGGCCGAAAGGTACGTCTGCCCGGCAAATTGACCGATTGCGCCTCGGACGATCCGACCGGGACCGAATTGTTCATCGTCGAAGGCGACAGCGCCGGCGGCAGCGCCAAACAGGCGCGGGACCGCAAGACCCAGGCGATCTTGCCGATTCGGGGTAAGATCCTGAACGTGGCATCCGCCACGTCCGACAAAATTCGCGCCAATAATGAAATCGCCGACCTGCAACTCGCGCTGGGATGCGGCGTGCGGAAGGACTGCAACCCCGATAATCTGCGTTATGAACGCATCATCATCATGACCGACGCCGATGTCGACGGGGCGCATATCGCGACCTTGCTGATGACATTTTTCTTTCAGGAAATGCCCGAAATCGTGAAGGCGGGGCATCTCTATCTCGCACGCCCACCGCTCTATCGCCTGACCCATGGCAGTCAGAGCGTATATGCCGCCGACGACGCCCATCGCGCCGAGCTGGAGGCAACGGTTTTCAAAAACAAAAAGGTCGAAGTCGGCCGTTTCAAAGGTCTGGGCGAGATGAACCCCAACCAGTTGCGCGAAACGACGATGGACCCGAAAACCCGGTCGCTCATTCGCATTACGCTGCCGCACGAATATGAACGACGCGCGGCGGTAACCGATCTGGTCGACCGCCTGATGGGCAAGAATCCGGAGCACCGGTTCAACTTCATTCAGGACAATGCGGCCCAGCTTGATGAGGAGGCGATTGACGCCTGACAACATCTGGTGCCCCGCGCACCAGAAGAGGAGAGAATGCATGAAAAGATGGATGCTCCTGCTTGCGCTCGCGGCTGTTCAAAGCCCGCCGCTTTACGCACAAACTCCGGCGAAGGCCGTGGCCACACCCGCCAAGCCGATGGACCTGCGCATTGAACAACTGCCTGCGGTTCTTGCAGGGTCGCTGGCCTATGATGAGTTTTTCGCGCCCAGTTTTTTGGCGGTCGTTCCGGCGACCCAGCTCAAGCTGTTATCGGACCAGTTCATTGCCCAGCATGGCAAACCGCTAAAGGTCATCTCGGTCGAACCGCAGGGGCCAAATAGCGCAACGATCAAAATCGAATATGAAAAGGCGATAGCCACCGCGCAAATCTCGGTTGAACCGTCCGCACCCAACAAGGTCGTCGGTTTGCTGATCACCGGGTTCGATATGAAGGGGGACAGTCCCGCAAAAATCGATGCTGCCTTTGCCGAATTGCCCGGAAAGGCGGGCTATCTGGTCGAAAAAATCGGTGCGGACGGACGCAGGACCCAGATTGCGGGACGGGCCACCGGACAGCAATTTGCGATTGCCTCGACCTTTAAGCTGTATGTGCTGGCCGAACTTGCCTCCCAAGTGCAGGCGGGCCGCCGCAGTTGGTCGGACGTCGTTCCCATCCTCGCAAACAGCCATTCGTCCAGTGCCACGGTCAACTGGCCCCGCACCACTCCCGTCACGCTTCAGACGCTTGCGACGTGGATGATATCGGTGAGTGACAATGCCTCAACAGATGCGCTCATGCGGGTTCTTGGCCGGGATGCGGTCGAACGAAAGCTGGCGACCATCGGACACAGCGATCCCGACAAGGCATTGCCCATGCTGAATACGGTCGAGGCATTTGCCTTGAAGAGCAACGCGGAGTTGCGCACCCGTTTCCAGAAAGCAAATGAGGCGGAACAGCGCAACATACTCGACAAGGAAGCCGCGTCGCTTGGCTTCGATAAGGTAGATCTGGTAAATCTGGGTTCGGGTCCGGTTGCCATCGACAGCATCGAATGGTTCGCCTCCCCTTCCGACATTGCCAATCTGCTTGGCAATATCCGCCAGACCGGAAGCCAGACCGCACTCGACGTCATGGCCGTGAACAAAGGCGTCGCTCCTGCTTCGGCCAATAAGTGGCAATATCTCGGCTATAAGGGCGGTTCCGAACCCGGAGTCATCTCCATGAGTTTCCTTGCCCAGTCGAAAGCCGGTGACTGGTATGTCATCACCGGAAGCTGGAATGACACAACAAAGGAAGTGCAGAATGACGCTTTTGCGGCGTTAATGGCGCGGCTGCTGGACAGCGTGGCAGGCTAACCCGTCGAGGAACGCCACTCGGATTGAAGCAAGCCAAAAATCAGGCTGTCTCGGACACCGATATGGGTTTCCCATTCGGCGCGCAGATGCCCTTCCTGCCGGAAACCGAGCTTGCGCAGCAAAGCTATCGAACCGTTATTTTCCGGATCGGTATCGGCCATGACCCGGCGCAGCTTTAACGTCCGAAACGCAAAATCGAGCGCTGCCGAAATTGCCTCTGTCGCAAGCCCCTGCCCCCAAAATTCGCGGGCCAGAATATATCCAAGCTCAAAATTGCCTGTCCGGCGGGGGATCAGAATGACCCAGCCCAACGCCTTTTCACCTGTAAAGGTGATTGCCCAGCAATGGTGGCCGCAATCCGGATCGGCGTTCCATTGCAGATATTCCCGCGTTTCATCCTCATGCCGATGGGGACCGCTCGACCAATAATGCATGACCGTGTCGTCCGACAAAATGGGGAACAGGGCCGCTGCGTCATCCAGAACCAGCTGGCGCAGAACCAACCTTTCGGTACGCAAAGTGGGCGCGGTCATTCCGTCAGTGCTTCGACCAGCGCCTTGACCTTTTTCTGACGCCATTGGGGCAATGGTGCGACCAGCCAATAGGCAAGACGGCTTTCTTTGGCATTGTCCAATGCCTTCACGCGCCCGGCGGCCAGATCGGCTTCTGCCAAAAGATGGGGGACATTGGCCCTGCCAAGGCCGATGGCGGCTGCGTCTATGGCAAGTCCGGCATCGGCAAGACGAAGCGCAGGCAGCCCGTCAGCCACGGGGCAATGCGGCCAGCTAATGGGTGTGTCCGCGCCGCCTTCGGGCGCGCCAACGGTCACAAAGGCGCCCTCGGCAAGCCGCACGCCTTCATGTTCGCCGGGTCCTTCGGTCAGCCGGATTGCGAGATCGAGATTCGCCTCGGTAAAGTCGATATCTTCGTCCGCCGAAATCAGGGTGAAGCGCGTATCCGGATTGGCCTGCCCGAATTTTGCCAGCCTTGATGCAAGCCACTTTGCCGTAAAGTCGCGCGGGGCGGCAATCGTCAGGGAATTGGATGACTGCCCCGCCTGCATGGCGCGCACGGCGTCTTCGAACATCAGAAAACCCTGACGCAAAGCCTCCAGCCCGGCCGTGCCTTCACCGGTCAGTTCCAAACCCTTGGGCGTGCGCCGGAACAGAACGACGCCGAGCATATCTTCCAATGCGCGGATTTGCTGGCCCACGGCGGCGGGCGTCACAGCGAGCTCGTCCGCGGCCTTCGTAAAACTCAAATGCCGCGCGGCCGCGTCGAGGACGCGCAGACCATTGAGCGGCAAATGCGTCCGTTTCATCGCGCCGTCGCCGGTGCCAATAGTTGGAAACGCGGGATTTCGGCGAGAAATGTGCTGCCATCGGCACGGATGAAGCGGTACTGCCCCTCCATCATCCCGCTGGGCGTCCCCAGTGGACAGCCGGACACATAGTCATGGCTGTCGCCGGGATTGAGCAGCGGTTGTTCGCCAACCACCCCGTCGCCATCGACATGGTTCACCATTGCGCGGCCATCGGTGATTTTCCAATGACGGGTCAGCAGTTGCACCGGCTCGTCACCATGGTTTTCGATCCGGATATGGTAGGACCAGAACCACCGCCCCTGCGCAGGCTGGGACTGTTCGTTGAGATAATTGGGCGCAACACGCACTGTAATGCCGTTGGTCGTCGCACTGACGGTAAAGAAGGAATCGAGAATATTGCTCATAGACCAGCCACCTTTAATGCCTGATCCAGATCGTCGATCAGATCCTGCGGATCTTCCAGCCCGACATTGATACGGAGCATACCTTCGCCAACCCCCATTGCTTCGCGGCCTTCCGGCCCCATGCCATGATGCGTGGACGATGCCGGATGGCACATCAGGCTGCGGGCATCGCCGATATTGTTCGAAATATCGATCAATTGCAGCGCGTTCAACAACTGGTGCGCCTGCTTGCGCCCGCCATCCAGAATGAAGGAAAAGATCGGTCCGCATGCCTTCATCTGGCTCATTGCCAGATTGTGTTGCGGATGGCTGGCAAGACCGGGGTGGAGGATCGTAGGCACACGCCCTTCCATAAATTTGCCGACCTTCAGCGCGTTCTCCGACTGCCGCATGGCGCGCAGTTCCAGCGTCTCCAGCCCCTTGTGCACCACCCAGGCATTGAAGGGGGACAGGTTCGGACCGGTATTGCGCTGAAACGGTAACAGCACCTCATCGATCCATTTCTGCGTCCCGCACACGGCACCGGCGAGCACACGGCCCTGCCCGTCCATCAATTTGGTTGCGCTGTAGGCAACGACATCCGCGCCATAATCCATCGGGCGTTGCAGCACACTTGTGGCAAAGGCGTTATCGACAACGGTCGTGATGCCATGTTCTTTCGCCAGCCCGCAGACATAGGCCATGTCGACGATATCCATCGTCGGATTTGCCGGCGTTTCAAAGAAGAAAACCTTGGTATTGGGCTGGATGGCGGCCTTCCACGCATCATTGTCGCGGCTGTCGATGGTGGTTGTGGTAATCCCCCATTTGGGCAGCAGATTATCGGTCAGCCAGCGGCAAGACCCAAAGGCCGCCCGCGCCGCCACAACATGGTCCCCCTGCTCCAACTGGCAAAGCAGCGCCGTCGTCATAGCCGCCATGCCTGTCGCCTGCGCACGGCAGGCTTCTGCACCTTCCATCAGGGCGATGCGTTCTTCCAGCATCTGCACGGTCGGGTTTTGGAGGCGCGAATAGGTCATGCCCTCGGCTTCACCGGCAAAGCGCGCCGCGACGGTCTCGGCATCGTCATAGGTAAAGCCGGACGACAGAAACAGGGCTTCCGACGTTTCGCCATGTTCGCTGCGCCATGTGCCGCCACGGATAGCCTGGGTGGCGGGGCGCCATTTGGAGGTCAGCGAACGGTCAAGGCCTGTTGTTTTCTTCATAGCCGGTCTTTGCCGAGGCAGCAAAACGAGGTCAACGCAAAAGCGCCCATAACTTCACATCTTCAAATTGGCCCCATTTGCGAACACGGTGCCGAAGATAACCTTCCTGTTCAAAACCAAGTTTTTTGAGTAGTTTGCCCGATGCCTCGTTGCGCGTCATATGATATGCGCAAATCCGGTGAATCTCGAGGGAATCAAACGCAAAATTCACTACCCCTTTGGCGGCTTCAAACGCAAATCCCTGCCCCTGCCGCATCGGATCAATCCAAAAGGCAAGCTCGGCCTGGCCATGCTCCCGATTGATGTCATGCAATCCCGCATATCCAATCAATTCACCATGATGATCGGCAACGGCAAAACCAATGTGGTCGCTAGCTAATGTTTCGGATTGGCTCCGTTCAATCCATTGGAGTGCGTCCGCGCGCGTGAAGGGATGGGGAACCGAAATGGTTGTGTCGGCAATTGACCTCTGTCCGGCGATTCTGACCAGATTATCCGCGTCAGCATTGGCAAAAGCACGAAGCAGAAGCCTTTCCGTCCGTATCAACGGTAAGCCCGCTGCCGGATTCACAATGCCTCCAGCACAGCCTCACCCATCTGCTGGGTGGACATGCTGCCTCCCAAGTCCGGGGATCGCGCCCCGGCTGCCAGCGCTCTGGCAACCGCAGCTTCGACGCGACTGGCCTCCTGCGCATGATCAAGCGAATAGCGCAGCATCATGGCCGCGGACAATATGGTCGCCAGCGGGTTGGCTTTCCCTTGTCCGGCAATGTCAGGTGCGCTGCCGTGAATGGGCTCATAAAGCCCCTTCTTTGCGTTATCGAGTGATGCGCTGGGCAGCATGCCGATTGATCCGGCGCACATGCTGGCCTGGTCGGACAGGATATCGCCGAAAAGATTGCCGGTGACGATGACATCGAACTGGCCCGGATTGCGGACCAACTGCATGGCGGCATTATCGACATACATGTGGCTGAGCGCCACGTCCGGATATTCCTTCGCGGTTTCGATCACTACATCGCGCCACAATTGCGAGGTTTCCAGTACATTGGCCTTGTCCACCGAGCACAGCTTTTTACCGCGCGCCATCGCCGTTTCAAAACCGACACGGGCAATCCGGCGGACTTCATCCTCATTATAGGACATGATGTCATAGCCTTCGCGCTTGCCATCGGCTGTGGTGCGCATGCCCTTTTCGCCAAAATAGACATCGCCGTTCAGCTCGCGCACGATGACCATATCGATCTGGCTGGCGACTTCGGGACGCAAGGCGCTCGCATCCGCCAGTTCCGGAAACAGTTTTGCGGGGCGCAAATTGGCAAAAAGGCCAAGTTCTTTGCGCAAACCCAATATTGCCTGTTCGGGGCGCAAATGCCGCTCCAGCGCGTCGCAATCGGGATCGCCCACCGCGCCAAATAAAATCGCATCGGCGCGTTTTGCAAGGTCCAGCGTTTCGGGCGGCAGAGGATGGCCGGTCGCCTTATAGGCCGCACCGCCGACAAGGGCTTCTTCAAAATCGAGCGAGTCGATCGATAGCGCTTCCAGCACGCGGCGGGTCTGTGCGATGACTTCGGGTCCAATTCCGTCGCCGGGAAGCAAAGCAATAAGCACGGGTCCGATATCCTTCTGGCAAATGATAAGAAAAGTCCGGTTTCCCTTGCCGTCCCCGCCCCGATTAGGCAACCGCCCTTTTTAACCTATCCACCAGTCGTTCCCGCGCCGCCATCACATCTATGCGGCGCTCGCCCAGCACATGGGCCACCAGCCGCTCCCTGTTCTGCGCCATCATGGCGACCGGGGCGCCTTCAACCTCGGTCTCTTGCGCATAGCCAAGCTCGGCGAGCAGCAGGGTCTCGTACTGCGCCACCGCGCCCGCCCATATCCGCGCCGCAGGGGCCAGTTCAATTGCGGAGAGCAAGCCATCCAATGCACTGTGCAGCCGGGGATAGGGATGCCCCTCGGGCAATGTCGCAGCCGTCAGGGCCGTCACCCAGTCAATCGCCGCAATCGCAAGCGGTTCCGACAGCAAATGCGCACGGCTGTGAACAGGTTCGGCCACCAACGATGCCAGTTGCCCCGCTGTCCGGACGCGCCACTCCCCCTTTATGACATTGCCGGGGATGAGCACGGGGCGCAAATTCCGCCCGCGCGCGCCTTGCACATAGCCGGCGAGCATTCCTTCATCAGCGCAGAAGGCCCGGACGATCGCCCCGGTTTCCCCGTGGCTGCGAACCGAACAGATAATGGCCGTGGCGCTGATATGCATAAGCCATCATGCCAAGCCGGTACCGAAAGCGATATCCCTAATTTTCGCTGATTTTGAACAGGGCCGCGCCTTCATATTTTTCGGCTTCCGGTTCGAACAGTTCATCAATCTCGAAATGGCTGTCGGTAATCTGCAGATCGTTCAGCCCCTGCAGGTGAAAGGCCCCGAGCTTTTTCTCACGCGGCGGTTCGCCATGCTTTTCAAGCGTTATCGCATCGATGAACAACGCGTTATTCTTTGTATACAGGACATGCGGCGCAAGTTTCATGGCCACGCCATTATACACCGCCGTCACACATTTTTTCAGCGCAATGGCTTCCAGGAGAAGTTGGTTCGTCGACATGGAGCCCAAATTATCGCAGCCACAGCCGCGCGCAAGTGTAAAATTGTGCAGCGCAGCAAAAAACAGGCGGGCTTGCAAAAATCCGGGCGGGCGATATTCTGAAGGTCCAATTGAGGAATTTATGCAAGAGATTGCCACCCGATAACCCAGTGATTGCGGGTCATCCGCAACGCTGAAGTTTTAGCCCCCGGCCATGCGTAGCGCACAGGCCGGTCCCTAAACTTATCCAACGGGTTATCTCCCATGAACATTTCAAAACAGGAACAACGCGTGTTGCACGCGTTGGCCCAGGGCGGTTCAATCATACACCGCTTTGACGATCGCGGTCATATTGTCGAAGTCGACTGTATGAACCGCGACGGCTGGCGTCTTGCCGACTGCACCCTGGCTGTCTTTCAAAAACTGCGGCGCAGAAAACTGATCGGCAGCCTTGGCGGCGCACCCTACCGCATTACGCGACAGGGCCTGCGCGCCGTAAGGGCGCAACTCGACAACCGTTAGTGCACCGAGGCCGCGTGACTGGCAATCAGGTCAATCATGCGGCCCACCTGCGAAGGCGGAAGGTCATGTGCCATATCGTCAATAATCTCCAGCCGGGCACCGGCGATGTGGCGGGCGATATCCTCGCTGCCTTCTTTCGGCACCAGAGGGTCTGCGCCGCCGTGGACGACAAGAGTTGGCACCTTGATCGATTTCAACCGGTCGACCCGGCTGCCATCCGCGACAATGGCCAGCAACTGGCGCTTCATGCCGATGGGATAATAGCCGCGGTCAAATGCCCGGGCGGCCATTTCGGCATAGGCGCTTGGTGGGCGCGCCGGATCGGCGAATGATATGGACTCAAGCGCTTCCGCGCCCAGCCGGACCGCCTCTTCACGCGTCGGATTGGACGGCCGGGGCGCCATCAGGCGTTTGCGGATATCCGCCCGCGGTCCGGGCAAACCCGGCCTGCCGCTGGAGGACATGATGGAGGTCATGCTCCGTACCCTGTCGGGGAAATGAGCCGCCATCAACTGCACGATCATGCCGCCCATGGAGGCGCCGACGATATGCGCCTGCCCAATATCGAGGGCGTCCAGCAATCCGATGCCGTCCCTTGCCATGTCCGTCAGGCTGTAGGCCGTTTTCACCGGCAGACCGAAGCGCGAGGCGAGCATGGCCCAAACCAGACTGCCGGCAGGGGCGCCGTCCATGCGCTGCGACAGTCCGACGTCGCGATTGTCATAATGGATGACCCGGAAACCTTGGGCGACCAATCCCTGGATCAGGTCATCCGGCCAGGCAATCATCTGTGTCCCCAGCCCCATAACGAGCAAAATCACCGGCGCGTCCGATGCGCCTGCTTCCTCATAATAAATCTCTATGCCGTTGGCGTTGATGGTTGGCATATTCGTCCCCTGCTCCAAAAATCATCTCTGCGCCGACTATGTCGCATGATTGCAGCTTCATCCACTGGAATGATAGAAATCATACACCGTCTGCGCGACCGCCGCCGAAACGCCCGGTGCCTTTTTCAGGTCTTCAAGGCTCGCGCTGCGCACCGCACGGGCCGTGCCGAAATGCATCAGCAGCGCCTTTTTGCGCGAGGGGCCGATGCCCGGCACTTCGTCCAGCGGACTTGCGGTGATGGCCTTGCTGCGTTTGGTCCGATGCGCACCAATGGCAAAGCGGTGCACTTCGTCGCGCAAACGCTGGAGGTAAAACAGGACGGGCGCATTTACCGGCAAGGTGATTTCGCGGCCGTCCGGGAAATGGAAAACCTCCCGCCCTTCGCGGCCATGGTTCGGCCCCTTGGCAATGGCAATCAAAGGCACATCCTCGACGCCGATTTCCTCAAGCGCGGCCTTCACCGCGCTCATCTGCCCCTTGCCACCATCGATGAGCACGAGATCGGGCCACTGCCCGCTATCCCGGTCGGGGTCATCCTCCTGCGCGCGGGCAAAGCGGCGCTGGAAAACCTCCCGCATCATGGCAAAATCATCGTCGGTCGCGGCCTGTTTGATATTGAACTTGCGATACTGCCCCTTGATGAACCCTTCGGGCCCTGCAACGACCATTGCACCCAGCGCGTTCGTTCCCTGGATATGGCTGTTATCATAGATTTCGATGCGCTTGGGCGGCTCGGGCAATTCGAACAGGTCCGCCACTTCCTGCAACAGCTTGCCTTGCGTCGTGCTTTCCGCAAGCCGCCGGTCGAGCGCCTCTTCAGCATTGCGGGTGGCCTGCGCGACAAGGCGTACCCGGTCGCCGCGCCGGGGAACCGATATCTCGATCTTCCGCTCGGCCCGTTCCGACAGCGCCTGCGCCAACAAGTCCGCTTCGGCCAGTTCCCGGTCCAGCAGGATCAAACGCGCGGGAGGCACATCCTCGTAAAATTGCGCAAGGAAGCTGGTAAAAACTTCATCTTCCCCAAGTTCGGAGACATGGGACGGAAAGAAGGAGCGATGCCCCCAATTCTGGCCACCGCGAATGAAAAAGGCCTGAATGCCCATAACGCCATTGCGGTGCGCGAGCGCAAAGATATCCGCATCGCCGACGCCCTGCGCATTGATCGCCTGGCTGCCCTGAATGAAGGTCAGCGCCTTCAGCCGGTCGCGCAACAAGGCGGCGCGTTCGAAATCGAGCGCCTCGGCCGCCGCTTCCATTTCGGACGCGAGCTTTGTTTGCACGCCCGATGATTTGCCATCCAGAAATGCCTTGGCGTCGGCAACCAGATCCGCATAGGCGCGGTCATCGATCCGGCCGACGCACGGCGCCGAGCATCGCTTGATCTGGTATAACAAACAGGGCCGGTCGCGATTGTTGAAGAAACTGTCGGTGCAACTGCGCAAGAGAAAGAGCTTTTCCAGCGCGTTCAGCGTCTGGTTGACCGAACCGGCGCTGGCGAACGGGCCATAATATTGCCCCTTATGCCGACGCGCCCCGCGATGTTTCTGGATACGTGGAAATTTGTGGTCGGCGCGCAGCAATATGAAGGGAAAGCTTTTGTCATCGCGCAGCAGGACATTGTAGGCCGGGCGATACCGCTTGATCAGTTGCGCCTCCAGCAGCAGGGCTTCGGCTTCGCTGTTGGTCGTGACAATCGTCATTGACCGGGTCAGTGCGACCATGCGCCGTAACCGGTTTGGCAAACGGTCGATCTGCACATAATTGGTCACACGGTTTTTGAGCGCGCGCGCCTTGCCCACATACAGAACATCGCCCCGCGCATCGTGCATCCGGTACACACCCGGCTTGTGCGGCAAGGTCTTGAGGACATTGCGAATTGCCGCAACACCCGTCTCCAGATCCGGCGCATCCGCCCCCCGCACCGCATAGGTCGCCTTCTCCTCATTGAAGCGGGAAGCAGCATTTGGCTGATCAGGGCGGTCGGCTTTGGACATTGTCGAAGGTGATGTAAGCGACGAGTTCAACCTGCACAATGCCATTCCGCCAACGGCAGACAGATGCGTGAATTCAGGTCATTTGCACGGATTAAGCACAAAAAAGATGCCATTCCCGCACAAGCGGAAATGGCACCAAATTACCCTCGGGAAAAATCTTAGTTCAGCGAATTTATCGACTCGTCGATAAGCTTTGCATCCGCCTTTGCATCGTGATGCGCGGCGATCAGTTGTGCCGCAGCGGCAGCAGCGGCGCTGGCGGCCTTTGCGCGGACATCGGCGATGGCGGCGCGTTCTGCGGCTGCGATCTTGTCTTCGGCGGCTTTGGCGCGGCGTCCGATCAGGGCGGTGGCATCTTCCTTGGCCTGAGCGACGATCAGCTTGGCTTCATCTTCTGCCGCAGCCTTCATCGCTTCTGCATCGGCAGCAGCCTGCTTTGCCTTGGCTTCATACTCGGCCTTGATGGCTTCCGCCTCGGCGCGCAGCGCGGTTGCCTGGTCCAGTTGTTCCTTGATACCCGAAATCTGCTTGTCGAGCGCAGCACCGATCATCGCCGGTACTTTCTTCCAGAGCGCCAGGACAATCACCACGATCATGGCAAGCGCGACGAGCATGGTCGCATCGAAGCCTAGTGCAGACGGAGTAGCATGCTCTTCACCACCATGCGCTTCCGTGCCGGCGTGCGTCGTAGGCACTTCGTCATTTTCAAGCATGTCGAGTGCCTTTTCGGCTTCCCCGACCTTGGTTGTGGAAGCAGCCGTCATGTCATGACCGGCATGCGGATCGGTTTCGGTCGCGGCCGTTGCGGGTGCTTGTTGATTAGCCATTTGCCATTACCGCCTTTACTGCCGACGCTGCTTGCGCTGCGCTTACCTTGGCACCCGAAACCTTGGCAACGATGTCTGCGGCCGCTTCAGCAGCAACCGTTTCAATGCTGGCCATTGCCGCAGCGCTTGCCTTGGCAAGATCGGCTTCAGCCGCCGCAAGTTTCGCACCAACCTCGGCATCTGCCTTGGCCAGACGCTGTTCCGCGTCTTTCGCTGCCTTCGCCTTTGCGTCGTTCGCCTTTGCCTGCGCAACCAGACGTGCTGCCGCAAGATCAGCCTCACCGCTGTCACCCAGATTGTCCGCCTCGGCACGGGCGCGTTCCGCGGCCGCAAGATCGTCCGCAATCTTGCGATCACGTGCGTCCATATTCGCTTCGATCTTTGGCAACATGCCCTTGCCGATCGTGAAATAGATCAGGCCAAAGACAATCAGCAGCCAAAAAAACTGCGACGCATAGGTTTCAAGAATTTGGGCTATTTGAGGCATGATACTTAGCTGTCCTTAATGAAGATTGGGCCCCGGCACAGGCCGGGGCAAAACCGTCAATTAAGCAACGAAGATCAGGATCATCGCGACGACGAATGCGAGCAGACCGAGAAGTTCAGCAGCCGCGAAGCCGATGAACAGACGGCCCTGCTGGCCATCAGCCGCTGCAGGGTTGCGAAGCGCGCCCTGAAGGAACGATCCGAAAACGTTACCCACACCACCGGCGGCAAGGCCGGCACCAATTGCTGCAAGACCGGCACCGATCAACTTTGCTGCTTCTGCGTCCATGATATTAACTCCTGTTCAAAACTAAAATGAGTGGTTGAAAACTTAGTGTAAATTGACCGCGTCGTTAATGTAGAGCGAGGTCAAAAGCGCGAAAACATAAGCCTGAATGGCGCATACCAGCAGTTCAAGCAGGGTGATGCCGATCATCAGGATGAAGGACGGCACGCTGACCACCAGCGGAACCCATGCGGCCTGCGCATTCAGCCCGTTGATGACGAAGCCGGCAAGCACCTTCATCAGGACGTGCCCTGCCGTCATCGCAACGAACAGACGAAGCGCGAGGCTGAAAGGACGGATCAGGAACGAGAAAAGTTCGATCAGCGGGATCAGCCACAGCAGCCACCAGGGTGTGCCGTGGGGAACGAAGAGGCTGAAGAAGTGCAGGCCATGGCGCCAGAAACCGACGACCAATACCGTACCGAAGCTGAGCACGGCCAGAACGGCGGTGACAGTCAGGTGGCTGGTTACCGTGAAAGGATGGACGCCGGGAACAATACCGAAAGGCATCATTCCCATGAAGTTCGCCATGAGAATGAACATGAACAGCGAGAATACGAGAGGCACATATTTCTTGCCTTCGGGGCCTACGCTGGACGTCACCATATTGTTTACAAAACCGGTTACGCCTTCAACCGCCATCTGCCAGCGGCCGGGGACCAGATCGCGCTTCATCCCGCCCCACATGAAGAGCCAGAGAGCGCCCAGGACGATCATCATGAACAACGAAGAGTTGGTGAAGGAGACGTCATAACCGCCAATATTGAGCGGCGCGAGCGGCTCAATCTGGAATTGGTGCATCGGATCGATTTTGCCGCTTTCGCCTGCCACGTTCACTACCCTGTAAAATACACGTCAAGCGCCCGGGCTATTCCGGACGCTCGTTGGAGATCTTTATGATATTCCTGAAGGCGACTGCGATGCCCAAAAACATGCAGACCAACAGAAGCGCAGGGGAAGTGTTAAACAGACGGTCGAACAACCAGCCTATCAAAGCACCGCCTGCAGGACCTGCGATCAATTCGGTCAGAACCCTGTTTCCCTGCCGCATTCCTTTGGCCGGAACCTGATCTGTACCCGTACGAACCGCTTCGGCTTTCCGCGCCGCTTTCAGCTGCATGTCTAACGAATCGAGCCGAGCGTCACTTTTACCGTTGCCATCCTGCCCGGAGTTGTTCGATGCCATGTGATTCCTACCTTTTTACGAAGAGAAACCGCCACGAAATCGGGGCAACCCCGCCTAGGCACCGGCGCTTTAGGAGAGCCCTCCCGACAAGTCAACAGGCCGACCGCAACTTTGTTGCGCCGCAACAGAAAAGAGCCGCACCATCTCTGGCACGGCCCGTTCCCGTTATAGCCTTACGCTATGGTTCTTCTGTCGGCCAGCCCGTCCCGTCAGGGGCAGCGCGGGTCAAGTTCGGGACGCGAAGCATCGCGTGTTTTCCACTGTCCGCCGGGGGTCTGATATTTCTCGCCCGGGACGGTGCGTTCGGCGATCAGGCGGCAGCCGCTGCGCAGCGCCATTTCCTCGACAGTCGCGCCATTGGCGAGCGCCTCTTTCGAATAGGCGGCCTTGCGCTTGATGTTGATGTCCTCAACAAGCGCCCTGATCGCAGGCGACGGGGGCGTCACGAAACCCAGATATCCATCGGCCTTCTCGCCCACCAGTCCGCTTTCACGCGCACCCTGATAAGCGGGATCACGCCCCGACTGAAACGCAATGGCACCCGACGCGGTAGCGCCCAGCAACAATGCGGCAATGACCATTTCAACTGACTCTTTCATCAAAATATCTCCGGATTCTCTTCAATCACCTTCTCGGACGCCGCGGACAATTTGAGCAGAACTTCCTGCCGAACCGCGATGTTCAGATTGATCACTATCGGTTTATCAGGAGCTGTCACCTGGACACAGCCGGATAAAACGGAAAGCATGATCGGTGTCAGAACGAGTATCAATTTCCCCATGTTACGGCGAATCGCACTATCCATGCGGTTCGTCAATTGCGGATACATATGCGTCATGGCCGCTTTCCCCTTGCTGAATGGGTCATTCATCTTTCTGTTCATCTTTCTTAACGGGCGCGTCGGTCGCTGTCGGTCGATCCGACGAGCCTTCGCGACGTTTTTCCAATAATTCGGGCAGTTCGCGCTGAACAAATAGGCTGGGGTCATAATAGTCGCGTATCTTGTTGATCAGCGCCATAAACTCCGCCGTGATAGTCACGTTGAATTTGATAGGTATCCGCGCAAGCTGCTTGGTGATGAAGTTGCGCTTTGCGCCGCTCCCCTGTTGTAATCCTGTAAAACTGATGTCGGTCACAATCTCGCCATCCAGTTCACCGCCAACGCCTATTGTCAGGGTGGAATAACGGATGGACCTTAAGGCTTCGAACGCGAAGTTTCCGAATGTGCCCATATCCTCATACGCCAGTTCGCCAAGATAGCTCACCTCGCCGCCCCCGGGGCGGGATACCAGCGCACCGCCTTCGATACGTCCGCCGTCCTGGTTGAAAATCATCGGCAGGGTCCCGTCAAACACCCCAGTCACGCGCAGATTCTGGAAATCATATCCGGCAAGGAATTTCTCCGCGTCCACACCGACTACGCGGAAGGTCAGCCGCCGTTCTTTCTCGACCCCGAAATCCAGCGTCGTCGGTTCCAATATCAGTTCACCCCCCGCAAAGGGCCAGCGCCCGGATTCGATGCGCACCTGCTGGTCGGGAAGCAACTGGTAGCGGATCGATCCGTTCAAGGCCGGGATACCGGGATTGACGGAAGTTATGGTCGCGATCTGGGATGGCCCGGTTTCGAGGCCGAGGAGGTCGGTGAACACCATCTCGGTGGTCAACCCTTCCACCGGACCGAAGGCTGCCGCAAGGTTCATGCCCGTGGTCGCCACACGTCCGCTGCTCCGGACCCCCTGGGCGTCCCATTCGATGCGTCCATCGCCGTTGACGACGCCATCGACATTGGCAAAGACGCCGACGACCAGTGGCGTAAGCTCGGAAGGTTGAAAACTTTCGGTGAACCGCAAATTGTCGACCGCCAATAAGGCCCGGCCGCTGCTGGTGTTCAGGGCATGCCGGATGTCGACGCCGGCAACGCGCGTGCCGGTTTCCGGCTCCGTAATATTGCCGATCGCGGTGATGATATTGTTTTCAAGTGTCAGCAACATGTCGGGCACACGCATCGGCTTGAACCGGTCAACCTGCTCGGCATCGAGGACCTGCAAATTGCTGTCCAGTGTCAGCACATTATTCAAATAGCGCCAGTTACCCGCCGCATCGTCGATCAGGAGAGGAACATTGCCGATCTGACCGGAACCGCCCTGCAGCGTGCCGGTCGTACCTCCACCGCCGAACCGGCCGGTCAATTCCGCCACCGCGAAATCGGTGGCGCTGTCCGCCTGCCCAAGGTTGACCGCGACATTCCGCGCCACAAAACCGTCGTCCAGGCTGAAACGGATGGACGCGCTTTGTGCCGATAAAGGCGAGCTGCCAAGGCTGCCGCGCACCGCGAAGTTCGGGAGGTTGGCGACAAAGCGTGTCCGTCCGTTGCCCGTCGAAAAAACCGGCCTTCCCCCGTCGGGGCAAAGCCGCAGACTCTGGGATCGCAAGGCCAAACTCGCAATCTTCAGGGAATCGAAACGAACCGACTGGCAACTGTCATAAAGCGCAAACCCGCCGCGATCGTAGCGGCCCGACAAGGGCAATTGCATGCCGCTGACAAATCCGTTCGGCAAAGGCCCTGACAACAAGGCCTGCCCGTTAAAGCGCCACGCGCCGCCCGGGCTGCCACTAAATGCCAGTGCGGGAACCGCCAGCCGTGCCGAGCCGCCTGTGAAAGGTGCAACCCTTATATTGCCCGCCCATTGCGAGCCCGAGGACGGACGCAAGGAAAGGGTAGCGTTGGGAACATCGCGTCCACTGAGCGCAAGTTGCACAGGCGCACCGATCCGCCAACCTGTTGCCGATGACTGGATCACAAGCGGGCTGATCTGGCGAAGCTGCGCGCCCGAGTTGCTTTTGACGGCCAGCGACGAAATGGTTGATCCCATACGCCCCTGAAAATCGCGGAAGGCGTCAAATTCGATTGTGCCGTCAAAACGGTCCCCTGCCCGTTCGACGACCGGTGCGATACGCGCAAGTAACGACCCCACCGGCGTATCCCGCGTCTGCGCCACCAGTGCGCGCAGGCTTCCCAGTGATCCGCGATCCAGCGATCCGCCGCCCACCGCCATGTCTCCCCGGGCGGAAAGGGCGAACTTGCCGTCGTTCAGACCTCCATAGCCCTTCGCATCCAGCGACAGGCGCGAAACGGTCAAGGGTGCCGACCGCACGCCAGCCTTTTCCAGAGCCAGCGCAAAATTGGTCCGGCGCAACCCGCCATCGACCGAAAGCACGCCCTTTGGCGCTGTTGCAGCGATGCCCGGATAGCGGATCGTGGCGGCGGCAAATCCGATATCGCCGACCCATTTGTCGAGACGCTCGGACAATTTGACATCGACATCCACTTTGGGCGCGGCGACGGCCAGTCCTTCCGCCGTGCAGTCCAATGAAGATGCTGACAATGGACCGATCAGGTGCGGCTGGCGCCATTCGAGCAGCAGCTTTCCGTCATAGGCGACCGCCGGCGCGCGGCAACCGCCCGCCGCGATGGCCGTCGACCGGAGCGACAGGCGGGCGGCAAACTGGTTGCGGAGAAGTCCCCTGCCGTTCAGCCCGACACCTATATTCCCCCACGGCGTTTCAATACGCGCTTTTGCATCCTTTATGACCAGTCCGATGTCGGGCCATTCAAAGGGTTCTTTCGATGTGGGGTCGGCAAATTTGTCGAGTTCACCAAAGGACAGCTTGCCATCGGCATAGCGCCCGCGCAGCGATATGCCCTTTGCACGGACATCGCGCAAATTCGCGCCCGAAAAATTGAGGGCAACATCCACTTCAACTTCATCGGCCGTCAGATCGGGGCGCGCGGGGTCCCCTATGACCAGATTGCGGATACGCTGGGTCCGGAAACCGATCTGGTCGATGGTATAGGTTGCCCGGATTCCCCTGCTCGCCAGTTCGCTTTGCACGAAACGGTCGGCAATGCTGTTACGCTGCGCCCATGCGACCAGGATCAGGACGGCGAAAAGGACGGTGACTGCGGCAAATATGGTATATTTCCACCGCCAGCCGCGAAAGGGTTCGGGCTCGCTATCCATGAGATTTTCGGCGTCGGCAGGTAACTGCATGACTGTCAAATGCGTGAAAGGGCATAGGGTTGCAATGCCATTCGCATCTATAAGCTTGCCTGAACGACAAAATTTTCCGAAAAGACGATAAATTGCAAGAGGATAGCCGTGATGGGGGTCGCCCACACAACCGATTCACACCATGGAGCAGGCCACCGCGCCCGCCTTCGAACACGCCTGCTGGAAGCGGGAGGTGACTCGCTTCTCGACCATGAACTTGTGGAATATATTCTGGCGCTTGCCATTCCGCGTAAAGACACCAAGCCATTGGCCAAGCAATTGCTGGCCCATTATGGCGGCTTTTCGGCATTGTTGACCGCAGATACCGAAAATATCGCCCGGCAATCCGGCATGGGCGAAACGAGCACTGCGGCGCTTAAAATTGTCCAGGCCGCCGCCTTGCGCCTATTGAGCGAACCGGTACGCGAGCAGCCTATTTTAGCGTCCTGGCAGTCTCTTCTCGATTATCTACGGGCCGATATGGCGCATCTGACAATCGAACGTGTCCGCACCCTCTATCTGAACAGCAAGAACATGCTGATCCGCGACGAGATTGCCAGCGAAGGGTCGATTGATCAGGCTGCCATTTACACCCGCGAGGTCATAAGACGGGCCATGGACCTTGGCGCGGCTGCAATCATACTGGTCCACAACCACCCCAGCGGCGACAGCGCCCCCAGCCGTCAGGATATTGCCATGACGCGCGATATCATCGCTGCCGCCAAAAACTTCGGGATCGCCGTGCATGACCATATCATCATCGGCAAAGACGGTTATTCAAGTATGCGGAGCGCTGGGCTCATTTAGCGGGTGGCCAAAACTGTGCGGGTGCAGCATAGGTTGCCTATGAACTCTCCCCTCCCCCTCAAAAAGACTCTCGGTGACAAGGAACTGACGGTGATGATGGCGTCGCTGATGGCGCTGAACGCCTTGGCGATTGATTCCATGCTGCCCGCTTTTCCCGCAATTGTCGGCAATCTCAGCCTCGCTAACCCCAATAGCATCCAGTATGTGATCTCGGTTTTCCTTGTAGGAACCGGGATTGGCGCGTTGATCCACGGCCCCTTGTCGGACCGTTACGGACGCAAGCCGATCCTGTTGATTGCAACAGTCGGCGCGGCCCTGTTTTCGCTTGCCTGCAGTTTTTCCAACAGCTTTGAACTGCTGCTGGCCATGCGTTTTTGCCATGGCCTGATGGCCGCCGCGATGGGGGTTCTGGTTGTCTCGGTCATCCGGGACCAGTTTGAAGGCGACGCCATGGCGCGGCGCATGTCGACCATTTTCCTGATATTCATGATCGTTCCCATTATCGCGCCTACCATCGGGCAATTTGTGCTGCTCTTTGCAGGGTGGCGTACCATTTTCGACCTGATGGCTTTCATGGCGATCGCGGCAGCGTTCTGGGTCTATTATCGTTTGCCCGAAACGCTGCGTCCGGAAAATGTCATTCCCATCGAACCGCATGCCCTGGCCAAAGCGTGGACAAAGGTCATCACGAACCGCAATGCGGCAGGATATATGATCGGGGCCGGTATCGTGCAGGGGGCGCTCTTCGGCTATCTGAACAGCTCGCCGCAGCTTTTTGACGAGGTCTTTGATGCGGCCAGTTTCTTCACCATCGGTTTTGCCATAGTTGCGCTTGGAATAGCCGCATCCAACTTCACCAATGCGCGGATTGTCGAGCGATTTGGTGCCCGCCGGGTATCCCAAACCGCCCTGATCAGCTTCATCATATTGGGGCTGTTTCAGGTTGCAGCGGCTGAATTTGCGCCGACATCACTCCCCCTGTTCCTTTCGTTGCTGACGGCGAATATGGCCATGGTCGGATTTATCGGGTCCAATTTTTCGTCCATTGCCATGACCCCTTTTGGCGAGGTGGCCGGCGCGGCTTCGTCATTCCAGTCATTTGTCAAAACGCTTTTGGCTGCAGGTATTGGCGCTGCCATTGGCCAGCAGTTTGACGGCAGCGTTCTGCCGGTTGCAGGCGGCTTTCTGGTGTGCGGCCTCGCCGCTTTGGCGCTTGTACTGTGGTGCGAAAAAGGTGTCTTGTTTACGCGCCCGGGCACGACACCTAAATTACCCTCTAACCCGCGGGGGCAATAAAAAAGGGAGGCCGAAGCCTCCCTTTCTGTTTCATGTTACGACTGTTCTTAATTGTCGTGCACGGGTCCGGGGAATTCCCCCATGTCCGGCGCAGCATCCATCATCTGGTCATGCTGCAGGTTTGAATTGCGCATTCCGTAGATGAAATAAAGCGCAACCGCACCCACCAGGAAGTAGATGAAGAATATCAGCACATTGAAGGGAACAGTCGTGATCAGATAGAGGCACGACAATATGCCCAAGGCCGGCGTCAGCGGATATAATGGTACCGAAAATCCGCGTGGCAGATCAGGTGCTGCACGACGCAGATAGATAACCGACAGACACACAATGGCGAATGCCGCCAATGTACCGACAGAGGTCATGTCACCCAACACGTTGATGTCGAAGAAGCCAGCCGCAACGGCGGTGATGGTACCCACGAGCATCGTGTTGACATAAGGTGTGTGGAACTTCGGATGCACCCGCGAGAAAATCTTGGGCAGCAAACCGTCACGTGCCATGGTGTAGAAAATACGCGTCTGGGCGTACATCAGAACCAGCACAACCGACGTCAGACCGATGATGGCACCAACCTTGATCGTCTTGGCGAGCCAGGCCCACTGCGCACCGAAGCTGTCGACAACAACGGCCACAGGATCCGGCACGTTCAGCGACGCATAGGGAACCAGCAAGGTCATGATCGCTGCAACCAGCATATAGATGACGGTGCAGACAATCAGCGAACCGATAATGCCAAAGGGCATATCGCGTTTCGGGTCTTTGGCCTCCTGACCTGCGGTCGAAACGGCTTCAAACCCGATATAGGCAAAGAATACGATCGACGCGGCGCGCATGATGCCGTCAACGCCGAATTCGCCGTCGCCGGTGTTTTCGGGAATGAATGGCGTCCAGTTGGTCGCCATATATTCGCCAAGGTTCGACAGCACGATAAAGCCGCCGACTAGAATGAAGGCTGCCAATACGCTGACCTTGATGGCCACGATGATGTTGTTGACCTTTGCCGATTCCGACACGCCAACCATCAACAGCAGCGCAAGCGCCATACAGATGAGGAAGGCAGGCAGGTTAAAGATCGCCGTTACGGTTGCGCCATCAACAAGCACAGGTGCGCCGTCCCGCATCAGCACCTGCCCTGTAGGACCGGTCAGTTCTGCAGGTATGACGATGCCGAAATCCGCCAAGAGGCTGACGACATAGCCGCTCCACCCAACCGCGACCACCGACGCGGCAAGACCATATTCGAGTAACAGCAAAGCGCCCATGATCCAGGCAACAAATTCGCCCAATGTGGTGTAGCTATAGGTGTAAGCAGAGCCGGATACCGGCAATGTTGACGAAAGCTCGGCATAGCAGAGGCCTGCAAAAGCGCAGACGAGGCCCGCCACAACGAAGGACAGCATCACCGCCGGACCAGCGTGCAACGCAGCCGCACTGCCGGTACGCACGAAGATACCTGCCCCGATAATGCAGCCAACCCCCAGCAACAGCAGGTTCCATTTGCCTAGCGACCGTTTCAGTTCGCTGCTGGCCGTTTCTTTTTGTACTTGTGCGATCGTTTTGCGCGCGAACATGCGCTGCATCACGGTTTGCGGTTCACTCGCCATCTTCTTCTCCCCGAAGGATTGTTATTTCGCGGAAACTAACCGCAAATGCAAAGCGCGCAACTTAATTTCAACGAACAAGCATCGGTCCCAGCGGTTTTCCACCAAAAATGTGGACATGCAGGTGCGGAACCTCCTGATGTGCATCGAATCCGGTGTTGGCGAGCAGGCGGTAACCCGGCTCAACCAATCCCATCGTGCGCGCGACATGGCCGACCGCTCTCACGAATCCGGCAATCTCCGCTTCGCTTGCCTTGGCACTGAAATCATCCCAGCACACATAGGCACCCTTGGGAATGACCAGAACATGCTCGGGCGCTTGCGGGTTGATGTCGTGGAAGGCCAGTGCCCATTCGTCTTCATACACGGTCCGGTTGGGAATTTCACCGCGCAGGATTTTGGCGAAGATATTCTGGTCATCATAGGGCTGTGTCGCGTCAATCGGCATAGATCACTCCGTTCTGCTGGCCTTTTCTGCTATTCCCGACAGGCCGTCACGGCGGTCCAGTTCGGCAAGCACATCATCCACCGACACGCCGCCTTCGGCCAAAAGGACGAGCAGGTGAAAAAGCAGGTCCGCCGCCTCGGCGGTCAGTTTGGCCGGGTCGCCGGACAAAGAGGCAATCACCGTCTCGGTCGCTTCTTCACCCAGCTTCTGGGCAATTTTTTCCCGACCTTTGGCAAACAGGGATGCCACATAACTTGTGTCCGCCGTTGCCCCGCGCCGTTCGGCGATGACCTTTTCCAGCCTGTTGAGCGTATCGCGCATCATATATCCTTTTGTAACGCGGCAACCATTGCGCGGTCTTCGGTCGGTATCAGCCCCTCCAACACCCGCCAGAAACCGGTGACCGATTCCTGGCCGGCCGCGGCATAGGCGGTTGCAAGGCTGGTGCGCAAAGCTTCGAACAGCTGGGCTTCAAATGCTTTCCCCTGTTCGGTCAGCCGCAACAGCTTTTGCCGCCGGTCCGCCGAACCGCTTCGCGTTTCGACAAGATTGCGGGCGGACAGATCATTGAGCACGCGACCGAGCGACTGTTTGGTGATGGCCAAAATCCGCAGCAAATCGCTGATCGTCAGGTCCGGCTGGCGCGCGATAAAATAAAGCGCGCGGTGGTGCGCGCGTCCAAGGCCATGTTCGGCCAACCCCTCGTCAATCGAACGGGTGAGCCGGGTATATCCGAAAAACAGCAGTTCGACGCCGCGGCGGACCTCATGCTCGCGAAGAAACAGGGGTGATGCAGCAGGCGTTGCAGGGATAGGAGATGGGACAGCCATATTGACGTATCTTGGCGCAGCCCATAGGACAGTGCAAGCCCTTAAGGGACGAACACAACAAGGTATTGAGAGCAGATATGACCGCTGGCGCATTTCCATTTGAGGCGAACCCGAACCCGGTTGACGACGCCCGCCGTGCCGAACTGCTCGCCGACCCCGGCTTTGGACGCGTGTTCACCGACCATATGGTGACCATCCGCTATTCCGATGACAAGGGATGGCACGATGCCAAGGTAGGTCCCCGCGCACCGCTGACGCTCGATCCGGCGACCGCCGTGCTGCATTATGCGCAGGAAATTTTCGAAGGGCTGAAAGCCTACCGGCTCGCCGATGGCACCATGGCGCTGTTCCGCCCCGAACAAAATGCCCGCCGATTCCAGCGTTCCGCCAAAAGGCTTGCCATGCCGGAATTGCCGGAGGAGCTTTTTCTGCAATCCTGCCGCCAGCTTGTTGAGGTGGACCAGCATTGGTTCCCGCCGGTCGAAGGCGGATCCATCTATCTGCGCCCCTTCATGATCGCCAGCGAGGTGTTCCTGGGCGTGAAGCCGTCGGCGGAATATCTCTACATGGTGATCGCATCGGCAGCCGGTAACTATTTCAAGAGCGGCGCGCCCGCGATCAAGATATGGGTTTCCGAACATTATACCCGCGCCGCCCCCGGCGGGACGGGTGCGGCCAAATGTGGCGGCAATTATGCATCGAGTCTGGTTGCGCAGTCCGAAGCCATTCGCAACGGATGTGACCAGGTCGTCTTTCTCGATGCCGCAGAGCATCGCTGGATTGAAGAACTGGGCGGCATGAACCTGTTTTTCCTCTTCGACGATGGAACGCTTATCACGCCGCCGACCGATGGCACCATCTTGGAAGGCATCACCCGCGAATCGATCATCGAACTCGCGCGCGAACAGGGATTGAACGTCCGCGAAGAACGCTATGCCATTGACCAGTGGCGCGCCGATGCCACGTCCGGAAAGCTGGTCGAGGCATTTGCCTGCGGCACCGCTGCGGTCGTCACACCTGTCGGCAGCGTGCACAGCACCAATGGCAGTTTCACCATAGGCGCAGGCGGACCCGGCCAGATTACCCAGCAATTGCGGGGCAAACTGGTGAACATACAGCGCGGGATTGCGCCCGATCCGCATGGCTGGGTACAACCCATCGGCTGATCGAAATTTCCCGCGTTTCGGCAATTGCCATTGCCGAAACTCGCGCTATAAGGCCGCCGCAGCACAGGAGGCTTCGGCCACCTGATCGCGCAAAAAGCCAAGATGATGGGGCGTCGCCAAGCGGTAAGGCAGCGGCTTTTGATGCCGCCATTCGCAGGTTCGATCCCTGCCGCCCCAGCCATCTTCTTCCATTCCGTCATCGCTTCATCGCCACGCAAGCTTTGTAAATGCTTGTAACAACGCACAACGTGCACTGGCGCGGAGGGGCGATTCACTATATTTGGCCTCCCGAGGGACACCTTTTAGAAAATTGGTGCCATTGGGTAGGGTCGAACATATGCGTGTTGTTATTGCCGATGACGAGGCGGACGTCGTAGCTTTTCTGAAATCGATTGTGGAAGAACTGGGCCATATTGCTGTCAGTTTTGCGGACGGCAACAAACTGTCGCAGGCGCTGATGCGCGAAACGTTCGATCTGGTCATTCTCGATTGGAACATTCCCGGCAAGGACGGGATTGATCTGCTCAAATGGATGCAGGCATCCCTGCCCGAGCATCCGCCGGTGATCATGATGACCAACCGGTCGGCGAAAAAAGACATCAGCGATGCCCTGAACGCAGGCGCAGATGATTATATCACCAAGCCGGAAGACCGTTCGGTCGTTGCCGCACGTATCAATGCCATGCTGCGCCGAAATGCGGGCGCCGGTGCCTTTGATGCAGAGGCGGTTTACGGCAAATATCATCTGAACCGGCTCGACCAGACCGTCACACTCCATGGCGAGACCATCACCATGACCGCCAAAGAATTCGAGCTGGCCGATCTGTTTTTCCGCAATGCGGATCGCACTTTGTCACGCAATTACATCATGGAAACAATCTGGCGCACCAACGCCGTGCTCGCCACGCGCACGCTGGACATGCATATTTCCCGTGTGCGTGCAAAGCTTGACCTGCAGCCTGAAAACGGATTTCGGATTTTTACCGTCTTCGGTTATGGCTACCGTCTGGAAACGATTACAACAAGCAACTGACGGGACATATTATGCGGCCAACCATGCCACGGCTTGCCACTGCATTTCTGGGCTTCGCATTAAGCCTTTGCGGGACAACCGGGGCGGCAGCGCAGAGTGAGGCTGCTCCGGTCCGCTATAGCGTACAGAAGGGCGACACCCTTATCGGGCTGGGCGACCGCTATTTCCTGACGCCGCAAAGCTACAAGATTGTCCAGCGTCAGAACCGGATCGTCGATCCTTACAGGATCCCTATCGGCAAAATTCTCACCATCCCGCGCAGCCTTTTGAAGTACCGGCCGGCATCAGCGGAGATTGTTGCGGTTCGCGGTCAGGTTACACAAAATGACGCCGCCGCACGGAACGGGCAAAAATTGCAGGAAGGCACGGCCATTACGACCGGTCCGTCATCTTTTGCGACAATGGTGCTTGATGACGGTTCGCGTATTTCCCTGCCGTCGAACAGCGCAATCCGCATCCGGCGGTTGCGTACCTATCTGCTGGGCGACATTCTGGATTATGACTTTGACGTCGCCCGGGGCGGCATCCGGTCGTCGGTGGCGAAAAAGAAATCGCCGGACGACAGTTACCGCGTCCGCACACCCAAGGCGGTTTCCGCCGTCCGCGGCACGGATTTCCAGTCGCGCTATGATGCCGATACGCAGAATGATTTTGCCGAAGTCGTCGAAGGCGGATTGTCGGTTGATGCGGGCGGTAAAGCCGCGCGTGCTGTCCCCGCAGGCAGCGGGCTGGCGGTCACGGCCGATGGCGGTGTTTTCACCGAAGCCCTGCTGCCCGCGCCCGAGCTGGTTGCGCCCGGTCGTTTGCAAGCCGACAAGATCGTCCGCTTTGCTGCAGCCCAGACGGTCCCTGTGCGCTACACCATTGCAAGCGATTCCGGCTTTATCGAGCAGGTTGCCGACAGCATTGTGCCGGACGGTAAAGCCGAATTTGCCGATTTGCCCGACGGCAATTATTTCATCCGCGCCCGCGCCATTTCGCCTGCAGGGTTGCAGGGCTTGCCCGCCACATTCACCTTCAAACGGCGTCTGAACAGCGTAACAGGAACGGCGGGCCGCGAAAATGACGCCTATGTGTTTCGCTGGCGTGCCGAAGGCAACGGGCCGCAAAGATTCCATTTCCAGCTGTTCCGCAACGCCGTCACAAATGTGGCTATGGTCGACGAGGCAGGCCTGGAATCAATGATGATTTCGCTGTCGGATCTTCCGCCGGGCGATTATTTCTGGCGTGTAGGGTCCATCCAATATGCCGATGGCGAAGCCGCCGCCAGCTGGACCCCGATTGAGAAAATAACGGTCACGGCCCCTTGATGGTGGCCCGGCCCGCTCTGCGCCGGAAAGGTGGAGACGACTTGTGAATTTGCGGCGTCGCCTTGCTGCCGAATGGCTGGCCATCGGTCTGTTTGCGACCTGCCTGCTCGTTGCCTCGCTATTCTGGCGCGGCACGGCAGCTTTCGACCATCTGCTCTATGACCAGCTCAGCGCAGCCCAACGTCCGCCCGCTGACAACGACATATTGATTGTCGCCATTGACGACACCAGCCTGACCGCGCTCGGCAAATGGCCGTGGGACCGCGAAATCCATGCGCGGTTGCTGTCCAAACTCCAGCAGAAGAAACCACGCGCCATCGCATTCGACATTTTGCTGAGCGAGCCGGGCGCACCGGATTCGGACCAACGGCTTGCGGCCGCACTGTCGGCGGGGCCTGCGCCGGTCTATATTCCCCTGCACTTCAACACACCGGGCAGCAACGGCCGGGATTATGATACGATCCTGCCCGTGCCGGCTTTCACACAGGCTGCGGCCGGGGTCGGACATGTAAATATCCAGTTCGATGATGACGGGATCGTGCGCCGGACCACACTCTGCTTCACACCCGACAAAGGCGGCAAGACCTGGCCTCACCTGATCACGGGTCTTTTCCAGGGCAAAGACCCGTCTTTCCCCAAAGCGGGATGTGCCGAACCTTTGCTCATCCCCTACACCGCACGGGGCAGCTTCTCCGAAATTTCCTACGCGGATATTCTCAACAGCGAAGTGCCTGACGAACTGGTTCGGGGCAAAAACATCATCATCGGCGCAACCGCCGCGGGTATGGGGGATAATTTCCCGACACCCAATGGCGAAGGCGGCATGCTGGCCGGGGTGGAGGTGATGGCAAATGTTCTCGCCGCGTCGCGCCGGAACGATTTTATCCGGCCCTTGCCCGATCCGTGGACCTATGCCCTGACCCTTGCCCCTATGTGGCTGCTGATGTTCGGCTTTTTACGCTTTCGACCCCGCGTCGTGTTGATGATTTCCCTTCTCTCGCTTGCGGGAATTCTCCTGCTCAGCATCGCTCTGCTGTTCGGCCGCCTGTGGTTTCCGCCCGGCACAGCCCTTTTGGGCATATTGCTGGTCTATCCCTTATGGGGCTGGCGCCGATTGCAGGCGATGAGCGTGTTCATGGATTCCGAATTGCGCGGGCTTGAACAAAGTGGCGAGGTCCGCCCCCTGCCCATCCCGACAAACCAGACAACCGATCTGGTAGGTCGCCAAAGCGAAGCGCTCGCCAGCGCCATCGATCATATGCGCGACCTGCGCCGTTTTGTTTCCGATACGCTGGCCGACCTGCCCGATCCGATGTTTGTGACCGACCCGGAAGACAGGGTCACCCTGACGAACAAGCTGCTTAATGAAAGTCTGGACAAAGACATTTCGGGCTGGCGGCTGACCGATGCGCTTGACCTGATGGTTATCCCGGATCAGCGGCCTATGGTTGACCTTTACATCGCCCAATCCCACGCAAAGGGTCAGGAATATGTGCGGTTCGCATCGCCTGCGGAAAAAACATTCGTCATGCGCCGGTCCGAAGTGCGTAGCGATTCCGGTATTTTACACGGCCACATCCATTATCTGACCGACATAACCGCGCTGGCCAAGGCCGAGCGCGATCGCGAAGAAGTGCTGCAGCTTCTGTCCCACGACATGCGTGCGCCGCAGTCGTCGATCATTGCCCTGCTTGACGGCCCCGTCGACGCCGACGCCAGAAAACGGATCGAACGCAACGCGCGACGCACCATTCAACTTGCCCAGGATTTCGTCGACATCGCCCGTATGGGAGAAACAGAATTTGCAGGAGAAGATGTACTGCTCGCCGATCTGGTCCGAGAAGCGTCCGACAGCCTGTGGCCCCTCGCCCGCGAACGGGGAATCAGCTTTGCAATACGCGACACAAGCGACAGCGCCTTTGTGCTGGCCGAACCGGAAAGCCTGCACCGGGCAATCTGCAACCTTGTCGACAATGCGATCAAGTTCAGCCCGGCGGACGCCGCAATCGGCATAGATATTGGCCGGCATGACGAAACACACATAATCGTGACGATATCCGATAGTGGTGACGGTATTGATGCCGATCTGCTGCCGAACCTGTTCACGCGTTTTGCCTCAACCGGCAATCACAGCGGACGGGTGAAAGGTGTGGGCCTGGGTCTGGCCTTTGTGCATGCGGTCATTACGCGGCACAATGGGACGGTCTGGGCATCAAATGGTGACAATGGCGGCGCCAGATTCAGCTTCACCCTGCCGATTGCCTGAACACGGATTTGGGGAGTTATTCGATCCCGCTGCGGAGCACGGAATAGCGTCCGCGCGGCTTGCCCAGATCGGCAAGCGCGGTATCGATCATGATCGGCAAGGCGTCTGCCAGAGCCAGTTTGCAGTGATATTCCGAAACCCGGCTGCGGTATATTTCCGAACCATCGGCCACACGGGTCAAGGTAATCCCCACCCGGAATTCCTTGTCGGCACAATTTTGGAGCGGCTTGCGGAGCTTTGCAGGCGAAAGGCTCTGTTGTCCGGTCGTGCTTCCCAATGCAAGCGAGGCATCGCGCGAGTCGACGGTGACTTGCAGATGGAGCGGCGCGGTATCCGCACGCACAAACCCGCGCGACGTCAGGGCGCTTTCGACAAGTCCCTGGGCAATTTTCAGACCGGGAGATTCATATTCGGTCGCGGCAACCATATAGGTCTGGCCTACAGGCGACGATACACCGGCGGTCTGGACACGTGTCTCCACCCCCGACGAGCAGGCCGAGACCAAGAGTGAAATGCCTAAGGCGCAGAGCAAGCGTTGCATGGGACCTGCTTTATCCGCACCGGTCCGCATCATGCAACCTCTACATCATGTTACACCGCTTTACCGGGTGACGACGAAATAAATGACGTAGAACCAGCTCAATATGCCGTGGATGATTGCCCATAATACCGACTGGTGCGCGGTATAGCTTATCACCATCGCCAAAGCGCTTCCGAAACCGATACCCGATTTGACCACTGTTCCCTGCATGGCAAAATCCCTTCTCATGCCGCTTGCCGGGCGCGCTCGTTCAATTCCTGATTGAGCATTTCGGCGAGCAAAAACGCAAGTTCAAGCGATTGTGCCGCGTTGAGGCGCGGATCGCAATGGGTATGGTACCGGTCGGCCAGACCTTCATCGGTAACCGCGACGGCGCCGCCGGTGCACTCGGTCACATTCTGGCCTGTCATCTCGATATGGATGCCGCCGCCAAAACTGCCCTCTGCGCGGTGGACCGCGAAGAATCCGCGTACTTCGGCCAATATCCGTTCGAACGGACGGGTTTTGTAACCGCTGGCGGACTTTATCACATTGCCGTGCATCGGGTCGCAGGACCAGATGACAGGATGGCCTTCACGCTGCACAGCACGGACCAGTTTCGGCAATCCGCTTTCCACCTTGTCATAGCCATAGCGCGAAATCAGCGTCATCCGTCCCGCTTCGCGCGAGGGGTTCAACGTATCGAGCATCCGCAGCAAGGCGTCTGGTTCCAGACTGGGTCCGCATTTGATCCCGATCGGGTTACCGATGCCGCGCAGATATTCGACATGCGCCGAACCTTCAAAGCGGGTGCGGTCACCAATCCACAGGAAATGCGCAGAGGTATCGTACCACCGGCCGGTCAGACTGTCCTGCCGCGTCATGGCCTGCTCATATGGCAGCAACAAGGCTTCGTGGCTGGTGTAAAAGCTGGTGCCCTTGATCTGCGGCACGGTTTCAGGGGTGATCCCGCACGCCTCCATAAAGGCCAGCGCCTCGCCAATACGGTCTGCCGTTTCCTTATATTTCTGTGCCCAGGGCGAGCGGCCCATATAATCATGGGTCCATGCATGGACCTGCTGCAGATTGGCATATCCCCCGTTGGAAAATGCGCGCAACAGGTTCAGCGTCGATGCCGCCTGGCTATAGGCGCGGACCATGCGCGCCGGATCGGGCGAGCGGCCTTCGGCATTGAATTCAATATCGTTGATGATGTCCCCGAAATAACTCGGCAATTCCACACCACCAATTGTCTCGGTGGGCGCGGAGCGGGGCTTTGCAAATTGCCCGGCCATACGGCCGACCTTGACCACGGGAACCTTTCCCGCAAAGGTCAGGACGACCGCCATTTGCAGAATGACGCGGAAGGTGTCGCGAATATTGTTCGGATGGAATTCGGCAAAGCTTTCGGCGCAGTCGCCGCCCTGCAGCAGAAACGCCTTGCCTTCGACGACCTTTGCGAGGTCGGCGGTCAGATTGCGGGCCTCCCCTGCAAAAACCAGCGGCGGATAATTACGCAAGGTTTCCTCGGTAGCCGCAAGCGCGGCTGGATCCTGATATTCGGGCATGTGAATGCCCTTTGCGTTTCTCCAACTGTCCGGCGTCCAATCTGTCGCCATGCCTGTTACTCCAGCCTTGTTCATTTCAAAGGGGCGCCCTTTAGGCTTATTTTATGTGCACTAGCAAGCAAAAGCGGCAATTTTCCGTCACTTTCGCAATTTGCAACTGCGTCGCAATGTTTTAGTATAATATCTGCCAAATTCCCTGTTGGCAAATTTGCCAAAACACGTCTATCAGGCCCGCTGAATCGTCCTGTCAAAGTAAGTGAAAATGCTTTCTATGTCAGGGCATCATGGGGTTTCGACGTTATTGCGGGCTTCAAATCCGCGTCGCAAATAAGGGCAGCATATGGCTACGGTCAAAAAGACAACAGGCACATCCAAAGCTCCGCGCAAAAAGTCGGCTGAAGCGTCAGCCGAGTTAACAGCGCCAACCGCCACAGCAACTGTGGAAGAAGGCGAAGGTGTACGCCGGCGCGACTTCATCCACATCGCCGCCGTCAGCTTCGCTGGCGTAGGCGCGGTCGCAGTGGCAATTCCGCTGGTTTCGCAAATGAGCGCAAGCGCCGACGTGCTGGCTCTTGCATCGATCGAAGTCGATGTTGCTGCCATTCAGCCCGGCCAGGCCATCAAGACCAGCTGGCGCAAGCAGCCCGTTTTCATTCGCAATCTGACCCCTTCGGAAATTGACGAAGCCAATAAGGTTGATGCCGGTTCGCTTCGTGATCCCCAGACTTTGGCGGAACGCACACAGCCCGGTAAAGAAAACTGGCTGATTACACTGGGCGTCTGCACCCATCTCGGCTGCGTGCCACTCGGTGCGGCTGCTGGCGAAGTTAAGGGTGAATATGGCGGCTATTTCTGCCCATGCCATGGTTCGCACTATGATACCGCCGCACGCATCCGCAAAGGTCCGGCGCCGCTGAACCTGACGGTTCCCGAATATACATTTATTTCCGACACAGTCGTAAAAATCGGTTGAGGAGCTAAGACAAGATGAGCTTCCCTTGGGCAAATGAATATAAGCCTCAGAACGCGGTTACCAAGTGGGTCGACGAACGTCTCCCCCTGCCCCGTCTGGTATATAATGCAGTAGGTGCCGGCTATCCGGTTCCTCGCAACCTGAACTATTTCTGGAACTTCGGAGTTCTGGCAGGTGTCGCGCTGGTTATCCAGATCGTGACCGGTATTGTTCTCGCAATGCATTATTATGCGAGCGTCGATGGCGCGTTCAATTCTGTTGAGCACATCATGCGCGATGTGAACGCCGGCTGGTTCATCCGCTACGCGCACATGAACGGCGCCAGCTTCTTCTTCATCGTCGTCTACATCCACATTTTCCGCGGTCTTTTCTACGGTTCGTACAAAGCGCCGCGCGAAATGATCTGGTTGCTGGGTGTCGTTATCTTCCTGCTTATGATGGCAACCGCATTCATGGGCTATGTTCTTCCCTGGGGCCAGATGAGCTTCTGGGGGGCACAGGTTATTACCGGCTTCTTCTCCGCCATTCCTTTGGTGGGTGAACCCTTGCGCCAGCTTCTGCTGGGCGGTTTTGCGCCTGATCAGGCTGCTCTGAACCGCTTCTTCTCGCTCCACTATCTCCTGCCATTTGTGATTGCGGGCGTGATCATCCTGCACATCTGGGCGCTGCACATTCCGGGATCATCGAACCCGACCGGCGTCAGCGTAAAGAGCGAGCAGGACACTGTTCCCTTCCACCCTTATTACACCGCAAAGGATGGTTTCGGTCTGGGCATATTCCTGATCGCTTTTGTCGCCATCACCTTCTTTGCGCCCAATCTGCTGGGACATCCGGATAACTATATTCAGGCGAACCCGCTTTCGACGCCGGCGCACATCGTTCCCGAATGGTACTTCCTGCCATTCTACGCGATCCTGAAGGCATTCACCGTCAACTTCGCAATTCCGTTCACCGGCATCGTGCTGATCGAAGCGAAGCTGATGGGCGTGCTTGCCATGTTCGGTTCGATCCTACTGCTGTTCTTCCTGCCCTGGCTGGATACATCGCCAGTGCGCTCGGGTCATTACCGTCCGCTGTTCCGCAAGTTTTTCTGGTACGGCCTCATTCCGAGTATCGTCGTACTGACCTATTGCGGTGCGCAACCTCCATACACCCAGTGGGTTGTATTGAGCCAGATTGCGGCAGCTTATTACTTCGCTCACTTCTTGATCATCCTGCCTATCGTTTCGCGTATCGAACGGCCGCTTCCGCTGCCGAACTCGATCACCGAAGCTGTGACAGGAAAGCCGCTTCAAACGGCGACCGCGTAAAACAGGGAAAGCCACTATCATGGTTCGTTTAATTGCTTTTTTGGTAGGCGTGTTTTTCAGCGGAATGCTGCTGATCGGCCTTGGTGACACCATCATTGGTGCAATCAAGGAACCTGCCGTTCCAACCGCCGAGCATGAATTCCACAAGATGCCGCTGGCGGAGAAATTCCCGCACGACGGTCCGTTCGGCAAATATGACAAGGGCCAGCTGCAGCGCGGTCTCAAGGTCTATTCGGAAGTATGCTCGGCCTGCCACAGTTTGAACCTCGTTTCCTTCCGCGACTTTGCGGCTCTCGGCTACAATGAGGATCAGGTGAAGGCCATTGCCAAGGGCTGGAAGACCGAAGTGCCGTCGATCAATCCGGAAACCGGTGAGCCTGCTACGCGTCCCGGCATTCCTGCCGACCGTATTCCTTCGCCCTTCCCCAACGAAGTTGCTGCGCGGGCTGCGAACAATAACGCGCTTCCGCCTGATCTTTCGCTGATCACAAAGGCGCGCGCCAACGGACCTGCCTATGTCTACTCGTTGCTGATTGGCTATGAAGACGCGCAGCCTGCGGAATTGCTGAAGAAATTCCCGGATGCCAAGACGCCGGACGGCCTGCACTACAACCCGTACTTCGCGAACCTCAACATCGCGATGGCCGCGCCTTTGACTGCTGACGACCAGGTCACTTATGACGATGGCACGAAAGCAACCAAGGCACAGATGGCCAAGGATGTTGCGGCTTTCCTGACCTGGACTGCAGAGCCCAAGATGGAAAACCGCAAAAGCGCAGGTTGGGCAGCCCTTGGCTTCCTCCTGATCTTCACGGTTCTGACGTGGATGTCCTACAAGAGCATCTGGGCCGACAAAAAGCATTGATTGCTTTTTCAGCGCTAATTCGAAAGGGGCCGCACTTTGCGGCCTCTTTCTTTTGCAATCGACCCGTTGACGAAGGGTCAACTTGCTGGCAATAGCGGCCCGCTCAACGGTTCGCCGTGATTGCGGGTATAGCATAGTGGTAATGCACTAGCCTTCCAAGCTAGCTAGAGGGGTTCGATTCCCCTTACCCGCTCCAGAGCCGCCAATAGCGCGGTGAGCCGTTCTTTCACCAATATGAACATAGCGGCCATCTGATACACTTTGCGACAATGCAGCAATTGCGCTGACACATCCCTGCGACATATTATCCCTATATCAAGACCATCCGGCCACTTTGTCGGATGAGATGATAAGGATCGAAGAGATGGATCGGACGAAAATAATAGCAACGGTGGTTGCAGCGTCGCTGACAACCGCAGCACTTTATGCCGCACCCGGAATGAAGGCGGATGCTGACGGCGACAAGAATGTGACCAAGGCAGAAATGCTGGCTAAGGCAGATGCGCGCTTCGCCAAAATGGATGCAAATGGTGATGGCCAGCTGAACAGCGCGGACCGCACCGCGATGGCCAAAAAGCATTTTGCCGAAATGGACAGCGACAAAAATGGCGCGATTAGCGAAAGCGAATTTCTGGCCGCCCATGAAGCACGCATTGCCGAGCGTAGAGACCGCCATGTTCAACGTGCTGGCCAATCGCATGCGGATACCAATGGAGCCCGGCCGGAACGCCACATGGGCGGACATGGACGCGGCGGCATGAAGATGCTCGCGCTGGCCGACACCAATGGCGACAAGGCCGTGACACAAGCCGAATTTCGAAAAGCAGCCGAAGCGCGCTTTGCGAAGGCAGATGCAAATAGTGACGGAACGATTTCTGCCGCAGAACGCAAGTCCATGCGCAAGGATCGCTGGGACCGCCGCCCGCCGCCACCTGAAAGCGGCGCGGAATAAAGAGCTTTGCTGGCGCGATCTTTCCCCTCCCCTTTGGAGATCGTGTCAAAACTTGGCCGGAGAAGTTTCCCCCTCCTTCTTCTCCGGCCTTTTTATTGCAGTTGGCTCGATAAAGCGTATCGATTGAAAACAGCATGACCAAATCGCGCCCACATTTGCTGCTTGTCGATGACGAAGCCTCCATCCGGGATCCGCTTGGGAAATATCTGGAGCGTCAAGGTTTCCGCGTGAGCGACGCGTCCAACGCCTCGACGGCACGGTCCATGCTGCTCTCTTACGATATCGATCTTGTCCTTCTGGATATCATGATGCCTGGGGAGGATGGCCTGAGCCTGTGCCGTCACATTTCGGCCAATGGAGGTCCGCCCGTTATTCTGCTAACTGCAAAATCAGAGGAAACGGACAGGATCGTCGGCTTGGAAATCGGTGCAGACGACTATGTCGTAAAGCCATTTTCACCGCGGGAACTGGTTGCACGCGTCCGGGTCGTATTGCGCCGTGTATCGTCCGGTATCCCCAAACCCGATCGTATGGGTGACATTTACAGCTTCGCAGGCTGGACCCTCAACACTGCGGAACAAAGCTTGCATGATCCCGAAGGCGTGCTGGTCCCGCTTTCATCCGGCGAACACCGCATGCTGGAAGCGCTCGTCAGCCGAGCGGGGCATATCCTCTCGCGTGACCAGCTTCTTGATCTGACCCGTGGCCGCGAAGGTGGACCTTTTGACCGGGCAATAGACAATCAGGTGAGCCGTCTTCGGCGCAAAATTGAGGTAGATCCCAAAAATCCCCAGCATATCAAAACAATCTGGGGCGGCGGCTATCGCTTTTCCACTGAAGTGAAACGCCTTTAAAATGGCGTGGGCTTCTCGTTTTTGGCCGCGTAGCCTTTATGGGCAAATCCTGCTGGTCACTGCCTCTGCGTTGCTTATTGCGCAGTCAATAAACGCAGCGCTGCTGCTGTTCGGCGTACGAAATCGCGCTGTTTCTGAAACCGCTGCCATGGTCGTGAGCCGCGTTGCCAATCAGGTAGAAAGGTTGGAAGCCACAGGTATCCCGATCGGCGAACCCGATAACTGGTACAAAAGACATATAGAGCGTTCGGGTGAACGCCGGCGCAGATCGCCGCCGGTCGCCATCACGATTGCGCCTAATCCGATATTGATAGAACGATCGCATATTCAGGAAGATATTTCGGAACGTGCGCGGGATTTTTTCCGGCAAGGCGACATAAACCTGTCGGGGGTGCGCATTTCCACCGTTTCCACCAAATTGCTCCCCGCACAATTGCGCGACGCCCAGTTGCGGCGTTGGAATGCGGGTCGGCTACGAAACCCCAACATTCCTACACCGACGCGAGCTGTCCTACTGACGGCGCGTCTGCCGGACGGTGCATGGGTGAATGCAGCAGCATTTGTTCGACCTGATGAACGCGCGTCAATCTTTGCTCTGTTACTGCAGACTTTCACCTTGTTTATTGCAGTGATGATCCCCCTCGCGCTGGTTGCACGCAGGATTGCAGACCCGCTGAGCAAGCTTACTCAACGCGTACAGCGCGTTGGTTTGGCTGGTGAGGTTGATACACTTCAACCTGCCGGGCCCGATGATGTGCGGCAATTGATAGAGGCGTTTAACGCGATGCATGCGCGGGTTTCTGCTTTGCTGGGTGAAAAGGACGTCATGCTGGGGGCCATAGGACATGATTTGAAGACGCCACTGGCAGCATTGCGCGTCCGCATCGAATGCGTGGAGGACGATCATGAGCGGGAAAAGATGGCCGCAACCATCGACGAAATGGTTACAATATTGGACGACATACTGACCTTGGCCCGTCTCGGAAAATCAGGCGAAACTCTCCAATCCGTGGACATTGGCGCATTGATTGAATCGGTATCAGGTGAATTCGAACCTGTTGAATTCCATATTCCCGAGAAGCGGGTTGTGGCAAATATTCGCCCCGTCCTGTTGCGACGTGCGCTTAGAAATTTGATCGGAAATGCGATCATTTACGGCAAATCTGCACAGGTGCGTATCCACAGCAACGCAAACAACGTGGTCATCCATATTGATGATGAAGGGCCGGGTATCGATCCTGCTGAAATGGAAAGCATGTTTGAACCGTTTACCAGGGCGGAAAAATCACGCAGCAGGTCAACCGGCGGATCGGGTCTGGGGCTGACCATTTCCCGTGCGATTGCCAGGGCTCATGGAGGCGACCTGACCTTGTCAAACCGCGAAGAAGGCGGCTTGAGAGCGACTTTTTCGTTTAAGGGATAACTGTCGACCTCCGGTCGCGTGGATGTGGGATCGCGTCCGGAGGTCGATGTTTTCGAGCGTAGCGGTTTAATGCCGCCAACCTCTACCGACCGCGCAGAAGGCCATTTCAGATGGACCAGTATCGCAGCTTGCGCTGCTGAAGAAATAGCCGTCCAGCCGGTCTAAACTATGAAACGGCAACGGGCGGAATTTGTTTACTAGAAAAACGAAAGTTTTTTGTGACGTCCGGCGTCAACCGACCGGCTGCGCCTTCCACGTGCCGCTCTTTTGATATTCCGGGCGGATATCTGTTGCGGCTGGCAACCTCTCTCCCCGAAATTGCGTTTCGCCGCCGCGGTCAAGTGCTTCTCGGGAATAGTTTGGAGTTACATACAGGGCCGCCTCGCGCTGGCGTGCGGCAGAGCTCGTATCTTGCGATGCAGCCAGATTTTCCGCCTTGAGCCGCGCCTCTGCAAATTCCCGTTCATAGCGTTGCTGTAGTTTGATTGGATCGAGATCATCTACCAATCCGGCTTGCAATAGCCGAGGTTTCGGACCCGGAAACGGCTCATATCCGGCGTAACGCCGGAAGAATGCAGACGGACGACCCGCGCTTCCTTTCCAGCTGTAGAAGCGGTGGGCTCCTATGGTCCCGACAAAATTCAGGCTTGGGGCCCAATAGGGATAGACATAGGTTGCGTGATAATGGGTCGCCATGCCAACAGGCCTGTAGACATATCCCGCCAACGCCTGAGCAGCTACATTTTGGGCGCGCAGCCAGGATAACCGTGCAGGTTGACGTGCCATTGATCCGTCGCAGCTATAGCTGAACTGGCAACCGGTCGATCGTTCTGATCCCTGATAGATGACGCCACATACACTGTTGGGGAAAGTCGGATGACGCATACGGTTGAGGATGACCTGCGCAACCGCCCTTTGACCGGAGTCCGGTTCATTAGCGGCTTCGTAGTAAATGGCATCCGACAGACATTTGAGCGCCCTGCCATATTCCGCCGTCCCCAACTTCATGACAAATGGCTGGGCGCTGGCCGTCAGCGCGGATGCTGTATCAACGCTATCACTGAAAGGTTCGCCTTGTTGGCTAGATACGGCGTTTGCGTCAGGTACGGAGTTCGCAATGGAATAGCTGTCCGGGTCCAAATTGAAAAAAGCCGACCCCGGAAAATTTTCACTCGGTGATTCAGCATCCCATGTGGTTTTCGTTAGTGAGGCGGGCGTTTCGACACGACCAAATGGTGATATTTGCGCTACCGAAGGGACGAAAGCCAATAAGGCGAATGCAACAAGCACCAAAATAGTCTCGCGCGTACCGAACAGCCGGCGACGAGCGGTTTTCCGCTTCGGTACCGCCGAGACCATATTCGCTTCATTTATATGCTCGTGGATCATGTCACGCTTTGCAAACAGAGATTCGGTACACCGCAAGAGCGGTCCCAATACATGAAAGCGGATAGCGCCGCGCGAGTGAATTTTGGCCTGTGCCAGCATGGGACGCGGAGTGACTGACATGTTAATTGTTGTAAAATGCGTGACTTAGGGACATGACCTAGGAGCCGCTGATCAGAATACCCGCCGCTGCGGAAGCCAGCACGACCGCACGGACCATACGCCCCTTGCGGCCCAGCCGTAAGATTGTTCGACCGATACCGTCAAATCCCTCGCCCGCACGCACCTGATGCAGCATCATGCTGAATTCGGGACCTTTTAGCATTTCGTTGGAATAGCGCATACGTTCGACGACTTTCCGGCGGACATAGGCCGATGCATAGTCATTGCCGAACAGGGCGTCCAAATCGTCATAATGCGGCAGATGCGGCATATCGTCAAAAAGACTTGCCCGCCCCTCCCCGCAACGGACGTGATCGAGCCAAGCCACAGCAGCAGCCTTGGCTTGCTCGGCGGCATGCTTCTGACTGATTTGCTGCGGACTGCGCCGATATAGCAGCAATCTTTGGGGCAAATTCGTGATGTCGGTTACCGAGGATGCCCGTAACCACAGATCATAATCTTCGGCATGGCGGAACGCCGCGCGGTACCCGCCGAGGCTGCGGATCAGGTCGGTCCGCATCATGACCGACGGATGGCAAACCGGGGGACCGCTTCGTAAACCGACACGCGCATCTTCGGGCGACAAGGGATAGGTCTCCACCGCACTTTGCAGAAAACCATTCTCATCCAGATCGTGGGTGTTGCTTCCCAAAATGCCGATGACCGGGTTTGCCGCCATAAAATCTACCTGCCGGGCCAGACGATCGGGCATGGCGATATCATCGCTGTCCATCCTTGCCAGCAAGGGTGATTTCGCGGCCGCGATCAACTCGTTCAAGCTCGCGACCAGGCCCCTGTTTTCGCGTTCGATCAGCCGGATACGGCTATCGCAATCGGCCAGACTGTTGAGGATTTGCGAACTGTTATCGGTCGAACCATCGTTGAGGATAAGCAGCTCGAAATCCGTAAAACTCTGCCGGAGAATTGATTGAACACTGGCATAGACATGCGGCGCGCCGTTGTAGACGCTCATGATTACCGAAACTGCGCACCCTGTTGCCATGTGGCCCCTCTAAACGCTAATCGTCACAAATTGGTTTCCAGCGACAGGAATTTCGATGCGCATTGCGCTTTACCAGCCAGACATTGCCGGAAATGTCGGAACAATTTTGCGGATGTCGGCATGCTTTGACGTCCCGTGCGATATAATCGAGCCATGCGGATTTGCCTTTTCCGAGCGCGCTTTAAAGCGCGCAGGCATGGATTATGTCGCGGGTGCTTCGGTAAAACGGCATCCGGATTGGGATGCTTTTGAAACAAATATCGGAGTGTCGCGCCTTGTTTTGATGACAACCAAGGGTTCGACGTCCTTGACCCGGTTCCGGTTCCAGCCGGATGATATCATCCTAATGGGTTCCGAAAGTGCCGGTGTCCCGACGATGGTACATGAACGGGCCAATGCCCGTGTGCATATTCCCATGCATCCTGAATTTCGGTCCTTGAATGTTGCAGTGTCGGCTGGCATCGCTTTGGCAGAAGCATTGCGACAAACAAGACAGTTCCCCGGAGAAGATGCATGACCCTCACTCTCGACACACGCCAGCAAGCGGCTCGCGCCTGGTTTGAGTCGCTCAGGGACAGGATATGTGCAGCCTTTGAAGAAATTGAACGCGAAATAGGCTCGGATGCTGCATTCGAATATATGCCGTGGGATCGCACGGATCATGACGGTTCACCCGGCGGTGGTGGCGTCCGGGGCGTGATGAAGGGCAAGATCTTCGAAAAAGTAGGCGTTAATGTGTCAACTGTGGGCGGGGCCTTCAATCCCGAATTTGCCAAGACAATTCATGGCGCGGCGGAAGATCCAAGCTTTTTCGCAACGGGCATCAGCCTTGTCGCGCACATGTCCAACCCGCATGTTCCGGCAGTGCATATGAACACGCGCTATCTGGTAACAACTAAAAGCTGGTTTGGGGGCGGCGCCGACCTCAATCCACCGATCCCTTATGACGAAGATACGGCTGATTTCCACGCGCGTCTCCGTGCGGCCTGCGCGCCCTATGGTCCGGATGTCTATGAAAAATATCGCGCATGGGCCGAAGATTATTTCTGGATACCCCATCGCGGCGTGCACCGCGGCGTTGGAGGCATTTTCTATGATCATCTCGAAAACAGCAGCGACGCCCTGTTTGAGCGGAATTTCAGTTTAACCCGGGATGTTGGAGAGGCTTTTCTGGATATTTTCCCGAAGCTGGTTCGGCGCCGGATGAATATGGAATATACGGATGAACAAAAGCAGGCCCAACGTCGCTGGCGCGGGCGGTATGCGGAATTCAACCTTGTCTATGATCGCGGCACAACCTTCGGATTGAAGACCGGCGGCAATGTGGATGCCATATTGATGAGCCTGCCTCCCGAGGTGGCTTGGGATTAAAGGAATATGTCGTTTACCCCCATAGCCAAAGGTGAGGTTGGTGCGATCGTAACGTCTCTGGAAATGCGAAGCAGGCCTTCGCTGCGTCCGTTACCTTCTTCCGATTTACGTCTGGAAAGATGGCCAAATCCTACCGCAAACAAATATCGGGCACTATTTCGCCGCGTGGGGGAACCCTGGCTCTGGTTTTCGCGGCTTACTCTTGATGACGCGGATTTGCTCCGGATTATCCAGGACCCGCAGGTCCGTATCTGGGCCGTCACCGACCGGAGTGGTGTTGAACTGGGAATTGTTGAACTCGATTTTCGCGTGGCGGGTGAGTGCGAAATTGCATTTTTCGGTCTTGTTCCCGAACTGGCGGGGATGGGTTATGGCAAGTGGTTGATGGCCATGACCTTGCAATTTGCGTGGAGCGAACCCGGCATGGAGCGCCTGTGGGTTCACACATGCACTCTCGATGCACCGGGCGCGCTTAACTTCTACATCAAGTCAGGCTTCACCCCATATCAAAGGCAGGTGGAAACCTTCGCCGACCCCCGACTGATCGGCCTCATCCCGCCCAATGCCGCGCCCCAGATTCCGTTAATCACATGAAAGTTAGTTGGGAAGTTAGCGAAGGCTTGACGCCTTACCCGGACGCTTTGGCGCGCATGGAAAGGTTGCAAAGTGCGATCCGGGAAGAAGATGCCTCAGAACTCATCTGGTTGCTGGAACATCCACCGCTTTACACGGGCGGCACCAGTGCGGATCCGGCGGAGCTGCTGAGCCGACATTTCCCCGTTTACGACACAGGGCGTGGCGGCCGTTACACCTATCATGGTCCGGGACAGCGTGTCGGCTATGTGATGCTGGATTTGGCGAAACGGTGCAAAGACGTCCGCTGCTTCGTGCATGCTTTGGAAGGCTGGGTGATCGATGCCTTGGCCGAATTTGACGTTGAAGCCCGCCGCGCCGAAGGGCGTATCGGGATCTGGTGTGACACACGCGATGGACGTGAAGCTAAAATCGGTGCCATCGGAGTGCGTATTCGTCGCTGGGTTACCATGCATGGATTTGCCGTAAACATTCACCCGGACCTCAGTCATTTCGGGGGCATTGTTCCTTGTGGTATTGCGGAATATCCGGTCACCAGCCTTGCAGATCTGGGCATCACCGCGTCATTAGCAGATTTTGACGCGGCGTTATTTTCTACATTCCCCCAATTCCTCAACAACCTTGCCAAAGCGAATGGGGATTGTAGGGTCCCGACGCCGTGAATGGAGATTTTTTGATGCATGCCAAAACTATTATCGCTGCGTTTATTCTGGTGGGATTGTCCGGCTGCGGCGGCAACAAGGAGGACAGCCAGTTAACCGAAACGCGTATGGACGATCTGGATAGCCTTGAAGGCACCATTAGCGACGATATGGTCAACACCGATACATCGACAGACGAGGGACCGATCGAAGCAGCGCCACCTGCAGAAGCGAAGCCCACTGCGAAGACGGACGACAATTCCACCGATAAAACGGCCGAGCCTGCGGCGGCGAGCACCGAAGATAAAGCAGCCACCGAATGAAACTTGCCGAGTCCCTGACGCTGCCATGCGGTGTCCGCCTGTCGAACCGGATTGCCAAAGCCGCCATGACCGAAGGTCTGGCCGATATAAACGGACAACCGACGGCGGAACTGGAGAAGCTTTACGGAATTTGGTCGGACGGAGGCGCAGCGCTCCATCTTTCGGGAAATATCCATATCGATGCGGATCATCTGGAACGGCCTGGTAACGTTATAATCGACCAAATGCCGACACCAGAAATGCGGGAAGCGCTGATCCGCTGGACAAGGGCGGCGACACGGGGCGGAAATCATTTCTGGGCCCAGATAAGCCACGCCGGGCGTCAAACCATGAAAACGGTTAATCCGCATCCCAAAGCGCCATCGGCGGTAAAACTGGGTTTGCCCGGTGGTCAGTTCGGCATGCCGGTTGCTCTTACCGAAACAGAAATCCTGCATTTGATCAGCCGTTTTGGTCAGGCCGCCCAAATCTGCAAGGAGACGGGTTTCACCGGCGTCCAGTTACATGCCGCCCACGGCTATCTTATTTCCCAGTTTTTGAGTCCTCTCAGCAATTTACGCGATGACCGATGGGGAGGAAGCCTGGAAAACCGTGCGCGTTTTCTTCTATTTACAATCAACACAGTCCGTCAATTGGTGGGGCCGGATTTCCCCATCTCGGTCAAGCTAAACAGCGCAGACTTCCAACGGGGCGGATTTGCGTTTGAAGACAGTTTGATAGTCGCACGCTGGCTTCAAGAGGCTGGCGTTGATCTCATCGAGATTTCAGGGGGAACGTACGAGCAGCCTAAACTATTGGGCATTGAAGGCATGGACGCGGCTGAACCGCAAGCTGTCGCGGAATCAACAATCGCACGTGAGGCCTATTTCGTGGATTTTGCTAAAGCAATGAAGGATGTGCTTTCCATACCGCTGATGGTAACAGGCGGCTTTCGAAGCGCTTCAGCTATGGAGCAAGCGTTGCGGTCGGGTGCGGCCGATGTCATTGGTCTGGGAAGACCGCTGTGCGTCATGCCGGACGGACCTAAACGACTATTGGGTGGTATGGCGATATTGCCAAAAACAGAGACCCAATTGGCGTTGTTGCCCGATTGGCTCGCCGGACTGCGTAAAATCAAAATGATACGTGCAATTGACAGCTTCGCTGTCCAATTCTGGTATTACAGCCAGATCTACGCTCTTGGCCGAACAGGTCGAACTGACCTCAATATGACAGTATTTGCCGCACTGCGCGAAGTCGAAACCTACCAGAAAAACTGGTTACGTGATCGGCGCGCCACATTTGCCCGCCGATAGACGATAGCCCCGCTCCAGTTTTTCCGAAGCGGGACATGATTCAAGGTCAATCCCCTTCGCCGGGCTCTGCAGAGAAATATTTGTCGAATTTACCTTCTTCGCCCTTATGCTCATCCGCATCGGCAGGCGGCTCGCGGCTGCTGGTGATATTTGGCCATTCTGCGCTGTAAGTTGCGTTCAATTCGAGCCACTGCTCAAGACCGCTTTCGGTATCAGGCAAAATGGCTTCCGCAGGACATTCGGGTTCACAAACACCGCAATCGATGCACTCATTGGGATTGATGACGAGCATATTCTCGCCTTCATAAAAACAATCCACCGGACAGACTTCAACGCAATCCATATATTTGCAACGTATGCAGGCATCGGTAACAACATAAGTCATCGGCGGAATTCTCCCAAAGGCGGCGGCGAATTAGCCGCTTCACTTTTCTTGCCTATTGTCAGTCACTCGGTCAAGTCAACGCCGATATATCGTAAACAATAAATTTTTAGCTCAGGATTTGATAGCAAGCCTTTGCCTCAGGCGCAGGACCGCGCCTGTGAGGCATCGTGATCAGCCTGAAGGTCAGAACCGCGTCACCTCGGGGCATGGTTATAACGTCGTTTACGCCAACCGTTGCGCTGCCCTTTTCAATCCTACGTCCGTTGACACGGATAAACCCGCTTTCAGCCCAGCCGGATGCCAGGTTCCGGCTTTTTGCGATGCGCAGAAAGAACAGCAGCTTGTCGATCCGTAGCGCAGATTCCGGCATGGGGATTAAAGTTTAAGGCCTTTTAAAGCCGCCAGTTGCAAGGCAAGCGCTGAAGGTGGCGAGACCTCTTTTGGCTTCGCCGGTGCGCGATCCGGCATAGCTTTTTTCTTGGACGCGTCTTTTGATTTGGATCGGGTAGGTCCGGTCCGTTGCGATCGCTGTTCTTGTGGCCTTGGTTTCGGTAGCCCGACCCAACGCCAGTGGGTCAGATTTACAGGCTGTGCTACCGCCGTGGGCGGCACTTCGACATCGGGGCGGTTTTCTAGCGCAACGATATCGCCTTCGGCTTGATCCGGATTTGCTATGCCTTGATTGCCTGCTTCAGCAGCAATTGTTTCCGGGGCAACTACCCCCTCCTCTGCTTTGGTCTCGGCCTTTTCAGCAGGAGCGTCTAAAGGTCGGAAGCCAGCATCGCGCATCAATGCTTTTAAACCCGCATCGCTCAGACCAAGAGAAGTGGCAAAGGCCATATCCATGCTGAAACTGTTCGACTGACCTCTTGCCTCATGCGCCTTCTTGATTACGCGTTCTGCCAGATCGATCCGGACATACTCATTTCCGACCCGCCTGTAGCCCGCGTTCCGCGCTTCACCCGGATGGGCAAATTTCCATTCCTTCAAGTGCACGGCGCTTTCGGGCGGTAAGGCGGGCATTGAACGACCGTCCCTGGCTGCGAATAAGGCTGCGCGCCATTTTGCTGCTGCGGGCTTCAACGCCGCGTGGTGATAAATATCCAATGCGCCAAAAACGATACCACCTTTGCGCGCGGCACCGCGGGCCTCTTTCGGCAGGGCGGCAATTGCGTCCGCCAGATAATGTCTCCCCGCTATGCCACCTGCGTCCGCCAACTGCACAGCAAGCGCGCGGACATTACCGTCAATATCTGCCTGTTGCGCGAGCATTTGCAGGCCGACAATCCCACCCATGGCCTTTGCCAGCTGGGACTCAACCCACTGTTCAGCACGCCCGATAATCTCCCGCAGCGCGTCGCCTTCCAAACCGGCAACCGCCTTAACCGGCGCGAAGATCGGCTGCATGAGACTGCGTCCTTTAGTCAAATGGCCAAGAAGCTCACCTTTCCACAAGATTGCTGGCTTTCCATCGCTGTCGCCTGCAAGTGCAAAGTCACTGTCCTCAGCCATTGCTACATCCCTCGCCTTTTGTCTCAATAAACCTGCCAAATGCCGTTCTGCCGCAGCTAAGAGCAGCTTCCGGTCACCGGCTTTCGCCCCTGGGTCAACCCGAAACGAAAAGCCATGTAAAGTTCCAATATCTTCGCCATCGACCAAAACGCGATTAGCCGCATTGACTTCAACAGGGAACAGCGCCGCATCCGCGCCCGCTCTTCGCAAAAGCATTGCTGTTCGCTTATCGACAAATCGTTGCCGCAACGCATCGTGCAATGCATCTGAAAGCTTTGCCTCCAACGCACGCGCCCGTTCGGCCATGGCCGCAGGATTGGCCAGCCAATCAACGCGGTGAGCAATATATGTCCATGTGCGTACACCGGCAATCCGGGCGGATAGAGTGTCGACATCGCCCTGGATATTGTCGAGCCTTGCCAACTCGGTCGCAAATAAAGATTGCGGGATCACACGCTCACCTTGCCCCAGATGGTGCCACAGGGAGGCGACAAAGCGGCTGTGATGCTCCTCGCCCATCTGGCGGAAATCAGGAAGGCTGGCGACTTCCCAAAGTCGGCCGACATCCAAAGGATGGCGGATCAGCGCGACAACTTCGGGTATCTCAGAAAGTCTCTTTAAAACAGCGAGATCAATAGCTTTGGGCGCTGCTTTTAGTCCGGGAAGATCGGGCTTTGCCTCCAGATCGGCAATCAGTGTTGCTACCGAATCCAACCTCGGGGCGGCATCACGCCAGTATAACCAGTCAAGGCGCGGGAATTCGTGATTTTCGATCGCCAGCACCTCTTCAGGCGAAAACTCGTTTCCTTCGCCAGCCAACGTGCCAAAGCTTCCATCCCTTTGGTGACGGCCGGCGCGACCGGCAATTTGCGCCATTTCGGCAACGGTCAGTCGCCGTTTACGGGCGCCGTCAAATTTCGACAAACTTGCAAAGGCAACGTGGGACACATCAAGATTAAGTCCCATGCCAATCGCATCTGTTGCGACCAGATAGTCCACCTCACCCGACTGAAACATAGCGACCTGTGCATTGCGTGTCCGCGGGCTGAGCGCGCCCATAACCACTGCGGCGCCACCGCGCATTCGACGGAGCGTTTCTGCGACAGCATATACCTGCTCAATCGAGAATGCGACAATTGCCGAGCGTTTCGGCAATCTGGAGAGCTTCTTGGCTCCGGCATAGCTTAATGTCGAGAAACGTGGGCGCGAGATGATTTCGGCTTCGGGCAGAAGCATTCGGATAAGCGGACGCAGGCTTTCCGATCCCAAAATCATCGTCTCCTCACGCCCGCGCGCATGCAGGATTCGGTCGGTGAAGATATGACCACGCTCGGGATCCGAACCAAGCTGCGCCTCGTCCACAGCGACAAAGGCGAAATCCCTCTGGATCGGCATGGATTCGACGGTGCAGCAATACCAGCGCGCCTGCGGCGGTTCGATCCGCTCTTCGCCTGTTATCAAAGCGACCTGATTGACGCCTTTGATTGCTACCACACGATCATAAATTTCCCGTGCCAGCAATCGCAGCGGAAAGCCGATCATACCGCTTGAATGAGCACACATCCGCTCAACGGCAAGATGGGTTTTGCCGGTGTTGGTAGGACCAAGAATGGCCGTCAGGGATTTCTTTTCGTGGGGCAAATTTCAGTTGCTGGCGGTGCCTGCACTCAACTCTTTCAGGGGAATGGTGGTGTCGGCCAATTGCTCTTTTGTGAAGCGCAAACCCTCTGTCACCAATGCTTTGCCCTGCACATAGTCCTTCGTCATGTTCACACAGTCGAGTGCAATGACCCGGCCTGCCTTCAGGTAAATGACGGAAAAACTACGGGCTGCAGGGTCGCCTCTTACGACATGATCGTCATAACCAACCGAAAGGCCCACGGTCTGCAGACGCAAATCATATTGGTTCGACCAGAACCACGGTACGGAGTGGTAGGCTGTAAGTTCGCCAGCGATAGATTTTGCAACAGCATTGGCCATATCGTTCGCATTCTGAACAGATTCGACGCGCATAATTACACCGCCTGCAAAGCTGTTGGCATGCGCCGCACAATCCCCGATCGCAAAAACATCGGGCAGTGAAGTGCGGCAATATTCGTCGACATCCACTCCTGCCCCGCCCGCAGCGCCCGCGTTCAAAAGAGGCGCGATCGCAGGAACGATTCCAATCCCAACAATGACCATTTGTGCAGCGATATGTTCACCATCGCCGAGCAGTACACCATCCACATGATGGTCCCCCGTCAATGACTCGACAGTCACCCCTAATCGTACATCCACACCATGGGCGCGATGTTCCGCTTCGAAAAAGCGGGACAATTCTTCTCCCGCAACACGGGCAAGAACACGATCCATTGCCTCAAGGACCACCACCTCTTTACCCAGCTTACGCAATACAGCTGCTGCCTCAAGGCCGATATAGCCACCCCCGATGATGGCAACGCGAGCAACATCGTCAAGTTCGGCCATCATTGCATCAACGTCGGACTTGTTCCGAACAACGTGCACACCCGCCAATTGTGATCCGTCACACATGAGCCGGCGCGGAGAGCCCCCGGCAGCCCAGATAAGCTGGCCGTAACCGATCTGTTCGCCATCTGAAAATGCAACTTGATGCGCAACAGGATCAACGCTTTCGACGCGCTTCCCCATCAGCATAGTGATCGATCGTTCCGCCCAAAATGCGGGAGGGCGGATCATTATTCGTTCAAATGCCTTATCGCCTGCAAAATAATCCTTGGACAGCGGTGGGCGTTCATAGGGATATTCCGTTTCATCACCAATGATCGCCACGCTACCTTCGAACTTCGCCTGGCGCAGCGCAATTGCCGCCTGTGCGCCACTATGGCCACCACCGACAATCAACACGTCATAATGCTGCATTTAACCGCATCCTTATTCCCACTCGTTCCACAAGCGGTAAGCAGAAGACAGCCGAATTGCCAGCCCTAAGCTTGCGGAACGGCCAAATAGATGGCAGGACATCGGCATGACAACACATATGAATCTAGATTTTGCCCTTGGCGAAAATGCCGAGATGATCCGCGACACAACCCAGCGTTTTGCTACCGACAAAATTGCACCTTTGGCCTCTAAAATCGATGCCGAAGACTGGTTTCCCCGTGACGAACTTTGGACCGCGATGGGTGATTTAGGTCTGCACGGACTTACGGTCGAAGAAGCCGATGGCGGCCTTGGACTTGGTTATCTGGAACATGTCATTGCCGTCGAAGAAGTCAGCCGGGCATCTGCATCCATCGGATTGTCTTATGGTGCGCATTCCAATCTGTGCGTGAACCAGATTCGGCGGTGGGCATCGCCTGAACAAAAGGCGAAATATCTCCCCAAACTTATTTCAGGCGAACATGTCGGCAGCTTGGCTATGTCCGAGGCCGGTGCCGGGTCGGATGTTGTTTCCATGAAGCTAAGGGCAGACGCCGTCCAAGGCGGCTATGTTTTGAACGGCACCAAATTCTGGATTACCAATGCACCCTATGCGGACACACTTGTTGTCTATGCGAAAACGTCGCCTGAGGCTGGCTCGCGTGGTATCACTGCATTTCTCATCGAGAAAGGGATGGACGGATTTTCCATCGGTCAAAAAATCGACAAAATGGGTATGCGCGGATCACCCACTGCCGAGCTTGTCTTCAACGACTGCTTTGTCAGCGAAGAACAGATTATCGGTCCCCTGCATGGGGGAGTCGGCGTTCTGATGTCCGGGCTGGACTATGAACGTGTAGTCCTGGCGGGGCTGCAGCTTGGCATCATGCAGGCATGTCTTGACGTTGTTCTGCCATTCGTGCGCGAGCGTAAGCAGTTCGGCAAACCGATCGGCGCATTCCAGTTGATGCAAAGTAAGGTCGCTGACATGTATGTCGCACTTAACTCGGCGCGCGCCTACACTTATGCCGTTGCGCGCGCTTGCGATGCGGGTCAGACCACGCGTTTTGACGCAGCAGGCGTTATCTTGCTGGCTTCGGAAAATGCGGTTCGAGTTGCCGGCGAAGCCATTCAGGCTCTCGGTGGCGCAGGCTACACAAAGGATTGGCCAGTCGAACGATTGTTCCGCGATGCAAAGCTGCTCGATATTGGTGCCGGTACCAATGAAATTCGGCGGATGCTGATCGGGCGTGAGCTCATCGGCGCGGCATGAACGGTCCTATCGAATGGATCGCAGCGATTGGCACTATTCTGGCGGCGACAATGGTGGCCGCGGACTATAGTCGGCGAGTTACAGGGACCGGCTTTCTCCTGTTTTCATTCGTGTCCTGTTTATGGGTCTATTCAGGCCTTACGGCAAAAGACGGTACACCGCTTGCGATCCAAAATGCGGTATTATTGCTGATAAATCTTTTTGGCGTTTGGCAGTTTTTGATCAGCCGGAAGAAGAAGATGGAAATCAAAAAGGCCGAAGAAATAGCGGATCAGGCAAAACAGGAAGTGGCAAAGGAAACCAGTCAATGACCGCCAGACCTGTGCTTGGCGTGATTGCCTGCAACCGGATTGTCGGAACCGAAAGCGCGCAAGCCGTAATGGATCGCTATATCCGCGCGGCAATGGCCTATGCGAATGTCGCGGCGCTCATTGTACCCTCTCTGCCCCACTTGATGACCGCTGCCGAAGTGGTGCCGCGGCTGGATGGGATTTTGCTCACAGGAAGCCCGTCCAATGTCGCAACGCGGCGTTATAACCAGCAAGGTGGCGAAGGTCCCTTTGATGACGCGCGTGATGAAATCGCGTTATCAATGGTAGATCGTATGATTGATGCGCAAAAACCCGTCTTTGGTATCTGCCGCGGTTTTCAGGAAATCAATGTGGCTTTAGGTGGCACATTACGGCGCGACACAAGTGCTAGCGATGACCTGATCCGCCATCATGCACCTGACGATGTCAGTTTCGACGCTATGTTCAGCCACCGCCATCCCGTAGAGATTGTTGCTGGAGGAATGCTGGAGGCCGCCTACGCAAAAAACAGTCTGGATGTGAATTCGGTCCACTATCAGGGCATCGGTCAACTGGGCGAAGGTTTGTCGATCGAAGCGCGTGCGCCTGACGGCCTGATCGAAGCATATAGCGCCCGTCCCAATGGTGCACCACTGCTGGCCGTGCAATGGCATCCGGAATGGGGCACCGAAAATGATCCGGACTCCCAAACCTATTTTCACCTGCTTGGAAAGGCGTTAAGAGGGGAATTATGAACCGTTGTGTCACACGTTATAACCGTTACCAGGCGCGGATAGGTTTTTCACCCTGATATCCTTTTGAATCACGCCGCGTCGGGCCGCATTGGGTTTTTGCCCCACATCGCCACCGCCCGACTTTGGCTAGTCCGCGCTTCGCGCACACCCATTTCAAAAGGACACCATTATGCCCCGCAATTACGACATCGCAGAACTTCGTCGCCTCGACATCGCCCACCACCTTCCAGCCCAAGCTGATTGGCAGGAAATTGAAGACCTGGGCGGGAGCCGGATCATCACCCATGCTGACGGATGTTACATCCATGACGGCGACGGCAATCGGATATTGGATGGTATGGCCGGCTTATGGTGCGTCAATATAGGGTATGGACGCGATGAACTTGGTGACGTTGCCCGCGAACAGATGCTGGAACTGCCCTATTATAACAGCTTCTTCAAAACCGCTAACCCGCCTGCTGTCTTGCTGGCCGATAAGATTGCGAGCCTTACAGGCGGCCGCCTACCCCATGTCTTTTTCAACAGTTCGGGTTCGGAAGCAAATGACACAATCTTGCGGATGGTGCGTCACTATTGGCAAGTAAAAGGACAAAGCAGCCGAACCATCTTCATTAGCCGGCACAATGCTTATCATGGTTCGACCGTTGCAGGTGTCAGCATGGGCGGGATGAAGGCAATGCATGGCCAAGGCTTCCCTGCCCCGGGCATATTGCCGCTTGCAGGTATTGAGCATGTCCGACAGCCCTATTGGTATAATGAAGGCCGCGATATGACGCCTGAAGAGTTCGGGAACGTTTGCGCGCAAGCCATTGAAGACAAGATTATCGAAGTAGGACCCGAGAATGTCGCTGCTTTTATCGGCGAACCAGTACAGGGTGCTGGCGGGGTCATCATTCCACCGTCCAATTATTGGCCACAGGTCGAAGCAATTTGCCGGAAATATGGCATACTTATGGTTTGCGACGAAGTTATCTGCGGTTTTGGACGGACCGGCAACATGTGGGGCCACGAAACAATGGGCGTTAAGCCCGATATCATCGCAATGGCAAAAGGTCTTTCGTCAGGTTATCTGCCGATCTCCGCCGTAGCCGTGAGCGCGGAAATCATATCGGTCATGAAAACCGGCGGCGATTTTGTGCATGGCTACACCTATTCGGGACATCCCGTTGCTTCTGCGGTCGCCTTGCGAAACATTGAAATAATGGAGCGTGAAGGTCTGGTCGAACGGACACGAAGCGAAACCGGACCCTATCTTGCAAAAGCACTTGCGCGATTGAACGATCATCCTTTGGTTGGTGAGGCTCGCTCTGTTGGCCTGCTCGGAGCCGTCGAAATTGTTGCTGACAAAGAAACCGGAGCCAGATTTGGCGGAGCCGAAGGGACGGCAGGACCTCTCGTTCGTGATATCTGCATTCGAAATGGCCTCATGGTTCGCGGAATACGGGACAGCATCGTGATGTGCCCCCCGCTGGTCATCTCCACGGCCCAGATTGACGACCTGGTAGAGATTATTCGGAAGTCTCTCGACGAAGCGGAACCAAAGTTACGCGCTCTGTAAGGCAATCCCCATCTTTATGAGATGGGGATAATCCTTGTTGGACAAACATCATTGAGGCGTTACCAGCCATATATGAGCAAAATATTCTCGCCCCTTCTCGTCACGGCGCTTTTGTCGACTCCCGTAATCGCGGCACCAAAACCCGTAAAGCCAAAGCCGCCCGTCTTATCCTGCAAAATCGCTACCCCTGAGGGTTTGTCGTATACAGTGATCAAAGCGGGCAAAGGCGAACGACCCGGAGCGGATGCGAAAGTCAAAGTGAATTACAAAGGCATGCTGACGGCGGACGGCAGCGAGTTTGATTCTGGCCAAAATGCAGATTTCAAAGTGGGCGGAGTTATTCCGGGCTTCGCGCAAGGCCTGCAATTAATGCAGCCCGGGGGCAGCTACCGCCTCTGCATTCCGTCCAAACTTGGTTATGGCGAGACCGGCACTGGCCCTATACCAGCAAATGCAGATCTCGTATTTGAAGTGGACCTGCTGTCTTTTACAACGCCTCCACCGAAACCCGTGGTTCCTTTGGCCGAGCGGGCTTGTTCCAATACGACCGGGTCGGGACTGGGTTATCTCGCCATCAAGCAAGGAAATGGCAAAAAGCCGAGCGAAACCGATATGGCTTTGGTCGACTTCACCACCTTTGACGGCAAAACAGGCGTTTCGCTTGAAAAGCGGGAATGGGAAAAAATTCCCTTGTCGCAAGCAACGGCGGTATTTGTTGAGGCGCTCAAAATGATGCAGGTCGGGTCAAGCTACACGTTCTGCTTACCTAAGCCGAAAGAAGGCGATGCGGCGGCATCGGCTGAGCCCGAGATAAACATTCGTGTCGACTTGCTAGATGTCCGTCCCGCCCCAGTTTTGGATTAGCTTCCGTTAGAATTTCTGACCGCTTGCCAGTATAAAATCAACTCAACAGGACGACAGGGCTATCCGCGCGCCAATGCATGCTGACCTTGTCATCCCAGGTGAAATCTTCCTGATCGTGACGGGACAGGTTCGGACGGGAGACGCGGATCATCTGCCCGCCTTCCAACTGAATTTCATAGAGTGTGATGTCGCCCAGATAGCTCATGCCCTTAATCGTACCGCGAGCTAAATTATGTCCGTCCGGCGCATCCTGCGCCGCAGCGCGGATCGCTTTTCCTTCCCCGGGCACGTGGAGGTAAATTTTCTCTGGTCGCAGCGCGACCCAGACATCGGCGCCATGCGGGCCTGTCACGCCATGGTTGAGATACACCTTGCCCAAGCCGGGGCAGTCTACCGCAGCCTTGTCTGGTTCGTCTAAAGTAAGCTTGCCTTCAAAAATATTCACAGACCCGACAAAGTCGGCAACAAAGCGGTTGGCCGGGTATTCGTAAAGATCGGAAGGTGCGGCAAGTTGCGCCACCTCACCTTTGTTGATCACCGCTACACGACTGGCCATTGACAGGGCCTCGTCCTGATCATGTGTCACGGTGACGAACGTAATGCCGACCTTATCCTGCAAATCCGACAGTTCAAACTGCATCTGAGCGCGAAGCTTTGCATCAAGCGCCGATAGCGGTTCGTCCAGCAACAGAACCTTCGGCCTCATGACCAGACTGCGGGCAAGTGCAACGCGTTGCCGTTGTCCGCCCGACATCTGATCAGGCATTCGATCTTCAAAGCCACCGAGCTTGACGAGTTCAAGCGCTTCGGTCACGCGATCACGAATTTCGCCCTTTGCAACACCTGCTATACGCAACCCGTAGCCCACATTGTCCATGACATTCATGTGCGGAAATACAGCGTAGCTTTGGAACACCATGTTTACAGGCCGCTTGTTTGGCGGCACCAGGCTCATATCCTGTCCGTCGATGATGATCTGCCCTTCGGTCGGCATCTCGAAACCGGCAATCATGCGTAGCAGCGTTGTCTTGCCACAACCGGAGGGTCCCAACAAAACGAAGAACTCGCCTGCGAGTATGTCCAGGCTGATATTATCAACCGCTGTGACTTTTCCAAACCGTTTGGATACGTTGCGGATCTGGATGATGGGCTGTTTCGTTTCGGTCATTAATGTGTCTCCGCAATGCCCTTCACCCCTTGCAACTTCAGCGCAATGAAGGTCAGGACGACGGTCAATAGGATGAGCAATGTCGAGGCGGCATTTACTTCGGGCGTGACCGAAAAACGCACCATGGAATAGACTTTTACCGGGAAAGTTATCGTGTCCGGTCCGCTGGTAAAAAATGTGATGACGAAATCGTCCAGGCTTAACGTGAAAGCCAGCAATGCACCTGCGACCAATCCGGGCTTGATGTGCGGCAGAAGGACATCGCGAAACGCTTGCCACTCCGTTGCCCCCAGATCCTTCGCGGCTTCCTCCTCTTCCTTGTTAAAGCTCGCCAGCCGTGCACGCACGACCATCGCTACAAAAGGAAAGCAGAAGGTAATGTGGGCTATGGTGATTGCGGAAAGATTTAGCGGCCATACAAGGTCGGTCGGCCATTCGACCTTTGCAAAGAAGATCAGAAACGCAACACCCAGGCAAATTTCCGGTACGATGATGGGCAAGGACATTGTGCCTTCCACAAGGCCTTTAAAGGGGAACCGGAACCTCCAGAGCATCACGGCCGCCAGCGCCCCGATAACCAGACTGATGATCGTCGCCAAAAATGCGATCGTCAGCGAGTTTACGAGAGCCTCCACCAAACTGTCGTTGTTCAAGGCCTTTTCGTAATATTTAAGGGTGAAACCTTTCCATACAACATTCCGCTTGCTGTCGTTAAAGCTGAATATCATCAGCACGAGCAAAGGCGCGTATAGAAATAGCATTGTCAGCGCGACCCAGCCGCGCATCCAGAACTTTCTGGTATATTCTAGCGGAGCGATAGGTGCAGAACGAAAAAATGCCATCAGCGCACCTCTTTCGTCTTGTTCGCTTTCATCGACTGCAAGGCAATCAGGATGAACATGGCGTATATCAGCAGGAACGAGAGCGCCGCGCCAAAGGGCCAGTCATTGGCTCGTTTGAATTGGCGCTCGATAACATTGGCGATCATCTGGCTGTCGGTCCCGCCCATCAAATCCGGGGTCAGATAGGCACCTAGCGCCGGAATGAGCGTGATCATCACACCTGCAACTATGCCAGGGGCTGCAAGCGGAACGACAATCTGCATGAAGGTTTTGAAATGGCCTGCGCCTAGGTCCAGGCTTGCTTCGATCAAGCTTTTATCAAGACGGTCCAACGCCGAATATAGTGGCAGCACCATGAAAGGCAGGTGCACATAAACCAGCCCCAATACTACGGCGAAATTATTATAGAGCAGCTGGACTGGTGTCCAAGCTTCCAGCGGTTGCATGCCCACCAGCGTGCGGAGCCAGCTTGCGCCTTCCCAAAGCCCGCCAAGTCCCTTGTTCATGTACCCGTTTGTGCCCATCAGCGCCATGAGTGCATAGGTGCGGATCAACAGGTTCGTCCAGAACGGTAACATGATCCCAAGCAACAGCCACGGGCGCCATTTTGGCGCCGCGAACGTAATTGCCATCGCAACGGGAAACCCGACGATCAGACAGATAAGCGTGGTGAGTGCGGCAACCGCTAGGCTTTTTAGAAATATCGACAGATACAGCCATTCGGTTGCGCGCTTGTAATTCTCCAGCGTCCCTGAAATTTCGATGTCGGCTGGTCCTGCATTCTGGCCAAAGCTGTAGAGCCAGACGATGGCCATGGGCGCCACAAAGAAGAGGGCCAGCCAGAATACCGGTAACGACGCAATCGCGGCGAATGGCTTTTTCTGGCTTTTCCAGTCCTGTAACGCCCCCGCCACCGTTTAGGCCGCCCGCACGCGAGTGAAGGCCTCCTCATATTTCGGCTGAAGCTCTGGGTTGAACTTCGCATATTCGCATTTCGCGAGCACGTCGGCCGGCGGGAATATCACCGAATTGCTCTTATATTCTTCGGGCATCAATGCCTTGGCCGCATCATTAGGCGTCGGATACAGGATCGTTTCCGTGATTTTTTTGCCGGCCTCGGCGTCAAGAAGGTAGTTGATGAAGGCATGTGCATTCTTCGGATGCGGAGCACCCTTGGGAATGCATAGATTATCGGAATTGAGCTGGCTTCCCTCTTTCGGAATGATGAATCCGATATCAGGATCTTCGGTCATCGCTTGGGCAATATCGCCATTATATTCGAGAACCAGATCAACTTCACCCTTCAACAGAAGGTCCTGACCATTATCCTCATGGAAGGACTTAATGTTTGGCTTCTGCTTGACCATCATTGCTTCAATGGCTTTGATATCTGCGTCAGTCAGTGCATTCACCGACTTGCCCATATATTTTCCGTAAAGGCGGAACATATCTCCGGCTTCGGACAGGACAGCGATACGACCTTTATATTCATCGCTGTCAAACAGGACTTTCCAGCTATCAGGAACGCCCTTTACCTTTGACTTGCGATAACCAATGCCGAGCGCAAGCCATGTATAGGGCATCGAATATTTGCGCGCCGGATCATAGGGAACATCCTGGAAATCCTTGGCGACATTCTTGAAATTGGGGATCTGGCTTTTGTCGAGCTCGACCAGCATATCGGCGGCAGCCATACGCTCGACAAAGTCATTGGAAGGCACGATAACATCATATCCCGGATTACCGGCCCGCAATTTTGCAAACAACTCATCGTTACTGGCGAAAAGCGTCATGTTTACGTCAACGCCCGCGCTGTCTTTATAATCTTCCAGCGTGGTCTCACCGATATAGGTATCCCAGTTATAAAAGTTCAGCTTCGCCTCTTCTCCATTGGCCAGCTTCTTGGCTTCCTTCTCACCGCATCCGGCTAGGGTACCAGTCAGGCTGAAGCCTACAGCGGCTATGCCCATGCCTTTCAGCATGGCGCGGCGGTTGCTTCCTGCGTGCAAAAATGTCTTGAAGTCCATCTTTCTTCTCCAGCTGACCCTATGGATTTATGGACGCATGCTGGACCAAAAAATCCTTCAGGAAAAGCCCCTTTTTTCCGACCTTTGCGTGGATACCCAAGACGTAATATTATGTCCCGCCATCGCAATAATTGTGCGGTGCAGCATAGTCATTCTGCTACCTGTTTCGCCTCTGCATCCACAGCTGCCTGAACTGCTTTATAAAAGGCTTCGCGTTGCTTTCCGACCGTGTTCGGGTCTGTAGCCTTAGGCCAGTTGCTGTTCGACGCGATGACCAAGCGGCGCTTGGGATCAATGAAAATGCCCTGCCCAAAAATACCCTGCGCGGCATAACTGCCATCGTCATAGGTCCACCATTGGTAGCCATATCCCTTGCCGGGGGCACCAATGTCAGCTTGCTTGGTGGTTGCCGGAACAATCCAGTCATCGGGCAAGATCGAAACGCCTTTGACCATCGCACCGCCCATCATGAACAGACCAAAGCGGGCGTAATCGCGCGTCGACGCCTGTATGCAGCACCCACTGATTTCGTGCCCCGTTGAACCCAAAAGCCAGCTGCCATCCTGTTCCATTCCAAATGGCACCCAGATTTTTTCCGAGAGATATTCCGAGAGGTTCTTCTTGGTTGCCGAGCTTACCAAAACTCCGATCAAATTGGTTTCACCAGTCTTGTAGACCCATTTGGTCCCGGCGGGGGCTTCACGGGGCAAAGTGCGCATATAGCTGACGGTTACGTCCATTCCGTCTTTTGCCTTATGTTGATTGAACAAGGCGACGTCGGATTTCGGATCGGCATAATCCTCGTTCCATTTCACGCCGGAGGTCATGGTCAACAATTGCCGAATGGTTACATCATCATAGGCCGACCCTTCCAGGTCGGGAATATAGGCCGAAACCTTGTCATCAATGCTTTTGATGTAACCGTCTTTAATGGCGGCACCGACCAGGGTGGAGGTAAAGGATTTTGCCACAGAAAAGCTGGTCCACTTACCGTTGCCGGTAAATCCCAGACCGTATTTTTCCAACCTGATCTTGCCATCCTGTACGATGACCAAACCCGAAGTGCGTTGGGCTTTCATATAGGCATCGACATCAGTCGCGATTTTTATCGGAGCACCTTTGGGAAGCGGATACACATCATCTCCGGATTCGATGATGTTCGATTTCGCGAGAATGGGGATCCTGTCCATGGCGCGGAATGCGGCGTCGCGTTGGGCGGTATTCCAGAAGAGCACATTTGCGTCGGTCGGCATGCTGGACACCAACGCCTTCATATCGTCATCGGCAGTTGCCCAAAATCCTCCCGCTGCGCCTGCGAGAATAAGAAGTATCGCCAATATCAGTTTTTTCATCGCGTCCCGCCCCTCTTATTTCTCTGTCACCGCGCCAGTGCCTTAGCTTTTTACCAATGTGACCTGCGCAACATTGATACCGCCGCCGCGGAAACCTCCTTCGCAATACATCAGATAATAGCGCCAGAGTGAAATGAATTTTTCGTCGAAGCCACCCGGTAATCTGCCTTCTTCAATCGCTTGGTCAAAGCTGTGCCGCCAGCGTTTAAGTGTTTCGGCATAGTGGAGGCCGAAATCGTGCTGGTCATGCCATTCCAGACCATTGGCCTCCGCTATTTTCCGGAACCTGCTTTCGGAGAGCAGCATGCCGCCGGGGAAGATATAGTGCTGGATGAAGTCGGTGCCCCTGGCATAGGCTTCGAAGACATCGTCTTCGATCCGGATATATTGGATAGCCGCCCTGCCACCGGGTTTTAAACAGCGGGACAGGGTTGCCAGATAGTCCGGCCAGTATCTCTGCCCCACCGCCTCGACCATCTCGATGCTGGCGATGGCGTCGTAGATTTGGGTGACATCCCGGTAATCTGTTAACCTGGCTGAAGCTTCGGCGTTGGTTGGGAGGCGGGCGTTGGTGTAGGATTTCTGTTCGCTGGACAGGGTGATGCCGTCATATCTAACACCATGTTTTTGAACGGCAATTTCGGCCAGGCTGCCCCAGCCGCAGCCGATTTCCAACAGCGAATCCCCCGGTTTCAGCGCCAGCCGCGCCAGCAGCGTTTCGATCTTGCGCGCCTGCGCCGCCTCAAGCGGTTCGTCCGCCGAAATGGGCTCGGCAAACAGCGCGCTCGAATAGGTCATGCTCCGGTCCAGCCACACCTCGTAAAAGTCGTTGCCGAGGTCATAATGCGCCTCGATATTCCGCCGCGCCCCGCTCCGGCTATTGTCGCGCAGACGGTGGATGACTTTGCCCACAAGCTTTGCCAGCCCCGACGGCCGCCCCACATTGCCGAGTTTCACCCGGTTGCGCATGAACAGGTCGAAGATCTGTACCGGATCGGGGCTGCTCCACTCACCCGCCGCCCAGGCTTCATACCAGCCGATCGAGCCCCCGCGCACCAGCCGGAACAGAGCATTCCAGTGATGGAGTGTAATATGCGCCACAGGCCCCGGCCCGCGGCCACCGACAATCCGCACCGAACCATCGGGCAGCACCGCGTCAATCGTTCCAAAATCGAACCCGCTGTCGATCCGGTCGACAATCCGGTCAAATCCAAGCGCAAAAAGGCCGCCCGTCAACGCACGCAATCCCTTTGCGCGTGTCAAATGGCGGCCTCTTTTCACGTCCGGAGCGTTCATGCCCGCGCCTATGCTACAGCCTATGCCGCTTGGCAATTACTCCAGCACATGAACCCTATTTCTTACGCAATTCGTCCCGGATTTCCGTGAGCAGATCGACATCGGTCGGCCCTGTCGCCGCAGGAGGAGGCGGCAGCACCTTGTTCGCCTGACGCACGATCATGAAGATGACAAAGGCCAGAATCAGGAAATTGATCAGCGCGGTGATGAAGCTGCCATAGGCGAATACATTGGCACCCGCGGCCTTTGCCGCGGCAAGCGACATACCGGCCGTCACCTTGTCCGCGCCACCCAGCACGATATATTTGCTGCTGAAATCAACCCCGCCACCGGTCGCCAGCGAGATGAGCGGCATGATCAGGTCTTCGGTCATCGACGTCACGATTTTTCCGAAGGCCGCACCGATAATCACACCGACCGCAAGATCGAGGACATTGCCCCGCGCGATAAACGCCTTGAATTCACTCAACATATCGAAACTCCCATTTTCAAAAACCCCGCACCGAAATGTCATAATTCGCAAAGAAACGATAGCGGTCATTGCGTAAAATCTTCACGCGCCTTATATGAGTAATACACGGCTTTTCGTGTTCCATTGGGCATATCGCCTGTCAGAGGAGTTCCATTGATGCGTACCAGTTTTGCGAAATTTCTTTTGGTCCCGGTGGCGGCGGCATCGCTCGCAGGCTGCGGTATCAACAGTGTTCCGACCGCTGAGGAAAATGCGAAAGCCAAATGGGCCGATGTGCAGGCCGCGTTCCAGGAACGCGCCAATCTGATCCCCAACCTTGCCAATGTGGTCAAGGGCGCTGCGGCACAGGAAAACAAGACGCTGACCGAAGTGATCGAGGCACGTGCAAAAGCAACCTCGCCCAATATCCAGGTCAATCCCGATGACCTGAGCGATCCGGCCAAAATGGCCGCGTTCCAGGCCGCACAGAACCAGCTTTCGGGCAGCCTGTCGCGCCTTCTGGTATCGGTCGAGCAATATCCGCAGCTGAAAAGCCAGGAAGGCTATCTGAAGTTGCAGGACCAGTTGGAAGGTCAGGAAAACCGCGTCCGCATTACGCTGCGCGATTATAATGAAGCCGTCCGGTCCTATAACACGACGATCCGCACCTTCCCGGATATCATCGGTGCCAAGGTCATCCACGGCGCAAAACCGATGATCCCCTATCAGGCCACCACCCCGGGCGCAGAAGCCGCGCCCAAGCTTGATATGGCACCAACCGGCTAATCCTTCTCGCTAAGGAAACTTAAAATGAAAAAGGCCATCGGCCTTCTCGTCGCGGCGCTCCTGGTCCTCACCGGCCAGGCGGCGCTCGCGCAGAACTTCCCGAAATTGTCCGGCCGTGTGGTGGACGAGGCAAACCTGCTCGACCCTGCGCAGGAGGCCGCGCTCACCGCCAAGCTGGAAGGTCTGGAAAACCGCACCAAAAGACAGCTTGTGGTCGCGACATTGAACAGCCTCGAAGGCTATGAGATTTCGGACTATGGCTATCGCCTCGGCCGCCATTGGGCCATCGGACAGGATGGCAAGGGCGAAAGCGAAAAGGACAATGGCGTCCTGCTGATCGTCGCGCCCAATGAACGCAAGATGCGGATCGAGGTCGGCTACGGCCTTGAACCTGTTCTGACCGACGGGTTATCCTCCTCCATCATCCGCAACGACATCACACCGCGTTTCAAGGAAGGCGATTTTCCCGGTGGCATCAACGCCGGGGTCGACCGTATTGTCACGCAGCTTGAACTGCCCGCGGACGAAGCGGCCAAGATCGCGGCCGACGCACAAAAGAAACGGAGCGACAGTGACGGTTTCCCCATTGGCGCGCTGATATTCCTGCTGTTCATTTTCTTCTTCGTCCTGTTACCCATCATGCAAAGCCTGAAAGGCGGTGGCCGGAAACACCGGCGGCGCGGCAGCGCGCCCGTCATCATCTGGGGTGGCGGCGACTGGGGCGGTGGCAGCAGCCGTTCCAGCTGGGGCGGCGGCAGCGGCGGATTTGGCGGCTTCGGCGGGGGCGGCTTTGGTGGAGGTGGCTTTGGCGGAGGTGGCTTTGGCGGCGGGGGCGGAAGCTTCGGCGGCGGCGGCGCCTCGGGTGGCTGGTAAGGAGCAGACAAAATGGCCTTACACAAAGTAAACCGGATGACCCAAGCCGACCATGTGCGCGTGACCGAGGCGGTGGCCGCGGCAGAGCAGCAGACCAGCGGCGAAATCGTCACAATCGTCACCGACCTGTCCGACCATTATGAGGATATCGGCCTGTTCTGGGCCAGCGTTGCCGCGTTTCTGGCATTCGCGGCCTATGGCCTGTTCCCCGATTTCTATCTGGGCCTTGTCGACAGCATGACCGGTGGCTGGGCGCATGACTATACCGCAGGCGAGATCATGGCGATGATCTTTGTCGCCATGGTCCTGAAATGGGTGGGCACATGGCTGATCCTGAAATGGATGCCGCTGCGCCTTGCCCTCACCCCGCGGGCGATCAAAATGGCCCGCGTGCGTGCCCGCGCGATCAGCCTGTTCAAGGTCGGGACCGAAGCCAAGACCGTCGGACGCACCGGCGTGCTGCTCTATCTGTCGATGAAAGAGCATCGTGCCGAAATTGTTGCGGATGAGGAAATCGCAAAGCTGGTCACGCCCGAAATCTGGGGTGATGCGATGGTCGCCCTGATTGATCGGGTCAAGGCCGGACAGCCGGGCGAAGGCATGGCCGAAGCCGTGCGGCAAATGGGCATTGTTCTTGCCGAACATTTCCCCAAGGGCCATGAAAATCCCAATGAAATTCCGGACCGCCTGATCGAGTTATGAGCAGCGACAACGAACCCGAAGAGATCATGTGGCAGGGCCGTTTCATCACGGCCAAACGAAAGGGCAAATGGGAATATGTCGCCCGCGCCCGCGGCATCCGCGCCGCTGTCATATTGGCGGTCGAGGATAACCATGTCCTGCTGGTCGAACAATATCGCGTTCCGCTCGGCGCGCCATGCATCGAACTGCCCGCCGGCCTGATCGGCGATCAGGATACCGGCGAAGACGCCCTCACCTCCGCCGCGCGCGAGCTGGAGGAGGAAACCGGCTATCGCGCTGCAAAACTGGATATCATCGGCGAATTCTTCTCCTCCCCCGGCATGGTGAGCGAAAGCTTCACCCTCGTCCGTGCATCCGGCCTGACCAGGGTCGGCGACGGCGGCGGGGTGGATGGCGAAAATATCCTCGTCCACCGCGTGGCACTTGACCAGCTTCCGGCCTTTGTTGCGGACAAGCGGGCGGAAGGATGTGTGGTGGATGTGAAGTTGCTGATGCTGCCGGGGATGGTGGTTTAGGTAGGGGCTTGGGATTTTGGGTTGCGCGTCGTTTTTTTTCGCTAAAAGGAAGAAGGGAAAAAGGAAGAAGGCGTTGTTTACGCCCAACCCTTCATCCTGAAATTCAATGCCCCCTGTCATCCTGAATATCAAAATCCCGTCACCCTGAACTTCAAAACCCCGTCACCCTGGAGCCGAAGGCGTGCAGAGCACAACTTGTTTCAGGGTCTTAATTTTCAACGTCGCAGTACTAAGACCCTGGAACGTAGTCACCGAAGGTGAAACAAGTTCAGGGTGTCGGCTATTTTAAAGCTGAATTGATACCCCCTCACCCAACGGGAGAGGGCCGGTTTGATACAATATGCCTTGCGCTGGCGGGTGGGTCGTGCCGATTTTTTCGTCAGAAGAAAAAAGAGAAAGAAGGAAAAAAGCAGGTCGAAATGCATCCCGCATCCGGCTCGTCTTTCTTCTTTCTCTTCTTTCTTCCAGATAATCCTCTGGCACTGAGATTTGGTCATACTTGAGCTGAATGGATGGCCGCTTTCATCGTACTGGGCGGCCAGTGGAAATGGCCGGAATGCTGTGGGAAGCGGATATTCGCAAAGGCAAATGAACATTACGAAGTCCCGCTAGTTTAGATCTCGTTCCGGGATCGGCAGGAGAAAATCGATGGATCAGCAGAAGCAGGACATGAAGATGGGCTGGGGCCGGTTTGCGGCGATGATCGCTGCATCCACCGCGATCATGTTCGTCCTGATGTATCAACTTGTCTACAGCGCCGACCACGCCATGTTCAGCCTCAATCGGTTGCTGGCTTCTCTGATCATGGGAGGGGTCATGACTGCTCTCATGCTCGCCTTCATGTGGAAGATGTATCAGCCACAGGCGATGAAGGTTGCAGTTTTAGCAGGCGGGCTGCTTGTGGCCGCAATCCTGTTGGCTCTCAACCGAAGCCAAGCTCTCATAGACGACTCGCGGTTCATGAAATCCATGATCCCCCACCACTCGATCGCGATAAACAACGCGCGCAAAGCCCAAATTAGCGACCCGCGTGTACGGGAACTTGCCGACAAAATTATCGAAGCTCAGGTCCGCGAAATCGCGGAGATGAATTTGCTCTTAAAGGACATTGATCGAAACGGCGAGCGTGGGAGCGAGCCACTGCCAGCACGCAAGGCAGTGCTCACAACCAACATGGAGCCGAAAATCCGCGAAGCAGTCCATTAACATTTAGCGCAATGTCGTCCTGTCCTGACAGTCCGCTTTCGATTTGGATGTCCTGTTAACAGACACCAACCGTTCATCAAGGCACAAAGGGCCAAAGACGACACAACGCCTTCTTCCTTTTTCCCTTATTCCTTCTAGCGAATTCCACCCTCCAAAGCCCAAAAGGCCGGAGGTGCCCCGCCACCCCTAGCGGAAATTATCCGCGTAAGCCTGTATCTTCAGTGTCTTCGGCGGGGTCGGGATGAAGGTGGCGTGGATGCCCTTTTTCGCGGCATAGGCTTGTGCGGCAGCGAGGGTCGGGAATTTCAGTTGCACCTGCACCTGCGTGTCGCCCGAACCGGCCCAACCCATCAGCGGGTCGGCCTTGCGCGGTTCCGACGGCGTGAATTCGAGGATCCAGATGTCGGTATGGGCCTTTCCAGACTGCATGGCGTTTTTGGGACGCTGATAGATACGTGCGGACATCGGAACTTCCTGACTATGGGATTGCTGCCGCCTTGCGCCAAACAGGGCGGATTCGTCAAGCGTCGCGTGCCTGCGCCTTTTTGGTTTTCAGGCTGGCAACGCTTTCCCAAGGTGCGTCGGGCCAGTTATGTTTGGGGTAGCGACCCCGCATTTCCTTGGCGACCTCGCGCCAGCTGCCGCGCCAGAATTCCGGCAGGTTGCGGGTGGTCTGGATCGGACGGCCCGCGGGCGAGGTCAGGCTGAGCACCAGCGGCAGACGTTCGATGCCGATGCACGGATGCACGTCCAGCCCGAACAGCGCCTGAACCCGCAGCTCGACCGTTGGCCCCGCCTCCGCCGCATAGTCGACAGGGTGCGTGGTGCCGGCGGGGCTGGTAAAATGGGCGGGGGCAAGGCGTTCGACCTGCTGCTTGCTATCCCAGCCGAGCAGATTGTCGAGCGCATCGGACAGCGCCTGTTTCGAAATGTCCCGCAACCGCGTCGCCCCGTTCAGGCAAGGGGGCAGCCACTGGTCCAGCGTTTCCAGCAGGCTGGCGTCGGACAACGCGCCATGCCCGGCAAAGGCGGCACGCTGGCGCAGGGCGATGGCGGCATCGGACCAGGGCAGCGCGGCAATACCGCATTGGCGCACCGCCGACAGCAGCGCGTCAGCCAGAACAGCCTCGTCCGCCTTTGCAACGGTCACCTCGCGCAGCACGATCGCGCCCAGCCTTTGCCGTTGCCGGATTTCGACACGGTCGTTGGCGGCGTCGTAGCGGGTTTCGGTCTTCGTTTCCAAACGGTCGGCAAACAGGTCCAGCACTTCCGCCTCGGTCAGAGCGGCGGCGGACAGGATGCGCGCGCCGGACGCCGCGCCCTGCAGGTCGGCGACGGCGAGCCATTCGGCCTGTGCCAGCGGCGACAGCGGGTCGAGGCGCAGGCCGCGGCCCAATGCGCTGATCCAGTTTTCGCCCTTGGCATCGCGGCGTTTGGCGACGCGTTCGGGATAGGCCAGCGCGACGAGCGCGCCGGTTGAAAGCGGAGCTTCGGTCCCGCCTTCGCCCGCCATGCCGCCGATCCGGCGGGCAAGCGCCTTGGCGGCATCGGTGCGGCCGCCCTTGTCGCGGCGGAAGCGTTCGTGGCGGCTTTCGAGATCTTCGCCCTGCCCGCCCAGCCCCCGTTCCTGTAGCAGCAAGGCAAGCTCCGCGGCCGTATCCGCCTGTCCGTGCTCGGCGGCGCGCAGGACCATATGCGCCAGTTGCGGCGGCAGCGGCAGGGTGGCGAGCCTACGGCCATGGGGCGTGATGGCTCCATTGTCGGTCAGCGCGTCGATGGCGCACAGCGCCTTGCGCGCCTCGTTCAATGCGGCGGCAGGCGGCGGGTCGAGCCAGCGCAGGCGGGCGGGGTCGCCCTCACCCCATAAGGCGCAGTCGAGCAGCAGGGGCGCAAGGTCGCTTTCCAATATCTCCGGCGGGTCAAAGGGCGGAAGGCCGCCATTGCCCGCCTCTTCCCACAGGCGATAGGCGACCCCTGCGGCCTGCCGCGCGGCGCGGCCTGCGCGCTGGGTGGCGGCGGACAGGCTGGCGCGTTCGGTGACGAGCCGCGTCACCCCCGCCGCCCGGTCAAAACGCGCGCGGCGGGCAAGGCCGCTGTCGACGACGATGCGGACGCCATCGATGGTGAGGCTGGTCTCTGCGATGTTGGTGGCAAGGATGATCTTGCGGCGGCCTTCCGGATCGGGCCGGACCGCGTGCCGCTGCGCCGCAGGGTCCACCTGCCCGTGCAGCTTGTGGACGACGATGCTGTCGGGCAACCCGGCCAGCGCCTCGGCCGTGCGGTCGATCTCGCGCGTGCCGGGCAGAAAGGCGAGCAGGTCGCCCTCTTCCTCCCCCAGCGCCTGCCGGATGGTGCGGGCGATGTCGGTCTCGACCGGCTGGCTGACCTGCCGCCCGACATAGCGCAGCTCCAGCGGCCAGCTCCGCCCCTCGCTCTCAATCACCGGCGCGCCGTCCATCAGCGCGGAAAAGCGCGCGCCGTCGAGCGTGGCGGACATGGCAACCAGCCGCAGGTCGGGCCGGAACGCGCCCTGCGCCTCGAGCGCCAGCGCAAGGCCGAAATCGCTGTCGATGCTGCGTTCGTGCACCTCGTCGAACAGCACAGCGGAGATGCCCGCCAGTTCCGGGTCGGCGATGATGCGGTTGCGGAAGATGCCCTCGGTCAGCACCAAAATGCGCGTCGCGGCAGACTGCTTGCTGTCCATACGCGTCGCATAGCCGACAAGGCCGCCCACCTGCTCGCCCATCAGCTCGGCAATCCTCTCTGCCGCCATGCGGGCCGCCAGACGGCGCGGGGACAGGAGAAGGATTTTGCCGCTGCACCACGGCTGATCGAGAAGACGCGGCGCGACCATCGTCGTCTTGCCCGCCCCCGGCGGAGCAATCAGGACAGCATTGGACTGTCCGGCCAGAGTAGCGAGCAAATCCGGCAAAACAGCATCAACCGGAAGCCCTGCATTCAAAGGTCGACCCATTCCTTGCCGCCCGGCCAGATCATGTCTTCGATTCTATCCCCGGCATAGGTCAGCGCCGACAGGACCAGCAAAATCGCCAGCAAATCGAGCAGCAGAACCGCGCCCATCACCACATAGGGATGGAACGGCCCGATCGGGTCGAATCCGTCTGCCAGGGGTTTGCGGGGCTTCATGCTCAATAGGCGCGGGCGATGGCGAATTCGACCGCCTCGACCAACGCCGCCTTCGCCTCTCCGCCCGGGAAATGGGCGATGGAATCGATCGCGCGCTGGCCATAATGGCGGGCGCGTTCGATCGTATCGTCAATCGCATCATGCGCGCGCAAAAGGGTCGTTGCGTGCAGCAGATCCTCGTCGGATACGCGGTTGCCCAGCATCGCGTCATGCCAGAATTTCTGTTCCTCTGCCGACCCGCGGCTGTGCGCCAATATGACCGGCAATGTGACCTTTCCGTCGCGGAAATCGTCACCAATATCCTTGCCCATCGTCGCCCCGTCGGACACATAGTCGATGGCGTCATCGACAAGCTGGAATGCGATGCCAAGGTTGCGGCCATAGGCGTCGAGCGCCATTTCCTGCGCCTCCCCGCTTTCGGCTACCACCGCGGCAATCTTGCACGCGGCGGCAAATAGCGCGGCGGTTTTCGACCCGATGATGTCGAGATATTTTTCTTCCGTCGTTGTGATCTGCCGCTGCGCCGTCAACTGGTTGACTTCGCCTTCCGCAATGACGGCCGATGCATGGGAAAGTATTTTCAGGACCTTGAGCGATCCGTCCTCGACCATCAGCTCAAAGGACCGGCTGAACAGGAAATCGCCAACCAGAACCGCGGCAGGGTTACCGAAAATCAGGTTCGCTGCGGTCTTGCCCCGGCGCATATCGCTGCCATCAACAACATCGTCGTGCAGCAGCGTCGCGGTATGGATAAACTCCACCGCCGCCGCCAGCTTGTGGTGCCGTTCGCCGGGATAATCGAGCAAGCGGGCACAAGCGAGGGTCAGCATCGGCCGCATCCGCTTGCCGCCACCGGCGATCAAATGCCCGGCCAGTTCGGGTATCAGCGGGATTTCCGACTGCATCCGGTCAAGGATGACCGCATTCACCTTGTTCATTTCGGGCGCGACGAGTTTCAGGATCGGATCCAGCGAAGGTGCGCGGTGTCCGCCGATTTGATGAATGGTTGCAGTCATAATAGTCCCGCTCTGGCAAGCCGGAGGCGGCAAGGCAAGTGCAAATGGGGCTTTTCCTCTTGTCCTGTAACGGCATTCACGGCAGATGGTGCCTTATGGACCACGAAGACACATTGCGACGCTACCGCGACAGCATAGACAATATCGACGCCGCCCTGGTGTTCATGCTCGCCGAGCGTTTCAAGATTACGCAGGCCGTGGGCGAGTTCAAAGCCAAGTCTGCCCTGCCGCCCGCCGACCCCGCACGCGAAGAACGCCAAATCGAACGCCTTCGCCAACTGGCCCGCGATGCCAAGCTCGACCCCGATTTTACCGAAAAATTCCTGCGCTTCATCATCGACGAAGTCATCCGCCACCACCAGCAAATCCGCGACGCGGGGTAAGGGAGCGCGCGGCAAAGCCGAGCGCGAGCTCCCCCTCTCCACTACGTCTAACGGCTAAAGCCGTAAGACTTCGTACCTCTCCCCTGAAGGGGAGAGGGAAATGGGACATAGCCTCTCCCCTTCAGGGGAGAGGATACGGAGCCTTGGCCGAATGGCCTAGGCGGAGTTGGAGAGGGGCAGCGGCGGCGATGTTACCCCAGCGCCTTGGGCAACCTTAACCGTACGAGCAATCCGCCCAGGTCTTCGCTTTCTTCCAGTTTCACCGAACCGCCGTAAATTTCGACAACATCGCGCACGATGGCGAGGCCGAGGCCGGTTCCGGGTTTGCCGGTGTCCAGACGGGCACCGCGATCGAACAGGCGTTCGCGTTCGCCTTCGGGGATTCCGCGGCCGTCGTCTTCGACCAGCAGTTCGACAAAATCGTCCGCATCCTCGACCGTCACGAACACACTGCCGCCCCCATATTTGGCGGCATTTTCGATCAGGTTGCCGAGCATTTCGTCCAGATCCTGCCGCTCCACACGGGCCGCCAATGTCTTATCGCCTGCCATGTCGAGCCGCACATGGCCATAGAGACGGCTGACCGCGCGTTCGACCGATTCCAGGCTGTCCCACACCTGCGCGCGGCTGTGGCTATGGCCCCGGCGCCCGACGGCGCGGGCGCGGGCCAGATGGTGGTCCACCTGCCGGCGCATGGTGGTCGCTTCACGGATTACCGTTTCGGCAAGGTCCGGTGCCTGTGCGGTCGCGCTGTTCATGATCACGGTCAGCGGCGTTTTCAGCGCATGGGCAAGATTGCCCGCATGCCGCCGCGATTCTTCGGCCTGCTTCTCATTATGGTCCAATAAGGCATTGAGTTCATTGACCATCGGCATCACCTCATCCGGCAAGGCATCGGTCACACGGCTTTCCCGCCCGCTGCGCATCTGGGCAATGGCCTGCCGCACCGCGCGCAATGGCCACAGCCCGTAAAATGTCTGGAGCGCTGCCAATATGATCAAACCAAGGGCCAGCAGCATGAAGCTGATGACAAGCACCGAACGCAGTTCCTGTATCTGCGCATCCAGACTGTCGCGGCTCTGCGCCACCATGAAGGTCCAGCTAATGTCCGAATCCGGCAATTTGATATTACGTTCGGCAATGCGGAGCGGTTCGTCGCGGAATTCATCGCTGTCGCGGAAATGGACGGCCTGGTCATTATGTCCGGCCGGCGTCTTCAACGCGCGGTCCCACAGCGATCGCGACGGGAAAGGCAAGGCACCCTTTCCGGTGATCTGCCAGTAAAGGCCGCTATTAGGTTCCAGAAAACGCTGGTCGCCCAATGGCCGGTTCATGCGGATTTCGCCATCCGGGCCGATTTCCGCCGAGGCGATCATGGCGGTCAGAACATATTCGAGCTGGTTGTCGAAATTCTGTTCGACAGAATTGGTCAACACCCGGTCAAGTGCCGCGCCACCGCCGATCAGCAATATGGTAATCCATGCCGCCGCCGTCAGGATCATGCGGCGGGTGAGCGAACCCGTGCTTTGAAACTGGCTCCGCCAAGACGGGGGCTTGACCGCCGCATTTATGACGGCAGGCGGATTCAGCTGACCGGTTCCTCAAGGCTGTAGCCAAGGCCACGGATGGTCGAAATGACATCCTGCCCCAGTTTCTTGCGGATACGGGTCACGAACACTTCAATGGTGTTGGAATCGCGGTCGAAATCCTGATCGTAAATATGTTCGATCAATTCGGTTCGCGATACGACCTTGCCCTTATGGTGCATCAGATAGGACAGCAGCTTATATTCCTGCGCGGTCAGTTTGACAGGCTGGCCATCAAGGGTAACCCGGCCCGAACGCGTGTCGAGACGCACATCGCCCACAGTCAGTTCCGATGATGCATTACCCGATGCACGGCGGATCAGCGCCCGCAGCCGCGCAATCAGTTCCTCTGTCTGGAATGGCTTTGCCAGATAATCGTCGGCGCCTGCATCGAGCCCTGCAACCTTGTCCGACCAGCTATCGCGCGCCGTCAGAACGAGGACGGGGAATTTGCGCCCTTCTTTGCGCCAGCGGTCCAGCACGGTCAAACCGTCAATTTCGGGAAGGCCGAGATCGAGAATGACGGCGTCATAATTTTCCGTCGAACCCATATAATGGCCGTCTTCACCATCGACCGAGAGATCCACGGCATATCCTGCCCCTTCCAGAGTCGATTTCAACTGCTGGCCGAGCGTCGGTTCGTCTTCCACAATAAGGATGCGCATGCTGTCCCCTTCAAATACTCTAATGATGCTGGAAATGGGCTAGCAGATTAGCCGCCGCACGCAAAATCCTATCAACGCTGGCGCAGGACGCTGCCCGTTTTGCCGTCGACATCGACGAAGATAACACGGTCCTTGTTGATGAATTTCAGACGGTAAACCTGGGCGGTCGGGTCATATTCGGGACCAAGATATTGCATGCCGCGCATACGGGGCACGACATTGCCCTCAATTTCCCGCAAGGATTTAACCTTGCCGTTTTGCCAATCTTCCCGCGCATCATCCTGCTCACCACGCCGCGCTTCGGCAGGCAAAGTTGCGGCGATGGCGGCCAGCATGGCCAAGGACAGAAATTTCTTCCGGTTCAACATAGCCCCCCATTTAGCGATCCGGCTTGAACACAATCTGAATGGCGTATCAACCTTTTGTTAGGGTTGATGAGGGGTTCAGGGTGTTGGTGCGGGGCGATGGAGGCGTTGGGGACTGTTGCCTTGCCGCTGATGCCGTAGCGCACGAACTCCCCCTCTCCACTTCGTCTAACGGCTAAAGCCGTAAGACTGCGTACCTCTCCCCTGAAGGGGAGAGGGAAATGGCGTTTGACCTCTCCCCTTCAGGGGAGAGGATACGGAGCCTTGGCCGCAAGGCCTAGGCGGAGTTGGTGAGGGGTTCGACGGAGCGGCTCTTGCCCCGACAGTCGATCACTTCACCATTTCAAACGTAAACGAAACCGTCGCACCGACGCTCAATTCACCCGGGGCGATGGGGGTCGATTTTTCCGATGCGTCCATGGCGCGGGCCATCATGGGCATGGGGGGATAGATGCCGCCCTGCCCTTCGGTTTCCTCGACACGCAGCACGCGGACACTGGTATATCCGGCCTTTTGCGCCATGGATTTGGCCCGTGCCATTGCGGTTGCCCACACCTTGTCGCGGGCCATCTCGCGATATTTGCTGTCATCGTCGATGCCAAATGTCGGCCCGTTGAAATTGGTCGCGCCGTCAACCGCCAAAGCATCCAGAAATGCGCCCAGCTTTTTCAGGTCGCGCAGCCTGGCATTGACCATGTTCGATGCCTGATAACCTTTGAAAACCTGCTGGCCATCGCGATAATCGAACTGCTGGTTCAGGCTGATTTGCGTGGTCTGGATGTCCTTTTCCGCAATGCCCAGTTTCTTCAGGCGGGCAACGACCGAGGCCATTTGCACATTATTCTGGCGTACCGCTTCGCTGGCGGTTGGGGCCAGCGTCTGTACGCCGGTGGAAAATGTCGCGATATCGGGTTTGGCTTCGACCGTGTCGCTGATCGTCAGGTCAATGACCGGATTTGTTGCCGTAATATTCACCTGTGTTGCCATCGCTTCCCCCGCTGTCATGCTGCCCGCTGCCAAAAGCGCTGCCAAAATGTACTTCCGCATATTCATACTCCTACAGTGCACGTTCCGCTCACAAGGCGGTACGGCGTGCCCAATCGATATAGGCTTTGCGAAGCTGAACGGTTGCCGAACCGGGTTTGCCATCACCGATTATCTTATCATTTATCCGCACAACCGGCATTACAAAGCCAGAGGCGGAGGAAACAAATGCTTCGGCGGCTTGTTCCGCCTCGGCGACAGAAAAAGGCCGTTCTTCAATAGGATGCCCTGCCAGCGGCAAAACCGCCGCGCGGGTAATGCCGTGCAGGATTTCGCGATTCAGGGGATGTGTCACGAGGGTTCCCGATTGCGTGATGATATGGGCATTTTGGGCCGTTCCTTCGGTAATGAACCCGTCGCGCACCATCCAGGCATCATCTGCGCCGCGGGCAATCGCCTCATTTTTCATCAGCGATGCATAGAGCAACTGCGTCGTCTTTATGTCCGCACGGCCCCAGCGCAAATCGGGCAAGGTCACCACATGAATGCCTGTCACCGCAGACGGATTATCAGCCAGAATGCGGCTTTGTGAAAAGGCCAGCACTGTTGGCGCGGTGCCGGGTGCGGGAAAGACAAAATCCCGGTCCGATGGCGCGCCGCGTGTGACCTGCCAGTAGATCATCCCCTCTTCCACCGCGTTGCGGGCAACCAACTCGCGGCAGATGGCAAGCCATGCCCCGGCATCGGGGGCACCTGTTATTCCCAACTCGCCCAACGACCGTGCAAGGCGTTGCACATGGCCGTCAAAATCGACAAGCTTTCCACCCAGAACCGAGACGACTTCATACACCGAGTCCGAAAACAGAAAGCCGCGGTCGAACACCGACACGCGGCCTTCGGTTTCGGGGATGTAGTTGCCGTTGAGGTAGATGGTACGCATGAACTTGGCCCTTTCGCTGGCTTTGGGTCGTAAAGCGGGGACGGACGAGAAACAAGGCAGGTAAATGCGTCGGGGTTGCAATAGCAACGCCCTCCCCCTATCCGCGCTGGCATGTCCCAACCCCCTATCTTTGCCTTTGAAAATCTCGCGCTGCAGCAGGGCGGCGGCTGGTTGTTTCAGGATATCAACCTGTTCATCGGCGCGCGCGACCGTCTGGCGTTGATCGGACGCAACGGGGCGGGCAAGACGACGCTGATGAAACTGGTCGCTGGGACGGTCGAGGCGGACAAGGGCAAGCGGGTTGTCGTGCCCGGGACCAATATCGTGATGCTCGAACAGGATCCGAACGTCGCCTCCTTCGACCGGCTGGTGGATTTTGCCGTCCATGGTGAAAAAGGCCCGCCCGAATATGCGGTGCGCGCCATTGCGGACCAGTTGGGGATCGACCTCGACCGTGAGGCAAAGACCGCGAGCGGGGGCGAAAAGCGGCGGGCGGCGATATGCCGGGCGCTGGCAAGTGAGCCTGATCTGTTGTTGCTGGACGAGCCGACAAACCATCTCGATCTTGCCGCTATCGAATGGCTTGAAGACTGGCTGACGCGTTATCGCGGGGCCTTCATGGTAATCAGCCATGACCGGACTTTCCTGACGCGGTTGACGCGGCAGACATTCTGGCTGGACCGCGGCTTGCTGCGGCGGAACGAGATCGGCTTTGGCGGTTATGATGCCTGGACCGAGCGGGTCTATGCCGAAGACGCGCGCAACGCGGACCGGTTGGATGCGAAGTTGAAGATCGAGGCGCACTGGCTGGAACGAGGGGTGACGGCGCGGCGTAAGCGGAACCAGGGCCGGCTCGCCAAGCTTTATGAAATGCGCGCGGCGCGGGCGGCGATGATGGGACCACAGGGCACCGCCAAGCTGGCGGCGGCAAGCGACGACAGCAAGACCAAGACGGTCATCAATGCCGAAGGCGTCGGCAAAAGCTTTGGCGAGCGGACTATCATCAAGGACTTCACCCTGCGGATCCAGCGGGGGGACCGGATCGGTATTGTCGGCGCCAACGGGACGGGGAAGACCACGCTCATCCGCATCCTGACCGGCGAGACACAGCCCGACACCGGCACCATCACCCTGTCGCCGACCCTGACCGGCATCGTGATCGACCAGCAGCGCAAGCTCATGTCGCCCGACAAGCGGGTGCGCGATGTGCTGGCCGACGGCAGTGACTGGATCGATGTGCGCGGGGTGCGCAAGCATGTGCAGGGCTATCTCAAGGAATTTCTTTTCGACCCCGAACTGATCGAGGCACGCATCGGCACGCTGTCGGGCGGAGAGCAGTCGCGCATCCTGCTCGCCCGCGAATTTGCGCGGGAGGCGAATTTGCTCGTACTGGACGAGCCGACCAACGACCTTGACCTCGAAACGCTCGACCTGTTGCAGGAGGTGATCGCCGATTATGACGGCACTGTCCTGATCGTCAGCCATGACCGTGATTTCCTGGACCGCACGGTCAACCTCACCCTCGGTCTGGACGGGTCGGGCAAGGTCGACATCATCGCGGGCGGCTATGCCGATTGGGAGGCGAAGCGCGACCGCCGCGACAGTCACGAGACCCGCAAGAAGGCCGAAAAGCCGGCGGCGGCACCGGCCGAGCCATCCGCGCCCAAGCCCCCTGCCCGCCCCGCCAAATTATCCTATAAGGACCAGCGCGACTATGACCTGCTGCCCGGCCGGATCGAGGCGATTGATGGCGAGATCGCTGCGGCGGAGGCCGAAATGGCCGACCCTGCACTCTACACCCGCAACCCGGCGCGCTTTTCTGAGCTGACGGCAAAGTGCGAGGCATTGCGCACCGAAAAAGAAGCGGCCGAGGAACGGTGGCTGGAACTCGCCATGCTGGTCGAGGAAATGGCGGGCTGATCGCCTCCTAATGGGGCAGGCGGTAAAAATCCGCCAGCCGGTCGAGCGCGATTTTCAGCACCAGCCGCCCCGAACGCACTGGCCAGGACAAGGCCCGCTCAGCGACCGTAATCGCCTCACCCGCACAGACCACGCGCCAGGCAATATCGGCAAGGTCCGGCCCCACAACCGCCATCGCCGCATCAAATCGCGCCTTTGCCGCCACCATCCGTTCACTGGGCGTCAGCCCCTCCGGCGCGCCCCGCAGCGATCGGCCAGACGGAACCGCATCCCACCTCATTGTTACCCGCGGTTCCATGACAGCAGCGGTATAGTCGGCGCGCAGGGTTTCCCCCGCCAGCAACTGCCGGTCCGACAAGAAACCGCGCGCATAAAGCCAGGAGAGAGGCGATTCCGCCAGATTGACGGTCACCGTCCGGCTTCGCGCCCGTCCTTTGGCTTCCGACAGCGGTTCGCACAATTCACGCTCGATGAGTGGACGCGGGTCCTTGTGGCGGGATAGGGCGCAGATTTTACGGGGCATAGCAATTCTCCGGTTAAGCAGGAATCACTCTTGCCATCCGGTAAATAATGTAGGAAAGAAAAAACCTATTTGGTGATAGGAGGACCAGCGATGCAAAGCCGTATCCGGGATGTGCGCAAGGCAAAGGGCCTGACCCTGGCGGATGTGGCCGAACGCTGCACACCGCCCACCACTGCGCAGACCATCGGCCGCCTCGAAACCGGGGCGCGCGTATTGTCGCTTATCTGGATCAACCGCATCGCCGATGCCCTCGGTGTCGATTCAAGCGATCTTGTTGCCCTTCCCGACCAGCAATATCTTCCCGTCGCCGCGGTGCTGCAGGAAGACGGTACATTTGCCCCCACCAAGGAAGAACGCATCATGGTTCCCAATATTGGCGGGGCAATGGTCGGGTTGCGGATCGCCGTTTCGACGGGCGAATACCGGCGTGGCGACGAACTGTGGCTGGAACAGCTCCAGCCCGAGGCCTATGCCAGCGCGCTCAACCTCGATGTCCTCGTGCCCCGGCCCGGCGGACGGTTCCTGTTCGGGCGCCTGCTGGGACGCGAGGATGGAAAGCTGCACATCCTCCCGCTGGAGGCCGGAGCACGCCAGCAGGTCGTGACCGATCCTGCATGGATTGCCAAGGCCGTCCGCCTGATCCGCAAGCTGTAGGGGCAAAGCCCGTGCGCATCCTCACGCTCTCCACCCTGTTTCCGGCGGCCCACCGGCCGAATTTCGGCGTCTTTGTCGAGCGTCAGACGGCGGCGCTGACGGCGGTGCGCGACTTTGCGGTGATCGTGATCAATCCCATTGGCGTCGCCCCCTGGCCGCTCAGCCTGCTCGCCGATCAGCCCGCGCTGGCCCATGTGGCGGAGAAGGAACAATGGGGCGAGCTTGATGTCTACCGCCCGCGTTTCACCGCCATTCCGAAATTTGGCGGGCGGATAAACCCGGCAATGATCGCGCGCGCCATTTTGCCGCTTGCACGCCGGCTGCACGCTGAGATCGGCTTTGACCTGATCGATGCCGAATTTTTCTACCCCGACGGTCCCGCCGCAATGCGGTTGTCACAGGAACTGGGCATCCCCTTTACGATCAAGGCACGCGGTGGCGACATCCACCATTGGGGCAATCAACCCGGATGTGCGGCACAAGTGCTGGAGGCTGCCGACAAAGCAGCCGGATTGCTCGCTGTATCGGATGCCCTCAAGGCGGATATGGTAGCGCTTGGGATGGATGTGGACAAAATAAGGGTTCATTATACCGGCCTTGACCAGAGCCGTTTTGCACCGCGCGACCGTGCGACCGAAAAGGCGAGGCTTGGCATATCCGGTCCCCTTATCCTGAGCGTCGGGGCCCTTATTCCCCGCAAAGGTCAGGACTTGCTGATCGCGGCGCTCCCCTCCTTGCCTGATGCCATGCTGTTGCTGGCGGGCAAGGGCGAGAGCGAAAGCGAATATCGTGCGCTGGCGGCCGAACTGGGCGTCGCCGAGCGCGTCGCCTTTCTGGGAAGCGTGCCGCATGACGATCTGCCGTCCCTGTTTGCGGCAGCCGATATCATGGCGCTGGTTTCGGCAAGCGAAGGGCTCGCCAACGCATGGGTGGAGGCACTTGCCTGCGGAACACCTATCATTGCAAGCGATGTTGGCGGAATCCGCGAGCTTTTAAAAACGCCTGCTGCCGGTCGCATCGTGGACCGCACGCCCCAAGCCGTGGCCGATGCTGCGCGGGACATACTCGCCAATCCCCCCGCCCGCGACGACGTTGCCGAAAATGTCCGCGCCTTTTCCTGGGACGAAAATGCACGGCAACTGGCGGCATTTTTCCGGGAAGTTGTACGCTAGGGTGATTTAGCGAATTAGGTGGAGCGGTCTTGTTAACGACCGCTCCCGAAACCTCAATTCAAGGCTGCGCGCCGAAGCTTTCGCCCAGACGTTCCGCCTTGGGGGCTGCACCTTCTGTGGGTACGAAGCTGTGCGGTCCGACTTTCAGCCAGATCAAAATCGGTGCCGCCTGATAGATGGACGAATAGGTACCGACGATAATCCCGAAGGCCATCGCAAGGCTGAACCCGAAGATCACGTCCGGACCGAAGAACACCAGTACCAGCAAGGGCAGCGAGATCGAGACACTGGTCATCACAGTACGCGCCAATGTTTCGTTAACCGACAGGTTCAGCAAACCGGCCATGTCCATCTTGCGGAACTTCATCAGATTTTCGCGTATTCGGTCATAGACCACGACGGTATCGTTTAGAGAATAACCGATAATCGTCAGCAACGCGGCGATGATGTTAAGATCGAATTCCAGCCCCACCAGAGAGAATAATCCGAAGGTGAGTGTCACGTCATGCACAAGGGACCAGATCGCCCCGACCCCGAACTGCCATTCAAACCTGATCCAGATATAAAGCGATACCCCGGCCATGGCGGCCAGAAGCGCGAGCATCCCTTTACTGAACAATTCTTCCGACACCTTGCCGGAAACCGAATCGACCCCGTCAATCCGCACGCCGGGATAATCGGCCTTCAGCTTATTCGTGATTTTCACGGCCATGGCGTTGGCCAGCTCAGGGTTTTTGTCTGCGCCTTCGGGCAGCTTCATGCGGATCGACACCTGATTTTCCTTGCCGAAACGCTGGATTGTCGGTTCGCCATAGCCCAAGGTACCAACCTTGGTCCGCAGTTCCGATACGGGCGCCGTTGCGCTTTGGGTGAAGGTCGCGCGGATCATTTGGCCACCGATGAAATCGACGCCAAAATTTAGCCCCTTGGTTGCAACCAGGCCGATCGAAGCCGCCATCAGCACCAGGCTCAGCGCAAAGGCAAACACGCGCCATTTGAGAAAGTCGATATTGGTATCGTCGGGAACAAGCTTGAGTAATTTCATGGCACTTTACCTCAGATAACCAGTTCTTGCGGACGGGTGCGTTTCACCCAGCCTGCGACCCACATGCGGGTCAGCGTGACAGCCGTGAAGACCGATGTGACAATACCGATCATCAACACGACGGCGAAACCGCGGATCGGGCCGGAGCCGAAGATGAACAGCAAAACCGCAGCAATGACATTGGTGCTGTTCGCGTCAAAAATGGCGCGGCTGGCTTCTTTATAACCAAATTCAATCGCCTGGACGACACGTCGCCCTCGCTTCAGTTCTTCGCGGATACGTTCATTAATCAGCACGTTCGCGTCCACCGCAGCACCAATTGTCAGCACGAAGCCCGCAATACCCGGTAGTGTCAGAGTGGCGTTCGCCAACGCCATGACGCCAAGGATAAGGCCGATGTTGATGACCAGCGCAATGTTGGCATACATGCCGAAGCGGCCATAAACCGCGAACATCAACACAAGAATGGACGTCGTGCCGATCACCGCGGCCAGAATGCCGCGACGGATCGAATCGGCACCAAGGTCAGGACCAACTGACCGTTCTTCGACGATTTTCAGATCCACCGGCAAGGCACCGGAACGCAAGGAGATCGAAAGCGCATTGGCGCTTTCCACCGTGAAACTGCCCGAAATCTGCGAGATACCGCCAAAAATCGGTTCCTTGATCTGCGGCGCGGAAATGACCTGACCGTCCAATATGATCGCGAACAACTTACCGGTATTCTGCTGCGTCATGCGCGCAAATTTCTGGCCGCCTTCGCTGTCGAACTGGATGGTGACCGCAGGTTCGTTCGTCTGCTGGTCAAAGGTCGGATCGGCCTTGATCAGCTTGTCGCCCGAAATACCGCCCAGCCGGCGGACCGCGATATTCGGCAATCCCGATGGATTGTCGGGATAGGGCAGAACCTGGCTGCCGACGCGGGCAATACCTTTGGCCGTCTGGTCAGGATCCGCCTGTTCATCGACCAGCTTGAATTCCAACTTTGCCGTTTTACCAATAAGTGCCTTCAACGCTTCGGGGTCTTCCAACCCTGGAACCTGCACCACGATGCGATTTTCGCCCTGGCGGATAATGGTCGGCTCGAGCGTTCCGAGCGCGTTGATGCGCCGGTCGATCACGTCTTTTGCCGTGTCCATCGCCTGATCCAGCGCGGTTTCGTTGCCGGTGCTGGCGGGTGAAAGGACAATCCGGTTGCCGTCGTTGACGCCAATATTCCAGTCGCGGCTGCCCAATGTGTTGCTCGTCAAGGGCAGGAGCGCCTCACGTGCCGCGTCGACCTGCGACGAATCCGTAACCGTGAAGCTCAACTGGCCATTTGCCCGTGACACATTCCCGATGGCAATGCGCGGGTCGGTACGGCGCATCGCGGAACGAACGCTGTCTTCCAGTGCTTCCAGCCGGGTTTCAGCCAATTGTGACGTGTCGGCTTCCAACAATATGTGGCTACCACCTGCCAGATCGAGACCGAGGTTGATTGTCGGTGTCGGCACAAATTGCGCCAGTTGCGCACGTATGGAGGTCGGCAAAACGCTGGGGATGGCAAGCAAAACGCCAACGAGCACCAGAAGGCTCAACATCCACACACGCCAACGGGGAAAATCTAGCATAATCAGGTTCCGAACGGACTGGAAAAGGGAATTTGGGGTCGATGCCTTAAGCGTTCAACCCCAAGGGATCAGTCATTTGCCGCCTTGGTACCGCGCGGCTGCACATTGGCCAGGGTCGCCTTTACCGCCTTGACGCGGACATTGGGGGCGATTTCGATTTCGACATGATCGTCAGCAACCCTGGTAACCTTACCCATCAGGCCGCCACCGGTCACGACTTCGTCATTCTTCTGCACGGCGTTGATCTTGGCTTCATGTTCCTTGGCGCGCTTTTGCTGCGGACGGATCAGAAAGAAGTAAAAAACGACGAAAATCAGGAGCAGCGGAAAGATCTGCACAAAAAAGGCCGAACCACCGGCAGCTGGCGCAGCAGCCAAAAAGAGAAGCGAATCCATCGAAAATCCTTGCGACAATGATTTTAAGACACCGTCTTTTGAGCGGTGCGGTGAAACAATCGGGCGCGATTATCACCTGCACCCCCGCGACGCAACGTCAAAGCACCGAAACCGCCTTGCTTTTGCCAAAGCACCACCATATAGGCGCGCTTCCAATGCCGCAGCGCGGACATTGGCGGTCGGGACGTAGCGCAGCCTGGTAGCGCATCACACTGGGGGTGTGGGGGTCGCAGGTTCGAATCCTGTCGTCCCGACCATTTTTCTACCAACATGCCAAAAGCTCAAAATCGCCGCTTTAGCGCGCGCGTCATTCTGCGCTTTCCTACAGCGAACCATATAGGTTATCTCGATTCGTGAAAGCGAGACAGAGAATGACCATTATCGACATTGCTCCCTATATTGATGCCCTGATCCTGCGTGAGGGCGGTTATGTCGATCACCCCGCGGACCGCGGCGGTAAGACGCGGTGGGGCATTACCGAGGCAGTCGCACGGCAGAACGGCTATGATGGCGACATGCGCCACCTGCCAAGGGCAAAGGCAGAGGCGATTTACCGGCAGGTTTATTGGACCGCACCCCGCTTTGACCAGGTCGCAAAGCGCGCAAAACGGCTTGCTATCCGGCTGCTGGACAGCGGCGTCAATGTGGGACCGGCGGTCGCTTCGGGGTTTTTGCAACGGGCGCTCAACGCCCTCAACCGCAATGGCCGCGATTTTCCCGATCTGCAGGTGGACCGGCAGATCGGTCCCGTCACTCTCGCCGCGCTTGATGCCTTTCACAAGCTTCGCGGGGCGCAGGGTGAAGAGGTTTTATGCAAGGCAATCGATGCCTTGCAAGGGGTGCATTACATCCATCTGACCGAAGCGCGCCCTTCGCAGGAAGCTTTTGCCTATGGCTGGATTGCGAACCGTATTGGATAAATTAGCCGCGAGGAGACAGAATATGCCGCTTATCGACACCATCATCGGCCCTATCACCAGCCTGATCGACAAGATCATCCCTGACCCCAAGGCCCGCGACGCAGCCAAGCTGGAACTTGTAAAGTTGCAGGGCAGTCTGGAGATGGAAAGCCTGCGTACCCAGCTATCGGCGGTACTGGCAGAGGCGCAGTCGCCCGACCCGTGGACAAGCCGCGCGCGACCCAGCTTTCTTTATGTCATGTATGCAATGATCCTGTGGGCGATTCCCATGGGCCTGATCGCCGCCGTCCGCCCCGAAACGGCCGCGCAGATCGCTTCGGGAATGAACGCCTATCTGAACGGCTTACCCGAACCGCTCTATGCCCTCTTCGGCACCGGCTATCTCGGTTACACCTTCGCGCGCCAGTGGGGAAAGGGCAAAGGCAGCGAAAAATAGTTGCATAAAGCGGGATTCTTCCGTTAGGCCGAGAATTCCCGCAAGGGGCCATAGGGATATAGGAGATAAGAAATGAAGAAATTTGTCGCAACTGCCGCCGCTCTGGCATTCACCGTAGCACTTGGCGCATGTGGCCAGGAAGCCGAAAAGGCCGCTGAAGAAACCACGGAAGCTGCAGAAGCAACCGGCAATGCTGTTGAAGCTGGCGCAGAAGGCGCGATGGAAGCTGCTGAAGGCGCTGCAGACGCGACCGCCGAAGCTGCTGACAAAGCCGCTGACGCAACCGCCGACGCTGCCAAGGACGCAACCGCCGCTGCTGGCGCTGCTGTCGAAGAAGCTGGCAAGGACATGAAAGAAGCTGCGAAGTAAATCGCGCTCTTCGTAAAGAAGCCCGCCCTGCATAGCGCAGCGGCGGGCTTTTTTTATGCCTACAACGGCCGGGCTTTAGGCCATGAAGCCCAGATTGGCGGTCGCAAAGCGGCCGATATTGGGCGATACGCTTGGCAACTCGCTGGCCGATACCCCAAACCATGTTGCCAGCGTCGATGCATATTGGTCGACCGAAATATTCGGCAACAGCCGTCCCTGCCCGACCTGGTCAGGGCTGGTGACCGAAATCTGCGGCGCCACGCCATAAAAGCGCCCGCCATTGACCGCGCCGCCCATGATGAAGTGGTGCGATCCCCAGCCATGATCCGACCCGTCACCATTGGATTGCAGCGTCCGGCCGAAATCGGACGCGGTAAAGGTCGTCACCTTGTCCGCCACGCCCAATTCCACCGTTGCACGGTAAAAAGCATCCATCGCGAAATCGAGCTGGCCCATCAGATTGGCCTGATTGGTGATGAGATTGTCATGCAGGTCATATCCGCCCATGCTGACCATGAAGACCTGCCGCCGCGCACCCAGCGGTTGGCGTGCGGCGATGAGGCGGGCGACGACTTGCAACTGTTCCGCCAGGCTATTGCGCCCGGTGGCCGGACGGAAGGATGTGGCGAGCGTAATCGGCTGCAACGCCGCCGTGACCACGCCTTCGGCATCGATCGAGCGTTTGGCCACCCGGTTATATTCGGCCTCGAACACATTGTTGCTGGTCTGCGTCATCAGCGTGCGCAAGGCCGCGCTGCCGGCAGAGGAACCGTAGAGATTGTTCTTGATACCATTCACGGCCAGCGCGCCCGCCGATGATACCTGATAGGTCAATGCCGTCTGGCCCGACAGGAACACCGCATTGCCGGTCGCCGAAATGCAGGTGAACAGGGCGTTGGCGTTGCTGGACATCGCCAGATCACCCATGCGCCCGCCCCAGCCGTCGGTGGCGCCTTCGGGTTTCGACGACTGCCATGTCGACTGCTGGTCATTGTGCGAGAACAGCTTTGCCGGACGCGGATTTGCCGTGTGGTTGGAGCTGTTATATTGCGCCAGCGTAAGCGGCGCGATCAGCGGCCCGACGTTCAGCAACGGTGCCATGCGTCCGGCATCAAACAGTGCCTTGAGCCGTGTCATCTGGGGCGCCAGTGCATATTGCAGATTGTTCGTCAGCACCTGACCACCACTTGGCGTCAGCGCGGTGGCCGCAAGGCTGGAGCGTGCAAGGGTGATCCCGCCCGCTGTCTGCCCCGGACCGCCGCCGCGTATGGCGCTATACAGGTCATAATTGACCGAATCGAACGGCATCAATGTGCTGTTGTGGTCGTTCCCGCCATATAGGAAGATACAGACCAGAGCCTTGTAATCATTGCCCGCACTGAACGCGGCTGCTTCACCTATTCCGGCGAGGCCCAATGCGAAAGACGACGCGGATCCGGCGACCGCCAGTTGTTTCGAACGACGAAGAAAGGCACGCCGCGAAAGTTCGTTTGCTTTACCGATATGCATAGCGAAAGCCTTTACTTCTGAACGAGATAGTCGGGTGAGGCCATGACAAGCAGTACGGCCATATAGACCCGGCGCTGCTTTTCGGCGGTTGTGCTGGTTTGCGTGACGGTCGTCGCGTCCAGCGCGGTTTTGATCGTTGCCTTGGTGGCGTCCGTTATCTGGTTTGCCGCCAGCAACAGACAGATCCGGTCAAGCAGCGCCGTCGAGTCATGCGCGATGGCGAGCTCGCTGGTATAGGCAGCCTTGACATCGCCCCCTACCCCATTGGTGCTGCCAATGGCCGAGGTCATGAAGTTGACATAACCCGGCGTGCTCGATTCATTGATCAGCTGGAATTCCGGCGCGACCAGCGAGTTGGTCGCAATCGCCGTATTGGCAGGCACATAACCCGGCCGGAAAAAGTTGAAGACGGACGGGGAGCGGAGCGCGCTTTGCCCCAGCCCGCTGACCAGATCGGACAGGTTACCGATCCGCCAATTGCCGCTGGTCGAGGCGGCCCCGAATGTCCGGCCCCATTGTACGAAGCGGAGCATCGGTTCGCGCACTTTGCCAAAGGTGGCTGCCGTCAAACCGGCAGAATTCATGGCTTCATCATCGAGAAGGATAGCCTTGAAGACGGCACGCAAATCGCCGCGCGCACCCGATCCATTATTGTTGAAAACCCGCGCCACCCGGTCGACATAGGCCGTGCTGGGGTTGCTGGTTACCAACCGCTGGATCATCTGTTTGGCGAAAAACGGTCCGACATTGGCATGGTTGAAAAGGGCATCCAGTGCCGTTTTCAACGCCGCCGTACCGTCCGTGTTCGCGGGAATATTTGTTCCGAGAAAGTTTACTTCCAACGTGGAATGCTGGCTGGTTGTTGACGGGAATTCCCACTTGGTGGGATCAATGGTCATGGGTCTCAGGACATAGCCTGTGCTGTTGATCATCCGGTTAGGGTCGCTGACCGATGGTGTACGGACATTGCCGGTGAAATCCCAATTATAACCGGTGAAGACACGGGCCAAATTGGTCACATCACTGTTCGTGTAGGTCTCGATCGGCTGGTTGTTCGCATCAAGTTTGCGCGTTCCGTCGTTGTTGAGCTGATACAGCCCGATCGTAAACAACTGCATGACTTCACGTGCATAGTTTTCGTCAGGAACACGCCCCGTCCGCGGATCTTCTTTCCGGTTACCCCGGGTACTGAGATAATAGCCCATCGCCGGATTAAGGGTCACATCCTCCAGCAATTTGCGGAAATTTCCGAAAGCGTTGGAGTTCAGCTGATCCCAGTAAAAGGCAATTGCCTGCGCACGCCAGCTGAAATCCAGACCCGTTAAAGACACGACAAAAAATTCCGAAAGCGCCAGGGCAACGCGTTTGCGGACTCCGTTTGCCTCGGACATGAGCTGGTTCCAGATCATGTAGTCGCCGGGATATTCGTTATCGAAAAAGTTATCGGCCGTAATCTGGTCATAGCCGCGCGATGACAGCCATGCGACGCCCGTCTGGTTGACAGGGGCATCCATCTGGGCGTTGAGCCAGGGTTCGTAACCGATGGATTTTATGTTGGTAATCTCCGCCTCGGTTACCGAAAGGCTGGATTTCAGAATGAAGCGTGCTGCCTCCGCATCGGTCGAAGGCTTTGCGACCTGGGCCGTCGGAGGTGTGCCTGCGGAAGAACCGCCGCCACCGCCCCCGCCGCATGCCGCGACCAGTAGCGATGCCGCGGGAAGTGCATAGACATGTGGTGATGTGGTATGTGTGGCTTCTTTTAATACCGGAACGACATCGTCCGGAGTGTCAACTTCTGACGCCCCCTCAAGGCATATTTGATGCAGTGCTTCTTTCATATCCCGCCCTCGCCATTCTGACGAAAGCGCGAGCCGAGAATGCCGGATCCGGTTTCGTCATTAACGGTCTGCTATGGGACATTGCTCAAGAGAATGTTTCGGGAGGTGGTAAATACCCGTTAAGCGTGTTTTCCGCGCTGTTATGGGATAGTAAATATAAACCATTTATCAACCTGTGGCATCTACCCCTTTTGCCATGGTTATAAGTCGCATCCTTCCTATGGTTTTCGTATTTTGCGGAGCCTTGGCAACACCCAATGCTGCCCAAGCCGAAGTATTCGAGCTGGCAAGCAACGGCAATTTTGTGCAGATTTCGCGCCCGGCATGGAAGCCGGAACCGGTTCTCGTGCCCGATTATGTGGGCGCCGAAATAGTTGCGCCGGCCCCAATGCCGACGACGCCAACAGGAACCGTGCGGCAGCATATTCAGCATGCCGCCGCCAAATATGGCATCAGCAGCGATCTGGTCGACGCGGTCGCATGGCAGGAATCGCGTTATAATCCACGGGCACGCTCCTCGGCCGGTGCCATGGGCGTCATGCAGTTGATGCCCGCGACCGCTCGTATGCTGGGCGTAACGAACCCGCATGATGTCCGCCAGAATGTCTCCGGCGGCGCTGCCTATTTGCGTGCGCAGCTTGAACGCTTTGGCAACAACGTCCCCCTCGCGCTCGCCGCCTATAATGCGGGTCCGGGCGCCGTCATGAAATATGGCGGGATTCCACCTTATCGCGAAACGCAGAATTATGTGCGCCAGATCATGCGCAGGCTCTCTGCCATATCGCTCCAGCGCAACACCTATGAATGAGGCCAGCATGTCGATGACAAAGTTCAAAGCAAAATTTACTGCCATAGCCGCCGCCATCGCCGCCCTGCCGCAGACGGCCTTGGCACAAACGGCAATGGCGGATCCGCAAGGATCAGGCCCCATCGTCAATGCCCTTAACTGGATGCAGGGTACGCTGCTGGGCAATGTGGCAACGACTGCCGCGGTCATTGCCGTTGCCGTTGTCGGCATGATGATGCTGACCGGCCGGATGAACTGGCGCTTTGGCACAACCGTCATCGTGGGTTGCTTCGTCCTGTTCGGGGCGACCGCCATTGTTTCCGGGATCCGTGTCGCCGCAGTCGGGGGCTGATTGATGACCCCGCTGAACCGCACGCCCGTATTCCGCGCATTGACCCAGCCGCAAATGTTTGCGGGCGTGACCTATAGCTATTTCATCATCAATCTGATCGTGACGACCGAAATCTTCCTGATCAGCGGCTCATTCTGGGCAATACCCGCTGCGGTTCTGATCCACGCCATCGGCTACATGGCCTGTCTGCGCGAACCACGCATCTTTGACCTCTGGATCACAAAGGTCAGCCGGTGCGGCCGTACGCGTACGCACGATCTGTGGCGCTGCAACAGCTATCGGCCCTGACCTATGAAGCTATCTTCGCAAAAACTTGCCAAGCTGGACCCGCGCGCCGGGGATCGTCTGCCCTATGCAGGCCACGTCAATGACCATACATTGGCGACGCGCACCGGCGAACTGATCCAGATGATCCAGATCGACGGTATCGCGTTCGAAACCGCCGACAGCGAGACGCTGAACCATATGGCCGCCGTACGCGACGTGGTTATGCGCGGCATCGCCAATTCCAATCTGATGCTTTATTGCCATGTCATCCGGCGCCGTGTCGCAGCGGAACTGACGACACCGCAACCCGAAGGCTTCGCCCGCGACCTTGATAGCGCATGGCAGCAGCGGCTGCGCGGCAAACAGCTTTACATCAACGACATCATCCTGATGCTTGTCCGCCGTCCGGCGCGTGGCAAGGTCGGCTTTGTCGAACGGCTGACCAAATGGGGCAGCGGCAAACGCTCACCGGAAGAAAAGCTTGCCGAACAGGCCCGCGAACTGCGCGAACTGGACAGCGCACGCATCAACCTTCTGTCGGCGCTCAACCGCTACGGCCCCCGCGTTCTGGAACGCTATCAGGGCGCGACGGGCGTCTGTTCCGAACCGCTGGAGATATTGTCGGCGCTGTATAATGGCGAAATGCAACCCCTGCTGGAACCCACAGGTGATGCGGGGCATTATCTGCCCTACAAGCGCATCAGCTTTGGGCTCGATGCGCTGCATCTCAAGGGGTCGAGTGCGGATACATCCCGCTTTGGCGCGATTGTTTCGATCAAGGATTATCCGGCAACCACCAGTCCTGGCATGCTCGACAATTTGCTGCGCCTGCCGCACGAACTGACATTGACCGAAAGCTTTGCTTTTGTGGACCGGCAAATTGCCGACGAACGGATCGGTTTGGCCTTGCGTCGTTTGCGGGCGGCGTCGGATGAAACCACCACGTTGCGGCAGGGTCTGCTGGGCGCAAAGGATGAACTGACAGGTGGCGCCGCCGCCTATGGCGAACATCATTTGAGCGTCCATGTCCGCGCCAGCAGTCTGCCGGCACTCGACGCTGCTGTCGCCGATGTGCAGGCATCGCTTGCCGATATTGGCGCGGTGTCGGTGCGCGAGGATCTCAATCTGGAAAGCGCCTTCTGGGGACAATTCCCCGGCAATGCCGATTTCATCGCGCGCAAGGCGCTGGTCTCAACGGCCAATCTGTCAGGACTTATTTCCCTGCACGGTTTCCCGATTGGCGCCCCTACAGGCGGACCTTGGGGGGAGCCGATTACCGTCCTCGAAACGACATCGAGCACACCCTATTTCTTTAACCTGCATAGCGGCGATCTGGGTAACTTCACCCTTATCGGTCCCTCGGGTTCGGGTAAGACGGTTGTGCTGAACTTCCTGATTGCGCAGTCGCAAAAGTTCAATCCGCGCACTTTCTTCTTCGACAAGGACCGGGGTGCGGAAATCTTCATTCGCGCCATTGGCGGCCATTATGACGTTCTGCGTCCGGGCAAGCCGACCGGCTTTAATCCGCTGCAACTGCCCGGCACCGCCGCCAACCATGCCTTTTTGCGGCAATGGCTATCGCAAATGCTGACGCCCATGGGCGGGCAACTGACGGCGGACGAAAATGCGATCATCGCCAGCGCGGTCGAGGCAAATTTTGACCAGCCGATGGAACACCGGCAATTGCGCTATCTGGTCGAATTGCTGGCGGGCGGAGCGCGCCCTGTCCGGGGCGACCTCGCCTCGCGGCTTGCGCCCTGGTATGGCGCGGGCGAGCATGCCTGGCTGTTCGACAATCCCCGCGATCTTCTGACGCTCGATACCCGCACCGCCGGGTTCGACATGACATCGCTGCTCGACAATCCTGTGCTTCGCACGCCGGCGATGATGTATCTGTTTCACCGGGTGGACGAACGACTTGACGGCACACCTTCGATGATCGTGATCGACGAAGGCTGGAAAGCGCTGGATGACGATATTTTCGTGCACCGCCTGAAAGACTGGATGAAAACAATCCGGAAACGCAATGGCGTGGTCGGATTTGCGACGCAGAGCGCAAGCGATGCCATCGAAAGCCGGATCGCCGCAACCATCATCGAACAATCGGCAACGCAATTGTTCATGAGCAATCCCAAGGCGCAGGCATCGGATTATTGCGACGGGTTCGGGCTGACCGAGCATGAACTTGATCTGGTCCGCTCGCTGCCCGAACATTTGCGCTGCGTGCTCGTCAAGCAGAGCGGCAACAGCGTCGTTGCGCGGCTCGATATGGGCGACATGCCCGATGCGATGACCGTTCTGTCGGGCCGTGAAAGCAGCGTCCGCAAACTGGACGAGCTGCGCGACACACATGGCGATGCCCCCTCCGACTGGATGCCGCAACTGTTGCAGGCCGCCGAAGAAGGCCCGGCGACGCTCTGGCAGAACAGCAAGACCGGAACGCGCGGCTGATGGCAAAATGCGCCGCCATAAACGCCACAGCCGGTTCGGCTGAGACCATGGTCAATACCGTGGACTGCTATATGCAGTCGACGGTGCAGGCAGGTTATGCAAGCTTGCTCGGCCCCGGCAGCATGTTCGGTTATGTCCTTACAATCGCCCTGACAATCTATGTCGCGATTGTCGGCTACCGCCTGATCTTCGGCCGCTCTTCGCTCAGCATGGGGGAAATGGCGCCGCGGATGCTGCTGATCGGTGCGGTGCTTGCCCTGACCAGCAACTGGGCGACGTACCAGATATTGGTGTATGACGTGCTGACCGACGGTCCGCAGGAAATTGTCAGCGCCGTCAACCCGTCCGCCGGACAGAGCAGCAGCGTCAACCAGCGCGTGGATATGCTATCCGGGCGGATGGTCGATCTTGCCGATGCCTGGACCGAATTTGATGCACGGCCCGAAAATGCTGCACCCGACAGCGCCATGCCCGCAGAGGATAAGGACGAGGCCGAACCTCTTCCCCCCACGGCGACCGGCATTACGGCATTTGTCGCACCCAAGGACTCGCTTGGGCCCAACATGCTGATGCTCAGCGCCCTGCTGCTCGTCCTCGCATCGGCGGGCGTGCTGGTGGTGGCGAAGATTATTTTGGGACTGCTCCTTCTGCTCGGGCCACTTTTTGCGGTGCTGGGACTCTTTTCCGTGACGCGCGGTCTGACGCTTGGCTGGGCGCGCGCCGCCGTGCTGATGGCGCTGGTGCCGGTCATGGCGATCATGACCGCCGCCGGTTCAACGGCCCTGATCGAGCCTGTCCTAGCCGAAATGTATGTGTCCGCAAATCAGGGCATATTCTCGCTCCGCGCTGCGCTGACCATTTTGGTGATTGTGCTGATCACGGTTGCGGTTGCGGTGCAGTTGTTCCGCATCGGTCGTACGATCGTCAGTGGATGGACGCTGTCCCTGCGCTCCCATAGCGCCGCCGACACAGCACAGGCCCAGAATATACAGAGCGTCGCGCCTGGCTCTGCGCCTGCCATGATCTATAATGAGCGGATGCAGAGCATGGTCAGCGCGATTGAGCGGAACGCCAGCATCGCCGCGCCTGTCAGCGCTGCCAACCAGCGCGCCATATTGTTGCCGCAACGCGTGGAAACCGAAGGCAGCGCGCAGCGGACGACCGAAATGAAGGCGGACCGCCGCATCGCAAGAGGACGCGTCACCGCCGTCCGCGCCCCCATTAAAGCCGTCAGGAACGCCGCATGACCGCCAAATATCTCGCCCTGCTGTTCGCCAGCTTTACCCTTGCAACGCCGGTGCTGGCCCAGACGACGGAATCGGCGGTAGTTGCGCCGAATATCCGCTATGTCCCTTATGACCCCAACGGCGTCGTCCGCCTGACCGGCCATACCGGTTACCAGATGACGCTGGAATTCGACGAGGGCGAGCGGATCGAAACCGTCGGTATCGGTGATTCATCCGGCTGGCAGGTCACGCCCAATGGCGCGGGCACCGTGATGTTCCTGAAGCCTGTGGGCCTTCCGCGGACGACCAACATGTCGATCATTACGAACATGCGCCGCTACAATCTGGAACTGGTGGCAAAATCGGGCCTGAAGATCGCGCCGAGTCAGGTGACCTATGCCGTGCGGTTCACCTATCCGCAAAAGCCGGTGGACGAAACCGTCAGCGCCGCCGCACCCCCGATCATCGCAACGCCGCCCGAACTGTGGAACCGCGCCTATAGCTATGATGGCGCAAAGGCCAATGTGCCCGATCAGGTCTTTGACGACGGCAAGGCCACCTATTTCCGTTTTGCCACAGGCGCAGCCACCCCCGCCATTTTCAGCATCACCCCCGATGCGGGCGAGAGCATCGTGAACTTTGCCGTGCGTGGTCCCTATGTGGTGGTCGAGCAGGTCGCTCCGCAATTTGTGCTCCGGCACGGCAAGGAAGTGACCATCATCTTCAACGAAGCCTATGCGGCACCGACCCCCGGGGCGGATGCGCCGCGTGAACGGGCCAAAAAGAAATGCGGCCTGTTCGGCTGCAAATCACGGGAGGCAAAGCCATGAGCGTTCTGAAACCCGAAGGAACGGACCCGCGCACCACGATGGAAGCCGACGCGCTTGAAAGCGCGAACGCACCCGTCCTCTCACCGGTTGCCATGCCTGCCGGATTGTCACCGGGGATGAAACTTGGCTTTGTAGGGATTGGCCTGCTCGGGATCCTGACCTTCACCACGCTGGCGTCCAGCCGGGGCGACGCCACGCAGGCGGCCGCCAATCCGGCCTTGCCCGTAACAACCAGCGTGATGCCGGCTGGCGGCGTGGTGCCCAAAGCTGTCCTGCTTCCCGGCCCCCCTGAACTGCCGCCCCCGACACTGATCCCGCCACCCGTTGATGCGTCGGCACCGGTGATGGGCGTCGTCCCGGCACAGGCCCCGGGCGCCAACCGCCTGATGTCCCCCGCCGTTGTCGTCGACATGACCAAGGGCGGTGCGGCTGCCCTGCCCGCGACCCCGGGGCTTGCCGGCGTCAAAAATGACGATCTTAGCGCCGAAGACAAATTTGCCGACCGCGTGGCTGCGGCAGAAAACGCACCCGCGCGTGCTGTGCGTATTTCCAACAGCAGCTATACCGTGCCGCAAGGCGCGATCATCGCCGGTGTGCTGGAAACCGCCATCAATTCCGACCTTCCGGGCTATGTCCGCGCGGTCGTCAGCCGCGATGTCATGGGCTTTGACGGACGCCGTGTGCTGATCCCCAGCGGCAGCCGCCTGATCGGTCAGTATCGCTCGGGTCTCGCGGCAGGACAGTCGCGCGCCTTTATTGTCTGGACCCGCCTGACCCGCCCTGACGGTGTGACCGTATCGCTCGGCTCACCCGTTACCGATCCGCTGGGCCGCGCCGGACTTGGCGGAAAAGTGGACAGCCATTTCCTAAAACGCTTCGGATCGGCAATATTGCTGTCCGTGGTGCAGTCGGGCCTCGGCTTGCTGCAACGTGGCGGCAATGATGTCGTCGTACGCACCGCGGATGATGCGAAAAGTGTCGCCGGCATCGCCTTGCAACGCGACATCAGCATCCCGCCCACGGTCAAAGTGGCACAGGGCACCGCCATCCGCATTTTCATTGCCCGCGACCTCGACTTCTCCGGCACGGACGGCGGCTCATAATGAACATGGTAACCCCGCTTTCGGGGAGTGGCGGCAATGTCTATCTCAACAGCTATCTTGCGCCATTTGAAACATGGCTGGCGGCGGATGATGTTACCGAAATACTGGTCAACCAGCCGCACGAGCTTTGGGTCGAACGCATGGGTGCAGACGAGATGGAGCGCCATGATGTGCCTGCCATCGACGCACAATTGCTTGAACGGCTTGCGCAGCAGGTAGCCCGGATCAGCCATCAGGGCATCAACCGCGAAAGCCCGTTGCTGGCGGCTGTCCTGCCGGGCGGCGCGCGCATTCAGATCGTGCTGCCGCCTGCCACCCGCGGCTCTGTCGCCATTGCGATCCGCAAGCATGTCCTCCACGATATGACCGTGGATGGATATCTGGCGCAATGCCGGTATGGGCCGTTAAACGAAACGGATCCGGCGCAATCCCTGTCGGCGCTGCTGGAAAAAGGCGATTTGTCCGCTTTCCTTAAAAAAGCGGTTGCGATGCGCAAAACCATATTGCTGTCGGGCGGGACATCTTCGGGCAAAACGACGCTGCTGAACGCATTGCTCAAGGAAATCCCGCAGAATGAACGGGTCATTGCCATCGAAGACACGCCCGAGATCAAGCTTCACCGTAACAATTCCGTCGGACTGGTCGCGGTATCGGGGGATCAGGGCGAGGCGCGGGTGACGATCGAAGAACTGATGCGCGCGTCGCTGCGTATGCGCCCCGACCGGCTGATAGTCGGCGAGTTGCGGGGGGCCGAAACCGTTACCTTCCTGCGTGCGATCAACACCGGTCACCCCGGTTCGATCAGCACCATCCACGCCAGCACAACGAAAGGTGCTTTCGAACAACTGGCATTGATGTGCATGCAGGCCGACCTCGGCCTCAGCCGCAGCGACACCATCGATTATGCGCGGTCCATGATCGACATCATCGTGCAACTCGACCGGAAAAACGGCCAGCGTTCCATCGCCGACATCCAGTTCAAGGGCGACTGAGCCCGCACTTTTATACTGTTGGAAAAATGGTGCACCCAACTGGATTCGAACCAGTGGCCCCCAGATTAGGAATCTGATGCTCTATCCTGCTGAGCTATGGGTGCGCCGGGGCATTCCATAGCTGTGCGATTCTGGCGGGTCAATTTTTTGCCGACGGCGGCACAACGGGGAAAGGCAGCGGCGCAACAGCGATGCCTTCTTCGGCCAGGGCAACAGCTTCATCCACGCTTGTTTCACCGTGAATGAGCCGGTCCGCCTCTTCCCCATAGTGGATTGCGCGCGCGGTATCGGCAAAATCGCGGCCCACCCATTGGGATTCTTTCAACATTTCGGCTTGGGCAACGGCAAGCTTCTGCATCATTTCCACCATTGCCGGTGACAAGGCGGGTGCATTCATCACCTCGCCCGAGACCGGTTCAGCGGCAACCTGTCGTTGGGGAGCAAGAGCGGTACCCTGGTTGGATTTGCGTCCGACATTGGGTACCGACAACGCCTTTTCCACATTGGCGTCGTTGCACAGCGGGCAGACGAGTTGTCCATCCGCCTTTTGCCTGTCAAAATCTTGTGACGATGCGAACCAGCCCTCAAAGCTATGGCCAGAGCCGCACTTCAAATCAAAAGCGATCATCCGGTATCAGTTGCCAGCAACGGCAAGCAGTGCATCTAGCTTGCCTTCATAATCCAGTTCCCGAAGGTCATCGCTGCCCCCGATCGCGACATCATTGATGAAAATCTGCGGTACCGTCCGCGCACCCGGCGCACGCGCAACCATTTCATCGCGCTTGGGACCGCCCATCGTCACGTCATATTCGCTATAGGTCACACCCTTGGTTTCGAGCAGGTGCTTTGCCCGCACACAATAGGGGCATCCGAATTTGGTGTAGATTTCAACTTTTGCTGTCATATGCATGAAATGGTGTGCCTGCGCTGCCAAGTCAAGCATCACCGGCTGTAAAACGGGTCGGTTCATCCCCATTATCCCGCAATGCCCGCGCCCAGCAAAAAAGTTGAACCCAAGCGGCGCCCGCCTTTTTCAGCGTCTTTACGCATCCATTGCTTGTCGCGCCCGTTGTCAGAACATCGTCGACCAATATGATCCGCGCACCCGATAGAAGATGCGCCTTGGCGGGATTGGTTCGAAATACATTTGCAACCGTTTTACGCCGCGCCTTTCCCGAAAGCCCCCGCAAACTGGGTGTGCGTTTGGTACGCAGCAGCAAATCCGGGGCGTAGTGCAGCCCGGCAAGCCGGGCCAGTTCCTGCGCAATCAAGGCCGACTGGTTGAAACTGCGCGACCAAAGGCGCGTCCAATGAAGCGGGACGGGAACGACAACCAGGCCTGTCCGGTCCGATGGAAGATGGCGAACGAGATGCCGGGCGATCAGCCGGGCCAGTCCGATCCGCCCCCCATATTTAAGGCGCAGCGCAATCTTGCGGGTCATATGATCATAGGCGACGGCGGCGCGGATGCCGTCATGGACGGGCGGATCTGCGAGACAGGACGCGCATCGCGCGCCTGCCGGCTGTTCATAATCGAACGGTAGCGCACAGCCATCGCACCAGGGAGGGTTCAGGAACCGGATGTCCGGCCAGCATGCCGCGCAAAAATTGTTTCCGTCGGTCGAGATATCCCCACAGGCGGGGCAACGTTCGGGCAATGCGTAGTCCAGCACCGGCTTTGCAATTTTGAGCACCAAACGCATCGCCCTCTTGTCGGATAATGCGGACATCTCCACAAGACAGAAATGAAGTCATCCCAAACACCTCCCGAGATATTCGACCGGCGGCGCCGCTATGCCTTGCGACAACGTGCGCAATCCAAAGCGGCAGACGCCTTTCTCTGGCACTATGTGGCGCAGGAGATGACGGAGCGGCTGGCCCTGGTAACGCGAACCTTTGAGGACGTGTTGATGATCGGCCCAATCGCGGCTTTCGCACAGGAGATTCTGGGCGAACGCACCTGCAATGTGCATAGAGTCGATATTGTAGACCCGTCAGCCCCGGCGATGCGGCAGGCGGAAGAAGACAGATTGCCTTTCGAACCCCACAGTTTCGATCTGGTCATATCTGGGGGCGTGCTGGACAGCGTCAACGATCTGCCCGGTGCCCTGATCCAGATCCGGCACATCCTGAAACCCGATAGCCTGTTTCTGGGGCATATGTTCGGGGCAGGTTCGCTTGCGACGCTAAAAGCGCATATGGTTGCGGCGGAAGCGCCGGTTGCGACACCCCATATCCATCCGCAAATCGACCTGCGCAGCGCCGCCGACCTGCTGTCACGCGCAGGATTTACCCTGCCCGTTGCGGACGGCGATATATTGCCCGTTCGCTATGGCGACTGGCGCAGGCTGGTTCGGGACATACGCGAAGCGGGCATTGGCAATGCACTGGCTGGGCCCCGCCGCTATCTGGGACGTGAGTATCTGGCCCGGCTGGACCACGCCTGGCAAGACGCGGCCGACCAAAGCGGTCGGTGTGAAGAACAGTTCATGCACCTGTTCCTGAGCGGCTGGGCACCATCGGCGAATCAGCCCAAACCCGCCCGGCGTGGCAGCGGCGAGGTGTCGCTGGCGTCGATCTTGCGGCCATCCGGTAAAGACTAGGTCATAGTTTCAAGAAAGCGCACCAAAGGTTCATCGGCGGGCGGCATTGGTAGGTCGTGCATATTGGCCGCCGTGCGCCAGCATAGCTCCGGACTTTCCAAAGCGATCGGCTCTCCCTGCCAACGGGTGCAGCGATAGAGGAGCAGAATCATATTCCGGTCACCATTTTGCGCGCTCGCAAAGGTCAAAGGAATCAGATTTTGGCCGTCTACATCGATGCCAAGTTCCTCTTTCAGTTCGCGCACCAATGCTGATTCGGGGGATTCGCCGCTTTCAACCTTGCCGCCGGGGAACTCCCAAAGCCCCGCCATTTGACGCCCCTCGGGCCTCTTTTGCAGCAATATTTCACCGACTTCGTTGGTTAACGCGGCAGCAACCACAAGCAGCATTGTCGGATTTTTTTCCATTTTCTCATCGCCTTGCAAGTTTTTGTTAACGCTTCTGTGGGAAATCCTGACTGCTCGCAACCAGGGAAAGAAGTGGGGCCAGAGATGTTGGAACTAATTCGTCGTATCACGCGATGCGAACAGGGGGCGACGGCTGTGGAGTATGGTTTGATTGTTTCACTGATTGTTATCGCAATCGTGGCATCACTTGGTGAATTCGGGGAAGGTTCCAAGAGTATGTGGAACCAGGTTTCGAATAAAATTATTAATGCAAGCTAAGTGGCGTTAACGATTTGGTATAGATTTGGGAATAATCAGGCCAAAGTCGGATAGTTTTATAAGTAATAAAAATATCCGCTCGGGTGAATTGAACAAGCAACAGGAGACCTAAAATGAAAGTTATCAAGAAACTCTTCAAGAACGAAGACGGCGCGACTGCAATTGAATACGGCCTGATCGCCGCTCTGATCGCAGTTGCAGCTATCACTGCAATGGGCAGCCTCGGCAACAACCTGTCGAACACGTTCACTGAAGTCAGCAACAGCCTCTAATAGAAGCTGTTCTGATCGGGTACTAGTTACCTGACAGGAAATAGAGGGCGGTAACTTCGGTTACCGCCCTTTTTTGTTGTCGATTACTCGACATCAATAGGTAACTATTTTGACTTTCTGTCCTATCGTCACATTTTGATTGGCAGAAAGGCCATTCAGCGCCCGAAACCGTTCCGTCTGCAGCGATGTATAGGCCATGCGCGACGACAGGGACGAAAGGGTATCACCCTTTGCCACGGTCACGACACGCAATTTGCGCGGTTTGATGGCCGCTGCCTGAGAATCCGACAGACGTGCCATGCTGCTGAACATGGAATTGAACGGAGTGGAATTGGCGGCCGTGATCGTGATGAAATGATAGCCGACATTGCCGCCCCATTCATAGGCAAACACCGTCACCTCGCGCGCGCCCTGCTGTGTGTTGACAATGGTGGACGAATAAAAGGCCGGTATGCCGTTGACCGTCGTCTGGCGAATATCCCCCACCGGTATGGACATATTCTGTCCTGACACCGACTTGAAAGCCGCGGCCACATAAGCCTGACGATCGCCGTTGAAATAGCCTTGCGCGAAAATCGCTTTACCGCTGTTCCCATTGATGGACACCGCATCTGTCCCGTTCTGCATCCCGAATCCGGTTGGGGCGGTGAACTTCATCTTGATGAGCGGATGCAGAAACTCCTGCCCTTCCACCACGCCCTGGGCAGGATCGTCGCCATAGAGCATTCCGTTGATGGCCGCCAAATGCGAATCTGCCTTGCGCACGCTGCTGGCCGGATAGGCTTTCGCGCCGTTTGCAGCGCGTACGACCCGTCGTGCGGGATCGGGATGGGTACTCGCCCATTCGGGCACCCGGTTATCGCCCATCCCGGACACCCGGACATCGACCGCGGTTTGCAATGCCAGCGAGTTCAGCATCGATGATAGCGCCGTAGGATCATAACCGGCCTTGCTGAGATAGCGGATGCCATAATCATCGGCCTCCTCTTCCTGGCCGCGGGAATATTTCAGGCTGAACAACTGGGCAAGCGTGCCTGAATATTGCTTGAGTCCACCACCCAGCGCGCCGAGCAAGCCGCCACTGTCGCCAATTACCGCACCCAATATGGAACCGCCTACGCCCAGGATATTTGCAATCGTTGCATTTTTCTGCCGCTTCTGGCTGTGGCGGGCCGCCGTATGGCCGACTTCATGGCCCAGAACGCCGGCCATCTCCGCCTCGCTGTTGCAAAGCGCGACCAGTTGCCGCGTGATGTAAACATAGCCGCCGGGAATCGCGAAGGCATTGTTCACCGGGGAATTGAGCAGCGTGACCGTAAAGTCGCTTTCGGCATTGCCCAGCCCGGATTGCACGGCGATCCCCTTGCCCACGCGCACCACATAGGCCGTCTGCGGACTTTGCATGGCGCCGCCAAATTCTTTCAGGATTTCAGGATGATATTTGGCGCCTTCAGACTTTTCCTGTGCCGTGAAAGGTTTGGGCACGGCGGCGACGGATTTTTTCTGCGCCGCGACGGGTGTGGCGGTATTCAGGGCCGCCAGCGACATTATTGCCCCGCCCAAAATCAAAGTCTTCCTGGTCACATGCATATAGGGTCTCCTTGGGTCGCGAGAACCAGAATAGCATGAATTATGTTCCGCGGGCGTAAAATCTCGACCCGCAGCAAGGGCTTACCTCCGAAAAATCAGGCACCCATTGCGAGGAATTTGGCGCGCCGCTGCTGCAAAAGTTCTTTGCTGCTGAAGGCGGACAGAGCGTCCAGCTCTTCGCCGATTGCCTTGCCCAGCGATGCCGCCGCCATGCCATGGTCGCGGTGGGCGCCGCCCATCGGTTCTTTGACGATGCGGTCAATCACGCCGAGGGATTTCAGATCTTCGGCGGTCATCTTCATGGCCTGCGCCGCGTCGGCCGCCTTGTCGCCGGTGCGCCACAAGATGGATGCACAGCCTTCGGGCGAAATGACGGAATAGACAGCATGTTCAAACATCAGCACCCGGTCCGCCGCCGCCAGCGCGACCGCACCGCCGGAACCGCCTTCACCCACGATGCAGGCGATCATGGGGACCCCCAGTTGCAGGCATTTCTCCGTCGAACGGGCAATCGCTTCGGCCTGGCCGCGTTCTTCTGCCTGTATGCCGGGAAAGGCTCCGGAAGTGTCCACAAGGCTGACCACAGGTATCGAAAATCTGTCGGCCAGTTCCATCAGACGAATGGCCTTGCGGTAACCTTCCGGTTTTCCCATGCCGAAATTATGGCGCAGGCGGCTTTGTGTGTCGTCGCCCTTTTCATGACCGATCACCATCACCCTGCGACCACTGAGCCGCGCAAGGCCGCCCAAAATGGCCTGGTCATCGGCAAAGGCCCGGTCTCCGGCGAGGGGAAGGAAATCGTCAAAAATCGACGCGATAAAATGCTTGAAATGTGGACGCTCGGGATGCCGGGCGACTTGCGTTTTCTGCCAGGCCGTCAGCTTGCTGTACGTGTCTTTCAGCTGCTTGTCGGCCTTGTCACGCAATTTGCTAATTTCCGCGCCAACGTCGACTTCACTTTCATCGGCAGCTTCCTGTAGCTCAATGATACGCGCTTCCAACGCCGCGATGGGCTTTTCGAAATCCAGATAGACGGTCATGCCAGCGGGTTAGAACCTGAAGCGCCCCGGGTCAACGTGCGGTTTGCCAAAGGATGGCGCTTGTTCACAAGTTCGACGAGCCGGCTGCTGTCGACATGGGTATAAATTTGCGTCGTGGCGATGTCGGCATGGCCCAGCATCGCCTGCAAAGCCCGTAAATTGGCGCCGCCGGCCAATAAATGCGTTGCAAAGGCATGGCGCAATACATGCGGGCTTATCTTGTCGGGATCAAGCCCGGCCTTGGCCGCAAGCGATTTGATAATCTGGTATAGCCGGATACGGCTGATATGCTTTCCGCGCGACGGAAAGAGATAGCGGGAATCCTTGGGCACAAAGGCCAGCCAAGCACCAACCGCCTGTCGCGCCCTGTCCGAAATGGGAACCAGCCGTTCCTTGTTGCCTTTCCCGGTCAGAATAATGAAAGGCCGGTCCGAAACAACGGAACTGCGCGGCAGAGATACTAATTCCGTTGCGCGCAACCCTGATCCGTAAAGAAGCTCGACCAGCGCCGCGAGGCGATAGTCCTTTTCGCCGGGATCGGGTTTCGACAAAGCCTGTTCCACCGTCTGGAAAAGCAGGTCGACTTCATGGGTGTCCAGAATTTTGGGCAGTGCGCGTCCCAGCGACGGTTTGGGCAATGCCGAAGACGGGTTATCCTCCCGCAGTCCCTCTTCCTGCAAAAAGGCATAGAATCGACGAAGTGCGGAAACCTTACGCGCTACAGAGCTGTTGGCCAGACCGCCCCATTGGCGGGCAAGATCGGCCAAAACAGCGGCATTGGCGGTGGCAAGCCTTCCTCCTGTCAAGTTGGATGCTGCACTCAGGTCGCTTTGATAGGCCAGAAGAGTGTTGCGGGCGACCCCGCGCTCGGCCGCCATCATTTCAAGGAAACGATCAATCAGGTTCGTGTCGTTCGAGGACATTCAACCGAAGGCTACAGCCTCGGCCGCAATCATTCGCGCCTCTGCCTCCAACCCGACCTGCTTGAGCGAGCGTACAATATAATAGAGATGGTTTGCAGGCACCAAAGCCCAGTTTGGTGCTTGCATTCCGGCAAGAGCCATCAAGGCAACGGTTCCTTGCTCCCCGCGTTCGGCGGCCGAAGTGATTGCACGGCTCCACGGCGTCTGGCGCGTCACATTTATTTCAAGATCGCGTCCGAAATCCGACTGAGCCCCGGAGTCAACACGTCCCAGTCCTGCAAGGCCTGCGAGCAGCAGAGCCGATTTATGTGCCTTTTCGCTATCGTCGCCGCTGTAAAAGTCACCGAGCGCACCTGAATCGACCGACACCACATTGGTGGGAGACCCCAGCGCAAGCAGCGCCCAACCCAAAGTGCCTTCATCAACTATGTTTGACCATGCCGCAGCATTGCGATCCAGTCCGGCAGTCAGCATGGAGGCAATCAGTTGGTCGGCAGCCCCGGCATGGGCTTCGTCCGGCCTGATCAGGGCCGCCGCCCGTGCTGTCATGACCAACGCGCCGTGGTAATCCGCACCAGCGGTGGCACCGGTCCATAGCGATGCCATCGCAGCAACTTTGGCGGCATCGCCCGAGGCTGTGTAGGCTGAACGCAAACCTTCCGCGCGGCTTTTTACAGGATCAGGGGCCTCTGTATCATCGATAACCTGACCATAGAGGTCAACCATTTCCCGGTTGGAATATATTCCCAATGCAGCCGCCTGGGGGGCATATTTCGCACGGATCGCAGCCTGGAACATCGGCAGTTGCACACGCCAGCCTGCCATTTGTCGGCCGCTCTTAGCGAATAGCCTGTCCGGTGGTTCCAGTCCGGTCGCCGAAGCGAGACCAAAGCGCCATGGGTTCATCCCTTCGACGCCTTCCCATTCGATCTTTACCGACCGGCGGCCGTTGATACCGGCACCAACGGCTTTCTCGGTCAGGCGGTAATCGACGCCCCGAACCCACCCCTGGTAGCGGCCCTGATTTATGAATGCGGTGGCACTGCCCTGCTCTCCGGCCAGGGAGGCGCAGATTGCGCGCGCCATTTTCCAGCGTCCGTCATTGACCAGCCGAACCGCATTTTCAACCAGAGGGCACATGCCCGAAAGATCCGCATTGGCAAGATACACTTGCAGCGCAACCTCGTGCATACGCTTGGTATAATTGCCTGCGTCCACTTCCTGGATCAGATGACGGGCCGATACCGAATCGCCCATACGCAGCAAGAGCCAGGCTCTTTCCGCCGTCCAGTCCGCGCCATTCACACCTTTCGGGGTGCTGGTCCGGCTGATGAGCAGGCGGCGGCCCATTATCGTGCCCCAACGCGACGCGATCGGCCCTGTTGTGCGGTTAACCACCTGTTTCAGGAAAGTGCCATCAAGGGCACCAAAGGATTCCGAGGGAAAGCCGCCCGACGCGTCCGAAATCACACCGACAGCCGAAAGCGACCGCCGTGCGGCAGGAGGGACGTCATATTTGATGACGAGCTCTTCTTCCTCTTCCTCTTCTTCGTCCTCCTCTTCTGCATCGGCAGCATCGGGATTGTCCGTGGCTGCTGTCGCCAGTGGATCGCCGGGCGTTGTCGGCCGCACCGAAGTAGAAGGCGTTGTCTGGCCCGTACTATTGGGCGTAGGCCGTGTGTTCGCTGGCGGCGGAGTGGGATCGCCAAATCCTTCAGGCAACAGCGACTCCGGACCTTGCTGGCCCAGGGCAGGCAATGCAAATACCAGCGCCAGCGCGCTGGCGGCAAACAACACTGTTTTTGTAGCTTTTTTGGTCAACTTTGCGGGCCCGCTTCTTCTGCCGGTGCTTGTACCGGAATTTCCATGTACTGCAATGGCCACTGGCAATCGGACCATCCCAAATTGCGCAACTCCGCCATGTCCGGAGCGGCAGCGGGAAAAATGCCAACAGCCATGCGCCTCCTCTTGCCCGCCTGTGCCCTTTCCACTGGTCATTGTTTTAAAGGCGTGTTGGGTTTTGCGGCAAATTGCTTTCCGGTTGCACCTAGCCGATATATAGCCCCCATCGCAATGGGTTCACATGATGATCTGAATTCCCCTTCCGCGGGACCGGCGAAAACAGCGCCATTGGAGCGTTCGGTGGTCCTTGTCGGTATGATGGGCGTTGGAAAAACCAGCATCGGCAAAAGACTTGCCGCGCGTCTGGGGTGTGAATTTGTCGATGCCGATGAAGAGATTGAAACCGCAGCGGGAATGACCATTGCGGAGATTTTCGAAAAATTTGGTGAACCTTATTTCCGGGACGGGGAACGTCGTGTTGTTGCCCGCCTGATCGAGGGCGAGCCCAAGATAATTGCGACGGGCGGCGGTGCCTTTGTGAACGATGCGACCCGTGCATTGATCCGGGAGCGCGCGCTTTCGATATGGCTCGACGCCGATGTCCATATTTTGGCCGACCGTGTATCGCGGCGAAACAACCGGCCGCTGCTAAAGGGCCGCGATCCGGTCGAGGTGCTTACCGAACTTGGCAGGGTCCGAAACCCGCTCTATGCCGAGGCCAACATCCACATAAGAAGCGACGCGTCGCCGCACGCCCGCACCGTTGAAAACATCCTGAAAGCCATTTCTGCATGAGCACAGTCACCGTCGATCTTGCCGACCGGCCCTATGACATCCGGATAAAGGCCGGACTTCTTCAGGACATTGCGCAACAAGTTTCGTCCTATGCCCGGTCCGGACGGTTTCTGGTCGTCACCGACACCAATGTCGCCCGCGAGGTTTGGCCCGACGTGCACGCGTCGTTAACGCGCGCCAATTTGGCCGCAGAACTGTTCACATTGCCGGCCGGGGAAGATGGCAAAAGTTGGGAGCAGTTGGAGAAACTGACCGACTGGCTGCTGGAAAACCATATTGAACGCAGCGACCACATCCTCGCGCTCGGTGGCGGAGTTGTGGGCGACATCACCGGATTTGCCGCACATATCATCAAGCGCGGCTGTTCATTCATACAGATTCCCACAACATTGCTGGCGCAAGTGGACAGCAGCGTCGGCGGCAAGACCGCCATCAACAGCAAGGCGGGCAAAAATCTGGTTGGTGCGTTTCATCAACCGTCCCTTGTTCTCATTGACCCGGATGTGCTGGAATCCCTTCCACGGCGCCAACTAGCGGCCGGTTTTGCCGAAGTGGTGAAATATGGCCTGATCGATGATCCGGATTTCTTTGACTGGTGTGACAGCAATCTGGACGCGTTCTTCGCCGGTGATGCCGAGGCACGCCGCTATGCCATCCAGCATTCTGTAACATCCAAGGCCCGCATTGTTGCGGCAGATGAAAAGGAACTGACCGGCACGCGGGCACTTCTCAATCTCGGCCACACGTTCGGGCATGCGCTGGAGGCGGATACCGGCTTTTCCGACCGGCTTTTCCACGGTGAAGCGGTCGCGACGGGGATGGCACTCGCCTTCCGCTATTCCGTCCGGCTCGGCTTATGCCGTCAGGATGATGCCGACCGCGCGGCGGACGTACTGCACAGGGCCGGATTGCCCGTCACTCTGGCAGATGCGGGTGTCACGGCAAATGGAACAACGCTTGTGGACTATATGCTTCACGACAAGAAAATGTCTGGCGGCAAACTGCCATTCCTTCTTGCCCGAGGCATTGGCCGGACGTTTCTTTCAAAAGATGTCGACCTTGCAGATGTTGCTGCTTTTCTGGACAACCAGGCGTAACGATCCCGCTTACTCGTAGAGAAAATCGTCGGAGTCATCCCCGCCGAAGCTGTGCCGCTGGCCTGCATGCATGTCGCCGCTTTCGAACTGCGCGGTCATCCGGTTTTTGTCGCGTACGCGGAATTCGCTGACGATCTTTTCGATCTGCGGTTTTGCCACTCCCATGGACTTTAGCCCCTCGACCGCCAGCCGGATCGACGATTCAAACACTTCGCGCACTATGGTGATTTCGGTGTCGTGCATCAGTTCGATCGCCTGCCGCCGGTCATAGGCGCGGACAAAAATCCGTGTCTTGGGAAAGGCCTGACGCACGGGTGTCAGCGTTTCTGCATCAAGGTCACGGTCATTAATGCAAAAGAATATCGCGCAGGCCTTTTCCGCACCCGCGCGCTGCAGCAGATCGATACGGGTTCCATCACCGTAGAAAACCTTGCGCCCGAATTCGCCGCTGAGGTCGATTGTTTCCGGGTTGATGTCGATCAGCGTCACGCTCCGGCCCGCGGCGTACATGATTTGCGCAACCTGCTGGCCAAAGCGGCCATGTCCTACGACAATGATATTTGCCTGCGCCGCCAGTTCCGGGTCATCCAACTGCACTTCACTCGCCTGTTTGCGGGTTGCCAGCTTGCCTGCGAGGATCATCAGGAACGGGGTGGAGGCCATCGACAAAGTGACCACCGCACCAAACAGGCTGGCAGCCTCTGGTTCGATCAGCAACGCACCTTGCGCTGCGGCAAATAACACAAACCCGAATTCCCCGCCCTGGCTGAGCAGCAGGGCCGTGATGATGGATGCCGAACCGCTCAGCCCGAAAAAACGGGCGAGCAGAAAGATCACGCTGGTTTTGACGAGGATCAGGGCCACAGCGAGGCCGAGGACAACCCCGGGTTGCGCGGCGATAACATCCAGATCGAGCAACATTCCAACGGCAAGGAAGAACAGACCGAGCAGGATCGAACGGAACGGGTCAATATCTGCCTCCAGCTCATGCCGGTAAGGCGATTCGGCCAGCATGACACCCGCCACAAAAGCACCGAGTGCGGCGGACACACCGATCATTTGCATGACGGCTGCGCTTGCACAGACGGTGAAGAGCCCGGTGACGATGAACAATTCCCGCTCCGAGATTTTGCCAACAAGCCTGAGCAGAGGTGCCAGCAAATAGCGGCCTGCCAGCACCAGGCCGATAATGGCCAGTATCGCATAGACTACCAGCAGCCATCCGCTGACCGCGCCTTCCTCCGCCGGGGCACGGGAAAGAGCAGCAACGATTGTCAGCAAGGGGACGATCGAAAGATCCTGGAAGAGCAAAATCGAGAAGCTTTTCTCGCCATAATCGGTTTTCAGTCGCCCTCTTGATTGCAAAAGGGGCAGCACCTGCGCAGTTGATGACAGGGCGAGCGGCAGTCCCAGAACCAAAGCAGCTTCCCAACTAAAACTCGGCATAGCCAGCTGGATCACGGCAAACATCGCAAGCCCGCACAAGGCGACCTGTAACGGGCCGAACAGCAATATGTCCCGCCGCATCAGCCACAGCCGGCTTGGCGAAAGCTCCAGCCCGACGAGGAAGAGCAGAAGAATGATACCGATTTCGGAATAGGCAAGGATCGTCTGGGCTTCACCAATCAGGCCCAGGCCATCGGGACCGATGGCAATCCCTGCAACCAGATAGCCGAGGACCGCACCCAGACCCAATCGGCGGAAGATCAGCACGGCGACCAATGCCGCGCCCAGCAACACAACGCCGCCAAACATAACGTCAGCGGCCAGATGGTGAGTCGATTCTTCCATCAGCTCGCCAGTTTCATCTGCGCCGCAGCGGCCAATATGGCGTCATAAGGCAACAGAATGGCCGCGTGGCGTGAAGGATAATCCCGGGCGGGCGCAAGCAAAGCCAATTCGGGCCAGTGCGCGGGCATTTCCCCATTTTGCTTGAGGGCCTGCTCTAACCCATCGCGGATTTCGGCAATATGCTCTACATCGCAGCCTGTGGCATGCGCGCGGACGATAGCGGCGGAGGCCTGACCCAAAGCGCATGCATTGGCACGCAGGGCGATCGCCGTGATCGTCCCGTTGGCGCCCATTACGATTTCCGCGTGGATTCGGCTGCCGCATATAGGGGACCGGCTTTCGGCAACGCCGTCGGGATTATCCAGACGCTCACCCGCCACCAGAGAGGTGGCCAGACGCAAAATGTCCCGGTTGTAAAGTGCGCTGTCCATCATTCAGCCGTGTTGGTTTCGGTCGTATCGCGTTGCTGGCGAACAAATTCGGACATGGCATTCCCGCTGGCGTTCAATAAGGGATAGGTGCGCGATTTCACCATCCAGTCGGGCCGCGGCTCTTTGTCGCCAAACAGCGTTTCATATCCCATCACGAGCAACAGGAATATGAGCGTCGAAAAGATCAGCCCCTTCAGCATGCCGAACCCGAAACCCAGAACACGATCAATAGGTCCCAGCACCGATTTCCGGGACTTTTTCCCGATCGATTTGGCGATCCATTTGCCAAGGGCGTAGGTTACGATGACGATGGCCAGAAATGCGAGGACGGCAGCCCCGGAATCGGTACCGATTGGCTCGCTTAACGCCGCCGATGCCGGTGCGTGGAAAACGCGTACCGCCGCAATGATCAATATCCAGGCGATAAGCGAAAGTGCTTCCTGCACAAATCCGCGAATGAAGCCGAATATCGCCCCGCTTCCGAGCAAGAAAAGCACGATGATATCGAGAGCCGTCATGCTGCTGTTGCTAAGGGTGCGTGGATGCAAAGACAAGAGCGAGATTGCAATTTACACCCGCCGGAACCTGCCACCCCGTCCTCAGTTTCGCCCGAGCATATGATCCACAAGCTGGGCCAATGTGCGGAACTCCTGCGTCGAAACGCCCGATTGCGCCGTTACCGAAGGCGGCACCAAAGCGCGGCTGAAGCCCAATTTGGCGGATTCCTTCAGCCGTAAGGCCGCATGCGCCACAGGGCGGATTTCACCCGACAGCGCGACTTCGCCAAACAGGACGGCATCCGACGGCAATGGCCGTTCGGACAAGGCAGAAACCAGCGCGGCAGCAACCGCAAGATCGGCCGCCGGGTCGGAGATGCGATAGCCGCCTGCAATGTTCAGATAAACTTCCGCCGTCGAAAAACTGAGGCCGCAGCGCGCCTCAAGAACGGCGAGGATCATCGCCAAACGCCCGCTATCCCATCCGACAACCGCCCGGCGGGGGGTCGCGCCGCTGGAGAGGCGCACGACGAGCGCCTGGATTTCCACCAAAACCGGACGTGTGCCCTCGAGTGCCGGAAATACGGTCGCGCCGGTAACCTGTTCGGCCCGGTCCGTGAGAAACAAGGCACTGGGGTTCCCGACTTCGGCCAGCCCCTCTTCCTGCATGGAAAAAACGCCGATCTCGTCCGTGCCGCCAAAGCGGTTTTTGGATGCCCGCAAGATTCGGTATTGGTGGCTGCGCTCGCCTTCGAAGGCCAGCACGGTATCAACCATATGTTCCAGAACGCGCGGCCCTGCGATTGTGCCGTCTTTGGTAACATGGCCAACGAGCATAAGGGCCGAGCCACGCTCCTTTGCAAAACGGATAAGCTCCTGTGCCGAGGCGCGCACCTGGCTCACCGTTCCGGGGGCACCTTCAATGAGGTCGCTGTGCATCGTCTGGATGGAATCGATAACCAGCAAGGCCGGCGGCGCGCCCTGGCCGATCGTGGTCAGTATGTCCCGAACCGATGTCGCGGATGCCAACTGCACCGGGGCATCCCCCAGACCGAGCCGTCGGGCGCGCAAACGTACCTGATCCACGGCCTCTTCCCCGGAAATATAGGCGACCGACAATCCGCGCCGCGCAAGATTGGCAGCAGCCTGCAGCAACAGGGTGGATTTGCCGATCCCTGGGTCGCCGCCCAGCAATGTGGCCGAGCCTGGGACCAGCCCACCGCCCAGCGCGCGATCAAATTCCGCAATGCCGGTTGATGCCCTTTCGGGAAGCTTGATATCGCTGTCGAGACCGGACAGTTCCACCGACCGGCCGCCTGAACGCAAATGATGCTTCATTTCAAAAACGGTCGCACCTGCTTCTTCGACGAGCGTATTCCACTCCCCGCAATCATCGCACTGCCCCTGCCAGCGCGTCGCTTCCGAGCCGCATGCCTGACATACATATCTGCGTTTTGCCTTTGCCATAAAAGCGGAATAACAGAACATAACAGGAACTCAAGCCCCAATGCGGTCGCTTCTTCGCTTGCGCACTGGGTTCACCGGTGCCACACCCCTGTCATGCGGGAAAAAGAATTGAGACTGGCGCTGATCTGTTATGGCGGGGTCAGTCTTGCAATATACATGCATGGGGTAACGCGCGAAATTTGGCACCTTATCCGTGCCAGCCGCGCTTATCATGACAGCGATAACGACCTGGGCGGCAGCGAGAAAGTCTATCGCGATCTGCTGGCACGGATCGAAGATATTGCCGGTACAAAATTGCGCATCTTCACCGACATCATTGCAGGGTCCAGCGCGGGCGGAATCAACGGCGTCTTTTTGTCCCAAGCCATCGTAACCGGACAGTCCCTCGCACCGCTTACCGACCTTTGGCTGGAAAAGGCCGATGTGGAAGTCCTGCTCGATCCCGATGCCCGGCCACTATCCCGCTTCTCAAAATTCTGGGCTATCCCAATTGCCTGGATGATTTTGCGGCGCAAAGGCGGTGCAATTGATCGACTGGTTGCCGATGAAGCGAAGGATGAGGTGGCTACCAAATTGTCACGATTCGTCCGGGCCCGCTGGTTTGCGCCACCCTTTGGAGGGCGCGTATTTTCCGGCCTGTTGCTGGATGCGTTCGACGCCATGGCAAAGGGCATGACCGGCAAAACGCTGTTGCCGCAACACCAGCCGCTGGACCTGTTTGTAACGGTCACTGACTTTGCCGGGCACGACCAGATACTGATGCTCAACAGCCCGTCGATGGTCGTTGAATCCGAGCATCGCATCACAATCAGTTTTTCGACCCGTGGAAGAACTGGCAAGGATATCGGCGCCGTTCCGGAACTCGTATTCGCCGCCCGGGCTACGGCCAGCTTTCCCGGAGCGTTCCCGCCCTTTTCCGCACATGAACTGGACGCCCAGATCCACGCACGCAATCTGGTCTGGGAAGGTCGCGACAGCTTTTTGCAGCGGATATTGCCGCAACAATTCGCGGCAGGTGTTGCAGCCGACACGATGCTGATCGATGGCTCGGTACTCGCCAATGCACCTTTCAATCAGGCAATCGAAGCTTTGCGCAACCGGCCTGCCCGGCGCGAAGTCGATCGCCGCTTCGTTTATATTGATCCCAAACCGGGCCGGCCCAGTTTCCGCTTCGGCAAGCGGGGCGGTTCGAACGCCAAGGACGGGATGCGATTAAAGCCACCGGGCTTTTTCTCCACCATTTTCGGGGCCACATCGAACATTCCGCGGGAACAGCCCATCCGCGACAGTCTGGAAAAATTGGAAGGTCGCACCGAACGGGTGGAGCGGATGCGCCAGATCACCGACAGCCTGCGGCTTGAAGTGGAAAACACGATCGAAAAAATGCTGGGAAAGACCTGGTTCCTGTCCCAGCCCACCCCACAACGGCTAGAAAAATGGCGTGTGACCGCGAACCAGAAAGGCGCTCTGGCTGCAGGATATAGCTACCCTGCATATGGCCATCTTAAAATGGCCGGCGTGGTGGATGACATTATCGCCATAGCGCGACGCGCCTATCCCGACGGGCCCTCCATGCATTACCGCAAGTTGAGAGCAGCAATATGGGAGGAAATACGCCGTCGCGGACTGGAGGCCATGTCGGGAGAACAAGGTGTTGGTGCGACCAAACAATCTATCGAGTTTTTCCGCGATCACGATATCCGGTTCCGCATCCGCCGTTTGCGCTTTCTGGCGCGTCGCCTCGCACATGAAATCGAGGCGGATTATGGAACCGAAGGCATCGGCACAAAAGCGATGCATGACAATATATATGCCTGCCTTTCCCTCTTTCTGGAACGGGAAACATCCGAATATCTGGGCGACGATTTCATCCAGCTGGTGCAGGCCGGTATCGAAAAGCCCGGTGCGTTAATCGACGCGCTGGCTGAACGGCGCAAGCTGATCGAAACTGACCGTCTCGCCGACCGCATGCTGTGCGATGCTCTGTTGCAGATGCCCGACGAAAACCGCCGGATCATGTTACTCGGCTATATCGGCTACCCTTTATACGACATCGCAACTTTGCCGTTGTTACAAGGCGAAGGCCTGGACGAATTTGATCCTGTCAAAGTGGATCGCATCTCTCCTGAAGATTGCAATGCCATCCGGACCGGCGGCGCTGCCAATGTATTGAAGGGTATAGAGCTCAACAATTTCGGTGCATTTTTTAGCCGAGCCTATCGCGAGAACGACTATCTTTGGGGCCGCCTGCATGGTGCGGAGCGTTTGATAGACATAACGCTTTCATCCCTGCCGCCGACTGCGACGCTACCCGACGCAGAAGTGCGCGAATTTAAACGGGCCATGTTCAGCGCAATATTGGACGAGGAATCGCCACGCCTGCACCGGATCAAGCCGTTGATCCGGTCACTGCGTTCCGAGATAGAGGCACTGGGCGGGACGGCGCCTTAGGTTCCGTTCGTCCTATTTTTTCAGATTGTTATAAACGGTCTCGACAAAGCGGTCCGGCGTGATGAAGCCGTCGGTGTTAATACCAAAACCTTCAGTCGGCTTGCTCGCCTTGATCTGTTCTAATGTCTTGCCGGCTTTTATTCCGGCTTCCACTTTTGCAATGACCGTTGCCACCATATTCCGGTGGTTTTGCAAATCCGCTTTGGTCGCCACCGCGCCATGGCCCGGAATTATCTTTGTCTGGTCATTTGCGATCGCCAATGCTTTGTCTGCCGCCGTCACAAATCCCCGGACATCACCACCGCTTCCCACATCGACAAAAGGAAAGCTGATCTTGAACATGAAAAGATCGCCCATGTGGATGACGTTCGACTTTGTCCAGTGGATGAAGGAATCGCCATCGGTATGGGCCGCAGGCACGTGCACCACGCGCACTTCTTCTCCATTCAGATGCAGCTTCAGGCCATCGGAATAGGTGATAACGGGCAGCGCCGCCTTGGGCGCAGGTGGCACGGTGTTTCCGGCGACTGTCGCCCCTGCCGCCATTCGAACGCGGACATTGTCGTGCGCCATGATGACTGCGCCAGCCTTACCCAGATTTTCATTTCCGCCACTGTGGTCGAAATGCCAGTGCGTGTTGATCAGAAACTTGACCGGCTGCGCCCCCAGATCAGTGATAGCCTTCTGGATTTTAGGAGTCAGGGGTGCGAATTGGTCGTCAATCAATATGGTGCCATCTTCACCATAGGAAACACCAATATTGCCACCTGCACCAAACAAGACCGCGACACCGGGTGCCAGTTGTTCAACCTTGATCTCGACTTTTGACATATCCTGCTGCGCATGAACAGACACAGGCGTCAGCGCCGCAGAAGCGAACAAGATGGCAGAAAGCTTTTTCACGATACATTCTCCCTTAGAAGTCGGGAGGAGGTTAGCGTTCAAGCTGTGCGAAAGCCAGCGCCGAGATGCCGTGAACATCCCGGAACGCAATCTCATTCCGTCAATTCGTCCCATAGGCCTTTTAGTTTGTTGAAAAACCCTGCGGCCTGCGGGCTTTCTGCGCCAGTTTCGGTTTCCCGGAACTCCCGCAGCAATTCCTTTTGCCGGGCAGTCAGGCGGGTCGGCGTCTCAACATCGATCTGGACCACCATGTCACCACGACCGCGTCCTTGCAGCACCGGCATCCCTGCCCCGCGCTGACGCAATTGTTTGCCGGATTGGATGCCTTCAGGAACAACAATAATATGCTCGGCCCCGTCCAGTCCCGGAATACGGATTTCGCCGCCCAGGGACGCAGTCGTAAAGCTGATCGGGGCGCGACAGAATAACGTAGTGCCCTCGCGCTCAAAAACTTTGTGCCGTGACATGTGGATGAAAATATACAGATCGCCTGCCGCCGCGCCATTCGGCCCGGCTTCGCCACGTCCCGCCACACGGATACGCGTGCCTTCATCCACACCCGGAGGAATTGTAACGGAAATAGTCTTTCGTTCGTCCACACGGCCTTCACCGCGGCAGACCTTGCACGGATCCTCGATTACCTCACCACGACCATGGCAGGTGGGGCATGTGCGCTCGACCACGAAAAAGCCTTGCTGCGCACGAACTTTGCCGTGCCCGCCGCAAAGATTGCACCGCCGCTTGCCCGAACCCGGCGTCGCACCGGACCCTTCACAGGTTCCACAGGCCGAAGCGACATCGATTGTGATTTCGGCTTCTTTACCGTGGAAAGCTTCGTCGAGCGATATTTCCAGATCATAGCGCAGGTCCGCACCACGTGCTGGCCCACGCTGGCGACCCCCAAAGGCATCGCCGAAAAAGCTTTCGAAAATGTCGGAAAAATCGCCAAATCCTCCACCAGCCTGACCGGCGCCCATGCCGCCATTTTCGAAGGCGGCCTTCCCAAAGCGGTCATAGGCGGCGCGCTTTTGCGGGTCCTTCAGGACGTCATAGGCTTCGCTGATGGCTTTGAACTTGGCTTCCGACTTGTCGCAGCCCGGATTGCGGTCCGGATGGCATTCCATTGCCAGCCGGCGATAAGAGGATTTCAGCGTCTTTTCATCCGCTGTCCTGTCAACCTGCAACAACTCGTAATAATCAACATCGAGACTCATAGCTGATTAAACCCCCGGTCCCGACCGCCACCCGCGTTTCGAAAGGTGACGGCCGGAAGCTCCTTAAAATCAGTCTTTTTTGTCGTCTTCGACTTCGGAGAACTCGGCATCGACCACATTTTCATCGGCCGGTGCATCTTCCGCAGCGTCGTTTGTTGACGTGGCTGAAGCTTGCTGCTCTTCCTTGTAGATCGCTTCACCGAGCTTCATCGCGACCTGGGCCAAGGCGGTTGCCTTTTCCTTCATCGCTTCGGCATCGCCACTTTCAATTGCAGTCTTGGTTTCGGCCACAGCGGCTTCGATCTCGCCCTTCAGGCCGGCATCGATTTTGCTGCCATGTTCTTCAAGCTGCTTCTCGGTTGTGTGGACAAGGCTTTCCGCGTTGTTCTTGGCTTCCGCCGCTTCGCGACGCTTCTTGTCCTCTTCGGCAAATGCTTCGGCATCGCGAACCATCTGATCGATATCGGCGTCGGACAAACCGCCCGAGGCCTGGATCTTGATCTGCTGCTCTTTGCCGGTGCCCTTGTCCTTTGCGGTTACGCTGACAAGACCATTGGCGTCGATGTCGAAGGTTACTTCGATCTGTGGCACGCCGCGCGGCGCAGGGGGGATACCCACCAAGTCGAAATTGCCGAGCAACTTGTTGTCGGCGGCCATTTCACGCTCGCCCTGGAAGACGCGGATGGTCACCGCATTCTGGTTGTCTTCCGCGGTCGAATAGACCTGGCTCTTCTTCGTCGGGATGGTCGTGTTGCGATCGATCATGCGGGTGAACACGCCACCCAGCGTTTCGATACCAAGCGACAGCGGCGTCACGTCGAGCAACAGGACGTCCTTGACGTCGCCCTGCAGAACGCCTGCCTGAATTGCAGCACCCATGGCGACCACTTCGTCCGGGTTCACACCCGTGTGCGGTTCCTTGCCAAAGAAGCTCTTCACGACGTCGCGGACCTTCGGCATGCGGGTCATACCGCCGACCATCACGACTTCATCAATCGCGTCTGCCTTGATACCGGCGTCGGCAATTGCCTTTTTGCATGGCTCGAGTGTCCGCTTGATGAGGTCGTCGACCAGCTTTTCAAGATCCGCACGGGTGATGGTTTTCACCAGGTGCTTCGGACCATTTTGGTCAGCCGTGATGAATGGCAGGTTGACTTCGGTCGTCTGCGTCGAGGACAGTTCGATCTTCGCCTTTTCCGCAGCTTCCTTCAGGCGCTGCAGCGCAAGCTTGTCCTTGGTCAGGTCAATGCCTTCGGCCTTCTGGAAATCGGAAGCGAGAAATTCGACCAGTTTGCTGTCGAAATCTTCACCGCCCAAGAAGGTGTCGCCATTTGTCGACTTCACTTCGAATACGCCGTCACCGACTTCGAGGATCGAGATGTCGAACGTGCCGCCGCCGAGGTCATAAACCGCGATGGTCTTGTTTTCGTCCTTGTCGAGGCCATAGGCCAGCGCAGCAGCCGTCGGTTCGTTGATGATACGCAGCACTTCAAGGCCGGCAATCTGGCCTGCATCCTTGGTTGCCTGACGCTGGGCATCGTTGAAATATGCCGGAACCGTGATGACAGCCTGGGTAACAGTCTCACCCAGATAGGCTTCGGCCGTTTCCTTCATCTTTTGCAGGATGAAAGCCGAAATCTGCGAAGGCGAATAATCGTCGCCGCCGGCCTTGACCCAGGCATCGCCATTCTTGCCCTTCACGATGCTGTAAGGCACCAGTTCGGTATCTTTCTTGGTCACAGGATCGTCAAAACGACGGCCGATCAAACGCTTTACCGCGAAAATCGTGCTTTCCGGATTGGTGACGGCCTGGCGCTTGGCCGGCTGCCCGATCAGACGCTCGCCATCCTTGGCGAAGGCAACGATTGACGGTGTGGTGCGTGCACCTTCTGCATTCTCAATGACCTTGGGCTTGCCACCGTCCATAACCGCAACGCAGCTGTTTGTCGTGCCCAAGTCGATACCGATAACTTTAGCCATAAAAACTTACCCCGAAATTCTATATTGAACTGTAAACCGGACTTTTCCGTAAGGGCCCCATCAGGCACCCCTATTGTTCGAAAATCATCCTTGCTGCGGCGATATAGGTGCCAATTTGCTTGGCACAAGGCTTGGGGGCACCTAGATAAGCAAAAAGCGATGTAACGCCCCAGTTTTGGACAATTTTTGAAGGACACAGATGAGGTCGCCCATGAACAAGCCAGTTTTAGCCCTTTTCAGCGCTGCCACAGCGCTTTTCCTCACATCTTGCGGTCCGACACCGCAGTTGAAAGTGAAAGAGGCCGTGCTGACTCTGTCGCCTGTCGACAGCAATCCGTCCTCTTATCATTTCAACGTCTATGGCGGGCCAACAGACGTTTATCTGCTGCGCGTCAGCTCACCCTCCGCGATCCGCACCGAGATGCATGATGTGGGCGTTGACCCCAAAACCGGTGCCGTCACCATGAAACCGATGACCCGGGTGTTCATCCCGTCAGGCAAAAAGGTCGAATTCAAAAAGGGCGGCAAGCATGTCATGATGTGGGGCGTCAATCTCGTCCCGCGCCGTCTGGGCGAGATTGAGACCGAATTTCTCTTTTCGAATAACGAACGGATCCTGGTGAAGGCACGCGTTCAGGAAGTGGACGGCACGGACCCGGACGAGAAAAAGGCCCTCAACTAAGGGGATGTTCGGTCCGCACAAATCCGGCCGCCCTTTGACGGTGCGCGAACGCGCATTGGCGAAATCGGTATTTGGCGATGCGCTCGACTATGACAAAATCCGCATCCACAACCGCAAATGGTGGTGGTTCCAGCCCTCACGCGTCACAATGGCACCTGACGGACATTTATGGTTCCATCCGAAAAACCAGATGTTTTGCGACGATTTTTGCGACCGGGACTTGGGATTGCAGGGCCTGTTCATCCATGAACTTGTGCATGTCTGGCAGCATCAACAGGGTATTTTCCTGCCGCTCCGTCGCCATCCCTTCTGCCGCTATGATTATAGCCTGAAACCCGGCTGGACATTGGCCCGCTACGGGATCGAGCAACAGGCCGAGATCGTCCGGCACATATTCCTGCTGCGTAACGGGGTCAAAGTCGCAGGCGCGCCGCCGCTTTCCCAATATGAGGGAATTTTACCCTTTTAGGGGCAGCAGTTCCAACCGTTCGCGCATCAGCCAGCGGGTCAGCACAAGTCCGGCCACAATGCCGAGGCCGACCGCAAGCCCGGTCCAGATGCCTGCGCCATCCCAACCGCGGTAAAAGGCAAGCCAGCATCCAAAGCCGATCCCGATGACCCAGTAACCCAAGGCGGCAAACAGCATGGGCCATGTGGTATCCTGCAACCCGCGCAGCATACCGGTACCGACCACTTGCGCGCCGTCGACAATCTGGAAAACAGCCGCGACGAGCAGGAAGGACACCGCTAGGTTCAGCACCTCCACATTTCCCTTGAGTTCAGGGTCAAGGAAAAATCCGGCGAGTGTCGCGGGGAACAGCCAGATGATCAGCGCCATGGCGGACATGAAACCAACGCCCAAAATATAGGCTGTCCATCCGGCGCGGCGTATCGCATCCTTGTCCATACAGCCAAAGCCCAGCCCGACCCGCACCGTGACTGCCTGACCCAGCCCCATGGGGACCATGAACGTCATGGAGGCAATCTGGATCGCAACCGCATGCGCTGCGACCGAACTGGTGCCGATATAGCCCATCAGGAATACCGCAGCGGCAAATACCATGGCCTCAAATCCCATATGCAGCCCGATTGGAAAACCGAGCCGCCAGATGGTGAAAAAGCGTGCCCAGTCGGCACGCCACCAGCGGCCGAACAGATGGTAGCGGCGGAATTTGGGATGGCGTATCACTACCACGGAAAGGAACAGGAACTGGAACAGTGCCGTTAGCGAGCTGCCAATCCCGGCGCCGACAAGTTCCAGCCGCGGCAGGCCGAAATGGCCGAAAATCAGTCCATAGTTGATGGCGGCGTTTACAAAAACCGCCGCTATGCCGGCCGCCATCGCCCAGTTGGGCCGTTCAAGTGCAGCCATAAAAGACCGCAGCACAACCACCCCGAGCGTCGGCAGGATCATCCATTGCAGCGCCCGCACAAAAAGCCCCGTGTCTTCGGCAAGGCGCACCGGCTGCCCCGCCCAGATCAGGAAGGGACCTGTAAACCAGAGAATGAGCCAGAGCGGAATGCAGACGGCAACCGAAGCCCAGAACGCCTGACGCACGGTGCGCCGGACATCACGAACCGAATGGGCCTTGCGCCCGATTTCCGCTGCCATCAGGGGTGATGCCGCCGTGATCACGCCAATGCCAAACAGCAAAACCGCAATCACAATCCCCGACCCCAAGGCCGACGCCGCCAAAGCATCCGGACTGAGCCGCGCGAGCAGGAAAACATCGGTCGAGTTGATTAGGACCATGGTCACATTGGTCAGCACCAACGGCCAAGCCAACGCCAAAGTCGCCCGAAACTCGTCGCGCCACGGGGACGGGAGATTTGGAGAGGTAGCTTGGTTGGTCATGGGATGCGCGCGATAGCGGAATGGGCGCGTTACGGCTAGCCGTTGTTTTGGGCAAACCAAGTATGATCACCACCCGTTTAACTAATGTTTCAATATTGGTGCGTAAGTTAATGAAATGGAGATGACAAAGATTACAGCCGCTAACGCAGTCGACGAAGACGAGCGTATTCATATTTGGCGCAGCAAGTTTTTTGATAAAGCATCGAAGTGCGAACGCGAGTTGCGGCGTATTCTTGACTTACCAAACAACGACAAAAGTCATTTCAAAACGATGGCGGAAAAAATTCTGAACGACGACAAAAATAAGAAGAAGTCGCCTCTAACCAACCTTTTGAATGAACTCATCCCGCTGATTGAATTGCGAGCAGAACTAGCTCATTCGCATTTCGTTGGCCTCGATGCAGGTAATGAAAACAGCGCCCTTTTTGACAATGCCTGCCTAACGCATCCGCATTTCAGAAAGCTGATGGCGATCACAGAAGAGCAAAGAGTAAAGGCCTATCAGCGATTATCTTGGATTGCGGGGCAACTAGCGACATCATCGCGACCTCAGACCGGACCAAATCCGGCCTGAGGCGACGACTCTGGGCCGTCAATTCAACCCCACCAACCTCAATCCGGCTTCTTCGCCACCCCAACCAAAGCAGGCCGCAACAGCCGGTCTTTGATCATATAACCCGCCTGCATCTCGGTCACGATTGTACCCGGCTCGCTTTCCGCGTTGGGTATCTCGACCATTGCCTGATGGACATTGGGATCAAGCGGCATGCCCATGGCGGCAATGCGGGTAATGCCGTTCTTGGCAAATACGCTTTCCAGTTCGCGGCCGGTTGCTTCCAGTCCGGTGACCAGCGGCTTCATCTTTTCATCTTCGCGCAATTCAGCGGGAATGGCATCCAGGGCGCGCGCCAGATTGTCCGAAACCGACAGGATATCGCGCGCAAAATTGGTTGCGGCATAGGCACGTGCATCGGCGGCTTCTTTTTCCATCCGACGGCGCACATTCTGGGTATCGGCCTGGGCGTAAAGTACATCCTGCTTGGCAGCGGCCAGTTGTTCTTCGAGCATCGCGATGCGTTCTGCATCGGCATTTGCGGCAGGTTCTTCTCCGCCTTCCCGCAAATGTTCCGGCACGCCTTCCATTTCCTTTTCGGCTGCGCTGTCGGCTGCTTCGTTTTTCTTATCCGTCATAACCTGCATTAACCCATTCGTTTTGCGGCGCGTTCTGCCGCGTCTTGCGATGCGCATATAGGTGGTTAGCCGGAATCATCAACCCGTACTGTGGCTAACTTCAGCGAGAAATTCACTTCATCAGGCGGCTTAAGGTCTGCGCCGTAAAATCGACCATCGGTACAATGCGGGCATAGTTTAGGCGGGTGGGTCCGATAACCCCGACCACGCCGACCACCTTGCCGCCGGCTTCGCGATAGGGCGCCGCAATGACTGATGATCCGGACAGCGAAAATAGATTATTTTCCGATCCGATGAAAATCCGCGTCGATTGCGCTTCGCGGGCGCTGTCGACGAGACGGGCAATCTCTTCCTTGCTTTCCAGTTCGTCGAGCAGCTGCCGTACCCGGTCGAGATCCGCCGCGGCGGCTTCGTCAATCAGGTTCGATTGTCCGCGCACAATCAGGACCGGGCGGTCATTGGCGTCGAGCGACCAGACCACCAGCCCATCGCGGACCAGCTTTTCACTCGCCTGGTCCAGTTCCGCCTTTTCCGCCCGAATCTCGCTATCAAGCCGCGCCAGGGCTTCGGACAGGGTCAATCCCGAAAGGCGGGCAGATATATAGTTTGAAGCCTCGACCAAAGCGCTGTCGCTGAGTGAGGGATCGACCAAAACGACGCGATTCTCGACGCTATTGTCGGTGCCGACCATGATTGCCAGCACCTGTGTCGCAGACAATCGTGCAAAGCTGAAGGCCTTCAACACGGCATCGCGTTTGGGCACCAAGACGATACCCGCACACGCGGACAGACCCGAAAGAACCGACGTCGCCGCAGCGAGCGCTTCTTCGATAGGGCCATCGGACTTGATCTGCGATTCGATTGCCCTTCTTTCTTCAGCAGAAGGTTCCGCCGCTTGCATCATGCCGTCTACAAAAAGGCGCAGGCCACTTTCGGTCGGCATCCGTCCGGCGCTGGTATGGGGGGCGGCCAATAGTCCGGCCTCTTCAAGATCCTGCATCACATTCCGGATCGACGCCGGCGAAAGGTTCAGCCCTGCAAATTTCGAGATGGTGCGCGATCCCACAGGTGTACCGCTATCCAAATAGCTTTCGACCACCATGCGGAAAATGGTACGCGTACGGTCGTTCAGTTCATTGATCGCTGTCTGGTTCACAGACATAGATGTAGCGCAGCACGCTTGCAAAGCAAGCGGGGGAGGTTATGGCGTCGCTATACCCGTTATCAGGAGAATATCATGCGTCCATCCGGCCGTGCGCCCGACGAAATGCGCCCCATTTCAATTGAAACCCATTTTACCAAACATGCCGAGGGCAGCTGCCTGATCGGATTTGGCGATACGCGCGTTCTGGTGACCGCGAGTGTGGAAGACCGCCTGCCACCCTGGTTGCGCGGGAAGGGTGAGGGCTGGGTAACGGCGGAATATTCCATGCTGCCCCGCGCAACCCATACGCGTGGCCAGCGTGAAGCGGCAAAGGGAAAGCAGTCCGGCCGGACACAGGAAATTCAGCGCCTGATTGGCCGTTCCCTGCGTGCGGTTGTCGATTTGAAAAAGCTGGGTGAGCATCAGATCACGCTCGACTGCGACGTATTGCAAGCCGATGGCGGCACGCGCACGGCGGCTATTTCAGGCGCATGGGTCGCTCTGCGGCTGGCGGTTGATGGACTGCTTGCGTCCGGTGCGATCAAGGAAGATCCGATCAGCGGCCGTGTCGCGGCAATCAGTTGCGGCATCTACAACGGCACGCCTGTTCTCGACCTCGACTATATCGAGGATTCGAGCGCCGATGCCGATGCGAACTTCGTGTTGATCGAAGGCGGGCAGATTGCCGAAGTGCAGGCAACCGCCGAAGGTGCGACTTATGACGAAGAGAGCCTGCTGCGCCTGCTACGCCTTGCGCGTATGGGCACCGACCGGATTTTTGCGGTGCAGGCGGACGCGGTAAAGTAATCCAATGACCCACCGCAAACTGCTGCCCGGAAAGCTCGTCATTGCCAGCCACAATGCGGGTAAGGTGCGCGAGATCCGCGCATTGCTTGCCCCGTTCGGCATCGATCCGGTATCAGCAGGGGAGCTTGGCCTGCCCGAACCGGAGGAAACGGGAACGACCTTTGCGGAGAATGCGCTTTTGAAAGCACATGCCTCCGCACAGGGTTCAGGCTTGCCTGCCCTGGCGGATGACAGCGGTTTGTGCGTCACGGCCCTGTCCGGTGCGCCGGGGGTATATACAGCCGACTGGGCCGAAAAGCAGAGCTTTGAAGGCGGCCCCGGTCGCGACTGGTATATGGCGATGGGCAAGGTTGAGGGGAAATTGGCCGAACAGGGTCCGGAAACAGACCGGAGCGCCTATTTCACCTGCACCCTCGCTCTGGCATGGCCAGACGGCCATGAAGAGATTTTCGAAGGACGCGTGCAAGGCAGCCTGACATGGCCGCCACGTGGAACGATGGGCTTTGGCTATGACCCGGTTTTTGTGCCGACAGGCCACACCGAAACTTTTGCCGAGCTGGATCCTGCAGCCAAGCATGCGATGAGCCACCGTGCCGATGCCTTCCGCAAACTGGTCGAGGCGGTCTTTTGAGCGAACCCCTCGCCCTCTATATCCACTGGCCTTTTTGCATTTCCAAATGCCCCTATTGCGACTTTAACAGCCATGTTCGCGAAAGCGTCGACCAAGATGCATGGCGAGCCGCCTTATTGCAGGACATGGCGCATGAAGCCGGGTTGACCAAAGGACGTCCTCTCACTTCCATATTCTTCGGCGGCGGCACGCCATCGCTGATGCCGCCTGCTATGGTTGCTGCGCTCATTAATGCTGCGCATACGCACTGGGGCTTTGCCGACGATATCGAGATCACGTTGGAGGCCAATCCCTCCTCGGTTGAAGCAGCCCGGTTTGCGGACCTTGCGCAGGCCGGGGTGAACCGGGTGTCGCTGGGGCTCCAATCACTCGACGATGCCGCACTCAGCTTTCTGGGCCGCGCGCATAGTGTTGCGGAAAGTCTTGATGCGCTGGCGATTGCGCAGCGGCATTTTGCGCGCGTCAATATCGACCTGATCTATGCCCGCCCCGACCAGACGGCCGAGCAATGGGATGACGAATTGCGCCGGGCCCTTTCCTTTGGCACCGACCATATGTCGCTGTACCAATTGACAATCGAACCTGGGACCCGATTTGAAACCATGGTCCGCACCGGCCAGTTCGTTCCCGCCGATAATGACGACGCGGCCACGCTGTACGACATGACACAGTCACTGACCAACTCGGCGGGTTTACCCGCTTACGAGATTAGCAATCACGCCCGGCCCGGTTCGGAAAGCCGTCATAATCTTAGCTATTGGCGGTATGACGATTATATCGGCATCGGCCCGGGGGCGCATGGAAGGCGCCTGAACAATGCCACGCAACGCCATAAAAAACCGGAGAATTTCCTCTCTGCAATTACGCGGAATGGCCATGCTATTGCGGGGGAGGATCCGCTTGATCCACCCTCCCGCGCTACCGAAGCATTGTTGATGGGCCTGCGACTTGCCGAGGGAATATGCCTTAATCGGCTGTCCCGAAAAACGGGTATTGCGCCGGGCGCACTGCTTGACGCGGATGCGGTTGAACGCATTGCCAGTCTGGGCCTGCTTCATCGTGATGGCAGCCAAATTGTGGTGACAGCAAAAGGCATGCCTCTCCTGGATGCGATCCTGCCCGAGATTGTAGCGGTTGAGGCTGAGCCGTCCGCCTGATAGTGTCGCCTTTGATGGCTTCCCTGATCGCCGAATATCAAGCTTTCCTGACGGACAATCGCCGTATGTCGCCGCACAGCGTGCGTGCCTATCTCGCGACGGCCGAACGATTAAGCGATTTCCTTGAACGGCATTGGGGCGCAACTGTCGACAGGCCGGGGCTGCTAAAGATCAACGCTGCGGATATGCGCGCGTTTCTTGCGGACCGGCGTGGAGATGGCCTGACCAACCGATCAACAGCGCGCGAACTTTCTGCCGTCCGTCATTTTCTGCGCTTTGCACTGGGTGACGATGCGCAATTACCAGCCTTGAAGGGACCGCGCGTCCAACGCAGCCTGCCCAGACCGGTCAACCCGGACGATGTCGTCGCACTTGCCGAAGATGCCGCCGGTTCCGCACGGGAAAGCTGGATCGGCGCCCGTGATTGGGCGATCCTCTTGCTGCTTTATGGAAGCGGACTGCGTGTCAGCGAAGCCACGGGATTGATGGGCGACATATTGCCCTTAGGGTCCACTTTGCGGGTCACCGGTAAGCGCAACAAGACCAGGATTATACCGGTTTTGGAAGCGGTTAAAGCAGCTATTGAAGATTATGTCGAACTTTGCCCCTATCCCATGACACGCGATACGCCACTGTTTCTCGGCTCACGCGGTGGTGCTTTGTCGCCTGCCCTTGTCCGCCGCGCGGTGCAGGGTGCGCGTGGCCGGCTGGGGCTATCGGAACGGACTACGCCCCATGCACTGCGCCACAGCTTTGCGACGCACCTTCTGGCAGGCGGGGCGGATTTGCGGAGCCTGCAGGAACTACTGGGTCATGCCAGCCTGTCGTCGACGCAAGTCTATACGGCGGTGGATACCGCAATGTTACTCGACGAATATTTCAACGCCCATCCACGCGCATCGGGCTAAGGCAGCCTCAGCCCTTTTCAAACAGAGGACTATTCCGGTTTCCAGCGTATGAGCCGCCAGAAATAGCCCAATATGATCAGGACGATCACCGCCGTTGAAACCGGGCCCAATATCCTTTCGACATCTTCAAATTGGGAACCGAGAGCATAGCCTGCCCCGGCAAGCGCGGCGCTCCATCCCGCAGTTCCGATGGTGGAGAACACCAGAAACCGGCGATGGGACATTCCAAATATCCCGGCAGGTATCGAAATCAGCGAACGTAGGGTCGGCAGCATGCGCGCGACGAGAACGATGATCGAGCCATGTTTCCGAAACAGTTCGTGACCCCGCTCAATCTCTTTCCAGTTCAGCGTCAGCCAGCGGCCATAGCGGTCGGCAAAACGATGCAGCCGGTCGGAACCGAATTTGATCGCCAGCCAGAACCATAGATAATTGCCCAACATGGCACCTGCGGTGCCGGCGCCTACGACCCCTGTAAAGGTCATGTTACCGCGCGATGCCGATACACCCGCTACGGTCATGATCACTTCCGAAGGCACAGGCGGGAATACCGTTTCCAAAAACATCAGAAGGGCAACACCCCAATAGCCGCCCTGATCGACGAGCCGGATTATCCAGTCATCCATAGCTTAGCGTCCCAATCGGGCCCCTATGGCATCCCAGATCATTCCCGCCGTATCGGTTCCGTTAAAACGGTCAATGGCGACTATTCCTGTTGGGGACGTCACGTTGATCTCGGTCAACCACTCCCCTCCGATAACATCGATGCCGACAAATATGAGGCCGAGTTCCTTAAGGCGCGGTCCCATTGCCGCGCAAATTTCCTGTTCGCGCGGGGTCAGTTCGGTTGCCTCGGCGCTGCCCCCTACCGCGAGATTTGAGCGGAACTCACCCTCGCCCGGACGCCGGTTGATGGCACCGGCCACCACCCCGTCGATCAGGACAATACGTTTGTCCCCCTTGGCAACGTCAGGCAGGAAAGGCTGGACCATATGGGGTTCGGGCCAGGTACCGTTGAACACCTCCAGCAAGGCACCCAGATTGTCACCTTCGGATGGGACACGGAAAATTGCCTTGCCCCCATTCCCGTGCAGCGGCTTTAACACCACGGCACCATGTTGTTTCTGGAATGCACGGATTTCTTCGGTTGATCGGGTAATCAACGTAGGCGGCATGAACTGGCGATAGTCCAGCACCATGACCTTTTCAGGTGCGTTGCGAACACTGACCGGATTGTTGACCACAAGGGTCTCGCTGTCGATCCGTTCGAGGAGATGGGTGGCGGTGATATAGCCGACGTGAAAAGGCGGGTCCTGCCGCATCAGAACGACATCGATATCGGACCCCAAATCAATACGGCGGCCTTCGCCAAACCGGTAATGCGCACCCTCGACCCGTTGCAGATCATAAACAGGACGCGCCCATGCCGTCAGCCGATCGGCTGCGTCCAGTGTCAGCGTACCGACATCATAATGCCAGATTTCATATCCACGCGCTTGAGCCGACAGCATCAGCGCAAAGCTGGAATCGCCATGGATATTGATGCCGTCCATCGGGTCCATCTGGACTGCAACTCTGATTGTCATTCTGTGGGTCCCTATCCGTGCCAGACATTTTGCAGATGGTGTGGCCACCGCCAAGGTGCAACCAATATTACGTCAATCTGCATATTTTCGGTATTCTTGCCATATCTGGGCAAGAGAATTTCGGCCGCTGCCGCGACGCGGCGTAGCCGGTATGCGTCAATCGCCGTGGCAAGGTCCACGGCCCGGCTGCGCATCTTGACCTCCACAAAAGCGACCGTTTTTCCTCGGCGCGCTATCAGGTCGATCTCTCCACGCGGTGTTTTGACGCGTTCGCCAACGATCCGCCACCCGCGCAAACGCAAAAACCACGCCGCTGCCGCTTCGCCCCAACGCCCCCGTCTTTCGGCAAGGACATGCTTCATTGCCCTTTCATCTCCGTCGCCCGTGCATAAAGGGCGGCCCGCTCCAGTCCGAATTTCTTCGCAATGGCACCGGCGGCCTTGGCCGCGGACATGCTTTGCAGCGCCTCGCGCAAAGCCGCATCGACATCCCCGGCGTCAGCCACCGTATCTTCCGACGGTGGACCGATAATCAGGACAATCTCCCCCTTGGGTTCCTGCGCAGAATAGCGGGCGGCTAACTCTGCGGCGGTTCCGGTCACAACCTCTTCAAACTTCTTCGTCAATTCGCGCGCAACCGCCACTTCGCGGTCACCATAAAGGTCGGCGATAGCGGTCAGAGAGGCTGCCAGACGCGGGCCGCTTTCGTAGAAAACCAGTGTCGCCTTGATATGCGCCAGTTCCGATAGCGCGTCGGCCCGGGCCTTTGCCTTATGGGGCAAAAAGCCGGAAAACAGAAAGCGGTCTGTTGGCAGACCACAGATCGAAAGCGCCGCGATCACCGCGCTCGCGCCTGGTATGGTATAAACAGAGACGCCCGCCTCCCGCGCCGCGCGGACGAGTTTGTAACCCGGATCGGATATCAACGGAGTACCGGCGTCCGACACCAAGGCCACAACACCCTCCCGCGCCGCGGCAATCAAACTGTCCCGGTCTCCGGCGCTGCTATGGTCATTATAGCGACGCATTTTCTTTTTCAGGCCGAGATGATGCAACAATTTACCGGTAACGCGGCTATCCTCAACCGCTACGATTTCTGCCGCATCCAGAACGGCGATCGCGCGTTGTGACATATCTGCAAGGTTGCCGATGGGGGTCGCAACGACATATAAGCCCGACTCGAACGACATTAAAAATACAAGCTATTCGCTGAGGACCCAATCATGAGCGCAACCATTGCAGCAACCGGCGCGCAGCCGCAAGCCATAGCGAACGGACTTAAACGGATTCTGGCGCTGGCCTTGCTGGTGTTTCTGGCAGCATGTGCCGCGGTTCCACGTGGCGGCGAAGGTCCGCCGCCTGTGGTTTCGCCTGACCCGCTCGACGGAATGCACCGTGTTGCGCTGTTGCTTCCGCTGACAGGGCCTGACGGAGATGTTGGCCTCTCGCTTGCCAACGCGACGGCTCTGGCGCTCAGCGATACGAAATCAACCAACATTCAGTTGACGTCCTACGACACCAATTTGGGTGTCACGGCCGCCGCCAACCGGGCTGTAGCAGATGGAAACAAGGTTATCCTTGGACCGCTACGTGGCGATCAGGTGCTGGAAGTAGCGAATATCGCGCGTCCGAAGAACATCCCGATCCTTAGCTTTTCCAATGATATCGGCGTTGCCGGGCGCAATGTCTTCCTGCTGGGACATCTGCCAAACCAGTCGATTGACCGTGTGGTACGCTATGCCCGGGCGAAAGGTTTTTCACGTTTTGGCGCACTGGTCCCCAAAAGCACTTATGGTCAGCGCGCCTATGCGACGGTGACCCAGTCGGTACGGGCAGCCGGTGGCACTCTGGTGGGTGTCGAAGAGGTTGAAGGTGGCGCGGCATCAGTCGATGCGGCGACAAAGCGCTTGTCAGCACGCGGAGCGATGGATGTGGTCCTAGTGGCCGACAGCGGGCGTGCCGCCATTATTACCATTCCGGCTCTTCGGCGTAACGGACTGCGCAATGCAAAGATATTGGGAACCGATTTGTGGAATATCGACGGATCGCTCGCCAGCAACAGCACGATGTACGGCGCATGGTTTGCCAGCGTTTCGGACACGCTATACAACCAATATGCGGCCAAATACCGCACCCGCTTCGGACGCGCACCGCTTCGCCTGTCGAGCCTTGGCTATGATTCCATCCTGCTGATGGCGCGCGTTGCACGCAACTGGCGCCCCGGCACGGCCTTTCCGGTGTCACAACTGACCGATCCGCAAGGCTTTATCGGCGTAGACGGCGCGTTCCGGTTCATGGCGAACGGACTGACCGAACGTACGTTGGAGGTACAGGAAATTCAGGCGGGCAAGTTTGTTACGATCGACGCGGCGCCGACTGCCTTTACGAAATAGGCACCACTCGGAAAAAACTTAGTGATTGCAATGTTCGTTATGAACGTGGCCGCCACCCATTTTGCGGGCTTTTTCGATCTTCTTCAGCACCATCTGCCGCTTCAAACGCGACAGATGGTCGATGAATAAAATGCCTTCAAGATGGTCCATCTCGTGCTGCAGACAGGTGGCCATTAAATCGTCCATCGTCTCTTCGTGCACATTACCTTCCAGATCCTGCCAGCGCGCACGGATCTTCGCCGGGCGCTCTACTTCGGCATATTGATCGGGAACCGACAAACAGCCTTCATTGTAGGCAGATAGCTCTTCCGATGGATCAAGTATTTCGGGATTCACAAAAACGCGCGGATTGCGGACACTCTCGCCATCAGGTCCTTCGTCCTGCAAATCAATGACCAACAGGCGCTTGGGCACCCCGACCTGGATAGCTGCAAGACCGATACCGGGCGCGGCGTACATGGTTTCAAACATGTCATCGACAAGCTTTTTCAGGTCCGCGTCAAAGCTTTCCACCGGTGTGGAGATTGTTTTCAGCCGCGGATCGGGCACTTCAAGAATAGGTAAAATGGCCATGGGTCGCAGATAGGCATGGCTGAGGGGGAAATCAACGCCCTCTTATCATCCCACCGGACGGCGTGCGCGCAACGCCTGCGCCAATGTCCCATCGTCGAGATAATCCAGCTCTCCGCCGACCGGCACACCATGTGCCAATTGCGTCAGGCGTACAGGATATTCCTCCAACCGTTCCGCCAGATAATGTGCGGTGGTCTGCCCTTCCAGCGTCGCATTCATCGCCAGAACGACTTCGTCGACGCCGCCTGCGGCGACGCGGGCGATAAGGCCGTCGATATTCAAATCCTCCGGCCGGACGCCGTCCAGAGCGGACAGACGACCGCCCAAAATATGATATTTGCCGGGAAACAGGCGTGAACGATCCAGCGCCCACAGGTCAGGCACATCTTCGACCACGCAAATGGAACGCGTATCGCGACGGGGGTCGACGCAAATTCCGCACGGGTTTCCTGTGTCGATATTACCGCAGATGTCGCAGACGACCAGACGCTGCTCCACCTGCTCCAACGCGCGCAGGAGCGGCCGCAGTACGGTTTCGCGTTTCTTCATGAGGTGCAAAACCACACGCCGCGCCGAACGGGGGCCAAGACCCGGCAGTTTCGACAGGGCTTGTGCCAGTGCGTCTATTTCTTGCGATGCCATGCACCACGTCTTAGGGGGCTTTCAAACAAAGGAAAAGTCACGATGCGCCTTGCCTTTATGGGAACACCGGAATTTGCCGTTCCAAGCCTTGATGCCCTGGTTGCCGCGGGGCATGAGGTTGTCGCGGTGTATACCCAGCCCCCGCGTCCCGCCAATCGCGGCAAAATGCTGACTCCATCGGCGGTGCAAACGCGCGCGGAGGAACTTGGCCTTTCGGTCCGAAGCCCGCTGTCTCTTCGCAACGCCGAAGCGCAGGCAGAATTTGCCGAACTCGACCTCGATGCAGCTATCGTCGCAGCCTATGGCCTGATTTTGCCCCAGGCAATTCTGGATGCACCGAAGTTCGGTTGTCTCAACGTCCATGGCTCCCTCCTTCCGCGCTGGCGCGGAGCGGCACCGGTGCAACGGGCCATTTTGGCTGGCGACCGGACCACAGGCGTCATGGTCATGCAAATGGAGGCAGGGCTGGACACAGGCCCCGTTCGCGCGACGACCGAAATTGAAATCGGCCGCAAAACAACAGGCGAGCTTACCACCGAGCTCGCCGAGCTCGGGGCGGAATTGATGGTCGTCGTCTTGCAAGACATGGCCGCCCATCCAGCGATCCCCCAATCCGGCGAGGGCGTCACCTATGCCGCAAAGATCGACAAATCCGAAACGCGCATCGATTTTTCACAATCTGCCGCAGCGGTCGAAAGGCAAGTGCGGGCATTCAACCCGGCCCCCGGTGCATGGTTTGAATATGAAGGCGAGCGTTATCGCATATTAGAGGCGCAGGTCATTCCCGCTCAGCCCAATGTTGCCGGCGAAGTTTTGGACAATCACCTCACTATAGCCTGCGGAACCGATTCCATTCGCCCGACCTTGATCCAGCGTGCTGGCAAGCCTGCCATGCCCACTGCCGATCTGCTGCGCGGCAAGCCTATTGCGCCGGGTACGATTCTCGCATGACCCGGTTTGCCCTCACCATCGAATTTGACGGCGGTCCCTATATGGGATGGCAGTGGCAGGACCACGGCCCATCCGTGCAAGGTGCCATTGAAGAGGCTATTTTCAAAACCACCGGCGAAAAAACCCTTGTCTACAGCGCAGGCCGGACGGACGCGGGCGTGCATGCCCTGGGTATGCGGGCACATGTCGATATCCAGAAGCCGCTGCCACCCTTTCGTCTGATGGGCGCAATCAATGCCCATCTGCGTCCTCATCCAATCGCGATTTTGGCTTGTGAGGAAGTGGATCCGGAATGGCACGCCCGGTACACCTGCATCGGCCGTTCCTATGAATATCGCATCCTCAACCGCCGCGCGCCTCTTACCTTAGAAAAAGGACGCGTCTGGCGGATCGGGCCAGAAATGGATGCCGCGGCAATGCACGATGCCGCCCAATTGCTGGTAGGCCAGCATGACTTCACGACATTCCGTTCAACAGCGTGCCAATCTGCGAGCCCACTCAAAACACTCGACCGTCTTGATGTGCGACGCGAGGGCGATCATATCATCGTGGAAGCCGCTGCATTATCCTTCCTGCACCACCAGGTTCGTTCCATGGTTGGTTGCCTTGCCGCGGTCGGACTGGGTCGTTGGACCGCAGATGATTTGCAGGCCGCCCTAGCCGCCCGCAACCGTTCTGCGCTGGCAGAAAATGCCCCGCCGGAAGGCCTGTATTTCGTGTCGGCGCGTTATCCGTAACTGGAAAAACGGACATGTTATCTCCGTCAGCCGAATAGACCGGCCAACGACTTTTCCAGCATGACAAGTTGCCACAATAGGCGGCCGTTATTGACACGGCCCGCGATGTGGTCCTCCGCTGCCTTTGCGATCATCCTGCTGTCGAACAGATCCATTTGCGAAAACAAGCGGCTGGCCGAAAGGGCACGCGCTTCATCGGCCAACGCCCCCCGAAACCATTGGTCAATTGGCGTTACAAACCCCATTTTGGGCCGGTAGAGAATGTTATGCGGAAGGTGGTCTTCCATCGTCTTCTTCATCAGCCATTTGCCCTGCCCGCCACGGATACGCATTCGTTCCGGAAGGCTGGCCGCGAATTCCAGCAGGCGGTGGTCCAATAAGGGTTCGCGTGCTTCGAGACCCACGGCCATGCTGGTGCGGTCGACCTTGGTCAGGATATCTCCCGGCAGCCACATCTTCATGTCGGCATATTGTGCCTGATCGAGACCGCTTTGCGCAGGCGCCTTTGCCATCAGGCTTTCCATATGCGCTTCGCCACGATAGCCATCCAGTGCGCTACGCATACGCTGCGAATATAATCTGTGCCGCTGGTCCATATTGGTCAGGCTGACGGCATCGGTATAACCTTCGGCCCCGGTGCGGGCCAGCGACAGCAATGTTGTCTTTGCCCGGAAAGGTCGCGGTGCCCAATCCGCCTTTGGGTAAATATTGCCCAATGTGCCAAATAACGGGCCGCGCACATTTTGCGGGAGAAGCCCGCGCAATTGTTCTTCCTTATGATGAAATACATGCCGTCTATACCCGGCAAGAGCCTCGTCCGCACCGTCCCCCGACAAGGCGACGGTTACCTGTTCGCGCGCCAGTTCGCAGACCCGATATGTTGGCAGGGCCGATGCATCCGCAAAGGGTTCGTCAAAATGATGGGCGAGTGTGTCGATCAGGCCGAAATCATCGGCGGCAACCTTGCGGCTGCGGTGGTCTGTCGCAAAACGGCGGGCGATCGTTTCGGCATATTCGCTTTCATCAAGCGCGCCGACATCGAAACCGATGGAGCAGGTTTTGATCGGCTGTCGCGATGCTTCCGCCATGAGTGCGACGACACTGCTGCTGTCCACACCGCCGGACAGAAATGCCCCGAGCGGAACGTCCGCCACCATACGTGAAGTCACACCCTGCCGCATAAGACGCAGCAGTTCTTCGGACAGTTCACCCTGACTGCCGCGCATCCGCTTGCTAAAGTCCAGATCCCAATACTGAACCGGCTTGCCAAGCGGTTGTCCCAGTTGCAGCAGAAGATAATGCCCGGCCGGCAGTTTGCTGACCCCGCGCACAATGCAATTATGGTCGGGCACATAACCAAAGGTAAGATAGTCATCGACTGCGGACAGGTCTATTTCACGGCGCAATGCCGGATGGGCCGTCAGCGCCTTTAGCTCTGAGCCGAAGAGGATACTGCCATCCGGAATCGCCGCGTAAAATAGCGGCTTTACCCCCAACCGATCCCGGGCGAGGAAAAGCTGCTTTGTTCGGGCATCATGGATCGCGAACACGAACATGCCGTGAAAATGTGAAACACAGGCGGATCCCCAGTGACGCCAGCCATGCAGGATGACCTCACTGTCGCTCTGGGTGGCAAAACTGTAACCCGCCGCTTCCAGTTCTGTTCGCAATTCCCGGAAATTATAGATTTCCCCGTTAAAACTCAGGGATAGTGCACCATCGTCCGAATGCATGGGCTGTGCGCCGCCTTCAAGATCAATGATCGACAAGCGCCGGTGGCCTAGCCCCACCCCCGGGGCAGTCCATATACCTGATCCGTCGGGGCCCCGGTGCGCGATAGCATCGGTCATCCGCTTTACCCGCTCGGGGTCAACCGGCTTGGCCGTTTCGATATGAAATATACCCGCAATGCCACACATGGGGGCGGTCCCTATCGCAAACCGGCGAAGCGGTCAGCCATTTTATTGATATCCCCCAAGGATTTGACAAAGGCGTCGATAGCGGGACGGGGGGACTGATTTCCGATCTGTTCGGATGATACAATGATTGCCACCGCTTGCTGGTCACCCGCCAGGAGACGGGCCTGCAATGTTGCCAATTTGATACGAGCCGCAGAGCCGCTCGTGACACCATTTACGCGGTAAAAGCTAACCACTTCGCGTGCAGCACCTTTGGTCTTTATACGCTCTGCCTTCCCGTTGCGTGGTGCCGGTGTATTTGCGGTCCAGGACCAGAATCCATCAGGATCAATGGCACCTTGGCCAAAGCCGACCAATTCGCGACCTTCGCTCTGCCGGTCATAGACGACTACGAACAGATCGGCCTCTTGCCCCGCCTCGTTACGATATCTGCCGGACAAATAATGGCTGCCACCAACGAACCGCGGGGTCCAGTGGACTGTGGGCGCATAAGGAACAATGTCCCAACCCTCTACCTGCGGCAATGCTATGCGTTCCGGCGTCGGTGAGAATTTGGTGGCACTGTAGGTGGACCATCCAAAAGGCAGGGCGGCAATCAACATGACAGCGACGGCGGCACGCAGATAAGTAGTGGATTGGCCGACAGGGGCCTGCAGCGCGGCCGGATCAAAGGCGGGTGCATCCGCCTTGCGATCGAAAAAGGGCCAGCCTGCAGCCATCACGAGCGCGATAACGATGCCGAAAAATATCCATCCGTAAAAGACATGGTCAAAATTGGATGCAAATTCATTGCTGCTGTGATGGGCAATATAGATGGTACCAAAAGCGCGAACGCCATTGGCCAGAATGGGCACGACAACACATGCCGCAAGAAAGGCTATACGCCGTGGCCATTGGTTGAAACACAAATTGGCAACCAAAACACCATAGGCAATCATTGCAATCAGGAATTTGACGCCCGAACATGCCTCGGCCACACGGAAATAGCCCGTGGGTGTTGTGATGAATATCCCGTCGATATGCGCAGGGATTCCTGTCCAGCCGAGCAGTATCATGCACATTTTTGCAGTCAGCGTTTGCAGTGCCGGCACGGCCTCTTCGCCAATGGGCACCAGAAAGAACATGTAGAAGAGCGGGAAGAGCAGACCCCGGGCGACGTTCGCACCCAGCACCGCAGCAACGCTGCCCTGCAGCATCATGATCAGGCCTAATTGCCGCGCGACCGCCAACCCTGCTGCATCGCCGAGCAGCCAGCCGCCTGCGCCTACGGCACCATAAAGCATAGCCGGTGTCCAAGGTTCCGGCTTCAACTGGACGAGCAATTCCCTGCGTTGCAGGACCAGCCAACCGAGAATTGGTACGATCAAAAGGCAATGATTGAAGGTGGAGCTGTTCCACCAAATGGCCACCATGTCCGCTGTGTCCCGCCAGAACAGCAGGAGCAGAGCACCCCAAATCGCCGCAAGAAACCTGAGCGGGCGATTCCATTGTTCGGTAAAATCAGCGGGCGCGAGGGAAACTACCTCTTCAGCCTCGACCGGAATGGGTTCTGGTTGAATGCCCTCTTCCGGTCCGTTTTGCGGCACAGCATCGCTCATTGCGGATCGTCCGTGACAAGGCCCATCAGGCGATCAAGAAGCGCCAATTGGCTGCGCCATCCATAATGGGCGATAACATGCATACGCGCGGCCTGTCCGATGGCAAGACCCGAACCGGGCTCAGCCAAGAGGGCGCAGACACGTGCGGCCTCCGCAGCAATATTTTCTTCCACGAAAAGATGTTGCCCATGTTCGGCATCAATGCCTTCCGCTGCGGCGGGCGAAGCTATGACAGGTTTCGCCATGGCCATCGCTTCGAGCACTTTGTTCTGGATACCCCTTGCAATCCGTAACGGAGCGACAATTACATCCGCGGCAGCAAGCCATGTCCGTACGTCATCTACGGCACCTGTGACCTGTACACCCGGCAACATGGACAAATCCGAAACGGCCTGCGTCGGATTGCGCCCTACAATGGCAAATGTAGCCTCGGGATGCTGGGCGCGGATCATGGGCATGGCATGGTGCGCAAAATCCGAAACGGCTTCGACATTTGGCCGGTAATCCATCTGGCCGGTAAAGACTATTAACGGATCGGGAAAAGGCGGATGCAGTTTGTTATACTGGCCGTCGGGATCGTAGAAGCCGGTGTCGATACCATTCCCCATGGCCATAACGGTGCTGGCACCGGTGCGATCCTGAAACAGTTTCGCCTCTGCCTCACTCACCAGCAAACTGGCATCTGCGCGCTGGGCTATTTCGCTTTCGAACCGCGCCAGAACGCGTCCTTCACGTCGGTTCACCCACCGCATCAAGCTGTGCCCTTCTCCAGCATAGCTTTCGAATTTGGCGCTATCGACGTCGACAAAGTCCATGATGAAACGACCGCGAAAATCCATGGGGACATATTGCGCCATTTGTCCGGAAAAGCAGAAGATATGGCTGACTACGCCGGACGCGATCCGTGCATTCACCCAGCTTTGTATGGATGGGCTGGCAAAACTTCGGACCGATATCGGTTGTCCGGTCAAGAGCCCCTCAATCCCTGCCTGCCATTGCGGCTTGCTGCGCAATTCGACATGGCGGGAGGCTACAAGTCCATCCATGGCCTCTGCAAAGCCCATATCGCGATCATCATCGGCAAAAGTCCCGACGTGCACCGGGGCCATTTCGCACAGCCGTTTCAATATGTGGTGCGAACGGATTTTATCGCCCCGATCGGCTGGCCAAGGTATGCGGTGGGCGAGAAAAAGGATCTCGCGCATCAACCTAATCCTTTGGCAATCCATGGCCCCAGAAAATTGGCTATAGGCAAAGGCAATTTTTGCCAGAGCGCAATCTGCGCCCGGTACTTTGGACTATTTGGATTGATGTCGCGCGGTTCCTGACCATCGGCGGTATGGATGGCATAGGCCATCGGTTCGGGCTCAAACCCCCAGTTTTTCTTGAAATGATAGGCTCCTGAATCTGTTTTTGACCTACCAAAATCGAAAGTGTCGCACCCACGTCCACGCGCGTGGTCCATGAGGGCAAAATACATGACGTCATTTGCCCGTAGCCGTCGCGCATCCCAGATACCGCCGCCCCAATAGGGCATGACAACGCCCTTATGATACAGACTAAAGACGCTGGCGACCGGCTGGCCTTCGTGCAGCACCGTTAGAATGTCAGCATTATCACCGAAACGCTGCAACACCTTTGCCATCAGGCTTTTGGGATAAACGGGCGTACCCAGATTGCGCACGCTCTGCGCGTAAACGCCATGATGCCATTCCAGATCCCGTTCTTCGCGCCCCGTAACAATGGTCAGCCCGTTTTCCAGACCTTTACGCACTTCGGCACGCTGTTTGCGCGGTATCGCCAAAAGCTCTGCCTCGCTATCTGTTTGCAGGGGTTTCAAGAAATTTGCGTGCGAATCCCGCTTTTCAATCCAGCCACGCCCGGGCATCGCCCCGCCGCGCAGTTCGACCGTCGGGCAGCTCCACCGTTCGGAAAGTTCACAGATTTGCCCTGCCAATCGCCGTGTGGCTGCATCGCTAACCGACAAAATGCCTCCGCCCACGGCAAAGGCAGAAGACACAAGTGCGCGCCCGAAAAGCGGTGAGTGAACGAGATGAAATGGCAGGATTGCCGCAATATCCCCTGCCCGCTCGGCAATCAGGCAATGTGCCTTTTGCCCGGTTGATTCCTCGATCGCCAATAGCCAGTCCGGCCTGTGAAAGGGCAATCCGAGTTCATGTGCCATTACCCAGGCATCAAGGCGCGCCAGCTCATCCGCCGCTCCAAGATCGGCCAGGCGCACCGTCATTCTGGACCGTAACAAAGGAGCGTTCATGCCGCGAGCCTTGCTTTTTCCCGCGCGACAATGCTGTCCAGTCGCTCCCACTGGAAATCTTGAGGCAAGCGCCGCAATTTGGCGGCCATCACATCCAGCTTGGTATAATGCCTTATCTTGGATTTCAGCGGGGCATTTGGAACCCGAGGCTGCTCAGGGTCGATTTCCCACGGGTGGAAATAGATAACTGCCGGCCGTCCATCGCGTTCATTGACCTGATGGATAGCCCAGCGCGAAAAGGCATAGGGTAAAAGACGGAAAAAGCCTCCGCCGCCCGCTGCCAGACGTTTTGGGCCCAGTTCGGCCGTGGTCACAGGAATTTCGAGAAAGTCACTCCCGGCGACGGGACGGAACGCAAAGCGTGGTGCCTCTGCCCAGCCATAATGGTCATGTTTGATCGGCGCGACGCTGGAGGAATAGGCGTAGCCCTGCTCGGCCAGAATCTCGTGCGCCCATGGCGTGCGCTGATCGATGGAAAAGCTGGGGGCACGATAGCCTGTGACGGCAACGCCTGCAGAATTCTCAATCAAATTACGCGACCGGACAAGGTCAGCGGCAAATTGTTCGGGGGTGAAGGTAAATACCCGGTCGTGGCCGTAACCATGGCTGGCAATCTCATGCCCGTTTTCAACGATGCGACGGATCAGGGCGGGATAGCGTTCAGCCACCCATCCCAGCGTGAAGAAAGTTGCCTTTACACCTGCGTCGTCAAACAATTCCAATACAAGATCGGTATTGCGTTCGACCCTGCACTCCCGCGAATCCCAACTGTTCCGGTCGATGACGGTTTCAAACGCCCCGACCTGAAACCAGTCTTCAACATCCACGGAGAGCGCATTAAGCACAGACGGATAATCCCTTTAACAAGCGACATGCGCGTCGCGTTTAGGCTGCGCGATTATTCTGCATGAACCGCGCGTCGAGGCGTGTTTCCTTGTCCATCCAATCAATCATCATCGACAGCACGCGACGGAGCGCCGCCTCCTGTTCCGTCACACGTTGTTCCAGCAAAGCGATGCGGGCCGTCAGAGCCTCCAATTCCGCGCTGTTTGCAATGGACGGTGCCGGTTGAACGCTATTGGCAACCTGCTCGTACGTCTTTTCCTCGACCGGCACATCGGTCATGTCACTGGCTGCAGTGACGGCCGGAATCTCGACATCGCGGGAGTTGTCCTGAATGGGAGCATGGGTCGACATCGGCGCTTCATAAGCGAAAGGCTTACCAGCCATGTCCGCAATAACGGCGGCGACCATACGGCCATCCAAAACATCAACCTGTTCCACTGCGCCCATCAGCATGACCCTGTTCATCACCGTATTGAGCTTCCGCGGCACGCCCGCCGTTTCTGCATAAAGCGCGGCATATGCGTCGGCCGTCACTTCAGGCCGACCATTCCAGCCGGCACGCGAAAGGCGGTGCACGATATAGGGCTCGACTTCATTGGCATCCATCGGCTCAAGGTGGTGCGTCGCGATGACCCGCTGGCGAAGCTGTTCCAGTTCTGGAGCATCGCGGACCAGATCGCGGAATTCAGGTTGGCCGAGCAGGAAAATCTGCAGCAAAGCGGAGGAACCAAGCTGGAAATTGGACAGCATTCGAAGCTCTTCCAATGCATCCACCGAAAGATTCTGTGCTTCGTCCACTACCAGAAGACAACGGCGTCCTGCACGCGCCTCGGCATGCAGGAAGTTTTCGATGCTTTTAAGCGTAGCCGCCTTGTCTAGTCCGCGCGTATCAATGCCGAAGGATTCCGCCGTCATGTGGACCATATCCAGACCGTCGAGCTGGCTCGTAACAATCGTCGCCGCGGTCAGTCGCGCTTTATCGACACTCTGCATCAAATGGCTGACCAAGGTCGATTTGCCAGCGCCAACTTCACCGGTGATGACAATAAACCCCTCGCCCTGGGCAAGGCCATAGCCAAGATAGGACAAGGCTTTGCGATGCGTTGCGCTTTCGAAATAGAATTGCGGATCAGGGGTTAGCTGAAAAGGGCGGGAGGATAGATTGTAATATTGGTCGTACATCGTGATGCCCCTTAAAAACTATACCGCAGACCCAGCAGAGCCGACGCCGTCAGTTCGCTGTCGAAATCCTCTTGGCGATAGCTGTCGAGGCTGACCGCGGCCTTGGCAGAAAGTCCGCGAATAATCTGGCGGTAAAGCGCTGCATTTGCCCCAGTTTGCAGAACATCGTTAGCGCTTGCAAATCCTGAATCGAAATAACTTGCATAAATATTTGATTCAAATCGTGTTCGCTGGTCGATATTGGTTCCCAGATAGGCAGCGGCAAAGAAAAATTCATCGGTTACACCGTTCACCACGGCCTGCGCACCCAGGCTTGAGGCAATCGCCTTGCGCCGGTTGTAGCCGAGCGCCACGCCGGTATCCCAACCTCCGGTCGTACCGCTGAACGATGCCGTTACGCCCCGCTGGCGGAATGCTGCCGAAGAAGCGTTTTGCAACGCATCGTTCAGGCACAGTCCCCCGCTCTGGCCGAAGGCGCATCCGCCGATATCACCCGAAAGCGGATTACGCGTGGTCCTGAACTGGGTCGGCAATGCCGCAAGATTATCGTTCAGAAGGCTGCCAAAGCCGGTTACCGTGTCATAAACCGACACATTCACCGCCCAGTCGCGACCGGGCCGATAGCTGAGGCTGCCGATATAGATATCCGATCCATAACGCCGTCCATAACGCGCCTCGACCGACGTCCGTGGACTGGGGCGCCACAATACGCCCGCATCCCAAATCAGGCCATCGGTTTGATAGGCAATTAAACGGGGCGAGTTCGGGTCCTTGACGAGCCGTCCGTCCGAACCAACAATCGGGACGCCGCCTGCATCGCGCAGCGCATCACGTTCCGAGATCTCGATATCTTCATAACCGATCCCGCCGACAATCGCCAAGGTCGGCGAAACGGGAACTGTCACATCGCCGCGGACATATTTGCCGTCAAATCGGCCATCAAGCTGCCCTGCGTCTTCGCGTTGCCAGCTTCCGCTAATAGCCCAGCCGACCGGTAAAGGCCCCGGCTGCATCCCCACCGATGCCGTTGCCAGCTGACTGACACTGTCGTCGAACTGATCAAAACGCTGCTGTCCCGCGGGAAGCACAACATTATCTTTCGTCTCAACTTTCGTGTAGCCAGCCCGATAGGCGGCATTAATGCTGAGATCACCCGCCTGTGTGGCAAATGTAGGCCCGCCATAAACCGAATAGACTTGCGTGATATTGTCGGGATTACCAACAAGATTGACAGGTGCCGCACCACGGCCATCAACGCGTGACCGCGCAGCAACTGCGCCTGCCTCCAGACTGAGGTTCCGTGTGACCGCCAGAGAACCGCGCGCAAGACCTGTCACGATGTCCTGATCGTCAACGTCATTGTCATATCCAATCAGCCGCTCGTAACGAACGCTGACCTGACCTTCGGCACGGCGGGTCGACATGGATGCGTCCACACCCGCTGCAATCGTAGAATAGGTCAATACATCCCCGCCGTTTTTAAGGTCGGCGACCAAGACCTGCTGCGCCTCAATATAGGGTACGACTTCCAAACGGGGTTCGGCGCGCTTCTTGCCGCGTTTTTTGCTTACAGGTGCCGCATCGTCGGGCGCCTCATCGGAACTGGCATAGTTATCTTCGACCGGCGACCAGCTTGAATCAATCTGTTGTGCCAAGGCCGGTAACGGCGAGAGTGCGACCCCTGCCAGCAATGCAATCTTGAAAACAGGCATGTGCATTACGAAGCTCCATATCCGTAGTAATTGCCGAACTTGCGTCCGGTCGGGGAGAATTTGGTGCGGTTGAGCAAAAGCTGGATATGTTCACAGCCACTCAGAAGGCCGAGCGCGTCGCGCAGGGCGCTTTCGGTCGTCACATCCGCATGAACGACCATGAGGGTCTGCCCCACATGCAGTGCCAAAACCGAAGCCGGCGACGCAGCAAGTGCAGGCGGCGAGTCGAATATCAAAATTCGCGCCGGATCGTTCCGGGTTAGTTGATCGATGATTTCCGCCGTACGGGATGCGGCAAGATATTCGGTATCCTGATTGGTCTGGCTACCTGCCGGAAGAATCGAAAGGCCATCAATATCCGTTTGCAGGACGAGCGATTCCGCATCGCATTCAGGATCAGCCAAGGCGTCCATGAAACCACGATGTTTTTCGATGCCCAATGTTGAAAGAATGCTGGGCTTGGCAAAATCGGCATCGACCAGCAGGACGCGGTTATCCTTTTCGCTGGCCATCGACAGTGCCAGATTGATGGCACAGTAGGTTTTGCCTTCGTCGGGATTGGCGGAACAGATAAGGATGCGTTCACCATGGGGGAGTGCATCGAAACCCTTGCCACCACGCGCAGCGAGAAGAAGTTGCCGCTTTACGATACGGAATTCTTCAGAAAGACCAGTAACTGGGTCGTCCGGTACGATGAAATTATGCGCCGCCAACCGCTCACGGCTGATGGTTACTTGCGTGCGGCTAACAGGTGCTGCTGCCATGGCCGGCCGGACTGGCGCTATTACGGGAGCCTGCTCGGGAGCGTGCGTCTGCTCTGGTGCAACCGCCTGTATTTCGACCACTGGCGGAACGGCTGGTGCAGCAGCCCCGCCGCGCAGCGCCGCACCAAAGTCATAAAGCTCGGATGCCCGCTCCAGCAGCGAACCCGACGATTTGATTGAGCTATGCTTGTTCATGTCTTTTGCCCTCTCACGCCGTCAAACCGCGCTGGACAAATTCGGCGACCAGCAGCAGCGCAAAGACGCAGACAAGCCCGCCTGTGGCGCCGTAAAACAATTTCATCTTCTGTTTGCGCTGCGCCCGTTCCTCGCTGCTCAGCATTTGCGAAATCGAACCGATGACCGGAAGACCACTCGCCCGCTCCAGTTTGGCTGCGGTCGGGAAACTCGTCTGCAACTGGCCCAAGGCAAAAGCGGCGCCGACACCTGCACCAACACCGGCGATCAATACGGCGGCGAGCAACAGGGGGCGGTTGGGTGCGGCAGGAACGTTAGACAGCGATGGCTCCTTCACAACCCTGAACTGCACGGCATCGGTTTGCGTTTCGACCTGACCGCGCAAGCGGATTTGGTCACGTTCGGTAACCAGCTTGTCATATTGCGTTTTCAGCACTTCATAGTCGCGGTTGATGCGTTGATATTCGGCAGCAACACCCGGCTCGGCCGTTTGCTTTGCGGCCATTTGCGCCATATCGGATTGCAGGGCAGATTTGCGTGCTTGCAACGCGGTAACCGCCGCTTCGCGTTCGGCGCGCATCGATTGTAGTGAGCTATAGGCCGGATTGGGCGTTCTGTAACCGCCTGCCGCCGCATTGCCACCTTGCGCGCGCAGATTGGCAATCTGGTTGCGGATCGCCACCACATCAGGATGGCTGTCGGTAAAGCCGCGCGCCCGCATGGAAGCCAGCTCACCTTGTGCTTGGCCCAAAGCCGTTGGCGAACCGCCACCAGCAGATGGGGTGTTTAGTGTTGCAGGCGTTCCTGCCAGTTGCCCGTTTAGAGCCGCCAATGCGCTGCGGGCCTGGATCAGTTGGGAATCAATCTGACTTAACTCTGCTCGTGCTGCTTCCATGCGCTGCGACACCGAACCCACGCCGGGTAGCAAGCCTAGATTCTGGGTTTCATAAGCAACACGTTTGGCCTCGGCATCTGCCAGTTCCTTTTGCCGTCCTTCAATCTGGGCATCCAGAAAACGCAAAGTCTGGCTGGTCGTTTTGCGGTCCCCGGCAATATTATCTTCTTCGGCAACATCGATCAGCTTCTGCACCACGTCGCGCGCAAGCTTCCCACTCGGCAATTGTGCGCTGATTGCGAAGAAGTCGTCCTGCTCTGCCTTTACCTCGACATTGGCACGCAGGCTTTCTACCTTTGCCGCGAGTTCCTGGTCGGTTGCAATCGATGCACCAAGATCGGTTCCACGCACCACCTTCGCCAGATTTTCCGACGAAGTGAGCGTTTGTTCCAACTGCTGGATATTGCGACGCTGGTCCTGTGGTGTGATGCCAACCTGATCGGACAAGATCGATTGTGTGCGTACCTGGATCTGGGCCTTGGATTCATATTTGTTGGGGATCATCGCGATCACCAGCCAACCCAGAAGGCAGATTCCCCACGCAACGCCCAGCGCAAGCCAGCGGCGGTTCCACACGCTGTGCACAGCAATTCGAAATTCGTCGTAAAGGCTGTTCATGTCAGGGGATTGGCTTTCTTCGGTCCAACTATTTTCAGAACATGCTTTCGGGAATGATGATGACATCGCCCGGTTCGAGGAGAACATTTGCCTTGCTGTCGCCACGCTTCAGCAAGTCACCCAGTCGAAGAGAATACTCCTTCTGAACACCCGTGCCCTTATTGTGCCGGATCAAGCGGGCCTTGTTCCCGGCGGCATATTCCGACAGGCCGCCTACGGCGATCATGGCATCCAGCACGGTCATATTTGCCCGGTAAGGAATTGATGCAGGCTTTTCCGTGGCGCCCACAATGCGCACCTGCTGGGATGTGGTTCCGGCAAATTCATTGACGATGACCGATACAATGGGATCGTTGATATATTGGGAGAGCTGCAGCTTGATATCCTGCGCCAGCATGGTTGGCGTTTTGCCAACAGCAGGCATATCCGTAATCAGCGGAGTGGTTATCCGTCCATCAGGTCGGACCTGCACCTTCGCACCCAGCTCCGGGTTCCGCCATACAAAAACCGTTAACTGGTCCAGCGGACCAATCATGTAATCTTCACCCGGACCTTCGCGAACCGAAACAGTCGGCGCCTGGGGCAACTCCGGGCCGCCAGCCATAGAACTGCATCCCGTCACCACCGTGGCCGTTGCGCCTAGCGCCAGCATCAGTCTGATTTTCAACGCGTTCTTCATCGCCAGTCCTTCTGAACCTGCGACGAATCAGACAGTCACGCCCCCATTGACGGACCTGCAACTCTCGCAGAATGGACTGTGCTATGGACAAAAAGGGTGAACAGACCGTTAGTATTAACCAAAATTTTGGCGCAAATTCAGCGCGGTCCCGTTTCGGGACATAGCGCCAACCATCTGTTTACATGTAAAATAACGTCACATCTTGCGTTCGGCGTTAAGCAATTTCTCCTTGCGCTCAAGACCATAGGCATATCCCCCCAGACTACCGTCGGTGCGGATCACCCGATGGCATGGAATGAGAACAGCGACATTATTCGCGCCATTGGCACTTCCGGCGGCGCGAACGGCCTTGGGTTTCCCAACCGCCGCGGCGATCTCGGCATAAGTGCGGGTTTCACCCGGCGGAATACGTTGCAATTCCTTCCACACGGCCTGCTGGAAAACTGTTCCGGCGATATCAAGCGGTAGATCCGGCATATTCGCAGGATTTTCGACCGCCGCGATCGCGCCGTTGACGAGGTCTGTCAACGCCTCGCCGCCCTGCTCGATTGTCGCGGCAGGAAAGCGTCGTTGAAGCTCAGTTTCATCTTCATCGAAGGAGAGGCGGCATATCCCTTTATCTGTCGCGGCGACCAGCATGGTTCCGAGCGATGTCTCTACAACCGCCCATCGGATCACCGCCCCGGCCCCGCCATTTTTCCATGCACTCGGTGTCATTCCCAATCGTCCTTTTGTTGCCGCGTAAAAGCGGCTCGGTCCGGAATATCCGGCATCATATATCGCATCTGTCACCCGGTCATTGGAAGCGAGCGCCTGTTCGGCGCGTCCTGCCCGTAACCCCCGCGCATATTGGGCAGGCGTTACGCCTGTCGCACGCTTGAACAAACGATGAAAATGATGGGGTGCATAGCCGACAGCAGCGGCAAGTTCTTCCAAACTTATCGGCTCTTCGCGTGCCAGCAGCTTGAGGGCGTTCACCACAGCAACCTCGTCCCGCGCAATATCGTCGGGTCGACAGCGTAAACATGCCCGGAATCCGGCTTCTTTCGCTTCTGCGGCCGTCGCATAAAAGCGCACATTTTCACGCTTGGGATGCCGTACCGGACAGCTCGGCTTGCAATAAATTCCTGTCGTTTTGACCGCGCCAACAAACTGGCCGTCATAAGACCGATCGCGTGCAAGAAATGTTCTCCAGGCAAAGTCTGGGTCGATGGCAAGTGCATCAGCCATTTTCGAAACGCCTCCAGTTCGCGACCAGGCTTAACAACAGGAAAGAGGTCATACTCAAGCCCTCTCGATACGCGCCGAAAAACAACCATGCGCGGCATTATGCGCATGAATATAGGCGATCTCCTGTTGGGTAAAAAGCGCACGGATTTTGTCGTCCGCCTCACCCGGCATTGCAAGAGCGGCATTACGAAGCATGCCGCCGGCATCGAAAGCCCGTAACGCCATCGGACGGCCGTCGAAGACGGGGGGTGTTTTATCGACAAATTCCGCCGCTTTGCGAGCGGCCTTGCGAACATAGATTGCATAAGCCGACCGATAGGGGGTCGCCACATCATGGCTGATATGATTGAGCAAAATCAGTTCCTCGCCTGCCTTTGCATCTTCGAGGCTGATGCGGCAAGGCCAGCCTCTATCGGCAGCAGCAGTAACGCGAATTGCACCATGTTCCGCTAGCGCGTCATCCTGCATTTCAAACAAATGTGCGAATGGTTCATGATCCAGTCCGATAATTCTATAGCTCATATTCCGGCTCCTTGTTCAATGAACCCAGAATAGAAGCCCTATAAACCCGGTGCTTCCCGAAACTTGCTTTCAAAGCAGATCAACCGCCACACGCCTTAAAAAGAGCTAAAGTCCGTTCGCGCGCAAGTTCCGCACTTGGTTCGTGATAATCTTTACGTCGGTCCGAATTGAAACCATGATTAGCATCATAAACAAAAATCTGCGCCGTCGGGTGATTTTTGGCGATTAATGCTTCGACCCCTTCCATAGGGATACCCTGATCATAGCGGCCGAAATGGGCGATAGTGGCGCATTTCGGCGTCTTGTCGGCATAGAGAGTAGGGATGAGACTGCCATAGTAGCAGGATGCTGCGGCCAGATCGTCACTTATGCCAGCCATGGCCCAGGCAACAGAGCCGCCATAACAATAACCGGTAATGAAGACCGGCCCTTTATCTTTTAATGCGTCAATGCAAACCTGCGCGTCATCCAGGCTTTTGACAAAAGGATGCAGTTCCCGCGCCAATTGCACGGCCCGCTCAAAATCGGGTCCAGTATATTCCGCCTCAAATCCCGGATGCTCCCGATCAAAGATCGATGGAGACAATACCTCATATCCGTCGGCTGCATATTCGTCGCACAATTCGCGAATATGGTCCGTAACGCCAAATATCTCTTGAACAAGAACCAGACCGCCGCGCCGCTCGCCTTCCGGTTCGGCATGGTAGACGGCAATTTCTACGCCGTCGTCCATGGCCATGCGAATCATTTTGCCCATAGGGTACTCCTCTTCTTCGCCTACATTGCGCATCGGGCATGCCGTTGAAAAGAGGGAGACGCGCCGAACCGCACCGAAGACAAGGAGTTTCTGGAAATCCCCATCTTGCATCGCAGCAAAACCCCTGCTAGGCGCGCGTCGACTTCAGTGAAAGGGTAACCTTTCGGCCCGGTCAGCACATTTCTTCAGTCTCACATTCGAGGACTTTCACGCGTGGATCATTCCGGCGGCACATCTGCTAATATACAGGCCAGTTTAGCTGGGCGTTACGCTACTGCGTTGTTTGAACTGGCACGCGATTCCAAGGCGATTGATGCCGTCGAGAAAAGCATGTCGGCAGTGGCCAAAGCGGTGGGCGAATCGGCAGACCTGAAAGCGCTGACTTCCAACCCAGTTCTGACACGCGCCGATGCCAAAAAGGCTATTGCTGCCGTTGCCAAGGCAATGAAGCTGGATCCGTTGTCGGCAAAGACACTGGGCGTGCTGGCCGAAAACCGTCGGCTCGGCGAAACGGTTTCCGTCGCCCGCGCTTACACCGCCCTTGCCGCTGCGCATCGCGGCGAAGTAACCGCCGAAGTAACCTCGGCCCACACGCTCACCGCCGCGCAAATGAAGGCGCTGTCGGCAAAGCTCAAGGCCCGCGTCGGTAGCGACGTTGCCATTCAAACCAAGGTCGATCCCTCCCTTTTGGGTGGCATGACTGTCCGTATCGGCAGCCAGATGATCGATAATAGTATCAAAACCCGTCTCAACACCCTCGCAGCTGCGATGAAAGGCTAAGTACAGATCATGGATATCCGTGCCGCAGAAATTTCAAAGGTCATTAAGGACCAGATCGCCAATTTCGGCACCGAAGCAAAGGTTTCGGAAGTAGGCAGCGTGCTGTCCGTGGGTGACGGTATTGCCCGTATCCACGGCCTCGACAATGTGCAGGCTGGTGAGATGGTTGAATTCTCTAACGGAATTCAGGGCATGGCGCTGAACCTCGAAGCCGACAATGTCGGTGTCGTTATCTTTGGTTCGGACAGCGAAATTCGTGAAGGCGACGTCGTTAAGCGGACCGGTACGATTGTGGACGTTCCCGTCGGTAAGGAACTGCTCGGTCGCGTTGTAGACGGCCTCGGCAATCCGATTGACGGCAAAGGCCCGCTGAAAACGACCCAGCGCAGCCGCGTTGAAGTCAAGGCGCCCGGCATCATCCCGCGCCAGTCGGTTAACGAACCGGTGCAAACTGGTCTTAAGGCGCTTGACGCTCTGGTACCTGTGGGCCGTGGACAGCGCGAACTTATCATTGGCGACCGTCAGACCGGCAAGACCGCCGTTGCCATCGACACCTTCATCAACCAGAAGGAAGTCAACAAGGGCACAGATGAATCGAAGAAGCTGTACTGCATCTATGTTGCTGTTGGCCAAAAGCGTTCGACCGTTGCCCAGATCGTCCGGGCATTGGAAGAGCAAGGCGCGATGGAATATTCGATCGTTGTCGCAGCGACTGCATCCGAGCCTGCGCCGCTGCAGTATCTCGCACCCTATACCGGCGTGGCAATGGGTGAATATTTCCGCGACAACGGCATGCATGCCGTAATCGTGTATGACGATCTGTCGAAGCAAGCTGTGGCCTATCGTCAGATGTCGCTTCTGCTGCGTCGTCCTCCCGGCCGCGAAGCTTATCCCGGTGACGTTTTCTATCTGCACAGCCGCCTGCTTGAACGCGCTGCAAAAATGTCCGACGCCAATGGCGGCGGTTCGTTGACTGCATTGCCGATCATCGAAACGCAGGCCGGCGACGTTTCAGCTTACATTCCGACGAACGTGATCTCGATCACCGACGGCCAGATCTTCCTTGAAACCGACCTGTTCTTCCAGGGCATCCGCCCTGCTATTAACGTTGGTCTATCGGTTAGCCGCGTTGGCTCGGCCGCACAGACCAAGGCGATGAAGAAGGTGTCGGGGTCGATTAAGCTCGAACTCGCGCAATATCGCGAAATGGCTGCGTTCGCGCAATTTGGTTCGGACCTTGACGCATCGACTCAGAAGCTTCTGAACCGCGGTGCACGACTGACCGAGTTGTTGAAGCAGAAGCAGTTCAGCCCGCTTCCCTTCGAAGAGCAGACAGCCTCGATCTTCGCCGGCACCAATGGCTATCTGGACAATATCCCGGTATCCGAAGTGACCCGTTATGAAGAAGCGATGCTGGCCGATCTGCGCGCCAACCATGCTGACGTTCTGAAGGGCATCCGCGATAGCCGCGACTTCAGCGATGACAGCAAGAAAGCGCTGGTTGCTGCACTCGACAAGTTCACGAAAAACTTCGCATAATCGGAAACCAGAATGGCGAGCCTTAAGGCCCTTAAAATCCGGATCAACTCGGTCAAATCGACCCAGAAGATCACCAAGGCGATGAAGATGGTCGCTGCGGCCAAGCTGCGCCGTGCGCAGGATGCGGCCGAAGCGTCACGTCCCTATGCCGAGCGGCTGGAATCGGTCGTTTCGAGCATCGCATCGAAGGTGACGGTTGGTCCGCAATCGCCCAAATTGCTGGCTGGTTCGGGCAAGGATGATGTTCACCTTCTTGTCGTCGCCACCTCCGACAAGGGTTTGGCCGGTGCTTTCAACACCAATATTGTCCGCCTCGCCCGCCGCAAGGCTGAAGAATTGAAGGCCGCGGGCAAGACGGTCAAATTCTACACCATCGGCAAGAAGGGCAAAGACCAGCTTGGCCGCAGCTTCCGCAGCGATATCATCCATAGTATTGAACCGGGTGATCTGGGCAAGTTGAGCTTCGCCGATGTCCAAGTCTGGGCAGAAGACCTTACTGCCCGGTTCGAAGCCGGCGAATTTGATGTCGCGCACCTGCTGTTTTCGAAATTTGTGACGGTCCTGACACAGGAACCTACCGCGATCCAGTTGATGCCGGTATCTGTTGCTGCTCCGGACGGCGGGGCTTCCGGTGCGTCTGCGTCGGTCGAATATGAACCGGACGAGGAAGAAATTCTCGCCGACCTGCTGCCGCGTAATGTGGCTGTCCAGTTGCTTCGCGCAAATCGCGAAAATGCGGCGTCGGAACAGGGTTCCAAAATGACCGCCATGGACAACGCAACACGCAACGCGGGCGAAATGATCAATAAACTGACGATCCAGTACAACCGGACGCGTCAGGCAGCGATTACCACCGAACTCATTGAAATCATCGCGGGCGCAGAAGCGCTCTAACGACATCCCAAGGCAAGGAAGAAGCAAATGGCAACCGCCCCGAAGAAAACCGCCGCTCCGAAGGCCGCAGCACCGAAGGCAGCAGCTCCTAAAGCCGCCGCTGCAAAGGCTCCCGCAGCCAAGGCTGCTGCCACAAAGACTGCTGCACCGAAAGCTGCCGCAAAGGCAACTTCCAGCGCAACAAAGACGAACATTGCTGGCGCTACCGGTCGTATCAGTCAGGTCATCGGCGCTGTTGTCGACGTAACCTTTACCGGCACCCTGCCCGCTATTCTTTCCGCACTGGAAACGGACAATAACGGCAACCGCCTTGTCCTCGAAGTTGCGCAGCATCTCGGCGAGAACACGGTTCGTACAATCGCTATGGACGCGACCGAAGGTTTGACCCGCGGTCAGCCTGTTCGCGACACCGGTGCACAGATTTCGGTTCCTGTTGGCCCGAAGACTCTTGGTCGAATCATGAACGTTATCGGCGAACCGATCGACGAACGTGGCCCCGTTGGCGCGGCTCAGGTTGCACCTATCCACGCAGAAGCTCCGTTGTTCACGGACCAGTCGACCGAAGCCGAGATTCTGGTGACGGGCATCAAGGTTATCGACCTGCTCGCTCCCTATGCAAAGGGTGGCAAGATCGGTCTGTTCGGCGGCGCAGGCGTGGGCAAGACCGTTCTTATTCAGGAACTGATCAACAACATCGCAAAAGGCCATGGCGGCGTGTCCGTATTCGCTGGCGTGGGTGAGCGTACCCGCGAAGGTAATGACCTTTATCACGAATTCCTTGACGCTGGCGTTATTGCCAAAGACGCCGACGGTAATCCGACCCCTGATGGTTCAAAGGTTGCTCTGGTGTTCGGCCAGATGAACGAACCTCCTGGCGCACGTGCACGCGTTGCCTTGTCGGGTCTGACAATGGCGGAATATTTCCGTGACCAGGAAGGTCAGGACGTTTTGTTCTTCGTCGACAACATCTTCCGCTTCACGCAGGCAGGCTCCGAAGTGTCGGCGCTTCTCGGCCGTATTCCTTCGGCTGTGGGTTATCAGCCAACCTTGGCAACCGACATGGGTCAGTTGCAGGAACGCATTACCTCGACCACCAAGGGTTCCATTACCTCGGTTCAGGCCATTTACGTTCCTGCAGACGACTTGACCGACCCTGCACCGGCAACATCGTTCGCTCACTTGGATGCAACGACAACGTTGAACCGCGCCATTTCGGAACTCGGTATTTATCCCGCTGTGGACCCGCTTGACTCGGTCAGCCGCGTTTTGACACCTGCGGTTGTCGGACAAGAGCATTATGACACCGCCCGCCGCGTTCAGGAAACGCTGCAGAAGTACAAGTCGCTCCAGGACATCATCGCGATTCTGGGCATGGACGAACTGTCGGAAGACGATAAATTGACCGTGACCCGCGCACGCAAGATCCAGCGCTTCCTGTCGCAGCCCTTCCACGTGGCCGAAGTTTTCACCGGCATCCCCGGCAAGTTTGTTCAGGTCGAAGACACAGTTAAATCGTTCAAGGCAGTCGTCGACGGCGAATATGACCACCTTCCCGAAGCAGCCTTCTACATGGTTGGTGGCATCGAGGAAGCAGTTGCCAAGGCAGCCAAGCTGGCGGCCGAAGCGGCTTAAACACCTCTTCCCGCTGGGATAAGGACAGAAAGCCTTGGCTGCCTAGCAGCTTTGGCAAAGTTGGATGAGGGGTACTGCCCCGGTATAGGGAAAGCCCCTCACCCAGCTACGACTAGGCAGCGAGCTGCCAAGTCTTCATAATCCTCTCCCGATGGAGAGGGGAAGATTGGGAAAAGCAGATGGCACTCAAATTTGAACTCGTAACCCCAGAGAAGCTTTATCGCTCGGACGACGTCTATATGGTCGTGGTCCCCGGCACAGAAGGCGATTTTGGCGTGCTTGAAGGCCACAGCCCCATGATGAGCACGTTGCGCAGCGATGCTGCCCTAGAAATCTATGCTTCGCAAGGGGCGACCCCTGAAAAGCTCACCGTTGCAGGCGGCTTTGCTGAAGTGAACGAAAAAGGCCTGACCGTCCTCGCCGAACAGGTGGTTGAGGCCGCATAGATCTGATGCTGGCCAGCTTTTTTCTGGCGCCAGCCCTAGCTGTTCAGGCACCTCTCCCCTTTAAAGAACGAGTTGCGGAAGTTAGTGGCCGCATCGAGCTCGGGTTCAAACTATGCGCAAAACATATTTTGCGTGACGGAATTCTCTCGGCTGACCATAGCGATCAGTTGGCAGAGCTCGGCGCGCGCATGGTCGAAGGCGTTCCACAAGACGTAAGGGATAATTCGGCTCCTTTGTTTCCTGAAAATCCGCTCTTTGCGAAGATCGGTGACGGAGGGAGTACTGTTTTCGTTGTAACCGCCGTCGATTCAACGGCTTGCCGGGTGGTGGTGTCGGACACCGATGCTGCACTCAATGCACGGCTCGAATTCGTCGACCGCCTGCGCGCGACATCATCATGGATCTATGACACGCGGCGATCAGGCACGGCGAATGGTTATATGAAGGACGAACTGGTAATCAAATCAGGACATATGATCACCATCGTCAACGGCCCACAGATGACCCGGGATGAAGGTCGGGGAATTCAAGTTTTCGTCACCGTAGCGTTGATACCCAAGTCAACGCCATGACGGAGTCAGATCAGCGCTTCTTCGACGATTTTATTCCAGTTACTGACCCATCATCCTATACTCGAAATCGACGGGCTTGCTGCCATCTATCAAGCTAATTTGCGCCTTTAACAGCTTGCCTTCGCGCCAATAGCGAATGCGTTGCGGATAATCATGTCCGGCATTTTCGAATATGATTTCCTCTGCTGATTTCCGTGTTGCCGCAAACCGAACCGGTTTCTGATCGGCCGAGATTGCCCAGAATACCAAACTCCCGTCAGCCTCCCGGACTATACGCATATGCTCCCAGAATTGGAGCGTATCGCCCTTCCCCGACCGACTTGCGCCAATCATCAGACCTGCGCGTGGTGGAGTCCAATATTCGTCGGCCCAATTATCACCATCTTCGCGCGCCCATGCTCCGGTCATCCAACCGGGTAGCTCCGCTTCTTCCGCGATGGCGGAGTTGATAGGTGCAAGCATCAGCAGCACCAAAGCCAATCCAATACGCATTTGCATCACGTCCCTCCTTTAGGAAGGCTTTTGATGCCACAAGTACAACCCTGCGCCAATGATGATTGCCGACCCCAACAAAGATGTCAGGTCTGGCCAGTCGCCGAACAACAGGATCCCAAGTGCCATTGCAATCAACAACTGGGCATAAGTCATCGGTGCAATCTCGGCGGCGGATGCACGCGTCGTGCCCATGAAAATCAGCCAATGTGCAAAGCTTGCCGAGACGGCAACAATGCAGGCCCGCGCGACGACTGTCCAATCAGGCACCCCGACATGAAGCGGTTCAAAGCCGGAAAAATGTCCGATGATGGCCGCGCCCAATACGAAAGGTACCGCGATGGACGCCACCAGAAATTGCATCAATAAAGGAGAGCCTTGTCCAGCGACCGCCCTGTTTCCCATCATCATAAGTGACATACATATCGCGGCAGCAAGCGGCATCAGCGCGACCCAGCCAAGTGCAGCGACATTCGGACGCAAGATGATGAGCACCCCTGCAAAGGCAATCAGCGACGCGAACCAGGTGGCCTTGCTCGTGCGTTCTTTCAGAAAAAGAGCGCTCAGCAACGCTGTGATCATAGGCGTTGTAAATCCGATAGCCGTGGCTTCAGCCAAAGGCATGAGGAAAATAGATGAAAAGAAAAGGATGGTTGCCGCCGCAACGGCAGCGCCGCGCATTAACTGTATGCGTGGATTAGGCAGCGCAAAGCCACGCCGGCCTTCTTTTATCAGCAAGAACATTCCTAACCCTGTTGCGCCGACCGAATAACGCAAGGCTGCAACAGCCGTGCCCGGCCACGCGCCAGCGATCGATTTGATCACGGCGTCCCCACAGGACAATAACGCAAAGCCACAAAGAGCGAAAAGAAGGCCTGATCTGGCCGAATGAGTATGCACGGAAATTTCCCTAAACTGGGTGCCGCCTTAATGTGCATCGATAGCATTGGAAAGGGCAATGAAAGGACGAATGAAATCGTGGCTGACCGATAGCATTACCGATTTATTCACCATTTGCAGGTAGCAACCATTTACGTTGCAACTGGATTAAATCGGAGCGGTATAGCTGTGAGTGCATTTGGCAAGAAACCAGGCCTAACACCGGGACGCCCTTCTTTCGGCGTTGCGCGGCCCATGACGGGCGGCGGGTCCTCCCCCACGAATCAACAACCTCAGCCCGCACCGGCTCCCATACCCGAACCCCAGCTTCCTGAAGGCGGAGAACAGTTTCCGCCGCTGCATTCCGTAGAATTACCCGGCACAGCGCCTAATCCTCAGACACCGATGCAGGACGCCATGTCGCGCCTGTCGGAACGTGCATCCTCGGTTGCTCCAGTCGATGAAGGCCCTCAAGGCTTCGAAGCTTCGGTGCACAAGATCAAGGAACAGGTACTTCCCCGTCTTTTGGAGCGCGTCGATCCCGAGGCGGCTGCGTCGCTGAATAAGGAAGAACTGACCGAAGAGTTCCGGCCGATCATCCTTGAGGTGCTGGCCGAACTTAAACTGACCCTCAACCGCCGTGAACAATTTGCGCTTGAAAAGGTACTGGTGGACGAACTGCTCGGTTTCGGTCCGCTCGAAGAATTGCTCGGGGATCCGGATATTTCCGATATCATGGTCAATGGCCCGTTGCAGACCTATATTGAAAAGAAGGGCAAGCTTCAAATCGCGCCAATCCAGTTCCGTGACGAAGAGCATCTGTTCCAGATCGCCCAACGCATCGTGAACCAGGTCGGTCGCCGTGTCGACCAGACGACTCCGCTTGCTGACGCCCGTTTGAAAGATGGTTCGCGCGTTAACGTCATCGTGCCGCCGCTGTCGCTTCGCGGAACCGCAATTTCGATTCGTAAGTTTTCTGAAAAGCCGATCACCATCGATATGCTCAAAGGTTTCGGCTCCATGTCGGAACCGATGGCAACTGCGCTCAAAATTGCCGGCGCGTCGCGCATGAACATCGTAATCTCCGGCGGTACCGGTTCGGGTAAGACAACCATGCTCAACGCCCTGTCGAAAATGATCGACCCTGGCGAGCGCGTGCTAACGATTGAAGACGCCGCCGAATTGCGTCTGCAACAGCCTCACTGGCTTCCACTCGAAACACGCCCGCCAAACCTGGAAGGCGAAGGTGCGATTACGATTGGCGACCTTGTGAAGAACGCCCTGCGTATGCGTCCTGACCGTATCATCCTCGGCGAAATTCGTGGCGCGGAATGTTTCGACCTTCTCGCCGCGATGAACACCGGCCACGATGGATCCATGTGCACCTTGCACGCCAACAATCCGCGTGAGTGCCTTGGCCGTATGGAGAACATGATCTTGATGGGCGACATCAAGATCCCGAAGGAAGCGATTTCACGCCAGATTGCCGAATCGGTCGATTTGATCGTTCAGGTAAAACGTCTTCGTGATGGATCACGCCGCACGACACAGATCACCGAAGTTATCGGCATGGAAGGCGATGTGATCGTTACGCAGGATTTGTTCAAATTCGAATATCGTGACGAAGACGCGGATGGTAAGATTCACGGCGAATGGGTGGCCGGCGGCGTACGCCCCTACACCCTTGAAAAAGCCCGCCAATTTGGATTCGACCAGCCCTTCCTAGAAGCGTGCCTGGGCTAAAATCCCTTTAAAGCCAACGCCGCCGAAATGACCGAGGCCAGTACGCCGAGTAAGGTGATCGCGGTCCAAGGCATGAAGCCAACGGCATTAATGTCTCGACGCCGGGATCGTCTCCAATCGGCAAAGCTGCTGATGGCCACGACCATGGCCGAAAACAAGGACATCGAAGTCCAGAACTGAAGCCCTTCAAAAGCGGATGTGAACCATGCCATGCGCGGGATGTGGTGTGCGAAGAAGAGATGGTCAAGCTCCGGATTGTATATCCACTCGCATATCGATGACACGCCGGTTTGCATGTATGGGCACCTGGGCGCGCACCTCACTAATGCGGTTCAGATCAAGGGTTGCGTAGCCAACTCCTTCGCCGTCACCCATTTCTAACAATGTCTCTCCCCACGGGTCAAACACGAGCGAATGTCCGTAAGTCTGCCGCCCATCTTCATGACTTCCGGATTGTGCCGCTGCGACGACAAAGGCCTGGGCTTCGATCGCCCGTGCCCGCACCATTGTTTGCCAATGCGCCTGACCGGTCGGAACGGTAAAAGCCGAGGGAATCGCAATTATGTCGACCCCAGCCTTTGAATAGGCACTGTATAGATCCGGAAAGCGCAGATCATAACAAATAGTGAGGCCAAGTAATCCAAGCGGTGTCTGCACAGCCACTGGACCCGATCCACCGATATAAGCAGCCGATTCACGCCAGCTTTCCCCCGTGGACAGGTCCACATCAAACAGATGCATTTTGTCGTAACGCGCATGTATTCGGCCATCGGGACCAATGACAATAGACCTGTTTGCGTATTTCATTCCACTGTCGGTCAAAACCGGCAAAGATCCAGCATGTACCCACATTCGGCATGAAAGTGCCGCTTCACACAGGCGTTTTAGAGCCGAACTGTCCGATTCGGAGACTATATGCGATGCGGCGCGTTTTCGATCACGGTCCAGAACAATCGCCATTTCGGGAGCAAAATACATGACAGCCTTGTTTTCGGAAGCTTGGTAAATGCCCTGCTCCATTTTCCCGGCATTGCAGATTGGATCTATACCACTGCACATCTGATGAACAGCGATTTTCATTGGTTTTCCTTTACTCGACAACTTAAAGTCAGTGGCGAAGTGGTTAATTTTGTCTCTAATCCACTTGTCCGCTATATTGTATGAAATATGCAACAGTCCGATAAATTGAGACATTTTTACGGCGCGTGCCAATTCAATGCTTGAATTTGAAGGTGCTTTGTGCAAATGACACTGCCGAGTGCACAGCACTTCGCAAAAAAAGGAGCACAATAATGCGTTTCGGTAAGATTTCCCTCGCTGCTGTTGCGGCCGCTGCACTTGCAAGCGCCCCCGTAATGGCTGAATCACTTTCGCCTTCCGTTAAGGCGGTTGCAGCTTCCAAGGTAAAGCGCGCTGGCGCCGCTACCAAGGAAGAAAGCAAGCTCGGCGGTGGCAGTGGCGTTATCGTCGCTGTTCTGGCTGCTGTTGCTGTTGTAGGCGGCATTGTAATTGCTGCTGGCAACGACGACGACGCACCCACCAGCCCCTGAGTTCTTCAGGTTTTGGATTTAGAAAAGGCGGCCTTCGGGTCGCCTTTTTTTTACCTGCCGTTTAAACAATTTAGCTAATGCCACCGCATTGGATACGCGCCCACCGCCTGAAGGAATGATTGATGAGCGAAAAGCTGAATGTACTGGTAACAGGTGGCGCGGGTTATATTGGCAGTCATGCCGTCCTTGCTTTGTTAGACGCCGGTCATCGTCCGGTCGTAATCGACAACCTAGTGACCGGGTTTCGCTGGGCCGTTGCTGAGGGTACGCCTTTTTACGAAGGCGACATATCGGACAAGGACTTGGTCGCAGAAATCTTCAAAAAAGAAGATATTCAAGCCGTCATGCATTTTGCGGGATCGATTGTCGTACCGGAATCTGTAGAGAACCCACTGAAATATTATCACAATAATACGGCCAAGACCCGATCGCTGATCGAATCCGTGATTACCGCCGGGATTCGGCACATGATCTTCTCTTCAACTGCCGCCACATACGGCATCCCTAAAGAAAGCCCGGTACGGGAGGACATGCCGACCCTGCCGATTAATCCCTACGGCACTTCCAAACTCATGACCGAATTCATGCTCCGCGATGTCGCAGCCGTACATGATTTCAACTATTGCGCGCTGCGGTACTTCAATGTCGCAGGCGCCGATCCAAAAGGTCGTAGCGGCCAGTCGACGGTTGGCGCCACACATCTGATCAAAATCGCGGTCGAAGCTGCTCTCGGCAAAAGGGCAAGTGTTGGGGTTTATGGCACGGACTACGCAACCGAGGATGGCACAGGTGTGCGTGACTATATTCATGTCGCTGACCTTGCGGCCGCACATGTCATAGCCTTGGAGGCGTTGACCGCGGATCCGAAAACCAGCCACACATTAAATTGCGGCTATGGACATGGCTATTCGGTGCTGCAGGTTCTCGATGCAGTCGACAGGGTGACCAACAACAAATTGGTGCGCATTTTGGAAGGTCGCCGTGCAGGTGATCCTGATTCGCTCATCTCTGATAACCGCGCCATTATCAGCCGCTTCGGCTGGCAGCCCAAATATGACGATCTCGACACCATCGTCAAACATGCACTGGCTTGGGAACGCCAGTTAGACGAGCGCCGGTCCTGATTCGGACGTACGCGTCGGCACCATATCTTACTGGCCCGAACAATAGCGGACGAATAGAAAGACCGCTTGCGTCTTGCACTCCTCCACCGGTGATCCCATATCCGGCGCATGGACAATCACGCACATAATAATCCCACCTCATGGTATGGCACCACGATCCTCTCGGTTCGCAAAAATGGTAAAGTTGTCATTGCAGGCGATGGCCAAGTATCGATGGGTCAAACCGTCATGAAACCCAACGCGCGTAAAGTACGCCAGCTTCACGATGGATCAGTTATCGGTGGATTTGCCGGTGCGACAGCCGACGCCTTCACCCTGTTCGAACGGCTGGAACGAAAGCTGGAGCAGCACCGGGGCCAGTTGATGCGGGCGGCGGTTGATCTTGCCAAAGACTGGCGCACGGACAAATATCTGCGCAATCTGGAAGCAATGATGATCGTTGCGGACAAGGATGTCACTTTGATCCTGACAGGAAATGGTGATGTCCTGGAGCCGAATGACGGTATTGCCGCTATTGGTTCGGGCGGGAACTATGCCCTTTCTGCGGCTCGCGCCCTTATTGACTATGAGGCAGACGCTGAAACTCTCGCCCGCCATGCCATGAAAATCGCAGCCGAAATTTGTGTGTACACCAATGACCAGCTGACCGTCGAAGTCATGGACTCGGTCGCTTAAACCTCTCCTTTGGAATGAATGAATGAACCAGAATCTTACTCCAAAAGCCATTGTTGCTGCCCTTGATGAGCATATCATCGGTCAGGCCGATGCCAAAAAAGCGGTTGCGGTCGCCTTGAGGAACCGTTGGCGGCGTCAGCGACTGGGTGCTGACTTGCGTGATGAAGTCACGCCTAAAAATATTCTCATGATCGGCCCGACCGGCTGCGGCAAAACCGAAATCAGTCGCAGGCTTGCGAAACTCGCAGATGCACCCTTCATCAAAGTTGAGGCGACGAAATTCACCGAAGTGGGTTATGTGGGCCGCGACGTTGAGCAAATTGCCCGCGATCTGGCGGAAGAAGCTGTACGGCTCGAAAAGGACCGGCGCCGGGGCAATGTCCGCGAAGCTGCAGAAGCAGCAGCAATGGAGCGAATCCTAAAACCACTCGCCGGGGAGACCGCCAGCGAGGCAACGCGCGAGGCATTTCGTCAACGGATTCGTGACCAGCATATGGATGATGTCGAAATCGAGATCGAGGTTTCGGACAGTCCGTCAATGCCGATGGAAATACCCGGCATGGGTGGCAATGTAGGCATGATCAACCTGAGCGAAATGATGGGCAAGGCTTTCGGCCAGAACAACCTGAAACGTCGAAAGATGAAAGTGCCGGATGCATGGGCCAAGCTCGTCGAGGAAGAATCCGAAAAGCGTCTGGACCAGGATGATGTCAACCGCGTAGCGCTGGCAGATGCGGAGGCAAATGGCATCGTGTTTCTTGATGAAATCGACAAGATCGCCGTATCTGATGTTCGTGGTGGTTCGGTAAGCCGTGAAGGTGTTCAACGTGATTTGCTGCCTTTGATCGAAGGTACTACTGTTGCCACCAAATATGGACCGATGAAGACCGACCATGTTCTGTTTATCGCATCTGGTGCTTTTCATGTCTCGAAGCCGAGCGATATGCTTCCAGAATTGCAGGGGCGACTGCCCATACGCGTCGAATTACGTGCGCTGGAGCATGCCGACTTTGTTCGCATCCTTTCCGAAACGCGGGCAAATCTGCCACAACAGTATAAAGCCCTCATGGCGACCGAAGAAGTGTCTCTCAATTTCACCGATGACGCCATCGACGCCATTGCGCGCATCGCCGTGGACGTGAACGCCACCGTCGAAAATATCGGGGCGCGCCGTTTGCAGACGGTGATGGAGAAATTACTGGAAGAAATCAGCTTTGAGGCGGAAGATCGCAAAGGGCAAACGCTGACAATCGACGCCGAATATGTCGCCAAGCAGCTTTCCGGTATTGCGAAGGACACCGACCTTTCTAAATATGTTCTTTAAACGTTCCATCGCATTTGCTAGATTTCTGGCAATTGATGGAAATGAGCATGATTTACGAAGGCGGATGCCACTGCGGAGTTTCACGGTTTAAAGCCAGCGGAACGCCCCAGCATGTTTCGATATGCCATTGTGGCGATTGTCGGCGGTGTTCGGGCGCACCATTTGTGAGCTGGGCGGCATTTCCGTCCGCAGAATTTGAATCCAATGGCGATATAAAGGCCTACAGATCATCGACAGACGCCGTGCGTTATTTCTGCGCGCAATGTGGGACTGGTCTATTTTATGTGAACGAGCAGATGATGCCAGGGTTGGTGGATATCCAGACATGCACATTGGACAATCCGGAGGCCTTGAAACCGGATTTGCACGTGCAGACGACCGAACAATTAGAATGGACATTGGAACTGGAAAAACTGCCGAAGTTCGAACGTTTTCCGGGGTAACAAGCTATGCGCTGCCCTCTATTAGTTCAGGTTTTGTCGATTATCGCGAAACAGTCTGACTCATTCCGCCACCCTGAGGGCTAACCACCAGCTTCCACGCCTTCTCCTTCACGAAATAGCGTTTGGCCAAACCTTGCAACTGCTCGGGGGTTACTTGCGTGTAATCGTTGTAGAGCCGACCGAGCGCAGCAAAGCGCGTCTGGTCATAGGTTGCGCCCTTGAGTTGGTTTAGCCAGAATGTGTTTCCTGACGCGGCGCGTTCAACTGCCTGCTTCATTGGCTCGACCGCACGTTGCAATTCGTCGGCACTGACCGGATTTGCAGACAGGTCGGCTGCAACTTTATTCGCAAAATCGAAAAAGCGGTCAACATCGGCTGGCTTCACCTGGGTGTAAGCCATCAAATAGCCTCCACTATTGAAATCTTTTGGCCAACTGGCGGCCATATCCGGGCTGTAACTGGCTGCCTGCTCGGCACGGAATTTCTCAAAAAGGCGGTCCCGGAAAACGGCGGCCAGGATTTCGAGCTGCCGGCCTTCCGTAATCCCCGCAATACCGCCGCCCGTTGGCCAAGCCATGACGGCCGCGGCCTGATCCGATGAACCTTTGTGGGTCAAACGCAATGGCGCCTCAATGGGTGCAGGGAAACTTACCGTTTTTGCGGCCGGCGCTACCGCAACCGGCGCACGGGGACGCATTGCGCCGAAGCTTTTTTCCAAAGCAGAAATAGCCGTTGTCTTGTCAAAATCACCGAACAGCATAACTTCTACTGGGCCCTGAGACAGCAAAGGTGCCCAATAAGCCTGAAAAGTCGCGGCATTAATTTTTGCGATGTCTGCAGGCGCTGCGGCTTTCCATCGGGGATCCTTGCTTCGTAGCAGATATTCCAGATCACGCTGCAAGACCGAGGTGGCCGACATCTCAAAGCTGTCATAGCCCGATGTAGCAAGCGCCTTCGCTCGCTCGACAGGGGCGGCGTCCCAGCCAGGATGTTCCAATTTAGTGGCGATGAGCGTTAGTTGATCGGCAAGATCATCAGGTCGCGTACTCGCCGAAAATTCAAACGCGTCGTCATCTATGGCAAAATTCAGCTCAATACGACGTCCATTGACCATCTGGTCTATATCGGTGCGTTTCAGTTTTCCGATGCCATTTTCTGGCAGCACATAAGGTCCGGCCCACAGCAACCTGCCGTTCGTCGGCGTGACAGACTGGTACCCTTTTCCAAAACGGACAAGAACACGGATTTGTCCACTTTCTGCCTTGTTGGGATACAACAATCCACGGACACCGTTCGAAAGCTCCAGCTTCGTCATTTCCAATCGAGAAATGCTCTCTTCGCTGACGAGTTTTCCAGGAGCACCGAGTTTCGGCAAAGCGTCAAAACCCAACGCATTATTGGCCAGTCGCGCACCGGTGTTGGCTGTCACAGGCGCCTGCAGCGCAGCCAACGTCCGATTATCAGCATCCGCAACAGGGACCGGTGACGAGAGCATCAGGCGGGTGACATCGGCTTTGAACAGAGCCTGAGTTGAGGAAAGCAGCCGTTCGGGCGTGAATTTGTCTTTCATGCCCTCAAAAACTTCAACCACCGTTTTCGGCGCAGCCACGGTTTCCCGAATGTCGACCGCATTGACGATATCGTCTGCCTGTTTTGCCGCCGCTTCAAACGGGTAACTGTCCAACATAGTGCGTAGTGCGTTACCGAACAAAACCAACTCGCGGTCAATGTCGGCTTTGGATGGCGGCGTTGCGACAGCATCCGCAATAACGGCACGGACATCCTTTGTGGCGGCTTCCCATCGGTCGCCTACGGGAGTCACCGATACCAATGTGGCATCCGCAGTCCGCGAAATATCTTCCTGCGCGACTTCGGCAAAAAGAAAATTACCGCCACCTCGCGCCTGAACTTCTAAGCGGCGATTGATGATCTGCAAGGCTAGCGCATCGACCAACAATTGCTGGTTATAGGCTATGGTGTCGTCAACTTTCCGCCATGGCCGCAAATATGCCATGCTGACGGTGGTAGGAAGCGTCGCCTCTACCAGCACGCGGGTCGGTGTTCCAGTTGGTGTAGGATCACCAAATTCGGGCTCTGGAGCGCGCGGCCCCGTACCTTTCCAATCGTAAAAATACTTCTGGATCAAATTGGCGAGCTGGGCCGGCTCCATATCACCCGCCATAACGATGACTGCATTTTCTGGTCGATACCAGCGATCGTGAAATGCGTTGAGCGCCTGTGCGGTAGCCGCTTGAAGCGTCTCTGGCGTTCCAATAGTGGACCTGTTGGCAAGTCGTTGCCCTTGGAATGCATGTTGCCGAAGTGCGTCGCTGTAAATCAGTTGCGCCCCGCTATTCTCCCGCAGTTCCGCCAAGACAATCGAACGCTCAGCATTCAGCGCAGTGTCAGAGATACGGGGATTGCGGATCATCCCGGAAATAATTTTGACCGACTCATCCAGCTTTTCTGGCGTCGCGTTAGGCAGGTCGAGTTTGTAAACCGTTTGTGTAGGCGTCGTTTGTGCGTTGCTGTCGCTCCCGAATGTGACACCAAAACGCTGCCAGATACGCTTTGCCTCGCCGTCCGGAACAAAGGTCGATCCTCGGAAGGAGAGATGCTCAATCAGATGGGCAAAGCCCTGTTCTTCGTTATTCTCATGCAACGCACCGGCATCGATTCGAACGCGGATCGACACCTGCCCTGCGGGAACGTCATTTTTTTTCACCGCATAGCGCAGACCGTTGGGCAAGACACCGAATGTCCAACTTTCATCCACCGGAACATCACTGCCTTCGTAAAGCCAGGGCTGTTTGACCGATTTGGGCGCTGACGCCGCAGCAGGTGCAGCGGTTTGGGCATAAGCGGTTGAGGAAAGCAGTAAAGCTGCGAGGGCGAGAGCTTGGGAGAATTTACGCATTACGGCCTCACTATCCTAGATAACGGTTGACGGCAGATGAACGAGCCGACGAACCGCCCTTTAAATTCCACCATCGACGCTGTCATAACCCAAACCACGCAGGCCCAGCCGCAGCGCTTCGACGCATTCATTTAACTTATGTGCGTCTGTGGAACGGACCACGAAATTGGCGCCTACTTTTCCATCGCGGAAAAATGGATAACTCCCAATCTGGCACCCTTCATGATGTTTTTCGGTGTCGCCCAGCAATTTTGCAACTTCACTTTCGGCAACCCAGCAGCCAACCTGGTGCGAAAGCAGCGGGGCCCCGCCCTCCAAAGTTCCTGTAAGAGCATCGAGCATGCCAGCGGTTATATGCGGCACACCTGCCATGATGAAAATATTCCCGTGCCGAATGCCGGGGGCACCTGACATTTTGTTGGGAATCAGATCCGCGCCATCAGGCACACGTGCCATCCGCAACCGACCGGGATTAATACCTCCGCGCGTTTCGTAATATTTATGAAGAACAGCACTTGCCTCGGGATGGATAACGACGTCGACCCCAAGTGCTGCAGCGATGGCATCAACAGTAATGTCGTCATGCGTCGGCCCAATGCCGCCGGTTGTGAACAGATAATCGTTACGCGCCCGCAAAATGTTCACTGCTTCTATAATCGCATCCATATCGTCGGCAACGACACGGACTTCCTTTAGTCGGATGCCTTGAATATTCAGCCAGAGGGCAATTTGACTGACATTCTTATCCTGTGTTCTTCCGGATAAGATTTCGTCGCCTATGATTACAAGCGCGGCGGTGTAGATACGGGATTCTGTCATGCCAATGCGATAGCATAAATACCCCTCTCGCAAAGTGGGGAATAACGCTCTATATCGCACCAATGGATCATTATGTAGAAGTCACGCCCGCCGAGGCCGGTCTGGCCCGCGACGGGGTCATTAAATTGCATGGAGCCGAAGGCTTTGAAGGTATGCGCAAGGCCGGTCGCCTTGCTGCCGAGATCCTTGATGCACTAGTGCCGCATGTCGTGCCCGGTGTGACGACTGAAGAATTGGACGATATTGTACGGCAAATGACCTTGCGTGCTGGGGCCGTGCCGGCAACGCTCGGATATCGCGGTTACACACATAGCTGCTGCACCAGCATCAACCACGTTATATGCCACGGGATTCCTTCAGATAAGCGCCTGAAAGATGGAGACATCGTCAATATCGATGTGACACCGATGCTGGACGGCTGGCACGGGGACACTAGCCGTATGTTTCTAGTTGGCGATGTCCCGGTCAAAGCAAAGCGGCTGGTTGATGTAACTTATGAATGCCTGATGCTCGGCATCGAACAGGCGAAACCCGGAAATCATGTGGGCGACATTGGCCATGCGATACAGACGCATGCAGAAAAGCATCGTTATGGGGTGGTGCGCGATTTTTGTGGTCATGGCCTAGGACAGCTTTTCCATGATGCGCCGGAGATCGTTCATGTCGGCCGTCCCGGAACCGGCCCAGAGCTTCGTCCGGGAATGATTTTTACGATCGAACCCATGATCAATATCGGCAAGGCAGCAGGCAAAGTACTGGAAGATGGCTGGACGGCTGTAACCCGCGACCGAAGCCTGTCGGCCCAGTTTGAACACAGCATCGGCATTACCGAAACCGGATGCGAGATTTTTACGGCCAGCCCGAAGGGCTTCGATAAGCCCCCTTATTGAGCGGCCCGTTGTTTCGAATATAGCCTTCCTTCGGGGTCATTGACGATGGCCTTGCACGACGCTTTGTCGCTCCAATGCCAAAATGACAAATTGACCGCTGTCGGGTGAATTTCCGATACATTCAGGCATTTAGCCTGAAACGACTGAATCACAATCTCAGGCCTGTCGTTTCTTCTAAACCGGCCATGATATTCAGATTTTGGACCGCTGCACCGCTTGCGCCTTTTCCCAGATTGTCGAGCATGGCCAATAATCTAACTTGCGTATTGTCCGGTGACCCCAGGACATAGAGATCAAGCCGGTCAGATGGTTCCTGAGTGTTCAGGATCAACAATTCCGAAGGTGCAAGCTGCTCATGCACGGTGACAATAGGGGAACCCTGGTAATGAGCCGCCAGACAGGATCGCATTTCTTCCGGACTGTCACTGCCCGGCATGACCGAGATCGGCAACGGTACTTCAACCATCATTCCGCGAAAGGCCCGCACAACCGCCGGAGAAAAAATCGGCGCGAGTCCGAGACCGGCATGCGTCTGCATTTCCGGAACATGTTTATGGCTTAAATCCAGACCATAGGTGCGAAAACCTATGTCGGCACCATCTTTACCTTCAAAACGCTCAATCAAGGCTTTTCCACCACCGGAATATCCCGATACGGCGTTGACCGAATAGGGCCAGTCTTCCGGTATCAAACCCTCGGCGACCAAGGGTGCAACCAATCCGAGAAAGCCGGTCGGATAACAGCCAGGGTTACTCACCAGCCGTGCCGCAGCAATGCGTTCCCGCTGACCTTTCCGATATTCGGGAAAACCATAGGCCCAGTTTTGATCCGTACGATGGGCTGTTGAAGCATCAATAATCCGGGTTTTTGCTGAAGTCGTGAGAGCCACAGCTTCTTTCGCGGCGTCATCCGGCAAACAGAGAATGACAAAATCGGCATCGTTCAATGCCTGTCGCCTATGTTCCAAATCCTTTCGCTTTTCGTCGTCAAGCGTAATCAGGGCAAATTCGTCACGTCCCGCCAACCGGTCCGCAATTTCCAATCCGGTAGTTCCGGCTGCACCATCGATAAACACAGTTTGAGTCATAAATTGAAGCCTTTAAAAGGTGATCTTCACCTTTCGACTGATCACATCGCCACTCTTTTGCGCGCGATAATCGATTGTTCATGTTCGGCAAACCGCGCAGCCGCTGCAACAAGAGGTTCCAAACTGACAGCCATTGCCGTTCCATTAGCGTGAATAATGTTATCCGCATCGGCCATAATTCCCACATGACCGGGGAAGAACACAAGGTCGCCGCGCACCAATGGGACGTCTTCGGGCAGATCGTCCCCGAATTCGGCCTGTTGCATATCAGCATCGCGAGGCGCCAGGAGCCCCTTCAGGCCAAAGACAAGTTGCACCAGACCTGAACAGTCAATTGCATCACCGCTGCGCCCACCCCAACTATAGGGTGTGCCTATCAACCTTTCGGCAAGATCCGCTGGCGATGCTTCTACTTCACCGATTTCGGATAAATGCGCTACCGGCACAAAGCCATTCTCTGACGAGAGATAGTTACCGCATTCGCTGAGTGCGCCGCACGCCAATTGTGCACCCATTGGATACCGTGCCACAACAGGTGACTTTGTCGAAGGGGAGGCCACCAGAAGCGTGGCAGGCGCACTTACGATATGCGTCGCGTCAAAATCTGCGCCCAGTTCTGAAAAGCGTAAATAGCCGAGATAATTGTCATGCAGGCAATAGCCCCAAGCCCACTCGCCTGCCACATCCAGAACTGCAAATTCTTCGCCGTGCATCAACGCACTTACAGGCATCGCGGTGGCGTGTGGTTCGGCGCGAATTTCCGTGACTGGTGCAATCCCGGTACGCAGCATCGGCACGGCATAGTGAGGCGCGAACAACTTGCCTGCCAAGCTAATATCAGCAAGATCACCCCTTATTGGCGTAGTTCGCTTGTCGCCGACCAGACTATGTCCTGTCAGCTTGTAAATTGGCCGCTCACCGGTCTTTTCGATACCCAATGATCATTTCCCCGACTGCGTCACACCAGCTATTGCTAGGTCTCTTGCGTTATCCGGGCAATACCGGTCAACGAAACAGGCGTTCGCAAAGTGCCAACGCGACATTGAAATTCCGTCACGCTCTTAGCGGACCGGATAAGTGTCCGTCAAATAACGAAACACCGCTCGCAATCCCAAGGCTTCGCCACCTTTCGGACGTCCGGGCTTAGAAGTTGGTCGCCATGCGAAAGTGTCCAGATGGACCCATGCGGTATCATCGGATATGAACTTCTGCATGAACAATGCGGCCGTCACCGCGCCCGCAAAGCTCCCTCCGCTATTCGCGGTATCCGCGATGTCGCTGTCGAGCATCTCCGAATAAGGTGCCCATAATGGCATCCGCCAAACTGGATCCTGAACTGTTTTCGAGGCAACCAGAAGACCTTCTGCGACTTCATCCTGATTGCTGAACATGGCGGGCAAATCAGGTCCCAAAGCAGTGCGTGCGGCACCCGTCAATGTTGCAAAGTCAATTATCAGCGAAGCTTTGTCTTCCACGGCCTTTGCCAATGCATCCGCCAGTACCAACCGGCCTTCGGCGTCAGTATTGTCGATCTCTACGGTAATCCCTTTACGACTTTTGATCACATCCCCGGGACGCAAAGCGTTACCCGAAATGCTGTTTTCTGCAGCAGCAATAAGCAAGTGTAGCCGGACCGGCAGATGCGCTGCCATAATCATCTCGGCTAGTGCCAACGCATGCGCAGCACCACCCATGTCCTTTTTCATGATCCGCATACCGCTGGCGGGCTTGATATCTAAACCGCCGCTGTCGAACGTAATTCCTTTTCCGACAATCGCAACGCGCGGGTGCCGGTCGTCACCCCAATGCAGCTCGATGAGGCGTGGGGCGTGTTCGCGCATGGCTGCTTTGCCCACGGCATGAATCAGCGGGAAGCCCGATTCCAACGCGTCGCCGCCGATGACCGCAACTTCTGCTCGATAGGATTTTGCAACACGTCTGGTTTCCGCTTCAAGCGCGTTAGGCCCCATATCTGCCGCTGGGCGATTGACGAGGTCGCGCACCAACGCAGTTGCCGTTGCTTGCAACGCCGAACCGGCAATGCGGCCCGGTTCCTTTACAAGCAAAATTCGCGCGCCCGTCAATTTCGGTTCACTCAGATATTCCTGATAGCGATATTGTCCGAGCATCCAGCCAACCATGGCATCGCCTGCATCGATATCAGTTAAACGATAACAGCCTTCGGGAAGTATGTCGGAAAGTTTGGCTAATGACCATATCGCGAGTTTTTTGGCATCGGCCACGCCCGCTACTACAGACCAGTCCTTCGGCTTTTCACCCGGTAAGATTGCAAAATCACCAGTGTTGCCTTCAAATTTTTGTGCTTGGACAGCCGTTCGAATAGCATCGGCTTGTGAGGCAAGCCAGGATTCAAAGCCGCTCTTCTCGATTAATTGGATGGGCGTGGCAGGTTGGCCGTTGTCAGGCTGGATCAAATCGTCATAACGCATGGAAGCTTCGTTAGCGGCAAAGCGATTTGAAGGGGAGAATTTTCAGAAATGGCACGCATATTTCTTGCGTTCGCGCTCATCGCTTCCTTTCTAGGCACGGCGTCATGCACATCCGGTGCGGTGGAGAAGGTAAATCTTGACGCCGACGTGGCGGCGACAACCGATCCCTTTATTAGAGCCGTGAAACGCGGCGACTATAAAAATACGGAAAAGATGATAGCCCCTTCGTTTGCCGACGACAGCCGGGTCCAGTTCGAGCAAATGTCTGCCTTGTTGAAAAAGGCCCCTCCAATGGTGCCGGCCCTTTATGTGCCCAAACAAAAAACATTCGGTCCGGACAGAGACGACGTTAGTGTCACTTATGTCGCACATGATGGAAAGTATTGGTTTAGTGCAGAAATACGGCTGTACAGGCCGAAAGACGGAAAATTCGAAATTGAGTATTGGGACGTAAAAAAGGCGCAAAAGCCGCCGCCCTTATTGGCTCATGCACAGCAAATGCGTACCTTCACCAAATGGCTAATGGGCGGGATCGCCGCATGCGCCTTACTCGGCCTGGCTTTGCTCATCTGGATAGTAAAGCGACGCACCCACATCATCGCCCCCGATCCCGTGCAGGAAACAAGACGGGTTGCAGCAACCGTGCGGCATTTGGACTGAATGTCAGCCGCCAAATGAAAACTTCATTCGGCAGCTAAAAGCGTTTCCGCAATCTCTTCGCGTGTCACGGCAATAGGGTTTGAAAAGACCATCACACCGTCGTCGACCGGATCTTCGGAAAGTATTTTCTTTTCCGCCTTGTAATCTTGCAGAACGCGCCAAGGGTGACGGTCGCCATTTTTCGGCAACTTGTCGAACGAACGCGCAAAATATCCCGAACTAAAGTCGGATACGAATGGAAGTCGCGGCATATTCACGTCTTCCAAATGTGGTGTCGCAATCGTGGCATTTTTGTCGTCCATTTTCCACAACAGGCGGCAGACATAGTCGGCAACAATATCCGTTTTCAGCGTCCACGATGCGTTGATATATCCAAAGACACTCGCAAGGTTTGGAATGTCGTTATACATCACACCCTTATAATTGAAATGCTCGCCAAAGTTAATCGGCTGGCCGTCAATGCTCATTGCCGTCTTGCCCATCGTTACAAGATTAAGTCCGGTAGCAGTGACAATGATATCCGCGTCGAGATGATCACCAGACTTCAGCTGAATGCCTGTTTTTGTAAACTGCTCGATGTGATCCGTGACGACTTTCGCCTTGCCGGAGGCGATCGCTTTAAACATGTCGCTGTCCGGTACGAGACATAGTCTCTGTTCCCAGGGACCATATTTTGGAACGAAATGCTTATCCACGTCGATCGCTTCCGGCAGCTCCTGTCGTGCCATTTCCACAAGCTTTTCGCCAAGTTTCGCCGGATTGCGGCGGGCATACCAATAAGTGAACCGCTGTTGATTGATGTTTTTCCACCGTGTGATTGCATAGGCAATTTTTTCTGGCAGAAATTTCCGCAGGTTATTGGCGAACGGATCTCGCGCGGGACGCGAAACCATATAAGTGGGTGAACGCTGCAACATAGTCACATCAGCGCCCTCTTCTGCCATTACCGGTACAATGGTGACTGCAGTCGCTCCGGAACCAATAACGACAACTTTTTTACCGACATAGTCCAGTCCTTCAGGCCAATGCTGAGGGTGGATTATCTGACCTTTGAAGTTTTTTTCACCCGGAAAATCGGGTCGGTATCCCTGATCATAATCATAATAGCCTGCGCACATGAACAAGAAGCGTGCAGCAAAATGACGGTCTGCGCCGCCATCTACGGATTTGGCTATGACATACCAGCGCGCATCCGCACTGGACCAGTTTGCGGATACGACGCGATGGCCGAAATGAATGTGGGGAGTAATCCCGAATTCAGCTGCAGTTTCGTGAACATAATCGTGAATTGCAGGGCCATCAGCGATCGTCTTTTCATGCAGCCAGGGTTTGAAACGATAACCGAGCGTATGCATGTCTGAATCCGACCGAATACCAGGATACCGGAACAAGTCCCATGTTCCGCCCATATCCTTGCGCTGTTCAACAATGGCAAAGCTCTTATTTGGGCATTGCATCGTCAAATGCGCTGCTGCCCCTATACCCGACAATCCTGCGCCGACGATCAAAACATCTATGGTTGTTTCCTCTTGCGCCATCTTTATCTCTCCGCTCTTGTAGAAAAATCTTACTTACATGGTTGCAAATTGCAACGGACATTAACTCGCATCGCCAAAATAATGTGGCGACGAAAATTGGGCGGGACTGACTGATGAGCGACAACGACGATTATGTTTACGATGAAGCTTCAGGCGATTGGATTTCCGCCGAAGAAGCAAGAAGCCGTGCTGCCGCGGTTGATGATGTGGAAGTACGTGATTCTGTTGGAAACATTTTGAAAGACGGCGACCAAGTAACACTAATCAAGGACCTTACTGTCAAAGGTGCCGGACAAACTCTTAAGCGCGGGACCCTGATCAAATCCATAAGGCTAACTGGCGATCCACAAGAGATCGATTGCAAGTATGAAGGTATCAAGGGCTTGGTGTTGCGGGCCGAGTTCGTTCGCAAAAGATGAAGCGCAAGGGAATTATCCGCACAATATTTCGCATCATCGTGGCGCTCTTTTATTTTGCTGCGGGCGTTGCACATTTGCGATCGCCAACCGGTTTTCTGTCAATCACGCCGGACTGGGTTCCTTTTCCGGCTCAAGTCGTATTCTTAACTGGATTGGCGGAGATTGCAGGAGCATTGGGACTGCTGATCCCTAGACTTCAGAAAGCCTCTGGCATCAGTTTGGCTCTATATGCAGTTTGCGTGTGGCCCGCGAATTTCAACCACGCATTAAACGACATAAACATCGGCGGCACCAATTTGAGCTGGTACTACCATGGGCCGAGACTTGCATTTCAGCCTATACTGATATGGCTCGCCCTTTGGGTTGGTGGGGTCATTAATTGGCCGTTTCGTGAAACAAGCTAACCCTTTTGTGTGTTATATTGCGCTTGGACAGCAGCGATGATGCTGAATTGCCAGAGCAGGAGCAATAACAATGCATAAAGATGGCGATAAAATCGATGTGACCGAACAGGAGGTCAGTGGCGGCATCAAGAATCAAGGGGTCCGCTACGTGCTGGCAATTTCTTTGATTTTGGCCATTATTGCTTTGTCATTCATGTGGATGACCGGCGCCATACTGAATTAGTCACAAAAAAAGGGCCGCGGCAGAGCGGCCCTTTTTCATAACTTTAGTGAATTAGTCCGCTTGCGACAGGTTAACAGCTGACGCTTTGCCGTTACGGCCAACTTCAACTTCGTAGTTTACGCGCTGTTCCTTATCAAGCGAGTGCATGCCAGCGGCCTGCACAGCAGAAATGTGTACAAAGCTGTCATCACCGCCACCATCGGGTGCAATAAAGCCATAACCTTTGTCGGCATTGAAGAATTTTACGGTGCCAGTAGGCATATTGATGTTCCTTTCACGAAACAGGTGACCATGTGGCAACAGCGCCACATGGGAAGCCAAGTCGTGGTAGGAAAACGTTTGCGAGGATCCAGCATTACGCCAGTTACGCGCCTCAAATTCCGTCGCGTTCGACGATAGCAAGGCTCAGCATACGCCCAATCATGATATTTAGCAAATTGGAACCACAGGAAGCCTAAATTAATCCTTATGGTCGCCGTTATCGCTGGCTTCTGCGACCTCAAGTTCGGCAGGTTTGCGGCGGTCAAAGGTTGCGCCCAACTCCATGCTTTTCGTCCTGCTAAACTGCTCCTGTGCCGCCGGGAACATCTCCTCTTCCTCTTCATCGATGTGATGTTCGTATCTGTGACGCATTTCCTTGAATTTCGTCAGCCACGCACCTGTTGCCATGTCCGTTTCCTGCAATTCACCGAGCATGTCGTCGATTTCTTTGTGTTCGGCCACAGAATGGCGACCATCATCCTGAAGATCAGGATCCGCCAGCATTGTAGCGTAAAGAGATTGTTCCTCTGCCGCGGCATGGGCTGTGACCTCAATCCGAAAAGCTTCGAAAAGGTCGCGACGCTCTGCCGTATCGCCACTTGTTTCAGCAATCTTGGCAAGCATCGCACGATGAAGATCATGGTCTGATTTCAATATGGAAAAAATATCGGTCACGAATGCCTCCCGTTGGAATTTCAACATAAACGCCAAAATCTCAACGAGGTTCCGTCACCCTATTCCATCGGCATAGGCTGCCATAGTTCGACCTTGCGACCTTCAGGATCCATGATATGCGCAAAGCGGCCATTTGCTTCGTCGGGGAAAGATTTAACAGGAACGACCCCATGTTCTGCGCAGCGTACTAAAACCTCGTCGAGATTATCAACCATCAGATTGAACATGAATTCTTTCTCCGACGGCGAAAAATAGTCTGTTTCGGCACTAAAGGGAGAAAAAACGGTTCCGGCCCCCGGATGCCCGGCGGCAGCGTCCGGCGTGAAAAACGCACCCCATTCATCGACCTCAATTCCTAAGACGCGGGAATACCATTCCCGCATTGCGGCTGGATCTGCCGATTTGAAAAAGAGGCCACCTAAGCCAAGTACGCGTCCCATAATCCATCTCCCTATTGAGCCATGACAATTGTGAGTCTGCATCGGTTGGGCGTTTGGGTCCATCGCCTAAATGGGTGATTTGGGCGTCCAGCCCCAAAAAAAAGCGGAACCATTGGAACGATCAATGCGTTGGAGAATGTCATTCGTTCGATTTTGCGCATCCCATCATGATTTGGGATCAGTGCAGACAGGAAGCATTGCATGGAAACCCGGTTAATCATTGCCTATACGCTCATCGCACTTATGGCATGTCTTGCTGTTTTCGGTTTGGTTATGGTGCAGAAAAAGCGCTCGGCAAAGCATCGTCGTGGTGCCGAACGGAATAACCGCTCTTGAAGGGCGTTGTGAGTGGCGCCGTGTTAGGGAGTCTATAGTGACCAAGAACAAGATATCCGCCCCGCCCCCAAAATCTGCCAAGCTTATTCCTGTCAGCCTCTCTCTTGTCGCAGCAGCCTTGTTTTTGCCCGGCTGCGCAGCCTTGGATCGCGGGCCAGTCGGCAACCAGAATGTGCCGCAACCTGCAAAGGCGGTCGAGTTGGATCGGTATCTTGGCCGGTGGTATGAATATGGGCGGTATGAAGCTGGTTTTCAAAAGGGCTGCGAAGCCGTTACCGCCGAATATGCGCGCCTTCCCGACGGCGCGGTGAGCGTGCTCAACAGTTGCCGCAAAGACGCGGTTGATGGCAAGCTTTCCACCGCAAAGGGCAAAGCCAAGATTGTCGAGGGAAGTGGCGGAGCAAAGCTCAAGGTGTCGTTCTTCGGGCCTTTCTACGGCGATTATTGGGTACTTGACCATGCCGAGGATTATAGCTGGTCGATCGTTGGTGAGCCCAGCGGCCGCTATTTGTGGATGTTGACCCGTACCCCCAAACCAAGCGAACCCACCGCCGCTTTGTTGAAGGCCCGGGTGCAGGAACTGGGTTATGACTGGTCTCTGGTTCGGATGACAAAGCACTGACCCGGTCCTGCCGACCGTAAAGGGCATTTCGGGAACTTTCCTTGGCACCGCAGGTTGCCTTGCGGCCGGTTAATCCGCGCAACCTCTCCCTTTGGATGGAAGAAACGAGCGTATGAATATCCTGATGGTGCTGACCTCCCACAAAGAGCAGGGCGGACAGTATAGCCGGGGCGTGGACTGGGCGGCCCATGTGGTGGAGGACGGCCTGCTGATCACCGGCCAGAATCCGGCATCGTCGGAGGAAGCGGCCGAGCGCCTGCTCGCCAAACTCGGCTGACAGAGGCGGGCGCGTCGGCAACGGCGCGCCGCCTGTTTACCAGCCCAGCCGCCGCCTGTTCGCGGTCACCCGTCGCGAATAATGCGCGATGCTGCCGCTGACGATCTGTTCAGGGCTGGTGCCAAGCTTTCCGGTCAGCAAATCCGCGCCCAGCGACAGGTTCGCCGCCACCTTTTCGGCCACCATCCGCTCCGCCTCTTTCACCGCGGACGGCCCGCCAAAGGCGAGCGCGCCTATGCGCATCGCGATCACCATGTTCGATTCCGCCGCCAGCGCCCATGCATCCATTCCAATACTGAACCAGTTGGGATTATCTTTCTTGCGCATGGTACCTGTTAAACTTTCCAATGATTGTTCGCCTTTATGACCAGCATGGGCATGGGGAGCAAGAAGCTTTACCTAAAGATACAAAAGACACGCAAAACGGCACTGAAACTGTATCCTTTGTTGCTTTAAATTAACGCGCCAGCGCCCCGCGCAGCAGCGCCATGTCCGGCCCGCCCTCCACCGACACCGACCCGCCGCGCATCACGCGCACCGTCGTCACGCCGTTGACCGCCCGGTCGAGCAGATAATTATACTGCCGGTCCCGTCCGGCCTCCAGCGCGGCATCCCACGCATCGGCAAAGCTTTCCGCGCCCTCGCGCTCGCGCAGACGATAGGCCGACACCCGCCCCCTGCCCACCGCCCGGCACGCCGCCCCGACCGAGCCCATGACCGACAGCGCATGGATAAAATGTTTCTGCACCCGCGGCGTCCAGCCATCATAACGGCTGCGCTGCAAAGGTACGGGGGTGAAGTCGAAACGGTCGCCGGTTTCATCCGGCCCGTTTGAGGGTGAAATATCCTGTTCCATAGACCCCCAGAAAGCCACAGTAATACCCATGTAGGAAAGATGTAATTGGAAGTTGGTGCCTCCCCCTTCCCCGCTTGCGCCGCGCCGGTGGGGCGTTAGGATGCGTTATGCTTTACAAGATCCTTGCCCCCGCCATCGCGGCCACCGTCCTGCTCGGCGGTTGCGCCTCCACCCCTGCCGCGCCCGATCCGCAGGATGCCTTCATGGCCCGCATGTCGGCGCTGTGCGGTAAGGCATTTGCGGGGCGTATCGCGGGAAGCGAACCGGCGGGGGCGGACGCCGATATGGCGGGCAAACCGCTTGTCATGCATGTGCGCAGGTGCGACCGCGACCGCATCGAAATCCCCTTCCATGTCGGCACCGACCGCAGCCGCACCTGGGTCATCACCCGCACAGGCACGGGCCTGCGGCTGAAACACGACCACCGGCATGAGGATGGCAGCGCCGACAAGGTTACCATGTATGGCGGCGACACCGCGGCAAGCGGGACCGCAGGGCGGCAGGATTTTCCGGTCGACGCCGAAAGCATCGCCAGCTTCCGCGCCAACGGGCTGGACCGTTCGGTGACCAATGTGTGGAGCGTGGAGGTCAGCGACGCGCGCGACGCCAAAGCGGTATTTGTCTATGAGCTGCGCCGTCCGGCGGGGCCGACGGCACGCCTGTTCCGTGTGGAATTCGACCTGACACAGACGGTCGGCACGCCGCCCACGCCATGGGGCTGGTAAGGCGCTAGCCCCTGCCTATTGCAACGCGCGCAGGCGGGCGATTTCCTGGCGTAGCGCGGTGTTTTCCGCGATCAGGTCGGCCATTTTGGGCACGCGCTTGCGTGTTTTCGGCCGGGGCGCGAACAGCTTGGCAAGGTCCGCCATCCGCGTCCGCATCCAATAGCCGACAACATCCAGCAAATTGTTTTTGCGGTAAACCGCAACCGCCTTTGCACGGGGCAGCGGGGTCCGGTCATCGGGCATCGTCACGGGAGCAGCTACTGGCCCAGCAACCGGCATCGCCATTTCGGCAACGGCCGGCGCGGCGATCGCGGTGGCGGGCGGCGTGATCGCCATGACAAGGGGTTCTGCCCCCGCGCGAAGTTCATCCGTTTTCTTCGCGCGGGGTTTTCGGGGGGCAGCCTTCTTGGCTGTCTTCTTGTGTACCGCAGGTTTTGCGACCCTGGGCTTTGCGGCGGTAGATTTGGATTTGGTGGCGGTGCGTGTCTTTTTGGACTTGGTCGCAGGCTTTGCAGGTTTCAGCGCGATTGCCGATGGTGTGACGGCCCGCAAGGGCAAGGGGATGATCAGCGCGGTTCCGGAATCGGTGGGAAGAGTGCGCCGTTCAAGCTTGATATCAGGCGGAAAAGTGGGAGGACGGATGGCATCGGTTCGGACAAAGAAAGCGGGATTGGTATCTCGGCTTTTCCAGTCGGCCTGCCGACTTTTGCCCGTGTTTTTCTGCGCCTTTTTCCGCGCAATCTCGACAATGCGATTTTCCATCTAACTGTCTTCCCCCAGACGTAGTGGTCGACTCAAAGTTATAGGCATAGATATTGTTGGCAAGCGGAGATGGAACCAAAATGGACTGGTATGGGGTGCGAACATCGGCACCACCAGGCCCCTCTCCAACTCCGCCTAGGCCTGTCGGCCAAGGCTGCGTATCCTCTCCCCTAAAGGAGAGAGGAGAGCACTTTCCCTCTCCCCTTCAGGGGAGAGGTACGAAGTCTTATGGCTTCAGCCATTAGACGCAGTGGAGAGGGGGAGGCCACACACCACCCCCGCCACCTCCACTACTTACACATCCGGTCCCGCTGCTCCTCCCAGAACCGCCGTTCTTCCAGATAGGCATTATGCTGGTCCACCGCAGCCCGGTGGTTTTCCATATCGTCGATCTGATAGGCATAGTCCGCCAGCCGTTCGGTCAGAATCTGCGCCTCTTTCATATCGGAAATCAGGCTGGCCAGCATGGAGCAACCGCGGGTAAAATCCTTCTCCGTCCGGATATCGGTTTTCAGCGCGTTGATCCGGTCGACCAGCTTGTTCATATCGCGGACGGTCGAATTATACTGCATCAGGTAAAAATCGCGCCCCTGCGCCACCGCCGCCGGCGTAAAACCCGCAACGCCCAACCCCAAAAGCGCCGCCCAAACAAACCCCTTCATCCGGTAACCCCCATTTCCTTGCCCCATTTGCCAAAAGACATAGCGGCAGAAAAAGCAATTTGGGAAGTACCGTTTCTTTTTGCCCTTGCGGTGCCGAAGCCCCTCTCCAACTCCGCCTAGGCCTTTCGGCCAAGGCTGCGTATCCTCTCCCCTAAAGGAGAGAGGAGAGCACCTTTCCCTCTCTCCTTCAGGGGAGAGGTACGAAGTCTTATGGCTTTAGCCATTAGACGCAGTGGAGAGGGGGAGGCCCCACACCCCCCATCAATCCAGAACCACCACCCGCCGCACCGCCAGCGCATTAAAGCCAACCCGCTCCCCCTCCACCCGCACAGCCCGCGCGCGGGCAGAGCGGAGGCGGAGGCGGGTGAACAGGCCGCAGTCGAGCTCCCACACCCCGCCATTACCCACATGCAGGACATAGCCCCAGGGCCCGCGCGCGATGGTTCCGCTGATCTGGTGAGTGGTGCCAAGCGGCATAAACTTCTCCCTGCATGAGAGAAAGAAAGCGGTCCGCCCCCGCCCTCTGTGTCTCCCTTGATCCTCACTGGTGATCGGGGAGTTAGTACCCGGCATAGCACGGTCCTATGGTCTTTAGGCGAGCCCTGGACATACACCACAGGCTCCCCGACCATAAGGTCAAGAGAGTGTGGTGCTGTTTACGAACAACACCTTAACCGGCTATGCAGGGGGTACTAATCCCCAACGCCGCGCGTCACGACGTCGAGGGCGTTATGCGAGGGATTGGGGGCGGATGCAAATGGTGATTGGATAGCTAATTCATCCATCCACCTAATTGGTGCGCGAGATAGTTATAGGCTGATAGTGAAAGGTAGATAATCAAGACATATTCGGCAAAAGATAATAGCAATCCTTTTTACATAGATTCCAATACATATGGCCAAGTTAGATCAGTGTAATTAAATATAGATGACGCATTAATCAATATCGCGCAATTTCATACTGCAAACCGACATGCATTTCTTCCAAAACAACTTGTTGAACCAAAAATGGACATTCCACAAAAACGCTCTCACCCAAGTCACCGAAATCATTTGCTACGTAAGACTTAAATCGTTGCAACCAACTGTCATCTAATTCAATGTGCCCTGAGTAGTGCCGATATAGCTTGATTCTCATCAATGCTTCAAAAAGATGCGGAAAATCCGACTTTACATCTACAAACAGTTTACGTCCGCTATCTTTTAAATGACGTTCAATATTTTCTACGAAAATTCTATTAATAACAACCAGGAAGTTGGTCAAATCAGATTGAGTCTGAACTACGTCTAATCTCAATAAATCGCTAATCTTCCGCAAACTTCCCCCAGGAAAAAGATCGTACATACCCGTAGCTCTAAGTTCTTCGTTTAGAATACAAATGTCTTCGTCAAGAGAGCGTTTTTTTCGCTCTAACCAAGACGGCCTTGCTTCGAATTGCAGCATGACCCTGAAATGCCTCTCGCCCGACTCTCTCTTGAATTGCTCTTGCAAATATTGCCGTAGTACCGGGATCAGCACTATCGGCTTACCTGCATCTACTTGTTCGAGTAAGCCATAGTTACGAATATGAGCAAGTCCCCGACCAGACCTAGCGCGATCCAAAAATTGCTCCGCTTCTCCTCGAGCTGCTAAACTCAAAAGTTCAAATTCATCCGGATAAAATTCTCGCACTTCGGACACAACATGCTCGCAATATGCTGATATTTCCGCATAGCACTCTGCTTCCATTCTCTCCTCGATAGCCCGGGAGATTTCAATAGGCCTGCGTTCGGAACGCGCCAGCAAAGTTTCATGGTAAAATGAACACGCTAATCGTGATAGCAGTGGATGACCGCCAAATCGGTCAAAAACATACTGGATTGCTTCTTCCGAAAAACGAAGCCCCATCCGTTTTCCAAAGAAATGCATCATATCGGCTAAAGCATTACGCCCGAGACCGTGCAAATATTGCACGTTTACGATGCCAAACATTGGATTTTGGACGGAGCCACCTCCTTTTGCGTCAGCAAATCTATCTATCTCACAAATTGAAGGATTAACGCCGCAAATAATGAAGCATAGCTTCTGAGTCTCAGACTGAATTGCCCAAACCGCTTGCCAAAAATCTACAAATTCTTCTTTCCATTGCAAGTCAGTCGGCGATAATGGAGTGATGTATTCAATTTCATCAAATACAATACATAGCCGACGGCCGTTGGGTATTTTTCGAATAGCATTCTCTAAGACTTCTGTTGCATCTATTCCTTTTTCTAGCTGAGCAGAAATATTTGATTTAAATATTTGATCGATCTGTTTTACTAGCCTTGCAATTAAGCCGTCGCATGTAAGTTTTCTAATATACCTTTTCTTACAATCTATAAATACTTGGTATGTGGTCCTATCGTGATGCAATATATCTAATACCCTTAGTAATATTGATGTTTTTCCGGTCTTTCTCAACCCAAATAAGCCACTATTTTGACACTTTCTAACCCCATCTACCAATGTAGATATAACTTGTTCACGACCGTAAAAATACTGACTAGGCTGAACCGGCAACTTATAATTAAATAGGTCTCTTATGAATAGAACTTCACTTATTCCGTTGTTTATGGCCCACCTATCATCGACAGCTTTCGATAGTATGGCGTCACTTAGCGCGACAATCATTCGCGATTGTGGGTACTCGCTCTGCTGGTTATTTATTTTTTCGAGCATGCGATTATCAGGGGAGTTCAGTATTACAACGCTTGGATCGACCCGTTCATGGAGCGGGCTTTCATGACAAAATTGGTCGATGGCTTGAAATGTCCTCGGCTCGACGAAAGGGAAACGAGAAACAAATAATGCAATCTCGCGCTCAAAACCAAATGTTTCTTTAATAATGTCATGTGGCTTTAGAATGAAACATAACATTTTCGTGCCATAAGCTATACGTTCAGCCGCCCATGTTACTTCAAAGCTCCCACGAAGACCGTTTAAAAGTTCAGTAACTTGGGGGTTTCCTCGCAAAAGCCAAGGATCTACTTTTTGAGAAAATAAACGGTCAGTCACCATAGCCCCTTTTCAATTTGTTCAAATTACTGACCAGTCAGATAATCGTATCGGAAACTAATCGCACATTTTATCGAAATTTCGAGCAATAATTCACACATCGCAAGAATCTCGAACTCCTTCACCACCCCCAACCACCCAAAATATTAATCATTCTCCCTGCATCATAAACTTCCGCCTTCCCTATCAAAGATAGGCGCGGGCGGTCGTTTATAGGCTTTATGGATGAGATGAATATCGCGGCGACAAAGTTGAGGCTGGTTTTGACGGGGATTGGCGTCGTTGCCTTTTCCGTCATCGCGTCGCTGCTTGCCACGCATATCAGTTTCCAGATCAGCGGGACCGCCGATTATGCCACGACCATGATGGTGGCGGCGATCATTCCGTTGCTGGTGGCGCCGCCCTCCTACGGCTTTGTCGCTTTTTTAAGCTGGAAGCTGAAAAAGGCGAATGAGCGGCTCGACAAGCTGGCGCATCTGGATCCGTTGACGGCGCTCCATAACCGCCGGTCCTTTGTCGATGCCGCCACCGCGCGGCTGGGCACGGACAGTTCCCATATGCTCGCCATGATCGACATCGACCATTTCAAGAAGATCAACGACCGGATCGGCCATGCCGGCGGCGACAATGCGTTGAAGCATGCCGCCGAGGTGCTGCGCAGTGCCGCGCCCAAGGAGGCTCTGCTCGCCCGTCTGGGTGGGGAGGAGTTCGGGTTGCTCTTTCCCCTGCCCCATGACGAACGCGGGGCGGCAGCCATGGCGGCACAGGCGCATATCGAGGCGATGCGCCTGCAGCTGGAGGCGATGCCGCTGATCACGCCGCAGGGGCTGATCCATGTGACCGCCAGTTTCGGCCTTGCGGTCAGCCGCCCGGGCGAAACGCTCGACACCCTGCTCAGCCGCGCCGACATGGCGCTCTACGCCGCGAAGAACGCCGGCCGCAACCGCCTGCAACTGTCGGTGTGACAATCGCAGGGGGCTGGCTTAAGCTGGCCTAGTCGTGCTCGCGGTCTCCCGCGCCCATGTAGAGTTCGCGGCCAGTTTCGTCATAGACCTTGCTCATTTCCGCCATGCCGGCCTCGGCCTCTTCTGCCGCAACGAATTCGGTGGCGGGCTGGTTTTGCAGGCGGGCGAAGTCGCGCACTTCCTGGCTGATTTTCATCGAGCAGAATTTGGGGCCGCACATACTGCAGAAATGGGCGGTCTTCGCGCCTTCCGCGGGCAAAGTCTGGTCGTGATACTGCTCGGCCGTGTCGGGATCGAGGCTGAGGTTGAACTGGTCCCGCCAGCGGAATTCGAAGCGGGCCTTGCTGAGCGCGTCGTCGCGGACCTTTGCGGCGGGGTGGCCCTTGGCAAGGTCGGCGGCATGGGCGGCCAGCTTGTAGGTGACGACGCCGACCTTCACATCGTCGCGGTCGGGCAGGCCCAGATGCTCCTTGGGCGTGACGTAGCAGAGCATGGCCGTGCCGTACCAGCCGATCATCGCCGCGCCGATGCCGCTGGTGATATGGTCATAGCCCGGCGCAATGTCGGTGGTAAGCGGTCCCAAGGTGTAGAAGGGCGCCTCTCCACACACCTCCAGTTGCTTGTCCATATTCTCCTTGATCTTGTGCATGGGCACATGGCCCGGACCTTCGATCATGACCTGCACATCCTCTTTCCACGCGCGGTGGGTAAGTTCGCCCAGCGTGTAGAGCTCGGCAAATTGCGCCTCGTCATTGGCGTCGGCGATGGAGCCGGGACGCAGACCGTCGCCGAGGCTGTAGGCAATGTCATAGGCCTTCATGATCTCGGTGATCTCGTCAAAATGTTCGTAGAGGAAGCTTTCCTTATGATGGGCAAGGCACCATTTCGCCATGATGCTGCCCCCGCGCGACACGATGCCGGTCACCCGCTTGGCGGCGAGCGGGACGTAAGGCAGACGGACCCCTGCGTGGATGGTGAAATAGTCGACGCCCTGTTCGGCCTGTTCGATCAGCGTGTCGCGGAAGATGTCCCAGGTCAGGTCCTCCGCAATACCGCCAACCTTTTCCAGCGCCTGGTAAATGGGCACGGTGCCGATCGGCACGGGGCTGTTGCGGATGATCCATTCGCGGGTGTCGTGGATATTGCGCCCCGTCGACAGGTCCATCACCGTGTCCGCGCCCCAGCGGATGGACCAGACCATCTTGTCCACCTCGGACGCCACGTCGGAGGCGACGGCGCTGTTGCCGATATTGGCATTGATCTTCACCAGAAAGTTGCGGCCAATGGCCATCGGCTCGCTTTCGGGGTGGTTGATGTTGCTGGGGATGATCGCCCGCCCGCGCGCGACCTCGTCCCGCACAAATTCGGGCGTCACATAATCGGGAATGGCCGCGCCAAAGCTTTCGCCGTCGCGGACATATTCCGCCAGCCGCGCACGGCCCAGATTTTCGCGTTCCGCCACATATTCCATCTCGGGCGTGATGATGCCGCGGCGGGCATAGTGCATCTGGCTGACATTCATCCCCGGCCGGGCGCGCAGCACCTTTTTGCGGACATTGGGAAATGGCGCGACGCCGCCGCTGCGATCGGGGCCGAGCTGTCCATTATCCTCGGGACGCACCTCGCGCTGGGCAACCTCCTCGACATCGCCGCGGGCGCGGATCCAGTCCTTGCGGATCTCGGGCAAACCGGCGCTGATATCGATCAGGGCATTGGGATCGGTATAGGGACCGCTGGTGTCATAAACCCGCACAGGCGGCTCCCCGCTGGTGGGTTCAAGGTGGATTTCGCGCATCGCCACGCGGCGCTCGCCCACATATATTTTCTTGCTGCCACGAATGGGTCCAGTGGTAACGCCGATTTCGGTTCTAGCGGGGATGTCTGCCATGTCTACTCTCCATAATATCGATAAGGAGAGCGCGGGTTTCGGGTGCCGCTCCCTCCCTACGCCCGCGTCAACGGGATCAGGTTCAGCGGGTCGCAGGGCGTTACACCTGCCTCTCAGTCACACGACTCCCCGGGGATGGTCCGGTGATAGGCCTTCTCTCCCGCGCTGTCGAGAGGCGGCTGTTGACTTGCGCCCGTCCGCTCCCCCATGTGGTCGCCATGGAATTGCCCGAACCCAGGATCAACGTCCGCGCCATGGGCCGCGAAGGCGAGCCGCTGGTCATCATTGACGGCTTCAGCGGTATGGCGGACGAATTGCTGCAGGCCGGCTATGCCGCACCCTATCAGCATGCGGGCGCCTCCTATCCCGGCATACGGTCCTGGGCAGACCCCAGCTATCTCGACCGGCGGCGCGACCTGATGATGCAGGTCATGCAGCGCGTGTTCGGCTTTACCCGTGGCGTGCGGCTGGACGCATCGACCTTTTCACTGGTCACGCAAGCGGAGTCCGAACTCTCCCCGCTCCAGCGCATCCCGCATTATGACCATGCAGGCGGCGAAGTCATTGCGATCATGCATTATCTGATGGGTCCCGAAAGCGGCGGCACCGCCTTTTACCGCCACCGCCGGACCGGTTTTGAAACCGTAACGCCCGATCGCGAGGATCGTTACAACGCCGCGCTCGCCCAGGATGAACGCGCCTATGGTATGCCCCCGGCCCGCTATTGCTATGGCGATACCGACTGGTTCGAGCTGATCGACGAGGTGGAGGCCGTGCCCGACCGGCTGGTCCTCTACCGCGGACGGCAATTGCATTCGGGCATCATCCCCGATCCATCCGCCCTGTCCCCCGACCCGCGCAAGGGACGGCTGACGATCAACATGTTTCTGGTGGGATCGTAATCCCTAAACAGATTTCAGTGCAGTAAGATAAAGACAGCCACCGCAATAACCATCAGTGCGAATATCGCCCGTGCCAAAGCCACGCGGCTTTCGAGCATTTTTGCCAGAGGCAATGCAGCCAACGTACCCCCTGCCCCGCCCACTACAAGAGCACCGAACAGCGGCCAGACCAGTTGCCCCGACGCGGCATAAGACAGGCTGGTTGCACCGCCAAACAGGCTGACCGATACCAGAGAGGATGCACTGGCATTTGCCAGCGTCATCCCCGTCGAGGCCATAAGACCCGGTGCAATCAGAAAGCCGCCGCCAATTCCGAAAAATCCGGCAGCCAGTCCGGCAAGCAAGCCAATCGGCGCCAGTTTCAATACCATCGGCGGCGTCAAGCGAACCGAAGGATCACCGGCGCTCTTCTTTGGCAGGAGCATCGACAGCGCGATGGCAATCATGGCGAACGCGAACCATGTGAGCAGCGCTTGGCCATCAACCTGCTTTGCGAAATGCGCGCCGACAAGCGAACCGGCGAGGCCTGCAATTCCGAAGGTGATGGCGCACGGCCATTTGACCCGCCCCGCCCGCGCCTGAGCCGCCAAGCCTGTTGCGGCATTGACAGCAACGGCGGCAGCCGACGTTCCGATGGCCGCATGGGTATCGGTCAGCCCGACGACATAGATGAGCCAGGGCGTGGCCAACACCGAGCCGCCTCCGCCAAACAAGGTGAGCAAAAGACCGATGAGCGCCCCGCCCAACCCTGCCAGAAGGAGCGATTCAATGGCCACTTCAGGCGGCTTTCACACGGTTCCAGGGGGCGAGCATAAGCAGCCTTGCCATGCCGCAAAATCCGCTGACACCGGCAAAAACCAGCCCGGCACCTACAAAGCCCGAAAGTGCAAACCAAATGGGGGCGATGGCAAAGCCGAGAATGACGCCAAGCAACACCAGCGAACCCGCCGCAATCTGGACCTGGCGCATGATTTCCATCGGTGCATCGGCGTCGGTTTCGACAGGCAGGCCTGCCTTGGCCCACGCATCTACGCCACCATCCAGCACATAGGCATCGCCTTTCACCCGCGCCGCCAGGCGATCGCAGGCCCCCGCCGTGCGCATACCCGAACGGCAGGTGAAGATAACATCTGTGTCGGGATCAACGTTTAGATGCGCCTTTTCCCACATCGAAAGCGGCGTGGACTGCGCCCCTTTGATGTGGCTGCGCGCAAATTCATCGGTCTCTCTGATATCTACAAGAATTGCATAACCGGCATCCAGCCGATCCTGCACTTCGCGTGGCGAAAGTTTATGCAAGGCAGCGGTCATGATTTTGTCCTTAATTCAGGGGGGCAGAAAAGTTCTGCGAGGGTTTCGATGATGCGCAGCGCGGCGTGATCAACGATCTTGTAATAGATGGTCTGACGCTCCCGGCGGGTGGCCACGACGCCATCCTCCCGCAGGAGGGCCAGATGCTGCGACAGCGCGGATTGCGACAACCCGACCCGCGACTGGATCGCGCCGACGGATAATTCCCCTTCTGCCAACTGGCACAAGATCATGAGGCGCCGTTCATTGCTTAATAGACGAAGCAGGTTAGCGGCGCGGCCGGCGCTTTCTTCAAACAGGGAGAGATCGAAACGTGATGTGTCAAACATAGCCTATTTATATTCATTGATTCTAATTTAGCAAGTGCTAATATATGAGAATAAGGAGACGACTCATGCAACCTTCCGTCCAGGCCTTTTTCGACAACGCCACAAATACGGTAAGTTATATTGTCCACGACCCCGTCACCAAGAAGGCGGCAATTATTGATCCTGTGCTGGATTTCACGCCCCGCAACGGACGCGTGACGACGGCATCATCCGATGCCTTGCTTTCGGCGGCAAACGCGCAGGGCCTTGAGATCATATATCTGCTCGAAACCCATGCCCATGCTGACCATTTATCCGCGGCGCATCATCTGCGCGATGTCACCGGCGCACCTGTCGTCATCGGCGATCATATCACGCAGGTCCAAACGATATTTGCGACATTGTTCGAAGCTGACGACGTCATTCCCGACGGCAGCCAGTTTGACCGTCTGGTTGCCGAAGGCGACAGCCTGCCTCTTGGATCATTACAGATCGAGGTTCTGCATACGCCGGGCCACACGCCGGCATGCCTGACCTATGTCATCGGTGACGCAGCTTTTGTCGGCGATACGCTATTCATGCCAGACTATGGCACCGCCCGCGTGGATTTCCCGGGGGGAAATGCCGAGACCTTGTACAAATCTATCCGAAAAATCCTGTCCTTGCCGCCGGAAACGCGAATTTTCGTTGGTCATGACTATCTGCCTTCCGGACGCACCGACTATCGCTGGGAAACCAGCGTCGCGGCGCAGCGGGCATCAAATATCCACGCGCATGACGGTATATCGGAATCCGAATTTGTCGAAATGCGGACCGCACGCGACAAGACACTGGAAGCGCCGCTGCTTATCCTGCCATCGCTGCAAGTAAACATCCGCGCGGGAGCCATGCCCCCGGCATCCCCGGGCGGCCACGTCTATTTCCGCATACCTGTTAACGCGATTTAGGCGTTGGCTTGAATACCCCGCGCGCCACCTCCTGAATCCAGCGCCATCCAGAATATGGAGGAACTGGCGAGCCGCAGGAAATTCTGGGCCAGAAGGGGGTCGACCTCGTTACCGCTTGCTTCCATGACCGCTGCCATTGCCGCCTTCGGGCCGCCATCGGCAGCGGCGGTTTCGGCGAGGAGGGCGAGTTTTACGATGTGCATGGCCAGATGATCCGCCTCATTGGTGGCGGTCGGGGTTGCGGCGTTGTTTTGAAGGATGCGCAGCCACATATAATTGTGGACCGCATCAAGCTGGTCGATACCGATTCCCGTCGTCTGGGCCAGCTTCGAGCCGATCCAGCTCGCGCGGCTTTCGCGGCTGTAACCGACGGCTTTTGCGTCGTTCCGCATGTCTTCTTGGCGTTCGTGGATCATGTGCGAGCCCCTTTTATTGGCTCCACTATGCCCCAATCACCATTTCCAACTGGTTAAAGTCCGTTTCAGAATGTGTAGCTGATGCCGCCGGCCAGAAACCACTGGTCCGCATCGCCCCGGATCGATGTCACCGGCGACCGTTTGGCATCGCCTGTCAGACGGGAATAGCTGACAAGGCCGAACACGCCCCAGCCGCCGTCGCGTGCATCACCCGACAGATCAACCCCGCCGAGCAAGGATGCGCCATAGCTTTTCCAACCGCCTTTGGCGTCAAATACCGGCAGACCACTCGCAGCGCTGCCCGCGGCATCGATGCTGTAATAGGTGTCGGCATAATTGCCGTCGACATGGGTCGCCGACAGGCTGAGGTTTGTGAAAATGGCGGTGGATAGCGGTGTCGAATAGCTGATGCTGGGGCTGATCAGGCGACCGCGATGCGCTTTGGCGACGTCCCACTGCACATCCGACGACAGGGTCAGCGTGTCAAAGGGATTGAGCATTTTTGAAAAGGAAACGCCAGCCGTCGCGCCGATTTCAACCGCAACATCCCTTTTGCCCAGCGAACGGACGACCGCGTCCTTGATATTGCTGTTGCGGTCGGTGCGGACACGGACGAGCGGCCCTGCGAGAAACTTCACATTACCTTCGGAATTGGTGTCACGCACCAGATCGACATAAAGGCCGGGACCACGAGCGCCAAAATCAAATCCATCGACGCTGCCTTGCGCGAGGGGCGCGGGAAACAGGACATAATCGTCGGAGCCTTCGTAGCTTGGCCCATAGCCACCACCGACACCGATGGTGAGCCAGTCGCCTGCAAAAACACCGCGGTCAGGGGCGTCGGCCTTTGCCGTTTCCACCTCTTGCGCCTGGGCAAAGGCCGACGGGCTGATGCCCAGAGCGAAAAGGGCACAACTTGTTGCTAGAATCTTGGAAAATGGCATGAAATGCTCCCGCGGTTATCAGGGCGACAAACACCCCGTCCCCATGATTGGTTCCATGCTTATCGCACAGGACCGCAGTCAGAGCATATATTTCATTTTGACGCGCTGGCTGACTTCATCGGCATCGACGGCAAAGGCAGCGGCCTTGAACTTGGGCGGACCGGTGACGACCGCCGGATTGCGCGAAAAGCCGAAACCCTCTTTGGGCAGGAAAACCGCCATATCCATCTTGCTATTGGCATTTTCGTCGTGGATCAGGGCGACAGCATAAGTGCCCTTGGCCAGACCCTGAAAACTCACATTTTCGGCGTCCCGCGCGGCAACCTTTGCGCGGTAGCTTTTGGGGTCCTTGCTGCAATCCGGGAAATATTTGGGGTTGGCGGTAACACAGACGAGGACATTGCCCTTCATGCTGCGCAGGCCGTGGATGTTGACGTCCAGAGTGGAGGTTGACCCGGTTGCGTTAAGCGCTGTTCCCGCGAGAAGGGCTGCTGCCCCAATCCCCAAGACCGAGATCGGTGCCGCACATTTTATCCCAAAACCTGAAGTAAAGCCCATAATTCCCCCGATACGCATCGTGATGTTTCTGGTGATGCGTTGCTGTTATCAGCCAATTTCCTAATTTCCCGTTAACCATGAATCGGGGAAATAATTCCCAGCCCATATGGTTGGTTACACCCATAACCGTCATTACACTCAGCACAACGCCAATTGCGCCAACATGAATGGGAATGATGAACACCAAAATAGGGATAACAAGCGCGCCGGTCAGCGCCTCCCACGGGTGGAACGACATTGCGGCCCATGCCGTGGGTGGCCGGCTTTCATGGTGGACGGCATGCGCCTTTTTGAACCACCACGGACGATGCATGAGCCGGTGGGTCCAGTAAAACCATGTGTCGTGCGCGAACAGATAAAGGAAGATCGACAAGGGCACATACCAGATCGGATAGTCCGACATGTTGCGGTAGATAAGCGTCCAGCCCTGGCTATCCCAACCCCAGGCGACGATGCCTGCCGGAATTCCGTATATGGCGGCACTGGCAAGGCTCCATCCGATTTCGCGCCGCATCTGCGGTTCCAGTCCGGCATATAGCCGGGGATGCCGGATACGCGTTGCCCATGCGAAAGCCCCGCTCACCACTAGGTAGCGGACACTCACAATCAGGGTCATCGCCAATGCGGATAGCAGTATGGGAAGAGCGTAATCCATGGCCTTCCCTTACTCCGGCAATTAGCGACTTAGCAAATTCTGAGTTTTGAATTCATTCTTGCCCGATATGCTGATGACATCACCGTCATGCATGACCTTTATGGGGCCTGCAAAATTCGCCGATGCCGTGCCGGTCAGCGCAAATTCCAGCGGCCCTGGCACCGATGGAACAATATGGGTGAAGGCAAGCATGCCGACACCTGCGACTTTGGCAACATCGGCGGCCTGTTCGGGGCTGATATGGTAGTTCTGGATATCGCTGAAGATTTTGGCGCGATTGCTATTGCCCGCCTTACGCGCGCTGTTTTCCAGAATCTTGACCATGCGCGGCGACAGCAGCTCGCTGACAAACAGGTCCGACCCTTTGGCGGCGGCGGCCAGTGCCGGGGTGTAGGCGGTATCGCCGCTGATGGTGACGCTGCGTCCTTTCCAGTCGACACGGTAGCCGAAGGCGGGCTTTATGGGGTCATGATCGACGGCGAAGGCGGTAATGCGGACGCCATTGTCATCATAGACCAACCCCGGGGCAATTGCCTTACCGGTCATGCCAAAGCCCGCAGGTTTTACGACATCGGCGCCATGGTGCGCGATGCGGTAGGTGGAATCGATGCGATAGACGGCGTTATAGCCATTGGTAATCTCTTCAACGCCTTCGGGGCCCGATACGGGAAGCGGCGTCGCAGCGCTGCTGCCAGCCCAGCGTTGCAGGGTGAACGGGCCGAGGCCTTCAAAATGGTCGCTGTGCAAATGGGTCAGCCATACACCCTCGATCTTTTCGAGCGGCAAGCCCATCAGCGACAGGGTTTCACCGGCCCCCTCCCCCATGTCGAAAACAAAGATCCGTCCGTCGGCAATAACAGCCGTGCACGCCGCCGCGCGGTCGCGGCTGGGAAGCGGGGAACCGGTGCCGCAAAAGGCGACATGCAGTTGATCCTTCGGCAAAGCGGCAAGCGTATTGCGGGCCATCGCCGCTTCGGCACCCCGATGAAGCAGGTTCATGGCAATGGCGTCACGCTTCACATAGCCGACCGTACCTGCCAATGCCGCCACCCCGAGCACTGCCAAAAGCCATTTTCTGCGCATATCCCCCCCCTTGTGAAAAAGCTATTTCATCCCTGCAATTTGGCAAGCTTACGCTCAATTGCACCCGAAAGCATATGGAAAGCTTCGCCAGCCGGTGAACGGTGCGCAAAAAGCCCGACCGGCGCGCGGTGAAGCGCCATCTGCTCGACAGCGCTGGCCATGGGCACGCGCGGCCAGTCAGGATTTGAAGCGAGCGCCGTGGCATGCAGGTTCCGCCTGCGATCAACCATGGAAAAGACCGGCAGCAGCGGGGCATGGCCCTTGTGGTGGCCGTGCAGATGCGCGACGACCTCGTCCAGCGCGCGGCGCGACAACGGCGAAGGAATGACAGGAACCAGGATGATGTCGGCCGCCCGCATCATCTGCTCGCTTGTTTCTGTCAGGCCCGGCGGGCAATCGAGAAATATGCGGTCATAGTCATGGCGAATATCCTCGACGATTTTGGCCAACCGCTTTTTCTTTCCCAGCGCGTGAAAGAAACTGTCCAGACCGCGCAGCGAAATATCCGCAGGCAACAGATCCAGTCCCTTGATCTGTGTCGACACGATCAGTTTGCCGGGCTCGATATCACGTTCGAAAACAGATCGGGCCTTGGCCTTTTTCTCCGGTTCGTGACGCAGGAGAAAGCTTGCCGCCGACTGAGGGTCGAGATCCCACAGCAAGGTCTTGCGCCCGCGACGCAGTGCTGCCTCCGCCGCCAGATTGACGGCCAGCGTGGTTTTCCCGACACCGCCTTTCAAACTGTAAATCGCAATCACTTTTGCCTTGTGCGCCATATGCCCTTGCTCTCTTCCCACCCTTAGAATGTCAACCATGCAGAAAGCTGTGTATTTCCTTGGGACAACCCTTCCCCTTGCAAAGGGCCTGCGCTAGGGCCGGGGGGTGAACCGAGAAAATATTAAATGTGATTTTGCGATTGTCGGTGGCGGTCTTGCGGGTGGTTTGATCGCCCTTGCGCTCGCAAAGATGCGTCCCGAACTGAAAATCGTGCTTATCGAACAGGGCGACAGCTTTGGCGGCAACCATATCTGGAGCTATTTTGCGAGCGACATATTGCCGGAGCATCGCTGGCTGACGGCGCCGCTCGTCACCTATGGCTGGTCCGGTTATGAAGTGCGTTTCCCCGCGCATAGCCGCGAGCTAGACAATATTTATTACACCATTGAGTCGGAACGGCTGGACTGGGTTTTGCGCCACAGCCTGCCTTCATCTGCCCTGATGCTGGGGCGGGAGGTAAAGGCCGTATCCCCCCGGCTGGTCGTGCTTGACGGTGCGCAGCGTATCAATGCCGGAGGGGTCATCGACGTGCGCGGTGCGGGCGATCTCAACCATCTGGATTGCGGCTGGCAGAAGTTTACCGGGCAACTGATGCAATTGTCCGAACCCCACAATCTGACGAAGCCGATCGTCATGGACGCTACCGTGGAACAGTTTGACGGCTACCGTTTCGTCTATGTCCTGCCCTTTGGCATGGACAAGATTTTTGTGGAGGACACCTATTATAGCGACACGCCCGCCCACGACGCCCGCCGTTACCGGCAGCGTATTGCCGAATATGCGGACACCAATGGCTGGAAAGTCGAACGCGTGGTGCGCGAGGAAAGCGGCGTATTACCGGTGGTGATGGGCGGCGACCTTGAAAATTACTGGGCGAGCGGCAGCGGACGAACCGCCAAGGCCGGCGCGCGCGGTGCTTTTTTCCAGGCGGTGACCAGCTATTCCCTGCCCGACGCCGTGCGCAATGCCATCTTCATTGCCGAACAACCCGATCTGGACGGGGACAAGCTGAACATGGTGATGCGCCAGCGTGCGCAGGAGCATTGGCAAAATGGCAAATTCTACCGCATGCTGAACCGCATGCTGTTCCGGGGTGCGGAAGCGGCGGATCGCTACAAAATCCTTGAACGCTTCTACAGGTTAAAGCCCGGATTGATCGAACGCTTCTATGCGGGGAATACGACGCCCGGTGACAAGGCGCGCATTCTGACTGGCAAGCCGCCCATTCCCATCGGGAAAGCCATCACCGCGATCCGGAGCAAAAAGAAATGAAAACCGCAGCAATCATAGGTGCCGGATTTGGGGGACTTGCGCTCGCCATCCGTTTGCAATCCGCTGGCGTCGCGACCACCATAGTCGAAGCCCGGGACAAGCCCGGCGGCCGCGGCTATTATTGGGAAAAGGACGGCTTCACCTTTGATGGCGGGCCCACCGTCATCACCGACCCGCCCTGCCTTGAAGAATTATGGGCCTTGTCCGGCCACAAGATGGCCGACGATATCGAGTTGATGCCGGTCTTCCCCTTCTACCGGCTGAACTGGTCCGATGGCACCAATTTCGATTATTCCAACGACGTCCCCGGGTTGAAAGCGGAAATCGAGAAACTGAACCCCGAAGATGTCGAAGGATACCGCAAGTTCCTCGAATATTCGAAGGGTGTGTACAAGGAAGGCTATCAAAAGCTCGGCACTGTTGCCTTCCTTGATTTTGCATCGATGATCAAAGCCGCCCCTGCCCTGATGAAATATCAGGCGTGGCGTTCGGTCTATTCGATTGTTTCGTCATACGTGAAAGATGAAAAGCTGCGCGAGGCTTTGTCCTTCCATACGCTTTTGGTTGGGGGCAATCCCATGTCGACCAGCGCGATTTACGCGCTGATCCATACCATTGAAAAAGATGGCGGCGTCTGGTTTGCCAAGGGCGGGACAAACCGGCTGGTTGCGGCAATGGTCACCCATTTCGAACGCCTTGGCGGCACCCTGCGCCTCGCCGATCCGGTCGAAGAAATCGAAACGCGCGGTGACAAGGTAACAGGCGTGCGGACCAAATCGGGCTGGCGGATGGACTGCGACATGCTGGCGTCCAACGGCGACCTGATGCACACATACCGGGATCTGCTGACCAGCAACAAGCGGGGCGAGCGGGCGGCGAAATCGCTGAACCGGAAAAGCTGGTCGCCTTCGCTGTTCGTGCTGCATCTGGGCATCAAAGGCACATGGCCCGGAATTCCCCACCACATGATCCTGTTCGGCCCGCGCTACAAGGGACTGCTCGACGATATTTACAAGAACGGTATCCTGCCCAAGGATTTCTCGCTCTATCTGCACCATCCCACGGTCACGGACCCAAGCCTTGCCCCCGAAGGATGTTCGACCTTCTATGTTCTGGCGCCGGTGGCCCATATGGGCAAAGCGCCGCTGGATTGGGATGGCGATGTGGGCGCTGCCATGACGGAGCGGATTCTGGACGAACTCGAACGCCGCCTGATCCCCGACATCCGTTCGCGGATCATGACCCAGTTCCATTATACGCCAGCCGATTTCGGACGCGACCTGTCCGCGCATCTCGGCAGCGCCTTCAGCCTTGAGCCGGTGCTGTGGCAATCGGCCTATATGCGCGCGCATAACCGCGATGATGCAATTTCCAACCTGTACTTTGTCGGCGCAGGTACGCATCCCGGTGCAGGAATTCCCGGCGTTGTAGGAAGTGCCAAGGCCACGGCAGAGCTGATGTTGGAGGAAGCAAAATAGTGAAGCGACTTGCGGTTTATTGCGGTTCGGCAACACCTGAAGACCCCATCTATATCGAAACAGCGCGCAGCGTCGGCCGCGGGCTTGCGGAACGCGGCATCGGGGTCGTCTACGGCGGTGGCCGGCTGGGCCTGATGGGTGCGGTTGCGGATTCCGCGCTGGAGGCCGGCGGCGAAGTGATTGGCATCATCCCGGAAGCCCTGGTCGGCGCGGAGGTGGCGCACAAAGGCTGCACCGAATTGCATGTTGTCTCCGGCATGCACGAACGCAAGGCGCGCTTCACCGATTTGTCGGACGGGTTCATCACCATTCCGGGCGGCGTCGGCACGATGGATGAATTGTGGGAGGCGATCAGCTGGTCACAGCTCGGCTATCATCAGAAACCGGTGGGCGTTCTGAACGTGGCCGGATTTTACGATGAGCTGATCGCGTTCAATGCGAAGATGATCAATGTCGGCTTCATCCGTCCTCAACATGCCGGCATCATGCTCGTCGACGACACGCTCGATGGTCTGCTTGGCAAAATGAGGGACTATGTGCCCCACAAAACGATCTTCCAGATGAAGGCGGATGATTTGTGACTGACCGCGCCGCGCTCGTCGCTTTCGCGCAGGAAAGCATCGCGCGCGGTTCCAAATCCTTCCGTTTTGCCAGCCGCCTGTTCGACCGCGCGACGCGTGAACGCGTGTGGCTGCTCTATGCCTGGTGCCGCAAATGCGATGATATGGCCGACGGACAGGACCATGGCGGCGCTATGGGCGTTGTCGATGACCCGATGGAAAGACTCGCGATCATCCGTGACCTGACGGCAAAGGCGCTGGATGGTAAGCCGACCGGCGAGCCTGCCTTTGATTGCCTCGGCATCGTCGCACGCGAATGCGGACTGACTGCCAAAATGGCCGACGACGTGATCGAGGGCTTTGCGCTGGACGCCGCCGATTGGCACCCGCGGCGGGAAAATGACCTGTATCGCTATTGCTACCATGTCGCTGGCGCGGTCGGCGTCATGATGGCCGTGGTGATGGGCGTATCCCCTGATGAGGAGGCAACGCTTGATCGTGCCTGCGACCTCGGCCTTGCCTTCCAATTGGCGAACATCGCCCGCGACATTGCCGAAGACGATGCCGCGGGGCGCTGTTATCTGCCCGACGACTGGCTGGCGACCCTGGATATTTCGCCCGGCGAACATATGCGTCCGCACAACCGCAAGAAACTCGCGCTGATGGGCCGCTGGCTCGCCGACGAGGCCGAACAATATGAAGCTTCGGCACGTGTGGGGGCGGTCGAACTTCCCTTCCGTGCACGCTGGGCGGTACTTTCGGCCGCGGGCATTTATGGCGACATCGCGCGGCAGGTCCGCAGTGCGGGCGAACATGCGTGGGATCAGCGGATCTATACCAGTCGTCCGGAAAAATTTCGCTGGGTCAAAACGGCCTTTGCCGACGCTGTTGCCAATAATCCCCGCCCAATGGACCGAAGCGGTCTTTGGACACGGCCAAGGGATTAGTTTCAGGGCGCCATATATTTGCGCGCCCGGTCCTCAAGCCGCTGAACCGCCGCCTCGTGAATTCCCGGTGCGCAGCATATCAATCCGAAATCGCGGGGATCACGTTTGTTGTAGGACAGTGGCTGGCCCAGGGCGTCGGTCACCACCGCTCCAGCCTCTTGCGCCACCAGATGTGCCGCCGCAACGTCCCATTCATGGCCCCAGCGGAGCGTCGCGACCAGATCGGCGCGGTCGCACGCAACCATGGTCATGCGCATCGCGATGCTGTTGGGTTTGGTCACCGTGACCAGATCATGGTCGATTTTCGGCAGATCATCGGCGGGCACACGCGCGCCCGCAAATTCCTGCCGCGCGCATCCGGTAAGACGGTCGCCATTGCAGGTTACCCCTTCGCCATGTGCGGCCACCCATAATTTCTGCTGCGCGGGCGCGGCCATGATCGCAAAATGCGGCTTTCCGTCCGCAACGAGCGCCACCGAAACGCACCAGCCATTTCGTCCCCGAACATAATCACGCGTGCCGTCGATCGGGTCGACAAGCCACAGCAATCGCGAATCCAGTCGTGCCGCATCGTCCGCCGTTTCCTCCGACAGCCAGGCTGCTTCGGGCAGAATTTGCGTCAGGCGCTCTTTCAACAGAGCATCCACCGCCATATCGATATCGCTGACCGGGCTGTCATTACCTTTTGACCAGACGCGCGTGTCGGGCGCAGCGCCGTCGCGCCAACTGGTCATTGCCAGAGCGCCCGCCTGCTCAACAGCGGCAATCACCGCCGCACGATCAACGATCGGCTCAGGCACTCGCAATCATCATCCCGTCGACCCGCAAAGTGGGGACGTTATTGCTGCGGATGAACTCCAGATCGTCGGCGGCAACCATTGCGGCAAACATGTCTTTCAGATTGCCGGCGATGGTGAATTCGCTGACCGGCCCTGCAATCTCGCCATCGATAATCAGGAATCCGGCGGCGCCGCGGCTATAGTCGCCGGTTACCAGATTGACACCTTGTCCAACAAGTTCATGGACATAGACGCCATATTTAATGTCACCGATCAGGTCGGAAACACTTACCGATCCGCCTTCCAAATGCAGATTGGATGTGCTGACGCCAGGTGCCCCGCTGACGCCGCGGCTGGCGTGACCGGTCGGTTGCAGACCCAGTTGCCGTGCCGAGGCGCTTTCCATAAGCCATCCTGTAAGCACGCCCTTTTCAATGATGGCACGCCGCTTTGTCGGCAGGCCTTCGCCATCAAATGCACGGCTGGCAAGGCCGCGCGGACGCAGGGGATCATCGATCACCGAAATGCTGCTGTCAAACAAGGCGGTGCCATTGGCGTCGAGCAGGAAGCTCGTTTTGCGTGCTATCGAGGAACCCGAAATTGCCCCCAGCAAATGCCCGACCAGCGAACTGCCGACACGTGGATCGAATATGACGGGCATCGCGCCGCTTTTTACCGATCCCGGATTTACCCGCCGGACCGCGCGTTCACCGGCCCTCGTGCCAATCGCTGCGGCGCTGTCCAGATCGGCGAGATGGCGCGCGGAACGCCAGTCATAATCACGCTCTTTCGCATCCCCCTCACCTGCCAGAACGCTTGCGGACAGACCGTAGCCGGTCGACGATTTCACACCGGCAAAGCCATGGCTGGTGGCGAGCGCGAAAATGGACCGTGCGGCACTGGCACCGGCCCCTTCACTGTTGGTCACCCCGGCAACGGCGCGGGCGGCATCTTCGCATTCCAGAGCGGACGCACGCAGCATCGCCGGATCGGGATCTTGTCCGTCATCCACATCAAGATCCGGCACGGCACCCTTCAGCAAAAGATCTTGCGGGGCGAGTCCTGCATATTGGTCCTCGGGCGCTTCCTTGGCCATATCGATGGCGCGCGAAACCAGATTTGCCAAAATGGACGGATTGAGGCTCGAAGATGAAATGGTGGCAGAACGCTGCCCGACGAAAACCCGGAGGCCGATTTCTTCGCCTTCCGACCGCGCCACATCTTCAAGAGCGCCGAGCCGAACCTGCACCTCGGTCGATGCATCGCACACATAAACGGCGTCGGCGGCATCGGCGCCTGCTTTTACAGCTTGGGAAACAAGATTCTCTGCGCGCTCGAGCGCTTCTTTTGGTTTTAGCATAGTCCCCGCTTAGGCGCGGGGCGCAAGAGCGTCAATCAGGCGACGCTAGCAATCATATGGCAAATGAGCGCAAAGACGACCGGCAACGCAATTGCTGCGAACCAAAGCTTTGCACGATCCGCCTTATAACGCCCGTCGAGACTGCCATCGCCATTGTCCGTGGCTTGCAACGCTTGCCAGCGCCGCTCCAGATTGCGGCACGGTGAAATCACCGCCGCCACAAGGATCACCAGCAGGAAATAAGGAAATATGGACGTCCCGTCGCTTTCCATTCGCGGCGTCACGAGAAATATCAGCGCCAATGTATATGCGACCAGCGCAAAGGCCACATGATCGGACATCCGTTTCGAATAGCTTTTATGCACCCTAATGGTTGCGTGCTCGGCTCTTGCCATGGCAGCTCTCCCCTTTTGCTCTCCGAGGAGGAGACTGTCACCTTAAAGGCTGCAATTCAAGCAGATTTACCAACTTTTAAGGGAGGCCCAAAATCTTGTGGTTTTGCAAGGACAAACGCCATTTCGGATGGGCCATGACAAAGGCGGTGGCGGCTTCGACATGCGCCTGATTCGTCGCGCTGTCTCCGCTGTCCATCGGCTGGATCAGAAAGTTGGCGAAGTTCCAGTGCGCCATGGCGTCGGTATCGCTGCCATTTTGCGGCCAGACGAGCTTCAGTTCGTCTCCCCTGCGCTGTACGACTTCGGACCCTGCTTTCGGGCTGATGCACACCCAGTCGATCCGGGGATGCGTTTCGATCGTGCCGTTGCTTTCGATGGCGATCGTAAAACCCCGCGCATGCAGACCGTCGACCAGTGCATCATCGACCTGCAGCATCGGTTCCCCGCCGGTGAGCACGACATAACGGTCCGACTGACTTTCGCCCCAAAGCTCTGCTACCCTGGTCGCAATTTCATCGGCGGAATAGCGGCCCCCATTTTCGCCGTCCATGCCCACAAAATCGGTATCGCAGAACTGGCAGATGGCGCTTGCACGATCCTCTTCACGGCCGGTCCACAAATTGCATCCGGCAAACCGCAGGAACACAGCACGGCGTCCGGCATGCACGCCCTCACCCTGCAACGTCAGGAATATTTCCTTGACCGCGTAACTCATGCGTAAATGGTCGGATCGACCAGCCCTGCATCAGCGAAACCTTTGGCGCGCAGGCGGCAACTGTCGCACTTGCCGCAGGCTTTGTGATCCGGGGTCGGATCATAGCAGGACCAGCTCATGCCTGCATCCAGCCCGAGGCGCGCCGCTTCGGTCGCGATCTGAGCCTTGCTCATATGCAAAAGCGGCGTGTGGATCGTGAACGCATCCCCCTCCACCCCGGCCTTCGTCGCCAGATTGGCCATTGCTTCGAATGAGCGGATGAATTCCGGACGGCAATCAGGGTAACCCGAATAGTCGAGCGCATTGACGCCGATCCAGAGATCACGCGCACCGCGTGCTTCGGCCAGCCCAAGGCACAGCGACAAAAAGATGGTGTTGCGGGCAGGCACATAGGTGACCGGGATGGCGTCTTCCTCGACACCTTCCTTGGGCACATCAATATCCGCAGTCAGGGCCGAACCGCCAAAGCGGGTCAGGTCGAGCGGCAGGATGATATGTTCGATCGCATCCAGATGTCGGGCAATGTGGGTGGCCGATTCCAGTTCGACGCGGTGCCGCTGGTTATAATCGATGGTCAGCGCAACCAGGGCATAGCCCGCCTCACGCGCCAGTCCGGCCACGACCATAGAGTCGAGACCACCGGACAACAGAACAATGGCGGATTTGCGATTGGCGTTCATAATTTCCCATAGCCGTTCGTGCCGAGCGAAGTCGAGACACCGTTTTGGCGCATAAATCAGTTAGCCTCTCGACTGCGCTCGAGGCGAACGGAATTGGGCAGTGAGAGAAAATGGCGCACCCGGAGCGATTCGAACGCCCGACCCTCAGATTCGTAGTCTGATGCTCTATCCAGCTGAGCTACGGGTGCGTGGAGCGCCGCTATTAGGGAGGTCGCTGCCCATGTGCAACACCTAATTTCGCCTTACAGCACCTTGCAGGTCGATTTCCGGCGGATGGCATCAATGACCGGGAATTCTGCCGGATCGGCAAGCAATATCCGGATAAGGGCGATCCCGCGGTCATGGTCCAGCCGCACCGGTTCATAACCTGCGGGTGCCTTTTGTCCGTCTTTGACCAACGCAAGCCGGGCCGCCTTGCCCCCGGTGTCGCGGTCACTGCGGACCGCAGCGACGTCGGTGCGGGCATCAAAGATACTGACGGACCAATAGCGGTCGGGAACCGGTTCCACATCAATCAGCACCGGGCCTTTCGCCAGATTAAAGGCACAGGTGGAATAGGAAAGGTCCGGGCTTGGCCGCACGATAGGCTGGTTGTCCGCCGTCGCCATGTGCCCGAAGGCGAAACGGTTTTCCGGCCCCCGTTCCCCAACCTTTTTGATTGCCGCGTTCATCAGGACATAGGGTGTGGCCAGCAACGTCGCTTGATAGGCACCTGCGGCCACCGCAACCGCTGCCACAATCGGAAATAACCACTGCCGCATCACGCACACCCCAGTCGTTTGATGGCCGGAAGCATCGCCTTTGCCGGATTGCCGATTACTGCCGGTGAAGGATGGTAAAGCCTGAGCGTCAGATCAAAGGCCGGGACTTCGCCTGTAGGCAACCAGACGCCGCTTTGCCGGTCCGGTGCCATGGTTAAGGACCAAATCCCGTCTTCGGCCTGATCCACCGCACTTGCCGGAACAGACCAGCGGTTGGCGCTGTTTTTCACGAGCCAGCCTTCGCCTTCATAGAGCGTAATGCTCCACCAGCGGCCATCAAGCTTTCCTCCGCTGACCAGATAGGTGCAGCGCCCGTCGAGCGGCTTGCCGTCGCTGTCGACTTTGGCGGTGAAATACATGGCCTCTTTCGCTGGCAGCGCCAATAGACCGGAAAGCGCTACCTTAGCGCGCGTAAGAGCCGAAGCATCTGCGGTGCCGAAGCTCTTGCCTGTCGTCCATGGACCGTTGGATATTGTGCCATTGGCCATACCCCCACGCACCTGATGAACCGCGAACGCGGCGCCACCTATAAGCCCAAGCGTCACGCAAATGGCAAAACGATGCCAGCTTTTCATGCCTCTCCCCCCTTTTTAGGGGAGACTAAGCATGTCGCCTACTTCTTGGCAAGAGCCGCCTGTGCCGCAGCCAGCCGTGCGATGGGCACACGATAGGGCGAAGCGCTGACATAATCGAGGCCGACCTTTTCGCAGAAAGCAATGGACGCGGGATCGCCGCCATGTTCGCCGCAGATGCCGAGCTTGATATCGGGGCGCGTGGCCTTGCCCTTGGTCGCGGCAATATCGATAAGCTGCCCGACGCCTTCTACATCAAGGCTGACAAAAGGATCGCGGGCGTAAATGCCCTTATCGACATAATGCGTCAGGAAACGGGCGGCGTCGTCGCGGCTGACACCCAGCGTCGTTTGCGTCAGGTCATTGGTGCCGAAGCTGAAGAAGCTGCCGACTTCGGCGATTTCATCCGCCATCAGGGCGGCGCGCGGCAGTTCGATCATCGTACCGACCAGATATTCAATGCGCTTGCCCTGCTCTGCAAAAACCGCTTCCGCTGCCTTGTCGACAACCTCCTTCATCAATTCCAGTTCGCGCTTGGTACCCACCAGCGGGATCATGATTTCGGGAACCGGCGCAACGTCGAGCGCACAGGCCGCCTCAAAAATCGCACGGGCCTGCATTTCGTAGATTTCGGGATAGGTAACGCCCAGACGGCAACCGCGATGTCCCAGCATGGGGTTGAATTCATGCAGTTCGGCCGCGCGTTGCTTGAGCACCTCGACCCCGACACCCGCTGCCTCCGCCACCTCGGCAAATTCGCTTTCCTGATGCGGCAGGAATTCGTGCAAGGGAGGGTCGAGCAAGCGGATGGTAACGGGAAGCCCGGCCATCACCTCGAAAATGGCAGTAAAGTCCTTGCGCTGCTCGGGCAGCAACTTGTCGAGCGCGGCGCGGCGGCCTTTTTCATCCTCCGCCAGGATCATCTGGCGAACGGCCGTAATGCGGCTGGCGTCGAAGAACATATGCTCGGTCCGGCACAGGCCGATACCTTCCGCGCCGAAATCGCGTGCGGTTTGTGCATCAAGCGGCGTTTCCGCATTGGCCCGCACCTTCATGCGGCGACCGGCATCGGCCCAGACCATCAGGGTTCCGAAATCGCCAACCAGTTCCGGCTGCAGGGTGGGAACCTCGCCCGCCATTACCTCGCCCGTCGATCCGTCGAGCGTCAATATGTCACCTTCGGTCAAGGTGCGGCCCGCGATCCGAAGGACCCGCGCCGCCGCGTCAATCTGCAGGCTACCCGCGCCGGATACGCAAGGCCGCCCCATGCCGCGTGCCACAACCGCCGCATGGCTGGTCATCCCGCCGCGGGCGGTCAATATGCCTTTGGCGGCATGCATGCCATGAATGTCTTCGGGGCTGGTTTCGATGCGCACCAGGATGACGGATTCGCCCATATCGTTGAAACGCTCTGCCGTGTCGGCGTCGAACACGATCTTGCCCGATGCCGCACCGGGGGATGCAGGCAGGCCCGATGTCAGCACATCGCGCGGTGCGTTGGGATCCAATGTGGGATGCAGCAACTGGTCCAGCGCCATCGGATCAACCCGCAGCACCGCCTCGTCCGTGCTGATCAAGCCGGCCTCTGCCATGTCCACCGCAATTTTCAGCGCCGCTTTTGCGGTGCGCTTGCCCGAACGGGTTTGCAGCATCCACAATTTTTCACGCTCAACGGTGAACTCGATATCCTGCATGTCGCGATAATGGGTTTCGAGGATTTCAAAAACGCGCGCCAATTCGGCATAAACGCCGGGCATCGCCTCTTCCATCGACAGCGGCTTGGCGCCTGCGCGCTCGCGTGCCGCCTTGGTCAGATATTGCGGCGTGCGGATACCGGCAACGACATCCTCGCCCTGCGCGTTGATCAGATATTCGCCATAATAGGCATTTTCGCCCGTGGCCGGATCGCGGGTGAAGGCAACGCCGGTGGCCGATGTCTCACCCATATTTCCGAAGACCATAGCCTGCACATTGACCGCCGTGCCCCAGTCGCCGGGGATATTGTTCAGACGGCGATAGACTTTCGCCCGGTCCGATTCCCACGATCCGAACACCGCGCCGACCGCACCCCAAAGCTGGTCATGCACATCTTGGGGAAAGGGCTTGCCCCATTCGGCCTCGACCAGCTTTTTATATGTCGCAACCAGAGCCTTCAGATCGTCGGCCGATAATTCGGTGTCGAGATAATAGCCCTGATCTTCCTTCGCGACTTCCAGCGCCTCTTCAAAAGCTCCATGGTCGAGTTCAAGGACGACATCGGCATACATCTGGATAAAGCGGCGATAGCTGTCCCAGGCAAAGCGGGGATCGCCCGACGAAGTGGCAAGCCCCTCCACCGTGGCATCATTGAGGCCGAGATTCAGCACCGTATCCATCATCCCGGGCATCGACACGCGTGCACCCGAACGGACAGATACCAGCAACGGATTGGCCGGATCGCCAAAACTTTTGCCGGTCACCTGCTCAATATGCGCAATGCCGCCTGCGACTTCGGCCCGGACGCTTTCCGGAAAGGTCTGGCCATTGGCATAATAGGCGGTGCACATTTCGGTCGTAATGGTGAAACCGGGAGGAACCGGCAGACCAATGGATGCCATGCCATCAAGATTGGCACCCTTGCCCCCCAACAGGTTCTTGTTGCCGCGAACCGTTTCGTCACCGTCCGAAACACCGCCGCCGAACCGAAACACATATTGGGTCATGTCGCCTCCAAAACTCGTCTGTTGTCTTGCCCGTGCCAAAACGCCCCTCAATTGGCAAAGGCAATAAAGGGGGAAAATTGCTTCAAAAGGATAGTGGCCAACTATCCTTCTATTTTTGTGAAATCGGCCACATGGTGGACAGCGTCCCGGAAACGCGTCAGCAGCCCCAGGCGGAAAGCCCGCACTGCCGGATCGGGATCGTTGACCATAACGCCCTCAAAGAAGGCGTCGATCGGTGCACGCAAAGTTGCGAGCGCTGTCATTGCGCCTTCAAAATCCTCTGCCTCAATGGCAGCGGCAGCTTTAGGTTCGGCAGCGTCGAGGGCGGATTTGAGTGCCATTTCCACGTCACTCGCGCCGTCATGCTGAACGTCGTTCGCCTTTCCGGTCTCGGCATCACCCGATTGCTTCAGGATATTGGCCGCGCGCTTGTAACCGGCGAGAAGGTTCGCGCCTTCGTCGGTCGTCACAAAGCCTTGCAGCGCTCTGACGCGCTTGACCATCAGCACATTGTCACCACCTTGTGTGACCGATACCACAGCGTCGATCATGTCGTGACGAATACCCGCTTCTCTTTGCTGGACTTTCAGCCTGTCGATCAGGAAATTTGCAACGTCGATCCCGGCATCCGATCCTCCGGAATGCGCCGCTGCCGTTATCAAATCACGCATTGAGGCCCGGAGATTGTTGTCCAGGATCAACGACAATATCCCGATAGCCGCGCGACGAAGCGCGAAAGGATCTTTGGACCCGGTTGGCTTTTCGTCAAATTGGAAGAACCCGACCAACGTATCCAGCTTATCCGCTAAACTCACCGCCACCGTCACGGGTGCCGTCGGTACATCGTCGCCCTGCCCGACCGGCTTGTAATGGTCGCGCACAGCGTCGGCGACGGCATCGCTCTCACCTTGGGCGCGGGCATAATAACCGCCCATCAGGCCCTGCAATTCGGGAAACTCGCCAACCATGCCGGTCACAAGGTCTGCCTTGCACAGACGGGCCGCACGTTCGGCTTCGTCGGCATTGGCGCCCTTGACGATGCCTTCTTCCGCCAGCCAGCGGGCCAGTTTGGCGACGCGCTCGACCTTGTCGGCAACGGTCCCCAGTTTCTCATGGAAGGTAATCTGCGCCAGTTTTTTGGCCTGTTCGTCGAGCGGAACCTTCAGATCCTGTTCCCAGAAAAATTTCGCATCGCTCAACCGTGCGGCCAGAACCTTTTCATTCCCCGCAACGATTGCGGCGCCGCCGTCCTTTGCTACGATATTCGCGGTGCAGACGAAGGCGTTGGCCAGCTTTCCATTCCTGTCATGGCAGACGAAATATTTCTGGTTTACCCGCGCGGTCAGCTGAATGACCTCCTCTGGCACTTCCAGATAGGCAGGGTCGAACCGGCCGAGCATCGGCACCGGCCATTCGGTCAGTCCCGCATTTTCGGCGACCAGCCCTTCATCATCCACCAGCACAAGACCGGCAGCCTCAGCCGCTGCCTTTGCCCCGTCGCGGATCAGGGCGCACCGTTCGGAGAAGTGGACGATCACATGCGCCGCGCGCAAGGCTTCGACATAGGCATCCGCGTTGGCAATTTCGATTGGACCACTCGAATGGAAACGGTGCCCCATGCTGTGGCGTCCGCTTTCGATACCATCGATGGCGCAGGGCACGATATCATTGCCGAGCAGTGCGATAATCCCCTGCAGCGGGCGAACCCAGCGCAGGCTTTCGGTCGAAATCGACGCTGCACCCCAACGTTGCGACTTGGGCCACGGAAATGCGCGGATGATCGCGGGTATCGCTTCGCCCAGCACATCGGCGGTGTTGCGGCCGGGCTTTTCAACAACAGCAAAATAGACACCATCGCGCTCCACCAACTGGTCCTGAGTCAGACCGGTTTTGCGCAAGAATCCTTCCATCGCCTGTGGCGGTGCGCCGACCTTGGGGCCCTTGGTTTCTTCGGAAACAGCCTCGGTTGCAAGCGGCAGGCCTTTGGCAATCAGAGCCAGACGGCGGGGCGTTGCAAAGGTTTCGACCGATTGCGCCGCAAGGCCAGCCTTGGCGAGCGCATCGTTAAACAGGCGGGCAAGGTCTTCCTTGGCCTTGGCCTGCATCCGTGCAGGGATTTCTTCGGAAAGAAGTTCGAGAAGGAAGTCGGCCATTATTCCGCCCACCCATTTTTCTCCATCCACGCCTGGCAGCTACCTTTGGCGAGATCGCGCACGCGCCCCATATAGGATGCGCGTTCCTGCACCGAGATAACGCCGCGGGCCTGCAGCAGGTTGAACAGATGGCTGGCCTCGATCGCCTGGTCATAGGCCGCAAGCGGGATGTTCGCCGCGATGCACCGCTGGCATTCGGCCTCGGCCTTGGCAAAACCATCGAACAGCGCGGCGGTGTCGGCGACCTCGAAATTATAGGTCGAAAATTCGACCTCATTCTTGTGGAAGACATCGCCGTAGGTGACGCCATGATTGTTGAATTTCAGGTCATAGACGCTGTCGACGCCCTGGATATACATGGCAAGCCGTTCCAGACCGTAGGTCAGCTCGCCTGCAACAGGTTTGCAATCAAAGCCGCCCATCTGCTGGAAATAGGTGAACTGGGTCACCTCCATACCGTCGCACCAGACTTCCCAGCCAAGACCCCAGGCACCCAGGGTCGGGCTTTCCCAGTCGTCCTCGACAAAGCGGATATCATGCTTCAGCGGGTCAATGCCGATGGCGTCGAGCGAGCCAAGATAAAGCTCCTGCAAATTGGCAGGGCTTGGTTTCATGATGACCTGATACTGGTAATAATGCTGCAACCGGTTGGGGTTTTCGCCGTAACGCCCGTCGGTCGGACGGCGGCTGGGCTGCACATAGGCGGCGTTCCAGCTGTCGGGGCCGAGCGCACGCAAGGTCGTCGCGGGGTGGAAAGTCCCTGCCCCGACGCGCATGTCATAGGGCTGCAAAATGATGCAGCCGTGCTTACCCCAATAATCATGGAGAGTCAGGATCAGGTCCTGAAAACTTAATGGCGCCACCTCAGACATGGCCAGCCCCTTGGCCGAGATATGCCGCTAAATCAAGGTTCTGGACCAACCGACGCCATTTTGTCAGCCTCGCATAGCATTATGTAAGGTCTTGTTGACATTGCCCGCGAATCGGTTTAGTAAGGTAAACATGACACAACGACAGCTTTACCTGACATGAAAAACCAGTTGAAGATATTGCGCGCAATGCGGGACTGGAGCCAGGCCGAACTCGGCCAGCATCTGGACGTGTCGCGACAGGCAGTGAACGCGATTGAAACGGGTAAATATGATCCATCGCTTCCGTTGGCGTTCAAAATAGCCCGTTTGTTCGGGCGCCCGATTGAGGAGATTTTCGATGATGAATTTGACGGAGGCACCGATGACGGACAGTGATGACATCGCCCAATCCAACGGCCGCCGCATCATGTGGATAATCATATCGACCCTCGGCATCGTCATGGTGGGAGGTGCGATTGCAGGCTATATGGCGGAGCATAATGCGCAAGGCGGCGGCCCACTGGGGACGGCCGGAATCGTGACTTTCAGTGTGTTCGCTGCACTTATCGCGGGCCTCGGCTATGTTATTTGGACGAACAGCCGAAAGTTGAAGGCGAATAGCGAGCCCCTTACAAAACGGGAAAAGCTTAACCGGAACATCCTGCTCGGCTGCGGCATCGGTGGCGGAATTGTGGGGCTAACGATCTCTCTCAACAGCACGCTCACCGCGTCGTCCGACGCTGACGCGATTGATCTCTTCCTGAATTCCTCCATTCCGCCCCTGGCGGCACTGCTTCTCGCCTTTTTCTGGGGCGTTATCATGCCCGTCATTTCATGGGTCTGGCATAAGCGTGCTATCGACGAGCAGGAGGCCAGCGCCTATCGCGATGGCGCTTTTTATGCGGGATATGCCTATCTGATGGGTGCGCCGTCTTGGTGGTTCCTGTGGCGCGGTGGATTGGTACCCGAACCCAATGGTGTCGCAATCTTCATCCTGTTCGCCATCATCTGGGCAGCCGTCTGGTACTGGAAAAAATATCACTGAATTTCCGAATTTTAGCATAGAATAACAACGAACAAACAGGAGTTACCCATGTCCCCCAAATATAAAGCACTCTTGGTTACCGCCGCGATGGCCCTTTCGCCGGCATGCTTTGCGCAAGATGCGCCGACCGAAGCGCCGGCAGCAGTCCAGGCACTTGACCCTGTCAAGGCGGCGCCACCTGCAATCAAGGATGTCGATCCTGCACTGTGGGTGGTCAAGGACGAGGACACGACCATCTACCTGTTCGGCACCGTCCACATTTTGAAGCCCAATCTTGGCTGGTTCGACGACGGTGTGAAGCAGGCATTTGAAGGATCGGACAAGCTTGTCCTGGAAATGGTGGAACCCAGCGCAGCGGAGAGCCAGGCGCTTTTCGGCAAACTTGCCATCGACAAAAGTGGCAAGACGCTGCGTTCCAAAATGAGCGATGCGGACCGGGCTGTTTATGAAAAGGCCATGGCCAAAACAGGCCTTCCTGCCGAAGCACTTGATCCCTTTGACCCCTGGGCGGCAGCCGTCACGCTCTCCGTGATCTCGATGCAAAAGCAGGGCTTTGACCTCAACAGCGGCGTTGAAAAGCAGCTTACCGCTGCAGCAAATGCAGCAAAAAAGCCAATCGCAGGCGTTGAAACAATGGAGTTCCAGCTTGGCGTGTTCGACAACATGCCCGAAAGCGAGCAGATCCGGTTCCTTATCGAGACAGCAAAGGTCGTCGAAGGCTCGTCCAACATGATGGACAAAATGGTTGAGCTTTGGGGCGCGCCGGATCCCGATGGTCTGGGGCAGCTTATGAACGAAGGACTGACCAGCCGCGCACTTTATGATGCATTGCTGACGCGCCGTAACGCCAACTGGGCGAAATGGATCAAGGCCGAAATGGACAAACCCGGCACGACCTTCATGGCCGTTGGCGCCGGACATCTGTCGGGGCCGACAAGCGTGCAAAATCTTTTGCCGGCCTACGGACTGAGCGCGGTGAGAGTAGCTTATTAACGATTTGCCTGTCATTTGGGGAAGGTCCGCGCTGTGCGGGCCTTCATCCATTTAGGGGGAATAATGGACAACGCCGAAATATCGCTGCCGCCTGAAAGCAAACCGGCAAAGACCGGCTTCGGTGCGAAATTGGTGCAATTTCTTCGCGGGATATTACCCAGCATTGGCTGGATCGTGCTGTACTTCGTACTACAGATCCTGTGCACGGCGGTCTTGATTGCCGCAGGTGTAGGCGGAGGCAGCTTGGCAGGCGCCGCGAGTGGCGACACCAAAGGCGTTGCGGTTCTTTGGGGCCTGGTGATTTCGGCGATTATCCAGATCGGGCTTCTCACCCTCTATCTGAAAAAGGATGGCCGCTATCACCGGATCGGGCTCGACAGTTTTGGGAAAATGCCTTTTGCCCAAACCATAGGGCTGGCATTTGTACTGATACTGACGGCCATGATCGCGAATTTTCTTTACGCCACCTATGTCATTCCTGGCATTGGCATGCAGGCAGATATGGCAAAGATGCTTGCCGAAATTCCGCGCACTCCCCTCAATATCGCGCTGGGTTTCGGTGCCATCGCAATCGCCGCGCCCATCGTCGAAGAGCTGTTGTTCCGGGGATTGTTACAGAACGCCCTCGCCCGCTTCATTCCCGTCTGGCCCGCAATCCTCTTATCCTCGCTCGTTTTTGCGGCGGTGCATGGACAACCTTATGCCATCCCGGGCCTGATGTCGCTCAGCATTGCTTTCGGATATCTCTATCATCGCACAGGTTCGCTAAGGACGAACATCATCTTGCATATGCTGAACAATTCTGCCGCACTGCTGCTGACCCAGTCGATGATTTAGGCGACAGCCGGCTCCAGCATACGCAGCGTCCCTGCATCGGCGTCGATTTCCGTCATCACCCCTTGTGCCAGTGTGAACTGGTCGGTGATATGGCCAAACCAGGCACCGGTATAGACAGGGACACCGAGCGATCCCAGATGCTGGCGAAGAACATCGTTCAGGGTAAAGCCGCCATAGACACCGCTGCTGCTGCCTGTGCAACTGGTGCACTGACCAAAGACCGCACCCGCCAGGTTTTTGAGGATACCCGCAAGTCCCAACTGGGTAAGCATACGGTCGATTCTATACTCGGCCTCATCCACATCTTCGAGGAAGAGGATCGCGCCATTGAAGTCGGGCAGATAGCTGCTGCCTGACAAGGCCGATAACACAGTCAGGTTCCCGCCCAACAGACGTCCCTTCGCCTTGCCCGGGGTTATGGTCTGCGTCCGCCACCGGCGTTGCGCCAGCCTGTCTTCCCCGCCTTCCGGGTTGATAAGAGTCGGCGTCGCCGCGTCGAAAGCGATCGGGTAAAATGCGTCCCACGATGATTTGCCCCACGCGCTTCCGGCGTTCGGACCGTGCAAAGTCGTAAAGCCCGCCTTGGCAGCAATCGCCATATGTAAAGCGGTAATGTCGCTGAAACCGGTCAAAAGCTTGGGGTTCGCGCGAATGATGTCCCAATCGAGATAGGGAAGCAACCGCGCGCTGCCCCATCCACCGCGAACGGCAAAGATCGCTTTCACGTCCTTGTCGGCGAACATCGCATTGATGTCGGATGCCCGGTCCTTGTCCCTTCCCGCCAGATAGCCATAGCGGTCCAATATATGCGGAGCCCGTTTGGGGATCAGCCCCATCGCGGTAATGGCTTCCTCGACCAACTGGATCTGGAACGGCTCATCACTTGCCGAAGCCGGTTCGATCAGGCCGACCGTGTCGCCTTTCTTCAGCCGTGCCGGCTTGCGATGCGCAGGCAGGCCTCGCCCACTTGCCTGTGTTGCTAAAACAGGTGGGGCCGACAGCATTGCTGCCAGCCCCGCCATGATCTGCCGCCGTGAAGCTTCCATATTATCCTCCGGCGACCGGTTGCTTAGAACTTTGCTTCGACCGCGAGGGTGAACGAACGTCCCCGGGGATCGGCGACGCGCGGTTCCCAGCTGCTGCCAGCGCCCGTGTTACTGTCATAGGTGATGGCAAATGGGGGATCCTTATCGAACAGGTTCTTGATACCGAAGGTCAGCCGGAACTGTTCCTGAATATCAAGGCTCACCGACGTATTGTAGATGATATAGGGTTTGACGCGCGGGTTGAAATCCGGGCGCGTCACCGTGCCATTTGCAATACCGGGCAGAGCCTGGTTCTTGTAACCATCGCGGTAGATTTGCGAGATGCTGAACGTCAGGTCATCCTTGGTGTAGGTCAGGAACGCATTATGCTTCCACTTCAAGCCCAGATCGCCGGAAAAGGAAAACACACCGATCAGGCTCGGGCCGAAGGGAGCCGACGGCAGGAACTTTTCCCGCTTCTTCAGCAAATAGGTGCCGTCCAGACCGGCGGTCAGCACACCGCCCGCCAGATCCGCACCGCCACGCAGCGAGACTTCCAGACCTTCGGTCCGGCGTGAACCGATGTTGTCGGCGCGAAGATCGATCAGGGTGATTATGCCGTTGGTGCGGATGACCCGGTCCGGGAAGAAGGCAATATTGTCCAGCAACTGACGCAATGTCAGCGCACCGATCGTATCATCGACAGCGATTGACCAGAAGTCGACCGATGCGCTGAAACGGTTAGAGGGCTGGAGAACGACGCCGACACTATATTGTTCGGACGTTTCCGGTCCCAAATTCAGGTTACCACCCGTCAATGTGTCCGGCGTAATCGCGGCGCACCCGGGAAGCAGGCTGACCGTGCCGGAAGGGCATGTTGTCGGGTCAACCAGCGTGTTGCCGGGATTGGGTGACTGGGTCACGCCGTTGAAAATCTGGTTAAACGCAGGAACGCGGAAACCGGTGTTGTATGAACCACGCACCATGAACCAGTCGACGGGCCGGAATTTGGCCGAAACCTTGGGGTTAATTGTGGTGCCAAAGCCGGTATAATCGTCGAGACGGACCGCCCCTGTCACTTCCAGCATGTCGAATATGGGGAAAAGGACTTCGGCATAAGCCGCCTTCACATCCCGATTTTTCGGCGTCAGCGCGTTGATATTGTCGAACGCCACGTTGAAGATATCGGGCGTGCCCGTCACCGCCGCAGGCGAACCGTTAAAGCTGTAGGTTTCCCGGCGATAGTCCACACCCAAGGCAACCTGCACGGCCCCGCCAGGCAGATCGAACAGCGAACCCGAAATCGAAGCGTCGAGTTGCTTCACTTCATATTTACCGCCGTACAGCGTGACCCCTTTCGCGGAAATTGCCCTGAGGCCTGCAAGGGCTTCAGGCGACTGCGTAACAGAGAAAGGATTCAGGATGCCGCTGTTCAGCAGACCCACGATACCCGGACGTGTCGCGCCAGGTGCCGTCGGTGCGCGCGGATCAATGCCGCCCGACACCGCACCGGGAACACCGGATGCAGCCGCCGCTGCAGCTGACGAGAAGGTACCCCGATAATGATAGCCGTCACCCAATACGGATGAGGATTCACTGCGGGCATAGGACGCCCCGGCACGATAATCCCAATCTCCGAAAAGCGGACCTTCTGCACCAAGCGCAGCCCGCAGTGTTTTGGTATTGGTTTCATATTCGCGTGTTCCGCACGCAATACAGCGCCAGCGATAGGAGATCGGTTTGCCATAGTTCACCGCGATTTGCGGGAATACCGCAACCAGACGGTTATACACATCATTATAGGTGGCCGCCGTCGTCGGGTTCAAAGGATAATAGAGCGGTAAAGTGGTCGCGTTGCCCGAATATTGGTTGTTCGAGAAACGTTTGGCCGAATCCGCGTCCGAACCGGTAATTTCCGCATAGAATTGATGATCGCCCGCCTTGACCGTAGCACGGCCATAATAGGTGAGCGTGTTAAGCGGTTGTTGCAGCACCGCCGCGCGGCCCGTATCCCATGCGCAGGCAAAACGGGCGGACGGGATGGCCCATAGCTGTTCGTCATAGGCCATACCACCATCAACGGATCCGCATCCCGCACCGCCGGGCAGATCCAATATGTTGATACCACCCGTTGCCGGAACGGTTGCACCGGCTTCCAACAGAGTGACCCCGCTCAACAGCGAGCCGGTGGGCGCAAAGATGGCATTGGCGCCGGTCGCGAACGCAGTGGCAATGGGGGTGCCGCGGGTATCGACCGACAAACCGCGATTGGGCTGGTTACCATTTACAAAGGACCGGTCCGATCCGTTGAGCACATTGTTCACGCTCCGACTGATCGCACCCATGATGTTGAAGCCTTGCTCATCAAGGTCGCCATAACCGGCCGTTGCCGAAAGCCGGTAGATGTTGCCGCCACCCGCTTCGGTAATGTCGTTAAAGGCGTTGAGTGTGAGGCCCTGGAAATTTGTTTTGGTGATGAAGTTGATCACGCCGCCAATCGCGTCTGTACCGTAAATGGCGGACGCGCCGTCCTTCAAAACTTCGACACGCTCCAACGCGGCGATGGGAATCTGGTTTACGTCCACAGCCGAACCCGTAAGTCCGTGTGCCGCCACACGCCGTCCGTTCAGGAGAACAAGGGTCGATGCCGAACCCTGCCCGCGCAGGTTGGCAGCGGACAAACCGTTGGTTCCGCGCTGCGCACCACTGGTGACGTCTGCGTTGGATGCCAGATTGTCGGCGCCATTGCCGTTTGTCGACAGATAGGAGATCAGCTGTTCCGGACTATTGATGCCTTCGCGCGACAATTCTTCGGTATTGATAACCTGCAAAGGAAGCGAACTATCGGTCGGGTCGCGTTTGATGCGCGATCCAGTCACGATGATAGGCGCAGACTCCTCCGCCTCCGGCGCCGCCGTTGGCGGAGCTTCCTGTGCAAAGGCAGGAAATGTCAGGCAGGTTGCTGCAAGTAACGATATCGATTTTGTGAACTTCATGTTTTTCCCCCTTTTTGGAAAACAACCCGGAAGCTTTTCCTGAGTCTGGTTCGGGGGCGAGGCTATTCTGGCAACTTCGCCAATGCAACTAGGTTAATGAAATTTCGTCGCTTTCGTTGCTATCGATTGCACATTCGTGTTTGTCTACTCGTGGGGTTGAAAATTAGATAATTTCGGCGCAAAGATATATTATGCTGTCGCAGAAAACCCGCTACGCCATCCGCGCCATGCAACACCTTGCCGACCATTACGGCAAAGGACCGGTACAGCTGGCCGATATTGCGGAAGAGCAGAAGATCCCGCCGAAGTTCCTAACGGTTATATTGTCGGAACTGGCGCGCTCCGGTCTGGTCGCATCGCAAAGGGGGAAGGATGGCGGATACTGGCTGGGTGTTCCGCCGATCGACATCAGCTATGGCGACCTTATCCGTATCATGCGCGGTTCTTTGGCGCTCGTTCCCTGCGCCAGCCGCTATGCCCATGAAACCTGCCAGAACTGCGTGGAAGAAGAAAACTGCCGTACACGCGCACTGATGCTGCAGGTCCGCGACAAGACTGCCCATCTGCTCGATTCGATTTATTTAACCGACAAGGTCGAGGCGGACGCCTATTTGCTGGCAGCTGAATAAGCCAAGCTGTCCCAATAACGCACAAAGAGAACCTTTCGCCGCGAAAAGCAAAATCTTTGGCCGAATTATATTGTCAATTAATTTAGTTGAGATTATCGTTTGATGCGATGCTTTCTACTTCTTCATTAACCCTTCCGAAACAAAAAAGTCCGCAAATTGGTTGGATTTCCGGCAATTCTGGCGAAATCCGGGCAATTAGGGTTAATGCGGTAGCAAATAGAATTTGCAGTGATTATGCGGACTAATATCCGCACGCCAGAACATTCGCCAGGCAAGGGAACACCGCATGCTCGATTTTATTCTTAACCTCGACTGGGGTGCCATATGGCCCTACATAGCGGTTGGGTTCGCGGCACAGCTTGTTGACGGTGCGCTTGGAATGGCCTTCGGCGTCATTTGCAGCACCTTGCTGGTCAGCGTGATGGGTGTTGCACCTTCCCGTGCGTCCGCAGGCGTCCATTTTGTGGAAATGTTTACCACCGGTGCATCGGGTATCAGCCATATCCTGCACAAGAATGTGGATTGGAAACTGTTCAGCCGCATCGCCATACCGGGCGTCATCGGCGGTTGTACAGGCGCCTATCTGCTTGCGAATGTACATACCGAAGCCGCGCGGCCTCTGGTGATGCTGTATCTTACCGTCATCGGGTTTTACCTGCTCTACAAGGCGCTGACCTTTTCGCATGAGCATAAGGCACGTGACCCCAAGGTTACCGTGCCTCTCGGCGTCATTGGCGGCTTCCTTGATGCTTCGGGCGGCGGTGGCTGGGGTCCGGTCGTTACATCCAACCTGCTTATTCAGGGCACCGACCCGCGCAAGACGATCGGCACCGTGAACACGGCGGAATTCTGCCTGACATTTGCGATTTCAATGACCTTCATCATGACTATCGGTCTTCAGGCCTTCACCGTTGTGACGGGTGGTTTGCTGATCGGCGGTTTGCTTGCTGCGCCGCTGGGGGCTTATGTCGCCAAGCGGATCGAACCTCGCCGGCTTCTGTTCGCCGTCAGCATCGTTCTGATCGCGACCAGCATGTTCAGCCTGTACAAGGCGCTTAGCTAGGACAAAGCTTGCATTTGGAGTAAAGCCCGCATATAGGCGCGCGCTTGCCGTTCGTGGTCATCCCTGGAGGCGTGACGGCAAGTGTAACTTTATTGGAGATTTATCATGAGCGATCAGCTGACCTTGTCGGCCGAGACGCGCGAACGGGCTGGCAAGGGAGCCTCCCGCGATTTGCGTCGTCAAAACCGGATTCCGGCCGTTATTTACGGCAACAAACAAGACCCCGAACTCATCCATGTTGAGGAAAAGGCACTCGTCAAATTGTTGATGACCGGCCATTTTTCGAACAGCGTTGTCGAGATCGACCTTGGCGGTAAGAAGCAGATTACCATCCCGAAGGATGTTGCTTTCCATCCGGTTACCGATCGCCCGACCCATGTCGACTTCCTGCGCATCGTCAAGGGCGCCAAGGTTGATGTGGACGTGCCTGTTGTCTTCATCAACGAAGAAGCATCGCCAGGCTTGAAGCGTGGTGGCGTTCTGAACATCGTTCGTCATGAACTCGAACTTGTTTGCGAAAATGACAAGATTCCGGACGACATCCAGATCGACGTCACCGGCTTTGACGTCGGCGATTCGATCCACATCAGCCATGTGAAGCTTCCTGCTGGTTCGGAAAGCAAGATCACCGACCGCGACTTCACCATCGCTACAATCGTCGCGCCTTCCGGCCTGAAGAGCCAGGAAGGTGACACCACTAAGACCGACGGCGCAGCCGACGCATAAACATCGGCATCCCTGCAAAGGGATGCAGACCGGGAGAGGGGGAGCGGGCCGCGTTGGTCGTTCCGCTCCCCACCCCTCTCCCCTAATGGGGAGCATTTTTAGCCATGCAATTATGGGTAGGCCTTGGAAATCCCGGACCGACCTATGCCATGCACAGGCATAATATCGGCTTCATGGCCATTGATGCGCTTGCCGAAATTCACGACCTACCCTTACCCGCCAAGAAATTTCAGGGCTGGGTCCAGGAATTGCGGCTGGGTTCTGAAAAAATCATTCTGTTGAAACCCGCCACGTTCATGAACGAAAGCGGCCGCAGCATCCGCGCCGCCATGGACTTTTACAAGCTTGAGCCGGAACAGGTCACCATATTCTACGACGAACTGGATCTTGCGCCGTTCAAGGTGAAGGTGAAATTTGGTGGCGGCGCTGCCGGTCATAATGGCATTCGCTCGGCAATCGACCATATTGGCGCTGATTTCCGGCGGGTTCGGCTGGGCATAGGGCACCCCGGCAGCAAGGACCGGGTGACAGGCTATGTGCTCGGGAACTTTCATAAGAGCGAAATCGATGATCTTGCCGACCTTCTGGGTGCGGTAGCGGCTGAAGCCGATTGGCTCGCCAAAGGTGATGACGTTCGTTTTATGAATGATGTGGCCCTGCGGTTGCAGGATTAGGCACGTGCAACGTGTGCTCGTCATTGGCCCCTGTGGCGCGGGCAAATCCACCCTCTCAACCGCTCTGGGCGCAAAGTTGGATTTGCCCGTCTATCATATGGACCAGCTGAACTGGAAACCCGGCTGGGTTGAGAGCAGCAAAGACGAGTTACGCGAAAAGCTGGCCCAGATCGTTGGCAATGAACGCTGGCTTATCGACGGAACCTATGGGGGGACTCTCGGGGAACGGCTGCCCTATGCCGACAGCGTGATTTATCTGGACTATCCCATCACCTTGTGTGTCAAACGGCTGTTGAAAAGAATATGGACCTATCGCGGTCGCAGCCGTCCGGACATGACGGAAGGCTGCCCCGAGCGATTTGATATCGCATTTCTGTTCTATCTGATCCGTTGGAACAGCGGACCAAGGGTGCGTACCGAAGCGCGATTAAAAGGACATGAGGTAAAGGTTATCCGCCTTCATAGTCCTGCTGACCTGCAACGCTGGATGGACTCGCTTTAAGCTGCACATATAATAGGGTGTCATATCCAGATTTGAGAGGATCCCCCCGATGCCTACCGATACCAATATTGATCGCCGCACCCTGTTGGGTGGCGCCGTTGTTGCAACAGCCGCTTCGACGGTCGCGACGGCTACATATGCGCAAACCGATGCGTCCTCTCTGAAGGGGAAATCCATTTTGATTACGGGATGCTCATCCGGTTTCGGATTTGATGGCGCTCTCCACTACGCCCGAAAAGGCGCGAAGGTGATTGCATCCATGCGCAACCTGCCCCGCCCCGAAGCGGATACCCTTGCTGCCCTTGCGAAAAAGGAAAAGCTCGACATCACCATTATCGAGATTGACGTCACTTCGGATGACCAAGTCGCAACCGGCGTCGCTGAGGCGGAACGGTTGGCCGGTGGTGCGCTGGATGTGCTGATTAACAATGCCGGTGTGGGCTATGCGGGTCCGATCGAGCTTCAGGATATGGAAGCTACAAAGCTGATCTTCGATACCAATGTGTACGGCCCGCACCGGATGGCACGAGCCGTATTGCCATCCATGCGAAAAGCCAAAAAAGGCCTGATTTTCAATATTTCATCGCAATTGGGCCGCGTCATCGCACCGTCTGCGGGCCATTATTCACCCACCAAATTCGCTCTGGAGGCCATGAGCGAGGCAATGGCGTATGAACTGGTGCCCCACAGTGTGGAAATTTGCATCATCCAGCCCGGCGGCTATCCCACCAAAGTATGGGTCAACCGGAATGAACTCGCCAAGGATCTGAAAGACCGCCTGACCGCCGAACAAGCTGCCGCCTATCCTGCCCTTGTTTCGCGCATGGGCACTGAAGACGGTACGGGCCGCAATACGGATCCGATGGACGTGCCGCGCGCGATCGCAGACATAATTGCAATGCCCGCCGGAACCAGACCGTTACGCCGGGCGGTGCATCCGGGAATGAAACCGCAGGAGGCAATTAACAAAGTGTCCGCCGAAACCCAGATTGCCTGGCTGGGCAATTCGCCCTTTGGACCTTGGATAAAGGCGGTTCACGACTGATCCGGGTTAACTGCCAACGGCAAGATCAATCGCCAGAAGGGCAGCTACCAAGGCGCTGGCCAACGCGCCCCTGCGGTTCCGGATAGAGTTGCGGTTGATGGCGACAATGATCCTGTTCAAGTCATGATAATCGAATGTCTCGGACGCGTGCACCCGGTGAATTGTCTGAATGCTGGCGAGATACCAGAACCATGCGGCCAGAGCCGACGCGATTATCGTCGCAAAATCGAGAAAGATACCAAGGCCTGACCAAAGCTGTTCCATTTTGCTCCCCTTTTCGGAATTCAGGCGCTAAAGGCGCTCCTCCAGTTCAAGTCAAGAGTAGGTCATCATGGGTTTCAAATGCGGTATTGTCGGGCTCCCCAATGTGGGCAAGTCCACGTTGTTCAACGCACTGACGGAGACCGCCGCTGCGCAGGCCGCCAATTATCCCTTCTGCACGATTGAACCGAATATCGGTAACGTCGCCGTGCCGGACCCGCGCTTGCAGACCATCGCCAAAATTGGCGGCAGCCAGAAAATTATCGAAACCCAGTTGGGCTTTGTCGATATCGCCGGCCTGGTGCGCGGCGCATCCAAAGGGGAAGGATTGGGCAACCAGTTCCTTGGCAACATTCGCGAAGTCGATGCAATCGTCCATGTTCTGCGCTGTTTCGAGAATGACGATATCCAGCATGTCGACAACAAGATCGACCCGATCTCGGATGCCGAAACGGTCGAAACCGAATTGATGCTGTCCGATCTCGAATCGCTTGAAAAGCGCGTTCCCAACTTCGCGAAAAAAGCCGCTCAGGGTGATAAGGAAGCAAAGGCAGCTGCGGCTGTGCTCGGGCGTGCGCTGGATTTGCTTCGCGATGGCAAACCCGCCCGTCTGGTCGTTCCCGCCGACCCCGAAGAACAGCGCCTGTTTGACATGGCGCAGTTATTGACGGCCAAGCCTGTCCTTTATGTCTGCAATGTGGAGGAAGGAAGCGCTGCAAATGGCAACGCCTTGTCCGCCAAGGTGTTTGAAAAGGCAAAGGCAGAGGGCGCCGAAGCCGTCGTGGTCTCTGCCGCAATCGAGGCGGAAATCTCCACAATGCCAGCAGAAGACCGTGAAGTATTTCTCGAAGACCTTGGCCTTACAGAAACCGGCCTGGCGCGCGTGATCCGGTCGGGATACGCATTGCTGGACCTCATCACATTTTTCACCGTCGGCCCCAAGGAAGCGCGGGCGTGGACCGTGACAAAGGGTGCAACAGCTCCAAATGCGGCGGGTGTCATCCATAGCGATTTTGAAAAGGGCTTCATCCGCGCCGAGACCATGGCCTATGAAGACTATGTCCAGTATAATGGCGAGGCCGGTGCGAAAGAGGCTGGCAAATGGCGCTCTGAAGGCAAGGAATATCTCGTCAAGGATGGCGACATCATGCTGTTCCGGTTCAACGTCTGAATTTTGATCTCGCGCAAAGACGTGCACCCGGATTTTGCGCCAGAGATTGTGTGATGGAAAAGACCGAACCTACAGTGAAGCCCGTTCTGCCTTTTGATCGGATTGGCGGGCGCGAACCTATACAGCGCATGGTGGATCGCTTTTACGATCTCATGGAAAGCGAACCCGATTTTGCGGAGCTTCGGGCCATGCATGCGACGGATCTTTCACCGATGCGTGAATCGCTGACCGATTTTCTTATGGCATGGATGGGTGGTCCCCGGGACTGGTTTGAGAAGCGTCCCGGTGCCTGCGTCATGTCGGCACATCGCGCCCTTGAAAGCATGAACTTTGCGACTGCAACCCAATGGGTGCTTGCCATGCAACAGGCCGCGAAAGACACAATCCCGTCTGACCCCGACTTCGTCGACAATATGGTTGCAGCATTTGCAAGCATGTCGAAAGCCATGGTGTCTAATGCCGGCAGGGGTGATAGCCATTAAGAGTGGCGCCCAGTAGCAATCATGTTCCGGAGCATCGCACTACTCGCCGTTACGATCGAGGCGAACTGGGATATTGATGATCGCAACACCCTGTTCGACCGCCTTGAAAATGTGAAGAATGTTGAACTGTTTCCCGAACACAGCGACCCGCTGCACGAAGTACGGTTCCCGCGTCAGCAAGCTTTAGGCGGGCTATGCATGTCGTGTTCCTCATACCGGGCCGCTTAATCCTGCTCTCGGCGGATCAGTGCCAATGGCGAAAGCCCGGTCGCCTTTACGCTATTTGCAAAATAGCCTTTGGGCCATTGAAGAAAGAAGCTGTTCGGTCATTTCCGGCCGAACAGCTTTTCCACATCGCTCAGCGCCAGCTTGACCCATGTCGGCCGGCCATGGTTGCACTGCCCGGAATGTGGTGTCACTTCCATTTCACGGAGCAGTGCATTCATCTCCGGAACGGACAAGACCCGCCCTGCGCGTACCGAGCCGTGGCAAGCCATCGTGGCCGCGACATGGTCGATGCGTTCTTTAAGCGACAATGCATGGTCATAAGCTGCCAGATCGTCAGCCAGGTCTTCAACCAACGCTTTCGCGTCACCACCACCCAACATCGCGGGCGTAGCACGAACCAGCATCGCGCCGGGGCCGAACCGTTCGAGTTCAAGACCGAAATCCGAGAGCTCCTCCAATCGGGCCTCCAACCGGTCGCACGCGGGTTCGTCCAGCTCGACCACCTGCGGAAGCAACAACGCCTGCGAAGGCACAGCGCCGCCTGTCTGGGTCATGGCCTTGCGCATGCGTTCCAGAACAAGGCGCTCATGCGCTGCATGCTGGTCGACAATGACAAGCCCGTCTTCCGCCTCGGCCACGATATAGGTGTTCGCGACCTGCCCACGGGCAACCCCGAGCGGATGTTTGCGGCTTTCCGGCACGGCTTCGGTTGCAGCAGCTGCACGTCCCATCAGGGGGGCGAGGTCTTCGCCCGCAATTTGGCCCAGATCTGCAAAACTGCTTCGCTTTTCCGCTAAGGACGGAAAGGCTGGCGGGATATTGTTCTGGTAGACCGGGCGCGGGCTAGCGAAAATATTGCCCTGTACCGTATGGATAGGTTCTTGCTGCCATGCCGCCAACGCATCGGCTGCGGGCCGTTGAACAGCGCGAAAGCCTGACTGGTCCAGCGCATGGCGCAGACCCGAGACAATCATCCCGCGAATAAGAGCAGGCTCACGAAAACGAACCTCGGTTTTCGCCGGGTGGACATTGACATCGACCTCGGTCAGCGGAAGGTCCAAAAACAAGGCGACAACGGCATGACGGTCCCGCGCCAGCATTTCCGCATAGGTGCCGCGAACGGCGCCAATCAAAAGCTTGTCCTTCACCGGGCGGCCGTTCACGAAAAGAAACTGATGGTCGGCAACACCGCGGTTATAGGTAGGCAAGCTGGCAATGCCCCCCAGCCGTACATTTTCGCGCTGAAAATCGAGGCCCACACTGTTGTCGACGAGCTCTACACTGGTCAGTGCAGCCACCCGCTCCGGGCGTTCCATGTCGGGCTGGACCGACAGCACGCGGCGCCCATCATGTTCGACCGTAAATCCGATATCGGGCCTCGCCATCGCAAGCCGTTTCACCGTGTCCAGTGCCGCAGCATATTCAGCACGGGGGCTCCGTAGAAATTTCCGTCGAGCGGGTATTTTTCCGAAAAGATTCTCGACACGCACCCGAGTTCCGGGCGGCAAAGCGGCCGGTCCTTCACCGGTCAGCGTCCCGTGATCGACGACACGCCGCCATCCTTCGGCATTACCAACACGGCTTTCCAGCGTCAGCGTCGATACGCTGGCAATCGAAGGCAATGCTTCCCCACGAAAGCCAAGGGTAGCGACGAGTTCGATATCCTCATCCGGCAATTTGGAAGTTGCGTGGCGTTCCAGAGCAAGGGCCATGTCGGCGGGTGACATGCCACAGCCATTGTCGGTGACTTCGATCAGATCGATGCCACCCGCGCCAAGACGTACTGAAATCGTACGCGCCCCGGAATCGATGGCATTTTCAACCAGTTCCTTCAACGCACTGGCCGGTCTTTCCACCACTTCACCGGCAGCGATGCGGTTGACCAGATTTTCCGGAAGTCTTCTTATTGACATGTCGGCTTTCCTAGCCCAAGCGGCCCGTGCAGGCGACTCCTTAATCGTTCGCAATCCAGCCAAATACCTGTTTTTAAAAACAGCAAATTCCGCTAGGACCGCGCGATTGTTTTGGGCGCGCTCAAAAGGATTCTCACCAGACTTGGATTGGGTGGACATTAAATGGTTTTTGGCAAGTTTTTCCGTTTCGCATCGCAAGATATGGCAATCGACCTCGGTACGGCAAATACCGTGGTTTACGTGCGTGGTCAGGGCATCGTTTTGAACGAGCCTTCTGTTGTCGCGATTGAGACCCTGAACGGGATCAAGCGCGTGAAGGCGGTTGGTGATGACGCCAAGCTGATGATGGGCAAGACGCCTGACAGCATCGAAGCTATCCGTCCTTTGCGCGATGGCGTGATCGCCGACATCGATGTCGCCGAACAAATGATCAAGCACTTCATCCATAAGGTGCATGGCAAGCGCCGGATGTTCAGCTATCCTGAAATCGTGATCTGCGTTCCGTCCGGTTCGACATCGGTGGAACGCCGCGCTATTCGTGACGCTGCATCCAATGCCGGAGCTTCGGAGGTTTTCCTGATCGAAGAACCCATGGCAGCGGCCATCGGTGCCGACATGCCGGTAACAGAACCCATCGGTTCGATGGTGGTCGATATTGGCGGTGGTACAACCGAAGTTGCGGTTCTTTCGCTTCGTGGTCTTGCCTACACGACCTCGGTTCGCACCGGAGGTGACAAGATGGACGAATCGATTGTCTCCTATGTGCGACGACACCATAACCTGCTGATCGGCGAAGCCACTGCCGAGCGTATCAAAAAGGACTTCGGCACGGCGCGGCCACCTGCGGACGGCATCGGTCACACCTTGCACATCAAGGGCCGCGATCTGGTGAATGGCGTTCCTAAGGAAATCTCCATCAACCAGGGCCAGATTGCCGAAGCTCTTTCCGAACCTATCGGCACGATTTTGGAAGGCGTGCGTATCGCGCTCGAAAATACCGCGCCCGAACTGGCTGCGGATATCGTTGATCAGGGTATTGTCCTGACCGGCGGCGGTGCGTTGATGCAAGGTCTCGATGAATATCTGCGTGACGAGACCGGCCTGCCGGTCACAGTCGCCGAAGATCCGCTGACATGCGTGGCCATCGGAACAGGCAGAGCAATGGAAGATCCGATCTTCCGCGGCGTCCTGCTGACAGCCTGATCCAGGATTTCAGCATGGCGCCGCCACCCCATCGGCGCCCCGGATTTTCCCGGAAAGCGCAGTATGGCCTGTTCGCGACTTATGTCATCGCGATTGCAGGAACGGTTGTGGCTGCCCTGTTGCTGATTATATCGGTCGCTGATCCCACAGGTTTTGCGGCATTACGTGCAGCCGGGGCGGAGATTACCGCGCCGGTGGCTCGTTTCTTCAACAGCATCCGGCGTACCGGAAATGATATGGGTGGAAACTTGTCCGCCTATTTTGACGCGGCATCCAAAAATGCTGCTCTGACAAAAGAAGTGAAGGCGAGCCGCACCAAGTTGATCGAAGCTCGTGCTTTAAAGGTCGAGAACGCGCGACTGCGCGGTCTGCTTAAACTGAAAGATGAAACGGGCGAACAAGTCGCGGTGGGACGCCTCATCAGCTCCACTGCATCCAGCACACGTCGGATCGCAACATTGTCTATCGGCTCCAACTATGGGGTCGAGCGGGCGCAACCGGTTCGCGGGCCGTCCGGTCTTATCGGTCGTGTCATTGAAACAGGCCCTACAACCGCGCGCATATTGCTTGTGACCGACGCCGAAAATCTAGTGCCCGTCATGCGTGTTGGAGACGGATTACCTGCATTTTCAACAGGTCTCGGCAATGGCTTGGTAGTCATCAAGCCGCTAAATCTCGGCGAAAGTCCGTTCAAGGTCGGTGACATCATCGTGACATCCGGAAATGGTGGTTTGTACCAGCCGAACATTCCCTTTGCCCGTGTTATTCGCAAAACAAGCGACGGAGCGCTGGCCCGGCCTTTAGCGGACCCGGCAAACAGCCCCTATGCTATCGTCATGAAAGCCTATCAGGCCGAAGCGCGCGCCGAACAACAGGCAATTGCTCCGGACGGAAAGACCCAAGAGGTAGCGGAGTGAAAAATCCGGTTACCGCCATCCGGCTGCCTTTGCGTCCGGGCCGCGAATATGAAAGCCGCTTTGACAGGGAACAGTCCTTGCTCAAAATGCTTGCTATTCCGATCGCCTCGATTGTTCTGGCATCAATGGTAACCACCCTGCCGTTTCTGACCACACAGCCGATATTGCCACCGTTCGGTTTATTGATGTTTCTCGCCTGGCGCCTGATGCGTCCGGGATTGTTACCCGTCTGGTCCGGCGTGCCGTTCGGGCTGGTTGACGATCTGTTCAGTGGCCAGCCCTTCGGTAGTGCGGGGCTGTTATGGTCATTGGCGATGCTGGCCATCGAAGTCATCGATTCCCGGGCGATTTGGCGCGATTATATGCAGGATTGGCTTATCGCCTCTCTTTTGATCATTATCGTCTTGCTCGGCGGTTTGTGGATAGCGGGCATGGCTCATGCTGCTTCGGACCCGATCATTCTGTTACCGCAAATGCTGCTGTCCATATTGCTATATCCTCTGGTCGTGCGAATATGCGCACGGTTGGATAGCTGGCGATTGGCAACATGAAAGTCGAAAAGCAGGTTACATCGGGACAGCTTGATTTCACATTCACCCGTCGCGCTGTTTTCGTGGGTGGTGTACAGGCGGCGATTGGCGCGACCGTTGCCGCGCGCATGTCCTATATCGCGGTTGCGGATAACGAAAAGTACAAGCTTCTCGCTGAAAGCAATCGGGTCAATCTGACCATCATCCCACCCCGCCGCGGCTGGTTCATCGACCGGTACGGCAAACCGATCGCCACCAATCGCGCGGATTTCCGCGTTGATATCATTCCCGACCGGCTGGTCCGCAAAGACGAGACAATTGCCACGCTCGCCCAGCTTCTCACATTGTCGAGCGACGATGTGGACCGGATCAATCGGGAACTCAAACAGGCACAAGGCTTTCAACCGGTGCAGGTGGCAGACGGCCTCGACTATGAACGCTTCGCTGCGGTCAGTGTCCGCCTCCCGGATTTGCCTGGCGTAAGCCCCCGGCAAGGCTACTCCCGTTTTTACCCCAGCGGCGCGGCCGTAGGACATCTTATCGGCTATGTCGGAACGGTTTCCGCTGAAGAATATCAGAAAAACAAAAACCCTTTGCTGATCACACCCGGTTTCAAGGTCGGCAAGGATGGTCTTGAAAAAACGCTGGAAGACAGACTGCAAGGGGAACCGGGTGCAAAGCGTACCGAAGTAACCGCCCGCGGCAAGATTGTCCGCGAACTTACCACGCGTCCAGACATTCCCGGAAAGCCGGTCCAGCTCACCATTGATATAGACCTGCACAATTATGCCGCCCGGCGACTTGGTTTGGAATCAGGATCCGTAGTCGTTTTTGACTGCCTGACAGGTGATATTCTGACAATGGCGTCCATGCCGTGCTACGACCCCAACAGCTTTTCGGACGGTATCGGCCGTATCGAGTGGAAAATGCTGAATTCGGACGATCATATTCCGATGCTCAACAAGGCGTTGCAGGGTTTATATCCGCCGGGTTCGACCCTTAAACCCATGGCCGGATTGGCAATGCTGAAACATGGGGTCGATCCCGAGGAAACCGTGACATGCGGTGGTGGCTACCGCCTCGGCAATCGCGTTTTCAAATGCCTGGGGCGTCATGGTCCGGTGAATATGGCGACCGCGATCATGAAAAGCTGTAATACCTATTTCTATTCGATTGGACGTCGGATCGGTTATGACAATATTGCACCGATCGCGCGCGAACTCGGGCTAGGACAGGAATTCCCTCTGCCCTTTCCATCGCAACGCTATGGCACAGTTCCCGACAGCGAATGGAAAATGCGCAAATTCGGCCAGAAATGGACCGAATCTGACACATTGAATGCGGTCATCGGCCAAGGCTACATAATCTCCAGCCCCTTCCAGCTTGGCCTTATGGCGGCGCGTATTGCTTCGGGGCGAAATCTGCTGCCCGAAATCATCAAGAAAAACCGCGCAGCGCCAACCCTGCTCTCCTTTCCGCAGGAACATCTCGACGTAGTGCGCAAGGGTATGGATCTTGTGGTCAACGGCGCCGGTACGGCTGTGCGCAGCCGCCTGCAGCTCGAAAACATTGCAATGGCAGGCAAAACCGGAACCGCACAGGTCCGCAGGATCGAAGGCGCGCAGCGTGGCCAGTCGGGCGCATGGAAATATCGTGACCACGGTCTTTTCGTCTGCTTTGCACCCGTCGACCAACCGCGTTACGGGGCCGCGGTCGTAATCGAACATGGTATGGGGGGAGCGCGAGCCGCTGCACCGATTGCCAAGGATGTGCTTACCTTTCTGTACGACCGCGAACAGGCAATGAAATCGCTCGAAGCACTTGAAGCGGGCTGGGGTGGAAATATCGAACAGCGCATGGCGGCCAAATATGCCGCGTTCCAGGGGCAACCCGCTGATCCGCCGCCACTGGATCCGACGGGATGAATAGCGTTGTCCCGGCCCCTATTGCCACGCTTCCGTGGCGGGTCATCTTCATTCTGACGGCTCTGGTCGGCTTTGGCGCGACCGTCCTCTATTCCGCGGCTGGCGGCCATCTTGAGCCGTGGGCCGGCAAGCATGTTGCCCGTTTTCTGGTGCTGCTTGCGATGGCAATCGTGATGTCCCGCCTCCGCATGGAATTCTGGAAATCCATCACTTTCCCCCTCTATCTGGCCCTGATCTTCCTGCTCATCGTCGTCGAATTTCTGGGCTTTGTCGGCGGCGGCAGTCAGCGCTGGATCAATCTGGGTATCATCACTCTGCAGCCATCCGAACTGATGAAGCCGGTCATGGTGCTGGCAGCGGCATGGTTTTTCGACCGCCTGCCGCCGAACCGGATCAACGGCATCGATGCAATCTGGCCAATCGCGGCCCTGCTTGTGATCCCCAGTGCGCTTGTTGTCATTCAGCCTGATTTCGATGCCGCCATCGCCTATGCCTTCGGTCTGGGCGTAGTCGCCTTTCTGGCGGGCCTGCCGCTTATCTACTTTATCGGTGCCGCGGCAGCGGTCGCCATCCTCGCCCCGCTTGTCTATTTTTTCGGGATGAAGCCCTATCAGCAAGACCGCGTTCTCATATTCCTCAATCCGGAAAATGACCCGCTAGGAGCGGGCTACCATATTACCCAGTCCAAGATTGCGATCGGATCAGGCGGGATATTCGGAAAAGGCTTCGGTAACGGCACCCAAAGCCATCTCGATTACCTCCCCGAAGGACATACCGACTTTGTCTTTGCCACCATGGCCGAAGAATGGGGGATCGTTGGCGGCTTCTTCATCCTGGGTCTGTATGTCCTTCTGATGCGTTGGGGCCTGACCGTCGCCATGGAAAGCAAGACCCGCTACGGCCAACTTGTCGCTTCGGGCCTTACTTGCACCATCTTTTTCTACATCATGATCAACTTGCTGATGGTCGTTGGCCTGGCACCTGTCGCCGGGATACCCCTGCCCTTCGTCAGCCATGGCGGTTCCTCCATGCTGACCATGATGATCTGCGTGGGCATCATCATGTCGATCGAACGCCATCCCGGAGCGAAACGCGGGCAGTTTAGCTAAAAGCACACAGCTCAAGCTTGACATTCGCGCCGAATCCCATCAAAGGCGGCGCTCCAAACGATGCCGAGCAATCTGGCCGCATCGAAATGGGGACGCTTAGCTCAGTTGGTAGAGCAGCTGACTCTTAATCAGCGGGTCGTGGGTTCGAACCCCTCAGCGTCTACCATTCTTTCAATGACTTACCGTAAGAATGGCACGGAATTGACCGGCAACATTCTCTCCAGCAATCACATAGCAATCAGGGCGCTTCCCTTACTAGCCACCAGCAGCAATCCGCCCAGACACATGAGAGTTAAGCTGGCAATAGCTGTACGCTGTAACCATGCACTTGAATTTAAACTGTCATCTGTGGCTTCAGAGCTACCCTTGGACTGCTCTTTGAATGTTTCGAGATCAGCCTGGCGCATGAAGTCGGCAGATTCCGCATCTAACGCGTGAACTCTCGTCACAAAGTATCCACAAGCAAATGTTAGAGTGAGAGCAAGTACGAAAGCCAATGCTGCTGATATGGTAAGCCACGCATTGGGCGCAGACATGGCAAAATAGAAACCTGCACTGTTTGCAGTCGTTGCCGCGCCTAACAGCCAATTTGCGGAAGAATTGGCCGCTATTGTCGTATGACCATACTTCACTTCGCTTACTTGGCGAATGCGCTCTATTTTTTCTTCCCATGTGCCCGCTGGCAATCGATCGTCAACCACTTAGAAGCGCCTTTTCGACCAGTCGGCGAACCGCTTCCGGGCGGCTAGGTAAGTCCCCTTGACCCGAACGCCATTCATCGATCTGTGCTAGCGGGCCAGCTTGAAATCGAACCCCAACAAGCGTCCCTGTTTCAGGCGCCCTCTTTTTCGTGTTATCACCAGTTGACTTGCTCATGATATCGCGTTAACACGAAATCAGGCCGATGGGAAGCCACTAACTTCCACACCGGCCCTAACCGCAAACCTTGTTTGAGAAGGATTACGACTATGAACAGCACTACAGAGCAGACGCGCGCGTGTGAAGCCTTTGAAAAGCTTCTTACGACATATCAGGCCGAGCGGCACTGCCTTGCCGTTGAGGCTAACACTAAAGAGGAAGTGGACGCCAGCAGCGACCGCCTTGCATACATTGAGCAGCGGATGTGGCGCACATCAGCGCCAGACTTGCGGTCAGTGTTAGTGAAGATGGAGATTGCCTCCATTGACTGCGATATGCCGCCTCCCGAAGCCATTGCGTCGATCGTGGGTGACTTGCGCCGCCTATCCGGCGAAACGGTCAGCCCGATTTTTCAGCCGGATCTCTGGTTGACTGAGTGGGAAAACAACGGAGGCAGCTATGTCGTCCGCGAGGGTGAAGCGATCCTGTGCGCAAAGCCTAAAAGTCTGGTGCATCGCCGGTTGCTTCGATCCATGGAGCGCGCCAACGGTGTTGAAGCCGTGACGGCAATGGTAATCCAAAGTTGCAAGGGCCTTGAAGTGGAGAGCGTAGCATGAGCCGCCCGCTTCCCATCGGCCTGATCAGTCAGGCTATATCGAGGCTGACCCGCCATGAACTGGAAGCCGTCACAGAGCGACTGATCGAACGTCTAGACGAAATGGACGGCGACTGCGATCGTGAGGAAGATGACCACAGTGGCACTGACATAGACCGAGGCGAGTTATGCTATGCCGAAAATGCGCCTGCACCGGACTACGGCATAGACCAGACCCAACACGTTGGCTGGTAGTCTTCTGGGTTCATGTACGCACGAAAGCCCTGCCCGAAACGGCGGGGCTTTTTAATGCCATTTATGGGCACTCACGTCAGCAGACCGATTAAAGCTGCCACCGGGCACGATTTGAGTATTTTCCAGTGGTGGCGTTTCCACTGGCATCAAACGCGGGCAAGAAACGGGCACGACGGGTAATATTCGCACAAGTTGCATCATCGAGATCGGCCCAACCGCTGCTTGAAGTGATTTTGCATTGAACAACGCGTCCGTTGCGATCGACCGTCAACTCAAACGCAGTCGTACCTTGTCGTCTCGCGGCCCGTGCTGCCGGGGGATAATCTATGGCTAGCTGAATCCAATTCCCTGGGTTGCCTCTGGGTATCGGAAATGCCGGTCTTTTATTTGGCAAAGGTTTTGTAGGGACATAGGCAGGCCGTCGCGGAGGTGTAGGAATTATAGGACTTCTTGGGGGCGGCGAGAATTGCGCGTGGGTATGCGGGTCATTGCCTGTGGAGCTTGCAGCAGCCAAGAAATAAATAAATTCGAGCATGTCCTGTGATTGTCCGATACTTGTTTCAAGTTGATTAACGACCGTGCCGGCGAAAACTGATACAGCGAGCAATGCTCAGACCACTCACTCGGACAGTCGCAATCGCACCAAAAATGGGAAAGGTTTCATAGATGCCAAAACAATACCCTACGCCCGAGGAAAGCCGCGCATGGTGCAAAGCTCGATTGCAGCGCTGGATTGATCTTGCGGGGCCGGAGGGCCTTGTTACAAAGATCGAGAGCAATCTGCTCGCTGGTCCATGTGATGCAGTCAAAGCATTGCCGAACACCACACCGGCGGGAGAGGCACAGTTATTTCCATTGTTGGATTGCGCTCACCCAGATCAATGCGCCTGCCGCTATGAGGCGACCATGGATTAAAGAGGGCGTTAGGCTGTAACAGGGGCGGCGGTGCTATTCTGTCCAACGACGATAGCGACGGCTTGGGTTTCGCAACCAAGAGTCGTCGGGAGTTTCCTTTGGCGGTGGCGGGGCGCGTTCAATTGGTGGCAATGAGTATTCCTTGACGGGGCGCCCATTAACAACCGCTGCCAGGCTCGACTTAAATAATTGCACATCACCAAAATAGTTGGGATATGCCTTTTTCAAGTTATCAATTTTGTCGAGTTCAACGACTACAGAGCTGAATTGACCGCTATCGCCTTCGTCGTCGCCAAAATTTTCCAGAACACCGCCGATATTAGAGGGGCTATTCAAATAGCTGACATCAACCTTCCGATTCCGTTGATCATATTTGATGAGGCAGTAGCGGGGCTTATAGTTGCGCTCGAGTGCGATAAGATCGAGCGAGTGAACTGCAATGCTTAGGCTATCTAAGGCGTCAGTCGCCTTCAGGATTGCGTTGAGCTCGACGATCTCTTGCGCCCTGCTGTTGCTCCCATCGTTAGCGTACTCGCAGCCCTCGCTGGCAGCAAATTCATGCGACATAAGCTGGAATAGGCGTAGCCAATCCTGATTGCCTTCACCCGCCTTCATGTTCTCCCCGCGGTAAAGACCGACGGCCTCAACTGCAGTCGCCCATGAGTGCTGGAGGCGGCTGCGAATCTGCATTTCGATCAGTCGCCCTTCATAGCCTTCTTCCGCTTTATTTCGGGGATTGAACGCAAACACTATGTGGTGGCTGCGATAACCGCTTGGTCGTGGACTATCCATATAATGGTCCTGCCGCGTTAATTTGTGCGGCGACTTATCTACGATATCGCTCACCAGCAGGCGTGCTTGCTGAATATCCGGCACTACCGCTCGACACCCACCCAAATCCTGCAATTGACGCAGATTGCTCTCGATGCGGTTCAGCTTCCCACGAATGGATGACATTTGCTTTAAGCGTGCTGCGGTCAATCCTTTGAGTTTCAGAGAACTCATTCGGCCGTGAAGCTCTGCGCGCATTCGATGCATGGGGAACGCGTGCGAGGCCCGCCAACTGTTGGCGATATCAAACACTGTTTGAATTTCAGCCTTGGTTTCAGCCTCCCAAACTAAACGCTTCGTCAGTGCCTTGCCCGCCCGCACCACATCCTTCTTTGAATACTCAAGTTGTGGGAATTCAGACATATCGGCTTCACCAAGGCAAAAGTCATGAAGACTAATCACTTAGCATTACTTTCGGGGATTGCGAGTCCATGAGTGCGCCGACCACAATAATGATATGGGTGTGCAATAGAACCGATTGATCCCTACCCTCACATATTCGAGCCGCCGTAAAATAGCGAGGCGGTAGTCATGGCTGGCTGAAGCGAAGGAGCCTTAACCGACATCAAGGCAGCATAGCCCCGGCGTCGTTGCCCGAACTGATCGCCAGCGCGTGACTTGATCTCAGGCGCTTTGGTTGATTGACGCTGCGCCGGTGGCGGTGGCGGGGCGGGAACTTTGGGCGACATGCACATGGCGATTGGTCCTTACGTGATTGCTATCTGATTGCTACTTTCGGTGCAGTGCACATGAAACTCTTGAAACATCTGTAAAGGCTGACATTTCGAACCGTTGCCCACTGATTTAATATCACTGACCCATCAATCCCATGCTCCCCGGGCTTTGCCGGATTGGTAAGCATCGAACACTTCGGCTTCAGTGGGATCACGGCCAACACGTGCACGGAAGTTCGCTTGTATTTTACGCTTTTGCTCGACTGGAACGACACTGACAAAAGTTGCGCCAGGAGCGACGGCTGCACGAGGCATGCTCTCATTGCCTATATTGGACCCCAGAAAACCCGTACCCTTGACCTCGACTTCAGCCATGCCCGCCACGATGTAACTACGAATGTCCTCTCGGCTCACTTCCTTGTCGAGTTTGCCGCGCACCTGCTTGTCGACATAGGTGCTGAGTGCTGACCATGCGCGCTTTTCTTTGTCGCTTGCATCAGGATCGCGGGAGGCACCTAATTTCTTGGCCAAGTCGCTATCCAATATTGCAGTAATTCGATCACGTTTCACGACTGCGCCGGACCCTTGCTTGGCAATAGCCTGTTGTCGATCGACCCAAGGCCCTAACTGCTTGTCTTTGAGCCTACCGCGGTAGCGACTGAGGTCAGTCGACATCAACTGCTCATCGGTAAGCATCTGCAGTTCAAATATCGCTGCGTCCGATGTTGCAGCTACGCGCTCCGCCGCCGCAGCATCGCTGCGCGCTTTCAATCTGTCCCGGGTATTATTTGCGCGATCACGCAATGACGCCTCGAAGGCTGGGGATATCCCCGACCGAATTGCTGCAGGAATCTCGCCGATAGAAGTCAGGTCATCATCGCCTGGCTTGTTCTTGTTCATCCAATCTTGAACCCGGCGGGCGGCGTCGTTCTCGGCCTCAGCACGTTCTGAACGTGCATTCGATACGAATCTGTCAGTCTCAGCTCGCAATGCCTCGGCTCTGGTCTCAGAGACTTTGTTTTTCAGGATATAGGCTTCAACAGCATTGGACATTGCCTGAGCATCCAACCTTGGGTCAGCAGGCACACCACCAACGCCGGCAAGTACAGAAACCGTCGACGGATCAACCTTTTTACCATTGCGCAAAACCTCATAATGCAGATGGCTACCGTTGGAGGCACTGCCAGTGTTGCCCACACCCCCTAGGACAGTGTCGGGCCCCACTTCATCGCCAACGTTCACGCTTCGCGCCTGGAGGTGGGAATAAGTACTGACGGTGCCGTTACCGTGATCGACTTCAATGCGGTTGCCATAGGCAGGATCGAAGTATGAGCGCGTCACTCTGCCCGGTGCAGCGGCATAGGCAGGCGTTCCAGGAGGCGAAGCATAATCAACCCCACTATGCCCGCCATACTTACGCGGAGCGCCGTATTTGCCACCCTCTATCGTTTTGCCTGCGCCCCGAAGAGGATGAGCGAATGCCACTGGCTTGCCAGCAGCAGGCGGTTGCGCCGATGCCGTCGGCGCCGGTGCAACGCTCGATGCGATGTTTTGGATTTCGCTGCGCGCCCATGCCGTATTGACGCGGGGCATGAGTGAGTTGCGAAGTTTGAATTCAGCATCCGGGCTGATGAGATTTTTCTTTTCATCTAATCGCGCCAGCGCCCTTGTTGGCTCGCCGTCTTCGGCGTCGATCGCCAGAATTTCGCGCAAGTATACGCCCTCAATGAATTTCTGCCTCTCGCCTGCCAATTGTTCATCAGGCCAACCATTATGACGCGCCAGCTTTTCGATAGTGGCAACGCCACTCGCAACATTAACGTCGAATAGCTCTGTGCCTCGCAGGTCCACAGCATCCATCGCAAATTGATCGCGCTGCGCCACCAACTGCTCCCCTTTGAAAGCGAACATTTCTTTGTCAGCATGACCAGTGAGCAACTCGCGATTATTGGTAAGTACGACGTCAAAGGCCTGTTTCGCCATGTCGCGCGCGCGAGGTGAACGCGCTGACATCAGAAGCTTTTCTGCCCGGGTATCGAGATCCCTTAGAACATCAGGCAGACTGTCAGCTGCCGCACGGCCGCGCAGGTTTAACACGCTCGACCTAGTTTCGGATGCCGCCTTCTGAAGATCATTTTGCAATTCGAGTTTGTTGGCGTCGTCGTATGTTGCCTCAATTTCAGCGATGTCATTGGCCACGCCTTGCAGCGCGCGTCCAAAGCCCTCAATTGAAGGCCCCATGAGATTACGCGGTGCGGCGTAGCGGAACCGGTCATTGCCCATAGGCCGGACATCAACAGACCTGCCAGAGGTTATGGGGACGCTAGGCATCAGTCAGAAGCTCCCGCGCCTCTCTGGTTCCGAGTTTACTGAGCGCTTCTTTCGAATTGCGGAAAGCTTTGGTATTTTTGTCCTTAAAGCGCTCCAGCGCACGGTCATCTAATTCCTTGTTCGCTTCTGTAATCACCGCTTCATCTTCAATTTCAGGCACAATTTTTGCCAGCAAACCACGAGCGCGAGGCTTTCCCATCATAGTATATTCGCCGCTTCGAGGAGCGTTCGCGAGAAGCTCCTTATACAAATACGGAATGTTTGCGGTGCCAAACGTGCCGAGCGCTACCAGGACGGTTTGAGCATTTTCGATATCCCTTTCTTTGTCAGTGAGCGCAAAAACGTGTGCCCTCAAACGATCCGCGACTGCATCGGCCTGTTCAACTTGCTTCTGGAATTCGTAGAGCGTCTGGGCAAGTCCTTGAAGATTGGCCACATGCTCATCAATGAGGATGAGAATCTTAACAGCTTCCTCACGACGCCTGGCAGCGGCATGAGCTTCCTTTTCCCGCTCCTCTTCCTCAGCGGCTTGCTTGCGTACAACCGCCAATCCCTGCAGCTTGAGTTCGAGGATGTTCACAGCATCGCGAGCCTTGAGCATTACTTTTGTGTCACCATCCGGCAGAGCGGCTTCGAACGCGGCTTCGTCTAGGCGGGCTTGCGCTTCATCCAATTCATTGGCCGTCTTGGCGCGTATTACGTCGATCTGAGCGACATTCAATTTCGTTACGTTAGTCATGTGTTTGATCCTTCAATTGTCGTTTCGGTAAATATCCGCCGTTACAGCGCTCTCCCGCGGAGAGGCGGGCCTGCTTCAATGCTTCTGCCCGCCCGTTATCGGGAGGCTCTGGGAGTGAATTAATGAAATCCTGCAGGCGGGCTTCTTCCCCTGCATCGCGCTTGTCTTTGCCGGTGAACCCAGCCAGCAACTCCGCCATTTCATCGACTTCATCCTGGTTGAGCTTCGCCAGCATCTGCACATAATGTTTGGTATTCATGTTCATTCTACCTCAAACCTGCCGGGGTTCCGCTGACGCACGCTTGCGATGATGGAGGCTGCGCGCACGGCAATATCTTCATCGCTCCATTGTCGATTTTGGATGCCGCTGTGTTCGATCTTGTCTGTCAGGAAACCGAGAAGCTTGGCCTTGCCCATCGAGGCCGTAATGGCAGCAGCGGGAGCCTTGAGGTCCCGAGCAAAGGTCCGATCCTCGTCAAGTTGGGCGATTAGGTCATCGACAGTCAAATTATGTCGCTCGACATGTTCATCGCGCAATACTGCCAACCTTATAGCAATCTTAGGGTCAGACAGCATTTTGGAGGCCTGCACGTTTATCGTTTCCGGCTTCATGTTCTCAGCATCGTATGCACGCCGGTAAGCCTCAGACGCGTTGCCGGTCTCGACATAAGCGAGGCAGAAGGCTTCCTGCTTTGGGGTCACGCGCCAGTCCGATCGGCGCGAAGCCGGGCTACATAGGCCCTTATGCTTTCAGTTGGTATGCGGGTGGCGCGACCAATCTTCACTGATTCCAGATCACCCGACGCTATAAGCTCAAACCCTTTAGTCCGCTTAACGCCAATTGCGTTGAACGCTTCTGTGGTTCTGACCAGTAATTGCTCCATAATGCCGTCCTGTTGTTCGAATGCATCTTTGCACGTCTCAGGACGGTAGAGGGCGGACGCTAGGCGCTCAAAGCATCTATGCCGCCTCAGGTTCGGATGGCATCACCCCGGCCAGATCCACGATGCGAACATCGAGTTCGCTCGCCAACAGTTGCGCCTTCGCGATCGTCGCTTCAATTTCAGTATGGGGAAACTTCGAGACCAACTGCCACGGCTCTCGCCCTTTACCACCCCAAGGGCCAGCAACAGCCACCCAAAGTTCGGGAGGCTCTGTCATTGTGTATCGTAGTATCTCAACGATTTCGAAAGAGTGCGACTTTCCCTTCCTGAATGGTCGGAACGGAACGATGTTCGATTTTTCATCTGACATAGCGGCGCCCCCTCTATTGCATTGACCGAATATGCTCAGCCAGTGCCTCCCGCCGGTCCGGGTCGGCAATCTCGATAGCGAGCAAATCCAGAGCAGCACATTGGCAAGGTGGACGGACAAGGTGTGCAGCGCCGCTGCCAGCCGCATAGCCACCGCCCGCATCGGTCCAACGAGTGAGCCAATCATCGGCCCGAAATTGGCCCATCATGATTTTGGACCTGTTTGCAGTGTGATTATCAGTCATTTGGAATACCTCCATCCTGGTAAACTACTTGTGGCTCATTATTTGAACCAATGGCTCGAACGAGTTTGTGCGGCTTTGCGGGAATATCGGGCTCAATTATTGGTCCCGTCAGCGCGTCAAAATTATCCGATCGCTCAATTTTTGCGCCCGTACGTGTCAATTTTTGCGCCCGTGGTTTTTCGCTTTCGGGCCTCCACTTTTCGAATTCGCGTGTCGGTCCACAGATTCCCGGTGCAGCCTGCCAAGTGTATCGCCACACGGTTGCGTGTCTAACTTTGCGGTCAAAATGGCCCTTCTCGACAATGCAGAGAAAACCCTTCTCAACCAGTTCCCGGAAAGCTTTGATGCACGTGTTGCGCGACAGCCCAGTATCGAGTGCAGCTTGCCGATCGGAGTAAAAGATTTGACCGTTCTTGCTGCCATCATCGATGCGGACCAGCGCGAACAATACCTTAATAGCGTTGCCGCTAAGGTGAGCCCACGCAACGGTCCCGGTGATCGAGTGATAAAGCCGAATGTGGCGCGGCTCTGCTTTACGCCGCAGCGCATTAGCCATGACCGCCCGCAGTCGAAACGACACTGCCACCAATGATCTTGGCGAGCAGGCCCGCTTCGCGCCCTGCCGATATGAGCGAGCCAAATGTTTGAGGGCGGCGATCCGGATGCCCCTCTGGGATAGAAGGTTCAACCACAATCCGATAAAAAGCCTGGTCTTTCACAACCCGGATCAAAGGCGCTAAATCACTTGCAGCGCTTCCAGTTTCACTGTATTTCGGAGACTGAGTTTCCACCGAAACGGAAGTTTTTGCCCCTGCCTTGGTCACTACACCGGCAGGGGTTTTTCGTTTAGGCGGCGCGCTCATGCCGAACGCTCACTGGTCGAATGTGTCAGGCGGCTTTCAAGCCAAGCTTCCAGATCGGTTTGCCGGTAGCGAACAGAACCGCCGAGCTTTAAAAAGGCAGGCCCTTCCCCGGTCAGTCTGAATCGTTCAAGGGTATTTTTCCCAAGCCGGACGAACGCGGCGGCCTCTCGGGTATCCATCACTGTAATAGACATATGTCACCTCAGTATTTTTCGGTGACAGTGCTATTCAAGCGTATTCCAGAGCCGTTGTATCGCTGGAATTGTCACCGTTTGTTAGCGGCAACTTCCCCATTGGGCTCATTATGCTAGGCGCTCAAAAGCGGAAAATGCATCGCAAGCTATTTTTTTTCGCATAGTTTCATCAAGCGCACGGCGTATGATTCCAGCGCCGCTTTCTTTTCAGCTTTCCAATCATGGCGCTGATAAACGCCCGCCACGCCGCTCTTTGCCCCGCTCACGTGGTTGAGCACGGCTTCTGTCACTTCGAAGCGCACTCCCTGTTGCTGTAATCGTGTGGCGCCAGTGCGCCGCAGATCGTGCAGCCGCCAAGCAGGCATTTGCATTTCTTCGGAAATCTTCATGTCGAGAGCGCGCTTCGCTTTGGAGATCCCGCTGATTGGTGTGCGAGTCGTAGTGGTCAGCACATACCCTGCTTTTGGCCACGCATCGCCTCCAGCCAGTGCGTCTAATTCTGTGATGACTGCTTTCGACAAATGCACGATATGAGCCATTCCGTTCTTTGCCCTATCAGCAGGTATTATCCATGTTGCAGCTTTCCGGTCTAGTTCGAGCCAGTTCATTGCAGCAACTTCGCCGCGGCGCTGGATAGTCAGGATCAGCATTCGTACGAACGGGCCGAAGGGTTGAGCAATACTGTACGAGGCTTTCCAGATTGCCGACAATTCGGCGTCGTTCAGAACCCTATCCCGCGATGCTGGCGCTTCGGGCTTGTCGATATACTCTATCGGGTTGCGCTCGATATAACCGCGCCTGCGCATCCAACCGAACAGCACAGACGAATAGGCAAATACGTTTCGCCGCATTGCGCGTTTATTCGGCGATATAGCGTCAATCACTCGCTGCATGTCAGTGCGGGTGATATCAGGTGCGGAAATTGAACCTAAGGCTGGGTCGAGGTGGTTCCTTACCACGAGCTTTGCCTGTGACACACTGGACGCCCTGCGGCGCTTGTGGTTTTCGTAATCGTCCAGCCACTCAGCAGCGAGGCGAGAAAATATCAGACTGGCCTTACCTGCCTTCTCCGCATCAGCGATGACTAGCTGCTCAGCCTCGTCCTCCCAAGGGTCGCTACCCTTTTCCAATATATAGCTAAGCCGTTTCTTTGCGAGCAAACGCGCCTGTTCAGGCGTCAGCGCCCCGTGCTTGCCAAGCGCGCGACGCCTAGGCGCAGTTGCCGATAATGCTTTGCCGGCTTTAGCAATGCGAAATTGTAAAACGTATATCTTGCCACCCTTAGGTGTGACCTTCAGGCCAAATCCTTTAACTTTGTCATCCCACAGGAAGTAGTCCTTCGAACCCGGCCGTGCCTTGTCAACTTCGGTTTTGGAAATAGATTTTTTCGACATGGCTCAGCCCCTTCAGATTGCCAAGAATAATCATTCTAGCAATCACGATGGATACAGCTTGAAACAATTTCTGACAACAGGAGATAGCAAAAGCGCAGTATTTCTTTATATTTCCGTTCAAAAGTCTCACAAGTCCTGATGCTTTTCATTAACTCTTAATCAGCGGGTCGTGGGTTCGAACCCCTCAGCGTCTACCATTTTTTCCTTATGATAGGTCCGACAGTTGGCATAGATTCATTGCTGCTACTCCGGCCCATAATGTCTGGTTCTCTTTAACGCTTCGCTGAAAGCCATTTGTAACGCGCCTTTTGCACTCGTCCACTCGACCGTCACAAAACCGCTCGCATCAGACGTTCAGTTCCACTTCGGCGTCTTTTCAAAGTCGGCTTCGAGGAACTGAGTTTCATTAAAAAGATACGGGTAATAGAACCGCCTGAGTTGTTCATGATAATCGCGTATGCGGTCTTGGTAGGCAAGGCCTGCCCGAAGGTCGGTTTGCGCCGTGCGATGGAGGAGCGTTTGTACGCCTACCGCTGGTAAAACCACACCAATCCTCGCCGTCCATTCAGCGCGCGCTTCGAGCCCCCTGCGATAAGCCTTGGCCTGCGGTGCGGCTGCAAGATCGCCCAAATGCTGAAAGGCATAATACCATTTCCAGTGAAACCCGCCTTCGACCGCTTTGGTGTCTCGCCATTCCGGATAAGCTTTGAAAAATGCCTCCATGGTCTCTTCCTTCGGTCGATCCCAGCCACCGTGGATCTTTTCGCGCTGCTCCAATGTTAGTTCGACGCCCTGACGCACGGGGATTGATGCGTTGATCCCAATATGTGCCAGCGCAGGAAGGATGAGGGTGAGTACCAACCAACTCGCCGCCAACGTCGCGGCATTGGTGACCGAGCTCCACCCCTTGAGTCCAACCCACATGCTTAATCCCGTCCAGAAAGCGAAATAAGCGGCAGATACAAGAAGGCATAAGGCGATGCCGCCAAGGGCTGCGCCGGAAAGCACAGCGCCCAACACAAAAGGCGCAATCAACGCCAGCCACAAAAGACCGATGCGAAGGACGATGCGTCGTCGCCACAGTCCGCGTTCGTCGCGGGCCATTGCGGCCAGCAAGGTAAAACGCCCCGCCTCGCGTTCGCCCGATTTCAGATCATGGAGAAGGACGATAACAAAAAGGGGCGAAAGATAAGTCAGGACAAATGCCCAGTCGAACCGACCCGGTAAGGCTAGTTCGGCATTGTAATTCTCGCTTTCGTAAAGCTGTGCCTCCAGTCCGAGGGCGCGAACGCGAAGGATATAGGGCGCCACGTCTCGCTGGCCAATGGCAGAAAAAGCCAGTGCTGACGGCGCATCCCATGTTGCGTGAAACGTGTAATAAGCCGCGTTCCCGGCATCGCCATCCTTTGATACCCATTTTGCAATGGCCGCGACATCCTCGGCCTGCTTAGGTTGAATCCGAGCGATCGTTTCTTGCTGACGCGCTATTTCGGCCATACCCGCCCAAACGCTTGCCGCGGCCAGAATTCCCATTAGCAACAAGGCTGGCAATGCTAATTTTTGCCGGAGGAAGAGCCGTGCTTCCTGGAACCACAATATCCTCATGTCGCGTCTCCCAATCGGCGCGCGGCAACACGCAAACAAAAGAGAAGAACAACAAACCAGCCCAGCAGAACAACGAAACCCGGCATAGCGGCAGTCAATTTCTCATTCGTCGATGCAGCTTGGTAGCGGAAATCCGGAACCTCCCGCCAATTTTCAGGATCGATACGCACGCGCTGCGCAGCTTCGGGATTCTTGTTACGGTTGCTGTCATCGTCATAGGTGATGGCATTGGCCTGCAACGCGTTTAGTTGCTGCACGATTGCGAAACGATAGGCTTCAGCTTGAGTCAGAAAACGGCGATGCCCTTCGAGGTCGCTGCCAGATGCAGACATGGAAAGACGACGCAATGCGATGACCGGGCTGATGAGACCGACTAAATCCGTTTGATTGCTCTGTGATTTATGCGCGGCAAATTGGCGGTCGGCATAGTCATCGAATAGCTTTGATGTCAGCTTCTCGCCTTCCAGCGCCAACAATCCGCGATAGTTAACGGGCAAATCTTCGACCTTGTCGACGCCATATTGCTTTAACGTACGTGCCTTGAATGCATTGAAATAGGGATCGTCCGGATTGTGGCTGTCGCCCATATTCCGCAGATCCTTCTGCACAGCGATATCGGTCTCCAACCGGGTGAGGGTAGGATTGGATGCGATCGCGAGGTCAGGTGCAAGCCGTGGCAACAGGATTACCGTAAAGGCCCACAGACCTATGAGGGCCATGAGTGCAGTTCGCGCATGCCCTGACAAAGCCGAAACAATGACGATCAACAAAACCCATATAGCAAGATAAAGCGCATAACCGCTCAATAGGAATAGGCTGGGTAACGGTGGAGCTCCCTTGGCAACAGTTAACCAGACAATTGCCAGCAAGGCGGGTGCGAGCATCAGTGCGGCGGCGCGTCCAAGCCCCAGCGCCTTGCCAAGAATAAGGCTGCGCGCCGAAACACCATGAGCGAACAACTGACGGATTGTTCCCCTTTCCCGTTCGCGGGCCACTGCGCCAAAACCGATGAAGATTAGCATCAGCGGCGCCAGCGCCTGCAGCACGAACGCTGGCGTAAGTTGACCGAAGCGGACAAGCAGCGAGCTTTGCCGAACATCGCCGAAATTGGCGCTGTTTTGCCGGTGGCCTTCAAGATAGATGGTATTACCGGTAAAGGCATCGACGCCCGGATCAAACGCCGCGAGTATGGGCAGCGGGCGGAATACAAAATGGCCATAATGCACCATGCGGTGCGGGTGACGTGCGGGAGCACCATCAAATGCCGCATCGGCCTGCTGCTGGAACCGCGCACGAATGGCATCGCTGTTGTCGCGCTGGGCCATCGAGGTCAATGCGGCGATCACCGATAGCGCCATAAGCATAACCAGTCCGAGCATCGCAACACGGTTGCGGCGCAGTAGGCGCCATTCATCGCTGGCAATCAGCCTGATATCGCTCATGCAACCACGGCCTCACCATAGCGGCGGTGGAGTGCCATGATATCATAGCCCTGCTCGCGTCCCACTTCCTCGACTATGCGGCCGGAATCGAGAAATCCGATCCGGTCGGCGCATTCAGCAGCACCCAGCAGATCGTGCGTCACCATCAGGATCGCAGTGCCCCGCGCTTTCAACTTCGCAAGTAATGCATTGAAATCAGCGGTAGCGCGCGGGTCCAGCCCCGATGTGGGTTCATCGAGCAGCAACACCGGCACCTGCCGGACTACGGCAAGCGCAATGGCGACTTTTTGCCGCATACCTTTGGAAAAGCCGGATAGCGTACGGTTGCGCGCTTCATTTTGCAGGCCAGCAGCGTCAAATGCGGCGTCAATCTCGTCCGCGCTATGCGCTTCGCCGGCAAGTGCCAGAAAATAGTCGACATTTTCCCGCGCTGTCAGATGCTCATAAAGCGCGACATTTTCAGGCAAATACGCAATTTTGTGCCGGGCAGCTTCGGGATTGGTGGACGGATCGATACCCGAAACCAAAACTGAGCCCGATGAAGGCTTCAGAAATCCGAGCAAAGTCGAAAGCGTCGTCGATTTGCCTGCGCCATTGCCACCCAAAAGAGCATAGATTTCGCCCGACGCGATGTTCAGCGAAAGCGAGTCAAGCACGGCTTTTCCGCCGCGATCGACACATAAGCCGTCTATCCTGATCTCCGCCATCAGAAGCTTGCCCTTGCACCGATGGTGAATGCACGCGGACTGCCTGGTGCTACCCAAAGACGGGCGAAGCTGTTTGTGTAATAGGTTTCGTCAAACAGGTTTTTGACATCGCCAAACACTTCAAGCCCTTCCATCACTTCTACCCTCGCAAAGGCGCGAACCAATGTGTAGCCCGGCAGGTAAAAGCTTGTCGCCGTTTCTCCCAACCGCTTGCTTACATGTTGGACACCAGCCCCAAAGGTCAGGCCACGATCATCACCAAGGGCAAAGCGCTTTGAAACCTGGGTGTTGAGGCTGTGTTTGGGTATATTGATCAGAGGGTCGCCAGCGCGGATCTGCAGGGAAAAATTGGGATCAAGCACATCCGTTTTTGCCTCGGCATCGACAAAGGCGTAAGAAAACAGCCAATCGATATCTCCGGGCAGTTTCCCGGCTATGTCAAACTCAAATCCGGTACTTCCTGCCTTTCCGATCGGAATTGAGAAGCCGGGATTTGCAACATCGGCGGCAAGAATGTTGCGCTTTTTCAGTTTGAACAATGAAACCGTACCGGTGAGGCTGTTATCAAACAGTCCGAACTTCGCGCCGCCTTCGAAGGATTTGCTCAATTCCGGATCAAACACCTCTCCATTTGCCCGCGCGCCAAGGTTGGACCGAAAGCCCTCCCCATAAGCAGCATAAAGAGACACTGCTTCGCTCGCCTTTACCACCAGACCGAATTGGGGGCTGACCCGCTCGAATGAACGGTTCTGACTGATCCCGGTTGCGCGGTTGAGAGAGCGGACATCATAATTGTCGTAACGCAAGCCAATGCGGACCTGCAGTCCGTCGGTCAGGCTGATCTGGTCCTGCAGATACAGGCCATAGGCCTTTTGCTGGTCAAGGCGGTCGGTCAACACCGCCGTTGCGGGCAAAGGAAAGCGTCCATAAACAGGATTCAATATGTCGATTGCATATTGGGCGGCTTCGGTAGACGTCGCGGTCACCGTAGCTGGCCGGAAACGACGGAATAGCTGGCTATTGTCGAATTCGTCATAATCCGCGCCAATCAACAGGCGGTTTCGCAATCCGCCAATCTCAAAATCTCCCGACAATTCACCGCGCACAACGAAATGTTCGCCTTCATAATCGCGGAAACGGCGTTGTCGCGACAGCAGATTGGGAGTCGCGGCCCGGCCAAGAAACTGCCTGCCAGCAGCCAGTTCGGCCTCGCTTGAAAAACCTTCCAGATCGGTTTCGCGGTAGCTGGTGCCGAGCAGCAAGCTCCAATCGTCGGAAAAATCATGCTGCACCTGCAACTGATGGCCACTTACCTTGGCTTTGAGCGGCCCGTCACCCGGTTCACCTAAAAAGGTACGGCGGGACACGATATTCAGATTACCGCCGGGGGCGACAATACCGCGATCAAAGTCGGCTTCGCTGCGCGTCCATTCGAGTTCATAGCTGAGCACGGTATTTTCACCCAGCTTGAAGGCGACGGACGGCAAAAAGCCATAGCGCTTGCTGTCGACCGTTTGACGGAAACTGTCCGATTTTTCCGAAAAACCGATCAGCCGCACTGCAACATTTTCGCCAACCGGGATATTTGCGTCAGCATCAAACCGGATTCGGTCGAAGCTGCCATAGAGACCCGAGGCATTGACCTTCAGACCGTCAAAAACGGCCTTCTTGGTAATGATGTTCACAGTCCCCCCCGGCTCACCCCGACCATAAAGCGCCGCCGCGGGGCCTTTAAGCACTTCAATCCGCTCCACCCCGGCAACGTCGCGCGTACCACCAAAGCCGCGTCCGCCGTTAAACCCGTCTACCAGATAACCCGTCGGCAGATTTTCATCACCGGCAAAGCCGCGTACAGCATAGCTATCCCAAAGGCCGCCGAAATTGTTCTGACGCGAAATCGATGCGTTGAGGTCAAGCGCATCGGTCAGGCGCAATATATTATTGTCGGTCAATTGCTGTGCGTCGATGGTTGCGATCGCCTGCGGAATTTCTTTCTGTTCAAAATCGCCCCGATACGCCTGACGGATTCCGCTTACCGTGATGCCAGCTTCGTCAATTTCTTCGGCGTAAGCCGGAACAGCAAGGCAGGATATGCCAGCCAGCAAAATGGCTATGGAACGCACGATGTCTTTCTCCCTGAAATATCAATTTTGGCCGCACGTGATATAATATCATAACATTGTCAACCCCTCCTGCCGGAAGGCCACTGTTGCCGGTCTTCCCCGACCTGTAAAAACCTTGCGCGCTTTACAAATGTTTACGGCGGCGGGCGCGACTCCCGTTGACAGCGGGGGTGCGCGGGCGTAGTTTTGTAGACAGTGTCAACTCATGTAAAATGAGGGGCCGGGTCGAGGATAAATATAATGCGCATGCCGTTTGCCGTGCGGTCTTCAAGCCTGAAGCCGTGCCATTTCCTATGACCCCGGGGCCCGACCAGCCAGCCCGCGTTGACCTGCGCGAGGCGTGCATCGCAGAAGCGACCGCGATCATCGAACTGCGCGGCATCGAAAGCCTCAGCCTGCGGGAAGTCGCGCGCCGGCTGGGTGTGTCCCATCAGGCACCCTACCGCCATTTCCCCAGCCGCGACCATGTCCTTGCCGAAGTCATCCGCCGGTCCTTTGCCGAATTTGCCGCCGCGCTGAATGCGCCGCCGCGCACGGACAATGTCGGGGCCGATGCGCTTGCCATGGGCATGGCCTATGTCCAGTTCGCCCTGTCCCGCCCGCTGCAATACCGGCTGATCTTCGGCGGCGCCCTTCCCGATCCCGAACGGCATGGCGAAATGCTGAACGGTGCGCGGGCGGCCTTTGGCGTGCTTCAGAATTTGCTGACCCGGATATTCACCGAGCGGGGGCAACCCTTTGACCAGGAGGCCGTAAATCGCGAGGCCCTGTTCATCTGGTCCAGCCTGCACGGCATTGTCAGCCTGATGCGCAGCGATGCGCTCGATACCCTGGAACTCAGTCCCGATACCCGAAACGGCTTTGCGATGATCGCCCTGCAACGTGTTGGCGTTGCCTTGGGGGTCGCTCCGTCGCTCACCCCGGGACCCCAAGCAAAGGAAACCGAACGATGAACGAGATTTACGAAGGTCGCTGGATCGCTCGCCTCGACGAACCCTTTGTCGTGCTGCTGATCGGCATGCGTATCAACAAGCTGTGGCACGTCCACCGCTGGCTCCCCCTTGTGTTCCAGATGGGGCGCATGCTGCGCGAACTCAGCACCAACCGGGCCAAGGGCTTTCTGGGCGGCCAAACCTGGTTCGGCCGCACGACGGTCCTGATCCAATATTGGCGGTCGATGGAGGATTTGGAGCATTACGCCACCATAAAGCACCCGAACCGGACCCCGGCCTGGGTCACCTTTTACGAGGCGGTGGAGGCCACCGACAGCGTGGGCGCCTATCACGAACTCTATGCCATCGAGCAGGGGCGTTACGACAACAGCTTCATCAACATGCCGCGCACATTGCTGAGCTCGGTCGCCCCCATTTGCGCGGTGGGCGGCCCCAACGGCATATCCGAGGCATCCTTGTCCAGCCCGTCCCCCTTGCGCGGACCGGCCCCGCGCTTCTGGGGCTTTTGATCCGGATCAGGGGCCTGCCCGCAACGGGCCTTGTCACCCTTTCCGGAACTTGGGCCGGAACGGTCCGTTCAGCCGCACGATCGCAAGGTTCAACAGGCCCGCAAAGCTGACCCACGCCAGATAGGGCACGATCAGCCAGCTCGCCAGCACCGAATAGGGCGCAAGCCCGATGCAGAGCGCGAGCACCGACGCCCACAGGAACACCACCTCCACCAAAGCCCAGTCCGGCCGGCGCAAGGTAAAGAACAACGGCGACCACAGGAAATGGCCGACAAAGTTCACGGCATACAGGATGATGATCGTCCTGCGCCCGTCGGTATCCGCCGCCCCTTCCCAGGCCAGCACCGCGGCCCATGCCGCAAGGCCGAGGATCACCGTCCATGCCGGCCCGAAAAGCCAGTCGGGCGGTTGCCAGCTCGGCTTTTTGAGATTGCGGTACCAGACACCGATGGTGGTCAGGGCACCCCCGGCCCCACCCAACAGGATGGCCCAGGCGATTGCGGCGATGATATGGGTTTCCGGCACGCCACGCTTATGGGCCGAAGGGACCCTGCTGACAACCGGTTCCGTGCCCGTTTGTTAACCCGGCTGAAGCCTGCACAGCCCTTTTGTTAAAAAAACTTAACATCGCAGCATATGCCAAGCAGAGGTCCGGAACCCGCACAAAAAAACGGACATTCCATCCCTCCACGCAGGAAAAACCCCGCAGTTTTCTCGCTAATTCCCAATTTCAAAGAGCGCGTCCTTTTCCCTACGGGAAAAGGGCTCATCGGGAGTGGCAAATGCGATCCTACATTTCAATGAAAAGAAGCAACCTGCTATTCGGCTATTGAGCACGGTCAAAATCTTTCAGACTATTCTTGAAAAATAAAGCTCTAAATTGGCTGCTACTTTAGAAGCCGAACCACGAATTCAATACTTTTCCCCAGTTAATTTAAAATCATTATCGTCTCTTGACACAAAAAACACGCCTCGTTCTCAACGAGTCGTTGAATTTCCTTCATTTTTCGAGCGATAAACGGATTAAGAATAGCGATGAACTGAATATCGTATTTTCTTGCGAACTAACCGATTCTCTGGATTTATATCGTACGGCAGTCCTGAAACGACGAAAGCCCAGCGTACCAGGCTGGGCTCTCAGATCAGGACAGCTTCGCAGAAAATTGTTTGCTTAAGACGCGAAGCTGGAGAAAACCTGACTTGGAACGTTCTGCGCTCCAAACTTTCTCCCGTCAAGTCGTAGCGAATGGCCAGTAAGGAGAAAACTGCATGGCACACGACAAGAGACGGCGTAACCGCGCCAAACTGACAGACGAGATAATCCGTATAATATGGGACCGGGTTCGCTTAGGCGAATACCAACACGATATTGCGGCAGACCTAGGGATAAACCAAGGGCGCATCTCTGAAATCAAGACCGGGAAACGCGGCAGTCACATTACAGGGCTACGCGCCGCCTAAGCCTGAAGAGGGCGAACTAAGGTTCGCCCTCTTCATCCCGACATCGTTCTTGACCTCGTCTTCAGTCGGAGAGCAGTACAAGGGCGGCAAGCGCCATGGCAATTGTCAAGTTTAACTTTAAACATGACGAAGTTCTTAATCCACAACCTCACATATTTAATCGGTCCTCGATGTCGGAGACCCTGCTTTCCAGATCAGCAGCCTGGGCAAGAGCATTGCGTGCATTGACGTCCGCAACATCCAGCCGATCTTCCCACTCTGCCTCGCAACTACCAAGCAGCAAAGCAGCTACTATCGCCAACTCAATTTTGGCGTGAAGGGTAAGACGCATGATTCAATCTCCAATTAGCCAACGAGACTGCTATCTTAGAGAAAATCCCCGATCAGTAGTGGCAAAGTTACAATAACTGAAAAACGCCGGCCACGACTAGTGGCCGTCATCTTCTACCGCAAAACGCCCTAACTGACAGGGTGGGGGACTTGGGATAGGTCGGGGCCTATGAAACCGTCCCCCCGTTTTCCGGCAACACGCGAAGATGCCCTGGACCGGCTGGACCATTTTGCGCCCCATGCCGGGCACGCCTATGCCACCGGCCGCAACACCGATTTCGGACCGGATCAGCCGGGCGCCGTGTCGCGCCTGTCGCCCTATCTGCGGTACCGGTTGCTGACAGAGGAGGAGGTCGTCGCCGCCGTGCTGGACCGCCATAGCCTGGCCGCGGCGGAAAAATATGTGCAGGAGGTGCTGTGGCGCACCTATTGGAAGGGGTGGCTGGAAATGCGGCCGTCGGTGTGGACCCGGTTCCTCGGCGCGCGCGACCGGTGGCGCGAGGCATTGGCCGACGATGCCGGTCTCGCCGATGCGCAAGGCGGCCGGACGGGGATAGACGGGTTCGACCATTGGGCACGCGAGCTGGTGGAAACGGGGTATCTGCACAACCATGCGCGGATGTGGTTTGCGTCCATCTGGATATTCACGCTGCGCCTGCCGTGGGAATTGGGGGCGGATTTCTTTTTACGGCACCTGATCGATGCCGACGCCGCCAGCAACACGCTGTCCTGGCGCTGGGTCGCAGGGTTGCAGACCCCGGGCAAAAGCTATCTGGCGACGCGGGAGAATATCGCGCGTTTCACCAATGGCCGGTTCGCGCCCCAGGGTCTGGCCACGCAGGCATTCGACCTGAGTGAGGAGCCGGTGCCCCCTGCCCTGCCCCTGCCGCCGGTCGAACCGTTTGACGCGGCGGGACCTGCGCTGTTGCTGGTCACGCATGAGGATATGGTTCCGGAAATCCAGTTGATCCCCACGGCGCGTATCGCAGGGGCCGTGGTGACGGGCGCGAAGCAGACATTGTGGGGGAAAGCGGCAGGGGATTTTGTGGAGCGCGCGTTGAGCGACACCGCGTCGCGCGTGCGGGCGCAGATGGGATGCGACGTTGCGCCCTATCCGCAGATCACAGCGGACCAGTTGATCGCATCGGCGCAGTTCGCAGGGGTGCGGCAGGTCCTGACCGCCTATGCGCCGGTCGGGCCGATGGCGGATAATCTGGCGCAGCTGGGGCGGGATCTGAAGGCGGCGGGCATCACGCTATATCCCGTGCGCCGCACATGGGACACGGATTTCTGGCCCCATGCGACCAAAGGATTTTTCCCGTTCAAGGAGAAGATCCCCGCGATCCTGCAACAGCGCAGGATGATCTAGCAGGGACGCGTCAGGTGCGCCGGGTCAGGTGAAGTGGAGCCGCCGGTATTTCCCGCGAAAATAGAGCAGCGGATCGCGGCGCGGTTCAAAGCTTGCCTTTTCCACCTTGCCCACCAGCAGGAAATGGTCGCCGGCCTCATGCAGCGCGTGGCGCGTGCATTCGAAGATGCCGAGCGAGCTCGGCAGGATGGGCGCGCCATATTCGCCGACTTCCCAGCGGGTGCCGGCAAAGCGGTCCTCCCCCTTGCCTGCGAACAGGTTCGACACCGGTTGCTGCCCGATTTGCAGGACGTTGACGGCAAAGCTTTCGGCCGCGCGCAGGGTCTGCGCGCTGCCCGCATTGTTGGCGATGCAGACGAGCAGGAGCGGCGGGTCGAGCGACACGCTGGTGAAGCTGTTGGCGGTAAGGCCCACAGGGCGGCCATCGGCGGCGTGTGCGGTGATGATGGTGATACCCGTTGCAAAGCAGCCCATCGCGTCGCGCAAGGTCCGCGCATCGGAACCGCTGCGGTATTCGGGGATGAAGCGCGGTTGCTTGCGCTCCAGAAAGTCGATGAGCAGGCCGTTAAAGGCCTCGGTCCGTTCGGCGTTGACGAGCAGGCCGCCGCCATCGACATCGATCGCCTCCACATCGGGGAAGGCGGCGACAAAGGCGGGGGATGCCGTGTCGGGTTCCACATTGCCCAGCGCACCACGGATCAGCAGGACGGGGATATTGATATGCGGGGCCGCCACCGACAGGCGTTCCCCCGTGCCGTCGACATGGAACATGTCGAGCAGGCGCGTGTCATAATCGGGCTTTGCCAGCCCCTGCAGAAGCGATGCCGAAAGGGACTCGGCGGCGGCGCGCACCGTCTGCGCGCCCTGTTCCGCCGGGGGATCGACCAGGATCAGGCCGGATGCGAGCGTTGCCGCGTCCTCGGCCAGGGCGGCCGTTGCGATCCAGCCGCTGTGCATTGCGGCCACGACCACGGGCCGGGTCCGCATCTGCCCCAGAACGGCGCGCAGATCCTCGACATAGGCGTCAAAGCCGTAGCGGCTGTCCGATGGCCAGTCGCTGCCCCCATGGCCGCGCAGGTCGACATTGATGACATGGCGTCCCGCCTGTTCCAGACCGAGCGCGACATCTTCCCACACCTTGCGGGTCTGGCCAAAGCCGTGGAGCAGGATGATCGACGGATCGTCCGCCGTGCCGATATCATCCGATTCGAGCCGGATGCCGGCAAACCCCTTGAATTCACGGACATATCTGATCGTCATCTGTCTGCTTCCAATAATCTGTCCAGCGGTGTCATATCCCCGATAGCAGGACATGCCGCGCGCGGCAATTGTCTGGCTCCCGGTATCTTTTACGCCCTGTCGGTCGGAATGACAGCCATTGTCAGGCGGGAGATGCAGACAAGCTTGCCTGCCTCGTCCTCGATACGGATGGACCAGATCTGCGTGGTGCGGCCGATCGATTCCGGGCGGGCGGTTGCTATGACATAGCCGTCCTTTGCCGGGCGGATATGGTTGGCGTTGATCTCCATGCCGACGGTTGCAAATTTGCTGCGGTCGACGGTCAAGGCCGCGCCGGTCGACCCGATGGTTTCGGCCAATACCACCGACGCACCGCCGTGCAGGCGGCCATAGGGTTGCTTCGTCCGTTCGTTCACCGGCATACGAGCCTGCAGCCAGTCATCGCCATAGGCGGTGAATTCGATCCCGACATAGCCGGGCATACAATCGCTGCTGCCCTGGGTCAGGCCTTCAAGGTCAAGTGTGTCGTCGAACCAGATTTTTGTCATGTCCTGCCCATAACCCGCAGGCACGCCATTGCAACACCGACTTTTGCCTATAGCCCCAGTGCCTTGCGGATATCGGCCCAGCCGACATATTTGAAATTCTGCGTCTGCGGCCGGTTGTCACCATCCTGCGCGACGAACAGTCCATCGGGAAAGGCAGGGCCGAAATCGCCCGGCACCAGTTCGATACCGTCGGTTTCCTGCACACCGTCAAGCGCGCCATCGCCAATGCGGAAGCGTCCGGCATAGGTGACGGCAGGCAGGCGGTAGACGGCATAGGCATTGTCGCCCTGGCTCGACACCAGCAGATAGCCGCCATCGGCCCCTTCGGGCGCCAGCGCGACCCCTTCGGCGTCCATGACGATTTCCTTGCCATCGGCGCTCGCAAGCGCGGTGGCGGTGACGGGGGCATCGGGTGCGGCATTGAATTTCCACAGGCCCACATCCTCTTCGGTGACATAGAGGATGCCCGTGCGGTCATCGACGACGCAGCCTTCGGACTGGGTCGCAAGCTTCATGCTGCGTACCACCTTGCCGGTGGGGACAGGACCCGAAAGGTCCAGCGCGACCTGATCGATGCGGCCGTCTTTCAGGACGAGGAAGCCGAACAGCGCCTTGTCCGATGCCCGTTGCCACAGGCACATGCCATAGGCCTCCCCAGCGCCAACGGCGATGCTGCCGATGGGGACCAGTTGCCGGGCGGTGGTGTCGAGCCGGAACAGCGCCATTTTGGCGTTGGCGATATCCTGCCGGTCGCTGGCCGCGACAAGCACGCCGGTTGCGCCGCCCACATCGCGCAGGTCGACATTGTTCAGCCGGGGCGACGGCGCGGAATGGAGGCGCTTGCCCTTCAGGTCATAGACATGGATCGCGGCCTGCTTGTCGGTCGCAACCACAAGGCTGCCCGCCGGATCCGCCGCGTTGCGCCAGATCGCGGGATCGTCCGCCGCGTCATCGGCCGTCCCGACCGGATCGGTTTCAACCAAGGCCGTGACAGAAGTGGTGGGCAGCGGGCTCATCACCGGTTGCGGCGTGGCGCAACCGGCGAGAAGCAGGGTCCCCAGAACAAAGACAGCGCGCATCAGAAGTTGACGCGGATGCCGCCCGAATAGCGACGGCCAAATTGTTCCCACTCGATGGTATACTGCCCGTTGCGGACCGCCGGAATGCCGCTGGCGTTCAGCAGGTTGGACGGATCGGAATAACGGCGGCCGGGATTGTTGAGCAGGTTGGACGCATCGAAATAGACTTCAAAGCCCTTGGAAATTTCATAGCGGGCGGAGAAATCCAGCTCGTCATCATCGGCCCAATAGGTGTCGCCGGCATCGGCCAGGTCATCGGCAAAACCGTCGGCCCAGGTCGTGCGGTTCTGATATTGCAGGCGCAGCGACAGGCCGTATTTTTCGTAATAGGCCCCGACATTGTAGACAACCTGTGACGTACCGGGCAGCGGCACGCGGCGTTCGGGCGAGGTGATGACGCCCAACGCATTGACGATGGCAGGCTTTTTCACTTCGCTGTCATTATAGGTCGCGTTCGCGGTCAGGCCGAAACCACCCATCCAGTCCGGCAGACCAAGATCGGCGACATAGGGTTCCAGCTGGATCTGGGCAGCAGCCTCGAAACCAAAGATCCGCCCGGTGCCACCATTGGTAATCCCGCTGAAGGCATATCCGGAACGGTCAACGCCATTGGTATCCAGGGCATTGGAGCCAAAGGTGCGGCGTGAATTGTAGAGCACATCCTCGACCCGCTTGTAAAAGGCACCCAGCATGAAATAGCCCTGCGGCTGCACATAATATTCATAATAGGCATCGACGCCATAGGCGCGCTCCGGCTTCACCGCCGGGTTGCCGCCGGAAATGGACTGGTTAGCGTCATTGACCACAACATTGGGACGCAACTGGTCATAATCGGCGCGCGCCGCGCCGCTGGTAAACCCGATACGCAGTTTTTCATCATCGGTGACGTCGAAATTCATATGCAGGCTGGGGAATGCGAGCGTGCTGCTGCTGGATGCCTCAATCTCGCCGACCACGCCGGGAATTGTCGCCAGCGAACGGCCCCGGTTAGTTACCTTTTCCACGCGAACGCCACCTACGACGCTGCCCCAGTCGAACTTGCTGTTCGCCATTACATATCCCGCCAGAACCCGCTCGCGAACATTGTAATGGTTGCCCGATACCGGCGTGAAACCACGCACCGTTTTTGCACGTTCCAGATAGTCGCGCATCGCTTCGGTATCGAAATAACGGAATGTGTAACCGAGGGGAATCTTGCCCTTGAAGGGGATGTCGAGCGAAAACTGGTCATATGTCGTCCCGATGCCCGCCGCCGTAAATTGTGCCGCGCTGTTTAAGAGCAGCTCACGCTCGCGGTTGATCTTCGTACGCTGGTCATATTGGATGCCGACGCGGAAAGTTGTTTCGCCGCCAAACAAATTGGTGTCGTGCGACAATTCGCCCTTGAACGTATAGGCTTTGGTCGGATCGACAGCATCAAGCGAGCGGAACGACGTCAGCGGCTTTGTGAAAGTGTCGATCGCCGTAACAGGCGTACCTGCCGAAAAGCGTGTGGGCGCACTGAGCTGGTTGGTCGTGAACAACTGCACACGGGCGAGATTGTTGTTGGTAAAATCATAAGCGACCGTCGGACGCAGGGTGCGGGTCGACGGGCTGTCCCAGCGCGTCTCACCCACGACAGAGCGGTCATCTATCGACCTGGTATAATTGGCAACCCATTTCAGCCCCCAATTTTCACCAAGTTCATGCTTGCCCTCAATCGTATTTGTAAAAACCGACTGGCGAAATTCGCGCAGCGTCGACCTCTGGTTGATATCCACCCCGTAAACGGTTCCGGCAAAGGGACTGTTGATACACGCATCGGCATAGGCCGATGTCGTCGGCGTTGTCGTTCCGCCGGTGCAGGCCGCGGTGTTGGCCACCAGATCGCCCTGACGGTCGTCCATATCAAAGATATAATTGTCGCGTGCCTCGTCGTCGGTGAAGATGGTGTAGAGCGACCGGACCGAAATCACATTGCCGGGATCGGGACGGAAATCGATACGTCCGGAAATCGAGTAGTTTTTACGGGTCAATCGATAAAGCTTGTTTTCCGTCTCGCGTGCCCAGAAGCGCGATTCAAATCCGGGCCGACGGTCGTTGGAAACCTGTTCCCAATCTATTTCAAAATTGTCGGTCAGCATGTTGCGTTCATAATAGCTGCCCGAAACAAGTATCCCGATTTCACCGATGTTGGTGTCGAACTTGTTGGAAACGGTGAGCGAGCCTTCATATTCGCCACGTTTGCCCAATTCCGTCTGTCCGGCACCGAGTTTTCCCGAAAGGTGAAAGCCGTCATAATCAAGACCGGAGCGGGTGATGATGTTCACATTGCCCGAAATTGTTTCGCCGGGCATGTCGGGTGTTACCGCCTTGGATACGACAATCTGCGCGGCGAGCGCCGACGGAATGGAATCGAAACGCGCATCGCGTCCTTCGGGGCTGACGACATTGATGCCGTCGAACGACAGCGTGGTCCAATAATTGGGCGCCCCGCGCAGCGAGATATAGCGTGCCTGACCCTGGTCGCGCTCGACCGCAACGCCCGGCAGACGGCCTGTGGCCTGCGCGATATTCTGGTCCGGCAGACGGCCCACCGAGTCCGATGCCACGACGGTAACAAGAGAATCGGAATTGCGCTGCACCTGCAACGCGGCGGCTTCGGATTCGGCGATCGGACGCGATCCGGTGACGACAATTGCATCCCCTTCATCCGCCGCGTCGGCAGGCGGGGCCTCTTGCGCGGCCGCAATTTGCGCGGAAAATGCCACCAGAGCGGCACCTGCCCACATGGATGCTTTCAAAAGACGAACGGATGCTGCTGTATGCGAAATCATGTACCTTGCCCCTGGCTAACCAACATGGTTTCGGGCGCATTAGGCAGGGCTTGTGACTCGCTCGCTTATGTACGATTACAAAATAACGTCTGAAATATTACATTTTTTGCATGCGACTGCCGTAAAAGCGTAATGTTTCCGTGCCACCGCGCACAGAACCATCGAAAAGGACAATGTTCGTGAAGCCCGCGCCCGGTCTAAACAGTTTGGAAAACGAGAAAAACCTGGCCGCCAGCCGCTATTTCAACCGCGAACTGTCCTGGCTGAAATTCAACCAGCGCGTCCTCGAAGAAGCCGCCAATCCCGCCCACCCGCTGCTGGAACGCCTGCGGTTCCTGTCGATCTCGGGCACGAACCTCGACGAATTTTTCATGGTACGCGTGGCCGGCCTGCGCGGGCAACAGGCCCGCAAGATTGAAGAGCTGTCCATTGACGGCCGGACGCCCTCCGAACAGTTGGCGGCCACGGTCGCCGCTGCCGACGCCTTGATGGCGGAGCAGCAAAAGCTTTGGAAGAAACTGCTCAAGGAACTGGCCACCGAAGGCATCAAGGTCGTGGAACCTGCCGCCATTGGCAAAACCCATGCCGCCGAAGTCGAACGTTATTTCCGCGAACAGATATTACCTGTGCTGACACCGCAGGCGCTGGACCCTGCCCATCCCTTCCCCTTCATTCCCAACCAGGGCATCAGCCTGATCTTCGATATGCGCCGTAAGGATGATGGCGAAGTCGTACGGCAACTGGTGATGATCCCGTCCTCGCTGCGCCGCTTTGTGCGTCTGCCGGGTGCCGGAACCCGCTTTGTCACCATCGAAGATTTGATCCGCCATTTCGTGGGGCAGATGTTCCCGGACTATATCCTGATCGCCGCCGGTGCCTTCCGCATCATCCGCGACAGCGATATCGAGGTGGAGGAAGAGGCCGAAGACCTCGTCCGTTATTTCCGCAGCGCCATCAAACGGCGGCGGCGGGGCAAGATCATCCGGCTGAAACTGGAAAAGGGCCTGCCCGCCGAACTGTCGACCCTGATCCGCAACGAACTGGGCGCAGGGTCGTCACTGGTTGCGGAAACGGTCGGCTTTCTCGGGATCGGCGATCTGGCGCAACTGGTCGAAGAAGACCGCCCGTCGCTCAAATTCCCGCCCTATTCGCCGCGTTTTCCCGAACGCATTTTGGAACATGATGGCGACTGCTTTGCCGCCATTCGCCAAAAAGACATCGTCATCCACCACCCTTATGAAAGCTTCGACGTGGTGCTCGCCTTTCTGCAGCAGGCAGCGCGGGACCCGGATGTCGTGGCGATCAAGCAGACGCTTTACCGCGCGGGCAAGCAATCGGCAGTGATCCGCGCGCTGTGCGAAGCGGCCGAAGCGGGTAAGTCTGTTACCGCGATCGTGGAGCTGAAGGCCCGTTTCGACGAGGAACAGAATCTCCACTGGGCATCGCAACTGGAAAATAGCGGCGTGCAGGTCGTCTACGGCTTTGTCGACATGAAGACTCATGCCAAGATTTCGCTGGTCGTCCGCCGCGAGGCCGATGGTTTTCGCACCTATTGCCATCTGGGCACCGGCAATTACCACCCGATTACCGCCAAGATCTACACCGACATCAGCTTCTTCACCGCCGATCCGCGCGTCGGGCATGATGCGGGACAGATCTTCAACTATATCACCGGCTATATACCGCCCAGCAATCTGCAACTGCTGACGATGAGCCCGCTGGGCCTGCGTGAAAAGGTGATGGCGCTGATCGATCAGGAAATCGCCAATGTGCAGGCAGGAAAACCCGGCGCGGTCTGGGCAAAGCTGAATTCGCTGGTCGACAAAGAGGTCATCGACAAGCTTTACGAGGCGAGCGAGGCCGGGGTCGAAATCGATCTGGTGGTGCGCGGCATATGTTGTCTGCGGCCGGGCGTGAAGGGCATGTCTTCGCGCATCCGCGTCAAATCGGTGGTCGGACGTTTTCTGGAACATAGCCGCATCTGGGCCATGGGCAACGGCGCGGATCTGCCCAATAGCAAGGCGAAAGTCTTCATCTCGTCGGCGGACTGGATGTCGCGCAACTTTGACCGGCGCGTCGAATATATGCTGCCGATCGAGAACCCGACGGTCCATGACCAGATTCTGGATCAGGTAATGGTTGCAAACCTTCTCGACAATCAGCAAAGCTGGATGCTGCGGTCCGATGGCCGTTATGAAAGGTTAAAGGCTGGCGATATGCCATTCAATCTGCACCATTATTTCATGACCAATGCGTCCTTGTCCGGCCGGGGCGGCGCTTTGGCCGATGATAAGAAAGTGCCGACGCTCAGCCTCGTCCGGCGGAGATGAGATCAACCCGCAAGGCCGTCATCGATATCGGCTCCAACACGATCCGTCTGGTCGTCTATGACGGCCTGCCGCGTGCGCCGATGCCGATTTACAATGAAAAAAGCCGTGTCGCTCTCGGCGCCTGTCTGGCGGGTGACGGGGTTATCAGCGACGCGACCATGAAAAAGGCGCTGGCCGCGCTTGGCCGGTTTGAAACGCTGGCCCGGGGCATGAAAGTAGATACGCTGCGCGTTGTCGCCACGGCGGCCACACGCGAAGCCAGGAACGGACAGAAGCTGGTTGAAGGTGCGGCCGCCTTGGGTATCCGTGTCGAAGTGCTGGACGGCGAAACCGAAGCGACAGCCGCGGGCCTTGGTGTCATCAGCGACAATCCCCACGCCAATGGCTATGTTGGCGATCTGGGCGGCGGCAGTCTGGAACTGATCCGTATTGCGGACGGCAAATTGCACGAACGGGTTTCGCTTCCACTCGGCACATTGCGGCAGGATGCCCTCAAAGGCAAAACGACCAAGCAAATCACGCAGATGCTGCGGCAGGAAATCAATGCCCTGAAGGGTGAAGACGGCTTTCCCTATGAACCCAACCTGCCCTTTTACATGATCGGCGGGTCGTGGCGGTCCTTTGCGCGGCTGCATATGCATGAAGCCGGTTATCCGCTGACCATCCTGTCCAATTACCAGATACCGCCCGATGCGCCGACGCGGCTGATGCCGTTAATCAACAACGAAGCCGCCCTGATGCAGACCAAGGTCATTGCATCCGCCCGTATGGCGGCCTTGCCCGGTGCAACAGCCCTGCTGGCGGCGGTCGTCCGCCTTCTGGAGCCGCGCGAGCTGGTCACCAGCGTCTATGGCCTGCGCGAAGGTTTGCTGTTCGATCAGTTGTCGGATGCCGAGCGCCGCGAAGACCCCCTGATCGCCGCAACCCGCTTTGAAGGCGAGCGCCTCGCCCGCTTTCCCTTTCATGGCGATGCGCTGGCGGACTGGATTGCGCCGGTATTTGCAGGCCAGAGCGACGGTGATGCGCGTCTGTGCCGCGCCGCCTGTCTGTTGTCGGACAGCGTCTGGAATGTGAACCCCGAATATCGCGCCGATCATGCGCTTGATCTGGCGCTCGACGGAAACTGGCCCGGTGTGGTCGCCAGCGACCGTGCCATCATCGCCGCCGCCCTGTGGACTGTGCATGCGGGCAAACGGACGCTGCCCGAAATGCTGGCCAATCTCGCCAAGCCGGGGGCGCTGGCGCAGGCCGTGATCTGGGGCCTTGCCATCCGTCTGGCGCAGCGGCTGGACGGTGGCACCGGACGCGCCTTGTCCGACAGCAGGATCGAAGGCGATGACGCCATCTTGCGCCTGCGGCTCAGCGGTCAGGCAACGCGGCTGCGTTCCAACTCGGTCCAGCGCCGTTTGCAGGCCCTCGCCGAAGCCCTGGGCTATGGCCGGTCGGAGATTGCGACGGACTGAGCGAGCAGACGAAGCTGGGTGTGAAGCCGTAGGTGCCATCGAAATAATACACACCGTCACCCCATCATCCACCCCGTCACCCTGAACTTGTTTCAGGGTCTTAATACCGCAACGTTGAAAACTAAGACCCTGAAACGAGTTCAGGGTGACGGATGCGGGCTTGGAGTTCTCGCCCCAACCACTACCCCATAGGGTACAAGATTTCCTTCGTTACCTTGTGCACCGCCGTCATCACTTCCTTGCTGAGCTTCAGGTCGATTGCCGCAAAAATCTCGTCCAGCTGGTCTTCGCGGCTGACCCCGACAATGGTCGAGGCGACAAAGTCATTCTGTTTGGACCAGGCGGTGGCAAGCGTGACGGGGGACATGCCCGCTTCCTGTGCAATGGCCACGATCCGCGCGGTCGATTCCAGTGCACGGGGACCGGCAAAGCGTTGCGCCATGTCGAACTGGCGCGCGCCTTCCATTTGCAGATAACGCGAAAACCGTGCGCCTTCGGGACGCTGGTCACCAAGATATTTGCCCGACAGCACGCCACCGGCCAGCGGCGAATAGGGCAAAAGCGACACGCCTTCCTGACGGCAGACCTGTTTCAGTTCATCCTCGAACCGGCGGTTGTTGATCGAATAGTTATTCTGGATCGTATGGTAACGCGCCGTGCCCAGCCGTTCCGATGTCGCAAGCGATTTCATAAGGCCGTAGCTGGTCTCGTTCGAGCAACCCAGCACACGCACCTTTCCGGCGCGGACCAGCTCGTCCAGCGTTTCCATTGTCTCGTCATAGGCGGTGTCATGGTCGGGCCAATGGGTTTGGTAGAGGTCGATATAGTCGGTCTGCAACCGGCGCAGGCTGTCTTCGATCGCGACGGTGATATTATGCCGGTCGAGCGCCGTCATGCCGCCACGCTTGGGCGATTTGAACCACAGATGGCTTGGGCCCGAAACCTTCGTCGCCAAGATGATCGCGTCGCGGTTCTTGCCCTTCAGCCACCGTCCGACAATTTCTTCGGTCCGGCCGACCCATTTGGTGTCGGGGGGTACGGGATAGCCTTCCGCCGTGTCGAAAAAGTTGATGCCGGCATCAAGACATCTGTCCAATATGCGATGCGCCTCTGCCTCTTCGGTTTGCGAACCGAAGGTCATCGTCCCCATGCAGATGTCGGACACAACAACGGCGCTTTTCCCAAGACGGCGATGCTCCATAACTCTCTCCTAAACTGTGCCTGCTGCGCCCACGACCAGAAAAGCCAGGGCCGCCAGCAGCCCGGCCACCCGGTTGGACCGGAAATGGCCGAGCGCATTGCTGCCGTCCCGTTTGAGCGAGAAAAGCTGCAGCATCAAGTGAATAGCAACAGGCACCAGCGCGACCAGCGCCTGTTTTTCGGGCCGGATGCTCCAGATCGCCATGCCCCAGCCACCGAGCGCCAGCGCATAGAACAGCGCCACGCCGCTCCGGATATGACCGCCGAGACGCAGGGCGCTCGACTTGATACCCACCAGCGCATCGTCTTCGCGGTCCTGCATGGCATAGATCGTGTCATAGCCAATGACCCAGAATATGGTCCCGGCATAAAGCCACAGCATCGCCGCGTCGATTTGCCCCGTAATCGCGACCCAGCCGACAGGTGCGCCCCAACTGAACACCATCCCCAGCCAGACCTGCGGCCACCAGGTGATCCGCTTCATGAAGGGATAGGCCGCAACAAGTGCAAGGCTGGCCAGCGCCACCAGCTGCGCCTCCCACCGCAGTTGCATGAGCACGGCGAGACCGACAAGGCACAGGGCCACCAGCCACGCCCATGCGGCCTTCACAGTGACAAGTCCGCTGGGCAAGGGCCGGAGCGCGGTGCGCGCCACCTGCGCATCGAGGTCGCGGTCGACGATATCGTTATACACGCATCCTGCGCCGCGCATGGTTATGGCACCCAGCAGCATCCACAGCGCCAGATCCCATTGCGCAATCAATCCGCCCGACAATGCCAGTCCATAGATGCAGGGCCAATAGAGCAGCCACCAGCCAATCGGCCGATCAAAACGGGCCAGCAGGGCAAAGGCGCGAAGCTTCGGAGGCAACAGGCCCATCACCCCGCTATATTCACTGTCCGGAACCGTTTGAATCGCCATGGCAATGCTCTGCACAAAAATCCGCCCGCCGTCACGCCGAACTTGAAGCAAAAGCAGGATGACGCCCGCTTCGTTTGGCGTTAGGGAACCGTCATGCCCGCAACCCCCGCCTGGCCCCCGAAATCCACACCCCGCCTGTTTGTCGAACAGACACTGGCCGAAGGACAGGATGTCGCCGTTTCAGGGGGTGCCGCCCATTATCTGATCGGGGTGATGCGGCTGAAAGTCGGGGCACCTGTTGTCCTGTTTGATGACCGGACCGGCGAATATCTGGCCCATGTGGCAAGCGCCGGAAAGCGCGACCTGACTTTGCAGGTGGCACAAAGGTTGCGTGAGCGGGAGCCTGTGCCCGACATCTGGCTGTGTCAGGCGCTGGTCAAAAAAGACCGTTTCGACTGGATCGCGGAAAAAGCCTGCGAACTGGGTGCCGCGCGTTTTGTGCCGGTGCTGACGACCCGCTGCGTCGTCGACAAGGTCAAGGAAGATCGTCTCCGCGCACATGTGATCGAAGCCGCCGAACAGTGCGAGCGGACGGCCCTGCCCGACATCGCGCCGCTTGCCAAACTGGACGCATTGCTGCGGGACTGGCCGGCCGACCGGACGCTTTATTTCTGTGACGAGCGCGGCGGTGCGCCGTTCGGATCGGCCATCACGTCAGGGCCAGCCGCGCTGCTGATCGGGCCGGAGGGTGGCTTTACCGACGCAGAAAACAGCGCCATCCGCGCGCATCCGGCGGCGGTTGCGGTCTCGCTTGGTCCGCGGATATTGCGCGCCGATACAGCGGCGGTCGCCGCGCTATCGGTGTGGATGGCGGCGCAGGGCGACTGGATTTAGGGTCAGGGCCTAGTTCAGGCGGCCGACGAACGAAATCGAAAAGCTGGATGGCCCTGACGCGTTGGCACCCTGCATCGTTCCCGTTGGCGCAAAGCGGAAGGCACGGATCGCAGCGTTGTAGCCGCTGCCCAGGGGCGCGGTGAAGGGCGCGCTTCCGGTGTTGGAATAGGTGACCATCGTCCCCTGGTTGAACGCGTTCAGATTGCTTGGCCTTGTGCCTTCGGTAAAGGTGAAGGGTGTCGAGGCGTCGAGCGTGAAATTTGCAGGGAAGCTGTCGACGACGACAATGCTGTTGGCATCCACCGCCAGATTGCCTGTGTTCTGCACCGTGATCGTATAGCGCACAATCGCGCCGGGAATGGATTTGGGATTGGCCGCGCTGACCCCGTCGGACAGCACCGTCGATGTCTTTGTCACCACCAGCGTTGCGTTGCCCGCAAGCCGGGTGTTGGTGACTACACAACTGATGATATCCCCCAGAACCGGGGTGATATTCCCCGGCACCGTTGTCGGGAATGTCGTCGTCACGCCATTGGTGGCGTTGGTACAGGAAAGCGTCGACGTATATTGGGTAAGGCTTCCCGGGCCTGACATGATCTCATCCAAGGTGTAGGCGGTCCCCGGCGTGACCTGCACCAGTCCGGTGTTTCCGCCCGTCACCGTCGTGCCGGTCCCTGTCGTCGTTGCCGATGCCACGACAGTCGACCCCTGGTTGATGCGCACGCTAAACTGGTCGGTGCTGAACCGCCGCCCGCCGGTACCGAGCGCCTTGCTGATCTGGATATGCGGATAGGCCGCATTGTTGAACACGCAGATAACTGCGTCCCCGAATTGCAGGGCACCGAAATTGTAATTGGTGGTCAGCAGATTGTTGGGCAGCGGTGTTGTCGAACTGGTCGTGCTGTTGGTACAGGTCAGCCGGCTTTCATATTTGGCCAGCGTACTGACGCTGCCTGCGGCCATTGCTTCCGACAGGGTCAGCGGAATACCGGAAGCGAGCGAAAGCGGCGTCGCCTGAAAGGGGCCGTTTGTAGTGCCGGACGTCGTGCCCGATGCCAGCGTCGTTCCCGATGATGTTGCCGACACGCGGAAGGTGAACTGGTCCGCCGCATTGACGCGGGCACCGGTAATGGTTTTGCGCAACCGGATGGAGGCAAAACGCACCGCGAACATCGCGCCCTGCAAACCACCCGCCTGCATATTGGTGGTAACGGTTGTGGGACTGTTCGACCCGACAATATAGCCCCCAACCGTTCCCGCGACGCCTGTCTCGGTAAAGGTCGAGGTGCCGGTGCCGGTGATGGTGGGATAGGTATTGCCGCTGATCGGGTTCACCTGGTCCAATATCTGCCACCCCGAACCATTGGTGACGAATTGCAGATTTTCTCCATTATTGGTGGATTCCGCATCAGCCGCCACAAAGGAATAAGCCGTGACCGCAGGTGCGCCAGGCGGCGGGGTGATCGTGATACCGGAAAAGGTAATCGATTTGTTGCCCGCCGACGCGGTGTACAGCACCGGCCGCCCCGGAATGCCCAGAAACGCCGTATTACCCACGGCGGCGCCCGTCCAGGAAGGCGCGGCAATCGCGCTGAACGCGGTTGCGGTGGTCGGCGTCACTTTCAGGTTGAACGAAAGCGTCGATCCGTCGCTTAGATTGAAAGAGAAATTCTGCCCCGCGGTCGAACGCGCGGTCGCATCATTATAGGTCGAAAAATCCAGCCAGCAGTAGGTTTCCCACCCTTGCGGCGCGGTGCCTTGCGTCGTGGCAGGCGCACAGCTTTGCGCCTGGGCGGATGTCGATCCGAAGCCCATCAGGAGAACGAACAAAGTCGCCAGCAGCAGCCGAAGCTTTTGGATCAGAAGTCTTTGCAAGGAAGGTCCTGGTCGTAACGATCCGGACTTATGTAACGGGCTAAGGTTAACGACCCGTAATACTGTTAACTTCTGCTGCAAAATGACCAGATTTTACAATTTGGATGCTGGGACTTCTGCGGTTCTTTATCATTAATTAAGCCCTATGATTTAGTCGTTCCGTTGGATGTGTGGACCGGAACGAAAATGAAAATGGGATCGTTTCCTGTTTGGAATGCCGCATTGTGGCGTGTCATCGGCACCTTTTGGGTGCTGGTCATGCTGTCGTGCGGGCTGCCCGCGTCCGCATTTGCGCAAACGGTCAACCAATATACAAACAGCACGACCGGGAATATCGTCGACTCCACAACCTGTGCGACAACGGTCACCCGTACCTTCACCGTGGGGACGAATTTCACCGTTGCCGACGTCAATTTGGGTGTGTTGTTGAGCCACACCTACCGTTCCGATTTGCGCATCACATTGACTTCGCCCCTTGGTACCAGCGTCCAGATCATGACCAATGTGGGTGGCGCGGCGGACAACCTGAATGTCCTGTTCGATGATGAAGCCGCTGCGGCCATATCGTCGCATAGCACGAACGACACGACCGGCGCCGTTCCGCCCTATCTGCGCACATTCCGCCCGACGGCAGCCTTGACGGCATTTGACGGGCAAAGTTCCCTGGGAACCTGGACGATGGTGATTTGCGATTCCGTGTTGGCGGACGTCGGAACATTCACACGCGCGGACCTTTACCTGACCAGCGCTCCTGCAAGCTACGCCGACTTGTCGCTCACCAAAACGGTCAGCAATGCCAACCCGGCAAGTGGCGGCGCGATTTCTTACACATTATCGGTCACAAATTCGGCATCCTCACCCACGGCTGCCTCGGGCGTCACCGTACTCGACATCCTGCCCGCCGGGGTGTCCTTTGTCAGTGCATCCGGTTTTGGCAGCTATGACAGCGCCACCGGAGTCTGGACCGTTGGCAGCATACCTGCCGGTACCACCCGGACATTGACCATCAATGTGACGGTAACGGCAGGGCTTGGAACCACCATCCAGAATGATACCGAAATCAGCGCATCGTCGGTGGCAGATCTCGATTCAACACCAAATAACGCGTCCATCAACGAAGATGACGATGCCGCCGTCAGCTTCACCACGACCGGAACGCGAACGGCAGGGACGCCGCCAACGCTTGTCTGTCCGAACGGCACCACCCTGCTGGACTGGAACGCGCAAAGCTGGACGAGCGGCAGTTCGACCGGGACCGCGACCGTGGCCAATATTGGCGCGATCGGGTTCAATGTGACCACACAGGGCACATTCACCATCCCGTTGCAGCTTAACGCGACGATCACCGGTGGCACCACGGGCCAGAATTCGCTGTACCAAAATGTCGAATATACGACACGAACGCAGACAACGACGACTGTAGTCACCCTGCCGACCGCCGTGCCCGGCGCGCAATTCACGATATTCGATGTCGACTATGCGCCCAACGATTTTGCGGACAAGATGACCATCACCGGAACCTATAATGGTGCATCGGTTACGCCCACACTGACCAACGGCGTCACCAATTATGTCTTCGGCAATGTCGCCATCGGCGATGTCACGGCGTCCGACACCACCAATCAGGGCACCGTAGTCGCCACATTTTCATCGCCCGTCGATACGATCACGATTGTCTATGGCAACCATACGACCGCCCCTGCCGATCCGGATGGCCAGGCCATTGCGATCAACGACTTCACCTTTTGCAATCCGCAAACCACGCTCAGCGTTACAAAGCTCAGCAATGTAGTGAGCGACGGTGTTAGCGGCAGCAATCCCAAATCGGTTCCCGGCGCTGTTGTCCGCTATTGCGTGCTCGTTTCCAATTCGGGCAGCGCCACCAGCAGCAATGTCGTCGCGACCGACAGCATTCCGGCCAATCTTACCTTTGTTCCCGGTAGCATGCTGTCCGGCACATCCTGCGCGGCCGCAACCACGGCAGAAGATGACAATAATAGCGGCGGGGACGAAAGCGACCCCTTCGGTATGGATTTTGCCGGGAATGTCGTGACCGGCCGCGCTGCATCGCTTGGTCCTGCGGCCAGCTTCGCCATGGTGTTCAACACAACCGTCAACTGAACAGTCTCCGCCGGGACTTTAGGCTGATACCCACATTTTTTGCGTGAAATTTGCGATTTTCGCGCTAGATGTATAACTATGGTTATATATTTGGCCATCGTTCGGTTTTGCCTGCCCCTGTTACTGCGCCTCTGCGCGGGGCTTCTGCTTATGTGGGGTAGTATGGCCGCGCCCGCCCATGCGCAGTCGGCAATTTCCTACACCTCGACGGTAGACGCGCCGATTTCGGAAACGTTGACATCCTGCGCGACGCCATTGTCGCGCACTTTTACCGTTCCCGAGGTCTATACGATCGCCGACGTGAATATCGGCGTTCTTCTGGCGCATGTCCGGCGAAACAACCTGACCATAAGCCTGCGGTCGCCCGCTGGAACAACCATTACGCTATTTCGCACGACCGGTGGGACGGCGCGCAATTTGAATGTGCTATTCGACAGCGCTTCAGCCACCTCAATCAATACCCATACGGTAAACGACACCGCAGCCGCAGCCACGGTGGTACCGCCCTATCAGCGCACTTTCGCACCGCTCCAGTCCCTCAACGCATTTAACGGGCAGAATGCCAATGGAATTTGGACGCTATCCATTTGCGATAGTGTAACCGGCAACACCGGAACCTTTTTCCATTCGACCCTGACGATATTGCCCTTACCGGCAACGTTGAACGTCACGAAAATCAGCGTCGCACAGACCGACTTTGTCAGCTCTGCCAATCACAAAAGCATACCGGGCGCGCGCATCCGTTATTGCATTACCATTTCCAACAATGGTCCGGGCCTGGCGACGACAATAGCGGGGACCGACATCATCCCGCCCAACACAAGCTATGTGCCCAATTCGTTACGATCGGGCACCGACTGCGCCAGCACATTGACGGCGGAAGATGACGATGCCGTGGGCGCCGACGAGTCCGACCCGATGGGCGCGTCGGTATCGGGATCGGTGCTCTCCTTGTCCGCCCCTACCATGGCGAACGCCGCCAGCTTTGCGCTGGCTTTTCTGGTGACCGTCAACTGACGGAATGAAATTGCTGGCAATACAGCCGCGACATTTCTAAACCCCCGCCATGAGCACAAAAACAGTTTCGAATCGCAACGAACCCGTCATCGAGAACCGCGACCAACTCGTTGCCGCGATCGCCAAGGGCGAGAAACCCAAGGAACGGTGGCGCATCGGCACCGAGCATGAGAAATTTGTTTACTGCCGCAAAAATTACAACGCCCCCTCCTATGACGAGTCCGGCGGTATCCGCGACCTGTTGATGGCGCTGACCGAATTTGGCTGGTCACCGGTGATGGAGGGCGACAATGTCATCGCGATGAGCGGCCCTGACGGCACCGTCAGTCTGGAGCCTGCGGGCCAGTTGGAACTGTCCGGCGCGCCGCTTGAAAATCTGCACCAGACCTGCGCCGAAACGGGGCGGCATTTAAAGCAGGTAAAGGCCATTGGCGAAAAGACTGGCAAGGGCTTTCTGGGCCTTGGCCTCTGGCCCGACAAGACCCGCGAAGAGCTGCCCATCATGCCCAAGGGCCGCTACGCCATCATGCTGCGCCATATGCCGCGCGTCGGCAGCATGGGCCTCGACATGATGCTGCGCACCTGCACTATCCAGGTCAATCTCGACTTTTCGAGCGAGGCCGACATGGCGCACAAATTCCGCACGTCCCTCGCGCTCCAGCCGCTCGCGACGGCGCTGTTCGCCAATTCGCCCTTTCTGGAAGGAAAGCCGAACGGATTCCTGAGCTACCGCAGCCATATCTGGTCCGATACCGATCCGCATCGCACCGGCATGCTGCCTTTCGTCTTCGACGACAGTTTCGGCTATGAACGCTATGTCGACTATATGCTGAACGTACCGATGTATTTCGTCTATCGTGATGGCAAATATATCGATGCGGCGGGTCTCGATTTCAAAGATTTCCTGAAAGGCGAATTGTCGGTGCTGCCGGGTGAAAAGCCCACTATTTCCGACTGGGAAGACCATATGTCGACCGCCTTTCCCGAGGTCCGGTTGAAAAGTTTCCTCGAAATGCGCGGAGCCGATGGCGGCCCGTGGAACCGAATCTGCGCCCTTCCCGCCTTCTGGGTCGGGTTGCTCTACGATCAGGGCGCACTGGATGCCGCCTGGGACGAGGTGAAGCACTGGACAATGGAAGAGCGCGAGGCGCTGCGCTCGGCGGTTCCGGCACAGGGGCTGAATGCCCCGCTACCCGGTGGCGGCAAGCTTCTCGACCTCGCCGGGCGCATATTGGACATTTCCTCGGCTGGCCTGACCGCCCGCAATTGCCTGAACAGCAGCGGCGACAATGAAACGGGTTTCCTCGATCCGCTGCGCGAAATCGTGGCGTCGGGCAAGACGATGTCGGAACAATTGCTCGACAAATATCATGGCGAATGGGGCGGCGATGTGCGCCGCGTCTATGACGAAATGAGCTTCTGAACAGCAGTGCAAATAGGCCACAGTTGCGGCAAAAATTGTCGTAAAACTGCAATGTAAGGTTGACCCTTTAATCGTGAAGAATGATGGCGCGGATAACGGTGCCGAAAGTGCACCGATTCTCCATCGACCCAATGACTTCAGGGAGTCTTCCATGCTTTCTTTCCGCAAGACATTTGTTTCTGGCGTCGCCATCGCCATTGCCTCCACCAGCCTGTTCGCCGCGCCTGCCGCTGCACAGGATGCCGCTGCTGCCGAAGAGGAAGGCCTGACCGAAATCGTCGTGACCGCGCAGCGTCGCGAAGAAAATCTGCAGGATGTTCCCTTGTCTGTCGACGTGGTTTCAGGTGAAAAGCTTGATGCGATCAACGCAGGCGGCGGCGACATCCGCGCCTTTGCCGGCCGCGTCCCCAGCCTGAACATCGAAAGCTCGTTCGGCCGCACCTTCCCGCGTTTCTACATCCGCGGCCTTGGCAACACCGACTTCGACCTCAACGCATCGCAACCCGTCAGCATCGTCTATGACGATGTCGTTCTGGAAAACCCGATCCTGAAGGGCTTCCCCGTATTCGACGTCGACCGGGTCGAAGTGCTGCGCGGACCGCAGGGCACTCTCTTTGGCCGCAACACGCCCGCCGGTATCGTGAAGTTCGACAGCGTCCGCCCCGACAAGGAAGGCGCCAACTATCTGAAGGCTTCCTTCGGCCGCTTCAACACCGCCGGCATCGAAACCGGTATTGGCGGCAAGGTCACCGACAGCCTCTCGATCCGCGGCTCGCTGTCCTGGCAGCGCCGCAGCGACTGGGTCGATAATATCGACAATTTCAACAATGGCGGTGATCTGGAAGGTTATGCCGACCTCGCCGCCCGTCTGCAGGTGCAATATGCGCCCGCCGACAATGTGAAGCTGCGTGTCACCGGCCAGTATCGCGACTTTGACGGCACCGCCCGCGTCTTCCGCGCCAACCTGTTCGCGCCGGGCACCAACAATCTGGTCGGTCTGGGCGGCGTCAACACACCGTTCCGCCGCGATCAGGTGCGCGCCGACGGCCTGAATTTCCAGAAGCTGAAACTGTACAGCGTCGCCAGCAACTTCGAATATGATTTCGGCCCCGCGACCCTGACCTCGGTCACCTCCTGGTGGAGCGGCAAATATACCAGCCGCGGCGATATCGACGGCGGCGTGCCTGCCGGCCCCGGTTTCATCCCCTTCTCGGCCAACTCGCAGGACGATGTTCCGGATCTCGACCAGTTCACGCAGGAACTGCGCATTTCCTCGAACAATGACGAAGGCCTGAAATATCAGGCTGGCGTCTTCTATTTCGACGAAAGCCTCGCCATTGCGTCCTTCAATTACGACACTCCCACAGGCCTGCGCCCCAGCGTGACCGCGCTGCAGCAGCAGGATTCCAAGGCATGGGGCGTATTCGGTTCGCTGACCTATCCCGTGACCGAGCAGCTCTCGCTGACCGCCGGCCTGCGCTATAATGACGACAAGCGCCGTCTGGACGTTGGTCGCGGCGGCTTTTTCGGTGCCATCGGCAACGGCTTTGCCAGGGTGCAGGACAACAACCTGACCTGGGATGTCAGCGCCACCTACGAAGCTTCGGACGCCGTGAACCTTTACGCCCGCGTGGCCAAGGGCTATCGCGCGCCTTCGATCCAGGGCCGCGCACTGTTCGTCTTCACCACGGTTCAGGATGCTATCAGCACCGCCGATTCCGAAACGATCATGTCGTACGAAGCCGGTATCAAGACGCAGTTTTCCAACCGTCTGCGTTTCAACCTGTCGGCGTTCAAATATGACCTGAACAATGCGCAGCTGACCGCAGTGGGCGGGGCTAGCAACGCAGCCCGCCTGATCAACGTGGACAATGTCGCCGGTTACGGCTTTGAAGCCGAACTGGAGGCACGCCCCGTCGACAATCTCAGCCTGACCGCCGGGATCAGCTATAACAGCGCCGAAATCGACGATGCCAACGCGTTCATTACCGGATGCGGCGGCGGCTGCACCGTGACCGATCCTGTCCGCCCGGGCAGCCCCGGCATCTTCTCGATCGACGGCAACCAGTTGCCACAGGCACCGAAATGGTCGGTCAACTGGACCGCAGGCTATGGCGTACCGGTTGCAGGCGGCGAAATCTATGCCTTCACCGATTGGGCGTACCGGTCGAACGTCAACTTCTTCCTCTACACCTCGGCGGAGTTTAACGACGACCATATGCTCGAAGGCGGCCTGCGCCTCGGCTACCGCACCGACCGTTTCGATATTGCCGGCTATGTCCGCAACATCACCAATGACGCGTCGGCCGTCGGCGGCATCGACTTCAACAACCTGACCGGTTTCGTCAACGAACCCCGGATCTACGGTCTGGAAGCATCGATCAAGTTCTGATCAACGTGAGGGACAGTCGCACTGGCGATTGTCCCCCACGCTTAGGCCGCAAGCGGCACATTGATACTTGCCCCGCCGCGCCAACAGCGTTAAGGGCGCATCTCTTCGCGGAAACGTGAAGCGCAGGAGTTTAGCTCAGTTGGTAGAGCATCGGTCTCCAAAACCGAGGGTCGTGGGTTCGAGTCCCCCAACTCCTGCCATTTTCTTTCACCGATAATAATGATCAGGGCTCAATGCCCCTTCGCACCCGCGACCTTGTGGTGGACCCATACGATGATCGCGCCGAGGGCGAGGCCGAACACGCCGCACAGCGCCGCGTCGACGAACCAGGCCAGCGCGCCTTCGTGCAGGCCGACATATTCGGCGGGGTGGATGCCGAAGCCGTGGATGATGATCTGTCCGCCAACCCACAGCATCGCGGCGGTGCCGATGGTCGATAGAGCGGCCAAAAGTTTTGGCATCCCGCGGACCATTGCCCGGCCGATCGCCTGAGAACCACCATTTTCCCGCTTCGCCATGTGCAGACCGATGTCATCCATCTTCACAATCAGCCCGACGACGCCATAGACCGCGATCGTGATGGCAACCGCCACGACCGCCAATGTCGCCGCCTCCAGCCAGACCGAGGTTTCGGCCAGTTGCTTTACTTCATTGAGGGCAATCGCCATGATTTCGGCGGAAAGGATGAAGTCGGTGCGCACCGCGCCCTTGACCATGACCTGCTCATGCTCGGCACTGGTCATTTCCGCGACTTCTTCCGCAAGTGTCTCCTCTTCATGCGGGCTCAGTTTTTCGATGACCTTTTCGGCCCCCTCAAAACACAGATAGGCCCCGCCCAGCATGAGCAGCGGTGTGATCGCCCAGGGAAGGAACAGGCTGAGCAACAGCGCAACCGGCAGGATAATCACAATCTTGTTGAACAGCGACCCCTTGGCGATGCGCCAGATGATCGGCAATTCGCGATCCGGCGTAAAGCCCGTTACATATTGCGGCGTCACGGCGGTATCGTCGATGACCACACCTGCGGCCTTGCTGCTGGCCTTGCCAGCCGCGGCAGCAACATCATCCACCGACGCGGCGGCGACTTTGGTGATGGTGGCAATATCGTCGAGTAAGGCGGCGAGACCGGATGGCATGGGTGAAGAATTCCTGTGACTGGCGTTTGATGAAGGGATAGCCAAACGCGCCGAGAGTTCAAGGCCGTTCAACTTGGCCGTGCTGCCTAATGCTACTTGCCTCGACGCGAATCTCTGGCTAAAGGCCTAGTCTTTCCGAAATCGGAACCTATATCGCTCTCGACCCCGCCGGTCGGAGCGATGGCGGCTACCCTCGGAAGTGAAACAGGAAGACAGATTATGGCAAAGACAAGCCCCGGTGAATTCATCCGTCAGGTGCGGACCGAAATCGGCAAGGTAGTATGGCCTACGCGGGCCGAAACCGTGCAGACCGCCATCATGGTGCTGATCATGACGATCATACTTGCCTTCTTCTTCCTGGGCGTCGACGCGGTCTTTGCCGCGATTGTGAAGGGGCTGCTGTCGCTGGCTCAGGGCTAAGCGCGGCAAGAGAAAAGAATAGAAGATATGGCACGCTGGTACATCATTCACGCTTATTCGGGCTTTGAAAACAAGGTCCGTGACCAGATACTCGCCGAAGCGGAGCGCATTGGCCTTTCGCAACTGGTCGAAGCCGTCGAGGTTCCGACCGAACAGGTGACCGAAGTGCGCCGTGGCAAGAAGATCAAGGCGGAACGCAAATTCTTCCCCGGCTATGTGCTGGCCAAGCTGAACATGAATGACGATGTCTATCACCTCGTCAAAAACACCCCGAAGGTGACCGGTTTCCTCGGCGCGGGCAACAAGCCGCAGCCGATCAGCGAAGCCGAAGCTGCACGCATTCTGAATACCAAGCAGGAACTGGAAGCCGCGCCGAAGAAGCGCGTGTCGGTCGATTACGAAATCGGCGATCAGGTCAAGGTATTGGGCGGCCCGTTCGCAAGCTTCAACGGTCTGGTCGAGGAACTCGATTTCGACAAGAACCGCGTCAAGGTATCGGTTTCGATCTTTGGCCGCGCCACACCGGTCGAGCTGGACTTCGAAGAAGTCGAATTGATGAAATAATGCAATCGAACCCATTGGCTGCCTGATGTGCGGCCAATGGGTTTTGACCGGCCCACCAGACTGGCCCCGGCAATAATATCGCTGGATTTGTCCCCATCCAGATGGCAGATACACCCTAAATGGGGGGCATTTCGTGAAGCTTTATCTTATGTGCGCGTGGCTGCTGGCCATGTCTGCCATGGCCTTTGGCCAGGAAAGCACCCAAAGCGTCTCTTCCCAGGAAACTGCGCCGGATACGGCCGAGGCCGATAATGCCATCACCCTTCCTGCGATGCATCCTGTCAGCATCGAAATAACCGAAGCGCTGAATTCCAAGACCAGCAAGATCGGGCAGATGTTCGCCATCCGGCTGCGTGCGCCGATTACGCTGGACGGAAAGGTCATCATCCCGGCCGGCGCGACCGGTCAGGGCGAGGTTATCCACGCGGCGCGTGCACGGGCGGCCGGCAAGGCGGGCGAGTTGATCATTGCGGCCCGCTATCTGGATTATGAAGGCACAAAATTGCCCCTGCGCAGCCTGAAATATGGCGCCGACATGACCGGCGACAATAATTCCGGTGCCGCGATTGTGGCGAGTGCCGCCATTTCATCGGCGCTTGCGCTGTTCATTACGGGCGGTCAGGTCGACATTCCCGCCGGAATGCCCGCGACCGCAAAACTATCACAAGATGTCCGCATCATACCCAGCGGGCCGATCACGAAGGAAGAGGGAAAACCATGACAAAAAACAAGATTACCCTGTTGGCGACGCTTGCCATTGCATTGGCGGTCGGTCCGGTCACTGCACCTGCCATAGCAAAGGACAAGGCGGCTGCCGCAAAAACGGCTGTGGTCGTTGACGCACCTCCGGCTGGCAAAGGGCAGGTCGTATTTTTCCGCCCCGGCTCCATGATGGGCATGGCCCTTGGATGCAATGTGCGTGAGAATGGCGCCCTGATCGGTGGCCTTGGAAACGGCAAATATTTCATCCAGGCGTTCGAGCCCGGCAAGCATGTCTTTACCACCCATTCGGAAACCACCGATACGCTGAACATGGAAATCGAATCCGGCGAAACCTACTATGTCAAATGCGGCATCGGCATGGGTGTTGTGGCCGGACGTCCGAATATCGCGCCCAGCGACAAGGCGACCTTCGATGAAAAATCGGCAAAGCTGAAACTGAAAACGGTTGATCAGCTTGAAAAGGAACGCGCGAAAGACGCCGCCAAGAAATAAGCCTTAAACGCCAGCGCGGTGCGGCTGTTTTCAGCTGAACCGTGCTGCGGCCTGGCCGATCAGATCCTGCGGCAATGTCGGCTTGACGCAGACGCCGGCGTCGGGAAAATCGCGGGCGAATTCGTCCCGCTCGCCCAGCGCGGTGTGGAAGATGATCGGTACGCCCCGGTCGCGCAAGATTTCCGCCATCGGAAACACCAGCGCATCCCCCAGATTGACGTCCAGTATCGCGCCATCCATTTCGACACCGGAATCGATCAGTTCGATACCCTGTGCTAGCGTCATGACCGGCCCCAATATCTCGGCCCCTTCTGCCATCAGCTCCGCTTCCAGCGCCATGGAGACAAAAATCTCGTCCTCGGCAAGCAGGATACGCAGATTCCCGAGCCGCCCCTTCTCCCCGTCGTCGTCATGATCAAAAATCTGGCCGTGGGGTGCGCCACTGCACTGGTCCTGCCCCGATGAAAACTGCATCATGATCCATCCAAATCTATGCTGCGCCCGCGATGGTCCGATCGCGACCTATGGGCTTGCGAGGGGAAAACGGAGATTTACCTCTAAACCTTGTGCATGCCAATGATGTTCCACATGCCCGCCAAGCTGTTGCGCCGACGCCGCGATCATTGACGATCCGAACCCTTGCGCGCCGTCCGCTTGCGGACATGGGCCCCCTTGCTCCACCCAATAGAGCGCGATTTGCGTGCCGTCTGCGCTTTTTCCTGCTTCCCAGCGGATCGTTATTGATCCTTCCGGCACCGAAAGAGCGCCATATTTGAGGGCGTTGGTCGCCAGTTCATGCATGATCAGACCCAGCGGCGTCATGGCGGCTGTCGGCAGATTTATCTGCGGGCCATCATAGCTGATGGGATTCTGCGTATCCTGATATGGAGCAAGCGTCGCAGACAGAAGCTCCCGTATATCCACCGAATTGATATCCGACGTGCCCTGGCTGACCGAATGCGCCAGCGAAAGCGCGTGGATACGGTCGCGGATCTTCTTCACGGTCGAGGGCACATCATTTTCACCCCGCGCCGACAGGGTGATGAGCGACAGGATCACCGCGAACAGGTTTTTGACCCGGTGGTTCAATTCCCGCGCCACCAGATCGGCCTGCTCCTTGCCTTGCCGAAGCAGCAGCGCCTCCTGATCGAGCAAGGCGACACGGCTGGCCCGGCGTTCCTGACGGAAGCTAAAATAGGCGAGCCCGATAATCAACAGCATGAGGCCGATCAGCGTTGCGGTAATGCCATATTCGGTGGTGTCGACCCGATCGACCGACTGGGCCAGTTTCTGCCGTTCCCTGATTTCCAGATCCCGCACAATTTCGCGGATATTGTCGAGCAGGAGCTTGCCATATTTCGTCTTGATCTCGGCAATGGCAACGTCGCGCTGCCCCTGCCGGGTCAGGGCGACGACCTTGCCCATGAAATCCAGTTTCTTTTTCGCCAGATCGCGTATGCGTTGGGCGGCAAGAACATTTTCATCTTCGCCCAGAAGGTCGAATTTGGATTCGAGCCGGTCGATATCCGTCAGCCATATGCTGCGCGCCCGGTCATAGGGCTCAAGAAAAGTCGGGTCTTCGGTCAATATGTAGCCGCGTGAACCGGTTTCCGCATCGACTCCGGTCCGCACGACATCGCGCAGGTCGGCAAGGATATCGATCACCGCCGTGGCTTCGGCACGCGCCTCCCTTTCCTTTGCCGTGGCCTGAAGGAAGACAAACACCATCGCGATGATCAGCAGCGAGAGCGTCGCTAGTGTCATTTTGGGCAGATGGCGGTGCCACCATGCCGAAATTGCACCGGGAAAACTGTCCAAGCCACGTCTCCGTTCAAAGTACTGCCATAACAAGGTGCGGCGGGGCGTCAATGACCGGTATGTCCTGTCCCAATTTAAAGGTCTTTCCTTTTGCGCCAACTTCGGCTATCGGCCCGCTTCCTCCTGGTTCGCCCGGGGGAAAAACCGTGCGGGAGGCATTTTTCGGAATCGCCGTTTGACCGCTTAATTTGATCCGCCGATGCCCATGCAAAGGCGGAGAAAGAATGAAAGGAGGCCACTGATGGCCAAGAAGATTGACGGCTATATCGGCCTGCAGGTTCCTGCAGGTTCTGCCACCCCCTCCCCGCCGATCGGCCCTGCACTGGGTCAGCGCGGCGTCAACATCATGGAATTCTGCAAGCAGTTCAATGCCGCCACGGGCGACATGGAAAAAGGCACGCCGATTCCAACCAAGATCACCGTTTTCGCGGACAAGAGCTTCACCTTCGTGATGAAATCGCCGCCTGCAACCTATCTGATCAAGAAGGTTCTGGGCATGAAGTCCGGTTCGAAAGAGCCTGGCAAGGTTTCCGCAGGAAAGATCACCCGCAAGCAGCTCGAAGAAGTCGCCACCCTGAAGATGGCTGACCTCAACGCGAACGACATGGACGCGGCTGTAAAAATCATCGCAGGCTCGGCAATTGCCATGGGCCTCGAAGTTGTGGAGGGCTGAACCAATGGCCAAGCTGACCAAGAAAGCAAAGTCGCTCGCACATCTCGACCGTGAAAAGCTTTACGGCGTTGACGAAGCGCTGAAGACCATCAAGGAACTGGCGACCGCCAAGTTTGACGAAACGATCGAAGTTGCGTTGAACCTGGGCGTTGACCCGCGTCACGCCGACCAGATGGTCCGTGGCATGGTTTCGCTTCCTGCCGGTACCGGCAAGGAAATGAAGGTTGCCGTATTCGCACGTGCCGACAAGGCCGAAGCAGCAACTGCTGCTGGTGCCGACAAGGTAGGTGCCGAAGACCTGATGGAAGACATGCTCGCCGGTAACCTCGATTATGACCGCGTCATCGCGACGCCGGACATGATGGGTATCGTTGGCCGTCTCGGTAAGACACTGGGCCCCAAGGGCCTGATGCCAAACCCGAAGCTGGGCACGGTTACGATGGACGTTGCCGAAGCCGTCAAGGCTGCCAAGGCAGGCCAGGTTGAGTTCCGCGTTGAAAAGCAGGGCATCATCCACAGCGGCATCGGCAAGAAGAGCTTCTCCGACGCCGACCTGCGCAAGAATTTCGACGCGCTGGTCGATGCGGTAATCAAGAGCAAGCCAAGCGGTTCGAAGGGCAAGTACCTCCGCAAGGTTGCCATCAGCTCTTCGATGGGCCCAGGCCTGAAGGTCAATCTGGCCGACGTTGCCGGCGCCTAAGCGCGAACAGCAGAATTAGAATGAGGGGCTGGAGGGAAACCTCCGGCCCTTTTTCATTGTCGGCGCCTTAAATTTCCGTGGTGCATATTCAATTACGGCTTTCAAACAAACTTTTGTAAATTTTTGAATATTTAACATATTGACACTATGTTACTTTGGTTTAGCTTTCTTTCTGTAGCAACCGCTGTGATCCTATTGAAAGGTAGCACCATGATTCAGTCTAACAGCCAACGTATCATTACTCGTTCACTCGCGGTTGAACTTAATGATTGCGAAGCTTCGCAAGTTAGTGGCGGCGGACCCTTTTCAGAACCCACTTTTGTTACAGAAGTGACTGTACCAACAAATACGGGCCCAAATGGTGACTCCGAACGGCAATTTGACCAGTGAGATAGACTGAGATGCTCAGTTCGTTCACTGGGCATCTCATTGATAGAATACGCACGGGACTTACTTTGGAAAGCTGTTCTCCATGTTCCCAAATGCTCTATCGTTAGTCTTTCTGGTTGCGATGCCTCCTCCGGGCAACGCTAATTCTGCGACTTGCTACGACCCATCTACACTTCGAGGGGAGTGGGTCTTGATTGCTGACGATACGGCGATCATGAAGTTTGAAATTTCACAAATTGCGCCAGCAGAATATTCTGTAAAATGGACGAGACCTTCGGCTTATAATATTTCTCGTCGTAGTTTTTTCAACGTTGGAAACACACGCATCGACAGTGAAGCGCGCGCGTTAACCAGTTCGTCTACAATGCTCACGGTAAGCTTTGCTCATAACGGCGCGGAAAAGCGGCCTCAAAACTTCCAGTTTGAACTTCGGGACGGCAGGCGGGCTAGCTTATCTTTGATTAATTCTCCGTTCGAAGATTTCACTCTCATTCGCACTTGCTCTGTTGCCGATCTTGGCAACTGGGACATTTCCGAACGCTATAATCGCACCGTCTATTATGACTCCAATGACGAAGTTAGAAAACTATTTTTGGACGATCAAAATGATCGCAAAAGCGGTCGCTTGTCCGAATTGGAAATAAAGAAAAGGGACCAATTAAGAATCAGTCAACTCAGCAAATTAATTGACGACAATCGATTAAAAAGCGGAAGAGATTTCTATTACGCGGCCTTTATTTTCCAGCACAGCGAAACACCGCAAGATTATTTACGGGCCCACTCATTTGCCATGACCGCTCTCATGCGAAACGAACCAGACGCAGCCTGGATCGCAGCAGCTAGCCTGGATAGATATTTATTGGCCATCGGAAAAAAGCAAATATACGGCACTCAAACGGTGAGAGCGGAAGATGGAGCATATTCCAAAGCACCATCGGAAGATGAAATCATTCCTGACATTCTTAGGTCAGCGGCGAATGTGCCAACTCAAAAAGAACTAGCAGCGTCACCCAGCATCGCTGAACCAAATATAAAGCATTAATCAAATGGGTGTTAGCTTTTGAAAATTTTGATTTTCTCGAAATCAGGAGACTTTCATTCACATGCTGTGAAGTGGGCACTGGAACAGCTTGGACACGATGTCACACATTTCCTATCGTCCTCAATTCCGATGAAAAGTACTTACTCATTTTTTGCGGGCGGAAACAAACTTCCAAAAACCGTGATTGACTCGGAAAATGGCAAAATTGATATGTCTAATTATGACGTCGTTTGGTTTCGACGCGTTCCAAGAGCAATACCAGATCCCACTTGCCACCCAGCCGATGTCGAAACTGCCTTAAGAGACTGGGCAAGTGCATTTCGATCCTTACAGATTTACGGCTCTGAAAATGCTGCGTTTTCAGTAAACGAACCCAAAAGCTCTTGGAACATTTGCAAAATTACCCAGTTGGACGCTGCATCACGTATCGGATTTAACATACCATTGACTTTGGTCAGCAATGACCCTGAGCAGATAGCATCTTTTGTCGAACGCGGTGCGAATGAACAATGCATCATAAAGCCCCTTTCTCAAGCAAGCTGGATTTCGAGCGACCAAAGAGAGTTTGCCCTACCCACTACGATAGTTAATCTTTCGGATTTGGAAAACGCAGACACAAGAACTTGCCCCGCAATCTACCAAAAGTTAGTCAAAAAAGATTACGAGGTTAGATGTACCGTAATCGGGAAAAACATTTATAGCGTTAAAATTGATTCTCAATCAGATGCTCATTCATCTATTGATTTTAGAAATGCAAAAGATTGGTCTTCTCTTAAATATGATTTGATTCAGACGCCTATAAACATCGAAAATAAAATATTTATATTAATGGAATACTTAAATATCTATTTTGGCGCCTTTGACTTTATCGTCACTCCAGAAGGGGAATGGGTATTTCTAGAGGTAAATACTATGGGAAATTTTCTATGGATTGAGTTATACAACGATAAAATCCCATTGTTACAAAACTTCGCAAAATTTCTAGAATCTCGATGTAAAAGTTATTCAAACAAAGAATTCGATGATCGTATTTCGCTAAAAAAGTTCATTGATAAGGTAGATATTTCTAAAATTATATCGTCGGAACTCGACGCTAATCCGAATACAAATGCGAGTCATTATGTGTTTGAAAGCTAGATAAACTCGCAGCATCCCTTCTTTTATGATCCGATAAATCTGCAATGTTCCTTGCCCTCACTAACACGATAGACGAAGGGGCTGGAGGGAAACCTCCGGCCCCTTTTTCATTGTCGGCCGTTCGCGGCCATCTTTTTTGCGGTGTAGCGCGGCCAGAGCAGGCTGAGCGCCAGACCGCCCATGACAAGCGCCGCCGCCAGAAGCTTCCACCCCTGCAAGGGCTCGCCGAGATACAGGGCCGACGCCCCCATGCCGAACACCGGTACCAGCAGGGCCATCGGCGCGACCGTTGCCGCGGGATGCCGGGCGAGCAGCCAGCCCCAGACGCCATAGCCGAACATCGTATTGCCCACCGCCTGCCAGACCACAGCCGCCCAGGTGGTCAGCGTCGCGTCCTGCGCACCGGCGATCAAGGCAGGCGCGCCTTCAAACAGCAGGGCGAGGATGAACAAGGGCGGGACGGCAAAGATGCTGGCCCAGACCACATAGGCGAGCATATCGACCTTGCCTGCGGCCCGCGACACCATGTTCCCGCTGGACCAGCAAAAGGCGGCGGTCACGACAAGCCCCAGCCCCAGAGGCGTCGCGCTGCCGTCCGAATGGGTCAGGATGACCGCAAGCCCGCTGGTCGCCAGTGCAAGCGCGACCCATTGGAAACCGCGCACCCGCTCACCCGTCAGCCGCATCGACAGCGCAATGGTGAAGAATACCTGGATCTGCACAACCAGTGAGGCAAGCCCCGGCGTGATGTCGCTTTTCATCGCAAGAAACAGCAGCCCGAACTGACCCAAACCGATCAGAATGCCATAAGCGGCCAGATTGGTGAGCGGCACTGACGGCCGTTTCAGAAAGAATGCAGCCGGCAAAAAGGCGCAGGCAAAGCGCAAGGTAGCAAGCCACAGGGGCGGCAGATGCGCGAGCGCCAGTTTGATGACGACGAAATTCGTGCCCCATACCGCCATCACCGCCAAAGCAAGCAGCAGATGCAGGCGTGGCAGGGTGGCGTTTTGCGGCATCCCGCTGCCCTAGCGGCTCGACCCCGATTAATCCAGCGGGACAATCTCGACAGGAAGATCGCCGGCGTCGGCACCGCAATATTGTTCGGGCCAATGGGCAAAGGGACGCACCGCGCCTTCGGTCCGCCAGCGTTGGACCCGGCCCGGGTCCGCGTCGGCAAACACCCATGCCCCCTGCCCTTCGGTACCGATGGCCACCACGCCATCGTCCGGACTGTCGCCATCAGGGGGAACAAATATGCCTGCCGCGCCATAATTTTCGTCAAGCGCGGGTGACCAGGGTGCCATGCCGACCGTTGGCGCCTGCACCACAAAAATCTGGTTTTCGAGTGCCCGGGCCTGTGCCCCGATGCGGACGCGGTAATATCCCTGCAAACTGTCGGTGCAGGATGGACATAGGACGATTTGCGCCCCCGCGGCGGCCTGTGCACGCGCGATCATCGGGAATTCCACATCATAGCAGGTCGATATGCCCAGCATACCCAAAGGCGTCCGGAAAACGCGCAGGCGGGTCCCGCCCTTGATGTCCCAGGATTCACGTTCGAAGCGCGTCATCATGATCTTGTCCTGATGCCCGCTTTGGCCATCGGGAAGATGGAGCGTTGCCCGGTTGACGATATAACCCCCGTCCGCACCATGCGGCCGCGTCCCGCCCAGCACGGTAACACCATGACGCTGCGCCAGATCGGCATAATGGGCATCGATCTTAGGCCCGAGCGCCACCACGGCCCGCAGGGATGCATGCAGGTCGCTTGCCGTGGCACGGTCGATCGCGGCGAGTTCCATCGCCGCATATTCGGGAAAAACGAGAAGCTGTGCGCCCTGCCCCACAGCATCCGTGACCCACTGCGCCACCTTGGCCTGCCAGTCGGCAAAGCTGTCCGGCTGCCCGATGCTATATTGGGCGGCGGCGATGCGGACGGGCGCCGTCACAGGTCCCGCATCCAGAATTGCATCAGATGTTCGCTTTCATCCGCGTCACCCAGATCCAGCCATTCAAGCGTTCCGGTCAATCCCGGAACCGGCGCATAGCCCCGGGCGCGCCAGAAAGGATGCAGATCGCGGGGCGCGTCGGGGCGCATCGGGTGGTCGTCGGGGCGGACCACGGCGCAGAATGCGGTGCTTGCCGCCCCCGCCGCGCGGGCGGCAGCCTCGCGGGCATCGAAAAAGCGGTGGCCGATGCCTTGTCCCTGATAGGCAGGCAGCAACACCGATTCCCCGAAATAGAAAATGCGCGCAACATCAAGTCCGTGACGCCGCAACGGTTCCTGAAATTCCGGCTTCTGGCCCGCCATGGGTGATGCGGTGGCCGCGCCGACAATAGCATCGCCATCCTGCGCCACCACAAGAACGGACCCCGGCTCGCGGATAAATTCGGCGAGATATTCCGCCTCATAGTCCGCCGTCCCGTCATAGAGATAGGGCCAGTTACGGAATACACGGATGCGCAGGTCGGACAGCGCCGGGATGGCGGCATGCCGTTCCTGCGTATCGGTCAGTGTGCGGACGCTGACCGTCATGAAACCTGGGCGATCCAGTCGGCAAGATTATAATAGACCGACACCCGCGCGATCTTTCCGTCGCGGATTTCGAAGAAGCCGCCTGCGGGCAAGGTGTAGCTTTGACCGTGCGCGGGCGGAAACCCTTCGTCGGCCACTTTGTAAATACCATGCACCATGAACTCGGCCGCCGCGCGTGCGCCGTCCCGGCTGGTCATGATGACGATGTCTTTTAACTGCTCGCTATAGGCATGATCCATCCGGCCCAGAAACGCACGGAATGCATCCTTGCCGTTTTCACGGTCGCCCTGGTTGATGTCATGCGCCACATCGTCGGTCAGGCAGGCCAATATGCCATCAATGTCCATGGCATTGAACGCGGCATAATAGCGCTGGATCAACGCCTCTGTGGTTTCAGGGGACTCGGGCATATCTTCTCCTGTCATTGCCTTGGCAGTTTCCGGCGCCCCGATTAGGTCAGCGCGACAAAGCTTGTCCAGTAAGATAAATTGTCCAAAGCTGCACAAGATTTCGGGATTTCCACCGCTTCGCAGAGCGTGGATTTCCGCAACGCCCTTGACTCTGCGCCTGATCCTGCTAGTGGCGGCCACGTTCGGTGAGGCGACGGCCTTTCCGGACAACCGTCCGAGACAGTTGGTGATGGGAATTTGCCCATCTTAATGTCCAGCCTAGACGGGGATAGAGATTTCAGGTTTGGCCCTTGTGCCTGCCTTCGCCATATACTCCCGACGCTATTTGTCGCGAGTTCGGCATGAAACTTCCCCACGGACTAAGTTACGAGCCATGCATTTGCGTGGTTCGAATTTCGTGTTGGGTTTGTCCGGTCCGCCGGAGAGACCCGAAAAAGGAGTAATGCATGAACCGTTCTGAAAAGACCGAAACAGTTGCATCGCTGAACGCCACTTTTAACGAAGCGGCGGTTGTCGTCGTAACCCGTAACCTCGGGTTGACGGTTGCACAATCGACCGATCTTCGTTTGAAGATGCGTGAAGCTGGCGCAAGCTACAAGGTCGCCAAGAACCGTCTTGCCAAAATCGCTCTTGAGGGCACGCAATATGGTGCGGTAGCAGATTTGCTTACCGGACCTACGGCGCTCGCCACATCGTCGGACCCGGTCGCTGCTGCAAAGATTGCGGTCGAGTTCGCCAAGACCAATGACAAACTTGAAATTGTCGGCGGTGCGATGGGTGACACGTTCCTCGATGTAAATGGTGTGAAGGCGTTGGCTTCGATGCCCTCGCTCGACGAACTGCGCGCAACCATTGTCGGCCTGGTACAGGCACCGGCAACGAAGATCGCCCAGCTGTCGACCGCACCTGCTGCGAAACTGGCACGGGTATTTGGTGCCTATGCTGCGAAAGAAGCAGCGTAATTTTTTTGGATTAACCGGCTGCGTCCATCCGGACGGGCCCTACAGATAGACTAGAAAATCGGAGTGTTATTTTTATGGCTGATATCGAAAAGCTCGTTGAGCAGCTCTCGTCGCTGACCGTTCTTGAAGCGGCTGACCTTGCAAAGGCTTTGGAAGAAAAGTGGGGCGTAAGCGCCGCTGCTGCTGTTGCTGTTGCAGCACCTGCTGCTGGTGCCGCTGCACCGGCTGCTGAAGAGCAGACCGAATTTGACGTAATCCTGACCGGCGACGGCGGCAACAAGATCGCCGTCATCAAGGAAGTACGCGCCATCACCAACCTCGGCCTGACCGAAGCCAAGGCTCTTGTTGAGTCGGCTCCGAAGGCGATCAAGGAAGGCGTAAACAAGGCCGAAGCCGAAGAAATCAAGGCGAAGATCACCGCTGCTGGTGGTACTGTCGAACTGAAGTAATTCGGTTTTTCCTTCGGGAAACAGAAACAGGGCGGCCTAGCAATAGGCCGCCCTTTTCATTTACGCTCAAGACCTTGTCAGGAAACAAGCTCGGGCTTTTTGGGCTCCACATCATTCTCCGGTCGTGCCCGGCCGGTGAAGCGGGAATGCTTGGCGAAAAGCGGATCGGTGATCGGCGGTTCCACCGCATTACGCGGCGCGAACAGCGGGTCGGTGATCGGCCCTGCAACAACCGGGGTCGTAAACAGCGGGTCGGTGACGGGAATGTCCGGACGGCTGTGAACAGTCTGGCGCGGCGCCATTGTCTGCGGTGCGGGCGTGCGTTCGAAATGCTGGAAAGCACTCGCTTCGCGCACCGGTTGCGGTGCGGCAAATGCCGGTGATGCTTCAACAGGTGCAGCACGATCGGCCTCCAAAGGCCGACGGCGACGGCGGGCGAAGAAGGCGGCGCCAATACCCAGCGCAGCCAAAGCAGCGGCCATACCACCGATCAGGGTGATATCTTCAGCCGTTGCTTCATCCTCATTCACAACAGTGTCTTCAGGCGCAGGCGCCACGGGATCTTCGGTCACCTGCAATGTGGATGCGGATGGCTCCATCGCATCGGTTGCGGGCGGCGTCGCTACGGCGGGCTGGGTCGTTTGATTATCACCGGCGACCGGTTCAGGTGCAACGGCGGTGGTTGACCGCACGGGCGCTTCGCTGCGCACTCTGGCAGGGGGCGTAGCTGTCGACCTTGCGGCGGGCTTTGCTGCCTGTTTTGCGGCCTTTTCCTGTGCGGCCTGTTCGGCTGCGGCCGGGTTCACCACGTCATTTTCCGTCGGCAATGTGCGGACAATCGGGGGTGGCGCAACGGTTGTTTCCGCAACAGGTACGGGAACGGGCGTCGACGGTACCGCAGCCTCTTGCGCCCAGACGAGGGACGAACCGCTCATCAGCGCTGCAACGACTGCCGTCTTCCCGGCAAGGGTCAGCTTATGTTGTGGGGTCATTTCAATCTCCTGTCATTGGGACAGGGAGAAAACGGTTCACCGCAAAATTCGGGCATGGATGTTGGGGTACATCGTGCCGTCTCAACGGCGAGTTGAGGATCATAGCGGCGGGTTCATCTGGGGTTCACGCAGATGCCCAATAGTTGGGTGATGCGGTTATAAGTAAAGCGCGACCACCGAAATGGCCGCGCTTCCCCTTTGGTTGATTAGACGGCTCAGCTTGCAAGAAGCGCCGTCAGTCCGACCAGTGCCAGCACAAGAACTATGTGCCGCGGTATCGAAATTTTGAATGCGAGTTGCATCATGCATCTCCTTCTTCAAATCCCAGCAGGTCGCCGGGTTGGCATTCCAGCACCTTGCAGATTGCCTCCAATGTCGAAAAACGGATTGCCTTGGCCTTGCCCGTTTTCAGGATCGAAAGATTGGCGAGCGTGATATCAACCCGATCGGCCAGTTCGGTCAGCGTCATGCGCTTGGCGTAAAGCAGGTCGTCCAGTTTAACCGTGACAGGCATCAGATCGTTCCTTCCAGTTCTTCGCGCATTTCAGCGCCGCGTTCGAAGATGCCGGCCAGTATGAACACCAGCAGGATTGCCAGGATACCATTGAGCGAAAAGTCCCATCCGGTATCGGATTCGCCGAACATATCGGCCACCGTTCCCGCAGCAATGGCAAGCGGCACGCCCACAATCTGCAGCCCGACCATCAGCCAGCCAATGGCCTTCAGCCGGATGGCGTTGGCACGTACGAATGGATTGCCCTCTTCGACACTCGCGATGATCGCCAGCAATTTGCGCATCACGGTCCAGATCAGACCCAGCGTCAATATGCCCAGTGCAAACACCGATAACAGATGGGGCAGCAGGGTCAGGGGGTTCAGGTCGGGATGCACTTTGGACAATTCGGCAATCGCCTCGGTCCAGTAGAAAGGCAGGATCACGCATACCAATGCAAGGACGGAACCGGCAAAAGCCACGAACCCCATGATCAGGTACACAAGCCATCTTGCCATCCGCAAAATACGGTTGTCGGCTATTTCGGTCATATCGATCTCCAATATCAAGATTATTGTTATTCAATAAGGCTTGCATTGTTTCCCGTCAATAGTTTTATTGTTTTTCGATAATATCGCTGAATTCTGCGGTTTTCCTTTGAAACTTGGGGTTGTTCACGGCACTTCTTGCCCATGACCGACAATGCCGACCTCGCCGCCCTGATTCGAACGATTCCCGATTATCCAAAGCCGGGAATATTGTTTCGCGATGTCTCAACATTGCTGCTCGACGGTCCCGGTTTCCGGGCAACGATTGACCGGCTTGCGGCCTTGGTGGCGCCGGATACCGAATTGATCGCCGGGATCGAGGCGCGCGGATTTGTAGTTGCTGCGGGTCTTTCTTACGCCTTGGGTCTGGGCAAGCTGATGCTGCGCAAGCCGGGCAAGCTGCCGGGTGAAAAAATCGGTGCCGATTATGCGCTGGAATATGGCACCGACCGTATTGAAATGCATGTCGGCCATGTGCGTCCGGGGCAGAAAGTGCTGCTGGTCGACGATCTGATCGCAACAGGCGGAACAGCCTCGGCGGGTGTGGAGCTTATCCGGCAGGGGGGTGGCCATGTCGAACAGGCTCTCTTCATCGTCGATCTGCCCGATCTGGGCGGCGCCGCCCGGCTGCGCGATCAGGGTATCGAGGTGAAATGCCTTATCGATTTTGAAGGCGACTGAACAATCGCCTCTTTCTGCCTGCGTGAGTTCATTTTGGACAGGGCCGGATCGTGCGTCATTTGTCACAGGCGACACAAAAGAGTAAACTGTCTGTGCGAATTTACCCCCGACTCGGATCGCCAACCCCCGAAGAACCAACCGGCGATCCGCATCTGACCCTCAACCCTGCGTAAGGTTTGGGGGTCATTTTTTGGGCGGTGTGCCGCACGTCTTGATCTCGGACGGTTCTGGGCGCGGACCCGACAGAGTGAAGCGTGCGATATAGCCACCCAGCTTCAGCTCCTCGCTGAATCCTGTCAGACGATAGCCGACGGCGGCAAATTCACAGAACAGCAATTTGGGCGGTATGCCATGCTGGTCAGTTGCACGGTCGCGGTCGACCACGATGACCTCTCCACCTTTGGCGAGCGCAGGCCGCAGACGCCAGAGGAATGCGTAGGGCTCGTCAACTTCATGGTACATGTGCACCATGAAGATACGGTCGAAGCTTTTTTCGGGCAGGCGCGGATCGTCGATGGCACCTTCCTTGATCGCCACATTGTCCAACTGTTCGCGGGTAACCCGCTCGCCAAGCCGGTCCAGCGCGCCGCGGTTGATATCCTGCGCCAGAACACGGCCCTTGGGCCCCACCCGTTCGGCAAGGCGGATGGTATAATAGCCCTCGCCCGCACCGATATCCGCGACGGTGGTTCCAAGCTTTATGCCCGCCCAGTCCATAACGAATTTGGCTTCGCCCGCCTCGTCGCGGGCGGCTTCGGTGGAAAATTGTGTATCGCCGGCTTCCGACACCGGACGATAGGGCTTCGGAAATTCGAGCGAAGTCGCCGGCCGGTCGCTGGCCTCTTCAACCGGCTTGCACGCCAACAGCGTCGTCCCCAGCGCGGCCAGCACCAGGGCAGCTTTTGTACCGCGCGCGAAAGTGCTGCTCAAAATCCTAAACTCCGCTCTCTTCCAGATTTGCCGCAGCCGCAGGGGCTTTCCTGTCGAAATCCGCAAATGCAGGGCCAACCCATTCCGGCAACGGCATCGGCCGGTGCGTTTCCAGATCGACATAGACGCTGACAAGATCAACCGTTGCGCGCAGATCATCAACGCCGTCGTCGCCTGCGCCGTGTATCTCAACAATCTGGGTCATGCTCGTCCGGCCGGTAGCAACCGTCCGGGCCATCACGTCGATCATTTCATCAGGCAGGATCGGTGCAAACCAGGTAACCGTCGCCTTTTTGACATGGAATTCGAGCGGCATGTCCCCTGCCAGTTCGCGGACACGGGTTTCACGCCAATATTCGGTGATCGCGATGTCGGCATAGTCCAGATAACGGGCATTGAAGACAACGCCCTGCGCGTCTGTTTCGGACCAACGCACGCGGAAACGGTGGCTGAAGGCAAAATCGCTGCGTGCCATGTCAGATTGCTTTCGACTGACCGGGTGTGTTGACGCCCATTGACTGCAGGTACCGTTTCACATTGCGGGCCGCCTGACGCAGGCGATGCTCGTTTTCGACCATTGCGATGCGGACATAGCCCTCCCCGTCTTCGCCATAACCAACGCCGGGAGCGACGGCGACCTTTGCATGGGTCAACAACTGCTTTGAAAATTCAAGACTGCCCAGATGCGCCAGCGCCGGTGGCAACGGGGCCCAGGCGAACATGGATGCGCGTGGCGGCGGAATGTCCCAGCCGGCACGTCCGAATGCCTCGACCAAAATGTCGCGGCGCTTGTGATAAAGTTGCCGGTTCTGTTCGACGATATCCTGCGGCCCGTTGAGAGCCGCGCAGGCGGCGGCCTGTATCGGCGTGAAGGCCCCGTAATCCAGATAGCTTTTCACCCGCGTCATCGCGGCAATCAGCTGCCGGTTGCCAACGGCGAAACCGACCCGCCATCCTGCCATGGAATAGGTTTTCGACAGCGAAGTGAATTCCACGGCAACATCCTTGCCACCCTTCACCTGCAAAATGGAGGGTGTCGGATTGCCATCAAAATAAAGTTCGGAATAGGCAAGGTCGGACAGGATCCAGACCTTATTCTCTTTCGCCCATGCGACCAGCCGCTCATAAAAGGCCAGATCGACAGTCTCGGCCGTGGGGTTGGACGGATAGTTCACGACAAGGATGGACGGACGCGGCACGGTGAAGGCCATGGCCCGTTCCAGCGAGCGGAAATAATTTTCATCGGGCGTCGTCGGCACCGACCGGATCGTGGCGCCTGCGATAATGAAGCCAAAGGTGTGAATGGGATAGCTGGGGTTGGGCGCAAGCACGACGTCGCCCGGGGCGGTAATCGCCGTGGCGAGGCTCGCCAGACCTTCTTTCGACCCCATGGTGACGACAACCTCATGTTCGGGATCCACGTCTACACCGAAGCGGCGGCCATAATAATTGGCTTGCGCTTTCCTGAGGCCAGGGATGCCTTTGGACGCGGAATAGCCGTGGGCGTTCGGCTTTTGCGCCACTTCGCACAATTTCTCGATCACATGGGGCGGCGGCGGCAAATCGGGATTGCCCATGCCAAGGTCGATTATGTCCTCACCCGCCGCACGGGCGGCCGCGCGCATCGCATTGACTTCGGCGATGACATAAGGCGGCAAACGCTTGATGCGGTAGAATTCTTCGGACATGGGCTCCCGTTTCCGGTTAGAGGGTTTCAAGTCCGACCTTCATGGTCGAACTTTCCGCCCATTTCCAGAAAAACTATACCGATTATCGCGGACGGTTGCCCTTCGCCTTGTGCTTCACCCCATGTTTCGAAGGTGCGGGGCCATCCTTGCGGAACGGGCGACCGCCATCGCGCGGGGGCTTGCCACCACGCGGGCCGTCGCCGCGGGGACGGTCGCCGCGGGGCTTGTCGCCACGCGGGTTCACGCCAAGCTGCGGTCGTTGCGGACGTTCGCCGTCGCGGCCGCGGCGCTTGTTTTCGCGTGCAGCTTCGCGGGGCGGGCCGCTGGCCTGTACGATTTCGACATCATTGTCTTCATCATGCCCGGGCTGCGCAATGGCCTTGGCAAATTTAGCCACAGCCGCCGCCGCGATCCCGACATGGGTTTCGTTGGCGGCAATGCGGATCGCGCCAATATCGTTCTTTGTCACACCGCCACGGCGGCACAATAACGGCAAAATCCATTTGGGATCGGCGTTATTCCGTCGTCCGATATTGAGCGTGAACCAGACCGAGTCATCAAAGCCGGCACGGTGATTGTCGCGCCGCTGTTCACGGCTGCCGTCATCGAGCATGTCCGCGGCCTGCGGCATGCGCGCCCGGTGCACGCGGACCAGGGCTGCTGCAATATCCTCCGCCGACATCGTTTCCAGCAAACGCGCGCCCAGTGCGCGGTCTTCTTCCTCGACCTCAACCGGGGCGAGAAGTGTTTCCAGCAGACGGTCATGGTCCTTTGCACGAATATCGGCAGCGGTCGGAACCTTGATCCAGTCGGCCTCGATCTTTGCCCCGCGCAACATGGATTCGACCCGCTTGCGCCGCTGATAGGGCACAATAAGCACCGCCGTGCCCTTGCGGCCGGCACGACCTGTCCGGCCCGAACGATGCTGCAATCCTTCGGCGTCGCGGGGCAGTTCGACATGGACGACCAGCGAAAGGTTGGGCAGATCGATACCACGCGCTGCCACATCGGTTGCAACGCACACCCGGGCGCGCCGGTCACGCAGCGCCTGAAGCGCCTGATTCCGTTCGCTCTGGCTATGTTCGCCCGAAAGCGCCACGGCATTAAAGCCGCGCTCGGTCAGGTTGGCGTGCAGATGGCGGACATTTTCGCGCGTCGCACAAAAAAGGATCGCGGTTTCTGCTTCGTGCAGGCGCAGCAGGTTGACCACGGCATTTTCAATGTCGGGCGGCGCGACCGTGACCACCTGATAGCTGATGTCCCCGTGCCCGCGATCTTCGCCGACCGTCGAAATACGCAAAGCGTCGCACTGATAGCGTTTGGCCAGCGATATGATCGGCTTCGGCATTGTTGCCGAAAACAGCAAGGTCCGGCGCTCATCGGGCGTCGCGTTCAATATTTCTTCAAGCTCTTCACGGAATCCCATGTCGAGCATTTCGTCCGCTTCATCCAGAACCGCGACCTTCAGCGCAGACAGGTCAAGCGCGCCGCGTTCCAGATGGTCGCGCAGACGGCCCGGTGTTCCCACAACAATCTGTGCGCCCTGGCTCAGGTTACGCCGTTCCTTTGATGCGTCCATGCCGCCGACACAGGTTGCGATCCGCACCCCTGCCTTGCCGTAAAGCCACATCAGTTCGCGGCTGACCTGCAATGCGAGCTCGCGGGTGGGCGCAATAATCAGCGCGGCAGGCTCGCGGGCGAGGCTGACGATACCGCCGTCCAATATCTGCGGCGCCATGGCAAGGCCAAAGGCAACGGTCTTGCCGGAGCCGGTCTGGGCCGACACAACAAGGTCACGTCCTTCGGCTTCCGCCGCGATTACAGCGGTTTGCACAGGGGTCAGCGCGGTATAGCCACGCGCGGTAAGCGCTTCGTCGAGAAGCGGGGGGAGATTTTCAAATGTCATATGCGCCGCCCCTTGCGCCCTTTTTGGTGCAATGTCCATGCTGCGCTGCACAATAAATCGATGCTTCGCCAAAAGACCATGTTGGGTTATGCAATCCAAATGGCTGATTCACCTTCCTTCCCGCCCTTCATGGACCCCGAACAATTTACCAAAATGATTGAAGGGACGGGCGCGGTATCGACCGATCCCCTTACGGCCTATCAGAAGGCGCTTGATGCCTGGGGACAGGTGCTGGCGCCGCTCGCAAAGGCCGGGCGTGACAAGGTAGATCCGAAAGACCGGCGCTTTTCGGGCCCGCAATGGGAGCATCCGGTTTTTGACCTTGTGCGGCAGGGTTATCAGGTGATGTCGGACTATATGCTGGGCGCAGCCGAACAGCTCGACAATATACCCGAGGCGGAAAAGGCAAAGATCGGCTTTGCAATTCGCACGGTTGTCGAGGCGATGAGCCCCGCCAATTCGCCGTTCACCAATCCCGTTGCCCTGGAAAAGGCGGTCGAGACCAAGGGCGCGAGCCTGATGGCGGGCATGCAGCATTTGCTGCACGATATGCAGCGCGGCCAGTTGACCCATACCGACCCCAATGCCTTCCGCTTGGGTGAAAATATTGCGGCGACACCCGGAAAGGTCGTCCATCAGACGCCGCTATACCAGTTGCTGCAATATGAGCCGACGACGGAAAAGGTTCTCGAAACGCCGCTGATCATCTTTCCTCCCTGGATCAACCGTTTTTACATTCTCGACCTGACGGCGGAGAAGAGCTTTATCAAATGGTGTGTCGACCAGGGCATCACCGTATTTGTCGTGTCCTGGAAATCGGCCGACAGTTCGATGAAGGATATTGTCTGGGACGATTATATTGCGGCCCAGATTGACGCGATCGATACCGTCCGCGCCGGATTGAAGGTCGATGATGTGCATAGCATTGGCTATTGCGTGGCCGGCACGACATTGGCGGCTACCCTTGCGATTCTTGCGGCCAAGGGGGAAGCCGACAAGGTCAAAAGCGCGACCTTCTTCACCGCGCAGGTCGACTTCAGCAAGGGCGGCGAACTTCTCAACTTCATTGACGAGCACCAGCTCCAGATGATCGAAGCCCTCGCCGCGCCGCAGGGATATCTGGACGGTCGCTTCCTCGCGCTGACCTTCAACATGTTGCGCGGCAAGGATCTGATCTGGTCCACCGTCGTCAAAAACTACCTGCTGGGCGAAGAATATCCTGCCTTCGACCTGCTGCACTGGAATGGCGATGTCACCAATCTTCCGGCCAAATGGCACCGCGAATATCTGTGCGATCTTTACCGCGACAATAAACTGGTGGTGCCGGGCGCCCTTTCCGCCCTTGGCACGCCCATTGACCTCACCAAGGTCAAAACACCAACATACATACAGGCAGGGCGCGAGGACCATATCGCCCCTGTCGAGAGCGTCTGGAAACTGCAGGAGCATTTTACAGGGCCAATCAAATTCCTGTTGGCAGGCAGCGGGCATATTGCAGGCGTCGTCAATCCGCCGGTGCAGCAAAAATATCAATATTGGACCAACGACGCCAAAGCCGCCTCGCTGGAGGAATTTATCGCGGGCGCAACCGAAACCAAAGGAAGCTGGTGGCCAGACTGGCTTTCCTGGCTGAAACAGGGCAGCGACACGATGGTAGCTGTCAAAGGCGGACGGGTGCCGGGTGAAGGCAAGCTGAAGGCGCTGGAATCTGCCCCCGGCAGTTATGTAAAGGCGCGCTGACTGGCGGCGGAAGCGATAAGGGACAGTCCCCGCTTCGGCTCAACGGGGACTGTCCTCAACAAACTCACTCTGCCTGCGGCGCGGCATCGCTCGCATTTTCAGGCAAGCCGCCCAGTTCCCCGACCATCTTTTTATAAGCGTCGAGATAGGCCAAAACGATAACCTGGCCGATGTCGCTGTTCTGGTAGCTGCCGCCACCCGCACCGGCGAGGCCACCGCCCCACCATGCACCGCCGCCTGCACCCCAGCTCAGGTCCGACTTGCGGTAATAGCCTTCGGAAAGCGCTTCGATCTCGGTGGTGCGTACGTTGACGACCGACAGCGATACGCTGGCTTCCTTCTTGGACACTTTAAGACCGCCAATCAGGCCGCCCACCAGGCGACCGCCCAGCAAACCGCCCAAGGCGCCTGCGACATTGCTGCCGCCCGAATTGCTGTTACGGCTGATGATATCGGGCACGATGACATAGTCGGCGGCCTTGACCTGCCGCTTGCCGATGTTCGAGCCGCGCTGCAATTCGCCGGAATCCGCCAGCGCGCGTTCAACCGCACGCGCAGCAAGACCACCGCCGCGATCGACAAGCGAGAAGCATCCCGATTTCTGCACGAAAAACTTGATGATCGCTTCGGGGTTGGAAAGCCCGAGTTCGCTCCACCACTGGGTTTCGGGCTCGGTAATCGCCACGGTGCCCAATTTGCGGGTGCAGACCGGAATCTCGGTCATATTCTTGTCTTGTGCCTTCTTTGCGGAAGACTTGTCTTCCTTCGCAAAGGCGGGTGCCCCGACACTTAAAAGTGCACCTGCCAATAATGTGGAAATAATCCGTCGCATCTCGATCCCTCCGGTAACGGCAAATCGGTAGTTTGCCTCAAACAGAAATTATGGTGCGACCCGTCGCAACTTGTATATCCACCTGTTTTCATGATTGCCAAGTGCAAAGCACCGCATCACCCAAAAAAGGCCGAATTTAAGACAGGCGCGAGTTGACGTTTACGTAAACGTTCGGTAACACCGGACAAACGCTTCAGAGGAGAGTCGCCATGCAATTGGAATTCAGTCCCGAAGAAATCGCCTTCCAGCAGGAAGTACGTAGCTTCATCGCCGAAAATTATCCGAAACACCTGCGTTCGGTGCAGGATGAAGGTCATGACCTTTCGAAAGAGGATTTCCTGTCATGGCACCGCATCCTTGCCAAAAAAGGCTGGATTGCCCCTGCATGGCCTGTTGAATATGGCGGCACCGGCTGGACCGCGACGCAGCGTTTCATCTGGTCCGAGGAACTGGCCGCGGCCGATTGCGTCGGCACCATGCCCTTTGGCCTGTCGATGGTCGGCCCCGTAATCTACACCTTCGGTACGCCGGAGCAAAAAGCACGTTTCCTGCCCGGCATCCTGTCGGGCGACGACTGGTGGTGTCAGGGTTATTCGGAACCCGGCTCCGGTTCCGACCTTGCTTCGCTGCGCACAAAAGCTGTGCGCGATGGCGACCATTATATCGTGAACGGCCAGAAAACCTGGACCACCATGGCGCAGCATGCCGATTGGGGCTTCTTCCTCGTCCGTACCGATCCGGACGCAAAGCAGCAGGAAGGTATCAGCTTCCTGCTGATCGATATGAAGTCGCCCGGCGTCACTGTCCGCCCGATCATCACCCTGGGCGGTGAGCATGAGGTCAACGAAGTCTGGCTCGAGGACGTACGTGTTCCGGTTGAAAACCGCGTTTATGAAGAGAATAAGGGCTGGACCTGCGCCAAATTCCTTCTCGCCCATGAACGCACCGGCATTGCTGCTGTTGCCCGTTCGAAACGTGGCGTGGAAAAGATCAAGCAGATTGCCCGCACCGAAATGGACGGTGACAAGCCATTGCTCGCCAACGCCTTCTTCAAGCGCAAGATTTCAGAACTGGAAATCGACCTGACCGCCCTCGAATTCACCGAGCTGCGCAGCCTGGCCGGTGAAGCGGCTGGCAAAGGCCCTGGCCCTGAATCGAGCCTGCTGAAGATCAAGGGTTCGGAAATCCAGCAGCGCATCACCGAACTCGCCCTCGAAGCGGTCGGCCATTATGGCGCGCCCTATTTCCGCGGCTTTGGCGAAGGCGACAACGAACATCCCATTGGTCCCGACTACGCCCACCGCGCCGCGCCGACCTATTTCAACACCCGCAAGACGACGATTTACGGTGGATCGAACGAGATCCAGCGCAACATCATCGCCAAGATGGTGCTCGGGATTTAAGCGACATAACGGCCCCCTCCCGGCGTGGGAGGGGGAAGCCGAATAATAGAATAACGGAGAGAGAGCAGCCACATGGATTTCAGCTACACCGAAACGCAGGACATGATCCGCGAGACACTCAGCCGGTTTCTCGCCGACACCTATGATTTCGACAGCCGCGGCAAGATGATTGCCAGCACCACAGGACGCGATCCGGGTATCTGGAAAGCCCTCGCACAGGAACTGGGCATGCTGGGCGCTTCCTTTAGTGAGGAGCATGGCGGTCTGGGTGGCGGACACCTCGAAAATGCACTGATCATGGAAGAATTGGGCAAGGTCATTGCGATCGAACCCTATTTGCAGACGGTTGTTCTGGGCGGCGGTGCCCTGAAAGCGGTCGGCGGTGCCGTTGCCGATGCGGTCATTCCCGAAATCATCGGCGGCAATGTCGTAATTGCCTTTGCCTATGCCGAACCACAGGGCCGCTATAATCTCGCCAATTTGCGCACCACTGCAAAGAAGGACGGCGCCGGATATGTGCTGAACGGCCATAAGGGTGTGGTTTATGCTGCACCTTGGGCCAGCCATCTGCTTGTGACCGCCCGCACCGGCGGGTCGGGCAGTGAAGCCGCGGGCATCTCACTGTTCCTGATTGACGCCAACCTGCCCGGCATTGTCCGTAGAGACTATCCGACCGTCGACGGGTTCCAGGCATCCGAAATCTATTTTGAAAATGTTGCCATTCCCGGCGACGCACTGCTCGGCGGCGAAGGCACCGGCCTGCCGCTGATCGAACAGATTGTTGACGAGGCGACCGTTGCCGTTTGCGCCGAAGCCTGCGGCGTGACGTTCAAACTGCATCAGGGAACGCTGGAATATGCACGGCAACGTAACCAGTTCGGCCAGCCCATTTCGCGGTTCCAGGTGCTGCAGCACCGCATGGTCGACATGTTCATGGAAGTGGAACAGTGCAAGTCGATGACGACCATGGCGACATTGAAGCTCGACCTGCCTGCAGCCGAGCGTATGGCCGCTGTTTCCGCATGCAAGGCGAAGGTATCGCGCGCTGCCAAATTTGTTGGCCAGAATGCCATCCAGACGCATGGCGGTATCGGCATTACCCAGGAACTCGCCATCGGCCATTATTTCAAACGCGCCACCATGATCGAAGGCCAGTTCGGCTCCGCCGATCATCATTATGATCGCTTTGAAAAGCTGACTTTGGCAGCATAACTTTATTCCGAGCTGTCGGGGGCGTCCCCCGAGATAGCGCATCAACGGGGACTGTCCCAAAAGGGACCGTCCCCGAATTTTTGCGCAAATCCGCCATTTCTCTATTTTTGTGCAGTGCAACATTTATCGTTGACATTGCGAGCATGAATCATTATTGTGCAGTGCAACACAACAGAAATGGTGCTCAATATGGCCAGCAAGGCAACTACCCCTGCAACTTCCAAAACTGCGAAACCCGCAGCGGCGAAAGCTGCGCCTGCAAAAGCCGCTCCGGCCGCTGAAAAGGTAGAAGCCAAGAAGGTTGAGGCTGAAAAGCCTGCGACCGCTCTGGTCACCAAGATCGTGTCTGTTGAACCCAAACCGATTGCTCAAGGAGTAACCAAAATGACCGATACTGTTAAAGCCACCACCGAAAAGGCTACCGAATTTTTCGCCGACGTACGCGAAAAGGCAACCGAAGCTGCTGAAAAAGGCAAGAAGTTCGCCACTGAAGCTGTTGAATTCAACAAGGCAAATGTTGAAGCCATGATCGAAGCCGGCAAGATTGTTGCCAAGGGCGCTCAGGATCTCGGCAAGACCAACATGGAATATGCCAAGAAGAATTTCGAAGAAGCACAGGTTGCCGTCAAGGAACTGACCGCAGTCAAGTCGCCGACCGATTTCGTCAAGCTGCAGGGTGAATGGGCTCGCAAGGGCTTCGACACCGCCGTTGCCCAGGGTTCGAAGAACACCGAAGCCATGGTCAAGCTGGTCAGCGACATGTTCCAGCCGATTTCGAACCGCATTGCGGCGACGACCGAACTTTTCAAGAAAGCTGCCTAAGCTCGCTTGAATATTGTGCCGGTGCGCCAAAATGCACCTGCCGCCCTCTCTCTCCTCTCCTCTAAGGTGGCGGGAAAGCAGACGCGAACCGGCGCAATGAAACAAAAACCGCCCTTTCCCCCCGTGGAAAGGGCGGTTTCTTTTTGTCACACGACGAATCATCATTAACAGGGCTTGCGCAGCCCCCCTGCCCTATCCTATTTTATCGGCATGGATATTTTTATGGCCCAAGATGACGACGACAAAGCAGGCGGTACCCCCGGTGTAGGACTTGCCACGCGCACGCGGCCCAAGACCCAGAAGCCGAGCCAATATAAAGTATTGCTGCTCAACGACGATTATACGCCGATGGAATTTGTCGTTCATGTCCTGAAGGCCTTTTTCTCTATGGACACCGATCAGGCCACACGCGTCATGCTCCACGTCCACCAAAAGGGCGTGGGCGTTTGCGGCATTTTTACCTATGAAGTCGCCGAAACAAAGGTCGCGCAAGTGATGGACTTCGCGCAGAAGAACCAGCATCCCCTGCAATGCACGCTTGAAAAGGCGTGACGAAAGCCGCGTTGGTCGTCGGGGCCGGCGATGCCACCGGCGGGGCGATTGCCAGAGCCTTTGCACGCGAAGGCTACACCGCCTGCGTTAACCGGAGGGCCCGCAACGCAGCGCAACTTGAATCCCTGATGCAGTCCATCGAAGCCGAAGGTTTCGCTGCCAAAGCCTATCCCGGCGACGCGCGACTCGAAGAGGATGTCGTTGAAATGGTTGGTGCCATTGAACGTGACGTCGGCCCTATCGATGTTGCGGTATTCAATATCGGTGCGAACGTGAACTTCTCCATCCTCGACACCACGGCGCAGGTGTACCGGAAAGTCTGGGAGATGGCGGCCTTTGCGGGGTTTTTAATGGGCCGTGAAGTTGCGAAACGCATGGTTACGCGCGGACACGGCACAATTATCTTTACAGGCGCAACCGCATCGCTGCGTGGTGGCAGGGGTTTTTCCGCTTTTTCAGGTGCAAAGGGTGCGCTGCGAATGCTGGCGCAATCCATGGCGCGCGAACTGGGTCCGCAGAATATCCATGTCGCCCATGTCGTCATCGACGGCGGCATCGATACCGAGTTTATCCGCGGCCTTCGTCCCGATTTCGAAGAAGCGAAAGCGCAGGACAAAGTGCTTTCGCCCGATGCCATTGCGGCGCAATATGTCGCTCTGCACAAGCAGCATCGCAGTGCATGGACGCATGAACTTGACCTCAGACCATGGGCGGAGACATTTTGATGTCCAAGACGATTGAATTCCTGTTCGATTTTGGCGGACCCAACAGTTATCTGGCGCATAAGGTCCTGCCCGATCTGTGCGCCCGAACCGGTGCCGAAGCGGTCTACACGCCCATTTTGCTGGGCGGATTGTTCAAACTGACCAATAACCAGGCACCGCTGATCCGCTACGCAGAGACACCCGCGAAGCGCAATTATGAAATGCTGGAATTTGAACGCTTCGTCAAAGCTCACAACATCCCCTTCCGGATGAATCCCCATTTCCCGATCAATTCGCTCCATCTGATGCGGGGCGCGGTTGCGGCGCAGCATTTGGGCTGCTTCATGCCCTATGTCGAGGCGATCATGGCCGCCATGTGGGAAAAGGAAATCAATACCGGTGATCCCGATGCCGTTCGCAGCGTCCTGGACAACGCCGGTCTCGATAGCGCTGCCCTATTGGCCAAGGCCGATGACCCGGATGTGAAGGCCGAGCTTGTGGCAAATACCGACAAAGCCGCAGAACGCGGGGCTTTCGGGGTGCCTACTTTCTTTGTCGGCACGGAAATGTTCTGGGGCAAGGAGAGAATGGGTCAGGTCGAAGATGCTTTAGCCGCTTAAGCGGCCGGCTGCCCACCTTTACTCTTCAATCCGGAATTCCGCCTTGCGCAGATAATGCCGCTCGCCTGCTTGCGCAGATATAGGCGGAAAACCGCCTGCCCGCATCGCGCTGGTACATGCAGCCCTGTCCAGATCGGCATGTCCGCTGCTGCTGGACACGAGGCAGGATTTCGGGCGTCCGTCCGGCGCCACTGTCACCTGTACAATAACCGTCCCTTGTCGCCCCTCGCGCAACGCACGGACGGGATAATCGGCGGTGATTGCTTCGACAGATGAGGCCACCCCGGAACCTTCTGCAGACGATGCGCTACAGGGCGCGGCACACAGCATGGCGGCACAAATCCCAGTGTAGAGGATCGGTTTCATCGCCATGCTTTCCGCCCCTGTATTAGTCTGGCTTGCCTCCACACACAATGCCGCTAAATACGGGCGATGGACAAGATAATCGTACGCGGCGGCAACGCACTCAAGGGGAAGATTCCGATATCAGGGGCAAAGAACAGCGCGCTGACGCTGTTGCCGTGCGCCTTGCTGACCGATGAGCCGCTGACCCTGCGCAACTTGCCCCGACTGGCCGATATTGACGGGTTCCAGCATCTTTTGAACCAGTTCGGCATTTCGACAAGCATTGCCGGATCGCGTCCCGAAGATTTCGGCCGCGTGATGACGCTCGAGGCAACCCGCATCACCAGCAATGTCGCCCCCTATGAACTGGTTCGCAAGATGCGCGCCTCGATTCTCGTGCTGGGCCCGATGCTGGCGCGCGCAGGCGAAGCCACCGTCTCGCTTCCCGGTGGTTGTGCCATCGGCAACAGGCCCATCGACCTGCACCTCAAGGCGCTCGAAGCCTTCGGCGTCGAAATCGAACTGGCCGCAGGTTATGTGAAAGCCATGGCCCCCGACGGCATCCCCGGCGGCTCCTATACTTTCCCGGTCGTCTCGGTCGGCGCCACCGAAAACGCGTTGATGGCAGCCAGCCTCGCCAAAGGCACCTGCATCCTGCACAATGCCGCGCGCGAACCGGAAATTGTGGACCTGTGCAATCTGCTCGTTGCCATGGGCGCCGAAATTGAGGGCATCGGCACGTCCGACCTGATTATCCACGGTAAGGACCGCCTGCATGGTGCGACCTATCGCGTGATGAGCGACCGGATCGAAGCCGGCAGCTATGCTTGTGCCGCGGCGATTACCGGCGGCGATGTCGAGCTGGTCGGCGCAAAGGCAAGCGAGATGGACGCAACGGTCGACGCTCTTCGACAGGCGGGCGTCGCGGTTGAGGAAACCAAAGGCGGTATCCGGGTATCTTCGGATGGCAAGTTGAAGCCCCTGACCATCTCCACGGCACCCTATCCGGGTTTTGCCACCGACATGCAGGCGCAGTTCATGGCGATGCTGTGCCTTGCCGACGGCGCCAGCGTGCTGACCGAAACGATTTTCGAAAACCGCTATATGCATGTGCCCGAACTCAACCGCATGGGTGCCCATATCGAGACCAAGGGCCGCACCGCGATCGTGCACGGCGTCAAGGGCCTGACCGGAGCGCCGGTAATGGCCACCGACCTGCGCGCGTCGATGAGCCTCGTCATCGCCGGACTCGTGGCGGAAGGCGAAACCCATGTCAGCCGCCTTTACCATCTCGACCGCGGTTATGAACGGCTGGAAGAGAAGCTCCAGCTTGTCGGCGCCGATGTGGAGCGCGTTGGCGCCGAGTAGGACGCGACCGTCAAATCGGATTTGTCTTTAATGGCCTATTGCTAAGTGCGCCCAAGTGCGTCATCTTTAAAACAAGAGAAGACCCGATGATGATGCACATGATAATGTCTGGACGCGGACGCCACCCGGTATTGGATGCCATAAGGCACAGTCCAATTGCCACTGTGGTGAGCGATCCCAAAGAAGCGGATAACCCGATTATCGCTGCGAATGAGGCGTTTTGCAAACTGACGGGCTATGACGAAAGCGAAATTCTGGGCCGCAACTGCCGTTTCCTGCGCGGACCCGATACGGAAAATAGCCAGACCGAAAAGCTGCGGGAATCGATCAATGCGCGGCGAGCGACTCTGGCGGAACTGATCAACTATCGCAAAGACGGGTCGCCTTTTCGCAATGCGGTTATGATAGCCCCCCTGTTCGACAGCGGCGGCAAGCTCGAATATTTTGTCGGGTCCCAGATCGAAGTCCTTCCTGAAGAGGAGAGCATAGCCGTTGTCCGCCAGCAGCAGGCGGCCGAGATTGTGCACCGGCTTAGCCCGCGCCAACGCGAAATATTGCAGCAAATGGCGCAAGGCTTCCGTACAAAACAGATCGCCCATATGCTGTCGCTCAGCGAGAAGACGGTCCAAATGCACCGCATGCTGATGTTCAAAAAATTGTCGACGTCAAATGCAGCAGACGCGGTTCGTATTGCGGTCGAAGCAGGGCTTTAAGATACTGATTTCCGGCTCAGTTTTCCGGGTGACATCGTTCAGCTACAGCCATTCGCCTATATGGGCCAAATCCGGTATTTCGGGTGCAGCATTAATGCGGCATTAAGTACGTACAGGTAGGCGGCAATGCAGGTCGGAAGAGCGTCCGGTCTTATCCCTCCCTCAAAACGAAGGGCGCTTGGAATATATGGCGATAACCCTCCATCGCACCAATTAGACACTCTTTGCCGTCCGCCTGTAACCCTCTAACGAATGCCTGATCAGGAAATTCGAGCATTTTTGGGTCGCAATTGTACCGCCATGGCTCCGCTATCGGCGGTACTTTTTTATTCGCGGTTTGCGCTGACCCACAGGCGGATAGCGCTGGCGAGACCACAAGGCGAAGCGGATTCCAACCGTTCCACATCGATCTGGGCGACAAGCGCATTGACCGGCAGGCACCTTCTGTCGGCGGCCCGTTTCAATGCATCCCAGAATAGCGGCTCCAGACTGATCGACGTCTGATGCCCTGCGATGGTCATGCTGCGCTTTACCGGCGGATGATAGATGGAATTGCCCTGCACAATTTATCCTGTCACCCGCCCGTCACACGCAATGCGCATCAATACATGTGCTGCCCGCCGTTGATCGACAGCGTCGATCCCGTGATGAAGCCGGCATTGTCGCTGGTCAGAAATTCAACACCGCGCGCAATTTCGTCCGCATTACCCAGACGCCCGACGGGAATCTGCGCCACAATCTTTTCCATCACATTTTCAGGAATGGTCGACAACATTTCGGTGCCGATATAGCCCGGGGCGATCGCGTTGGCGGTTACGCCATGGCGGGCCCCTTCCATCGCAAGCGACTTGGTAAAGCCGTGGATGCCCGACTTTGCCGCGGCATAGTTGACCTGGCCAATCTGGCCGCCCTGGCCATTGACCGATCCGATATTGACGATACGGCCCCACTTGCGGTCACGCATGCCGCTGAAGACCGCCTTCGCCATATTGAAACAGCCCGTCAGGTCGACGCGGATCACCTCGTCCCACTGTTCGAAGGTCATTTTGACCATGGTGGCATCCCGCGTGATACCGGCATTGTTGACCATGATATCGATAGGGCCAAAATCGGCCTCAATCGCGGCGCATGATTCAAGGCAGGCCTCGTGATTGCCGACATCCCATTTGCGGACAGGAATTCCGGTCCGTTCGGAAAATTCCTTCGCGGCAGCGTCATTGCCGCCGTAGTTTGCAATGACGATCCGTCCCTTTTCTTTCAATTTGAGACTGATTGCTTCGCCAATGCCCCGCGTTCCCCCGGTTACGACCGCAATACGTGACATATCTCTCTCCTGATCTTGGGCTTGATTTCAAATGAAGAATAGCCAGAGCCGCCGCAAGTGCAAGTTGACGCGAGCGTTAGCGCATAGCTATTCAGAGCCAGCCCGACAGTTCCCGCCGCACAAGGTTTTCGAGCATATCCATACCTACGTCGCTATCGTTCAGGCACGGCAGATAGGCGTAATGGGTGCCCCCCGCTTCTTCGAACTGTTCCTGCCCCTGGATAGCAAGTTCTTCCAGCGTTTCGAGACAGTCTACCGAGAAGCCCGGCGCGAAGATCGCAATCTTTTTACGTCCGTCACGTGCAAGCTGCATGATGGTGTCATCGGTGGCTGGTTCGAGCCATTTGGCACGACCAAAGCGCGACTGGAAACTGACAACAAGTTCACGCCCCATTGCCTCCGACAAAAGACGCGCGGTCTTCTGGCAGTGGCAGTGGTAGGGATCACCTAGGTATAATGTGCGCTCCGGCATGCCGTGGAAACTTATCACAAGCGCATCCGGCGTGAAATCCAGGGTCGCCAGAGATGCCTCGACCGACGATTTCAGTGCAGCAATATAGGACGGGTCATCGTGATAGGCGGGCAATGTCCGGATTGCCGGATGCCAGCGCATTTTTGTGAGAGCGGCATAGGCTTCGTCCTGGACCGTGCCGGTGGTGGCGCCCGAATATTGCGGATAAAGTGGCGCAATAAGGATGCGGTTGCACCCGTCCTCTTTCATGGCCGCAAGCTGGTCCGGGATGGATGGACTACCGTAGCGCATCGCATAGCGCACGTCTGCCTGCCCCTGCAAACGTGCGGCCAACGCCTTCATTTGCGCAATTGTATAAAATGCGAGTGGCGACCCGCTTTCTGTCCAGACCTTGGAATAGGCCTTGGCCGATTTTTGCGGGCGGGTGTTGAGGATCACCCCGCGCAATATTGGCTGCCAGACCAATGGGGGAATTTCGACAACGCGGCGATCGGACAGGAACTGCTTCAGATAGCGTTTGACCGCCTCTGTCGTCGGTGCATCCGGCGTTCCCAGATTGACCAGCAAAACTCCCACCCGGGGAGCCGCGACGACGGGATGTGTGTCGGGCTTTTCCATCAAAGACCTCGGGACAATAAGGGGAGTTCGCGCAGACGCACGCCGGCTGCGGAGAACAACGCGTTCGCGACCGCCGGAGCGACCGCGGGGACGCCAAGTTCTGAAACGCCACCGGGATCTTCGTCGCTGCGGATAAATTCCACGACGATCTCGGGGATATCGGCAAGCACCGGCAGATCAATCTCCCGCAATCTGCGTACGGTGGGGAGGCCCTTTTCAAATTCGGTCGATGCACCCAGAGCCTGCGCCAGACCGAAAACAATGCCGCCTTCAATCTGTTGACGCGCAAGGTCGGGATTGATCAGGCGACCGCAATCCACCATCGCCGAAATCCGTTCCACACGAACGCCTGTTTCATTTGTCCGCGCGCTGGCCACGATGGCGATATGGCTGCCGCGCATCGAGTGGCAGGCCAGACCCTTGCTGCTGCCCGAGATGCCGCCATCCCATCCTGCCATGGAAGCAACGCCGGTCAGGCACCGCGCAAGCCGGGTCTGGTTGACGAGCATCTGCATCCGGAATGACAAAGGTTCGATACCCGCCTTTTGGGCCAGTTCATCGATGAAGGATTCAATAAAGAAGCAGTTATAACTGTGCGCGAGGGAACGCCACGGGCCGGTCATAATGGGCAGGTCGACAGGGAAATGATCGACAGTTAAGTTGGCGATTGCGTAGGGCGGCACTGCCCCTTCCAGCGCGAGGGAATCAAATTCTCCCGCGGCATTGGCACGCGCTTCTGCCGGGCTTTCGCCGTCCAGACGGTTGGCCAGTTCACGCATCGAAGATGCTGCCGCCACGCGGACTGTCATACCGGCCAGCGTTCCGTCCTGATCCAGCGAAGCGGACAAACGCCCAAGTGCTGGTGTGCGCACATGATCCCGTATGAAGTCTTCTGCCCGCGACCAGACAAGCTGGACCGGTCGGCCGACTTCCTTTGCGATTACGGCCACCTGTGCGGCGATGATATTGTCGAAATTGCGATCGAAACTTCCGCCCGCAATCACGGGATAAAGCGTGACATCGTCGGCATCGATCCCGATTGCCTGCGCCGCCGCAATCTTCGCCTGGTTCGGCGCCTGGCTTGCGAGCCACATCTGCAAACGACCATCGCGATATTCCGCGGTTGCGGAGCGTGTTTCAATCGGCGCATGGACAGCAGCCGCGACGTTATAATCCGCATTGAACACGCGTGTCGCGGAGCCCTCTGCCATAGTCGCCTCGACATCGCCAAGACGAACCATCCGCGTGCCTGGCCCGTTGGCGATGGCATTGGCCAGCGCATCGGCCATCTTGATGCTGTCTGCCATCCGTCCTTCGGTCACGAACACTGGCGCCATGGCGTCCAGTGCACGGTTCGCTGCCCACCAGTTTGTTGCGACCGATGCGACCCAGTTTTCGGTCTTCACAATGTTTACAACGCCCCGGATCTTGAACGCGGCCTTGCTGTTCAAGGATTTCAGGGTTGTTTTGCCCGCCGGCCCACCCCGGACCGAGGCAAAGAGCATGTCGGGCAGCCTTATATCGCCGGCGAAAGTTGCGCTGCCGTCCACCTTGGATGCGAGATCGAGACGCGGGGCATCGCGCCCGGACAGCCTATTACGTGCCGATGGATTAAGCGGGATGGGCGAAGGCGGCTCAAGCTCGGCGGCTTCGGCAACCAGATCGGCAAAAGCGAGACGCTTTTTGCCGAATGTCACGAAACCTTTATCGACCTGGCACTGTTCCCATTCCGTATCCCAACGCGCCGCTGCGGCCTGACATAGCAGCACGCGCGCGGTTGCGCCGGCTTCGCGGCACGGGCGTTCAAACTGACGGATGGAAGTAGACCCCCCGGTCGCGACAAACATCTCGCGGGTGGCAAGTTCGTTGACAACCGTCGCCACCGGACCCTGTTCAGCCTCCAATCCCGCTTTTTCGGGAAGGAATGCCGGTGCCCATTCGCGGGCGAGCAGTTTGTTGGCGAACAGGGGGCTGGGTGGCACGGGCTGCACCGCAACCGAACGCCAATCGGCACCCAGTTCGCCAGCTACGATCTGGGCAAGAGCGGTATAAACACCCTGCCCCGATTCGCTCTGCGGAATACCCACAATGATTTTGCCGTCTTCGGCAATCTTCAACCAGGGTCCGAAAAGATGCTCGCCTTTCGCCGCCCGCATATTGGGAAGATAGCGCCGCGGCCAAAGCGCCCAGGACACGAGCAAGCCGACCCCGACGCCGCCTCCAATCAGGATCTTGCGGCGCGAAATGCCCTTTTCGTCGTCCGGACCGTCCGTCATGCCGGGGGTACCTTCGGATTATCCACCCAGTCACTTACCTGACGTGCAATGGCGGCATATGCGGCCGCAATCGGACCTTCGCCCAGCGCGGGGGGTGCGCCTGCGTCACTCGCTTTGCGGATGGCAATGTCGAGCGGGATGCGTCCCAAAAACGGTATGCCAAGCTCGGCGGCTGCCGCCTCTGCACCACCGGAACCAAAAGGATCGCTCATTTCCCCGCAATGCGGGCAGAGATATCCGGCCATATTCTCGACCAGCCCGATGATCGGCACTTTCGCGGTATCGAAAAAGCCGATCGCGCGCGCGGCATCCATCAGCGCCAAATCCTGCGGCGTCGAAATGATGACTGCGCCCACGGGCTTGTGTTTCTGGATCATCGACAATTGTATGTCGCCTGTTCCCGGTGGCATATCGACGACGATATCGCGCACATTCCCCCAATGCGCATCCACCAGCTGCGACAGGGCATTGCCCGCCATCGGTCCGCGCCAGGCGATCGCCTGTCCCGGTTTGGCCAATTGGCCCATCGACAGGAACGGGACGCCGCCCGCCCCTTTGATCGGGTACAGCTTGTTACCCTCGGCTTCGGGTTTGCGGTCTTCTGCGCCCATCAGCCGCGGCTGCGACGGTCCATAGATGTCGGCATCTACCAAACCGACCGATCGGCCTGCCAGCGCCATTGCGACCGCAAGGTTGGTGGAAAGCGTCGATTTGCCAACGCCACCCTTGCCGCTCGCCACCGCAATCAGGCGCGGCGTGATGCGTTCAGCCGTCATGACGATACGCACCGACTGTGCACCTGCCTGTTGCAACGCCGTCCGCAAACCGGCGTCCAATTCATCGCGCTGCGGTGCGTCCATGCCGGCGACATCGAGCACAAAAGAAACCTGGCCGCCATCAACCTTTAACCCGCTCGCGCGGGGGCCTGCCAGAGTTGATATTATGTCGGAAATTGCATTGAAATCGGTCATCACTTGCCGAATAGAATCAGAATTGCGGGATTGACACTGTTTTTCTGAAAAACCGTTCCTATAAAGGCTTCATGCGCAATAAAATTGATCAAGAGAGCGGCTCCATATTGGCTATCGAGGGCAAGGGACCGTGGGATTCACCGTCACCGTCGGAAAGCGGTTCGTCCGGAAAACCAAAATCGGCAGGGGATGACAATCCAAAACCCGAACCGGTCAACCCCTGGGACCCGGCACACGCCGGATCGACACAGTCCGGACGGCAACGCGGGCCCTCGCTTGAAGATCTGCTTCGCCGCACTGGCGGCGGTAAAGGCGGCGGCTTTGGTGGACTGCCTTCACGCGGGGATGGCAAAAGCTGGTGGCCGGTCATCCTGGGCGCTTTTGTCGCGCTTTGGCTGGTGTGGACCAGCGTCCACCGGATTGGGCCGGAACAGGAAGGTGTCGTCACCTTCTTAGGCAAATATTCGCGCACGGTCCCGCCTGGTATCCAGCTCACATGGCCAGCGCCTTTCGAAGATATTCAGAAGGTCGATACGAAGCAGATTCAGACAACTTCGGTCGGCTCCCCTAAAGCAAGCAGCGAAAATCTGGTCCTCACAAAGGATCAGAGCATCATAGACATGGCTTATGATGTGCGCTGGTCGATCAAAGACCCCGAGCTTTTCCTCTTCCAACTGGAAAATGCCGAAGCAACGGTCAAGGAAGTCGCCGAAAGTGCGATGCGCGCGGCAGTGGCCAATTATGACCTGACGCAGGCGATCGGCCCAGGTCGTGGCGGTATCGAAGTCGAAGTCCGGCGCCGGATGCAACAGGTGCTGGATGAATATCGTTCGGGCGTTCTGGTACAGAGCATCTCGATCCGTCAGTCCGATCCCCCTGCCGAAGTAAATGACGCATTCCGCGAAGTGAACGCCGCGCAGCAGCGTCGGGAAAGCTATCTGAACGACGCGCGCGCCTATGCCAGCCGCGTGACCGAGCTTGCCATAGGTGAGACGACAGAGTTCGATAAAATCTATGTGCAATATCGCGAAGCACCGGAAGTGACGAAGCGCCGGCTCTATTATGAAACGATGGAGCAGGTGCTCGGCAAGGTGGACAAGACCATCGTCGAAACAGGCGGTGTCACGCCCTATCTCCCGCTTCCTGAGTTTCAGAAAAAAGCGGCGCCAAAAAATGAACCCGTGACCGTTACAGGTAAGAAGCAATGACCCAGAATTTCTTCAGAAACCCGCTATACGTTGGATTTGCCGCAATAGCAGTGCTGATCCTGCTCAGCATGTCGGTTACCGTGGTAACGGAAAAGCAACAGGCGATTATAAGCAGCTATGGTAAAGTTGACCGCGTTGTTAACGCTTATCGTAAAGGCGAAGAGTTTGGCAAAACGCGGGCCGGCTTGACCTTCCGCATTCCCTTGGTCGAGCAAATCCAGCTGATCGACAAGCGAGTATTGAGCGTTGAGATGGAACAGCAGGAAGTATTGTCCACCGACCAGCTCCGGCTGCAGGTCGATGCTTTCGCCCGTTTCCGGATAACAAAGCCAGACCAGATGTACCGCACGATCCGCACCGAAGACCGGTTGCGCGACCAGTTGCGGACAATCTTGGGATCGTCGTTGCGCAACGAACTCGGCAAGCGGACGTTCGCAACCCTGCTGAGTGCCGAGCGTGGCGAAGTTATGGAGAATATCCAGACCGCGCTGAACCGTGAAGCCAGCAAATATGGCGCAGAAGTGATCGACGTCCGCATCAAGCGCGCCGACCTTCCTGCAGCGACATTGCAATCCGCCTATAACCGGATGCGCAGTGCCCGTAACCAGGAAGCGATTGCGATTGATGCCGAAGGGCAGAAAGAAGCCCAGATCATCCGCGCCGAAGCCGAAGCGGAAGCCGCGCGTATCTACGCCATCAGTTACAATAAGGACCCGGAATTCTACGATTTCTACCGCGCAATGCAGAGTTACCGGCAGACATTCCAGAATGGCGAAGGGTCAAGCAACATCATCCTGTCACCGCAAAACGCGTATCTGGAGAAGTTCCGGAACGGTCGTTAGTCGAACGGCAAATGACATTCGCCGGTTGGTCCGGCTCCCATTCAATTGGCGTTAAGCTTTACAACGCCATCGAATGGCCGAAATTCGGGCATTTTGCCCAAGATTGTTAGACGAAGGGAATGAAATCCGTGCGTTACGCTTATGCTGCTACAACCGCTCTATTGCTGACCGGAAGCGCTTTGGCGCTGGTCAATGGTTCGCCCGTAACGGCGCAGACGGCGCTGCCCGTGTCGGCACAGGCCAATCTCGCACCTGCAGGTGCTCCAGCCAGCTTCGCCGATCTGGTCGCGCAACTGCAACCGGCGGTTGTCAACATTTCGACCAAGCAAAAGGTCCAGGTCGCGACCAGCTTCAACCCCTTCACCGGCGAACGTCGCCCGGTGACGCAGGAACAGGCAAGTGGCGGTTCGGGCTTTCTGATTTCCGCCGACGGCTACATCGTCACGAATAACCATGTGGTCGCCGGTGGACCGGCAGGTGATGCGGTGGACCGTGTGACCGTTACGCTGTTTGACGGCAAGGAATATGCGGCTGAAATCGTGGGCCGCGATCCGCAGTCCGACATCGCACTCCTCAAGATCAAGGCAAGCAATCTACCGTTTGTGGCCATGGCAGATTCGACCAAAAGCCGCGTTGGCGACTGGGTCATTGCCATCGGCAACCCCTTGGGTCTCAGCAGTTCTGTGACGGCTGGTATTATTTCGGCGCTTCAGCGCAATATCGGTGCTGGCGGTGCATATGACCGTTTCATCCAGACCGATACGGCAATTAACCCTGGCAACTCCGGCGGCCCCCTGTTCAACCTGAGAGGTGAAGTTATCGGCATCAACAACCGACTGATCTCGCCCATTGGCGCGAACATCGGTGTTGGCTTTGCCATTCCTGCCGAAGAGGCGAAGCCTGTCATCGAGTCTCTCAAAAAAGGCGTCCGTCCGGAACGCGGTTATCTGGGTATCAGCATCACGCCCGTCGGCGAAGATCTGGCGGATGCGCTGGGTCTGGAGAAGAATCGTGGTGAATTCGTTGCCCGTGTTGTCGCGGGCGAAGGCGGCGACAAAGCCGGTCTGAAAGAGGGTGATATTGTCCTCAAGGTCGATGGCCGCGAAGTGTCACCGGAGGCCACCCTGTCCTACATCGTTGCCAACATCAAACCGGGCACTCGCATCCCGCTCGACATTTTGCGTGAAGGTAAGCCGCTGCGCCTGAATGCAGTTGTCGGCACGCGTCCGCCGGAAGAAAAGCTCGCCCAGAGCAACTTCAATCCGGAAGAGAATAAGGATTTTGACAAAGACAGCGACAGCCCGGATGCCAAGATCATCCGCGATGCGATTGGCTTGAGTGTCATTCCGCTCGATGCCGAAATTGCGCGCCAGTTGGGCATGGGCACCGATGTCAAAGGGGTCGTTATCGATATCGCAGGACAAGGAACGGCTGCACAGGCTGGCTTGCGCCGCGGCGATGTAATCGTGTCGGCTACCTACCAGCCCGTGACATCGCCCGCCGCTCTGGCCGCAGCGATCCGTACGGCGAAAACCGCAGGGCGGAGCGCAATCCTGCTCGGCGTCAAACGCCGTGGCGGTACCACGCAATATGCAACGGTCCGCATCGAGGAATAATCCTCACTTGTTCATCACCGCCAGCGGGTGTTAGTCAGCGTCCATGAATCTGACCGACACCCCCTGGCATGATGATGCCGAAGCCATTCTGCCCGATCTCGTTGAACTGCGCCGGGCCATCCATGCCGAGCCCGAACTGGGCCTGCAAAATCCCAAGACACTGGCAAAAATTAAGGCCGCATTGGCAGGCCTGCCCCTCGAATTTCGCGAAGGACCGTCGACAACGGGTTTGATCGCCACCTTAAAGGGTCCAGCCAATGGCCGCACGGTTCTTCTGCGCGGCGATATGGATGCGCTGCCGCTTCATGAAGATACCGGTCTGGATTACAGCTCGACCACCGACGGGGCGATGCATGCCTGCGGGCATGACACCCATGTCGCCATGCTGGTAGGCGCCGCCAAGATGCTATGCGCCCGGCGCGAAGAACTTGCCGGAACCGTGCAATTCATGTTCCAACCGGGCGAAGAAGGCCATCATGGCGCGCGCTTCATGCTGGATGACGGCCTGATCGACCCGCTGCCCGACGCGGCGTTTGCATTGCATATCATGCCCAACGCCCCGCGCGGCGTGTTCACCGGCAGGGCCGGTCCGTTGCTGGCCTCATCCGACGTGTTGAGCATTACAGTCAAAGGCGCTGGCGGCCATGCGTCGATGCCACACGACGCCACCGATCCCGTGCCCGTCGCGTGCGAAATAGTATCGGCCATTCAGGCAATGGTGACCCGTACCGTTTCGGTATTCGACCCGGCCGTTGTGACGATCGCCAAGATCACAGCCGGTACGACCAACAACATCATTCCCGAAACCGCACATATGCTGGGTACAATCCGCACCCTGTCCCCCCGTCAACGGGCTCAGGTAGCCGAACATCTGCACCGGCTGGCTCCGAACATCGCGGCGGCGCATGGCTGCACGGCGGACGTGCATATCGAACCCGGGTTTCCCGTCACATTATGCGATGCACGCGCAGTCCATTTCGGCAAATCCGTCGTCGAAAATTTGTTCGGCGAGGAAAGCTGGATCACACTCGACACGCCCATCATGGGCGCTGAAGATTTTGCCTATGTCCTTGAAAAAGTCCCCGGCGCGATGTTCTTTCTGGGCGCCAGCCATGAAGGGGATGACTGGCGTTCCTGTTGCGGTCTCCATTCCAACCGCATGGTCCTGGACGACAGTGTCATGTCCCGCGGCGCGGCGTTGCACGCGGCAATTGCGGAGAGGTTTTTGACGGACGGGTTTGAGTGATTTTGTCGCGCTAAGACGCGATAACGTCCCTGTTCCCACCAAGCTGTGTTTGAGTGCTTTTATTTTCCAGCCGCCGCCTCGACACCGCGCATAACCCTTAACGCATTTCCCTGAGCAATTTTGGCGAGATCGGCCTTGGAATAACCCCGCCGCACCAGTTCGGCGAAAAGGGCGGGATAGGTGGATACATTTTCCAGTCCGACAGGCAGCTCATCGACTCCGCCAAAATCGCCGCCTATGCCGATATGGTCGATGCCCGCAACTTTGCGGATATGGTCGATATGGTCAGCTACCTGCACCAAAGTCGCCTTGGGTTGAGGATTCGCAGCAATCCATGCGTCGACAGCGGCTTTTTCTCCGGCGGGATTGCCCGTGAACTCAATCTTGGCTCGTCCCGCAACTGCCGAACGCTCATATTCCCATTGGCGGCGTTCCGGCGATGTGAAACCCGGAACGAAGGTCACCATCACCACACCGCCATTTTGGGGCAGACGCTTCAATACCGAATCCGGCACGTTGCGCGGATGCGGCGTGACGGCCCGCGCATTGCTGTGCGTGAACAACACAGGCGCACGGGTCTTGTCCAGCACGTCGTGCATTGTGGCTTCGGATACATGGCTGATGTCTACAATCATCCCGAGGCGGTTCATCTCGGCAATCACTTCAAAGCCAAAAGGCGACAGGCCGTCATGTTTGGGCGCATCTGTGGCGCTGTCCGCCCAATCGGTCGTCAGGCTGTGGGTGATGGTCATATAGCGTGCGCCAAGGGCATGCATCTGGCGCAAAATCTCAAGCGAGCTGCCGATGGAATGCCCGCCTTCCATCCCGATAAGCGAGGCAATCTTCCCCTTTTTCATCGCCGCTTCCGCCGTCGCAGCCGTGTCGGCATAGACGAACACATCGGGATAACGGGCGATCATCTGGCGCACGACGTCGATCTGCTCAATAGTGCGCGTCACCGCTTCATGCTTTGGCAAGGCGGCGTCAACATAGACGGACCAGAATTGCCCGCCCAGAAAACCGGCCCGCGATGTCGGGATATCGGTATGCGTTTTGGCCAAGATTTCGGGCGGCAGAGCCTTCAGATCAAATTTGGAAAAGTCCCGGTCAAAAAGCTCCGCAATCTGGTGCGGTGTATCGTTATGGCCATCAATAATTGGCGTTTTGGAAAGTACCTCCCGCGCGGTCTCTTCAGGCGTTGCGGCACCTGCCGGGATAGAGGTCGCCGCCATCATTGCCAGCGCCGAAACATATAGAATTTGCCGAAAAGCCTTTGCTCTCACGCCGGTTTGTCCTGCCACAGTATATCTCCTGAAATCGATAGCTGATCATGCCTGATATTGGCGTTTCCAGAAATGTTTTTTATCGGCTTAGGGCACCAAAATGGTATCCACCGCCTTTCCAGACAGTGCCGGATAATCAAGCGTGTAATGCAATCCGCGACTTTCGTGCCGCGAAAGCGCGGAACGGATGATCAGGTCGGCGACTTCAACCAGGTTCCGCAATTCGATCAGGTCCGGGGTGACGCGGAAGTGGCTGTAATAATCCTCGATTTCCCGGCGCAACAGGTCAATGCGGTGTTTTGCGCGTTCCAGCCTCTTGGTGGTACGCACGATCCCTACAAAATTCCACATGAACTGGCGGATTTCGCGCCAGCATTGGGCAATGACAACCTCCTCGTCACTGTCCGTCACGCGGCTTTCGTCCCACGGGCGGATCGCGGGCGGCCGTGGCAGATTGTCCCAATGGGCATCAATGTGCCGCGCACAAGCATCGCCAAAGACGAAGCATTCCAGAAGCGAGTTTGAGGCAAGCCGGTTTGCACCATGCAGACCGGACTGCGTCACTTCTCCGGCTGCATACAAGCCGGGGGCATCGGTGCGCCCGTCCAGATCAACCAGAACGCCGCCGCAGGTATAATGCTGCGCCGGAACGACCGGAATGGGTTCCTTGGTAATATCAATGCCAAGCCCGATCAGTTTTTCATAAATATTAGGGAAATGCTCTTTCACAAATTCCGCCGGTTTATGGCTGATATCCAGATGCACATAATCCAGACCATCGCGCTTGATCTCGGCATCGTTGGCGCGGGCGACGATGTCGCGCGGGGCAAGCTCCGCACGTTCGTCATAATCGGGCATATAACGGTGTCCGGTTTTCGGGTTCTTCAGGATCCCGCCTTCCCCGCGCACCGCCTCGGTAATCAGAAAATTCTTCACCTCCAGATTATAGAGGCACGTAGGATGGAACTGCATGAACTCCATATTGGAGATGCGGCAACCCGCACGCCAGGCCATGGCGATGCCGTCGCCCGTCGCGCCCCGCGGGGCAGTTGAATAGAGATAGGTCCGCCCGGCCCCGCCACAGGCCAATATTGTTGCGCGCGCCGTAAAGGTTTCCACTTTACCGCTTTTGCGGTTCAGGGCGTAAACTCCATGAATACGGCCGGAGGTTGAAAAGCGTTCCTGATGCCGGCCCATGATCAGGTCGATCGCAACCATATCGGGCACCAGAGTGATATTCGCATTCGCTTTGGCCGCAGCCTCCAACGCCTGCTGGACTGCCCAGCCGGTAGCATCGTCGACATGAACGATGCGCCGGTGGCTATGTCCGCCCTCCCGCGTCAGATGCCAGTCATTGCCATCGAGATTGAAAGGGACGCCAAGCTTTGCCAGCCGCTCAATCGCTTCGGGTGCATTTTCAACGACAAATTCAACCGTAGCGCGGTTGTTGAGGCCACCGCCTGCGATCATCGTGTCTTCGATATGGCTTTCGAATGTGTCGCCGGGCTCAAGCACTGCGGCGATGCCGCCCTGGGCCCAGGCTGTCGCACCGTCCGACAATGCGCCTTTGGCAAGCACCGCAACCCGGTATTTCTGCGCAAGCTGTAACGCTGCCGTCAAACCCGCGGCGCCGGAACCGATGATGAGGACATCCGCCTCCATCACGGGTTGCTGGTCAACCGCAGGAACACATCTTCCAAGTCCGCTTCCTTCGTGGTGACATCCACAATTCCAAGGCCAAGTCCCTGCATGGTCGCCAACACCTCGCCCGCGTTCATACGGTCCTTGTTATAGGTGATTTCCACGGTCCGGTCGCCGACCAGTTCCGATTTCTCAAACGCCGCATGAGTCGGGGCCTCAGCCACGTCGCGATCCAGCGTCAGGACAACCGCCTTTTCACGTGCCATGCCGACCAGTTCCTTGGTCGGTTTGTTGGCGATCAGCTTGCCATGGTTGATGATTGCAATCCGGTCGCACAGCTGCTCCGCCTCTTCCAGATAATGCGTGGTCAGCACGACGGTCACGCCCTCGCGATTGAGTTCGACCACATAATCCCACAATTGTTGCCGCAATTCGATATCCACGCCCGCAGTCGGTTCATCCAGCACAATGACGGGAGGTGAATGCACCATGGCCTTGGCCACAAGCAAACGCCGTTTCATACCGCCCGAAAGCGTACGGGAATAGGCATCGGCCTTGTCTTCTAACCGGACGGCGCGCAGCAATTCCATCGTTTTGCGCTTCGCCTTTGGCACGCCATAAAGGCCCGCCTGCAATTCCAGCGCCTCTTTGGGCGTGAAAAAGGGATCGAACATGATTTCCTGCGGCACGATCCCGATCGAGGCCTTTGCATTGCGCGGATTTACATCAATATCAAAGCCCCAGATCGACGCCGACCCCGACGTCTTCATCACGAGGCCCGCCAAAATGTTGATCAGCGTCGATTTGCCTGCGCCATTGGGGCCGAGCAGCCCGAAAATCGAACCTTGAGCGACGTCAAAACTGACATCGTCCAGCGCCTGCTTTCCGCCTGCATATTTTTTGGAGAGATTCTGTATCGAGATGGCTTTGCTGGACATGCGGATGCGATAGCGAAGCCTTGCCCCCGGCGCAATCGCCCGAAACATGGTAACCGCAATCTTCACCTTCTCCGGTTACCAAAATGGCATCCTGCATATGTATCAGTGCGGGTGTGAGATGTGGGGCATTTCTTGTTTCAGGCCGTCTGGCCGCCTTAGGTGCAGCCTTCTGCTGCGCCCAGAACGCCTATGCCTTGCCCGGCGACACGCAGACGCAGATCGTTAATCCTGGCCTTGTCACAAACGCGACAAGCCTTGATTTCGGCTCAGTCATAGCGGGCACGGTGCAAAGCCGCCTGCGCATTCCGCCGACAAGTGACAGCATTGTGGTTTCGGCCGGTAATGCCATTCCGGTCGGTGGAACGGTTTCCCGCGCACGCTTTGATGTCGTCGCGGCTCCGCTAACCTTCGTCTTCATCAATTTGCCGAGCAATATACAGCTTACGCGGGTTGCAGGCACGGACCAGATGCTACTGGACCAGTTTCAACAGAGTGGGTTACCCTTCCAGATCATGGGACCCAGTGGGCAGTTGTCCTTTTATGTTGGCGGGCGTCTGCGGGTTAACCCGTCGCAAGCAAGCGGTCTGTATCAAGGAAATTTCACCGTCACGGTCAATTTCCTGTAGTTAAGTCCCCCGCCCCTGGCGGCGCATACAGAATATCTTTACTATTTTCGGTTTAATGACATCTGCATGTGTGGGGCAAAATTCAATTGGCGGGTAAAGCCGGCTATGGCGGTGACCGCATTTGCGGCAGCGCTTTTGTGCAGCCCGGCCCATGCCGATACAGAGCCGGGTAACGCGGAAATCACTGTTGTTCGCCCGCTTTCCTTTGTCATCGATGATAATCTCGACTTTGGTTCCCTGATTCCGGGCACGACGGCCGGAACAGTCACAATGGCGCCCACTGGCGCGCGTACCGCTACAAACGGCATTGTTCTGGTTGGTGGCGGCCATTCGCCCGCAACATTTTCGGGGCAAGGGACATTCAACCAACGCGTCGATATCTCTTTGGGTGCTAACAGCATATTCATCAACGGCCCCGGCGCGCCTATGCGCGTACGGACCTTTGTGATCGGTAGCACCCCGACGGCAGTCCTGACGACTACGCCTCTGCGATTCCGGATCGCGGCAGCCAACGGAATCTTCACCTTCCCGCTAGGCGCGACCCTGGAAGTCGGGGCCAATCAGGCACCCGGTAAATATACCGGCAACTGGTCAATCACCCTCAACTATTTTTGAGCCGTTGCGGCGACCGCATCGCTTTGCTAAGCGGCGCGCATGAGCACTTTTCAGCCTGAAACAATCCGTGTCCGCGAAACCCGCATTTCCTGCGATGGCAGCGGTGATATTCCAGCGGCATTGGGACATCCCAAGGTCTGGTTGCAGATTGATGAAAAGGGCTTTGTCGACTGTGGCTATTGTGACCGCCGCTTCATTTTGATCGGTGGCCCTGCCGACAACGGCAAAGGCTAAACCAGCATTTCTCTTGCTGGCCCCTGCCCCAGAAAATGGGCAGGGCTCGCGCTGGCCCCATAGGCCCCTGCACAAAATATCGCGACGAGATCACCCACATCGGCACGTGGCAGATGTGCGCTGTCGGACAATTTGTCGAGCGGGGTGCAAAGGCATCCCACGATAGAGGCAACTTCCTCTGGCTCCGCACCAAAGCGCGTTGCGATCGCCACCGGATAATTGCGCCGGATAACCGTGCCGAAATTCCCACTTGCCGCCAATTGGTGGTGCAATCCGCCGTCAGTGATAAGGAAAATTTCCCCATGGCTGATCTTGCGGTCAACGATCCTGGTCAGATACACGCCCGCTTCACCCACAAGATAGCGTCCGAGTTCTATACAAAAATCGGTCGCTGACAGAATGTCCGGCAAGGCATCAAATGCCGCCGACAGGGCGGCGCCAACAGCCTGAATATCCACCTGCTCATCGCCCGGGAAATAGGGAATTCCAAAGCCGCCGCCCAGATTGACATGTGGTGGGGCTACTCCGATTGCTTCCGTAAGTTCGCCGACCAAGGCCAGCGTCTGCGCCTGCATCGCGATGATCGCGTCGGCGGACAGAGCCTGTGAACCGGCATAGATATGGAACCCCCGCCAATCCGCCCCTGCGGCAATCAGATGCTGCGCCAAGGCTGGCACACGTTCGGCATCGACACCGAACTGCTTTGCTCCGCCACCCATTTTCATGCCCGACCCTTTCAGGTCAAAACTGGGGTTAACGCGGATCGCGATGCGCGGCGCCATCCCCAATTGCGCACCAATCGCCAGTGCGCGGGCCGCTTCGCCTTCCGACTCACAGTTCAGCGTTACGCCCAACGAAATGGCATGCTCAATTTCGCGATCCCGCTTGCCGGGACCGGCAAAGCTGATCCGCGCCGCCTCAACACCTGCACCAAGCGCCAGTTCGAGTTCACCGCCCGACGCCACATCAAATCCATCCACCAATCCGTTCATCAACGACAACAGGGGGGAATAGGGATTGGCTTTCATCGCATAATGGATCGCCAGCCTTTCCGGCATGGCGGCGCGCAGATCGGCCATGCGCTGACGCAAATGCCCGGCGGAATAGACGAACAGCGGCGTATCCCCCGCTTGTTCAACCAATGCACTGCACATCACCCCGCCAATTGCGAGTTCACTACCAATGATATCGTACCCTGGAGGTATGGGACCGGTTGCTTTCATCCGCTTTCCCTAGGCGAATTGGGTAAAGCTTTTGATAACCACGGCGAAGCTTTCCCTAGTTCCAAATAATATGGCGGCCGACTTCCCGGCCCAGAAAACGGTGTAAAGTTATTTTACAATAGGATATTCTTTGCACGATAGCCAAAGCGAGTCTCAATTTTGGCACATAAGCTGGTCGCAAAATTTTTGGGGAATTCTGTCAACCGGGAGAATGGAAATGACCACATTTGCGACGAAAACATGCGCGGGAATTTGCAGCTTCGCGCTAATATTTACCGCCGTTCCGACATATGCAAAAACACCAACATCGCTATCCGATTTGGTCGGCGCGCGTGGAGCTGGGGGAGAAGAACAGCTCGAATCCAGAGGGTATTACAGTACCCATGTTTCAACCGAAGACGACCGCAAGATAAGTTACTGGTGGAACAGTTCCAAAAAGGAATGTGTTCGGGTCACAACCTATGATGGCCGCTATGAATCCATCAACACAGCACAGCCGATCGATTGCGGTCAGGCAAAATCAAGCAGCGGCGACAAAACGGCGGCAATTGCCGTCGGTGCGGCTGCCTTGTTGGGGATCGCAGCACTTGCGAGCAAATCGCATCACCGTGACGATCGCGATTATGACATGAACGGAACGGCGGAGTTTGAGCGCGGTTATCGCGACGGTTTGTATAACCAGTCGTACCACAATTATAACCGCAGCGACGCCTATTCCCACGGCTTTGAAAAAGGTGTTCGCCAACGGGGCTATGAAACCTCATATCGCCCAGGCTACGGTTATGGCGGTGGCTATGGCGGCTATGTGAATGTGAACGATTTAATAGGACAACCTAAAGGCTACGCGAATTCTTCACTCAGCCAACGCGGCTTTGTGATGCGCGATTCGGACAAGACCGACTATAATGGCCGCTACACCACTTGGTGGCGCGAGGCTTCGGAGCAGTGCATTACGGTGAATACGCGGGACGGATATGTCTACACCGTCCAGACAGCCCGTAAGCGTAACTGCAGATGATGTAATGTTCCGCCGGGCCTTTCTGTCCGGCCCGGCGGAAATTTATATGGTACCGGGTCAGGCCGCCAATTGTTGGGCCAATAAGTTCCTGTCCAGTTTCCCGTTGGCATTTTTGGGGAACTGATCGAGCCAGATAATCTCGGCAGGTTGCATGAAATTCGGCAGATTTCCGCGCAGATGCGCCGTCAAGGCATCCATGTCACCCGAACCCCGCACAAACAGGACGATTGCTGCGCCCAGCCGCTCGTCCTTGCGTCCCAGGGCGCACGCCTCTGCGACCAGACCGCTTTCAACGGCTACTTCTTCAATTTCCGTAGGCGATACGCGGTTGCCGCTTGTCTTGATCATCGCATCGTCGCGGCCAACAAAATAGAGCAGCCCGTCCGAGTCCTTGCGAACTGTATCCCCCGACCAGACCGCCATCCCGCCATATTCCGAAAATGCCGGTGCCGGTTTGAACCGTTCGGCAGTCCGTGTTGCATCCTGCCAGTAACCATGTGCAACCAGCGGCCCCGCATGTACCAACTCGCCAGCTTCACCCGGCGCGGCTTCTGTCCCGTCCGGGGCAACCACCATGATTTCTGCAAAGGGAATTGCATTGCCCATACTTGTCGGATTTTCGTCGATCAGCCTCGGGTCGAGATAGGTAGAACGAAAAGCTTCCGTAAGGCCATACATCGCAAAAATATCGGTCTTGCTGCAAAAAATGCTGCGCAGCATTTTTACGAGACTGGGGGTCAGCGCGCCGCCGCTATTGGTCAGGCGGCGCATTGAAGAAACCGCCTCATCAGACCAATTTTGCTCCACCAGTTGCACCCACAGCGGGGGCACAGCGGCCAAGGTTGTGACCCCATATTTTTCGCATGCCTTTATAACGTCGCGCGGCGCAAGATAGTCCAAAGGCACAACACATCCCCCGGCGCGCCAGGTCGATAGCAACTGGTTCTGGCCATAGTCAAAACTGAGCGGCAACACCGCCAATGTCACATCATCCGCGCGCAGGTTAAGATAGCGGGCAACGCTGACGGCACCCAAAGCGAGATTTGCGTGCGACAGCATTACGCCTTTGGGCCGTCCTGTTGATCCCGAAGTATATAATATTGCCGCCAAATCGTCCGGGTCTGTGTTGGACGGTAATGGTTCGCAGCATTGCGCCTCACTGTCCCCGATATGCGCCAAAACCGATTTTTCGTCTGCAATCGTGAAACTGGCACTGTCTTCCTGATCATCCAGCATCGTCGCACGTGCCGCATTGGTAATCAGCAACCGCGCTCCACTGTCGGACAGGATATGCCGTACCTGTGGCGCTTTCAGAACCGGGTTGACCGGAACATGCACCAATCCTGCGCGCACCGATGCCAAGGGCATCAGGCAGGCAATTTCCCCTTTACCAAGCCATGTGGCCACCCGATCACCCGGGGCGAAGCCTTTTGATTTCAGAAAAGCCGCAAGACGACCGATACGGAGATTTAACTCCTTATAACTATAGCAGCTATCACGAATGATGAGCGCAGGCGCATCGGCCTCACCGAAGAGCGGAAGGTGGTCGAGCGGAAAAACTGGCAAATCGTTCGTCATAGGGTCATATTCGAGTGGAGTTTGCGGGGCATGTCAGGGGTAACATATTTGCCGGTAAAAGGTGAATATCACGATAATTTTCTGACAGCGCAGGCTGCCGCACGTGGAGCGCTCGACCGCGACAGACAGGCTTGCCTGTTTGACCGTCTGGACTGGATCGATCCCCTGCACCGGATGGCGCTGCGCAAAAAAGCCCCGTTGCTATTGCGGGCCCATGATGGAAATGCCGAAGCGTGGATGCCTTTGATGCGGCAAGCCAACAACCATCATGTCGCCCTTGCAAACTGGTATAATTTCACATGGCGCCCGATTTACGGTGACGCTTGCGCTGAGCCCACGCGCCTTTCCCTCCTTCGCCAATTGGCATTGACCGCACGGCAACGTACCCGCCGCCTAACGCTCGCCCCGGTGCCCGATGAGGATGGTTCCGCAACTCAGATCGCAGCCGCCTTTGCCGGAGCAGGATGGATTGTCGACCGGACAGAGTGCGACGAAAACCATTATCTGCGGCTCAACGGCCGCAGTTTCGACGAATATTGGCAAACCCGCCCCGGGCAGTTGAAAAATACCGTTAAACGCAAGGGTAAGAAAAACATCGTTTCGACGCGGGTCGAAAGAGAATTTTCTGAACAAAGCTGGAGCGATTATGAACGGATATATGCGCGTAGCTGGAAACCGCATGAGGGCAGCCCGGAGTTTCTGAAACAGCTGGCTCAGCAGGAAAGCCTTGCCGGCACATTACGGCTTGGCCTTGCCTATATCGATGGCAAGCCTGTTGCGGCGCAATTCTGGACGGTTGAAAACGGCGTTGCCCTCATACACAAGCTTGCCCACGACGAACGTTATCTGGACGCATCGCCCGGCACTCTTTTGTCCGTTGCGCTGTTCCAGCATGTCATTGATATCGACAAGGTTGAAGAGATCGACTTTGGAACCGGAAGCGATGCCTATAAGCGTGACTGGATGGAATCTGTGCGCCCCCGTTTCCGGCTGGATATGTTCTGGCCGCACCATGTCGCCAACTGGCCCTTGATTGCACGCCTTCACTTGCGGCACCTGCGCCGCAAAGCTGCTTGAATAAAGAGAGAAATATGACCGATAGCCTATCTGACAAAGTCCGTTCCATTCTGTCCGACATTCTGGGCCTTTCTGCCGAACAGGTGGCCGCGATGGATGAAGATACGGAACTCTTCGGCGCCTTGCCGGAGCTGGATTCCATGGCGGTTGCGGGCTTGCTGACCGAGATGGAGGACCGGCTGGATATCATGATCGACGACGACGATGTCGACGGCGATCTGTTTGCCACATTCGGCAGTCTTGTCTCCTTTGCACGGGCCAAGGTCAACGGGTGACGCACCCGCTGCATCGAACCTATAGCTATGGGGGGCAACAGGAATTTTGCCTCTGCTTCGGGGATGAAGCGGCGTCGCGCTGCGTCCTGATCATCCCGCCATTGTTTGACGAAATGAACCGGACCCGGCGCATGCTGGTTTCCGTGATGCGTGCGCTAGCCGAACGCAACATGCGCACCGTGCTACCCGATATGCCGGGCTGCAATGAGAGTTTGGCCGATATCGCAAACCAAAGCCTCAACAATTGGCGGGAAGCGCTGTGCACCATAACGGCGGAAATGGGAGTCACGCATATTGTTTCCCTGCGCGGTGGAGCGCTTATCGACAATGTTGCGGACGTACCGGTCTTGCGGCTCGCGCCTGTCAAGGGAACCAGCCTGCTAAAGACAATGTTGCGAACACGGATTATCGCCGACAAGGAGGCGGGAAAATCCAGCACTGCCGAAGACCTTGTCGCCCAATCCCGATCCCGGCCGCTGGAACTGTCCGGCTACATGTTAAGCGCCGATATGGTGGATTCACTCGAGCACTCCACACCAGCCGACCTGCCTTTTGTGCAAGAAGTAAGCCTGGCCGAAATCAACGGTTCGCCCTTGTGGCTGCGAGCGGAACCGCAGGATGATCCGGCTATGTCGGCCGCCTTTGCAACCTATATTGCCCGCTGGAGCGCCGAATGCGCCGGATGATTTCTTTCTCGTGCGGCCCCGATATGCTGCTTGGAACCCTAGACGAAGGCATGGGCGACGTCGGTCTGCTCATCGTCAGCGGCGGCAACGAGATCCGCAGCGGGGCCTTCGGGGGTCAATCCGCGTTGGCAGCCAAACTATCCGAAGCCGGCTATGCGGTATTCCGCTATGACCGCCGCGGCATCGGCGAGAGCGAAGGGCAAAATACAGGCTTTGAAGCAAGTGCCGAAGATATCGGCGCAGCGGTAACCGCTTTCCGGCAATCAGCACCCGAAGTGAAGCGCATCATCGCTTTTGGCAATTGTGACGCGGCGACGGCGCTCGCGCTTTTTCACCATGACAACGCGATTGACGGCCTGATCCTTGCAAACCCCTGGCTGATCGAAACCCCTGCTGAATCTGACGAAAAACCCTCAACCCCCAGCGCAACGGCCATCAGGGCGCGCTATTGGGCGCGGCTCAGAAATCCGCGAAGCTTGATCGACCTGTTGTCCGGAAAAATTGATTTGCGGAAACTGGCAAAGGGTCTGGCATCGGCCAGCCGGAAAGAGCCTGTATCAGGCCTTGGGGTCCGCTTGGCGGGATCGCTCGCAAAATCGACGGTTCCAACCCGCCTGCTGATTGCGCGCCACGATACGACGGCCATGGCATTCATGGGCGCGTGGCATAGCGCAGAGTTTGCGGAAGCGCGGGCTAAGGCGCATATCCAGCTGGATCAGTTTGACACCGCCTCCCACAGTTTTGCCGATGAGGCTTCGCGGCACTGGCTTTACAATAGCATCCGGCAGACCCTGCAAGCAGGATAATAGTGTATTAGGCGCAAAATCGCGCATGCCTGCCGCGCCTTGCGGCCTGTGTTCCACAACCCCTTGTTCGTTGCCACTTGATTTCCATTCAGGTTGATGTAGTCACAAGCACTAATGATAACGTTCACAAGAATGATGGAAGCGCGGAAAATGTCTTTATCGAAATCAATGGCTGCCCTTGCCCTAATGTCCATGATTTCGACCCCGGCACTGATGGCCGCCGATTCCACTGCTACACCTTCCATATGGCCAGCGGCGGCGAGCCCGGCCGCGATAACGGACGCCAAGGTCGAAGCCGAAATTGATGCGCTGATTGCGCGGATGACGGTAGCGCAGAAGGTCGGGCAATTGATTCAGGCGGATATCAGTGCGATCAAGCCCAAGGATCTGGCACGCTATCCGCTGGGATCTATATTGGCAGGTGGCAATTCCGGACCTTATGGAGACGAACGCGCCAGCGCGCAGAAATGGGCCGAGCTTGTCGACGCCTTTCGCGCTTCGTCACGTAAATCGGGGGCGCGCATCCCCATATTGTTCGGAATTGATGCCGTGCATGGCCATTCCAACGTCCCCAATGCAACCATCTTCCCGCACAATATCGGTCTGGGTGCGGCACGCGATGTTGACTTGCTGCAGCGTATCGGCGCCGCCACGGCGGCTGAAATTTCGGGAAGCGGCATTGAATGGACCTTTGCCCCAACTCTGGCCGTTCCGCAGGATTTGCGTTGGGGGAGGACCTATGAAGGATATTCGTCCGACCCTGCGCTTGTTGCCCAATATGCCACGGCAATGACAATCGGGTTGCAAGGACCATTGGTGCCCGGACAGCCGCTCGCAACACAGAATGTTGCCGCAACCGCCAAGCATTTTCTGGCGGATGGCGGAACGGCGGACGGGCGTGATCAGGGTGATGCCCAGATTAACGAAGCGGAATTGATCGCCAAACACGCACAGGGTTACCCTGCCGCCATTGATGCCGGGGCACTGACTGTAATGGCCAGTTTTTCCAGCTGGAACGGGGCCAAACATCACGGAAACCGCTCACTGCTGACCGATGTGCTGAAAGATCGGATGGGTTTTGGCGGACTGGTCGTCGGCGACTGGAACGGGCATGGACAGGTTGCCGGATGTTCCGCGACTGATTGCCCGGCCGCAATCAACGCCGGGCTTGACCTGTTCATGGCACCCGATAGCTGGAAGGGGCTGTATAATTCCACACTGAAGGCTGCGCGAGACGGTCGGATACCTATGGCCCGCATCAATGACGCTGTACGGCGCATCTTGCGGGTGAAGTACAAGCTGGGATTAATGGGTGCCACGCAGATAAAGCGCGGTGATACCAGTCTGGTGGGTGCTCCTGCGCATCTCGAGCTGGCACGCGAAGCGGTTGCAAAGTCGCTTGTGCTTCTCAAAAATAATGACGGCGTGCTGCCGGTCCGCAAGGGCGCGCGCGTCCTGATTGCGGGATCGGGCGCGGACAATATGGCCATGCAGTCCGGCGGATGGACGATCAGCTGGCAGGGCACAGACACTAAATCATCGGACTTCACGAATGGCCAGACCATCGGCCGCGCAATCAGCGATGCTGTACAGGGCAGTGGCGGTTCGGCCATCCTGTCGGGCGAAGGCAAATTTGACGCCAAGCCCGATGTTGCCATCGTCGTCTTGGGCGAAAAACCCTATGCGGAATTTGAAGGTGACGTTCCCGACCTGGCTTTCCGGACGTCGAGCAGTGAACTGGAATTGATTGCACGTCTGAAAGCGCAGAAAATCCCTGTTGTCGTGCTGTTTCTATCGGGTCGTCCCATGTTTACCGGCCAGTTGCTCAATCAGGCCGATGCCTTCGTCGCCGCATGGCTTCCCGGCACGCAGGGACGCGGGATTGCCGATGTGCTGGTTTCCGGCCCAAATGGCAAACCGTCGCGCGACTTTACCGGACGCTTGCCGTTCGCATGGCCTGCAGATGCCCGTGCGACGCTTGAAAACCCCCTTTTCCCCGTTGGCTATGGCCTGTCCTATACGGCATCGTCCAATCTGGGACCGGTCAACGAAGACCCGAAGGTCGATATGTCCTCCCAGGCACAGAACACCGCCTATATCGTCCGCGGGAAAGTTCCCGCGCCATGGCATCTCGGCATGGATGGGTCGATCAGTACAAAGGCAGTTGACCTGTCGGCGCAGGAAGATGCCCGGCAGTTCACATGGAATGCGAATGGCGAATTCGCCGTAAACGGGCCCGCTATCAATCTTGAAGAGCCTTTGAAAAAGGGTTGGTCTCTGACGCTCGACTGGCGCATTGATGCCCAGGTCAAAGGACCCGTCATGCTGTCTTTCAGCGGTGCGTCGGTGGACCTTCGCGAAGCGATCCGCAGCGCACCCATCGGAGAACGTGTGCAAACGCACATTCCCCTGCGCTGTTTTGCCGAATCCGGGGCAAATTTTGCATCCGTGGGCTCACCCATACGTATGCAGGCCCCGAAAGGGCTTGTTGCCACAATTCGCAGCGTTCATATCGAAGAAACAAAAGAAAGCGTGCCCTGCCCTGGCAAAGGTCGCTAAATCAGTGGAGAGAGAAACATGGCTTTAGCACCAGGTGCCGCCGGACCTTCGGAATCGAACGATTCCCATATCGACGCACCGCAACTGCAATTGTTCGTCATGGGCCTGTTTTTCATCTTTGGCGGCATAACCAGCCTGAATGACGTGATCATTCCGAAGCTGAAGGAACTCTTCACGCTGAACTATACCCAGGCCATGCTGGTGCAATTCTGCTTCTTTACCGCTTATGCCGTCATCGGCATTCCCGGCGCACGGCTCGTCAAAAAAATCGGTTATATGCGCGGCGCTGTCGCCGGGCTTCTCACCATGATGGCGGGCTGCCTGTTGTTTATTCCTGCCAGCCAGACCGCGACTTACGGTGTGTTCCTGCTGGCGTTGTTCGTACTGGCGAGCGGTGTCGTCATCGTTCAGGTGGTGTCCAACCCTCTGATTTCCCTGCTGGGCAAGCCGGCAACAGCGCACAGTCGCCTTACTTTTGCCCAGGCTTTCAACTCGCTCGGCACGACGGTATTTCCGATTTTTGGATCGATCCTGATTCTGGGTGGCCTTGCAACCGTGACCGCTGACCAACTGTCGGGTGTTGAGCTGGACGCCTATCGCACCGCGGAAAGCCAGGCGATTGTGAATGGCTATCTTGGCATCGCTGCGGCACTCGCAGTTGTCGCAGGTGTCGTCTGGATGTTCCGCAATGCATTGAAGGGCGAAAAGCATGAGGCAAGTGAAGGTCTTGCTGGCCTCGATCTGCTCAAACGCCCCCGCTTCGGCTTTGGGGCCTTGTGCATCTTTCTCTACGTCGGTGCCGAAGTGGCCATCGGATCGCTGATCGTCAATTATCTGATGCAAGACCATGTCATGGGGCTGGAGGAGCAATCCGCAGGTAAGCTGATTGCGCTCTACTGGGGCGGTGCAATGGTTGGCCGTTTCATCGGATCGGCTGTTCTGCGCTTTGTCAGTCCGGGTAAATTGCTGGCCGCCGTTGCGGTGGGTGCAATCCTGCTGCTGATAACGTCGACCCAGACCAGCGGCGAAGTCGCCGGTTACACATTGCTTTCGGTGGGGCTGACCAACGCGATCATGTTCCCGACCATTTTCACGCTCGCTTGTGAAAAACTGGGTTCACGTGCGGCAGATGGCTCCGGTATCATCAATGTCGCAATCGTAGGCGGGGCGGTCATCCCCCTGTTGACCGGCGTAATCGCCGATCTGACATCCAGCCTTGCCATTGCATTCGTGCTGCCCATGGCATGTTACGCGGTCATCGCAGCCTTTGGCATTTACGCACGTAAGCCAGCCTAAGGCACCTTAAATTCGCCGCGGCATCGTCATCAGCAAGATACTTGCGATAATGGCGAGCCCTGCGAGAAGCACAAATAGCGCGTCGAAACCATAGGTCGGCACCAATGCCATGGTCAGCCATGGCATGATGAGTGACGGTACCGTATTGGTCAGATTGAAAATGCCGAGATCCCGTCCCCGTGTGTGGGGTCTGGGCAGAACGCGTAAAGTCTGGCTGGAATGCAAGGCCAGGAAGATACTGCTGGCCAGACCGAACGCAACATAGCCCGCAATCGCAAAAGCCATGTCGGGCGCCCAGGCCATGATCAGCAATCCACCGGCGGCAAGGGATGCCGTCAGTATCAGCGGCATGATGGGTTTGCCGGTGCGATCTGACCAGCTACCCACAGCCAGCGCGACAAAGACCGAAAACCCCAAGACAACCGCAAAGATATTCGCGGCATCATTTTCGCCGAAACCGGGATCAAGGCTGCGGAACCACAGCAGCAGAAAAGCGAACAAGGATGCCTCCGCAATCTGCACGAGCAGGCGGGCAAGCCACATGCGAATTGCAGGGTTCGCTGTGGGCGGATTGTCTTCAGCCTGCCCGACTTCATTGTCTTTCGGGCGAAGCAGATGCGGCATCGGCACTGGATTGCCAAAAAACAGCACCGGGGCCACCATGCATACCACCAGCAGCGCCACAAGCGCCTCACGGTGGGCAAATCCGGCAAATATATCTGTTGTTACTATAGCGCCAGATAATGCCCCCAACGCAGGAGCCAAAGCCAAGAGCCCGCCAAGCATCCCCTTTTGCACATCGGGAATGGTATCGCCTGCCCAGGCAGCGAGAGGCGCGAGCATCATATTCAGACCGAACTGCCAACATATGATCAGGCCGATCAATATGTTCGCATCGTGGGCGTAGGGCATCGAAACCAATAGCGCCGAAGACAGCAGCAAACCCGCCAATATCCATATTCTACGGCGTTGAGTTCTGTCGCTGGCCCATCCGAACAATATGTTCGACAAGCTGGCCGATATTGCCCCTACAAATGCTGCGATGGCGAGTGTTGCGAGCACCTCGGTCCCGGGCATTGCCGAGACACGCAGCGGCAATAGCAGTGTCAGAAACGGCATATAAGCGACAGCGCCGCCCGAAACGGCAAGCGCATAGAGATACATGAATCTTGGCGATTGCCGACCCGGAAGAACGGGATCAGTCAGGGCGGCTACCGCTGCGTGCGGCTGTACTTCCACGCAATACCAGGCCACCCTCGGTCACCACGGGTTGCGCAAGGTCCGACGCATCGCCCATCGTAATCAGCAGCTCCACCGCCTTCGAAAACGTCGCTGCGATCGGCTGATCCACTGCGGTCAATTGCGGGTCGGTAAACCGCATTACGGGTGTGTTATCAAAACTGATCAGGGAGACATCCCCGGGCACATTCAGTCCACATTTTGTCAAAGTATCAAGGGCCGCCAGCGCCATTTGATCGTTACTGGCAATGATTGCCGTCGGCGGGTCTTTGAGCGCGAGCAGAGCGTTGGTTGCCGCAATTCCACTGTCATATCCGAAGTCACCCCGCGCAAGAAGGTCACCGGTCTGGAGTCCCGCGGCTGCCATAGCGTTTTTCCAGCCGTCTATGCGCCAGGTCGACAAATCATATTCAACCGATCCGGAAATGAAGCCTATCCGCTGATGTCCCAGGGCAATGAGATGATCGGTGGCACGCCGCGCCGAACCTTCATCGTCCATTGTCATCGCAATGCCGGGCCCCGGCGTTATGGATCCGATGCGCGCGAACGGAATTTTTCGTTTGGACAGAAAACCGGTAATCAGGGGGTTTTCGGAATGTGGTGGCGTCAATATCACGCCGTCGGGTTGAAGTGCGGCCAGGGTCGCTCCCAACTCGCGTTCGACATGGTCATTATGCGTGTCGACAAGTTCGAAAATCATCCGGTAGCCATATTCGGCGCATTTTAGCATCCCGCCGAGCAACATCTGGTCCACCCAATCGGTACCTTGCCGTGATTTCCAGTCGGCAATCGTGCGTTCCCGGTCATTTATCGCGAGGATAAGGTAAGAACGCGAGCCGCTCATCCGCTGGGCGGCGATCGAGGGCACATAACCCAGCTTGTCGATGGACGCCTGCACCCGCTCTTTCATAGACGGACGAACATTGGGTTCATTGTTGATGACACGGCTGACCGTTTGCAGAGAAACCCCTGCATCCGCCGCTACATGCTTGATCGTGACAGCCTGACGGCGTCTCGCCATATTCTATTCGTCCCCTTTGGCCTTTTGCAGGCAGGCTAAACCTTTGTCTGGGTCTTCTGCACACTGGTATATGCGTATCCAGTCGATCAGAAACTCCGCAGGCAAAGTGTCCGCTGCAACACCCTTATCATTATTCTCTTCTGAAAGCCTTCCCCCGATGGCAAGATTGGCCATGATGTAAAAGGGTTGGTCAAATGGCGCAACGTCATTTCCTTTGGCCAATGGAGATGCGGATTCCCATTGGTCCGCCTTCACTTCCCAGTAAAGCCGGCCATCAAGTGAAAAGCGCATCAGGCCTTCAGCCCACTCCAAAGTCCAGATATGGAAGTCGTCAGACGGCAAGGCTTTGGACGGCAATGCCACGCGCGTGTCGCGAAATTTGTTGGCGGGGGCAAAATCGCCAAAGTGAAGCGCACTGATCATGCGGTTTTCGCCCACATTACCTTCACAAACGGTGCAGGTCGCGCCCAGATTGACACCTTCCAATATGTCAATCTCGCCGGAACGCGGCCACCCGCCATAACGGTTGTCACTAGGCATCATCCAGACAGCGGGCCAGGTACCCTGCCCTTTTGGCGGTTTGGCGCGGAATTCGACTTTTCCATATTTCCAGCTTGCCAGCCCCAGCGTCCGGATTTTCCCGGACGTAACATTTTGGGTTTTTCGGGGGTTGGGATCGTCCGCAATTTCAGGTGGCCGGTCGGGACCTGTAAAGCGTTCCTTATGCGCAATAAGCCGCAGTACACCGTCGGACACGCGGATATTCTTGGTTCGGTCAGTATAACATTGCCGCTCAAAATTGCCGCCGCCCCAGCAGGACTGTTCCGGCTTCCATTTTGTCCGGTCAAGTTCGGTCCCGTTAAACTCATCCGCCCACACCAGTTTCCATCCTGTGGAAGAAGGCTGTGCGTCGGCATAGGCTGCAGTGGATCCCGCCCATGCCGCCACAGCCGCAAGCAGATACTTTCCGATATGAGTCATACGCATCCTTTCATGACAGGACATAGACGCCAATTTTCATCAAACAAAGAACGGGCCCAAGTCGCATGACTAAGGCCCGTTCACTTCCGTCAGTTTACGGACGTCTTAGAATTCAAACCGCGCCAGGAAGGTGAAGCGACGGTCGTTCCGGAACGCGGACCTTGTCGCCTTCGTTCCGTTGAAATCGATCACTTGCGAGGTTTGTGTAACCTCATCAAGCAGGTTCACGCCCTGGATGCCCAATTTCAACTGCTTGCTGACTGTAACGAAAATTGATCCGTCCAACTGGCCCGTCGCCTCGCCATAAATGGGAGAGAATGGGAAGATCACGTCGCGCGGTGTCTGCAAGAAATCGGAACGCCAGTTATAGGCCAATCGAGCCGATATTGGTCCCTTTTCATAGAAACCGACTGCATTGATCGTATGCTTTGATACGCCAGCCAAAGGCAGACCTCCGGCAAAGGGACTTTGCTCGGCACCGAGAGACGAGTTGTTAAAATCGCCCGCATCGACATAGGTATAGGTCAATTGCGCACCCAAACCGCTCAGGAAGCTGGGCAGGAAGTCATAGGTCTGCTGATAGGCAACCTCGACACCCTTCAACTTGCCGCCATCGCTGTTGACCGGTCCATTGACCAGCACGTCGGTCGTGACACCGCTCGGGCTGGTAAAGCTTCGAACCGTGGCGCCGCTGTTTACGATGCCCTTAATGTCTTTCAGGAACGCCGATACCGATACAGAACCGACGGCATCAAAATACCATTCAAATGAAAGGTCGTAATTCCACGATTGCACAGGCCGCAACAGGCGGTTGCCGGTAAATATCTGGAACAGTGGCCCAGTATCCAGCGTACCACCCGACCGGAGATTGGTCGTGTTATCCGAAATTCCGCCACCGGTCGCAAAGCTCGAGAGATCCGGCCGTGAAATGCTCTTTGATGCAGCGGCACGAACGAGCATGCCGTTACCGAAATCCAGCTTAGCGTTAAAGCTAGGCAACCAGTGATCGAACTTGATGTTTGCACTGTCGTCAATAACTTCGCCGGTGAAGACCGATGCAAATTGCGCCAGTCGGGCCGGGCTCAGGCTGCAATAACCGGGTGCAATCTGTCCGGGCTGAACAGCACCGCATGCGGTCTGCAGTTCGGCAACACTCACGCGGCCATCCCCATTACCACCCGGAGGTGTATCGAAGAATTGCCCCGTCGGGAATGCAATGGAGCCGCCACTCCGCACGATCGTTTCGACATAGCGAAGCCCGATATTACCGGTAAGCGTGGTATTTGCACCAAAGTTGGTACCAAAATCTACACGTGCATAGGCACCGAAGGTGCTTTCTTCGACGTCCGAAATTTCCCCGGCTGTCCAAGGTCCGCCCGGCAAGGCGTTGGTGCGTGCCGAAATCGGGAACCAGGCATTGGGTGTCAGGGTGAATGCCGTGATGGCTGACGCCTGCTGCTGAATCGCACCGCTCAGATAATCGGCAACCAGATTGTCACCGCCAAAGAAGAATGCAGAACCATTACCTAGTGGCACAGGTGCATTACCACGCTGGAAGTTATTGCCGAACGGATTGCGAACCTGTGCGGAATTCGGGAAGTCGAACACATAGGCACCGCCACAGCCAAAGGCCTGGAAGTCACCGCAGTTCCAGTTGCCGCCACGTCCGGTCCAGGGTGCGCCCAAATTCCCCCAGTTGGAGAAGTTAGCGTTGCGGGTGACGCGGTTCCGGTCGCCCCAACGAGCACCAAAACGCGCCTTTTTGAAGAAGCCTTCATCGCTGACATCATATTCCGCATCAAAACGAAGCGTAGTCAGATCGCCTTCATTCTTAACCTGATTGTCCAGCAGGAACCAATAGAAGGTGCGTGCCGGATTGTTAAAATAGCTGGAAGGCGAATTGGCAGTACCCGGTTCCAGAAACTGGACGATCGGCGTGTTGCCGGTGTTGTCGATGAACACATCGGTATATGTCTGCATGGCCGAGATAAAGCCATCTTCCGTCCGGTCCGACTTGATATGCTGCGCCTCGATATTGAAACGCAGGCGGTCGGTCGGATCCAGCTTGATGTTCACGGAATAATCTTCGGTCATCGCCGCGTCTTCGCGCTGGAAGCGCAGCAACTCGGTCGGAATACCGCGACCGCCGGTAAAGGGCTGCAGCTGCGTCAGCGTGCCGGTTGCAAATTGGTTGCCGTTAAAGGTTGCTGTGGTGCCTGGTGCGACGACTGGGAACAAGCCATCGTCATTTACCAGCGCCAATACAGCAAACTCGTTCAGCGTAGCCTCGGTTTCAGCGCGAAGATACTCGAACGTTACCAACGCCCGGCCGTCATTGCTTTCCCACTGACCCACGGCAGAATAGGCATTGCGGTCACGTGTCAGGTCTGTCGTGCGCACGCCAGCACCCTTGGGTACAAACAGCGCGCCTGGAGGCGGAAAGTTCGAGGGATCGAATTGCTGCGTCCCACCGAATCCACCGGAGCCCACAGGACGGACGCGGATACAGGGCGCATTCAGCGCGGGTGCACGATAGCAAGGGTCGGTAATCTGTGACGCGTCTGTGCGGGTAACCAGCTCCGACTGCGCATAGGCCAGCTGCAGGCCAAAGGTGCCGATACCGGTTTCAAAAGTGTTCGATGCAAGAACCGAAAAGCCGGGCGACCATTTCTTTGCGAGGTCGCCATAATTTCCTTCAAGTGTCCCTGCAATGTGGAAGCCCCTTTTGTCGAGGGGTTTGCGCGTGACAAGATTGACCGTACCGGAAATGCCACCGTCGATCATGTCGGCGGTGTTGTTCTTGAATACCTCGACCCGGCCAAGCAGTTCCGGAGAGACGTCGTTGAACGACAGCTCGCGTCCACCATTAGCCGAGAAAATATCGCGACCGTTGAGTTCGGAACGGACAAAGGGCAAACCACGAATGATGACGCCCGATCCTTCCACCGAGAAACGGTCAGGGTCGTTGCGCTGTTCGAAGCGCGAGATGTTAACACCGGGGACCCGCTGCAACGCTTCGGCAACAGACCGGTCAGCGAGTGCACCTATATCTTCTGCGGTAATGACATCGACAAATGTATCGGCATCGCGTTTGATATTCTGGGCGCTTTCCAGCGATTTCTTGAAGCCGGTAACAATGATCGCGTCTTCGGTTTCCGTTGTTTCGGCTACCTGTTCTGGCTGGTCGGCGGTTTGCGCGAATGCCGGAGTCGCCGTAAAGGCAGACAGCGCCAGACCCGAAGCGGTCGTCAGCGCGACAAACCGCTGAGAACGCGCCATTTTAAATAGTGATTTGCGAGCCAAATGATCCTCCCTGAATGCTTTTAGCCGGGGGCATTTCTCCCACCGTTATCCCAAGGCATAACTTGAATTGAGAGCGTTCACAAGATACAAAATGAACGTTCACAATTTTCACACTTGCGCTATGATGCCCCGACTATCATGAATGGCAGGTAATCATGGCTATCGAAAAAATAATCATCGTAGGTGGAGGAACGGCAGGCTGGATGACTGCCGCAGCCTTGTCACGGCTTCGCGCAGGCCGTCCTGTCGACATTACCCTGATCGAGTCCGAAGAAATAGGCACGGTTGGCGTGGGCGAGGCGACGATACCACCCTTCCTCGATTTCAACCGCCTGCTTGAAGTAGACGAACGCGAGATGTTGTCCGCTGTGCAAGGCAGTTTCAAGCTTGGCATCCAGTTCGTGAATTGGGGCAAATTGGGCGATAGCTATATCCATCCCTTCGGCGCATATGGATATCAGGTGGAAGGCATATCCTTCCATCATGTCTGGCACAAATATCATCAGGCAGGTGACAAGCGACCGATCCAGGTATTCAATATCGAAACGATGGCCGCACATTTTGGTCGATTTGCGCGCACCGAGGATTACCAGCGCGAAGACTTGCCGCCCGTAAACTACGCATATCATCTCGATGCCGGCCGCTATGCCCGCTATTTGCGCGCCTATGCCGAAAAGCGGGGCGTTGTCCGCCGTGAAGGCAAAGTGGCCGATGTCGCGCTCAACGGCGAGAATGGATTTGTTTCTTCGGTAACAATGGACAATGGCGACGTCATTGAGGGCGATCTGTTCGTGGACTGCTCGGGTTTTCGCGGCTTATTGATCGAGCAGGCGCTGAAAACCGGTTATGAAGACTGGACCAATTTTCTTCCCTGCAACAGGGCGGTTGCTCTTCCCTGTGTGCGTGAGGATGGAAGCGGTCCCCTGCCCTACACCCGCGCCACCGCACACACAGCGGGCTGGCAATGGCAGGTTCCGCTGCAACATCGCAACGGCAACGGACATGTTTATTGCAGTGAGTTCATGTCGGATGACGAGGCGCTGTCGATTTTGCTCGGGAACATTGCAGGAAAGCCGGGTGCCGACCCCAATTATCTGCGCTTTACAACCGGCCGCAGGAAGAAGTTCTGGAACAAAAATGTCGTGGCTCTCGGCCTGTCAGCCGGTTTCATGGAGCCGCTGGAATCGACATCAATCCACTTAATCAACACAGGTATAAACAAGCTGATCGCGCTATTGTCGCTTGATGGTATCACACAGGCACAGGAAGATGCCTTCAACCGCCTTACCGGCAAAGAATATGCCCGTATCCGGGACTTCCTGATCCTCCACTATAATACGACCACCCGCGACGACAGTCCCTTTTGGGACTATTGCCGCAACATGGCCGTGCCCGAGACCCTGACTGAAAAAACCGACCTGTTCCGCTTGAATGGGCAGATTTTCCGCGAGGATGACGAGTTGTTCACAGAAACAAGCTGGGCAGCGGTAATGATGGGCCAGGGTATCATGATGGGCGGACATAACCCGATGGCTGACGCCGTCAGGGAACCTGCGACTGCCAAGGAAATGGATGCCATGGAGCAATCGATCCGCTTCGTTGTGCAGCATATGCCGAGTCATGGAGACTATTTGCAGAAATATTGCCCGGCACCGGCTTGAGTGCATACAAGTTTGAGGGGGGCAGAATGTCTTGGTAGCGAAGGAGGGACTTGAACCCCCGACCTATGGATTATGATTCCACCGCTCTAACCAGCTGAGCTACTTCGCCATACCAAGCATGAATCCCGTCAGTGGCGGGAAAGCACGCGGCGCTATAAGCGGGGGTTAAAGGCGGGTCAAGGGCTGTCAGCCCCGAAATTTCCAGCTTCCGATCCTAGCCCATGGTCCGCCACGATAATAATGGGCAGCAAGTCCTGTTATGACCAGCGGACGCGGCACAAAGTCACGACTCAAAACCGCATGGAGGGCTTTGGCGCGTCGTGATTCAACCTTATTTTGTATCGTAATGTGCAGCCGCGGCGGCACTTGATCCTGGGGGATCAGCAATCCCTGCAAGCCCGACGCCAGATCTTCGCGGATCGCCAGCAACGCTTCACTCAAAATCCGATAGGCAACTCCGTTTCCGAGCAGGATGACATCGGACAAAAAGGCATCGGGGACAGGATATTCTTTTGCAACGGTCGATAGTCTGGATTTGATTTCGTCCAGGCTGTCAGGCGGAAGATGGTGGAAAAGGGTGATATGGGCATCAACAACATTCCGGTCGGCGGGGTAATGTTCCCGGCGCAATGCGTTTGCCCAGGCCTGGTCCGCCTTTCCCATTTCCGCAGTAATGATAACAGGTGCGTTCAATGCCGGAAAATTTTCAGGGGGCAACAAAAAAGCCGCCCGATCTTTCAATCAGGCGGCCATTCTGTTTCGTGACGAAAAACTTAAGCGTCGTCGCCAGCGTCTGCGGAAAGACCGCCTTCTGCTTCAGCGGCAGCCTTGGCTGCGGCCTGCTCTTCGCGGCGCTTCGCATTGGCTTCGGCTTCCGCTGCCGCGGCTGCGTCGGCAGCTGCTTCGGCTTCAACCTGAGCTTCGATAGCTTCGGCAGCGATTTCGGCCTGTTCGGCTTCAAACATCTGCTCGAGAACATTGACGCCGTCTTTCTGCAGCTCGGCTTCGTCGTCCGAACGGGCGACATTGACCTGAACAGTGACGGTAACTTCAGGGTGCAGAACAACCTTCACGTCAAAAAGACCCAAGGTCTTGATCGGGCGTTCCAGCACGATCATGCTCTTGGCTACCTTTGCGTCCTGGGCATTCAGGCCGTCAACGATATCCTTGACCGATACCGAACCGTAAAGCTGTCCGGTTTGCGACGCAGCGCGGATCAGAACGATCTGCTTGCCTTCGACATTACCCGAAGCAGCCATCGCAGCTTCGCGACGCGACGCATTGTCGGCTTCAATCTTGGCACGGTTGGCTTCAAAAACCTTGCGGTTGGCTTCGTTGGCACGAAGAGCCTTCTTGTTTGGCAACAAGAAGTTGCGTGCATAGCCGTCTTTCACAGTGACAACGTCACCAATGCCGCCCAGCTTTTCAACGCGTTCGAGAAGTATGATATCCATATCGCGGCTCCTTACTTCACGATGTAGGGAAGCAGGCCGATGTGACGGGCGCGCTTGATAGCCTGGCCCAGCTCACGCTGCTTCTTTGCCGAAACGGCGGTGATGCGCGACGGTACAATCTTGCCACGCTCGGAAATGTAGCCCTGAAGAAGGCGTACATCTTTATAATCGATCTTTGGCGCATCTTTACCCTGGAACGGGCAGGACTTGCGACGACGGAAAAATGGACGTGCCATGATTTATGCCTCCTGCTCTGCACGGGGTGCGCGGTCGCCACGCGGAGCACCACGGTCGCGATCGCCGCCAAAACCACCACGTTCGCTACGCTCAGGACGGTCGCTCTTACGCATCATCACCGAGGGACCCTTTTCATGCTCGTCAACGCGGACGGTCATGTAGCGGATCACATCTTCGTTCATGCGAGTCTGACGCTCCAGTTCGGCGATGGTGTCGCCGGAAGCATCGATCTCGAGCATCACGAAATGCGCTTTGCGGTTCTTTTGGATTTTGTAGGTCAATGTGCGAAGACCCCAGGTTTCGGTCTTTACAACCTTGCCTTTATTGTCTTCCACAATCTTGGTGGCATTTTCAGCCAGCGCATCAACTTGGGCCTGAGACAGGTCCTGACGCGCCAAAAATACATGCTCGTACAGCGGCATGGGCGTTTCCTTGTTCTTACCGATCGCTGACGCCGCACCATGCGAACGCCCCTCCGGCTTTCTTCCTTTTCGATCAGGCTGGCCTGAGCGAAGTGGGGCGCTTAGGTGGGTTTTGCCGGAAATGCAAGCGATTCGGCCATTGAAGCGCCGCCATTAGTTTTGAACTGGGAAATCAGCCGTTGGAGAACTCAGGGCGCGATGCAAATGCGGTTACGTCCTGTGTTCTTCGCTTCATACAATGCCTGATCCGCTCGGGAAAGCATCGATGCGCCGGTTTCGCCAATCTGGAGCGTTGCAACGCCACAGGATATGGTGACTTCACCGATCGACACATTGGTGTCCTTGGCAACCAGACGTTTGGCATCCAGACGGGCACGCGCGCTATTCAGAAGATCGCAAGCAAGCGACGCGTTCATGTTTTCGAAAAGCAACGCATATTCCTCGCCGCCGTGGCGCGCCACATGCGCCTTCGCGCCCGCACAGTTTTTCAGCACTTGGGCCACGTGCTTGATCACACGATCCCCAACAGCGTGGCCGTGCGTGTCATTGACCTTCTTAAAAAAGTCGATGTCACAAAAGGCAACAGATAGTGGCTTTTTGGTCTCATGAGCGACCTCAATGGCCTCGTCCAACTGCAGGTCGAATGCACGACGGTTGGGAAGTCCAGTCAGCGCATCACTCAAAGCCTGCTTCTGGCTTTGCACTAAACGACTTTTTAGCTGAGACATCGCTTTTGAGCGTTCACGCAACTCTGCCTCGGCCTTGGCCGCTCGCTCCATCATATTCTGCGTAAGAACCTGAAGCTTGGAAATCGCTTCGCGCGCTGCTTCGGGATTGGAGAGTGAATCGACCGAAACCCCCAAGGCCGCGCCAAAATTCGCGACATCCTGACCGGACCGGTCGGCTGTCAACTGCGCTTCGTTGATGTCGCTTTTGGCTTTTTCGACCATTGCAGCCAGTTCACGCTCGCTGATTGCGTTGCGCATGACATCGAGCAAACCCGAGGCATGAACGGGTGAAATACCTCCATGCTCGAGCATATGGGCCTCGATCATGTGACGTTGTGTGCTCGATGCACCTGCGAGGTACAGCCAGGCGAGTTCATAATGGTCCGGGATCGGATCGAGCCCCGCCCGCGCCAAGAACTCGCATATATCTTCCACCATCGCACCGTGGCGCATCATGAAGCGGTCGTCACGCGACAGCTCCTCACGCACACCCGGCGTGCGGGTTTCCGATTTGCGACCCAAAAGCCACTTCAACAGACCGCCCGAAGGCTCGCTACTCTCACCAATATCTAAAGAAATGCTGCTCATGGCTGGAGAAACGGACGCTGTCGCAATTTCTTTACCATGTTTTCAAAAAAAATTTATGAGCGCAGTTTTTCCACAATTTCAGTGGCAAACGCGCTCAATGTATCGTCGCGTGCGCCCATGATGACAATACGGTCACCTGGCCGGGCCATGGCGATGATTTGCCGTCCACACTCCGCCCGATCAGCAACATGTAGCGCTTGAACGGTACCCAACCTGTTGACGTCCGCGACGACGCTGTCCGAACCGATGCTTTTATCGACTGTACCGCCGAAATATACGGGATCGCAGAGGAAAAGCCTGTCTTGCCTATCCAGCTTGGCCGCAAATATCTCGGCGAGCTCTTTCCCCATTACCCGCAGGGGGCCAAAACCATGCGGTTGGAAAAAGGCGATGACCCGACCCGGGAATGCTTTCAGGGTATCAAGTGTGGCCGAGATTTTGTCGGGGTTATGGCCAAAGTCATCAATAACGGTAATGTCACGTTCTGTGCCGACTATTTCGAAACGGCGCGCCAAGCCCTTATACTGGCCAAGGGCGGCTACAGCCTGTTCAAGATCAAGCCCAAGTCCGGCGCTGGCCGCAAGCGCGGCGAGCGCGTTAGCGGCATTATGTCGCCCGGGGACAGCCAGCCGAACTTCATGTTCTGTATTTTTGACCAAAAGGCGGAACTCTACGGACAAAGGTTTCTCGACCATATCGACTGCACGAAAATCGGCGTTTGCCGCAAAGCCAAAGGAAACTGCATCCGATTTGTTCGCCATCAGCGCGACACTTTCAGGATCATCGGCGTTCCAGACCGTGCCTTTCGCCCGTGCAGCGAAATCGCCGAACAATTGCCGCAATTCATCCAGGCTCTTATGATCAAGCGTAATGTTATTGAGCACTGCAATTTCAGGTTGGAATAGCGCGATCGAACCATCGCTTTCGTCCACCTCACTGATAAAAAGCCCTCCCTTACCGACCCGGCTACTCGCAAAGGGGGCATCGGCATCGGCGAAGTTCCGCATGACGGCACCGTTCATTATCGTAGGGTCACAGGACAGTTTGCTTGCGATCCAGCCGATCATTCCCGTTACCGTTGACTTGCCGCTTGTCCCGCCGACCGCGACAGATCGTGGGGATGCGTTGAACAATTGAGCGAGCAATTGGGCCCGCGTCATGCGCACACAGCCCAGCGCTTTGGCCTTGGCGACATCAGGCACACTGTCCTCGACCGCAGCGGAAGCCACCAAAATCTGGTCACTGCGTGTCAGGCCGCTACCATCCTGCGCAAACAAGTCCATGCCGCGCGCCTGCAGATACTCGAATTTGGCTCCCAAACGCCCTTGGTCAAGTGCACGGTCGGAACCCGCCACTTCTGCGCCTTGTTCAGCCAAAATGGTGGCGAGCGGCAACATGCCTGACCCGCCAATGCCGCAGAAGAAATAGGATTTGGTATTGCTCATCCATCCCCGCTATTGCGTGGCGCTGGCTTTGGCAACATGCACGATGGCAAAGCGTGGTCGAACAGTGTCGGACGGGAGGAAGGACAAATATGAAGATCGGGATTTGCGCCCCATCAACCGCCTTTACCCGGGTGGATGCCGATCGCGTGACGGCATTGGCGGCTTTGCATCATCCCGAAGCCGAATTATTGTTCGACCCGCAATGTTTTGTCGAGAAAGGTCACTTCGCTGGCACCGATCAGGAACGCCTGACCGCCTTCGTCGATCTCGCCAATGATCCATCTATCGACGCCATCTGGTTCGTACGGGGCGGATATGGCGCATGTCGCATCGCCGAACAGGCGGTGGCGGGCCTTAAAGAAGTTGCGCATCGCAAACTTTATATGGGCTATAGCGATCAGGGAAATTTGCTGGGTTGCCTTCAGCGCCACGGTTTTCCCCACCTCGCCCACGGCCCCATGCCTGCGGACATAAGGCGCGAAGGAGGCGATGCAGCCGTTATTCGTGCACTGGACTGGATTGTCCATCGCAGTCCTCAATCGCTGGAACCGCATGTTCAGGCGGGTGAACGCCATGCGGCCTTCAACCTGATGACGCTGGCCATGATGGTAGGTACGCCCCTTATGCCGGATTTGAAGGGGCATGTACTGATGATCGAAGAAGTCAGCGAATATCTCTATGCCTTTGACCGCGCTTTTTTCCACATGAGCAGCCATTTGAAAGATATGGGCCTTGCCGGTTTGCGCTTGGGCCGGGTCAGCGATGTTCCTGAAAATGATCGCCCCTTTGGCGAAGGCGCAACCGAAATTGCCAAGCGCTGGTGCCGCACGAACGGGCTCAACTTTATGGGGCATGCCGATATCGGCCATGACGCAGACAACAAGATCGTGCCGTTCGGGCTTGCAACATCCAGCGCCACTTTCTAGGCGGCTGCAAACAAATCTGAAAGGGAGCATCTATGCGCGCATTCATCTTTCCGGGCCAAGGCAGTCAGGCCGTTGGCATGGGCCAGGCACTTGCTGCTGCAAGCCCGACGGCAAAGGCGGTGTTTCAGGAAGTCGATGACGCTCTGGACCAGAATCTGTTCAAATTGATGTGCGAAGGCCCCGAAAGCGACCTGACGCTGACAGAGAATGCACAGCCCGCCATTATGGCCAATGCCATTGCCACTTTGCGCGTGCTTGAGGTTGAAGGAAGCGTTTCCCTTGGAAGCAAATGCAGCTTCGTCGCCGGCCACTCGCTTGGTGAGTATTCGGCATTATGTGCGGCGGGCACTTTCGATCTTGCGACAACCGCACGGCTGTTGAAGCTGCGCGGCCGCGCAATGCAGGCGGCTGTTCCTGTCGGTATCGGCGCCATGGCGGCATTGCTCGGGGCCGATATCGAAAAAGCCGAAGCCTTGGCTCAGGCGGCAGCCGAAGGTGACACCTGCACGGTAGCAAATGACAATGATCCTTCGCAGGTCGTGATATCGGGTCACAAAAGCGCGATTGATCGTGCAATCGAGCTTGTGAAAGACCATGGAATCAAACGCGGTATATTGCTGCCGGTGTCTGCGCCCTTCCACTGTCCATTAATGCAGCCGGCCGCCGACGCCATGGCCGAAGCCTTGGCCAAAACCGATCTGCAAACACCCATTGTGCCGCTATATGCAAATGTCACGGCAGACGCGGTCATCGATCCGGATACGATCCGGGCGCAATTGGTGGAGCAGGTGACCGGGCGTGTACGTTGGCGGGAATCTGCTATAGCCATGGCAGCAGCGGGCGTGACCCATTTTGTCGAATTCGGTGGCAAAGTGCTGAGCCCCATGGTGAAGCGTAGTGCCGGGGAAGATGTTTCGACCACGAGCATCATTTCAATGGACGATATCGAAGCCCTTTTAAAGGAGCTGTAAAGCCATGTTGATACAAGAACGCGATGGCGCTGTCCTGACAGTAACGTTGAACCTGCCCGAAAAGCGCAATCCCATATCCGACAATGATGTTGTTGACGCCTTGTGCGCTGCGATGGAGGCGGCGGACAAGGACATCACCATTGGCTGTGTAATCCTGACAGGCGCAGGAAGCGCCTTTTCTTCGGGTGGAGATTTGAAACAGATGGTTCCCGACGTGGGCAGCCTTCGTTCCGGCAAATCTGTTCAGACGCGCCGCAATTACAAATATGGCATACAGCGTCTGCCTCTCTTATTCCAGGCCTTGGAAGTCCCGGTCATTGCCGCAGTCAATGGCCATGCCATTGGGGCAGGTTGCGATCTTGCCTGCATGTGCGACATCCGGGTTGCCTCCGAAAACGCCAAGTTTGCGGAGAGTTTTGTCAAGCTCGGGATCATTCCGGGTGATGGTGGCGCCTGGCTTTTGCCCCGCATAGTAGGTTTTTCCAAAGCGACCGAATTGGCACTGACCGGTGAAATGATTGACGCAGCCGAGGCATTGCGCATCGGTCTTGTATCCGAAGTGGTTGCGCCTGAAGAATTAATGGCCACCGCACGGCGAATAGCGGACAAGATAGTTGCGAACCCACCGCATGCTGTGCGTATGACCAAGCGTTTGTTGCGCGAAGGGCAGACAGCCGAATTGCGAAACATCCTTGAAATGTCGGCTGCTATGCAGGCTCTTGCCCATTCAACAGCCGACAATGACGAAGCCATCAATGCGTTCATGGAAAAGCGCGCACCAAAGTTTACGGGAGAATAATATGTTTGATCTTACCGGTATGACCGCCCTTGTTACCGGAGCATCCGGCGGCATCGGCAGCGCGATTTGCCACGCTCTGGCTAGCCAGGGTGCGCGTCTGGCGGTTTCTGGATCCAATGTTGAGAAACTGGAGACTTTCCGCGCCTCTTTGGACGGTGATCACGTCGCGATTCCTTGCAATCTGGGCGATGCGGAAAGTGTTGAAGCTCTTGTTCCGGCGGCATTGGAGAAACTGGGTCAGATCGATATTCTGGTAAATAACGCCGGCGTCACCCGCGATAATCTGACGATGCGGATGAAAGATGAAGAATGGGACGAAGTGATCCAGATCAATCTGGAAAGCGCTTTTCGCCTGATGCGCGCAGCGAGCCGGCCGATGATGAAAGCCCGTTTCGGCCGCATGATCTCGGTTACCAGTGTCGTCGGCGCAACAGGCAATCCCGGCCAGGCAAATTATGCTGCATCCAAAGCAGGTCTGGTCGGAATGTCGAAATCAATGGCTCAAGAGCTTGCAAGTCGAGGGATTACCGTCAACTGCGTCGCGCCGGGATTTATTGCGACGCCGATGACAGATGTCTTGCCCGAAGCCCAGAAGGAAGCCTTGAATGCCCGCATCCCTATGGGCCGGATGGGCGAAGGCACAGACATTGGCGCCGCAGTTGCCTATCTCGCCTCAAAGGAGGCTGGATATATCACAGGCCAAACATTACATGTAAACGGCGGGATGGCGATGCTTTAACGCTTGCCACTTGCCAGCAGCCGTTCTGGACATTAGGGCGAGTCCTGATATTAATCCTCCCAAGCTATAAGGGGCAAATAAATGAGTGATACCGCGGACCGGGTCAAAAAGATCGTTGTAGAACATTTGGGTGTCGAAGCCGACAAGGTAACGGAAGCAGCCAGCTTTATTGATGATCTCGGCGCCGACAGCCTCGACATCGTCGAACTCGTCATGGCGTTTGAAGAAGAGTTCAATGTGGAAATCCCAGACGATGCGGCCGAAAAGATCGCAACCGTCAAGGATGCCATCGACTTTATCAACGCCAACGGTTGATCGGGTGCAGCAGCGCGCTTGCGTTGCACATCTTAAGGATAGCGCGGCTTTCCGGTTTTAACCGGAAAGCCGTTTGCATTTTGGCTCCACTTGTTTTTATTGGGCGCTCAAAAGCCCGCCAGGAGATAAAGCATGCGTCGTGTTGTGGTTACGGGACTGGGACTGGTTACGCCCTTGGGCGGGGATGTCGAAACTTCTTGGGCCAATCTGATAGCGGGTAAATCGGGAGCAGGCCTTATCACCCGCTTCGATACCAGCGATCAGAAATGTCATATCGCATGCGAAGTGAAGCCAAAGGATCACCCCTGGGGGTTCGACCCTGACAAGCGTGTGGACCACAAGGTGCAGCGTCAGGTGGATCCGTTTATCATTTACGGCATCGACGCTGCGGGCCAGGCTTTGGAAGATGCCGGTCTGACAGAAATGACCGAAGAGCAAAAGCTACGTGCCGGCTGCTCGATCGGGTCGGGTATCGGCGGCTTACCGGGCATTGAGAGTGAGGCATTGCTTTTGGCCGAAAAAGGCCCCGGTCGCGTGAGCCCGCATTTTGTGCATGGCCGCCTCATCAACCTTATTTCCGGACAAGTGAGCATTAAATACGGCCTGAAAGGTCCGAACCATGCAGTCGTAACCGCCTGCTCGACCGGTGCGCATTCTATTGGCGATGCGGCACGTATGATCCGCGATGACGACGCCGATATCATGCTGGCCGGCGGCGCCGAAGGCACGGTCAACCCCCTGGGCATTGCCGGTTTTGCTCAAGCCCGGGCATTGAACATGACATTTAATGACCGGCCCGAGCAGGCCAGCCGCCCCTATGACAAAGACCGAGACGGATTTGTTATGGGTGAAGGCGCCGGTATCGTTGTTCTTGAAGAATATGAACACGCCAAGGCGCGTGGCGCAAAAATCTATGCCGAAGTCGTGGGCTATGGCTTGTCCGGCGACGCCTATCATGTAACCGCACCTCATCCTGAAGGCGATGGCGCATTCCGTTCCATGCAGATGGCGCTGAAGAAGGCAGGCATGACACCATCCGATATTGATTATATTAATGCCCATGGCACCTCGACCATGGCCGATACGATTGAGTTGGGCGCGGTCAAGCGGTTGTTCGGGGATGCGATATCCACGGTTTCGATGAGCTCGACCAAATCGGCTATTGGCCATTTGTTGGGTGGCGCTGGTGCAGTGGAAAGCATTTTCTGCATTTTGGCATTACGCGACCAGATCGTGCCGCCCACTTTAAATCTCGACAATCCGGATGAAGGCACGGACGGTGTCGACCTGGTGCCCCATGTTGCAAAGAAGCGTGAGGTAAAAGCTGTGCTCAACAACAGTTTCGGCTTTGGGGGCACCAACGCCAGCCTGATCATGAAAGCAGTCGACTAAAGTGCCGCATCCGGGCTGCTTGAACATCGGAACGGTTGTTTGATGCGCAAATTGGCCAAATGGGCAATTATTGCAGCTCTGGTGCTGCTTGCCGCAATTGCTGCCAACTTTGTTTACGGCTGGACGGCTCCCGGCCCCCTGACCCGTGAGACATCGGTTGTCATTAAACCTGGATCAAGTATTACTTCGGCGGCGAAACTTCTTGAAGAAGCAGGTGTTGTCAAATCCGCCGACGCTTTCATCAACCGCGCAAAAATATTCGGTGCCACTAGCACCATCAAGGCGGGCGAATTCATTATCCCTGCGGGCGCTTCAAACTCCGATGTGCTCGACATTCTTACCGGAGGAAAAACCGTACAGCGCATGGTGACCATCCCTGAGGGCTGGCCATCAATCATGGTGTATGAGCGCCTGATGGCGAATGACCGTCTGACCGGTACTATAGAAATTCCGGCCGAAGGGTCCATTTTGCCCGACAGCTATGCTTTTGAGAAAAACGAAAGCCGGGCAGCGGTACTGAAACGCATGCAGGACGCCATGACGCGCACGATGGCGGATCTGTGGCCGAAACGTAGCAGCGACACAGTTGTAAAAACACCAGAAGAAGCATTGACGCTTGCCTCTATTGTGGAGAAGGAGACGGCGTTGAAGTCGGAACTGCGCATGGTCGCCGGCGTCTATTCCAACCGCATCCGTCAGGGCATGATGCTGCAGGCAGATCCCACAATTATTTATCCGATTACAAAGGGCAAGCCTCTCGGTCGCCGCATCCGCCAATCAGAGATCGCCGATGTTAACGACTATAACACCTATGCCATGGTTGGCTTGCCCCGAGGCCCTATTGCCAACCCCTCACGTGCTGCAATCGAGGCTGTCCTTAATCCGGAAAAGACTAAAGCCCTGTTCTTTGTAGCCGATGGTAAAGGTGGTCATGTTTTTGCAAATACCCTGCAAGAACATAATGCCAATGTTGAGAAATGGTACGCGATCCGCCGCGAACGGGGTGAAATGTAAACTGCCCGATATGGACCTACGGTTCCACAATATTGAACGGTCCTGGCATAGGATCAAGCGCCGCCTGCAACGCTTCCACCTGCGAACGATCGCCTTCTACCTTAAGCCCTGCCGCTTCTAGCTGTGACAAAGGTAGCTTTAGGAAAAACAATGCCAAAAACAGCTGCCGCGGTCCACTGACCGTGACTGCGGGCTTTTCATGAGCGGCGCCCATTTCACTAAACATGACGGCGTTGCCGACCGAAATCTTGGCCTGTTCGTTTCTGTCGGTAAAACGCAGATTGAGTGCCAGTTTCCGGTCTGTAATTGCAATAGGATCAAGCCGCGTAGCAACCGAATCCAGCAATAGGCCCGTCGGGACGGCCGAGATCATATCGATGCTCTGTGTGTTGATGCTCGACTTGACGCCTTGGCGCAATTCACGCGCCGCCGAAAGGAACATGTTCCGCCAGATGGCGGACTCTGCCTGATAGCCCTGCTGCTCGTAACTATCAGCGAGCAAAGCGCGTCCTTCCGAATTTTTCGGATCGGCAAAAACCAGATTGTTAAGCAAATCGGAAGACCAGCGATAATCTCCCTGCGCCATCGCTTTTTTCGCAGCAGCCAACACCTTCTTAGCGCCACCCATGGCCGCGATCATTTTCGCCGCGCGTATTTCGGGCGGATGGGGATTCAGATTTGCCGGAACCGCATCATACCACCCCAGATAAAATTGGTAGATCGCTTTGGAATTATGACTGTAGGTGCCGTAATATCCCTTGTTGAACCACTGGTCGCCAATGGCTGGAGGTGCCTTCAATGCCTCGGCGATCTCGGCTTGCGTCATCCCCTTGTTCATCATCCGGACTGTCTGGTCGTGCAAGTACCGGTAGTTATCCCGCTGTCCTGCAAGCCACCCCTTGACTTCATCCTGGCCAAACCGGGGCCAGCAGTGGCTTGATGCAACGATATCGCTGCGATCTCCGTAGAGATTGACGGCTTCGTTAAGAAAGCCGGCCCAGGCATGGGCATCGCGCACCTTCGCCCCGCGCGGCGTCAAGATGTTGTGGAGCGAACAGGTGGCGATCTCGGCAGCAAGGAAAGTCCGCGCGGCGGGAACATACACATTCATTTCAGCGGGTGCTTCGGTTTCAGGCACCATCTGGAACTCAAGGGTAACTCCATCAATCTCCCGTGTTTCACCGGTTTTTCTAACCTCCATGGTCGGTGCAATGAGCGTGATGTCGCCACCTGCGACACCCCGCCCGATACCACTGCCCATCTGTCCAAAAGGTCCCGGCTGCAAATGTGATCCGAACTGGAAATTGGCACGGCGTCCCATGGCTGGTCCGGCCATGACGTTTTCCGATGCTGTTTCGGCCAGAAAATGTTCAGGCGCAATGATTTGAACCTTTCCGGCTTTCACGTCGGCTTCGTTAACGACACCACGGACACCGCCGAAATGATCACCATGACTATGGCTATAGATGACGGCACTGACCGGACGTGGGCCCAAGGTCTCGTTGACTAATTTAAGCGCGGCTGCCGCAGTTTCCCGTGTCGTCAACGGATCGATTAATATCCATCCGCTTTGCCCCTTGATGACCGTCATGTTGGACACGTCAAAACCGCGGACTTGCCACATGTTTTCGGACAGGGCGAACAGACCATGCTTTCGCAATAATCCCATGTGACGCCAAAGGCTGGGGTTTACCGAGTCAGGAGCGGTATTGCTGGCCATCCAGTCATACGCACCCAGATTCCATACAATTTTGCCGTCTTTTGTCTTGATCTGGGGATCGGATAAAGTGGCAATGAACCCCCGATCCGAAAAGTCGGCATCACGACCGTCATCGACAGGCAGACTTTGCGCGCTGAGGCGCTGCGCGGAAATCGTAGCGGTCGATGCGGGCTTTTCAGCAGATTCGGCAAAAGCAGCCCCGGCGAAACCGCTGGCGCAGCCTAAGAGTAACAAAGCTTTCCTGATCATTTCACTCTCCCTCACACGGGAGATTGCGCGCGCACAGGGAAAATGTAAAGCTGATTAGACATTTCCCCGACGCGTTGGGGGGATTAATAACCCATCAGACTCATGACTTCTTTGCGGCTCGATTGGTCATCCAGAAAACAACCAATCAGTTTGGATGTCACCATTCCAACCCCGTGCACCTTTACGCCCCGGCCAGTCATACAGCCATGCTGCGCCTCAATGACGACAGCAACACCCTCGGGCTTCAGGTTGTCCCAAATACAGTTTGCAACTTCGGCTGTCAGGCGTTCCTGTACTTGCAGGCGCTGTGCAAATCCGTGGAGCACACGTGCAAGCTTCGATATTCCGACAACTCGATCGGTTGGCATATAAGCAATCGATGCCTTGCCGATAATGGGTGCCATGTGATGCTCGCAATGCGACTGAAAAGGTATGTCCTTCAACAGCACGAGTTCATGATAGCCACCGACTTCCTGAAATGTACGGGAAAGATGGGCAGCAGGGTCTTCGGCATAGCCCGCGCAATATTCCCGCCAAGCACGTCCGACCCGTGCCGGTGTATCCAGCAGACCTTCGCGGCTTGGATCATCACCCGACCACCGGATAAGAGTGCGGATGGCATCCTGAACATCTTCAGGGACAATGACCTTGCCATTGCCGTCGATTTCGTCGTGATAATGAATATGTGCGATGGGAAACACCATTTCGGGCTTGTTCATATTTAGACTCCCGCAAACGCGCTGTCTGCGTGGATTGGCTAATATTCCCGCCCGCCTTTCAATCCTATACAGACAATAGCCCATAGGCATTTGTCCGCAAGTGTAGAAGATTTTCAACCGATGTCGGAAACATACAAGCGATGGCTTCCGAATCCTGCTAATTTTGATTCGTTATCCAGTTCCTCGTTTTACGGGGGTTTTGGGGGGGAACGGAATTTTTGCGACCCGTTCCGTTCTCCCTCAAGCATTTCTCACCCGATTGCCTGACCTGTTTTTGCCCAGTCGGCAAGGAAGCCTTCGATGCCCTTGTCGGTCAGGACATGCTTAAACAGTCCTTTGATGACCGCAGGCGGCGCCGTCATGACATCAGCTCCAATCTTCGCTGCCTCCAGCACGTGAATGCCGTGGCGCACGCTTGCCACCAATATCTCGGTACCAAAGTCATAATTGTCGTAGATCAGCCGGATGTCGCTGATCAGCTGCATTCCATCGAAGCCGTTATCGTCATGCCGGCCGACGAAAGGCGAGACAAAACTTGCA